>CAWBBT010000001.1:0-760292 GCA_963787165.1 uncultured Actinomycetota bacterium
GACGCCCGTGATCTGCGGATCGGCGTTCAAGAACAAGGGCGTCCAGCCCCTGCTCGACGCCGTCATCGACTACCTGCCGTCGCCCATCGACGTCGGCGCCGTCACCGGCCATGACGCCCAGGACGAGAGCGTCTCCGACACCCGCGAGCCCTCCGAGGACGAGCCGTTCGCGGCCCTGGCGTTCAAGATCGCCTCCGACCACCACCTCGGCAAGCTCACCTACCTGCGTGTCTACTCCGGCCGCCTCGAGGCGGGCTCCACGGTCTCCAACGTGACCAAGGGCCGCAAGGAGCGGATCGGCAAGATCTACCAGATGCACTCCAACAAGCGCGCCGAGATCGCCTCGGTCGGCGCCGGCCAGATCGTGGCCGTCATGGGGCTCAAGGACACCACCACCGGTGAGACCCTGGCCGACCCGAACAAGCCGATCGTGCTGGAGTCCATGACGTTCCCCGCGCCCGTCATCCAGGTCGCCATCGAGCCGAAGACCAAGAGCGACCAGGAGAAGCTCGGCACCGCCATCCAGCGCCTCGCCGAGGAAGATCCCACGTTCCAGGTCCACGGCGACGAGGAGACCGGTCAGACGATCATCGCCGGCATGGGCGAGCTGCACCTCGACATCCTGGTCGACCGCATGAAGCGCGAGTTCAACGTCGAGGCCAACGTCGGCAAGCCCCAGGTCGCGTACCGCGAGACCATCAAGCGGAGCGTCGAGAAGGTCAGCTACACGCACAAGAAGCAGACCGGTGGCTCGGGCCAGTTCGCCAAGGTCATCATCGACATCGAGCCCACCGGCGTCGCAGCCGGCGGCGAGGGCGGCTACGAGTTCGTCAACAAGGTCACCGGTGGACGCATCCCCAAGGAGTACATCCCGTCGGTCGACGCCGGCGCGCAGGACGCCATGCAGTTCGGCGTGCTCGCCGGCTACCAGATGGTCGACGTGCGGGTGACGCTCCAGGACGGCGCCTACCACGACGTCGACTCCTCCGAGCTGGCGTTCAAGCTCGCCGGCTCCATGGCCTTCAAGGAAGCCGCCCGCAAGGCGGAGCCGGTCCTGCTCGAGCCCGTGTTCGAGGTCGAGGTCCACACGCCCGAGGACTACATGGGCGACGTGATCGGCGACCTCAACTCGCGGCGTGGACAGGTCCAGGCCATGGAAGAGGGCTACGGCGGCGCGAAGCTGATCAGGGCCATCGTGCCGCTCTCCGAGATGTTCGGGTACGTCGGCGACCTGAGGTCCAAGACCTCCGGCCGCGCGTCCTACTCGATGCAGTTCGACTCCTACGCCGAGGTCCCCAAGGCCGTGGCCGAAGAGATCATCAAGAAGGTCCGGGGCGAGTAGCCGTCGGACCATCCCATAAGGTTGCCTGAGGTTCCCCGCGGACCAATGGCGTCAACAACCCCCAGAAACACCAACAGAGCAATCATCAACAGGAGGAGCCCCCGTGGCTAAGGCGAAGTTCGAGCGGACCAAGCCGCACATGAACATCGGCACCATCGGTCACATCGACCACGGCAAGACGACCTTGACCGCGGCGATCACCAAGGTGCTGCATGACAAGTTCCCCGATCTGAACGAGGACTACGCGTTCGACCAGATCGACAAGGCACCCGAGGAGAAGCAGCGCGGCATCACGATCTCGATCGCGCACGTGGAGTACCAGACGGAGAACCGTCACTACGCCCACGTCGACTGCCCGGGACACGCCGACTACGTCAAGAACATGATCACCGGCGCGGCCCAGATGGACGGTGCGATCCTCGTGGTCGCCGCCACCGACGGCCCCATGCCGCAGACGCGTGAGCACGTGCTGCTCGCCCGCCAGGTCGGCGTGCCGGCCATGGTCGTGGCGCTCAACAAGTGCGACATGGTCGACGACGAGGAGATCCTCGAGCTCGTCGAGCTCGAGGTCCGCGAGCTGCTCAGCGAGCAGGAGTTCGACGGCGACAACGTCCCCGTCATCAAGGTCGCGGCCCAGCCTGCCCTCGCCGGCGACGAGAAGTGGGGTCAGTCGATCCTCGAGCTCATGGACGCGGTCGACGAGTACATCCCGATGCCCGAGCGTGAGAAGGACAAGCCGTTCCTCATGCCCGTCGAGGACGTCTTCACGATCACCGGTCGTGGCACCGTCATCACCGGTCGCATCGAGCGCGGCGTCGTCAAGGTCAACGAGACGGTCGACCTGGTCGGCATCCGCGAGGACAAGCAGACCACCACGGTCACCGGCATCGAGATGTTCCGCAAGCTCCTCGACACCGGCGAGGCCGGCGAGAACGTCGGACTGCTCCTGCGCGGCACCAAGCGCGAGGACGTCGAGCGCGGCATGGTCGTCATCGCCCCCGGGTCGACGACCCCGCACACGGAGTTCGAGGGTCAGGTCTACATCCTGTCCAAGGAGGAGGGTGGCCGTCACACGCCGTTCTTCAACAACTACCGTCCGCAGTTCTACTTCCGCACCACGGACGTCACCGGCGTCGTCACGCTGCCTGAGGGCACCGAGATGGTCATGCCCGGCGACAACACCGAGATGAGCGTTCAGCTGATCCAGCCGATCGCCATGGAGGAGGGCCTGCGCTTCGCCATCCGCGAGGGCGGCCGCACCGTCGGCGCCGGTCGCGTGACGAAGATCAACAAGTGAGCTGACCAGCTCTCGCTCGAGGGCCCCGTCCTGCTTCGGCAGGGCGGGGCCTTCGTGCGTCTGGTGAGGGCCGCCCGCCGGTCAGGGGTTCTCCGCGTCGCTCTCGTCGACCAGCGTGCTGACAGAGTCGCGGACGGACAGCTTGTGCAGCAGCGCGAGCCGCGCCGCCTCGTCGGCATCGTGGGCGCGCAGCGCGGACATGATCCCCTCGTGCTCACGCTGGGAGATGGCGAGCCGTTCAGGAACGCTCCGGAACACGCGCTGGAAGCCGGAGTGCCGCTGCCAGATGTCCATCGTCAGCTCGCGCAGCATGTCGTTGCCGCAGCTCGCGATGATCGTGCGATGGAACTCGCGGTTGAGGTCCGAGAACGCCGGGCCGTCCTGCGCCTCGACCGCCGCATCCATCTTCGCCATCAGCACGTCGAGCTCCGCCAGCTCGTCCTCGGTGATCCGGTCGGCGGCCAGGCCCGTCGCGACGCTCTCCAGGTGCGAGCGGATGAAGTAGGTCTCCTCGACCTCCTTGGCCGTCAGCGTGGTCACGCGGGCTCCGACGTAGGGCGCCGTCTCGACCAGGCCGTCGCGCTCCAGCATGCGCAGCGCCTCGCGGACGGGGATGTCGCTGGCCTGGTACTGGTTGCCGACGTCGCGGAGCTTCAACCGGGTGCCGGGCGCGATGTCGTTGGACAGGATCCGTTCGCGCACCGCGAGGTAGATCGACCTCGACTTCAGGTTGGCCATGGCGTGATGCCCTCCCGGGGACTGACCTTGTCGGGACAGAATATATCTGATATTTTCCGGGAACCGAACGATCACCCGGGGGCTGGGATGAAGAGGTTCTGGACACTAGTTGCGGCGATGACGCTGGTCCTCACGGGCGTGACGGCCTGTGGTGGAGACGATGCGGGAGGCGGCGACGGCGGCACGATCCGCGTCGCGCTGGGCGACATCGAGTCCGTCGAGACGCTCGCGCTGTTCATCGCACTGGAGCGCGTCCGCGAGCGCGGCACCAAGGTCGAGCTGACCGAGCTGGCCGATGAGGACCTCGCCAACCAGGCCGTCGTGGGCGGTCAGGCCGACGTCGGGCTCGGCGCCCCGTATGCCCTGATCCAGGGGTCGAAGGCACCGCTGCGGATCTTCTGCCAGCTGGCGGCAGCGCGCTTCTTCCCTGTCGTCGACAAGGCCGCCTACCCGGACTGGCAGGCCCTGGACGGCGAGACGTTCACCGTGCACTCCCGCGGCTCGACGACGGAGGCGCTCGCCAAGATCGTGCAGCAGGACGAGGGCATCACGTTCAGCAAGATCAGCTACGTGCCGGGTGCCGAGGTGCGGGCGACGGCGCTGCTGCGCGGCAACGTCAAGGCGGCGGTCCTCGACATCCCCAACAAGAACTACGTGATGAGCAAGTCGCCCGGGAAGTTCCAGGTGCTGCCGGTCCCTGAGACACGAGCGAGCGACGAGGTGCTGTTCGGCAACACGGAGTGGCTCTCCTCGAACAAGAAGTCGGTGCAGATCCTCCTCGAGGAGGTCCTCAAGGTGTGGCGCTCGATCAACGAGGACCCGAGCTTCGTCGTGAAGGAGCGCAAGCGCCTCGAGCTCCTGCCCGACCTTCCGGCCGACCTGGAGAAGGAGCTGCTGCCGTACTACGAGGAGGCTTCCAAGGGCGGCCTGTTCACCGAGGACTGCGGTGGCGAGCCGGCCGCGCAGGACGACTTCGAGTTCTACGGTGCCGCCGGGCAGCTCAAGGGCAAGCCGGCCGACCTGAAGGTCACCGACTTCTGGACCCTGGACCCGTTGCAGCAGGCCGTGAAGACCGTCGAGGGCGCGGGTAGCTAGCACGTGGCTTCGACCGTCGTGGCCCGCACGGGCGCGCTGAGCGCCCACCCGTGGGTGCTGCGGGGCGCCTCGATCGTGCTCGTGCTCGGTCTGTGGGAGTGGGGCGGCACGGTCCCGGTCAGCATCGCGTTCCCCAAGTGCAGCGAGACGCTGGCCGCCTTCGGCTCGATGCTGGTCGACGGCACGTTCGCCGGGGCCTACGCCGAGACGGCCGGGCCGCTGATCGTCGGCGTGCTCCTGACCGGGGTCGGCGGCGTGCTGGCGGGGCTGGTGATGGGGCTGTCCCCGCGTGCCGAGTGGTTCGGGCTGCCCGTCTTCATCGTGCTCCAGGCGTCGCCGTCGGCCGCGATCGTGCCGCTGATCACGTTCATCTACGGCATCGGCTTCGCCGCCAAGGTGTTCGCCGTGGTGCTGCTCAGCGCGCCGGTGATCGTGCTGAACTCCTACCGCGGCATCGCCAACACCCCGACGTCGCTGCTGGAGATGAGCAACGCATTCCTGGCCAGCCGGTGGCAACGGGTGCGGAAGATCGTCATCCCGGCCGGCAGCGGCCTGATCTTCGCCGGACTGCGGCTCGGCCTCGCCCAGGGGTTCACCGGAGCGATCCTGGCCGAGCTGATCATCACCCCGACCGGCGTGGGCGACCTGATCACCTACAACCGGTCGGTCGCCGACTACCCGCGGATGTTCGCCGCCATCTTGTCGATCATCCTGGTGGCGAGCATCAGCGTGACGCTGCTGCAACGGGCCGAGCAGCGACTCTTCCGTCCCGAGATGAGGCCGTTGTGACCGAGAGCGCGAGCACCACCTCCGGGACCAGTGCGACGCCGGACGGTGGAGCACCGGCAGTACGGGTCGCCGACCTCACCAAGGAGTTCCCCGGCGGGGTCCGGGCGCTCGGAGGCGTCAGCTTCGACGTGCCACGGGGTGAGCTGACCAGCATCATCGGTCCCAGCGGGTGCGGCAAGACCACCACCTTGAAGATCATTGCGGGCCTGCTCGACGCGACGTCGGGGCAGGTCGAGGTAGACGGCGTGCCGGTCACCGAGCCCGGGCCGGATCGGGCCTTCGTGTTCCAGGACTTCGCGCTGCTGCCCTGGGCGACGGTGCTGCGCAACGCTGGCTTCGGGCTGGAGCTGCGCGGCGTCCCGCGGGCGGAGCGCGAGAAGATCGCGCGGGAGTGCGTCGCCAAGGTGGGCCTGGCCGGCTCCGAGGACGCCTACCCGCACCAGCTCTCCGGAGGGATGCGGCAACGCGTCGGGCTCGCCCGTGCGCTCGCGGTCGACGCGGACATCCTGCTGATGGACGAGCCGTTCGCATCGGTCGACGAGCAGATCCGGCGCAAGTTCCAGGAGGACCTGCTGCACCTGCTCAAGGTCGAGAAGAAGACCGTGATCTTCGTGACCCACTCGATCGAGGAGGCCGTCTACGTCTCCGACCAGGTCGTGATCCTCACTCGCGGACCCTCGCGGGTCTCGAAGGTCGTCCGTCCGGGCGTCGACCGCAGCGGCGGTTCCGACGCGATTCGGCGCAGTCCTGCCTACCTCGACTGGGTGGAGCAGATCTGGGCCGAGCTGCAGGACTACCTGGAGGAGTGACATGGTGCTGCGTGGTCACCGCATCCCGATGGCGTTCTCGCTGCTGGTGTGGTTCGTGCTGTGGGAGGTCGTCGGCCGGCTCGAGCTGGTGTCGCTGATCCCGCCGTTCTCCTCCTCGATCATCGCGATGGGCGAGGTCGTGCCGTCGCGCACGTTCATCGATGCCGCGTCCATCACCTTGCAGGCCTTCGTGATCGGGATGGTGCTGTCCTTCGTCGTCGGCATCGGGGTCGGGATCTGGATGGGCACGAGCAAGGCCGTCGGCTCGCTGATGGGCATGTGGGTCAACATCTTCGAGAGCTCGCCGCTCACCGCCGTCGTGCCTGCGCTGATGGCCCTGCTCGGCTTCGGCCTGCCGACCATGGTCGTGACGGTGTTCCTGTTCTCGGTGTGGGTCATCGCCCTCGACACGCAGGTCGGTGTCGAACGGGTCAACCCGTCGCTGGTGGAGATGGGCCGGTCGTTCGGCGCCACCCGGCGAGTCCTCTACCTGCAGATCGTGCTGCGGGCCGCGCTTCCCGAGCTGCTCGCCGGCATCCGGCTGGGGCTGATCCGAGGACTCAAGGGCGTGATCATCGGTCAGCTCCTGATCGCGGTGATCGGCGTCGGCTACCTGTTCGAGCTGTACTCCCGGAACTTCCTCATGCCGGAGTTCTGGGCGCTCCTGATCGTCCTGTTCGGGTTCGCCTTCCTCGCCTCCGAGGCAGTCGCCCATGTCGAACGAAAGGTGTCCTTCTATGCATCCAGTCGATGACGTCACGGACTACGCCATCGCGGCCCCGACCGTCACCACCGTCCCGGTGGTCGGCACGGACGCGGTCTTTCCGGTGGCCAGGGTCTTCTGCATCGGGCGCAACTACGCCGAGCACGCGATCGAGATGGGCCACGACCCGGATCGCGAGCCGCCGTTCTTCTTCACGAAGCCGGCGGACGCGGTGGTGCCCTCGGGCAGCCGGCTGGACTTCCCTCGACAGACCCAGGACCTTCACCACGAGATCGAGCTCGTGGTCGCGCTCGGCGAGGGCGGCCGCGACATCGAGGTGGACGACGCGCTGGAGCACGTCTTCGGCTACGCCGTGGGGCTCGACATGACGCGCCGTGACCTGCAGGCGGTGGCCAAGAAGGCGGGTCGGCCGTGGGACATGGCCAAGGGCTTCGACGAGTCCGCACCGTGCAGCCCGATCCGCACCGTGCAGGACGTCGGCCATCCCGACGAAGGGGCGATCTGGCTGCGGATCAACGACGAGCCACGCCAGGAGGGCAACCTCGACCAGCAGATCTGGAAGGTGCCCGAGGCGATCGGCTACCTGAGCACGCTGGTCACGCTCCGGGCGGGTGACCTGATCATGACGGGGACGCCGGCAGGTGTCGGCCCGGTCGAGCCGGGCGACCGGCTCGAGGGGCACATCGACGGCGTCGGTGACCTGAGCGTCAGCTACGAGCCCGCGACGTCCGGCTGAGACTGCGTGGCGATTCGGCCGTAGCCTTGGCCCATGAGCCACGCGCACGGCACTGGGGTCCGCCACCGCGGACGCCTGGCGCTCGTGCTGGCCATGTCGCTCGTCGTGCTCGCGGTCGAGGCGGTGGCCGCCTGGCTCACCGGCAGCCTTGCCCTGCTCGCAGACGCCGGCCACGTGCTCGGCGACTCCGCGGGCATCGTGATGGCCCTCGCGGCCATCTCCGCCGCCCAACGGGGCGGACGGCCGGGATCGCGCCGAACCTTCGGCTACCACCGCACCGAGGTGATCGCCGCCGGTCTCAACGGGCTGCTGCTGATCGCGCTGGCGGGGTGGATCGTGGTGAGCGCCCTGCGCCGGATCGGCGACGCCCCCGAGATCGACGGCGGGCTCGTGCTCGCGGCGGCAGGTGTGGGCCTGGTCGTCAACGTCATCGGGCTGCTCCTGCTGCGGTCCGGGGCCGAGGAGAGCATGAACGTCCGCGGCGCCTACCTCGAGGTGGTCGGCGACGCGCTCGGCTCTGTGGCCGTGCTCGTCTCAGCGAGCGTCATCCTCCTGACCGGCTGGAATGCCGCCGACGCGGTGGCCTCGCTCGTCATCGCCGCCATGATCGTGCCGCGGGCGGTGTCCCTGCTGCGTGAGGTCGCCGAGGTGCTGCTCGAGGGCACGCCGCGCGACGTCGACCTCGAGGAGCTGCGCAGCCACATCCTGTCCACCGACGGCGTCGTCGACGTCCACGACCTCCACGTCTGGACGATCACGTCCGGCATGCCGGTGATGAGCGCCCACGTCGTGGTCGACGACTCGGTGACCCGCATGGGGGAGGCCCACGACGTGCTCGATCGGCTACGCGACTGCCTCGCAGACCACTTCGACGTCGAGCACTCGACGTTCCAGATCGAGCCCGCCGGCCACGCCGACAGCGAGACGCACACCCATCACTGACCTCGGCTCGCCACCAGCTCGGTGATGCGTTCCAGCCCTGCCCGCAGCTCCTCGTAGGGCTCGGCTCCGATTTCCTCGGCAAATTGCTCTTCGAGGCCGAGGATGTACTGGAACCCGCCGGTGGTCAGCTCGAGTCCCTTGGGCGTGTAGACGACCACCTTGGCCCGGCGGTCGGTGGGATCGGGCCGCGTCTCGAGGATGCCCAGGTTGACCAGGTCCCGGATGATCTCGCCCATCGACTGACGGGTCATGCCGGCCCGCTCCGCCATGTCGGACGCGCGAGCACCGTGCTCACCCAGGAAGCCGAAGACCGCGTTGTGGGCCTGCTTGACCTCCGTGTACCCGCGCTCGTGTGCCTGGCGGACCATGTCCGTCTGCATGGCCCGGTTCGCGAGATTGATCAACCGGATCAGCGGGTAGCGATCGGGTGGCAGGCCAGGGCTTGACATTTGTCAGGATACCTTCCTATATTTGACAGGCACCCTTACATTACAGGAGTCGACATGAGAACCGAGACATTGGACAAGCGGGTCCGCGGATTCGTCGGAGACACCGCCGTCGTCGACAGTCTGGCGCCGCTGCTCTTCTTCGAGTCCTCCTTCCCGGTGCCGGCCTACGCCTTCGCCGAGGAGGACGTCCGGCTCGACCTCCTCCGGCCGTCGGACGAGCCGCCGTCGAACCTCCCGTTCTTCTACGGGCCCAAGGGAGCGGTCGCCCAGTGGTACGACCTCCACGTCGAGGGCCGGGTCTTGCGGCACGCTGCCTGGCGACGGGACGACCCGGCGATCTCGGACCGCATCATCCTCACGTGGCAGCCCGGCGTCCTCGACCGCTGGATGGAGGAGGAGGAAGTGGTCGTCGAGCACCCGCGCGACCCCCACAAGCGCGTGGAGGCGATCGCGAGCTCGCGGCACATCGAGATCAGCCTCGACGGCGTCACCCTGGCCGAGACGACGCGACCGGTCCTGCTCTTCGAGACCCACATGCCGACCCGGTTCTACGTTCCGCGGTCCGACGTGCGGTTCGACGCCCTCGAGCCGAGCGGCAACCGCAGCCGCTGCCCCTACAAGGGATCTGCCCAGGAGTACTGGAGCGTCCGCGACCGGTCCGACGCCGAGCACGTCGCCTGGTCCTACGCCGACCCGAAGCCCGCGGTCGGCAAGGTCGCAGGCATGGTGTCGTTCTACAACGAGATGGTCGACGTCACGGTCGACGGCGTCCGGCAGGAGCGCCCGGTGACGGTGTTCAGCTCGCGTGCCCATCGACCGGTGGCCGTGTGATGAACGAGTACTTCCTGCCGATTTGTCACGGCCACGGTGAGTCTGTCAGACTAGTGCGGTTGCTCCGGCCAAGCCGCTGGGGCGCCGCTCGTCCGGATCTCACGTCTGGGCACCAGGGTGGCGCCGAACCTGAGGCCCGGCCTGACCCGCGACGCGTGTCGGTTCCACGCACGACCTCGGAGCCCGGCGCCCACTGAGGGTCCAACCACCCAACTCGAGATCTGGATGTGTTTCGCGCCGTGGTGCGCCGCGACACGCCCGACCTCGGGGGTCGGCGGTAGGAGCGACAGATCGCTCCCCCGACCCGGGCGAGACGAGAACCACCAGCGGTACGAGAGAAGGACGACGAGAGCATGGCGGGACAAAAGATCCGTATCCGGCTCAAGGCCTACGACCACGAGGTCATTGACAGCTCTGCGCGCAAGATCGTCGACACGGTCACGCGCACGGGCGCCACGGTCGCCGGCCCGGTGCCGTTGCCCACGGAGAAGAACGTGTTCTGCGTGATCCGTTCTCCGCACAAGTACAAGGACAGCCGCGAGCACTTCGAGATGCGCACCCACAAGCGGCTCATCGACATCATCGACCCGACGCCGAAGACCGTCGACTCGCTCATGCGGCTCGACCTTCCGGCCGGCGTCGACATCGAGATCAAGCTCTGAGAGGAGACGCGAGCACATGAGCACCAGCAGCACCGCAACAGCGCGCGGCCTCCTCGGTCGCAAGCTCGGCATGACCCAGGTCTGGGATGCCGACAACAAGATCGTCCCCGTCACGGTCGTCGCCGCCGACACCAACGTCGTCACGCAGATCCGCACCCGTGAGACCGACGGCTACAGCGCCGTCCAGCTCGGCTTCGGCGAGATCGACGGCCGCAAGGTCAACAAGCCCGCCGCGGGCCACTTCGCCAAGGCCGGTGTCACGCCGCGCCGCCACTCGGTCGAGATCCGCACCGAGGCCATCGAGGACTACACCCTCGGCCAGGAGATCTCCCCGGAGATCTTCGCCGCGGGCGACCTCGTCGACGTCACCGCCACCAGCAAGGGCAAGGGCTTCGCCGGCGTCATGAAACGCCACGGCTTCCACGGTGTGGGCGCCTCGCACGGCGCGCACCGCAACCACCGCAAGCCCGGCTCGATCGGCGGCTGCGCCACGCCGGGTCGTGTGTTCAAGGGCCTGCGCATGGCCGGCCACATGGGCACCGACACGGTGACGACGCAGAACCTCACGGTGCACGCCATCGACGTCGAGCAGGGCGTCATCCTCGTCAAGGGCGCGATCCCCGGCCCCAAGGGCGGTCTCGTGGTCATCCGCAGTGCTGCCAAGTCCCCCTTCTCCGACAACGCAGTGAAGGAGGCCTGACATGGTGAAGACCATCGACGTCGAGCTGCCTGTCGACATCTTCGACGTGCAGGTCAACATCCCCCTCATCCACCAGGTCGTCGTGGCCCAGCTCGCCGCGGCGCGCCAGGGCTCGGCCGACGTCAAGTCGCGCGGCGAGGTCCGCGGCGGTGGGCGCAAGCCGTACCGCCAGAAGGGCACCGGCCGCGCACGTCAGGGCTCGATCCGCGCACCGCAGTACAACGGCGGTGGCGTCGTCCACGGCCCCACACCGCGCTCGTTCGACCAGCGCACGCCCAAGAAGATGAAGGCCGCCGCCCTGCGCGGTGCCCTCTCCGACCGGGTCCGCAACGGTCGCGTCCACGTGGTCGAGTCGCTCGCCGGCGGCAACACGCCGTCCACCAAGGCGGCGCTCTCCACGCTGCGTGAGCTCACCGACCGGCCGCGCGTGCTGGTCGTCGTCAACACCGGCGACTCGCTGACGCCCAAGAGCCTGCGCAACGTCCCCAACGTCGAGCTGCTGCCGTTCGACCAGCTCAACACCTACGACGTCCTGCGCAGCGACGACCTCGTCTTCACCAAGGCCGCCTACGACGCGTTCGTCGACGCCCGCGCCGGCGAGGGAGTCGACACGATCACGCTGAGCAAGGCCGTCACCGAGGTCCAGAAGGCCCCCGCGGCGAAGGCCGCGAAGTCCAGCACCGCCAAGAAGGCGCCAGCCAAGAAGGCTCCGGCTGCGAAGAAGGCTCCGGCGAAGAAGGCGGCTGCTGAGAAGGCTCCCGCGAAGAAGGCGCCGGCTGCGAAGAAGGCTCCTGCCAAGAAGGCGGCTGCTGAGAAGGCTCCGGCCAAGAAGACGGCCGCCAAGAAGACCGCAGCCAAGAAGACGGCCGCGAAGAAGGCACCTGCGGCGAAGAAGAGCACCGCCAAGAAGGCGCCCGCCAAGAAGAAGGCAGGAGACGACAAGTGAGCATCGTGCACAAGGACCACCGCGACGTCCTCATCGCCCCTGTCGTGAGCGAGAAGAGCTACGGCCTGCTCGACGACAACAAGTACACGTTCGTCGTGCACCCCGACGCCAACAAGACGGAGATCAAGATCGCCGTCGAGAAGATCTTCGGCGTCAAGGTCACCGCGGTCAACACCATGAACCGCAAGGGGAAGGCTCGCCGCACCCGCAACGGTCTCGGCAAGCGCAAGGACACGAAGCGCGCGATCGTCAGCGTTGCCGCCGGTCAGAGCATCGACATCTTCTCGACCCCGAGCTGAGGACTGAGTAGACATGGCTATCCGCAAGTACAAGCCGACCACCCCGGGCCGTCGCGGCTCGAGCGTGGCCGACTTCGCCGAGATCACCCGCACGACGTCCGAGAAGTCGTTGACGGAGCCGCTGCCCAAGAAGGGCGGCCGCAACAACCAGGGACGCATCACGACGCGTCACCAGGGTGGCGGCCACAAGCGCGCCTACCGCATCATCGACTTCCGTCGTGCCGACAAGGACGGCGTGCCGGCCAAGGTCGCTCACATCGAGTACGACCCCAACCGCACGGCTCGCATCGCGCTGCTGCACTACGCCGACGGCGAGAAGCGCTACATCATCTGCCCCGAGGGCCTGAAGCAGGGCCAGACGGTCGAGGCCGGTGTCGGCGCCGACATCAAGATCGGCAACAACCTGCCGCTGCGCAACATCCCGGTCGGCACCTTGCTCCACGCGATCGAGCTCCGTCCCGGTGGCGGCGCCAAGATGGGTCGCTCGGCCGGCGCTCGCGTCCAGCTCGTCGCCAAGGAGGGCAACCGCGCTCAGCTGCGTCTGCCGTCCGGCGAGATGCGCTACGTCGACGTCCGCTGCCGCGCCAGCATCGGCGAGGTCGGCAACTCCGAGCAGTCCAACATCAACTGGGGCAAAGCCGGCCGCAACCGCTGGAAGGGCAAGCGCCCGACCGTCCGCGGTGTCGCCATGAACCCGATCGACCACCCGCACGGTGGCGGTGAGGGCAAGACCTCCGGTGGCCGTCACCCGGTCTCCCCATGGGGCAAGCCCGAGGGCCGCACCCGCAAGAGCAAGCCCAGCGACAAGATGATCGTCCGCCGCCGCAAGTCCGGACGATGAGGAAGGCCTGACCAATGCCACGCAGTCTCAAGAAGGGTCCCTTCGTGGACGACCACCTCTCCAAGAAGGTGGACGCCCAGAACGAAGCCGGAACCCACAACGTGATCAAGACCTGGTCGCGTCGCTCCATGGTCGTGCCGTCCTTCATCGGGCACACGATCGCGGTGCACGACGGCCGCAAGCACGTGCCGGTGTTCATCACCGACGCGATGGTGGGCCACAAGCTGGGCGAGTTCGCCCCCACCCGCACGTTCCGTGGCCACGAGAAGGACGACCGGAAGGCGACGAGGCGATGAGTGCAGCTACCCGTGAGGGCGTGAGCGCCCGCCGCGAGCGACTCCTGGGCGAGGCGCCCGGTGCGTTCGCCGTGGCCCGCTTCGTCCGCGTCACGCCGCAGAAGGCTCGCCGCATCGGCGACCTCATCCGCGGTCTCGAGGTCGACGAGGCGCTGGCGCTGCTCAAGTTCGCGCCGCAGGCCGTGTCCGAGAACTTCTACAAGCTCGTCGAGTCCGCCGTGGCCAACGCCGAGACCACGGAAGGTCTCTCTCGCACCTCCTTGGTCATCAGCCTGGTGCAGGTCGACGACGGACCCACGATGAAGCGTTGGCGTCCACGCGCCAAGGGTGCGGCCAACCGCATCCTCAAGCGTTCGAGCCACCTGACGGTCGTCGTCACGCCGGCCGACGCCTTCCCGACATCCACCACCACGACCAAGAAGGGCAGGAACCGATAGTGGGACAGAAGATCAACCCGCACGGGTTCCGACTCGGCATCTCCACCGACCACAAGAGCCGCTGGTACGCCGACAAGCTCTACTCGAGCTACGTCGGTGAGGACGTCAAGATCCGCAAGATGCTCACCAAGGGCATGGACCGTGCCGGCATCAGCCGCGTCGAGATCGAGCGCACGCGCGAGCGCGTCCGTGTCGACATCCACACCGCACGTCCTGGCATCGTCATCGGTCGCCGTGGCGCCGAGGCCGACCGCATCCGCGGCGACCTCGAGAAGCTCACCGGCAAGCAGGTGCAGCTCAACATCCTCGAGGTGAAGTCTCCCGAGCTCGACGCCCAGCTCGTCGCGCAGGGCGTGGCCGAGCAGCTGTCGGGTCGTGTGCAGTTCCGTCGTGCCATGCGCAAGGCGATGCAGACCACGATGCGCAGCGGCGCCAAGGGCATCCGGATCCAGTGCTCGGGCCGCCTCGGCGGCGCCGAGATGAGCCGCTCGGAGTTCTACCGCGAGGGCCGCGTGCCCCTGCACACGCTCCGTGCCGACGTCGACTACGGCTTCTACGAAGCCCGCACGACCTTCGGCCGCATCGGCGTGAAGGTCTGGATCTACAAGGGCGAGGTCGCCGGCACCCGCGCCGAGCGTGAGGCCGAGGCGGCCAAGCGTGCGGCCGCTCCCGGTCGTTCCCGCCCCACCCGTGGACGCCGTCCCGGTCGCGACGACTCGGCTCCGGCCGCAGCCCCCGCCGCGGCCGCCGCTCCCGCGGCAGCCGACTCCGCACCCGCGGCCACCAAGGTCGCCGAGCCTGCCACCGCGCCTGCCGCCGAGGGAGGGACCAGCTGATGTTGATGCCCCGACGGGTCAAGTACCGCAAGCAGCACCACCCCAAGCGCCGCGGCATGGCCAAGGGTGGAACCGAGCTCGCCTTCGGCGACTTCGGCATCCAGGCGATGGAGGGTCACTACGTGACCAACCGTCAGATCGAGTCCGCTCGTATCGCCATGACGCGCCACATCAAGCGTGGCGGCAAGGTCTGGATCAACGTCTACCCCGACCGTCCCCTCACCAAGAAGCCCGCCGAGACCCGCATGGGTTCCGGCAAGGGCTCGCCGGAGTGGTGGATCGCCAACGTCAAGGCCGGCCGCGTCATGTTCGAGCTGTCCGGTGTCGACGAGCACACGGCCCGTGAGGCCATGCGCCGCGCCATCCACAAGCTCCCGATGAAGGCACGTTTCATCACGCGAGAGACAGGTGAGCTCTGATGGCTACCACCACGACAGCCGCCGAGCTGCGCGCCCTGAACGCCGAGGACCTGGAAGAGAAGCTGAAGGAAGCCAAGGAAGAGCTGTTCAACCTGCGCTTCCAGAACGCCACGGGTCAGCTCGACAACTCTGCCCGACTCAAGACCGTGCGCCGCGAGATCGCGCGCATCTACACGGTCATGCGCGAGCGCGAGCTCGGCATCATCGAGGCGGTCGACGCATGACCGACCAGAAGGACACCACAGTGAGCGAATCCACCGCGGCAGAATCCCGCACCACCCGCAAGGTCCGTGAGGGCCTCGTCGTCAGCGACAAGATGGACAAGACCGTCGTCGTCAACGTCGAGGACCGCGTCAAGCACGCCCTGTACGGCAAGGTGCTGCGCCGCAACGTCAAGCTCAAGGCCCACGACGAAGAGAACAGTGCCGGCCTCGGCGACCGCGTCCGCATCATGGAGACCCGTCCGCTGTCGGCCACCAAGCGCTGGCGCCTCGTGGAGATCCTCGAGAAGGCCAAGTAGGAGACGACCAATGATTCAGCAGGAGTCGCGACTCAAGGTCGCCGACAACACCGGTGCGAAGGAGATCCTTTGCATCCGTGTCCTCGGTGGCTCAGGTCGTCGTTACGCCGGTATCGGCGACACGATCGTCGCCACCGTCAAGGACGCGATCCCTGGCGGCGGCGTCAAGAAGGGCGAGGTCGTCAAGGCCGTCGTCGTGCGCACCGTCAAGGAGCGTCGTCGTCCCGACGGCTCGTACATCAAGTTCGACGAGAACGCCGCCGTCCTTCTCAAGCCCGACGGCGACCCGCGCGGTACGCGCATCTTCGGCCCGGTGGGCCGCGAGCTGCGCGACAAGAAGTTCATGCGCATCATCTCGCTCGCTCCGGAGGTGCTCTGAGATGTCATCCAGCAACAAGTCCGTCAGCATCAAGAAGGGTGACCACGTCAAGGTGATCGCCGGCAACGACAAGGGTGTCGAGGGCAAGGTCATCGACGTCCTCACCGAGGCCGACCGCGTCATCGTCGAGGGCGTCAACCGCGTCAAGCGGCACACCCGCGCCGGTCAGACCGGCGGCGCCAGCACCGGCGGCATCATCACCAGCGAGGCACCGATCCACATCTCGAACGTGATGCTCGTGGTCGAGGCCGACGGCGACAAGACCACCTCGCGCATCGGCTTCCGACGCGACGAGGTCACCAAGAACCGTCCCGACGGTTCCACCTACGCGGCGCAGCGCAGTGTGCGCGTCGCCACCAAGACCGGGAAGGAGATCTAGGCATGGCTGACACGACTACAGCCCCGCGCCTCAAGACGCGGTACCGCGAGGAGATCCTCCCCGCGCTCCGCGAGGAGTTCGACTACCAGAACATCATGCAGGTCCCGGGCCTCACCAAGATCGTCGTCAACATGGGCGTCGGCGAGGCGGCCCGTGACGGCAAGCTCATCGAGGGTGCCCTCCGCGACCTCACGGCCATCACCGGCCAGAAGCCGCAGGTCACCAAGGCCCGCAAGTCCATCGCGCAGTTCAAGCTGCGCGAGGGCATGCCGATCGGCGCGCACGTCACGCTGCGCGGCGACCGCATGTGGGAGTTCCTCGACCGCCTGCTCTCGCTGGCCCTGCCCCGCATCCGCGACTTCCGTGGGCTCAGCCCGCGCCAGTTCGACGGCCGCGGCAACTACACGTTCGGCCTCACCGAGCAGGCCATGTTCCACGAGATCGACCAGGACAAGGTCGACCGCTCCCGGGGCATGGACATCACCATCGTCACGACGGCGAAGAACGACGACGAGGGACGCGCGCTGCTCACCCGGCTCGGCTTCCCCTACGCGGAGCGTTAAATGCACAGAGTCAAGGAGAACTGACATGGCGAAAACAGGCCTCAGGAACAAGGCGGCGAAGAAGCCCAAGTTCGCCGTGCGCGGATACACCCGGTGCCAGCGTTGTGGCCGACCCCGGTCGGTCTACAAGAAGTTCGGCCTCTGCCGCATCTGCCTTCGCGAGATGGCACACCGCGGCGAGCTCCCCGGCATCACCAAGAGCAGCTGGTAACCACCACCCAACAGCCGCAGGTCCTCCCTCACCCCCAGGCACGATCAACACAGCGGGCACGGGAAGAGAAACCACGGCAGGAACGGAACTCAGAACCATGACCATGACCGATCCCATTGCCGACATGCTGACGCGTGTCCGCAACGGCAACCAGGCGTTCCACGACTCCGTGACCATGCCCTACTCCAAGCTGAAGGAGGGTGTGGCCGCGATCCTCAAGCAGGAGGGCTACATCACGGGGTTCTCGGTCGCCGAGCCGGCCGAAGGCGAAGTGGGCAAGACGCTCACCATCGACCTCAAGTACGGCCCGCACCGCGAGCGCTCGATCGCCGGCATCCGGCGCATCAGCAAGCCCGGCCTGCGGGTCTACGCAAAGTCCACCCACCTGCCCAAGGTGCTCGGTGGCCTCGGCGTGGCGATCATCTCCACGTCCAACGGCCTCCTCACCGACCGACAGGCCAACAAGACAGGCGTAGGTGGAGAAGTCCTCGCCTACGTCTGGTGAGAACGGAAAGGTAGAGAGCACATGTCGCGAATCGGCAAGATGCCCGTCGCCGTTCCCATGGGTGTCGAAGTGACCATCGAAGGCCAGGACGTCCGCGTCAAGGGCCCCAAGGGCGAGCTGTCCCACACCGTCGTCGACCCCATCACGATCGCTCGTGGTGAGGACGGCAGCCTCGAAGTGGGCCGCCCCGACGACGAGCGCACCAGCAAGGCGCTCCACGGCCTGAGCCGCACGCTCATCAACAACATGGTCCTCGGTGTCACCGAGGGCTACGAGAAGAAGCTCGAGATCGTCGGCGTCGGCTACCGCGTCATGGCCAGGGGCCCCGGCGCGATCGAGCTGAACCTCGGCTTCAGCCACCCCGTCAAGTTCGAGGCACCCGAGGGCATCACGTTCTCGGTGGAGTCGGCCACCAAGCTCGCGGTGCACGGCATCGACAAGCAGCTGGTCGGCGAGGTCGCCGCGAACATCCGCAAGCTCCGCAAGCCCGAGCCCTACAAGGGCAAGGGCGTGCGCTACGCCGGCGAACGCGTCCTGCGCAAGGCCGGAAAGGCTGGTAAGTGATGGCCATCTCGATCAGGCACAACAAGAGCACCACCGGTCGCACGGCATCGCGCCTGCGCCGCCAGGTGCGCGGCCGCAAGAAGCTCGAGGGCTCGGCGGACCGTCCACGACTCGTCGTCACCCGCTCGAGCAAGCACATCGTCGCTCAGGTCGTCAACGACCTCGAGGGACGCACGCTGGTGTCGGCCTCGACGATGGAGTCCGACCTGCGCTCGTCATCCGACGACAAGACCGCCAAGGCCCGCAAGGTCGGCGAGCTCGTCGCCGACCGCGCCAAGGCCGCCGGAATCGCCACGGTCGTGTTCGACCGGGCCGGCAACAAGTACGCCGGACGTGTCGCGGCTCTCGCCGACGGCGCCCGTGAAGGAGGACTGGAGTTCTGATGAGTACTCAACAGCGCCGCGGAGGCGGAGACCGTCGCGGACGCGGCGGAGACCGTGGCGGCGACAAGTCCAACTACATCGAGAAGGTCGTCACGATCAACCGTGTCGCCAAGGTCGTCAAGGGCGGTCGTCGCTTCAGCTTCACCGCCCTCGTGATCGTCGGCGACGGCGACGGCCAGGTCGGTGTCGGCTACGGCAAGGCCAAGGAGGTGCCCACCGCGATCGCGAAGGGTGTCGAAGAGGCCAAGAAGAGCTTCTTCCGTGTCCCGCGCATCCAGGGCACCATCCCGCACCCGGTCCAGGGTGAGAAGGCCGCCGGTGTCGTCTTCCTGCGTCCGGCATCGCCCGGTACCGGTGTCATCGCCGGTGGTCCGGTGCGCGCCGTGCTCGAGGCGGCGGGCGTGCACGACGTGCTGAGCAAGTCGCTCGGCTCGTCCAACGCGATCAACATCGTCCACGCGACGGTCGCCGCCCTCAAGATGCTCGAGTCCCCGGAGGACGTCGCCAAGCGCCGCGACCTCACGGTCGAAGAGGTCGCCCCGGCGGCCCTGCTTCGCGCCGGCAAGGAAGGCATCGCCGAGGCCACGGCCAAGGCCGAAGCGGGAGCGGGGGCATCGTGACGAAGCTCCAGGTCACCCAGACCAAGTCCGGCATCGGCCGCAAGCAGAACCAGCGCAACACGCTGCGTTCGCTGGGGCTGAAGCGCATCGGCGACGTCGTCGTCAAGGAAGATCGTCCCGAGATCCGCGGCATGGTCGAGTCCATCCCACATCTCGTGAACGTCCAGGAGGTTGACTGACATGACACTCAAGCTTCATCACCTCCGCCCCGCTCCGGGAGCCAAGAAGGCCAAGACCCGTGTGGGTCGCGGCGAGGGCTCCAAGGGCAAGACGGCCGGTCGTGGCACCAAGGGCACGAAGGCCCGTTACCAGGTGCCCGTCGGCTTCGAGGGCGGACAGATCCCGATCCACATGCGCCTGCCCAAGCTGAAGGGTTTCAAGAACCCGTTCCGCGAGGAGTACCAGGTCGTCAACGTCGAGCGCCTCGGCACGCTGTTCCCCAAGGGCGGCAAGGTCGACGTCGACGCGCTGGTCAACGCCGGTGCGGTCCGCAAGGACCGTCCCGTCAAGGTGCTCGGCGGCGGCGACATCGACGTCGCGGTCCAGGTGTCCGCGCACCACTTCTCCGGCTCCGCCAAGACCAAGATCGAGGCGGCCGGCGGCAGCGTCACCGAGCTCTGACGAACCCGTCGAAGCGACCTCAACGGTCGCCTCGACGGGCTCGAAGCCCACAGGGGCTCGGCTGTTAGGCTCACCCCCGTCGCCGCAGGCGACAGAACTTGCCCAGTTCCTACGTCCCGAGGAGGACCGGCCACGTGCTCAGCGCCTTCGCCAACGCGTTCCGGACACCGGACCTGCGCAAGAAGATCCTCTTCGTGCTCGGCATCGTCGTGCTGTTCCGTCTCGGCTCCACCATGCCGGCGCCCGGCATCGACGTCGCCAACGTGCGTCAGTGCGTCGAGATCGCTTCCACGGGTGAGAACAGCAGCCTCTTCGCGCTGATCAACGTCTTCTCCGGTGGCGCGCTCCTGCAGCTCACCGTCTTCGCGCTCGGCATCATGCCGTACATCACGGCCAGCATCATCCTCCAGCTCCTCGTCGTGGTCATCCCACGGCTCGAGGCGCTCAAGAAGGAGGGTCAGGCCGGCCAGACCAAGATCACGCAGTACACCCGCTACCTGACGCTCGGGCTCGCGATCCTGCAGGCCACCGGCATCGTGGCGCTGGCCCGCAGCGGCCAGCTGTTCGGCGGCGCCGAGTGCGGCGACCTGATGTACAACAAGGACTCCATCGCCGAGTACCTGTTGATCGTGCTCACGATGGTCTCGGGCACCGCGGTCATCATGTGGCTCGGCGAGCTCATCACCGACCGCGGCATCGGCAACGGCATGTCGATCCTCATCTTCACCCAGGTCGTGGCCACGTTCCCGGGCGCGCTGTGGCTCATCAAGCAGCAGAAGGGCTGGACGACGTTCCTCATCGTGACGATGGTCGGCCTCGTGGTGGTCGCCGGCGTCATCTTCATGGAGCAGGCCCAGCGGCGCATCCCGGTGCAGTACGCCAAACGCATGGTCGGCCGCCAGATGTTCGGCGGCTCCTCCACGTACATCCCGCTCAAGGTCAACCAGGCCGGCATCATCCCGGTGATCTTCGCCTCGAGCCTGATGTACCTGCCGGCGCTGTACTCACAGTTCCAGCCCGAGTCGCCCGTGGCCGGGTGGGTCAACTCCTACCTCGTGCGCGGCGACCATCCGCTCTACATGGCGCTGTACTTCCTCCTGATCATCTTCTTCACCTACTTCTATGTCGCGATCACCTTCAACCCCGAGGAGGTCGCCGAGAACATGCGGAAGTACGGCGGCTTCATCCCGGGCATCCGGGCCGGTCGCCCCACGCAGGACTACCTCGCCTACGTGCTCAGCCGCATCACGGCACCCGGTGCCATGTACCTCGGGTTCATCTCACTGATCCCGATGATCGCCATCGCCGTCGTGGGTGCCAGCCAGAACTTCCCGTTCGGCGGCACGACGATCCTCATCATCGTCGGCGTCGGCCTCGACACCGTGAAGCAGATCGAGAGCCAGCTGCAGCAGCGCAACTACGAGGGATTCCTGCGCTGATGCGCCTGATCCTCATGGGCCCACCGGGTGCCGGCAAGGGCACGCAGGCGGAGGCGCTCGCCGAGAAGATCGGTGGCGCGCACATCTCCACGGGAGACATCTTCCGCGCCAACGTCAAGGACCAGACCGAGCTCGGCCAGACCGCGCAGCGCTACATGGACGCCGGCGAGTACGTGCCCGACGAGGTCACCAACGCGATGGTCAAGGACCGACTCTCGCGCGACGACGCCGAGTCGTTCATCCTCGACGGCTACCCGCGCACGGTCGCCCAGGTCGAGACGCTCGACGACATGCTGGCCGATCTCGGTCGCCCGCTCGACGTCGTCCTCGCCCTCGTCGTCGATCAGGAGGAGCTGATCGCCCGCCTGCTCAAGCGGGCCGAGACGAGTGGCCGCGCCGACGACACCGAAGAGGTCATCCGGCACCGGCAGAAGGTCTATGCCGCCGAGACGGCTCCACTGCTCGAGGTCTACGGCGAACGAGGCCTCCTCCGCGAGGTCGACGGCATGGGCGACGTCGACGAGATCGCGCGGCGCATCGCCAGTGCTCTTGAATCGCCTCCGGCGCCGGGGGCTCTCGGAGCCGTCGAGGCCTAGCCAGTGGGCCTGTTCGGCTCGGGTGTCGAGATCAAGACACCCGACCAGATCGCCGTCATGCGTGAGGCCGGCCTCGTGGTCGGACGCACGCTCGACGTGCTGCGCGCAGCGGTTGCTCCCGGCGTCACCACCGGAGAGCTCGACGCCCTCGCCCACGACACGATCACCGAGCACGGCGCGACGTCGAACTTCCTCGGCTACGGCGCCCATCACGGAGCCGGCGGCTTCCCCGGCGTCATCTGCACGTCGGTGAACGACGAGGTCGTGCACGGCATCCCCGGGCCGCGGGTGCTCCGCGACGGCGACGTCGTCTCGATCGACTGCGGAGCGATCGTCGGCGGCTGGCACGGTGACGCCGCCATCACGGTCGCCGTCGGCGACGTGCCCGACGAGGTCGCCGAGCTCATGCGGGTCACCGAGGAGGCCATGTGGCGCGGCATCGCAGCTGCCTCACTCGGCGGCCGGGTCGGCGACATCGGCCAGGCCGTCGAGACATACGTGCGGTCCCAAGGCGAGTACGGGATCGTCGAGGGCTACACCGGCCACGGCATCGGCTCGGCGATGCACCAGCCGCCCGACGTGCACAACGTGGCCGGCCGCGGTCGCGGACCCAGGCTCGAGCCGGGTCTCGCGCTGGCGGTCGAACCCATGGTCACGCTCGGATCGGCGGAGACCCGCGTGCTCGCCGACGACTGGACGGTCGTCACCACCGACGGATCGTGGTCGGCGCACTTCGAGAACACGTTCGCGCTGACGGACGACGGCCTCTGGGTGCTCACGGCCCTCGATGGCGGCTCGAAGAAGCTGGCGAAGCTTGGAGTGCCGTTCGGCGCCTGACCCGATTTCACCTGCGGAGCGGAATGCCGCGTTCGGAGAGGTGAACGTGTGGTCGAGGCATGAGGTGTGGTCGGCTCTCGCGCTGGAGTGGTCGGCGGTGCTTGGTGCTGAAGTCGAATCCGCCGGTGCCGTCGGCGGTGACTCGGAGGCGCTCGCGATGGACCAGATGATGACATCGCACGCAGAGTCCGAGGAGGTGGTCGATGTCGGTGCGGCCGCCCTGCGACCACGCTGTCGTGTGATGGATCTCGAGGTGGGTGTGCCGGCAGCCCGGGGCGGCGCAGACACCTCCCTGGCGGGCGATGACCGCCCGGCGCTGCTTGAGGGTGGCCAGCCGGTGTGTGCGGCCGACATTCAGCACTCGCGCCTGTTCGCCATCGGTGGAGATGGGGGTGACGTCGGCCAGGCAGCCGAGGTAGTCGAGGAGCTTTGGTCCGACCGCCCCGAATCCGGCCAACCGGGCCGTCGGGCCGGTCGTGTCGACGAGGACTGAGAGATGGGGCCGGATGCCCTTGTCGGACGGCAGCCCGGACTCCAGCACCGTCGTGAGGAGTGTGTCCAGGGCTGTGACGCGTCGTTCGGCCCCCGGCCGGCGGTCGTCGGCGTCGGTGGGCGCTCCCAGGGCATCGAGGATGGTGTTGAGCTTGGCGCCGGTGACGGTGTTGAGGAACCCGTTGACGTGCCAGCCGTCCGGGACGGGGTTGACCTGGAAGTCCTCGCGGTCCATTCCTTCGGCCCAGGCTTGGTCGAGCTCCTCGGGGTAGACGGCTTCGCGCAGGGACCGCATGACCCGCCGCAGCTCACCCGGCTCATGGGTCACGGCGACGTCGAGCAACCAGCTCTCGGACTCCGCCACCACCTGGTGACCGATGTGCTTGAGCCCGTAGCTGAACGCATCAACGTGGTCCAGCCGGATCCGACCAGCGGCTGCGGCTTCGGCCACAGCCGGCAAATCTCGCACGGTGGTGGCAGCGCGGATGAGCTTCTTCGCATCCCGGGCGTCCAACCTCAGCTCGTTGCGCGCCCACATGGACAGCGAGGAGGCGCCGTCGAGTTCGAAGTCCTTGGATCTCTCCAGTGAGGCCAGCCGGTCTGCCATGACGGCGTCCAGTGCGTCTTGCGCAGCACGGATGGCCTTCAGTGCCGCTCGATCATCGAATGCCTCCAGCGCCCGGGCAGCATCACGCAAGCGCTCGAGCGTGCCCCCCGGATCCATGGTCCCAGCCTAGCCGAACAGGCTTTCGATAACTAGTGGAAAACCCTGTGGATTCAGGGCATTGCCGGCATTCTGACCCGCCGTGCCACACACTGTCCGGCATGGACATCCTCCGCACTCCCGACGAGCGATTCGCCGATCTGCCCGACTACCCGTTCGAGCCGCACTGGGCGACGCTCGACGCAACGCCCGACGCTGGGGATGGCGCCACGGTGCGGATGCACTACGTCGACGAGGGTCCACGCGACGGCGCCGTGGTCGTGCTGCTGCACGGCGAACCGACCTGGAGCTACCTGTACCGCACGATGATCCCGCCGCTCGTCGACGCCGGGTACCGCGTGCTCGCGCCCGACCTGATCGGGTTCGGCAAGTCCGACAAGCCCACGTCGAGCGCCGACTACACCTACCTGCGTCACGTCGAATGGGTCTCCGGCTGGATGGACCTGCTCGGCCTGCAGGACATCACGCTGTTCGGGCAGGACTGGGGCTCGCTCATCGGGCTGCGGATCGCGGGGGAGCAGCCTGCGCGGTTCGCCCGCATCGTCATCAGCAACGGCTTCCTGCCCACCGCCCAGCACGGCACGCCGCTCGCGTTCCGGGCCTGGCGCGCCTTCGCGCGGTGGACTCCCGTGTTTCCCGCAGGCCGCATCGTGCGGGCCGGCACGGTCGAACTCGTCGACGCGCAGGTGCGGGCCGCATACGACGCACCCTTCCCGTCATCGAAGTACCAGGCCGGCGCCCGCGCGTTCCCGCGACTGGTGCCGACCGATCCCGGCGACGCCGCCGTCCCGGCCAACCGAGCGGCGTGGGACGCTCTCGGCGAGTTCGACCGCCCGTTCCTGGCGATCTTCGGCAAGGACGACCCGCTTCTCGGCAAGGGCGACCGTCCGCTCATCGCCCACGTCCCGGGCGCGAAGGGTCAGCCGCACGACCGGATCCGCGGCGGTCACTTCATCCAGGAGGACAGCGGCCCCGAGCTTGCCCGCCGGATGATCGAGTGGATGGCCTGAAGCCTCAGGCGTGGAGCTCCATCGTGCAGCACTTGACGCTGCCGCCGGACTTCAGCAGCTCGCCGAGCTCGACCGGCACCGGCACGTAGCCGCGAGCCTTCAGGGTCTCGGCGAGCTCGATGGCCGCCGCGGGCAGCACGATGTTGAGGCCGTCGCTCACCGCGTTGAGTCCCAGCACGAGGGCGTCCATCTCGGACACCTGCACGGCATCGGGGAACAGGTCGCGGAGCGTGCGCCGACTGTGCGGGCTGAACGCGCCGGGGTAGTAGGCGATGTCGGCCGGTGCGTCGCCGCCACCGTCGTCGAGCACGGCGAGCGCGGTGTCGAGGTGGTAGAAGCGCGGGTCGACGAGCCGGAGCGAGACCACCGGACGGTCGAGTGCCTCGGCCGCCTCGACGTGGGCCTCGATCGAGGTGCGGAAGCCGGTGCCGGCCAGGATCATCGTGCTCAGGGCCAGGAAATCACCCTCACCCTCGTTGACGTGGACCGGCTCGACGACGTCGTGGCCCTCGGCGCGCAGGAAGTCGGTGAACGCCTGGGCTTCTGCTTCGCGCTGCGGGTGACGGAACTTGGCCCCGTAGCTTCGGCCGCCGACCGTGATGCCCCCGTTGGCCGCGAACACCATGTCGGGCTGGCCGGGAACGGGCGCGATGACATCGACGCGGTGCCCGAGCGACAGGTAGGCGCGGCGCAGGACGTCCCACTGCTGCGTGGCGCGCACGGAGTCGACGGGAATCGTCGGGTCCATCCACGGGTTGATCGCGTACTCGACGGCGAAATGGCTAGGGGTGCACATCACGTAGTGGCGGGTGCGCGCGGTGCGCGTCGGGTGCTGTGTGACCGAGAGGTGCTTCGAGGTGCGGTCCGCGGGTGTGCGGGCGTCGATGATCGTCAACGGGGCCTCCTTCGCGATGTGTGCAACAAATCAATGGTAGTTCGGCGGATTGCTGCATCACGAACCCGAAATCATGCATGACCCGAGCGATTCGTTGCGTCGTTCGCCCATTCGTGGTGATTTCTTGCGACGATGGGCTCATGGACGCCATCGACCGCAAGATCCTCGACCACCTGCTCGGTGACGGCCGCGCCGGCTACGCGGCCATCGGCGACAAGGTCGGTCTCTCCGCGCCGGCCGTGAAGCGTCGCGTCGACCGGCTGGTGGGCGACGGGGTGATCCGCGGATTCACCGTGGTGATCGACCCCGATCACATGGGCTGGACCACCGAGGCCTACGTCGAGGTGCACATGCAGGGAGCTGTCTCGCCGGAGGACCTGCGCGCCTCTTTCGCCAAGGTGCCCGAGGTGCACGTGGCGGCGACCGTGTCGGGGCCGGCCGACGCGATGCTGCACATCGTCGCGCGGGACGTGCGCGACCTCGAGCGTGCGCTCGAACGGGTGCGCGACGAGACCGCGAACATCGCCCACACGAACACGTCGATCGTGCTGTCGAGGCTCATCGACCGATACGGACCGTGACCGGTCACCACCTGTTCACCTGAGATTTGAGACGATCATTGGGCGTATGTGACTGGGATGAGGCATCATGGGTGGGTCGCGTGGCGCCGTAAATCCAACGGGCGCCGAGAACAGACTCCTACCTCCTGGGGAATTTGACGTATGAAGACCATCAAGACTTTCCTTGCCCTGATCGCTGCGCTCCTGCTGCCGCTCGGCCTCTTCGCCAGCCCCTCGTCGGCTGCCCTTGGAGACCCGGACACCGGTGATGCCGCCAACTTGTATCAGGACGTGTCCACGTCCGATCACACGCACCTCAACCCACCCTTCACCAAGGACCAGCAGATCGGCATCCAGGCGAACTTCGACGGTGGCGCCACGTCGGTGACCTTGTACCGCAAGATCGGCGGCAGGCGCATGGACGTCCATCGACAGCAAGACCTCCAACTCGAGCGGCAACGCGTACTTCTCCTACACCGTGCTCGCCGGCGAGCAGCAGCTCTTCGCGGAGACCAGCGGCGACGTGGAGACGGAAGTCGACACCATCACCGGTGAGGTCCCGCCGCCGCCGGACGCCATGCTCGATCGCGCCCACCACCGGTACGGCAAGACCGTGGACTGCGCACTTCACCGGCGCGCACCCCGGGCACAGGCGACCGAAGCTCCAGATCCAGCGGATCTGGACCAAGGAGACCGACGAGGTCAACGAGGCGCCGGGTACCCCGGAGAAGGGGCCCGTGGGTCACGATCGCCACGGAGCACGCAGGACGCGACCGGCGACACGTCGTTCCCGTCTGTCCAGCCCGTACCCGTACCGGGTCAGCCACAAGTACCGCGCGGTGAGCGGGACGAACCACCAGCGCCCTCGGTCGACTTCGGCCTCGGCCAAGTGACGCCGCAGAGCACCGGCCTGTCCGCGGTGTACTTCAACACCAATGAGGGACACTCGGTCGACACCCGCACGCACTACTTCGAGGGCGAGTTCGCCATGACTGCGGGCTCCCCAGGGCTGCTGCACGACGTCGGTCGTCCGCGGACAACAAGCCGCTGAAGGAATCGGTCATGAAGGGCCGCGGCAACTACTCGTGGTCGTTCAAGCGCAAGTCGTTCACGCTGAAGCTCGGCAAGGCGACCGATCTCTGCGGCATGGGCACCAGCAAGAAGTACGCGCTGGTGTCGCAGGACTACGACAAGTCGTTCCTCCGCAACGCGCTGGCCGGCTACATCGGCTCGAAGTTCGCACAACATGGGATGGACGCCGCAGTCACGGCCGGTCGACCTCTACGTGAACGGCTCCTACCGCGGCAACTACCTGCTGATCGAGCGC
Source organism: uncultured Actinomycetota bacterium (assembly GCA_963787165.1). GTDB lineage: Bacteria > Actinomycetota > Actinomycetes > Propionibacteriales > Nocardioidaceae > Aeromicrobium. The sequence goes on from CAWBBT010000001.1 coordinate 27,814, forward strand.
ATCGCCATCCAGGGACCGAAGACCAACGAGCCTGCCGACCCACCGGAGAAGCAGCTGTCACCGCGCCTCGACCTCGATGAGCTCAACTCCACGTCCACGGACGTGACCGGTGGCTACATCCTGGAGTGGGACTTCCGCAAGGGCGCCGACTACAACGCCTACCTGGGGTCCGACAGCGGGTACGTCGGCGTCAAGGAGCCGGAGAACGACTACGGCCGCACCGGCTCGAGCACCGGCAACGGCGAGAACACCGGCGAGGGCATCAACCAGGCAGAGAAGGACTACATCAAGAAGCTACCTCAATCGACGCCGACAGTGCGCTGCGCGGCAGCAGCTGCCAGAGCACCAGCTGGACGAACTACATCGACGCAGGCCTCGGCCGTCGACTACTACATCGCGATGGAGTTCATGAAGCCGGTCGACGGCAACATGTGGGCCAGCGTCTACATGTACAAGCCGCGGGGCGAGAAGATCCACTTCGGACCGATGTGGGACTTCGACCTCGCTGCGGGTTCGGCCAACCGCGCCGGCAACGTGGTCAGCTCGTCGGGCTTCTACCTGCGGAACAACCTGGGAGTCTCGGCGCAGCAGTCGTCCAACACGTGGTTCAACTGCCTCAACAAGCGGTCGAGCTTCCGCGCGGCCGTCAAGGCGCGCTGGAACGTCGTCAAGAACTACATCGACACGAACTCGTTCATCGACACCCAGTCGGCCATCATCGCGGTCGTCGGCGAACACGTCGTACTCCGTTGCTCCGAGTGGTGCCAGCCACAGCTACCGCATCAGCCAGTACCAGACGATCAAGAGCAACTGGAGCTCCGACGTCTCGTACCTGCGAAGCTGGGCCAGCGGTAGGAAGAGCTGGTTGAGCAGCAACTTCTGACCGACTCGACTGATCGGTTTGGCAAGGCCTCGGGACCACGGTTCCGGGGCCTTGTCGCGTCTTCTCTGTCCCACCGAATGGACCCCTAGGCGACAACGCCCGGCCTCGCAGGGCATAGTGGGGCGGGTGACCTGCTGCCCGGCCTGCGCGGAAGCGGCTGGGGCGGCCCCACTCTGACTCCTCGGGGGACACCCATGAAGGCACTCAAGACCACGCTCGCGCTGTCCGTGATGGTGCTCTCGCTGCTGGCCGCGGTCGGCCCTGCGGCGGCCATCGGCGCGACGCTCGACCCCATCACCGGCAGCGGCAAGACCGTCACCGCGACGTTCTCGCCCGCCACGAATGGGCAGAAGACCGAGCTCCAGCTGCTGACGATCGAGACCACCGAGACGGACGAGACGCCGTCCCCGAAGTGGGAGACGATCGCCACCAGCAAGCAGAGCTCCAGCGGCAAGACGACGTTCAGCGTCTCCGACCCGCGCGAGGTCTCGCACCAGTACCGCGCGATCAGCGGCAGCGCGACGTCGAACATCAGGACGTTCGCGGCACCGCTGCCGTCCAAGGCCACGGGCCTCTCGCAGGTGTACTTCAACTCGTACGAGGGCGACTCCGTGAACACCCGAACGCGCGACTTCGAGGGCGAGTTCTCGATGACGAACGGCCCGGGCAGCCTGCAACACCGTGAACCCGACCGACAAGGCCCAGATGAAGGGCCGCGGCAACTACTCATGGGGCTTCGCCAAGAAGTCGTTCTCGCTCAAGCTCAAGGACAGCCTGAACCTCTGCGGGCTCGGTGCGAGCAAGAAGTGGGCCCTGGTGGCCAACCACTACGACAAGTCCTTGCTGCGCAACACCGTCGCCGACAACGTCGGCCGCGCCCTGACCCACCTCGCGTGGACGCCTGACTCGCGACCCGTCGACTTCTACGTCAACGGTTCCTACCGCGGGTCGTACATCCTCATCGAACGCGTCACGGTCGCCTCGAACCGGGTCAACATCCCCGAGCTCAAGTCCGACGGCCAGGAGACCAACCCGAACCACCCGAACAACGTGTCCCCGGGCGTCACCGGCGGGTACCTCCTCGAGTGGGACTTCCGCAAGGGAGCGGACCACAACGTCACGGCCGGGTCGCGTGGCTGGGTCGGCATCAAGGAGCCGGAGGACGACGGCGGCTCCGACGGCATCAGCAGCCAGCAGATCAGCTACATCAACGGCTACCTCGACAAGACCGACTCTGCGCTGTTCGGCAGCGGCTTCAAGGACAACACCAACGGCTGGAAGAAGTACATCGACACCGCCTCCGCGGTCGACTACTACATCGGCATGGAGCTGATGAAGCCCGTCGACGGCAACATGTGGGCGAGCGTCTACATGTACAAGCAGCGCAACGGCAAGCTGTTCTTCGGCCCGTTGTGGGACTTCGACCTCGCTGCGGGCTCGGCCAACCGTGCCGGCAACGTGGTCAGCCCGTCGAGCTGGTACCTGAGGAACTCACTGGGTGTGTCGGCCATGCAGTCGTCCAAGACGTGGTTCAACCGGCTCAACGAGGATCCTGAGTTCCGCGACGCCGTCAAGGCGCGCTGGAACCAGGTGTACCCGAACCTGAGCCAGTCGAGCTTCATCGACGGCCAGAAGTCGCTCATCCAGAAGTCGGCAGACGAGAACTGGAAGAAGTGGAGCCACTCGGAGCACCTGAGCAAGTACCAGGTCGTGAAGAGCTCGTGGTCCGCCGATGTCTCCTACCTCAAGAGCTGGATGAGCAGCCGACGCAGCTGGATGAACGGCCAGCTGGGCTGACCGACAGCATCGCCTGGGACACCCGAATCGCACCCAGACGTGACAAGGCAGCCCAAAATAGGGTTACATGGGCGGGGTCATCCGGGGGGATCAGACCTCGCCGAGATGGTGGCCGGCAGCGCCAAGATGCTGCATGACAATGGACTCGACCTTGTCTGCGGGGATGTATGTGTTCGACGAACCGATTCGTCGGTGATCTTGTCGACCCCGCAACCCACCTCCTGACCCCCCGGGGAGAAGTTGCATGAAGCCGTTCAAGAGCTTGCTCGTCGTCGTCGCCATCGCCTGCGCGATGATCGCGTCAGTCGCCTCGTCGTCCGCCGTGTATGCCATCTCGTACGGCGGCACCGAGACCGGAAACTTCTATGTCGCACCCGACACGTTCTTCGACGGGCAGGACGTCAAGCTCACCGGCAACTTCCCGAGCGACCAGAGCTTCACGACCGTGACCTTCTACCACGAGACGACGCCCGGCAACTACGGCTCGATCGGCACCGACGAGTCGAACAAGTACGGCAACGCCTATCTCACGTATACGACCCACGGAACTGAGAAGGTCTTCGCCAAGGTGGGGTCGAGCGGCCAGGTCACCGAGGTCCGCACGCTGAGCCCGGAGACGGTCTCTCCCGTCTCGTGCACCGAGACCGGCAACCTGTACGTCAGCCCGGACCCGGTGCCCGAGGACCAGCCGTTCCAGATCACCGCCAACTTCCCGAACGCCGAGGCGTTCAAGAACGTCACGTTCTTCACTAAGGTCGGACTCAACTACGAGCCCATCGGCGTCGACGAGGCGAACAAGTACGGCAACGCCTACCTGGACCACACGCTCAGCTCCTCCGCGACTCTGTACGCCGCCTCGGAGACCGGCAACTGCACCGAGACCCAGAACGTCGTGCCGGTGCCCAGCAGCGCCGTGCTGGAGCCGCTGGCCGACGACGGCGCCAAGGCCAAGGCCGAGGCGTCCTTCGTTCCCATCAGCAATGGGGCGAAGACCGAGCTGCAGGTCAAGGAGATCGACGGCGGTGCCTGGAAGACCATCGACACCGACACGCAGCGCTCCGACGGCCGCACGTTCTTCTCGATCTCCGACCCGCTCGAGGTCGAGCACGAGTACCGGGCCCTGAGCAACGGTCTCCAGACCAACGTCGTGAAGTACGCCGGACCCTTCCTCGACAAGAACACCGGGCTCGCGACGGTCTACTTCAACTCCAACGACGGCGAATCGGTCAACACTCGCACGAAGTACTTCGAGGGCGAGTTCGCGATGAAGGCCGGCGCCAACTTCCCCGACTGCGGCGACGAGGGCGTGTTCAAGGGTCCGACCAAGGCCGAGAAGGCCGAGATGAAGGGCCGGGGCAACTACTCGTGGTCGTTTCCGAAGAAGAGCTTCAGTCTCAAGCTCGATGACAAGAACAACCTCTGCGGCCTCGGCTCGAGCTCGAAATGGGCGCTGGTGGCCAACGACTACGACCGCTCCCTCATCCGCAACCCCGTGGCGTCCTGGGTCGGAACGCAGTTCGACAACCTGGGATGGACTCCCCAGCAAAGGCCGGTCGACCTCTACGTCAATGGGTCCTATCGCGGCTCGTACACGCTGGTTGAGCGGATCAACTTCGAAGGTGGTCGGCTCGACTACGACGAGCTGAAGGCCGAGGACGACCCGACCGACTGCTCCGACCCGGTCAAGCGCACCGGGAGCTACCTGATGGAGTGGGACTTCCGCAAGGGAGCGAACTACAACTTCACCGCGGGCTCGCGAGGGTACGTCGGTCTGAAGGAGCCAGAGGACGAGGACTACTGCTCGGCGATGGGCACGTACATCAACGGCTACGTGGACGCTGCCGACAAGGCCCTGTTCGGCAGCAATTTCAAGGACGACGCCAACGGCTGGAAGAAGTACATCGACATCGACTCCGCCGTCGACTACTACCTCGCGATGGAGTTCCTCAAGCCGGTCGACGGCAACATGTGGGCCAGCGTCTACATGTACAAGCCGCGTGGCGACAAGATCCACCTGGGCCCGCTGTGGGACTTCGATCTTGCCGAAGGCTCGGCCAACCGGGCCGGCAACGTCGTCAGCCCGCAGAGCTGGTACCTGCGCAACTCCCTGGGGGTCTCGGCGATGCAGTCCTCCAAGACCTGGTTCAACCGGCTCAACGAGGACCCCGACTTCAGGGCCGCGGTGATCAAGCGCTGGAACGAGGTCGACCAGGACCTCCATCCCTCCACCTTCATCGCGCTCTACCGCAACCAGATCGCCAAATCGGCGGATGAGAACTACAAGAAGTGGAGCCACGGGTCGCACATCAGTAAGTACCAGGTCATCAAGAGCTCCTGGGGAGCCGATGTCGAGTACGTGCGCAGCTGGCTGGAGTCGCGCAACAGCTGGATGAACAGCCAGCTCGACAACGACGACTGACTCGGCGATTTGAATCCGGCGAGCCGACCGGCGTAGACTTGCCTGTCGGCTGTTCTGCCGCGCTTTTCCCTGTCCCGTACTGATGGGGCCCGCACCCAGCGGGCGGGATCCGCGCGCGCCGTGCTGCCGCACCAGACGAAACGAGCGAAGAAGAGGTCATGGCGAAGAAGGAAGGCGTCATCGAGATGGAGGGCGCCGTTGTCGAGGCGCTGCCCAACGCGATGTTCCGGGTGGAGCTGGCCAACGGGCACAAGGTCCTCGCGCACATCAGCGGCAAGATGCGCCAGCACTACATCCGCATCCTCCCCGAGGATCGGGTCGTGGTGGAGCTGTCGCCGTACGACCTCAGCCGCGGTCGCATCGTCTACCGATACAAGTGAATAGCAACCACGCGTTCAGAGACTGGAAGTAGAGCTTCATGAAGGTCAATCCGAGCGTGAAGAGGATCTGCGAGAAGTGCAAGGTGATTCGTCGCCACGGCACGGTCAGGGTGATCTGCGAGAACCCACGACACAAGCAACGGCAGGGCTAGACCTCTTCAATACGCAACAACAACATCTGATGGCTCACCTGGACCTGCATCACCAGGTGCCACCCCCGGCGCAGAGGCCGGGGCCCGGCTGGAGGCAGCCGGGACGCCCCAGATGCCGACACCTCTGCTGAACCGGAAGGAACTGCCTACATGGCACGCCTCATCGGAGTCGACCTCCCGCGCGACAAGCGCATCGAGGTCGCTCTCACGTACATCTTCGGGATCGGTCGCACCCGCGCCCAGCAGACCCTCGCCGCCACGGACGTCAGCCCCGACCTCCGGGTCCACGAGCTGAACGACGACCAGCTGGTGGCCCTCCGCGACCACATCGAGGCCAACTACCAGACCGAGGGCGATCTGCGCCGCGAGGTCACGGCTGACATCCGCCGCAAGATGGAGATCGGCAGCTACCAGGGCCGGCGCCACCGCGCGCACCTGCCCGTTCGTGGCCAGCGCACCAAGACCAATGCACGCACGCGCAAGGGTCCCAAGCGCACCGTCTCCGGAAAGAAGAAGGCCTGATATGCCTCCCAAGACCACCACTGGCGCCAAGAAGACACGCCGCAAGGTGAAGAAGAACGTCGCTCAGGGCGAAGCCCACATCAAGAGCACGTTCAACAACACCCACGTCACGATCACCGATCCCGCGGGCGCCGTCATCGCCTGGGCCTCCGGCGGAACCGTCGGTTTCAAGGGCTCGCGCAAGTCCACGCCCTTCGCCGCAGGCATGGCCGCCGAGTCGGCCGGCCGTCAGGCGATGGAGCATGGCATGAAGAAGGTCGACGTCTTCGTCAAGGGCCCCGGCTCAGGACGCGAGACCGCGATCCGGTCGCTGAGCGGAGTCGGCCTCGAGGTCGGCACCATCTCCGACGTGACCCCCACGCCGCACAACGGCTGCCGCCCACCCAAGCACCGGAGGCTCTGAACCATGGCTCGTTACACCGGCCCCCTCACCAAGAAGTCGCGCCGCCTCGGCGTCGACCTCGTGGGTGGCGACGCCGCCTTCGAGCGTCGTCCCTACCCGCCCGGCATGCACGGACGCGCGCGCGTCAAGGAGTCCGAGTACCGCACGCAGCTGCAGGAGAAGCAGAAGGCCCGCTACACGTACGGCGTGCTCGAGAAGCAGTTCCGCAAGTACTACGAGGCCGCGCACCGCAAGCCCGGCAAGACCGGCGACAACCTGCTCGCCCTGCTGGAGAGCCGTCTCGACAACGTCGTCTACCGTGCCGGCCTCGCCCGCACGCGTCGGCACGCACGCCAGCTGGTCACCCACGGTCACTTCGTGGTCAACGGCGTCAAGACCAACATCCCGTCGTTCCAGGTGAGCAAGCACGACATCATCGACGTCAAGCAGAAGTCGCTGGAGTCGACGCCGTTCATCGTCGCGCGCGAGACGCACGACCAGGACACCGTTCCCGGCTGGCTCGACGTCTCACCCGATCGCGGACGCATCCTCGTGCACCAGAACCCCGTCCGTGAGCAGATCACGGTTCCGATCCAGGAACAGCTGATCGTGGAGTTCTACTCCAAGATCTGACCAAGCAGTACATCAACCCGGGCCCTCAAATAGTGGTCGGTCCGGAAAGGAAGAAAACATGCTGATCGCCCAGCGCCCCGTCCTGTCCGAAGAGGTCGTCGACGAGTTCCGTTCGCGGTTCGTCATCGAGCCTCTCGAGCCGGGATTCGGCTACACCCTCGGCAACTCGCTGCGTCGCACGCTGCTGTCGTCGATCCCGGGTGCCGCCGTCACGTCCATCAAGATCGATGGCGTCCTGCACGAGTTCTCGACCGTCCCCGGAGTCACCGAGGACGTCACCGAGATCATCCTGAACCTCAAGGACCTCGTCGTCTCCTCCGAGAACGACGAGCCGGTCGTCATGTACCTGCGCAAGAACGGCAAGGGCGTGGCCACCGCGGCCGACATCGAGCCGCCGGCGGGCGTCGAGGTGCACAACCCCGACCTGCACGTCGCGACCCTCAACGAGAAGGGCGGGCTCGAGATCGAGCTCGTCGTCGAGCGCGGCCGCGGCTACGTCTCCGCCACGCAGAACAAGACCGGCGAGGAGGAGATCGGCCGCATGCCCGTCGACTCCATCTACTCACCGGTGCTCAAGGTGACCTACAAGGTCGAGGCCACCCGTGTCGAGCAGCGCACCGACTTCGACAAGCTCGTCATCGACGTCGAGACCAAGAAGTCCCTGCTGCCGCGCGACGCGATCGCGTCGGCCGGTTCCACCCTGGTGGAGCTGTTCGGCCTGGCTCGTGAGCTCAACATCGAGGCCGAGGGCATCGACATCGGCCCGTCGCCCGTCGACGAGCAGCTCGCCGCCGACCTCGCGCTCCCGATCGAGGACCTCAACTTCACGGTCCGCTCGTACAACTGCCTCAAGCGTGAGGGCATCCACTCCGTGGGTGAGCTCATCACCCGCTCGGAGCAGGACCTGCTCGACATCCGCAACTTCGGCTCCAAGTCGATCGACGAGGTGAAGGCCAAGCTCGCGGAGATGGGCCTGGCACTCAAGGACAGCCCGGCCGGGTTCGACCCGACGGCCGTCATCGAGGCCTACGACGACGACGCCAGCTTCGCCGAGGACGAGCAGTACTGACCTGCCGCTCGACCCGGCACCGACGAATCTGGAGATGTAGATCATGCCAACGCCCACCAAGGGAGCACGCTTCGGCGGCAGCCCCGCTCACCAGCGCCTGATCCTGTCGAACCTGGCCCAGGCCCTGTTCGAGAATCGCCGCATCACCACCACGGAGGCCAAGGCTCGACGCCTGCGTCCGTACGCGGAGCAGCTCATCACGAAGGCCAAGATCGACACGGTGGCCAACCGCCGCCAGGTCGTCAAGGTCATTCGCGACCAGGAGATCCTGCACACGCTGTTCACGGAGATCGGGCCGGCCATGTCGACCCGGCCCGGTGGCTACACGCGCATCACGAAGATCGGTCCGCGCAAGGGCGACAACGCCCCGATGGCCGTCATCGAGATCGTCGAGGCCAAGGAGTTCGGTGCGCAGAACCAGACGCCCAAGAAGCCGGCCAAGAAGGCTGCTCCGAAGGCGGCTGCTGTCGAGCCCGAGGAGGCGCCGGCCGACGACGAGGTCGTCGCTGACGAGGTCGTCACCGAGCCGGACGTCGCCGAGGCGTCCGCCGAGGTCGAGGAGGCCGCTGAGCCGGCTCCCGAGGCCGACGACGCTGTGGCCGACGACGATGCCGCTGCTGACGACGAGTCGGTCACCGAGCCTGACGTCGAGGCGGCCGCCGACGACGTCGCCGAGTCGGTCGAGGCAGAGTCAGACGCCGACGACGAGAAGTAGCGTCCACGACCACGGCCCGGCACCCCTCGAGGATGCCGGGCCGTCGTCATGTCAGGCGCGCTTGGCGGTCGCGATCATCTCGTCGACCATGTCCACGGCCGGGTTCCGGGGATACCCGTACGTCGGGGCGTTGTGGATCCTGAGGTTGGCGCCGACGTTCAGCTCCAGCACCACGACGTCGTCGGGGGAGCGGACGTCGGGGGCGAACAGGTCCACACCGGCGACGCCGAGGCCGGGGACCGCCCGGACGGCGTCGATCGCCAGCTGCCGAAGCTCCGGGTGCATGAGGTCGGTGACGTCGACCTTCTCCCCACCGAGATGCACGTTGGCCCTGCCGTTGAGGACCACGACCTCGTCGTCGGCCGGGACGTCCTGGGTGGTGAGTCCGCTGCGGGCCAGGAGCCCGTGGTCGACTTCCATGTCGTGGTTGAGCAGGGTGCCGTGCCGCTGCCGCCACTCCATCTTCTCGTCGACGAGCTCGGCGATGCTCTGGCGCCCGTCGCCGACGACGTGGCAGTTGATCCGGGTGGCCGCGGCGGCGACGTGGTCGCCGACGACGAAGACGCGGATGTCCACACCGTCGATGAAGTCCTCCAGAACGAGTCGCGGGACCGTGGTCTTGGGCTCTGCGCTCATCGAGATCGCCGCGGCGTCCCAGGCCGCTCGCAGCTCATGTTCGGTGGTGATCCCGCAGGTGATGCCGTCACCGCCGCTTCCGACGGTCGGCTTGAGCACCAGCGGTCCGCGTGAGGCTCCCAGGTAGGCCAGCGCTTCGTCGATCTGGTCGGCATCCAGGCTGACGCCGGCGGGCGTGGGCAGGCCGGCGGCTTCGAGCACCTGCTTGGTCATGTCCTTGAACTTGCAGACGACCCATGCCTCGCGCGTGACCAGCGAGGGCACCCACCCCTTCATGCCACCGACCTTGAGCGCGCCGTCGTAGAAGTCGACCGTCCGACCGTGGACCTTGCTGATGAGGCCGCGGTCATGCGCTGCGTCCCGGATCAGGGCTCGATGCCCGCGGTGATCAGTACTCAGGTGCCGACCCCCGGGCACCGTGGGCATGACCTCGCGGACGAATCGCTCGACAGCGGCGAGGCTCGGGGCGGAGTCGAGAAGCTGCGGATCGTCGATCACCATCGGACCGGCGTCCGCCTTCTTCCTCCAGGGCATGTCAGGAAGTGTCGCACCCCGTGCCGCGCCTGGTGTCAGGTGCGGGTCGCGGTGGCGATCATCTCGTCGATGATGGCCGGCGCCACGTTGCGCGGCTGTCCGTAGGTCGGGCAGTTGTGCACCCTGCTGTTGGCTCCGACGTTGGCCTCCAGGACCACGGCACCTTCCGCGGTGCCGATGTCGGGCGCCAGCAAGTCGATGCCGGCGACACCCAGACCGGGGATCGACCGGGTGGCCTCGACCGCCAGGTTCAACAGGTCAGGGTGGGCGAGGTCGGTGATGTTCACGTTCTCACCGCCGACGTGCAGGTTGGCCACGCTGTTGAGCACGACGATCTCGTCCGCGGCAGGCACGTCCTGCATCGTGCGGCCGTGTCGTTGCAAGAGCGCCGTCTCCACGATGAACGATCGATTGTCGAGGATCGTGTGATCGCGGCGCCACTCCTGCTTCTCCTCGACCAGCTCGGCGATGCTCTGGCGGCCGTCGCCGACGACGTGGGCGTGCACGCGGGTGGCCGCGGCAACGACGCGACGGCCGACCACGTACGCCCGGATGTCGACCCCCTCCGCCTGCTCCTCCAGCACGTACCGCGGATTCTCCTTCGCCTCGCGCTTGATCTTCTCCCACGCCGCCCGGAGCTGCTCCTCACCGGTGATCCCGCAGGTGATGCCGTCGCCCGACCCGCCGTCGACGGGCTTGAGCACCATCGGTCGACCGGCGGCTCGCACATGGGCGAGGGCCGCGTCGAACTGGTCAGGATTCACCGTGATGCCGGCCGGGGTCGGCACGCCGGCGGCCTCGAACATCTGCTTGCTCAGGTCCTTGTACCGGCAGATGCTCCATGCGTGTTGTCCGACCAGGCTCGGCACCCACCCGGACATCCCGCCGACGGCCAGCTTGCCGTCGTAGAAGCAGGTCTTCTTGCCGATCATCGTGACCGTGAGGCCCCGGGCCGCCGCGGCTTCCCGAATCAGCTCGACGTGTCCTCGGGAGTCCGTGCTCAGCTGGCGACCGCCGGGGATGGTGGGGATCACCTCGCGGATGAACCGTTCGACAGGAGCGAAGCCCGGCGTCCATCCCTCGACGGGCACGTCGCCCGGCGCAGCCTCAGCCCGGTTCTTGGACACCCCCCAGCGCATGTCAGGGGCGGTGGACGGCCAGCACGCGGAAGCTCTGCTCGGCAGCCATGCGATCGGTGGGCCAGCCTTGCTCGTCGAGCCAGCGCTGCAAGGAGTCGGCGCCGAGGTTCTTGCCGACGACCAGGTGGGCGCGTCCGTCGGGCTTGAGGCGGGGGAGCCACTCCAGCAGGAGCTTGTGGAGGGCAGCCTTGCCGATGCGGATCGGCGGGTTCGACCAGATCTCGTCGAACTTCAGCCGGACGGGAAAGTCTTCGGGCTTCTCGACGCGCATGTCGACACCCATCGACTCCGCGTTGAGCCGGGTCATCTCGAGGGCTCGCTCGTTGACGTCGGTGGCCCACACCGTGGCTTCGGGCGAGGCGACGGCCATCGCGCAGGCGATCGGACCCCACCCACAGCCGAGGTCGAGCACCGTGGTGTCCGGCTTCGGCGGGGAGGTCTGGCGCAGCAGGATGGCTGTCGCCTTGTCGAGGCCCTCACCTGCGAACACTCCGCTGGACGTGGCGAGCTCGAGGTCGTTGCCCCAGGCCGAGAACCGGACGCGGCGTCGACGTTCTTCCGCGGTGGGCTTGTTGCTGAAGTAGTGCTCGGTCACTGAGCGTTCGCCTCGATACGGGGATAGGAGAGGCCGAACGCGAGGAACTCGTCCAAGGTCGCCGGCATTGGTCCAGTGTCTCATTGCCGACACTCACATGGTTAATTCCCTCGGCGCTGCCTGGCCTCGGACGCCCGGTCGGCCAAGGCGTCGTCCGGTGGATAGACGACCTCCTCGAGCACCAGGCCACGTGCGGGCATGACCCGCACCCGTGCGTCGCGTTCGCCCACGGCGAGCACGTCCGAGGTCCATGAGGGATCGAAGCGGTGCTCGCCGACCGCGACGAGCGCGCCCATGAGCGAGCGGACCATCGAGTGGCAGAACGCATCGGCGCGGACCGTCGTCTCCAGCACGTCGTCGTCGCGACGATCGGTGCGCAGCACGAGCAGGGTGCGGATGGTGGTGGCACCCTCACGCTTCTTGCAGAACGCCGCGAACTCGTGCTCGCCGAGCAGCGGCTCGGCTCCGGCGTTCATGGCGTCGACGTCGAGCTCGCGGGGCCAGTCGACGACCTGGCCGCGCGCGAGCGGGTCGCCGGGACCGCGATCGCTGATGCGGTACACGTAGCGCCGTTCGAGGGCGGAGAAGCGGGCGTCGAAGCCCTCCGGCGCCACAGCCAGGGCACGGAGCCCGATGTCGTCGGGCAGGAGGCTGCGCAGGCTTCTGAGGAGGTGCTCGACGTCGACCTGGTCGTCAGCGAGGTCGACATGCGCCACCTGTCCGCGGGCGTGCACGCCGGCGTCGGTGCGTCCGGCACACGTCAGGGCGGCGGGGGACTCCAGCCTCAGGACGGTCGCGAGGGCTGTCTCGATCTCGCCCTGCACGGTGCGCAAGCCCGGCTGCGCCGCCCATCCATGGAACTGGGCGCCGTCGTAGGAGAGATCGAGCCGCAGGCGCATGCCGTCACGCTAGCGGTCAGGGCCGCAGGGTCAGGTCCATGCCCGGAACGTCCACAGGCCGAGCCAGAGCCCGGCCGCACTGGCCACGGCGTAGAACACCCACCAGCGCCATCGGGGGGCGTGCGCCGTGCCGGCGACGGCCCCGGGCAGGTGGACCGCGTCGGACACGATGATCAGGACGAGCGCGGGCAGCGCCATCAGCTCGAACACGATGCCGCAGACCAGCCACCCCACGACGATCCCGTCCTCGAACGCGAAGGCGTACGTGAGGAAGTTCCAGCCCAGCGAGCCGAACAGGGCGACCCACATCGGCAGGATCAGCGTCGGGGCGCCGAGCGTCCATGCCGCGGCGGATGCCGCGAAGGTCGCGAGGAGGAGCAGCGGGATGCCGACGGAGATCAGGACGTCCGGGCCCGCCGGACAGGGCTGGACCGGCACGTAGGGCCCGCCCGACGCACACGCTCCGCCGATGTCCATGACGGCCCGCATGCCCAGGTAGGTCCAGGTGATCGCCAGCGCGACGATCGGGACGGTGACGACGAGGGCGGAGAGGCGAATCAGGGGCAGCGGTCGGGCAGGCGCCGGTGAGATGGCCACGCCTCATCGTGGCAGATGTGGGCGGCGTCAGGCCCAGCGTTCGGCCGCCGGCACGAACTCGAGCTGCCGGTCGCCGGTGTAGATCTGCTTGGGGCGAGCGATCTTCTGCTCCTTGTCGTCGACCAGCTCGCGCCACTGGGCGAGCCAGCCCGACGTGCGGGGGATCGCGAACAGGACCGTGAACATCTCGGGCGGGAACTCCAGCGCCTCGTAGATGAGCCCGGAGTAGAAGTCGACGTTCGGGTAGAGCTTGCGCTTGACGAAGTACTCGTCCTCGAGGGCGATCTTCTCCAGCTCCTGGGCGATCTCGAGCAGCGGGTTGACGCCGGTGACCTCGAAGACGTCGTCGCAGGCCTTCTTGATGATCTTGGCGCGCGGGTCGTAGTTCTTGTAGACCCGGTGGCCGAAGCCCATGAGCCGCTCGTCGCCGTTCTTGACGCCGTCGATGAAGTCGCTGACCTTGTCCTTGCTGCCGATGCGCTTGAGCATCTTGAGCACGGCCTCGTTGGCGCCGCCGTGCAGCGGCCCGTAGAGCGCGGCAATACCGCCGGAGACGGCCGAGTACGGGTCGACCTGGCTGGAGCCGATCGAGCGCACGGCGCTGGTGGAGCAGTTCTGCTCGTGGTCGGCGTGCAGGATGAACAGGACCTCGAGCGCCTGTGCCAACCGGGGGTCGGGCTCGTACTTCTTCTCGCTCATCTTGAACAGCATCGAGAGGAAGTTCTCCGTGTAGGTGAGGTCGTTGTCGGGGTAGACGTACGGCTTGCCCTGCGCGTGGCGGAACGACCAGGCGCCGAGGGTCGGCATCTTGGCGATCATGCGGACCATCTGGTCGTGGCGGACCTCGGGATCGGAGATCGCGCGGGCTTCGGGGTAGAACGTCGACAGTGCCGCCACGCTCGACAGCAGCATGCCCATGGGGTGCGCGTCGTACCGGAAGCCCTGCATGAGGCTCTTGAGGTTCTCGTGCACGAACGTGTGGAACGTGATCTCGTGCACCCACTTCTCGTGCTGGTCCTCGGTGGGCAGCTCGCCGTGGATGAGCAGGTAGGCGACCTCGAGGTATGTCGACGACTCGGCCAGCTGCTCGATCGGGTAGCCGCGGTACTCGAGGATGCCCTCCTCGCCGTCGATGAAGGTGACGGAGCTGCGGCACGACGCGGTGTTCGTGAAGCCGGGGTCGTACACGGCGATGCCCGCCTGGTCGTCGGTCTTGCCGATCTTGCCGACGTCGGCCGCGTTGACGGTGCCGTCGGTGATGGGCAGCTCGTACTCGTCGCCGGTGCGGTTGTCGCGCACGGTGAGGGTGTCGTTGTCGGTCACGATGGTCTCCTGTGCCGGTCCGCGGGTGCCGGGCTGGTCCGTGGGTGCTCACGGGGGGTGTCGCGGGCCGTTCCAACCTAGTGCGGCTCCTCGCGTCCTGCACAGAGGGGCCAGCGCGGATGTCGGGGCGCCTGTTGAGGGCGTCCCGGCGGGCGGCCCCGTTTTGACCCCGGGGGCAGCGGCCGGTTAGTCTTGTACGTCGTCGTACCCAGCGGATTCACCCTCGCGGGTCGGCGCCGGAAAGTCGTCAGAACACCATCGACCACCACGAGAAGGTCACGCCGTGCGCACGTACAGCCCGAAGCCTGCTGACATCACCCGTCAGTGGCACGTCATCGACGCCGAAGACGTCGTTCTCGGCCGTCTGGCCGTCCAGGCTGCCACCCTGCTGCGCGGCAAGCACAAGCCGACCTACGCGCCCCACGTCGACGGTGGCGACTTCGTCATCATCGTCAACGCCGAGAAGGTCTCGCTGTCGGGTCAGAAGCGCACCGACAAGCTGGCCTACAGCCACAGCGGGTACCCGGGCGGGCTCAAGTCCATCGCGTACGGCGACCTCCTCGAGAAGGACGCCCGCAAGGCCATCGAGACGTCCGTGCGGGGCATGCTCCCCAAGAGCCGCCTCGGCCGTCAGCTCATCAAGAAGCTGAAGGTCTACCGCGGTCCCGAGCACCCGCACGCAGCCCAGAAGCCCCAGCCGTTCGAGATCACCCAGGTCTCCCAGTGACAGAAGAGAACACCGTGGCAGACACGACCGACACCCCCACGAACGACACGGAGACCGGCACCGACGCCGAGACTCCGATCGAGACCAACGCCGAAGGCGTGGCCTACACGTCCGAGACGAGCCCGTCGGCCGACATGCCCGACAAGCCGGCCACGATCGCTCCCGCCGCGGCCACCGGTCGCCGCAAGGAGGCCATCGCGCGCGTCCGCATCGTGCCGGGCTCCGGTGAGTGGACGGTCAACGGCAAGCCGCTCGAGGAGTACCTGCCGAACAAGCTGCACCAGCAGATCGCCAAGGAGGCGTTCGCCGAGACCGGCCTCGACGGCCGGTTCGACGTCGTCGCCCGCGTCACCGGTGGCGGCATGACCGGCCAGGCCGGCGCGCTCCGCCTCGGTGTGGCCCGTGCGCTCAACATGGTCGACGAGGAAGCCAACCGTCCCGTGCTCAAGAAGGCCGGGTTGCTCACGCGCGACTCGCGCATCAAGGAGCGCAAGAAGGCCGGCCTCAAGAAGGCCCGCAAGGCTCCCCAGTACAGCAAGCGCTGAGCAGCGAGCGGATCCTGTGGGCCGCATCTTCGGAACCGACGGGGTCCGCGGTCTCGCCAACCGCGACCTGACGGCCGAGCTCGCCCTCGACCTCTCGGTCGCGGCCGCCCACGTGCTCGGCGAGGCCGGCGCGTTTGCCGACCAACGACCCACGGCCGTCGTCGCCCGTGACCCACGAGCGTCCGGCGAGTTCCTCGAGGCCGCCGTCGTGGCCGGTCTCGCCTCGGCCGGCGTCGACGTCCACCGGCTGGGCGTCGTGCCGACGCCCGGAGTCGCCTTCCTCACCGCCTTCCTCGACGCAGACATGGGCGTGATGATCTCGGCGAGCCACAACCCCATGCCCGACAACGGCATCAAGTTCCTCGCCCGAGGCGGGCACAAGCTCGACGACGACATCGAGCTCCTCATCGAGAACCGCCTCGAGGAGCCGTGGGACCGGCCCACCGGTGCCGAGGTCGGCCGCATCGGCGACAGCCGCGCCGGCGTCACCACCTACGTCAAGCACCTCGTCGACTCGGTGCCGACCGCCTCCGACGACGGCGGTGCGCTCGACGGCCTCACGGTCGTCCTCGACTGCGCGAACGGTGCGGCCTACGAGGTCGGGCCGGAGGTCTTCACGCGGCTCGGCGCGTCGGTCCTGGCGATCCACGCCGAGCCCGACGGCCACAACATCAACGACAACTGCGGGTCCACCCATCTCGGCGACCTCCAGAAGGCCGTGGTCGAGCGGGGCGCCGATGTCGGCTTCGCGTTCGACGGCGACGCTGATCGTTGCCTTGCTGTCGACGCACAGGGCAACGTCATCGACGGCGACCACATCCTCGCGATCCTCGCGGTGGCCGCTCGCGACGAGGGACGCCTGCACGACGACACCGTCGTCGCCACGGTCATGAGCAACCTCGGGTTCGTCCAGGCGATGGAAAAGGCCGGCATCACCGTGCTGCAGACGTCCGTGGGCGACCGGTACGTGCTGGAGGCGATGCGCGCTGGCGGGTTCACGCTCGGCGGTGAGCAGTCCGGGCACGT
Organism: uncultured Actinomycetota bacterium; assembly: GCA_963787165.1. Lineage (GTDB taxonomy): Bacteria > Actinomycetota > Actinomycetes > Propionibacteriales > Nocardioidaceae > Aeromicrobium. The sequence continues at coordinate 44,787 of CAWBBT010000001.1, forward strand.
CATCATGAGCGACTTCGCCACCACCGGCGACGGCGTGCTCACCGCGATCCACCTCGCCGCCCGCATGAGCGTCACCGCCCAACCGATCGCCGACCTCGCCACCGTCATGACACGGCTCCCGCAGGTGCTCCTGAACGTCCCCGACGTCGACAAGTCGCGCGCCGGAACCGACCCCGTGCTGCAGGGCGAGATCGCCGCTGCCAGCGCCAGGCTCGGCGACACCGGCCGGGTGCTGCTGCGCCAGTCGGGCACCGAGCCGCTGGTGCGGGTGATGGTCGAGGCGCCGACCGCCGAGCTCGCCAGCGAGGTCGCCGAGCACCTGGCCGGGGTCGTGCGCGCGACCCTCTCCCTGTGACGGCCGGACGTCGTCTCGGCCGACTCGCGTGCCTGCTGGTCCTCGCGCTGGTCCTGTTCGCCACCACGGTGTCGGCTCCCTCGGTCCTTTCCCCGCTGGTGGCCGCAGAGCTGGAACCGGTCCGTCGGCCGCCCGAGCGCGCGACCGAGCCGCCCGTAGAACAGGAACGTGCGGTCCAGCGGCTCGAGCAGATCTCCGAGCGGGCCCATGTCGCGGTGAGCGTCATGGATGAGCAGTCCGGCGACACGTTCGACCACGGGTCGGGCCGGTTCGAGACCGCGAGCCTCGTCAAGATCCACATGGTCGCGCTGATGTCGTGGCGTGCGGCGAGGAGCGGCCACCGGCTCACGACGACGCAGCAGCAGGACGCCACGCAGATGCTCGTCCGCAGCGACAACGACGCGGCCCTGCGCTCGTACTTCGCCCTCGGCGGCCGTCCCGGCATCGAGCACGGCCTGGCGTCGGCGTACGGAGCGCCGGGGGTCCGCGTCGGCGACCGCGGGTACTGGGGACACTCCTCCACCACGCCGCACGACGTCGTGAAGCTGCTCGATCGCATCCTGGACCCCGGTGCCGAGCCGACCTACGCGCTGCTGCAGGACGCCATGACCCACGTCATTCCCGAGCAGCGATGGGGGATCTCGGTCCTGGCCGACGACGGGAGCACGGTGCGCACGAAGGTCGGCTGGGTCGAGGACCCGGACGGGTGGATCGTCAACAGCTCGGGCCGTGTGCTCCTCGACGGCTCACCGGTTCTCATCTCGGTGATGAGCGACCGGAACGCGTCGCTGGAGTCCGGCGTCGCGACCATCGAGGACGTGGCCTCGATCACTGGCGATGTCGTGCGTGCGCGACGGGAGCAGGCAAAGACCCGTTCCCTGGGTGTCTGCTACGTCTCAGTGCCGCCGATCTCCGCCTGTTGAGCGCTAGGATCTGGCAACTCCTTCGACGAGAGGATCTGCCATGATTCGTCGTCTCATCGCCGCCGCGTCGATCGCGATCATGCTGGCGGCCTGCACCCAGTCGGGGGACTCGGACAAGCCGAAGGCGTCGAATCCGCCGGGCCCGTCCGGTGCGTCCGATCCGGTGCTCGTCTTCTCCCCGCCGTCCGACGCTGCCACCAGCACCACGCGGATCCTGTCGAAGTCCAAGACCCGCGACGTCGAGGGACTCGTCCACGGCCTCCTCCCGAACGGGTCGGTCCTGGTCGACCGCTACGTGGGTGGCGACATCGACAAGCCCTCCTACCCCGTGCTCGTCGACCCTGCGACGGGTCGCGAGACCTCGGGCCAGAAGGCGTACAACGCCGACAGCGGAGTGGTCGGGTTCGGGCGCGACTCCCTGCTGGTCGTCACCGATGACGGCAAGAAGCATGCGCTGCGCGAGTTCGGCCTGGACTTCGCGAAGATCCGCGAGGTGGCACTGCCGGGCAGGTCCGGTGTCGGTGGCCCGGACGTCGGCCAGTACGCCGTCTACGGTGACGCGGTCGGCGGTGACGATGCCGTGTTCATTGCCAAGTCGGAGTGGAAGGGCGTCGAGTCGGTGGCCGACTCGGTGACGCGGGTGGGCAAGGACGGCAAGCTCACGACGCTGTTGGAGAACAAGCACGTCGACCAGATCGTGCTCGCGTCCGATGGTCGAACCCTGCTCGCCTCCATGGCCGAGGAAGGCCCGTACTACGAGGGTGGCGCACCACTGGCGGACATCGTCGAGCTCGACGCACGAACCGGCTCGGTCGCCCGCACGTACGGGATCCCCAAGCCGTGCACCACGTTCGAGCCCTTGTTCGACGACGCGTCCTGCCTCGACCGGCTCGACAAGGTCGGGGGAGCGGTGGTCGCGACGATCTACGAGTCGGCGAAGCCCGCCGACGACCTCGACGGCTACTCCACGTGGCGGTACGTCGACGGCGACTGGGCCGAGGTCAAGAGCCAGCGCAACAAGCGGGTCATCTGGCAGTCGTCCTCCACGCGGCTCCAGCACCAGGTGAACCTCCAACGCCCCGACGAAGACCCTTACAAGACGTACCCCATCGAGTGGGTCGTGGGTGACAAGGCATCGAAGGTCGCCGGCACGTCCAAGCTCGGGGCGTTCGACTGGTTCGCACCGGGCTCGTTGGTCCAGCCCTGAGAGCCGCGCGCTCCGGCGCCGTCCCTCGTCCATAAACTCGGCGCGTGACCACGATCGAGCGCGTCGACATCAGCGACGACGCTGCCTTCGCGGCGTTCCACGACGTGTACCTGCGGGCGCACGAGCGCGACATCGACCTGCCGTACTCGGCGATCGAGAAGCGCGTCGGCATGCGTCCCGACGACTACACCGACAAGGTCGTCCTGCTCGGGCGGGACGACGCCGGCACCGCGGTGGCCGGCGGAACGGCGGAGCTGCCACTGCGTGACAACACCGGCTTGGTCTACGCCGATGCGTTCACGCTGCCCGAGCACCGCCGCCGCGGACATGGCACCGCCGTGATCGAGGCCATCGAGGAGATCGGTCGCGACGCCGGCCGCTCGACGCTGTTCATCGAGGCCGTGTGGGAGCTGGACGACGTGGATCCTGCCTCGAAGGCCTTCGCCGAGGGGGTCGGGTTCACCCTCGACCTATTGGACGCCATGCGGGAGCTCACCCTGCCAGCCACCCTCCCGCCCCTCGAGGTCGCGGACGGCTACTCGATCCACTCCTGGCGCAGCACCTGCCCGGACGCCTGGGTCCAGGGGTACACGGACGTTCGCGCCCTCCTCATGCAGGAGGCGCCCAGCGGCGACGTCGGGCTGGAGAACGAGTTCTGGGACGTCGCTCGCACCCGCGAGGAGGAGCGCCGGTGGGCCGAGCAGGACCGCACGCCGCAGGTGAGCATCGCGGTGAACGATGCCGGTGAGGTCGCCGGGCACACCCAGCTGGTCTTCTCCGACAGCGAAAACGTCTACCAGTGGGACACCCTGGTGCTTCCGGCGCACCGCGGCCACGGGCTCGGCCTCGCGCTCAAGGTGAGGACCATGCTGGAGGCGGCCGACCTGCTCGAGGGGCGCCGCCGGATCATCACGTACAACGCGGCCGGCAACGAGCCGATGATCCGCGTCAACGCCGCGCTCGGGTTCGAGCAGACCGCCTGGGTCGGCGAGTACGTGAAGGAAATCTGAATCAGGCCAGGTGAACACTGTGTGAACGCGTTCACATTCTGGTCGAAATCCCCTCGTTTCTAGCGGAATTCCCGTAGCCTTTCCAAGGTTTGTCCGAACGAGTTGCGGGCGGACGCCCCCCAACCCAGAACAGGACGCTTCCCCTATGACCGGTCAGCACCTGAACGTGTCACGCGCGCGTCACGCGCTCGTCGCTTTCGCCCTCGTCGGCGGCACGATGGCGGCCGTCGCCGGCACCTCGCAGAGTGCCTCGGCGGACTCCTCCGACCAGCTCGTGGTCGTCGACGTGACCAGCGCCGACTCCGGTGCCTTCTCGGCGAGCGCGCTCAAGACGGTCAACGTCGACGGCACCAAGTCGTTCGTCAAGCCGGTCGACCTGCCCGTGGCCGATGCCTCTCCGGTCAACGCCTTCGCCCTCGCCGGCGACTCCAACGGCAATGGGTCCTTGGCGCGCAGCGTCGACGGGAGCTATCTTGCGGTCGCCGGATACCACCACACGCCGGGAGCGACGGGTCAGGTCAAGGGCACCACTGCCGTCAAGCCCAAGGACACGAAGACCGCCGACTCCGCCGACGGACCAGGCGTGCAGCGCATGGTCGCGCGCATCGGGAGCGGCGGCGCCGTGGACACCTCCACGCTCCTCGGCACATCGATGGACAAGTCGCATCCGCGTGGTGTGGCCACCAACAACGGATTGTCCTTCTACTTGAGCGGCAACAACTCCAGCACCGACACGGGCATCTTCACGGTCCCGCTCGGTGGCGGTGCCAAGACGCCCATCGCCGGGTCCGTCGTCGCTTCGCCTGCCGAGCCGACCGGCGACCAGGCGAACACGCGCAACATCGACCTGACCAGTGGCGACCTCTTCACGATCTCCGAGAAGGCGAACCTGGCCGGACTGGGCAAAGTTGGTACGGGAGCGCCGACCACCAAGTCCACGATCACCCGGTTGGGCCCCAAGGCGCTGACTCTTCCCATTCCGACGTCGCTCGTCACGCTCGACGCCAACAGCGGCGTGGCCGGAGTCGACACCGCTTACGTGACGGTCGACACGGACGACAACGGCTCTAACGACGAGATCCGCAAGTACGTCAACGACGGATCAAGCTGGACCATCAACGGCACCAAGCCCGGCGACTACCCGTTCCTCACCGGCCGCGTGAGCGGCGGCGAGGTGCAGCTGTTCGCCAGCAAGGGTTCCGGCGTCAACAACACCGTCGTGAAGTTCAAGGACACGACGCCGACGGCTGGCGCGACGTTCACCGCGGACTCGGACCCGCTTGCCACCGCCGCGACCAACCACGCGTTCCGTGGCATCGCCCTCGCGCCCACCGGGTGGCACCCGCCAGTGATCGACACCGACCTCCCGACGGCATCTGTGTCGGACTCGAAGGTCGGCGGCACCATCGGTGACGCCCACAACCCCGGCACGACCCTGACTCTCGCCGACGACGACACGGACCCGGCCGACCTCACGGTGGTCGGACATTCCGACGACACGGCCGTGATCCCTGACTCAGGTATCCACATCACCGGCAGCGGGCTCGAACGCACGGTCACGTTCACGCCCGCGGGCAAGGGCCGCGCCAACATCACGTTCACCGTGACCGACGACGCCGACAACCACGGCATCGCCCAGTTGGGCTACGCCGCCTCGAGCGCGCCGACCTCGGCGAGTGGACGCTATCTGTACGAGTCGTCCGACCTCTCCAGCGCGGTCGACGTCGGCGACGGGCACATCCTCGCCGCGAGCTCGGAGGACAACAAGATCCGGCTCTACGCGGCCGGCCAGTCCGGTCGACCGGTCAAGACCTTCGACTTCGACGGCGACATCGGCGCCACGAACGCCGACATCGAGTCGATGGCCCGCGTCGGCGACGTCCTCTACATCCTCGGCTCCCACGGCAACAACAGCAGCGGTGACCCGAAGCCGTCACGTCGCGTGCTCTTCACCGCAGCGATTTCCGGATCGGGTGCCGACACCACCCTCACGTTCGTCGGCAAGGACAACGGCCTCTGGGACGCCCTGCGCACCTGGGACCAGGCCAACGGCAACCGCCTCGGCTTCGCCGCCGGACAGGCCTCCGGCGTCCCGGCGAACAACACGAACGGGTTCAACATCGAGGGCTTCGAGCTCGCGCCCGGCAGCACGGACACCGGCTATCTGGCCTTCCGGGCACCGCTCGTCACGCACGACGGCAAGCCGAGCGCCGTGATCGTCCCCGTCAAGAACCTGAGCCCGATCATGACGGGCACCCTGGCGTTCGACGACCCGATCTACCTCGACCTCGGTGGTCGCACGATCCGCGAGATCCGCAAGAACGCCGACGACGAGTACCTCATCTCGGCATCGAAGTTCGACGCCGGTTCCCCGCAGTGGAAGCTCTACGCCTGGGACGGCAACCCGGAGAACAAGCCGATCGACGTGAAGAACCTGCCCGACCCCGATGCGACCCGCACCGGCTCGTGGGAGTCGATCGTCTCGGTTCCGTCGTCCCTGTCCGACGGCGGCAAGTCCGTGACCCTGGTGTCCGACTCCGGCGACACGACCTACTACGGCGACAGCATCGCCGGCGCCGACGAGAGCAAGGGCTTCCGCAAGTCGTACATCGACGAGTTCTCCGTCAGCAGCTTCACCGACTACCCGGACGCGCCGGCGAACGTCACGGCGACCCCGGCCCGGGCAGCATCGATGTCGGCTGGGACGCCGTCACCGGCGCCACGTCGTACGTCGTGAAGGTCAAGACCGGATCGACCGAGACGTCCACGACGGTGAACGCACCAGCCACGAGCAAGACGATCTCGGGGCTGAGCTCCGCGAGCACGTACTCGACCTCGGTGAGCGCGGTGAACGACGCCGGCACGAGCGAGCCGAAGGATGGACCTGAGGTCACACCGCAGGACCCGCCCTTCAACCCGCCGACGGACCTGAGCTCGTCGTCGAAGACGACCACGTCCGTGACCCTGTCATGGACCAAGGTGCCTGGGGCGACGAGCTACATCCTCACCCAAGGAAAGGGCTCGGACCCGCGGACCGAGCAGGCCGTGGGTGACGTGTCGACATACACGTTCACGGGCTTGACCGCGAACACCGCCTACACCTACGACATCAAGGCAGTGAAGAACGCCACGCAGTCCGCGGCGTCGACGCCGCGTCTCACGGTGACCACGGCGGCGGAGCCCACCGACCGGCCCACTGACGTGCACTGGACGACCCGCACCGCGAGCGCGCTCGACATCGCCTGGAACAAGTACCCGGGTGCAGTGAAGTACAAGGTCAAGTACTACCCGACGGGCAACAGCGCGGCCGACAAGAGCATCTCCCTCGGCAACGTCAGCACGGCGTCGATCACGGGCCTGCTCCGCGGCACGTCGTACACCGTGCGCGTCGCGGGCGTCTCGGCGAGTGGGGTGCAGGGGCCGTACTCGGCGCTCAAGAACCTCAGCACCAGCAACCTGCTGCCGCCGACGAACTTCGTCAAGACCAAGACGTCGTCGACGGGCCTGACGGTGTCCTGGACGCCTGCTGCCGGCGCCGAGGGCTACCGCATCTACTACGGCATCGGCACCGGCACACGCACGGCCGTCGAGGTCACGGGTGGTTCCAAGACCAGCAAGCAGATCACCGGACTCAAGCCGAACACGACGTACACGATCGACATCGCCTCGCTCGAGAACGATGGCACGTCGCGCTCTCTCTACACGACGCCGCGGATCTCGGTGAAGACCAAGCCGTAGTCGTCACATCTTCCGGAATCGGACCCACTTGACCGTGTGGTCGGGGTCCTTCCGGAGGATGAGCGTGGCGCGACCGCGCGTGGTCTGGATGTGCTCGCGGAGGTTCGGCCAGTTGATGGTGTCCCAGAGCTCGGCGGCCTGGGCCTCGGCTTCCGCGTCGGTGAGCGCGCTGTAGCGGTGGAAGTACGAGGCCGGGTCGGCGAACGCCGTCTTGCGCAGCTTGAGGAACCGTTCGATGTACCAGGTGCGGATGTCCTTGCTCGACGCATCGACGTAGATCGAGAAGTCGAAGTAGTCGCTCACCGCCACCCCCGGTGAGCCGTCGCCGCGCGCCTTGGCCGGCTCGAGCACGTTGAGGCCTTCGACGATGACGATGTCGGGGCTGTCGACCGTGACGACTTCGTCGGTGCGGTCGTAGGTGAGGTGGGAATAGACCGGGGCCTCGATCCGCTCGACACCGGACTTCACGTCGATGACGAAGCGCAGCAGCGACTTGCGGTCGTACGACTCGGGGAAGCCCTTGCGGTCGAGGATGCCGCGACGCTCCAGCTCCTTGTTGGGCCACAGGAACCCGTCGGTCGTGACGAGCTGCACCCGCGGATGCTCCGGCGACTGGGCGAGCAGCTCACGCAGCAGGCGAGCGGTGGTGGACTTGCCGACCGCCACCGACCCGGCGATGCCGATGACGAACGGCGTGCGCTCGGGCTGCGGCTCATGCAGGAACGTCTCGGTGGCCCGCCAGAGCTCGGCCGCGTAGCGGATGCGCAGGCTGATGAGCACGGTGAGCGGGAGATAGACCTCGCGGACCTCGTCCACGTCCAGCTCGTCGCCGAGACCGCGCAGGCGATCGACGTCGTCAGCCGTCAGCGGCTGCGGGACGCCGCCGGCGAGATCGGCCCACGCCGAGCGTTCGAGCTCGACGAAGGGGGACTGCTCGCGACCGTTGGCCATTGGTCCATCCTGCCGGTTGCCCTGCCGCGCCGCCTCACTAGGCACCGGGCCACGCTCGGACGACGCTCAATCCGCTCACCAGTACCCTGAACCCATGTGCGGAATCGTCGGCTACGTGGGCCATCGGTCGGCTCAGGACGTTGTCATCGGCGGCCTGCGACGCCTCGAGTACCGGGGCTACGACTCGGCCGGCATCGCCCTCGTCGAGGGTGACAAGATCGTCGCGGCGAAGAAGGCCGGCAAGCTCGCCAACCTCGACGCCCTGCTCGCTGAGCAGCCGATGCCCGAGTCGCACACCGGCATCGGCCACACCCGCTGGGCCACCCACGGGGCACCCAACGACGTCAACGCCCATCCGCACCTCGACAGCGACCAGCACGTCGCCGTCGTGCACAACGGCATCATCGAGAACTTCGCCGAGCTGAGGGCCGGGCTCGAGGCCGGCGGCCACGAGATGGTCTCCGAGACCGACACCGAGACCGTCGCCCACCTCCTGCACGACGAGCTCGAGACGACCTCCGACCTCTCCGACGCCGTGCGCGCCGTCTGCCGCAAGCTCGAAGGGGCTTTCACGCTCGTCATCGCCGACGCACGCCGCCCCGGAGTCGTCGTGGGCGCGCGCCGCAGCTCCCCGCTCGTGGTGGGTCGTGGTGAGGGCGAGAACTTCCTCGGCTCCGACGTTGCCGCGTTCATCGAGTACACCCGCGAGGCGATCGAGCTCGGCCAGGACCAGGTCGTCACGATCACGCCCGACGACATCACGGTCACCGACTTCGACGGTGCGCCCGTCGAGACGAAGCCTTACCACGTCGACTGGGACGTCTCGGCCGCCGAGAAGGGCGGCTATGACTGGTTCATGCTCAAGGAGATCGCCGAGCAGCCGCACGCCGTCGCCGACACCCTGCTGGGCCGGCACGATCCCGACGGCAGCCTTCAGCTCGACGAGATGCGGCTGTCCGACGACGAGCTCCGTGAGGTCGACAAGATCATCGTCATCGCCTGCGGCACGTCGTTCTACGCCGCGATGGTCGCGAAGTACGCGATCGAGCACTGGACCCGCACGCCGTGCGAGGTCGAGCTGTCGTCGGAGTTCCGCTACCGCGACCCGATCCTCGACCGCACCACGCTCGTCGTCTCCATCAGCCAGTCCGGCGAGACGATGGACACCCTGATGGCTGTCCGGTACGCCCGGCAGCAGCGTGCCAAGGTGCTGTCGATCTGCAACACCAACGGCTCGACGATCCCGCGCGAGTCCGATGCCGTCATCTACACGCACGCCGGCCCGGAGATCGCCGTCGCGTCCACGAAGGGCTTCCTCGCCCAGGTCGTGGCCTGCTACCTGCTGGGCCTCTACCTCGCGCAGGTCAAGGGCACCAAGTTCGGCGACGAGATCACCCGCGTGGTCGACGAGCTCGCCACGGTGCCGGCCGGCATCCAGCGCATGCTCGACGAGGCCGACGGCGTCCGCAAGCTGGCCCGCGACCTCGTCGAGTCGCGGTCCGTCCTGTTCCTGGGGCGGCACGTTGGTTTCCCGGTGGCTCTGGAGGGCGCGCTCAAGCTCAAGGAGCTCGCGTACATCCACGCGGAGGGTTTCGCGGCCGGTGAGCTCAAGCACGGACCGATCGCCCTCATCGAGGAGGGCACGCCCGTGTTCGTCATCGTCCCGCCGCGCGGCCGCGACCAGCTGCAGGAAAAGGTCGTCAGCAACATCCAGGAGGTCCGCGCCCGCGGCGCGCTCACCATCGTGCTCGCGGAAGACGGCGACGAGGATGTCGTTCCCTACGCCGACCACCTGATCAGGCTGCCCAAGGTGTCGACGCTGCTGCAGCCGCTGGTCGCGACCGTGCCGCTGCAGGTCTTCGCGTGCGAGCTGGCCGACCAGCTCGGCCACGACATCGACCAGCCACGCAACCTCGCCAAGTCCGTCACCGTCGAGTGACGCGATGAGCATCCTGGGCGTCGGTGTCGACGTGGTCGACCTTGCTCGGTTCGAGGAGACCCTCGAGCGCACGCCGGAGATGCGCTCGCGGCTCTTCACCGATGCCGAGGCCGCCCTGTCGTTGGAGTCGATGGCGGGACGCTTCGCCGCCAAGGAGGCGTTCGTCAAGGCGCTGAGGGCCCCGGCCGGCATGTCGTGGCAGGACATCGAAGTCGTCACCGACCAGGCCGGCGCCCCGTCGTTCTCGTTGCACGGCGCGGCTGCCGCGCGGTCCAAGGAGCTCGGCATCGTCGCCACCCACCTGTCCATCTCCCACGACACGTCCGTGGCGACGGCCTTCGTGGTGGTCGAGTGCTGACGGCACACACCGTCGCCGACATCCGGGCGGCGGAGGAAGCGCTGATGGCTGAGCTCGTGGCGGAGGGGCTCCCCGAAAGCGAGCTCATGCAGCGCGCCGCCCGCGGGCTGGCCGACGCGCTCGACGTCATCCCGGCCGGTGAGCTCGTCGTCGCGCTCATCGGCCCCGGCAACAACGGTGGCGACGCGCTCTACGCCGCGGCCCACCTGCTCGACCGCGGCGTGCGGGTCGACCTCTGCCTGCTCGACGACGAGAAGGTGCACGCCGACGGTCTGGCCGCCGCCCGCGCGGCCGGCGCCCAGGTCGTCGAGGCACCGACCGAACAGCGCTGGTGCCTCGACGCCGTGCTGGGCATCGGCGCGCGACCTGGACTGAACGGACGTGCCGAGGAGTGGGCCACCTGGATCGACGAGCGTCGTCCGCACACGGTCGCGGTCGACGTGCCGTCCGGGGTCGACGTCGACGGCGCGACGGTGCCAGGCCCCAGCGTCCGGGCCGATGCCACCGTCACCTTCGGCACCTACAAGAGCGCCCTGCTGTGTGGTCCCGCCGCGACGAGGGCCGGCGCCGACACGGCCGAGCTCGTCGACATCGGCCTCGGCCCGCACCTGCCGGAGCCCGTGCTGGAGGTCGTCGAAGCCAGTGACCGGCACCTGCTCGGCCCGGCGCTCGCCTGGCTCGACAGCCCGGTCAGCCACAAGTACGCCCGCGGCGTCGTCGGCGTCGCAGCCGGCTCCGAGGAGTACGCCGGCGCCGCCCACCTCGCTGTGGCCGGAGCGCAGGCCGGCACCGCCGGCATGGTGCGCTTCGTCGGCACGCCGGAGCTGAGCGCGCGCATCGTCGACCGCGCGCCCGAGGTCGTCGCCGGTGCCAGACGGGTGCAGGCCTGGGTCGTCGGTCCGGGCGGTGGCGACGACGTGGGCGACCAGCTCGCCAAGGTGCTCGAGGACGGCGTTCCCGTCGTCGTCGACGCGGCCGGGCTCGAGCACCTGCCCGCGACCTTCCTCGTCCCGGCGCTGCTCACCCCGCACGCCGGTGAGCTGGCCGCGATGCTCGGCGTCGAGCGCGACGAGGTGGAGGCCGACCCGCTCGGTCACGCCACCCGCGCCGCGTTCCAGTGGGGCGCGACGGTGCTGCTCAAGGGGCAGCGGACGATCGTGGCGACGCAGAGCCGCCCGACCAGGGTCAACCTCAGCGGCTCCTCGTGGCTCGGCACCGCCGGCGCCGGTGACGTGCTCGCCGGGTTCGCCGGCTCGCTGATGGCGTCAGGTCTTCATCCGCACGATGCAGGGTCGCTCGCGGCCTTTCTGCACGGTGCTGCCGCCGTCCGCGCCAACCCGAGCGGCCCCGTCACGGCGTCCGATGTCGCGGCGGCCCTGCCGGCCACCGTCGCAGCGTTCCTCGACGGCACCCTCGACGACGTGCGCGACTGGGGCGCACCGGCATGAACTTCACCCCAGAAAACCGCTCCCCGGCCGCTGCTGCCACAAGCGTTGCCTGCGGGGGCGGGTCGCGCTTTCCCGGGGACCCCGAATGAACGGGCCGCAGGCAGAGGCCCTGATCGACCTCGACGCCTACCGCGCCAACATCGAGGCTCTCGCCGCATGCGCCCCCGGCTCGGCGCTGATGACCGTGGTCAAGGCGAACGCCTATGGGCACGGCATGGAGCAGTGCGCCCGGGCAGCGCGAGAAGCGGGCGCAGCGTGGCTCGGAGTCGCCACCACCGGCGAGGCGCTGGCGCTCCGAGGCCTGGGTGACACGGGGCCGATCCTTTGCTGGCTCGCCGCACCCGGAGCCGACTACGCGTCCGTCATCGAGGCCGGCGTGGAGATCACTGCTTCGTCCGTCGAGCAGCTGGAGGAGATCATCGCCTCCGCGTCGACACCTCCCCGGGTGCAGCTCAAGGTCGACACCGGCCTGTCCCGCAACGGGGCGTTCGGTGAGGAGTGGGCGCGGCTCGTCGCGGCCACCGCGAAGGCCCAGCAGGACGGAAAGCTCGTGCACACCGGCACGTGGTCGCACTTCGCCTGCGCCGACGACCCCAAGCACCCTGCCAACGACGCCCAGGAGAAGGCCTTCGGACAGGCAGTCGAGGAGCTGCAGGCCGGCGGGCTCGAACCGGGCCTGCGACACCTCTCGAACTCGGCGGCCACGCTGGTCCGCCCGAGCGCGCACCTCGACCTCGTGCGGGTCGGCATCGCCTCGTACGGGCTCCCACCCGCGCCCCGGATGGCGTTCAGCACGCCCCTGAAGCCTGTGATGACGCTGCGCGGGCGTTTGGCGGGGGTCAAGCGCGTGCCCGCCGGATCGAGCGTCTCCTACGGCCACCGCTACACGACGGAACGCGAGACCACCCTCGGACTCCTCCCGGTCGGCTACGCCGAGGGGCTGCCGCGAAGCGCGTCCAACCGCGTCCAGGCCGCGTTTGCCGGTCAGCGGGTCCGGGTCGTCGGCGCGATCTGCATGGACCAGGTCGTCGTCGACCTGGGTGACATTCCGGCCGAGCGTGGCGACGTCGTCACGCTCTTCGGGCCGGGCGACGACGGGGAACCCACCCCGCAGGAGTGGGCGGACGCCGCCGATACGATCAACTACGAGGTCGTCACCCGGATCGGCGGCCGCATCGTTCGCACCTACCGAGGAGCTCGTTGACGTGAGCACCGCGTCCAAGCTTGCGACCACCGCCGGAGCCTTCGTCGCCGCGGGTCTCGCGGCCAAGATCCTCAACGACCGGCAGACCGAGCGACGCCGTCTCCGCCGCGGCGAGAACGTCCCGTTCGGCTCGGTCCACTCCGCGACCCGCAAGGTCGTGTCGGCCGACGGCATCCGCATCAACGTCGAGATCGACGAGCCGGACGGCGAGAACCGCCTGCCCACGATCGTGTTCGTGCACGGTGTCATCTGCACGCTCGACTCGTGGCACTACCAGCGGATCGCGCTGCGGGGCCGGGCCCGCATGGTGTTCATGGACCACCGCTCACACGGCGGGTCCGACGTCGCGGACCGCGCCAGCAGCACGATCGACAACCTCGCCGCCGACCTGTTCGCGGTGATCGAGGCCTGCACCACCGGTCCGGTCGCGCTGGTGGGCCACTCGATGGGCGGCATGACGATCATGCAGCTGGCCGCCGACCATCCGGAGATGTTCGGCCGCCAGGTCGTCGGCGTCGCGTTGATCAGCACCAGTCCGCGTCTGCCGCTCGTCTCGAACCCGGCGCTGCGTCGGCTCGTGCCGGTCGCGCGGCGCATCGGACCTGTTGTCGACTGGGGCCGCGGCTTCAACAGCTTCTCCGTCGTGCGGCGCTGGGGTCTCGGGCCGAACGCCCAGGAGCGGCACGTCGACATGACGAACGAGATGATCCTGCACGCCCCCACCCGCGTGCTCACCGACTTCCACCCGATGTTCGCGGAGCTCGACGTCCGGCACGCGCTCGAGACGTTGTCGCACGTGCCGACCATCGTCATCGCCGGCACGCACGACTCCGTCACGCCGCTGAGCCACAGCCGGCGGATCGCCGACGACATCGCGGGCTCGTCGTTGGTCATCCTCGAGGACACCGGTCACATGGCCATGTTCGAGGAGCACGGTCGCGTCACGGACCTGATCCTCGAGCTCGCCGAGAAGGTCTCTGCGTGAGCCCTGCATCCGGTGGGGCCACCTTCCGCTTGGGGGGGACCGCTCCATGAGTGTTGCCCTCGACGTCATCGACGCCGGGCCGGAGCACGCCGAGGCGGTCGTCGACATCATCCACCGGTCGTTCGGCGCCCGGCCGACGCTCGACCCGCCCAGCACCGCGCTCGACGAGACGGCGGAGTCGATCGCCGAGGTGCTCGCCGGCCCCGGCGGACTGCTCGTCGAGCGCCGCGGGCAGCCGATGGGCACCCTGCTCTTCGACGAGTCGCGGCCTGGGCTCCTCGGCCTGCGCCGCGTCAGCGTCGACCCCGACCTGCAGGCACGTGGTGTCGCGTCGGCGATGGTCGGCGTCGCCGAGGACACGGCGGAGGAGCGTGGCAAGGACGGCATCTGGCTCCGGGTGCGCGACGAGCTGCCCGACACGGTGCAGTTCTGGTCGCGTCGCCGCTACCACCCGCTGCGGCGCGACGGTGCGTTCATCGAGTTCGGCAAGACCTTGTGGCTGGCGCGGGAGGTGCCGACGCCGGAGGCGATGCACGAGCTCGCCGGCAAGACGGCGGAGCTCGTGCGAGCCGGTGACCTGCTCGTGCTCACCGGTGACCTCGGTGCCGGCAAGACGACGTTCACCCAGGGGCTGGGCGACGCCCTGCAGGTGCGTGGCCCGGTCACGTCGCCCACGTTCGTGCTGGCGCGCACGCACCCGTCGCTCGTCGACGGCCCGGCCCTGGTCCACGTCGACGCCTACCGGCTCGGGAGTGCCGAGGAGGTCGACGACCTCGACCTCGACGCGTCGGCCGACGAGTCCGTCACGGTCGTCGAGTGGGGTGCCGGCGTGGCCGAGCAGCTCAACGACAGCTGGTTGTCGGTGACCATCGAGGTGCGCGGCGCCCGCCCGATCGATCCGCTCGGCACCGCGCTCGACGACGATGCCGTCCCGGACGGTGACGACCACGATCCGCGCGTCGTCACGATCAAGCCCAACGGCCCGCGCTGGGCCGGCGTACCCCTTCGGTCCACCCTCCTCTCCTAGGCTTTCGACATGCTCCTGCTCGCGTTCGACACGGCCACCCCGGCCATCACGGTCGCCGTGCACGACGGGTCCCAGGTCGTGGCCGAGGCGTCGGGGGAGGGGTCGATGGCGCACGGTGAGCTGCTGGCGCCAGCCATCCATGCCGCTTTGTCCGACGCCGGCGCCGCGACGTCCGACCTCACCGACGTTGCCGTCGGCGTGGGCCCGGGCCCGTTCACGGGTCTGCGGGTCGGAGTCGTGACCGCCCTGACACTCGGCTCGACCCTCGGCCTCACGACCCACGGCGTCTGCACGCTCGACATCCTCGCGGCCGAGCTTGCCCAAGGCGCCACATCCGACGGTGGCGAGTTCCTGGTCGCCACGGACGCGCGTCGCAAGGAGGTCTACTGGGCGCACTACCGCCCGACGGTCGGCCGTGTCGATCGCGTCGACGGCCCCCATGTCTCGTACCCCGTCGACCTGGCCGAGCTGCACCCCGGCATGCCGGTGCTCGGACGTGGAGCGACCCTCCATCCGGACCACCTGGCGGCACTCGACGGCCCGCTCGACCCGTCGGCCGGCGCGCTCGCCCGCGCGGTGGTCGAGGGTTCCGTCGTCGAGCTGCCCCTGGAGCCGCTCTACCTCCGCCGGCCGGACGCCACCCCGCTGGTGCTGCCCAAGCAGACATGATCCGTCCCGCGACCCCCGACGACGCCGCGGCGATCGTCGCGGTCGAGCGCGCGGCCTTCGGCCCCGACGTCGCCTGGAGTGCCGGCCTGGTCGATCTCGAGCTCATCGCCCCCGGTCGCGTCGTCGTGGCGGCGGAGCAGGACGACGCGATGGTCGGCTTTGCGTCCGCGGCGGTGATCGCCGACGTCGCCGACTTGACCCGCATCGCCGTCAGGCCGCACGCACGCCGCACCGGTGTCGCCCGCGCACTCCTGAACGCGTTGCTGGAGCAGGCCGCCGAACGCGGCGCCGAGCGGATGATGCTGGAGGTCGCCGACACGAACGAGCCCGCGCTGGGCTTCTACGCTGCGTCGGGATTCTCCGAGGTCGCGCGGCGACACGACTACTACGGCCGCGGCGTCGACGCCGTCGTCATGGAGCTTGCACCTATCCCGGGGCATGACACGCTGGTCTCATGACTGAGACGCCGAACGAGCCCGACGACACCGGTCTCGAGCAGTCCGAGAACCTCGACCAGAGGCAGCCGGAGGACACCCTCGTGGACCGAGGTGTCGATGACGTCCTCGACGAGGGCTATTCGCCGCCGGAGAACTGGGGGCCCGGTGAGGGCTTCGGCTCGACAGCCAGCGAGACCGAGCAGGGCGAGAGCCTCGACCAAAGGGTGTCGCAGGAGGAGCCGGACGTCGACCCGTACGCCGACGAGGACGCCCAGGTGCCGACCGACGACGAGGTGGGCGATGCGCGTTCCGGACGTCTGGTCGACACCGGCGGCGGTGGAGGCGAAGACACCGAGAAGGATCTGGTGGGCGACGACGTGGGCATCGACGGCGCCGCGGCCAGCGCCGAGGAGGCCGCCGTCCACGTGGTCCCCGACGAGGAAGACTGAGTGAACACCTGTGAACTAGTCTGACCAGATGCGCGACATCACCTACCCGCCGGTCATCCTCACGGCCAAGACGCTGTTCAGGGTCCTCGGCATCAAGTTCCAGATGTCGGGCACCGAGAACATCCCGCGCAAGGGCGGCGCGATCCTGGCGGCCAACCACATCGGCTACATCGACTTCGTCTTCGACGGCTTCGCCGCCCAGCCCAGCAAGCGGCTCGTGCGCTTCATGGCCAAGAAGGAGGCGTTCGACCATCGAGTCTCCGGGCCGATCATGCGCTCCCTGCACCACATCTCCGTCGATCGCGAGCGCGGCGAGCAGTCGTACCGCGACGCCGTCGAGTACGCCCGCTCCGGTGAGATCGTCGGCATCTTCCCCGAGGCCACCATCAGCCGCTCCTTCGAGATCAAGGAGCTGAAGACCGGTGCCGTCCGCATGGCCGCCGAGGCCGGCGTCCCGCTGATCCCGATGGTCACCTGGGGCACCCAGCTGCTGAAGACGAAGGACCATCCGTCCGACCTGAAGGGTCGCGGCAAGACCATAGCGCTGCACGTGGGCGAGCCGCTCGAGGTCACCGGCGCCGATCCGGTCGCCGAGACCGAGGTGTTGCGCTCGGCGATGACGGCGCTGCTCGACAAGGCCATCGCCGAGTACCCCATCGCCCCCGAGGGCCAGTGGTGGGCGCCAGCGCGTCACGGCGGCCTGGCGCCGACTCCCGACGAGGCTCGTCGCCTCGACGAGGAGGAGAAGGCCGCTCGCGCCGCCAAGCGCGAGCAGCGCACTCAGTAGTAGCCGACCTCGCCGTCGGCCATCTCGCGCAGCAGGTCGAGGTGACCGTTGTGCCGGGCCGTCTCCTCGATGAGGTGGAGGAGGACCCATCGCGTGGTGATCGGGTACCCGGGCGGTTGGACCGCCGCGGGCGCGTCGAGGTCGGCGTCGGTGAAGAACGCTCGCGTTCGTGCCGTCTCCTCCTCGTAGAGCCGGACGACCTCGGCGAGCGGGAGGACCGAGCCCTCCACGAAGTCGGCATCCGGCTCGGACCGGGGCCGGTGGCTGTCCCGGCCGAGGATGTCGTCCTCGATCCACGAGCGCTCCACCCAGCGCAGGTGGTTGAGGATGTTCACCGGCGCCATCAGCGGCGAGGTGTGGAGCGGTGTGGCGCGAGCCTGCTCCTCGGTGAGGTCGCGGACCTTCCACAGGGCGACGTCCTGCGCGAACTTCAGCATCGTGAGGAGGAGTGACCTCTCGTCCCAGCTCTCGCCCTCGCCGGGGCGGTTGAGCAGGGGCATCAGTCGCCGACCTCCCCGTCGGCCATCTCGCGCAGGATGTCGAGATGTCCGTTGTGCCGGGCGGTCTCCTCGATCAGGTGCAGCAGCACCCACCGAACCGTCAGGGGGATGACGCGCTTGCGGGCCGTCACGGCGTCGAGGTCGGCGTCGGCGAAGAACTCGCGGGTGGCAGCTGCCTCCTCCTCATAGAGGCGGATGACCTCGTCGAGCGGCAGCTCGGAGCCCTCGTCGAACTCCGCGTCGGGGTTCTCGTCGGTCCATGGTCCCTGGTCGGGCTCGTCGAGGATGTCGACGTGGACCCACGACCACTCCACCCAGCGCAAGTGGTTGAGCACGTTCGCAGGCGCCATCCGCGGTGAGGTGGGCAGCGGTGCGGTGCGGGCGAGCTCGGGGCTCAGGCCCTTCACCTTCATGACGGCGGTCTGTTGTGTGTACTCGAGCATCGTCAGCAGGAGGGACCGTTCGTCCCAGTCTCCGCCGGCCCCCGGTCGGTCGTCTCTGGTCACGCGACCAGCCTTTCACAACGGCTCTGCCACCATGGGCGGGTGAGCGAACCTCTTGTGCTCGGCATCGAGTCGTCATGCGACGAGACCGGCGTGGGCATCGTCCGGGGCACCGAGCTCCTGGCGAATGCGGTGGCGTCGAGCGTCGAGCAGCACGTGCGCTTCGGAGGCGTGGTGCCGGAGGTCGCAAGCCGCGCCCATGTGGAGGCCATGGTGCCGACGCTCGAGCAGGCCTACGCCGAGGCAGGCGTGCGGGTGCAGGACGTCGACGCGATCGCGGTCACCTGCGGACCCGGCCTCACCGGCGCGCTGCTCGTCGGTGTCGCGGCGGCGAAGGCGCTCGCGCTCGCCCACGACAAGCCGCTCTACGGCGTCAACCACCTCGTCGCACACGTCGCCGTCGACCAGCTGGAGCACGGACGCCTCGACGAGCGGGTGGGTGCGCTGCTCGTCAGCGGCGGCCACACCGAGATCCTGCTCGTCGACGACATCACCCGCGACGTCACGATGCTGGGATCGACCATCGACGACGCGGCGGGTGAGGCGTTCGACAAGGTCGCGCGGCTGCTCGGGCTGCCGTACCCCGGCGGCCCGCACATCGACCGTGAGGCGCGTGCCGGCGACAGCGAGGCGATCGCCTTTCCCCGCGGCCTCTCCCGGGCCCGCGACCTGGAGAAGCACCGGTTCGACTTCTCGTTCTCCGGCCTGAAGAGCGCGGTGGCGCGGCACGTGCAGCACGAGCAGCGGATGGGACGGCCGTTCTCGGTGCCCGACCTCGCCGCCTCGTTCCAGGACGCCGTGTGCGACGTGCTGACCCGCAAGACGATCGAGGCGTGCCAGGCCCACGGCCTCGACACCCTGGTCGTCGGTGGCGGTGTGGCCGCCAACGGCCGGCTCCGTGCGCTCATCGAGGAGCGCGCGGACGTCGCTGGGCTCACGGTGCGTGTTCCGCGGCCGGGCCTGTGCACCGACAACGGCGCCATGGTCGCGGCGCTGGGCGCCGAGGTCGTCCGCCGTGGCCTGCCGCCCTCGTCGCTCGACCTGCCGGCCGACTCGAGCATGCCGGTCACCCAGGTCGTCGCGGCCTAGATCACCGTCTTGGCGAGACGCTCCGCACCGACGAAGAGGTTCCACTGCTCGATGCTGACGATGTCCAGGTGATGCGAGAGGGTCCAGGGGTCGCCGGCGAGCCGCTGGTGGATCTCGGCCTCGTCGGCGACGTCCATGATCACCATGGCGCGGATGCGTCCGTGCTCGCTGCCTGCCAAGGGCCCGGCGAAGAGCACGAAGCCGTCCGCAGCGAGACCGTTCATGAACATCGCATGGTCATTGACGCCCACTTGGTCGAACGTGCCCTTCCCTTCGGTCCATGAGGAGCCGGCTTCCCGGATGACGGCGAAATGGCTCATCGATCGCCCCTTTGCGCCGTGATCAGCCACATGGCCGAGCTGAACACCACGCCGTCCGTGGTCTCGTGGTCCTGCATCGATCGCAGCAGCTCGGCCACGGCCGCTCGGCGATCCGACGTGTTGAGGTCGGCCACGAGCCAGCCCAGCTGGCCGAGGATGAAGTCCTGGGCTTGCTCGGCGGTCTCACCGAAGAACATCGGGGCTCGCAGCTCGCCGAACTCGACGTCTTCGAATCCCGATGACTCGAGCAGGGGCCCGACCAGGTCAGGTTCGCTCATCGCGAACGGGCTCGGTGCCTCAGGAGGAGGGGCGGGCAGTGGGCGACCGGCCGAGAGAGCACCGACGAAGGATGTGAACCATTCGTTCTCGGACATCGGCTGCCACACACCGATGGCCAGCCGTCCTCCTGGCCGAAGGGCTCGGGCGATGTTCACATGGGCTTCGGCCCGATTCCCGAAGAACATGCTGCCCGTGCGGCTCAGGGCGACGTCGAACGATCCTGGCTCGAACGGGTGGATCTGGGCGTCGCTCTGGACGAACGTGGCATTGTGAACGCCCTCGCTCTCCGCCCTGGATCGAGCCACGTCGAGCATGCTGGAGGAGAGGTCGATGCCGAGAGCGGTACCCGAGCTGGCGAGCCGCGCTGCGTCGCGAGTGGTCTGGCCGGTGCCACACCCGATGTCGAGCACCGCGTCCGCGGGTGCGATCGCGGCAAGCGCGAGAAGGGCATGGTGGTAGCGGTCGATGCTGGCGTCGTACAGGTCCGCGTTGGCCGCCCAGTAGTCGCCCTCACCGCCGTCCCAGGCCTTGAGCTGATCGGCGTTGGTCGCATCCACGTGGATGGGGGTCGTGTCGGTCACGTCGGTTCCTCATCGTCGGGATATAGTCCCAAAGGGACTATCTATGGATACGCCGGAAAGGACCTCATGTCAAGCAGTCAGCGGCTCACCACGACGTCGTATGCGATCCTCGGCCTGCTCGCGGTCAGGTCATGGAGCACCTATGAACTCACCCGCCAGATGGAGTGGAGCCTCGGACGGTTCTGGCCGCGGGCGAAGAGCAAGCTGTACGAGGAACCGAAGAAGCTCGAGGCGCTGGGGCTGGCCGCATCGCGAACCGAACGTGTGGGCAAGCGACCGCGCACCGTCTACACGATCACGCCCGAGGGCCATGAAGCGCTGGCGGCCTGGCAGGCCGAGCCGTCGGCCGTCATCGCGCTGGAGGCCGAGCCCCTCCTGAGGCTCTTCCTCGCCGACCAGGGCACCCGTGACGACGCCCTGGCGACGCTCACAGCGGCCCGGGCCTGGGCCGAGGAACGCAACGAAGGAAACCTGACGGCCGGTCGCGCATTCCTTGCCGGCGGTGGTGAGTTCGATGCGCGCGCGGCTCCGACCATGCTGGTGGGCGCCTTCCTGACCGACTTCTACAAGCTGGTGGCCGACTGGGCCGACTGGGCCGAAGCGCAGGTGGCCGACTGGCCCGACGACCCGGCCAACGCGACCGTCGACCGCGACGAGCTGCGTGCCATCGTGGCTCGGGCCGAGTGGAGCGAGGGCTAGCGCAGGAAGCTGTCCAGGGCATCCGAGATCAGCTGACTGGGCGAGACCCCGCGCGACCGTGCCGCGTCGACGACCCTCGACTCCAGCGCCGGCGTCAGCAGGTCGGGCTCGCCGTCGGGCTGCGTGCGACGGCCGAAGATGCCCAGCGCGGCGAAGACGACGGTGCCGAGCACGTCGAGGATGGCCACGACGCCGAACGAGCGCCAGTACAGGTCGCCCAGGTTCTCGCCGTTCAGGATGGCGTTGCAGATCATCGCCGCCACGATCGCCATCGCCACCAACGTGCCGCCGAGCAGGAGGCGCAGCCGTCCGCGGTCCAGGGCGAGCAGCAGGCAGGCGTGGGCCATCGTCGCTGCGATCGTGACGCTCACGCCGAAGACGTCCCAGACCGGGGCGTCGCCGTCGTAGCCGCCCCACGTCAGTGCCAGCGCGATACCGAACGGTACGAGCGAGATCAGGCCTCCGGCGAGTCCGATCAGGGCCGATGCCTTGCCGGCGACGGCGAGGTAGCAGAGCACCGCGATGGACTCGACGCCGACGATGACCGTGGTGAGCAGCACCTTGCCCTCGGTCTCACCGAGCTCGCCGCCGCCGAGCAGTGCGATGATGCCGAGCAGGGCCGCCACGGAGAACGAGCCGATGACGAGCGTCGTGACGAAGCGCCTGAAGTCCTTCATGGGCAGATCCTGACAGCGAGGCGTATCAGGGGGCGTGCATTCGGGTGAACCGGACGTCCTCGCCCGGGCGCACCTGGGCGAGCCGGTCGACGTGGTCGTCGATCACGACGGCGATCACCGGGTAGCCGCCGGTGACCGGATGGTCGGGACCGAGCACGACCGGCATCCCGGCGGACACGACCTGCACACTGCCGCGGACGCAAGGCTCGCTCGGCAGCTCGTCCGTCACCTGGCGTTCCAGGGTCGGGCCCTCCAGGCGCACGCCGATGCGGTCGGAGCGGGCCGACACGGACCAGGCGGTGGAGAAGAAGGTGCGGACGGCGTCGTCGGTGAACCAGTCGTCGCGGGGGCCGGGCACGGCCGCCACGGTGGTCGCGCCGCTGGTCAGG
The DNA here is from genome assembly GCA_963787165.1 of uncultured Actinomycetota bacterium. Lineage (GTDB taxonomy): Bacteria > Actinomycetota > Actinomycetes > Propionibacteriales > Nocardioidaceae > Aeromicrobium. The sequence goes on from CAWBBT010000001.1 coordinate 67,311, forward strand.
AGCGCGGGGACGTCTTCGACTCCGGCAGCGTGCGAGGGCGCGCCGACCTCGATGACGTCTCCGGCGCCGAGCTTCTGGGGTCCCAGGCCGCTCATCGTGTCGGCCGAGCGGGAGCCGAGGACGGCGTCGACCTCCACGCCTCCGGCCACTCCGACATACGTCCGCAGGCCGAGCCCGACCGGCCCGATGGAGACCTCCTGGCCCTCGTGCACCACGAAGGCGCGCCCGTGCTCCACCCGCTCCTCGTCGACGTGGACCGGTCCGATGCCGCCCGTGACGGCGAGCCGGTGGTCGGCGTCGGCACGCAGCCTGAGCCCGCCGGCGAGAACCTCGAGCACCGCGGCCTCCGGCGGGTCGCCCAGCAGCGCGTGCAGCTGATGCATCGCGCCGCGGTCGAAGGCGCCCGACGGGCCGACTCCCTGGTCGCCCAGCCCCGGGCGTCCGGCGTCCTGGACCAGCGTCAGGTGGCCCGGATCGACGATGGTGAGGCTCATGTCTTCTCCACGAAACGCACGTGCGCGCCGGGCGCCAGCAGGGCCGGTGGGTCGCGGTCGACGTCGAACATCTCGGCATCGGTGTGCCCGATCAGCTGCCAGCCTCCCGGGGACGACCGCGGGTAGATGCCGCTGAACTCGCCGGCGAGACCCACCGACCCGGCCGGGACGCTCGTTCGCGGTGAGTCGCGACGCGGGACGGCGAGGCGCTCGTCGCCGTCGACGAGATAGGCGAACCCGGGCGCGAACCCGCCGAACGCGACCGTCCACGGCGTGCCGGTGTGGGCGGCCACGATCTCCTCCTCCGAGAGGCCCGTGTGCTCCGCGACGTCGGCGAGGTCGGGACCGTCGTAGGTGACCGGGATCTCGATCTCGTCGCCGGCCTCCGCGGCCGTGATGTCACTCGGCTCGCTGCGGTGGACGAGAGCCCGCAGGGCGGACGGCTCGCCGCGCAGCAGCACGGTCCGGGCGCCGAGCACGGCCTCGGTCTCGTCGTGAAGGGCCGCGAACCATCCCTGGGCCTCGTCGAGCGACTGGCAGTCGAGCAGCACGGCACGGTCGCCGCACGGGAGGAGCTTCACGGGTGACGCACCTCGGCGCCCGCGTACTCGAGCGCGACCCGCACGGCTCGCACGATGTCGAGCGCGCCCGGGCTGTCGCTGTGGACGCAGATCGACTCGACGCCGTCATGCAGCAGTCGCACCGCCTGGACGGCGGCGTCGGACGGCTCCTCGATCAGCGCTCCCGGCTCCTTGCGCGGGATCAAGGTGCCCTCGTCGGTGTAGCCGCGATCGGCGAACCCCTCGAGGACCACCGGAATGCCGGCCGCCCGCGCCAGCCGCAGGGATGCGGCTCCGGGCAGGCCGACCAGCGGAAGACCGGCTCCGCGTACGGCCTCGACCACGGCGCCGGCCTGCACCTCGTCGCGGACGATCGTGTTGTAGAGGGCGCCGTGGGGCTTGACGTAGGTGACCCGTCCGTCGACCGCCTTGGCGAGGTCACGCAGGTGGGCGATCTGGCCGGCGACCTCGTCGTGCAGGGCTTCGGGCGCCATCTCCATCGGCTCCCGGCCGAAGCCTTCCCGGTCCGGGTAACCGACCTGTGCCCCGATGGCCACACCGCGCTCGACGCAGGCCTCGCAGGTGGCCGAGATCAGCTCGTCGTCGCCGGCGTACGCCCCACAGCAGACGTTGGCGCTGGTCACGACCTTGAGCAGGGCCATGTCCTCGCCCGACTCCCACCTCTCGGCTGACTCACCGAGGTCGGCGTTGAGGTCGATCCGCATGGTTCCCAAGATATGGCCGACTCAGCGCCCGGCGCTTGTTATCCCGGCGACGGGACGTTGCCGATGCGCAGGTTGTTGCCGAACGGGTCGCGGGCGCCGAAGTCCCGGCCGTACGACTGGTCCGACGGCGGCTGGGTGATCTCGACACCCTTGGCGACGAGCTCGTCGTGCGCAGCGTCGACGTCCTCGACCTGGAAGGCGAGCCAGCCGCCGCCGGCTCCCTTCGACACGAGCTCGCGGACGGTGTCCGCGGTGGCGGGGTCGTGGGCGGGCGGCCCGGGACGCTCGAGCAGGATCTCGCGCTGGTCGCCGGGCACCCGCACGGTGAGCCAGCGCATGAAGCCGAGGTCGGCGTCGGTCGCGACCTCGAGGCCGAGCGTGCCGACGTAGAACTCGAGCGCCTGGTCCTGGTCGAGGACGTAGATGGATGAGAGACGAGTGGAGGAAAGATTCATGTCAGCGACGCTAGTCGTCGCTGGACGGTGGACGCTTCCTCGAAATCGACGGATGTGTGTGGCTGCTGGGCCGGGTCCAGGCCATCACGAACGACGAGTGGGCCGGCATCGGCTCGGCCACCTCCCGATAGGCCGACGGCGACTGGCCGACGACACCGGCGAACAGCTCGCTGAAGGCTCCGAGGCTGGTGTAGCCGACCCGGAGGCACACGTCCGTGATCGGCAGGTCGGTGGTCCGGAGCAGGAACATCGCCCGCTCGATGCGCCGCCGCTGGAGGTAGCGGTGCGGCGTCTCTCCGAACACCGACCGGAACGTCCGCACGAGATGGTCGGGTGAGACGTGGGCGAGTGCCGCGAGGGTCTCGAGGTCGAGCTCGTCGGCGAAGTCGCGGTCGATGGCGTCACGCACCCGCAGCATGTCGCGGTTGGTGCGCTCGCGGGCCTCACCCATGGCCGGTCTCCTCCACCAGGAAGGCCCGGGCCCCGTCGTCGATGCGGGCGAGGATGACCGTCGCCGTCCGGCTTCCCTTGAGCTTCAGCCGCTTCACGAGCTGCTCGGGCACGACGTCGACGCCGCGCTTCTTGATCGTCAGCGTCCCGACGTCGTGCCTGGTCAGCGCGGCACGCAACGGCTTCTCGCGGTAGGGGAGCTCTTCGACGATGCGGAAGGAACGCGCGAGCGGGTCGGTGTGGGCTTCGTCGGTCGTGACGTAGGCGAGGTGGCCGTCCACCAGGTGGGCGCCCATCCGCGTTGCGAGCTCTCCCACGAGGCCGGCGCGGATGACGGCGTCGTCCGGCTCGTGCAGCCACCCGCCGACGTCGCCGATCTCGCCCGGATCGCCGAAGCCGATGAGCTCGGCGCCCGACGGCAGCGCGGTGGCACGCCGGGGTGCCGTCGCGAGCCCGGGTCCCCACAGGCAGGCCTCGACGAGGTCGCCGCCGTCGCTGACCCACTGGGCCTCGACGCCCTCCGGCAGGATGGCGTGCGGGAATCCGGGCAGCGTCTTCACCACAGCGGGTCTCGTCAGGAACTGCGCGACGACGTCCCACGGCGGCGTCATCGCAGCAGGATCGAACACGCGGCCGTGGGCATCACGCCTGGCCGGGTCGAGGAACGGAACCTCGTCCGTCTGCGGCTGGACGTCGCCGAGATCGGCCTCGATGACCTCGCCGTCCAGGCCGAGCGCACCGAGATTCGCCCGGGCCATGGCGGCTCGCACCGGGTCGCGCTCGACACCGCGCACCCGCAGGCCGGCCCGCGCGAAGGCCACGAGATCGCCGCCGATGCCACAGCCGAGGTCGACGACCGCGACGGTCCCCGATGCCGTCAATCGCTTCGTCCGCGCGCGGGACACCGAGGCACGGGTGGCCTGTTCGAGGGCGTCGTGCGTGAAGTACATCCGCGCCGCGTCCTCACCGAGCTTGCGACGCGCCTGCCCGCGCAGGTGGTTCTGGGTGACGGCCGCGGCGACGAGCTCCGGCGGGTGGTCGCGACGAAGGCTCGTGCCGAGCGCGAGATCGGACTCGACCCCGGCCCGAGCCGCCACTTCGGCGAGCAGGTCCCGGCCCGTGGGGGTGAGGAGCTGCTCGAACGTGTCGAGTTCCACCTTGGTGACCATAGCGAGGAGCGAAGCGACGAGAACGGGCAGCGCGAGGAGCGCCAGCGACGAGCGCGAGTGAGTCCGAGCGCCAGCGAGGACGTCCCGTTAGCACTCACTGGGCCCGAGTGCTAGATTTCCATTGGCACTCACCTCGTGGGATTGCCAACCGCGTTCACCCGTTGAAAGGGGAGGTCGACCAGTGTCGGTCACCATCAAGCCGCTCGAGGATCGCCTTGTCATCAAGGCCGTTGAAGCCGAGCAGACCACCGCGTCCGGTCTCGTCATCCCGGACACCGCCAAGGAGAAGCCGCAGGAGGGCGAGGTCGTCGCCGTGGGCCCGGGTCGGGTCGACGACAACGGCAACCGCGTCCCGCTCGACGTCGAAGTCGGCGACAAGGTCATCTTCAGCAAGTACGGCGGAACCGAGGTCAAGTACGGGGGCGAGGACCTGCTCATCCTCAGCGCCCGCGACGTCCTCGCCGTCGTCTCGTGATCTGACGCTCCCGCGCCCATCGGCGCGGGAGCGCATCACTTCCACCACCTGATCTCAGAAGGAACCTCATGCCCAAGATCCTCGAGTTCGACGAGGACGCTCGCCGCGCCCTCGAACGCGGCGTCGACAAGCTCGCCGACACCGTCAAGGTCACCCTCGGCCCGAAGGGCCGCTACGTCGTCCTCGACAAGAAGTGGGGCGCGCCCACCATCACCAACGACGGCGTCACCGTCGCCCGTGAGGTCGAGCTCGACGACCCGTTCGAGAACCTCGGCGCCCAGCTCGCCAAGGAAGTCGCCACCAAGACCAACGACGTCGCCGGCGACGGCACCACCACCGCCACCGTGCTCGCCCAGGCCATGGTCCACGAGGGCCTGCGCGCCGTGGCCGCGGGTGCCAACCCGGTCGGCCTCAAGAAGGGCATCGAGGCCGCCGTCGAGGCCGTCACCGCCAAGCTCCGTGAGCTGGCCCGTGACGTCGACGACAAGAAGGACATGACCGCGGTCGCCACCGTCTCCTCGCGCGACGAGCGCATCGGCGAGCTCATCGCCGAGGCCTTCGACAAGGTCGGCAAGGACGGCGTCATCACGGTCGAGGAGTCCAACACCCTCGGCACAGACCTGGAGTTCACCGAGGGCATGCAGTTCGACAAGGGCTACCTCTCGCCGTACATGGTCACCGACACGGAGCGCATGGAGTCGGTGCTCGACGACGCGTACATCCTGGTGAACCAGGGCAAGATCTCGTCGGTCTCCGACCTCCTGCCGCTGCTGGAGAAGGTCATCGGCGCCGGCAAGTCGCTGTTCATCATCGCCGAGGACGTCGAGGGCGAGGCCCTGTCGACGCTGGTCGTCAACAAGATCCGCGGCACGTTCACGTCCGTGGCCGTCAAGGCACCGGCATTCGGCGATCGCCGCAAGGCCATGCTGCAGGACATCGCGACCCTCACCGGCGCCCAGGTCGTGACGCCCGACGTCGGCCTCAAGCTCGACCAGGTCGGCCTCGAGGTGCTCGGCAGCGCCCGTCGCATCGTCGTCACGAAGGACGACACCACGATCATCGACGGTGGCGGCGACGCCGGCGAGGTCGAGGCGAGGGTCAAGCAGCTCAAGTCCGAGATCGACCTCAGCGACTCCGACTGGGACACCGAGAAGCTCCAGGAGCGTCTCGCCAAGCTGGCCGGCGGCGTCTGCGTCATCCAGGTCGGCGCGGCCACCGAGGTCGAGCTCAAGGAGAAGAAGCACCGCATCGAGGATGCCGTCTCGGCCACTCGCGCGGCGATCGAGGAGGGCATCGTCGCCGGCGGCGGCTCTGCCCTCGTCCATGCCGTGGCGGTGCTCGACGACAACCTCGGGCTCACCGGCGACGAAGCCGTCGGTGTCCGCATCGTCCGTATCGGGGCCGATGCCCCGCTGGAGTGGATCGCCCGCAACGGCGGCGCCTCCGGTGAGGTCGTCGTGGCCAAGGTCCGCGACACGGGCCAGGGCTACAACGCGGCCACCGACGAGTACGGCGACCTGGTCGCCCAGGGTGTCCTCGACCCGGTCAAGGTGACGCGTTCCGCGCTCGCCAACGCCGCGTCGATCACGGCCATGCTGCTCACCACCGAGACCCTGGTGGTCGAGAAGCCGGCCGAGGACGAGGACGAGCACGCCGGTCACTCGCACTGATCTCAACCTCACGACGACGCCCGCCCCGCATCACGGGGCGGGCGTCGTCGTTTGTGTCGGCGTCGTCGCCGATGCTGAGGACATGCCGAACACACACCACACCTTCGACTACATCGAGCTCGGCGTCACCGACCTGCCGGCCACTCGGTCGTTCTACGAGTCCGCCTTCGGCTGGACCTTCAACGACTACGGGCCCGAGTACGCCGGCATCAGGTCGGCCGACGGCGAGGGCGAGGTCGGCGGCCTCAGCACCTTCGCCACGCCCAGCCCGGGTGGCCCGCTGGTCATGCTGTTCTCCGACGACCTCGACGCCTCGGCGGCCGCGGTCGAGCAGGCGGGCGGGGCCGTCACCAACGGTCCGTACGAGTTCCCCGGCGGCCGACGCTTCCACTTCACCGATCCGAGCGGCAACGAGCTGGGGGTCTGGGCGAAGGCCTGAAGCGACGTCCCGCCACTAAGGGCGCGTCTCCCTGTTCCGATCCGGGTCTGCGCGGCGTCGCATCTCGCCTGGCGGCGTTATCGTCGGTCGCCGCACAACCCCGGTGCGCCTCCCTCCTCTGCCTTGCCAGCCGAGCGCGACACCACGCATCCCTCGAACCGGAACAGAGAGGCACGCCCTAGCGTGGAGTCGTGACGATCGAACCGGGCTGGCCGGTCGCGTTCGCGCTCGCGGCTCTGCTCCTGCTGGCCCTGGGCGCGCACCGGGTCGCGGGATACGGGCTCGACCGGTCCGTGCTGGTCGCCGCCGTGCGCGCCATGGTGCAGCTGACGGTCATTGCCATCGTCATCCGGGCGGTCGTGGAGAACCTGTGGTGGTCCATCGCCCTGGTGGCGGTGATGTTCGCCACCGCTGTCCTGACGACGGCACGGCGGGTGGAGGCGCCCAGGGCGTGGGCCTGGGCAGCGCTGGCGATGTGCGCCGGCACGGTGCCCGTGCTGGCCGTCGTCCTGCTCAGTGGGGCCGTCCCGCCCGAGGGCATCGCGTTCATCCCGGTCGCGGGCATCATCGTGGGCAATGCGATGACGGCGCACACGCTTGCGGGCCGGCGCACGTTCGCCGCCCTGCGCGAGGAGGGTTCGCAGTACGAAGCCTCGTTGACGCTCGGGCTGCTCCCGTCCCAGGCGATCGGCGAGATCATCCACCGCCGGTCGCCGGAGGCGTTGCTGCCCGGCCTCGATCAGGTGCGCACGACGGGTCTGGTGACGCTGCCGGGCGCCTTCATCGGCGTGATGCTGGGTGGCGGGACGCCCGTCCAGGCCGCCACGGTGCAGGTGCTGGTGCTGTTCGGCATCATGGCCGCCCAGGCGATCACGGTGGCCGTCGCCGAACGCCTCATCGAGGCGCGCCGGCTCCTGCCGCCCGACCTCCGCGTCAGCTTGGTCGACTGAAGGGGATCGACTGACGGCCGGTCAGGCGATCGAACCCCGGCACCGGCGCACCCATGCCCCCTCGGACGTCGGACAGCGCGGGTAACATTGGTGCATGGAGCAGCCGGGCATCCCTGACAAGTTCGCCGCACTGGGCCTCACGTACGACGACGTCCTCCTGCTCCCGGGCGAGACCGACGTCATCCCGAGCGAGGTCGACACCACGGCCCGCCTCACCCGCGACCTCGACCTGCGCATCCCACTGCTCTCCAGCGCCATGGACACCGTCACCGAGGCACGCATGGCCATCGCGATGGCGCGCGAGGGCGGGCTCGGCATCCTGCACCGCAACCTGTCGGTCGAGGACCAGGCCTACCAGGTCGACCTCGTCAAGCGCACCCAGACCGGCATGATCCCCAACCCGGTCACGATCCATCCCAAGGCCACGCTCGAGGAGCTCGACGAGACGTGCGGCGAGTACCGCGTCTCCGGGCTCCCGGTCGTCGACCAGGACGACAAGCTGCTCGGCATCATCACCAACCGCGACCTGCGCTTCGTGCCCGTCGCGGAGTGGGGCACCCGCACCGTCGGTGAGATCATGACCCCGATGCCGCTCATCACCGGCCCGCTCGGCATCAGCCGTGAGGACGCGTCGGCCCTGCTCAGGGCGCACAAGCGCGAGCGCCTGCCGATCATCGACGACGAGGGCCATCTCCGTGGCCTCATCACCGTCAAGGACTTCGTGAAGTCCGAGCAGTATCCGTTGGCCAGCAAGGCTGCCGACGGTCGCCTTCTCGTCGGCGCCGCCGTCGGCTTCTTCGGTGACTCGTGGGACCGCGCCAACGCCCTGCGTGAGGCCGGTGTCGACGTCCTCGTGGTCGACACCGCGCACGGCCACGCCCGACTGCTGCTCGACATGGTCAAGCGGCTCAAGGCCGATCCCACGTTCGCCGACGTCCAGATCATCGGCGGCAACGTCGCCACCCGGGCGGGCGCCCAGGCGCTCGTCGACGCCGGGGTCGACGCGGTCAAGGTCGGGGTCGGGCCGGGCTCCATCTGCACCACCCGGGTCGTCGCCGGTGTGGGCGTGCCGCAGGTGTCGGCCGTCTACGAAGCCTCGCTGGCGTGCAAGCCCGCGGGCGTCCCGCTCATCGCCGACGGCGGCCTCCAGCACTCGGGCGACATCGCCAAGGCGCTCGTCGCCGGGGCCGACACCGTCATGGTGGGCTCTCTGCTGGCCGGCTGCGAGGAGAGCCCCGGCGAGCTCATCTTCGTGAGCGGCAAGCAGTACAAGAGCTACCGCGGCATGGGGTCCATCGGCGCGATGGCCTCGCGCGGCAAGCAGTCCTACTCCAAGGACCGCTACTTCCAGGCCGACGTCGTCAGCGACGACATGATCGTGCCCGAGGGCATCGAGGGCCAGGTCGCCTACCGCGGCCCACTCGGCGCGGTCGCCCACCAGCTGATCGGCGGGCTGCACCAGTCGATGTTCTACGTCGGTGCGCACACCATCCCCGAGCTGCAGGAGCGCGGCCGGTTCGTCCGCATCACCGTGGCAGGGCTCAAGGAGAGCCACCCGCACGACATCCAGATGACCGTCGAGGCTCCCAACTACAGCTCGCGCTAGTCGCCCGGGTCGTCCTTCCCTCGCGGCCGCTTCAGCGACCACGGTTCGAGGTGCTCGTACCCCTTCACGGACGTCCGCCGCATGCGCTTGAGACGCAGCTCGTCGTCGTCCCGCAGGTGCTCGGCCATGTCCCGGTCGACCACGATGCTCCCCGGTCGGGCCACCGACGTGAGGCGCGACGCGACGTTGACCACCGGTCCGAAGACGTCGCCCATGTGGTTCAGGACGTTGCCATGGGCCAGGCCGATGCGGACCTCCGGGAACTCCTCGTCGTCCTGGTGCTTCTCGAGCAGCTCCAGCGCCAGCACGGCGGCGTCCTTGGGCTCGTCGACGACGAACAGCACCTCGTCGCCGATGGTCTTCACCACACGGCCGTGGTGGTCGGTGATGACGCCGCCGGTGACCTCCTCGAACCGCTCGACCATGTCGGTCAGCTCCTGACGCGTCATCTTGCGACTGCGCGAGGTGTAGCCGACGATGTCGGCGAACCCGACGACCATGGGGGACGTGTCGACATCGGCATCGGTCAGGAGCAGCCGGCTCGCTGCGTTCACGAGGTGGCGGCGCCACACGTACGCCTGGACCTTCTCGCCGAGCGGCACGACCTTCTCGAGCTCGGCGAGGTCGCCGGCGGCGACTTCTTCCTGGGAGTCGGCGCCCATCGACCCGAGGAAGGCGCGCACCTGCCAGTCGGCGAGGCGCGCGAACGACCGCCCGATCGTGCGGATGAACGGCTGTTCGGTGTCGGGCTCGATGATGCCGAGCTCGACCAGCTCCTGCGTCAGGCGGAGGGCCTCGACGTCGGCCTGCGTGAACGCGGCATCTTCCTCATCGGCCTCGGGAAATCCCAGCGCACGCCATCGCTGCCGCGCGACGTCCGGGTCGACGCCTGACAGCTCGGCGACGTCGGCACGCTTCAGGTGTGGCGCCTCACCGAGCATCAGCTCCGTGATCGCCCGGATGACGTCCGACGAGTCGAGTCCCGCGTCCCCGTCCGGCTCGCCGGGACCGGTCATTCCGCGCTGTCGGCCTCGAGCCGGGCCTTCTCGGTGGCCTCGAACGCCTCGCGGATCGCGGGGATCGTGTCGGCCAGCTTGCGGCCCGCCTCAGGGGTGAAGTTCAGGGCCGTGACGGCGGTCTTGGTGACCACGGCGGCCGAGCGGAGCGCGTGGTTCATGACCGCGGCCTCGCCGATGAAGGTGCCGGCACCCATCGTGGCGACTTCCTCCCGGTTGCGACGGACGGAGACCTCGCCCTCGAGGATGTAGTAGGCGGCGTCGGCCGGGGTCTTCTCCAGGATGAGCGACCAGCTCTCGGGGAGGTGCACGAGGCGGCCGGCCTCGGCGACCTGCTTCACTTCGGAGTCCGTGAAGCCGGACAGTTCCTTGAGCTTGGCAATGGTCGCCTGGTCAGGGGCGAAGCGATCTTTGCGCATGTGGGACTTCCTGCTCTGGGCGACCCAGCGGGCCACCGAATCCACCCTCTTTGTCCGGATACTCCCATCCACCGACTCCGGTGTCCACCGACCGGGATGGTGGCGCCGCTCACTCACGGGCGTCGGATCACCCTCTCCGGGTGCGTACGCTGAGCGCATGGACACCGAGATCGGCACGGCCAAGCGTGGCCGCCGCGCCTACTCATTCGACGACATCGCGATCGTGCCCAGCCGGCGCACCCGCGATCCGGAGGAGGTCTCGACCGCCTGGCAGATCGACGCGTACCGCTTCGAGCTCCCGGTCGTCGCCGCGCCCATGGACTCGGTCATGAGCCCCGAGACCGCCATCGCGCTCGGCCGGCACGGCGGGCTGGGCGTGCTCGACCTCGAAGGACTGTGGACGCGCTACGAGAACCCCGACAAGCTGCTCGACGACCTCGTCTCGATCGACGCCGCACAGGCCACGCGACGGTTGCAGGAGATCTACGCCGAGCCGATCAAGCCCGAGCTCATCACGGCCCGCCTCCAGCAGATGCGATCTGCAGGTGTCACTGTGGCTGGGTCCCTCTCTCCTCAGCGGACAAAACAGTTTGCTGATGTTGTCGTGGATGCGGGGGTCGACCTGTTCGTCATCCGCGGCACCACGGTCTCGGCCGAGCACGTCTCCGGCCAGACGGAGCCGCTGAACCTCAAGGAGTTCATCTACGAGCTCGACGTCCCGGTCATCGTCGGCGGCTGCGCGACCCACCAGGCCGCCCTGCACCTGATGCGCACCGGTGCTGCCGGTGTCCTCGTCGGGTTCGGCGGGGGAGCAGCGCACACCACACGCTCCGTGCTCGGCGTGGCCGTGCCGATGGCGTCGGCGGTGGCCGACGTCGCCGCGGCCCGTCGCGACTACCTCGACGAGTCCGGTGGCCGCTACGTGCACGTCATCGCCGACGGCTCGATCGGCCGCAGCGGCGACATCGCCAAGGCGATCGCCTGCGGTGCCGACGCGGTGATGATCGGCTCACCGTTCGCCCGTGCCCTCGAGGCGCCCGGCCGCGGCTTCCACTGGGGTGCCGAGGCCTGGCACGCCGAGCTCCCACGCGGCGAGCGGGTCGAGATCGGCAGCGTCGGGACGTTGGAGGCCGTGCTGTTCGGGCCGTCCTCGGTCCCCGACGGCACCATGAACCTCATCGGTGCGCTGCGTCGTGCGCTCGCCACCACCGGGTACACCGATCTCAAGGAGTTCCAGCGCGTCGAGGTCGTCGTTGGCTGACCACCCTGGGCTCGATGACGCGGTGCGGATCGACGCCGTCGGGTTCGACCATCCCGATGCCGTCGCGCTGCGGGCGGCACACGAGGCCTTCGGCGACTCGCTGTACGCATCCGACCCGGCGTCGGTGCACCGGTTCACGTCCGAGGTGCTCGATCCCGCGTCGGTGCTCCTCACCGTCGTCGCCTACGTCGACGACCGACCGGTCGGCCACGCCTGCCTCCGCGCCCTCGACGGCAGCATGGCGGGCGAGCTGGAGATCAAGCGGATGTACGTCGATCCGGACGCCCGCGGCCGGGGCGTCGCTGACGCTCTCCTCGCGGCCGTGGAGCAGCGCGCGCGGGACGAAGGCGTCCCTCGTGTCGTGATCCACACCGGCGACCGCCAGCTCGCCGCCCTGCGCTTCTACGACCGCCACGGGTACACGCCGATCGACGTGTTCGCGCCGTACGAGGAGGTCACGTACTCGCGATGCTTCGAGAAGGTACTCTGACGCTGGCGCGGGTGGGACGAACGTCGGGCACGAACTTCGCGAACGTCGGACACGGCGAGAACGCGAACCTATCCTTTCCGCAGGGGAATCCACATCACACGTAGGAGCAGTTCCGTGCGTCGTCGTCGTTCATCCGCCTTCATGCTGACGCTGGCCCTGGTCGCGTCCTCGCTGGGGCTCGCCACGTTGTCGGCGGCTGGCGCCGTCACGCCGGTCATGGTCGCGCCGGGTGACGCCCCGGACACCGGCAACTTCTATGTCGCGCCGGAGCCGTATTCCGAGGGCCAGGCGGTCAAGCTCACCGCGAACTTCCCCGACGGGGTCTTCATGGTGACGTTCTACAAGCAGACGGGTGCCGACACGTGGACCTCGATCGGCACGGACGAGTCGAACGCCCAGGGCAACGCCTACCTGAACAACTACGTGGTGAACGGCAACCAGAACCTGTACGCGCGCATCGCCACCAGCCCTGAAGGACGCACCGAGATCAAGGCGCTCACGCCGCTTCCGCCGGACGTCATCCAGCCCAACGGTCCCGACACCGGCGACCTCACGGAGTCCCCGACCACCTACGTCGCCGGCGACAACATCTCCGTCAAGGCCAACTTCCCGAGCGGCTCCTTCCCGATCACCCTCTACAAGGAGGGACCGGCCAACGTCTGGTCCGTGGTCTCCACGGTGGCGAGCAACAGCTCCGGCGATGCGACCTTCAGCTCCTTCCCGGTCACGAGTGCCACGCAGCGCGTCTTCGCGCGCAAGGCGAACAACGATCGCACCGAGGTCGACGTCATCGCCCCTGCCCCGAAGACCACCCTGAGCATCAGGCGCGACTGCACGCCCGCCGCGACCGGCAGCGACTGCGCCGCGACCGCCACCGCTTACCTCGCGCTGGATCCTGCCCAGGAGGGTCGCGTCTTCAAGCTCCAGTACAAGAGCGGGTCGTCGTGGGTCTCCGTCGCAGGGACCACCCCGGCGTCGCCGACGACCGGTGCCGACGGCAAGGTCGAGATCAAGTTCCCGGTGAGCAGCCTGACCCAGTGGTCGACGCGTACCTATCGCGCCACGACGGTCGACACTCCCGCGGTGACGTCCCCGGAGATCCAGTTCATGCCAGGGCCGACGAAGCTCGGCTCGAACGTGCTCCACGTCGACGTCGACAAGGGTGTCTACCCCACCAGCAAGTCCTCGGAGTACACCGGCAAGGCCACGCTGAGCAAGAACGGCACGGTGTTCCTCGACAACGTCGCGCTGGAGAAGTTCGGCGTGCGCGGCACGTCCACCTCGACGTACACCAAGAAGCCGTACAAGCTGAAGTTCGACAAGAGCCCCAAGGACACCGGCGTGTTCGGCATGGGCGCGGACAAGAGCTGGACCCTCCTGGCCAGCTATCTCGACCAGACATTCGTCCGCGACAAGGTCGGCCTGGACCTCGGCCGCCGCATCGCCAGCCCGACCTCCATCCCCTGGACGCCGGACAGCCGCTTCGTCGAGCTGTTCGTCAACGACCAGTACCGCGGGTCCTACCTGATGACCGAGTCGGTCAAGATCGACGGCGACCGCGTCGACGTCGACTCGAAGACGGGCATGATCATGGAGGTCGACAACGCCGTCGGCAGCTCGAGCACGGGCTTCACCTCGTCCAAGGGCGTCCCGATCGTCTTCAAGGACCCCGACGAGAAGAAGTCGGCGCCCGACGACCCCGAGGAGGGTGTCACCTCCGCGAAGCTGACGGCGGTCAAGAACCGCGTCAACGCGTTCGAGTCGAAGCTGTACAGCTCCACCGCGTCGACCCGAGCCCAGTACACGACGTATCTCGACAGGGCATCGGCGGTCGACTTCCAGTTCATCAAGGAGTTCACGAAGGACAACGACTCCGACTTCAACAGCAGCCACTACTTCTCGTGGGACCAGACCGTCGATGCGAGCAACCCGCTGCGGGACGGCAAGTTCCACTTCGGTCCGGCGTGGGACTTCGATCGCAGCGCCGGCAACGTCGACCCGGACACGGCGGGGCACAAGTACGTCTCGTCGCCCACCGGATGGATGCTGCGCGGCACCGGCACCCCCAGCGACAGCGGCCGGCAGCTCTACAAGACCCACTGGTTCGTCCAGCTGTTCAAGGACGCCGGCTTCAACGCCGCGGTCAAGGCCCGCTGGTTGCAGGTCAAGGACGAGTTCAAGAAGGTCGGCGACACCGAGGTGACCAACCTGAAGGCCGAGATCGGGGTCGGTGCCGACAACGACCGGCACCGGTGGGCCTCCGAGCCGAAGCGCTACCGGTCGCAGGGCTCCTACGACCAGGAGATCGCCTTCGTGAAGAAGTGGTACCAGGATCGCTACACCTGGATGAACGGCCAGCTCTCCAACTGAGAAACCGCTCAACCTGATCGCTTCGAGAGGAGGTCTTCGGACCCTCCTCTCGAAGCGTGTTGAGGGGCCGCGAAGTTTGCGAAATCGTCGGACACGGCGAGAACGCGAACCTATTCTTTCCGCAGGGGGCCACCATCAAGAAGTAGGAGCATCTCGGTGCGTTCTCGTCGTTCATCTGCCCTCATGCTGACGCTGGCACTCGTGGCGTCCTCGCTGGGGCTCGCCACGTTGTCGACGGCGGAAGCCGTCTCGTTCGTCACGGTCGCGCCGGGTGACACACCCGACACCGGCAACTTCTACGTCGCACCGGAGCCCTACTCCGAGGGCCAGGCGGTCAAGCTCACCGCGAACTTCCCCGACGGCATCTTCATGGTGACGTTCTACAAGGAGACGGCTCCCGACACGTGGACCTCGATCGGCACCGACGAGTCGAACGCCCAGGGCAACGCCTACCTGAACAACTACGTGGTGAACGGCGACCAGAACCTCTACGCGCGGGCCGCCACGACCCCGGACGAAGGCCGCACCGAGGTCAAGGCGCTCACCCCGCTGCCTCCTGACGTCATCCTGCCCAACGGTCCCCAGACGGGCTCCCTGACGGAGTCGCCGACCACGTTCGTCGCCGGCGACAACATCTCCCTCACGGCGAACTTCCCGAGTGGCTCCTTCCCGATCACCTTGTACAAGGAGGGACCGGCGAACGTCTGGTCCGTGGTCTCCACGAAGGCGAGCAACAGCTCCGGCGACGCGACGTTCACGGCCTTCCCGGTCACGAGCAGCACCCAGCGCGTCTTCGCGCGCAAGGCGAACAACGATCGCACCGAGGTCGACGTCATCGCGCCGGCCCCCAAGACGACGCTGAGCATCAGGCGCGACTGCACGGGCACCGCGACCGGCAGCGACTGCGCCTCGACCGCGACCGCGTACGTCGAGCTCGACCCGGCCCAGGAGGGTCGCGTCTTCAAGCTGCAGTACAAGAGCGGCTCGTCGTGGGTCTCGGTCTCGGGCGCCACGCCGGCCGCGCCGACGACGGGTGCCGACGGCAAGGTCCAGATCACGTTCCCGGTCGGCACGCTCTCGCAGTGGTCGACGCGGACCTATCGCGCCACGACGGTCGACACCCCCGCGGTGACGTCCCCCGAGATCCAGTTCATGCCCGGACCGACCAAGCTCGGCTCGAACGTGCTCAGCGTGGACGTCGACAAGGGTGCATACCCTACGAGCAAGTCGGCCGAGTACACCGGCAAGGCGACGCTCAGCACGAACGGCGTGGTCGAGCTCGATCACGTGGCGCTGGAGAACTTCGGCGTCCGTGGTTCGTCCACGGCCAGCTTCGAGAAGAAGCCGTACAAGCTGAAGTTCCTCGACAAGCCGCCGAGCGGCAAGTCCGTGTTCGGCATGCCGAGGGCCAAGAGCTGGTCGTTGCTGGCCAACTACCTCGACCGGTCGAACGTCCGTGACAAGGTCGGCCTGGAGCTCGGTCGGAAGCTGGACAAGATCTCCTGGACCCCCCAGAGCCGGTACGTGGAGCTCTTCGTCAACGACCAGTACCGGGGCGCGTACCTGATGACCGAGTCGGTCAAGATCGACAAGGACCGCGTCGACGTCGACGAGTCGCAGGGCATGATCATGGAGACCGACGGCACGTCGGTGACCTCCGGGCTGGGCTTCAAGTCGTCGAAGGGCATCGTCTTCCTGTTCAAGGATCCCGACGAGCGCAAGACCAACCCGGACGGCACGACCGACCAGACCGGTGTCACGAGCGCGAAGCTGACGGCGATCACGAACCGCGTCAACGCCTTCGAGTCGAAGCTGTACAGCTCGAGCACCCGTGAGCAGTACCCGACCTTCATCGACGTCGACTCGGCGATCGACTTCTACCTGGTCAAGGAGTTCACCAAGGACAGGGACGCGGACTTCTACCGCAGCAACTACTTCTCGTGGGACCCGTCCGGCCGGGTGGGCAAGCCGCTGAGCGACGGCAAGTTCCACTTCGGTCCCGCTTGGGACTTCGACCGCTCCGCGGGAATCACCAGCGAGAACGATGCGGTTCACAAGTACGTGGCGAATCCGGAGGGCTTCTACCTGCGCGGCACCGGAGCGCATGATCACCCGAACTACACGACGCATTGGTTCGTGCAGCTGTTCAAGAGCAGCACCTTCAAGGCCAAGGTCCACCAGCGGTGGCTCGACGTGCGTGACGGCGTCTTCGCCCAGGCGGACGAAGAGGCGCAGGCCTCCGCCACGGCGGTCGGCGTCGGGGCAGAGAACGACCGCAAGCGCTGGACCGGCTCCCGGCAGTACGTCGCCCGGGGCACGTATCAGCAGGAGGTCGACTACGTGGCGAACTGGTACAAGAAGCGCTGGACCTGGCTCAACGCCAACCTGTAGACCACCACCGCAGGGGAGAGTTCCCCCACACGGACACCCGACAGAGTTAGGCTGACTCCACGTACTCTCGTTCGACCACAGGACCCTCTTGATGCGCCGAATCGTCTCCGTCTCCGTCGCGCTCGCACTGCTGAGCTTCACGCTCGTCAGCTGTGGCGGCGGCGAGGACGCGCCGTCCGTCTCCAACGACGCCCCGTTCGTGGGTGAGAAGTTCACGGTCAGCGGCTCGATCGGCACCGACGGCGCGCGTCCCGTGACGCTCGAGTCGTTCGACGAGGGGTGGAGCAAGGTCGCCGCCGCCACGACCACGAAGGACGGCGGATACACGTTCACGACGTCCCTCGACCAGCCCTCCCGCTTCCGCGTGGTCGCGGCAGCGACGGGCAAGCTCGAGAAGCACGTCACCCAACCGGTCAAGGTCGACACCGTCGACGACTCCGCCTCGCTGTCCGTGGTGCGCACGGGCAACAAGGGCACCGCAATCGGAGAGGCCAAGTACCGCAAGAAGGGCCGCAACTTCGAGCTGCAGTGGCTCGACGGCTCGACGTGGAAGAAGCTGGGGTCCGGCAAGGACGACGGGCACGGCCGCACCAAGATCGACTTCGACGTCAAGGGCTCGCGCTTCTACCGGGTCGTCGGCGAGGTCGTCAGGGGCACCAAGGGCGCCATGTCACCGGCCACACGATTCACCAAGGGTCCGAAGAGGCTGGGCAAGAAGGTCGTGTACGTGAACACCGACGGGTTCAAGGACCCGGTCGTCCGCGGCGCCCCCTACGAGGCGAACGCCGTGCTCGTCACGGACGGTCAGATCAGCAAGCCGCTGCGCATCGACGAGTTCGCGGTGCGCGGCAACACCACCGCGACGAAGCTCAAGAAGCCATACAAGATGAAGTTCAAGAAGGCGCGCCGTCCCTTCGGGCTGCCCGAAGACAAGACGTGGGTGCTGCTGGCGAACTTCCAGGACCGCACGCTCGTGCGCAACCAGGTCGCCTACAACGTCGGCGCCGGTCTCGACGGCCTCAAGTGGACGCCACATGGCACGTTCGTCGAGCTGTACCTGAACGGCGTCTACCGGGGCAGCTACCAGATCTCCGAGTCGATCAAGATCGACAAGAACCGGGTCAACATCGACCCGAAGAAGGGGATCATCGTCGAGGTCGACAAGCACTACAAGGAGGGCGGAGTCCCGGGCTTCATGGGCGACCACCAGATCCCGTACGCCTTCAAGGATCCCGACGAGCGCAAGAAGGGCAAGAAGCGCGACGAAGGCATCACAGCCGACAAGATCGCCGGCATGAAGTCGCGCATCCTCGAGTTCGAGAAGGTCCTGTACGGCAGCAACTTCAAGGACCCGGACGAAGGCTGGACCAAGTACCTCGACATCGACTCGGCCGTCGACTTCTACCTGGCGAAGGAATTCACCAAGGAGAACGACAGCGACTTCTACCGCAGCACGTTCTTCTACATCCCCGACTACACGTCGACGTCGAAGAAGATGGTCATGGGCCCGATCTGGGACTTCGACCGCAGCGCCGGTGCCAAGCCCGACGCCGTCGAGACGCAGACGACCGTCGCGAGCCCCCAGGGCTGGTGGCTGCGCGGTCACGGCTCGCAGCACCACAGCACCGACAAGACCCACTGGTACGTCCACCTGATCGACGATCCGGTGTTCATCAAGGCGCTGAAGAAGCGGTGGGCGGAGAAGCGAGGCTTCTTCAAGGACATCGCCGACCACGGCGTGGAGCGCGAGGGCGCCAAGGTCGGCGTGGCCGCGAAGAACGACCGGTCCATGTTCGGTGCCATCGACAGCGGCCGCCTGGCGGCCCGCGCCCCGACCTACGCCGGGGAGATCGCCTACCTCAAGGACTGGTACCAGAAGCGATTCGCCTGGATGGACAGCAAGCTGCGCTGACGTCACCGAATGCTGAGACTTCTTGGCTCAGTTCTCAGGAAACGGGTACGATGCTTCCAGCCCTGAGGTGTGCGACCCATCACGCCTCGATCGTCGATCCAGTCTGGGGACGTTCTCCGTGCGCCGATCCGCCCTCCTCGTCGTGGCCGCCCTGCTGGCCGCCACGCTCAGTAGTTGCGGCGCGCACGGCGACGCCCCGAGCCTGTCGGTGAAGCACCCCTTCGTCGGTGAGAAGTTCACGATCAGCGGCGACGTCGACACCGACGGTGCGCGCCCCGTCACCCTCGAGCTGCTCGACGACGAGGGGTGGGAAGACGTCGACACCGCCAAGACCACGGCCGACGGCGCGTACTCCTTCACCACGAGCCTGAAGGAGTCCTCGTCCAGGTACCGCGTGCTCGCCCCGGCGACGAAGGAGCTCGAGCGGCACGTCACCGCGCCGGTCAAGGTCACCACGGTGGAGGACGCCGTCTCGCTGTCGGTGGTGCGCGCGGGTCGCTCGGGCACCGCCCTTGGCGAGAGCAAGCACCGACAGGCGGGCCGCAAGTTCGAGCTGCAGTGGCTGGATGGATCGACGTGGAAGCCGATGGGCTCGGACCGGGAGGACGACCACGGCCGCGTCGAGATCGAGTTCGACGCCAAGGGCTCGCGGTTCTACCGGCTGGTCGGTGAGGTCATCAAGGGCACCCAAGGCGCGACGTCGCCGGCCGAGAAGTTCGCCAGGGGCCCGAGGAAGCTCGGCGCGAACGTCATCTACATCACCGTCGACGGCGGCAAGGTCCCGATCATCAAGGGCAACGACTACAAGGCCAACGCCGTGATCGTCACGGACGGCAAGCCGAGCAAGCCGCTGCGCGTCGACGAGTTCGAGGTCCGCGGCAACTCATCGGCCGACAAGGTCAAGCACCCCTACAAGCTGAAGTTCAAGAAGTCGCGGCGGCCGTTCAACCTGCCCGAGGACAAGACCTGGATCCTGCTCGCGAACTACGGCGACCGCAGCCTCGTCCGCACGGCCCTCGGCTACGACATCGGCGCCGGGCTGAACGGCCTCGACTGGACGCCGCGGAGCGCGTTCACCGAGCTGTACGTGAACGGCGAGTACGTCGGCAGCTACCAGATCTCCGAGTCGATCAAGATCGACAAGAACCGCATCAACATCGACAAGAAGAAGGGTGTGGTCATCGAGGTCGACAAGCACTTCAAGTCCGACCACGTCCCCGGCTTCTACGGCGACCACGAGATCCCGTACGCGTTCAAGGACCCCGACGAGAAGAAGAAGGGCAAGAACCGCGACGAAGGCATCACCGACGACAAGATCGCCGGCATGCAGTCGCGCATCCTCGGGTTCGAGAAGGTGCTGTACGGCGACGACTTCAAGGATCCCGAGAACGGCTGGACCAAGTACCTCGACCTCGACTCGGCGGTCGACTACTACCTCGTCAAGGAGTTCACCAAGGAGAACGACGGCGACTTCTACCGCAGCAACTTCTTCTACACCGGCGACTACTCCTCTGCGGACTCGCCGTTCTTCATGGGCCCGGTGTGGGACTTCGACCGCAGCGCCGGCTCCAAGCCGGACGTCTCGGAGTCGGGCACGACGATTGCGAGCCCGACCGGCTGGTGGCTCCGCGGCCACGGCTCCCCGAACCACAGCACCGACAAGACCCACTGGTACGTGCAGATGACCAAGGACCCGGCGTTCATCAAGGCGCTCGAGGACCGCTGGGCGGAGAAGCGCGGCTTCTTCAAGGACATCGCCGACCACGGTATCGAGCGAGAGGCCGCCAAGGTCGGGGTCGCCGCCAGGAACGACCGCGCGCGCTGGGGTCCTGACTCACCTCAGCGGCTGCCGGCCCGGGCCTCGACCTATGCGGGGGAGATCGCGTTCCTCACGCACTGGTACCAGCAGCGATTCGCCTGGATGGACAGCCAGCTCCGCTGATCGCACCACCTGAATACTGAGACCGCGGCAGAGAGTTCTCAGGTTTGGGGTACGCTACTTCCAGCCAGATAGTGCGAAACCGCCTCTCGCCCTTGATCCAATCGGGAAGTCCTCACATGCATCGTCGATCCGCTCTTGCCGTCGTGCTCACCGTCCTCGTCGCCCTGCTCGCCGCGCTCAGCGTGTCGCCGAGCGCGGCCACTCCGCCGGGTGACACGGCCGACACCGGCAACCTGTACGTCGACCCGCCGGCCTTCAACGACGGTCAGTCGATCAGACTCACGGCCAACTTCCCGAACGGCGTCTTCACGGTCACGTTCTTCAAGAAGACCGGCCCAGACACGTGGACCTCGATCGGCACCGACGTGAGCAACGCCCAAGGCAACGCCTACCTCAACGGCTACACGGTGAACGGCACCCAGGACGTCTACGCCCGCATCACCTCCGGCGGCCCTGAGGGAATCACGGAGACCAAGACGCTCACGCCGATCCCGCCCGACGTCATCGCGCCGACCGGCCCCGACACGGGCAACTTCTACGTGACGCCGGAGCCCTTCACCGACGGCCAGCCGGTCCAGCTCACCGCGAACTTCCCCGACGGGGTGTTCATGGTGACGTTCTACAAGCAGACGGGTCCCGACGAGTGGACATCGATCGGCACCGACGAGAGCAACGGCCAGCGGCAACGCCTACCTCACGAACTACGAGGTCAACGGTGCCCAGAAGCTGTCTCGCGCGCAAGGCGAACGACGAGCGCACCGAGGTCCACACGCATGATGCCGACCGTCATCGTGCCGGACAACTTCCCGGACACCGGCACCTCGCCATGACGCCGACCAGTCTTGTACGACGGTCGTGACGCCAACGATCAAGGCGAACTTCCCGAGCGGGAC
Source organism: uncultured Actinomycetota bacterium (assembly GCA_963787165.1). Lineage (GTDB taxonomy): Bacteria > Actinomycetota > Actinomycetes > Propionibacteriales > Nocardioidaceae > Aeromicrobium. Next base: position 88,998 of record CAWBBT010000001.1, read on the forward strand.
GTTCGGCGTCACCCTCTACAAGGAGACCGAGCCCAACGTCTGGACGGCGGTCGGGCAGAAGACGAGCAACAGCTCCGGCGACGCCTCGTTCACCGGCTACCAGGTCAACGGCACGCAGAAGCTCTTCGCGCTCACGAGCACCGGCAACCGCACCGAGGTCGACACCGTCGAGCCGAAGGCGCCCAACGACGTCCCGGGTGGACCGAGCGAACCTCGGGAACAACGTGCTCTACGTGACCACCAACTCGGGCAGCACACCGAAGACGAAGGGCGCCGACTACGAGGGCAAGGCCGTGCTCGAGTCGGGTTCCGACGTGTCCGACACGTTCGACCTCGAGACCATCGCCGTGCGCGGCAACTCCACGGCCGACAAGCCGAAGCAGCCGTACAAGCTCAAGTTCGTCGACAAGCAGAAGCCGTTCGGCATGAAGAGCGACCGCACCTGGATCCTGCTGGCCAACTACGGCGACTGGACCCTCATCCGCAGCAAGATCGCGTGGGACATCGGGCAGCTCCTCGACGGACTCAAGTGGACGCCGAAGCAGACGTTCACCGAGCTGTACCTCAACGGCAAGTACCTCGGCAGCTACCAGCTGACGGAGTCCATCAAGATCGACAAGAACCGCGTCAACGTCGATGCCGAGAAGGGTCAGGTCATCGAGTTCGATCCACACTGGAAGGAAGACGGCGTCCCCGGCTTCGTCGGCAAGTCCGGCATGAACTATGCCTGGAAGGACCCCGACGAGTTCAAGACACTCGATCCCGAGGATGGCGGCGGCCCTGACCCGGAGGGCCTGTCGAACGAGAAGATCGCGGACATGAAGAAGAAGATCCAGAACTTCGAGACGGTGCTCTACGGCGCCGACAACAAGAAGGACTGGAGCAAGGTCCACTACTCGACGCTGCAGCCGCAGGACGACTGGCAGACGTACCTCGACCTCAACTCCGCGGTCGACTACTACCTGGCGCGCGAGTACTCGAAGGACAACGACGCCGACTTCTACCGCAGCAACTTCTTCTACACGAACAACGTCGATCCGACCTCGTCCGACAAGTTCTTCATGGGCCCGATCTGGGACTTCGACCGCAGCGCCGGCGCCAAGCCGGGCGGCGGCTCGACCACGATCACCGAGCCCACGGGCTGGTGGATCCGCGGCCAGGGCTCGCAGAACCACGACACGAACTCGCGGCACTGGTTCACCCGCATCGCCAAGGACCCGCGCTTCCTGAAGGCCCTGCACGATCGCTGGGCGGCCAAGCGGGCGGCGCTGGCGCCCGTGTCCACGACCGGCATCGACAACGCCCTCAAGGCTCTGGGCGGCGCCGACTCGATCGACCTGGGCAAGCAGGTCGCGGCCAACGACCGCGCGGTCTGGAAGAGCTCCGGCTCGCGCTATGCACCGAAGTCCTCGACCTACAACGGCGAGATCGCCTGGATCAGGGACTGGTACGCCAAGCGCTACGCGTGGATGGACAAAGAGCTCCTCAAGGCGCCTCCGCCGATCCCGAACTGAGGGGTCGGGGATCCCGTAGAGTATGGTGAGGCTGCCCTAACAACCTCACCAAAGGATCCCCGTCCGATGAACTCCACTCTCGCCGGCTTCGGTGTGCTGTCCCTGGCCCTCGTCGGGCTCACTGCGTGCGCTGAGGAGTCGGCCAGCGGCGGTGCCCTCACCGTCGACGCCGGCGACTCCTCGTGCAAGGTCTCGGCCACGAAGCTCGACGCCGGCCCCCTCACGTTCAAGGTCACGAACAACGGCTCGAAGGTCACCGAGTTCTACGTCTACGCCGAGGGCGATCGCATCATGGGCGAGGTCGAGAACATCGGCCCGGGCCTCTCGCGCGACCTCGTCGTCGACCTGCCGAAGGGCACGTACGAAGGGGCCTGCAAGCCGGGCATGGTCGGCGACGGCGTCCGCGAGACGCTCACGGTCACTGGTGAGCCGGCCAAGAAGCTGTCCGACTCCCAGGAGCTCAAGGCAGCCGCGACGAGCTATGAGCGCTACGTGGGAGCGCAGGCCAAGGCACTCATCGACAAGACCAACGAGTTCGTCGCCGCCGTCAAGGCCGGCAAGACGGACGAGGCGAAGACGCTCTTCCCCGTGGCCCGCACGTACTGGGAGCGCATCGAGCCGGTCGCCGAGGTCTTCGGCGACCTCGACCCGCTGACCGACGGTCGCGAGACCGACGCCAAGGCCGAGGGTCGCGACTTCACGGGCTGGCACCGCATCGAGAAGCAGCTGTGGGTCGAGGGCAACACCCAGGGCATGGGCAAGTACGCCGATGACCTCCTGTCCAACATCAAGAAGGTCGTCGCCCAGAGCGAGAAGCAGCCACTCACCGCCCTGCAGCTCGCGCAGGGCTCGAAGGGCCTGCTCGACGAGGTCGCCACCGGCAAGATCACGGGCGAGGAGGACGAGTTCAGCCACACCGACCTGTGGGACTTCAAGGCCAACATCGAGGGCTCGCAGGCCGCCATCGCCGCGCTGCGTCCCGCGCTCGAGAAGCAGGACCCCGAGCTGGTCACGCTGCTCGACCAGCGCTTCAAGGAGCTCGACACCGAGCTGGACCAGTACCAGAAGGATGACGGCAGCTGGACGTTCTACGATGATCTGACCAAGCCACAGATCAAGAAGCTCTCCGACGCGGTGGCGGCACTCAGCGAGCCGATCTCGAAGGTCGCCGCTGTCGTCGCCGCCTCATCATGACGAGGTGTCCATGACCGACGACCGGTCCGGCATGTCCCGCAGGTCACTGCTGGGAGCCGCCGGGGTGGGCGCGCTCGCGGCCGGCGCCGCGGGGGGCTACGCGCTCGGGAACACGCGGGACGACGTCGTCCCCGACACCGACTCGCTCCCGGTCGACTTCGACGGACGTCACCAGGCCGGCATCGTCACGCCGGCGCAGGACCGGATGTACTTCGTCGCGTTCGACATGACGAGCGAGAAGCGCGACGACCTCGTCGCACTGCTGCGGGAATGGACCGCGGCCGCCCGCAAGCTCGTCCGGGGCAACGACGTCGGCGCGTTCGGTGCCGTGGGTGGGTCGCCGTTCGGCCCTCCCGAGGACACCGGTGAGGCGCTCGGACTGCCACCGTCGCGCCTGACGCTCACCATCGGCTTCGGGCCGGGACTGTTCGAGAAGGACGGCGAGCCCCGATTCGGCCTCGGTGGACTGAAGCCCGACCATCTCACCGACCTCCCGGCGTTCTCCGGTGACCGGCTCGATCCGGCGATCTCCGGCGGTGACATCGCCATCCAGGCCTGCGCCAACGATCCCCAGGTGGCCGTGCACGCGGTGCGCAACCTCGTGCGCATCGCGTTCGGCCGCGCGTCCGTGCGGTACTCGCAGATGGGCTTCGGACGCACGTCGTCCACCTCCACCGCTCAGTCGACGCCGCGCAACCTGCTCGGGTTCAAGGACGGCACGGCGAACATCAAGGCGGAGGACACGAAGGATGTCAGCGACTTCGTCTGGGCCCGGACGGGTGACGGTCCCGACTGGCACGTCGACGGCACCTACCTCGTCGCCCGCAAGATCGACATGCGCATCGAGACGTGGGATCGGGAGTCGCTCGAGGGGCAGGAGTCGATCATCGGTCGCCGCAAGGGCTCCGGTGGCCCGGTCAGCGGCGGCGACGAGTTCGCCAAGCTCGACTTCAAGGCCAAGGGCAAGGACGGCGAGCCGGTCATCCCCGAGAAGTCGCACGTGCGCCTGGCTCATCCCGACTTCAACCACGGCGCCAAGCTGCTGCGTCGCGGCTACAACTTCGTGGACGGCTCCAACGGCCTCGGCCAGCTCAGCGCCGGGCTCTTCTTCATCTCCTACCAGCGCAACCCCGAGCAGTTCGTGAAGGTGCAGCGCAGCCTGGCCGGATCGCAGAACGACGTCCTCAACGAGTACATCGTCCACGTGAGCTCGGGCCTGTTCGCGTGTCCGCCGGGTCCGGGAGCCAAGGGCTTCTGGGGCGAGGTTCTCTTCGCCTAGCAGGTGATCCTGCTGACAGCGCTCCTGCCATACCAGCGGTATCCTGTCCGGCATGCCCGCTCCCAGCTCGACCCGCACCGCCCGCGACGCGGTGTCACCGGCCCGCGTCGCCGAGCTCACCGCCATCATCCGCAGCACCACGGGTGAGACCCGCACCACCACGTCCCCGCTGACGGGGGAGGCGGTCGCCGAGATCCCGAGGTCGAGCATCGACGACGTCGAGGCCGCGTTCGACGCCGCCCGCGCGACGCAGCTCACCTGGTCCCAGACGTCCCTGCGCCAGCGAAGCCGTGCGCTGCTCCGCCTGCACGACCTGGTCCTGGAGCGTCGCGAGGAGCTCCTCGACCTCATCCAGCTCGAGTCCGGCAAGGCCCGTTCGCACGCGTTCGACGAGATCGTCCACGTGGCCCTCACGGCGCGCTTCTACGCGCGACGCCTGCAGCGTCAGCTCAAGCCCGAACGCCGTTCCGGCGCACTGCCCGGACTCACCTCGGTGCGCGTCAACCACGTGCCCAAGGGCGTCGTCGGCATCATCAGCCCCTGGAACTACCCGCTCACCATGGCCATCTCCGACGGCCTCCCAGCCATCGCGGCCGGCAACACCGTCGTGCACAAGCCCGACAGCCAGAGCCCGCTCATCGCCTTGGCCGGCGTCGAGCTGCTGCGCGACGCCGGGTTCCCGCCCGACGTGTGGCAGGTCGTCAGCGGCGCGGGGTCCGTGGTCGGCACCGCGATCATCGAGCGGGCCGACTACATCTGCTTCACCGGATCCACGGCCACCGGCTCGCTGATCGCGCGGCAGGCGGCCGACCGGCTGGTCAGCTGCTCCCTCGAGCTCGGCGGCAAGAACCCGATGATCGTGCTGCCCGGCGCGAACGTCGAGAAGACCGCGGCCGGTGCCGTGAACGCCTGCTTCTCCTCCGCCGGCCAGCTGTGCGTCTCCATCGAGCGCCTCTACGTGCCCGACAGCCTCTACGACGAGTTCCGCGACGCCTTCGTGCGCCGGGTCAACGCCCTCGCCCTCGGGGCGAACCTCGACTGGGACGCCGACATGGGCTCCCTGGTCTCGCCGGCCCAGCTCGAGACGGTCACCAAGCACGTCGACGACGCGATCGCGAACGGTGCCACGGTGCTCACCGGCGGCAACGCCCGCCCGGACCTCGGACCGTACTTCTACGAGCCGACGGTGCTCGAGGACGTCACGGACGCCGCGGAGTGCTTCGCCGGCGAGACGTTCGGCCCGCTCGTCTCGCTGTATCGCTACGGCACGGTCGACCAGGCGATCGAGCTGGCCAACGCCGGCGAGTACGGCCTCAACGCCAGCATCTGGGGGCCGGTCCGCCAGGCCCGCGGCATCGCCGCGACGATCAAGGCCGGCACGGTCAACATCAACGAGGGCTTCTCGGCCTCGTTCGGCAGCATCGACGCACCGATGGGCGGCATGCGGCACTCCGGCCTCGGCCGTCGTCAGGGTGCGGAGGGCATCCACCGGTACACCGAGCCGCAGTCCGTGGCCCTGCAACGCGGCTTCCCGATGTCCGGCCCGGCCTTCCTCCGAGCCGAGACGTACGCGAAGATCCTCACCATCGGTCTCAAGGTGCTGCGTCGCACGCCCAGGGCGTGAGCAGAGCGCGTGAGAGGGAATCCATGAGCGAGTTCGACCACGACGTCGTCGTCATCGGCTCAGGCTTCGGCGGCAGCGTCGCGGCGCTGCGGCTGACCGAGAAGGGCTACCGGGTCGCCGTCCTCGAGGCCGGCAAGCGGTTCAGTGACAAGGACTTCGCCAAGACGTCGTGGCGGCTGCGCAAGTTCCTGTGGATGCCGCAGCTCGGCTGCTACGGCATCCAGCGCATCGACAAGCTCAAGGACGTGCTGATCCTGTCGGGGGCCGGTGTCGGCGGCGGGTCCCTCGTCTACGCCAACACGCTGTACGAACCGCTCGACCCGTTCTACAAGGACCCGGCCTGGGGGCACATCACCGACTGGAAGCGTGAGATGGCGCCGTATTACGACCAGGCGAAGCGCATGCTCGGCGTCACGACGTACCCCATCGAGACCGCCGCCGACCGCGTCATCAAGCAGGTCGCCGCCGACATGGGCGTCCAGGGCACGTTCCACCACACGCCGGTGGGTGTGGTCTTCGGTGACGATCCCCACAACCCGACCGGTGAGAACGTCGGCGACCCGTACTTCGGCGGCGTCGGCCCGGAGCGCAACGCCTGCCTCCAGTGCGGTGAATGCATGACCGGATGCCGTCACAACGCCAAGAACACGCTGGTCAAGAACTATCTGTACCTCGCGGAGAACAACGGCGCCGAGATCCATCCGCTCACCACGGTGGTGGCCGTCCGCCCGTTGGCCGGTGGCGGCTACGAGATCGAGACGCGCCGCACGAACCGGCGCTTCCGCCCGCACCGCAAGATCACGGCTGAGCAGGTCGTGTTCGCGGCCAGCACGATGGGCACCCAGAAGCTCCTGCACCGCATGCGCGATCGCGGCAGCCTGCCGAACGTCTCGCCGCGGCTCGGGCTGCTGACCCGCACGAACTCCGAGGCCCTCCTCGGTGCCATCGCGGACAAGCGCGACGTCGACTACAGCCACGGCATCGCGATCACGTCGTCGTTCCACCCCGACGAGCACACCCACGTCGAGCCGGTGCGCTACGGCAAGGGCTCCAACGCGATGTCGCTCATGCAGACCGTCCTCACCGACGGCAGCACCGACACGCCCCGGTGGCGGGTGTGGCTGCGGGAGCTGTGGCGCGAGAAGCGCAACCTGTTCAAGCTCTACGACCTGCGACACTGGTCCGAGCGCACCGTCATCGCGCTGGTGATGCAGACGCACGACAACTCCATCACCACGTTCACCAAGCGTGGCATCACGGGACGCCGCAGGCTCACGTCGCGCCAGGGCCACGGTGCTCCCAACCCGTCGTTCATCCCGCCGGCTCACGAGGCGGTGCAGCACATGGCCCGCCACATGGGTGGCACCGCGGGCGGCACCATCGGCGAGCCGTTCAACGTGCCGTTGACGGCCCACTTCATGGGTGGTTGCGCCATCGGCGACAGCCCCGAGAACGGTGTCATCGACCCGTACCACCGCCTCTACGGTCACGAGGGCCTCCACGTGGTGGACGGCTCGGCCATCAGCGCGAACCTGGGCGTCAACCCGTCGCTGACGATCACCGCCCAGTCCGAGCGCGCGATGGCGATGTGGCCGAATCGCGGCGAGACCGAAACGCGCCCGGCAATGGGGGAGCCCTACCGTACTGTGGAGCCTGTGCAGCCGAAGAGTCCCGTCGTGCCCGACGACGCCCCGGCCGCCCTCCGGCTGCCCATCGTCGGCGTGAGCTAGGCATGGCGCCGAGGGTTCCGCCGGCTCGGGTCGTTCGCATGGTCGACGCGGCGCGGACTCGGCTGCGACGACTGAACGAGCGCATGCTGCCAGCACCGTTCGCGCTGCAAGAGCTGATCGCCGGTGCCTGGCTGTCGCAGGCGATCCATGCCGCCGCGGAGCTGGGGATCGCCGATGCGCTGAGCGAAGGGCCCCTGACAGCTGGTGAGATCGCCGAGAAGGTCGGCGCGGACCCCGATGCGACCGGGCGGTTGCTGCGTCTCCTGTCGAGTCGAGCGATCTTCACGCATCGACAGGATGGCAGGTACGACCTCTCCTCCATGGGGGCCGCGTTGCGCTCGGACATCCCGAACTCCATGCGCGCGTTCGCCCAGTTCGTCGGACATCCCGCCCATCGGGAGCACTGGAGTCTGCTGGCCGAGGCCGTGCGTACCGGCGACATGAGCCTTCCCGCTCTCCGCGGGATGGACTTCTGGGAGTACCTCGACACGAATCAGGGCCTCGCCGACGCGTTCAACGGCGCCATGACGAGCTTGTCGGAGGCGACCAATGCCCCGGTGCTCGCGGCCTACGACTTCTCGGGCTTCGGCACGATCGTCGACGTCGGCGGCGGACACGGCAAGTTCCTCGCCGGCATCCTCGGCCAGGCCGCCGAGTCGCGCGGCATCCTGTTCGACCTGGCCTCGGTGGCGGACGGGGCGAGCGACCTCCTCCGGGCGGAGGGCGTGGCGGGGCGCTGCACGATCGAGACCGGTTCGTTCTTCGACTCGGTGCCGGCCGGCGGCGACGCGTACGTCATGCGCGCCATCATCCACGACTGGGAGGAGTCGAAGGCGTTGCAGATCCTCCGCAACATCCACGCCGCGATGAAGCCGACGGCCACGTTGCTGCTCGTCGAGCTGGTCTTACCCGACGACGACTCGCCCCATCCGGGCAAGCTCATCGACCTCGAGATGCTGGCCAACATCGGAGGTCGCGAGCGCACCGCGGCCGAGTACCGAGAGCTCCTTGAGCGCGCCGGTTTCCGGATGACACGCGTGGTGCCCACCGCCTCACCGGCCTCGGTCGTCGAGGCGCGTCGTGAGCACCAGTCGACAAGATGAGACCAGGACACAAGTCCGCGACTGCGTACGGGCAAAAAACAGAGCCCGACCTGGAGGGAGCTCACGGGTCGGGCCCTGGCGTGCCACGAGGAGCGGGCACCTGATCTAACGGGAGGGAGTGTTGTTAGATCCACCCGGTTCAACGACGCTCGACCCGAGAGGTTACTACCGCTTGAATTTATTTTCGGGCGGATACGATCAACCCGTGACCCCCGATCATGACACCGTTCTCGTGGTCGATTTCGGGGCTCAGTACGCCCAGCTCATCGCGCGTCGCGTGCGCGAGGCAAATGTCTACTCCGAGATCGTCCCGCACACCATGCCGGCCGCCGAGATGCTGGCGCGCAAGCCCGCCGCGATCATCCTCTCGGGTGGCCCGTCGAGCGTCTATGAGGCCGGGGCGCCGCAGCTCGATGCGTCGATCGTCGACGGTTCGGTCCCGGTGTTCGGCATCTGTTACGGCTTCATGGCGATGGCCCAGGCGCTCGGTGGCGACGTCGCCCGCACGGGCCAGCGTGAGTACGGCCGCACCGCCGTGTCGGTGCTCCAGCCGGGCACCCTCCTCACCGGACTCCCCGACGTCCTGACGTCGTGGATGTCGCACGGTGACGAGGTCGTCTCGGCGCCCGACGGGTTCACCGTCAACGCCCGGTCCCCGCGCGCCACCGTGGCCGCGTTCGAGAACGTCGAGCGCCGGCTCGCCGGCGTCCAGTGGCACCCGGAGGTCATGCACAGCGAGCACGGGCAGGCCATCCTCGAGCACTTCCTGGTCGACATCGCCGGCTGCGCCCAGACGTGGACGAGCGCCAACATCGTCGAGGAGCAGGTCGAGCTCATCCGCGAGCAGGTGGGCGACAAGCGCGTCATCTGCGGCCTGTCCGGCGGGGTCGACTCCGCCGTCGCCGCAGCCCTGGTCCAGCGAGCGGTGGGCGACCAGCTGACCTGCGTGTTCGTCGACCACGGCCTGCTGCGCCTCGGCGAGGCCGAGCAGGTCGAGCGCGACTTCGTCGAGGCCACCGGGGTCGACCTCAAGGTCGTCGACGCCCAGGAGCGGTTCCTCGGCTTCCTCGCCGACGTCACGGATCCCGAGCTCAAGCGCAAGATCATCGGCCGCGAGTTCATCCGGGTGTTCGAGGCTGCCGAGCTGGAGATCGTCGCCGAGGCTGAAGGCACGCCGGTCGAGTTCCTCGTGCAGGGCACGCTCTACCCCGACGTCGTCGAGTCTGGCGGCGGCGAGGGCGCCGCCAACATCAAGAGCCACCACAATGTCGGCGGGCTGCCCGACGACCTGCAGTTCCGCCTCATCGAGCCGCTCCGCACGTTGTTCAAGGACGAGGTGCGGCACGTGGGGGAGCAGCTGGGCCTGCCGCCGGCGATGGTGTGGCGGCACCCGTTCCCCGGACCCGGCCTGGCCATCCGCATCATCGGAGCGGTCGATGCCGAGCGGCTCGACATCCTGCGCGAGGCCGACGCCATCGCCCGCGAGGAGGTCACCGCTGCCGGGCTGGATCGGGACATCTGGCAGTTCCCGGTCGTGCTGCTCGCCGACGTGCGCTCGGTGGGCGTACAGGGCGACGCCCGCACGTACGGACACCCGGTCGTGCTGCGCCCCGTCACGAGCGAGGACGCCATGACGGCCGACTGGAGCCGGCTGCCCTACGACGTCCTCGAGCGGATCTCGACCCGCATCACGAACGAGGTCGAAGAGGTCAACCGCGTCGTCGTCGACATCACCAGCAAGCCCCCCGGCACCATCGAGTGGGAGTGACGGTCCGCTCAGGCGAACGCGAAGTATCGAAGCCAGACGTACGGCGCGGCGACGGCGATCGTGACGGCGGTGACGACGAGGCCCTTCCTGGTGAACTCCCAGAAGGAGATCGGGGTGCCGTTGCGATAGGCGATGCCGAGCACCACGACGTTCGCGCTGGCGCCGACGGCCGTGAGGTTGCCGCCGAAGTCCGCCCCCAGAGCCAGTGACCACCACAGTGCCTGCCCCTGAGCGGGGTTGTCGACGCTCTGCACGAGATCCAGGACGAGCGGACTCATGGTCGCGACATAGGGGATGTTGTCGATGATGCCGGAGAGCACGGCAGAGACCCCGAGGATCAGCATGCCGGCGACGCCTGCGTTGCCCCCCGTCGCTTCGGTGGCCAGCTCGGCGAGGTCGCCGATGACGCCGGTGTGGATCATCGCGCCGACCATGATGAACAGCCCGGCGAAGAACAGCAGCGTCTCCCACTCCACGCTGCTCAGGTACTGCTGGGGTGTGCTCTGGGAGATCAGCACCAGGACGCCGGCTCCGAGCAGGGCGACCACCGATGGCTCGACGTGGAACACCGGGTGGCCGACGAACGCGATGAAGACGCCCAGGAGCACCACGCCGGACCTGACGAGCAGTGCGGGGTTCTCGATGGCCTCGCGCTCGTTGAGCGCCATGACGTCGGCGGCTCGCTCGGGGTCGGTCGTGTACGGCCCGCGGAACAACAGCGGCAGGATGGCGACGAAGACGATCATCTCGACCACGACGATCGGGGTCATGTGGATCAGGAAGTCGTTGAACGTCAGGCCGGACCTGCTGGCGATGATGATGTTCGGCGGGTCGCCGATCAGGGTTGCCGCTCCGCCGATGTTCGAGGCGAACACCTCGGCGATCAGGAAGGGCACCGGGTCGATCCGCAGCCGATCGCACACCAGCAGGGTGACGGGTGCGATGAGCAGGACGGTCGTGACGTTGTCCAGCAACGCCGAGGCCACCGCCGTGATCAGCACCAGCAGCACCATCACCCGTCGCGGCGATGCCTTGGCTCGCTTGGCGGCCCAGATGGCGGTGAACTCGAACACGCCGGTCCGGCGCAGCACGGAGACGATGATCATCATGCCGAGGAGCAGGAAGATGACGTCCCAGTCGACTCCGGTCTCCCGCGAGTAGAACGCGTCGTCGGAGCCGACCACGCCGAGGCCGAGCACCAGGGCTCCGCCGGTCAGCGCCACCACGGTCTTGTGCACCCGTTCGGTGGCGATGAAGACATACGCGACCACGAACACCGCGACCGCGATGACCGCGGTCATGCCTGAGTCCTTGTCATGATCTGCGCGACTACTCGGCCGCCAGTGCGACCTGCAGCAGCCGCGATGCGGTGATGACGCCGATGAGCTGGTCGGCTCGCATCACCGCGGCGAGGGGGCATCTGAGCCTGGCCATGATGGCGGCCACTTCGATGATCGTGTCGTCGGCGTCCACCACCGCGAGCTCGGGCGTTCCGTCCCTGACGAGCTCGCCCACCGACTTCCCGCCGAGTGACTTCGCGATCTGGTCGGACATCGACTCGTCGAGCACGCGCGCCAGGGACGGGTCGTCCTGGACATAGCCGGGAACGAGGAACCGGACCACTTGGGATGCCGGCAGTATCGAGCTCGGACGGCCCTGGTCCGTCACCACCAACCCCGGCAACCGGTGCTCCGCGAGGAGCCTGGCGGCCTCCATGGCGTCGGAATCCACCGTGACGACCGGGTACTCCTCGGCCATCTGCTCGGCATGCACACTGGCAGCGTACGACGCTCCGCGGGTGTGCGGCGGCTGGGGTCACGTGCCTCCTCGACGTCGGCGGGAATTGGTTCAGATCACGCTTCGCCGAAGAGATCAGGAATGCCGTCGTGGTCGGTGTCGAGTTGTTCGGCCGCCTCGATGCGGCGGTACACCTGGTTCCGGGCTCGGAGCACCACCGCCGCCGCGGTTGCCGCCACTACTGATCCCACCAGGACGCCGATCTTGGCGCGCTCCTCGGACTCGCTACCCAGCCCGAAGGCGAGCTCCCCGATGAGGAGCGAGACGGTGAACCCGACGCCGCCGAGCATCGACAGGCCCAGCACGTCCCACCATGACAGGTCGTCGTCCAGGCGTGCGTGCGTGAAGGTCGACGTCAGCCAGGTGGCCGCGAAGACGCCGAGCGTCTTCCCGGCGAACAGCCCGAGGACGATGCCGATCGAGATCGGGTCACGCATGGCCTCCGTGAACCCGCTCCAGCCGTCGATGGCCACGCCGGCCGAGAAGAACGCGAAGATCGGTACAGCGACCGCGGCCGACAGGGGGCGGACGACGTGCTCGAGATGCTCGGCCAGCCCACGCCCGTCCACGCCGTCGCGGCGCAAGACCGGCACCGTGAATCCCAGCAACACTCCCGCCACGGTGGCGTGCACGCCCGATGCGTGGACCAGACCCCACGCGACGAGCGCCAGCGGCACCAACAACCACCACGACCACACCCGCTTCTGCACGAGAACCGCGAACGCCACGATCGGGACGAGCGCCGCGAGGAGCCAGACGACCTCGAGATCGTCGGTGAAGAAGAACGCGATGATCGTGATGGCCAGCAGGTCGTCGACGATCGCGAGCGTGAGGAGAAAGGTCCGTAGTGCCGACGGCAGGTGGGTGCTGACGATGGCGAGCACCGCCAGGGCAAAGGCGATGTCCGTCGCGGTCGGGATGGCCCAGCCGCGGACTGCGCCACTGTTGTCCATGCCGAGGTTCACGCCGACGTAGATGACAGCCGGCACAGCAACCCCACTGACAGCAGCGATGATCGGCACGGCCGCGCGGCGCGGGTCTCGGAGGTCGCCGGCGACGAACTCGCGCTTGAGCTCCAGGCCGACGACGAAGAAGAAGATCGCCAGCAGACCGTCGGCCGCCCAGGTGCCCAGCGAGAGGTCGAGATGAAGGACAGACGGTCCGACCACGGTGTCGCGGATGGTGGCGTAGGTGTCACCGAGGTTGGCGGCGATCAGAGCCAGGACGGCCGCTCCGATGAGCAGGATGCCGCCGATCGTCTCCTGCCGTAACAGCTCGACGATCCGGCTCGCCTCCGGCCAGCTGCCGCGCTCGAACAACCGCCGGTCACTCACATGGCCACGCTACCGGCCGCGCGGGCACGAGGTGGATCAGCGGCCGTACAGCTCGACGAACCGCTTCACCAGGGTCGGCGGGTGCACGACATGGGCCCTGGCCGCGGCGTCCTTCAGGCCCTGGGCCTCGCTGGGGGCGAAGTAGCCGTAGTCCTGGTAGATGTCGATCCGGTTCTGGATGCCTGCCACGTCGAGCTCGGGATGGAACTGGGTCGCGTAGACGTTCGCGCCCACGCGGAACGCCTGCACCGGGCATGCGGCCGACGACGCGAGGTGGACGGCGTGGTCGGGGAGCTTCGAGATCGCCTCCTTGTGGCCCAGGAACGCCTCGAACTGCTCCGGCAGGATGCCGAACAGCGCATCGGCTTGCCCCGCGTCGGTGAGGCGGAGGGTCGTCGGCCCGACGGGCTCCGGATAGGTGCGGTCGATGACCGCGCCCTCGTGGCGGCCGACGATGGCGATGCCGTAGCACGCGCCGAGGAGCGGGTAGTCGCGCTCGATGATCTCGTGCACCAGCAGGTGGAGCTCCGCCTCGACGCGGATCTGCGCCGGTGACTTCTCGTGCTCCGGATCGGTGATCGTGTACGGGCTCCCGCCGAGGATCACGCCGGAGTACTGGTCGAGGTCGACCTGGCCGAGAGGATCACGCTCGAGCCGATGGCGCACGAGGTCGCGCTCGTCGAGCCCGCCGCAGCTCATGAACTCGAGGTACTCGTCGTCGGCGGCCAGATCCTCGGCGCGCGTGGCGAGCAGCAGGAACGGCTTCACGGGGGAAACCTACCCGTCGAGCTCGACGGGTGGCGACACGTTGGACGATCCGCTCGGCCATGATGAGCGGGTGAAAGGATTCGACCGCCCCCTCGTCATCGCGCACCGGGGCTACCCCGGTCTGCGGCTCGAACACACCCGGCCGTCCTACGATCTCGCGATCGACGACGGCGCCGACTACATCGAGCCGGACGTCGTGGCGTCGCGCGACGGGCACCTGGTGGTGCGCCATGAGAACGAGATCGGGTCGACGACCGACGTCGCCGACCATCCCGAGTTCGCGGATCGTCGCACCACCAAGACCGTCGACGGGTCCGCGAAGGACGGCTGGTTCACCGAGGACTTCACGCTCGGGGAGCTGAAGACCCTGCGGGCCAAGGAGCGCATCCCCGACGTGCGTCCCGGGAACGTTCCGCTCGCCGGCACCGAGGAGATCCTGACGTTCGACGAGGTGGTGGCGATCGCCGAGGAGGGCTTCACGCGCCGTGGCACTCCGGTCGGCATCTACGTCGAGACCAAGCACCCGACCTACTTCGCCGGTCTCGGCCTCGACCTCAACGACCTCCTCGTCGGCGCGCTCGACCGTCTCGGCCTGAACCATGACGCGGCCCCGGTGGTGATCCAGTCGTTCGAGTCGGCCAACCTGCAGGACCTGCATCAGCGGACGCCGCTCTTCCTGGTCCAGCTCGTGTCGCCGAAGGGAGCACCGGCGGACTTCGTCGCGACCGGCGACCCGCGCACGTACACGGACCTCCTGACCGACGACGGCCTTGCACACGTGGGGACCTACGCCGACGCCATCGGCCCGCACAAGAGCCTGGTGATCGCGCTGGACGAGGCCGGCAACCTGGGCGAACCGACCGGACTGGTCGAGCGGGCCCACGCTGCCGGCCTCGACGTGCACATCTGGACGATGCGCGACGAGAACGCTTTCCTGCCGGCGAACCTGCGGATCGGCACCGAGAAATCCGGCTACGGCGACATGCTTCCGGAGTACCTGGCCTTCTTCGACGCCGGCATCGACGGGATGTTCTCCGACTTCACTCGGACGGCGGTGCAGGCGCGGGAGGCTCACCGCTCGGGTGCGGATCGGCCTTCGGCATGATCACCCAGGCGACCACGTAGGCCACGATCAGCGAGCCGAAGCCGAGGATCGTGCCCACGGCGACGATGAGCCGGATGAGTCCGGCGTCGACGCCGGTGTAGTCGGCGACGCCGCCGCACACACCACCGATCCATCGGTCGTCGTCACTGCGCTGCAGTCGTTTCTGGGTGGTCATGCTGGGTTTCCTCCACTTGTCTCGTCTTTCACGGTCTCTTCGTGCGGCTCGCCCTCGAGCGGCTCGTCGTGCTGTGCGGTCGTGGTCGCCGGCGTGAAGGGCGCCACGCGGCGGTGGGACCGGGCGCTGATGGCGGTGCCGGCGATACCCAGCAGTCCGAGGACGATGAGCACGGCGGCGGCCACGTAGGCCAGCTCGTCGGGCTTGAGCAGGTCCTGCTCCCAGACCGCCCACTGGCCGAGTGCGGCCAGGAAGAACAGGCCGAAGGCGAGTCCGTCCCATCTGAATGCGTGGCGGTTCATCGCTCGATCACCTCGATTCCTCCGAATGTCTCCCTGATGTGAATTGTGAGTGCCGGCTGGCCCTGGTCGTCGGCCGGCTGGACGAGTGAGACGTCCGTGCCGTTGGTCTTGCGGCCGAAGGCCCGGATCTCACCGCCGTCGACCTGGGCGTCGATGGCGACGTTGAGGTCCTTCGGCACGGTCACGGTGATGTCGCCGGCGCCGTTCTCCAGCTCGATCGTGCTGCCGAGCAGCTGCTCGACGTCGTTGACACCGGTGAGGTCGAGCCTGAGCCCGCCCAATCCGTGCTTGTACGAGCCGTCGACGTTCGCGGCGGTCAGGGGATCGACCACCTTGTCGCCCATGCCGGCGCTCGGCATCAACGAGCCGACGGCCAGCAGGATGGTCAGCAGGATGCCGATCGGGATGAGTGGGCCGGGCCGTCCGAAGAACGTCCCCACCAGGCATCCGGCGGCGACGACGCCCAGGGCGACGGCGATGTAGGTCGTCCAGTTCGCCTCGGTCGACTCCGACACCAGCACCGTGATCGCGACCGCGATGGCGGCGACCGACAGGGTGAGCCCGGTCAGGGCGCCACGACCACGCGGGCGGTTCACCCGCCGGGTGCTCGTGGTCTTCTGGTCGGTGGCATCGGCAGGCAGCACGGTCGTGGAGTCCGGATCGGCAGGGTCGGTGGTGACGGTGGTCGCCACGCCGGCACTCAGCTCGTCCTCGCGGTCACGGCGGCGGGGTCGCACCACGAAGAACCAGTAGAGGACCGCGAGCGGGACCAGGAACCAGGGCACACCCCACCACGCCCACTGGCTGTCGCCGACGATGGCGAGTGCCGCGATCACCGCAGCACCGACGAGGCCGATGATGCGGACCTGCTCCTCGTTCTTGTCGAGGTTGAACCAGTCGGCCGCGATGCTCGGGTCGGCCGCGTCGTTCGGACCGGCTCCCTCGGTCGGCAGGAAGAACCAGGCGGCGAGGTAGAGCACGAGGCCGGACAGGCCGACGAACGTCAGCACGGCGATGACGACCCGGATGATGACCGGGTCGACGTTCAGGTACTTCGCGGCGCCCGAGCAGACGCCCGCGAGCATGCGATCGTCGCGGGAGCGCCGCATGTCGGCGATCGTCCGCAGCCGCGTCCGGTCGAAGCCGTCCCGCTGGTCGGTGGATGTCTGGTCGCCCGAGCTCTCGGTGGGCATGTCCTTGGTGTCTTCCATGCGTCCATCGTGGGTCGTGGGGCGCGCGATGGCTATCGGGTTCCACCCTGAAACGCCCGGCAGCCCGTCAGGGTGGTGTCAGGGTGATGCTCGCTGGCGCGCGCACGTACGCGCGTGTGACGATCGACGGGTGAGCCTGTCAACGTCATCATCGGCCGCCCGCGGCCCGGCACCCCCGCCGGGTGCGCCGACGTTTCGACGCGCCAGCCGGCCGGCCGACCGCCGGCTCGTCGGTGGCGTCGCCGAGGGGCTCGCCGACCACCTCTCCTTCCCGGTGCTGGCCGTCCGCATCGTCTTCGTGGTGTCGACGTTCTTCAACGGAGCCGGCATCTTTGCCTACCTCATCCTGTGGCGGATGCTGCCGCTGGCGGAACCGGAGCAGTCGGCCGGGCTGGCCTCGGCCGAGCGACGCGGGCTCCGCACGGGAGGCCGTCGCATCGGCCCGCTCGAGGTGCTGCAGACCGTCGCCATCTGCGCGATCGGCGCCGGCGTTCTCCTGCTCCTCCAGCTGACCGGGCGCGGCGTCAGCGGATCATTGCTGCTTCCCCTGCTCGTCGGCCTGCTCGGGGTGTCGGTCATCTGGCGCCAGCTCGACGATGTCGCCTGGCAGCGCTGGATGCGTCAGACATCCGGCTGGGCGTTCGCGGCCCGCATCGGCGCCGGGGTCGTGATGGTCGCGCTGGCCGCCGCCTACGTCCTCACCCAGGAGCGCGGTCTCGGCGGTGTCGTCGACGTCGCCTCGGCCACGGGCATCGCCTTGGTCGGCATCGGCCTCATTCTCGGGCCCTGGATCACCAAGCTCCTGTCGGACCTGTCGACCGAGCGCCGGGAGCGGGTCCGCTCGCAGGAGCGCGCCGACGTCGCCGCCCACCTGCACGACTCGGTGCTGCAGACGCTCGCGCTGCTGCAGAAGAACGCCGACGACCCGGCTGCGGTCGCCACGCTGGCGCGACGCCAGGAGCGGGACCTGCGGGCCTGGCTGTACGGCGACGAGGACCAGCACGGCGACTCGTTGCTCGCCGCCCTTCGGCTCGCCGCCGCGGAGGTCGAGGAGGCCCACCACGTGACGGTGGAGGTCGTCGGCGTCGGAGACGCCACCCTCGACTCCGACGTGGCGGCGCTCGCCCGCGCGGCTCGCGAGGCCATGGTGAACGCCGCCAAGCACGCCCGTGTCGGGCGCGTCGACGTCTACGCCGAGTGCGACGGCCGCACGGCCGAGGTGTTCGTGCGCGATCGTGGCGCCGGGTTCGACCCCGACCACGTGGCCGAGGATCGCCTGGGCCTGCGTGGTTCCATCGTGGGACGGGTCGAGCGGCACGGCGGCACGGTGACCATCCGCAGCGCGCCGGGAGAGGGCACCGAGGTCATGATGAGTCTGCCGCTGCGTTCCGACGCACCGTCGCCCGCGAATGAGGAGACCTCCGCATGAGTGCTCTACGTGTCGTGCTGGTCGACGACCATGCCATGTTCCGCACCGGCGTCCGCACCGAGCTGGAGAAGCTGGGGCACGAGCGTGGCGACGCCGTCGAGGTCGTGGCCGAGGCCGAGGACGTCGACAGCGCCGTCGCCGCGATCACCGAGCATCGTCCGGACGTCGTGCTGCTCGACGTCCACATGCCCGGCGGGGGCGGGCTGGAGGTGCTCCGCCGGCTCCAGAAGCTCGGTCCGAGCTCCTTGGGAAAGGAGACCACGTTCCTCGCCCTGTCGGTCAGCGACGCGGCCGAGGACGTCATCGGCATCATCCGGGCGGGCGCCCGCGGCTACGTCACCAAGAACATCTCCGGCTCCGAGCTCATCGCGGCGCTGGGACGGGTCGCCGGCGGCGACGCCGTGTTCTCGCCGCGCCTGGCCGGGTTCGTGCTCGACGCCTTCGCGGGCACCATCGAGATCGCGCAGGTCGACGAGGACCTCGACCGGCTCACCGAGCGTGAGCGTGAGGTCATGCGGCTGATCGCCCGTGGCTACGCGTACAAGGAAGTGGCGAAGGAGCTGTTCATCTCGATCAAGACGGTCGAGACGCACGTGTCGAGCGTGCTGCGCAAGCTGCAGCTGTCGAGCCGCCACGAGCTGACGCGCTGGGCCAACGACCGTCGCCTGATCTGAGGCTCAGGCGCCCCACACCGGGGCGACGTCGCGCTTGTACTGGCGTCCGAAGAGGCCCATGAGGATCGCCAGGACGGGACCGGGGATGCTGCCGCGGACCACCTCCTGCTCCGCCTCGGACGCGCCGTCGAGCAGCCACGCGAAGAAGGCACCGGCCACCTTGGGGCTGGAGGCCCGGCTGAACTTCTTGCCCATCGCCTGCATCTCCGGAGTGTCGAACGTGCCGAGGTAGACCGGCTCGATCTCGGCCTCCTCGTGGTCGAGGTGCTGGACGGTCACCGCGCGCAGGTTCGTGAAGGCGTTCAGGGCTGCCTCGGCGTTCTCGGCGCTCGGGGTGCGCTCGAGGGCGGCGATCGCCATGCGCGTCTCGCCCATGGCTGCGGCCATCGCCTCGTGCTCGCCGTCGAGGGTCGTCAGCAGCTCAGGCGTGACGCCGACCGACTGCAGGGCCGGCCACGCGATCTCGTGCTCACCCTCGTGGTGGTTCGTGAGCTGGACGTCGTAGTTGTCCCACGCCGTGGCCAGCTGGTCCGCACGCTGCTGGTCGCCGGCCGGGAATCCCGACAGGGCTCCGACGAACCGGTCGAGGTCGCGCCGCACGGCGCCGTGGATCACCTTGTTCATGCTCATCTCAGGCATGGGTCCAGCCTAGGTCGGCACCGGGCCACTCCGCCACGGTGAGCGCGGACACCGGCCCCAACCGGGTCTAGCCTGTGCAGATGGACGAGCCACACCTGATCGTGCTCTTCGGCGCCACCGGCGACCTCGCCCGGCGCAAGCTGCTCCCGGGGGTCATGCACCTCCTGCAGTCGGGGCTCGTCGCCGACTCGCGGCTGATCGGCGTCTCCCTCGACGAGCACGACGACGCCTCGTTCCGCGAGTTCGCCGAGCAGGCGTGTCGCGAGTTCAGCACCCGGACCGTCAGCGCGGAGCAATGGGCCGACTTCGCCCCCAAGCTGCACTACGTCAACGTCAAGGACGGTGCGGACGCGCTGGCCGCGAAGGCGGCGACGCTGGAGGAGGAGCTGGGTGGCGAGCCGCGACGGCTGCACTACCTCAGCGTCCCGCCCAAGGCGGCGCTCGACGTCGTGAAGACCCTCGATGCGGCCCATCTGGTCGAGCGGGCCCGGATCATCATGGAGAAGCCGTTCGGCACCGACCTGGCCAGTGCCAAGGCCCTGAACGCGTCGATCCACGAGGTCTTCGACGAGCAGCAGATCTTCCGCATCGACCACTTCCTGGGCAAGGAGGCGGCGCTCAACATCCTGGCGTTCCGGTTCGCGAACGGACTGTTCGAGCCGATCTGGAACCGCAACTTCATCGACCACGTGCAGATCGACGTGCCCGAGACCCTGTCGCTGGAGGGTCGCTCGGGCTTCTACGAGGGCACCGGCGCGTTCAAGGACATGGTGGTCACCCACCTGTTCCAGATCATGGCGTTCATGGCGATGGAGCCTCCCACGACGCTCGACTCCGACTCGATCAGCGAGGAGAAGAACAAGGTCTTCCGGTCGATGCAGCCGCTCGACCCGAGCCACGTCGTCCGGGGTCAGTACCAGGGCTACCTCGAGGAGTCGGGGGTCCCGTCGGAGTCGGAGACCGAGACCTTCGTGTCGCTGCGCGCCGAGATCGACAACTGGCGCTGGGCCGGCGTGCCGTTCTTCCTCCGCACGGGCAAGCAGATGGCCGAGGGCGCGCGCATCATCTCGATCGCGTTCCGTGAGCCCCCGCAGAGCATGTTTCCGTCCGGCTCGGGGGTCGGCCTGTCGGGGCCGGACCACCTGACCTTCGACCTCGCCGACTCCTCGCGGATGTCGCTGTCGTTCTACGGCAAGCGGCCGGGGCCCGGCATGCGGCTCGACAAGCTGAGCATGCAGTTCGCGATGCAGGAGACCGACCGGGCCGGCGACGTGCTCGAGGCGTACGAGCGACTCATCTTCGACGCGATGAGGGGTGAGCGCACGCTGTTCACCACGGCCGAGGGCATCGAGCGGCTCTGGGCGATCTCGCAGCCGCTGCTCGACGACCCTCCGCCGGTGCGGCCCTACGCACCAGGCACGTGGGGCCCGAACTCCGTGCACCAGCTCATCGCGCCGCGGGCCTGGCGCCTGCCGTTCGAACGCACCTGGCGCCGGCCCAACCCCGCCGGGGAGTGACTCAGGACTCGGCTTCCTGGGTCTCGGCTTCCTGGGATGGGGGCAGGTAGCCGGCCACCAGGCGCACCAGCTCGGACACGAACACGGCGCGATCGATCGGCGGGCGCTCGAGGACGTACCGCACCGTCAAGTGCTCGATCGAGCGCACCAGCACCCAGGCGGCGGTCGACGGCTGGACGTCGCGGATCTCCGGACGGCGGGCGGCGATGTAGGCACCGACGAGCCCCACGATGCGCTGCTCGAGCGCTTCGGCCCGGCTGCTGTTCTCGGCGCGCGGCAGCTCGTCGCTGACGACGCGCAGGAACTCGGCGTTCTCCTCGAGCGCGTCGAGGAGGGCCTCGAGCGTCGCCCTCACCATGGTCGGGCCCGACTCGTCGAAGCGGTCCGCGAGCGAGGCGGTGATCCGCTCGCCGAGGTGGTCGGAGTAGTGCTCGACCACGGCCGAGATCACCGCGTCCTTGTTCGGGAAGTACTGGTAGAGCGAACCCGGGCTGATGCCGGCCTCACCGGCCACGCGGTTGGTGGAGGCGGCGTCGTAGCCGTCGCGCAACAGGACGGTGCGACCCGCCTCGACGATGCGCTCGACCATCAGACGTGAGCGTTCCTGCTGCGGCACCTTGCGCGCGAGGGCGGGAGGGGGACGTGTCATGACGCGAATTGTATGCGAGCGATCGCTCGTGTCATGCTGAGGCCATGACGTTGTCCTCCGATGTCGCCAGGCACGACCCGTCCTCGACCCTTCCGACCCGCTACCGCTCGGACGAGGAGCGCAGCGTGCGACTCGGCAAGGTGCTGCGCCTGTTCGCGGGGGTGAAGGAGCTCGACGAAGAGCTCATGGACCGGCTCGGTCGCGGCTTCATGCAGAAGGACGAGCTCGGTGCCGAGCTCGCCCGAGCGATGCGGCTGCCGGCCGATGACCCGGAGCGGGTGACGATGGTTCAGCTCCAGAGCGCGATCACGGACGGCATCGCCTCGCTCGACGATCCGCCTGAGGCCCTTCGGTCGTTCTTCGACGTCGTCGACGCCGTGCCCGACTGGGTGGACTGGGAGCTGGTCGAGGAGGGCGGCCGGGTGTCGCGCCGACTCGGACAGAACGCAGCCGACGTGCTCACGCAGCTCTCGCTCCTCGGTGGGTACCGCTTCGGCGGCCCGACCGACCTGCTCGTGGCGACCGGCGGCCTCACCGGGGACATGACCAGGCGGCGGCTCGGCGAGACCCAGAAGTGGACGGTGGCCGTCGCCCAGCCTCACAGCATGCGACGTGGGGGCGAGGGCTTCCGCCTGACGGTGCACGTCCGGGTCATGCACGCCCTGGTCAACGAGTCCTTCACGCCGAAGTGGGACGTCGCCACCTGGGGCGTGCCGATCAACCAGAGCGACCAGGCGGCGACGCTGGGCCTCTTCAGCGGCGTGCTCGTGCTGGGCTCGCGCGCCCTGAACGTGCGGATCACCCACGATGAGTCGCGGGCCGTCATGCACCTGTGGAAGTACATCGGCTGGCTGATGGGCGTCGACGACGCCTGGCTGGTGGACACCGAGAAGGAGCAGCACCGGCTCAACTACCACGTGCTGATCGCCCAGGCCGGCATCAGCGAGGCCGGTCCACTGCTGGCGCAGTCCATCGTCGAGGCGCAGAACGACCTCCACTTCGACCGCTTCCCGCGGCTCGGGCGATGGCTGTCACGGGAGCGCATGCTGAGCATGCTGACGACCTTGCTCGGCCCGCGGAGCATGCGCGAGCTCGGACTCCCCATGAGGCCGCCGTGGGCGATGGCGTACATCATCGTCCTCAACGGACTGCGCTATCGCCTGCTCGGCCGCACGGCGTGGGGGGAGCGATACCTCACGCGGTGGGGCGACAAGGTCCCGAAACGGGTGATGTACCGCCACTTCGGCCCGGACCGGCCGGAGATCGGCCGACTCGACGTGTGACGCGTCAGCGCATCCAGGTGGTCTCGACGAGTCGCTGCGCCTCGTCGAGCGACAGCCCGCGGCTGCGGGCCGTGTGCACGTAAGCCCTTGCGGCATCGCCGGCATCCGCGTCACCGATGCGACGGGTGGCGACGAGCGTGCCGTTGCGCCCGTGGGTCTCGACCACGCCGTCCGCCTCGAGCTCGCGGTACGCGCGCGCCACGGTGTTGGAGGCGATGCCCAGATCGGTCGCGAGGGACCGCACGGTCGGCAGCTTGTGGCCGGGTGCGAGCATCCCGGCGGCGGCCGCCTCGGCGATCTGCCGGCGCACCTGCTCGAAGGGCGCCTCGCTGCTCGCGGGGTCGATGTGCAGGAGTTCCATCACGTTGTTGTAGCACGATGCGCGTGTCACCGACAGGGCGATCCGCCGCCGTCGATGTCGTGATCGGAAAGTAGGCTGGGACGACGATGACGTTGCCGTTTCCCGTGCCCGAGCAGGCCGCCCCACCACCCGGCCGCGAGCGTCCCACGACCGGCAAGAAAACCCCACGGTCGGAGACGCTGCTGGAGGACCTCAACGACGCCCAGCGCAAGGCCGTCGGGCACCCGGTGGGCCAGCTGCTCGTCGTCGCCGGAGCCGGATCCGGCAAGACCCGGGTGCTCACGCGCCGCGTCGCCTGGCTGATCGCCGCCCGCGGGGCTCACCCCGGCTCGATCCTGGCGATCACGTTCACGAACAAGGCGGCGGCCGAGATGCGATCGCGCGTGGCCGCCCTGGTCGGCGGGGCGTCGCGGGCGATGTGGGTGTCGACGTTCCACTCCGCGTGCGTCCGCATCCTGCGCCGTGAGGCCACCCGGTTCGGGTTCACGTCGTCGTTCTCGGTCTACGACGCCGCCGACTCCCGCCGGCTCATGACGCTCGTGTGCCGCGACATGGACCTCGATCCCAAGCGGGTCAACCCGCGGGCGGTGCTGCACTGGGTCTCGAACCTGAAGAACGAGCTCGTCGACCACGAGGCAGCCGGTGGCCGGGCCGAGAACCCGACCGACGAGCTCTACGCCGAGGCCTACGGGCACTACCAGCGCCGTCTCAAGGCGGCCAACGCCATGGACTTCGACGACCTGATCATGATGACGGTGCACCTGTTCCAGGCGTTCCCCGACGTCCGGGAGACGTACCGCCGCCGTTTCCGCCACGTGCTGGTCGACGAGTACCAGGACACCAACCACGCTCAGTACGCCCTCATCCGCGAGCTGTGCGACGACGAGACCGACCTCATGGTGGTCGGCGACTCCGACCAGTCGATCTACGCGTTCCGCGGTGCGAGCATCCGCAACATCCTGGAGTTCGAGGACGACTTCGCGAACGCGTCCACGATCCTGCTCGAGCAGAACTACCGCTCCACCCAGAACATCCTCACCGCGGCCAACGCCGTCATCAGCCGCAACGAGGGCCGCAAGGAGAAGACCCTCTGGTCGGCCGAGGGCGACGGCGAGAAGATCGTCGGCTACGTGGGCGACGACGAGCGCGACGAGGCGCAGTTCGTGGCCGACGAGGTCGACCGCCTCACCGACGCCGGCGACGCCAAGGCGTCCGACGTCGCGGTGTTCTACCGCACCAACGCACAGAGCCGTGTGTTCGAGGAAGTGTTCATCCGGGTCGGCCTGCCCTACCGGGTCGTCGGCGGGGTGCGCTTCTACGAGCGCAAGGAGGTCAAGGACGCGCTGGCCTACGTGCGGGTGCTGGTCAACCCGCTCGACACCGTGTCGCTGCGCCGCATCCTCAACGAGCCCAAGCGCGGCATCGGCGATCGTGCGCAGGCGTCCATCGAGCGTCTCGCCGCGCGCGAGGACATCTCGTTCTGGGAAGCCATGCAGCGCGCCGAGGAGTCCGGCGACCTCGCCACGCGGTCGCTCTCCGCCGTCAAGACGTTCGCGGACACCATGGGTGCGCTGATGGAGCTCGCGGCGTCGGGCGAGCCCGCCGATGCCGTGCTCGAGGCCGCCCTCACCCGCAGTGGCTACCTCCGCACCCTCGAGCAGAGCAACGACCCGCAGGACGAGACCCGCGTCGAGAACCTGGCCGAGCTCGTCGCGGTGGCGCGCGAGTTCGTGGTCGGCGCGGGAACGATGACCGACGAGGAGGCCGGCGCCGAAGCGGACGACCTCACGCGGGGGTCCCTGGCGGCCTTCCTCGAGCAGGTCTCGCTCGTCGCCGACGCCGACTCGGTGCCCGACGAGGGCGACGGTCTCGTCACCCTGATGACGCTGCACACGGCGAAGGGACTCGAGTTCCCGGTCGTGTTCCTCACCGGCCTCGAGGACGGCGTGTTCCCGCACATGCGGTCGCTGGGCGACTCCGCCGAGCTCGAGGAGGAGCGCCGGCTGGCCTACGTCGGCATCACCCGCGCCCGCTCGCGCCTGTACGTCACGCGGGCCACCAGCCGCTCGGCGTGGGGAGCGCCGTCGTACAACCCGGCGTCGCGCTTCCTCGACGAGCTGCCCGACCACCTGATCGAGTGGCGTCGCGAGGCCCAGTCGCCCACGCAGTGGACGCGCCGCCCGGCCGCGTCGGCGAACTTCCGCTCCTCCACCGTCGCAGCGCGGTCGTCCCGCTCGCGGGACGTCCCGTCGCTCGACCCGGGCGACCGCGTGAGCCACGACAGCTTCGGCCTCGGCACCGTCATCGCGCTCGAGGGCGAGGGCGACAACGCCGTGGCGTCCGTCGACTTCGGCTCCCAAGGCGTCAAGCGGCTGCTGCTGCGCTACGCGCCCGTCGACAAGCTCTGAGGAGCCTTACGGGTTGACGCCGTGCTGCTGGAGCACGGGGACGGGATCGACCGCGTCGCCGCCACCGGGATGGATCTCGATGTGCAGGTGCGGTCCGGTGGTGTTGCCGGTGGACCCGGTGTAGCCGATGACCTGGCCGGGGTCGACCTTGTCGCCGGGGGAGGCCGCGAACCGGCTCTGGTGGCAGTACCAGACCTCGGTGCCGTCCAGCAGCGTGATGATCGTGCGGTTGCCGTACGAGCCCTCGTAGCCGGTGGACTTCACGGTGCCCGCAGCGACCGAGACGATCGTGGAGCCGGACGGGCCGGACATGTCGAGCCCGGTGTGGTAGCCGCTGGACCACAGCGAGCTGCGCGCGCCGAAACCGGCCGACAGGCGGTAGCCGGTGACCGGGAGCACCCACTGGTTCTTCTTGAGCTCGTCGGCGCGCTGCTGGGTCTTCTTCTGCAGGCTCTTGAGGGCGACCGCGCGTTGGGCGACCTGCTCCTTGGCCTGCTTCTCGAGGAGGTCGCGGTCGAAGTTGCGGCTGACGTCGACGGCGGCACCGGCCCCGGCGTCACCGCCGCCACCGGTGTAGTTGGCGGAGATCGTCTGGTAGTTGGCGCTCAGGACGTCACGGTCGGTGTGCGACGACGCGACGGAGGAGCCGATTCCGGCGATGACCAGGGCGAAAGCGCCGGCCATCGCGGGGGTGGGACGGAAGCTGCGGCGACGGCGCCGGCTTGCCGCGCGCCTCCCGCTCGAACGCTGCGGGGTCTGCTGGCGGACGTCCAGTCGGCGTTTGGGCGCTGACGAACTCACGCAGGAAACCTCCGGGGTGCGGGCAGGAACTCGTCGAGTCTAAGGGACTCACGAGTAACGTCAAAGTGGCGACCCGGTGAATGTGCGGTGTTTTCGGGGCTGGCAGGGTCCTGGAGCCAGTTTTGGGCGACCTCCCGGCGCGTCCGGACGTGAGAACGCTCACGCCGTGGCGTCACACTGTGGGCATGGCCAGGCGTCGGATCGTGGTGGGTGGCTTCGACGCTGACCGCGCCCGCGACATCGCTCGCCGGCTGCGCGACGAGGGAGACGAGGTCGTCCTGCTGAGCTCGGACCTCGATGTCGACGGCCTGGGCCGTGCCGTCATCGCTGAGGACGCCACCGAAGCGGTCGTCGGCAGTGAGAACGAGGCCGAACTGTTGCATGCGTGGCTCAACGAGCGTGGGGTGCGCCACGTCACGGTCGAACCCGTGGGTCATTGAAGGTGTTCGTCCTTCCCGCCTGACCTCGGAGGGCACCGTCTGCCGATCGACCCGAGGATGTTGAACCAGCAGTGAACGGCTAGAGTCACGAACGCTCAATTCTCAGGAGAACGGACATCACCGTGGATCTGATGGAGTACCAGGCGAAGGAGCTTTTCGCCAAGCACGACGTCCGCGTCACCGAGGGCATCGTCGCCACCACGCCTGAGGAGGCGAGAGCCGCCGCCGAGCAGCTCGGCGTCGTCGTCGTCAAGGCGCAGGTGAAGGCCGGCGGCCGCGGCAAGGCCGGTGGCGTCAAGCTCGCCAAGACTCCAGACGAGGCCCAGGAGCACGCCCAGGCGATCCTCGGCATGCAGATCAAGGGCTTGACGGTCAACCGGGTGCTCATCGCCCCCGCTGCCACGATCGAGGACGAGTACTACTTCTCGTTCCTGCTCGATCGCTCCAACCGGCGCTACCTCTGCATCGCGAGCGTCGAGGGTGGCGTGGAGATCGAAGAGGTCGCCAAGACCAACCCCGACGCCGTCAAGCAGATCCCGATCGACCCGGGCACCGGCGTCGACGACGCGAAGGCCCGCGAGATCGTGGCCGAGGTCGGGTTCCCCGACGCCCTCACCGACCAGGCCGTCACGATGGTGCTCGCGCTCTGGAAGGTGTTCGTCGAGGAGGACGCCACGCTCGTGGAGGTCAACCCGCTGGCGCGTCTCGAGGGCGACGTGCTCGAGGCGCTCGACGGCAAGGTGTCGCTCGACGACAACGCCGACTTCCGGCACGAGGACCACGCTCAGTTCGAGGACAAGGAGGCGGCCGACCCGCTCGAGGCGAAGGCCAAGGCGAAGGGCCTCAACTACGTCAAGCTCGACGGCGCGGTGGGCATCATCGGCAACGGAGCGGGCCTCGTCATGAGCACGCTCGACGTCGTCGCCTACGCCGGCGAGGCCCACGGTGGGGTCAAGCCCGCCAACTTCCTCGACATCGGCGGCGGCGCCTCGGCGCAGGTCATGGCCGACGGACTCGACGTGATCCTCGGTGACGAGCAGGTCAAGTCGGTGTTCGTCAACGTCTTCGGCGGCATCACGTCGTGCGACGCGGTCGCGAACGGCATCGTCGGCGCGCTGGACCTGCTGGGCGACACCGCCACCAAGCCGCTGGTCGTCCGCCTGGACGGCAACGCGGTCGAAGAAGGACGACGGATCCTCGAGGCCAAGGACCATCCCCTCGTGACCCTCGTCGACACGATGGACGGCGCGGCCGACAAGGCCGCCGAGCTCGCGAACGCTTAAGGACGGACGATGTCGATCTATCTCAACCAGGACTCCAAGGTCATCGTCCAAGGCATCACGGGCGGTGAAGGCACCAAGCACACCGCCCTCATGCTCAAGGCCGGGACCACGATCGTGGGCGGCGTCAACGCCCGCAAGGCGGGCACCACTGTCACGCACACCGGCGCGGACGGCGGCGAGGTCGAGCTGCCGGTCTTCGGCACCGTCGAGGAGGCCATGGAGCAGACCGGGGCCGACACCTCGGTCGTGTTCGTGCCGCCGGCGTTCACCAAGGACGCCGTCATCGAGGCCATCGACGCCGGCATCGACCTGCTCGTGATCATCACCGAGGGCGTGCCGGTGCAGGACACCGCCGAGTTCTGGGCCCACGCCCAGGGCACCAAGACCCGCATCATCGGGCCCAACTGCCCCGGCATCATCACGCCGGGCGAGGCGCTGGCCGGCATCACACCGGCGACGATCGCCGGCTCGGGACCGATCGGGCTGGTGTCCAAGTCGGGCACGCTGACCTACCAGATGATGTTCGAGCTGCGTGACTTCGGCTTCTCGACGTCCATCGGCATCGGCGGCGACCCGGTCGTCGGCACCACGCACATCGACGCGCTCGAGGCGTTCGAGGCCGATCCGGACACGAAGGCGATCGTCATGATCGGCGAGATCGGCGGCGACGCCGAGGAGCGTGCGGCCGAGTTCATCAAGGAGAACGTCACCAAGCCGGTCGTCGGCTACGTCGCGGGGTTCACGGCGCCCGAGGGCAAGACCATGGGCCACGCGGGCGCCATCGTGTCGGGCTCGTCGGGCACGGCGGCCGCCAAGAAGGAGGCCCTCGAGGCCGCGGGCGTCAAGGTCGGCAAGACGCCGTCGGAGACCGCCGACCTGATGCGGGAGATCCTCAAGGGACTCTGACGTCGGCTCGCCGGTCTACTTGAGGTAGATGAGGCGCTGCGCGGACCGGGTGGCGAGGGCCACGAACTCGTTCTGGCTGATGTCGTACGTGCCGGCCGGGGTGAACGTCATCTGGGCGACGTCGGCGCCGCGGCGCACGATGGCCATGCGGTAGTAGACGCGCGACTTCTTGTTGACCTCGAGCCCGACCCGCCAGGCCGTGCCGCTGTCGTCGCCCGACGTGATGGACTTCTCCTGGTCGACCTCGGCGGACAGGTTGGCATCGGGGCACTTGGCGATCCGCTTCTCGACCGCCTTCACGAACGCCTTGGCGTCCTTGTCGGAGCTGAAGCGGCCCACCGTCTCGGCCACGCCGAACGCCTCGGGGAGGGAACGCGTGCCAGGGATGACGAAGATGCGCGACTGCGTCTCCTGCACCGACTTGCCCCTGAAGTTCGCGGCGTCGCACTGGGTGGCAGCAGGGTTGACCTTGGGTCGGAACGGCTCGACGCCGGCCCACACCTTGTCGATGTCGGCGATGGGCGGGAGGTCGACGATGCCGAGGAACTCCGGAGCCTCCGTGGTGGGTGGCGGAGCAGTGCGGACGACGTTGACGTCGTCGTCGGTGCACCGGCCGCCGCTCTCCTGGCACACCCGGGCGACGGAGTCGTTGAGGGTGAGGGCGAACTCGTTGACGTCGGGGCCGGTGTCGCCGTCGACCTCGTGCACGAGGGTGCTCGTGACCGTGCCCGAGTGGCTGAAGCCGACGGTGAAGGTGCGCTCGGGCGAGCGGTGCGAATGCAGGACCAGGATGCGGAAGTCGCCGAACTCCCGCTTGACCAGGTACGAACCCACGAGCTGGACCCGCGGGTGCTCACAGTCGGAGTACCACCCGACGAGACGCTGGTAGGCCTCTTCGGCCTGCTCTGGGCTCCTGGAGACCTCGATGGCCTGGGCGACGCGTTCGTCGGCCCGCCCTTCCACCTCGTAGGTGCGGACGAACGCACGCAACGGGTCCTTGTTGGCGAACCGCTTCGTGGGGCACGTGGCGTAGGGCGTCGTCGACTGCGTGTTGTCGTCGGTGCCGACGATCTTCCACGCGCCGGCCGGGTCGAGACGGTGGACCTGCGACATCGAGAGGAGGTCGTCGGTGCCGATCTTCTGCGCCTGCAGGACGAGGTCCGGCCCCTCGGAGCCGATCTTCTCGCGGTTCGGCAGGGCCGCGCTGGTCTCGAGCGCACCGCCCTCGGTGACGACCATCCCGCCGCCGAGGACGAGGGCGAGGGCCGCCGCGACGAGCAGGATCGTGTTGCGTCGCCGGCCGGCCTGGGCCCGCCGGCGGATCGTGTCGGAGGGGGGCATCTCGAGCTTGCGGGTGACGGACCCGAGCCCGTGCATGCGCTCCTCGATCTCGCTCAGCGACTGGCCGAGCCTCTGCTCGAGCTGCCCGAGGGAGGTCGTGACGGTCTCGATGCCCTGCTGCGCGGGGATGCCGACCTCACGAGACGCGTCCTCCAGGTCGGTCTGGCCGAGCGTCAGCAGCACGATGAGCCGGCGGTTGTCGACCGGCAGCTCGCCGAGCGCTTCGAGCAGGGCGACGTCGGCGTCCTCCTCGTGCTTGCGACGCAGGGGGTGCGTGGAGCGGCTCAGCGCCGTCAGCTTCCAGGCCTCGTTGCGGACCCAGCCGAGCGGGTGGTGGTTGCGGATCTTGGTCCAGTCGCGCCAGGCGCGCCGATAGGCGTCGACGGTGGCGTCGAAGGCCACCTGACGGTCGCCGCACACCGCGTAGGTTGCCTTGAGAGCGGTGGCCGAGGTCGAGGAGTAGAAGTTGTTGAACTCGTCGACTCGAGTCATCCGCTCTCCCTCCTCGTGTTTCCGGCTGCGGACCCCGGCATCCCAGCGGCGTCCATCTGCCGTCCGGGGCCCGGCATCCCCGCCGGGATCCGGCGTGCCTGGGTGCAACGGCCCAACTTTACAGGTTGGATGAACGCGTGCCCGAGCCCGCCGCGACGCCCTACCTGCGGCCGGCCTTCCTCACGGCCGCCCTCGCGATGGTGCTCGGAATCGCCCTCAGCGGCGCTCTGGCCATGCTCGCCCAGGGCGGCGTCGGCTCGTCCGTCACAGGGCTGCTGCGCACGGCGGTGCAGGGCTGGCTGGTCGCGCAGGGGTCCGGACTGGACCTCGAGGGGACGTCCGTCGAGCTGGTCCCGCTCGGAGCCACGGCGATCGTCATCCTCGTCGTGGCGTGGTCGGCGCGCTGGGTCGCCGCCGACCCCGTCGAGGAGCTCGGACCGTATGCGGCCACTGTCGCGGGCACCTGCGGTGCCGTCGCTGCCGTGCTCTCGGCCGTCACCAACGCCGGTGACCTGCACACGTCCGTCATCCGTGCGGCCTTCGGTGCGTTTGCCGTCGGCGGCATCGGCAGTGCCGTCGGTGCCGCCCGCCGGCACGGCCGCACCGAGATGCTGTGGTTCACCGAGCGGGCCGACGTCCGCGCAGTCGTGCGCGGGGCATGGTGGGGGGCGGCGACGTTGCTGGGCGCTGCGGCGACCCTCGTCGTCCTGCTGCTGACGATGCACATCGACCGCGCAGCCGACCTGTGGGCTCTGCTGAACCCGGGGTCGGCCGGCGGGTTCGCTCTCGCGGCCGCGTGCGTGTTGTCCATGCCGACCCTCGTCCTGTGGGCGACATCCGTGCTGCTCGGCCCGGGGTTCATCCTGGGCACCGACACCTCCGTCGACCTCACCGGATCGCACCTCGGCGCCGTGCCCGGCTTCCCGCCTCTCGCTGCGCTCCCCGCACCGGGCGAGTTCTCCGGCTGGGTGTTCCTGCTCGCCCTGATGCCGCTGCTCGCCGGAGTGGTGGCCGGCTTCCGGACCGATCCGCCCGGTCGGGCCTCGGGGTCGGACCACGCCCTGCTCGACCGGGTGGTGCTCGGCGCGGGCGCGGGCGGTATGGCCGGACTCGCCGTCGGCCTGGCCGTTGCTGTGTCTGGTGGCGGAATCGGGCCCGGACGCATGGCCGACGCCGGCCCGCCCCTGTTCACACCGTTGCTCGTCGCGGTCCCCGTTCTGGCCATGGGGGGTGCCGTGGGTGCGGTTCTGGCGCACTATCGTGGCGCCCGTGCCTCCCAGCAGTCGGACCAGCCACCGGACCGCTCGACTCGTCGTCCTCGTCTCCGGTGGTGGCACCAACCTCCAGGCGCTGATCGACGCGACGACGGCGTCGAAGGACAGCCCGACGGCGCCTGATCACGATGCGGAGATCGTCGCCGTCGGCGCCGACCGCGACGACATCGAGGGACTCGCCCGCGCCGAGCGGGCCGGCATCCCGACCTTCGTCGTCCGCACGTCCGACCACGACGATCGCGCCGACTGGGACGTCGCCCTGGCCGACGCCGTCGCCGCCCACGACCCCGATCTCGTCGTGCTGGCGGGCTTCATGAAGCTGGCCGGCCCGGCCTTCCTCGGGCTGTTCGGCGGCCGCACGATCAACACCCACCCCTCGCTGCTGCCGTCGTTCCCCGGCATGAACGCCCCTCGCGACGCCCTCGACCACGGCGTCAAGATCACCGGCGCGACGCTGATCGTGGTCGACGCGGGTGTCGACACCGGGCCGATCATCGCCCAGGTCGCAGTGCCCGTGCTCGACGACGACGACGTCGAGACGCTGCACGAGCGCATCAAGACCGAGGAGCGAGCCATGCTGGTCGACTGGGTCGGCCGTCTGGCGCACGAGATCGTCGACCACCGCACCACCACCTCAGGAGAAGCCTCGTGACCCAGCCCGGACCACCGTCGAACATCCGACCGCTGCGCCGCGCCCTCGTGTCGGTGTACGACAAGACCGGGCTGGACGACCTCGCCCGCGACCTCCATGCCGCCGGGGTCTCGATCGTGTCGACCGGCTCGACGGCCAAGACCATCGAGGCGGCCGGTGTGCCGGTCACACCGGTCGAGGAGCTCACGGGATTCCCCGAGTGCCTCGACGGGCGGGTCAAGACGCTGCATCCGCGCGTCCACGCCGGCATCCTCGCCGACCTGCGGCTCGAGTCGCACGTCGAGCAGCTGGCCGAGCTCGACGTCGAGCCGTTCGACCTCGTCGTCGTCAACCTGTACCCCTTCCGCGACACGGTGATGTCCGGCGCGACACCAGACGAGTGCGTCGAGCAGATCGACATCGGTGGGCCGTCGATGGTGCGGGCCGCGGCCAAGAACCACCCGAGTGTCGCCGTCGTCGTCTCGCCCGACCGCTACGACCAGGTGCGCGACGCGATCGCCGCCGGGGGATTCACCCTGGACCAGCGCAAGAAGCTCGCCGCGCAGGCGTTCGCACACACCGCGGCCTACGACGTCGACGTGGCCTCGTGGTTCGGGTCGGGCTACACCGTGCCCGACGACGGCTCGGTGTTCCCCGACTTCGTGGGAGCCACGTGGGACAAGGCCGCGGTGCTGCGCTACGGCGAGAACCCGCACCAGGCGGCCGCGCTCTACCGCAGCTGGCGGGGAGGGCTGGCCACGGCGGAGCAGCTGCACGGCAAGGAGATGTCGTACAACAACTACGTCGACACCGACGCCGCTCGTCGTGCCGCCCACGACTTCGACGCACCGGCGGTCGCGATCATCAAGCACGCGAACCCGTGCGGCATCGCCGTCGGCGACGACATCGCCGAGGCCCACGCCCGCGCCCTCGCCTGCGACCCGGTGTCGGCCTACGGCGGCGTCATCGCGGCCAACCGGCCGGTGTCGGTGGCGATGGCCGAGCAGGTGGCCGAGGTGTTCACCGAGGTCATCGTCGCGCCCGAGTACGAGCCCGGCGCCCTCGAGGTGCTGCAGGAGAAGAAGAACCTCCGCATCCTTCGCCTGCCCGACGGCGGTCACCCCGAGCCGATCGAGTTCCGCCCCATCAACGGCGGCGTGCTTCTCCAGCAGGTCGACCGCGTCGATGCGGTCCTCGAGGAACAGGGCGGCGACGACCCCTCCGCGTGGACGCTGGTCGCCGGCGACCCCGCCGACGAGCAGACCGTGGCCGACCTGGCCTTCGCGTGGACGGCCGTGCGGGCGGTCAAGTCCAACGCCATCCTGCTGGCCAAGGACGGCGCGGCCGTCGGTGTCGGCATGGGCCAGGTGAACCGTGTCGACTCATGCCGTCTGGCGGTCGAGCGGGCCGGGGTGGATCGTGCGCGAGGGGCCGTGGCCGCGTCCGACGCGTTCTTCCCGTTCCCCGACGGGCCGGAGATCCTCATCGCCGCGGGGGTGCGGGCGATCGTCCAGCCGGGCGGGTCGATCCGTGACGACGCGGTCGTCGAGGCGGCTCAGGCAGCGGGCCTCACGATGTACGTCACCGGGACCCGGCACTTCTTTCACTAGCGTGTGCCGCCTGAGCGCGTTGGACCAGCGCCTCGACCTTCTCCATACCCATGACGTGCGCCGCGATGAGATCGCGGATGGTCCGCGTCATCATGTGCGCTTCTTCCGTCTCGCTGTACTGGCCGGACTGCCGGCGCAACGCCGTGCCGGCGATGAGGGCGATGATCGACGCGGCCAACGGCTCGGGGCGCTCGACCCCGAGGCGGGAGAGCACGCGCACGGCGAGCCGCTCGAACTGCCGGAGCGTCTCAGTGGCTGACTCGCGCAGGGCCGGATCTCGGGTGGCCGCGAGGTAGATCGACAGCTCCCGCGCAGCGATCTCAGGCCCGCGCAGCCCGAACGCGTGGCTCACCAGGCTGGTCGCCTCGTTGAGGCTGAACGTGGCGTCCATGTCGAGCTCGGTGAGAGCAGTGAGGTCGGCGGTCCACTGCTGGACGTGGGCCGCGAGCGCGTCGCGGAGCAGGTCCTCGATGGACGCGAAGTAGTACGTGGTGGTCGCGGAGGGGAGGCCTGCGCGGCGAGCCACAGCACGATGCGTGACCATGCGCGAACCGCCCTCGGCGAAGAGCTCTATCGCGGCGTCGAGCAGCTCGTCGCGGCGCTGACGACTGCGACCCTGGGCAAGCTGGGTCCGCGTGACCAATTGACTCTCCATCGGTGTGGCACGTCCAGCCCCGCTCCACCCCGGACGTATCGAGGAAGTGTATGTCTCCCGGCGCCCTCATTTGGGCGGTTTTGCAGACCTGGTCACCATGGGCTACACCTCGATGACGGATGGGCCAGAGGCGGCGTCGCCCTTCGGTCTGCCTGTCGTGGGCTGAACCTGGGCCCCGTGCAAGACTCGTTCCCGTGACAGCCCAGATCCTCGACGGCAAGGCGGCGGCGGCCGCCATCAAGGCCGAGCTGACCACACGACTGGCGGTCCTCCGCGAGCGCGGAGTGGTGCCGGGGCTCGGCACGGTGCTCGTCGGCGACGATCCGGGGAGCCGCTGGTACGTCAACGCCAAGCACCAGGACTGTGCCGAGGTGGGCCTGGAGTCGATCCGCGTCGAGCTGCCCGCCACCGCGTCGCAGGTCGACGTCGAGAAGGCCGTCGACGGACTCAACGACGACCCGGCCTGCACGACCTACATCGTCCAGCTGCCCCTGCCGCGTGGCATCGACGAGAACGCGATCATCGGCCGCATCGACCCGCAGAAGGACGCCGACGGCCTCCATCCCACGAACCTCGGCTGGCTCGTGCTCGGCAAGGACGCCCCGCTGCCCTGCACCCCGCGCGGCATCGTCGAGCTGCTGCGTCGCCACGACGTCGAGATCGCCGGCCAGAACGTCGTGGTCGTCGGTCGTGGCATCACCGTCGGACGCCCGTTGGGGTTGCTGCTGACGCGTCGCAGCGAGAACGCCACCGTCACCCTGTGTCACACCGGCACCCGCGACCTCGCCGCCGAGGTCCGCCGCGCCGACATCGTGGTCGCCGCGGCAGGAGTCCCGGGCATCATCACCGCCGACATGGTCAAGCCCGGCGCGGCCGTGCTGGACGTCGGCGTGAGCCGTGACGACGCCGGCAAGATCGTCGGCGACGTGCACCCGTCCGTCCGGGAGGTGGCCGGCTGGCTGGCGCCCAACCCAGGAGGCGTCGGCCCGATGACGCGCGCCATGCTGCTGAGCAACGTCGTCGAGGTCGCCGAGCAGCGCCTGGCCGCGGGAGCCCGCACGTGAAGCTCCGCCTGCCACGCAGCCGCGGGTCGCAGATCTACCTGCTGCTGCTGATCGGGGTGTTCGTCGGCCTGGTGATGGTCGTCAGCGGCCCGTGGCGGGCCGGCTTGATGGTCGTGGGCGCCACCTTCGTGATTGCGTCGCTGGCACGCGTCGTCGTGTCGGCCGAGCACGTCGGCATGCTGCGCGTGCGCAGCAAGGCGTTCGACATCTTCTGGACGACGACGCTCGGCATCAGCCTCTGCCTGCTCGCCCTGCTCGTGCCCCCGGGCCCGGCGGGCTAGCTCAGATCAGACCGAGCTCGGTGACGGCGTCGCGCTCCTCGGTGAGCTCGGCCGCGGTGGCGTCGAGCTTGCCGCGGCTGAACTCGTCGATCTCGAGGCCCTGGACGATCTCCCAGTCGCCGTTCGACGTGGTGACGGGGAAGGAGTAGATGAGCCCCTCGGGCACGTCGTAGGACCCGTCGGAGACGACGGCCATGGAGGCCCAGTCGTCGTCGGGGGTGCCGGTGAGCCAGTCGCGGGCCGCGTCGATCGTCGCCGACGCCGCCGAGGCGGCCGACGATGCACCGCGGGCCTCGATGATGGCGGCGCCGCGCTTCGCGACGGTGGGGATGAAGTCGTTCTCGATCCAGTCGTGGTCGTCGACGACCTCCGCGGCGTTGCGGCCGCCGATCTCGGCGTGGAACACGTCGGGGTACTGCGTGGCCGAGTGGTTGCCCCAGATCGTCATCTTGCGGATGTCGCCGACCGAGGCGCCGGTCTTGGCCGCCAGCTGGGACAGCGCACGGTTGTGATCGAGGCGGGTGAGCGCGGTGAAGCGCTCCTGCGGGATGTCGGGTGCGTTCGTCATCGCGATGAGGGCGTTCGTGTTGGCCGGGTTGCCGGTGACGCCGATGCGGATGTCGGCGGCGGCCACCTCGTTGAGCGCCTTGCCCTGGGCGGTGAAGATCGCGCCGTTGGCCTCGAGCAGGTCGGCGCGCTCCATGCCCTTGGTGCGGGGGCGGGCGCCGACGAGCAGCGCGAGGGAGGCGCCGTCGAAGATGTGGTTGGCGTCGTCGCCGATCTCGACCGAGTCGAGGGTCGTGAACGCGCAGTCGTCGAGCTCCATGACGACGCCCTCGAGGGCCTTGAGAGCCGGCGTGATCTCGAGCAGGCGCAGCTGGACGGGGGTGTCAGGGCCCAGCAGGGCTCCGCTGGCGATGCGGAAGAGAAGGCTGTAGCCGATCTGGCCGGCCGCGCCGGTGACGGCGACCTTGACGGGCGAGTTGCTCACGGGATGCTCCTGGATGACGCGGGGGCGTGACGTCCCGAACGTTACCCACCCGGAGCCGCCCCAGCCCGTCGGGGCGGGAGGGGTTGACTGATCTGGAATGGTTCCAGATAGGCTGGGCGTGATGGTCACCGTGGACACGAGCTCGCTCGACGCCGCGGACGCGCTCCGCGCCAGCGGACTGCGCGTCACGCGCCCGCGTCTCGCGGTGATCGACGCCCTCGAGTGCGCGCCACACGCTGACACCGACACGGTCGCCGAGATGGCGCGTGCCACGCTCGGCGCGGTCTCGATCCAGGCCGTCTACGACGTCCTGCGCGCCCTCACCGACGCCGGCCTCGTGCGCCGCATCGAGCCGGCCGGATCCCCGGCCCGTTACGAGCTGCGCGTCGGCGACAACCATCACCACGTCGTCTGCCGGTCGTGTGGTGCGATCGCCGACGTCGACTGCGCGGTGGGGCACCGGCCGTGCCTCACCGCATCTGACGCCCACGGCTTCGTCGTCGACGAGGCCGAGGTCACGTACTGGGGGCTGTGCCCCGCCTGCTCCACGACCCGGAAGGAAGCGCATGTCTGACCACGAACAGCCGGATGCCGTCGTCGGCGAGATGAACGAGCCCGAGGAGGCGGCCGGCGAGTGCCCCGTCGCCCTCCCGCACCCGACCTCCGGCGACGCGAACCGCACCTGGTGGCCCGAGCGCCTCAACCTCAAGGTGCTCGCCAAGAACCCGGACGTCGCGAACCCGCTGGGGGCTGACTTCGACTACGCGGCCGCGTTCTCGGCCCTCGACCTCGCCGCCGTGAAGGCCGACATCGCCGACGTCCTCACCGACTCCAAGGACTGGTGGCCGGCCGACTTCGGCCACTACGGCGGCCTGATGATCCGGATGGCGTGGCACAGCGCGGGCACGTACCGCGTGTGGGACGGCCGCGGCGGTGCCGGGGCCGGTCAGCAGCGGTTCGCCCCGCTCAACAGCTGGCCCGACAACGGCAACCTCGACAAGGCTCGCCGCCTGCTGTGGCCGGTCAAGCGCAAGTACGGCCAGAGCCTGTCGTGGGCCGACCTGATCGTCCTCGCCGGCAACGTCTCCCTGGAGTCGATGGGCTTCGAGACGTTCGGCTTCGCGGGTGGACGCGTCGACGTGTGGGAACCTGACGCCGACGTGTACTGGGGCCCGGAGACCGAGTGGCTCGGCGACGAGCGCTACACCGGCGAGCGCGACCTGGAGAAGCCGCTTGCAGCAGTCCAGATGGGCCTGATCTACGTCAACCCCGAGGGTCCGAACGGCACGCCCGATCCCCTCGCGGCCGCGCGTGACATCCGCGAGACGTTCGCGCGGATGGCCATGAACGACGAGGAGACCGTCGCGCTCATCGCCGGCGGCCACTCCTTCGGCAAGACCCACGGTGCGGCGGATCCCGACGAGCACGTGGGCTCGGAGCCCGAGGGCGCGTCGATCGAGGACCAGGGCCTCGGGTGGAAGAACTCGTTCGGCACCGGCGCCGGGCCCGACGCCATCACCAGCGGCCTCGAGGTCACCTGGACCAGGACACCGGCGCGGTTCAGCAACGACTTCTTCGAGATCCTGTTCGGGAACGAGTGGGAGCTCTCCACCAGCCCGGCCGGTGCCCACCAGTGGGTCGCCAAGGACGCCGAGGCGATCATCCCGGACGTGGGCGGTGGCGAGAACCGGCTCCCGACGATGCTGACGACCGACCTGTCCTTGCGCTTCGACCCGATCTACGAGCCGATCTCGCGCCGGTTCAAGGACAACCCCGAGGAGTTCGCCGACGCCTTCGCCAGGGCCTGGTACAAGCTCACGCACCGCGACATGGGCCCGGTGGTGCGCTACCTCGGTCCCGAGGTCCCGAGCGAGGTCCTCATCTGGCAGGACCCCCTGCCCGAGCCCGAGGGCAAGACCGTCGACGAGACCGGTATCGCCGACCTCAAGGCGCGCATCGCGACGACCGGCCTGAGCGCGACCGACCTCGTCGCCACGGCCTGGGCGTCGGCCGCGTCCTTCCGTGGCAGCGACAAGCGTGGCGGCGCCAACGGGGCGCGGGTGCGGCTCGAGCCGCAGATCGGCTGGGAGGTCAACCACCCGGCCGAGCTCCGACGTGTGCTGGGTGTGCTCGAGGGCGTGCAGGCCGACTTCAACGGGGCGCAGTCGGACGGGACCCACGTCTCGCTCGCCGACGTGATCGTGCTCGCCGGCGGTGTCGGCCTCGAGCAGGCCGCCCTGGCTGCCGGCCATGACGTCCACGTGCCCTTCACGCCCGGCCGTGTCGACGCGTCCGCGGACCAGACCGACGTCGAGTCGTTCGACTGGATGGAGCCGCGCGCCGACGGGTTCCGCAACTACCTCGGCAAGGGGAACAAGCTTCCCGCGGAGTACCTGCTGGTCGACCGGGCGAACCTGCTGACCCTCAGTGCGCCGGAGATGACGGTCCTCGTCGGCGGCCTGCGGGTCCTGGGAGCCACGTTCGACCGGTCCTCGCTGGGCGTCCTCACCGACGCTCCGGGCACGCTGACGAACGACTTCTTCGTCAACCTGCTCGACGGTGACGTCACCTGGACGTCGGTGGATGCCGAGAACGGGATCTACGAAGGTCGGGGCGAGTCCGGCCAGGTCAGGTGGACCGGCAGCCGGGCCGACCTGGTCTTCGGCTCGAACTCCGAGCTGCGTGCCCTCGCGGAGGTCTACGCGAGCGACGACGCCAAGGAGAAGTTCGTGCAGGACTTCGTCGCGGCCTGGGTCAAGGTGATGGAGCTCGACCGCTTCGACCTGGGCTGACCGACCGGCCTGTCGGGTCAGTCCTGCTCGCCGACGATCAGGGCGTGGCTGAGGCCGGCGATGGCCGCTCCGATCACCGGCGCGACGACGAAGAGCCAGACCTGGCCCAGCGCGTCGCCGCCGGCGAACCAGGCCACGCCGAGCGACCGCGCCGGGTTCACGGACGTGTTGTCGACCGGAATGCTGATGAGGTGGATCAGCGTCAGCGCCAGGCCGATCGCCAGACCGGAGAACCCGACGGCCGCCCGCCTGGCCGAGGCGCCGAGGATGACGAAGAGGAAGAAGGCCGTGAGCACCACCTCGGTGACGAGGACCGCGAG
The DNA here is from genome assembly GCA_963787165.1 of uncultured Actinomycetota bacterium. Classification (GTDB taxonomy): domain Bacteria; phylum Actinomycetota; class Actinomycetes; order Propionibacteriales; family Nocardioidaceae; genus Aeromicrobium. Next base: position 129,743 of record CAWBBT010000001.1, read on the forward strand.
CAGGCTGTAGCCGCCGGGGGAGCGCTCGGCATACCCGTTCGACGCGAACCCTGAGGCCTGGGCGTCGAACCCGCTGCGGCCCGCGGCGACCAGCAGCAGCACGGCCCCGGCGACCGTCGCGCCGACGAGCTGGGCGGCCGCGTACCAGGGAACGTCGCGCCACGCGAAGCGTCCGGCGGTGGCGAGCCCGACCGAGACCGCCGGGTTGAAGTGGCCGCCGGAGACGTGGCCGAACGCATACGCACCGGTGAGGACGGTGAGGCCGAAGGCGAGGGCGATGCCGAGGCTCCCGACGTCGTCACCGGCGAGCACGGCCGTGCCGCAGCCGCCGAGGACGAGCCAGAACGTGCCGAGCGCCTCGGCGCCGAGGCGGGCTGTGCGGGTGGACGAAGACGTGGGGACCGCGCGCTCGGAGGACATGGCTGCCAGCATAAGGCCGCGCGTGCCCGCCCCACGCGGTCCGGATATCTTGAGGTCGACCCATCTTCTGCGCCAGCTCCACCGACTTCTTGGGAGGCCCTTCGGCATGGCCACGATCATCTACACCCACACCGACGAAGCACCCCTGCTGGCCACCTACTCCTTCCTCCCCGTCATCGAGGCGTACGCGTCGACCGCGGGCGTCGAGGTCGAGACCCGGGACATCTCGCTCGCGGGGCGCATCATCGCCCTCTTCGGCGACCAGCTGACCCCGGAGCAGCAGATCGGTGACGCCCTGGCCGAGCTGGGCGACCTGGCCAAGACGCCCGAGGCCAACATCATCAAGCTGCCCAACATCAGCGCGTCGATCCCGCAGCTCAAGGCCGCCATCAAGGAGCTCCAGTCCCAGGGCTACGCCCTCCCCGACTACCCCGAGAACCCCTCGACCGACGAGGAGAAGGACGCCCGCGCGCGCTACGACAAGGTCAAGGGCAGCGCCGTCAACCCCGTGCTGCGTGAGGGCAACTCCGACCGCCGCGCTCCGGCGTCGGTCAAGAACTACGTGCGCTCGCACCCGCACTCGATGGGCGAGTGGAGCAGCGACTCCCGCACCAACGTCGCCACGATGGGCGCCGACGACTTCCGCTCGAACGAGAAGTCGGTCGTCATCGAGGCCGACGACACGCTCACCATCCAGCACGTCGCCGACGACGGCAGCACCACCGTGCTCAAGGACGCGGTCCCGGTGCTCGCCGGTGAGGTCGTCGACGCCACCGTCATGCGCGCGGCCGCACTCGACGAGTTCCTGGCCGCGCAGGTGGACCGCGCCCGCGACGAGGGCGTCCTCTTCTCGGTGCACCTCAAGGCCACGATGATGAAGGTCTCGGACCCGATCATCTTCGGCCACGTCGTCAAGGCGTTCCTGCCCGCCGTGTTCGAGCAGTACGGCGACGACCTCGCCGCTGCCGGCCTCAGCGCCAGCGACGGCCTCGGCTCGATCCTGTCCGGACTCGACCAGGTGTCGAACGGCGACGAGATCAAGGCCGCGATCGAGCAGGGCATCGCCGACGGCCCCCCGCTGGCGATGGTCGACTCCGACAAGGGCATCACCAACCTGCACGTGCCGAGCGACGTCATCGTCGACGCCTCGATGCCGGCCATGATCCGCACGTCCGGCCACATGTGGGGGCCCGACGGCAAGGAGGCCGACACCCTCGCCGTCATCCCCGACAGCAGCTACGCCGGCATCTACCAGGCCGTGATCGACGACTGCCGCGCGAACGGAGCGTTCGACCCCACCACGATGGGCTCGGTGCCCAACGTCGGGCTGATGGCCCAGGCCGCCGAGGAGTACGGCAGCCACGACAAGACGTTCGAGATCGAGGCGGCCGGCACGGTGCAGGTCGTCGAGGGCTCCGGCCAGGTGCTGCTGGAGCACAACGTCAGCCCAGGCGACGTGTGGCGGGCATGCCAGACCAAGGACGTGCCGATCCGCAACTGGGTCGAGCTCGCGGTCACGCGGGCCCGCGCCTCAGAGACGCCCGCGGTGTTCTGGCTCGACCCGACCCGCGCCCACGACGCCAACCTCATCGCCAAGGTGGAGCAGTACCTCCAAGACCACGACACGGAGGGACTCCAGATCGAGATCATGTCGCCGGCCGACGCCTGCGCCTTCTCGCTCGAGCGCATCCGCCGTGGCGAGGACACGATCTCGGTCACCGGCAACGTGCTGCGTGACTACAACACCGACCTGTTCCCGATCCTCGAGCTCGGCACCAGCGCCAAGATGCTCTCGATCGTCCCGCTCATCAACGGCGGCGGGCTGTTCGAGACCGGCGCCGGGGGATCGGCCCCCAAGCACGTCCAGCAGCTCGTCAAGGAGAACCACCTGCGGTGGGACAGCCTCGGCGAGTTCCTCGCGCTCGCCGCGAGCCTCGACCACCTGGCCTCGTCAGCCGGCAACGCGCGGGCCCAGCTCCTCGGCGACGCGCTCGACCGCGCCACCGGCACGTTCCTGGCCGAGAACAAGTCGCCCAGCCGCAAGGTCGGCGAGATCGACAACCGAGGCAGCCACTTCTACCTCGCGCTCTACTGGGCGCAGGAGCTCGCCTCGCAGGCCGAGGACGCCGAGCTGGCCGAGGCGTTCGCCGAGATCGCCGGCGACCTGGCCGACAACGAGGACACGATCGGCGACGAGCTCCTCGCCGTGCAGGGATCGCCCGTCGACATCGGCGGCTACTACCGTCCCGACGACGCCCGTGCCACCGACGTGATGCGACCGTCGAAGACGTTCAACGAGGTGCTGGCCAAGCTCGGCTGAGGGGCGCGTCAGTCGACGGCCAGGTCGTCGATGAGGGCGTCGGGTGCTGGCATGGAGACGTCGGGCACCTCAGGGAGGCTGGCGTACAGGACGCCGGGACGATCACCCAGGTCGACGAGCACGAACAGGGCGTCCTCGCGGGCGAAGCCCAGATGGTCGTCCTTGACGTCGAGGGCGACGACGAGCCGCCACGTCCTGTGGCCCTGGAGCTCACCCGTCTCCGGGTCGGGCTGGTCGTGCGGCTTCTCGGCCGGGTAGAACGTCTCGAGCATCGCGGACGAGAACGCCGTCCCCATGGCCTCGAGGTCGGCACCGAGGTACTCGTCGGGCAGGCCGCCGATGAAGACGCAGCCGATGTAGTGGCCGCGTGGCGTGTGGCCCACCACGACCTGCTGCCCGATGGCGTCGTCGAGGTGCGGGTAGTCGGGGCACCACGTCCAGGGCTCCGGTAGCGCCGCGCAGGAGAGCCCGCCGGCATGGAAGCGGCCGTCGGGTGACGGCACGAGCGTCGGCGGGGTGGTCGGCGGCCCGACGTTGCGGATGACGCTGACGTGGTCGGTCCAGTCCTCGCCGTCCCACCAGCGGAACAGCCCGGGCATGCCCTTCGGGTCCCAGTACCAGCCCGGCTCGGTCGGCTGCATGGTCACCACGGTAGTTCCGGTGTCCGGACCGTGTCTCCTCCCGCTGGACCTACTTCCACGTACCTGTCTAGGGTCGGAACGGTCCGACCGAGTGGGAGCGTGTGCATGAGCAAGGTGATCGTCAGCAACCTGATGACTGTCGACGGGTTCGTCGCGGGGCCGGGAGGCGATGTCATGTCGCTGCCGTTCGACGACTCGTTCAGCACCCACAACCTCGGGCTCCTGCTGGATGCCGGAACGCTGCTCTACGGAGCCACCACGTACGCCGGGATGCGCGACTACTGGCCGGCCGTCGCCGAGGACGACAGCCAGCCGGAGGTGGAACGCGCCATCGCTCGCCGGAGCGCCGAGATCGACAAGCTCGTGGTGTCCGACTCCCTCACCGGTGACGACACCGGGCCCTGGGCGGAGACGACGACGATCCTCCGCAGGGACGAGGCGCACGAACGGATCGCCGAGCTCCGACGCGACGGCAAGGACGACATCCTGACGTTCGGGAGCATCACGCTGGTCAACGACCTGCTGGCCGCAGGTCTCGTCGACGAGATGCAGGTCCTGGTCGGGGCAGGAGTCCTGCTCGACGGAGTACCGGCGTTCTCGCAGCCACCTGCCCAGGCCTTCACCTTGGTCGATGCGCGGAAGCTTCGCGGATCCAACACGGCCCTGCTGCGCTACGCCTTCGAGGACTAGGCGCGCAGCTCACGCTCGACGGTGGTCCAGCCGCGGGCGCGAGCCTTGAGTCGCACGTCGCCGAGCATGGTCGTGAGCTCGGCAGCGCGCTCCTCGACCCGGGCCGTGGCGTCGGCGCCGACGTCGTCGAGCAAGGTCACCGCCACCTCGCCGTCGTCTCGCTGGGCCCAGCCACCGGCCATGCGTCCGTCGACCCAGACGGTGGGTCCGGCGTTGCCGTTGACGTCGTACAGCACTGAGCGGTGCGGCCCGAGGCAGAAGTCGCGATGCTTCCATCCCATCGCCGACGGGTCGAGCGCCGGGAGCAGGGCGACCCACGGGTCGGGCGCCGGCACCGGGTCGGCGTCGGAGGCGAGGAGCAGACCGGGTGTGCCGTCGAGATCGACCTCGACGGTGTCGAGTGTCGCGAGCGCGGCCTTCGTGCGTGTCTTGGTCCAGCCCGTCCACCACTGCAGGTCGTCTGGCGAGGCGGGCCCGTAGGACCCGAGCCAGGCCTTCGCCACGTCCGACGAGGCGGTGGCCGTGTCGGGTCGCTCCACGTCACCGATCCAGGAGTCGAGCGTCGTCCAGCGGAACTGTGTCGAGGTCCAGCCGCCGCGCGGGCGGGTGCGGACGACCTCGCCCTCGGCCGACAGGAGGGTGAGCATCCGGCTGGCGATGCTGACCGAGGTGGCGTACTTGGTGCCCGGCGCGACCTCGATGCGGGTGCCGAGCAAGGGATCGGCCGCGGCGAGCTCGGTGCTGATGATCTCGCCGGCGCCCTTCATCGCGGCGAGTGCCGCGGCCTCCGCGCGTTCGATCCACGGATCTGGATCGTCGGTGACCTCGGACTCGACGAGCATCTTCTTCAACAGCGTGCGCTGCTGGCGCCCGATGTCGGCACCGGCCCCGACGAGCACGATGCCGACGTGCTCGCGCGGCACGGCGAACAGGGTGCGCCGCATCGCGAGAACCCGGACCAGCGATCGGTCGTCGTACAGCGCGTGCTCGACGTCGTCGATGGACGCGCCGGGCGTGCGGGCGAGGGCGGCGAGAAAGGTCGAGGCGGGATCGGTGCTGTGCAGGCCCACCACGGCGCGGGCGGAGTCGACGACGGTCTTGGCGCCGTGACCGTCGGCCAAGGCGTGCCGGACGCCGAGGCGCGCTCGACGCTCCTCGACGGTGATCCGGCGCATGGTCCCAGCGTGTCATCGCCCACCCACGGAATAGCGCCCGCACCCAAAGGCTTGACCGAGGTGTGACCTCGATCCAGACCACTGATCCGTCTTCTTGGCCCACCCCGGGGCGCACGGGTGGGCGCACGTCGCACGTCGGTCTGGCGATCCTGGCGCTCGCCCTCGGAGGTTTCGCGATCGGCACCACCGAGTTCGTCACGATGGGCCTGCTGCCCGACATCGCCGACGGCATCGGCGAGTCCATCCCGACCACCGGCCACATCATCTCCGCGTACGCCGTGGGTGTGGTCGTCGGCGCACCGGTGATCGTCTCGCTGGCGGCGCGCCTGCCGCGTCGTGAGCTCGCGATCGGCCTGGTGCTGGCCCTCGGCCTCGGCAACGCGATCACCGCGGTCTCGCACGGCTACTGGGCCGTGATGGCGGCCCGCTTCGTCTCCGGCCTTCCGCACGGCGCCTACTTCGGCGTGGCGTCCCTGGTCGCGGTCTCGCTCGTCCCGCCCGAGCGGCGCGGGCGCGCGGTCAGCGGCGTGATGCTCGGCCTCACGGTTGCCACCCTCGTCGGCGTGCCCACGGGCACCGTGCTCGGGCAACAGCTCGGCTGGCGCACCGCCTACTGGGCCGTGCTCGGCCTGGCGATGGCCACGGCCGCGATGGTGCTGCTGTTCGTGCCGCACCAGCCCGGCAACCCGGACGCCACGGTGCGTGCGGAGCTGACGGCCCTGCGACGTCCGCAGGTCCTGTTCGCCGTGTCGGCGGGCATGGTCGGCTTCGGCGGCGTCTTCGCGATGTACAGCTACATCGCCTCGGTCGTCACCGATGTCACCGACCTGTCCCGCGGCGCCATCCCGTTGTTCGTGTTCGCGTTCGGCCTGGGCTCGGTCGCCGGCACCTGGCTCGCCGGACGGATGGCCGACTGGAACGTGGAACGGTCGGTCCTCGCCGGATTCGCCGTCCTCGTCGGCACGCTCGTCGTCTTCTCGTGGGCCGCGGGCATGGCGGTACCGGCGTTCGCGCTCGTGATGGTCGTGGGCGCTCTCGGCTCGGTGCTCGCGATCAACCTGCAGATCCGGCTCATGCACGCCGCCGGCGACGCCCAGATGCTCGGCGCGGCCCTCAACCACTCCGCCCTGAACATCGCGAACGGCCTCGGCGCATGGCTCGGCTCGATCGTCATCGCCGCCGGCTACGGCTTCCGCGCGCCCAGCCTCGTCGGTGCCGCACTCGCCGTCTTCGGTCTGCTCATCTTCGCCGTCGGACTCGCTGCCTCACGAGGGGAAGACGGGGCGTAACCACACCGCGTCGCCCACGTGGAGGTCGAGGGCATCGGCCTCGGCGCGCGTGACCACCACCTGGACGGGGTCGGTCTGCCCTCCGCCCCCGGACGGCGTCACCTCGAGGCGGATCTCGAAGCCGACACGGGTCCACCGGGTGATCTTGCCGGCGAGGTTCGCCGCGTTCTCGACCTTCGAGATGTCGATGTCGTGCGGACGGATCAGCTGGTTGCCCAGCATCGTCACCGGGCCGAGGAACGACTGCACGAAGTCGTTGGCCGGCCGGTCGTAGAGGTCGTCCGGCGACCCGATCTGCTCGATCTGCCCGTCGTTGATGACGACGAGGCTGTCCGCGACCTCGAGCGCCTCCTCCTGGTCGTGCGTGACGAACACCGTCGTCACGTGTACTTCGTCGTGGAGTCGGCGCAGCCAGTCGCGCAGCTCCTTGCGGACCTTCGCGTCGAGCGCGCCGAACGGCTCGTCGAGCAGCAGCACCGTCGGCTCGATCGCGAGGGCTCGCGCCAGGGCCATGCGCTGACGCTGGCCACCGGACAGCTGCGACGGCAGCCGGTGCCCGAACTGGGTCAGGTGCACGAGGGCGAGCAGCTCGTCGACCTTGGCGGTGACCTCGGCCTTGGGCCGCTTGCGGATCTCCAGGCCGAACGCGACGTTCTTCGCAACCGTCATGTGCTTGAAGGCGGCGTAGTGCTGGAAGACGAAGCCGACGTTGCGCTTCTGCGCCGGAAGCCCGGTGGCGTCAGCCCCGTCGATCGCGACGGTGCCGCTGTCCGCCGACTCGAGGCCGGCGATGATGCGGAGCAGCGTGGACTTGCCGCCGCCACTCGGCCCGAGCAGGGCGGTGAGCTGCCCGGTCGGGATGCTCAGGGTGACGTCCTGCAGGGCGACGAAGTCGCCGAAGTTCTTGTTGACGTCGCGGATCTCAATCCCCATCGGGGTCCTCCTTGGGTCGGAGCACGGTGACGACGACGAGCGCCGCCACCGCGATCGCGGCGAGCAGGAAGCTGGTCGCGTAGGCCGACCCCTGCTCGAAGTCCTGGTACTTCTGCTCGACGACGAGGGTCGCCGTCTGGGTCTGCTCGGCGACGTTGCCGGAGATGATCTTGACCGCGCCGAACTCACCCAGCGATCGGGCGAGGCTCAGCACGACGCCGTACACGAGGGCCCAGCGGATCGAGGGCAGCGTGATGCGCAGGAAGGTCTGCCACGGCCGGGCGCCGAGGCTCTTCGCCGCCTGTTCCATGTCGGTGCCGATCTCACCCAGCACGGGCACGAGCTCGCGGATCACGAGCGGGAGGCTCACGAACGCCGTGGCCATCACGATGCCGGGCACGCTGAACGCGACCTGCAGGCCGGCCGACTCGAGGGTCGGGCCGAACAGCCCTTCCTTGCCTCCGTAGGCCAGCAGCAGGGCGAGGCCGACGACGACGGGGGAGACCGACAGGGGGAGGTCGATCAGTGCCGACAGCACCCGGCGTCCGGGGAACTCGTAGCGCACGAGGAGGAGGGAGATGCCGGTGCCGAACACGGTGTTGATGACGACCGCCCAGATCGAGACGTACACCGTCATCTGGAGGGCGAAGACGACCGTGGGATCGGTGAGCGCGGTCTGGAGGTTGGTGAGGCCGCCGTCGAACGTCTTGACCACGACGAGCGAGACCGGCCAGGCGACCAGCATGAAGAGGTAGGCGATGACGAGACCCCGGCGCACGTAGGTTCCGGGGGTCTTCGGCTCCACGCGCCTAGCCACGGCGTGCCACCTGGGACGAGAGGACCTGCAGCACCACGATCGCCAGGAGCGCCACGACCAGCAGGATCGTCGCGACCGAGGCCGCGGCGGCCTCGTTGCCGTTCTCGATGTAGGAGAGGATGCGCACGGACGCGACCTCGGTCTTGTTCGGCAGGTTGCCCGACAGCAGGACGAGCGAGCCGTACTCGCTGATGCCGCGGGCGAACGAGAGCGCGGCGCCTGCCGTGATGGCGGGCGCGAGTGCCGGGAGCAGGATGCGGCGCAGGGTCGTGAACTTGGTCGCGCCGAGCGATGCCGCGGCCTCTTCGACCTCCAGGTCGAGCTCGAGCAGCACCGGCTCGACGGTGCGCACCACGAAGGGCAGCGTGACGAACAGGAGGGCCAGGAACACCGAGCGCTCGGTGTTGGCGACGTTGACGCCGATGGGGCTCTGCGGGCCGTAGAGGCTCAGCAGGACCAGGCCCGCCACGATGGTCGGCAGGGCGAACGGGATGTCGATGATGACCTCGAGCAGACGCTTGCCGGGGAAATGGTCGCGGACGAGCACCCAGGCGATGAGGGTGCCCATGACGACGTTCACCAGCGTGACGATGAGCGCCTGGGTGACGGTGAGGCGGAGCGCGGCCGAGGTCTGGGGACTCGTGAGGGTGTTCCGGAACGTCTCCCATCCGCCGTCGATCGACTGGATGACGATGAGCGCGAGGGGGATGAGCACGAGCAGGCTGAACCACGTCAACGCGATCCCCAGGCCCAGCCCTGAGGATCGCGTCAGCGAGGTCGCGGACCGGGAGCGGCGTCTTCGTACCGCTCCCGGTGCAAGGGTGGTGTCGAGCGTCACGCTTTGCCGGAATCCGCGATCAGCTTGGTGATGATGCCGTTCTTCTCGTCGAAGAACGTGGCGTTGACCTTCTCCCAGCCACCGAACGTCGTGTCGATGGTGGCCAGGTCCTTGAGCTCCGGGAACGGCTTCGACGGGTCGTTCGCACCCTCGACAGAACCGACCTCGACGCCGTCGACCGATGCGACCGGACGGAATCCGTGCTGGGCGTAGATCTGCTGGCCCTTCGCACTGGTGGCGAACGTGAGGAACTCCTTGGCCGCAGGATCAGCGGACTTGGTGACCGCTCCCGGGTTCTCGATCAGCAGGTTCTGCTCGGGAACGATGTAGTCGATCTCCTCGCCACTCTGGCGGGCGAAGATCGCCTCGTTCTCGTAGGAGAGCAGCACGTCGCCGGTTCCGCCCTGGAAGGCAGTGGTCGCGTCGCGTCCACTGCCGGGCAGCGCCTTGACGTTGGCGAGGACCTTCTTCAGGTAGGCCTCGGCGTCGGACTCGCTGCCACCGTTGGCGATGATCGACTGGTACGCCGCGAGGATGTTCCAGCGGGCCGAGCCCGACGACCCGGGGTTCGGCGTCACGATGCCGATGCCCGGCCTGGCCAGGTCCTCGAACGTCTTGATGTTCTTGGGGTTGCCCTCACGGACCACGATCGCCACGACCGAGGTGCTGATGATGCCCCTGTTCGCTCCGTCGGCCCAGGTCTTGTCGACAAGACCCTCATCGACGAGACGCGTGACGTCCGGGGTGAGCGAGAAGTGCACGACGTCGGCCTTCAGGCCGCTGGCCACGGCACGGCTCTGGTCGCCGGACGCGCCGTACGACTCCTTCCAGCTGACGCCCTTGCCGCTCTCCGTCTTGGCGAAGGCCTTCTCGAGCGCGCCGTTGGCGGCCTTGGGCACGGAGTAGGCGACGAGCGACAGCGTGGTCTTGGTGGTGTCGTCAGAAGAGCCGCCGCCTGAGGGAGCGCAAGCGGCCAGCAGGGCGATGCTCGCGCTGATCGCGACCGCGGCCGTCAGTCGTGAGCGGGTGGGGATGTTCATGGTCTGCCTGTCGTCAGGGCACGCCAGGGCGCGTGCTCGTCCGACCCAAAGTACAGTATTTCTATCGACTAACCGTACATCTCGCGAAATGAGACGGATTCACCTCATCTCGCCCGGGATGCCAGCCCGTCCGCCACGAGCAGGCGATCGAGGGCGACGACCCACGCCTCGTAGTACGGAGTCGTGTCAGGGAGGTCGGCGATGGCGGCCATCAGGTGGGTGCGGAAGGCCTGCCAGTCCTGGTCGGACGCCTCGAGGTACGCGGCGGCCAGGCCGAAGGCGCGACTCTGCCAGGGCTCGTCGAAGACCAGCTCGCCGTTGCGGCGGGGCACGTCGTCCGGCGGTTCGTTCACCGCACGACGCCGATCATGTGGTCGCGGGTGACGAGCCCGGCCAGGTCGTCCTCGCTGCGACCCGCCGCGTCCTCGGGAGCGAGCGGCAGGACCAGGTATCGGACCTCGGCGCTGGAGTCCCAGACCCGCACCTCGACGTCGTCCGGAACCGTGGTGCCGAACTCACTGAGCACGGCGCGCGGCTCGCGCACCATCCGCGAGCGGTAGGCGAAGCTCTTGTACCACTGCGGTGGCAGGCCGAGCACGGGCCACGGATAGCACGAGCAGAGCGTGCAGACGACGACGTTGTGGAGGTCGTCGGTGTTCTCGAGCACCACGAGGTGCTCGCCCTCGGCGCCGCCGAAGCCGAGCTCCCCGACGGCACGGGTGCCGTCCTCGAGCAGCCGGGCCCGGTAGTCAGGATCGGTCCAGGCGCGCGCCACGACCTTGGCACCGTTCATCGGGCCGACGTCGTTCTCGTACGTCTCGACGATGGCGTCGACGACGTCGGACGTGATGAGACCGCGCTCGACCAGCAGCGCCTCGATGGCCTCGACGCGCTGCTCGCTGGCGCCCTTCGGCCGCGGGTGATGTCCGTGTGAGTCGTTCATGCCAGGTACCGCTCCCAGAGGTCGAGATGGAGCCAGCCCGGCTCGGCGTCGTCGCCCCACAGGTCGGTCATCGCGAAGCGCACGGTGTAGGTCGCCTCGGGAGGCCCGTCGCTGCTGGCGTGCGGCCACCCTCCCGGCAGCCGCGTGACCGTGCCGGTGGCGCCCCGGACGTAGGCCGGGCACCGGTGGTGGCCGGTCGGTGGTACCTGCGTGACGGTGACCGTGTCACCGACGGTGAATCGCCCCGGGACGTCGTCGCCGCTCGGCAAGCGGGGACGGTCGACGAGCGCACGGGTCAGTCGGCTCGCCAGCGCCGCGTTGGTGTCCTCGGCGTGCTCCCGTGCCGGCCCCGGCGCGGCGACGCGTGCGTCGATGTCGGCGGCGGTCAGGGTGCCGGCGTCGATGAGTCCGGACTCGACCGACATGGCCCATCGCTCGAAGTAGCTCGAGCCGAGATAGGTGTCCGGGTCGATGGCCTCGATGCCCGGACGGATCGACCCTTGGCGGAGGCCCGCCGCGCCGGTGGCGATCATGAGCCCGAACGTCCGGCCCTCCCACGGCTCGTGGAAGACCTGGTCGTCGTCCTCCATCTCGACCGCGCCGAACCCGGGCATGCCGCCCATGTCGTGAACGTCACCCACGGTCATCGCCTCCTCTACGCCGTCACGAGCCGGCCGGCGACGGCGAGGTCGTAGCCCGCGCACATCGCCGGGTACCAGCTGGGGATCAGCGAGTCATGGCCGCCGTCGTGCACCATGTCGAAGGCGGCATGCGCCGCCCAGCCGGCGGCGACGAGATTCCGCGCCGCGGTCTGCGACGACCTCGCGGCCATGGAGGCGACGGCTCCGGTCACGAGAAGTCCGGCCACCTCCCTGGCCAGCGGCGCGCCGAGCCGTCGTTCCCTCCGGGCGATGGGGTAGATCGCCGCAGCGGCGACCAGCCCTCCGGCGAGCGCCATCGCCCGATGCCGCGGCGCAACCCGTTCGGTCGCCACGTCCGTCCCCACCCCGAGCACGGCTCCGATCGCCGCGCTGATCCCGTTGTTCATGGGTCGAGCGTATGCCGCCGGGAACCGTCGAACTAGGCGTCGACGGAATGTCCCAGGCTGCGGGCGAACCGCGCGATGGCGTCCTCCGCCGTGGGGGCCTGGCCGAACACCTCGCCCTGGCGCGACGTGTCCGCCACGTACTTGCCGGTCGCGAACCATCGCAGCATCGCGGCGATGTCCTTCGCCATCGGCACGACCGGGCCGATCACGGCGCCGACCGCGGTGATCAGCCCTCCTGGGATGGTGCGAACCCGGATGCGCTCGCCGAGCTGGTCGCCGGCGATCTGCGCGATGTCACGCACGCTCACGGGGCGATCCCAGCCGATGTCGATGCGTTCGCCGTCGATGCCGGGCGCGTCCACGGCGTCGGCCAGGTAGCCGGCCAGGTCCGACACCAGCACGAAGGTGATGGCCGTCTTCGGGGACCCGAACCACATGAGCCGGCGCTTGGCGAACGGATCGCCGCCCATCTGGGTGATCTGGTCGAGGAACGCGCCGGGTCGCAGCGCGACGAAGGGGACACCCTTCTGCTCGAGCCGGTCCTCGACCAGCTTCTTGTGCCAGAAGTGCGGGACCTGCGGGGTCTGGTCGCACGTGAGGATGCTGGTCAGCACGAACCTCCGGACGCCGACCGCGCTGGCCGCGTCGACGAGGTTCTGGTTGCCGATCGTGTCGATGTCATCGGTGTCGCCCTTGCTGTGCCGGGTGTACCCGGCCGCGGAGGTGACCACGGCATCCACACCGCTGAGTGCGTCTCGGAGCGACTCCGGGTCCATCAGGTCGCCGCGGGCGATCTCCACACCAGCCGCTTCGAGCGCTGTGGCATCGGACTGCGGCCGGACGAGCGCACGCACCTGCTTGCCGCGCTCGAGCAGGGCCGCGACGACCTGCCCACCGAGCATGCCGGTACCACCGACGACGAGTACCGGTCCATCACCCATGTCGACAACCTCCGCGGGTGTCAACGACGGCCGGCGCGGCCGGCATTCCCGCCTCGAGGATCTCGACTACGGAAGAGCTGTCTCGGCCGGCTCGGCAGCCGGACTGGCGACACCTCCGTGCCCGTCGTGGGAGGGCTTGACGAAGAACAGCACCACGACGACCCCGAGCAGGAGCGCCGACGCCGGCAGGATCAGGCTCTGCGCCATGGCGTCGGAGAACGGGCCGGCCACCGCGGACGGCAACGTGTGGCCACCGGCCTGCTGTGCCTCAGGTCCGGCCGAGTCGAAGCCGGGCAGGTTCGCCGCCAGGCGTGCCTGGAGCAGGGCCGCGATCGCCGCACTGCCGAGCACCGCGCCGACCTGGCGGGTCGTGTTGTAGATGCCGGCACCGGCGCCGGCCGAGCTCATCGGCAGGTTGCGGGTCGCGGTGGCACTCAGCGGCGCCCAGAGGCAGGCGTTGCCGACACCGAACAGCGCGAACAGCAGCAGCACGGCACCCACGGGCGTGTCGGGCGACATGACGGCGGCCACGCCGAACAGCGCCGCCGCCCCGGAGGCGTAGCCCACGATCGTGATCGTGCGCGGATGGATGCGGTCGGTCAGTCCGCCGACGAATCGAGCGAGCACCACGCTCATCAGCGCCATCGGCACGAGCAGCAGTGCGGACTGCGTCGGCGTGTAGCCGCGCACCACCTGGGCCCACAGCATGAACGGGAACGCCATCGCCGTGATGGCGAACGAGACGAGCGAGATGCCGAAGTTGGCGAGGGAGAAGTTCCGGTCGCGGAACAGCGGGAGGGGCACGAGCGGCTCGCGCTTGATCCGGCTCTGCCACCACAGGAACACACCCAGCACGGCCAGCCCGGCCGCGATCAGCAGCGGCACCGAGAGCACGCCGGAGATCGTGCCCCAGTCGTACTTCTCGCCCTCCTGGATGCCGAAGACCAGCAGGAACATGCCCAGGGCGCTCAGCCCGACACCGATCCAGTCGAAGGAGTGCGTGTGCGTCGGAAGGTTCGGCACCAGCCGCAGTGCCAGGACGAACCCGACGAGCCCGACCGGCACGTTGATGAAGAAGATCCACTCCCAGCCCGGACCGTCGATGAGCAGGCCGCCGAGAATCGGTCCGACGAGGGTGGCCACCCCTGCCGTCGCTCCCCACAGGGCCATGGCCGTGCCGCGCTTGGCGGCAGGGAAGGTGCGCGTGATGACGGCCATCGTCTGCGGCGTCATCATCGAGGCCCCGAAGCCCTGGAAGATGCGGGCGAGGATGAGGATCTCGACCGATGACGTCAGGCCGCACCAGAGCGAGGCAAGCGTGAAGAGGGTGAGGCCGACGAGATAGACCCGCTTGGGGCCGAGCCGGTCACCCAGGCGGCCGGTGATGAGCAGCGGCACCGCGTAGGCCAGGAGATACGAGCTGGTGACCCAGATGACGCTGTTGTAGTCGGTGTCCAGCCCGTCACGCAGGGCCGGAGTGGCAATCGAGACGATCGTCGTGTCGACCAGGATCATGAAGAACCCGATGACCATCGCCCACAGGGCCGGCCACGGGTTCGGTTCGGTGACGTCGGGCTGGGGGGCGACATCGGGCTCGGGAACGCTCATGGGTCGATCCTAATGACGTGCCAGAATCGGGCATGGTCCAGACAGCGCAGCGGGACTCGGCCCCGCGTTCGATGCGACCGGTCGCGGTCGCGATCGGCCTGCTCATCCTGATCGTGTTGGCGTTCGTCGCGCGACGCCTGAGCGTCGACGTTCCCAACGTCTCCGCGGGCACCACGCCCGACGACCCCTTCTCCGTGCGATACGTCGAGCACCCCTGGCGTGCCTACCTCCACATCGCGCCCGGCGTGGTCTACCTCCTGGGTGCGCCGTTCCAGCTGAGCCGCCGGTTCCGCACCCGGCACTACACGATTCACCGCCGCATGGGGCGGGTGCTGCTCAGCTGTGCGCTGCTGAGCGGCACGTTCGCGCTGGTCTTCGGCATCCCGTTCGCGTGGGGCGGAGGGCTGGAGGCCTCCGCCACCGTGGTCTTCGGCGCCTGGTTCGTCGCCTGCCTCGTGCTCGCGTTCCGGGCCATTCGCGGTGACAACGTCCCGCAGCACCGCCGGTGGATGATCCGGGCGTTCGCCGTGGGCGTCGGCATCGGCACGATCCGCATCTGGGTCGGCATCTTCGAGGGGATCGAGCAGACCCGCTCCGGCGGCACGACGCCGGCGACCCCGGATCACACGATGTTCGGGGTGGCGTTCTGGCTCGCGTTCACCATGCACGTGCTGATCGGCGAGTGGTGGCTCCGGCGCACGCCGGCTCTCGACGGCTAGGTGCGGGGGCGCACCAGCTCGTACCCGTGCAGGTCGTCGACCGACCCGTCGCCGAGCATCTCCGCGGCCGTCTGGGTGCCGAAGTGCCGGAATCCCGCGGCGGTGGCGACGGCGTTGCTCGCCGGATTGCCGACCGCCGCGTACACGACGAGCCGTGAGCGATCCAGGCCGGACGGGTCGAAGGCGTGCTGCACGACGGCGCGGACGGCCTCGGTCATGACACCGCGGTTCCGGGCATCCGGATGCGTCCAGTAGCCGATCTCTCCGGTGCTGGCGCTGACGCCCAGCATGTCCATGACGGCGACGTTGCCGAGCAGCACGTCGGTCTCGCGGTCCGCGACGGCCCAGGTGGCCTTGGCCCCGGTGGCCGCCTGCCAGACGCTGCTGTTGATGTAGCCGCGAGCCGTGGCCTCGACATAGGGATCCGGCATGCCGTTCAGCCAGTGACGGGTCGTCTCGTCGGAGCAGGCCTCGATGATGCGCGGGATGTCGGCGTCGGCGAACGGCCGCAGGCGCAGGTGCTCGGTCTCGATGACGGTCGACGTGGCCCAACGAGTGCGCGGCGTCGGCGGGTCGCCGAACCGGCGTGATGCCGTCCACGCATCCACCACCTGGTCGCGCTGCTGCACGATACCCGGGGTCACCCCGTGGAGGGTGAATCCGGCGGCATGCGCGACCCGCAACGAGCCGACGTTGCCGACGTTGGCGCGCCAGTGGACGATCTCGACGCCACCTTCGACAAACGCCCAGTTCGTGGCCAGCTGCACCGCTCGCACCATCAGGCCGCCGCCCCGCGCCCACGGATGGAGGACGAATCCGATGTCGGCGATGGGAGCGACGCCGCGCACGTCGATGTTGCCGGCGAACCGCCCCTCGGCCTCGATGGCCCAGCCGTAGTGGTTGCCGGCATCCCACCCGCTCGCGACGACCTCGAAGGCGTATTGCTCGACCGACTCACGCGTGCTGTCCAGCGGGATCGAGGTCCAGCGCAGGGCTTCGGGGTCGAGGCACATCTCGAGCATGAGGTCCATGTCGGACGGCGTGTGGGCGCGCAAGGTGACGACCCCGTCCGACAGGACCGGGACGGACAACGGCCAGCTCAGATCCCCGCCTGCCGACATCGGGTCAGGCGTTCTTGGCGCGGAACGGGTCGGCGGGGTAGACGCCCAGGATCTTCACCTCGGTCGTGAAGAACGTCAGCTCATCGAGCGCGCGCCTCACGGAGATGTCATCCGGGTGCCCGTCGACCTCGGCCAGGAACTGGGTGGCGGTGAACTCGCCGCCGACCATGTAGCTCTCCAGCTTGGTCATGTTGACGCCGTTGGTGGCGAAACCGCCGAGCGCCTTGTAGAGCGACGCCGGCAGGTTCTTGACGTTGAAGATGAAGCTCGTGACGACGGGACCGTTGCCGGCGGGTGCCTCGACGAGCTCGGGGGAGAGCACCACGAAGCGGGTGGTGTTGTGGTCCTCGTCCTCGACGTCGGCGGCGAGGATCGTCAGGCCGTAGATCTCTGCGGCCAGCGGCGGCGCGATGGCCGCCTGGCTGACGTCGTGCGCGTCGGCGATCTCGCGCGCGGCACCGGCGGTGTCGCCGGAGATGACCGGCGTGAGGCCGTGCTCGCGGATGACGGTGCGGCACTGTCCGAGCGCGTGCACGTGGCTGTGCACGGTCTTGATGGTGTCGAGGCTCGAGCCCGGCACGCCCATGAGCGTGAACTGGATGCGCAGGAAGTGCTCGGCGATGATGTGCAGGCCCGACGTGGGCAGGAAGTGGTGGATGTCGGCGACGCGGCCGGCGATCGAGTTGTCGATCGGAATCATCGCGAGCTCGGCCCCATCGTCGGCACTGCCGCTCTCGACCGCCGCGAAGACGTCCTCGAACGACGCGCACGCCACGGCCTCCCAGTCGGTGTAGTGCTGCTTGCACACGAGGTGGGAGTTGGAACCAGGTTCGCCCTGGTACGCGATGCGTCGAACGGTCACGTGCTCAGTTTCTCACCAGGGCCGCGCCGTCCGATGCGCGCACCGCGAAGATGTCGGGCTTGCGCCAGCCACCGCCGTCGAAGCGCTGCTCGACGAGCTCGCGGACCGCGTCGACGCGATCGTGCGGCACCAGCGCGACCGCGCTGCCGCCGAACCCTCCGCCGGTCATCCGCGCACCCAGGGCTCCGGCCTCGACGGCGGCCTCCACGGCGACGTCGAGCTCGGCGCAGCTGACCTCGAAGTCGTCACGCAGCGACGCGTGCGATGCCGTGAGCATGGTGCCGAGCTGGGTCCAGGCGCCCGCCTCGATCGCCCTGATCGCGCCGCGGACCCGGGCCGTCTCGGTGATGACGTGACGCGTGCGCGCCTTGAGGCGTTCGTCGTCGAGCCGCAGCACCGCGTCTGGCCCGGCCTGGGCGAGCAGCTCGAGGCCGAGCTCGGCGGCTGCCTGCTCGCACTCCTCCCGCCGCGTGGCATATCCGGAGTCGGCGTGCTGGTGGGTGACGCCGGTGGCGATGACGAGCAGGCCGAGTGCGGCATCGTCGACCGGAAGCGCGATCTCCCGGACGCCGGGCGGGTCGGCCAGGGCCTCGACCGCGAGGACGTGCCCCTCGCGACCGTTCAGCACGGCGAGCTGGTCCATCAGCCCGGTGGGAGCGCCGATCACCTCGTTCTCGACCCGCTGCGAGACGCGCGCGACGTCGAGGCGGGAGAGGCCGAGGCCGGCGAGGTCGTCGAGGGTGCAGGCGACGCCGCAGGTGAGCGCGGCCGAGGACGAGAGCCCGGCGCCGGCTGAGAGGTCGGACTCGATGACGATGTCGGCACCGCGCATGGCACGACCGTCATCGGCCAGGACCCAGACGGTGCCGGCGACGTGCGCCGCCCAGCCGTCGACGTCGCCCGGCTTCGTGGTGAGCGGGAACGACGCCTTGCGGCCATCGCTCCAGACGTTGACGAGGTCGTCGTCGCGAACGCGGCCCTTGACCGTCAGGCCGCGGTCGATGGCGAACGGCAGGCACGGGCCACCGTTGTAGTCGAGGTGCTCGCCGATGAGATTGACGCGCCCGGGAACCCGCCACATTCGAACGTCGACCACAGGCCGAGCCTAGGCCAACCGGCCCGCTGACCTGCTGGCACAATGCACACCATGCCACGACGTCCTCGGGTGCTCTCCGGTGCGCAGCCGACTGCCGACTCCTACCATCTCGGCAACTACTTCGGGGCGTTCAAGCAGTGGGTCGCGCTGCAGGACGAGTTCGAGGCGTTCTACTTCATCCCCGACCTCCACGCGATCACGGTCGAGTACGAACCGGCACAGCTGCGTGAACGCACCTACATCGCGGCCGCCCAGCTGCTCGCCGCCGGCGTCGACCCTGAACGCAGCGCCCTCTTCGTGCAGAGCCACGTGCCCGAGCACGCCCAGCTGGCCTGGGTCCTCGGCGGCGTCACCGGGTTCGGCGAGGCCGGCCGCATGACCCAGTTCAAGGACAAGACGGCCAAGAGCGGACGTGACGCGGCCAGCGTCGGCCTGTTCACCTACCCGGTCCTGATGGCGGCCGACATCCTCGTCTACCAAGCCGACAAGGTGCCGGTGGGCGAGGACCAGCGCCAGCACATCGAGCTCACCCGCAACCTGGCGCAGCGCTTCAACCACCGCTTCGGCGAGACGTTCACGGTGCCTGAGCCGTACATCGTCAAGGCCACCGCCAAGGTCTACGACCTGCAGGACCCGACCGCCAAGATGAGCGGCTCGGCCACGTCGCACTCCGGTGTCGTGAACCTCACCGACGAACCGAAGGCCGCGGCCAAGAAGATCCGCTCGGCCGTCACCGACTCCGGTTCCGACGTGCGTTTCGACCCGGCGACCAAGCCCGGCATCTCCAACCTGCTGTCGATCTACTCGGCACTCACCGAGCGGCCGATCACGGACATCGAGACCGAGTTCGAGGGCCAGCAGTACGGCCACTTCAAGGTGGCCCTCGCCGACCTCGTCGCCGACTTCGTCGACTCCTTCGGCTCGCGCACGCGGGAGCTGCTCGACGACAAGGGCGAGCTCGACCGCGTCCTCGCCGCGGGCGCGGCCACGGCCCGCGAGGTCGCCGCCACCACCCTGGCCACCGTCTACGACCGCTCCGGATTCGTCCCGGCGGCCCACCCGTGACGCCCCTGACCGTGGGGGTGGCGATCGCCGTCCCGGAACCGCACGGGAGCATGCTGCGGCAGATGCGCGGCTCGTTCGGCGACCCGCTCGCCCAGAGCGTCCCGAGTCACGTGACGCTCCTTCCACCGCACGACGTCGACGCCGACGAGCTCGACGAGATCTGCGCCCGGCTCGACAAGACCGCCGGAGGCGTGCCGGCGTTCCGGATGCGGCTGCGCGGCACCGGCACGTTCCGTCCCGTCTCGCCGGTCGTGTTCGTCACGGTGCACAGCGGCTTCGTCGCGACGGAGGTCCTCGCCGGCCGGTTGCGCCTGGCCCTCGACTCGCCCCCGGCGACCGAGTTCGCGTTCCATCCGCACGTCACCGTGGCGCATCACCTGGACGACGCGGCCCTCGACCACGCGGATCACGCGCTGCGCGACTTCGAGTGCGAGTTCGAGGTCGACGAGTTCGCGCTCTACCTGCACGACGACGCCGTCGGCTGGCAGCCGCAGCGCCACTTCGCCCTGGCCCCCAGGCCTTGGTGAGCTCGACCGTGGCCTAGGGCGAGTCGACTCAGGGCGAGTCGACTCAGGACTGGGCGCGCACCGGCGGGTACGAGGCGAGGAGCTCGTCGCGAAAGGCGAGGGCCGCGAGCTGCAGGGCGTCCGAACGATGCGCGAGCGCGATCTCGCGGCGCAGGGCCGGCTTCTCCAGTCGCGTCCGGCGGAGGCCCGGCCGGTTGCCCATGACCATCTCGGGCACCACGGCGTGGCCGAGGCCCGCCTCGACGAATCGCAGCACGGCGCTCATCTCACCGCCCTCGACCGCCAGACGTGGCTCGAAGCCCGCTGCGCGGCACGCCCCGAGCGTCACCTCCCGCAGGTCGTAGCCCTCGCGGAACATGACGAGCGGCAGGTCGCGGAGGGCGGCGACGCCGATCACGTCGGGCAGGTCGGCGTCGGCGGGGCTCGCCAGCACGAGGCGCTCACGCAGGATCGATGTCGTCTCGATGTCCGTGGCGCGATCCGGTCGCAGCGGCACGATCAGCAGGGCGAGGTCGAGGCGACCCTGGCCGAGCTCGTGGGTGAGGACCCGCGATCCGGCCTCTTGAACCTCGAGCTCGATGTCGGGGTGATGCTCGTGGAAGTCGGTGAGCAGCCCGGGCAGCAGGCCGTCGCACAGCGACGGTGTGGCGCCGAGCCGCACCCGTCCGCGACGAAGCCCGGCCACCTCGTCGACCGAGCGCTCGGCGCTCTCGACGTCCATGAGGATGCGTTGCGCGTGGGGGAGCAGCGCCTCGCCGGCGCTGGTCAGCTCGATCTGCCCGCGGTTGCGCACGAAGAGCGGTGATCCGAGCGAGTTCTCGAGCACCCGGATCTGTTTCGACAGCGTGGGCTGGGAGACCCCGACGAGGTCGGCAGCGCGGGTGAAGTGCCGGGTGCGGGCGACCGCCGCGAAGTAGGCGAGCTGCTGGACCTGCATGGAATCAGGCTAGCCCTGACCATAGACAGAGTCTATGAATGGCAACCTCACTATGACTTTGCGTACTGGCGGCGGACAGGCATACGGTGACGGAATCACGACCAGCACCACTCCCGTTGGCCCTAGCCACTGAGCGAATCGACGAGGTATGACGACCACGACCACCCCCTCTTCGCCACGTTCCGATGATGGCGCCGGGCGCGCCGCGATCGCCGCCCGCACCCTCCGCACCGACCGCTGGTGGTTCCCGCCGGCGATCCAGGCCACCGGGCTCATCGCCTGGGTCGCCTACGCCGTCGCCCGCACCTTCATGCAGGCCGACTACTGGGTCGAGCAGTACCACTACCTGACGCCGTTCTACTCGCCCTGCGTGTCGACCGGCTGCATCCCGGACGCGTCCCACTTCGGTGCGTTCCTGCCGGACTGGTGGTTCCTGCCGTACGCGGCGCTGAGCCTGCCGTTCCTGCTGCTCTTCCGCCTGACCTGCTACTACTACCGCAAGGCCTACTACCGGGCGTTCTGGCTCTCGCCACCCGCCTGCGCCGTGGCGGAGCCGCACTCGAAGTACACCGGCGAGACCCGGTTCCCGTTGCTCGGCCAGAACCTGCATCGCTACTTCTTCTACGCCGCGGTCATCATCTCGCTGATCAACACCTACGACGCGGTCCTGGCGTTCCGCACCGCCGACGGGGAGTTCGGGCTCGGTCTCGGCAACGTCATCATCGTCACGAACGTCGTCCTGCTCTGGCTGTACACGGCGTCGTGCCACTCCTGCCGCAGCATCATCGGCGGCAAGCTCAACCACTTCTCGCAGCACCCCGTCCGCTACAAGCTGTGGGGCTGGGTCTCGAAGCTGAACGGCCACCACATGCTGCTCGCCTGGATCACGCTCGGCACCCTCGCGATCACCGACTTCTACATCTGGGGCCTGGCGTCCGACTGGTACTCCGACCCCAGACTCTTCAACTGAGCCTTTCAACTGAGCCTCTTCAACTGAGTGGACTGAATTCATGAGCGAGATCGAGACGCACACCTACGACGTCATCGTCATCGGCGCCGGTGGATCCGGCCTCCGAGCGGCCATCGAGGCGCGACAGGCGGGCAAGCGCACCGCGATCATCTCCAAGTCGCTGTTCGGCAAGGCGCACACCGTCATGGCCGAGGGCGGCTGCGCGGCCGCGATGGGCAACGTCAACCCGAACGACAACTGGATGGTGCACTTCCGCGACACGATGCGCGGCGGCAAGTTCCTCAACAACTGGCGGATGGCCGAGCTGCACGCCCAGGAGGCGCCCGACCGCGTCTGGGAGCTGGAGACCTACGGCGCGCTGTTCGACCGCACGCCCGACGGCAAGATCAGCCAGCGCAACTTCGGCGGGCACACCTACCCGCGCCTCGCCCACGTCGGCGACCGCACGGGCCTGGAGATGATCCGTACGCTGCAGCAGAAGATCGTCTCGCTGCAGCAGGACGACTTCGCCGAGCACGGCGACTACGAGGCGAACCTCAAGGTCTACGCCGAGTGCACCGTCACCGACCTGATCAAGGACGGCGACCGGATGGCCGGGGCGCTGGCCTACTGGCGCGAGTCCGGACGACACCTGCTGTTCGAGGCGCCCGCGATCGTCATGGCCACCGGCGGTGTGGGCAAGTCCTACAAGGTCACCAGCAACTCCTGGGAGTACACCGGCGACGGTCACGCACTGGCCCTCCGGGCCGGCGCGACCTTGATCAACATGGAGTTCCTGCAGTTCCACCCCACCGGCATGGTGTGGCCGCCCTCGGTCAAGGGCATCCTCGTCACCGAGTCGGTCCGCGGCGATGGCGGCGTGCTCACGAACTCCGACGGCAAGCGGTTCATGTTCGACTACATCCCCGACGTGTTCAAGGCCCAGTACGCGACCACCGAGGAGGAGGCCGACCGCTGGTACGAGGACGCCGACAACAACAAGCGTCCACCGGAGCTGCTGCCGCGCGACGAAGTGGCTCGTGCCATCAACTCCGAGATCGAGGCGGGCCGCGGGTCACCGCACGGCGGCGTCTTCCTCGACGTCTCCAGCCGCATGCCCGCGGAGACGATCATCAAGCGACTTCCGTCGATGCACCACCAGTTCAAGGAGCTCGCCGACGTCGACATCACCAAGGAGCCCATGGAGGTCGGACCGACGTGCCACTACGTGATGGGCGGCATCGAGGTCGACCCCGACACCGGCTCCGCGTCGGTGGCCGGACTGTTCGCCGCGGGTGAGTGCTCCGGCGGCATGCACGGCTCCAACCGCCTCGGTGGCAACTCGCTCTCGGACCTGTTGGTGTTCGGCAGGCGTGCCGGTGCCGGCGCGGTCGAGTACATCGACGGACTGTCGGCGCGGCCCACGCTCGACGACATCGCGGTCAAGGAGGCGCAGGAGCGCTCCGTGGCCCCGTTCGACCCTGCTGGCCGCGAAGGGGGCACGCAGGAAGGTGCCGAGAACCCGTACACACTGCACCAGGAGCTCCAGCAGTCGATGAACGACCTGGTCGGCATCATCCGCAAGGAAGAGGAGATCCAGCAGGCGCTCGACAAGCTCGCCGAGCTGAAGGAGCGGGCCAAGAACATGGTCGTCGAGGGCCATCGCCAGTTCAATCCGGGCTGGCACCTGGCGCTCGACCTGCGGAACATGCTGCTGGTCAGCGAGTGCGTGGCGAAGGCGGCCATCACCCGCACCGAGAGCCGCGGCGGCCACACCCGCGACGACTTCTCGACCTTGGACCCGGAGTGGCGGCACGTCCTCCTGGTGTGCACCGAAGCCGATGACGGGTCGGTCGACATCACGCGGCAGGAGCAGATCCCGATGCGTCCTGATCTGATGGAGCTGTTCGAGATGGACGAGCTCAAGAAGTACTTCACCGATGCAGAACTCCCCTCCGAAGGGACGAACTGATGGCTTACCAGCAGAACTTCCGTGTCTGGCGCGGCGACGACGAGGGCGGCGACTTCGTCGAGTACGAGGTCGAGGTCAACGAGGGTGAGGTCGTGCTCGACGTCATCCACCGCCTCCAGGCCACCCAGACGCCCGATCTCGCGGTGCGCTGGAACTGCAAGGCCGGCAAGTGCGGCTCGTGCAGTGCCGAGATCAACGGCCGCCCACGGCTGCTCTGCATGACGCGCATGTCGACGCTCCCCAGGGAGTCCACGGTCACCATCACGCCGATGCGCACGTTCCCGGTCATCCGCGACCTCGTCACCGACGTCACGTTCAACTACGAGAAGGCGCGCGAGGTGCGTGCGTTCGTGCCGCCGTCCGACCTCGAGCCGGGCGACTACCGGATGCAGCAGGTCGACGTCGAGCGCTCGCAGGAGTTCCGCAAGTGCATCGAGTGCTTCCTCTGCCAGGACACCTGCCACGTCGTGCGCGACCACGAGGAGAACAAGGTCGCGTTCTCCGGTCCGCGGTTCCTCATCAGGCTCGCCGAGCTCGACATGCACCCGCTCGACGCGGCCGAGGCCGAGGAAGGCCTCAACCGCAAGGCGGCCGCCCAGGACGACCACGGACTCGGCTACTGCAACATCACCAAGTGCTGCACCGAGGTGTGCCCCGAGCACATCAAGATCACCGACAACGCGATCATCCCGTTGAAGGAGCGCGTGGTGGACCTCAAGTTCGACCCGATGTTCATCCGCCGCCGCAAGAGGGCCGAGAAGGGCTGACGCACACCCGCCTCACTGATTTGATTAGCATGGGTAATGAACTATGCTAAAGGTATGCCTTCTGACTCGCAGCGACTCGCTCGCTCGGTCGTCCGCCTCGCCCGGCGCCTCCGCCAGGAGCGGAACACCGAGCTGACGCCGACGCAGCTCGCGGTGCTCGGCACCGTGATGGTGATGGGTCCTGCGACGCCGAGTGCCATCGCGGCGCGCGAGAACGTCCGGCCACCCTCGGTCACCCGCACGCTCAACTGCCTGGCCGACGACGGCTACATCGTCCGCGAGCCGCACCCCGACGACGGCCGCCAGGTGCTGGTGCGCCTCTCCGACAAGGGCGAGCTCCTGCTCACCGAGCAGCGCAACCGACGCAACGCCTGGCTGGACGGTCGCCTGTCGACGCTCACCGTCGCCGAGCGCGCGACCCTCCGCGATGCCTCCGACCTCCTCGAGAGGCTCGCTGCCGAGTGAGTCCCACCTTCCGCTCCCTGCAGGTCCGCAACTACCGCGTCTACGCCACCGGCTCGCTGATCTCCAACATCGGCACCTGGATGCAGACCACCGCCCAAGCCTGGCTGGTGCTGGCGCTCACCGGCAGCGGCACCGCGCTCGGGCTCACCGTCGCGCTCCAGCTGCTGCCCACGCTCCTGCTCTCGCCTCTCGGCGGCGTCCTCGCCGACCGCTTCTCCAAGCGCACGGTGCTGCGCGTCATGCAGGTCATGATGGCCGTGCCGGCCGCGGTGCTCGGCGTGCTCGCCGTCACCGGCGTCGTCGCCACGTGGCACGTGTTCGTCCTCGCGTTCGTGTTCGGCATCGGACGCGCCCTCGAGGCGCCCGCGCGTCAGTCGTTCGTGCCCGAGATGGTCGGCCGCGAGAACCTCGGCAACGCCGTGGCCCTCAACTCGGCGTCGCTCAACTCAGGTCGCCTCATCGGCCCGGCCGTCGCCGGCGTCCTCATCGCGGCGATGGGCGGCGGCGTGGAGGGCACCGGCTGGGTCATCCTGGTGAACGCGGCCAGCTACGGCGCGTCGTTCATCGCGCTGAACATGCTCGACCCCGCCCGGCTGACGCCGTCGACGGTCATCGCCTCCGGTCCCGGTGCGATCCGCGACGGTCTCCGCTATGTCCGATCGCGACCCGACCTCGTGCTCGTCCTGTGGTGCGTCTTCTTCGTCGGCGGGTTCGGGATGAACTTCCAGATCACCAGCGCGCTGATGGCCACCGAGGAGTTCGGCATGGGCGCCCGGGAGTACGGCGTGCTCGGCTCCGTGCTGGCCGTCGGCTCGCTCGCCGGTGCCCTGCTGGCCGCGCGGCGAACGAGGCCCCGGCTCCGCTTCGTCGTGGTCTCCGGGTTCGCCTTCTCCGTCGTGCAGGTCGCGTCGGGCCTGATGCCCACCTACTTCTCATATATGGCTGTCTTGCCTCTGGTTGGGCTGAGCATCCTCACGATGGCGACCACCGCCAACGCGATGATCCAGCTGACGTCCACGCCGGTGATGCGCGGACGCGTGGCGGCTCTCTACGTGATGGTCTTCATCGGCAGCGTGCCGTTCGTCGCTCCGCTCGTCGGCTGGGTGGCCGAGGCGTTGGGTGCGCGCACGTCGCTGGTGGGCACGGGAGTGCTCGCCGGTCTGGGCATCGCGATCGTCACCACCTGGTACGTGCGGCAGACCGAGGGCGAGACCGATCACTTGCGGCGGGAGGCTGCGGCCCTACGCTCGACCTATGCACGTCGAACGCACCTTCGTGGTCGACCGGGAGATCGAGGACGTCTTCGACTTCCTCAGCGACTTCGAGAACACCGAGCACTGGGATCCCGGGACGATCGAGACCCGACGACTGTCGGGTGACGGCGGCATCGGCACCACCTACCGCAACCGCTCCCGGTTCATGAAGCGGGAGGTCGACCTCGAGTACGAGACCATCGGCCACACGCGTCCGACGTCGTTCGTCTGCCGCGGCCGCAACGGCCGGACGACCGCCACGGATCACCTGACGTTCACGCGTGACGGCGACCGCACCCAGATCCACTACCGGGCCGTCTTCGACTTCCCGTTCCCCGTCAACGTCATCGCGCCGGTCCTGGTGCGCAGGCCACTCGAGAAGCTGGCCGACGAGACGGTCGATCAGATGAGGAAGACGCTCGAAGCCTGAGTGGCCCTATCCTGTTCTGGTGCCGCACGAACAGATCAGCCGAACGATCGAGGTCATCACCCCTGACCTCATCGAGCTGCGCCGTGATCTGCACGCCTATCCCGAGCTCTCCTGGCACGAGGACCGCACCACCGACGTCGTCGCGTCCTGGATGGACAAGAACGGCATCTCCCACGAGCGGTTCGAGAGCTCCGGCCTGGTCGCCGACATCGGACCCAAGGAGGGCCCGATCATCGCCCTGCGGGCCGATCTCGACGCGCTGCCGGTGCAGGACACGACGTCCGACCCGTGGCGCTCGACCGTTCCCGGGGTCGCGCACTCCTGCGGACACGACGTCCACACCGCCGGCCTCGTCGGTGCGGCGGTGGCGCTCGCACGCCTGCACGAGCTCGAGACCCTGCCGGTCGGCGTCCGCCTGATCTTCCAGCCCGCCGAGGAGGTCATGCCCGGCGGCGCGCTCAAGCTGCTCGCGGGTGGCGTCCTCAAGGGCGTCTCGCGCATCTACGCGCTGCACTGCGACCCGACCCTCGACGTCGGCCACGTCGGCCTTCGCGAGGGGGCGATCACCGGGGCGTCCGACCGCATCCACGTCACGCTCGCCGGCCGCGGCGGTCACACGTCGCGTCCGCACCTCACCGAGGACCTCACCTACGCGATGGGCAGCCTGGTCACCCAGCTGCCGGCCGTGCTGTCGCGACGCTTCGACCCGCGGGCCGGCGCCAGCATGGTGTGGGGGCAGCTCCGCGCCGGCAACGCCGCCAATGTCATCCCGGCGCAGGGCGAGCTCAGCGGAACGCTGCGCATGCTCGACGCGTCCGCCTGGCACTCGGCCGAGCACCTCGTGCGCGGGCTCATCGCCGACATCCTCGAGCCGTTCGGGGTGAGCGCCGGCGTCACCTACATCCGTGGCGTGCCGCCCGTCGTCAACGACTTCGCGGCCACCCAGCATCTCCGCCAGGCGGTCGGCGAGGCCGTCGGCCCCGGCGGTGTCGCCACCACCACGCAGAGCCTCGGTGGCGAGGACTTCGCCTGGTACGTCGAGTCGGTGCCCGGCGCGATGGGTCGCCTCGGCACCCGCACACCCGACGGCGCCACGTACGACCTCCACCAGGGCAACTTCCGCGTCGACGAGCGAGCCATCGCCGTGGCCGCCTCGGTGCTCGCGCACGCCGCGATCGGCTGACCTCGGCGTTCTGGGCGCTTGACGCTGGGTGAAGAAACGGTTACGGACCGAGGCAATCCTCCTGCAGCACTGCCGCCCGCGCCTGCCGCGCACTAGGGTGCGAAGGTGCCGGGGACCCGGCCGCATATCGAGGAGGAACTGTGCGTCGAGTGACCCAGCTTTCCGCCGTCGTCGTCGTTGCCGTACTCGCCCTCTCGGGCTGCGGCAGTGACTCCAAGACCGACGGCGGCACGACCAGCGCCAGCAAGGACGTCTGCAAGACCGCCAAGGGCGACGGACCCAAGATCGGCTTGGCCTACGACGTCGGCGGCCGCGGCGACCAGTCGTTCAACGACTCCGCCTATGCGGGTCTGGAGAAGGCCGTCTCCGATTTCAGCGCGACCTGCGTCGAGGGGGAGGCCACCGACGGTGAGGCCGAGTCCGCTCGCGAGGACCGCCTGCGCCAGATGGCCGACGGCGGCGCCACCGCCGTGATCGGTGTCGGATTTGCCTACAGCGACGCGATCAACAAGGTCGCCCCCGACTACCCCGACGTGAACTTCGCCGTCGTCGACGGCTTCGATCCTGACAAGGACGTCAACAAGAACGTCGCATACCTCGGCTTCGCCGAGGAGCAGGGTTCCTACCTCGTGGGCGTCGCCGCCGCCGAGAAGAGCAAGACCGGCACGATCGGCTTCGTCGGAGGCGTCCACAACGACCTCATCAAGAAGTTCGAGGCCGGCTACGTGGCAGGCGCCAAGGCAGCCAAGCCCGACATCAAGGTGCTGGTCAACTACATCCAGGAGTCCGACCTCAAGGGCTTCGGCGACCCGGCGGGCGGCAAGTCCGCGGCCACCGGCCAGTTCGACAAGGATGCCGACGTCGTCTACCACGCCTCCGGAGCCTCGGGATCGGGCGTCTTCGACGCCGCGGTCGACGCGGGCGACGGCAAGTGGGCCATCGGTGTCGACTCCGACCAGTGGAAGACGGCCACGGAGGCGCAGAAGCCGCACATCCTCACGTCGATGCTCAAGCGCGTCGACACGGCGACGTTCGACTTCGTCAAGTCGGTCGACGGCGGCAAGCCGCTGACGAGCTACCAGGTCTACGACCTGAAGGCCGACGGCGTGGGCTACTCGACGTCCGGCGGATTCGTCGACGACATCACGTCCGACATCGACGGGTACAAGGACAAGATCGTCAGCGGCGACACCAAGGTCCCGACCACGCCGTAGATCTCACGAGACGGGTCTGGGCCGGCGCGGTAGCGTGCGGCCCAGACCCATTTCGGTGTGAGGAGGGGATTTTCCGTGACGTCCGAGAGCCTGGCCGTCGAGCTCACCGGCATCGGCAAGCGCTTCCCCGGTGTCGTCGCCAACCACGACGTCGACGTCACCATCCGGCCGGGCACCGTGCACGCCCTCGTGGGCGAGAACGGAGCGGGCAAGTCGACGCTCATGAAGATCCTCTACGGCGTCCAGCGTCCCGACGAGGGAACGATCCGCATCGACGGCACCGAGGTGAGCTTCAAGTCGCCCACCGACGCCATCGAGCACGGCGTCGGCATGGTGTTCCAGCACTTCATGCTGGCCGACAACCTCACGGTGCTCGAGAACATGGTGCTCGGCGCCGAGAAGCTGCACGGCATCGGTGACGCCGCGCGCGCCGAGATCGCCCGCATCTCCGAGCGGTTCGGCTTCGGCCTCGAGCCCGACGTGCTGGTCGAGAAGCTCGGCGTCGCCGCCCGCCAGCGGCTCGAGATCGGCAAGGTCCTCTACCGCGGCGCCCGCATCATCATCCTCGACGAGCCCACCGCAGTGCTCGTCCCGCAGGAGGTCGACGCGCTGTTCGACAACCTCCGCGAGCTCAAGGACGCGGGCAACTCGGTGCTGTTCATCAGCCACAAGCTCGACGAGGTGCTCGCGATCGCCGACGACATCACCGTCATGCGCCGCGGCACCACGGTCGGCACCGCCGATCCCGCCACGGCCACCAAGCACGAGCTCGCCGAGATGATGGTGGGTGCCGAGCTGCCGTCGCCGGCGACGGGGGAGTCCACGGTCACCGACGAGGTCCAGCTCCAGCTCGAGGGCGTCACCCTCGTCGACGAGTTCGGGCGCAACCTGCTCTCCGACATCTCGTTGTCCATCCGCCGGGGTGAGGTGCTCGGCATCGCCGGCGTCGAGGGCAACGGGCAGACCGAGATCGTCGAGACGATCATGGGCATGCGCATCCCCACGTCGGGCACCGTGCGGCTCGGTGACCGTGACGTGACCCGCTGGCACACCCGCAAGCTGCGCGAGGCCGGCATCGGCTACGTCCCCGAGGACCGTCAAAGGCACGGCCTGTTGCTCGACTCGCCGCTGTGGGAGAACCGCATCCTCGGGCACCAGACCCGCCCGCCGAGCGCCTCGGGACCGTGGATCAACCGCTCGGGTGCCCGCAAGGACACCCAGCGCATCGTCGAGGAGTACGACGTGCGCACGCCCGGCATCGACGTCCCGGCCCGCGCCCTCTCCGGCGGCAACCAGCAGAAGCTCATCGTGGGCCGCGAGATGAGTGGCGAGCCGGTGCTCCTGGTGGCCTCGCACCCCACCCGCGGCGTCGACGTGGGGGCCCAGGCCGCGATCTGGGAGCACATCAAGCGAGCGCGGCGCGACGGCCTCGCCGTGCTGCTCATCTCCGCCGACCTCGACGAGCTGATCGGCCTGTCCGACACCATCGAGGTCATCCTGCGCGGACGCATGGTCGGCACCTTCGACCCGGGCGACGTCACGCCGCAGGACCTCGGC
This sequence comes from uncultured Actinomycetota bacterium, assembly GCA_963787165.1. Taxonomy (GTDB): domain Bacteria; phylum Actinomycetota; class Actinomycetes; order Propionibacteriales; family Nocardioidaceae; genus Aeromicrobium. The sequence goes on from CAWBBT010000001.1 coordinate 160,563, forward strand.
GCCGCGATGACGGGCGGTGAGGCCGCGTGAACGCCGGCGTCCGCCCCAGTGTTCGACTCAGCGCAGTCGGCATGGCGCTGCTCGCCCCGCTCATCGCGGTGGTCGTCGCCGTGCTGGCCACGACCCTCGTCATCGCCGCGGCCGGCAGCTCCCCCGGCGACTTCTGGTCGGCGATGTTCAGCAACCCGCTGCCGCGCATCCGGGTCAACATCGTCAACCAGGCGGCGCTCATCTACATCGCCGCCGTGTCCGCCGCGATCGGGTTCCGCATGGGGCTGTTCAACATCGGCGTCGAGGGTCAGTACACGATCGCGTCGTTCGCGGCCGCGTCGTTCGCCGGGGCGGCCTACGTCGGCGGCTTTCTCAACGTGATCGCCGCGCTGGTCATCGCGATGGTCGTCGGGGCCGCGTGGGCTGGCATCGCCGGCGTGCTCAAGACGACCCGTGGGGTCAGCGAGGTCATCTCCACGATCATGCTGAACGCCATCGCCATCACGCTGGTGGGCTACCTGCTCAACCGCTACGGCGTGCACGAGGGCAACACCGTCCACACGACGAAGCTGCCCGACAGCAGTCGGCTCACGGGCTTCACCCCGTACGAGCCACGCGACGGCCAGGTCTGGGCACTTGTCATCCTGGCCGTGATCCTCGGAGTGGGCTTCTGGGTGCTGCTCACCAAGACCAGGTTCGGCTTCGACCTGAGGGCCAGCGGCCAGTCCCAGACCGCCGCGCTGGCCAGCGGCATCGATCCCAAGCGGATGATCGTCATCTCGATGCTGCTCTCCGGCGCCGTCGCGGGACTCATCTGGATGCCGGCCCTGTTCGGAGGAGCAGGCTCGTACGGCACGGCGTTCCAGGCCGGGCTCGGGTTCACCGGGCTGGGCGTGGCGCTGCTCGGCCGCAACCAGCCGCTCGGCATGTTGTTCGGCGCCGTGCTGTTCGCGTTCCTCACCGCGCAGTCGAACACGCTGACGTTCAGCACCGACATCTCGCCGAGCATCGTGCAGATCACCCAGGGTGTCGCCGTGCTGGCGGTCGTCGTGGCCTACGAGGTCGTGCGTCGCTGGCGGTCGAGGCTCGAGCAACGAGTCGTGGCGCAAGAACTTGCGCCGGCGGGGGTGACGGCATGACCACCGCCATCGAGACCGTGGCCCGCAAGGCGACCCAGCACTGGTTCCTGCTCGTGGTCGGCATCATCGCCGTGGTGTCGCTGGTGCGCATCGTCTCGAGCACCGACGACATCTCCTCGCCCGGCACGATCCGGGCAGCGATCATCGCCACCTGCCCCATCCTCATGGCCGCACTCGGCGGACTGTGGGCCGAGCGAGCCGGTGTCGTCAACATCGGCCTCGAGGGCCAGATGATCCTCGGCACGTGGGGAGCGGCGTACTTCACCTACCAGGCCGGCCCGTGGGCCGGTGTCGCCGGCGCCGCGCTGTTCGGCGTCATCGGCGGCCTGCTGCACGCGGTGGCCACGGTCACGTTCGGCGTCGACCACATCGTGTCCGGAGTGGCCGTCAACCTCATCGGAGCGGGAGCGGCGACGTTCCTCGCCGAGGCGCTCTTCTCGGACCTCAAGGGTGGCGGGCCGCGTCAGCTGGTCGGTCTCGACTCACCCACCAAGATCACCGTGCCGGGCATCTCCGACGTGTCGCTCGACATCGCCGATCGGCACTGGTTCTTCGTCTCCGACGTCGCGTCGTTCGTCGCCGCCCTCACCACGGGTCTGTCGACGCTCAGCATCGTGGTGTTCGCGCTGGTGGCGATCTCCGGCTACGTCCTGTGGCGCACGCCGTTCGGCCTGCGGCTGCGGTCGTGCGGCGAGAACCCGCAGGCGGCGGAGACGCTGGGCGTCAACGTCTACCTCTACAAGTACATCGCGGTCCTCATCTCCGGCGGGCTCGCCGGCATCGGTGGCGGCTTCCTCGCCCTGGTGGCGTCCAGCGGGTTCAACACGGGGCAGACCGGTGGGCGCGGCTACATCGGCCTGGCGGCCATGATCTTCGGCAACTGGCGTCCCGGCGGACTGCTCGCCGGCGCCCTCACGTTCGGCTACACCGACTCGCTGCGGCTCCGCAACGCCGACGCCGTGCATGCGCTGCTCCTGCTGCTCGCGATCGGGCTGCTGGCCTTTGCCGCCCTGCGCGCCGTGCGAGGCTCGTGGCGCTCGGGCGTCGGCATCGGCGTGGTCGGCGCGCTGCTGCTGGTCTGGTACCTCGGTACCGAGACCGTGCCGCGCGACTTCACCTCGATGACGCCGTACGTCACCACGATGCTGGTGCTCGCGCTCGGTGCCCAGCGATTGCGCATGCCGGCGGCCGACGGCATTCCCTATCGCCGAGGGAGTGCCGGCTAGTGGCCACCGATGGGGACGCCGGGCCCAAGGCGCCGAACGACCCGGTCGACTGGGAGGCGCTCACGCGTTACGCGACCCAGATGCTCGAGCGGGCGTACGCGCCGTACTCGAAGTTCCCGGTGGGGGCGGCCGGGCTCGTCGACGACGGACGCGTGGTGCTCGGCTGCAACGTCGAGAACGCGTCGTACGGACTCGGCCTCTGCGCGGAGTGCGGCCTCGTCTCCGCCCTGCACGGCACCGGGGGAGGTCGTCTCGTGGCCATGGTCTGCGTCGACCGCAACGGTGCGACGCTGATGCCGTGCGGCCGGTGCCGCCAGCTGCTGTGGGAGAACGGCGGCGCCGAGATGCAGCTGGCCACGCCGTCGGGCGTCAAGACGATGGCCGAGGTCCTGCCGGATGCCTTCGGGCCGAACGACCTGGAGACACGTTGACGGTCGACCTTGCCGACCCCGGCTTCGTGGCGGACCCGTACCCGGTGATGGCCGAGCTCCGCAAAGCCGGCCCGATGGTCTGGCACGAACCGAGCGATCGCTGGCTCGCCACCACGCACGCTGCCGTCACACGCGTGCTCCGCGACCGCGCGTTCGGTCGGATCTGGGTCGACTGGGAGCCGGCCGACGAGATGGAGCCGTTCAACTCCCTGCACCGCAACCAGATGATGGAGAACGAGGACCAGGCCCATCGCCGGCTCCGCGGGTTGGTGTCGGCAGCGTTCGGGCGGGGCCATGCCGAGCGGATGAGGCCGCGGATCGAGGCCCTCGTCAACCGGATGCTCGAAGGGCTCGACCCCTCCGCTCCAGTCGACCTCATGAGCCAGTACGCCGAGCCGCTGCCCGTCTACGTCATCGCCGATCTCCTGGGCGTCCCGGGCGACGACCACGTGCAGCTGCGGGCCTGGTCCCAGGCCATCGTGCGCATGTACGAGCAGGACGTCGACACCAGCAGGAGTGGCGATCACTGGGAGGCGGCCGGCGCAGCCACTCGTGACGAGGCCGTCGCCGCCGCCCAGGACTTCGCCGATTACGTCCGCGGCATCATCGCGGCGCGACGTGCCGAGCCGGGCGACGACCTCGTCACCGACCTGCTGGAGGAGCAGGGCGGTGTCACTTCGCTGAGCGACGACGAGCTGGTGGCCTCCGTGGTGCTGCTGCTGAACGCCGGTCACGAGGCGTCGGTGAACACCTTCGGCAACGGCGCGTACTCGCTGCTCACCCATCCCGACCAGCTTGCCCGCATCACGTCCGGCGAGGTGCCGATGGCGACGGCGCTGGAGGAGCTGATCCGCTTCGACGCTCCGCTGCAGCTGTTCGAGCGCACCGCCACCGCCGACGTCGACGTCCTCGGCACGACGGTTCGTGCCGGTCAGAAGGTGGCCTGCCTGATGGGCTCGGCGAACCGCGACGAGCAGGTGTTTGCCGACCCGGGATCGCTCGACGTCGGACGCGACCCCAACCCGCACGTCGGGTTCGGCCTGGGCGTGCACTTCTGCCTCGGCGCGCCGCTGGCTCGCCTCGAGCTCGAGATCACGTTCAGCAGGCTGCTCGAGCGCTGGCCCGACCTCGAGCTGGCCGCGCCCGCGCCGCGCCGGCCCACGTGGGTGCTGCGTGGCCTCGACCGCCTCGACGTCCACCTCGCGACGCCATGACCGAGCCCCCCAGGGCGACGGCCCTGAAAAGCACTTCGCGCCCGACGTCATCGCCACCAAGCGTGACCATCAGCGGCTGAGCGACGAGCAGATCGACTGGGTGGTCGACGCGTACACGCGAGACGTCGTGGCACCCGAGCAGATGTCGGCGCTGGCCATGGCGATCCTGCTCAACGGCATGGACCGAGAGGAGATCGCACGCTGGACCCACGCCATGATCGCCAGCGGCGAACGGATGGACTTCTCCGGACTCTCGTGGCCCACCGCCGACAAGCACTCCACCGGGGGAGTCGGTGACAAGATCACCCTGCCGCTCGCTCCACTCGTCGCCGCCTGCGGGGTGGCGGTTCCGCAGCTCTCCGGCCGCGGTCTCGGTCACACGGGCGGCACCCTCGACAAGCTCGAGTCGATCCCGGGCTGGAACGCGTCCCTCTCGAACGAGGCGATGATGGCGCAGCTCGACGACGTGGGTGCGGTCATCTGTGCCGCCGGCAGCGGTCTCGCGCCCGCCGACAAGAAGCTCTACGCACTGCGCGACGTCACCGGCACGGTCGAGGCCATCCCGCTGATCGCGAGCTCGATCATGAGCAAGAAGATCGCCGAGGGCACGGGCGCCCTCGTGCTCGACGTCAAGGTCGGGTCGGGCGCCTTCATGAAGCGCGAGGACCAGGCGCGCGAGCTCGCGGAGACCATGGTCGAGCTCGGCACCGATGCCGGTGTCACCACGGTCGCCCTGATCACCGACATGTCGACCCCGCTGGGCCTCACGGCCGGCAACGCGGTCGAGGTCGCGGAGTCGGTCGAGGTGCTGGCCGGGGGAGGACCCGCCGACGTCGTCGAGCTCACCCTCGCGCTGGCACGGGAGATGCTCACCGCGGCCGGCAAGACGGACATCGACCCGGCCGAGGCCCTCGCCGACGGCCGGGCCATGGACGTGTGGCGCCGGATGATCGCGGCCCAGGGTGGCGATCCCGATGCGCCGCTCCCGGAGGCGCGGGAGTCGCACGTCGTCACGGCACCATCCGGCGGCACGCTCACGCATCTCGACGCACTCGGCGTCGGCGTCGCGGCCTGGCGACTGGGAGCCGGCCGGTCCCGTCCGGGCGAATCGGTGCAGGCCGGAGCGGGTGTGGTGCTGCACGCGAAGCCTGGTGACCTCGTGCAGGACGGGGCGCCACTGATGACGCTGCACACCGACGAACCGGCCCGGTTCGACCGGGCGATGGAGGCCCTGGACGGTGCGTTCACGGTCGAGCCCGATGCCCGAGCCGAGTCGTCCCCGGCGTCCGTGGTGATCGAGCGCATCGGCTGAGCACGCGCGCCCCGCCACCAAGTCAGCCCGCTTCGTGACGTGCCACCCGGCGAATCTATGATCGCCCAGTGAGGGGATCGACAGCACGGCCGGGACGGCGCAAGCGACTGGCCGCGGCCGCGATCACCGTCTTCGTGGTGATCCTGGAAGGCCTGGTCTGGGCCGGCTCGTCGAGCGGAAGCCAGCTTCGCCGTGAGGCCGCCTCGGAGGTGATCATCGGCACCTGGAACCTGTGCAACCACGCCTGCGACGAGTTCTCCGAGGACCACATCGGCATCGACCGCAGCATCGGCACCTTCGCAGAACGGGTGCCGCTCATGCGCGACCGGATCAGGTCTGCGCACGTCTCCGTGGCCGCACTGCAGGAGACCAACTACGTCGACGCCGGCCGGCTCGCGTCGGCTCTCGGACCGAGCTGGCGGCACTCCGAGGGTGGCATGGAGGACGGCCGGCCCGTCGCGAACGTCGAGATGATCTGGGACAGCGCCGTCTGGTCCGCCGACGACGAGCTGGGACAGGCCCTTCCCTCGGGCATGTTCCGCAACGCCACGGACGACGAGGCGTACGAGCCGGACTTCGTGAACATGGACGGGAGTCGAGGACGTCATCGTGCCAAGACGCGGACCACCTACCAGGAGCTGCGACTGCGCGAGAACGGTCGGCGCTACCTGTTCGTCGACGCGCACCTGTTCTACGGCGACCAGCTCCCCGACGGTCGGCGGGCCGACCAGAGCGCCTTCCGGCTGCTCCAGGCGCGCCGGATCATCTCGTCGGCCGAGCATCTCGGCACGGCGGACGCCGAGCCGGTGGTCATCGGTGACATGAACACGAAGGCCGGCGACCCGGGTGTCACACCGCTCAGCGCGTTCGAGGCCGCGGGCCTGCACGACAACTGGAGCGAGGGGCGCAACCTCAAGCCCGGCCTGTCGTCGTACAACGCCGGAGGCACCTGGCGGGTGAACCTCCCCATCGACCACGCCTTCCTGCCCAAGAGCATGGCGGTCGAGGTCTCCGACATGGTGAACGTCCCCGAAGCGTCCGACCACAACCTCGTGACCATCCGGGTCCGGGTGTCGCCACCGCCGAGTGACCGAGCTCCGGAGCCACCAGCCCTCATCCGAGCGGGACCTGCCCCGCAGCGACCGGTTGGCTAGGTTGGGACCATGCGCGTGCTGAACAACCGAAAAGAGATCGCCGCCGCCTCGGGCAAGGAGCTGGGAGTCAGTGAGTGGGTGCAGGTCACCCAGGAGCGCATCGACCAGTTCGCCGACGCCACCGGCGACCGGCAGTGGATCCACATCGACCCGGAGCGCGCCGCCAACGGTCCGTTCGGCGCCACGATCGCCCACGGCTACCTCACCCTGTCGATGCTCCCGTTCCTCAGCGCGCAGGTCTACGCGTTCGCCGGCGACGTCGCGCGGGTCAACTACGGCCTCAACAAGGTGCGCTTCGTCTCGCCCGTCCTCGTCGGCTCCAAGGTGCGCAACCGCGTGGAGATGCTCGACGTGAAGGACCTCGAGAAGGGCCAGCAGATCACCCTGCAGCACACGATCGAGATCAAGGGCGCCGACAAGCCCGCCTGCGTGGCCGAGACCGTCACGCTCCTCATGGATGCGGGATGATCTTCACCCCAGAAAACCACTCGCGCCATGCGGCCTTCGCGGTGAGCTGCCGCATCGCGCGCTCGCGCTTTCCCGGGGACCCCGAATGAGCGCGGCCACGCCTGACCAGGTGGCTGCGGTTCCCAAGGTCGCCTTGCACGAGCACCTCGACGGCGGCGTGCGCGCGGCCACGGTCGCCGAGATCGCCGACGAGATCGGTCACGACCTGCCCGCCGAGGGCGCGGACGCCCTGGGCACGTGGTTCGCCGAGGCGTCGTCGTCCGGCTCGCTCGAGCGCTATCTCGAGACGTTCGTGCACACCGTCGCGGTCATGCAGCGCCCCGAGGACCTCGCCCGGGTGGCCCGGGAGTCGGTGCTCGACCTCGCCACTGACGGCTGTGTCTACGCCGAGCTCCGCTGGGCACCTGAACAGCACCTGTCGTCCGGCCTGAGCCTCCGCGAGACGGTCGACGCGGTGCAGGCGGGCATCGACGAGGGGCGGGCCCTCGCTGCGGAGCAGGGGCACCCGATCGTGGTCGGGCAGCTGCTCACCGCGATGCGGCACGCGAAGCGCGGGCTCGAGGTCGCCGAGCTGGTGGTCGAGTACCGCGACCGTGGCGTGTTCGGCTTCGACATCGCCGGCGCCGAGGACGGCTTCCCGCCGATCCTGCACCTCGAGGCGTTCGAGTACCTGCGCCGCGAGAACTCGCACTTCACGATCCACGCCGGCGAGGGGTTCGGGCTCCCGTCCATCTGGCAGGCGATCCAGCGTTGCGGCGCCGATCGGCTCGGCCACGGCGTGCGCATCGTCGACGACATCGACCGATCCGACCCGTCACATCCGGTGCTCGGGCGGCTCGCTGCCTACGTGCGCGACCGTCGCATCCCGCTGGAGATGTGCCCGTCGTCCAACCTGCACACCCACGCCGTGCCGGGCATGACGACGATCGCCGACCACCCCATCGGCATGCTCAAGGAGCTCGGCTTCCGCGTCACGGTCAACTGCGACAACCGACTGATGAGCAACACGTCGATGAGCCGGGAGATGAACCTGCTGGTCGAGGCGTTCGACTACGGCCTCGACGACCTCCGCTGGTTCACGGTCAACGCGATGAAGAGCGCCTTCCTGCCCTTCGACGAGCGCCTCACCCTCATCAACGACGTCATCAAGCCGTCCTACGCGGCCCTGAAGGCCCGACTCTAGGGTTGGGCGAGCGAACCGCGACGACGGGTGAGGTACGCCTGCTCGGCTTCGTTGTCGGTCGCGGCGATCGCCGCGTCGTACGCGGCCCGGGCCTCCGCGCTCCTGCCGAGCCGCCTCAGCAGGTCGGCCCGGGTGGCGTGCCACGCGTGATACGTCGTGAGCTGGAGCCGGTCGACCTCGGCCAGGGCGACCTCGGGCCCATCGAGCTCGGCGAAGGCGATGGCTCGGTTCAGCGCGACGACGGGCGTCGGAGACACCGCATAGAGCTGGTCGTACAGCGTGGCGATCTGCCCCCAGTCGGTGTCGGAGGCGGTCGGTGCATCGGTGTGCACGGCGTTGACGGCTGCGAGCAGCTGGTACTGCCCGGGCTGGTTGGCGCGCAGGCACTCGCGGACCAGCTCGTGACCCTCGGCGATCAGCGCCCGGTCCCAGCCGCCCCGGTCCTGCTCGTGCAGCGGCACCAGCTCGCCGCCTGCCACGCGCACGGCACGCCGTGACTCGGTCAGGAGCATCAGGGCGAGCAGCCCCGCGACCTCGTGGTTCCCGGGCAGGAGTCCGCGCAGCACCCGGCCGAGGCGGATGGCCTCGCCGGTGAGCTCGTCGCGGATCGCGGCCTCGCCGGCGCTCGCGAGGTAGCCCTCGTTGAACACCAGGTAGACGACGGCGAGCACTCCGGCCAGCCGTTCGGTGAGGTCGGCCTCGGCCGGGATCGTGTAGGGGATGTGCGCGCCCTTGATCTTGGACTTCGCCCGGGTGATGCGTTGCGCCATCGTCGTCTCGGGCACCAGGAAGGCCTGGGCGATCTCGGCGACGGTGAGGCCGCCGAGCAGTCGCAGGGTCAGGGCCACCCTCGCCTCCGGCGCGAGCGCCGGATGGCAGCAGGTGAAGATGAGCCGGAGCCGGTCGTCCTCGACGATGCCGGTCGGCTCGTGGGGTGTGTCGTCTTCGATCATCAGGGCCGCCTGGTGCTTGGTGTCGCGCTGCTTCTCGCGGCGAATGCGGTCGATCCCCTTGTTGCCGGCCGTCGTGGTCAGCCAGCCGCCGGGGTTCGGGGGCACGCCGTCGGTGGGCCACTTCTCGAGAGCGACCAGGAGTGCCTCGCTGGCAGCGTCCTCGGCGACATCGATGTCACCGAAGCGACGGACCAGCGAGGCCACGACCCGGCCATACTCTTCACGGAAGATCCGTTCGATCTGTTCTTCCGTAGAGCCCGCCATCGGCGTCAGGCCACGTCCTGGAAGGGACGGACCTCGACACGGCCGGCGCAGGCCTTGGAGCCCTCCTTGGCCCATGCGAGGGCGGCGTCGAGGTCGGCTGCCTCGATGACCCAGAAGCCACCCAGGTACTCCTTGGACTCGGTGAACGGACCGTCCGTGACGATCGCGGTGTCGCCGGTGTTGTCGACGCCGGTCGTCGCGCTGGGCGGCTCGAGGCCACCGGCGAATACCCAGGCGCCCTCGGCGCGGAGCTTCTCGTTGAACGCGTCGACCGCGTCGAGGATCGGCTGGATCTCGGCCGGGTCCATGTTCTCCATCGTGGGGGACTCTTCGGTGTCGTGCGGGACGGTGATCAGGTACTGCGTCATGTCGATTCCTCCTGCTGTGCGGCGGCCGGATCGGCTGCCTCTCACCTTCTCCACGAACAGGCGGCCCCCGATACGACAACCCTGTCAGAAAAGGTTCTCCAACCGGCTCTCAGACCCCGATGGGGTGCCAGACCGTCTTGGTCTCCGTCCACTGCTCCAGACGGGACAACGTCGGCTCGGCCGGCCAGTCCTCGTCTGCGGGGCGCCGGACGCGTTTGAGGTCCTCGGCGGCGTCGGACTCCAACGAGCGTGCGAGGTCGGCATCCTCGATGCCCGTGAGGTCGAGGGCGTCGACGTCGAGGTGGGTGGCCAGCCAGGGGGCGATCTCGGCCGGGCTGCCGGTCAGCAGGTTGACGACGCCGCCGGGGAGGTCGGACGTGGCCATGATCTCGGCCAGGGTCACGGCCGGGATGGGGTGCTGCTCGCTGGCCACGACGACCACGGTGTTGCCGGTGGTGATGGCCGGCAGGACCGTGCTGACGAACGGAAGCAGCGGCACCGTCGGCGCGACGATCGCGACGACCCCGGTGGGCTCAGGCGTGGAGAGGTTGAAGAACGGGCCCGACACGGGGTTGGCGTTGCCGAGGACCTGGACGTACTTGTCGGCCCACCCGGCGTACCAGACCACGCGGTCGATCGTCACGTCGACGCGCTTCTCGGCCACCTTGGCGGTGATGCCGGTGGCCTCGCGGAGCTGGCCGACGAGCTGGTCGCGTCGGCCCTCCATGACCTCGGCGATCCGGTAGATGACCTGGCCGCGGTTGTACGGCGTGCGGGAGGACCAGCCGGGAAAGGCCGATCGGGCGGCGCGCACGGCGTCGCGGGCGTCCTTGCGGGACGCCTTCGCCATGTTGGCGATGAACCGTCCCTTGGCGTCGACCGCCTCGTAGGTGCGACCGGACTCCGAGCGCGGGAACGCGCCACCGATGTAGAGCTTGTGCGTCTTGCGCACCTCGACGCGTGCCATCAGCGGGATCCCTTCAGGTAGGCGGCCAGGCCGTGCTTGCCGCCCTCCCGGCCGTAGCCGGACTCCTGGTAGCCGCCGAACGGGCTGGTGGGGTCGAACTTGTTGAACGTGTTGGCCCACACGACGCCGGCCCGCAGCTGCTGGGCCATGGACAGGATGCGCGAACCCTTCTCGGTCCAGACCCCCGCGGAGAGTCCGTACGGCGTGTTGTTGGCCTTCTCGACCGCCTCGGCCGGGGTGCGGAAGGTCAGCACCGACAGCACCGGGCCGAAGATCTCCTCGCGGGCGATGCGGTGGGCCTGGGTGACGCCGGTGAAGATCGTGGGCGCGAACCAGAAGCCGTGGTCGGGGATCTCGCACGGTGCCGACCACCGCTCCGCGCCCTCGGAGTCGCCGATCGCCGACAGCTCGCGGATGCGGGCGAGCTGTTCGGCGGAGTTGATCGCGCCGATGTCGGTGTTCTTGTCGAGCGGGTCGCCCAGGCGCAGCGTCGCCATGCGCCGCTTGAGACGTTCGAGCACCTCGTCGTAGACGCTCTCCTGCACCAGCAGGCGCGAACCGGCGCAGCACACGTGGCCCTGGTTGAAGAAGATGCCGTTGACGATGCCCTCGACGGCCTGGTCGAGCGCGGCGTCGTCGAAGACGATGTTGGCGGCCTTGCCGCCGAGCTCGAGGGTGACCTTCTTGTGGGTGCCGGCGACCGACTTGGCGATCTGGCGTCCCACCGCAGTGGACCCGGTGAAGGCGATCTTGTCGATGTCGGGGTGCTCGACCAGCGCCTGGCCGGTTTCGCCGGCTCCGGTGACGATGTTGACGACACCGGGCGGCAGCTCGGCCTGCTGGCAGATCTCCGCGAACAGCAGTGCCGTGAGCGGTGTGGTCTCGGCTGGTTTGAGCACGACGGTGTTGCCGGCCGCGAGCGCCGGCGCGATCTTCCAGGCCAGCATCATCAGCGGGAAGTTCCACGGGATGATCTGGCCGGCGACGCCGAGCGGCTTCGGGTCCGGGCCTTGACCGGCGTAGCCCAGCTTGTCGGCCCAGCCCGCGTAGTAGAAGAACCACTGCGAGACGAGCGGGACGTCGACGTCGCGCGACTCCTTGATGGGCTTCCCGTTGTCGAGCGACTCGAGCACGGCGAGCTCACGGCTGCGCTCGGCGATGATGCGCGCGATCCGGTAGAGGTACTTGGCGCGCTCGCGTCCGGGCATCGGGCCCCAGACCTTGTCGAACGCACGGCGGGCGGCCTTGACCGCGGCGTCGACGTCGGCCTCGGTGGCTTCGGCGACCTCGGCCAGCACCTCCTCGGTGGCGGGGCTGATCGACTTGAACGACGTGCCCGACCCGTCGACGAACTCGCCGTCGATGTAGAGGCCGTACGAGCTCTTGAGGTCGACGATGGCGCGCGACTCGGGCGCCGGTGCGTACTCGAACTTGGTCATGGGATCAGTCCAACGTCACGTAGTCGGGGCCGGAGTAGTGGCCGGTGATCATCTTCTGGCGCTGCAGCAGCAGGTCGTTGAGCAGCGAGGACGCGCCGAAGCGGAACCAGTCGGGACTGAGCCAGTCCTCGCCGGCGATCTCGTTGACGACCACGAGGTACCGGATGGCGTCCTTCGACGTGCGGATGCCGCCCGCGGGCTTGACCCCGACCTGGCGTCCGGTGGCGATGCGATGGTCGCGCACGGCCTCCAGCATCAGCAGCGTCACCGGCAGCGTGGCCGCCGGCTGGATCTTGCCGGTGCTGGTCTTGATGAAGTCGGCGCCGGCCTCCATGGCCAGCCACGACGCGCGCCGGACGTTGTCGTACGTCTGCAGCTCGCCGGTCTCGAGGATGACCTTGAGGTGTGCCGTGCCGGCGGCCTCCTTCACCGCGACGATCTCGTCGTGCACCTTGTCGAGGTTGCCGGCGAGGAAGGCGCCACGGTCGATGACCATGTCGACCTCGTCGGCACCGGCCTCGACGGCGTCCTGGGTGTCGGCGAGCTTGATGTCGAGCGCGGCGCGTCCGGACGGGAAGGCGGTGGCCACTGCCGCGACGTGCAGGCGATCGCCGACCACCTCGCGCACGGTGGCGACCATGTCCGGGTAGACGCAGACGGCGGCCGCGGACGGGCAGCTCGGGTCGGTCGGGTCCGGGTTGAGGGCCTTGGCTGAGAGGGCCCGCACCTTGCCGGGGGTGTCCGCACCCTCGAGGGTCGTGAGGTCGACCATCGAGATGGCGAGGTCGATGGCCCACTGCTTGGCGGTGGTCTTGATGGACCGGGTGCCGAGCGACGCGGCCCTGGCCTCGAGGCCGACGGCATCGACGCCGGGCAGGCCGTCGAGCGTCCTGCGGAGCGACGCGGTAGCGCCTGTCACGAATGTCCCTCCCTTGCGATCACCACTCTGTGAACGCATCGTCCAGCGTACGGCGCGCCTCGGTCGCGAATCCAGCGGGACGAACGGCAGACTGTGCCCATGGTCGGTGCGCCCAGGACGGAAGGGCTCAGCCTGGCGGTCGTGGTGGCCCATCCGGACGACGATGCGTACGGCATGGCGGGCATGGTGGCGCTGCACGCCGACGACCCGGGATTCCGGTTCACCCTCATCCACGCCACGGACGGGGGAGCCGGCGACATCCGGGAAGGCTTTCCCGCGACCCGTGAGACCCTCGGTCGCATCCGGCAGCAGGAGGACGAGGACGGGTGGCGTGCTCTGGGCCGTGAGCCTGACCGGCACGAATGGCTGGGTTACCGGGACGGCGAGGTCGACCAGGTGCCGTTCGACGAGCTCGTCGACGTGGTCGCGGCGATCCTCGAGGAGGAGCAGCCGACGGTGGTGGGGACGTTCGGACCGGACGGCATCTTCGCCCATCCCGACCACATCACGATCGGAGCGGCGACCGACGCCGCGTTCGCCCGCCACGCGAGCACGGCCGGCACGGCGTTCAGGCGCTTGCTGCACAGTGCGATCCCTCAGTCGGTGTTCGAGCGCTGGCAGCAGCAGCGGGCAGAGAAGGGGATGTGGCAGTTCGACCCGACGCAGGTCTACCACATGCGCGGAGTGCCGGACGCCGAGATCGGCCTGGTCGTCGACACCAGCAGCGTTGCCCATCGCACCGTCGCCGGCCTGATGGAGCACAAGAGCCAGCACCACGTGATGTTCGACTACCCCGTCGACGCCGAGCGCTGGCAGCGGATCATGAGGCGTGACTGGGCCTCGGTCGCGTGGCCGGAGCGGGCGCCCGGTTCGCCGGTGCTGACCGACCCGTTCGAAGGCCTTCCCTGACCCAGGCGAGCTCGTTCACCTGATTGTCACCATCATTCCGGGAGCGAACCGTTGACAGCCGTGTGGTCCCCGGGGTCCTATCAAGTCCTGTGGTCCGGCGCCGAGTGGTTCAGTGCCAATTGGTTTGGGGGGACTGCTCGTCGATCGGAGAACACTCGTGAGAACCCTTCGGGGTCGCCTTGCCGCGACCGCTTCCGTCCTGGCCGTCAGCGGCTCACTGCTCGTGGGCACTCCCGCCCAGGCCGCTGATCCGGTCGTGCTGAACCTGCTCGGCATCAACGACTTCCACGGACGCATCGACACCAACACGGTGAAGTTCGCCGGCACCGTCGAGCAGCTGCGCGCCGAGGCCGGCGACGCGAGCACGCTGATGGTCTCGGCCGGCGACAACGTGGGCGCGTCGCTGTTCGCGTCTGCGGTGCAGGGCGACATCCCGACGCTCGACGTCCTCAACGCGCTCGACCTCGCCGCGTCGGCCGTCGGCAACCACGAGTTCGACAAGGGCTACAGCGACCTCACCGACCGCATCGCGCCGGCGGCGGACTTCCCGATCCTGGGTGCCAACGTCTTCAAGGCCGGCGGTGAGCGGGCACTCGACCCGTACAAGATCTTCACCGTCCAGGGGCTCGACGTCGCCGTGGTGGGTGCCGTCACGCAGGAGACGCCGTCGCTCGTGAACCCCGACGGCATCGCCGGCCTGACGTTCGCCGACCCCGTGGCCTCCATCAACGACACCGTCGCCGACCTCGACGCCCTGGCCGACCCGCCGGACGTCATCGTCGCGTCCGTGCACGAGGGCGCGCCCGACGGCACGCAGTCCTACGAGCAGGCGATCGCCTCGAGCGCCGTCTTCAAGAGCCTCGCCGAGAACACGTCCGCCGAGGTCGACGCGATCTTCATGGGCCACACCCACCAGGCGTACGCGTACGACGCACCCGTGCCGGGTCAGGCTGGGCAGACGCGTCCCATCGTCCAGACCGGGAGCTACGGTGCGAACATCGGCCAGATCCAGCTCACGGTCGACCCCGACACCGGCGACGTCCAGAGCCACACCCAGCGCAACGTCGCGCGCACCACGGCCGCCGACGACGGCCTGATCTCGACGTATCCGCGCGTGGCCGAGGTCGACACGATCGTCGACGCCGCACTGGCCAACGCCGCCGAGGTCGGCGACCAGGTCAAGGGCCATCAGACCGCCGACATCACCCGGGCCTTCACCGGCAGCACCGAGGACCGTGCCTCCGAGTCGACGCTCGGCGGACTCGTCGCCGACGCGTTGCTGTCGAAGGTGAGCGAGACGGCGGCGGGTGCCGATCTCGCGATGACCAATCCCGGCGGCCTCCGCGCCGACCTGCTGTACGCCGGAACCGGCGGGACCAACGCCGACGGGGTCATCACCTACGCCGAGGCCAACGCGGTGCTGCCGTTCGTCAACAACCTCAGCTCGGTGACGCTCACCGGCGCCAGCCTGAAGAAGGTGCTCGAGCAGCAGTGGCAGCGCGACGCCGACGGCAACGTCCCGTCGCGGGCCTACCTGCAGATGGGCGTCTCGAAGAACGTGAAGTACACGTTCGACCCGACCCGTCCCGAGGGCGACCGCATCACCCGCGTGACGATCGACGGCAAGGCGATCGAGGCGAGCACCTCCTACAAGGTCGCCGTGCCGTCCTTCCTCGCGGCCGGCGGCGACAACTTCCGGGCCTTCAAGGAGGGGTCCGCCGTCGACACCGGGCTCGTCGACTACGAGGCCTGGATCGAGTACCTGCAGGAGCACGACCCGGTGTCACCGGACTTCGCGCGTCGCTCGCTCGATGTCGAGGGCCTGCAGGCGTCCTACCCGGCCGGCGGAGAGGTGTCGTTCTCGCTGCCGAAGCTCGACCTCACGTCGAAGGGCAGCCCCGCGAACACGTCGGTCGACGTCACGCTCGTGCACGGCGGCAGCACCGACGACCTCGGGACGTTCGACGTCACCGCCGGCGCGGCGACCCCGTCGTTCACGCTTCCCGCAGGCGTGAGCGGCGATGCAACGATCCGCGTCACCGCGAAGCCGTCCGGAACGACGGCCGACCTGCCCATCACGATCGAGGCGCCCGAGCTCTCCAAGGCGACGATCGACGCGATCACGACGCCGATCATCCGCGAGGGCTCGGCCACGTTCGTCGGCGTGCGGGTGAAGGGGCCTGACGGTCGCCCGACCGGCACGATCACGGTGAGCGAGGGCGACACGAAGCTCGGATCGGCCAAGCTCCACCGTGGCTATGCCCTGGTGCCCGTCGACACCCGACATCTCGAACGCGGCAAGCACACGCTCACGGTGGCGTACTCCGGCGACGGCACGTACGGACCCGCGTACGACGAGGTCTCCGTCCGCGTCGTCAAGCGCAGCAACTGATGAGGAGGCTCGCGTCCGCCCTCGCTGCAGTCACCACCGCCGCGCTCATCAGCCTGCCGGCGTTCGCCGGTGCTGCTGACGTCGTGGCCATCGCCGACATCCAGGGCACCGGCGATTCCAGTCCACTGGCCGGCACCACGGTCACGACGCGCGGAGTGGTCACCGCCGCCTACCCGACGGGGGGGTTCAGCGGTGCCTACATACAGACGCCGGGCACCGGTGGCGACGTCGACCTCGACACCCATCACGCGTCCGACGGGATCTTCGTCTTCTCCGGCGCACTCGCGGCGGACGTGCAGGTCGGCGACCACGTCGAGGTGACCGGCCGGGTCAGCGAGTTCCACGGCCTCACCGAGATCTCGCCGCCGGCCGGCTCCTGGACGGTGCTCGACGAGCCGGCCGAAGCCGTCAAGCCGGCCGCGGTCGACTTCCCGCTCGACGACGCACAGCGCGAGAGCCTCGAGGGCATGCTGCTGCGTCCGAGCGGCGACTACACGATCACCAACAACTTCACGACCAACCAGTACGCGGAGATCGGCCTGGCTGCGGGCGACGACCCGCTGCCGGCGCCGACCAACATCGCCCGCCCTGGCTCCGCCGAGTTCGGCGAGGTCGTCGCCGACAACGCGCGGCGGCTCGTGACGCTCGACGACGGGGCCAGCACCAACTTCCTCAGTGCGGCCAACCAGGGCACACCGCTGCCCTGGCTGCGTCCGGACAACGAGGTCCGCGTCGGGGCACCGACGTCCTTCACCGCCCCGATGGTGCTCGACTACCGCAACGACATCTGGAAGCTCCAGCCGACCGACCAGCTGGTGGCAGGCGACGCCGAGCCGGTCACGTTCGGTGACACGCGGAAGCAGAGGCCCAGGGACGTCGGCGGTGCGCTGCAGATCGCGACCTTCAACGTGCTCAACTACTTCACCACGCTCGGTGAGGACTTCGCCGCGTCGGGCGCGGGCACGTGCACGTACTTCCGGGACCGCGCCGGCGCGAACGTCACCGTCAACTCGTGCACCAACGACGGTCCGCGCGGGGCGGCCAACGCCGAGAACCTCGAGCGGCAGCAGGCCAAGATCGTGGCCGCCATCAACCGGCTCGGTGCTGGTCCACATGGGGCCGACGTGCTGTCACTGGAGGAGATCGAGAACTCGGCGGCCTTCGGCATCGACCGCGACACCGCCCTGCGCAACCTCGTCACGGCGCTCAACGCCGATGCCGGCCGCCACACGTGGGCGTACGTCCCGTCACCGAGCCGGGTTCCGGAGGTCGAGGACGTCATCCGCACCGCATTCATCTACCGCACCAGCGCGGTCAAGCCGGTGAAGGAGTCGACGATCCTCGACGACCCCGCGTTCGACAACGCCCGGGAGCCGCTCGCCCAGGAGTTCCGTCCGAGGCAGTCAGGCAGCAAGCACGACTTCGTGGTGATCGTGAACCACTTCAAGTCCAAGGGATCCGGCACCGGCGAGGACGCCGACCAGGGTGATGGCCAGGGTGCGTCGAACGCCTCGCGCGTGAAGCAGGCGCGAGCCCTCGTGGGTTTCGCTGACGCACAGCGCAGGGCGGCCAAGACGGACACGGTCTTCCTCACCGGCGACTTCAACGCCTACAACGAGGAGGACCCGGTCGAGGTGATCGAGGACGCGGGCTATGTCAACGTCCCGCGTGCCCTCACCGACAAGGAGACGTACCAGTTCGACGGCCTGATCGGCTCGCTCGACCACGTCTTCGCCTCGCGACAGGCCTTCAGGCAGGTGACGGGTGCCGACATCTGGAACATCAACGCGTACGAGTCCGTCGGGCGCGAGTACAGCCGGTACAACGCCAACGTCACGAACCTCTACGCGCCCGGGCCGTACCGTGCCAGCGACCACGACCCCGAGATCGTCGGCTTCGGCAGATCGAGATGATGGCCTCATGAACGAGGTCGTCACGGTCGTCGCGGTCGTGCTGGCCGGGCTCTTCGCCGGCCTGTTCGTGACGTTCTCCTACGGCATCATGCCGGGGCTGCGTCACGCCGACGACTCGACCTTCGTGCACGCGATGCGCGAGATCAACGTCGGCATCCTGAACGCGATGCTGGCGATCATCTTCGGCGGTGGCACGCTGGCGGCGATCGCCGCAGCCGTCGTCGGCTTCGACGACAAGGACGCCCGCTGGTGGCTGGTGGCCGGTGCCGTCCTGGTGGTGGCCACCACCGTCATCACGATGGTCGTCAACGTGCCGATGAACGACCGGCTCGTGGCCGGCGTGGACGCCGGCGAACCGCCGAAGGCGCTGCGCGAGGCGTTCGAGGAGCCGTGGATCCGCTGGAACATCGCCCGCTCGGTGCTCTCCACGGCAGGATTCGTGGCCCTGCTCGCGGCGCTCCTGGTCTAGAGACCCAGAGCAGTTCCGAGGTCGCCCTTGATGCGCCCGATGAGGTCATCGGCCTCGGTGCGGGCGGCCTCCATCGAGTCGGTCACCGGCACGACGACCTCCACGTAGCACTTCAGCTTGGGCTCGGTGCCGGACGGACGGCAGATGATCCGGGCGTTCTCGCCGACGCCGAGTCGGATGCCGTCGGTCGGCGGCAGGCCGCCATACCCGTCCATGAGGTCGTCCACCGACGCGACGTCGAGGCCGCCCAGCTCGCTCGGCGGCGACGTGCGCAGGATCTGCATGGCGTTGGTGATGACCGCCTGGTCGTCCACGCGGACCGACAGCTGGCTGGTGGCGTGCAGGCCGTGCTCCCGGTAGATGTCGTCGAGCCGGTCGAGCAGGGTGCGACCTTCGGCCTTGAGCGCCGCCGCCATCTCCAGCACGGTGATGATCGCGGAGACACCGTCCTTGTCGCGGGCGATGTGCGGGGCGACGCTGTAGCCCAGCGCCTCCTCGTACCCGAACGCGAGGTCGGGAATCTTGCCGATCCACTTGAAGCCCGTGAGGGTCTGCTCCCACGGCTGCCCGAACGCGGCGGCCTGCCGGCCCAGCAGGTCCGAGCTGACGATCGACGCCGCGTAGGTGCCTTCGAGTCCGCGGCGCAGGCAGAAGTCCGCGAGCAGCGCGCCGGCCTGGTCGCCCGAGAGCATCCGGTAGGCCTCACCCGCCGACTCGCGCACTCCGACCGCGCACCGGTCGGCGTCGGGGTCGTTCGCGACGATGACGTCGGCCTGCACCTCGGACGCGAGCTTCAGCGCGAGGTCCATCGCACCCGGCTCCTCGGGGTTCGGGAACGCGACGGTGGGGAAGTCCGGGTCGGGATCGCCCTGCTCGCGCACGACGTGCAGGTCCGGGAAGTCGGTGCGGCGCACGACGTCGACCAACGTGTCGCGCCCGACGCCGTGCATCGGGGTGTAGACGGCGACGATGTCGCGGGGACCGTCGTGGGGGAGCGCGGCGACCGCCTCGATGTACGCCTCGGCGACCTCGGGCCCGAGTCGCGTGTAGCCGTCGTCGCGTGGCATCTCGTCGACACGACCGGCGGCGTCGATCTGGGCGGAGATGTCGGCATCGGCCGGCGGCACGATCTGGCTGGAGTCGTCGAGATAGACCTTGTACCCGTTGTCCTGCGGCGGGTTGTGCGACGCCGTGACGACCACCCCGGCGCTGCAGCCGAGGTGGCGGATGCCGAATGCCGCGACCGGCGTGGGCAGCGGTTCGGGGAGGAGATGGGCGTCAACCCCGGCGCCCTGCATGATCTCGGCCGTGTCGCGCGCGAAGACGTCGGAGTTGTGGCGGGCGTCGTAGCCGATGATGACGCTGGGGCGTACGGCACCGGCGTCCGCGTGCTCCAGCAGGTAGGCCGCGAGCCCGGAGGCTGCCTGCGCGACGATCACCCGGTTCATCCGGTTCGGACCAGCGCCGAGCTCGCCGCGCAGGCCTGCCGTGCCGAACTGCAGGCGCTCGCGGAACCGGTCCGCGAGCCCGTCGGTGTCGTCGGCGTCGATCAGCCCTTGCAGCTCGTCGCGGGTGACGGGGTCGGGATCCTGGCTGAGCCAGTCACGGGCGCGTTCGAGGAGGTCCATGAGTCACATGCGGGGTAGGACGTCGGCGAGCAGGGTCCCCATGCGGGTGGCCGACGCGCGGCCGGCCTCCAGGACCTCCTCGTGGTTCAGGGGCTCGCCGGTGATGCCGGCCGCGAAGTTGGTGACCAGGGAGATGCCGAGGACCTCCATGCCGGCCTCGCGCGCGGCGATGGCCTCCAGGACGGTCGACATCCCGACGAGGGTGCCGCCGATGGCCTTGACCATGGTGATCTCCGCCGGTGTCTCGTAGTGCGGCCCGGGGAACTGCACGTAGACGCCCTCGTCGAGCGTCGGGTCGACCTCCTGGCACAGCGCCCGCAGCCGTGACGAGTAGAGGTCGGTGAGGTCGACGAAGTTCGCTCCCTCGACCGGTGAGGTTCCGGTGAGGTTGATGTGGTCGCTGATGAGCACGGGTGTGCCCGGCGTCCACGACGTGTCGAGGCCGCCGCAGCCGTTGGTGAGCACCACCGTGCCGACCCCCGCTGCTGCCGCTGTCCGCATGCCGTGCACGACCGATGCCACGCCGCGGCCCTCGTAGAAGTGCGTCCGGCCGAGGAAGATCAGGAGCCGCCGGTCGCCGAGGCGTACCGACCGGATGGTTCCCCCGTGACCTTCCACCGCCGGAGCGCTGAAGCCCGGGAGCTCGGAGGCCGCGAACTCGTGCTCCGGCACACCGAGGGCGTCGGCGGCAGGAAGCCAGCCCGAGCCCATGACCAGCGCGATGTCGTGCTTCTCCCCGTCGGTGCGTTCGGCGAGCGCGTCAGCGGCCTGTCGGGCGAGGTCGACGGAGTTCACCGTCCGTACATTACGGAAGGCCTGGTTCGGGTGCCGGGCGTGGGCGGCAGGTATGCGCGGGTTCGGATGCGGGGCGTGGGCGGCGCACATGCACAGCACCTGCGACACAATGGCTCGCGTGGCACATGTGGCGATCATCGGTGGTGGACCCGGGGGATACGAGGCGGCGTTGGTCGCCGCGCGTCTGGGAGCCGACGTCACCCTGATCGAGCGCGACGGTCCAGGCGGTTCCACGGTGCTCACCGACTGCGTGCCGAGCAAGACGCTCATCGCCACGTCCGACCTCCTGACCGAGGTCGAGTCGTCGGCCGAGCTCGGTGTCGACGTGCCCCGCGAGGCGCGGGCGGACATCGCCGTCGCCAACGACCGGGTGATGGCGCTTGCGCAGGCCCAGTCGGCCGACATCGGCCAGCGCCTCGAGGCCAGCGGTGTGGAGGTGCTCGCGGGCACGGGAACCCTCGATGCGAGCGGCGGCGCCGTCATCGCGACGACGGACGACGGCGAGCGGCGCATCGAGGCACAGGGCGTGCTCGTGGCGACCGGCGCCCATCCGCGGGTCGTCGAGTCGGCGCAGCCCGACGGCGAGCGCATCCTCACCTGGGAGCAGCTCTACGGGCTGCGCGAGCTGCCCGACCACATGATCGTCGTCGGCTCCGGTGTCACGGGTGCCGAGTTCGCCAGCGCGTACAACGGACTGGGATCGCCGGTCACGCTGGTCTCGAGCCGCGATCGCGTGCTGCCCGGCGAGGACGAGGACGCCGCGAACCTCATCGAGGACGTGTTCACCCGCCGCGGGATGACCGTCCTGGACCACTCGCGGATGGCCTCGGTCGAGCGCCGCACCGCCGACGGCGGAGCCGACGGGGTCCGGGTCACCCTGACCGACGGACGCACCGTCGACGGCTCGCACTGCCTGCTCGCCCTCGGCTCTGTGCCGAACACCGGCGACCTGGGACTGAAGGAGGCCGGCGTCGAGCTCGACGACGCGGGGTTCGTGACGGTCGACCGCGTGTCCCGCACGTCGGTCTCGGGCGTCTACGCGGCCGGCGACTGCACCGGTGTGTTGATGCTGGCGTCGGTCGCGGCGCAACAGGGCCGCATCGCGATGTCGCACCTGCTGGGCGACGCCGTGCATCCGCTCGACCAGACGAAGGTCTCCAGCAACATCTTCACCTCACCGGAGATCGCCACGGTCGGACTCTCGCAGGTGCACCTGGAGGAGACCGGAACACCATTCGACGTCGCGATGCTGCCGTTGGCCTCGAACCCGCGCGCCAAGATGCAAGGCATCCGGGACGGGTTCGTGAAGCTCTTCTCGAGCAAGTCCACCGGGATCGTCATCGGCGGAGTCGTCGTCAGCCCGCGGGCCAGCGAGCTCATCCACGTCGTGTCCTTGAGCGTCTCGTCCTCACTCACGGTCGACCACGTGGCCGACGCGTTCACGATCTATCCGTCGTTGTCAGGGTCGGTGGCGGAGGCGGCCCGGCGACTCCACCGACAGGTATGACCCCAGCCACCGGCAGGTAGGAGCACTGCGGACGTAATCACACGTGTGTAGTTCCGCAGGTCAGCGAGGGAGGCCGCAAATCCGCTGGTCAAGAGGCTATGAGTCCTGTCTAATGTCACCAGCGGTGTCCCCTCTACCACTTCCCCGTTCGGCCGCTCTCACATGATTGGACACGACATGCGTTCTCGGCGCGTGATCCTGCGTTTCCTGCCCCTTGGCCTCGTGACCATCCTGCTCGGATCCGTCATGGTCTGGCAGGACGGCGTCGAGCGACGCCTCGGTGAGGACGTCAACACCTCACCAGAGGTCGTCGTCTCCGAGCACGATGTCCCGGTGGTCGCGGCCGCCGAACCGAGCAAGGCCGAGAAGCGCGCCGCCCCCCGGGCCCCGTCGTCGGCAGAGCCCTCGACGTCGCTGCGCACGGTGGCCGAGCTTGCGCCCACCGACATCAAGTCGTTCTCGATGGTCGGTGTCACCTGGCGATCCGGCGTGCCGAACGACGCCGAGGTCGAGGTCAAGTGGCGCCACGACGGCTCGTGGAGCCGATGGACCGATCTCCACAACGACGTCGAGAACACCTGGACCGAGGGTGGCCGTCCGGGCACCGAGCCGCAGTGGGTCGATCAGGCCGACGGCGTCGCCGTCCGCGTCCGCGCCCATGAGCCGTCCACGCCCCGCGACCTCCGCGTCGCCACCGTCGACCCCGGCAAGCTCTCCGGCACGACTCCCGTCGCTGCCGCGGTCGGCCAGCCCCCGATCATCTCCCGCAGCAGCTGGGGTGCCAAGAACGGCAGCGGCTGCGACGCTCCGAAGTACGGCTCGACGACGCGCGGCGCCGTCATCCATCACACGGCCGGCTCGAACTCCTACACGAAGAGCGACTCTGCTTCGATCGTCCGGGCCACGCAGGCGTATCACATGAACGGCCGCGACTGGTGCGACATCGGCTACAACTTCCTGATCGACAAGTACGGCCAGATCTTCGAGGGCCGGGCCGGCGGCATCGACAAGCCCGTCCGCGCAGCGCACTCCGGCAACGGCCCGGTCAACGAGGAGACCATGGGCGTCTCGCTCATGGGCACGTTCACGAGCACCGATGCGACCGCGGCCATGAAGTCCGCGACCGTCGATCTCGTCGCCTGGCGCTTCTCCGACTACAACATCCCCGCCAAGGGCACCTACTCGCTCGGCGGCAAGACGCTCAACCGCATCGCCGGCCACCGCAACGTGGTGTCCACCGAGTGCCCCGGCGCGAAGGTCTACGCCTGGCTCTCGGCCAGCGGCGGACTCCGTGACCGCGTCGAGGACCTCCTCGCCGGTGGTGGCGGCGGAGGCGGCGGCACCCCGACGGGTACCGCAGTGCCGACCGGCCTGAAGTCCACGGCCCAGACCTCGACCTCGTTGACGTTCGCCTGGAACAAGGTGGCCGGGGCGCCTCAGTACCGGGTCCAGCTGTCCACGTCGTCGTCCATGTCGAATGCCACGTACTACCGGTCGGTCGGCCTGGACGAGACCATCACCGGCCTGAAGCCGGGCACGAAGTACTACGCCAAGGTGCGCACGATCGAGATGGACGGCACCAACCTGTCGCCGTACTCCTCGGCCGTGTCGGTCAGCACCAAGTCGGCGTCGTCCTCCAAGACCGACGTCCCGACCGGCCTGAAGTCGACCGCCCAGACGTCGACGTCGCTCTCGTTCAGCTGGAACGAGAACGGCGCTCCGCGGTACCGGATCCAGCTGTCGACGTCGTCGTCGATGTCGAACGCGACCTATCACCGCTTCTACGGCAAGTCGGGCACGATCTCCGGGCTCAAGGCAGGCACCACGTACTACGCCAAGATCCGGACGATCGAGGACGACGGCACCAACCTGTCGAACTACTCTTCGTCGGTGAAGATCGCCACCAAGAAGGCCTCGGCGAGCGCGGTGAAGACCACCGCGGCCACGACCACGACGGCGGCGGCATCCAAGTCGGTCGCCGTGCCGTCCAGCAAGTCCTTCTCGTTCAAGGGCCACGGCTACGGTCACGGCATCGGCATGAGCCAGTACGGCGCCGAGGGAGGTGCGCGGGCCGGCAAGTCGTACACGTCGATCCTCGACCACTTCTACCCGGGCACCGGCCTCGGCTCGAAGAGCGGCACGATTCGCGCGCTGGTGACCGCCGACTCCACCGACTCGGTGATGATCGAGGGTCGCAGCGGCCTGAAGCTGCGCTACGTGGCGTCCGGCAAGACCCTCACCCTGCCCGACTCGATCGGCGGCAAGAAGGTCATCCGCTGGAGCATCGATCCGCTCGCGAGCGACAAGAAGAAGTCGACCCTGCGCTACCGCACGTCGTCCACCTGGGCGACCTACAAGAGCACGACATGGACCGGCGCCGCCCAGTTCGAGGCCTCGACGATGGACCTCGTCCTGCCCTCCGGTCCCGACCGCACGTATCGCACTGCGCTCCGCTCGGCCCTGCCGAAGTCCGGAGCCACGAACCGCGACACCGTGAACGCACTCTCGATCGAGAACTACACGCGCGGCGTCGTGGCGCGTGAGGTGCCGTCCGGATGGCACGCCGAGGCCCTCAAGGCCCAGGCGGTCGCGGCCCGCACGTACGGGGTCCGAGCCATCACGTCGAGTCGTCACTACGACATCTGCGACACCACGTCCTGCCAGGTCTACGGCGGTGCCGACGCCGAGGCGGCGTCGACCGACAAGGCCGTCTCGGCCACGGCCGGCAAGATCCTGACGTACGGCGGCAAGCCGGCCCTCGCGCAGTTCTCGTCCTCGTCCGGCGGATACAGCGCCGAGGGCAGCCAGCCTTACCTCAAGGCGGTGTCGGACCCGTGGGACGACTGGTCGGGCAACGCCAACCACGACTGGACCAAGTCGGTGTCGGCGTCCACGATCCAGTCGAAGTACTCCTCGATCGGCACGCTCAAGTCGATGCAGGTCACGAAGCGCAACGGGCACGGCGACTGGGGCGGACGCGTGACCTCGCTCGAGCTCAAGGGATCCAAGGGCACGAAGACGATCTCGGGCAACGACGCCCGTTCGGCATTCGGCCTGAAGTCCAGCTGGTTCACCTTCTGACTGAAGCGATCCGCGGGGGATCTGGGATACTCGGCGCCATGAGACCGCTGCTGACCTCGCTCGCCATCTCGGCGGTCGCCAACGCCTTCTCGCTCGCCGCCGCGGCCTGGCTGTTCGACGGCTTCGACATCGAGCTCTGGTGGCTCGTGCTCGCGGTCGTGATCTTCACCGCCCTCACGGTGACGCTCCGCGAGGTCGTGGTCGGCACGGTCGACAGGTTCGTGCGCGGCTACACGATCCTCGGTGGGCTGGTGCTCACGTTCGTGGCGCTGTGGGTCACCGACCTCGCCGTGCCGCGTCGCGGGTTCGCCATCGACGGCACCTGGACGTGGATCGCGGTCACCGCGATCGTCTGGGCGGCCGGGGTGGCCTACGGCGAGGTCGACAAGAAGGCGCCGGCGGATGCACCCGCCGTGGGCGACTCGCTGCCCTGAGCTCTAATCGGTGATGTCGGCGACGACCGCGCCCGCGCCGATGGTGGCGCCGACCTCGGCGCTCAGGTTGCTGATCGTGCCCGCCTTGTGGGCGTTGATCGGCTGCTCCATCTTCATGGCCTCGATGACGACGATGAGATCGCCCTCCGCGACGTCCTGACCGTCCTCGACCGCGACCTTCACGACGGTGCCCTGCATCGGTGACGTGAGCGAGTCACCGCCGGCAGCGGCTGCACCCGAACCAGAGGCCTTGCGCTTGGGCTTCTTCCCGGCTCCGGCCACGGCGGCGGAGGCACCCAGGCCGCCAGGCAGGACGACCTCGACGCGCTTGCCGCCGACCTCGACGACGACCCGCTCGCGCTCGACCGGTTCGTCGGGATCCTCGCCCGAGCCGACGTACGGCTCGAGCTGGTTGTCGTACTCGGACTCGATCCAGCTGGTGTACACGCCGAACTCGCCGTCGGCGGCGATGTAGGCCGGGTCGTCGACGACAGAGCGGTGGAACGGGATGACGGTCGGCATCCCCTCGACCACGAACTCGTCGAGGGCGCGACGCGAGCGCTCCAGCGCCTGCGTGCGGGTGGTGCCGCTGACGATGAGCTTGGCCACGAGGGAGTCGAAGGCGCCCGGGACGGTCTCGCCCTCGGTGTAGCCGGCGTCGACACGCACGCCCGGCCCGGCCGGCGGGTACCAGCGCGTGAGCGTTCCGGGGGCGGGCAGGAAGCCGCGGCCACCGTCCTCGGCGTTGATGCGGAACTCGATGGAGTGGCCGGAGATCTCGGGATCGTCGTAGCCGAGCTCCTCGCCGGCGGCGATGCGGAACATCTCGCGCACGAGGTCGATGCCGGTGACCTCCTCGGACACGGGGTGCTCGACCTGCAGGCGGGTGTTGACCTCGAGGAAGCTGATGGTGCCGTCGACCCCGACGAGGAACTCGCAGGTGCCGGCGCCGACGTAGCCGGCCTCCTTGAGGATCGCCTTGCTGGAGTCGTAGAGGGTCTTGACCTGCTCGTCGGACAGGAACGGCGCGGGGGCCTCCTCGACGAGCTTCTGGTGGCGGCGCTGAAGCGAGCAGTCGCGGGTGGAGATGACGACGACGTTGCCGTGGGTGTCGGCGAGGCACTGGGTCTCGACGTGGCGGGGCTTGTCGAGGTAGCGCTCCACGAAGCACTCGCCGCGTCCGAACGCGCTCACGGCCTCGCGGACCGCCGACTCGTACATCTCGGCGACCTCTTCCTCCTTGCGGGCGACCTTGAGACCGCGGCCGCCTCCGCCGAAGGCCGCCTTGATCGCGATGGGCAGGCCGTGCTCCTTGGCGAACGCCAGGACCTCGTCGGAGCTCTCGACCGGATCCTTCGTGCCGGGCACGAGCGGTGCGCCGACCTTCTGCGCGATGTGGCGGGCCTTCACCTTGTCGCCGAGGTTCTGGATGGCGTCGGGGCCGGGACCGATCCAGATCAGCCCGGCGTCGATGACGGCCTGGGCGAAGTCGCCGTTCTCGGCGAGGAAGCCGTAGCCGGGATGGATGCTGTCGGCGCCGCTCTTCTCGGCGACCGCGATGATCTTCTCGATCGACAGGTAGGAGTCGCCGGGCGTCGAGCCCTCCAGCGAGTGCGCCTCGTCGGCCAGGCGAACGAAGAGGGCGTCGCGGTCGGGCTCGGCGTAGACGGCGACGCTGCCGATGCCGGAGTCCTTGCAGGCGCGGATGATCCGCACGGCGATCTCACCGCGATTGGCGACGAGCACCTTGCTGAGGCCATCGGTGGGGCGCTTGCTCACGAACATCTCCTCATGACGGTGCCGATGCGGATTGCGGACAAGAGTCTAGGGCGTGTCACCGGGAGAGGCGCCCTAGGGGCGTGTGGTCGGTCGGGACTCGCCGGACGTCGGTTTGGGCCCTTGGTTAACGAGCGTTAACATGAACGCATGACGTTGTCGCCCGAGCACGAGTCGTTCCGCCGTACCGTCCGCGAGTTCGCCGAGAGCGAGATCGCCCCGCACGTGGCCGGGTGGGACCGCGAGCATCACTTCCCGATCGACGCGGTGCGCGCCATGGGCAAGCTCGGGCTGTTCGGCATCACCGCCCCGGAGGAGTACGGCGGAGCCGACGGCGACTTCACCAGCCTCTGCGTCGCGATCGAGGAGCTCGGCCGGGTCGACCAGTCGATCGGCATCACCCTCGAGGCGGCCGTCGGCCTCGGCATCAACCCGATCCTCACCTTCGGCACCGACGAGCAGAAGGAGCGGTGGCTTCCCGACCTCGTGTCCGGCCACTCGCTGGCCGCGTTCGGGCTCACCGAGCCCGGCTCCGGTTCCGACGCCGGTGGCATCCGCACCAAGGCCACGCTCGACGAGTCCACTGACGAGTGGGTCCTCAACGGCGCCAAGCAGTTCATCACCAACTCGGGCAGCGAGATGACCTCGCTCATCACCGTGGCGGCGCGCACCGGCAACCGTCCGGACGGTCGTGCCGAGGTCTCGGCCATCATCGTGCCCGCCGACACCCCCGGGCTGGAGGTCGGCCCGGCCTACGACAAGCTCGGCTGGCACATCTCCGACACCCATCCGCTGAGCTTCGACGACGCCCGGGTGCCGGCCGACCACCTGCTCGGCGAGCGCGGGCGAGGCTACGCGCAGTTCCTGTCCACGCTCGATGACGGCCGCATCGCCATCGCGGCGCTGGCCGTCGGCTGCATCCAGGCGTGTCTCGACCTGTGCGTGGAGTACGCGGGCGAGCGCACGACCCTCAACGACATCCCCATCGGCCAGAAGCAGGGTGTCGCGTTCCCGATCGCCGATCTCGCCGTCATGGCCGAGGCCGGTCGGGCCCTGACCTACCAGGCCGCCGCCCTGAAGGACACCGGCGCGAGTCACGCCGAGCTGAAGCGGGTCGCATCGATCGCCAAGCTCTACACGTCGGAGGCCGCCGTGGCGGCGACCCGGGTCGCCACCCAGGTCTTCGGCGGCTACGGCTTCATGGAGGAGTACCCCGTCGCCCGGTTCTACCGCGACGCGAAGATCCTCGAGATCGGCGAAGGAACCTCGGAGGTCCAGCGCATCCTCATCGCCCGGAGCCTCGGGCTGCCGGCCGAGTGATCACACCCAGAGGTCGGTCCAGCGCACGCCGAGGTCGCCCACGAGGTCGCGCAGCAGCGGCAGGCTGATTCCCACGACGGTGTGGTGATCGCCCTCGATGCCGCGCACGAAGGCGCCGCCCAGCCCGTCGATCGTGAACGCCCCGGCCACCTGGAGCGGCTCGCCGGTCGCCACGTAGGCATCGATCTCGTCGTCGGTGACCTCCGCGAAGTGCACGACGGTCGCCGCCGCCTCCACGAACTCGCGGTTGCCGCGGCGCACGCAATGGCCGGTGTGCAGCACTCCCGAGCTGCCGCGCATGCGGCGCCAGCGTGCGACGGCCTCGCGCGCGTCCGCCGGCTTGCCCAGGATCTCGCCCTCGAACGCGAGCACGGAGTCGCAGCCGATGACCAACGCCTCGGCGTCCTGCAGGCGAGCGTCGACGGCCCGGCACTTCAGCTGGGCGAGGGCGGCCGCGAGGTTGGCCGGATCGTGCGTCGTCATCTGGTCCTCGTCGACCCCGGACACCACGACCTCCGGGTCCAGGCCCGCCGAGCGCAGCGTCGCCAGACGGGCGGGGGAGGCGGATGCGAGGACGACTCTCATGGGTGTTCCTTTGACTTGTGTCTGGTGCGGACGACCTCGAGGCGCGAGTCGCTGAGTAGGTCGTCGGCGAGCGCGGTGGACCCGCCGACGCCGGTCCAGGTGCTGTCGATGTCGGTGGCGACGCACCAGGCGTGGTCGGACGGCCACATCACATTGGGGCTGTTGATGTCCCGGGGGATGCCGTGGCCGAACGAGACGGCACCCCAGCGACCGGCGTCCGTCACCGGCCCGGCGAAGAGCAGGTGGCCGCGGCCCTGTACCCGGAAGCGCGGCCCGTCCATGACCTCCGGCGCGAACGCTGGCGGGGGCGGCGGTAGTGGCTTGGGCTTCGTGAAGATGCGCCCGGGCCAGGCCATCGGCCCGGCGGCGAAGGACAGGAACCGCACCGCCTCGCCGCCCACCAGGTCGCCGTACCCGTCCCAGAGCGCGTGGAAGCAGTCGTCCGGCATTCGGGTGTGGCCGGCCAACACCTCGGTGAGCGCGATGAGCTCGTCTTCGGGGAGGTGGCCCTCAACACGGTCGTCATCGCCGTCGTGACCACCCGCCCACGGATGCAAGACCCGGACGTACGCTTCGAAGCCCGGCGGCCCGAGCGTCGGATCGGCGCCCGCCAGCCAGTCGCCGCACGATACATCCGCGATGGCACGCAGGCTCATGGGTGCTGCGCCGCCTCGCCGTAGGCGACCTCAACCGCGTTGACGGCCGCGTTGTCGAGCAGCTGCTCGATGAGGGCTCGGGAACCGGCCACCCCGAACCAGTCGGGATCGGTATCGGCGGCGATGAACCACGCTCGATCGGCCGGCCAGGTGAGATGGGCCAGGTCGCCCTCGAACTCGAAGTCGCGGGCATCGGTCAATGCGCCGGAATAGAGGTGGTAGTCGCGCATGGGGAACCGACCCCCCGCCTCGTCGATCCAGGTCGTGATCGCCAAGGTCGGACCAGCAGGCTGGACCGGTGGGCCGATCCCGGACCCGGTCCACCAGCCGAAGAAGCAGTCGTCTGGTGTCGAGGTGTGAGGGCTCACGATGTCGCGGACTGCTTGAATCATCAGGTCGTTCACGTCTCTCTCGGACTCGTCATCGAGGTCGTAGAGAACGCGCACATAAGCCTCGTAGCCCGGAGGCCCGATGCAGACCAGCTCTTGCCAGTCATGAGCCGGTTGGACGAACCAGTCGGCAACGCTGATGTCGGCCAGTGCTCGAAGGGCCATGGCTCAGCCCCAGGCGGAACGGCGCCACTGGTCGGGGCCGAAGCGGTGCGGGGTGCGGACGAGGCGCGCGGGGTGGCCCCACTCGCTGCGCGGACGCTTCGCGACCCGGGCGGCGGCGTGCGCGGCCGCGGCGTTGCGTGCGGCGATGACGGCCACCAGGGCCGCGAGCTCCTCGGGCGTCAGGTCACCCTTGACGACCCGCAGCACGGGCCTGGGCGGCAGGGCCTCGACCGAATCGTCGTCGCTCATCAGAGGGGGATGTTCCCGTGCTTCTTCGGCGGCAACGTCTGGCGCTTCGTGCGCAGCAGGCGCAGCGCCTTGGTGATCTCGGCGCGGGTCTCCTGGGGCTGGATGACGGCGTCGACGTATCCGCGCTCGGCGGCCAGGTAGGGGTTGCAGAGCGTGTCCTCGTACTCGGTCATCAGCTCGGCACGACGCGCCTCCGGGTCGTCGGCCTCCTTGAGCTCCTTGCGGTACAGGATGCCGACCGCACCGGACGCGCCGACGACCGCGATCTGGGCCGACGGCCAGGCCAGGCTGATGTCGGACCCGAGGTGCTTCGAACCCATGACGTCGTAGGCGCCGCCGTAGGCCTTGCGGGTGATGATCGTGACCAGTGGCACGGTGGCCTCGGCGTAGGCGTAGATGAGCTTCGCGCCGCGGCGAATGATGCCGTTCCACTCCTGCTCGGTGCCGGGCAGGAAGCCGGGGACGTCGACGAACGTGAGGACCGGGATGTTGAAGGCGTCGCACGTGCGCACGAAGCGGGCCGCCTTCTCGGACGCGTCGATGTCGAGGCACCCGGCGAGCTGCATCGGCTGGTTGGCGACGACGCCGACGCTGCGTCCCTCGACCCGGCCGAAGCCGATGACGATGTTGGGCCCGAACAGCGGTTGCACCTCGAGGAAGTCGCGGTCGTCGAGCGTGGCCTCGATGACGGTGCGGATGTCGTAGGGCTGGTTGGCCGAGTCGGGGATCAGGGTGTCGAGGGCGACGTCGGTGTCGTTCGGGTCGAGGTCGGCGACCTCGTCGTAGGGCTCGGCCTCCTCCATGTTGTTCTGCGGCAGGAACGAGAGCAGGGCCTTGGCGTACTCGATCGCGTCGTCCTCGTCGGCGCCCATGTAGTGGGCGTTGCCGCTGCGGGTGTTGTGCGTGCGCGCGCCACCCAGCTCCTCCATCGAGATCTCCTCGCCGGTGACCGTCTTGATGATGTCCGGACCGGTGATGAACATGTTCGACGTGCCGTCGACCATGATCGTGAAGTCGGTGACGGCGGGGGAGTACACGTGGCCGCCGGCGCAGGAGCCCATGATGAGGCTGATCTGCGGGATGACGCCGGAGGCGTGGACGTTGCGCTGGAAGATCTCGCCGTAGAGGCCGAGCGCGACGACGCCCTCCTGGATGCGTGCGCCGGCGCCCTCGTTGATGCCGATGACGGGGCAGCCGCTCTTCATGGCGAGGTCCATGACCTTGACGATCTTCTCGCCGTAGACCTCCCCGAGCGCGCCACCGAAGATCGAGAAGTCCTGGGCGAAGACGCAGACCTGCCGGCCGTCGATGGTGCCGTGGCCCGTGACGACGCCGTCGCCGATCGGGCGCTTGTTCTCCAGGCCGAACGCCGTGCTGCGGTGACGGGCCAGGGCGTCGAGCTCGACGAACGAGCCGTCGTCGAGCAGGATCTCGATGCGCTCCCGGGCGCTCTTGCGGCCGCGCGACGCCGCCTTCTCGTGCGCCTCGGCCGCGTGCTCGACCTCGACCTCTTCACGCCGCCGCTGGAAGTCGGCCAGCTTGCCGGCCGTGGTGTGCAGCTCAGGGTGCTCGGTGATCTCTTCGGGAGCCTCGGTCATGGGGGTCAGCGTACTGATCGTGGGTGGGAGGTGATGTGTGAGGCTGGAGGCATGTCGTACAGCGACCTCGACCGACCGCCGCTCGATGCGCGGGCGCTGCAGGCGGCGCTGGTGGGTCCTGGCAGCTTCTGGGCCGACATCGTCGTCACGTCCTCGACGGCCAGCACCAACGCCGACCTCGCGGCCTCTGCCCGCGCCGGGGCCGCGGAGGGCACCGTCCACACGACCGACCAC
The DNA here is from genome assembly GCA_963787165.1 of uncultured Actinomycetota bacterium. GTDB lineage: Bacteria > Actinomycetota > Actinomycetes > Propionibacteriales > Nocardioidaceae > Aeromicrobium. The sequence continues at coordinate 193,691 of CAWBBT010000001.1, forward strand.
CAGGTCGCCGGCCGAGGACGCCTCGACCGCACGTGGGACGCGCCGGAGGGTTCCGGCATCGCGGTCTCGGTGCTCCTGCGCCCGACCTCCGTCCCGGCGGCGCGATGGGTGTGGCTGCCGCTGCTCGTCGGCCTCGCGGTTGCCGCGACGGTCGAGGAGTGCGGCGTCGAGGCGCGACTCAAGTGGCCCAACGACGTCGAGGTCGACGGCCGCAAGATCGCCGGGATCCTGCTCGAGCGGGTCGACACCTCGGACGGCCCCGCGGCCATCGTCGGTGTGGGCCTCAACGTCTCCATGCGCACCGAGGAGCTGCCGGTCCGGACGGCGACGTCGTTGCGGCTCGAGGACGCCTCCGAGATCGACCGCACGGTCGTGCTCCGGCTGCTGCTGCGCAACCTCGAGGCGCTGTACCGGGCCTGGCGGGTGTCCGAGGGCGATCCGCATGCAGGCGTCCGCGAGTCGTACATCCGCCGCTGCGTCACGCTCGGCTCAGACGTCAGCGTCGCCATGCCAGACGGCTCGACCCTGGAAGGACGGGCCGACGACGTCGACGAGCTCGGACGCCTGGTCGTCGGCGGCACGGCGGTGAGCGCCGGTGACATCACCCATGTCCGCCGCGCCCCTTCCACTTCGTGACAAAATCGGTTCCATGACCCTGCCTCGCAAGCTGATGATCGACGGTGAGCAGACCATCACCACCACCCGTACGCACGTGAAAGTGCTGTTCATCCCGCTCGTGATCCTGCTCGCGGTGGCGGCGGCCGGCAGCTTCCTGGCCACGTCCCTCGGTGACAGGAGCAACGGGGTACCCCGCTGGATCGTCATCGGCGTGGCGGTCGTGCTGGCGCTGTGGGGAGCCGTGCTGCCGTTCGTTCGCTGGTTCCTGTGGACGTACACCCTCACGAACAAGCGCATCGTCGAGCAGAAGGGCGTCCTCACCCGCACGGGTCGCGTCATCCCCCTCAGCCGCATCAACGACGTGGCGTTCGAGAAGAACCTGAACGACCGCATCCTCGGCTGCGGCACGCTCGTCATCCACGACGCCAGTGAGACGGCCGGTCTCGAGCTGCGCGACATCCCGCACATCGAGGACCTCCATCGCACCGTCACCAGCCTGGTCGACCAGGCCCACCGGACGAGTGATGAATCGATCTGAACCCACCAACCCTCCCGGAGACGATCTCAAGGACGATCTCGCCCGCCTGATCCTCGGAGCCGACCCAGGACTCACCGGCGAGGAAGTCACGTCCCAGGGCGGACTGAGCCTCGACCGCGGCGCCCGCCTGTGGCGCGCGCTGGGGTTCCCCGACCCGGGCGACGACCCCACGTACGGCGAGTCCGACGTCGAGGCGATCGCCATCGTCGCGGCAGCCCTCGACCGCGGGCTGCTCGACGAGGAGACCATCTTCCGGATGACCCGCGCGCTCGGCCAGACGATGTCGCGGCTCGCCGACTGGCAGGTCGCGACGCTCGTCGAGCAGGTCGAGGCGCACGTCGGGGACGGTCGGGCCCAGAGCCGCCTGGAGGCGGCCGTGGCGCTCGCCCAGGAAGCCGAGCCCGGCTTCGAGCGGCTCATGATCTACGCCTGGCGCCGTCATCTCGCGGCCGCAGCCGCCCGCATGGAAGCCCTCGGGGCGGCCGATGCTGAGCTGCTGTCCACGACGATGACCGTCGGGTTCGCCGACATGTCGCGATTCTCGGCCCTCGCGAACGAGCTCGACGGCGTCAGCCTCGGTGCTCTCGTGGAGAACTTCGAGAACCGTTCCACCGACGTCGTCACCGAGCACGGCGGCCGCGTCATCAAGGCCCTCGGCGACGCCACCCTGTTCGTGAACGCCGACGCCCGCAGCGCCACGGTCACCGCCCTCGACCTCATCGACAGCGTCGGGTCCCAGGAGGAGATGCCGGCCATCCGGGTCGGCCTGGCCACTGGCTCGGTGCTGAGCCGCCTCGGCGACATCTTCGGCCCGCCGGTCAACCTGGCCGCCCGGCTCTCGCACGTGGCACGGAGCAACCGCGTGATCGTCGACCGTCCCACCGCCGACTCCCTCGACCCGGCCGAGTTCGACTGCCGCCGCATGCCGGCCCGCCCCCTGCGCGGCTTCGGCGAGATCGCCCCCATCACGGTCAGTCGTCGACGCGGGTTCCGCTCCCCTAGGCTGAAGGGGTGAGCAGCCCTTCGGCGGACCTCGCTGTCGTGGGTGGCGGCCAGCTCGCCCGCATGATGCAGCAGGCGGCGGTGGGTCTCGGCATCCACATCCGACTGCTCGCCGAGGGGCCCGACGTCTCGGCCGCCCAGGTCATCCCCGACCACCGCGTCGGCGATCACACGAGTCTCGACGACCTGCGTGACCTCGCCGCGGGCGTCCCCGTCATCACCTTCGACCACGAGCACGTGCCGCCGGAGCACCTGAGGGCCTTGGAGGCGGAGGGCCACGCCTGCCGTCCCGGCCCTCATGCCCTGCTGTTCGCCCAGGACAAGGGCGCCATGAGAGCGCGGCTCGACGAGCTCGGTGTGCCGTGTCCCCGACATGCGTCGGTGTCGTCGCTCGCCGACCTCGAGGCGTTCGGCTTCCCGGCGGTCGTCAAGACCACGCGCGGTGGCTACGACGGCAAGGGCGTGTGGTTCGTGCACTCGGCGGCCGACGCCGAGGAAGCGCTCAGCAGCGACCGCGAGCTGATCGCCGAGGAGCTCGTCGACTTCCGCCGCGAGCTGTCGGCCCTCGTGGCGCGGCGACCGTCCGGTGACACCGTGGCGTGGCCCGTCGTCGAGTCGCGGCAGGTCGATGGCGTCTGCAAGGAGGTCGTGGCTCCCGCCCCCGATCTCGACGACCACCTGGCCCAGGAGGCGGAGGCGATCGCCCGCACGATCGCCTCGGCCCTCGACGTCACCGGTGTGCTCGCGGTCGAGCTGTTCGAGACCTCCGATGGCCGGCTCCTCGTCAACGAGCTCGCCATGCGACCGCACAACACCGGTCACTGGACGATCGACGGCGCCGCGACGAGCCAGTTCGAGAACCACCTCCGCGCGGTGCTCGACCTTCCCCTCGGGCCGGCCGGGCCGCGTGCGCCGTGGTCGGTGATGGTCAACATCCTGGGCGGATCGGTCGACGACCTCGAGGCGCAGCTCTCCGTGGTGCTCGACGCGGTGGCCGACATCCGCGTGCACCTGTACGGCAAGTCGGTCAAGGCAGGCCGCAAGGTCGGCCACGTCACGGCGGTCGGCGACGACCTCGACGACGCCCAGGCGCGGGCGCGCCGGGCCGCAGATCTCTTCGAGAAGGGAACGACGCATGAGTGAGCAGGCTGGAGGTGCCCCACGCGTGGGCATCGTCATGGGATCGGACTCCGACTGGCCGACCATGCAGGACGCGGCGACCGCGCTCGGCGAGTTCGACGTCGCCTTCGAGGCCGACGTCGTCTCCGCTCACCGGATGCCCGACGAGATGATCGCCTACGGACGTGAGGCACAGGGTCGCGGACTCGAGGTGATCATCGCCGGGGCCGGCGGCGCGGCCCACCTGCCCGGCATGCTCGCGTCGGTCACGCCGCTCCCGGTCATCGGTGTGCCTGTGCCGCTCAAGCACCTCGACGGCATGGACTCGCTGCTCTCGATCGTGCAGATGCCGGCCGGCGTACCCGTCGCCACGGTCTCGATCGGTGGCGCGCGCAATGCCGGCCTGCTCGCGGTCCGCATCCTCGCCGTCGGTGACCCCGACCTCACGGCGCGGATGACTCGCTTCCAGCAGGAGCTCGCCGACGCCGCACGCGCCAAGGGCGACAAGCTCCGGAACCCGGCGAGCGAGGCCGGGTTCCACTAGACGTCAGCGGTCACGACCCGGTGAGGTCGAGCTGCACGATCACGATGGCGTTCCGCCACGGCAGGGCCTGTCGCAGGTGCAGGAGCGGTGCTTTGCCGAGGGCGCACGCCTGGATCGCCAGCTCGAGGCCGGGGCACGACAGGTTGCGCACACCGCGCCCGACGACCACGACCGCCACCGTCAGGTCGTCCGGAAGGCCACTCGTCAGCGGCGTGACCGCGCCCAGCGCACGCCCCGCCGTCGACGGCTTGCTGCGCACGATCGCGCGGTTCAGCTCGTACTGCATCGCGAAGCGCCGGGCCGGTTCGCCGACGGTGAAGGTCGCCTTCCGGTTCACGATGCCGTCCGGCACGGGCACGGACTCGTCCCGGGTCGTGATCTTGACCTTCGAGGCATAGGGCTTCGCGGCCTTGAAGGTCGATCCGGCAGCGGTGAAGCGGGGAGGGCGCACGGTGATCGTCTTCGACGGGGTCTCGAGCCGCACGAGCTCGGTGACGACGAACGCGGTGTCGGTGCGGGGTGCGACCACCAGGAGGATGCCCGGCTCGGTCGTTCCCGGTCCGTCAGGACGGATGGCCGAGTCGGCCGGCGCGATCTGCTCGTCCTGGTCCGGCCCGATGCGGTAGAAGGCGATGACGCTCGCGAGGACCGCGATGACGATCCACACGATGGCGATGCGGCGGTAGGCCCGAGGCAACAACGGTTGTGCAGCCAAGCCGATCACCCTCCACGATGCCGTTCGCCCATGACGGGCAGCACCCCACCGTGCGCTGATCTCTTGTCGAATATCTCACATGTCCGTAGCATCAGACCGCGACGTGGGGTGGGCTCGGTGTGGTCGGTTCAGACTGCACCCTTGAGCCGAAGGAATGTCATGGTCCACGTCACCACTCGTCGAGCCTCGTTCGCCCTGATCGGGATCGGAGCAGCGGCTCTCGCCGGTGTGATGGTCGAACCCGGCTACGCGGCGAACACCGCCGAGATCTACGTCGTCCAGGGTCTGCCGGACAAGAGCCTCGACGTGTCGATCGACGGCAAGTCGGTCGACACCGGCATCGCCACGGCGAAGGTGGCCGGTCCGTTCAAGGTCGAGCCCGGTCGACGGACCGTGACGTTCTCCGACGACAAGGGCGTCGTCCTGGAGAAGGCCTTGACGGTCGAGGCGCAGTCGAGCTCGGACGTGGTGGCCCACCTTCCGGCGTCCGCCTCCGCGGCCCCGACGATGACGGTCTTCGAGAACGACCTGTCAGCCGTGCCACAGGGCAAGGCCACGCTCACCGTGGCGCACACCGCCGCCGTGCCGCCTGCCGACATCCGTGTCAACGGCAAGGTGCTGTTCGAGAACGTCGCCAACGGTGAGTCGCTCACCCTGGTCGTGCCCGCCGACACCTACTCCGTGGACATCGTGCCGACCGGCAAGAACGGTCCCGCGGTGCTGGGGCCCGTCGACCTGACGGTGAAGGCCGGAGGCCTGGACCGGGTGTTCGCGGTCGGTGACCCGACGAAGAAGACCATGAACGTGGCGGTGCAGGTGATCCCGACCGGATCCAAGGGCTCGGACAAGCCGGACCGGGTCAACACCGGTACGGGTGGCCAGGCGGTCGAGTACCACGGCCTCATGGTGCCGAACATCCTCCATTGAGAACCGGGTCGGCGATCGCGCGCGCCGCGACGATCGCCGTGCTCGTCGTGGGATCGACCACCGGCTGCGCGGCGGGGTCCGGGCAGACGCCCGACTCGACCTCGTCCGCGTCGCCGGCCCGGACCGGTCGTCCCGCGTCCTCGACACGCACGACCTTCATCCCTGAGCGCGTGGTCCTCCCGGGCGGGTCCAGTGCCGGCGTGCGGCCGGCCAGCACGGTCGACGGCGAGCTCAAGGTCCCCGAGAACGTTCGCCATGTCGGCTGGTGGGACGGCAGCGCGCTCGTCGGCGACCCGTACGGCTCGACCGTCATCGCCGGCCACGTGGACTCGGCGTCCGGCGGTCTCGGCTTCTTCTCGCGTTTGCTCTCGATCAAGAAGGGAGAACGGGTGACCCTCCGCTCGGGGTCCCACTCGCTGGTCTATCGCATCGTCTCGGTGAGGTCGGTCAGCCGAACGCGCCTCGCCACCACCAGCGCGGTGCTCGACCAGTCGGGCGAGCACCGGATGGTGCTGATCACCTGCACGGGAACGTTCCGCCCGGGGCGCGGCTACGACCGCAACCTGGTGGTGATCGGCAAGCCGCTGGGCCTCGCGCAGTGACCCAGCCGCCGATCAGTACAGGCCTTGGGAGTACTGCTCGCCGTAGTAGGTCTCGAGCTCCTCGATCGAGTCGTCCGGGCGTTCGAGGGAGTGGGCGATCTCGGCACGCGACGGCACGGCGTCCGGCGCCCAGGACTCCGGGTCCCAGAGCTGCGAGCGCAGGAAGGCCTTGGCGCAGTGGAAGAACACCTGCTCCACCGCGACCTCGCAGATGATCAGCGGCCGGTGGCCCTTCACGACCATCGAGCCGGCGTAGGGCGCGTCGGCGAGCAGCGTGGCTCGGCCGTTGACGCGCAGCGTGTCTCCGCGGCCGGGAACGATGAACAGCAGTCCGATGTGTGGGTTGTCGAGCAGGTTGAGGTAGCCGTCGGCGCGCCGGTTGCCCGGTCGCTCGGGCAGCGCGAGCGTCTGGTCGTCGACGACGTGCACGAAGCCGGCCGGGTCGCCCTTGGGCGAGACGTCACACGTGCCGTCGGACGCCGAGGTCGAGACCAGGCAGAACGGCGACGCGGCGAGGAACACCTGGTGCTCGGGGTGGAGGCGGTCGCGGTCCTTGGCGACCACGCGAGGCAACGGCGTGCCGATGATCTCGCGCAGGGTCGCCTCGTCGCTGATGGGTGTGCGCATGGTGGCAGCGTATTCCCCGACAGGCAGGCTCCGACGGGCCGTGAGAACATGACGCGATGTCCACTCGGCCGGCCACGGACAGGCCTCCTGGAGAGGTTCGGTTCGACGACGCCACGCTCGAGCTCGCGGCCTGGGTCCGCGAACGGCTCGACCTGGTGGCCGTCGACTCGGCCGACGCGATCTGTGCCGAGCTGCCGGCCTATCGCGAGTCAGACCTGCACGACGACGTCGCCGCGCACAGCGCCCGGATCTTCGGCGTGTTCGTCAGGACGATCGAGGAGCAACGCCGACCCACGGTCGAGGACTTTCCCTGGACCGCCGTGCACGCCCTGCGACGGGTCGAGAGCGGCATCCCCCTCATCGACTTCCTCCGCGCGTTCCGCATCGCCCAGCTGACCTTGTGGGAGCACGTGCAGGACTACGTCCGCGGCCACGAGGGCGCGGCCGACGTGGCCCTCGGCCTGGTGACGCACGTGATGCGCACGATCGAGGCGGGCAGCTCGGCCGCGGCCACCACCTACCTCGAGGCCCAGCAGTACGAGCTGGCCGACCAGGAACGCACCCACCGCGACCTGCTCGACGACCTCCTGGCCGGACGCCGGCCGACGGTGGCCCCGCGGATCGCGAGCCTCGGCGCTGCCGGGCTGGTCGAGGACCAGCCCTTCATCGTCGCCACGGCGAGATCGGCCGGCACGCCGGACGACGAGGAGCGTGAGCTGACGGCGGTCACGGCGCGCAAGGCGTTCGCGCACGGCGCGGCCGGCATCCACGTCGTCCGCCAGAACGAGGTCGTCGCGCTCGTCCCGCTGCAGGGCTGCCCGGTCGGCGTCGTGGAGGCCAGGCTCGAGCGCGTCGCAGCGGACCTCGCGGCCCATGACGTCGAGATGTCGATCGGTCTCAGCACCCAGCACGCCCACTTCGACTCGGTGCCGAAGGCGTTCGGTGAGTCCCAGGTCGCCTGCGAGAGCCTCGAGGGCCGCACCGGGGTGGCCTCACTGTCGGGACTGTCGACGCTCGACTACCTGGTGCGCCGGCCGGACGAGACGGTCCGCCGCCTGATCCGTCCGCAGGTGCGCAGCTTCCTGGTGGAGGACCTGGCCGGCGACGGTGTGTCCAGCGAGACCCTCCGCGCCTATGTCGAGCACGACCTCAACGCCAAGGAGGCGGCGAAGTCGCTGCACGTGCACGTCAACACGATGTACTACCGCCTCGACCGCATCGCCACCCGCACAGGCTGTGACCTGCGCAAGGTCGACCAGGTCATCGAGCTGCTGCTCGCGGTGCGGATGCTGTCCGACACCGGCCACGTGTCCTGACGACCGCAGGCCCGCCCCGTTGCCGGGACGGGCCGCGATCCTCTCCTCGCTGATCCCTGCTGGCCTACTTCTGGTGCGGTGCGACGTAGGCCTTCGCGTCCTCGGACTCGAACAGCGGACCCGTCTGACGGGCGCCGCCCTTCTCGTCGATGTCCGGAACGGCAATGTACACCTCGCGCGTCGCCGGCGACCCGACCTTGGACAGGTCGAGGTCGGCCACGAGCTTGTCGGTCGTGATGTTCTCGCTCGACCGGAGGGCCTTCTGGATGCCGGCGCGCGTCATGTCGCCGTTGTCGCAGGCCTTCTTGAGGATCTGGCCCCAGATCCGACCGATCGCGTAGCCGTAGGGCACGCCGCCGTTCGGCACGTCCTTGGTGCCGCTGGCCTCATACGCCTTGGCGACATCCTGGGCCTTCGGCACGTCCGACGAGTACGGTGTCGCGCTCGCCACGACGTAGACGTTCGCCAGGGCGTCTGCGGTCTCCTTGGTCAGGATGGCCGGGGCGAAGATCGGGTTGTTGCCCACGATCGGCACGTCCAGGCCCAGCTGCTTGCTGACCGTGGCGACCGACAGGGTCTGCGCGGGTGTCGTCGTGAGGCCGATCGCCTTCACGCCGTCGCCCTTGAACCCCGTGACCACGTTGCGCAGGTCGGCGTCGGTGGCGACGACCTTGGTGGCCTTGAGCGTGATGTCGTGCTTCTTGGCGAAGTACTTCGCGCCGAGCAGGCCGTTCTCGCCGTACTCGCCCTCGATGTACACGAAGCCGACGGTGTCGCCCTTGGCGATCTTGCCCTTGTCGAGCAGGTAGGACAGGCCGTTGATCATCTCGACGTCGTAGGTCGTGCCCGGGATGATGACGTACGGGTTCTTCAGGATGAACGACGACCACGACAGCGCGACGGCCGTCGCCTTGGTGTCGACGAGCCTCTGGTCGATCGCGGCGTTGATGGGCGAGCCGAGGATCTGGATGAACCCGGCGACCTTCGGCTCGATCTCCTGGAATGCGACCACGCCGGCGTCGGCCTTGTAGCCGTGGTCACGGGTCTCGAGCTTGATGTCGCGGCCGCAGATGCCGCCGGCCTTGTTCACCTCGTCGGCCCAGATCTGATGGCCGTCGACGGTGCCCTTGCCGAGCTGCTGGAACACACCCGAGAGGTCGGTGAGCGCACCGAGGGTGATCGTGGAGTCGGTGACGCCCTTGTCGGTCTTGACGTCGTCGCCGGAGCCGCCTCCGGACGTCGATTTGCCGGAGCACGCACTGAGCGCGAGCATCCCGCAGACCGCGACGGCGACGAGTACTCGTCGTGTCTTCATGGGTTCTCCTACTTTCTCGTTGGGTCGATGTCAGGTCGATCGGTCGGCACGGATGAGGCGGCGACCGAGGGTCGCGAGCCCGCCGGGTTCGAACAGCACCACGAGGATGATCGAGACGCCGTAGACGAACGCAGTGACCACGACGGGGGTGAAGCCGGCGTCACCGCCCATGAGGTCGGACAGGAAGCTGGAGCGGGGGATCAGGATCTGGAGGACGAGCGGCATCCCGAACACCAGGGCCGCGCCCACGACGGCGCCGGTGATGGAGCCCAGGCCACCGATCAGGATCATCGCGAGCAGGGCGATCGCGGTGGTGATGGACCACGAGCCGATGAACTCGTTCTCGTCGGGCTTGAGCAGGCCGAACCAGAGCACGAGCATGACCCCGGCCAGGCCGGCGTAGGCGGAGGAGATCGCGAAGACGCCCGCGCGGACCCGCCTCACGTCGACGCCCATGGCTGCGGCCGACGACGGGTTGTCCCGCACGGCCCGCCAGGCACGTCCGGGCCGCGAGACCACGGCGCCGCGGGCCAGCACGTACGCGATGGCGGTGAGCACGGCGAACAGGAACCAGGTGCGCTCCGGCGGTCCCATGGGCACGCCCGCGAAGGTCCACGGCGGGTCGCCCGAGGTGAGCGAGAACCCGAACACCTTCAGCGGCTCGGGCTGGCGCCCGCTCGACGTGCCACCGGTGAGGCTCTCGAGTCGCTGACCGAGGAAGAGCCCCAGGTACACCAACGACAACGACGCCATGGCGAGGTAGATGCCGCCCACCCGGGCCGAGACCGGTGCGAACGCCAGGCCGGCCAGCGCGCTGACCACGATGGCTCCGACCAGCGACACGACCGACGGCAGCCCCCACGACACGAGGGACGAGCCCTCCTCGAGGGGTCCGCCGAGCACGCAGTAGGTGGTGCCGCCGACGAGCATGAAGAACGGGGTGCCGAGTGACAGCTGACCGGCGTGCCCGGTGAGCATCGTCAGGCCGATGGCCGCCACGGCGCCCACCATCGCGTACTCGCCCACCCGGAGCCATGCGGCGCTCGCGTAGAACGGCACGAGCACGAGCACCACCGCGACGGCGACGAGTCCGGCGATGCGCCGGAGCCGCGGCGTGCCGGGCAGCGAGCGGTCAGACACGGTGCACGTCCTTCGTGCCGAAGAGGCCCGACGGCGCCGCGACCAGCACGACGAGCATCACCAGGTAGACCGCGCTCTTCGAGAAGTCGAACGAGACGTACTCGGCCGTGTACGCCTCGGTGAGTCCCACGACCAGGCCACCGATGACCGCGCCCCCGATGGCGTCGAGGCCGCCGATGATCGCCGCCGGGAACGCCACGAGGGCCAGGGCGTGGGTGCTGCGCGACAGGCCGGCGCCGGAGAAGTCGCGGGTGGCCAGGAACAGCGCCGCGATGCCGGCGAGGACGCCGGCCACGACCCAGGCGGACGCGGTGACCTGGGCGTTGCGGATGCCCATGAGGCTCGCCGCCTCGCGGTTCTCGGCCTGGGCTCGCATCGCCAGGCCCCAGCCGGTGTAGCGGAACGCCAGCAGAAGTGCCGTGATCAGGATGACCCCGGTCACGATGGCGGCGATCTGTCCGCCGAGGACGGTGATGCCGCCGACGTGGTACGCGCCGGAGAAGGGGAGGGCGAGGAACGGGGCGTCCGTGCCCAGGCGGCGCGCGATGTCCTCGGCGATGATGACGTCGACGCCGATCGTGAGCAGCGCCAGCGAGATCGGCTCGGCGAACCTCGTGCGCGCGATGAGCAGGCGCTCGATGATCAGCGCGGCGACCGCGGTCGCCACGACGCCGACGGTGGCCGCCCCCACGAACCCGATCGAGTCCTGCAGGAGATAGGTGACGTAGCCGCCCACCAGCACGAACGACCCGTGGGCGAAGTTCACCACCCCGGTGGCCCGGAAGATGATCACGAAGCCGAGCGCGAGCATCGCGTAGACCGCGCCGCGCCCGGTGCCGTTGACGGTCAGCTGCAGGAAGGTGCTCACGACACGGATCCCTTCTCCTCGGTCGACTCTTCGGTGAGGTGCTCCTCGTTGCCGAGGTAAGCGCGGATGACCGCCGGGTCGAGCCGGACCTGGTCCGGCTCCCCGTCGCTGATGAGCGAGCCGAAGTCGAGCACGGAGATGTGGTCGGCGATCGACATCACCAGCGACATGTCGTGCTCCACGAGCAGGATCGAGACGTCGAGGGCGTCGCGGATGTCGCGGATGGACTGCGCGATGGTGGCCGTCTCGCCGGCGTTCATGCCGGCCGCGGGTTCGTCGAGCATGAGCAGGCTCGGCTCGGTCGCGAGGGCGCGCGCGATGTCCACCCGCTTCGTGTCTCCGTAGGAGAGGTCGGAGACGGCCTGCTCGAGATGGTCGGCGAGGCCGAGGAACTCACAGATCTCGACCGCGCGCTCACGGTGCGCGGCCTGTTCGCGACGCATGCTGCGCTCGCCCAGCCCGGCCCGCAGGAACCCGCCCTTCGTCAGCACGTGGCGGCCGAGCATCACGTTGTCGATCACCGTGACGTGGGGAGACAGGGCGACGTTCTGGAACGCCCGACCGATGCCGAGCCCGGCGAGGGTGTGCGACGGCCGTCCGGTGATCTGCTCCGATCCGTACAGCACCCGGCCGGACGTCGCCTTGTACAGCCCGGAGATGACGTTGAACAGGGTGGACTTGCCGGCCCCGTTCGGCCCGATGAGCGCGTGGATGGTGCCCGGTCGCACCGTGAACGACACGTCGTCGACCGCCGTGACGCCACCGAAGCGCATCGTGACGTTCTCGACCTTCAGCGTGGAGAGCCCGGTGTCGTTCAGCGTGACCACCTCGTGAGCGACCTGCGCTGGGCGGCGGCCTGCTCGGCGTCGCCCTCGGCCTGCTCCTCGGTCTCGGCGTGCCCGCCGAGGTAGAGGCGCCGGATCTCGTCGGACTCCGACAGCTCGCGGGCCGGTCCGGACATCGCGACGCGGCCGACCTCGAGCACCACGGCCCGGTCGGACACGCTGAGCGCCATGGCCGCGTTCTGCTCGACGAGGACGACGGTCGTGCCCTGGTCGTTGATCGTGGTGATGATGTCGGCGATCTGCTCGATGAGGCGCGGGGCGAGGCCGAGCGAAGGCTCGTCGAGGAGCAGGAGTCGCGGCTCGCTCATCAGGGCCCGGCCGATCGAGAGCATCTGCTGCTCGCCCCCGGACAGCAGGCCGGCGCGCTGGGTGCGCCGCTCCGCCAGCCTCGGGAACAGGTCGAACACGCGCTCCAGGGCGTCGTCACGGCGATCCCGTGGAGTGACGAGACCGCCCGCCCGCAGGTTGTCCACGACCGACATGCGCCCGAAGATCTGGCGCCCCTCAGGTGCCTGGACGACCCCGGCCCGCGTGATGGCGGCTGGCTGGCGGCCGTGCAACCGCTCGCCGTCGATCGTGATCTCGCCCGAGCGCAGGGTGCCGCGGTGCATGCCCAGGGTGCCGGAGATGGCTCGCAGCAGCGTGGACTTGCCGGCGCCGTTGCTGCCGAGGACGGCCACGATCTCTCCGTCGGATGCCGTGAGGTCGACTCCGTCGAGCACCGCCGACGTGCTGCCGTAGCTCGTCGTCAGTCCACTGACCGTCAGCACGTTCCCCCCATGGGCGCTCGGTGGCGTGTGTCCCGCTTCGGATCATCCGGGACGGGGAGGAGGTGCCGATAGTGGTTGAACCACGAATCCGGTTGGAGTTCTGTCCAGCCTCAGGCGTCCGCTTGTGGTCGGACCACACGGCAAACGAGTGCTATTTGGGCAGGCCGTCCTTCGTGCAGAGCGAGCCGATCTCGGCTGTGGTGTCGTTCTTGATGTGCCCGAGCATCTTCAACGCGCGTTGGCGATCCCAGCGGACGCTGAAGTCCGCGATCGGGATCGTGCAGTTGAGGCCGCCACCGCCCATGGCCGACGACAGCGCGAGGGCGAACCGGGCCATCGCGATGGGTCCCATGCCCTCGCCCACCTGTACCGAGCTGGCCGCACCGGTGTTGACGCCGAGGTAGCGGATGGGGTTGATGAACGTCCATGGCGACTTGGCCTTGGCCGCGATGCCGCCGAGCACCTCGCGCTGGCTTTGTCCGCGCTGGATGTCGCCCGTCGCGTGGGCATGGCGGCTGCGGGAGTACGCGAGCGCGGTCTTGCCGTCCGCGTTCTGGCAGCCCTTGTCGATGTTCAGCCCGGCGTCCTTGTCCTTCAGCTTCTTCTTCGGGCAGATCTCGACGCCGTCGAGAGCGTCGACCACCTTGACGAGGCCACCGAAGCCGACCTCGACGTAGTCGTCGATCTCCAGCCCGGTGTTCTCCTCGATCGTGTGCACGAGCAGCTCGGGTCCGCCGAAGGCGTAGGCCGCGTTGATCTTGGTGGTGCCGTAGCCCTCGATCGGCACCAGGGAGTCGCGCGGGATCGACATCAGGAGCGACGGCCCGCTGCCGGTGTGCAGGATCAGGATCGTGTCGGTGCGGCCGCGGCCGCCGGAGTCCTTGCCGGTCGCGAGGTCCTTCTGCTCCTGCTTCGTCAGGCCCTTGCGGCTGTCCGAGCCCACCAGCAGGTACGTGGCCCCGGGCTGGCCCTCCGGCCGGTTGCCGCCGGGATCGGCGTCGACGGTCGTGAACGTCGACCACGCCCACAGCGGAACCCCGACCAGGAACAGGAGCCAGGCGAGGATGAGGATCAGCACGATGCGAACGGTGCGGCGGCCGTTGCTCTTCCGTGGCGACCCGCCGCGGCCGGAGCTTCCGCCACGGGATCCGGGTGGCGGGAGATTGGGCGGGGGAAGGTCGTCGCCGCGGGGCTGACTCGGCTGCACGGTGGTCGGTCTCGACTCGGATCCACTGCCGTACAGCCAGTCGTATCCGCCTCCCGGGCGCTCGTCTGGCATGCCGCGAGGGTACCGGACCAACGTTCGTCCGGCCGTTCTCGACGTGCGGGCGCTGCTGAGGAAACACGGCGTGTCCCGGCGAGCCCTCAACCTCTACTCGAGACTTCTGTGGTTCCATCGAGTCGACCTCATTTCCTTCCCCAGTGAGGACCACATGCTTGACGAACGGGTGGGCGTGTTCAGCACGTCATACGAGCACGCCACCGAGGCGTCGCAACACGTGCAGTTCCGACGCGCCCTCACGCTGACCTTCATGACCCTGGTGATGCCCGGGTCGGCCCAGCTCGTGATGGGCAACCGCCGCGTCGGCCGGATCGCGCTCAGGGTGTGGCTCGGATGCCTCCTGATCGGCGGGTTCGTCCTGTTCCTGGTGCTCACGTCGCGCAGTGGGCTGTTCTCACTACTCACGAACGAGCAGGTGCTGACGGTCGGCCGGTGGCTCCTCACGGCCGGCGCGATCGCCTGGGTCGCCCTGCTGCTCGACGCCTGGCGACTCGGCCGGCCGTTGCAGCTCGCCCGCAAGCACCGCCTCTGGATGACCGGCGTCAACGGCCTGCTCTGCCTCACCACCGCGGGCGCGATGCTGTTCGCGGCCCATCTGGTCGCCGTGCAGAACGGGTTCATCGGCGCGGTGTTCGCCTCCGACACCGTGACCGGACCCGAGTCGGGCCGCTACAACGTGCTGCTGCTCGGCGGCGACTCCGGTCCTGACCGCACCGGCCTTCGACCGGACTCGCTCACCGTCGCCAGCATCGACGCGAGGACCGGTCGCACGGTGCTCGTCGGCCTGCCGCGCAACCTCGAGAACGTGCCGTTCCCGAAGGGCTCGGTCATGGCGAAGGAGTTTCCGCGCGGCTTCGACTGCGACGGCTGCGAGCTCAACGGCGTCAACACCTGGGCCAACGACCACGCCACCCTCTTCGGCCCTGGTTCGGGTTCCGGGTCTCGGGCGGAAAAGAGCACAGCGAAGCCCGGCATCGAGGCGACCATGGGGGCCGTCGAGGAGATCACCGGCCTCGACCTCAACTACTACGCGATGGTCAACCTGCGCGGGTTCGCGAAGCTCGTGGACGCCGTCGGTGGCGTGACGGTCAACGTCAAGGAACGCACGGCCATCGGCGGCATCGGAGCCCCGATCAGCGGGTGGATCCCGGCCGGCGAGCACAAGCTCAACGGCAAGCAGACGCTCTGGTACGCCCGCAGCCGCGTCCAGAACGACGACTGGTCGCGCATGGGCCGGCAGAAGTGCGTCATGAACGCGATGCTGCACCAGCTGAGCCCCAAGACCGTGCTCATGAACGTGGAGAAGATCGCCGACTCGAGCAAGAGCCTGCTCACGACCGACATCCCGGCGAAGCAGCTGGGCACGTTCATGGACCTCGCGCTCAAGGCGAAGACGGAGAAGGTGTCGACCGTCTCGCTGGTGCCACCCGTGATCTTCACCGGCAACCCCAACTACGACAAGGTCCGCCGGCTCGTCGACAAGGCGATCACGAAGGCCGAGGGTGGAGCCGCCGCATCGGCAGGGGTGCTGGATGCGCGGCTCAAGCTCCCGGACACCGCGCAGGAGAAGAAGGACCCGCGCAAGGCCAACCAGACAGAGGATCTCGACGCCCTCTGCTGAGACATCTCGCGCGTAGGGCACACCAGGTGTGTGAGGCCTGGAGTTGTCGGTGATAATGGGTGTTTCCGCCGAATCGTGAGGAAGCATTGGGTCACCACACGGGCCATCGAGCATCACTGCTGGGCCGCGGCAACCGGGACGATGACCTCGACTCGCCGCGCGTCCGATTCCGTCGCGCCCTCGCCCTGTGCGGGATGACCATCGTTGCTCCCGGCTCGGCCCAGTACACGGTCGGACGTCGCTGGGTCGGTGCGCTCGCGCTCTTCGTCTGGGGCTGCCTCTTGGTCGCGGGTGCCGTGCTCTTCTGGCGGTACCGCACGGACCGCTCCGGCGTGTTCGATGCGTTCACCGACACCAACGTCCTGCTGGGAGCCCGCTTCGGCGTCGCCGTGGTGGCGATCGCGTGGATCGCGCTGCTGATCGACGCCTGGCGCATGGCGCGGCCGTTCCGACTCAACTTCGCCCGGGGCGCTCTCATCATGGTCGTCAACACCGCGCTGGTCCTGGGGCTGGGAGCGTCGGCGGTGGTGGCGTCCCAGGCGATCGACGCGCCGCGTCAGGTGATCAAGGACGTCTTCACGGCCACCAAGACGTCCGAGCCGCTCCATGGGCGCTACAACGTCCTGTTGCTGGGCTCGGACTCCGGCAGGGACCGCATCGGTGTCCGCCCCGACTCCATGACCGTGGCGAGCATCGACGCCGACACCGGCCGCACGGTGCTCGTGTCGTTGCCGCGCAACCTGCAGAACGTGCCGTTCCGCAAGGACTCGCCGATGCGCACGCTCTACCCGAACGGCTACAACTGCGGCCCCCAGTGCCTGCTCAACGCCGTGCACACGACGACTGAGCACCGCAAGGACCTGTACCCGGACAGTGACGATCCCGGCCTCGACGCGACGATCGATGCCATCGAGGGCGCCACGAACCTCACGATCAACTACTTCGTGATGGTCAACCTCAAGGGCTTCCGGTCACTCATCGACGCGGTGGGCGGTGTCGAGGTCGACGTCAAGACCCGCATCGCCAAGTTCGGCAGCACGACGGTCTACAAGCAGCAGTACATCGAGCCGGGCAAGCGGGTGCTGAACGGCGAGGACGCTCTCTGGTACGCCCGGAGCCGCTACGGCGCCGACGACTACGTGCGCATGGGTCGGCAGAAGTGCCTCATGAAGTACATGGCCGACCAGCTCAGCCCCCAGAAGGTCGTGCTCAACGCCCAGGAGATCGCCACGTCGAGCAAGCGGCTGCTCCGCACGAACATGCCGGCCAAGGAGCTGGGCCAGTTCGCCGATCTCGTGCTCAAGTCACGTGGTGAGCGGATCGCGAGCGTCTCGCTCGTGCCACCCGAGGTGAACGTGCAGTCTCCCGACTTCGACGCGATCCACGCGATGATCGCCGAGAAGATCGCCGACTCGGAGAAGGAAGACGCGTCGACCAGTCCAGGGGCACCCGACAAGCCGAAGTCCGCCAACACCACCGACGACCTCGCCAAGGCCTGCTGACCTACTCCATCGAGTCCTCGTAGGCCGCGATGACCTCATCGGGCTCGCCGTCCATCATCAGCTCGCCCTTGTTGATCCAGATGACGCGGTTGCACGTGTCGCGGATCGACTGCATCGAGTGGCTCACCAGGAACACGGTGCCGGCGTTGTCGCGGATGGCGCGGATGCGTGCCTCGCTGCGGCTGCGGAACGTCTTGTCGCCGACTGCCAGTGCTTCGTCGACGATGAGGATGTCGTGCTCGCGGGCGGTCGCGATGGCGAACTTCAGCCGCGCCGTCATGCCCGACGAGTAGGTGCGCATCGGCAGCTCGATGAAGTCGCGGATGCCCGCGAAGTCGACGATCTCGTCGAACCGGGACTCGATCTCGTCGAGCGTGAGCCCGAGGGCGAGGCCGCCGAGGACGACGTTGCGCTCGCCGGACAGATCGCGGATGAGCGCGGCGCCCACGCCCAGCATGCTCGGACGCGACGAGGCGTAGATCGCGCCCTTCGACGTGGGGGTGAGCCCGACGATGGCCCGCATCAGGGTCGACTTGCCGGACCCGTTCGAGCCGATGATGCCGACGCTGTCGCTCTCGTAGGCAGTGAACGAGACGCCCTTGAGGGCGTGCACGGTGCGGGTGGAGCGGCTGCGCTGCAGCAGCTTGCGGGCCGAGTCGTCGGCGGAGGCACGCTTGCCGGTCGCGAGCACCTTGTACTCGACATGGACGTCGTCGACGACGACTGCCGGCTTGCGGTCGTCAGTCGGTGCGGCCATAGCGCTCCTCGGCCGCCCAGAAGTACACGGTGCCGACGATCAGGGTCAGGATCGACCACGCGGTGGCGTACAACCAGTACTCGGGCTTGATGACGTAGTCGGGGCCGGTCAGCATGACGCTGCGGGCGAGCTCCATGAACTCGTGGATGGGCTGCGCGTCGGCGATCTTCAGGATCGTCTCGTTGCCGTTGAAGCGCTTCTCGACGCTGAAGAACGTGCCCGACGTGTAGAAGAAGAAGCGCGAGATGAAGGGCAGCAGCTGCGTCAGGTCGCGGAAGTGCACCGTGAGCCGGGCCGTGATGAGCGTCAGCCCGGCGTTGAACACCGTGAACAATGCGATCAGCGGGATCAGCAGGACCCACTCCCAGTGCGGCATCGTGCCGAAGACGATCACCATCGCGATCATGATCACGACCATCGGGACGAACTGCAGCAGCCGCTGGACCACCAGGGCGAGCGGCAGGGACATCCGGGGGAAGCTCAGGCTCTGCACGAGGGACGCGTTCTTCGTGATCGACTGCGCGCCCGAGGTGAAGCAGCTCGAGAAGAACTCGAAGAAGAACACGCCGATCACGAGGAACAGGATGAACTGGTCGGGACGGCTCCTCGATCCCAGGAGGATGCCGAAGATGGTGCCGTAGACGGCGGCGTTGAGCAGCGGCTTGAGCACGACCCAGCCCATGCCCAGCCGGTTGCGGCCGTTCTCCGCCTCGATGCGGAACCGCGCGAGCGAGTAGACGAAGGCGCGCCGATGCCACACGTCGCGGAGGTAGGCACCGAGAGGAGGGCGTCCGCCGACCTTGTGCAGGCCTTCGCGCGCCGCGTACTCGGCGAGACTCATGGCGGGGTGGGCCCTCTCGTGCGGGTGGCCGGGACTGACCGGACGAGTGTAGTGGATCGACTCACACGATCCGGGCGCGCTCCTGCTCTGCAAGACGGGTGCGAACGTCGGCGGAGCCGTTCGCCACGACGACGAGCGAACCTCCGCCGAGACCCGCCGCCACGAGCAGGTCGACGTCCCGAGAGAGCGGTCCGGACTCCGCGAGAAGGCGCTCGGCCGACGGCTCGATCGCGGCGGTCAGCTCGGACTGCGTCATGCGGCGACCGTCGACGTCGACGGCGAGCGTGTCGGGGCCTGGCGGATCGAGCGCGACGAAGTGGTCGCCGTGGGCGGGAACCTCCGCGCCGATGTCGAGGAACCCCGTGGGGGGCTCGGCGAAGCGACCGCCGAGCGGGCGCAGGGACGCAGCCACGCGCAGCGGTTCGTCGGCCACGAGGTCGGGGCCGCTCAGGCCGATGTCCGCCTCGTCGTCGACGACGGCAGCGCCGACCGACCAGCAGGAGAGCACCCACACGAAGCGCAGCCAGTGCGACGGCAGGCCCAGCCGGATCCTGGTGCCGGGCTCGGCCTCGAGGTCGTCGACGAGGAAGTTGGACGTCTTGGCGACCCAGTTGGCGGTGGTGACACCGCTGAGCTCGACCCGCTCACCGGTGGCGTCGTCGTAGTAGGTGAGGAAGGGGCGGGCCGGGTCGGGAAGCCCCGCGAGCAGCCGGTCGAGCGTCATCGGCCCACCACGACGGCGTCGCGCACCGCAGCGAGGGCAGTCGCCGCGTCGTGGTGGACGCGGGTCGCCGGGACCTGGTGGGGAGGCACCGCGGCGGGGAGGACGTCGAGCCCGGCGGGTTCGGTCGCGTCGCGCTCGACCTCGATGACCGGCGCGGCGATGAGATCGCGCAGCCGCGGTGTGGCGAGCAGCGGGTCGATGGCGAGAACGGGGGAGGACGGGCCGAGGACGATGGCGTCGGCGGCCGTGACGGCGTCGCGGACGGCCGACGAAACGGCCCAGGACTGCGTGACGATCGTGGCGTCGACCGGCCGATGGCTCAGGGGATCGGCGAGGAACTCCTCGACGTGCACGGCTCGGCGCCCGCCCGGATCCTCGACCACCACGTGGAGCTCCGCGCGGTCGTCGCTGACAGGCAGCAGGCCGAAGGGGAGCGATGCCCTCGTGGCCATCGCTGCCGTGGCGTCACCGAGGGAGTAGCCGGCCTGGAGCAGCTCGGTCCGGACGATCTGCCGGGCGATGTCCGCGTCGCTCGGCCGCATCCACCCGGGCGAGAAGCCGACCGCGGCCAGCTCGTCGGCCACGGCGAACGTCGTGGAGGTGTCGGTGCGGGGGAGGGCCAGGAAGGCGTCGACATCCGGGCAGCACTTGAGCCCGTGGGCCCACGCGTCGCGCGTCACGGGGACGACCACGTCGAGCGTGTCATCCTGCGTCAGGAGCGCCGCGAGGCCGAAAGCGAGGCCTGCGCCGTCGCCGTCGGTCAGAAGGACGATCCGCATGTGGTCATCGTGTCAGGTCGCTGAACAGGGGGTATGAGCGGGCGACACGCCGAGGATTTGGCCAATGTCGGGATTCCGCTTGACTTGTGAGAAGGAACAGGAGTGTAATTTCACGTATGTCATTCGATGAGGGTCTGGAGCTCGATCACGACGAGGAGCTCATGTGGCAGGAGCGCGCACTGTGCGCACAAACTGACCCCGAGGCGTTCTTCCCCGAAAAGGGAGGATCCACGCGTGAGGCCAAGCGAGTCTGCTTGACCTGCGACGTGCGTGGTGAGTGCCTCGAGTACGCCCTCGCCCACGATGAGCGGTTCGGCATCTGGGGCGGCCTGTCCGAACGTGAGCGCCGCAAGCTGAAGAAGCGCGCCTGACCCATCGCTGATCGCCCGGCCGTCCGGAAATCCGGGGCCGGCGCCAGGGCACAGCACGGTCCCGCGAGCCTGCAGGTGATTGGGGGCATGGCCTAGGCTCCGTCCCTATGGAAGAAACCGGATCGACGCGCCATTGGCTCGACGATCCGCCGACCGTGGGGGCCGTTCTGGTCGCCCACAACGGTGCCGCCTGGCTCCCCAAGGTCCTCGCCTCGTTCGCCGAGATGTTCCACGCCCCGGCGGCCTGGCGCGTCGTCGACGTCAGCTCCACCGACGGGTGCGCCGACCTCCTCCGTGACTCCTTCGGCGCCGAGCGCATCACGTACGCACCGTCCGGCACGGGCTTCGGCGAGGCCGTCCGCCTCGGTGTCGAGGCCTTGCCTCCCACCGACTGGGTCTGGCTCCTCCACGACGACGCCGCGGTGCTGCCCGGCACCCTCGCCGGCCTGCTCGACGTCGCGACGTCGGCCGATGACATCGCCGCCGTCGGACCCAAGATCAGGGAGTGGCCGTCGTTGCGCCGCCTGCTCGAGGTGGGGCTCACGATCACCAACACCGGCTCGCGCGAGACCGGCCTCGAGACCGGTGAGCCCGACGCCGGTCAGCACGACCGGCCGCGCGACGTGCTCGCCGTCGACAGCGCGGGCATGCTGGTGCGCCGCGACGTCTGGGACGAGCTCGACGGCTTCGACCCCGCGCTGCCGATGTACTTCGACGACATCGACTTCGGCTGGCGACTGGCGCGCGCCGGCTATCGCACCCGCACGGCACCCGGCGGAGTCATGTTCCACGTCGAGGCGAGTCGTCGCGGCACCCGCCGGCGCACGGCCGGCGACGTCCCGCACTGGGAGCCGCGCCGCGCAGCCCTCTACACATTGCTCGCCAACACGTCCGCGCCGCACATCTGGTGGCAGCACGTCCGGCTGTTCGTCGGCTCGCTCATGCGCGTGCTCGGCTTCCTCATCGGCAAGGACCCCGAGTCGGCCAGCGACGAGCTGCTCGCCCTGCGGGCCGTGTACCTGCACCCGCTCGAGATGCGGGCCGCGCGGCGGGCCCGCTCCGCCACCTCGCGTCGTTCCGACCGGGACATCCGTGAGCTGTTCCCGCCGTTCTGGCTGCCTTATCGGCACGGGTTCGACGCCATCCGCGACACGATCGTCGCGGTGGTGAGACCGGAAGCCATCGAGACGGTCGGTCGCCGCTCCACGCTGGGCGACGGGGGTCCCGACGACACCGACGCCCTCGACGACGGCCCGAGCCTGCTCGAGCGCCGACCCTGGCTCGCCACGGTGCTGGTGCTGATCGCCCTGTCGTTCGTCGCCGGCCGCGGGCTGTTCGGCGGCATCTCCGGCGGAGCCCTGCACGGCGGAGCGCTGCCGCCCGCACCGGGAACAGCGGGCGACTGGTGGATGCTCATGTGGGAGCGAAGCCACGACATCGGCCTCGGCAGCACGTCGATCGCGCCGGTCTTCTCGATGCTCCTCGGCGCGCTCGCGACGCCGGTCTGGTTCCGGCCGGGTCTCGTCATCACGGTGCTGATGCTGTTCGCGGTGCCGCTGGCCGGGCTCGCCGCACACCGCCTCGGACGTCGCCTGACGTCGCGTCGCCTCCTGCGCATCGTGTGGGCGGTCTCCTACGCCCTCGCCGTGGTCGCCACGGGCGCCGTCGCCCAGGGCCGCATCGGCACGGTCGTGGCGCTGACGGTGCTGCCGATCATCGCCAACACCGCGGGCCAGCTTGTCGATGCACCCGGTCGTCAGCTCGGCCTCCGGCTCGGCATCTGGGTCGCCATCGGCGCGGCCTTCGCGCCTGTGGTGCTTCCCTTGTGCTTCGTCGGCCTCCTGCTGCTCCTGGTGCTCGAGGGTCGCTGGGTGCTTCGCGACGGGATCATCGCGGCGATCGTGCCGCTCGTGCTGCTCGGGCCCTGGCTCGTGGAGCGAGCCGGACACCCGTTCCGCATGTGGTGGGAAGCCGGCTTCCCCGTGCCCGGCCACGCCTCGGTGCTCGACCTGGCGCTCGGCCGCGCCGGTGGGCCCGGAGAGGCACCGGTGTGGCTCGGTGGCGGCCTGCTCGTGCTCGCCGTCCTGGCCCTCATCCCGCGCCACTCCCGCGTGTACGTGCTGGTCTGCTGGGTTGTCGCCCTGATCGGCCTGGGCTTTGCCGTGCTGGGTACCGCGGTCACGTACACGACCGCGGCCGGACCGGCCGAGATCACGCCGTGGGTCGGGGTGCCGGTCGTCGTGTGGGTCGGCGGGCTGCTCACGGCGGTCATGTTCGCTGCGCCCGAAGCCGCCGGTCTGCCCAGGCAGCTCGTCGCGGTGCTCGCCGTCGTGGGTCTGCTGCTTCCCGTCGGTACCGGCGCCTGGTGGCTGCTGCGCGGTGATGACGATCCGCTCGTGAAGGGCCGCCCAGACGACGTGCCGGCCTTCCTGGCCGAGCGTCCCGGGGACACCGTGATCATCTCCGGATCCGTCGCCCGAGGCGTCGACGTCCGTGTCGTCGCCGACGAGGGTCCGTTCCTGGGGCAGGAGGCGCTGACGCCCGACCCTGGACGATCGGCGAAGACGCAGACGGCCGTGAGCCGACTGCTCGCCCGGGCGTCGACCAGCGACATCCGCGCACTCGAACGCGTCGGCATCGACGCCATCTATGCGCCGCGGGCCGACCCCGAGGTGGCTCGCCGGATCGACTCCGCGCCGATGCTGGAGCCCGCGGGCAGCGACCGACCCGACTCCCGGGTCTGGACCCTCACGGCCGAACCGGTTCGCAGCAACGCCGCGGCACCGCTGTGGCGGCTGGCCGTCTCGGCGCTCCAGATGTTCGTCTGGGTCGCCGCCATCATCCTCACCGCGCCGGTGCGACGTCGTCAGGTGCCCGAGACCTTGGGTGACGACGAAGAAGCCGAGCAGCAGGTCACCGCATGAGCAGCGTGCCGGGAAGCCGGGCCAGGCGGCGCGTCCGGACGACCTTCGGCCAGCGGATGCGCGCCGCCGCGCCTCCCGTGCTCGCCGGGGTGCTGCTCGCTGTCGCGTTCGTCCTCCCCGACGTCTCGGAGGACGACCGTCCGCCCGGACCGGTGACCGTCGCCCGATCGGCCTACGGCTGCCCCGGTGGCAGTGGGGTGTCGGTGGCGGCGGGACAGGTGGTCGCGGGCACGTCCGCGACCGCCGAGAGCCTGCCGGGCCGTGCACCGGTCGACGCACTCGCCGACGCGACCCGCTGGCGTCGCGACACGGTCGATGGCGACGGCGTCGCGATCGACCAGAGCGGCCGGGGATCCGGCGCCGTCGGCTTCTTCGGCGAGACCGCCACCAAGGCGCGGGGCGGGGGCCTGGTCGTGGGCTCGTGCCCGCCGACCGTCGACGACAGCTGGTATCTCGGGGTCGGCTCCGGCGCGAAGCATCTGACGACCCTGGTGCTCACCAACCTGTCGTCGTCGCCGGCCGTCGCCGACGTCTCGTTCTGGGGTCCCCAGGGCACGATCGACGCGGTCGACGCCGATGGCATCGTCGTCGAGCCGTTCACCGTGCGACGCGTCGACCTGAGTGATCTCGCCGCCGGTGAGCCCGAGCTGGCCGTGCACGTCGAGCGCCGCCGCGGGTCGCTCGCCGCGGTCGCCATGGACACGTCGACGGCCATCTTCAAGGGAACCGAGGCGCTCGAGCCGACCGCCGCGCCGAAACGCGAGATGGTCGTGGCGGGCGCACCGGCCGGACCGAGCACCCGCATCCTGTCGCTCCTGAATCCCAGCACGTCCACGGCTCGCGTCAAGGTCGAGGTGGTCGGCGCGAAGGGGACGTTCGCCCCGAAGGGGCTGGAGTCGGTCAAGGTCGCCGCCGGCCGGTTCGTGGAGGTCACGCTGCCCAAGTCGGCGGGCACCGAGAACGCGGCGTTGTCCCTGCATTCCGACCAGCCGGTCGCCGCGTCGCTGCGGGTGTCTCCGGACACCAAGGACCGGGCCTTCATGGAAGCGATGCCGGCCCTGGACGGTGCCGCCGTCGTGCCCGTCGACCTCGGCACCGGCACCAAGGCCCCCGAGCTCGTCCTCACCGCGCCGGCTCGACGAGGCCAGGTGAGCCTCGAGGCATTCGACGCGGAGATGCGCAGCCAGGCCACGGCCGACGTCACGGTCGCGGCCGGCACCACGAAGAGCGTCGACCTGGCATCCAGGAAGGTGCTCGACGCGAAGGGCGTGGCCTACGTGGTGGTGCGCGCCAAGGGAGCCGTTGTCGGAGCGGCCACCTACCGGAGCGGGAGTGGAATCGCGTCGCTCGGGCTCACCGAGGCGCCCGTCACCGTGCTGGGTCCCCAGGTGCGACCTGTCGGCTGAGCCGGTCGGTGTTGTTCGGCACTAGCGCGGGTCGATGTCATCCGGGGACACCTGCCACACCTCGGCGAGACGGTCGAGCAGGACCTGCCAGACGGCGTCCTCGAGCACTCTGCTGTTTTTTGCCGCCCACGGCCCGGCACCCCCGCCGGGGGCGTCGGCGCAGCGCTGGCTGATCGGCAGCCGGTAGAGCACGATGCGGGCCCCGCCGTCCATGCGCACCGCTGTGCTGGTCGGCACGTCGTCGGACCACTCCGGCGGAAGCAGCGGTGCCTCCTCGACGACGACGTCGATCGGGTCGGGCTCGGCCAGAAAGTGCTTCTCCAGGGCCGCCAGGACGTCCTCGACGAGGACGTCGAACTGCTCGCGGGGTGTGCGGTGCGAGGGAACGCTGCCCGGTGACAGCGGTCCGGGCAGGGCCATCGGTCCGCGAGCACCACGTCCGCGGCGGTCCCGCATCCTGCCGGGACGCGGGCCGCTGACCACACCACCGAGGTGGGCCATGCCGCTCAGGCTGGCGCCCGGACCGTGCATGTCGGCGCCTGGCTCCATGCGGATCAGCCTACGGCCGCCCGCCTCGGTGAGCCTCACGCCGCGCGTCCTGACCTCCGGTTACCCTCACGACGTGAGCGCATCCCGACGGTGCACGCGGTCCGCGTGCTCCCAGCCGGCCGTGGCGACGTTGACCTACGTCTACGCCGACCAGACCGCCGTGCTCGGGCCCTTGGCGACGCTCGCCGAGCCCCACACGTACGACCTGTGTGCCGACCACTCGCAGCGCATGTCCGCCCCTCGCGGATGGAGCGTCCTGCGCCTGGCTCCCGACCCCGCCACGATCGAGCCGACGCACGACGACCTCCTGGCCCTCGCCGACGCCGTCCGCGAGGCCGGTCGGCCCGTGCCGGCCGCCGAGGTCGACGGCCCGCCCGCGCTGCGGCTCGTGCCACCGGTCGACAGTCCAGACCCCGGCACCACCTGATGGATCCTCGCCTCGAGGCAGTGGTCAAGGCGTACGACGTCCGCGGCCGCTCGCCCGAACAGCTGGATGCCGGGCTGGCTCGTGCGCTCGGAGCCGCGTTCGCCGGCGAGACCGAGATCAGCGACGGCCGCGGCAAGGCGGTCGTCGGCCGCGACATGCGGGCATCATCACCTGAGATCGCCGGCGCGATCGCCGACGGCATTCGCTCACGGGGCGCCGGGGTCGTCGACATCGGTCTGGCGTCGACCGACATGCTCTACTGCGCGTCGGGAGTGCTGAACGTTCCGGGCGTCATGGTCACGGCGAGCCACAACCCGGCCGGCGACAACGGCCTCAAGATGTGCCGGGCCGGCGCCCGTCCGATCGGTCTCGACACCGGGCTGTCGGCGATGGCCGAGGCTGCGGGGCCCCTGCTCGATGCCGAGCCTGCCGAGTCCGAGCGTCCTGGCGAGCTGGAGGAGCTCGAGTTCCTCGACACCTACGTCGCGACCCTGCTCGACCTCGCGCCCGTCAGCGGTCGTCGGCTGACCGTCGCCGTCGACGCCGGCAACGGCATGGCCGGGCACACCGTCCCGGCCGTCTTCGACGCCCTGCGTGCGTCGGGCCTCGACGTCGACCTGGTGCCGCTCTACCTCGAGCTCGACGGCACGTTCCCCAACCACGAGGCCAACCCGCTCGACCACTCCACGCTCGTCGACCTGCAGCACGCGGTGCGCGAGAACGACGCCGACATCGGGCTCGCGTTCGACGGCGACGCCGACCGCTGCTTCGTCATCGACGAGACCGGCGAGGTCGTGTCGCCGTCGGCCATCACGGGCCTGATCGCCACCCGGCACCTCGCGATCGAGCCGGGGGCCACGATCCTGCACAACGTCATCACGTCAAAGGCGGTGCCCGAGATCGTCGCCGAGCACGGCGGCACCGCGGTGCGCACCGCGGTCGGCCACTCACTCATCAAGGCCGAGATGGCGCGCACCGGCGCGGTCTTCGGCGGCGAGCACTCCGGCCACTTCTACTTCCGTGAGTTCTACCTTGCCGACTCCGGCATGCTCGCGGCCCTCCACGTGCTCGCGGCCCTGGCCGAGACCGATCGACCCGCCGCGGATGACGGCAAAATTCGCACCGTCAGTGACCTGATGGCCGAGTTCCTGCGTTACTCGTCGTCGGGCGAGATCAACAGCCGTGTCGACGACGCTGCCGCGGTGCTGGAACGGCTGGAGAGCGAGTACGACCAGCACGACCTCGACCATCTCGACGGTCTCACCGTCACGGCCGACGACTGGTGGTTCAACGTGCGATCGTCCAACACCGAGCCGCTCCTGCGGCTCAACGTCGAGGGCGCCGACGACGCCACGATGGCCCGCGTGCGCGACGACGTGCTCGCGGTCATCCGTTCCTGATCCCCCTCAATCGGCACGGTTAGAGTGTCGGCATGAACCTCGACCCCGCTCTGCTCGACATCCTGGTGTGCCCGCAGTGCCGGGCCACGCTGTTCGTCGACAACGACGCCGAGGAGCTGGTGTGCAACGCCTGTCAGCTCGCGTACCCCGTGCGCGGCGACATCCCGGTGATGCTGGTCGACGAGGCCCGCGACCTTTCCGACGGCGGGGATGCCGGGCCGCGGGCGGCCGACGACAACACAGCGACGCACTGACCATGGCGGCAAGCGGAGGCACCAAGGCCGTCGTCGCTGCGCTGGCGGCCAACACCGGCATCGCGATCACGAAGTTCGCAGCATGGGCGCTGACCCAGTCGGCGTCGATGCTCGCCGAGGCCATCCACTCGGTGGCCGATGCCGGCAACCAGGCCCTGCTGCTGGTGGGCGGCAAGCGGGCCCAGCGCGAGGCCACCGAGGAGCACCCGTTCGGTTACGGGCGTGAGCGCTACGTCTACGCGTTCATCGTGTCGATCGTGCTGTTCAGCGTCGGTGGCCTGTTCGCGCTGTACGAGGCGTACCACAAGCTCGTCGAGCTGGCCGAGGGTCATGAGGCCGGTGGCCTGCTCACCAGCCGCTGGAAGTACCTGCCACTCGTCGTGCTCGGCCTGGCGATCATCATGGAGTCGCTGTCGTTCCGCACCGCGATCATCGAGACGAACAAGGTGCGTGGCACCCACAGCTGGTGGGGATTCATCCGCCGGGCCAAGGCGCCCGAGCTGCCGGTCATCCTGCTCGAGGACTTCGCGGCACTGCTCGGACTCGTCGTCGCCTTCGCCGGCGTCGCCCTGGCCCTGATCACGCACAACCTCTACTTCGACGTCGTCGGATCGGCGGTCATCGGTGCGCTGCTCGTGACGGTCGCGGTGGTCCTCGGCATCGAGGTGAAGAGCCTGCTCGTCGGCGAGGCCGCGACACCGCAGGCGGTCGCCCGCATCAGGGACGCGATGTCGGCCGTGCCCGGCATCGAGCAGGTCATCCACCTCAAGACCCTGCACGTCGCGCCCGAGGAGCTGCTCGTCGCCGCCAAGATCGGGGTCGCGCCCGGGGTCAGCGCCGCCGACGTCGCGGCGACCATCGACGCGGCCGAGCGTGCGCTGCGTGAGGCCGAGCCGATGGCCACCCAGGTGTTCCTCGAGCCCGACATCGACCGCGACGACTACGTGCCCGACGAACGTCCGCCCATCCCCGAGGCCCCCAGTCACTAGAAGCCAGCCACGAGTAACCAGCCACCAGCGACTCGGGGTTGTGCCTCGTCAGGTCGTGGGCGGCGTCGCGATGGGGTCGAGGTCCTCCGCGACGTCCGGGTCTCCGGCATCGGAGTGGTAGTCGCCCGGACGCGTGTCGTCGACACCCGCGGACACCCCCGCGGCATTGAAGACGACCGTCAGGATGGCTGAGACCAGCAGGTTGAGCACCAGGGCGGTGAGGCCGAAGTAGATGAGGTTGTCGCTGAGGTGGATGCCGAAAACCTCCAGTGGCGCGACCGACCCGCCGAAGTGCGAGCCTGGATCGCCCACCACCGGCGTGTTGTACGCCGCGACGGTGCCCCAGATCATGCCGACGGCCCATCCGATCAGCAGCGCATGGCGATGGAACCAGCGCGTGTACAGCCCGATGACGATCGCCGGGAGGGTCTGCACGATCCAGATGCCGCCGAGCAGCTGCAGGTTGATCGCGAAGTCATTCGGCAGCGCAAGCACGAAGATCAGCGCACCGAACTTCACGACCAGGCTGGCGAGCTTGCTCTGCTGCGCCTCCTGGGCGTCGGTGGCGTCGGGCTTGATGAACGCCTTGTAGATGTTGCGCGTCCAGAGGTTCGCCGCGGCGATCGACATGATGGCCGCCGGCACCAGGGCGCCGATCGCGATGGCCGCGAACGCGACGCCCGCGAACCACGGGCTGAACTCCTGCTCGAACAGCTGCGGGATCGCGAGCTGCGCGTTGTCGACCTTGACGCCGGCAGCGATCGCGGCGAGTCCCAGCAAGGCCAACAGGCCGAGCAGGAACGAGTACGCCGGGAGCAAGGCCGCGTTGCGCCGGATGATGTCTCGGCTCTTCGTCGACAGCACGGCCGTGACCGAGTGCGGGTACATGAACAGCGCGAGCGCCGAGCCCAGCGACAGCGAGGCGTAGGCCCACTGTGCCGCGCCCATGCCCGGCACCAGGCCCTTCGGCTTCGCATCTCCGGCGGCAATGGCGTCGGCGTTGTCCTTGTTGAAGGCGTCGAACGCCGAGCCCGCCTTGTCGAAGATGCCGTCCCAGCCGCCGAGCTTCGTGGGCAGGTAGACGACCGCCACGATGATGACGAGGTAGATGAGCGTGTCCTTGACGAACGCGATGAGCGCCGGGGCGCGGAGCCCCGAGGAGTACGTGTAGGCCGCGAGCAGGGCGAACGCGATGAACAGCGGGATGTCCTTCTCGACCCAGCCGGCGTCGGCGCGACCGCCGAGGCCCAGGACGTCGAGCACGGCCTGGATGCCGACGAGCTGCAGCGCGATGTACGGCATCGTCGCGAGGATGCCGGTGAACGCGACCGCCAGGCTGAGCGCCTTGGAGTCGAACCGGCCCTGGACGAAGTCGGCCGGCGTCACGTAGCGACGTCGGTGCGAGACCGACCACAGCCGCGGCAGGAACACGAAGATGATCGGGTACAGGATGATCGTGTACGGCACCGCGAAGAAGCCCGTCGCGTTGCCGGCATAGAGCAGCGCCGGCACCGCGATGAACGTGTAGGCGGTATAGATGTCGCCGCCGATGAGGAACCAGGCGATGAACGTGCCGAAGCTGCGTCCGCCGAGGCCCCACTCGTCGAGCGAGGCGAGGTCAGGTGCCCGGCGCCAGCGCGCGGCCAGGAAGCCCATGACGGTGACGAGCAGGAAGAAGAAGATGAAGACCGAGAAGGCCACGCCGTCGACATCGCTCATGACTGACCACCTCGTCCGAGGCCCATCGCGGCGCGACGATCACGGTCGTGCGACGAGACCAGGCGGTACGCGATCGAGGTGAGCACGACCGACAGGATCACGAGCAGGAACTGGTACCAGAAGAAGAACGGGATACCGCCGAGCTCGGGTGTGGTCTTCGCGAAGGTCCACACCAGCAGCGGCACGACGATCGCGATGGTCAGCGCCACGCCGGCGGCGATGAGACGACCTGGCCCCGGTGGGGCGGATGGTCGGGCAGACGTGCTTTCGGACATGTCGTTCCCCCTTGGTTCCCGGCAGACAACCGGTGCTGTGACCACCGTCACGGCATCACCGGACACCGTAACGCCGCGGCCGTGGGAGCGCGAGTCCGGGAGGCACCGGGCGCACCCGTGTCGCCCATGGCCCCCCGGTACGATGGCGCTCATGGATTTCAACGTTGCCGACCTGTCCCTCGCCGAGTTCGGCCGCGCCGAGATCACCCTCGCCGAGCATGAGATGCCAGGGCTCATGGCGATGCGTGAGCGCTACGGCACGACGAAGCCGCTCGCCGGCGCACGCATCGCCGGCTCGCTGCACATGACCATCCAGACGGCGGTCCTCATCGAGACCCTCGTCGAGCTGGGCGCCGACGTGCGCTGGGCCAGCTGCAACATCTTCTCCACCCAGGACCACGCCGCCGCCGCGGTCGTCGTGGGCAAGGACGGCACGCCCGACGACCCGAAGGGCATCCCGGTGTTCGCCTGGAAGGGCGAGACGCTGGCTGAGTACTGGGACCTCGCCGAGCAGATCCTCGTCTGGCCCAACGGCGAGGCCCCCAACATGATCCTCGACGACGGTGGCGACGCCACCCTCCTGCTGCACCAGGGTGTCGAGTTCGAGAAGGCCGGCGCCGTGCCGTCGCCCGACTCCACCGACAACCACGAGTACAAGGAAGTGCTGCGCGTCCTGGGCCGTGCGCTCGAGGCCGACCCGCAGCGCTGGACCACCATCGCCGCGCAGGTCAAGGGCGTCACCGAGGAGACCACCACGGGTGTCCTCCGTCTCTACGACCGCTTCCGCGACGGCACGCTGCTGTTCCCCGCGATCAACGTCAACGACTCGGTCACCAAGAGCAAGTTCGACAACAAGTACGGCACCCGCCACTCGCTGATCGACGGCATCAACCGCGCGACCGACGTCCTCATCGGCGGCAAGGTCGCCGTCGTCTGCGGCTACGGCGACGTCGGCAAGGGCTGCGCGGAGTCGCTGCGCGGCCAGGGCGCCCGCGTGATCATCACCGAGATCGACCCGATCTGCGCACTGCAGGCCGCGATGGACGGCTACGAGGTCAAGACGCTCGAGACCGTCCTGCCGGAGGCCGACATCATCATCACGGCCACCGGCAACTTCAACGTCGTCACGGTCGAGCACTTCCAGAAGATGAAGCACCAGGCGATCGTCGGCAACATCGGCCACTTCGACAACGAGATCGACATGGCCGGTCTCGAGAAGCTTCCCGGTGTCACCCGCCAGACGATCAAGCCCCAGGTCGACGTGTGGCAGTTCGAGAACGGCCACAAGGTCATCGTCCTGTCGGAGGGTCGCCTGCTCAACCTCGGCAACGCCACCGGTCACCCGTCGTTCGTCATGTCGAACTCCTTCACCAACCAGGTGCTGGCCCAGATCGAGATCTTCTCCAAGCTCGAGGAGTACCCGCTGGGCGTCCACGTGCTGCCGAAGCACCTCGACGAGGAGGTCGCCCGCCTGCACCTCGACGCCCTCGGTGTCGAGCTCACCGAGCTCACCAAGGAGCAGGCCGAGTACCTCGGCATCGACATCGCCGGCCCGTACAAGTCGGAGCAGTACCGCTACTGAGTCAGCGGTAGGGGCCGAATGAGTTACCGCCGGAGCAAGCGTGACCGCGTCCTCGTCGTCGACGACGACGCCTCCCTCGCGGAGATGCTCTCGATCGTCCTGGAGAGCGAGGGCCTGACGACATCGATCGTCCGGTCCGGCGAGCAGGTGATGCAGGAGTTCGAGTCGTTCAAGCCCGACGTCGTGCTGCTCGACCTGATGCTGCCCGGTCTGGACGGCATGAGCGTGTGCCGGCGCATCCGGGCCACGTCGGCGGTGCCGATCATCATGCTCACGGCCAAGTCCGACACCCCGGACGTCGTCCGCGGGCTCGAGGCCGGCGCCGACGACTACATCACCAAGCCGTTCAAGAACACCGAGCTGGTGGCGCGCATCCGGGCCCGGCTGCGGCGCACCGACCAGCTCGCCGAGCCGCTCGAGTTCGGCGACATCGTGCTCGACCCCACCGGCCACACCGTCACGCGCAAGGGCGAGCCGCTCGACCTCACGCCGCTGGAGTTCGACCTGCTGGCCTGCCTGCTCGGCAGCCCCGAGCAGGTCTTCACCCGCGAGACGCTGCTCCAGAAGGTGTGGGGCTACCACCACCCCGGCGACACCAAGCTCGTCAACGTCCACATGACCCGGCTGCGGTCGAAGATCGAGGATGACGCCGACGACCCGCAGGTCATCCGTACCGTGCGCGGTGTCGGCTACCAGGCGATCGCGCCACCCCCGTGATGAGCCCAGTGATGAGCACAGCACCATGAACGCCGGCACCTGATGCGCAACGTCATGGGACTGTGGCGCCGCTCGATCCAGACGCGCGTCGTCGCCAGCACGATCCTGCTCAGCACCCTGGTGATCGGCGCGACCGGCTGGGCGTTGCTCAGCGACGTCGCGGACGGCCTGGCCGACTCGCGTCGCAAGGTCGCCGTCGCCGAGGCGCGGTCCGGCTTCGAGGTGGCCCAGGCCCAGCTCGACGCGGCGCTCGAGTCGGAGCCGGAGACGCAGGCGCAGGCACTCACCCAGATGGTCGACTCGCTCACGGGCGTCCGGGGCGGCCGTCGTGCCTACGAGCTCGTGCTCGAGGGTCCGCTCGGCGGTGAGGACATCCCCGTGCGGTCATCGGCCGCGATCGCGCCGGGCTCGCTGCCCGGGGACCTGCGGCGCTCGGTCATCAAGTCACCGGGCACGTACTGGCGGTTCTCCGATCTGTCGGTGCTCGGCCAGAACGATCGCGATCCCGCCGTGGTGGTCGGCAGCCGCCTGCGGGCGCCACGCACGGGCGACACGTACGCGATGTTCTACCTGTTCTCGATGAAGGAGCAGCAAGCCACGCTCGACCTCGTGCGGCAGGCCCTGCTCCTCGGTGGCCTCGCCATGGTGCTCATGGTGGCGGGTGTCGCGTGGCTGGTGTCGCGGCAGGTGCTGAACCCCGTGCGCCTGGCCCGCCGCATCGCCGAGCGCTACGCGTCCGGCAGCCTCGAGCAGCGGATGCGCGTGAGTGGTGAGGACGACATCGCGCGACTCAGCACGTCCTTCAACCAGATGGCGGCCAGCCTGCAGAGTCAGATCCGCCGGCTCGAGAACCTGTCGCGGCTGCAGCAGCGGTTCGTCTCCGACGTGTCGCACGAGCTGCGGACGCCCCTCACGACCGTGCAGATGGCCAGCAGCCTGCTCTTCGAGTCGCGGGAGCGGTTCGACCCGCAGACCGCCCGCTCGGCCGAGCTCCTCAAGAGCGAGCTCGACCGCTTCGAGGAGCTGCTGTCGAACCTGCTCGACCTCAGCCGGTTCG
This sequence comes from uncultured Actinomycetota bacterium, assembly GCA_963787165.1. Classification (GTDB taxonomy): domain Bacteria; phylum Actinomycetota; class Actinomycetes; order Propionibacteriales; family Nocardioidaceae; genus Aeromicrobium. Next base: position 227,813 of record CAWBBT010000001.1, read on the forward strand.
ACGCCGGCGCCGCCCAGCTCGAGCTCGACGCCGTCGACCTCGCCGCCATCGCCCGCGCGGCCGCGGACGAGCCGCAGCTGGAGCGCCACGGCATCGAGGTGCGGCTGGTCGGCACCGACGAGCCGGCGGTGGTGGAGGCCGACATCCGGCGCATCGACCGCATCGTCCGCAACCTGTTGACCAACGCCGCCAAGTACAGCGGATCACCGGTCGTCGAGATCGAGGTGGCGCAGGACGACGATCACGTCTCCCTCGCGGTCCGCGACTTCGGCGTCGGCCTGTCGGGCGATGAGAACCTGCGGGTGTTCGACCGGTTCTGGCGGGCCGATCCGGCGCGCACCCAGGGTGGGACCGGGCTCGGGCTGCCGATCTCGCGCGAGGACGCCGTGCTGCACGGCGGATCGCTGCAGGCCTGGGGCCGACCGGGCGAAGGCAGCGAGTTCGTGCTCACGCTCCCGCGGATCGTCCCCACCCACGACGAGCAGAAGGACGGTGGAGGCGGGCCCGCACCCATCGTTCCCTCGGTCTTCGCATGAACACCCAACGGACGATGCGCGCCCTGGCCCTCCTCGTCGGCGGCGTCCTGATGGCCGGGTGTGCCGGCATCCCGTCGTCCGGGCCGGTCGAGCGGGTGGCCGACGACGGCGGTCCCGGGCAGAGCACGGTGCGGTACGCGCCGGTCGGCCCGCCCCGGGGCGCCTCGCCCCAGCAGATCCTGCGTGGCTATCTCGACGCGATGCTCGCCTATCCGGTCTCCACCGGTGTCGCGGCCCTCTACCTGACGCCCGACGCCGCGCGGAGCTGGCGCTCGTCCGAGGGTGTCACGGTGTACACGAGCCCCCAGGTGACCCTGTCCGAGAGCGTGCTGCTCGATGCCACCGACGAGTCCGTGGTCGTCGACCTGCGCACCAGGCAGGTCGCACGGCTCGACCGCCAAGGCCACTACCTGGAGGGCACGGCCTCCGAGCCTCGTTCCTACGAGCTGCGCAAGGTGAAGGGCCAGTGGCGGATCAGCGACCCGCAGGACGGCGTCATGGTCACGCGCACGTACTACGACGACTACTTCCGTCCTTTCCCCCTCTACTTCTTCGATGCATCCGGCGAGCGGCTCGTGCCGGACCTGGTGCACCTCGCCGTCGGCGACCAGCTGCCCACCGGCCTGGTCACCGCTCTGGCCCGTGGGCCCGCCAACACCCCGGGCGCCTTCCGCAGCTATGTGCCCGGCGCCGGCTCACTGCGCCCGTCGGTCACGGCCGGCGACGACGGCGTCGCCGACGTCGAGTTCTCGGCATCGTTCGCCAAGCTGTCCGACCAGCAGCGCGACCGCCTGTCCGCGCAGATCGTCTGGACGCTGCGGTCGGTGCTCGGCCTGCGAGGCGTCCGCATCTTCGGCGGCACGCCGGTCCTCTCGGCAAGGGGTGAACGCGTCCACCCGATCGACTCCTGGGGTGCCTACGGACCCCGGTCCGGCGACAACCACACCTATGCCCTGGTGGACGACAAGCTGGTGGAGATCGACGGCGACATCGTGCAGCCGGTCACCGGGGCATGGGGTCGCGATGCCGGCGGCGCGGTCGAGGCGTCGGTCAGCGACGACGCCGTGGCCGCGCTCCTGCCCGGCGCCGACCAGGTGCGCATCACCGATCGGGACGGCAAGAACCCGCGCGACGTCACCGGCGCTGGATTCGCCCCACCGAAGTGGGACCGCGACGACCACCTCTGGCTGGTCGACCGCCCGGCCGGCTCGACGCGGGTGCGGATCGTCGATGACGGTCGGACCCGCACCATGTCCGCCCGTGGCCTTCGTCGGCTGACGGTGGAGTCGTTCGCCCTCTCGCCCGACGGCGGTCGCTACGCCCTCGCCACCGGGGGGAAGGATCCATCCCTGCTCGTCGGCCCGGTGCGACGCGACAAGGACGATCGGCTGACCGGTCTCGGCGACCCACGACGCCTGACCATCGGCGTGAGCGACCCGCACTCGGTCGACTGGTCGTCCACGACCCGCCTCGGCTTCCTGGGCGGGAGTGACGCCGGCATCCAGCTGTACAACGTCGCGCTCGACGGCACCGACGTGACCGGCGGTGACACCGGCGGTGGACCGTTGCTGCCCGACGTCGACGCCACCACGTTGGCCGGCCGCGCCGGCGAGGACTCGGCCCGCTGGGTGCTCGACGGCCGGCGGCGTCTCTGGTACTTCGCGCCGGAGAGCTCGTGGCGGTTGATCGACGACCGGCGCTTCACCGGCCTGTCCACCGGTGACTGAGATCCGCCTGACGTCCACAGCGTGCGGTTGAACCGACTCGGCACGAGGCCGGCCGCGCCAGCCTTGACCGGTGGATCTCGCGACGGCTGCCACCGATCTCCTGCTGGGTGCCGCCTGCCCGGCATGCGGCCGGCCGGCGAGGGCGCTCTGTGCGACGTGCGCGGCCGCGATCGAGCCGCGACCCGCGGTGGTGCGCTCCCGTCCGTTGCCGGTCGCTGCGTCTGGCGAGCACGCAGGAGTGCTGCGCCTGGCGATCCTCGCGTGGAAGGAGGAGGGCCGCGCCGCGCTGCTGCGGCCGCTGGCGCACCTGCTCGCCGCGTCGATCGTCGAGGTGATGGGGGCGTCGTCGGGCCCGTGGGTCCTTGTGCCGGTGCCGACGAGCCGGCGGAGTCGCCTGGCGCGTGGCCACGACGTCGTCGACCAGCTCGCCCGCGCTGCCGGCCGGCTGCTGTGCGACGCCGGCGTCGACGTCACCGCCCGGCAGGCCCTGCGAGTGGCGCGTCGCACGGTCGACCAGTCGGGGCTGGGGGCGCGCGACCGCGCCCTGAACCTCCACGGGGCCTTCACCCTTCGGTCGACCGACGGACTCACCGGCCGCGACATCGTGGTCGTCGACGACATCGTCACGACCGGTTCCACGATCGGCGAGGCGCATCGCGCGCTCGTCGCCGCCGGCCGGCGACCGAGTGGGGCAGCCGTCGTGGCTCATCGACCTCCTCTGCGGACAGATGGTTTGCGGTGACATCTGGTAACTCAGACGTTGCGGGGCTACCGTCACAGGCAAGGCACGAACGAAGTCCGGACACTCTGTCAACGGTTTGGGAGGCCCCATGGAAATCGTCGTCACAGGTCGCAACAGCGAGATCTCCGAGCGGTTCCGGGAGCACGTGCTCGAGAAGCTCCACCGGATCGACAAGTACGACCAGCGACAAAAGATCCTCCGCGTCGAAGTGGAGGTCACGCATGAGAAGAAGCACCGCCAGTACGACAAGGCCGCCCGCGTCGAGATGACCTTGCTCTCCCGGGGTCCGGCCGTCCGAGCCGAGGCGTCGTCCACCGACCAGCACTCCGCGCTCGATGCCGCGATCGACAAGCTCGAGTCGCGTCTGCGCCGGGTCACGGACCGGCGTCGAATCAGTCATGGCCATCACCAGCCGACGTCCCTGGCCCAGGCCACCGCGGACGTCCCCGACGACCTCATCGTCCCCGGCCCCGAGGAGGTCGGTGTCCCGACGCACTCGGTCGGCGGCATGGAGGTCCAGGGCGACAACTGTCCGCTCGTCGTGCGCGAGAAGACGCACGCGGCCGCTCCGATGACGCTTGATCAGGCGCTCCACGAGATGGAGCTCGTGGGGCACGACTTCTTCCTGTTCATGGAGAAGGACTCCATGCGTCCGAGCGTCGTGTACCTGCGCAAGGGCTACGACTACGGGGTCATCCACCTCGACGTCGACGACTGACTCAGCCGCACGCCACGTCCGCTTGCCTCGTTCTCCCCGCCCGGTCGTGGCATGATCGAAGCGTGTCTGATCGGGATGTGAATATCCGCGTCCTACTGGTCGATGACCAGGAGCTGTTTCGCAGGGGCGTCAAGATGGTGCTCAGCGCCGACGACTCCCTCGAGCTGGAGGAAGTCGACGACGGTGACAAGGCCGTCGCCGCGGTCGAGCAGAACCCGCCCGACGTCGTGCTGCTCGACGTCCGCATGCCCGGTCGCAGCGGGGTCGACGTCTGCGCCGCGATCAAGGAGATCTCGCCGTCCACCGGCATCATCATGCTCACTGCGAGCGACGAGGAGACCGATCTCTACGAGTCGATCAAGAGCGGCGCGTCCGGCTACCTGCTGAAGGACGGCTCCACGTACGACCAGGTTGCCGAGGCGGTGCGGCTCGTCGCGAGCGGACAGTCGCTGATCAGCCCGAGCATGGCCACGAAGCTGCTCGACGAGTTCGTCAGCATGACCAAGAGCCCGAGCCCCGCCGCGTCGCTCACCGCACGCGAGCTGCAGGTGCTGCGTCAGGTGGCACACGGCCAGAGCAACCGTGAGATCGCCGAGGCCCTGTTCATCAGCGAGAACACGGTCAAGAACCACATCCGCAACATGCTCGAGAAGCTCCAGATGAAGTCGCGCATGGAGGCCGCCATGTTCGCCGTGCGCAGCAACCTGCTCGACGACCAGCGCTGACGCGGTCTGTGGGTGGCCACCACCATGCTGGGGTCGTGAACTCGTTCAGCCCGCTGCAGGCGCGCCGCATCGCCCTCGCCGCGCAGGGCTTCACCCGCGCCCGGCCGGCCGCCGTCACCAGCCGGCACCTCAACGCCGCGATCGCACGGCTCGGCTTCTTCCAGATCGACTCCGTCAACGTGCTGCAGCGCGCGCAGTACCTGCCGCTGTACTCGCGCATGGGCCCCTACGACGTCGACCTGATCCACCGGGCGGCCGGCCGTGCCCCGCGCCGGCTGTTCGAGTACTGGGCGCACGAGGCGGCGTTCGTCGACGTCAACCTCCGTCCGGCCTTCCAGTTCCGCATGGACTCCGGCGCCCGCATGTGGGGCAGCATGGCTCAGATCATCGAGAAGAAGCCCGAGGTCGTCGCGTGGGTGCTCGACGAGGTGCGCGAGCACGGGCCCATGACGGCGCGCGAGGTGCAGCACGACGCCCCGCGCGACAACGACAACTGGGGCTGGAACTGGTCCGAGGCCAAGATGGCCCTGGAGTACCTGTTCTTCAAGGGCAAGGTCACCGCGGCGCGGCGCAACTCGGCGTTCGAGCGCGTCTACGACCTCCCCGAGCGCGTGCTCCCGACCCACGTGCTGGAGCGGCCACCGCTCGACGCGCACGACGCACACGTCGAGCTGGTGCGTCATGCGGGCAAGGCCCTGGGCATCGGCACGGCGCAGTGCCTGCGCGACTACTTCCGCCTCGCACCGGAGCCCACGAAGAAGGCGATCGACGCGCTGGTCCAGAGCGGCGAGCTGCTGCCCGCCACGATCACGGGCTGGAAGCGTCCCGCGTTCCTGCACGCGGAGGCGGTGCGTCCGCGCGCGGTGCGGGCCCGGGCTCTGCTCAGCCCGTTCGACCCACTCGTCTTCGAGCGCACTCGCACCGAGGCGCTGTTCGACTTCCACTACCGCATCGAGATCTACGTGCCGGCGCACAAGCGGGTGCACGGCTACTACGTCCTGCCGTTCCTCCTCGGCGACCGCCTCGTGGCCCGCGTCGACCTCAAGGCCGACCGTGCGGCCGGGGTGCTGCGGGTCCTCGGCGCGTGGGCCGAGCCGCACGCACCCGAGTCCACGGCCGCCGAGCTCGCCGACGAGCTCTCGCTGATGGCGGGCTGGCTCGGCCTCGACACGGTGTCGGCAGCCCGCCGCGGCGACCTCGCGGTCGATCTGCGAGCCGCACTCCACGCACGCGAACCCGTCGCCACGCCCACCACCTAGACTGGACCAGTTCCGTCAGTCCCGTCAGGAGTTCGTTTTCGTGGCACCCAAGGTCATCGACAAGATTCTTCGCATGGGCGAGGGCAAGATCCTCCGCCAGCTCGAGGCAGTGGCGAAGCAGGTGAACGCGCTCGAGGACGAGTACGTCGCGATGAGCGACGACGAGCTGCGGGGCATGACGGCGGAGTTCCGTGAGCGTCTCGACGCGGGGGAGACTCTCGACGACCTGATGCCGGAGGCGTTCGCCACCGTCCGCGAAGCCGCCAAGCGGATCCTCGGTCAGCGCCACTTCGACGTCCAGATCATGGGCGGTGCCGCGCTTCACCTGGGCAACATCGCGGAGATGAAGACCGGCGAGGGCAAGACGCTCGTCGCCACGCTCCCGTGCTACCTCAACGGCCTCGAGGGCCGCGGCGTCCACGTCGTCACGGTCAACGACTACCTCGCCAGGTACCACGCCGAGTGGATGGGCCGGGTCTACCACTTCCTCGGCCTCACGGTCGGCATGATCCTGCCGAGCATGACGCCCGACGAGCGCCGCGTTGCCTACAGCGCCGACATCACCTACGGCACCAACAACGAGTTCGGCTTCGACTACCTGCGCGACAACATGGCCGACGACCTCGCTGCCTGCGTCCAGCGCGGCCACTCCTTCGCGATCGTCGACGAGGTCGACTCGATCCTCATCGACGAGGCCCGCACCCCGCTGATCATCTCCGGTCCCACCGAGGACGAGGTCAAGTGGTACGGCGAGTTCGCGAACATCGTCAACTCCATGCAGATCGACACGCACTACGAGGTCGACGAGAAGAAGCGCACCATCGCCGTCAGCGAGGAGGGTATCGAGCGGGTCGAGGACCGCCTCGGCATCGAGAACCTCTACGACGCCGTCAACACCCCGCTCATCAGCTTCCTGAACAACGCCATCAAGGCCAAGGAGCTGTTCAAGCGCGACAAGGACTACGTCGTGATGGAGGGGAACGTCCTCATCGTCGACGAGCACACGGGCCGCATGCTCGAGGGCCGGCGCTACAACGAGGGGCTGCACCAGGCCATCGAGGCGAAGGAGAACGTCCGGATCCGCGAGGAGTACCAGACGCTCGCCACGATCACGCTCCAGAACTACTTCCGGCTCTACGAGAAGCTCGCCGGCATGACCGGCACGGCGCTCACCGAGGCGTCGGAGTTCGACAAGATCTACAAGCTCGGCGTCGTGCCGATCCCCACCAACCAGCCGGTCGCCCGCGTCGACCAGCCCGACCTCGTCTACCGCACCGAGGACGCCAAGTTCGACGCCGTGGTCGCCGACATCGTCGAGCGCCATGCCACGGGCCAGCCGATCCTGGTCGGCACCACCAGCGTCGCCAAGAGCGAGCGGCTCTCCCAGCAGCTCCGCAAGCAGGGCGTCCCGCACGAGGTCCTCAACGCCAAGCAGCACGAGCGCGAGGCCTCCATCGTCGCGATGGCCGGTCACAAGGGCGCCGTCACGGTGGCCACCAACATGGCCGGCCGCGGCACCGACATCATGCTCGGCGGCAGCGTCGAGTTCCTGGCGGACCAGGCCCTGCGCGACAAGGGCCTCGACCCGATCGAGGACTCCGACGCCTACGAGACCGCCTGGCCGAACATGCTGCAGCAGATCGAGGCCCAGGTGAAGGCCGAGCACGAGGCGGTCACCGAGGCCGGCGGCCTTGCCGTCATCGGCACCGAGCGGCACGAGTCGCGCCGCATCGACAACCAGCTGCGCGGCCGGTCCGGACGCCAGGGCGACCCCGGCGAGACCCGGTTCTACCTCTCGCTCGAGGACGACCTGATGCGCCTGTTCAAGGCCGACTGGGTCAACTGGGTGCTGCAGACCATGAAGATCCCCGACGACGTGCCGATCGAGAACAAGCGCGTCACGGGTGCCATCGCGTCGGCCCAGGCGCAGGTCGAGGCGCAGAACTTCGACACCCGCAAGAACATCCTCAAGTACGACGACGTCATGAGCCGGCAGCGTGAGGTCATCTACACCGAGCGCCGCCAGGTGCTCGAGGGCCAGGACATGCAGGAGTGGGTCCACTCCATGATCGGCGAGGTCACCGGTGCGTACATCGCCGGCGCCACCGAGGGCTTCCCCGAGGAGTGGGACCTCGACCAGCTCTGGACCGCGCTCAGCACCCTCTACCCGATCAGCCTCACGATCGAGGGCGTGGAGGACGACGCCGGCGGACGTGAGGCGCTCGCCCGCGAGTACCTCCAGCAGCTCGTCGCCGACGACGCCCAAGCCGCCTACGCGCGACGCGAGGAAGAGCTCGGCGACACGGTCATGCGTGAGCTGGAGCGCCGCGTCGTGCTCAGCGTGCTCGACCGCAAGTGGCGCGAGCACCTCTACGAGATGGACTACCTGCGCGAGGGCATCGGCCTGCGCGCGTACTCCCAGCGCGATCCGCTGGTGGAGTATCAGCGCGAGGGATTCGAGCTGTTCACCGCGATGATGGACGCGATCGCCGAGGAGTCGGTCGGCTTCCTGTTCAATCTCGACGTCCAGGTCGAGGCCGCAGACGAGGCCGCGACGCCGGCGGACTCGGTCGGCGCCCAGCCCCAGCTGCAGCTCCAGGCCAAGGGTCTCCAGGAGCGCAAGGGCGCCCAGAACCTCTCCTACTCGGCTCCGACCGAGGGTGGAGAGGTCGAGGTCCGGGGCGAGAGCGCGGCGGACGGCGGCGGCGATCCGGAGGCCCAGGAGCGTCAGCGTCAGACCAACATCAAGAACAGGAACCGACAGAAGGCGAAGCAGCAGCGCAAGTCGCGCAAGAAGAACCGCTGACTCCGCCTGCCCCGTCAGCCCTCAGCTCGCCGATCGGTACTGCAGGTAGACCAGGCCGTGGTCGAACCTGCGTTCGTCGACCAGCTCGAGCCTCATGGGGACCTGGTCGGGCCAAAAGGGATTGCCACCGCCGGCGACGACCGGCGCGACCAGGAGGTGGAACTCGTCGACCAGGCCGGCTCGAATGGCCTGCGCCGCGAGCGTGGCTCCGCCGATCCCCACGTCGTGGGTCGCCTCGGCCTTGAGCTTCCTGACCGCATCGACGTCGAAGGTCCGCTCGAGTCGCGTGTTGGCCGTCGAGACGGCCTGCAGCGTCGTCGAGTACACGATCTTCTCGGCCGCCTGCCAGGTCGGCACGTACGCCAGCGTGGCGGGCGTCGCCTCGGACATCACCTCGGGTGTCTCCCACACGGACATCGTCTCGTAGACCTTGCGTCCGAAGAGGTACGTGCGGTTCCGCCGCTCGCGGTCATTGATGTGCGTGAGAACCTCCTCGTCGAGCTCGGCCCACTCGAAGTTGCCGGACTCGTCGGCGACGTAGCCGTCGAGCGACGTGCCCGCTGCGTAGATCAGCTGGCCCATCGTGCTCCCTTCCTCTCTCATGATCGGATTTCGGCAGCGCACGGCGCTGCGATAGACTCTCCGGGTTGCCTCGGCGAGGGCCGGGACTCATGTCCCAGGCCGTGATCGACAGGGTGCTCCACTGAGAGTTCCGTGTCGAGCACCCCGATCCGACGGCACCCCCAACCAGACGAACTGACGAGAACTTCCGAGGAGCATCACACCCGTGGCCGAGATCAAGATCGCCGCCGAGAACCGCACCGAGTTCGGCAAGGGCGCCGCACGCCGCATCCGGCGCTCCGACAAGGTGCCCGCCGTGCTGTACGGCTCGGGCATCGACCCCACGCACATCACCCTGCCCGGCCACGACCTCGCCCTCGCGCTGAAGAACTCCAACGCGCTGCTGTCGATCGCCCTGGGCTCCGACACGCACCTGTGCATTCCCAAGCAGGTCCAGCGCGACCCGCTCCGGGGCGTCATCGAGCATGCCGACCTGCTGCTGGTGAAGAAGGGCCAGAAGGTCACGGTCGACATCCGTGTCCACCTGGTGGGTGAGGCGCTGCCGGAGGCTCTCGTCGTCACCGAGAACTCGACCATCTCGGTCGAGGCCGAGGCCACGCACATCCCGGAGTCGGTCGAGGTGTCCATCGAGGGCCTCGAGGTCGGCTCGCAGATCCACGCCGTCGACCTCGACCTCCCGGCCGGCAGCTCGCTGGCCATCCCCGAGGACTGGCTCATCGTCAACATCGTCGCGGCGCCCACCGCCGAGGAGATCGAGGCCGAGCTCGAAGAGGCCGAGGCAGAAGCCGGCATCGAGCACGACCTCTCCGACGAGGACATCGCCGCCGCTGCCGAGGCCGAGGATGTCGAGGGCGAGGGCGAAGGCGCCGAGGGCGAGCCCACCGAGGGTGGCGAGTCCTCCGAGGGCGCACCCGACGGTGGCGACTCCGAGGACTGAGACACGGTCTGATGACCTGGTTGGTGGTCGGGCTCGGCAACCCGGGCCCGTCATACGCCGCCACTCGGCACAACGTCGGCTATCTCGTCACCGACGTCCTGGCCGCGCGGATGGGTGGCGCCTTCAAGGCGCACACGTCGAAGCGCGCCGACGTCGTCGAGGGACGGCTGGCGGGCGAGCGTGCGGTGCTCGGCCGCTCGCGGTCGTACATGAACGACAGCGGAGGTGCGGTGTCCACACTGGCGAAGTACTACGACGTCGAGCCCGAGCAGCTGATCGTCGTGCAGGACGAGCTCGATCTTCCGTTCGGGTCGCTCCGGGTCAAGTTCGGCGGCGGCGACAACGGCCACAACGGCTTGCGTGACATCCGCAGCGCGCTGGGCACGGGCGAGTACTTCCGGGTCCGCATCGGCATCGGCCGTCCCGGCACCCGCAGCGGCGTGACCGACCACGTGCTCAAGACCTTCTCGGCGAAGGACCGCAAGGAGCTTGCCGTCTACGTCGAGGAAGCAGCCGACGCCGTCGAGAGCCTCATCACGCACGGGCTCGAGGCCACCCAGAGCAGCTACAACCGATGAGCTCAGGCGCCGCGCTGGGCCCGCTCGCCGATCTCGTCGGGGCCGACCCCGGCGTCACCCGCATCGTCGACCGCAGCGTCGCCGAGCTCACCGTCCGGGGGCCCGAGTCGCTCCGTCCCTTCGTGTCGGCCGCACTGTCGCGAGCCGGCACCGTGCTCGTCATCACCGCCACGGCGCGTGAGGGCGAGGACCTCGTCGCCGCACTCGGCGACCTCATCGGCGCCGACGCGGTGGCGTACTACCCCGCGTGGGAGACCCTGCCGCACGAGCGGCTGTCGCCGCGCTCCGACACCGTCGGCCGCCGTCTGGCCATCCTGCGGCGGCTCGTGCACGCCGACCCGATGCCCGTGAGGGTCGTCGTCGCGCCGGTGCGATCGCTGCTCCAGCCGCAGGTCAAGGGCCTGGCCGACCTCGCTCCCGTCTCCGTCTCCATGGCGACGAGCACGGCCTCGAGCGACTGGTCGAGGACCTCGCCGCGGCTGCCTACGTGCGGGTCGACCTGGTCGAGCGTCGCGGTGAGTTCGCGGTCCGCGGCGGCATCGTCGACGTCTTCCCGCCCACCGAGGAGCATCCGCTCCGGGTGGAGTTCTGGGGTGACGCGGTCGAGGAGATCCGTCGCTTCGCGGTCGCCGACCAGCGCTCCCTCGATGCCGTCGACGACCTGTGGGCGCCTCCCTGCCGAGAGCTGCTGCTCACCGACGACGTCCGCGCCAAGGCGGCCGAGCTCGCCCGTGAGCACCCGTCGTTGGCCGAGCTGTTCTCGAAGCTGGCCGAAGGGCATGCCGTCGAGGGCATGGAGTCGCTGGCGCCCGTGCTGGTCGGTGAGATGGAGTCGCTGGTCAGCCTGCTGCCCGGCCCCGCGTCAGTGCTGATCTGCGATCCCGAGCGGGTCAGGGCGCGCGCGCACGACCTCGTCGCCACCAGCGAGGAGTTCCTCCAGGCGTCGTGGGCAGCCGCCGCCACCGGAGGCGAGGCGCCCATCGACCTCGGTCCGGCCGCGTTCCGCACCCTCGACGACGCCCACGACGAGACCCGCGCCCTGGGCCATGCCTGGCTCGGCCTGTCGCCGTTCGGGCTCGACGACGAGTCGTCCGACGCCGACATCCAGGCCACACCCGCGTACCGCGGTGACTTGAAGGTGGCCCTCGACGACATCGGCGGCTGGCTGGCGGCGCGCCACCGGGTCGTGATCGTCGTGCCGGGTCACGGGCAGGCACAACGCACGGTCGAGTGGCTGGCCGAGCACGACATCCCCGGATCCCTCGATGCCGACGTGCCCGCCGGTGTCGTCCAGGTGCTGTGCGGCGACCTCGGGCACGGGCTGATCCTGCCGTCGAGCGACCTCGTCGTGCTCACCCACGACGACCTCGTCGGGCAACGGGCCGCCGAACGGTCCGAGCGCAGCAGCATGCCGGCCCGGCGTCGCAAGCAGGTCGATCCGCTCGAGCTCACCGCCGGCGACCACGTCGTGCACGAGCACCACGGCGTCGGCCGCTACGTCGAGCTGGTCAACCGCACGGTGCACGGTGCGGCCCGCGAGTACCTCGTCATCGAGTACGCGCCCGGCAAGCGGGGTCAGCCGGGCGACCACCTGTTCGTGCCCATGGACCAGCTCGACCTGATCAGCCGCTACGTCGGGGGTGAGCAGCCGAGCCTCGACAAGCTGGGTGGCGCCGACTGGGGCACCCGCAAGAACCGGGCCCGCAAGGCCGTCCGCCAGATCGCCAGCGAGCTCATCAAGCTGTACGCCGCGCGCCAGGCCACCCAGGGACATGCCTTCGGACCCGACACGCCGTGGCAGGCCGAGCTCGAGGACGCGTTCGCGTTCGTCGAGACCCCCGACCAGCTCTCGACGGTCGAGGAGGTCAAGCGCGACATGGAGCGCACCGTGCCGATGGACCGGCTCGTGTGCGGCGACGTCGGCTACGGCAAGACCGAGATCGCCGTGCGTGCCGCGTTCAAGGCGATCCAGGACGGCAAGCAGGTCATCCTGCTGGTGCCGACGACCCTGCTGGTGCAGCAGCACTTCGCCACCTTCGCCGAGCGGTTCGGCCAGTTCCCGGTCAGCATCCGCCCACTGTCGCGGTTCCAGAGCGACCGCGAGGCGAAGGAGACGCTCGCCGGCCTCGAGGACGGCACCGTCGACCTCGTCATCGGCACGCATCGCCTGCTGCAGCCGGGCATCCGCATCAAGGACCTCGGCCTGGTGATCGTCGACGAGGAGCAGCGCTTCGGCGTCGAGCACAAGGAGGCCCTCAAGCACCTGCGGGCCGCGGTCGACGTGCTGAGCATGTCCGCGACGCCGATCCCGCGAACGCTCGAGATGGCGATCACCGGCATCCGCGAGATGTCGACCATCGCGACGCCGCCGGAGGAGCGCCATCCGGTGCTGAGCTTCGTCGGCGGGTTCGACGAGAAGCAGGTCACCGCGGCGATCCGGCGCGAGCTGCTGCGCGAGGGCCAGGTGTTCTTCATCCACAACCGGGTGCAGAGCATCGACAAGGCCGTGCGACGCCTGCAGGAGCTCGTGCCCGAGGCGCGCATCGCCGCGGCGCACGGACAGATGGGCGAGCACAAGCTCGAGCAGGTCATGATCGACTTCTGGGAGAAGCGCTTCGACGTCCTGGTGTGCACCACGATCGTCGAGTCCGGCCTCGACGTCTCCAACGCCAACACGATGATCATCGAGCGGGCCGACGCCCTGGGCCTCTCGCAGCTGCACCAGCTGCGCGGACGCGTGGGCCGCGGGCGCGAGCGGGCGTACGCCTACTTCCTGTACCCGCCCGACAAGCCGCTGACCGAGACGGCGCACGACCGTCTGGCCACGATCGCGCAGCACTCCGAGCTGGGCGGCGGCATGCAGGTCGCCATGAAGGACCTGGAGATCCGCGGTGCCGGCAACCTGCTCGGCGGCGAGCAGTCCGGCCACATCGCGGAGGTCGGATTCGATCTCTACGTGCGACTGGTCGGGGAGGCGGTCTCGGAGTTCCGCGGCGAGGGCGCTCCGGAACGCGAGGTCAAGATCGAGCTGCCCATCGAGGCGCACCTCCCGCACGACTACGTGCCGAGCGAGCGGCTGCGTCTCGAGATGTACAAGCACCTGGCCGCCGTGCGCACCACCGACGAGGTCGAGGAGCTGCGGGCCGAGCTCGTCGACCGGTACGGCGAGCCCCCGGCCAGCGTCGAGACGTTGCTCGAGGTCGCCCGTCTGCGGGTCCGCATCCGCGAGGCAGGGCTCGACGAGGTCACCACGGCCGGCTCGAACGTCCGGTTCGCCGGCGCCTCGTTGCCGGAGTCGTCCCAGCTGCGGCTGCGTCGCATCCACCCCAAGAGCATCTACAAGCAGGCCGCGGAGATCGCCCTCGTCCCGCATCCGCGCACGGCACCGGTCGGTGGCGCACCGCTGCGCGACCGCGAGCTGCTCGAGTGGACCCGCACCGTCGTCGACACCCTCGTCCCACCGGACTGAGGCGGGAGCCACCGTGAGTAGGGTTGCGCCATGAAGCTCCGCGTCCTCGTCGTCACCGCGACGGCGCTGCTCGTGGCCGGCTGCGGATCGGTCCACCCCGGTGCCGCCGCAGTGGTCGGCGACACCTCGATCTCCATGGCTCGCGCCGACGACGTCGCCACGGTCTACTGCCAGCTCACGCTGCTGTCCGCCGGCCAGGGCACGCCGGTCGGCAACGCGGACGTCCGCCGCCAGGCCGTCACCGACCTGGTCGTCGGTGTCGTCGCCCGGGAGATGGCCGACGACGCGGACCTGACGCCCAACCCGTCGTCGTACGAGATCACGCCCGCGCAGCGCAAGGACATCGCGAAGGAGTTCCCCGCCGACCAGCTCGACCTCGTGGTCGAGACGCTCAACGACGCGCAGCGCACGTACGCGATCGCCGACCTGCTGGGCGCCAGGAAGATCGACGATCCCGACGCCGAGGCCGAGCAGCTGCGCGACCAGGGACTCCAGCTGATCCAGGCCGAGGTCGCCCGCCGCGACGTGCGGTTCGACCCACGCTTCGGGATCGGCCGCGACGGCACGGCGAAGGCCCCGACCGGGTCGCTCTCGGTGGAGGTCAAGGCCCCGGATCCCGACCAGAAGGGGCTCCCCGCCACGCAGCAGTGCACCCGCTGATGCGTGTCCTGGTCGTCAGCCCTCGGGTCGCGCCCGGCATCCTGACGCTCGAGGCCTGGGACGCCCTGCGTGCCGCCGACCGCGTCGTCTCGGCCGAGGACGGCCCCCACGTGCAGGGCATTCGCTCGTCCGGCATCGACGTCGAGATCGCCGCGGGCCTGCCCACGGAGGTCGACGACGATGTCATCTGGATCGCGCCACCCGGCGACGCCGCGTGGGCTCGTGACGTCGCCACCGACCTGGTCGGCGACGCTGAGTGGGCGATCGAGATCATCTTCGGCTCGCACGACCTCCCCGGCGCGAGCCTGCTCGACCTCGTCGCCGTCATGGACCGGCTGCGCCGCGAGTGCCCGTGGACGCAGCTGCAGACCCACGCCTCGCTCGCTCCGTACCTCACCGAGGAGACGAACGAGGCCCTCCACGCGATCTCCTCGGGTGACGTGGACGACCTCATCGAGGAGCTCGGCGACGTGCTGATGCAGGTCGTGTTCCACGCCGCCATCGCCGCCGAGGGTCCCGACGTGCGTGACATCGACGACGTCGCCATGGGCATCACGGCCAAGCTGGTGCGCCGCAACCCGCACGTCTTCGGTGATGCCGTGGTCACGACGCCCGAGGAAGTCGATGCCCAGTGGAACCGGATCAAGGCGGAGGAGAAGCAGCAGAAGCCGTCGTGGCGCACCGAACGGTGAGCCCTCCCGGGTCAGTGGAACCGCCCGACTAGGCTGTCCCGGTACGTCGAAACTCCTGAGGAGACAGTCTTGGCCAGCATCGAAGCCGTCGGCGCCCGCGAGATCCTGGACTCGCGCGGCAACCCCACCGTCGAGGTCGAGGTGGCTCTCGACGACGGCACCATCGGTCGTGCGGCCGTCCCGTCCGGCGCCTCCACCGGCCAGTTCGAGGCCGTCGAGCTGCGCGACGGCGGCAAGCGGTATCTCGGCAAGGGCGTGCGCAAGGCCTGCGAGGCCGTCAACACCAAGCTCGGCGACGCCCTGATCGGCTTCGACGCCGACGACCAGCGCGCCATCGACCAGGCCATGCTCGACGTCGACGGCACCGCCAACAAGGCGAAGGTCGGCGCCAACGCGATCCTCGGCGTCTCACTCGCCGTGGCCAAGGCTGCGGCGGAGTCGTCGCACCTGCCGCTGTTCCGCTACGTCGGCGGCCCCAACGCCCACCTCCTGCCGGTGCCGATGATGAACATCCTCAACGGCGGCGCCCACGCCGACTCCAACGTCGACGTGCAGGAGTTCATGATCGCCCCCATCGGGGCGCCGTCCTTCGCCGAAGCGCTGCGCCAGGGCGCCGAGGTCTACCACGCCCTCAAGTCGGTGCTGAAGACCGACGGCCTGTCCACCGGCCTCGGCGACGAAGGCGGATTCGCGCCCGACCTGTCGTCCAACCGCGCTGCGCTCGACCTCATCGCGCGAGCGGTCGAGGAGGCGGGCTTCACGCTCGGCACCGACATCGGGCTCGCCCTCGACGTCGCCGCGTCGGAGTTCGCAGACGACGGCACCTACACGTTCGAGGGAGCCGCCAAGACCTCCGCCGAGATGGCCGACTACTACGCCGACCTCGTCGACTCCTACCCGATCGTCTCGATCGAGGATCCGCTCGACGAGGAGGACTGGGACGGGTGGACCGCCCTCACCGAGGCGATCGGCGACCGCGTGCAGATCGTCGGCGACGACCTGTTCGTCACGAACGTCGAGCGCCTCGCCCGGGGCATCAACGAAGCCGCCGCGAACGCGCTGCTCGTCAAGGTCAACCAGATCGGCTCGCTCACCGAGACCCTCGACTCCGTCGACATGGCGCACCGCAGCGGCTTCACCTGCATGATGAGCCACCGCTCCGGCGAGACCGAGGACGTCACGATCGCCGACCTGGCGGTCGCCACCAACTGCGGCCAGATCAAGACCGGCGCCCCGGCCCGGTCCGACCGCGTGGCCAAGTACAACCAGCTCCTGCGCATCGAGGAGCTGCTCGGCGGCTCGGCGCAGTACGCAGGCGCGACCGCGTTCCCACGGCTGGTCCTCTAGGCCCATGGCCCGCCTGACCCCGTCGCGAGGTCCGGGTCGGTCGTCGTCGCGACGTCCGGGCGGCACCTCGACGGCGAGCCGGCGCCCGGTCGGCACCGGACGATCCCGTCCGGTCGCCCCACGGGGTCGGCAGGCGCCGCGATTCACCACCCGCGCCGTGGTCCTGCTGTCGGTCGTGCTGCTGCTCGTGGCGTCGTACACGTCCGCGCTGCACGCCTGGTGGGAGCAGCGCGGCGAGATCCAGTCGGCCAAGGCCGAGATCGTCATGCGACGCGAGGCGATCAACCAGCTCAAGGACACGAAGGCCCGCTTCAACGACCCGGCCTACATCAAGCAGCAGGCCCGCGAGCGGTTCGGGTGGGTCATGCCAGGCGAGGTCGGCTACCGCGTCATCGGCAGCGACGGGTCCGTCCAGGGCGAGGTCCCGACGCTCGGCGCACCGCCGACGACCCAGAACCGCCCGTGGTACGACACGCTCTGGGGGAGCGTGGAGCAGGCCGGCGAGAAGCCGAAGAAGGCGAAGCCCACGGAGAATCCGGACGAGGTGCTGAAGAAGCAGTGAGTGCCGCCGACCTCGAGCCCTCCGACCTCGATGCGGTGGCCGAGCAGCTCGGACGTCCGGCCCGCGGCATCGTCGAGGTCTCCTCCCGCTGCCCGTCGGGTCACCCCAACGTCGTCAAGACCGAGCCGCGCCTGCCGGACGGGACACCGTTCCCGACGCTGTACTACGTCACCTGCCCGCGGCTGTCGGGAGCGATCGGCACGCTGGAGGCGTCCGGCCTGATGGCCGAGATGACGGCGAGGCTCGCGTCCGACCCGGCCCTCTCGTCGGCCTACCGCGACGCGCACCTGGCCTACCTGCGCGAACGAGAAGCGCTGGGCCACGTGCCGGAGATCGAGGGCATCTCGGCCGGGGGCATGCCGAACCGGGTGAAGTGCCTGCACGTGCTCGTCGGGCACTCCCTCGCGGTCGGGCCGGGCGTCAATCCACTCGGCGACGAGGCCGTCGAGCTGCTCGGCGACTGGTGGACGGGATCGTCATGCGCCGCGACTACTCCTGACCTGCGCTGACGACCCCCGGGGATGCGGATCGGTGTGTCGCACGCCACACTGTTGGGCGAATTGTTTTCATAGGGGGAATCCATCGTGTCCGAACAGACGACGACCACCAGGCGGGACCGCACCCACTGGCTCTACATCGCGGTCGTGGTGGCCGTCGTAGCCGGCATCCTCGTCGGCTTCGCCGCACCTGACTTCGCCGTCAAGCTGCAACCGCTCGGCGACCTGTTCATCGGCCTGATCAAGATGATGATCGCGCCGATCATCTTCTGCACGATCGTCATCGGCGTCGGCTCGGTGGCGAATGCGGCCCAGGTCGGCAAGGTGGGCGGTCTGGCGCTTGGCTACTTCCTGACGATGTCGACGTTCGCCCTGGCCATCGGGCTGGTGGTGGGCAACATCATCAAGCCGGGCGAGGGACTCAACCTCACCGACGAGCTCGCGGGCACCGGCAAGGAGCAGGTCGGCGAGAAGGTCGGCAGCTGGGACTTCATCCTTGGCATCATCCCGGACACCCTGGTCTCCGCGCTCACCTCGGGCGAGATTCTGCAGACCCTCCTGGTGGCGTTGCTCGTCGGGTTCGCGCTGCAGGCGATGGGCAGGGTCGGCGATCCGATTCTCGTCGGCATCGGTCACGCTCAGAAGCTGGTCTTCCGTGTGCTCGCGATGGTCATGTGGGTGGCTCCCGTCGGAGCGTTCGGCGCCATGGCTGCCGTGGTCGGCGCCACCGGCTGGGACGCGCTCAAGAGCCTGGCCATGATGATGTTCGCGTTCTACCTCACCTGCGTGCTGTTCGTCTTCGTCATCCTCGGCACGCTGCTGCGCGTCGTGGCCGGGGTCAACATCCTCAGCCTCTTCCGCTACCTCGGACGTGAGTTCCTGCTGATCCTGTCGACGTCGTCGTCGGAGACGGCCCTGCCGCGACTCATCGCCAAGATGGAGCACGCGGGCGTGCAGCAGACCACCGTCGGCGTGGTCGTCCCGACCGGCTACTCGTTCAACCTGGACGGCACGGCGATCTACCTGACCATGGCGTCGCTGTTCGTCGCCGAGGCGCTGGGCAAGCCGTTCGGGATCGGCGAGCAGATCTCGTTGCTGCTGTTCATGATCATCGCGTCGAAGGGCGCGGCGGGTGTCTCGGGCGCCGGACTCGCCACCCTGGCCGGCGGGCTCAACTCGCACCGTCCCGACCTGGTCGAGGGTGTCGGCCTCATCGTGGGCATCGACCGCTTCATGTCCGAGGCGCGGGCACTCACCAACTTCGCCGGCAACAGCGTCGCCACGGTGCTGGTCGGTCATTGGACGAGCACCCTCGACCGCGGCCGGCTCGACGACGTCCTTGCAGGTCAGGAGCCGTTCGACGAGCGGACGATGCTCGACGACGACGCGTCGGCGAGCGTCCGGGCCAAGACGGACGCCGACCAGAACCCCAACACGGACGACTGACCGCGCGGCAGGGGCCGCCGCTATTCTCTGGGCATGCCTCGCCGAGACCGGGTCGCCGCGATCGACTGCGGCACCAACTCGATCCGCCTGCTCATCACCGACATCACCGATGACGGGGCACCGACCGAGCAGGTCCGTGAGATGCGGATCGTCCGACTCGGCCAGGGCGTCGACGCCACTGGACGGCTGGCCGACGAGGCCATCGAGCGCACGTTGCAGGCGACCCGCGAGTACGCGGGGCTGATCACGATGCTGGGTGCCGACCGGGTCCGGTTCTGCGCCACGTCGGCCGCGCGCGACGCCGAGAACGCCGATGACTTCGCCGACGGCGTGGAGTCGATCCTCGGGGTGCGTCCGCAGGTGCTCACCGGCAAGGAGGAGGCGCTGGCGTCCTTCGTTGGCGCAACCCGCGGTGTCGAATCAGCGCGCACTCTGGTGGTCGACATCGGCGGTGGCTCCACCGAGCTCGTGGTCGGGGAGGGGTCGGACGTCGAGTGGTCGACGTCCCTCGACATCGGCTCCGTCCGGCTCACCGAGCGCTTCCTGCCGAGCGACCCGCCGCCGGTGGCCGAGGTCACGAGTGCCATGAACCACCTCGACTCCGTGTTGTCGCCCGCCGTGGCGGGCCTCGACCCGGTCGCCTCGGTCGTCGGCGTCGCCGGCACCGTCACCACCGTGGCCGCGCATGCGCTTGGGCTTCCGTCCTACGACCGCGACGCCATCCACGGAGCCCGGCTGTCGATCGACGAGATCAAGCCCGCGTGCCTGTCGCTGGTGCAGATGTCGGTCGCCGACCGCCGCGCCCTGCCGTTCATGCACCCCGGCCGTGCCGATGTCATCGGGGGAGGAGCGCTCGTCCTCGACCGCGTGCTCGAGCTGCTCCCGCTCGACACCGACACCGTCCTCATCAGCGAGCACGACATCCTCGACGGCATCGCGTGGGGTGCGGTGTGACGCTTCGCCTGAGCCTGCCCGACGAGAGAACGCTGGCACGATTCACCGACCTCGCGGACGTGGAGGTGGTGGTCTGGGACTTCGTGAGCCCGCTGCCCGGCGGTGGCCCGATCGACCTCGCCGTCCGGCCGTATGTGCTCCAGGGCGATCTCGGCCTGCTCGACCCGGATCGGGTCCGGGCCGTGCAGTCGCAGACGCTCGGCTACGACGACGCCGTCGGCAACGTGCCTGACGGCATCACCTGGTGCAACGCGGTCGGCGTGCACGAGGGCCCGGCTGCGGAGATCGCCGTCGGGCTGCTCATCGCCGCTCTGCGCGGCTTCGACCAGTTCGCGCGTGCCATGCCCGAGGGTCGCTGGGTGCGCGGCTGGAACCACGGGCTGCTGGGCTCGCGCGTCCTGCTGCTGGGGTACGGCGGCATCGGCACCGAGATCCACGCACGGCTCGACGGATTCGGTGTCGACCTCGTGCGGGTGGCACGTACGGCTCGCCGGGACGAGCACGGAGACATCCATGGCATCGACGAGGTGCCGTCCCTGCTGCCCGGCGTGGACGCGGTCGTCGTCGCGGTGCCGTACGGGCCGGAGACCCACCATCTCCTCGACGACACGTTCCTCGCGGCGATGCGTCCGGGCGCGCTGGTCGTCAACGTCGCACGCGGCAAGGTCGCCGACACCGACGCCCTCGCCCGCCATGCCGCCAGCGGCCACATCCGGATCGCCTCGGACGTCTGGGACCCCGAGCCACTGCCGCCCGACCACCCGCTCTGGACGACGCCCGGTGTGTTCGTGTCTCCGCACGTCGGCGGCGCCGTGACGACCATGCACGACCGGGTCGAGGCGCTCGTGCGCGACCAGGTCGCACGCCTCCAGTCGGGCCGGCCGCTCGCGAACGTCGTCGACGTCAGCGAACGGGCGGAAGCTCCCCGGTCACCGGATCCTGGTCGGTGACGCAGTACTCGAGGCCCGCCGGGTCACGCAGCACGGTCCAGTTGCCGGTCTCGCGCACGAGCTCGGCGTCGAGCGATCGGTGCCGGATCACCTCCGCCACCCGGTCGGCGCTCGAGAGGTCGAGGTGGGCGCGCACGGGTCCGTCGTCGGAGTCGAGTCTCTGCAGCAGCAGGCGCAGCGGCTGACCCGCGGGACGCTCGAGGTTGCTGAACTCCGGGAACCGGCCGCCGGTGTGCTTCCAGCCGGTGAGTCGGGCCCAGAACTCCGTCTCGGCCTCATGCAGCCGACCAGGCATGTCGATGCAGACCTGGTCGGCGATGCTGCTGCCGCCCCACCACGGCACGGGCGAGGGCAACGATCGACCGGCCGGGTGGGTCACGACGCGGAACGGGAATCCCCCCGGTGACGTCATCGCGGTGTAGTCGCCCACCCGAAGCCGTCCCTCCGCGCCGCAGTCGTTGGCGTGACCGACGAGCGCCGGCATGTCGTCGGTGTGCAGGTCGAGGTGGATGCCACCCGGCCCGTCAGCGATGCGCTGCACCTTGAGGTAGGGATCGCCGTCCCGGGGGACGAGGGTCATGAACTCGTCGTGCTCGCCGCGGGGCGACGAGATCCCGCTGCCGGTGACCGCCCGCCAGAACGCCGTGCCGGCGTCGAACGTGCGGGCCGGCAGGTCGAGGAAGGCCGTCATCCACCGCAGCTCTGCCATCTGATCAGCCTAGGCTGGTCCACGCTCCCGTAGCCCAATCGGCAGAGGCAGGCGGCTTAAAACCGTCCCAGTGTGGGTTCGAGCCCCACCGGGAGCACCAAGTTCCACTGCCGCGCCCGGGGGCGTCGGGAACCGTGTATACATCTGCCATGCGGATCGAGACGTCGTGATGATCTGGATCGTCCTGGCCCTGTTCGTCGCGCTCCTCTTCGTGCCACGGCGGTTCCTGGGCCCGGCGAAAGTGCCCCTGATCATCGGCATCGTCGTGGCCGGGTTCGTCCTGCTCCCCGCCTGGACGTACGACGTCGAACCCTCGGACGATCCCGTGTACGACCCGGCCACCATCAGCGACTACCAGGCCCACTTCCGCGTCGCGGCCGACGGGGACCTCACCGTCACCGAGCGGCTGACGGTCAACTTCCCGGTGCCGCTCCACGGCATCTTCCGGTTCTTCGACATCGTCGATCCCACCGCGTCCCACGCCCGGCGCATCCCACACGACCTCCGGGTCACGCGGGACGGCGCCAAGGAGCCGATCGACCTGAGCCGCCGCAACGACGGCCGCTTCCGGGTCGTGCGGATCGGCTCACCGGACCGCACCCTCGACGGCCAGCACGTCTACGAGATCCGCTACCGCATCCGCGGCGCCATCGAGCCCGGCACGACCGGACAGAAGTCGCAGTTCTACTGGAACCTGATCCCGAGCGGATGGGTCATGAACATCACCCGATCCGAGCTGGTGGTCGACCTGCCGGTCGCCGCGTCGGAGTCGGTCCGGTGCGCCGTCGGAGCCGGCGCGACGGGCGGCTGTGACGTCACCGGCGAGGGCACCCGCCGGCTGCGGGTGACGACCGGGTCGCTCGATGCCAACACGCCCGTGACCGTCAAGACCGGACTCGACCTGCCGACTCCGCCGGCCGGCGACGCCCTGCCGTGGACCCCTCGGTGGGACGGCGTCCTCGGACGCTCCGTCATCGCGACGGGCATCGTCACGCTGCTCGCCGTGCTGGCCGGGGCCTGGGGGTGGATGTGGCGTCGGCGGTCGTGGGAGAACGACCCGGCGTTCCCGCTCGTGTACTCACCGCCCGACGGCATCGGGCCCGGTCAGGGCGCGTACATCCTGAACGAGTCCGTCGGTCGCGACCAGTTCGTCGCCACGCTGCTGCAGGCCGCCGAGCGGAAGGCGATCGACCTCGAGCGCGACGAGGAGAGCTGGACCCTGCGGCGGGCCGAGCGCGGCACCGACGCCGAGCTCGACCCGGTCACGGACTCGGTGCTGAGGTCGCTGCACATCGAGAAGGACGGAAAGCTCAAGATCGCGAAGGGACACGTCAAGTCCGGCCACACGCTCGACACCGCTCAAGACGCGTTCGCGAGGTCGGTCGCCTCATGGGCCACGAAGAAGAAGCTGATCAGCCCGATACCGCGCATCACGCGGCATGGTGTCTACGGCCTGCTCGCCCTGATCGTCGCGGTCCTCGTCAGCGTCTTCGGCATCTTCGACATGAGCCTCGTCGCCGCCATCCCCGGCGCCTACGGTGCGACGACGCTCGGCCTGCTGGGTGGCAGCTCGACGACCAGGCGAACCGTGGCGGGCCGGCGCCTGTGGTCGGAGGTGGGCGGGTTCCGTCGCGTGTTGGCCACCGACTCCGGGTCGGCCCGGTTCGACTTCTCCGGTCGCAAGGACCTCTACACCGCCTACATCCCCTGGGCCGTCGCCTTCGGGTGCGCGGACGAGTGGGCCAAGAAGTACCGCATCGAGACCGGCGAGGAACCGCCGCTCCCCACGTACGGCTCGGTGGCCACCGGCGGCGGCAGCTCGATCAGCCCGGCAGCGCTCACGGCCAGCTTCGGTGCGGCGGTCGGCGCGGCGATCGGGGCGTACTCCTCCAGCCTTGCCACGTCGTCCTCGTCGTCGAGCAGCGGCAGCTCGTTCAGCAGCAGCGGCGGAGGCTTTTCCGGCGGGGGCGGCGGCGGAGGCGGGGGCGGAGGCTCCTGGTGACCCGCGCTCAGTGGCTCTCGGCCCAGGCGAGGGCGTAGTCGGCGACCTCTTCCCATCCGTCCTGACCGACGATGTAGTGCGTGCGTCCGGGGAACTCCCTCACGTCGACCACGCCGGAGCGGTAGCGCTTGGCGTTCCTCCGGTTCACCGAGGCAGGCACGATGTGGTCGGCGCCGCCGGCCAGGAACAGGAGGGGAGCGCGGTCGGTCTTCGCGTAGTCGATCTTCGAGTCGCCGGAGTTCATCAGCATGTGCGTCGCGACCTGCCACAGCGGCTTGCCCGGAGCAGGAATCTGGATCTCCTCGCTGACGCGGTCGGACTCCTCCCGCGTCATCTCGTTGGCCCACGCGTAGTGGAACTCCTTGGGCTTGAGCAGCACGGTGCGGTTCACCGTCCACGGCTTGCCGAGCACGGGCATGCCGGCCTTCACGATGCTCCACGCCAGGGCCGGAACTCCCGCGGTCTGGGCCGAGTCCACGGCGACGCCCGCGCGGCCGAGCCCTCGGTCGAGCAGCACCTGCGTCAGCAGGCCGCCCATGGAGTGGCCCATGATGATCGGCGGCTCGTCGAGCGCCTCGATGATCCTGGCGTGGTGGTCCGCCACCGTGGAGATGCGCAGGCCGTTGAGCGCTGACGGGTCGCGCCGCATGGCCGCGACGTCGTCGGTCACGCCGGGCCAGCCAGGTGCGATCACGGTGTAACCGGCGGCCTCGTAGCGGGCCTTCCAGCCGTCCCAGCTCTTCGGGGGCATCCACAGGCCGTGGATCAGGACGATGGTGCCGCCGGCGTCGCTCATGGTGCTCCTCGAATCAGGGGGAATGATCGTCCCACGAGGCCTAGGTTGGGCGCATGGACGTCGATCCGGGCGAGGTGTTCGAGGACGTCGTCGAGGAGCTGAGTCCTCGCGGCGTCACCGCTGGGCGGATGTTCGGTGCGCGGTCGATGATGCTGAACGGCAAGGCCGTCGCCTGCCTCACCCACGGAATGCTCGCGGTGAAGCTCGGGCGTGACGAGCCCGAGCACGCGGCGGCGCTCGCCCTCGAGGGCGCCGAGGTCTGGGAGCCGGGTGGCCAGGGCAAGCCGTTCCACGACTGGGTGGCGCTGCCGCCCGAGCAGGTGGACGAGTGGTCGCGTTTAGCCGGCGCTGCCGTTGACTGGGCGTCTCGATGATCCTGGCGGCTCCCGACCCGGCCCTCGACGCTTCGTTCGCGCGGGAGCTGCTGCGCCTGCAGCACGCCGCCTACCGCGCCGAGGCCCAGCTGGTCGGCGACGACCGGCTGCCGCCCCTGCAGGACGACGACGTGACGCTACCGGCCTGGCGCGGCCGCTACCTGGTGTCATGGCGTGGAGTCGAGCTGGTGGGTGCGATCGCGTGGCGCGATCACGGCGACCACGTCGACATCGACCGGCTGATGGTCGATCCCGTCGCGCATCGGCAGGGTGTCGGCACGATGCTGCTGCAGTCGGTCCTCGATCGGGCCGGCGGACGTCCGGTCGCCGTCTCCACCGGTCGCGACAACGCCCCGGGGATCGCGCTCTACCTGCGTCACGGTTTCGTGGTCGACGGTGACGAGCACGTGCCGCCGGGCATCTGGATCACCCGCCTGCGGTACGCCTGACCGGCGTCAGAGCGGACGCAGGCGGACGGCGGACCACGTCTCGTCGAGGCGGACCTCGGCGCTCAGGCGCCAGCCGTACTCACCGACGAGCGACACGAGCGCATTGCGGTCGAGCTCGCGAGGATGCCCGGACGGGTACGCGATCCACGCCACCGGCGTCGAGCCCAGCTCGGGCAGCACCTCGTCCAGGCGCGAGTTCACGGCGGCGAGGTTGTCGGCGACGAGCACGGCGGCATCCATGCGGTCGACCGGCTCGGCCACGGTCTCGGCTCCCGCGGGAAGCGGATCGAGCAGTGCGGTCTCCTCGATGGAGTCGGCCACCATCCACACGATGGATCCCTCGGTGATGCCGAGCGTCTCGGCGAGGGTCGCTTCGGTCACGGGCTCAGTGTAGGCCGGGCGGCGAGGTCGTGGATCGTGCGATCAGCGGCCACGCCCTTGCTCTCGAAGCGGGTGAGCACCCGACCGTCGTGGCGGGGAACCCGGCCGCCGTCGACGTGGGGCGACGCGGCGATCACCTTGTCGACGACCGCGGCGTAGTCGTCCCAGTCGGTGGCGAACCGCCACGTGCCGCCCGGCTCGAGCACCCGCGCGACGAGCTCGGTGAACGGGACCGTGACCAGACGCCGCTTGTGGTGCCGCTTCTTGTGCCACGGGTCGGGGAACCAGGTCCACAGCTCGTGCACCGAGCCGGGAGCGAGCATCGTGGCCAGCGCCTCGGTGGCGTTGACGACGGCGAGCCGCACGTTGGTGACGCCCCGGTGGCGCATCGTCACGAGCGTCTGGGCCACGCCCGGCACGTAGACCTCGAGGCCGAGGAAGTCGTGCTCGGGATGCTCGGCCGCCGCGGCCACCAGTGCCTCACCGCGTCCGGACCCGATCTCGACGACGAGCGGTGCGGTGCGGCCGAACAGTGACGTGACGTCGAGACGGAACTCGGGGTCGACCGACGTGCTCGGGCCGTGCCGCGGCACCTCGACGACGTGCGTGGCGGCCAGGTCGTCCCAGGCGCGCTGTTGACGCCCCTTCAGGCGTCCACCTCGGCGGATGAAGGAGACCGGCTCGGTGCGATGGGGGACAGGCGTGGCGCGATCTCGATGCTCTTCGGCCGCCGTGTCCATGGATCGAACCCTAACCATCTGCGACCCTGATGTTCATGGCGATCACCCCTGACACCAAGGACTGGACCTGGGTCCTGAACGAGCCGTGCCCCGAGTGTGGCCTGGCCGCCGGCGACGTCGACCCCACCACGGTGGGCGATCGCATCCGGGCCGCGCTCCCGCGGTGGGAGGAGGCACTGGGCCGCGAGGATGCTCGCGAGCGTCCCGACGCCGACACCTGGTCGCCGACCGAGTACGCCTGCCACGTGCGCGACGTGTTCCGGGTCTTCGCCGACCGCGCCACGCTGATGCTGGAGGAGGACGATCCCCAGTTCACGAACTGGGACCAGGACGAGACCGCGGTCACCGACCACTACGACACGCAGGACCCGGCCGACGTCGCTCCACAGCTCGTCGAGGCGGGGGAGCGCGTCGCCGACGTCTTCGACGCCGTGCCCGACGACCAGTGGACCCGCACCGGTCGGCGCGGCGACGGGGCGGCGTTCACCGTCACCACGCTGGCGCAGTACTTCCTCCACGACATCGAGCACCACCTCCACGACGTCAAGGCCTAGAAACGAACCGGTATTTCCGTGAATTCACAAGGTTTTCCACTGGTTTACGAATGTTTGTTCGAGTAAAATCGAGACATGTCGGGGGAAACCGAAACCACCATCGCCGCGCTGCGCGATGCTGCGTCAGCGATGCGGGCGGTGACCGCGTCGACGGGAGATGAGATCCGGTCGATCGACCGGGCGATCGATGCATTGGTTGCGGCCAAGTGCGAGCGGTTGGCGGCGATGGATGAGTCCAAGGAGCATGAGGCTGAGGGTGCGTCGAGCATCGCCACCTGGGCTCGGCGGGAACTGCACCAGGACGCAACCACCACACGTCAGATGGTGCGGGCCGGAAGGACGTTCCGAGATCTGCCGGCGGTAGCCGAAGCGGCTCGGGCTGGTGCGATCTCGTTCGAGCACGTCACCTCGTTCACGTATGCGCTCAAGCACGTTGGCATCGAGAAGACGCAGCTCCTTGAGGAGCCGCTGCTCGAGGTCGCGAAGTGCGTTTCGCCGCCGGAATTCCACGCCAAGGTCCGGCAGGTCCGTGACATGACTCATCCCGATGACCTGGACGCGGCCTGGTTGAAGGGGATGGACAAGAGGGACATCCGGTTGGCCAGGACGACAGAGGGCTGGCATCTGACCGGCTTCCTCGATATCGAGACCGGCGCCAAGCTGAACGCGATCCTGACGAACGTGTCGGTCCCGCGTGACGCGCAGGACGACCGGGCGCCCTCGACCCGGCGGATGGACGCCCTCGACCGGATCTGCACGGCCGTATTGGAGCACGGTCTGCCGGCCGACAACGGGGTCCGGCCCCACATCAACGTCACCGTCGAGGCCGACACGTTGAAGGCGATGGCTGAGCAGGAGGCCGGCAAGACCTTGGCCATGGAACCGGCAACCGTGGCGGGGTTCGGCTCGATCGGGCCCGCCCTCCTCGCCCACCTGCTCTGTGGCGCTGAGCTGACACCGTTCCTGATCACGCGGTTCAAGAAGAACGTCGACGTGTTGGATGTCGGACGGACCCAACGCCTCGCCACCCCACGCCAAGCCAAAGCCATCGCACTGAGTCAGCACGGCATGTGCGCATCACCGGCCTGCCATCACCCCATCGCCCACAACCACCACGTCGTACCCTGGTCCAGAGGCGGACCCACCGACCTCGACAACCTCATCGGCTTGTGCCGCAAGTGCCACAGCCTCGTCCACGCCGGACGACTCGAGCTTGCCCGCGGTTCACCCGTGGCCCGGGCGGCGTGAAGATGGGTGCATGACAGGTCTCGCCTGGGACGCCATCGTGCTCGCGGGCGGTCGCGCGTCCCGGCTCGGAGGAGCGGCCAAGGCTGATCTCGTGGTCGACGGAAGCACGCTGTTGGACCGAACGCTGGGGGCCGTGTCGGCAGCGTCGACCGTCGTCGTGGTGGGTGACGCCGAAGCACCCGGCGCGATCGTCGTGCAGGAGAGCCCGCGGTACGGCGGCCCAGCAGCGGCCATCGGCGCCGGCCTCGCGGAGGTCACCGCCCCGTGGGTGCTGATCGCCGCCTGCGACCATCCCTTCGTCGCCGACGCCATCGGACCGCTGCTCGATGCCCGTGCTGGTGACGGCGCTGTCGCGGTCGATACGGGCGGTCGGCGTCAGCACCTGTTGTGCGTCGTCTCGACGCCGGCGCTGCGCGAGGCGGTGGCCGCCCAGCGGACGCTCACCGACCTCGCCGCCCATCGCCTGCTCGAACCGCTGGACCTCACCGAGATCGCCCTCTCCTCCAGGGCGACACGGGACGTGGACACGTGGCACGATCGAGAGGTGGCAGAGGAACATTCCGATGACTGACATCTCGCTCGACGACTGGGTGGCCGCCGTGGCTGCGGAGCTGGGTCTTGACGAGCTCGAGGTCGACGTCGAGCAGGTGCTCGACCTCGCCTCGGATGCCGCCCACGCCGTGGTGCGTCCGGCGGCACCGCTCACGACCTTCGTCGCCGGATTCGCAGCCGGCCAGGCGGGCGGCAAGCCCGACGACGTCCGCGAGGCGATCGACGCGGCCAGCGCCTTCTGCGTCCGCGTGGCCGAGGAGGCCTGAGTGGCCGGCCGCCGCACCCGTCGCACGCGCGTCGAGAGGTTCGACCCGGAGCTGTCGGCCACTGGGGGCTCGGCGATGCGCGAGGACGTGCTCGCGGTGGAGGAGCCGTTGGAGGTGCGTCTCGGCAGCTCGCCCTACGTCGTCACGATGCGCACGCCCGGCGACGACTTCGACCTCGTGGCCGGGTTCCTCGTGTCCGAGGGCGTGATCTGGTCGGCCGACCACCTCGCGGCGATGCGCTACTGCGCCGGCACCGACGAGGACGGGCGACAGACGTTCAACGTCGTCGAGGCGGTGCTCGCACCGGGTGTGGCCCTGCCGGACGCCTCGATGGAGCGGCACGTCTACACGTCCAGCTCGTGCGGCATCTGCGGCACCGCGTCGATCGAGGCGGTGCACAAGGTCGCGCACGCCGCGGTGGCCGACGACGACACCGTGTTCAAGCGCGAGCTGGTGGCCGAGCTGCCCGACCGGCTGCGTGAGCACCAGGCGGTGTTCGACCGCACGGGCGGGGTGCATGCGGCCGGCCTGTTCGATGCCACCGGTGAGCTGCTGTGCCTGCGCGAGGACGTCGGACGCCACAATGCCGTCGACAAGGTCGTCGGGTGGGCCCTGCGTGACGGGCGGGTCCCGCTGCGCGGCACGGTGCTGCAGGTGTCGGGTCGGGCCTCGTTCGAGCTGGCGCAGAAGGCCCACCTCGCCGGCATCCCGATGCTGTCCGCCGTGTCGGCCCCGTCGTCCCTGGCCGTCGAGCACGCGGCGTCCGCCGGCCTGACCCTGGTGGCGTTCAACCGCGACGGGCACTTCAACGCCTACGGCGCGACCCACCGCATCGCCTCCTGAATCCGCGACACACCGATCTATCTTCCGCTGTCCGCACTACTGCGCGATGCGTGGTAGCGTGCGTGGCACAGACCGGCGACGACTTGGAGAGGCCGATGGATGCGACCCAGCTGCTCAAGGGGGTGCTCGACGTGGCCGTGCTCGCGGTCGTCGAGACCGAGGACGGCTACGGCTATGACGTGGTGCGCCGGTTGCGCACCGCCGGACTCGAGGAGGTCGGCGACGCCTCGGTGTACGGCACGCTGCGCCGGCTGTACTCGGCCGGCGCGCTGACCTCGTACGTCGTGCCTTCCGAGGAAGGCCCGCACCGCAAGTACTACGGCATCACCGCCCAAGGACGATCGATGCTCGAGCTCCAGCGCAAGGTCTGGAACGAGTTCGCCCACACCATGAACGACCTGCTCACCGGGGAGGCAGCATGACCACCACGACCATGTCCACCGAGATCACCCAGTTCGCCGAGCGGGTCCGTGCCGAGCTGGCCGACCTCCCCGACGACGATCTCGAGGATCTGACCGACGGCCTCGAGGCGGACCTCGCCGAGTCCCTCGACGAGGACCCGACGCGTGAGCTGCCGGACCCCATCGCCTACGCGATCGAGCTGCGCACGGCCGCCGGCCTGCCGCCCCGGGCCGAGCCCGGCCGTGGTGTCGGCGGAGCGTTCCGCGGCATGACGAGCGGCCTGCGTGCCGCCGGACACCAGACGGCCGAGAGCCTCCGTGGCAACCCGGTGACGGGTGCGGTGCTCGATTTCGCCGCGGCGCTGCGGCCGGTCTGGTGGGTCCTGCGGGCCTGGGTGGTTTTCTGGCTCGTCGCCGCGTTCTTCGGCAGCGAGGCAGGACTCGCGCCACAGGGTCTGTGGTGGGTCGTCCTCGCGGCGCTGGTCGTCCTCAGCGTCCAGCTGGGTCGCGGGCAGTGGCGCGCCGGCGGCGTCCCGACGCTGGTGGTGATCGGCAACGTCCTCGCGTTGATCGTCCTTCTACCGGTGCTCGACACGGCCGCGTCGTGGCACGGGTCCGAAGAGGTCTTCCCGGCCTCGGAGCCGGCTCCCGTGGGCACCACGCTCAACGGCCGGCCGGTCACGAACATGTACGCGTACGGAGCGGACGGCAAGCCCCTCACCGGCGTGCAGCTGTTCGACCAGGACGGCGCCCCGCTCGTGCCGTACGTCGGATACCAGGGCTGCATCGATGGCTCGTGCGACGAGGGCGGCGGATTCCTCCCTCAGGACGCCAGGCTCGAGACCGGTGAGACGGCACAGAACGTCTACCCGCGGAAGCGCGTGCGCGGGATCTACAACGAGAACGGCGACCTCGTGCCCGATCCCAGCGCGCAACAGCGGGCCCAGAAGCCGCCCTTCATCCAGGTGCCGAGGGTCGTCGACGAGGCCCAGAAGGTTGACTAGTTCAACCAGACGAACGGGAGCAAATCGGGAGGTCAGGTCGTTGTATAGGGTGAAACCAACGACGTCGTCCTGACGCCACATCACCGGAGGAACCCATGCAGAGCAGCAACCCGGTCTTCGCCCGCAGCGACGGATTCAACGGTCGCGGCGGAGCGGTGGCCACCGATCCCGCGCAGTGGAAGGTCGACCTCGACGGTCAGGGCTCGTCCCCGACCCACACCGAGCTCGGCCAGGGCCGCATGAGTATGGACACCGTGGTCGAGAAGACCGCGATCACGCTCGGCCTCGTCATCGCGGCCGCAGCCGTCACCTGGTTCTTCATCGGTGATCTCCTCGACCCCGACCAGTCCAAGGCGAACGCGGCCTACGGCACGGCGTTCACGCTGGCCATCGGCGGTGCGTTGATCGGCCTCGTCCTGTCGCTGGTCAACTCGTTCAAGAAGATCGTCAGCCCGCCGCTGGTCATGGCCTATGCCGTGGTCGAGGGCGTGTTCGTGGGTGCCTTCTCGAAGGTCATCGCGTCGTACGTCGGCGACCCGACGATCGTCTTCCAGGCCGTGCTGGCCACGATGGTCGCCTTCGGCGGCACCCTGGCGGCATACAAGTTCTTCAACATCCAGGTCACCGACAAGTTCCGCAAGGTCGTCACGATCGCGATGTTCAGCTTCGTCGGCGTCATGCTGGTGAACTTCGTGCTGAGCCTCACCGGCGTGCTCGACTCGGGTGGCCTGCGTGGCTTCAACGCGCTCGGCCTGCTCGTCTCGGCCGTCGCGGTGGTGCTCGCCGTCTTCATGCTGATCCTCGACTTCGACTTCGTCGAGAAGGGCATCGCGGCCGGCCTGCCGGAGCGGGAGTCCTGGCGGGCGGCGTTCGCGCTCACCGTCACGCTCGTGTGGCTGTACATCGAGCTGCTGCGGATCCTTGCGATCCTGCGCGGCGGCGACTGACGCCTCGAGAACAGACGAAACGGCCGGTTCCCACGGGAACCGGCCGTTTCATCTCTTCGGGGTCAGCTGGCGCGGCGACGGCGGAGCACGGTGGCCCAGCGGCCCTGCTGGGAGACCTCCGTGCCGGACTGCCGGCCGGCGCGGTCCGCCGCCTGGTCGAGTGACATGAGGTCACTGGTCGGCTCGGCGTGGATCTGCGTGACGGATTGAACCTCGACCGCCCGCTCGCGCATCGCGGCCACCATGGACGGCACGAGCACCGAGGCCATGTTGGCGTAGCCCGTGGCGGACGGATGGAAGCGGTCGGCGCCGAACATCAGGTCGTACTTCTCGTCGAAGACCGGTCCGAGGAGGTCACCGAGCGAGACTCCACGGCCGCCGGCGGCCACGACGGCCACCATCTGACGTCGGGCCAGGTCTCGGCTGCGACGCCGCGCCACCCAGCGCAAGGGCTGCGGGAGCGGCCGGATGGTGCCGAGATCGGGGCAGGTGCCGACCACGACCTCGCAACCGGCCGCCACGAGCCGGCGCACGGTGGCGCCGAGCTGGCGGGCTGAGGGCGGGGACGCGACGAGCCGGTGGGTGACGTCGTTGGTGCCGACGACGATGACCGCGATGTCGGGCTTGTGGACCAGCCCACGGTTGACCTGCTCGTGCAGGTCGGAGGTCTTGGCGCCCACGACCGCCATGCTGTGGACGTCGACGGGGGTGTCGAGCACGTGGGAGAGGCCGAGGCCGATGAGCGCGGGTGGTGTGTCGTTGGCCGAGTCCATGCCGTAGCCGACGAGGGCGGAGTCACCGAGCAGGATGCAGCGGATGGGGCGCCCGGGGAGGTCGTCGCCGTACACGCCGTCGGCCGATGGCGGCCGGTCGTCGGACATGCCGATGGCCTTGCGCGCCAGGAGGCTCTCACCGAACAGCACGCCGTAGTAGCCGGTGACGGCCGCGCCGGTGCCGACAGCCGCGGAGGCGGCCAGCTTGGGGAGTGGACGCATGCCTCCATTTTAGTTGCCGGGCCAACCCAAAAGGGGAGTTCACGCGCCGGTCACACGACGTTGATCTCGTGGACGCAGGGGCTCCCTACCGTGGATCACGTGATGGGGACCCAGCAGCTCCTTCGGTTCGCGACCAGACATGCCACGCAGTGGTACGTCGACATCAATCAGGTGTCCAGGCAGAACGCCATGGTGGCGAGCACGGCGCTCGCGCAGCGCAGGCTCGAGTACATCGAGGTCGAGGAGTTCCTGGTTCTCCATCAGCGCCGGTACGACGCGCACCTTGGCAATGAGGCGCACCACGCCATCCGCCCGACCGGCTGACCAGCTGCCTGTCGGAGCGCCGACCTAGGATTGCCGCGTGCCGGTCGATCTCCCCAACCTCCGCGATGTCGCAGGACTGTCCACTGCCGACGGCCGCCGGGTGCGGCCGGGCGTCCTGCTGCGCAGCGCGCTGCCGGCACACGACGACCTCGTGCCCGACGACCTCGCCTGGCCGCCGTCGGTCGTCATCGACCTCCGCTCGCCTTACGAGCTCCGCCACGGGCATCCGCTCGCGCACCTCGAGGCGCGGCTGGTCAACCTGCCACTGCTGCAGGCGTTGCGGCCCGGCAACCAGAGCTCGGAGTCGCTCGCGGTGCTGTACCGCGTGGTGCTCGAGGACGCCGCCCACCTGCTCGTCGACCTGGTGCACGAGGTTGCCGACGCCGACGGTCCGGTGCTCGTGCACTGCGCGGCCGGCAAGGACCGCACCGGCGTCGGCGTCGCGCTCGTGCTGCGACTGGTGGGTGTTCCGCACGACGAGGTGATGGCCGACTACTTGCTCACCGACCATGCCCGCGCCGCCATCGACGAGCGCCTGCACCGCGACGACATCGAGCCGATCTATCCGGTGTCGTTCTACCTCGTGGCCCCCGAGGCCATCGAGGGTGTCCTCGAGGTCTGGGACGAGCATCCCGGCGGCGTGGAGGGTTGGTTCCTCGAAGCCGGAGGCGACGCCGCGACCCTCGAGCGCCTGCAGGAGCGCATGCTCGAGTGAGCCGTCACCTGGTCATCGAGGCGAACGGTGCCGCCGCTCCGTAGAGCTTGTAGAGCGCGAACGGGCCCGCCTGGAACGTGCTGCACCGATTCTCGAAGAGCGTCCCGGCCTGGGCGTCCGACAGCGCGGCGCCGTACCCGAGCGCCTTGGTGCCGTCGACCTTGCCGGTCGCGAACCGCTGGATCCGCTGCACCATGCCCAGCCTGTGCGACGCATCTGCACGACGCCACCAGCTGCAGGTGAAGCTGCCCAGGGGTCCTTCCGACGAGGCGGCCTTGACGCCCTTGAACGGGTCGGGAGCCGTCTTGAGCGAGCTGGCGCCGCTGACTCCTTCGAGCTCGGCCTTGTACGGCGTGCACAATCGCGAGGCGAGCCCGTTGGCACAGATCGTGGCCAGGCCCCTCTTCTGCGCCGTGGTGTCGGCCTTCAGAGCCGCACCCTGGCCGCCAGGCTGGGGTGGCGTCTTCGTCCACGAGCACAGCAGGTCGTTGCCCGAGGGGTACGGGCCGAGCGTGAATCCGGCGAAGCAGGCCACGAGCTCGGCCTCGTTGAGCAGGTTGCTGACGCCGATGCTGGTCTTCGGCAGCTTGCCTCCGACGCATCCGGGCAGGTAGCGCGGAGAGCTGGTGATCTTCTTGCCGGGGGCGGGAGTGTTCGACCACCAGCAGTTGCCCGTGTTGGTCGGGAAGGAGTCCCACCAGAAGTCGACGCCGTTCGGCTTGACCTCGCCGCCGGGGCTCACGCCCATGTGGTTGTGATGGAACTTGTTGTCGTACGACGTCGACACCCCGAGCAGCTTGCAGCCGGGTACCGGCGTCTTGCTGCCGAGCGGCGGCGGACCGCACACGAGGGCGTCGGGCACCGCGAAGAGCATCGCGCCGCGCCGCCAGTTGTCGTAGAAGTGGTTGTTCTGCACGATGTTGGCGTTGCCGCCGGCGATCCACATGCCGGTGCCGACCGGCGCCGGGATGAACGGATCGACGTCGGTGCCGGCCTGGTACGGGTTGAAGTTGTTGTCGTAGAAGTTGTTCTTCTCGACGACGTTGCCGTGCTGCGGGAAGCCCGGGTGACCGGGCGCCGTGAACACGTCGGTCGTGTAGCCGAGCGCGTTGTCGTAGAAGTTGTTCTCCGTGATGAGCGTGCCGTGGCTGTCGGTGCCGGAGAAGCCGCCGGTGTTGTGGTGGCTGTCGCACCACCGGACGACCTGGCTGAAGCGGTACTCCGGGTAGAACGGCTTGTACCGGTTGTCGGTCGAGTCCGCGCCCGAGCCGGGGTACAGGCCGGCGTCGCCGTTGCCGGCGGACTCGCAGTTCTGCATGACCCCGTGGTCCTCCACGAAGGTCAGCACGCCGTACGCGCCCGCGTAGAACGTCTTGAACCGGTCGAACAGGTATCCGTCGGTCTCCAGGATGTAGATGTCGTGCTCGCGCGCGTGCCGCACGGTGACGTTGCGGAGCACGAAGCCGTCGGCCCGGTCGACGAAGATGCCGACGTCCTTCTTGTTCCCGGCCGCGGACGGGCCGCCGTTGCCGGCACCGGCGTCACCGGCCTCGACCACGACGTCGTCGGCGCTGACGCCCGAGCCCTCGAGCTGGAGGTTGCACCGGATGCACGACCCCACGTTGGGGATGCCGTGCCGGTTCGTCTTCGGTGGGGTCGGCGGCGGTGCGGTGTCGGGTCCGCGACCGATCACGGCCACGAGGTTGGCGTCGTTGGGGCAGTGGATCTGGTAGTCGTGGCTCAGCGCTCCGGGATCGCCGCTCTCGGCCGGCATCTCGTACTGGTCGCAGGCCGGGTCATGTGTCGGCTGGGACCGGGCCGTCGGCTCGGTGTAGAGCCCGGGCATCACCACGACGCGGTCGTTGTTGCCCGCGGCCGTCACGGCAGGCTGGATCTCGTGGTACTCGCAGCGCGTGAACAGCTCCTCGTTGATCTGCAGCAGCTGGTCGGCCTCGGTGTCGGAGAGGGCCTGGTGATCGCTCGGCCGGTTGAAGTAGCCATCGGCCTTGGCGGTGGTGATCGACTGGTTCACCCGGTCCATCGAGTCGTCCTGGCAGACGACCAGGGTCTTCCCGGGTGGCGCGTCATCCAGGGCCGACGCGAGGGAGCGAGCCGTCGGGACCTCGCCACCCGCACAGGGCGAGACGCTGCAGTCCGGCTTCGGGTCCGGCCAGTACGACGGCCGCTCGACGTGTGCCTGTGCGGCCACGGACGGCAGGAGCACCGCAAAGAGCGAGATCACGATGAGCAGGACGACGCGGCGCATACGGGCTCCTTCGGGAGTCAAACCCTGAGAATCAGAACGACCCGGTCTGCGCGGAGTTACGGCTTGCCCAGCGTCAGGAGCCGAGGGCGTCCAGGGCGGAGCCGGTGACCCGGTAGGTGAGCCAGTCGTCGAGCGGCTGTCCGCCGAGGGAGTCGTAGAACGCGATCGCGTCGGTGTTCCAGCGAAGCACCGACCACTCGAGGCGACTCCAGTCGCGGTGCACGACGATGCTCGCCAACGCGCTCAACAGGGCTCGGCCCAGGCCGGAGCCGCGCTGGCTCTCGGACACGAAGAGGTCCTCGAGGTAGATGCCAGGCACGCCCTCCCAGGTGGAGAACGAGCGGTACCAGAGCGCGAAGCCGACCGGTTCGCCGGCTTCGTCGAGCGCGAGCAGGGCCGACGCCACCGCATCGGGTCCGAACAGCGCCACGTGGAGCTGCTCGTCCGTGGCACGGGCCTTGTCGACCTCGCGCTCGAACTCGGCCAGCTCTCGGATCATCCGGGCGATCGACGGCACGTCGTCGGGCGTGGCGGCGCGGATGTTGTCGGGCAGCTCGGGAAGGTCCACGTCGCGACTCTACGATGCGGTCCCGCGTACGCTGTCGCCATGAACGGGGACCTCCTGCTCGAGCCTCGCGAGGTGCCCCTCGGCGGAGTCCGTGGACTCACCGTCCATCGCACCCTCCCGCACCGCGTACTTCCCACGGTCGGGCCGTGGTGCTTCGTCGACCACTTCGGGCCCACCCGGGAACCGATGACGGTGCTGCCGCACCCGCACACCGGTTTGCAGACCGTCACGTGGCCCCTGGCCGGCGACATCCGCCATCGCGACAACCTCGGCAGCGACGTCGTCCTCCGACCGGGGGAGCTCAACCTCATGACGTCCGGCGACGGGGTCTCGCACTCCGAGCTCTCGGTCGAGCCCGACGCGATGATGCACGGCCTGCAGCTCTGGGTGGCGCTGCCCGACGCCTCGCGGGCCGGTCCCGCCGCGTTCGAGCACCTCCCCGACCTCCCGCGAACCGGCGGCGTCGGCTGGCGCGCCATCGTGCTGATGGGCCGGCTCGGCGATGCCGAGTCCCCGGCCGCCACGTTCTCTCCGATGGTCGGCGCCGAGGTGACCCTCGGCGCCGGCGCCACCGCCGACGTACCTTTGCAGCCGGAGTTCGAGCACGCCGTCCTGGCGGTCGACGGTGCGGCGCGCGTCGGCGGCTTCGACCTGATGCACCGTCAGATGCGCTACCTGGCTCCGGAGCGCGACTCCGTCCGCTTGCAGGCCGCCAGGGACACGACGGTGCTGTTGATCGGCGGAGAACCGTTCACGGAGTCGCTGGTCATGTGGTGGAACTTCATCGGCCGCAGCCACGACGACATCGTGAAGGCCCGCGAGGAGTGGGAGCAGGCCAGTGACCGCTTCGGCCAGGTGGAGGGTCACGACCAGGTCATCCCGGCCCCGCCCTTGCCGAAGGTCCGGCTCACGCCCCGGCGGCGCCGGGGCTAGCCTGCGGAGGCAAGGGGGACGAATGCGCTGGGACCGACTGTTCGCTGACCTCGAGGGTCAGGCCGCAGATCTCGAGATCGAGGAGCGCGATGCTCTCGTCAGCGAGCTGCGCGAGGGCGAGTGGGCCGGCACCTCGTGGCGCGAGCTCCTGGGCGGCCACGTCGTGCTGGAGGTCACCGGACTCGGCCGTGTCGAGGGCGAGGCGCGACTCGTCAACGAGCGCGTCGTGCACCTGGAGTCAGAGCGAGCCGAGCACGTCGTGGCCATGTCGGCCGTGCGCGAGGTCATCGCGACCGAGCGACGTGCCGTTCCGCCGACGGTCGTGACGGCGCGCCTGGGCTGGCGTCATGTGCTGCGGGCGGCGCGGGACGAGGGTGACCGGGCGCTCATCACCCGAACGGACGGCACGACTGTCGACGGCACCGTCGACGTGGTGGGACGGGACTTCGTGACGGTGGCCTCGGACGCCGGGCGGACTCGCACGGTCCCGTTCGGGGCCGTCGCGGCGCTGACGCTCAGCGCGACCTGACCTCACCCGCAGCGGGATCGTCGGCGAATGTCTCGTCGGTGCGCGCGTACTGACGCTGGATGTAGTCCTCCAGCTCGACGTCCTCGACCCGCCATTGACCGCGTCCGCCGATCTGGATGCCGCGGAGGTCGCCCGTGCGCACGAGGGCGTAAACCTGGCGGCTCGTGACGTTGAGGACGTCCGCCACGTCGGCCAGCGTGAGGAAACGCGGTGCGTCTGCGGACATGTCGCCAGTTTTCCACGCACAGGTGTCAGTGCCCAGCCGGGTCGGCGGCCCTCCTGTGGACAACTGGGACCGGTCTGGACGTCGCGGCAGGTCGCCCAGTAGAAACGGTGCATGACCATTCGGGGGGCCATGAACAGGCAGAGTCGACCACGATCGATCAGGCTCGAGCACCATCCGTGGCGAGATCCGCGCCTGATCCTCGGGGTTCTGCTGGTGCTCGTCTCAACGGTCCTGGGTGCGGCTGCGGTGGCAGCCGGCAGCAGCTCCACCGGCTACTGGGCCGTGCGCTCAGAGGTGCGGGCCGGCGATCCGGTGCAGCGCACCGACCTCGTCCAGGCCAAGGCCCATGTGCCCGACGACGCCGCCCGACATCTGATACGGGTCGACGACGCCCTCCCTGCACGGCTCGACGACCTGGTCTGGGCGCGCGACATCGGCGACGGGGCCCTGGTGAGTCGTGCGTCGCTGGCGGACCGTCGGAGCGGCGGCGTGACCGAGCTCCCGCTCACCGTCACGTCGGGCGCGGCACCCACCGACCTTCAGCGCGGTGACCGTGTCGACGTCTGGGTCGGTCCCGGTCCCGGTGACGACACCGGCCAGAAGTCGACCCGCGTGCTGCGCGACGTTCGGGTCGTCTCCAGCGGCGGCTCTGCGTCTGTGCGGGGCGCGCCGTCGCGCACGGTGCTCGTCGACGTGTCCGAGGCCGAGCTGAGCGGCTCCGTGGTCAGCACCGTCGCGGCCGGCCACGTCACGATGGTGCGGATCTCGTGACTGCGGCACCCGTGGCCACGGTCGTGGTGGCGGCCGGCGGATCCACCTGGGAGTCCGACGTCCTTCGCGAGATCGAGACCTCGAGATCGATGCAGCTCGTTCGTCGGTGCGTCGATGTTGCCGAGCTGCTGGCCGTCGCGCCCAGCGCTGCCTCGGCGGCGCTGGTCGCCACCGAATTGCCCGGGCTCGACGCCGATGCCGTGTTCCGTCTCGAGCGCGACGGTGTCCGGGTCATCGGGCTCGGAGACGTCGACCGGTGCCGTGCGCTCGGCATCGACGTCCAGGGCGAGCCAGGCGCGCTCGAGCAGGCCGTGGCCGATGCCGGCCGCCCGTCGGGTCCCGAGGCTGCCGCCGAGCGTGCCGGCGCCAGGACGATCGCGGTGTGGGGACCGTCCGGTGCACCAGGCCGGAGCACGGTTGCCGCCTCGCTCGCTGCGTCCTTGGCTCACCGCGGCCACGACACGGTGCTCGTCGACGCCGACACCTATGGCGGTTCCATCGCGCAGATGCTCGCGATGCTGGACGAGGTCAGCGGTTTGATGGCCGCCTGCCGGGCAGCCAACCAAGGGCGCGTCCACGAGGTGAGCGACCACCTCCTCGACGTCGAGCCGCGACTTCGGCTGCTCAGCGGCATCCCGCGCGCCGACATGTGGCCTCAGGTGCGTCCCGGTGCGCTCGAGCTGGTGATGAGGCGCCTGCAGATGGATGCCGACGTGATCGTGGCCGACTGTGCGTCGCCGATCGAGCCGGGCGAAGGCGCCGCGGGGGCAGGACGCAACCACGTCACCCGGCACGTGCTGTCGTCGGCCGACGCCGTGCTCGTCGTGGGTCGGGCCGACCCGGTCGGTCTGGCACGGTTGGTGCGGGCCTTGCACGACCTGTCCGACGTCGTCGCTGTGGAGCCCACGGTTGCGGTCAACCTCCTGCGCCCGTCGCTCGGCTGGTCGGAGCAGGACGTGGCGAGCACCCTGACGCGCCTCACGGGCATCGAGCCTGCCACGTTCATCCCCGCCGACGTGTCGGCCCTCGACCTCGCGGTGATGCGCGGTCAGCTTCCCCGTGTCGCGGCCCCGTCCTCGCCGTTCGTCGCCGCCGTGGACGACGTCGCGGCGTCGCTTGCGCCGGTGATACCTTCATCCCTGTCCAGTTGAGGAGGGTCATGGAGCGTTTGAGCCCTCTCGACGCGATGTTCCTCAATCAGGACGCTCCCACCGAGCCGCGTCAGATCGCCTCGCTCGCGATTCTCGAGCCCGATGAGCACGCCCTCGACTACGACCGGCTCATCCAGGTCATCAGCGAGCGCCTCGACATCGTGCCGCGGTACCGCCAGGTGCCCCGCCGGGTGCCGGGCGGACTCAGCACGCCCGTGTGGGTCGACGACGAGACGTTCGACATCTCGCTCCACGTCCGCCGCTCTGCGCTGCCGAAGCCCGGCTCCCTCCATGCGCTCCACGAGCTCGTCGGCCGGCTGATCGCCCGTCGCATCGACCTCGACCGTCCGCTCTGGGAGCTCTACCTCATCGAAGGGCTCGAGAACGGCGCGGTCGCGCTGCTGTTCAAGGCCCACCAGGCCCTCGTCGACGGATCCGAGACCATCGACCTGGCGCAGGTGCTGCTCGAGGAGACCGCCTACGAGCGCGACATCCCGCACGACGACTGGGTGCCACGGCCGGAACCGCGCGGCCTCGGGCTGGTGACCGCCACCCTCGATCGCAACTTCAGGCAACCACGTGAGGCGCTCCGGATCACCGAGCACCAGGTCGGACGGA
Organism: uncultured Actinomycetota bacterium; assembly: GCA_963787165.1. GTDB lineage: Bacteria > Actinomycetota > Actinomycetes > Propionibacteriales > Nocardioidaceae > Aeromicrobium. Next base: position 269,362 of record CAWBBT010000001.1, read on the forward strand.
TCCTGCGCCGGCTGCCGGTCATCGGTGGGTCGTCGCCGGCGACGCGTGGTGTGCTGTCCACCGAGCTGTCGCGGCACCGCCGCTTCGCGTCGTTGGCCGCCGACCTCGACGACTTCCGCAAGGTGCGCGACGAGCACGGCGGCACCGTCAACGACGTCATCCTCGCCGCCATCGCCGGTGGCATCCGTGGCTGGATGCTGACCCGTGCCGAGCAGGTCACCGCCAAGACGAGCTTCCGCGCGATGGTGCCGATGTCGGTGGTCTCCGACGACGGCCTGCCGACGTCGCTCGGCTCGAAGGTGCGCGGCCACCTGTTGTCGCTGCCGGTGGGGGAGTCGAACCCGGTCGTGCGGCTGCACCAGGTCTCGTACGCGCTCAAGGACCATCGCGAGACCGGCTCGGCCGTTGCCGCCAACAAGCTCGCCGACCTGCCGGGGTTCGCGACCTCCACGTTCCACGCCGTGGGCGCGCGGGTGGCCGACGCCGAGACGGGCCGCGGGCACCAGATCGTCATCACCAATGTGCCCGGTCCCAAGGATCCGGTCTACATGGCCGGGGAGCCGGTGGCCGAGGTGTATCCGTGCATCCCGCTCAGTGGCAACCGAGCGGTGTCGATCGGCGTCACGTCCTACCGCGGCCGGGTCTTCTTCGGGCTGGTCGCCGACCGCGACGCCGTGCCGGACGCCGACGTTCTGGCCCAGTGCATCGAGGAAGCCCTTGCCGAGCTGGTCGAGACCGTCGCCACGCGCCGCACCCGCGCTCCGCGTGGTCGGCAGCGACCCGGAAAGTCCTGACTCCGCGTCCATGAGGCTCTACCTCCCCGCCGGTGCCGCAGCCCTGCGCACCCTGCACGACGGTGGGTCGGTCACGCTTCCGGCCTTCACCGCGGCCAGCGAGGACGAGGAGATCGAGCTCGCAGCCCTCGATGCTGCGGCCGACGGCGCGGCCGTCGTCGTGGTGGCCGACGTCGATCAGGTCGACTCCGGTGACGACCAGACCATCACGCTCGACCAGGTGGTCGCGCTGCACGTCGACGTCGACGGCACTGGCGACCTCGCCTGGTACGCCACTCAGGAGATCGACGTCGTTCTAGACCTGCTGGCCTGACGCCGGCTGAGCCGCTGGGTCAGAGCCGTTCGTTGCCGAGGTCGACGTCGTAGCGAACGCCCGCCACGATGGCCTTGACGATCTCGGGCTCGATCTTCTTGCCGAGGAACGGGACGTTCACCTTCACGTCGCCCTCGAGGGTGAACAACGGGTCGTCACCCTGGGTGAGCGTCGCCGTGCCGATCATGTCGGCCGGCTGACCGATGACCGTGAACTTGAGGTCCGCCGACCGGTTGCCGCTGGCATCGGGCCCGCCCCACGTCTCGGTCTGCTTGACCTTGACGGTGTCGCCGACGAACTTCTTGATGACGTCGGGCATGTCGGCTGTCTGGGATCGCACGATGGTGACGACGTGCCCGTCACCGGAGGGCTCGACCGTGACCTCGATCTCCGTACCTCCGCTCTTGGCGGCCGACTCCTCACGGAATGCCGCGTCGGAGACGAGTGCGTACACCGATTCGACGTCGGTGTCGGAGTACGTGAACGTTTCGGAGAACTTCATGGCGTCATCCTTGCAGGCAGGTCAGCGGGCGGAGTCCTCGGTCGACTCCTGCTGCGGCACCTGGTGCTCGCTGCCGTCGGCGGCCTGCGTCTCGAGCTGCGGGGGTGTGCCGGCGCCGGCCTTCAGCTCGGAGAGCCGAGCTTCGACCTCCGCTGCCGTGCTGTCGCCCTCGAGCTCCTCGAACTGGGCGTCGAGGCTGGATGCCGCGAGCTCGGCCTGGCCGGCGACCCGCGCCTCCTCGCGCCGCACCTTCTCCTCGAAACGGGAGACCTCGCTGGTCGGGTCGAGGATGTCGATCGACTTGACGGCGTCCTGGACGGTGGCCTGCGCCTCGGCCGTCTTCGCGCGGGCGACGAGCTGGTCTCGCGTGGTCTGCAGCTCGCCCAGCTTGACCTTCATCTGCACCAGACCGGTCTTGAGCTTCTCGACGGTCTCGCCCTGGGACGCGATCATCGGAGCGGCCTGCTTGGCCTCGTTCTCGAACCCGATCTGCTTGCCGAGCGCGATCTTGGCGAGGGTGTCGAACTTGTCGGCCTCTCCGGCCTGGTTGGACGAACGGAGGGAGTCGGCCTTCTGCGACGCGGCCAGCGCCTTGCCGCCCCACTCCTTGGCCGCTGCGACATCCTCCGCGTGGTCGGCCTCGGCCATGCGCAGGTTGCCGATCGTCTGGGCAACGGCCTCTTCGGCCTCGGCGATCGAGCTGGTGTAGTCGCGGACGAGCTGGTCGAGCATCTTCTCGGGGTCCTCGGCCTTGTCGAGGATGTTGTTGATGTTGGCGCGGGTGAGCTGGGAGATGCGTCCGAGAATCGACTGTCGCTGGGCCATGGTGTCTCTCTTCCGTGAGGTGATGACGATCTAGAAGCGGCCGCCGCCTCCACGTCGTCCGCGAGTGCTGGTGCCGCCGAAGCTGCCGGGTGTTCGTGTCGAGCCGGGGGGCTCACTCCCACCGTACGGCTCACCGGAACCACCACCGTGCGATGAGCCGCCGAGCAGACTGCCGATACCGCCCAGTCCGTTGCGGCCGATCGGCTTGACCAGGATCCCTCCGAGCACCAAGGTCTCGACGTTGGGCGTGCGGCGGCGGTCGCCGCGATCCTTCTGCCGCCCCGTCCAGGCCGCCACGTCAGATTCGGCTGCGATGCGCGCTTCTTCGACCAGGCGCTCTGCCTCTTCGTCGTCGCCGGCGCGCAGATATCGGCCGGCCTCGGACAGACGTGTGCGGGCTGGCGCTCGTACGGCGGCGCGGTGGGTGGTGATGTATTCGTCGAGCGCGGCGAAGGCGTCCTCGTGGTGGTCGTCGAGGAGCTTCGTGGCTTGCGCGATGGCTTCCTCGGCCGCGCGGGCGTGGACGGCCGCGTGCTTGAGCTCGTCGTCGGAGAGCGCCTTGCGGCCGCGCTCGATCTGCTCCTGCGCGGCGACGAGGAGGCGGCCGGCCTGATCGGTGGGCTGCCGTGTCGCCAGCTCGTCGGCCAGGCCGACGAGGCCGTCGAGGATGTGCGGCACCTGCTCGTTCCAGTCGCGCAGGGCATCGAACGCCTCGGTCTGGGCGTCGAGCGTGTGGTCGACCTCCTCGCAGATGGAGATGATGCGCGAGTTCGTCCTGCGACGCGCCTGCTCCGGCATGGTCGGGTTCTCGTCGAGCTGTTGCCGCAGCGTGAACGCCTCACGCATCGACGACCGAGCGCGGTCGACGGTGAAGCGGAACCCGTCGGTCTGGCCGCGTCCGCGCTCCGCCTCGAGATGCCGCAGCTCGTCGTTCGAGGTCAGCAGCGCGTCATCGACGGCGACGAGCGCGCGGCTCGAGACGTCATCGAGCTCCTCGAGGCTCAGGATGGCCGCCGGGTCGACCAGGTTGCCGTGCTCGTCGAGGACGCGGTGCGTGTGGTCGAACCTCGTGCGAGAGCGGCGGACGAGGAACGCCCCGACGCCGAGCACGACGACGATGGCCAGGACGATGATGCCCCACGGCAGTCCGTCGTCCTCGGCGATGTCGCCGTAGCCGTCGGCCGCATCGATCGCGGCACCGGAGAAGTCGTCGTTGCGCAGCGCCGGAAGGATCCTGGTGCGGTCGACGGTCTCGAGGTCCTGGGCAGTGAACGTCTCGTTGTCGGTGGCGTAGCCGTAGGCACGGTCCTTCGTGGCCACGGCCAGCAGCACGTCGGCTCGGCCGAGACCGGACTTCTTGGCCGTCTTCCTGGCCCACTCGTTGCCGGTGAGGTCGTCGAACGTCGGCACGTAGACGACGAAGAGCTGCAGGCCGGTGCGGTCGAAGAAGCGGTCGAGCGCCTGGCGGACGGCGACCTGGTCGGCGTCGAGGACCCCGGCCTCATCGGTGATCTGGCTGCTGATGTCGATGGGGTCTTCGGCGTGGGCCGTCGTGAGCGAGGCTCCGGCGGTCAGCAGGCCGAGGGAGAGGAGCACGGACGTCACGAGCGCACGCGTCATCGACATCACAGGGTTGATCTTGTCCGATGCCCCGAGGCCAGACAACCGTGCCTCGCCGTCGGCGCGGCGGATGTCGGCGGTGCCTGCGAGGCGGGCCCGAGATGCGGTTCCCGTCCCGACGGCGGATGTGGGAATGGTGGTCCTGACGCTCGTGACGTTACTGGCGGGTAGCCAGAACGTCCAATCGAGCGCTTTCCACAACCGTCGGCCCTGCGCTCTTCCGCCGCTCGGCTCGATGCGGCAGGATCACGTCCATCGCTCTTCGGGGGAAGGGGCCATCGGGGGATGGATTCACAAGCGCCTGCGCTGTCGGAGCAGGTCCGCGAGCTGGTTCGCGAACGCCGAATCGACCCACGCCATGACGCCGCGGCAGTTCGAAGTCTGGCGCTGGACGTCGTCGCCGAGCACGAGCGTCGGAGCCTCACCGGCGTGGTGCGCGCCATCGACGAGCCCGACCTCGTGGTCGGGCAGATCGTCGCCGATCTCTCCGGCTTCGGTCCGTTGCAGTCCTACCTCGACGACCCGGCGATCGAGGAGATCTGGATCAACCAGCCCGACCGCGTGTTCGTGGCCTGTGACGGCCGGCACGAGCTCACCCCCACCGTGCTCACCGCGTCACAGGTGCGCGAGCTGGTCGAACGGATGCTGTCGTCGTCCGGACGTCGTCTCGACATCAGCCAACCGTTCGTCGACGCGATGCTGCCGGGCGGCCACCGCCTGCACGTCGTGCTCGAGGGCATCAGCCGCGACTTCGCCGCGGTCAACATCCGGAAGTTCGTCGCCAAGGCGCACAGCCTCGACGACCTGGTCACGCTCGGCTCTGTCGACGACGCCACCGCGACCTTCCTCCAGGCGAGCGTCCTGGCCGGGCTCAACATCGTGGTCTCCGGCGGCACCCAGGCGGGCAAGACCACCCTCCTCAACTGCCTGGCGGCGGCCATCCCCGGTTCGCAGCGCCTGGTCTCGGCCGAGGAGGTGTTCGAGCTCAAGTGCGGCCATCCGGACTGGGTGGCGCTCCAGACCCGTCAGGCCGGACTGGAGGGCACGGGTGAGATCACCCTTCGCGCGCTCGTCAAGGAAGCTCTCCGGATGCGGCCGACCCGGCTCATCATCGGCGAGGTCCGCTCCGCCGAGTGTCTCGATCTCCTCCTCGCACTCAACGCCGGTCTACCCGGCATGGTGAGCATCCACGCCAGCTCGGCTCGGCAGGCTCTGGTCAAGATGTGCACGCTGCCGCTCCTGGCGGGCGAGAACATCGGTGCCAGCTTCGTCGTGCCGACGGTCGCGTCATCGGTCGACCTCGTCGTTCACACGGCATTCGACGGGCAAGGCGTTCGCCGCGTGCATGAAGTGCTGGCCGTGACGGGCCGCGTCGAGAACGGCATCATCGAGAGCGAGACGGTGTTCACGCGCCGCGACGGTCTGCTCGTTCGTGGCGGTGGCATGCCGGCGCGGCGCGAGGCGTTCGAGACAGCCGGCATCGACCTCGACGAGGTGCTCCGCGCCCCTGCTCCCGGGTCAGGTCGATGGGCGCCCTGATCGGCCTGATCGCGGGGATCGGACTCGTCCTCCTCGTCTGGACCTTCGGCGAGCCCGACTGGCGTCCACGACCTCGCGAGCGTCGCGACGGTCTGAAGGGGCTGCTGTCCCGCGCCGGACTCGACGAGGTGACGCCGGGTGGTCTCGCCGGACTCTGTGTCGGTGCGTTCGTGCTCGCCACGTTCGCCCTGACGGCTGTTTCGGGCGTGCTGTCGATCGGACTGGTGTTCGGTGTGCTGGCTGCCGTGCTGCCGATCGCCGTCCTGCGTGGACGCGCGAGACGTCGGCTTCGCGAGCACGCTGAGCTGTGGCCCGACGCGGTCGACAACCTCGCCTCGGCCGTGCGCGCCGGGCTATCACTCCCAGAGTCACTCGTCCAGCTGGGTGAACGCGGGCCCGAGGGCCTGCGCGCTCCTTTCATTCGATTCGGCCGCGACTACCAGGTCACCGGCCGGTTCGACGAGTCTCTCGACCTGCTCAAGACCCGCCTTGCCGATCCGGTCGGGGATCGCGTCATCGAGGCTCTTCGCATCGCGCGTGACGTCGGCGGTGGCGATCTCGGCCGGATGCTGCGTGCGTTGTCGGGCTTTCTGCGTGACGATCTCCGGACCCGCGGTGAGCTCGAATCGCGTCAGTCGTGGACGGTCAACGGTGCACGGCTCGCCGTCGTGGCTCCGTGGGCCGTGCTTCTGGCGATGAGCTTCCAGCGCGAGGTCGTGGCGAGGTACGCGTCGACGGCTGGGGTTGTCGTGCTCATCGTTGGAGCCGTCCTCTGCGTCGTGGCCTACCGACTCATGCTCTGGATCGGACGACTGCCCAGCGAACGGCGGGTGCTCGCATGACTCCGATGCTCGGCGCGGTCATCGGCGCGGTGACCGGCTTGGGTCTTGCTCTCGTCATCTCTGGGTGGCGCCGGATACGGCGCCCCGCCCTCGAGCTGCGAGTGCTGCCGTACGTTCGCGACGTCCACCCGTACATCGAGGTCCCATCACGTCCCGGAGTCATGGGAGCCGTCTTCGGCCCGACGCTGCGCGCGGCTGCCGACTCGATCGGCGGAATCCTCGGCGGTTCGGCGAGCGTCCAGCGGCGACTGGTGCGGCTCGGATCGCGGTCGACGCTCGAGCAGTTCCGCGTGCAGCAGGTGATCTGGGGTGTTGCCGGGTTCACCGCCTCCGCCGTGCTAGCGACGTTCGTGTGGTCGATGCGCGGTGGCAGCGTCCCGGCCCTGCTCGTCCTCTGCCTCGTGGGACTCATGGCAGGCGTCCTGGGCTGCGACAACCGGTTGTCCGCCCAGGTTCGGGAGCGAGAAGGTCGGATGCGGGCGGAGTTCCCGGTCGTGGCGGACCTGCTCGCACTGACCGTCGCGGCCGGCGAGAGCCCGGTCGCCGGGCTCGAACGCATCCTTCGCGTCATCCACGGGTCGCTGGGTGAAGAGCTCGGGCACGTCCTCGCTGACGTTCGTACGGGTACACATGTCAGCGCGGCCTTCGACGCACTTGCCGCACGCACCGGCGTTCCGAGCATCGCCCGGTTCGCCGAGGGCCTTTCGGTGGCGATCGAGAGGGGGACACCTCTGGTCGACGTCCTCCACGCCCAGGCGGCCGACGTCCGTGAAGCCACCCGCCGCGACCTCATCGAGGCTGGCGGTCGCAAAGAAGTCGCCATGATGATCCCGGTCGTGTTCCTCATCCTCCCCGTCACCGTCGTGTTCGCCTTCTTCCCCGGCTATGTCGGACTCCACCTGGCGTCATGAGAAAGGAACCAAGATGAAGTCGTACCTGCAGGCGTACCTACGAACGGGACGCGATGAACGCGGTGACGTGCCGGGCTGGGTGATGATCACCGTGATGTCCGCCGGGCTCGTCGCCATCCTCACAGCCGTCGCTGGGCCCCAGCTCCGTTCGATGCTCGAGAATGCGCTGTCCGCCGTCGGCGGCTGAGCACGAGCGAGGGTCCGCCGTCGTCGACTTCGTGCTCGTCATGGTGGTGCTCGTGCCGCTTGTTCTCGGTATCGCGCAGGTCGGACTCGTGCTCCACGTTCGCAACACGCTCACGGCCGCTGCGTCAGACGGTGCCCGGGCGGCAGCACCCCTCGACGCGACAACCGGCGATGGCGTCGAGCGGGCTCGAGACCTGATTCGTGGCGGTCTCGCCGACCGGTACGCCGAGGACGTCAGCGCCACCATCACCTCGCGCGGCGGGGTGCCCGTCACCGAGGTCGTCGTCCACGCTCGGGTCCCTGCCCTGGGCATTCTCGGCCCGACCATCGAGGTCACCACGAAGGGGCACGCCGTGTTGGAAGTCGCGCCGTGAAGCAACGCCGCGAGCACGGCACGGCAACGGTGGAGTTCGTCTGGTTGACCATCCTGCTGCTCGTCCCGTTCGTCTATGTGCTCATCGCGGTGTTCGACACGCAGCGTGCTTCGTACGCCGTCTCGACGGCGAGCAGGTCGGCGGCGAGGGCATACCTCCAGGCTGCCGATCCCGCGGCCGGCGAGCAGCAGGCGCGGGCCGCGGCTCGGGTCGCCCTGGACGACCAGCGGGTCGACGCCGACGTCCTCATCACCTGCGTGCCCAGTGCTGCCGAGTGTCTTCAGCCGGGTTCGTCGGTGCGGGTCGTCGTCCGCACCGTCCAACCGTTGCCGCTGACGCCGTCGGTCCTCGGTGATCAGCTGGGCGGTATCGCCGTCGACAGCACCCACACGGAGTCGTTCGGCACCTATCGCGCGGGCCGGTCATGAGGGACGAACAGGGCACCGTCACGGTGATGACCATCGGCTTCCTGATGTTGCTGGGCCTCCTCACCGTCGTCGTGGTCGATTCGTCGTCCGCGTTCCTCGAACGGCAGCGGCTGAACAACCTCGCCGACGGTGCCGCACTCTCCGCCGCCGACGGGCTCGACGAAGCCGGTTTCTACACCGACCGTCGCGTGGTGCTCGATCCAGACGAGGCCCGGCGACTCGTGAGCGACTACCTGGCGGGGGAGGAGGTCGGGGTCGTCGACGTGAGCGCGGACGGCGACACCGTGCGGGTCCACCTCGAGCGCGACCTCGACCTGGCGCTCACGCCACCCGGCTGGGCATCCAGCACGAGCGTCGTCGCCGACGCGACCGCGCAGCTGCGCCGGTCCCAATGAAGCTCAGTCGTCGAGGAACGTGAGCTCCAGGGCGGCCGTGCGGTCCGGGTCGGCGAGGATCTCGATCGTGGCGATCCTGTCGCCGGTGATCGTGACCTGCATGACCGCGACCGTGCGGCCGTCCATGAGGGTGGCGATCCCGACGGCGCCGTCGACGAGCACCGGGCGGCGCTGCATGCCGGGTTGCCGGAAGGCGAGGGAGCCGCTCGCCACGTTGTGGGCACCGTGGAGGAACGTGGGTGCGCCGGCTCCCGTGTCCGCACGGAGCACGACGTCCGGGTCGAGGACCGCGACGAGCGCGTCGAAGTCGCCGTCGTGCGACGCGGCGATGAACGCGTCGACGACCTCGCGTTGACGGGAGTGAGGTGTGGCGGGCACGGGGTCGGATCCCTGCACACGGCGACGAGCGCGGCTGGCGAGCTGGCGCGCGGCGTCGGGCTTGCGCCCGACCATCGGGGCGATCTCCTCGAACGGGACGGCGAACATGTCGTGCAGCACGAACGCCAGCCGTTCGGCGGGGGTCAGCTTCTCCAGCACCACGAGCAGCGCGAGCCCGACGGAGTCGGCCAGCACCGCCTCCTGCTCGGGGTCGACGCCGTCCGCGGGTGCCGCCGGGTCGTTCGGCCGCACTTCCAGCGACTGCTCACCGCGGGTCTTGCGCGTGCGCAACATGTCCAGGCAGACGCGGCCCACCACCGTCGTCAGCCATCCGCCGAGGTTGTCGATCTCGTCGGCATCGGAGCGGCTCAGCCGCAGCCACGACTCCTGCACGGCGTCCTCGGCCTCGCTCAGGGACCCGAGCATGCGGTAGGCCACCGCGCGTAGATGGGCGCGATTCTGCTCGAAACGCTCCGCCAGGAACTCATTCTCGGACATCGGTCACATTCCCCTCTCGCCATCCGTCAGAGCAGTGACGGATCAACCACCCACGATGTGACAGGAGTCATCATGCAAGCACGAATGAGCAATCCCATGACGACGATTCCCGGGGCCATGGATGCCCTCCTTGCCCTGAGCAAGGCGGCGCACAACACCGGCCTGTCGGACTCGACGCTGGAGCTCGTCCACCTGCGCGCCAGCCAGATCAACGGCTGCGGCGTGTGTGTGCAGATGCACGCGCACGACCTGCGCAAGCAGGGCCTGGACGACAAGAAGATCGACACGGTGGCCGGATGGCGCGACGCGCCGTACTTCGACGACGCCGAGCGCGCTGCGCTCGCGCTCACCGAGGCCGTGACGCGCATCAGCGATCGGTCGGACCCCGTGCCGGACGACGTGTACGACGAGGCGGCTGCGCACTACGACGAGGAGCAGCTCAGCGGGCTCATCCTCTCGATCGCGGCGATCAACGTCTGGAACCGCACCAACGTCAGCACACGTCAGGTCGCCGGCGCCTGGAGCTGACGGCCATCCCGGGGCGCTCGCCTACTTGGGCGCCCCGGCGATCCGGTAGGACTCCCGGAGGAGCTCGTCGAGCTCCTCCGGCTGCACCTGTGGGAGCCGCACGAGGACGAGCTTGGGCGACCTGTCGTGGTGCGGCGTCCAGTAGAACGTGGCCGGATCGTTGCCTGCCAGGGCCTCGCGCTCGGTGGTCTTCACGGTGAGAACCCCGGGTTCCCAGATGCGAGCCATCATCGTGCGGGCGAACCAGGCCGGCTGGCCCCAGCTCTCACGCTCGGAAACACCCGGCAGCGCGAGGCAGATGCGCCGGACGTCGTCTTCGGTGGGCATGCCTCGATCGTGGCCCAGGCATCGGACGCTTTCCAGCGCGACCCCATCCACTGACTGAGCTGTGGTTAGTGTGGGTCATGACGCAGGAGGGTCATGAGCGACGACGACATGAAGGCCAAGTTCCGCGAGGCGCTGAAGAAGAAGCAGAAGAGTCAGCACGCGACGGTCGAGGGTGCGGACAACGACACCAGCGACAAGTCGCACGGCGCCGACAAGCCGATCGAGGTCAAGGAGTTCCGCCGCAAGAGCATCTGAGCCCGGTCACGAACCACCCAGACCGGATCGCAACCGCTCGCCGTACTCGGCCGCTTCGCCGTCCTCGTACTTCGTGCGGGGCCAGAAGAAGCCCCGCAGCCCGTCACCCTTCGTGCGCGGCACCACGTGGACGTGCAGGTGCGGCACGCTCTGCGACACCACGTTGTTCATCGCCACGAACGTGCCCTGGGCGCCGAGCGCGGACGTCATCACCGCCGCGACGCGCTGCGCCGTGGTGAAGAGCGGCACGACGAGCGACTCGGGCAGCTCGAGGAGCGTGTCGATGTGCTCGCGCGGCACGAGCAGCGTGTGGCCCTTGAACACCGGCCGCGAGTCGAGGAATCCCACGACGTGCTCCTCGTCGAGCACGATCTCGGCCTCGACCTCGCCGCTCACGATCTGGCAGAACAAACACATGTCGGCATCCCACCACACGCCGGCCAACCTCCGACTGGCTAGTCTCGACGGGTGGTGACCGCCGACTTTCCTGAGCAGATCAAGGAGCTCGGAGCGACGCTGACGTCGATCGAGACCGTGCTCGACCTCGACGCCATGCGCGCCGAGATCGGCACGCTCCAGCAGGAGGTCGGAGCGCCCGACCTGTGGGACGACCAGACGAACGCCCAGCGGGTCACCGGCCGCCTCTCCACGCTGCAGTCCGAGCTCGAGCGCATCACCGGTCTTCGTCAGCGGCTCGACGACCTCGAGGTCATGGTGCAGCTGGCCCAGGAGGAGGACGACGCCGGCGTGATGGCCGAGACCGACACCGAGCTCGGACGCCTCCGCACGCAGATCGAGTCGCTCGAGGTCCGCACGCTGCTCTCCGGCGAGTACGACGAGCGCGATGCGCTCATGTCCATCCGGTCCGGCGCCGGTGGCGTCGACGCGGCCGACTTCGCCGAGATGCTGCAACGCATGTACGTCCGGTGGGCGGAGCGTCACGGCTACAACGTCGAGGTCTACGACGTCTCCTACGCCGAGGAGGCCGGCATCAAGTCGACCACCTTCGCCATCAAGGCTCCCTACGCCTACGGCACGCTCTCGGTCGAGGCGGGCACCCACCGCCTCGTGCGCATCTCGCCGTTCGACAACCAGGGCCGCCGCCAGACGTCCTTCGCCGCCGTCGAGGTGGTGCCCGTCCTCGAGGAGACCGACGAGATCGACATCCCCGACGAGGAGATCCGCGTCGACGTGTACCGCTCGTCCGGTCCCGGCGGCCAGAGCGTCAACACCACGGACTCGGCCGTGCGCCTCACCCACATCCCCACCGGTGTGGTGGTCAGCTGCCAGAACGAGAAGAGCCAGCTGCAGAACAAGGCCAGCGCCATGGTCATCCTCAAGGCCAAGCTGCTCGCCCTCAAGAAGGCCGAGGAACGCGCCGAGCTCGACGAGCTCCGCGGCGACGTGCAGGCGTCCTGGGGTGACCAGATGCGCAACTACGTGCTGAACCCGTACCAGATGGTGAAGGACCTGCGAACCGAGCACGAGACCGGCAACACCCAGGCCGTGCTCGACGGCGAGATCGACGACTTCATCGAGGCCGGCATCCGCTGGCGCCGGGCCCACGACCAGGTCGCCTAGCTCCCCCACGCACGCGATCGCCCCACACCCCCCGAGAGGTGGGGTGTGGGGCGATCCTCCCTTGGCCGATCAGGCCTCGGTGCGCATCCGGCGGCGGACGGCGTACGCCGCGCCGGTGGCGGTGATGAGGCCGCTGCCGACCATCAGCCAGGTGAGGTCCAGGTTCTCCTCGCTCGAGGCGGCTCCGGCGTCGATGCAGTTCGGCCGCGGGATCACCTTGTCGCCGGGCTCGTCCTCGTCCTCGTCGGCGGGCACGGCACTCAACGTCGTGGGCTCCGGCTCGTCCTCGTCCTGCGGCTCGTCGCCGCGGTCTCCGGGCGTCCCGCACGGCGTGGGGTTCGGGACCTCGTCAGGCCCGTCGCCGCAGTCTCCCTGCGCGGGGCACGGCTGCGGGATGGAGACCTTGTCGTCGGGGCCGTCGGGGACGGGGTCGGGCTCGGGGTCGGGCTCCGGATCCGGGTCGATCGGACCGATCTTGTCCACGGGGCCGTGGGGGAGGTGCGGGTTCACGGGACCGATGTCGCTGGACGAGATCGTGTCGCTCGACGGTCCGGGCGTCTCGGCCATGGCCGGGGCCGAACCCAGGCTCAGGGCAGCGATGGCCAGCGGGGCGGCGAGGGCGAGGGTGCTGATGGTGCGCTTCATGATGGTTCTCCTTGGTCGGGTGCTGCTCGTGGGTTCGTGTGTGGGTAGGAGGCCGGACGCAGGGAAGTCCTTGCACTTTTCCGGCGATCTTCTTCAGATCAGGTGGGCGTAGACGATCGTGTTGTCCGGGTAGCCGCCGATCCTGGGATCGAACTCTCCGCCGCAGGTGATCAGGCGCAGCACGGCGTCATCGGTCTTGTTCCAGATCCGGTCGAGGGGAAGGTTCTTCTTCGACGCCTGCTCGGACTCGTCGACGACGAACGTGGAGCTGCCGTCGGTCCGGGTCACTGTCACGGTGTCGCCGGGATCCAGCTCGTGCAGGTCCCAGAACACGTCAGGACCGCCAGGCGAGTGGACGTGAGCCACGACGACCGCGGGTCCAGATGCTCCTGGACGCGGGCCGAGGTCGTACCAGCCGGCGTCGCCGAAGGCGGGCATCTCCATCGATCCGTCCTGCTTCAGACCGATGCCGTGCAGCTTCTCGTCGACGTCGATGGCGGGGATCTCGACGCGGGTCGGCCTGCCGGCGTCGGCGACGGGCGTTGCCTTGTGGGCAGGAGCCTGCGTCTGCGTGGGGTCGGGCGCTGGATCGGATGCGCAGCCACCGACACCCACGACGATCGTGAGGACGGCGGCAGCCAGGGCGGTGGGGCGGAGGGTGCGCTTCATGGTGGGTCTCCCGGTTCGTGTCTCGGACACGGGTTGGAGCACCCAGAGGGTCAGGTTCTTACAAGTTTTTCGCTACTGAACGCACCGGTCGATCATCGTGGTCGTCGACGGCCCGGTGGAGGTGTTGCCCTTGGCGTCGGTCGCGGTGACGCTCAGGCTCACCTGTCCGCCGCCCTGGAACGGCCCCATGACGCCTGACCAGCTCGACCCGGAGCCCGTCATCGTGGAGCTGCCGCTGCCCACCGAGCCCGTCCACTTCAGGATGACCGAGTCGAGTCCAGAGGCGTCCGACGCCGCGACGCCGACCTTGACGCTCCGGACGCCCGAGCGGCAGGACGAGGCGCCGACCGTGGGTGGCCCGACGCTGGGAGGCCCTCCCTGGGTCAGGCGGACCGCGACCGGCACGCTGCCGCGCTCCCAGGTGACGGTGACGGCGCCGTTCGACTTGCCCTCGGCCAGCTTGGATCGTTGCGCCGTCACCACGACGGTTGCGCTCGCGCCGGGTCCGATGGACCCGCTGGCGGGAGCGAAGGTCAGCCACGGCGTCGCCGTGCTCACCCGGAAGGTCTTCGGTGCGTCGCCGGTGTTCGTGAGTCGCACGGGAGCCGAGGTCTCCTTGCTGCCGAGGTCGATGACTTGGGTCGAGAACTCGAGGGTGCCGGCCAGGAGACCCGCGGAAGGCTTGGGTGATGGGGTGTCCGTCGGCGTCGGTTCCGGCGTCGGCGTCACCTCCTCGGAGACCGAGGGGGTCGAGCCGGGCTCGTCGGCCTCGCCGGGCCAGAACATGACCGTGCCCGCGACCAGGAGCGCGGCGGCACCGGCGGCTGCTGCCTGGTTGCGGCGTCGCCGCCAGAACGGCGTGGCAGGTCCGGGGGGAGGGCCGGTGTAGGCGACGAGCTGGGTGTCGTTGAGCACGCGGTCGCGCAGCGACAGTGGTGCCGCCATGGCCGGCACGCCGGCCAGCAGGGCCAGGGGGCTGACGATGCGACGACGTCGGGCCTCGCAGATGTCGCACGAGTCGACGTGGCGGGCCACCCGCTTGCGGATCAGCGGTGAGAACCGTCCGTCCCAGTCGACCAGGATGCCGTCGAGCTCGTCGCAGTCGTCGCGACCGAGCCGGGCGATCAGCAGGGCGCCGAGCGAGCGCTCGACCTGCGTGCGCATACGGTTCAGCATCACGTAGGCGTTGGAGGCGGTGACCCCCATGGCCTCGCCGAGCTCCGCACCCTCGAGTCCCTGGCGCAGGTGCAGGTCGAGCATCGCCCGGTCTCGGTCGGCCAGCCCGGCGGACGCGTCCCACACGAGGTCGCGCAGTGCGGACTGCTCCGCCTCTGCCTCGGGCGATATCGAGGTGTCAGCCATCTCGACCAGCTGCTCGTCGCCGCCGTAGGCGACCCGCTTGCGGGCCTTGAGCCTGCGGAGGCACTCGCTGCGCACGATCGCGTAGAGCCAGGGTCGAAGTCGTTCCGGGTCGCGCAGCTGCCCGAGGCGCTCCGCGACGAGCACGAACGAGTCGGCCACCGCGTCCTCGGCCTCCTCGCGCTGCCGCAGCATCGAGTGGGCGAAGTCGTAGAGCTTGTCGCCGTAACGGTCGTAGATCGCGGCGAACGCCTCGCGATCCCCGGTGAGCACGTCCGCGACGAGCTGCGCGTCGGGAGCTGGGGCCTCCTCGAGCGGCGCGGTCATGCCCGGATCCTACGGCGGTGAGCGCCGGATCGGTCGTCGTCGACGGCATGGGTCATCCTTCTCCTCCTGTGGTCATCACGGGTAGGAGGCGCGAGCGGGCGGAACCTTGCAGGTTTCCGTGCGTCGAGGACGGTGTTTCACTGAGGGATGCCCATCGCGGACGTCGATGCCGCATTCGACGCGGTCGATCGCACCGAGTTCCTGCGGCCGCGCGACCGAGCCTCAGCAGGCGTCGACGCCCCGCTGTCCATCGGGCACGGCCAGACGAACTCCCAGCCGCGGACGGTCCGCAACATGCTGCGCCTGCTCGAGGTGGAGACGGGTCACCGCGTGCTGGACGTCGGCTCTGGATCCGGCTGGACGACCGCGCTGCTGGCCCGGCTGGTCGGACCGTCAGGGAGCGTCGTCGGCGTCGAGCTGGAGCCGGACCTGGCGGCCTGGGGCGCGGAGAACCTCGGCCGGCAAGACTCGCCCTGGGCGTCGATCCGTCCGGCCGAGCCCGATGTCCTCGGTGTCCCGTCGGAGGCGCCCTACGACCGCGTGCTGGTCTCCGCGTCGGCCCGCCGGCTCCCCGACGAGCTCGTCGACCAGCTCACCGACGACGGCATCCTGGTGGTGCCGGTCGGGGCGACGATGACACGCGTGCGACGGACGGGGCCGGAACCGGGCGACGTCGACGTCACGACCCACGGTTCGTACAGCTTCGTGCCGTTGCGCTGATTGGGGCGTGCCTGCGCCGCGCCGTGGCGCCGTCTGCCTAGACTCGTCCGAGTGATTCGTTTCGACAAGGTGACCAAGACCTATCCCGGTCAGAAACGCCCTGCCTTGCAGGGCGTCGACCTCGAGGTCGAGAAGGGCGAGTTCGTCTTCCTCGTCGGGGCATCCGGCTCGGGCAAGTCCACCTTCCTCCGCCTGGTGCTGCGCGAGACCCAGCCCACCGGTGGCCGCGTCTACGTCGCCGGCAAGGAGATCAACAAGCTCTCCAGCTGGAAGGTGCCCAAGCTGCGTCGTCAGGTCGGCACCGTGTTCCAGGACTTCCGCCTGCTGCCCAACAAGACCGTCAGCGAGAACGTCGCCTTCGCGCTGCAGGTCATCGGCAAGTCACGCGGCGAGATCGCCAAGCTCCTGCCCGAGACGCTCGAGCTCGTGGGTCTCGACGGCAAGGGCCATCGCATGCCCGACGAGCTGTCCGGCGGTGAGCAGCAGCGCGTCGCGATCGCGCGCGCCTTCGTCAACCGGCCGATGATCCTGATCGCCGACGAGCCCACCGGAAACCTCGACCCCGCCACCAGCGTCGGCATCATGAAGCTGCTCGACCGCATCAACCGCACCGACACCACCGTCGTCATGGCCACGCACGACTCGACCATCGTCGACCAGATGCGCAAGCGCGTCATCGAGCTCGACGACGGGCACGTCGTCCGCGACGAGGCACGCGGCATCTACGGATACCAGAGCTGAGGCTTCGATGAGAACGACTCTGAGCGAGCTCCGCACGAGCCTGTCCCGCAACAAGTCGATGACGATCTCGCTCGTCGTCACGATGACGGTCTCGCTGCTGCTGGCCGCGCTGGGACTGCTGATCCAGAGCCAGGCCGACCGCACCGAGAAGTATTTCGGCGACCGCCTCCAGCTGCAGGTCAACCTGTGCACCAAGAACTCCCCGAGCGCCACCTGCATCGGTGGCGTCGCGACCGACGAGCAGAAGGCCGCGGTCAAGGATGCGTTGCGCACGAACCCCGAGGTCAAGACGTTCGACGTCCGCACCCCGGCCGCCAACTACGAGCAGGCCCGCGAACTGCTCGGGCAGTCCGAGACCGGCCAGAAGCAGCTCGAGACGCTCGGCCCGAGCGCGTTCCCGGAGTCGTACTTCGTGACCCTCAAGGACCCGCAGGAGTTCGACGGCGTCGAGAGCCAGGTGTCCGGTATGGACGGCGTCGCCGGCGTCAACTCGCTGCGCAAGCTGCTCGGTCCGCTGTTCGAGATCCTCGAGAAGATGCAGTTCGCCGCGATCGGCACGTCGCTGCTCCTCATCGTCGCGGCGATCCTTCAGGTCTCGAACACCATCCGCATGACGGCCTACGCACGTCGCCGCGAGATCGGCATCATGCGCCTCGTCGGTGCGTCCAGCTGGCACATCCAGCTGCCGTTCGTGCTCGAGTCGATGCTGGCTGCCGTCATCTCGGCCGCGCTGGCGGCGCTCGGGCTCGGTGTCTTCATGTACGTCGTCGTCTACGGCTACCTGCGCGACACCCTGGGCCAGATCACGACCTGGGTGCGATGGCAGGAGTCGATCGTCGTCATGGGATACACCACGGCGCTGGCCCTGCTGCTGGCGCTGATCCCGACGTTCGTGATGACCCGCAAGTACCTCGACGTCTGATCTCCGCTGCTCAGGCGTGCTGACAGGCGCGCGCGTGAGCGGGAAATGCCTTGACCTGCTGCTCAGATGACCTAGAGTCACATGAGTAACTCCAGTCACACGCATCGTCGACACCCTCTCGTCCGCGAGAGGTCTTCCCCAAGGTCGAGGTCATGGTCATCAGGACGCGCAAGGCCGTCACGGCTGCTTCCGTCGTGCTCGTGCTCCTCGCCGCTGCCCTGGCCAGCCCCGTCTCCGCCGACGACAAGGGTGACATCAAGAAGCAGCAGCGCGGCGTCAGCGGCCAGATCGGTGCCGCCAAGAAGTCGTTCGACGAGTCGAGCCGGAAGTTCGCCAACGCCGTCGCAGCCCTGAAGAAGGCGCAGCGCCAGCTCGACGCCGCCGAGTCGCACCTCGGCTCGACCCGCGGAGAGCTCGCCACCGCCGAGGCGCGGGACGAGCAGATGCAGGCCGAGCTCGTGAAGAGCGAGGCCGAGCTCGATGTCGCCGTCGACCAGCTCGACGAGGGCAAGAAGAAGCTCAGGAACTCCGAGACCACCGTGCAGCAGTTCACCGTCGAGTCGTTGCAGGAAGGCGATCGAGGGCTGCAGGCGTTCGGCGACCTGCTCCGGGGAGAGAGCCCGACGAAGTTCTCCGAACGGATGAGTCTCAGCGACTCCGTGAGCGACGCCCAGCTCGCCTCGATGCAGCGCCTCGCCGCGTCCAAGGTCATCCTGGTGCTCAACCGCCGGAAGGTGCAGGAGCTGCGCGACCAGGTGGCCGCCGCTCGCAAGGCCGCGGCGGCCAACCTCGTGCGCAAGCGGCAGCTCGAGGCCGATGCCGAGGCCCAGGCCGAGGAGGTCGACCAGCTCGTCGGCGCCCGGTCGAAGGCGAAGAGCACTGCTGCCGCCATCAAGCGGGATGACGAGAAGAAGCTCAAGGAGCTCGAGAACGAGCGAGCCCGACTGAACGCGCGACTCGCGGCGCTCGCCGCCAAGGACCGCAAGTCCGGTGGCAAATCCGTCGGCGGCGACAGCGGCGGAACGCTCTCACGCCCGGCCAGCGGGCCGATCACGTCTCCGTACGGCATGCGCCGGCACCCGATCACGCACGTCTACAAGCTGCACGACGGCACGGACTTCGGCGTCCCGTGCGGCACCCCGGTCCACGCGGCCGCGGCCGGCACCATCATCGAGCAGTACTACAACGGTGCCTACGGCAACCGCGTCATCCTCAACAACGGCATCAAGCGTGGTCAGAGCGTCGTGACGACCTACAACCACCTGTCCCGGTTCGTCCTGCACCGGGGCTCGAAGGTCTCGCGCGGCCAGGTCATCGCCTACTCGGGCACCACCGGCTACTCGACCGGCTGCCACCTGCACTTCATGGTCATCGCCAACGGCCGCACGACCAACCCGATGGGCTGGCTCTAGGGCCCGGTACGGCCTGCATCTCGCGTGACATCATGGCCCGGTGCCCAAGGAGACCGGCCGCAAGATCGTGGCCCAGAACAAGAAGGCGCGCTACGACTATCACATCGAGGACACCTACGAGGCTGGACTCGTCCTCACCGGAACCGAGGTGAAGTCGCTGCGTGCCGGTCGCGCGTCCCTGGTCGACGGGTTCGGCGAGGTGGAGGACGGTGAGGCCTGGCTCCTGCACGTGCACATCCCCGAGTACACGCAGGGCACGTGGACGAACCACGAGACCCGCCGTCGTCGCAAGATGCTGCTCAACCGCCAGGAGATCGACCGCATCGAGCAGCGGGTGCAGACCAAGGGCCTGACGATCGTGCCGCTCTCGCTGTACTTCAAGGACGGCCGCGCGAAGGTCGAGATCGCCCTCGCGCGCGGCAAGAAGCAGTACGACAAGCGGCATGCGATCGCCGAGCGGCAGGCCAAGGCCGATGCCCAACGTGAGGTCGGTCGGACCCTCAAGGGGATGGACTAGCCGGTTCGGTCCCAGGGGAGTCCGTTGTAGGACACCGCGACGGCCCATTGAGCGTCGAAGCACCCGCTCTTCGCGCAGTCGGGCAGGACCGGTTCGAGGGTCAAGGTGTCACGCGTGGCGGTGTAGTGGAACGTGACCTCGCCGATCACCACGGAGTCCTTGCCGACCAGGCGGTACGGTCCGTCGTCGACCTGCTGGCCGGTGTCGTCGAGCGAGCCGAACTGACCGTCTTCGGTGAAGAAGTGCGAGTGCTTGGCAGGCTTCGCTCCTCGGCAGGGATCGCCTTTGTCCTCGAGCTGGTCGGCGTCCGTCACGCCGGGGATGAAGCTGTCCCCGGCCACTGACTCGGCGGCGTACTTCCCGAGCCCGGCATCGTCCAGGGCCTTCACACGCTGTTCGCAGGTGGTCAGTCGCGTCCACACGCCGACGATGGATGTCTTCGGCGACGGCTTCGAGCCGTCACGCTGCGGTTTCTCGCCACCGCCGCAGGCAGCGAGCGTGAGGATGCAGATCGCGACGACGCCGATCAGGTTGCGTCGACGTGCGGAAGGAGTGCGGATTCTCATGCCATCACGCTGGCAGGCGGGCGATGCGACGTCAGGCGTGCGACCACTAGGGTTCAGGGGTGCCTGCACGGGTGTCGAGGGGGTGGCTGTGAAGGACGAGGACCTGCCGGCGTACTCGGCCGAGCTCGGCATCCCCGGCCTCTTCGACGTCCACGTGCACTTCATGCACCCGCGGGTCATGGCGAAGGTGTGGGCGTACTTCGACGGCGACGGCGCACTGCCGGCCGGACTGTGGCCGGTCCACTACCGCGGCACCGATGACGAGCGGGTCGAGCACCTGCGCTCGATGGGAGTGCGGCGGTTCACGTCGCTCTCGTACGCGCACAAGCCGGGCATGGCGGGCTTCCTCAACGACTGGACCCGCAGCTTCGCCGACCGCACGCCGGACACGCTGTGGTCGGCGACGTTCTTCCCCGAGCCGGAAGCGGCGACGTACGTGGCCGAGCTCGTGGACGCCGGCGTGCGGGTGTTCAAGACCCACCTGCAGGTCGGTGATTTCGACGCGGACGACCCGTTGCTCGAGCCGGTGTGGGGCACGCTCGCCGAGTCGGGCACGCCGATCGTGATCCATGCCGGTTCCGGGCCGGCACCCGGACGCTTCACGGGACCGGACGGCGTCGCCCGCGTCCTGGCCCGTCATCCTGAGCTGCGCCTGGTGATCGCGCACATGGGGATGCCGGAGATCGCGGAATTCATGGACCTCGCCGACGGTTACCCCCATGTGATGCTCGACACCACGATGGCGTTCGTCGACTTCTGGGACGAACCACCTGACGCCGCGGTCGTGAAGCGACTGCCCGGCCTGCAGGACCGCGTGCTGTTCGGCACCGACTTCCCCAACATTCCCTACGACTACGCCCACCAGGTCGAGGCACTGCAGCGTCTCGACCTCGGCGAAGCGTGGATGCGCGACGTGCTCTGGAACAATGCCGTGCACCTGTTCGGCCCACCCGAGGAGGGCGTCTCATGAAGCTCAACAGCACGCAAGGACGATGGCTCGTCACGGCGATGATCCTGGCCTCCGGCATGGCATTCCTCGACAGCTCCATCGTCAACCTCGCCCTGCCGGACATCGACCGCGATCTTGACGCAGGAGTCGCCGGCCTCCAGTGGACGGTCAACGCCTACACGCTGACCCTCGCCTCGCTCATCCTCGTCGGCGGCTCGCTGGGCGACCGACTCGGACGACGGCGCATCTTCATCGTCGGTGTCACGGGCTTCGCCGTGGCGTCCCTGCTCTGTGCGGCAGCCCCGTCGATCGAGGTCCTGGTCGCGGCGCGAGCACTCCAGGGCATCGGCGGCGCCCTGCTCACTCCCGGCAGCCTCGCGATCATCTCCTCGTCCATCGACCCAGCCGATCGCGGGAAGGCCATCGGCGTGTGGTCGGGCTTCTCCGGCATCACGACCGGCGCCGGCCCGCTCGTGGGCGGGTGGCTCGTCGACCAGTTCGGCTGGCGATCCATCTTCTGGCTGAACCTCCCGCTGGCCATCGCCGTCGTGGTCATCTGTCTTCGCCACGTGCCCGAGACGAAGGGTGAGCAGAATCGCCTCGACTTCGGCGGCGCGGCCCTCACGGTGGCCAGCCTCGCGTTCATGACGTTCGGGCTCGTGGCGCAGCAGTGGGTGCCGACGTCGGTGGGCGTCCTGCTGCTGATCGCGTTCGTGGTGCATCAGTGGCGGACACCGCACGCACTGGTTCCTCTGAGCCTGTTCGCCGACCGCGTGTTCACCGCTGCCAACATCTGCACGTTCGCGATCTACGGCGCGCTGAGCGGCACCGGATTCCTGCTGGTCCTCCAGCTGCAGTACGTGTCCGGATACTCACCCCTCGAAGCCGGTCTGGCGACCATTCCGCCGGTGATCCTGATGCTGCTGTTCTCCGGACGCGCTGGTGCGTGGGGTGCCCGTGCCGGACCGCGCTGGCCGATGACGCTGGGGCCGCTCATCATGGCCGCCTCGATGCTCATCTACCTGCCCATTGACGAGGACCCGAACTTCTGGCTCGAGATCATGGGCGGTGGCATCGTGTTCGGCATCGGGTTGACGATCCTGGTCGCTCCTCTGACGACGGCCGTGCTCGCTTCGGCGCCGGCCGATCAGGCGGGAATCGCGTCAGGCATCAACAACGCCGTCGCCCGCACGTCGAGCCTGTTGGCCGTCGCGGCGATCCCGCCGCTCGCCGGTATCGCCGGCTCGAACTTCTCCTCGCCGGAGGTGTTCAGCCCGGGGTATCGCACCGGGATGCTGATCTGCGCGGGCATGCTGGCTCTCGCCGGGATCCTCGCGGTCAGCCTCATCTCCAAGCCGAAGCGGTTCGAGGAGGTCGTCCAGGCGCCGGAACAGGATGTGGCCTGATCGCGTTATGATGTAAGACGCTGCTCACGCGGCGGTTGACAACTCAAGAGGGGCTGATCGGTTTCGACTGTGGTCGTTTCGATTCAGGAGAAGCGGGTAGAGAATCCAAGGTCATCTCTCAAACGATCCTTGGAAACTACAAGTGCCGATTCACAGCGCACTGACTTCGCCCTCGCTGCCTGACAGCGACTGGTGAAGGGCAGACCCGGGAGCGTCCCCGTCCCGGATCGTCTGTCTCATCAAGGGGACTTGCTGGCCACGTATCGCCGTAGGGCGTGACCGGGACTTTTCTGCGGCTGGGCCTGTCGGAGACGTGTTCGTCCGAGCTCCGGGGCCGAGAAAAGCGCCAGACGAACTGCACCCGGAGAAGACCTGTTTCAGCGCCAGAGGACCCGGGTTCGATTCCCGGCAGCTCCACGAATAGGTATGGCCCTCCACCCCGGTCTTGGGTGGAGGGCCATACCTATTCGTGAATCAAGCAGAGTGAATCGAAGTGGGCCCCTCCGACGCGGCGAAGCCGCCCGTGAAGGGATCGTGGAGCGCCGTATCACCGCGGGAACATCAGCCTCAATCGGGCCGGAGGCTCGAACGGGGCCCACTCACCCACGGGCTGCGCCAGCCGATCCGCGAGCACCCACAGCACGGCCGCATCGACGCCGATGCCCAGGTGGCCGGCGCGGACCTCGATGTTCTCGTGGGTCGCGCTGACCGGGGAGATGCAGGCTCGCCAGTGGACGATGCCGTCGGACCGCGAGTACACCGACGTGCTGGGGACGGGGATCGGCCGCTTCAGCTTCTCCCGCGCCTCGGGATCGCTGTTGGCGTGCTGCTTCGAGCGTCGGCGGTACGCGGCGTCCGCGCGGCTCGGCATCGAGTCGTCGCCCATGTACGGGCTGGCCAGCGTGATGACCTGCTGCACGAGATCGGGCTGCCGGCGTGCCAGCTCACGGGCGAGGATGCCGCCGAGGCTCCAGCCCACGAGCGACACCGGCTGGCCCGTGCGGTCCACGATGTGTTGCAGACGCTTCGGGAGTCCGTCGACGACCTCGCGCGTGGGGCCGAGGTTCCGGCCCAGACCCCAGCTGTACGTGCGGTGGTCGAGCCGCCGCAGGAAGTTGCGAATCGGCCGCGTGCTGGCGTCGTCCGCGAGCAGGCCGGGCAGCACGAGCACGCCGCGTCCGTCACCTCGTGGTGCGCGACTGAGCAGCGGCCGGGCGAACGGCAGCCCGGCCAGGGAGACCGCGCCACGGAGCGGCTCGGTGACGAACCACCCCAGGGCCGGCGGACGCCCGAGGTCGGATTCAGCGGTGGGCATGCATGACAACCTACGACGTGGCATCGCTGCGCGCCGCATGGTGCCGCGGCGCGGGCCGTGGCAGGGTCGGAGACGTCATCGACATCTGAACGGGGGGCCATGTCGGATCAGGGTTCCGGTACGGAGTACCCGGGGTATCCCGGCGAGGGCGGACCGGCCTATGGCAACGTGCCTGCGCCGCCGACTCCCTCCGCCGCGCTTCCTGCACCTGAACGACCGACCAGTCTCGGCACTGCCGTCATGCTCATGTGGGCGGGCGCGGCGCTGGTCGTGGTGTCGACCGTGCTGGGCTACGCCACCGGCGACAACAGCAAGTCCGCGGTGGCCGAGCAGATGCGCGACGCCGATCCGAACGTGACCCAGACCGAGATCGACGCCGCCTATGTCTTCGGCATTGCCTTCAGCGTGGTCTTCGCCATCCTGGCCATCGGACTGTGGTGCTGGATGGCCTGGAAGAACGGGCAGGGCAGGTCATGGGCACGCGTCGTCGCCACGGTGCTCGGCGGACTGAACATCCTCTCCACCATCGTCGGCCTGGCCGTCGCGAGCGTGGTGGGGATGCCCGGCGCGTCCACGGCGATCGGCTACGGCGTCGGTGCCATCCAGATGATCCTGGCCATCGTCATCCTGGTGCTGCTCTGGCAGAAGTCGTCCACCACCTACTACAACGCCATCTCCGAGAGGCAGGTCTGACATGACCCTCGACCCATCCGACATCGACGCCGCGCTCTCCGACCTGGAGGGCTGGGAGCGACACGGCGACGCGATCGAGAAGACCTACGAGTTCGCGGACTTCGACGCAGCGATCCGGTTCATGACCGACGCCGTGGCGCCGATCAACGAGATGAACCACCACCCCACCTGGACCAACACCTACAACACGGTCCGCGTCGAGCTCAGCAGCCATGACGCGGGCGGGGTCACGGACCGCGACATGAAGCTCGCGGGCATCCTCGACCAGCTGGCCGGGCGCTGATCCGCCCGGCTACTCCTGGCCTTCCTCGGCCACCTGCGGGGTACGAAGAAGGCCGAGGGCGAGCACCGGAAACGCCACGACCGACAGGAGCCCGGCGCACACCAGCGCCGCTGCGGTGACACCACTGATCAGGCCGGTCAGCACGCCGATCTGCGTGGCGGTGACCACGAACGGCAGCGAGGTCGCCTGGAGAAGTCCGGCGGCAACCACTGATCGGTGGTCGAGGAACCTGCTGAACAACAGTGCCGGGAGCCCACGCACGACGAGCAGCGCCACCACGAACACCGGCACCCGGGCCAGTGCCGACGGATTCTCCATCAGCCCGCTGAGGTCCAGCCTCAGCCCGCTGCTCACGAAGAACACCGGAATCAGGAATCCGTAGCCGATGGCCTCGAGCTTGGTGCGGAAGTGCGGGTGCGAGGCCGAGTCCCGGTCGACCAGTCCCACGACGGCACCCGCCATGAACGCCCCGAGGATGCTCTCCAGGCCGAACTGCTCGGCCAGCGCGACGAAGGCCACCAGCAGGACCACGGCCGCCCGCACCCGGATCTGAGCCGTGGTGTCCTGCAACGTGGTCAAGGTCGTCGTCAGCCGCGTCGAGCGGGAGACCAGCGTGGCGGCAACGGCCGTGGCCGCGATCAGGGCGGCGAACGAGACGAGGAGGACCAGACGACTTCCGGTGCTCGTGTCCGAGGCGGAGAAGAGCAGCGAGAGCAGCACGATCGCGGTGAAGTCGGCGACCGACGCGGCCGCCACGACGGTCTGGCCGACCTTGGACTCGGTCCGGCCGGCGTCCTTGAGCACGGGGACGACCAGCCCGAGCGAGGTGGCGGAGAGCGTGATCGCGACCAGGCCCGGGCTACCGACCCACCCGACGGCGCCCAGGGCCGTCCCGACACCGATCCCGAGCACCAGGGTCACGAGATAGCCCAGGAGGGCCAGTCGCAGCAGCTGCCCGCGCAGCTGGTGGACGTCGATCTCGAGCCCGGCCAGGAACAGCAGGAAGGCCAGGCCGAGCAGTGCCACGATCGAGACCGGCAGGTCCACCTCCACCCACCCCAGGACCTGCGGCCCCACGAGGATGCCGGCGACGATCTCCAGGACGACGGCCGGGAGTCGCAGTCGCGGCGCGAGCCCCAGCGTCAGCGGGGCGAGCAGCGCGATGACCGCGACCATCAGCAGATTGGTGAACTCGACGGCGGGCATCTGTGTGTCTCGATTCGGCGTGGGCGGCGGTCAGCGACGCATCTCGCGAAAGGCCGAGAGGAGGATGGACTGCATCTCGTGGGACAAGGTCTCGACCGGAATCTCCCCGAGCCTCGACACCGTCTCCCGCATCTGGAGCAGATAGGTCTCACAACCGGCACAGAGCGCCCGGTGCCGGTCGAAGCTGGCTTCCACGTCCTCGTCGAGGGTGCCCTCGAAGTACTCGGTGACCAGCTCGACGAACTCCTGGCAGGTGAGGTCGCTCATCTCAGGTCGTCCCCTCGGCAGGGGAGGCGCTGTCCGTCGCGAAGTAGCCCGCGAGCTGGGCCCGCACCTCTGCCCTGGCTCGGTGCAGCAGCACCCGCTGGTTGCCACCCGAGATCTCCAGCATCTCGCAGACCTCGTCGGAGCTGTGCCCCATGACGTCGCGCAGCGTGATGACGATCCGCTTGCGGTCGGGCAGCGCGTCGATCGCGGCACGGAGGTGCATCCGCACCTCACCGGCGAGGACGCTGCCCTCGGCGGAGTGCCACTCCTGCGGGAACGAACGCCAGCCGCCGGGGTACTGGTCATCGGCATCGCGGAAGAGATCCGGGTCGACGGTCGCGCCGCGATCGTCGTCCGTGACGCTGCTCCACGGCACCATGCGGCTCTCCCGCACTCCGCGACGTTTCGCGGTGTTGACCAGGATCCGGTAGACCCACGTGCGCAGCGTGGAGCGACCCTCGAAGCCGTCGATGCCGCGGATGACGGCCAGCCAGGTGTCCTGGACGACTTCCTCGGCGGAGGCTTCCGTCGAGACGAACGTGCGCGCGAGCAGCAGCATGGACCGTGACCAGTCGTTCAGCAGCTGTGCGAAGACAGCGTCGTCACCGGCACGAACACCGGCCACGATCGCATCGTCGGCGAGCGGAGGGACCACGCCGGGAGCGTATCGCCTGTCATCGGTACTCCGGGTTCTCGAAGTCGAAGCGGGCGCCTGCGTCCCACCCCGTGCGCTGGTTGCCGTAGGCCGGAACTCCGTCGGCATCCTTCAGCAGCCGGGCCAGGTGAATCAGGTTCCACGTCATGAAGGTGGTGTTCCGGTTCGTGAAGTCGTTCTCGGGGCCACCCGAGCCGGGGTCGAGGTACGACGGGCCGGGGCCGGCCTCGCCGATCCAGCCGGCGTCGGCCTGCGGCGGGATGGTGTAGCCGATGTGCTGCAACGTGTAGAGCACGTTGTTCGCGCAGTGCTTGATGCCGTCCTCGTTGCCGGTGATCAGGCAGCCGCCGACGCGCCCGTAGTAGAGGTACTGGCCGCGATCGTTGAGCAGGTGCGAGCCGCCATAGAGACGCTCGTGGACCTGCTTCATGATCGAGCTGTTGTCGCCCAGCCAGATCGGTCCGGCCAGCACGAGGATGTCGGCGGCCAGGACCTTCTCGAAGATCGCCGGCCAGTCGTCGGTGTCCCAGCCGTGCTCGGTCATGTCGGGCCAGACGCCGGTGGCGATGTCGTGGTCGATGGCGCGGACGACGTCGACCTGCACGCCGTGGGCCTCCATGATGTGACGGCTGATGTCGACCAACCCTTGGGTGTGGCTGGTTTCGGGCGATCTCTTCAGCGTGCAGTTGATGAAGAGGGCCTTGAGGTCGGCGTAGGCGTCGGCAGAGGGTGCGGTGGCGGTCTCGGTCACGGGGTTCTCCTCAGGGTGGGGGATGGGTGAGTGGAGCGTGGATCAGAGCAGCTCAGCGTCCTGCTCGATACAGAGCAGGGCTGGTCCGGGGGTCGAGAAGAGCGTGGTCATGGCGGCGTCGAGCTCATCACGGCTGACGACCTTGATGCCGGTCGCGCCGCAGAGCTCGGCGTAGGCAGCCCAGTCGGGGTTGTGCAGCGACGTGTGCCACACCGGGTAGTCGGCCGCCAGCTGTTCCTTGCTGATCTTGCCGAGAGCGTTGTTGTTCAGCAGCACGTGCTTGATCGGGATGCCGTACTTCACCGCGGTGTTGAGCTCCATGGCGTACTGCCCGAAGCCGCCGTCGCCGGTGACCGCCACGACCGGACGGGACGAGTCCGCCGCCCAGGCTCCGATCGCCGCCGGGTAGCCGAACCCGATCGAGCCGAGATAGCCCGACATCAGCACCGGTTGGCCCTTGGACTCCAGGTAGCGCCCCAGCGAGTAGGCGTGGTTGCCCACGTCGACGGCCACGACGGCATCCTCGGGCAGGTGTTCGGAGAGTGCCGCGAAGACGGCCGCGGCCGAGACTCCGGCCCCTCGGTCATCGGCCGCACGCCGGTCCTTCTCGGCACGCCAGATGGCCCATCGCTCGGCCACGTCTGGACGCTGGTCAACGGGATCGGCGTCGCCGACGGCGGCGGTCAGCTCGGCGACCACGACCGCGGCATCACCCAGGACGTTGGCGGTCACGGCGTCGAAGCGGCCGATCGAGGCCAGGGTGTCGTCGATCTGCACGATGGGCTTGTACGGCGCGATGCCGGTGTGGTTCGAGAACGAGGCGCCGATCACGACCAGCAGGTCGGACTCGTTCATCAGCCAGCTGGCGACGGGCGTGCCGCTTCGACCGAGGACGCCCGCGCCCAGCGGATGGGTGTCGGGAACCAGGCCCTTGGCCTTGAACGTCGTGAGCACCGGTGCGTGCAGCCGCTCGGCCAGTGCGGTGACCTCGGCCTCGGCGCCCCGGGCGCCGTGCCCGACGATGATGACCGGTCGCCTGGCGTCAACCACGAGCTGGGCCGCGCGTGCCAGGGCGACCTCGTCGGGTCCGATGAGTCGGTCGGAGTATCGGCCGTCGGGAGATGCGGCCGGGGCGTCTGACGGCAGCGCCTGCACCTCGTCCGGGAGGACCAGATGAGCGACGCCACGGCCGTCCCGGGCGTGCTTGACCGCGATGGCGGCCAGCTCGGCGTGATCGCTCCCGGACTGAACCGTGGTCGAGGTGATCGCGACGTCCTTGAAGACTGCGCTGAGATCGAGATCCTGGAATGCACCGCGGCCGAGCACCTTGGACGGCACCTGGCCGGAGATCGCGATGACGGGTGACTGGTCCAGCTTCGCGTCGTACAAGCCGGTCAGCAGGTTGGTCGACCCGGGTCCGGCGATCGCGAAGCAGGCCGCGGGCCGGCCGGTCAGCTTCCCGTAGGCACTCGCTGCGAAGGCCGCGGCGCCCTCGTGCCGGATCCCGATGAAGGCCAGCTCACCCCGTTCCTCGGCGCGCCGGAGTGCGTCGGCGAAGCCCAGGTTCGAGTGGCCGACCATGCCGAACACCCGCGTCACGCCGTGAGCCACGAGGGTCTCGACGAGCACGTCCGCAACGGTCCGCTCGACCGTGACGGGCTCCGGCAGCCGGACGTAGACGCCGTCCTCCCGCTCCTCGACGTCGTAGACGCTGACGGCATCGCCGAAGGTCCCCGGCGACTCACCGGTGAGCGGGTCGTAGTCGTACCCGTGCCACGGGCAGCGGAGCAGTCCCTTCTCGATCGATCCCTCGCCCAGCGGGCCGCCTTGGTGGGGGCACCGGTTCTCCAGCGCACCCAGCGCGGAACCGCACCGGGTCAAGGCGATGCTGCGGCCGTCGACGGTGACGCTGCGCACGCGTCCCTCGCCGGGAACGTCGACGGCGTTCACCGGGTGCCACTCGCTGGTGGGCACGTCCTGGGCTGTTTCGTCCACCGCTGTCATGTAACGCCTCCTCGGTCTCCCGACACGTATGTGCAGGAACGGTGTGCATGTCCAACGTCTGTCAGGTCAGTGACACGGAGGCCCGGCGGCGTTACACCCGGGAGCAGAAAGGCATCGAGATGACGATGGAACAGCCGACGTTGGACCAGACGCGGCGCTCGCTGCACGGCATCGCCGAGCTGGTGCTGGCCGGGCCGCAGTACGCCGCCTGCCAGTCCATTCGACTGCGGGTGACGCCAGGCGGTTTCGGGACCGTCAGCACGCCCGATCTGAGGATCGATGGCGTGGAGCTGGTGACGCCGTCCACCAGGATCCCGCTGAGCGGCACGTTCGCCGACCTGGCCCGGGCTGCGGATGTCGAGGCGCGCCCGCTGCGCGACGTGTACGAGGTCGGACCCGATGTCACTGACCGTGATGCCATCGCGGTGGATCCGGACGCAGTCGCGATCATCCTGGCGGCCTTCTCGCGGGGGGACGCCGCGATGCGCACCTTTGCGCCCGACCAGGAACCGGTGATCTGGCCGGAGCACTTCGACATCGGGATCTCGGTCGACGAGGTCAACTACGGCGTCTCGCCCGGCGACGGGCACCTGGGCGAGCCATATGCGTACATCGGACCGTGGTCGCCCCGCAAGGGCGAGTTCTGGACCACCCCGTTCGGAGCCGCCCGCCCGCTGACCGAGCTCTCCGACGTGGACGCCCTCGCGGCGTTCTTCCACGAGGGAGCGAAGCGCGCGGCCGGGGACCCCGTCGCCAAGGCGCACTGACCCGTTGACAGAAGAGGTGTGCGCGGACTACTTTCCTTACTAGTTAATTAACCTAGATGGAAAGTAGCGAGATGACCGCAGCGATCGACGAGGATCGGCTCAGCGAGACGTTCTCTGCACTGGCGAGCTCGACCAGACGGGGCATCCTGGCCCGCCTCGCGGAGGGCGAGGCGACCGTGAACGAGCTCGCCGAGCCGTTCGAGATGACGCTTCCCGCCATTTCCAAGCACATCAAGGTCCTGCAACGCGCGGGGCTGGTCACCCGAGGTCGCCGGGCGCAGTACCGGCCCTGTCTCCTCGATGCAGAACGACTCGCTGAGGTCTCGACGTGGGCTGAGCAGTACCGGCCGGTCTGGGAGGCCAGGTTCGACCGCCTCGACGACTACCTCAGTCAGCTCGGGACACATCGACCTGCAGGAGGACACGATGAATGACACCGCCGGTTCGCAGGACGCCGTGGTGGTCGAGCGGAGCTTCGACGCACCCGTCGATCTGATCTGGCAGATGTGGACCGACCCCCATCACTTCAAGGCCTGGTACGGACCCGCCGGAGCCGTCGTCCCCGTGGCGACGATGGACGTGCGGGTGGGCGGCTCGCGTCACGTGTGCATGGACGTGCAGACGCCGAATGGTCCGATGCAGATGTGGTTCGTCGGCGAGTTCCGAGAGGTCCTCACCAACGAGCGGCTCGTCTACAGCGAGTCGATGTCCGACGAGGCCGGGAACGTGTTGTCGCCGTCAGACCTTGGCATGCCCGAAGGTCATCCCGTGACGACCGAGGTGCGCGTCGAGCTGACCGATCTGGGCGATCGAACCAGGATGGTGCTGACGCACAGCGGCATTCCTGCCGACTCCCCAGGTGCTGCCGGATGGACGATGGCGTTCGACCAGCTTGATGCCTACGCGGCGGTCCAGCAGGGGGCACCGCGCGCAGCTGACCGGGATTGATGGCACCTGGGCGGGGACAATGTCCTCATGGGCGTTGACGTCACGGTGGAGACCACGATCGCCCGGCCGGTGGAGGCTGTCGCGGCGTTCGCTGCAGACCCCACGAACGCGCCGGCCTGGTACGCCAACATCCGTTCGGTGAGCTGGACCACCCCGCCGCCGGTGGCTGTCGGTTCCCGGATGGACTTCGTCGCGCAGTTCCTCGGCCGGCGTCTCGCGTACACCTACGAAGTGGTTGAGCTCGAGCCCGGACGCAGGCTGGTGATGCGGACGGCCGACGGCCCGTTCCCGATGGAGACCACCTACACGTGGCAGTCGGCTGGTCAGGGAGCAACGACGATGACGCTGCGCAACAGGGGCCATCCAGCAGGGTTCTCCCGACTCGCGGCACCGATGATGGAGCGCGCCATGAGGCGGGCCACGACCAAGGACCTGGCCCGACTCAAGGCCATGCTCGAGTCCGCCGAGGAGGCCCCGAAGGGCTCATCGAGCTGAGGCGTCAGGCCCAGAGCCGGTCGCCGAAGTGGAACCAGATCGCGCTCGCGATGCCGACGTACCAGAGCGCGACGATGAGCACCGACCAGTTCGTCACGAAACGCGTCACGGCACTGTCCGGAGCCGCGCCGCGCAGGCTGCACGCCGTCACGTAGACGAACAGCGGGATCATCACGACCCACACGACCATGCAGTACGGGCACAGCAGGTCGAGCCGGTAGATGCTCTGGAACTGCAGCCACGTCACTCCCGCGATGCCGAGGACGCACCCGAGCTGGAGGCCGGTCCACACGAAGCGGGCGACCGGCGCGCCTGCCCAGAGCAGCACTCCCAGCGTCATCACGACGCTGAAACCGACGATGCCGAGCAGCGAGTTCGGGAACCCGAGCACCGACGCCTGGTCCGAGTCCATCACGCCACCGCAGCTGACGAACGCGCTGATGTCGCAGCTGAAGGACGAATCCACGCCGTCGATCTTGTCCTGCAGCTGGGCGAACTTGTCGACCGTCAGCTGGAACGCGGCGGCCAGGCCGATCGCCCCCGTGATCGTCATCAGGACGTGCGGGGTGCGGTGCTCGCGCGACGCGGTGTCGAGTGGGACGTCGGTCTCATCGGTGGCGGTCACGGCTCGATCCTAGTTAGTCTCACGTCACCCGATCCCTCGGAGGTTCCCATGACCGACCACGTCGACGTGCTGATCGTGGGCGCCGGTTTGTCCGGCATCGGCGCTGCCTACCGGTTGCAGACGATGTCCAAGGGCAAGACCTACGCGATCCTCGAGTCGCGCGCGGCCGCCGGGGGCACGTGGGACCTGTTCCGCTACCCCGGCATCCGTTCGGACTCGGACATGTACACGCTCAGCTTCCCGTTCAAGCCGTGGACGCACGCCAACGCCATCGCCGACGGCGAGGACATCCGCCGCTACATCCACGACACGGCCCACGAGAACAAGATCGACCAGCACATCCGATTCGGTCACCGGGTCACGCGCGCGTCCTGGTCGTCCGACGACGCGCAGTGGACGGTGGACGCGAGCACCGACGACGGACCGGTCACCATCACCGCATCATTCCTGTACCTGTGCAGCGGGTACTACAACTACGACCAGGGCTACACCCCGGAGTTCCCCGGCCTCGAGGACTTCGAGGGCGAGGTCGTGCACCCGCAGTTCTGGACCGACGACGTCGACTACGAGGGCAAGGAGGTCGTCGTGATCGGCTCGGGCGCGACGGCCGTCACCCTCATCCCGTCGATGGCCGGCAGCACGAAGCACGTCACGATGCTGCAGCGCTCACCCACCTACATCACCGCGCTGCCACAGGGCGACCCGATCGCGGGCTTCCTGCGCAAGATCCTGCCGGGCGGCATCGCCCACCGCCTGACCCGCATCAAGAACGCCGCGATCGCCATCGGCTTCTACGTGTTCTCGCAGCGCTTCCCGCAGCAGGCGTCGAAGTTCCTGATCGGCCGCGCCCGGAAATCGCTGCCGGCCGACTTCGACCCCAAGCACCTGACGCCGACCTACAACCCGTGGGACCAGCGCCTCTGCATCGTTCCGAACGGCGACCTGTTCCGCACGCTGCGCTCGGGCAAGGCGTCGATCGTCACCGATCGCATCGCCCGGTTCACCAAGACCGGCATCGACCTGGAGTCCGGCGAGCACCTCGACGCCGATCTCGTGGTGACCGCCACCGGCCTGCAGGTCGTGGCGTTCGGCCAGATCGCCGTCGAGGTCGACGGACGCAAGATCGACTCCCACGAGACGTACGTCTACAAGGGCATGATGTTCAGCGGCATCCCGAACTTCGCCTGGTGCGTCGGGTACACCAACGCGTCGTGGACCCTGCGTGCCGACCTGACCTCGCAGTACGTGTGCCGGCTCATCAACCACATGGACGCACGCGGGTACGCCTTCGGCATGCCGGATCCCGCCGGGGCGTCGGGCGATGCGGCGCCGCTGCTCAACCTGCAGTCGGGCTATGTGCAGCGCGTGGCCGGCATCCTGCCGCAGCAGGGGTCGAGCTCGCCGTGGACCATCCGCCAGAACTGGTTCCTCGACGCGTGGGACAACCGCCGCGCCGACCTCGACGAGGCCATGGTCTGGACCAGGCAGCGCGAGGTGGCCCGGGCCGGCTGACGGTTCACGTCTGGCAGTGCGGGCACCAGAACGTGTTGCGCATGCGGAGGGGGTCGTCGCCCAGCTCACTCCGACGAATGATGGTGCCGCATCGTCGGCACGGTCGACCTTCGCGATCGAAAACCCAGCGCTCCTCACCGGTGCGGGTGTTCCCGGTGAAGGACCGCAGGACGCGGTCGCAGTTGACCGTGAGGAGCCGCCGCCCACGCTCGATCACGTGACCGATGTCCCTGACGTCACCGACCGCACGGGTGGGCACGAGGCCGTGCAGGAAGCAGATCTCGTTGACGTACTCGTTGCCGAACCCGGCGAGGTTGCGCTGGTCGTGCAGGGCGAGGAAGACCGGGCGGTCGGGGTCGGCCGTCACCCGTCGCACCGCCTCGTCGAGGGACCAGTCGGGGCCGAGGAGGTCGGGGCCGAGCCACGACATGGCGTCGTCCTCGGCTCCGCGCTCGAGGACCTCGACCAGGCCGAGGGAGAATCCCACGGCCTGGTGATCGGCGTTCTCGAGAATCACGCGGGCCATGTGCGCCGGTCTTCGCCACCGTCCGCCGTGCGGGTAGACGTGCCAGACGCCCTCCATCTTCAGATGCGTGTGCAGCGAGACGTCGCCGGCACGGATGAACAGGTGCTTGCCTCGGCTCACCGCCTCATCGACGGTGACGCCGCGCAGGTCGAGGGTGGCCCACTGCGGCACACGAACGTCGGAGCGGGTGAGGACCCGGCCGGCCAGCGCGCCGTGCAGGCGGTGCGCGGCTCGCCAGACGGTGTCACCTTCGGGCATCGAGCCGGAGGCCCTTCGGGTGGGGGACGAATCCGGCTTCGCGCAGCGCCTCGCCGAGGGCGGTGGGCCCGATCGAC
Source organism: uncultured Actinomycetota bacterium (assembly GCA_963787165.1). GTDB lineage: Bacteria > Actinomycetota > Actinomycetes > Propionibacteriales > Nocardioidaceae > Aeromicrobium. Next base: position 304,273 of record CAWBBT010000001.1, read on the forward strand.
CTGCCGCCGGCCGTCTCGACGGTGATGCGCGGGATCCGGCCGGTGCGGACCAGGGCGGCAAGGGCGGTGGCGGCTGCCGTGAGGCGGCTCGGGTCGTCGTTGAGCACGAGGACCTTGCGCCCGCCGCGTTCGAGGTACAGCACGGCATGACCGTCGTGGATGACGGCCAGCGAGCCTGCCTTGCGGGCTGGCCGGTGGCGCGACGACTCGTCGGGGTCGACGACGTCGGGCCACGGGAGCGCCGCGCCGAACGGGTTGGCCGGATCGGTGGCCGCGAGCACCAGCGCTGGTACATCGGCGGGTTCGGCGTCGTCGCGCTGATGGGAGCGAAGCCGGTCGACGGTGGCCGGCGACGCGAACTGGGCCGCCCCCAGGGTGTCGATGTAGAAGCCCCGCAGGCAGGCGCCGGTCTGCTCGAGCTCGCGGAGCACCCGATACACGCCAGCGAACCCGCCGGGCGTCTGCTCGGCGACGACCGAGCCGCGGGTGACGATGCCGTAGCGCGCGAGCAGCGCCTCGGTGCGAGCCAGCTGGAGCTTGGTGGGGTCGGTCTCGGCGTCGTCGAGCCGGAACCAGCGCCCCGAGACCGTGGGTGGACCCTGCTGGGCCATGCGCACCGACGAGGCGCGGGCCCGACCCGATCGAAGCCGCGCCCGAGGAGAGCGGGAGGAACGGTGTGCGCCGCGGCCGCCGAGCATGGCCCGCAGGGGTGCGAAGGTGTCGCCGGCGACCCGGCCCGACCACACCAGCTGCCAGAGGGACTCGGCGATGAGCGAGTCGTCGTCCTCGGAGACGGCGTCCGTGAGCTGCCGGAAGAGGAAGGCGCCGCCGCCATCGAGCGCCTCGAGGATGGCCTGACCGACGGCGTCGGGCTCGGGCACGTCGCGCAGCACCGGCAGGACGAGATCAGCCGGGTGCAGCTGCACCCATCCGTCGCGACCCGGCAGGGTGCCGGCGCCGGTCCAGACGATGTCGCCCGCGCCGAGCAGCTCGTCGAGCATCGCCGGCGAGTAGTCGGCCACCCGGGCCGGCAGCACCAGGCTCTCCCAGGCCGACGCCGGCAGCGACAGCCCGGCCAGTTGGTCGACGACGGCGAGCACGCCCTCGACACCGCGGGTGCTGCCTCCCACTCCCTGCCACGACGGCAGGAAGCGTGCGAGGGCCGCCGGTTCGACCGGCTCGACCTGCTTGCGGGCCGCGGCCAGCGACCGGCTGCGGATGCGCCTGAGCACGCCCGGCTCGACCCACTCGCTCCCGGTCGCCTGGGGCCTGAACTCGCCCTCCGTGAGTCGGCCGTCGCGGGACAGGCGGCGCAGGACGTCGGCGACGACGGCGGTGCCGAGGCCGAACCTCGCCGCGGCCTCGGACGTGGTGAACGGCCCGTGCGTGCGGGCGTAGCGGGAGAGCAGGTCGCCGAGCGGGTCGTCGACGCTCGCCAGGTGGGCCTCGGCCACGCCCAGCGGGAGGGCGGAACCCAGCGAGTCGCGGAGTCGGCCGGCGTCCTCGACGGCGGCCCAGTGCACCTCGTCGCCGATCGGCACCTCGATGGCGCGCCGGCTGTCGCGCAGCTCGTGCAGCAGCGGCCCGGCCTCACCTTCGGAGAGACGCCGTTGGACCTCGTCGGTGGTGAGCGGCCCGAGCAGGCGAAGCAGGTCGGCGGCGCCCTCGAGACCGCTGAGGCGGCGGTCGTCGGCGAGGCGCTGCAGCTCGGCCTCGGTGCGCTCGATGACCTCGGGGTCGAGCAGCTCACGCAGCTCGGCACGTCCGAGCAGCTCGGCCAGCAACGTGGGATCGAGGGTGAGTGCCGCGGCTCGACGCTCGGCCAGCGGGGTGTCGCCCTCGTAGAGGAACGAGGCCACGTAACCGAAGAGCAGGGTCTGTGCGAACGGCGATGCGCGCTCGGTGGTGACCTCCGCGAACTGAACGTCACGCGAGGCGATCCGCCGGGTGAGCTCGGAGAGCGCGGGCAGGTCGTAGACGTCCTGGAGGCACTCGCGAGCCGTCTCGAGCAGGATCGGGAACTCGGGGTACTTGCGCGCGACCTCGAGCAGCTGGGCGGAGCGCTGCCGTTGCTGCCAGAGCGGTGCGCGGGCTCCGGGATTGCGGCGGGGCAGGAGCAGGGCTCGGGCGGCGCACTCGCGGAAGCGGGATGCGAACAGGGCCGATCCGCCGACCTCGGCCGTGACGATGTCGTCGAGCTCGTCGGCCTCGAACACGAACAGCTCTGCGCCCGGCGGCTCGCCACCGGTGTCGGGCAGGCGGGCCACGATGCCGTCGTCGGACGCGACGACCGAGCCGTCGATGCCGAACCTCTCCAGGATGCGGGCGCCCACCGCCAGCGCCCATGGAGCGTGGACGCGGCGCCCGTACGGCGAGAGCAGCACGACGCGCCAGTCGCCGAGCTCGTCGCGGAAGCGCTCGACGACCAGCGTGCGGTCGGTGGGGACCACGCCGGTGGCCTCCCGCTGCTCGAGCAGGAACGACGCGAGGTTGGTGCCCGCGCGGGTGTCGAGGTCGCCGATCGACTCACCCTCGAGGTTGCGCCGCACGTAGTCGCCGATGGCCGCACCGAGCTCGTACGGACGCCCGATCGTGTCGCCCTTCCAGAACGGCAGGCGGGCGGGCTCGCCGAACGCCGGCGTGACGACCACGCGGTCGTGGGTGATCTCCTGGATGCGCCAGCTGGTGGCGCCGAGCGCGAAGACGTCGTTGATGCGCGACTCGTAGACCATCTCCTCGTCGAGCTCGCCGACGCGCCGGCCGCCGGTGCGGCCGCCGGATTCGTCGACACCCTCGGCGAGCGTGACGGCGAACATGCCGCGATCGGGGATCGTGCCGCCACTGGTGACGGCCAGCCACTGGGCGCCGGGCCGGCCGGTGAGGGTGCCGGCATCGCGGTCCCAGATCAGGCGAGGGCGCAGCTCGGCGAACTCATCAGACGGGTAACGCCCGGCCAGAAGGTCGAGGGTGGCGTCGAACGCCGAGCGCGGCACCGCCGAGAACGGTGCGCTGCGGCGGACGACGTCGAACCACTGCTCGACGTCGAGCGGCTCCAGTGCTGCGGCCGCGACGGTCTGCTGAGCCAGCACGTCGAGCGGGTTGGCCGGCACGACGAGGTGCTCGATGAGGCCGGAGCGCATGCGTTCGGCCGTGACCGCGGCGCCGACCAGGTCGTGCCGCGAGGTGGGGTAGAGGATGCCGCGCGAGACCTCGCCGACCTGGTGCCCGGCTCGACCGACGCGTTGCAGTCCGCTGGCGACCGACGGGGGAGTGGAGACCTGCACGACCAGGTCGACGGCGCCCATGTCGATGCCGAGCTCGAGGCTGGACGTGGCGACGACGCAGCGCAGGCGACCGGACTTGAGGTCGTCCTCGATGAGGGCGCGTTGCTCCTTGCTGACCGAGCCGTGGTGGGCCCGCGCCAGCACCGGCTCGGCGCCCTGGCCGGTGGCGCTGCCGCCCATCAGCTGGGCGGGCACGCGCGTGGGCGCCGACCCGTCGGCGGTGCCCTCTCGCTCGGCCCACGCCTCGTTGAGCCGAGCCGTGAGGCGTTCCGCGAGCCCGCGGGAGTTGCAGAACACGATCGTGGAGCGGACCTTCAGGATGCGATCGAGGAGGTCGTTCTCGACGTGCGGCCAGATCGATCCCTCCTCGCCCAGGCTCGTCATGTCGTCGACCGGCACGGTGACGTCGAGGGCGAGCAGGGACTCGCTCGCGGGCGCGACGATGCGGACCGGTGCGCGTCCGCCGAGGAAGCGGGCGATCTCGTCGTGCGGTCGCACCGTGGCGCTGAGCCCGACCCGACGGGCCGGTTGCTCGAGGAGTCCGTCGAGGCGTTCGAGCGAGAGGGCCAGGTGGGCTCCGCGCTTGGTGCCGGCGACCGCGTGGATCTCGTCGATGATGATGGTGTCGACGTCGAGCAGCGACTCGCGGGCCGCCGACGTGAGCATCAGGAACAACGACTCCGGCGTGGTGATGAGGATGTCGGGCGGATGCGTGACGAGTCGGCGGCGTTCCTGCTGCGTGGTGTCGCCCGAGCGGACGCCGACCGTGACCTCGTGGAACGTCTCGCCGCGGCGGGCCGCGGCCTGGGTGATGCCGACGAGCGGCGATCTCAGGTTGCGCTCGACGTCGACCGCGAGCGCCTTGAGCGGGGACACGTAGAGCACGCGGGTGCCCAGCTTGCGGTCGGTGGGGACCGGCGGGTCGGAGTGCAGGAGTCGGTCGATGCTCGACAGGAACGCTGCCAGCGTCTTGCCGGAGCCGGTGGGCGCCACGACCAGGACGTGGTCGCCCTCGTCGAAGCTCTCCCAGGCGCCGACCTGCGCCGGCGTGGGCGCGGCGAAGGCCTGCGAGAACCACTCGCGCGTCGCCGTGGCGAAGCGGCCGAGGGCTGGGGGCACCTCCCGCGAGCGCAGCGAGTGGGGGACCGACATCTCCCCATCGTCGCAGCCCGGTATGACAGGCGCAGAGGGTACAAGCGCTTGGTCGCCGGACGCGCGGGGGTGGTGCCCGGACTTCGAGGGTGCCTGCGGCATGCTGGGCGACATGAAACTGCGACTCCTCGCGCCTGCGCTCGCCGCGGTGCTCGTCCTCGGGGCCTGCTCGGACGACGGCGGTTCCAAGGCCGATTCATCCGCCAAGAAGGGCGAGAGCGAGAAGATCGTCGAGATCTCGCCGCTCACCGGTCAGCCGATGCCCGACGGCAAGCCGGACAACCCGGTGTTCGTGGTCAAGATCGAGAACACCGTCAACGGTGAGCCGCAGTACGCGGTGAACCGGGCCGACCTGGTCATCGAGGAGCTCGTCGAGGGTGGCCTCACGCGTCTCGCTGCGCTGTTCTACTCCGAGCTGCCCACCAAGGTCGGCCACGTGCGGTCGCTGCGCACCACCGACGTCGGCATCGCCAAGCCGGTCGCCGGCAAGGTCGTCGCCTCCGGTGGCGCGCCGAAGGCGGCCCGACAGATCAGACGGGCCGGCATCCGCGTGTTCTCCGAGAGCAGCCCCGGTTTCCATCGCGACGCCAAGGCCGCTCCCTACAACGTCATCGTCAACCTCAGGAAGCTGGGCGCCTCGGCGAAGGTCAACCGCATTCCAGGCCCGTACCTCAGCTGGACGCCGCCCGGCGCCTCGAAGTCGGCGACGCCGACGCCCGACCCGTCCGACTCCGCTTCAGCGCCGCCGGAGCCCAAGAAGGCCACCAGGGCCACCGTCCGGTTCTCGAACGGCACGTCCACCAAGTGGAAGTTCTCGGGTGGCCACTGGAAGCGCAAGAACGGTCACGCGGCCCCCGGCCAGGAGTTCGCCGCCGACACCCTGATCGTCATGTTCTGCCGGGTCGGAGACGCCGGTTACCGCGATCCCGCCGGCAACCCGGTTCCCGAGACCTTCGTCGAGGGCTCCGGCCGTGCGGTCGTGCTGCACGACGGCATCGCCGTCGAGGGCAAGTGGAACAAGCCGTCGCTGGAGGACAAGATCAGCTTCGAGGCCGAGGACGGGAAGCCGCTCACGATCGACCCGGGCAAGGTCTGGATCGAGCTGGCGCCGAAGGGCGACGGCAAGATCACCTACTGAGGCTCGATGGTCTCCGCCGCGTCCTCGACCTCCAGGCCGATGGACGGAAGCAGCCGCATGCCTGCCAGGATCGCGCCGATCGTGGCTTGCACCTCGCGCGACGCCGTCTCGGGATCCTCGGCGTCGGCGACGTATTCGGATGCTGACCGGATGGCCCCGTAGAAGACGATCGCGAACGACTCGCTCAGCTCCTCGGCACCACCGAGGTCCTTGAGCAGGGCGTCGACCGTGCGCTGCACGATGCCCAGTGACGCGGCCCGCTCGGCCTCGGTCCAGCGCTCGTGCCCCAGGGCCACCGGACCCTCCTGCAGCACGATGCGCCGGAAGTGCGGCTCACGGCACGCGTCGAGGAAGGCCCGCAGGCCGACGGCCGCCCGCTCCCAGGGGTCCTTGATGCGGTTGACCTTCTTCTCGATCTCCTTGGTGGTCGTCTCCTGGAGCCCGTTGAAGACGCTCTCGAACAGGGCCAGCTTGCTGGGAAAGTGGTGGTACAGCGCGCCCTTGGTGACCCGGGCCGCGGCGACGACCTCGTCGAGCGAGGTGCCGGCGTACCCGTGGTCGGTGAACAGCTGGGCGGCGTTCTCGAGAAGGGCACGCTTGGTGCTCGAGGAATAGTCCTGGCGCCGCGTCGACTTGCGAGCGGCGCGGATGACCTTCCCGGGTCTCACCTTCGCTGTGCTGGCCATAGGTGGTTGCCATCGTACGTGCTCGTGGTGAGCGTCACATACCGAGAGTTTGTCCGGGCCGTCGGGGAGTTACATACTGAAGGTACGTACCGAGAGTATGGAAACTCGGTTCGACGGTAGAGACAAGGAGCACCACCATGACCTGGGATGCCTACAACCGTCGTGTTCCCGTCCTGCGCGAAGTGCTCGCGGTCGCCGATCGGCGACGTGACATCACCGTGGACGAGGCCTTCGAAATCGTCCCGGAGACAGAAAACGTCTTCGCGGACACCACCGACCTGCTGCTCGATGTCCAGATGCGCTGGTTCCAGCGCCTGAACGGCCAGATGGAGCTCCAGCTGACCGAGGGCGCAGGCGACCCGGAGCAGACGGCCATCGACGCCTGGCGGGCGGCAGCCGTCGCCATGCCCGGCGGTCGCGCCCTGCTCGACACCAACCTGCGTCGCCCTGAGCTGGCCAAGGCGCTCGCCCACGAGCACCGGTTCATGGCGGTCGCCGCCGGTGTCCCGGACGAGCACCCCGAGCTCGAGGGACGCGGCCGGTTCGTGGTCGAGAAGGCCCGCGACACGGTCGTCTATGACGGATCGCACGAGGGCGACGCCAGCAGCGGCCTGATCGCCCGGCTCCGGCACGCGCTCGCTGCCTGAGCCGCACCGAACCTCCCGCCCCCGGCGTCCACTCCCTCCCCCGAGGCGCCGGGGGCGGGTTGTCTCGTCCTAGGGGTTCGCGGTGCTCGGTCCGCCCGGCCCGTCGACGGCGGCGGTGTCCCTGAGCTGCTGGCCGATCTCCCCGTCGATCGCCTCGCCGAGCTGGCTGCGGAAGATGCCGAGTGTCACCTGGCTCGCCACGGGCAGCAGGCTCTCGATCGTCTCGAGGATGCGCGGCCAGTCGTCCTCGGGCATCCCGGCGTCGACGAACGGCTGGAAGATCTCCGAGGCCACTCCGGACACGAACGCATCGGCGATCTCGCGCAGGTTGGTGGAGAGCAACGGGTACAGGCTGATGACCGTCTTGGGGTCCAGCCCGAGTGCGGCCGCGGCCGCACCGGCTCGCACCACGGTGGGCTGCAGGAGCCGGACCTTCTCGTCGTCGAGCCACTCGACGAGGTTGAACTCGCCCAGCGCGACGATGAGGGCGTCGTCACGCGGGACGCCCGCGAGCGCCGCCAGCGCGTCGCGTGACATGACCTCCGGCTCGACGTGGCGGCTCGGCTCGTCGAGCAGGCGCAACAGGTCGAGGGTGTGACCGGCCGACGTGCCGGGGCTGTGGCTCATGGTGCGCTCGACGGCGCTCAGGGTGTAGCCGCGGTCGATGTACTCCCGGATGAGCTGCAGGCGCTGCAGGTGCTCGAAGGTGTAGTAGCCCGTGCGCCCCTCCAGCCGAGGCGCGTCGATGAGCCCACGGCTCGCGTATGCCCGGACGTTTCGTACCGTCATGCCGGCTCTCGCCGCGAGTTCGTCGACCGTGAATTCCTCAGGTACTGCCGACTCGCCGGGCATGTGGGCATCATAGAGCCATGAACACGCTGCGCGGCCGGCTGCTGGTGGCCACTCCGGTCATCGATGCCGGTCCGTTCTTGCGCAGTGTCGTGTTCGTCCTCGACCACGATGCCGACGGTGCACTGGGGGTCATCGTCAACCGTCCACTCGACTCCGACGTCGACGACGTGCTGCCCGCGTGGGGTGCCTACGTCAACGCGCCGGTGTGCCTGTTCGACGGCGGCCCGGTGGCCATGGACTCGGCGCTCGCCGTGGGTGTGCTCGCCGACGGACTGCCTCCGCTGGGCTGGCGGCAGATGGCCGGACGGGTCGGCCTGGTCGACCTCGAAGGACCGCTCCCGGGCGACGGCCAGTTCGCCGGCCTCCGTGTGTTCGCCGGCTACGCCGGGTGGGGCGCGGGCCAGCTGGAGGAAGAGCTCCTCGATGGGTCGTGGGTCGTCGTCGACGCGCTCGACTCCGACCTCAGCTCGCCGACGCCCGAGAACCTCTGGCGCGAGGTGCTGCGCCGGCAGCTCGACGACGTGCGCTTCTGGGCCACGTTCCCGCCTGATCCCGGCATCAACTGACCAGCGCCCTGCGGCCCAGACGTGGTTACCATGGATGGATGGCACTATTCGGACGCGGCACCCAGACCGTCCAGGACGAGCGCACCGAGCTGCGCACCGAGGACGGCGATCACGAGCGCTTCTCGCACTACGTCCCTGCCGACACCCTGACCGAGGCGATGGTCATGGGAACGCCGGTCGTCGCCCTGTGCGGCAAGGTGTGGGTGCCCAGCCGCGACCCGAAGCGCTTCCCCGTCTGCCCTGAGTGCAAGGAGATCTGGGACGGCATGAAGCCCGGCGACGACGGCCCGGGCGACCCGCCGAGCGACACGTAGCCCGACTCTTCGGCCCTGGGCTCACCAGCGCGAGTCCGATCCGGTCGTGACCTCTGACGCGCTGCCGTCGTTGTGACCTCCGATACGCTGCGGCCACGATGGTCGGGGAGTGACTCGAAGGACGTACATGCGCGGTCTACGACAGCACCGACACTTCTGGCCGATCACGGTGGCGATCACGACGCTCGCCCTGACGATGGCGACGTTCCCGCTCTACGCCTCGTGGGCGCAGCAGTTTCACGGGCAGACGACCCAGGACCTCAAGAACGCGATCTCGCGCGCGCCGCTCACCGACCAGACCGAGGACCCGACGACGGCCAAGCAGGCGCTGCTCCACACCGGCGCCGTGGCCGACCAGCGTGCCGAAGCCGATCCGGACCTGGTGCCGACCCAGAGCGCCGAGCTGCGTCCTCACGCGAACGTCCCCGAGGACAAGTACGCCATGGCCGGGGGCTGCTACGCCCTCCAGTCGACGACGAACAACAAGTGGGTCGTCCGGTCCGGCACCGGCTACGCCGCGACCGCAGCGGCCGCCTCGGGAGCCGAGCCGTTCCACTTCCAGGCGACCGACCTCGGCAGCTACCTGCTGTGGGACAACGACAAGGAGTTCATCGACTCCCGGCCCATCACCGTCGTCTCGGGTGAGAAGCCCAGCAAGTCGACCGACTTCACCGTGGAGATGTCCGGGTCGACGGCCACGTTCACGGCACCGAGCCTCAACCGCGGGATCAGCGTCAACGCGGCGTCGAAGCTCGCGTCGGCGAAGACCGGGACCCCGTTCAAGCTGCAGCTGGCCACGGGCTGCGGGGAATGGCCCGAAGTCGACGTCAACGTGACCGGTGCGCCGTTCGGTGGCGGGACGTCCCACCAGGAGGTGCGCGGTTACCTCGACGGGCACACCCACGGCATGGCCTTCGAGTTCCTCGGCGGCAACGTCCACTGCGGACGCCCGTGGCACCCGTATGGCGTCGAAGCGGCCCTGAAGGACTGCCCGGACCACGAGGTCGCCAACGGCAACGGAGCCGTGCTCGAGAACTTCACCCGGAACGGTTCGCCGGTCGGGTCCCACGACCCGGTCGGGTGGCCGACGTTCAAGGACTGGCCGGCACCGGACTCGCTCACTCACGAGGGCACCTACTGGAAGTGGCTCGAACGATCCTGGCGCGGCGGCCAGCGCATCCTCGTCAACCTGCTGGTCGAGAACAACAAGCTGTGCCAGATCTACCCGGCTGGCAAGAACTCCTGCGACGACACCAAGTCGCTGAAGCTGCAGGCCGACGACATGCACAAGCTCGAGCGCTACATCGACGCGCAGTACGGCGGGCCCGGCCGCGGCTGGTACCGCATCGTCACCGACCCGTTCGAGGCTCGCACGGTGATCAACCAGGGCAAGATGGCCGTCGTCATGGGCATCGAGACCAGCGTGGTCTTCGGCTGCTCGGTCAAGAACAACCGCCCGAAGTGCACGGCCGGCCAGATCGACGCGCGGCTCGACGACGCCCACGCGATGGGCGTGCGGCAGATGGAGCTGGTGAACAAGTTCGACAACGCCCTGGCCGGCGTCGCGGGCGACTCCGGTGCCATCGCCCCCCTCGTGAACTCCGCGAACTTCCTGGAGACCGGAAGGTTCTGGGACATGCAGAAGTGCCCCGACCCCCAGGTGCCCGGCGTCGAGGACCACACCCAGCTGACGTCCGTGCCGGCCGGTGTGCCCGCCCAGGACGAGCTGTTCGGCGCGATCGTCAAGCTGCACCTCGGCGGCACTCTGCCGATCTACCCGCAGCCCCCCACCTGCAACACGAAGGGCCTGTCGACGCTGGGCGACCACACGATCCAGCGCATGGCCGAGAAGCACATGATCTTCGATCCCGACCACATGAGCGTCAAGGCCCGCAAGGCCTCGCTGGACGAGACCGAGCAGCTCGGCTACCCCGGCGTCATGTCCAGCCACTCGTGGTCGACGCCCGACGCCTACCCGCGCATCTACAAGGCGGGCGGCGTCATCACTCCCTACGCGGGCGACAGCGCCGGCTTCGTCGAGAAGTGGCAGCAGCACCTCGCGTGGGCCGACCCGCGCTATTACTTCGGGTTCGGGTACGGAGCCGACATCAACGGCCTCGGCGCGCAGGGCAACCCTCGCGGCGCGAACGCTCCGAACAAGGTGACGTACCCGTTCGACGGGCTCGGCGGCGTGACGATCGACAAGCAGGTCAGCGGTGAGCGCACGTACGACATCAACGTCGATGGCGTCTCCCACTACGGCCTCTACCCCGACTGGATCGAGGACCTCCGCAAGCAGGGTGGTGCCGACATCGCCGAGGACATGTCCCGCGGCGCGGAGGCCTACCTGCAGGTGTGGGAGCGGGCCGAGGGCATCACGAACGACGCCTGCCGCGACCCCGACGTCGCGAAGCTCGATACCGTGGTCCTGGGCCTCGCCAACGGCTCCACGGTCGAGGAAGTGCTGAGGACCGCCGGTCAGCCGCACTCGCGCCTCGGCGACAAATTCACCTACTGCACCAAGACGGCAGGCGGCACGGAGAAGAACGTGACCGTGACCTTCACCGACGCGAAGGTCAGCTCGACGAGCTGAGATCGCCCTCGAAGACGGTGTCGATGACCGGCTCGCCCGGCGACAGCTTGCGGGCGGCGTCAGGGAGCTCGTCGAGCGCGGCGCGGTGGCGGGCGCGGGCATCCTCGAGCGAGTCGTGGTGCACGCGCCGGCCAGACTCGACCAAGGCAACCAGCAGACTGCGGTCGTCGCCGTCATTGACCGGCGATTCGCTGATGCCGATGACCTCCGCCTCCGCCCTGCCGGACGCCGAGCGTCGGCGCAGCGCGTACTTGCGTCCACCGACGGAGAGCTTCTCCGTGCTCTTCTTCGCCACCGGCACCAGCGTGCCGTCGGCGTCCTCCCGGGCCACCAGCTTGTAGACGAAACCGCTGGTCGGAGCCCCCGAGCCGGTGACCAGGGCCGTGCCGACGCCGTAGCCGTCGACCGGGGCGGCGGCAAGCGAGGCGATGGCATGTTCGTCGAGGTCGCTCGTGACGACGATGCGGGTGCGGGTGGCCCCGAGGTCATCGAGCTGGGCACGGACCTGGCGAGCCAGGGAGACCAGGTCGCCGGAGTCGATGCGCACGGCACCGAGGTCCGGGCCGGCGACCTGCACCCCCACGCGCACGGCCTCGGCGATGTCATACGTGTCGACCAGCAGCGTGGTGCCGGCGCCGAGCGAGTCGACCTGGGACGTGAAGGCGTCGCGCTCGGAGTCGTGGACGAGCGTGAACGAGTGCGCGCTGGTGCCAGCCGTGGGGATGCCGTAGGTGCGGCCAGCCTCGAGGTTCGACGTGGTGGCGAACCCGGCGATGTAGGCGGCACGGGCCGCGGCGACGGCCGACCACTCCTGGGTGCGACGTGAGCCCATCTCGATGCACGGGCGACCGGCGGCGGCGCCGATCATGCGCGCGGCAGCCGAGGCGACCGCAGAGTCGTGGTTCAGGACAGAGAGCATCAGGGTCTCGAGCAGCACCGTCTCGGCGAACGTGCCCTCGACGACCATGACCGGCGACGACGGGAAGTACATCTCGCCCTCTGCGTATCCCCAGACGTCGCCGCCGAAGCGGTATTCGGTGAGCCAGTCGCAGGTCGCGTCGTCGACGACCTCGTGCTCGCGCAGCCACTCGACCTCGGCTTCTCCGAAGCGGAACTCCTCGAGCGCATCGAGCACCCGGCCGGTGCCGGCCACCACCCCGTAGCGGCGGCCGGGCGGGAGGCGGCGGGCGAACAGCTCGAACACCGAGCGACGTTCGGCGGTTCCGTCGGACAGCGACGCCTGCAGCATGGTCAGCTCGTAGTGGTCCGTGAGCAGGGCGGTCGAGGCGGGCACGCGCCAAGCCTAGGGCCGCGAGCGGGGGACTTCTTTGGGCCGTCAGCGTCGCTGGTCCACAATGGGGGTGTGACCACACCGACTCCTGTGGAGGTTGAGGAACCCGACGTCGAAGACGTCGTGGAGCTCGAGAACCCCTGGGTCACCATCGTGTGGAACGATCCGGTCAACCTGATGTCGTACGTGGCGTACGTGTTCCGCAACTACTTCGGTTACACCGAGGAAAAGGCCACCGAGCTGATGCTGGCCGTTCACCACGTGGGCAAGGCGGTCGTGTCCAGCGGCAGCCGAGAGCAGATGGAGCGACACGTGCAGGCGATGCACGAGTACGGGCTCTGGGCCACGCTGCAGCGGGCGGACGAGTGAAACCTTTCAAGAAACGCCGCCGCGGCGGCCTCTGTGCCACGTTCGAGCCCGGTGAGGCTCGCGTCATCGCGAGCCTGACGGGCCAGGTCGTCGAGCTGTTGCGCGACCGCAACGGCGAGCTCGCGTCCGACCCCGATCCCCTCGCCGGCGAGCTGGGCTTCAGCGGTGGCCCGTCGTTGCCTCCGGACGACCCGGTGCTGCAACGCCTGCTACCCGACGCGTACCGCGACGACACCGACGAGTCCGCCGAGTTCCGTCGCTTCACCGAGCGGAGCCTCACCTCGTCGAAGGTCGCGAACGCCGAGGCCGTGCTCGAGTCGCTCCGCGATGCCGGTCTCGACGAGGTCGACGACGACAGCGACGAGCCGTTGGAGGTCGAGCTCGACCCCGAAGGCGTCCAGGCCTGGCTGCGCACCCTCACCGACGTCCGGCTCTCGCTGGCGGTGCGTCTCGGCATCGAGGCCGACGAGGATGCGATGCTGCTGCACCAGTCGGAGGACGAAGCGGTCGCCGCGATGACCGAGCTGTACGACTGGCTCGGCTACGTGCAGGAGACGTTGGTCACCGCACTGGCCTGATGCCGTCTGCCTGCACTGGATAGGCTCGTCGGGTGCTCATCATCGACCGCGCCACGCGCGACGCCATCGTCGAGCACGCCCGTCGCGACCACCCCGACGAGGCGTGCGGAGTCGTCGCGGGTCCGGCCGGCTCCGACCGCCCGGCCCGGCACGTGCCGATGCTCAACGCCGCGATGTCGCCGACGTTCTACGAGTTCGACTCCGCCGACCTGCTCAGGCTCTACCGCGAGATGGACGACCACGACGAGGAGCCGGTCGTCATCTACCACTCGCACACCGCCACCGAGGCCTACCCGTCGCGCACCGACATCTCGCTCGCCCAGGAGCCGGGCGCCCACTACGTCCTGGTGTCGACACGGGACGGCGCCGACCAGAGCGGGCCAGTCGACTTCCGCTCGTTCCGCATCGTCGACGGCGAGGTCAGTGAGGAAGAAGTGACTGTCGTCGAGCGTTACCCCGACGACAGCGTTGACGACGTTTCCCCGACACAGAAGGCAGCCGACTGATGGCCATCGAGGTCCGCATCCCCACGATCCTGCGCCCGTTCACCGACGGTGAGCGCGCCGTCGACGGCAAGGGCGCCACCGTGGCCGAGCTCATCGAGGACCTGGAGGCGAACCACGCCGGCATCAAGGAGCGGCTCGTCGAGGACGGCTCCGACGGAGTGGGCGTGCGCCGGTTCGTCAACGTCTACGTCAACGACGAGGACATCCGCTTCACCGGCGGCCTCGAGACAGCCGTGTCCGACGGAGACACCGTCGTCATCCTGCCCGCGGTCGCAGGCGGCTGACCTGTGCGTTTCGACTCGCTGGTCGACTCGGTCGGGAACACGCCGCTCGTCGGCCTCCCGACCCTGTCGCCGTCGGATGACGTCCGGCTGTGGGCGAAGCTCGAGGACCGCAACCCCACCGGATCGCTCAAGGACCGGGCCGCGCTGGGCATGATCGCGCAGGCCGAGCGCGACGGGCTGCTGACCTCTGGCTGCACGATCCTCGAACCCACCAGCGGCAACACCGGCATCTCGCTCGCGATGGTCGCCTCGCAGCGCGGGTACCAGCTGGTGTGTGTCATGCCGGAGAACACGTCCGAGGAGCGTCGCCAGATGCTCCGGATGTGGGGTGCCGAGATCGTCCAGTCACCGGCCGCGGGAGGCTCCAACGAGGCCGTCCGCATGGCCAAGGAGATGGCCGAGGAGCATCCCGACTGGGTGATGCTCTACCAGTACGGCAACCAGGCCAACGCCGACGCGCACTACGCCGGGACGGCGCCCGAGGTCCACGCCGACCTGCCGACCATCACGCATTTCGTGGCCGGGCTGGGCACCACCGGCACGCTCATGGGCGTGGGCCGGTACTTCCGCGAGCACAAGCCTGACGTCCGCATCGTCGCCGCCGAGCCTCGCTACGGCGAGGCCGTGTACGGACTGCGCAACATCGACGACGGCTTCATCCCCGAGCTCTACGACGAGTCGCTGATCGACTCCCGGTTCTCGGTCGGCGAGCGCGATGCCGTGCGCCGCATGCGTGAGCTGATCAAGTCCGAGGGCATCTTCGCCGGCATCTCCACGGGCGCGATCCTGCATGCCGCGCTCGCCCAGGCCGACAAGGCGGTCAAGGCCGGCGAGCGCGCCGACATCTGCTTCGTCGTCGCCGACGGCGGCTGGAAGTACCTGTCGACCGGCGCCTACGAGGGCAGCCTCGACGACGCCGAGGAGCACCTCGAGGGGCAGCTCTGGGCCTGACGCACATGGCTGAGGCGCATACAGTGGCGCCGTGCAGCGACCTGACACCCACTATGCGCGCAGCGGCGAGATCGCCATCGCATACCAGGTTCACGGGAACGGTCCGCATGACATTCTCTTCACCAGCGGCGCCGCGTCGAACGTGGAGACGATCTGGCAGCTTCCGGAGGCTGTTGAGCTGTTCGAACGCCTTGGCCGCTTCGCCCGCGTCGTCCGGTTCGATCGCCGGGACGTCGGCCTTTCCGATCCGATCAGGGATGATCTGACGGTCGAGGCTCACGCCGCCGATGCGATGGCGGTCATGGATGCCGTCGGAGCCGAGCGGCCATTCCTGCTGGGTGCCATCGACGGCGCTCGAGCGCTCGCTGCCGTTGCAGCGACCCAGCCCGAGCGAGTCTCCGGGCTGATCGCGGTCTGGGCCACCGCGCGTGGCGCAGCGGTGGCCTCCCCGGAGTCGGCCGACATCGCGGTCCAGAGTCTCGCCGACCTGAACTGGCCCGTGCCGCTCGTGGACTACTGGGCGCCGCAACTGGCGGCGGATCCGGTTCGCCGAGACCTCGTGATTCGACAGGCTCGGACGACGGCCACACCTCGGCAGGCCGAGCGACTGCTTCGGCTGTCACTCATGAGTGACGTCTCCGCGATCCTTCCACTCGTCCAGGCGCCGACTCTCGTGCTCCACACCCCGGACACGACGGTCCTTCCGGCCGAGGCGGTGCGTGAGTTCGCCGAGCTCATACCGGGCGCGGTCTATCGAGAGATACCGGGCGACGCATTCGGAATGCTCTACGCACTCGACGTCGGCGCGCTGGCCGATGTGATCGAGGAGTTCGTGACCGGCACGAAGCCGGCTCCGGTCACGAACCGCGTGCTCGCGACCGTCTTGTTCACCGATCTCGTGGGCTCCACGAAGCGGGCCGCGCAGATGGGCGATCGGGCCTGGGCGAGCCTGCTCGCTCGGCACCACTCGATGACACGAGTGGCGATCGACGAATTCGGCGGAGAGCCGGTCAAGACACTCGGCGACGGGATGCTGGCCACGTTCACCGGTCCCGCCCAGGCGGTTCGATGCGCCCGTCGCGTGATCGCGGAGACAGCCTCCCTCGGTCTGGTCGTCCGCACCGGGGTGCACACCGGCGAGCTCGAGCTTGCAGACGGGGACGTGGCCGGCATGGCTGTGCACCTTGCAGCAAGGATCATGGGGCTGGCCGAGGGAGGAGAAGTACTCGTCTCGCGCACGGTCCGCGACCTGGTCATCGGCAGTGAGCTGAGATTCTCCGAGCGCGGTGAGCACGAGCTGAAGGGCGTCCCTGATCGCTGGTCGCTCTACGCGTTGGACCAATGACCAGTCCTTGTCTGCGAGGCAGCACACGACTCAGTCGCGGCCCGGTCTGCGAGCCGCACTGAGCGCGTGAGCTGATGCGTGCCGGTCAGGCTCGGCGGTCATGTCACGGAGGCCACGCCTTGGCCAGCACCACGACATCAGTCTCCAGACAGAGGAGATCGCGCAACTCGTACCGCCACGCGCCACCCGTCGGATAGCCTCGGTCTCGTGAGCGAGATCGTCGTGTTCTCCGGCAGCGCACACCGTCCACTCGCCGAGAAGATCTGTTCCGAGCTCGGCCAACCACTCTCCGCGTCCGACACCGTCCGCTTCAGCAACGACTGCCTGCAGATCCAGCTGCTCGCGAACTGTCGCAAGAAGGACGTCTACATCATCCAGCCCCTGGTGCCGCCCACGCAGGACCACCTCATGGAGCTGCTGTTGATGATCGATGCCGCCCGCGGCGCGTCGGCCGCGTCGGTCACGGCGGTCATCCCGCACTACGCGTACGCCCGGTCCGACAAGAAGGACGCGTCGCGCATCTCGATCGGTGGCCGCCTGGTCGCCGACATGCTCAGCACCGCCGGCGCCGACCGCATCGTCACGATGACGTTGCACGCGCCACAGGTCCACGGCTTCTTCAGCATGCCCGTCGACCACCTCACCGCGATCGGCGAGCTCGCCGACCACTACCGCGGTCGCGACCTCACCAACGCCGTCGTCGTCTCGCCCGACCTCGGCAACGCCAAGACCGCGTCCCTGTTCGCCCGCCTTCTCGGCGTGCCGGTCGCGGCGGGCAGCAAGCAGCGCCAGGCCGACGACAAGGTCGTCATCGACGCCATCGTCGGCGACGTGTCGGGCAAGACGGCGATCGTCCTGGACGACGAGATCGCCACCGGCGGATCAATCATCGAGCTGATGAACAAGCTCGAGGAGGAAGGCTGCTACGAGGCGTCGGTGGCCTGCACGCACGGCCTGTTCACCGGCAAGGCGGTGGAGCGACTGCGCGACCATCCGTCGATCACCGAGGTCGTCACCACCGACACCGTGCCGGTGCCCGACGGCTGGCCCGAGCTGCAGGTGCGCACGGTGTCGCGCCTGTTCGCCGAGGCCATCGCCCGCATCCACGCGGGGGAGTCGGTCTCGAGTCTCTTCGACGGTGTCGACCCGGCGCACGCGCCACCCCAGCCCAAGCTGCCCTTGTAGGGCATGCGGCACATCCGCTGTCCATGGACCGTTCACATTCCGTACGCTGACGGTTGTGACGGACGCTCCGATCGGCATCTTCGACTCCGGGTTCGGAGGCCTCACCGTCGCGCGTGCCGTGATCGACCAGCTTCCGCACGAGCCCGTGCTCTACCTGGGCGACACCGCCCGCCAGCCGTACGGCTCCCAGCCGATCGCCGCCGTGCGCGAGTTCGCCCTCGACTGCCTCGACCACCTGGTCGAGCAGGGCGTCAAGGCGCTCGTCATCGCGTGCAACTCCGCCAGCGCCGCCGTGCTCCGCGACGCCCGTGAGCGCTACGACGTCCCGGTGGTCGAGGTCATCATCCCGGCCACGCGTCGTGCCGTCGGCGCCACGCGCAACGGTCGGGTGGGCGTCATCTGCACCGAGGCCACCGCGACCTCCCGCGCCTATGACGACGCGTTCGCGTCCAACCCGTCCGTCCAGCTGCACACCCGGGCGTGCCCGCGCTTCGTCGAGCTCGTCGAGGCCGGCATCACCAGCGGCCCGGAGATCGAGGCGGTCGCCCACGAGTACCTGCATCCGCTGGTCGAGGCCGACATCGACACGCTCGTCCTGGGCTGCACCCACTACCCGCTGCTCACCGGGGCGATCTCGTACGTCATGGGGCCCGACGTCACGCTCGTGTCCAGCGCCGACGAGACCGCCAAGGACGTCTACGCCCTGCTGGCGCACGAGGGACTCGAGCGTGGGCTCGACGCGCCGGAGCCCCAGCACCACTTCCTGACGACGGGTCGCCCCGACGACTTCGGCGTCCTCGGACGCCGATTCCTCGGCCCCGAGCTCGAGTCCGTCGAACAGTTCTCCTGGGTGGTGACAGCATGAGCGACATGAAACTCACCGTGGTCGGCTGTGCCGGGTCGTTCCCCGGCCCGGACTCGCCCTCCAGCTGCTACCTGGTGGAGGCCCCGTTCGAGGGCGGCACCTATCGCCTGGTGCTCGACCTCGGCAACGGTGCGCTCGGCGCCCTGCAGCGGCACACCGACCTCCGGGACGTCAACGCCGTCGCCATCTCGCACCTGCACGCGGACCACTGCTTCGACCTGGCCGGCTACTACGTCGTCAGCCGCTACCACCCCGAGGGTGCCCTCAGCCGCCTGCCGCTGTTCGCGCCGGCGGGAGCGGCACGGTTCCTCGCGGTGGCCTACGGGCCCGAGCCCGACCCCGGCATCCTCAATCATTTCGCCTGTCACGACTGGGTGGACGGCGAGACGATCCAGATGGGCCCGTTCCGCGTCACGGTCGCGCGCATGGACCACCCGGTCGAGACCTACGCGATGCGGGTCGAGAGCGGCGACCACGTGCTCGTCTACTCCGGCGACTCCGGTCCGTGCGAGGCCCTGAACCGGCTGGCCGCGGGCGCGGACCTGTTCCTCTGCGAGGCCTCCTTCGTGGAGTCCGGCACCAACCCGCCTCACCTGCACCTCACCGGTGCGGAGGCGGGCGAGGCCGCCCGCGCCGCCGGTGTGCGCCACCTGCTCCTCACCCACATCCCGGCCTGGACCGACCGTGCCGAGGTCGAGGCCGACGCGAAGTCGACGTGGGACGGCCCGCTCGACCTCGTCACGTCGGACGCGACCTACGAGCTCTGATCCGGTTCTCGGCCGTCCCACCCGGTCGATAGGCTCGCCCAATGACTTCTCGTGAGGACGGCCGCGCGGCCGACGAGCTCCGCCCCGTCACCATCACCCGCAACTGGCTCGACCACGCGCAGGGCTCCTGCCTCATCGAGTTCGGCAAGACCCGCGTGCTGTGCGCCGCCGCGGCGTCCGAAGGGGTCCCGCGCTGGCGCAAGGGTTCTGGCCTCGGCTGGGTCACGGCCGAGTACGCCATGCTCCCGCAGGCCACGCACGACCGCTCGGCGCGCGAGTCCGTCAAGGGCCGCATCGGCGGTCGCACCCACGAGATCTCCCGCCTGATCGGACGCTCGCTGCGCGCGGCGATCGACTACAGCGCGCTCGGCGAGAACACGATCACGATCGACTGCGACGTCCTGCAGGCCGACGGTGGCACCCGCACGGCGGCCATCACCGGGGCGTACATCGCCCTGTCCGACGCGGTCTCGCACCTGCGCGAGGCGGGCGCGCTCGTCGGCGAACCCCTGGTCGAGTCCGTCGCCGCGATCAGCGTCGGCATCATCGACGGAGCGCCGCTGCTCGACCTCCCGTACGTCGAGGACGTCCGGGCCGAGACCGACATGAACGTCGTCATGACCGGATCGGGTGCCTTCGTCGAGATCCAGGGAACCGCCGAGGGCGCGCCGTTCGACCGCGCCGAGCTCGACGCCCTGCTCACTCTGGCGACGAAGGGCTGCGCCGACCTCACGACTCTGCAGAACGAGGCGCTGGGCGCGTGACGTTGCGTCGGGTGGTGCTGGCGTCGCGCAACGCCGAGAAGCTGGCCGAGCTCCGGCGCATCCTCGACACCGTCCTGCCCGGCAACGCGGTCCTCGGCCTCGACGACGTCACGCCGTTCGACGAGCCCGCCGAGACGGAACCGACGTTCGAGGGAAACGCCCTGCTCAAGGCCCGCGCCTGTCTCGCGGCCACCGGACTGCCGTCGCTGGCCGACGACTCGGGGCTGTGCGTCGACGCCCTCAACGGGATGCCTGGCGTGCTGTCGGCGCGGTGGAGCGGCGTCGCCAAGCGCGACGGGGGCGATGCCGCCAACAACGCGCTGCTGCTGAGCCAGCTCGCCGATGTCCCCGACGAGCGCCGCGCCGCCACGTTCCGCTGCGCGGTCGCGCTGTGCACACCCGACGGCATCGAGGTCGTCGAGACCGGCGAGATGTCCGGCCGCATCCTGCGCGCCGAGCAGGGCGACGGTGGTTTCGGCTACGACCCCTTGTTCGCCGCCGACGGCTACGACGTCTCCACGGCCCAGCTCCCTCCGAGCGAGAAGGACCGCATCAGCCACCGCGGGCACGCGCTCACCGCAATCGCGCCGCACGTGGCGGCCGCTCTCGACTGACTACTCCAGCGCGGCGATGACGCGGTCGGCCAGTGCCCGGCTGCCGACGCGGTTCGGGTGGATGCCGTCGAGCACGCGCTCACGCCGGTCGAGCGTGCCCATCGTGCTCACGTACTGGATGTGGTGCGCCTTGGCGGCCGCGAACACGATGGCGGTCAGCCGGTGGCGTCCCAGCTGGTCGAGCGTGCCCCACGGCGGGCCGAGCACCACGATGCGGGTCGAGCGCGGAAGGTTCTTCTGGATGACGTCGAAGTAGTGGTTGACGGCGCCGGCGATCTCCTCGTCGGGGGCCTCCACGTGCCGTCCTTCGATGCAGGACGACCAGTCGTTGCGGCCGCCCTCCACGATGAAGAGGGACGGAGCCGTGTCGCGGAAGGCCTCCGGCCGGTCGATGAAGCGGTTGCCGGTGCACTCCATGCCCTGGCGCAGGTAGCCGGAACCCGACTGCGCGTGCGTCGTGACGTGCGCGCCGAAATGGCGCCCGACCATGCTCCACCAGCCCTGGAACTCATCGCCCTTGTCGTCGTTGTACTCGGCCGTGATCGAGTCGCCCACGACGACGATGCCGCGCTGGAACGGCCCGCTCGCGTTCGGTTGCTCACCGCCGCGGGCGGTCTGCCATGCCGCCAGCAGGGCGATGGTCAGCGCGACCACCACCCCGATGCGTTTGACCGACCTGGACACGGCATTTCCTCCCGAGCGCAGCTGCAGAATACGTCCGAACCGACCGATTGTTCGGTGTTATCGGCGAAGTCACCGAAAAGTCATCTGAGCAGCGCGAATGCACCATCTCTCGCCGCGATCGGCGACCCGCACGCCGGGACTCCTCCGCACGAGCCGCGCCATTTCTGTACCGCAAGAGCCCGCGGGAACGTGCACGCTGAGGCTCAGGCGGTGCCGTCGAGCTCCTCGTCCTCGACGGCAGCCTCGTCGACGCTTTCCTCGATGTAGGCCTTCGCCTGCTCAGGACTGAGCCGAAAGACGAAGGCCATCACGTACACGAGCACGGACAGCGCAGCGATGATCGGGATGGCCGCACCGAAGCCGATCACTCCTCGTCCCTCGCCGTAGTCACCCAGGTAGGAGATCACCGTCAAGCCGCCGAGCCACGGGAACACCCACAGACCTGATCGGAGGTCCAGTGCCCGTTCGCCGAGCTGTCCGGTGGCCATGAAGATCGCCAGCAGAACGAAGCCGATCAGGACTGCGACCATGAGCTTCCACACGACGATCCACCCGGACCAGTACACGATGAGATTCGAGCCCCAGAACGCGAGCAGTGGGATCATGTGCCCACCGGGCAACCGGAACGGTCGGTCCTGCTCGGGTACCTGCTGGCGCAGGGCGGCTTGGACCAGCGGGCCGGACGAGAACGACAGCACGGTCGCAGACGTGATGAATCCGACGAGCTGCTGCCAGCTGGGGAACGGGAGCAGCACCACCAACCCGATGACGAAGGCGACGATGAGCCCGACGAACGGAACGCCTCGATCCGTGGTCCGGGCCAGCGCTTCGGGCGCGTTCCCGTTGCGTGCCATGGCGAAGGAGATTCTCGCCGTGATCGTCGTGTAGATGAGCCCGGTGTCGCCGGGGGAGACGATCGCGTCGATGTACAGCAGCACGGCGAGCCACGTCAGGCCCAGCAGCGTGGCGACCGCTGCGAGCGGGCCAAAATCGTTCTTGAGCGACAGGTCGGCCCAACCGTCGGACAGGCTCTTCGGGTCGAGTGAACCGATGAACGCCACTTGCAGGGCGATGTAGATGACGCCGGTCAGAAGCACCGACCCGACGACCGAGAGCGGGACGTTGCGTCGTGGGTTGTCGGTCTCGCCGGCCAGCTCGATGCCTTGGCGGAAGCCGAGGAAGGAGAACACGATGCCGCTGGTGGCGATGGCGGTGAAGACGCCATGCCAGCCAGACGGCTTGAAGCCCTGCGAGGTGAAGTTCTCGCCATGGAACGCCGTCAGGAAGAAGGCCAGGATGACCAGGACGATGATGGCCAGCTTCCACCACACGAGGACGTTGTTGATCCGGGCGAACCAGCGCACGCCGTAGTAGTTCACCACCACGAAGATCGCCATCAGGACCACAGCGGCCCCGTAGCCGAGCATCGTCAGCGTGTAGACGCTCGTCCCGTTGACGGTGCTCGCGCTGGTGAACGGCGCGTACTTGGTGCCGTACTGCAAGGCCGCCTCCACCTCGATCGGTGCCGTCGTCACCACGGCGACCCAGGTGATCCATCCGCTGGTGAAGCTGGCGAACGTCCCGTACGACATCTGAGGAAATCGGACGACGCCGCCGGACAGGGGATACATCGTGCCGAGCTCGGCGTACACCAGGGCGATGAGCATGATCAGCACCGCACCGAGCGCCCACGAGATCATCGACGCGGGGCCGGCCGCCTTCGACGCGTTCAGCGCCCCGAACAACCATCCGGACCCGATGATGGAGCCGACACTGGCGAACAAGAGTCCCACCAGGCCGACATGCCTCTTCAACTGCGGCTGATCGCCGATCCGCTCCTCGGTGGTCATGGATCCTGACTACCGCTGTTGGTTGCGTCATGCATCTCGAGCAGGTCAGCTCGGCCGTCGCGCGCCGGTGAATCCGTGCTGCCGCCAAGCCTCGTAGACGGCGATCGACGCGCAGTTCGCGAGGTTCATCGAACGGCGCCCGGGGAGCATCGGAAGGCGTAAGCGATCGGTCACCCGCGGGTGCTCGAGGACGTCGTCGGGGAGCCCGTCGGGTTCGGCGCCGAACATCAGGACGTCGCCCGCTTCGTACGCGACATCGGTGTAGACGCGCTCGGCCGATGTCGTGAAGGCGAACACCCGCGCCGGCCCGAGCGCGGCGAACGCCGAGTCGAGATCCGGGTGGACGGTCATCACCGCGAGGTCGTGGTAGTCGAGCCCGGCGCGACGCAGCTGGGCGTCGGACAGGTCGAAGCCGAGCGGTTCGACGAGGTGCAGCTCGGTGCCGGTCGCGGCGGCAAGGCGAATCGCATTGCCGGTGTTACCGGGGATTCTCGGCTCGTGGAACAGCATGCGGAACATCAATCCGACAGCCTAGGGCGTACATCTCGGTCTGTGGCGGAGGCCCACGACGCCGCATCCCACCTGGCGGCGTTCTCGTCGGTCGCCGCCGCCCCCTACGCGCTGCGCGCGTGGGAGGTGCCCCCACACCGGTGCGCCTCCCTCCTCGGCCTTGCCAGCTGGGCGCGGACGCCGCGGGCCCTTTTCCACCACAGGCCGAGACGCACGCCCTAGACTCACCGACCATGCCAGCCCCCCAGCGCGTTCACGTCACCCACACCTACCGCTCCGACCCTGCGACCGTCTTCGAGGCGCTCTCCGAGCACGAGAACCTCAGCCGCGTGATGGGCGCCAAGGTCACCCGCGTCAACGACGGCACCACGTCCCGCAACGGTGTCGGCTCGACCCGCCGGTTGAAGATCGGCCCGCTGCCGGCGTTCGAGGAGACCGTCACGGCCGCCGAGCCGTACAGCCTGATCGAGTACGCCATCAGCAAGGGCACGCCGATGAAGGGTCACTGGGGTGTGCAGAAGCTGACCGCGACGGCCGACGGCGGTACCGAGCTCGACTACCGGATCGGGTTCGACGCCGCCGCACCCGGCATGGCAGCCATCGTCGGCAAGGTCATCACGATGCAGCTGACAAAGGGCCTGGGCAAGCTCGTCGACTAGGCGCCCGCGCGTCCCACGGTCTCGGCGGCCGACTGCGCGGCGGCCGACGTGACGCGGGCCAGCGCATCGGTGCTGATGTCGTGGAGGTCGCCCCGGCGTTCGCCCGTGAGCAGACCCTCACCGTGAAGCCCGCCGAGCAGCCCGGACATGTAGGAGTCGCCGGCTCCGACGGTGTCGACGACAGTGGCCGGTGCGGCGGGGACGTCGAGGCGTCCCGATCGGGCGAACGCCGTGGATCCGTCGGCGCCGCGGGTGACGACGACGATCGCCGGGCCTTGCTCGAGCCACAGTGCGGCGACGGTGTCGGGCGACTCGCCGGGACTCAGCCAACCGAGGTCCTCGTCGCTGACCTTCACGACGTCGGCCAGACCGATCAGCCGCTGGATGCGCCTCGACACGTCTTCATGGTCGGGGAGAAGGGCCGGCCGGATGTTGGGGTCGAGGGAGACGATCGCCGACGGTGCGAGCTCACGCAGCAGCATCTCGACGTCGTCTGCCCCGGGTGAGAGGGTCGCGGCAATCGAGCCGGTGTGGACCGCGCTGACGCCGTCCGGTGCGGTGATGAGGCCCGGGTCCCAGACCACCTCGAAGTCGTAGGTGGCGGAGCCGTCGGCGGCGAGGTGAGCGACGGCGGACGACGTCAGGCCCACCCTGCGTGAGCCGTCGGCGAGGTGGACGCCGGAGCCGGCGAGATGGGTCTCGATCAAGGATCCGTAGTCGTCGTCGCCGATGGCGGTGGCGAGGGTGACGTCGAGCCCGAGCCGGCCCAGCCCCACGGCGACGTTGGCCGGGCTGCCGCCCGCGTGCTCGGTCCGGGAGCCGTCGGCGCGCTCCACGACGTCGACGATCGCCTCACCCACGACCAGGATCATGAGGCGATCTTCCTCCAGGCGTCGCGCGTCGCCTCGCCGGCACCCGGGGTGGCGATGCGCTGGAGGTTGCGACCGCCGCGTGAGAACGCGTACGACACCTGCTCGGGCACGAGCGCGGCATCCACCGGTTCGTCGATCCATTCGCACGGTCGGACGTGGACCAGATCGGCGGCAACGGCGGCCTCGGAGTCGTCGCGTCGGCATGGACCGGTCAGGCGCCCGAGATGGAATCCCCGCGCGCCGCGCGTCCAGACGAACGTGCCATCGGCGGCTGCTGCGAACCGCTCGAGCCGGCGCTCGGCACGGACGTCATCGGCAGCGCCCATGCCGCAGAGTCCGAGCTCGAGAGCACGCTCCACGGCGAGCCGGGGTTCGACGTCGTCGCGACGTGATCGCATGGGAGCGCGGTACACCTCGGTCACAGGGGAAGCATAAAAGGGTGCCGAAGGCGGGACTTGAACCCGCACGCCCGGGGGCACAGGTTCCTAAAACCTGCGTGTCTACCAGTTCCACCACTTCGGCCCGTACCAAGAGACTAGGTGAGACGTATGGGCGAAGTGACCCTCCGTCCAACCACGCGAGCGGCTCGCGAAGATCCGGAGAGTCGCGCAGCGACCGAGAGGCGATGGGACCATTCAACGCGGGCCGCTGCGGCCACGGGTCACCACCTCGGCTCCTAGCGCTTCAGCTCTCGTACCGAATCGGCTGCTGCACGTTCCACGTGTTCCCGTCCGGATCGCTGAAGTAGACGAACCGCCCCCACTGCTGCTCGTCGACCTCGCTGACGTCGACACCCCGCGAGGCGAGATCGGCGCGCGCTGCATCGGCGTCGTCGACGACCAGCATCAGCGCGCGGATCGAGCCGGGCACCGCATCGACCAGGCCTTCGCCGAACGCGATCGAGCATGCCGATCCCGGCGGCGTGCACTGGATGAACCGGATCGACTCGGTGGGTCGCTGGTCGAAGTCGGCATGGAAGCCGACCTTGTCGACGTAGAACTCCTTGGCGCGGTCGACGTCGGTGACGGGGACGAAGACGACTTCAAGCTTGTATTCCATGATCCGAACGGTACTGACGACGTCGGACGCTACGGTCCGCGCCCGGCGCTGCTCAGGCCGCGGCGACCCCGAGGTCCCTTCGCAGCTTGGCGACGTGTCCGGTGGCCTTGACGTTGTACTGGGCCAGCTCGATCTTGCCCTCGGGGTCGACGACGAACGTGGAGCGGATGACGCCCTCGACGACCTTGCCGTAGAGCTTCTTCTCGCCGAAGGCGCCCCAGGCGTTGAGGACGTCCTTGTCGACGTCGGAGAGCAGCGTGATCGTGAGGTTCTCCTTGGCGCGGAACTTCGCGAGCTTCTCCGTGGTGTCCTTCGAGATGCCGAGCACGGTGTAGCCCTCGGCCTTGAGCTCGTCGAGGGAGTCGCTGAAGTCACAGGCCTGCGTGGTGCAGCCCGGCGTCATCGCGGTGGGGTAGAAGTAGACGATGACGCGGCCGCCCCGCAGGTCGGACAAGGTCACCGTCTCGCCGGTGTCGGTCGGCAGGGTGAAGTCGGGTGCGGCGTCTCCGGGCTGCAGTCGTGTCGTCATGGGCCCTATCCTTTCAATACCGACAACTCCGAGCTGAGCGAGGCACCTGTGGGCAAGTCCGAGACCGACGAGCTGGTCGACGAGATCGAGCAGATCCGGCTGCGGCTGGCCAACACGGTCGACGAGCTGGTCGACCGAGCCCACCCGAAGAGCATCGCGCGGCGCAGCCTGCACAGCATCAAGAGCCGTTTCGTCGACGAGCAGGGCTCGCCGAGGCTCGAGACGATCGTGCCGGTCGTCGCCGGCACCGCTGCCGTCATCACGGTGTTCGTCCTCGTCCGCCGGCTGACCCGCTGACCATGCCCGCCGTGGCACCACCGGGCTGAGCTCGATGAGACGGGCCCGCGACATCCCGTTCAGGCGGTTGCGGTTGCCGTCAGGCGGTGAGTCGCTCACCGACCGACTCTGGACCGTCCGACGGCGTTGGCGGCTTCTGCTGCGACTCAGCCTCGCCACCTCGCTCGCGTACTTCATCGCGACCGAGGTGCTCGGCCACCGGCAGGCCTTCTTCGCGCCGGTCGCCGCGATCGTCGCGCTGATCTCCGGCGGCGGCGCCCGCGTCCGCACGGTTCTCGAGCTGGTGCTCGGCGTGTCCACCGGAGTCCTGGTCGGCGAGCTGCTCATCCTCGGCATCGGACGCGGGCCATGGCAGATGGCCCTCGTCGTGGCGCTCGCCGTGGTCGTCGGCACGGTGCTGGGTCTCACCGGCCTCGCCCTCACGCAGGCGGCGACGTCGTCTGTGCTGCTGACGGCCGTGGTCCCGTTCGCCGGCACCGGAAATCCGGCGGTGACGAGGTTCCTCGACGCGCTGGTCGGCGGGCTCGTCGGGCTGGCGATGGTGCTGCTCGTCCCACGCAACCCGGTTCGAGACATCGACCGCGAGGTGCAGAAGTTCCTGACCAGGCTCGCCCTGGTGCTCAACGGTGTTGCGGCCGCGTTGCGCGACGGTGATGCCGTCCGCGCCGACCGGGCCCTCACCGATGCCCGCAACATGCAACCACTCGTCGACTCCATGACCGCGACCGCCAACAACGTCGCCGAGGTCGCCCGCATCTCGCCGCTCCGGTGGCGGCAGCGCGCCCACGTGCAGCTCTACACCGCCACCGTCATCGACCTCGACAACGCTGTACGGGATGCTCGTGTGCTCGCCCGCAAGACGTCGGCCCTGCTGCGGCACCACGAGGAGGTGCCCGCGGACATGGCCCTCGCCGTCGACGCTCTGGCCGCGGCGATCGGCATCTTCGCCGACGACCTCTCCGAGCAGGACGACTTCGAGGAGGCGCGCGGCGAGCTCGTGCAGGCGGCCCGGATGGCCTCGTTGGCGCTGCCCTCGGCCGCGACGATGAACAGCGCGTCCATCGCGGCCCAGATCCGGTCGCTGGCCGCCGACCTGCTCTACGCCAGCGGCTACACCCGCAACGAGATCGACGAACGCCTCGAGTTCGACTAGAGCCCGATCGCCACGGTCCACAGGCCGCGTTCATCAAGGTCTGGGCGACCAGTCAGGCAAGTTTTCACGATGGCCCGGGCGCCGGGTCTCGACAACGGGCTGTGACCTGCGTTAATGTACGGAAGTCGCTCCGGTCCCGGAGCGTCACGCACGTCGAAGGAGGTGGATCCCGTGAAGAAGTTCGCATCCAACACGCAGGCCGTGTCGTTCCGCGACGCCGCCATGCTTCTCGCCGGTCCCACCTCCGGAGCTGTGCCTTCGACGTAATTTCTGTCAGTACGTCGGTCAACGCTTCGGATGAGACATCCGGAGCGTTTTTGTTTGTCCCCAACCGTCCATCCACCCACCAACCCATCCAGAAAGGAGGCGCGCTATGACCACGAAACTCGATCCACGACTCATACCCGCTACGAACCTCACCGACTCCTCACCGACGACCGGTACGGACAGAGGGGAGGTGAAGGACGTGGCCATCTTCGAGTCCCGTCGGGCCCGCAGCACGCGCGCCTGGGATGAGTTGCCAGAAGTCAGTGCAGAGCTCGATCGTTTGGTGATCCTGGAGTCCGTGCGTCAACGACGCAAGGCGCGCGAGCAACAGGAAGCCATCCACCACGCGCTCTTCGGGCTCCGCGCGAACCGCTGAGTCAGTAGCCGCTACCTGGCAGACGGCGGGTGGTGACACCGTGCACATCGTGCATGCGGTCGCCACCCGTTGTCTGCGTTCAGCGGCCGGTGATGGCCTCGTGGAGCGCGAGGATGCGCTGCGCGTCGCGCACGTGCAGGTGCTCGATCATCCGCCCGTTGACGGTGACCACGCCGCGGCCCTCGGCCTGCGCGCTCTCGTAGGCCTCGATGATCTCGCCGGCCTGCTCGACGTCGTCCGCACTCGGGGCGAACGCCTCGTTCGTGGGCTCGACCTGGCTCGGGTGGATGAGGGTCTTGCCGTCGAAGCCCATCTCACGGCCCTGGCGCGCCTCGGCGACGAAACCCTCCTCGTTCTTCACGTCGTTGTAGACGCCGTCGAGGATGACCTTGCCGGCCGCACGGGCAGCCAGCAGGGCGAACGTGAGCGACGGCAGCAGCGGCGCGCGGCCCGGCACGTGCAGCGCGAACGTCTCGTTGACCAGGTCGTTCGTGCCCATCACCAGCACGGCGAGCCGCTCGTGCGCAGCGGCGATCTCCTCCGCGTGCAGGATGGCGGTCGGCGTCTCGACCATGGCCCACAACCTGGTGTGGTCGGGCGCGCCGGCCTTCTCCAGTGCGTCGACGAGCGTGCGGACCTCGTCGGCGGAGTTCACCTTGGGCACGACGACACCCTGGGGTCCGGCCTCGGCGACGGCCGCGAGGTCGTCCTCGTGCCAATCGGTGCCGATGCCGTTCACGCGGATGGTCAGCTCGCGGTGGCCGTACTCACCCGATTGCACAGCGGCGCAGACCCGGTCGCGGGCGTCCGGCTTGGAGTCGGGGGCGACGGCGTCCTCGAGGTCGAGGATGAGAGCGTCGGCGTCGATGCCCTTGGCCTTCTCGAGCGCCCGCTCGTTGGCGCCGGGCATGTAGAGCACGGAGCGGCGGGGGCGCAGCTCCTCGGGTTCAGAGGTCATACGCCTCGGCCAGCTCCGGGTCGCGCTCCGCCAGGGCCTTGGCGAGGTCGAGCATCACCTGGCACTGCTTGCAGGAGGCGTCGTCCTCCATCTTGCCGTTGATCATCACGGCACCGGAGCCGTCGCCCATCGCCTCGACGACCTCCTTGGCGTGCGCGACGTCGGCCGGGTCGGGGGAGAACACCTTCTTCGCGATGTCGATCTGCACCGGGTGCAGGCTCCAGGCACCCACGCAGCCGAGCAGGAAGGCGTTGCGGAACTGGTCCTCGCAGGCCACGACGTCCTTGATGTCACCGAAGGGGCCGTAGAAGGGAAGAATGTCGTTCGCGGCGCAGGCGTCGACCATGCGCGAGATCGTGTAGTGCCAGAGGTCCTGCTGGTACGTGGTGCGGCCCTCGTCGATGTCGTCGCCGGTGGGGTCGGTGCGCACGATGTAGCCGGGATGTCCGCCGCCGACGCGCGTGGTCTTCATGCGACGGCTGGCGGCGAGGTCGGCCGGGCCGAGCGACATGCCTTGCATGCGCGGGCTGGCCGCGGCGATCTCCTCCACGTTGGTGACGCCTTCGGCGGTCTCGAGGATGGCGTGCACGAGGATCGGCTCGTCGAGGCCGGCGCGGGCCTCGAGCTGCGCCAGCAGGCGGTCGACGTAGTGGATGTCCTGTGCGCCCTCGACCTTCGGCACCATCACGACGTCGAGCTTGTCGCCGATCTCGGTGACGAGGGTGATGAGGTCGTCGAGTGCCCACGGGGAGTCGAGGCTGTTGACGCGCGTCCAGAGCTGGGTCTGGCCGAAGTCGGTCTTCTTGGCGATGTCGACGAGGCCCTGCCGGGCTGCCTCCTTGTTCTCGGTCTTGATCGCGTCCTCGAGGTTGCCGAGGATGATGTCGACCTTGGCCGCGATCTCGGGCACCTTGGCCTGCATCTTCTCGTTGCTCGGATCGAAGAAGTGGATCATGCGGGACGGCTTGAACGGGATGTCCGCGACCGGCGTCGGCGCCCCGACTGCCAAGGGCCGCAAGAAGGCACGTGGATTGCGCATCTGCCCAGTATGTCGAGGCGCGCGAGACGGGTCCTAGGGCGGGGGTCACAAGGGATCTCGGTCCCACGCGTCAGGGCGGCGTCAGGAACCGGCGGCTCGGCGTCAGGGTTCCGTCAAGACCCTGGGACCGTCGGCTCGGAACGGGTTCGATGACATCGTGCTCGCCAGTCTGCCCAAGAGAATCGTCCTCGGACGTCCCATCAGCTCCAGTCGCATGGAGGAGACGACGCTGCCCAAGCGGCTCGCCCTTCCCGTCTTCTGCAGTGACCCACTGTCGTCCAACGCGTACGCCACCGAGGAGATCCTGCTGGTGCTCAGCATCGGTGGCCTGGCCTTTCTGCACCTGGCCCCATGGGTCGGCCTGGCGGTCGTCGCGCTGCTGGCGATCGTCGTCCTCTCGTACCGCGAGACCTGTCGCGCCTATCCGAACGGGGGAGGCGCGTACACGGTGAGCAAGGACAACCTCGGTCGCAGGGCATCGTTGGTCGCAGCGAGCGCGTTGCTCGTCGACTACGTGCTGACCGTCGCGGTCTCGGTGGCCGCCGGCGTCGCGAACATCGCCTCGGCCTTTCCGGACCTCGGCCCTCATGTGGTCGGCATCAGCGCCGGCATGGTCGTGCTCTTGACGGTCATGAACCTGCGCGGCGTGAAGGAGTCGGGGACGGTCTTTGCGATTCCGACCTACGGGTTCATCTTCTGTGTCTTCGCGATGATCGTCGTCGGCGTCATCGCCACGCTGGTGGGGGATGCGCCCCGGGCAGAGTCGGCCGACATCGGTGTTCGGCCGACCGGTGACGTGACGGGCCTCCTGGTCGTCGTCCTCGTCCTGCGCGCCTTCTCGTCGGGATGCACGGCTCTCACCGGCGTCGAGGCGGTGAGCAACGGCGTGCCGAGCTTCCGGCAGCCGAGGGCCCGCAATGCCGCCGCCACGCTGGCGATCATGGGCGGGCTCACCATCGTGATGTTCGTCGGTATCACCGCGCTGGCGCTCATCTCCGAGGTCCACGTCGCGCACGATGCGTCGCAGCTCGTGGGCGCCCCCGACGGATACTCCCAGCGCACCGTCATCGCGCAGGTCGCCGCGGCCGTCTTCGGGCTCGACTCGCTGGGCTTCTTCGCCGTCCAGGCGTTCACCGCCGCGATCCTCGTGATGGCGGCCAACACCGCCTTCAACGGGTTCCCGATCCTCGGGTCGATCCTGGCGAAGGACGGGTTCCTGCCTCACCAGCTGACCCGTCGAGGCGACCGCCTCGTGTTCTCGAACGGCATCATCATCCTGGCCGGGCTGGCCATCGGACTCCTGTGGGCGTTCGACGCCAGCACCAGCAGGCTGATCCAGCTCTACATCATCGGCGTGTTCGCGTCGTTCACGCTGAGCCAGGCAGGCATGGTGCGCCACTGGCTGACGTTGCGGCCATCCGTGACAGGGAGGCTCGAGCGCCGGCGGTTGGCGCGGTCGCTGGCCATCAATGCCCTCGGCGCAGCGACCACGGCGCTGGTGCTCGTCGTGGTGCTGATCACGAAGTTCACCCACGGCGCCTGGATCGTGGTCATCGCGATGCCGTTGGTGTTCGCGCTCATGACCGTGGTGCGGAGGCACTACGACCGCGTGGCCGCCCTGATCGAGCCGAGCGCTCGCGGGGTCTCGATGCCGAGTCGGGTCCATGCCATCGTGCTGGTGTCGAACCTGCAGCTGCCGACGCTTCGTGCGCTCGCGTTCGCCGCGGCAACCCGTCCGAACACGCTCGCCGCCGTCACGGCGCAGACCTCGGCGGACGAGACCGAGCGACTCGTCGCGGCCTGGGAGGAGCGCGACATCGACGTGCCGCTCGTCATCCTGGACGCGCCGTACCGGGACCTGACGTCGTCGATCGTGCGGCACGTCCATGCGGTGCGAGGTGACAACCCGCGGGACGTGGTGGCGGTGTTCATCCCCGAGTACGTCGTTCGACGGTGGTGGGAGCACCTGCTGCACAACCAGAGCGCACTCCGCCTCAAGGCGCGACTCCTGTTCGAGCCGGGCGTCATGGTCACGAATGTGCCATGGCAGCTCGACCGCGATCCGGAGTCGGCCGTGGCACGCTGACGACATGAGCGAACGCGCGAGCCTTCCGCCGGCGTCGGGCGGGATCCTGCCGAGACGCCGCCGGACGGGTCTGCTGGTCGCCGTGCTCGTGCCGGCGTTGGCTACCGCCGCGCTCCTGCCGTGGCGCGACGATGCTCCGCTCGAGGTCGTGCTACCCGCCTACCTGCTGCTCGTGGTGTCGGCGGCCGCCATCGGCGGGCTCGTCCCCGGCGTCGTCGCGGCGTTGATGTCATTCATCACGGTGAACCTGTTCCTCACCGAGCCGTACAACACGCTGTCGATCAGGGACGGCACGGCCATCGCCCAGCTCGTGGTGTTCGTGGTCGTCGCCACTGCCGTGAGCGCCGTGGTCGAGGCGGGCGCCCGTGCACGAGTCTCGGCGGCGCGACACGCGGCGGAGTCGTCCATCCTGTCGACGCTGACGCGTTCCGATGTGGGCACGACGACGGTCGAGTCGGTGCTGGAGCAGGTCGTCCGCCTCTACGACCTGTCGGGTGCCGAGCTCGCGCCGCCGGGAGATGCGCCTGCCGTGGCGGTCGGGAGGACGCAGCCACCCGTTGAACGCTCACACGTCGTGACCACGGCGGGTGGCTCGACGCTTCGGACCTTCGGACGGGAGACGTTCGGCGACGACGTCCGGCTGCTGCGGACCCTTGCCGACGCGGCCGAACGGGCCTGGCGCGAGCGACGGCTCGACGAGCAGGCCGCCCGCGCGGACGTGCTGACCGAGACCGAGAAGGTCCGCACCGCGATTCTCGCCGCGGTCGGGCACGATCTCCGCACCCCGCTCGCCGGCATCAAGGTCGCGGTGTCGGGGCTGCTCTCCCGTGACGTCGACCTGTCTGACGAGGACCGTGTCGCCTTGACGTCGACCATCGACTCCTCGGTCGACCGGATGAGCGATCTGGTCGAGAACCTGCTGGCGATGAGCCGCCTCGAGGCCGGGACCATGTCCGTGCACCTCGAGCCCCTCTCCGTCCTCGAAGTCGTCTCGCGGGTCGCGCTGGAGTGGTCGGACATCGCCATCGACGTCGCCGAGGACCTGCCGCTGGTGATGGCCGATGACGGCTTGCTCGAACGCGTCCTGGCGAATCTCGTCGACAACGCCGAACGCCATGGCGGTGGGAACGTCACGGTGAGCGCCACGCTGGCCGACGGCGTCGTCGAGATCGCCGTCAGCGACCGCGGACCCGGATTTCCGGCCGGCAGCGCGAGGGACGCCGACCTCGGCAGCCGTGGCGGGCTCGGTCTGACGATCGTCGACCGCTTCGTGGAGGCCATGGACGGGGACGTCGAGCCGCGGTCGTCGTCTGACGGCACCACGATGTTCGTCCGTCTGCCGGTGGCGCCATGACCCGCGTGCTGGTCGTCGAGGACGACCGGGCGCTGGCCGATGCACTGGTGATCAACCTGCGGGCCCGAGGAGAACAGGCGATGGTGGCGCGCGACGGCGCGTCGGCCCTTCGGTCAGCGGCGGCGGAGACGCCGGACGTCGTGCTTCTCGATCTCGGCCTCCCTGACATGGACGGACTCGAGGTGATCGCGGGTCTCCGCGGCTGGACCGAGGTGCCGATCATCGTGCTGTCGGCGCGGGACGCTCAACGCGACACCGTATTGGCCCTCGACGCCGGCGCCGACGACTTCGTGCGCAAGCCCTTCGGCATGGACGAGCTGTTCGCACGCCTTCGCGCCGCCGTCCGCCGCAGCGCCCCACGCGCCGACGAACCGGTCGTCGTCGCGGGCGACCTCCAGATCGACCTTGCCGCGGCCCGGGTTCGGCGCCATGGAGACGACGTTCGGCTGACGCCCACGGAGTGGCACGTGCTCGAGGTCCTCGTCAGGCAGCGCGGCAGGCTGGTGCCGCGCATCGAGCTGCTGCGCGAGGTCTGGGGGCCGGCCTACGAGACCGAGACCAACTACTTGCGTGTCTACCTGGCCCAGCTCCGTCGCAAGCTCGAGGCGGACTCCTCACACCCTCGGCACCTCGTGACCGAGCCCGGTCTCGGCTACCGGTTCGAGACCTGACTCGTCTCGCGTCAGTCGTCGTCGGCGCGGCCGACGTGGCGGTGAGCCGAGAGCACCTCGGTCTCGGGGTGATAGGCGACGAGCTGCTCGATCGCGTCCAGCACCTCGACCACGTGCGCACGGTCGGCGGCGACGACGCCCGCGCCGATGCCGGCGCGACGGTGCAGGTCGAGGTGGTCGGTCTCGGCCGCGGTGACCTGGAAGCGACGGCGCAGCTCGGAGACGATCGGGCGCACGATCGACCGCTTCGTCTTCAGCGAGTGGACGTCACCGAGGCGCAGGTCGAGCTCGATCCAGCCGATCCACACGCGTCAGCCGGCGAGCAGTGGCAGCAGGTCGGCCGTCTCGATGCCGAGCGCCTCGCCGACGGAGTGGTGGTAGAGCCGCCCGTCGTGGGCGTTCAGGCCCAGGGACAGGTCGACGTCCTCGGCGAGCGCGTCGTGCCAGCCGTGCTCGGCGAGCGCGATGACGTAAGGCATCGTCACGCTCGTGAGGGCGTAGGTGGACGTGCGCGGAACGGCGCCCGGCATGTTCGCGACGCAGTAGAACTCCGACTCGTGCACGCGGAACGTGGGCTCGGCGTGCGTGGTGGCGTGGGAGTCCTCGAAGCAGCCGCCCTGGTCGATGGCGATGTCGACGAGCACCGAGCCCGGTCGCATGCGTGACACGAGGTCGTTGCTCACCAGCTTGGGCGCACGCGCGCCCGGCACCAGGACGGCACCGATGACGAGGTCGGCCTCGAGCACGGCTTCCTCGATGGCGTGGGCGCTGGAGTGAAGGGTGCGGACCTGTCCGCGGTAGCGCGCGTCGAGCTCGCGCAGGCGGGGGACGCTGAGGTCGAGCACGGTGACGTCGGAGTGGAGCCCGACCGCCATGTCGGCGGCGTGGGTGCCGGAGACACCACCGCCGAGGATCACGACGTTGGCCGGCTCGGTTCCGGGCACGCCGCCCATCAGCACGCCACGGCCGCCGAGCGGTCGCATCAGGTGATACGCGCCGACCTGGGTGGCCAGACGACCGGCCACCTCCGACATCGGGGCGAGCAGCGGCAGCGAACCGTCACGGCGCTGCACGGTCTCGTACGCGATGGCGGTGATGCCGCTCTCGAGCACGGCCTTGGTGACGTCGGCCGCGGCGGCGAGGTGCAGGTAGGTGAACAGCACCTGGCCGCTGCGCATGCGGTGCCACTCCTCGGAGACCGGCTCCTTGACCTTCAGGACGAGATCTGCTCCCTCCCAGACCTCATCCGCGGACGCGAGCATCGTCGCGCCGGCTGCCTCGTAGTCCTCATCGCGGATGGAGGAGCCGACGCCCGCACCCTCCTGGATGGTGACCTCGTGGTCGCGGCGCACCAGCTCGGTGACACCGGCGGGAGTGATGGCGACGCGGTACTCGTGGTTCTTGACCTCAGTGGGAATTCCGATTCGCATGCCCCCATGGTGAAGAAACAGTGCGAAGATGGCAAGATTGTTGAAGATTATTCTGTCGTGTCGTGAGTAGTGCGACGATTCAACTGACGAGAGGCTGTCAGACCATGCCCCAGCCGAAGGATGTTCAGCCGCTCGACTCCGTCGACCGCGTCCTGCTCGCCGCCCTCCAGCGCGACGGGCGCACGCCCAACAACGAGCTCGCGCGTCAGGCCGGCATCGCCCCGTCGACCTGCCTGACCCGCGTGCGGTCGCTACGGGAGCGCGGCGCGATCCGCGGCATCCACGCCGACGTCGATCCGGCGGTGCTCGGGCTCTCCATCCAGGCGATGATCGCGGTGAGCCTGCGGTCGGACTCGCGATCGGCGCTCACCGGCTTCGCGGCCGCGGTGGCGAAGAAGCCGTACGTGCTCAACGTCTTCTTCGTCTCCGGCTCCTACGACTACCTGCTGCACGTCGCGGCGGACGACAGTGACGGCCTCCGCGACATCGTCACCGACCTGAGCGGCACGGGCAAGGTCAGCGACACCGAGACGCACCTCATCTTCGAGCACCGGCCCGGCCAGGCCGACGCAGCGCACTCGGGCTGACGGTCAGGCGTTCGCGGGCTCGGTGCAGCACCCCTGCTTCGTGTGGTACTGATCCGCGCGCTCCAGCAGCCACGCGAGGTTGGGCCACGGGTTCCGGACTCCGTGAAGCGCGCGATGCTGCACCCAGGCCTCGGCCGGCCCGCGGATGGCCGAGAGGGGGTGGAACCACGCGCTCAGCACGAGCGGCTCGCTGACGATCTTCTTGCGCATGTAGACGGCGAGGGTGTCGTACACCGCCAGCGACTGGTTGATGGAGTCCCAGTCGGTGTCACCCGGCTCCGGAAGGTTGTTCTGTGCGTGCGCCAAGTAGAGGATGCGCCTACCGCGGGCGGTCTCCGGCGACACCAGCATCTCGTGCATCCGCGTGTACGCGTCGAGCCGTGCTTGGCGGATCGAGAGCCACACCGTGAACAGGCTGACGCCGAGTCCCACGACGGCGAGGAACAGTGCGACGAGGTCGGTGTTCTGATCCAGCCAGTCGAGCATTTCGCCGCATTCTTCCTAGTGGGGGAGCCGCGCCCCCATATGGTAGTCGGGGAAACCGGGGACACGCAGGAAGTGTGCATTGACCGACTCAGCGTCCGAAGCGACCGGCCGGATCTTCATCAGCTACCGGCGGCAGGACTCTGCCTACCCCGCTGGATGGCTGTACGACCGGCTCGCCGAGCGGTTCGGAGCGGACCAGATCTTCAAGGACGTCGACTCCATCGAGCTGGGTGACGACTTCGTCGCATCCATCACGAATGCCGTCGGGTCGTGCGACATCCTGCTCGCGCTGATCGGCCAGGAATGGCTCGACATCGCCGGTGCCGACGGGGCGAGGCGGCTCGCCGACCCCGATGACTTCGTCCGGCTCGAGATCGAGGCCGCCCTGAAGCGCGAGGTCCTCCTCATCCCGATCCTGGTGGACGGGGCGATCATGCCGCGGGGCGACCAGCTGCCCGCCAGCATCGCGCCGATGGTCCGTCGTCAGGCGCTCGAGCTCAGCCCGAACCGCTTCCGCGCCGACACCGAGCGTCTGGTCGACGTCATGGAGCGCACGCTGGTCGATCTGCAAGACGACCAGACGGACACCACCGCGCCCGTGACGACCGCGCCGGAGACAACCGGGCCGGAGGCAACGGCGCCGGAGACGAGCGCGCCAGAGGCGAAGCCGCACGAGCCCGGCGCGCCCGGCTTCTCGCGACGGGTCCTGATCGCCGCCGCGGCTGCCGTAACCGTCATCGTCGCGGTGGTCACGATCGTCCTGACCAACCGGCCAGACGACACGAACGACGCGAATGGTGCGGACGGGGCGCCGAAGGACCCGACTACGTCGACCGCGGCGACCGCACCACCCAAGCTCGGCGGACCCGGCGCCCCGGTCGTGCTGGCGCATCGCGGCGGCAACGAGAAGTCCGCGTGGCAGACGATCCCCGCCTTCGAGTACGCGGCCTCGATCGGGGCGGCGATCGAGACCGACGTGCGGTGGACGAAGGACGACATAGCCGTGCTCGCGCACGATCGGACCACCACGCCGGGCATGGTGTGCGACGGCGGCAGTCTCATCATCGAAGAGGAGAATTGGTCGGCCCTTCGCGAGAGATGTCTCTCCCCGGCGGGCGAGGACGGCAAGCAGTACCGGATGTCGATGCTCGACCAGGCCGTGATCGCCGTCTCCAAGACGCCGGGCGCCGTGATCTATCCCGAGATCAAGGTCAAGCAGACCGCCAGACAGGTACGAGTTTTCGTGACCACGCTCAAGAGCGTCCGGATGACCGGCCGGACCGTCGTCACGTCGGCTTTCCCGAAGGAGCTCGACAAGATCCACGCCTACGCCCAGAAGGACGGCGTGGACGACCTGCGCCTGATGCAGTTCGTCTCCAAGACGGTGCCGGTCGCGGACCTGGCCGACGACCTCGACGGCGTCGCCGTCGAGTTCGATGTGGCCACGAAGTCCTACGTGCAGGAGCTCAAGGACGCTGATCTGAAGGTCATGGTCTGGAACATCAACACCGAGGACCAGTGGGCGGAGGCGGACCGGGTGGGTGCAGACATCGTCATGACCGACGAGCCGGCCGGGTTCGGGAAGTGGTTCGAGGCCCGCTGACGTGTCAGGACAGCTGAGCCGGCTCCGGCCGTGACTTGTGTCCCTCGTCGCTGCCCACGGTGTCCTGGGCACCCGACCCGGTGTCCGACCCGGAGCGATCCTCGGCCGGCTCGAGACGGACGATCACCGACTTCGACGTCGGGCAGTTGCTGCCCTCGGCGGTCGAGTCGAGCGGGACGAGCGGGTTGGTCTCGGGGTAGTAGGAGGCGGCGGTGCCCCGCGGCGTCTGGTACGGAACGACGCGGAAGCCGTGCGCCACACGCTCGACGTCGTCACCCTCCCAGTGGCCGACCATGTCGACCATCGACCCGTCGCTCAGGCCGAACGCCTCGACGTCGTCGGGGTGCACGAAGACGACACGTCGACCGTTCTCGATGCCGCGGTAGCGGTCGCTGAGGCCGTAGATCGTGGTGTTGAACTGGTCGTGGCTGCGCAGCGTCTGCAGGAGCAGGTGGCCGTCGGGCACGTGGAGGACCTCGATGGGTGACACGGCGAGCTCGGCCAGGCCGCTGTCGGTGGGGAACTCGCGCGAGTCGCGCGGCGGGTGCGGGAGCACGAAGCCGCCCGGCCGGTCGACCTTGCGCTCGTAGTCGTCGCATCCCCGCACGACGCGCGAGATGTGACCGCGGATGCGTGAGTAGTCGGCCGTCATCCCTTCCCAGTCGATGTCGTGGCGATCGACGCCGGAGTCGTCGGCAAGAGTCGTTCGGGCGATGCCGCAGACGATGGCGACCTCCGAGCGCAGGTGCGGGCTCGCCGGATCGAGCGGCCCGCGTGAGGTGTGCACCGCGGACATGCTGTCCTCGACCGTGACGAACTGCTCGCCGCCGGCCTGGAGGTCCTTCTCGGTGCGCCCGAGCGTCGGCAGGATGAGCGCCGTCTCCCCGCAGGTCAGGTGTGACCGGTTGACCTTGGTGGAGATCTGCACCGTGAGCGCGGCGTTCCTCATCGCCTCCCGGGTGACATCGGTGTCGGGCGCGGCGTGCACGAAGTTGCCGCCGAGCCCGATGAAGACGTGTGCCTTGCCGTCGCGCAGCGCCCTGATGCTCTCGACGGTGTCGAGGCCGTGCTCGCGCGGTGGATTGAAGCCGAACTCGTCCTGCAGGGCGTCGAGGAAGAACTCGGGCGGACGCTCCCAGATGCCCATCGTGCGGTCGCCCTGGACGTTGGAGTGGCCGCGCACAGGGCAGAGGCCCGCGCCGCGCTTGCCGATGTCACCGCGCACCAAGGCCACGTTGGCGATCTCGCGGATCGTCGCCACGGCGTTGCGGTGCTGGGTGAGGCCCATCGCCCAGCAGTAGATGGTGGCGTCCGAGGAGGCGATCATCTTGGCCGCCTGCGCGATGTCCTCCCACCTGAGCCCGGTGGCACGCTCGACCTGCTCCCGATCGACGCCGCGCACGTGCTCGGCCCACGCGTCGAAGCCGTTCGTGTGCTCGTCGATGAACTCGTGGTCGAGGGCGTCCCACGTCACCAGCAGCGAGCCGATGGCCTGGAACAGCGCGAGGTCGCCGTTGACGCGGATCGGCAGGTGGAGGTCGGCCATGTCGACCCCGCGCCCGACGACGCCGCGCGGCTTCTGCGGGTTGCGGAAGTTGACCAGGCCCGCCTCGCGCAGCGGGTTGACGGCGATGATCTTGGCGCCGCGCCGCTTGGCGATCTCCAGCGCCTGGAGCATCCGCGGGTGGTTCGTGCCCGGGTTCTGGCCGGCGATGACGATGCACTCGGCGTCGTAGACGTCGCGGAGGCTGACGCTGCCCTTGCCGATGCCGATCGCCTCGGCCAGGGCGACGCTGGTGGACTCGTGGCACATGTTCGAGCAGTCGGGCAGGTTGTTGGTGCCGAAGGCCCGGATG
Organism: uncultured Actinomycetota bacterium; assembly: GCA_963787165.1. Classification (GTDB taxonomy): domain Bacteria; phylum Actinomycetota; class Actinomycetes; order Propionibacteriales; family Nocardioidaceae; genus Aeromicrobium. Next base: position 345,350 of record CAWBBT010000001.1, read on the forward strand.
AACAGCTGGTACGCGAACGCCGCCTCGTTCGACGTGCGTCCGGACGTGTAGAAGATCGCCTCGTCGGGGGAGTCCAGGTTTTTCAGGTGGTGGGCGATGAGCGCGAACGCGTCGGCCCACTCGATCGGCTCGTAGTGCGTGCCGCCCGGCCGCTTGATCATCGGGTGGGTGATGCGACCCTGCTGGCCGAGCCACATCTCGTCCTTCTTCTCGAGGTCAGCGATGCTGTGCTGGGCGAAGAACTCCGGGTTGGCGCGCTCGCGGGTGCCCTCCTCGGCGACGGCCTTGGCGCCGTTCTCGCAGAACTCGGCGGTGTGGCGGTGCTCAGGGTCGGGGTCCGGCCAGGCGCAGCTCATGCAGTCGAAGCCGTCGGTCTGGTTGAGCTTCAGCAGGGTGCGGGTCGACCGTGCAATCCCCATGTGCGACACCGCGCGCTGCATGGCGACGCGCACCCCGGTGACGCCGGCCGCGCTCGACTTGGGTCGGTGGACGTCAGTCATGGTTCGACGCTAACCCGAGAGGCGGGGTCTCGACAGTCGACGCCAGGACGAGAGACCGTCCGCCAGCGTGACCGGCTCGAACGGCGCGAATCGCAGCACCCGTGACTCGCGGGCCCAACGCTCGATCGCGGTGTCCATGTCGGGCAGGTTGAGGCGACCGCTCTTGAGCGCGGCCGTGACGTCGTCCCAGGCCGGTGAGCCGGGCGCGACGGTCTCCGTGGTGGCGTCCACCGAGGCGACCAGCTGACGGTTCGTCTTGGACCGCAGCAGCAGGGTCACGATGTCGTCGTCGTGGACCGGGGGGAGTGGTTGCTCCCCTCCTTCACCCACGACGCAGACGGCTCCGTCGACCCATTCGTGCCAGACGGCCTGGTCGTGTCCGTCGAAACGAATCCAGACCAGCCCGGACTTCTTCGCGAGGTCGGCGACGAGGTCGAGGTCGCTCAACGGCTCGCAGCACGGGTACGGGGTCGGGCGACCTTCTTCTTCGCCTTGGCCGCCGGTGCCTCGATCGTGCCGTCGGCCACAGACTGCACGAAGAGCGCGATCTCATCGATCGCCTGACGTGCCTCGGGCACCCACGCTGCTGATGCCTGGAAGACGTGGACCTGGTTCTCCCAGACCTGCAGGTCGCACGGGATGCCGGCGGCGACCAGGCGGTTGGCCATCAGCTCGGCGTCCGGCATGAGGATCTCGTGCGAACCGATCTGGATGATCGACGGCGGCATGTCGGCCACCGGCATGTCGACCGGGCACACCCGCTCGCCGGAGATGCCACGACGGTCGTCGTTGCGCAGCGTGAGCTCCGTGAAGCGCTCGAGCGCGTTGAGCGGGAACGTCTCGCACCGGTTCGCGTTCGGGTGGTTGCGCTTGCGGGTGGAGTCGCAGTCGAGCAGCGGCGAGATGGCCACCACGCCGGCCGGACGTCCCCAGCCGGCGTCAAGAACCGCGCGGGCGACGCTGAAGGCGAGATACCCACCTGCCGAGTCTCCGGCGATCGTGATGTTCTCGGGGCGGTACCCCTGATCGAGCAGCCAGCGAAACGCGACGACGCCATCGGCGACCGACTCGGTGATCGGCTCGGCCGGCATCTGCCGGTAGCCGACGTTGAGCACCGGCTGGCTGGAAGCGTAGGAGATGCGTGAGACCAGGCTGCGGTGGGTGTTGAGGCCGCAGGTGAGGAACGCCCCGCCGTGGAAGTAGACGATGGCGCTCGGGTTGCCCCCGTGGAGGTCGCGGACGTCCTTGGCCGCCAGCCACTCGCTCGAGCAGGGCCCGAGGTCGACCGTGCGCCAGCTCGTGCCGTCGGGCACCGGGAGCAGCCGCGCGAGGTGATCGACCAGGTTCGGTGGATAGAGGTCGAACGGCAGTCTTGCCCACAGTCCGAGGAGCGGGCGCACCGTGTGACGCAGGCCCACCCCCAGGAGGCGGGACTGTACGCTCGAGCCCTTGAAGTACCGAGGCTCGGCGGCGAGCGTCAGATGTGCGGACACCTGGACCCTTTCGACGTGTGACCTGCTGTTCATCAAAGTTTCACATGCAGTGACTTGTTACACATCTCGCCACTAGCGTAGGGCCTACATACCGCCCGAGGAGGGAGGTTCCCGCCATGTCGTTCATGCCGCCCACAGACTCGATGTTCCTGCTGGCCGAGTCGCGCGAGCACCCGATGCACGTCGGCGGCCTGCAGCTCTTCGAGCTGCCCGAGGGCGCGGGGCCCGACTTCGTCTCCGAGCTCATCGAGACCTTCCGTGGCACCGACAACATCTCCGCGACATTCCGCAAGCGTCCGGCCGAGCCGGTCAGCTCCCTGGGCAACACCTGGTGGACCGTCGACGACACGATCGACCACGACCATCACATCCGGCACTCCGCGGTTCCGCAGCCTGGCCGCATCCGCGAGCTGCTCCAGCTCACGTCGCGCTGGCACGGTTCCCTGCTCGACCGGCACCGACCCCTGTGGGAGGCGCACGTCGTCGAGGGACTCGCGGACGGCCGCATCGCCATCTACAGCAAGATCCATCACTCGCTGGTCGACGGGGTCGCTGCCCTCCGGCTCATGCAGCGCTCGCTCACCGAGGATCCCGACGGTCGCGACTGCGTCCCGCCATGGGCCCTGCCGCCCCGCAAGTCGTCGTCGACCGGCGTCGGCGGCTTCGATCCGATGGGGATGCTGCGTGGCATGAGCGGAGCGGCCGGCGAGATCGCCGGGCTGCTCCCCGCGTCGGCCAAGATCGTCAGCCAGATCGTCCGCGACGGTGACATCACGCTCCCGAGCGCGCCGAAGACGATCCTGAACGGTCGCGTCGGCGGTGCCCGCCGGTTCGCGGCGCAGTCCTGGGAGATCGAGCGCATCAAGCGGGTCGCCAAGTCGTCGGCGACCACGCTCAACGACGTCGTGCTGGCGATGGTCTCGGGGGCCTTGCGGGAGTACCTGCTCGAACAGCATGCGCTGCCAGACGAGCCGATGAGCGCGATGGTTCCGGTGTCGTTGGCCCTGCGCGCGGAGTCGGCCGGCAAGGAGGCCGGCGACAGCAACTCCGTCGGAGCCATCGTCGTCAACCTCGCCACCGACCGCGAGAACGGCGCCACGAGGCTGGAGGAGATCGCCTATTCCTCGCGCACCACGAAGAAGCTGCTCGGCGAGCTCACGTCGAACCAGATCCTGGCGTTCTCGGCCATGCAGATGCTGCCGCTGGCGATGACGTCCCTGCCGGGCTTCATCAAGTACTCACGGCCGCCGTTCAACGTCATCGTCTCGAACGTCCCGGGCCCGAAGAACCAGATGTACTTCAACGGCGCCCGGCTCGACGGCATGTACCCGGTGTCGATCGTGCTCGACGGCCAGGCCATCAACATCACGCTGTGCAGCCGCGACAACTATCTCGACTTCGGCATCATCGGCTGCCGCAAGAGCGTTCCGCACCTGCAGCGACTGCTGACGCACCTCGAGACGGCCTTGGCCGAGCTGGAAACCGCCTGGGGTTGATCGCTGGAGCTTGCTCAGCGGTTGCTCAGGGCACGGCCGGGCCGTCGGGGGTCGGATCGACGGGACCATCGGGAACCGCCTCGACGGGACCATCGGGAATCTTCTCGATCACCTCATGGGCGATGTCGCCGAGCTTGACGTTCTCCTGCTGTGACCGCCGGCGCAGGTACTCGAACGCACGCTCGGCACTGATCCCGTATCGCCCCATGAGGATGCCTTGCGCCTGGCCGACGAACGTCCGTGCGTCGATCGCGATCTGGAGGCCTTCCTTGACGTAGGCAGACGAGAGCGCGATCGAGGCGTGGCGCGCGAAGTTCTGGCCGATCGTGAGGTCGGTCTGGCCGAAGGCACCGACGGCCTCTCCGTAGAGATTGAGCGTGCCATACGTGCGGGTGATGGACTCCAGACGGATGGAGAGTGCCGAGCGGATGCCGAGCTTGGCAGCGCGCGGACCCCACGACGGGAAGCGTTGGTCTGTCTCGGTGTCGACGACCAGGTAGGAGGTCTCGTCGTGCAGGGCGGCCAGCCCTGGGCCTTCCTCGATGTCGTCCTGCTGCTGGTGGAGCTCGATGACGCGCGGAGACGTGGCGGCCACGGTCTCGATGGACCGGTGGGTCCTCATGAACAGGAGGCCACTGTCGTCGGCGGCTGTGGTGATACGCGCGTACTCGGTGATGAGCTCGGCGGTGGACTGCATGGTGAGCTCGGCGTTGAGCTCCAACGCCATCTGTGACAGAAATTCAGCTTCTTCCATGTCTCCGGACCAGTTCCTGTGAAATCGGCCCCCACTTCTAATGTCTGGACGAATGTCCAGACCCGGGGTCAATCCTACGGTTCAATCGACAATCTGCCCGGGGAACAGCTCGGACGCGAGTTTTTGTGGAATTGCACGCAATCGCACATGTGACCGCGTACTCTCAAATCGTTGGCATCACGCAGTGTGAGTGGTGATCTGACACGCGTAGCTCGAACCCCCCGGCTGCCCTCCACGGTAACGCGCGAACCTTCTTTTCCGAAGTGGACATCGTGGTACGCAACGTCGTGAATTCCCCGACCTCGTGGTCGGTCTCGGTCTTCAGGGTGTCGACCTTGACCGATCAGGAACGCATCCTGCAGGCCTTCGAGCGGGTCGACCGTCCCGGGGTCAAGGTGCTGGGCGCCCACAACGACGACGGGTACTTCGTCGTCCTCGACTGTGAACGGCTCGTCGACGAGCTCCACGCCCGCCGCGTCGTGACAGCCGTCGACCGTCGCGCCACCGGGTCTTCGTTCACGCGGGGGCAGCACGACGAAGTCGGCGTCGACGGGGCCGTGCCCGCCGTCCTCCAGCTGGTCAGGAGACACATCCGGTGACCGCTGGTCGCAGGTCAGCCCTGCGACCAGCTGGTCACGAATCGGGTGCGTAGGCCCGCACGTAGTCGACCAGGTAGTTGAACTGGGTCCTGGTGTGGGTGCTGTCGGGGTATCCCCAGTAGCTGCTGCCCACCTGCATGTTCAACCGGATGTTGACCGGGCTGTTGAAGCTGGACGTCATCCACGGCGCGCTGCTGGTCTTGATCGAGCTGACCACCTTGTCGTCGAACGAGAAGGTCATGCATGCAGGCGACCAGTTCACCGCATAGACGTGGTAGTCCTTGTAGATGGCCGGCGAGTGGCTCTGGGGGTGCGACCATCCGGTGAACTTGTCGGCACCTCCTTCGTTGGTGTCCCGCCAGACCGTCCACGAGTTCGAGACAGCCGGGTCGAACGACTTGGTCGACGGTGAGCCCCAGGTCTCCATGACGTCGATCTCGCCGGGCGTGGTGTCGCCGCGGAGCCAGAAGGCCGGCCACACGCCACGGGTCTTGGTGCCGTCAGTGGGGACTTTCGCTCGCATCTCCCACCGGCCGTACTTCTGGCTGAACTTGCCCATGGTGTCGATGTAGCCGGTGGTGTACTTCCGGTTCGCGACCGTCTCGCGCTTGCCGGCGATGTCGAGCAGGCCGTCGTGCACCGTGACGTTCCGCCGGAGGATGCGTGCCTTGTCGAACGACAGTGACTCGCCGTCTCGGACCCGCCACTTGGAGGTGTTGACCGAGGACCCGGTGAACTCGTCGGCGAAGACCTGGTGGCCTTGACCGTTTTTGGAGTAGTCGATGTCAGCACACGACCCGGACGGCGGCGTCGACGTGGACGTCGGCGTCGGACTCGGCGTCGGACGGGGCGTCGGAGTCGGAGTCGGTGTCGGACTCGGTGTCGTCGACGGGGGAGTCACGTCGGAATTGATCGTGCGCACCTTGAGGAAGTTGTCGGACGTGACGCCGACCTCCGAGACGAACAGGTTGACCTTGCTGTTCGCCCGGGTCGTCGTGATCGTCGCTCCGGTCCAGAGCCAGCTGGTCGAGCTGGGGGTGGTGTTGCCGTCGAACTCCTGGATCACGCTGCCGTCGGCGGCGAGCTCACGCAGCTGGAACACGATGGGCTTGCCGGCCTGAGACGAGCGGACCTGCCCGGCGACGTGCACGGTGCTTCCGAGCGTGGCGATCGTGTCAGAAGACGTCGAGACCATGCCGATGGTCTTCGTGCCGGACGTCGACTTGGGTGTGACCTGCCCCGACGGCCCGTCACTCGTGACGACGCGCTTGATCGTGGCATTGGACGTCGGTGCCCAACCCGTGACGCCGGTCGCAAAGTCGGGGTTGGCGACGATGACGACCTCAGCGGCGTTCGATGAGGCAGTTCAAGTGAAAAAGGTGATACCCAGTGCGACAGCCAAAGCGAGGGAAGACAAACGGGAGTGGCGGTTCATGGCTGTTTCTCCTGTCGATCCGGGTTGGTTTACCGGAAGCCATTCGATTTCGGAAAAATACACCCGTCACGGGCGCTGAGCCGCCATTTGAGGCTTTTTTCGACCTGTGAGTCTCTTGCGAGAGTCTTAGGTGGCCCGCTGGTCAGGAGCGCGATGCGAGGAGCGGGCTGAGATCCGGCTCCAGATCGGCCGCCAGCACACACGTGGTGCCCTTGCGGCTCAGGGCCGGTGCGAGCTGCTCCACGGCCGCTTCGGCCATCGAGCGCTCGGCCACGACGACCATGGTCGTCACGCGGTAGCGGTTGACGACCTTCTTCACGTCGGGCAGCAGGCGCGCGAGTCCGTCCGCCGCTCGTTCGGGCGCGATGCCGTCTCGCCAGGCACATGAGGCGACGACGTCGATGTCGTCGCGGACGCCCCACTGCGTGGCGAGACGCCTCACGGCCACGTCCTCCCCGATGAGCACGATCGGGACCCGGGGGAAGGCGATCCGGTTGACGAGAGCGGCGATGGTGAGTGTCACCGCGGCCAGCACTGCTGCGGCGACACAGAGCCGAAGATCGCGGCTGTCGACCACGCCGGGCCACGCGATCACCGCGCCGACGGCGGCGGGTGCAAGGAGCGAGAGCGCCGGCTTGACCGAGCGAGCACGGTTGGTCATCCGCAGGAGCATCGCGGAGACGAGCAGCCAGAGGGCGATCAGCCCGATGGTCGGGCCCACGTACATCGGTGAGACGTCCAGCGCCACGAGCATGACCAAGGGGAGCGCAACCGCGAGCACGTAGCCGAGGAGCCCCCGGCGGGAGAGGATGTTGAGGACGATGCCGAGCATCCCGGGATAGCGCACGGCGCGGCGCACCATGACCAGGTCGCGGCTCCCGTCGTCGGTCTTCTCCTCAGGCTGGTTCAGCGCGAGCAGGCGCACGGTCTCGGCCACACCGGGACTCTGGCGGCCGGAGTCCAGTCGCGACGGCACGGTTCCTTCGCGGACACCGTCCAGCAGTCGTGCCAGCTCCTCGGCGGACTCCGCGACGTGGACGAGGCCGAGGTCGGCCAGCTTGCGACACAGGATGATCTGGTGGTCGTCGACGACCTCGTGGTCGACGGGGACTCGAGGAACGACGATCGGGATCCGACCGACCTTCCGCGCGTCCATGACGCCGCCCGCACCACCCTGGAGCACGATCGCGTCCGCGGACGTGTAGTGATCGAGGAGCTCCTTGGGGGAGAGCATCTCGTGGTTGTCCGAGTCCTGCATCGGGCGCGTGGAGCCGTGCTGGAACACCACGGCAGCGTGGTTCTCGGTCGTCCACGGCTCCAGCCACTGCACGAAGCGGTCGAACGGGTGGTGGTACGTGCCGACGCTCGCGACGACGGTGAACGGTTCGGTCGATTTCGATTCCGCCGTCGAAGCGGTCGTGCTCGTCATAGGACCAGGCCCACGACGTTCGATCGCGGCAGTCGGTCGTGCAGCTGCTCCCACTGGGTGAGGTACTGATCCACGTACGGGTAGACCAGGCGGCCCGTCAGCGAGGGCTTCTGGATGCGGTCGACCGTCTCGAGGAAGATCGACGTCGCACCGACGCTGTGGGCCTGGTAGATGAAGGGCACCGCAACGGCCGCCCCCGTGCTGAAGACGACGTCGGGGCGGAAGTCGCGGAGCACACGCCTCGCCAGCCGGGTGTTGCGCACCAGGTTGGGGATGTTGCGCTGGGTCGGCCAGGCGCAGGCGATGGCACGTTCACCGGCGAGCTTCATCTTGGCGTCCGGTGTGGGACCGGTGACCCACAGGCGTTCGTGCTGCTCCCACCACGGCTTCAACGCCAGCGCCTGGGCCAGGTGCCCACCCGAGGAACAGGCGATCAGGATCTTCATGTCAGATCCCCTTCCCCAGCCTGTTGGCGATGCGACCCACGGTGTCGGCGGTGATGAGACGCCAGGAGATGGCGAGAGCGAGCCACGCACGGAGCTGCGTGGGATCGCGTCGCAGCACCTGGCGTGCGACCTGGCGCGAGCGTCTCCCACCACCGCTCGCTGCCAGGCCGAACGCGATCTGGGACTTGATCCGGGCGAGGGCCTTCGGATCGTTCGCGATGTCTTCGTGCTTGGCGAGCATGTACGTCAGGGCTTCGGCGTACTCGGCCCAGCGACCGAAGTAGTACGACTGACCCTGCCAGCGCACGGACACGAGTGGTTCGTTCACGAGCTCGATCGGGGCGAGTTCCGCCGTCCTCAGCAGGACGTCATAGTCCTCGCCGTAGGCGCCCGGCAGCTGCTCGTCGATCATGCCGATCTCGTCGATCAGTGCCGATCGGCGGAAGACGAAGCTGCTGGAGTGCAGGCCGGCCAGGCGATCGCGGAGCAGGTCGGCGCGCGTCACCACGCCCGAGGGCACCAGTCGCTCATGCGTGGTGTGGCCGTCGTCGACCTGCATGGCGGAGCCGACGAGACGGAGGTCGGGGCGTCGCTCGAAGAGCTGCATCTGGGCCGTCAGCTTGCGCGGCATCCACGTGTCGTCGTCGTCGAGGAAGGCGATGAAGTCGTGTGATGCGGAAAGAATTCCGGAGTTGCGGGCACCGGCGAGCCCGCGGACGCGCTCGTTGACGACGGCGCGCAGCGTTCGGTTCGGGCCGAGGTCGACCTCCGGCAGCTCAGGCGGACAGGCGTCGAACACGACGATGATCTCGATCGGACCCTGATAGTCCTGGTCGACGATGCTCTGCACCGCGGCGTGCATCAGCTCGGGTCGCCGATGCGTGGGCACCACGGCCGAGACGGGCGGGAAGGCGGCGAGCTCTGCGGCAGATGTCGATGAGGTCCCGGTCGGGGCCTCGGCCGCGACCTTCACGGCTTCGCCCGGCGGTTGCGATCGGTGAGAAAGGTGCGGAGCATCGAGCTCGAGGTCTGCCGCGTGTACGGGAAATAGACGACCTTGGCGCCGACAGCCTTCATCTCGGCCTCGAGGCGATAGCCCTTGGCCGTGCCCTCCCAGTCGCTGCCCTTGAAGATGACGTCGAACGGGATCTGCTGCCACACCAGTGTCTTGTCGGCATCGCGGTCGATGACGACCTGGTCGACGATGCCGAGCGCCGTGATGATGTCGATGCGCTCGTCGCACGGCACGACCGGCGGGTAGCCCTTGAGGCGCTCGACGTACTCGTCGCTGGCGACACCGACCACGAGCTGGCGGCAGTGCGCGCGGGCTCGCCGCAGCAGGTTCAGGTGTCCGACATGGAACATGTCGAACACGCCGCTCGCATAGCCGACGTCGCAGACCTCTCGAAGGTCCGTCATCTGGCCCCCTCCTTGTACCGAAATCACAATCATGAAGAGTGATCGGGTCGACGATCGTGACGCGAAGTTGCGCTCAGACTCATGAATCGCGTGCGAAAGCTCGTCCTGACGCACTTATGAGCCGTAGACACGGACGTAATCGACGACGAAATCCGCGGGCAGCCTGGTGCGCTCGGGATGCTTGGGGTCGGCCCAGCCCCAATAACGACTCCCGACCTGGAAGTTGAGGCGGATGTTGACCTTCCCCTGCAGGGACTGCTTCAGCCAGGGCGCTGACTTCATGGACACTGCACCCGTGCGCTTGCCGTCGAGCGAGAAGACGATGCACCGCGGGGACCAGTCGACCGCGAACACGTGAAATCCGTCAGCCAGGGAGGCCTTGCCGGCTGCCGTGCCCCAACCATGGACGTTGCCGCCGCCACCGCGGGTGTCCTGGTGGAGGTTCCAGGCGTAGGTCGACGGCTTCGCATGTGGATGGTTCGCGGGCGTTCCCCACGCCTCCATGATGTCGATCTCGCCGGGAGCATCGTCTGCCCGCAGCCAGAACGCCGGCCACAGCCCGCGCGACGCACCGGCGGTCACCGGCAGGCGCGCCCGGATCTCCCACCGGCCGTACCGCTGGGAGAACCGGCCGATCGTGTCCAGGTACCCAGTGGTGAAGTCGCGACCACCGGACGACTCGCGTCGTGCCTGGATGACCAGGCGACCGTCTCGCACGGACACGTTGCGGGAACGGATCCGCGCCTGGTCGAAGGACAAGGAGGTCTGGTCGCGAATCGTCCAGCGACGCTTGTCGACCGCGCTGCCGGCGAACTCGTCGCTCCACGTGGGCGCCTTCTTGCCGCCGCCCGCGTAGTCGGGCAGCTTGGCCGCGGGACATGGACCTGCCCGTGCGGCCGACTCCTGCTTGACCGGCTCGTCCTTCGCCGGCTTGTCTGCGCTCCAGTGCGACACGATCCCGGCGCTCACCACCACCAGGACCAGCATGATCCCGGCGAGGCGATGAACGAGTCGGGTGTGTCGCGCCTCAGCTCGTGCGGACATCTTCGAGCTGACCGACGCCCGACCGGCTCCGGGAGATCGCGACCGCGGTCTTCAGCGCCGCCGACGGCTCGACGACCTCCCAGTCGACGGGAGGACGTCCGGAAGCACCCTCGTGGCCGCTGCGGGCGTCGGACGGACCGCTCCCTTGGGCCTGGGACTCGTACGCCTTCCGAAGTCCTGCCCGGGCTCGGTACAAGAGCGCGGAGACGCTGTTCGGCTTCAGCCCGAGGATGGCTGCGAGCTCGCGCGGCTTGCGGCCCTCGACCTCGAGATGCCAGAGGACGCTGCGCCACCGCTGCGGCAAGGACGCGAAGGCGGCTCGAACGCGATCGCGTTCGAACGTGTCCATCCCTTCGCCGAACGCCACCGGCTGGTCGATGAGTGCCGGATTGTCGGTGGGGACCACCCGCTTGGCGGCCCGACCGCGTTTCCACGTCTCCCGGCGGATCGACGTGAAGATGTAGGCACGGACCGCGTCGGTCGGTCCCTTGCCGAGCTGGAGCTGGCGGAGAACCTGGGCGAAGACCTCGGCGACGACGTCGTCGGTGTCCACGGCACGGGAGTAGTAGCGGGCGAGACGCAGCGCGGGGTACCGGTACCGCGAGAACAGCTCTGCGAACGCTTCGGAGCTTCCGCTCCTGACGAGGTCGCACAGTTCGACATCAGTGAGAAGGGCGAAGTCGGACTCGTGATCGAGTCGAGTTCCAACTTCGAAGGAGAGTTCATCTTCGACGGAGTTGTGTTCCATGACGCACCTAAGGGTTCGGCGCCATACTTCTTCCGGGTTTGGTCTTCCGGAAGGGAACCCCAAAGATGCGGGGGGACTTCAAAAGTATGTAGGCAATCGGTTGTGCGCAACCGAATATCGCAAAAAAGTGGGACATCTGTGTGGAAAGCGTCATGGATCGTCGCGAACGCCCTCTTCATCACTGTATGGAGCGCCCTCAGCCACCGGAAGGAACGGTCATGTCGACCGGAACCAAGCCTGCAGAACTCTCGGACATCGTCTCATCGGTGCGCCGTCACTGGATCCTCGTCGGATTCATCTCACTCCTCGGCCTTGCCGCCGGTCTCCTGGCGATCTTCGTCATCCCCGTCCAGTACACCGCCACCGCGTCCGTCTCCGTGAAGCCGCTGACCGCTGATCCGCTCAGCACCTCGACGGACAGCACGCGTGCGGTGAACATGGCCACCGAGGAACAGATGGCGCGATCGCGCCGGGTGGCCACGGCAGCCGTAGACCGCCTCGGTGCCGACAGCACGCTCGACGTGCAGACGGTGATCGACGGGACCACGGTCGAGACGCCGCAGGACTCCCTGGTGCTGAACATCGTCCACTCGGCGCCGACGGCCCGACAGGCCGCGGCCGTCGCCAATGCCGTGGCCGAGTCCTACCTGGAGGTCCGTCGCACCGACGCGACCCAGCAGCTCGAGCTGCTCCAGTCGAGGACGCAGGAACAGATCGACCGGCTGAAGCCCCTCAAGGCCAACCCGGACACCGAAGCGACCGACCCGGGGCGTCGCCTGCAAGGTGTCCAGGCCGATTCCCTGGGCTCCATGATCGCCGAGCTCGCTCGCATCGACGTCACGCCCGGCCGGTTCGTCAGTCGCGCCGTGGCGCCCACGCACCCGTCGACCCCGGGCGCAGCGCCGCTGGGGATCGCCGGACTCTTCCTGGGCCTCATCGTCGCCGTCCCGGTGGCCCTGACCCGCAAGAACGAGCAGACCGAGATCAACGATGTCGACGGCCTGCCCGTCACCGAGCACCAGCTCGTCCTCGACGGCACCCAGGACGACGAACGCGAAGAGACCTGGGACCTCGCGGCCTTCATGCTCAAGATCCCCAAGCGTGCCTCCCGGGGCAGGACCATCATGATCGACGGTGGTGAGCCGGCCAGTGGCCGTCTCGCCCCCGGTCAGGAGCTCGTCGACGCGCTGGGCAGGCGCGGTGAGACGGCACGGTTCGTCGATGCCGGCGAGGTCGACGGCCGGGTCATCGGCCAGGGCTGGCCCACCGAGGCCGAGCGACGTGCGTGGAACGGTGAGGTGGTCATCGTCGACACGACGAACCTGCTCTCCGACGCCCACCGGGTCTCGGTGGCGGAGAACGCCGACGCCGTGATCCTGGCGCGATCGACCGCGGACGACGTCCGCACCTTGCGACGCCTGGTCGGACTGCTCGAGTCCAAGGGAGCGAACATCGCCCTCACGGCGCTGTTCCCGCCGCGGCCCGAGTACACCGAGCTGACGACTACTCAGTAAGCGCGAACGACCGGATGGCGAGCAGCCGCGGCAGGCCCAGCGCGTGTCGCGTCGTCCATCCGGCGACCACGTAGACCGCGGCGAGCACGGCAACGCTGACGGCCAGCACGGTCGCCGACGATCCGAAGATCGCCCGCACAGCGAGCATCGGAGCGCCGACGAGCAGGAGTGCCTGGACGATGGCGAGTCGCAGGTGGCGGCCTGACGGGCGCAGGTCCATGAGCACCCGGACCTGCCAGAGGACGATCGCGGTGTCGACGACGATGGTGATGGCCCAGGCGATCGCCGCTCCCGAGATGCCCCACCACGGGATGAAGAGCAGGTCGAGCACGACGTTCAGGACCAGGGCAAAGGTCTTGTCGGCCAGCTGCCACGTGCTTCGTCCTCCCATGAGGAGGATCGTCTGCACCGCGCCTGCTGCCGTCGCGAGCGCCATGGCGCCGGCGAGCACGGCCATCGGGATCGCGCCGTCGCTGAAGCCCGGGCCGAAGACGCGCAGGACCTGGTCGCCGAAGACGGCGAGCACGATGAAGAACGGCCACGTCAGCCAGATCATCGCGGCGCTGATGAGTCCGTACACCTCGCGGACGTGCGCTGTGTCGCCGCGCGCCAGGGCCGCGCTGATCTGCGGGCCGGCGACGATCCGCGCCGCCTGCTGCACGACCTCGCTCGCGCGGAGGCATCGGGTGACCACGCCGTAGACCGCCGCATCGGCGGGAGAGGCCAGCGCGCCGACCAGGAGGACGTCGACCCACTCGAGGAGGATCTCGACGGCGGCGCTGACACCGCGGGCCGCGCTGAACCGCCAGAAGGACGTGCCGAGCTCCCGCTGCTGGCCTGGGTCCGATGCTGGGCGTCGTGGTCCGGTCGCACGGCGGACCAGCCGCCACGAGATCGCCGCGGCGAGCACGAAGACGATCGGGATCGGTGCCAGCCACGAGACGAGCACGCCCGAGACGCCCCAGCCGGCGAGGACGGCGATGCCGATGGCGCCCAGTCTCCCGACGGGGAGCACGAGATTGAGGAGAACCGGGTAGGCGAACGTGTCACCGAGTCCTCGCGTCGCGCCCAGGAACAGCGCGGTCATCGAGAGAGTGCCGGCGACCGCTGACGCCGTCAGCAGGAGCCACGGGGACAACCCGTCGACTCCGCCGACGACGGACAGCGCAATCGCTGTTGCCACCACGCCGACGGCGCATCCGACCAGCACCGGCCGGATCGCGGTGCGCATCAGCCCCGGCACGTCGTCGAGACGCCCGACCGCGCGGGCTGCGGAGACGAAACGGACCAGTCCGGTGTCGGCACCGAGCTCGAAGACGTTCGCGGCGATCATGAACGCCGCCACGACCAGGAAGTAGGTTCCGGCAGCAGCGACGCCGAGGTGTCGCGCCACGACGGCAGCGACCAGCAGGTTGACGAAGGCGCCGACACCACCGGCCGCGAGGTTCACGAGGGCCGAGGCGCCGAGTCCACGGGGACGATCAGGGATCGACATCGCTGTGGTCCAGCCCGTAGCGCCGTCGCAGGAGCAGGGCCGAGACCAGCATGAGGGCCAGCATCTGCATGATGTCCAGGCCGTACACGAACACCGCCGCAGAGGCGACGACGAGGCTGCTGTGCAGGGCGAGCTCGACGTCGCTGGGGGCCCGCCACGTGCGGATCGTCGTGCCCCAGAGGAAGAGCAGGAACAGGGCGAGGCCGATGAATCCGAAGCTGAACATCAGCGTCCAGACGTAGCCCTGCGTGCCGACCGACAGGTCCTGCGCCGTCGACGGTCTCGGCGCACCGTAGCCCAGCAACGGCGAGTCCATGGTCCGGCGGATGGTCTCGGCGTACAACGTGAAGCGCGACTCGGTCGACTGTCCGTACTGCTGGCGCTGGGCGAGCTGGTCGAACAGGCCACGGGAGACCAGGAAGAGCACGGTGGCGATGGCGATCGATCCGATCGCGATGACCGGCACGGCGCGGTTGCGGAAGCACTGGCGAACCCAGATGTAGGCCGCGGACAGGCCCAACGCGACGAACATGCCGCGGTTCGACGACGCCATGGCAGCGGGCACCATGCCCACGGCGCCGAGGAGCAGCACGACGCGGGTCCACCACGTCCGGGCGAGGATGAAGGCGGCCACGGCGACCGGGGTGAGGATCAGGATCGCGACGCCCCAGCTGTTGGCGTAGGGAAACGGCGCGGACGGGCGAAGGAACGCCGTCGGAGAGCCGAAGGGGTGCTGGATCTCGGCAAAGGGCGGAAAGAACAGGTCGTGCACGTACGGATTCGACGTCAGCCAGGCCGGCATGAGGACGCCGACCGGGGTGCTGAGTCGTGTGGTCGGGAACAGCATCCCGAGAATGCCTCCGACGACGACGAAGAGCCACACGAAGGCCAGGCCGTTCACCACCGACCGGAACGTCAGCTGCCGCCAGGCGCTGATGGTGTAGACGAAGGCGACCAGCGCGAAGGCGACGATCGAGAAGCGGTACACGAACCCGAGGGCCCTCGCGGTCCCGTCGAGCATCACGGCCGTTGGCACGATCCAGAGCACGAAGGCCGTGAACACGCCCACGCCCGGCAGGATGGTGATCTCCCGCGTGGCGCACATCAGCACGACCATCACGAACGTCATGCTGAGGGCCGCCGGGATCACCGTCACGCCGAGCAGCCACATGGCCGGGAAGCCCCAGAGCATGACCAGGATGGGCCACGCCGGCAGGTTCCCGACCTCGCGGTCGGGTCCTTCGACCGCGAGGTCGGGTCCTGTCGTCTCGAGCTCGGCGGCGACGCTCATGCCGGCACCGCGTTCCGCAGTGCGCGGTGCTTCCGCTGGAGGGTGGCCAGCAGGAGCACCAGGTTGGCGGCCGCCAGCGCGGCGTACACCGCCAGGAACACGGGCGTCCACGGCCACAGGAGGAAGACCGCGTTGACGACCCCGGCATCCGCCGGCGTCTGCAGCCAGCCACGGCCTCGGGCGGTCTGACCCGTGGCAGAACCACCGAGCTGTTCAGCCAGGATCTGGGCGAAGAAGCGCACGGAGGCGAGTCCGGCGAAGCCGAGCGGCACCAGCAACCAGGCGGAGTCGACGTCGGTGTGGAGCACCAGGCACACGGCCACGCCGATGTGCAGCGCCAGGAGGCGAGCGGAGTCGACGACGTGGTCGAGCCACTCACCCGCCACGGACCCGGTTCCGGTCAGGCGGGCCAGCTGCCCGTCGGCGGAGTCGAAGGCGAAGGCAAGCTGAAGCAGCACCGTGACGGTGACGGCGACCGGGACGGACGGGTCGAACAGCACGAGCACCGTCATCCCGAGGACGAAGAGGAGCCCGCTCATGGCCGTCATCTGGTCAGGCGTCGCGCCGAGTCGTCCCGCGACGGCCGCGATCAACCGGCCCATCGGCCGGTTGATCGCGCGCATGTAGAACGGCACGCCCGCGCCGGGCTTCTGCGCCATCGCGAGCTGGTCGTACGACGCCCGAACCTCGGTGACCAGGTGCATGCTCGCCTAGCCTTGCCCCTCGATCGTGGCCTCGATGCTGGTGTTCGGCGTGCCGCGGTAGTTCGAGTGCACCTCCACGGCGATCGAGTTCGATCCGGCCTGGATCAGGTTCGTCGGGATCTGCACCGTGACCGGGTTGTTGATCGCCGAGGCGGTCGATGGCGCAGCCGTGGCGAACGTGTTCGGGCCGACGGCGCCGGCCGGCAAATTGGTGCGCTTGATCTCCGTGCCGTTGATGTAGACCACGATGCCGTCGTCGGCGCGTGTCGTCAGCAGGTAGCCGGTGAAGGCCGCGGGATCGCTGACGTCGAAGCTCGTCCGGTGATACGACGTGATGGCACGCGTCTGACCGGCTGCGACGTCGATGTTGGTCGCGATCGGGCCGCTGCTGCCCCACCCGAGAGCCGCGGGGCCGGACTTCCATGCCGAGTCGTCGAAGGACGCGTCCTTCCACGAACCGCTCACGGTGACGGTGTTGTCGAAGAGGTAGCGCCACGTGCTGCCGGTCGCCAGGACGGTCTGTGCCTCGGCGGCCGCCTTGACGGCATTCGTCGACGCCGACCGGTTGCCCTGGCCATCGGAAGCGCGGACGAAGAACTTGTCAGCGGTCGTCGAGTCGTCGACGGTCGCCGAGCTCCCAGTCGTCAGGGCGACGACGCGGTCGTTGCGGAGCACCTCGTAGGTGACTCCGGAGGTCGACCCGGCCGTCCACTTGACGGTGGCCTTGCCGTTGACGAGCGAGACCGACGGCGAGCTCGGAGCACCTGGCGCCGTGTGCGGGCGCACCGCGAACCGGGCGAAGCCGCCGACCCACTGGTTGGCACCGTTCTCCTTGACCGCCGAGATGAACGAGCCGCCGGCCCACAGCGTGCCGTCGTCGGCGACCTTCAGCCCCCACGCCCCGTAGCCGGTGCGCGCCTTCCACTGCGGAGCGAACTCGGGGATGTAGTTGCCGTTGTCGGCCCGCCAGGCACCGACGAACATGATCTTGTCGCCCTGTGACCACTTGATGTTGGTCTGGCCGGCAGCGAGGCCGTCCCACACGGTGGTGTCCTGGAAGTTCCAGTCGCCGCAGTGGCAACCGCCGTAGACGACCTTGTTGTTGGCCCCGATGGCCTGGAGGTCGCCGCCCGCGCTCGTGATGCTCGAGCTCTTCAGCGCGAACGTGCTCGTGTCGTACGAGAACATGCTGTGCTCGGACCCGCCGAGCCAGACACGGTCGCCGACCTGCTTGAGCGCCTGCTGGTACTTCTTGGTACTGGTGGTGCTGAAGGTGGGTTGCCACACCGGAGTGATCTGTGACGCCGTGGCTCCGGTGCTGATCGCAGCACCTCGGTCAGCCGTGGCCGCTCCGGACTTGGTGAAGTAGCCCGCGAAGTAGACGCGGGTGTTGTCGTCGTCGACGTCGACGGCGTCGACCGTGCCGTTGAAGTCGGGGTTCCATCCGGAGTCGGCCCGACCTGTGGCCAGGGAGAATCGCACTCCGTTGCGGCCGAACACGGCCGACGTGCCCCGGACGACGTGCGAGAAGATCCCGCCCACGTAGAGATGCGTGCCGGACGTGTCGAGGCCACGGACCGAGACCGCTCCGCCGCTGCCGGCGATGCGGTTCTCGAACGTCGAGTCCCACGTCGGGTCGAGCTCACCGGTCGAGGAGTCCATCACGACCAGGCCCCTGCGAGCGGTGCCGTTGACGGTCGTGAAGTCGCCACCCACGGCGAGCTTGTTGCCCGGCAGCACGGTGAGGGACTTGACCTGGTTGTTCAACGTCGGCCGGAACGAGCTGATCCAGTCGCCGGAAGACGCATCGAAGGCCGCCAGGTAGGACTGGGTGACCTTGTCGGCCCCGGTGGCGGTGGCGCCCTTCTGGACCGTCGTGAAGTTTCCGCCGACGAACATGGTGTTGCCCACCTGGGCAAAGGCCTGCGCCTCGGTGGCGAGCTCGCCGGTGCCGGCGGCGCCGGTACCCGTCACGCCCCACGTCGCGGGCAGTGCGCCGTTCTTGGCGACCGGCAGCGCCGTCTGGGCGCTGGTGCCGGAGTCGGGGATCGCGGCGTAGCTCATGTCGGACGTCAGGGTCTTCGGACGAATGAAGACCTGGGTGAAGGGGGAGGCGTACCGCCCGCCAGTGGCCGTGGAGTAGACGAAGCTGCTCGTGCTGTTGGTCCCGATGCCGTTCTGGCCGAAGTTGAAGCCGCGGATGTAGTTGCTCTGCGGATGCCTCGTTCGTCGTGACACGACGCTGGCCGGAGTCGAGGCCGAAGTCGCGGGTGGTCGTGAGGGTCGAGCTCGAGGAGCCGTCCATCGAGAAGCTCGAGATCGGGTGACCTGCGCCGAGGGCCCAGGACCAGCGGTCGCGCGTCTTGAAGTTGAAGCGGACCTCCTGCCAGCTCGTGCCGCCCGTGTTGGTCGCCCGGCGCAACCGCACACCGTCGGTGAGCGAGTCGGGCCGGCGTCCGCCGAGCAGTCCGTCGATGACCGCGTCGGAGAGCTCACGAGGCGAGAACGCCCCGGTACCGGTGATCGTGGTGGAGACCTGATCGACCGTGCCCTTGCCGTTGCCGTCCCACATCCAGCCGTCACGGCCTCGACCGATGAGGACCCAGCCTCCGCCGTTGGTCGTCATGTCGCAGTAGAACTGCGCCGGCGCCTGGAGCTGCGGGGTGACGAGCCAGTATCGCCCGTCTGGTGCATTGGGAACATTCTGCTTGATCTCCCAGCACGAAGCGGCAGCTCGGTGCGCGGCGGAACCGTCGATGACGACGGCTGACTGGGCGGGTGAGGCGACGAGCGTCACGGCGGGGATCGCGATGAACAGCACGCTGAGCAACAACCGCCGAAGGGTCCGGGGTGAGGTTTCCACGAAGATCCTTCGTTAGGGGATGAGGGGCCAAGCGGAAACTAGGTCCCATCGGAAAGAGTCGACAGGACGGCGGCTATGACGTGAGCCGGCAACATTTCGCTGGGTCGAGCGCCTGTTTGACGCCGGATTCAGGAGGAAAACGGCACCGCGAATGCCGCGAAAAGCACACGAGGCCAACGCCAGCACGCCCGCCCCGATCGCGACCAGGATGCGGCCGCTCTGCACGAAGCTGTCGATCATCGCGCGCGACGGCTCGTCGGGATCGAATCGCACCGGGACCGGCGTTCCCGGCTTCGGGCCGAGCGAGGCTCGCACCATCGAGGTCCGCTGGTGCGGGCGACCCTGATCGTCCTCCCACTGGAACGTCGGATAGATCGCCCGCATGCTCCCGTCCGTGCGTCCGGTGCGACGACTCACGACCACACCAGTGGTGCGGGTCCAGTCGCGCATCATCCGGCCGCGGATGGCGCCGATGCCGAGGAACACGACACCCAGCAGGGTGAGCACCCCGCCGAGGATCAGCGGAACGAGCACGGCGTCGCTCATGGTCTCCTCCGTCCAGGTCTCAGCAGACTGGTGTCAGCAGTCGGGTCTCAGCAGTCGGGTCTGGGGGCGAGCCCCTGACCGTCCCAGTACAGCGCCTCCTGCAGCTCACGCGTCGTCATGTCCCCGGAGATGGAGCCGCCGTACTCGCCGAGCAGCTCGCCGCCGATGTTCAGCCCGTACGTGTTCGGGTCCTGGGAGTAGACGTTCTGCGTCATGTAGCCGTCACGCTTGGCGGCCTCCACGAGGTTGGCGACCGCGACCGGGTTGCCGGTGAGTGCGGCGTACAGCGGGGCGTCCGCTCGCGCGTCTCCGGACAGCGGCACCTCGACGGACGTCTCGGTGTAGCGCTGGTCGTCCTCCAGGCCCGCATCGGTCTCGGCGTCGAGCGTGACGCCGGTCGTCATCTTGATCGATGTCGGGGTTCCGTCGTCGTCGAAGACGAGCTCGGTCAGCACCTCACCGCCCGCCGTCGCCGTGGCGTCCTCGCCGATGACGGCGCCGTAGGCCTCACCGTTCAAGGCCGTCCGGAAGTAGGCGGTGTAGCCGTCGGGGGTCTCCTTGGCGCCGAGGTACTGCTCGGCGTCGACCGTGGCGCCGGCGCTGGCCGTGATGCCGGACAGCGTGCCCTCGAGGCTGCCCTCGAGCCCACCTTCGACGAACGACTCGTCGGAGTCGCCGGGGTCGCCGATGAACGCCTTGATCGCCCGGTTCACGGGGTTCGGGATGTGGATCGGCCCGACGCCCGGGTCGGGCGCGACCTCGTCGACGATGTCGTTGGCGATGATGTCGCGGATGACCCCCTCCGCGTCGTCGGCGTCGTCGGCGTACCAGGTCTCGCCCATCTTGCCCGCGAGCATCGCATCGGCCGAGGCGATCGCCGTGACGCCGTACTTCTTGCCGTCGATCGTCAGGCTGACGTCGATGCCCGGGCCGACGCCGGTGCCGACCCCGAAGTCGTCGACCCGGGTGACCTTGTACGTGCCGTCCGACATCTCCTCGATCAGGAAGGAGTAGCCACGCCGGACGGTGACCACCACGGAGGCGCTGACCTCGGCGGAGACGCTGTCGGAGCTGGCCATGCACGGCTCGTCGGGGACGCGGTCGTCGGCCGTCCGTGGCTCGTCTGGCGCCTCACAGCTGCCGGAGTCGAGCACGTGGACGATCTGGCAGATGCGGTAGCTGACCTCATCGCGCAGCGAAGGGCTGGTCTGCACGATGAGGCCGACCACCGAGCCCGCCAGGATCGCGGCCAGGAGGATGATGCCGACGGACTCGAGCGAGCCCTGGCCGCGCTCGGCGCGTCGTCTCGTGAACATGCTTACCCCCGTCAAGAAGCACTGCGATCGTCAGGTCGTGAAGCGACGCTAAGACGCCCGGTCGAGCGGGCTCATGGGCCTGTGGGCCCGAGCCGGGCCCAGATCTGCCCGGCCGGGCGGCCGTCGTGATGGGGCTCAGTAGCCGTCGGACGAGGGCTGGCTCTTGCCAGCGTTGAGCTTCACGGTGCTGAGCACGCGCTCAGGCAGCTTCGCGTCGGACGTGTCGACGGGCGCGAGAGCAGTGACCTGCACCTGCCGACCGCCGTCGAGGTCGAACACGAACGTGCGCGACAGGTAGGTCTGCTTCTTGTCGGCGGGACCGAACGTCGCCTTGTAGGCCAGCAGGAACGCGTCCTTCGCCCCGGGCCACGTGATCGGCTTCGGCTCGACCTTCCCAGACTCGAGGCCGGCCATGGCGCTGACCGCGAGCGCCTCGGCGGCCTTCTCGGCGGGTTGCTGTGGCTTGGAGATGACCCGCACCTCCAGGCCGCTGTCGGACGTGCCTCCGCTGACCGGGTGGCGCCACGTGGTGATGTCCATCGTCTCGGTGGCGGCCTTCGTCTTGCCCTTCTCCCACGCCGGCGGTGCGGCGACCGTGACGGCGTCGAGATCGGTGCGGGTCCAGCCGGAGGGCGTGCCGGCGGGCTTGATGGCCTGGTCGTCGGGGACGTCGTCTCCTGATCCACACGCGCTGAGAAGAAGGAGGAGCGCGAGGGCCGCGACCGCCCGTGCGGACAGATGAGTGTCGATGGGGCATGTCCATCACCTGCTGACGGTCGTGGAGGTACGGGACAGGAGCGCGACCAGGCCGAGGGACACGATCGCCCACAGCACGAGGTCGACGAGGGTGGCCACGGGCGTGACGTCGGAGAACAGGCGGCCGACGAAGGAGTGACCGGTCCAGCTCGACACGTTGAGCAACCAGCCTCCCATGAGGCCGAACAGCAGGGCCTCGGGCCGGTCGGACGGCTGCATGGTGATCCACCACGCGAACGCCGTGATGGCGAGGGCCGCGACGACCAGGAAGCCACGGGCGATCGTGCCGTCCTTCGCGGAGATCTGGTCGGCGGCGACGATCCCGGAAATCACCGCCGCCACCATGGTGAGCACGGCCGCAGTCAGCGCCGAACCGATGACAATGTGTCCGCGCACGACGAGTCCTTTCGTAGTCGGCCGAGATGAGCGTCTCTGAGTCGGGGGGCGTGCTGCTGATCGACGGCTGGGAGGTCGCTCCGCTGGAGCTGGCCGACACGTACGGGGCCCGGCGCCATGGGCTGTTGAAGCGTGACGGCGTCGAGGGTGCCTTCTGGCTCGATCCGTGTCGCCACGTGCACACGCTCGGCATGCGCTTCGCGATCGACGTCGCGCTCGTCGACCGTGACGGCGTCGTGCTGCACACGCAGACCATGCCGCCCGGCCGGTTGTCGGCCGTGCGGCTGCGCTGCCGGTCGGTCGTCGAGGCCGAGGCCGGCGCGTTCGCGCGCTGGGCCCTGACGACGGGGGCGAAGGTCGAAGCTGCTCACGGCTAGTCGACCAGCTTCGCCTTGGACTCGCCGATGAGCTGGGCGATGAAGGAGTCCGGGAGGTCGAACGTGGGAGGCCCGGGCTTGTCCTTGTCGACCTCCACGTCGACCTTCAGGCCGCCGCAGTCGATCGTCCTGGTGACCGGTTCGGCGGGCACGCCGGGCAGGGACGGCGGAGGCGGCTCGTCCTCGTCGGCGTCCTCCATCGAGCAGTCGGGGAGATCGAGGCGCGCGGTGGCGTCGCTGGTGAAGACCTCTCCCTCGACGGTGCGGCCCTTGACCTCGGCCTGCGCGGTCCAGCCGTTGAACGGCGTGGGCGGCTGGTACGAGATCAGCTGGGACTCGTTGCGCTCGGCGTACGACGTGGCCGACGCGAGCCCACCGCCGATGAACGGCTGGTAAGCCGCCCAGTTGCCGAGCCAGCCCTTGTCGGAGAGCACGACCTGGAGGTCGTTCTTCACGAACTCGACGCCGGCGAGGGCCGCCGCGTCGGCGGCGGAGTTGCTCTTGGCCTTCGCGTCGGACGCCTGGGTGAGCGGGATGGACATCGCGGCGACGATGCCGATCGCGACCAGGATGGCGACCGTCAGCAGGGAGAGCGCGGCAGCGCCGCGCTCTCCCTGCTGCTGTGATCGGAGTCGAGCCATGCTCACTCAGGCGAGCTGCCGGACTTGATGTTGCCGATCCAGCCACCGATGGTCTCCGCGATGTTGGCCTCGCGGATGGCTCCGACGATCGCGCCGACGAGGATGGCGGCGATCAGGACGATGCCGACGTACTCGAGCGTGCCCTGGCCGCGCTCGCGACGCGGGGTGGACATGAGGGCGATCATCGAGCTGTAGAGCTTGAGTCCGGTGTCAAACATGGTGTTCTCCTTCGAGTCGTTGCCGTGGATGCCGACCTGTCGAACGTAAGTGGCCCGGTGGTGGCGACACATGGGTCCGAAGGCCCAAGTCGGGCCCAGGTCTGCCCGATTTCGTGCCGCCAACGGCCGGCACCCGGCCATGGCCCATCACGGGACCTCCGAGGAGCCCAGCCAGCGGCTCATCGCCTCCGCGCGCGTGGTGACGCCGATCTTGGGAAAGATGTTGTTGAGGTGGTTCTTGACCGTCTTCTCGGCGAGGAAGCAGGCCCGGGCGATCTCGCGGTTGCTGAGCCCGCGGGCGACGTGCTCCATCACCTCGGCCTCACGAGCGGTGAGGCTCCAGGCGTTGCGATCGACAGCCGGCGATGCCGCACCGACGTCGGCCAGCAGGGCCTGCGCCGCCGCGGGGCCCAGCACCGACGATCCGCGCGACGCGCTCACGACGGCGGCCACGATCTCGTCGGGCTGGTGCGCCCCGTGCACGAGGTAGCCTTTCGCGCCGGCGGCGACGGCGCCGCGGATGACGTCGAGGTCGTCGGAGTAGGTGAGCATCAGGACGTTCGTGGTGGGCGACATCTGCGTGGCTGCGCCGACGCCGTCGAGCCCCGGCATGCGGACGTCGCACAGCACGACGTCGGGCTGGAGCGCCTCGTTCTGCAGCACGCCGGCGTGCCCGTCGTCGGCCTCGCCGACGACCTCGATGCCGTCCTGCACCTCCAGGAGGTTGCGCAACCCCATCCGGACGACGGCGTTGTCGTCGACGATGAGAACGCGGATCGCGTCAGGCATGGCTGTCCCCCATTGATCGAGCGAGGTGCTGTGACCAGCACCGACGTGCCGTCTCCCGGGCCACTGCTCAGCTCCAGCTCGGCCCCGATGGCTTGGGCGCGCTCCCGGATGCCCACGACCCCGAAGCGTCCCTGTGGCGTGTGCTCGACGTCGAACCCGACGCCGTCGTCGCGAATGCCCAGGGTGATGGTGTCGGCGGTACCGATGCACGTGACCTCGATGCGGTCGGCCCGGCTGTGGCGGCGCACGTTCTCGACCGCCTCGGCGGCGATCGCCACGAGCTCGCGCTTGACGGAGTGGTCGCAGTCGCCGATCCCCTCCACCCCCAGCTCGGCCTGGAGGCCCCCGGCGGCGAGGTCGTCGGTCAGGGTGCGCAGCTGCTGCGCGAGCGTGCGGTCGTCCGTCTCGGCGCGCAGGTCGACGAGGATGGCGCGGGCATCCTGCGAGGCGGCCTCGGCGGCCAGCTGGAGCTCGCGGGCCTTTGACGACAGCGAGCCGTCGTCCTTCTCGGCCCAGGCGGGCAGGGACGCGGCGGCCAGGCCGATGCCGTGCAGCGACTTCGCGACCGAGTCGTGCATCTCGCGGGCCAGACGCGCCCGTTCGCGCTCGCGCGCGGCGTCCTCGGACAAGCGACGGGCCGCGGCCTGGTCGCGCATGGCCGACTCGTGCAGCGTGCGGGTGAGCGAGCCGAGTGCGCCCACCGTGGCGTAGGTGATGGGGATCATCAGTGACGACATCGGCGAGAGGTTCGCGTCCTGGGAGATCGTCACCAGGACGTAGGAGAACACCAGGATGGCCAGCACGATCGCGGCCAGCGTCGGGCGCAGCAGGATGCCGATGAGCACGGCGGTGCTGAGCGAGTAGAGCATGATCGGGCTCTGGCTGCCGAGCAGGGCTGCGACGAGGGTGGCCACGAGGACGTCGAGCACCAGCAGGATCGGGTGGGTGATGACGTTGCGGGTGAAGAGCGCCGTCGCGAGCAGCCCGAGTCCGCTCGTGACGGTGATGAACACGACCGCGGTGAGGCTGACGACCCGCACGGACTCCTCGGTGGGCACGAGCAGGACGAGCAGCAGCGAGGCCAGCCGGATCACGAAGGCGAACCGGACCACCTGGTCGACGAGGACGCGATCAGCCACGGAAGATGTTCCCCAGGTCGACCTCGGAGCCGAGGTACATGCCGACGCCGATGATGATGACCGTCGGGAGCACCATCATCGTGGAGACCAGCAGCGTGACCCGGGGAACGGTGCGCGCCGCCTTCTGACGGGCACGCTGGGCGGCATCACGCCGGCTGTCACGGGCGATGCCGCTCAGGGCCTCGGACAGCGGGGCGCCCAGCTCCTCGGCCTGGACGAAGGCAGAGACGAATGACGCCATCGGGTCTGAGTCGCAGCGGTCGCGCAGGTTGGCGAACGCCTGCCGGCGGGAGACGCCGACGTCGAGCTGGTGGAGCGTGAAGAGCAGCTCCTCGTGCAGCGGCCCCTCGAAGCGGCCGGCCACCCGCTCAAGGGCCGAGCGGAAGCCGATGCCGGCGCCGACGGTGACGGCGAGCACGTCGAGGAAGTCGGGGAGGTCGTCGTCGATCGACGTGCGCCGCTTGCGCTGCAGGTTGGCCAGTCGCGAGAGCGGCAGGATCGGGATGGTGACGACCGTGAGGAACATCGACAGCAGGTTGCCGAGCAGCAGGAACACGAGCGCGACCGATCCCAGCACGACGCCGTACTTGACGACCAGCTGGAGGAATGAGTCGACGGTCATGCCGTCCGGGCGTCCGGCGAGGTCGATGCGGCGCCGGAGGTTCGCCACGATGCGCGGGCCGAGCAGGATGGCGAGCTGGGGCGAGAGCGTCTTGGCGGCTCG
This sequence comes from uncultured Actinomycetota bacterium, assembly GCA_963787165.1. Taxonomy (GTDB): domain Bacteria; phylum Actinomycetota; class Actinomycetes; order Propionibacteriales; family Nocardioidaceae; genus Aeromicrobium. The sequence continues at coordinate 371,482 of CAWBBT010000001.1, forward strand.
GTCGAGCGGACCGATGCGCCGCTTGCGGCGGCGCTCGTCGCGCAGCAGCATGATGTCGGCGACGTCCCAGCCCTCGAGCGCGTCGGCACGCGCCAGTCGCCAGCCGGTCGCGAACAGCGCAAACGCACCGACGAAGGCGAGTCCGAATCCGAGCGAGACCATCAGAACTCGATCCGGGTCGCGCGACGGACGATGACGATGCAGCCGGTGTACACGAGCGCCGCGAACACGAGCGCCGCCTGCCCGATGGGGTTGCGCAGCATGGCGTCGACGGTGCCGCCGTTGAGCAGCTCGAGGAACACGAGTGCCGCGGCCCCGACACCGAGGACGGCGTAGGACGTCGCCACGATCTGCGCGTACGTCGTGCGGATCTCGCGGCGCACCTCCTTGCGGGTCTCCAGCGTGCCGGCGATGTCGCGCAGCGAGCTGACGATCGCGCCACCGCTGCGCGAGCTCACGACCAGCGTGCTGACCAGGATGGCGAGCTCGCGCGACGGCAGCCGCCGCTCGAGGTTCGACATCGCGGTGTCGAGGGCGACGCCGAGGTTGATCTCGTCGGACACCGTGCGGAGCTCGTCACGGGCCGGCTCGTCGAGGTCGTCGGCGGCCATCGAGATCGCCGTGCGGATCGACAGGCCCGCGGACGAGGCGTTCGACAGGGTGCGAGCCAGCTCGGGCATCTGCGCGATGAAGTCCTCCTTGCGCTGGTCGCGCTTGCGCCGCAGGAAGGCGCGGATGAGCAGGACGCCGCCGTACGCACCCACCGGGAAGAGCAGCCACGACAGCTGGCTGCCCAGCAGCAGGGCCAGGACCAGGCACGACACCACGCTGCCGAGCACGAACTGGGTGGGGGAGAGGGAGAAGCCCGTGAGGGCGATGGCGTCGCGCACGCTGTCGCCCCACCGGCTGCTCGTGATGAGCCGGTCGATCCTGCTCCGACGGCGGAGCGTCTCCTCCTCGGCGGCCCGCGGGTTCATCGCGCGATGGATGAGCGACCGCTCGCCGATGTCGAGCCAGAACTGGTAGAGCCCCAGGAAGACGACGACGAGCGTGGCGAACGCGAGCAGGAGGGTGACGATCATGCGCCGAACCGATCGACGCCGTCGTGAGTCCGGAGGGCGGCGGGGACCTCCTCGCCGGCGAGCTCCAAGCGGCGCAGGAGCGGGTGCGGCAGGGCCTTGGTGACGTGACGGCCGCGCACGACCCGGTCGGCTCCGATCGGTGCCGCCGCGAACTCCATCAGCGGGTGCAGCTCGTACTCCTGCCGTCCCTTCGAGACGAGCTGGGTGACGCCGACGATGCGGCGCGAGCCGTCGGGTCCGCGGTTGAGCTGGATGATGATGTCGATCGCGTTGTTGACCTGCTCCTGCACGGCCGCGAACGGGAGCTCGAGCTCGCTCATGCTGGCCAGGGTCTCGACGCGGCTCAGCGCCTCGTCGGGGCTGTTCGCGTGGATCGTGGTGAGCGAGCCCTCGTGACCGGTGTTCATCGCCGAGAGCATGTCCATCGTCTCGCCGCCGCGCACCTCGCCGACGACGATGCGGTCGGGTCGCATGCGCAGGCTGTTGCGCACCAGCTCGCGGATCGTGACCTGGCCACGGCCCTCGACGTTCGCGGGACGCGACTCGAGCCGGATGACGTGGCTCTGCTGCAACGACAGCTCGGCGGCGTCCTCGATCGTGACGATGCGCTCGCCCTCGGGGATGAACGACGACAACGAGTTGAGCAGCGTCGTCTTGCCGGATCCGGTGCCGCCGGAGACCAGCACGTTGAGCTTGGCCCGCACGCAGGCGCCCAGCAGGGCGGCCGTGGTCGCGTCGAGCGTGCCGCCCGAGACGAGCTGATCGATCGTGAACGGGCGCGGGAACTTGCGGATCGTGACGACCGGGCCGTCGAGGGCGAGCGGGGGCAGGATGACGTTCACGCGCTCGCCGGTGCGCAGGCGGGCATCGACCATCGGGCTGGACTCGTCGACCCGGCGGTTGACCGTGGACACGATGCGGTCGATGGTCTGGAGCAGCTGCTCGGTGCTGACGAACCGCTCCTTGGCCCGCTCGATGCGGCCGAAGCGCTCGATGAAGATGCGGTCGGGGCCGTTGATCATGATCTCGGTGATGGCGGCGTCGGCGAGCAGCGGCTCGAGGACGCCGAGCCCGAGCGCCTCGGCGACGACCCGCCGGATCAGCGACGTGCGTTCGCGGCTCGAGAGCAGTGGGCCACGGCTGGCGACGAGGTGGGTCATGACCCGCTCGAGCCGGGCGCGACGCTGGGTCAGGTCGAGCTTGGACAGCTCGGCGAGGTCGATCTCGTCGAGCAGCTTCTCGCGGAAGTCGGCGACGAGTGTGTCGTCGGCGTCCTCGTCGCCGGACTCGACGCGCGCCGCAGGCTCCTGCTTGCCGTTGACCGACGCCTTGCCGACGTCGGACGACGTGAAGGTCTGGCGCTTCACGGCATCACCGTCTCCTTGGTGATGCGCAGGTCGTACGCGGGAATGACGTCGGGGACGTCGACGACGGCACGCACGCCGTGACCGGGCCCGAACGTCTCGGTGCGTGCGCCCATCCACGACGGGACGGACTGGCGGACGACGGACGTCGGGTCGGAGCCCTGCGAGTAGGCCCTCGCGCCCTGGCGGGCCGCGGTCTGCGCAGTGGTGATGCCGTACAAGGCGATCGCGGTCTGCACGAGGACGAACACCAGCAGGATGACCAGCGGGATCATCCCGACGACCTCGAGGGTCGCGGTGCCTCGCTCACGTGACCTGGCGGTACAGATCATCAGTCCTCCTCGTCGACGATCGGTGACTCGGAGGAGAGCTCGAGGCCGTCGATCGTGAAGATCGGCGCGAGGATCGGCATCGCGCTGGTGACCCGGACCGTGCCGGCGATGGTCTGGGAGACGTTCATGTTGTCGCGGAACCACGACGGCACGGAGCGCAGTGCGTCGTCGCGCACCTCGGCCGTGGTGCCGCCGATGCCCGCCGAGCGTGCGGCCTCGTCGGCGGCGTGGCTCGTGTAGGTCGCCGTGACGCCCCACAGCCCCAGCTGCCAGATGATCGCGACGAGGAGGAACACGATCGGCAGGACGCCGACGAACTCCAGCGTGGCCTGTCCCTGCTCGGCCGCCGCGGGCTCGCTCCGTTGCCGGAACAACGCCCAGCGCGGCTCGCGCTCAGGTGGCTTCGAGGCCGCGGGAACCGTGCCGACCTCGGTGGCCAGCTCGCCGATGCGGTCCCACCAGGCGCCGGCCGTGATCTCGGCGGGGTCCTGGTGGTTGAGCCCACGCTGCAGGACCTTGAAGGCGTCGGGCAGGGACACCTCGATCGGCGCGCTGGGCAGCAGCCGCGCCGCGGTGTCGGGCTGGATGTCGCTGTCGCGCGTGACCTTGTTGATGAGGGTCTTGACCTTCTCGATGTGGCGAGAGCCGACCCGGTTCCATCGCTCGCCGATGCGGTGCACGCCGCGCAGGGCCAGGAGGTCGGGTGTGGTGACGAGGAGGACCTCGTCGGCCGTCTCGACCGCCGCAGCGGACGCCGGGGAGATCGTCGAGCCGCAGTCGACCACCACGAGGTCGAACTGGCGTCGCAGCGCCGCGAGGATGAGCACGGTCTCGCGCTCGCCGACCTCGCCGACGTCCTCGATGCGCGTCGGCGCGACGACGGTGCCGAGGCCCGACGCGCCACGATGCACCGACGAGCCGATCGTCTGTGGCGAGAGGTCGTCGGCCACCTTCGCGAGGTCGGAGACGTCGAGCCGGTGGGTGATGCCGAGGAAGTCGCCGATGTCGCCATTGTCGAGGTCGAGGTCGACCAGGCAGACGCTGCGCCCCGCGACGGTGCTGACCGCATGATGGGCCAGATGCACGGCGATCGTCGTGCACCCCACGCCGCCCTTGGAGCCGGCGACCGCGACCAGGCGTCCACGCGAGGACATCGACGTGTCGGCGCCCTCGGACGAGAGGTGCCGTCGCATCGAGGCCACCCACTCCGCTGCGGCCTGGAGGCGGCCCTGCAGGTCCTCGTGGGTGACCGGTTGCTCGAGGACGGCGCGGACGCCGGCGTCCATCGCGGCCGAAACGACGTCGGGCGAGAACTCCTCGGTGAGCAGCACGAGCGCCGTGCCGGGACGACGCGCGACGACGTCGCGCACCGCCTGCAGCACCGGCACCGGGCCGAGCTGCTCGTGGACGATGACGATCTCGGGGTCGCGCTGGGCGACGAGCTCGTTGAGGTAGGTCGTGGAGTCGGCGACGTCGACGACCGCGAAGTCCTCGAGCTCGTCGACCCGGGCTCGCAGCTCGTACCCGGTCGTCTGGTCGGGCGCAGCGATGACGACGCTATGGCTCATCGCGACACCACCGTTGAGAAGAGCAAAGAATACGGCGGTGCCGCGATGATGTGCCCACTGTTCACTCGCTGGCGCTCGCTCATGGCGACACCACCGTTGAGAAGAGAAGAGGAGTACGGCGGTGCCGCGATGATGTGCCCACTGTTCACTCGCTGGCGCTCGCTCATGGCGACACCACCGTTGAGAAGAGAAGAGGAGTACGGCGGTGCCGCGATGATGTGCCCACTGTTCACTCGCTGACGCTCGCTCATCGGACGCCTCCTGGGAGATCGAGGTCGCGGCGGTCGACCTGGTTGTCCTCGCGCAAGCGGTTCTTGCCGTTCGCGCCCGGCGGAAGACCGACGAGCCGGACCGAGCTGGCGAACGAGTCGGCGTAGGTGACGGCGAGGGCGTCCTTGGGCTTGAGGGCCAGCGTCACCGGCACCACCTGCTTCTGCTCCAGCTCCTCGCGCGAGTTGGTCTCGCTGCGGGTCTCGACGCCGCGCACCGAGACGACGCGGACGCCGCGTACGAGCACCTTGGAGGTGCCGTCCGCCGGGGTGTCACCGAAGGTCGCGTAGACGTCGACGAAGTCGCCGCTGCGGACGCGTCCGGCGATGCCGGTCTTCGCGTCGACGGTGAGCGCGATCTCGCGCTCGTCCTCGTTGAGGGCCGAGGCGGGCAGCACCATGTCGTTGCTGACGTACGTGCCGGAGGCGACGTTGAACGCGACCCGCCGCCCGACGAGCGCCGTCAGGTCGTCCTCTGCCTGCGAGGCCGTCCACTTCTCCGGCACGGAGACGGCCTCGAGGTCGTCCTCCTTGATCACCGAGTACGCCGTGAGGTCGTGGTCGGCCCGGAAGACCCGGGTCGTGGGGGAGACCTTGGCGTTGACCGAGCTGACGTAGCTCACCGCCACGAAGAACAGGACGACGGCGATGAGACCGGCGAGCAGCATGTAGATCACGCCGCGGCGTTGGCGTGGGTTCACGAGTGGGCTCCTGAGGGGGCGAGGACGGTGTCGGACCGGCGGAAGGACGAGCGGGGCGCCCACATGCGGCACACAGGGCAGACGGAGCGAGCGTGGCGGGTGCCGCACGCCTCGCACTCGACGACCGATCTCGGATCGGGCCGTGAGTGGGTGTGGAAGGCAAGCGGGACGGTGACGAACTCGATGGCCTCGGCCGTGCCGAAGGCGTCGATCGGCTCGCGCACCGTGGTCAGCTCACTGACGGAGGCCGGCTTGATCGCGTCGCGCATGGCGTCGACGACCCATGTGTGCCGCGACGGCGTCGAGTGGATGAGGGCGCTGTCGGAACGTTCGTCGATGCCCTTCAGCGGTGCGCTCGAAGCGGGCGACACGGCGGGGGTGGGTGCGTGCACGGCCAGGAATCCCGAGCCCGGCAACCAGGACCTCACGTGCTTCGCGAGTCCGGGCGTCGGCTCGTCGAGCCCGGCGACGGTCGGCAGCCACACCGCCGACCACACCTGCTCGCGCAGGAGGTCGAGCGCCGCCAGCCGCCAGGCGAGGACGTCGGCCGGGGGCGTGTGCGTGTCGGAGGTGATGTCGTCGACGAGGGAGGAGATGACGCCCACGCAGAGGGGAGAGCCGGGCAGCGGTTCGATGGCCGCGCGGAGACCGGGGTAGCGGACGGACGCGAACGTCACGAGTCGGCGGACGGCCTCGAGGTCCGCCGCGCGGCACGTGACGACCGGCAGCTCGCCGTCGCGATGGATGCCCCCGAGCAGGGTCTCGATCGCGTCGGGATGGCGGAGGTCGGCGACGAGGAGGCCGTCGTGGGTGCCGGAGACACCGAGCTCAGAGCGCAGCGAGCTCACGAGCACAGCGCGGCTGTTCATCCCCCAACCCCCCGGTTGTCGTCGTGTGCGTCAGGCTCATGGGCCTTTGGACGTCCAGCGAACCCGGCCGACGTTACACCGCGTCAGGCGGCGGTGAAAATCCCTGTCGCTACAGTTGAGCGCATGTTCGGGGGACGAGGAATCGTGTGGCTCTCGTGCGCCGCCGCGCTTGCGGTGCTGGCAGGAGTTTTGTCGGCCGTGGGGTCCGGCGCCGCCGCGGACGACGACTCCGTGCTCGGCCAGGACGGCGGTTCGCTGATCCTCGTCCTCGACGGATCCGGGTCGATGAAGGAGGCGGCCGGTGGCGGCCGCACCCGGATGGCGGCGGCCAAGGACGGCCTCAACGGTGTCGTCGACAAGCTGCCGGCGAACTCCAAGGTGGGGCTGCGGGTCTACGGCTCGACCATCGAGGACGGCAAGGGCTCGTGCAAGGACACCGAGCTGCTGGCCCCGGTCGCCGACGTCGACAAGGACGCCTTGCACGCGGGCATCGACCGGCTGAAGCCGCTGGGCAACACCCCGATCGCCTACAGCCTGAGGAAGGCGTACGCCGACCTCCCGTCCAGGGGACCGCGCAGCATCGTGCTGGTCTCCGACGGTGAGGAGAACTGCGGTGGCGACCCGTGCAAGGTCGCGCGCGACCTCAAGAAGAAGGGCGCCGAGTTCTACGTCGACGTGGTCGGCCTGCAGCTCAAGGGCAAGGCCCGCAACCAGATGACGTGCATCGCGTCGGCCGGAGGCGGCACGTTCTACGACGTCAAGGACCTGAAGCAGCTCACGTCGGCGCTCACCCGCACGTCGGTGCGTGCGGCCCGCGGGTACGAGCCGGCCGGCCTGCCCGTCGAGGGTGGCACTGATGCCTCGAGTGCGCCCTCGATCGACGACGGACAGTGGCTGGACACGATCGGTGACTCCGGCACGGAATACTACGAGGTGCCTGACCCCGGCAAGGGCACGGTCCATGTCAGCGCCGCCCAGCCGCGCACGGGCACGTTCTTCGCCGGTGAGAGCCTCAGCCTCGCGCTCAGCTCGGCCTCCGGGAAGGAGTGCGGAGACGGCGCCTACAACGCCTCCGGCGGCTCCGACGAGGGCAACGCACCGGTCACGATCGCGCAGTCATTCACGGTCGACGACCGCAAGAACTGCGGCGACGGTCCCTACCGCCTGGCCGTGACGTCCAAACAGGTACGCGACGTCGCCTCCCTCGAGGTGCTCGTGCGCACCGAGCCGGCCGTCAAGAACGTCGACGACCTGCCCCCTTCCGCCAGCACCACCGCCGATGCCGTCAAGGGTGACGAACCGTCCGGCGACCCGGTGTCGGTGATCGGCGGGCCGAACTTCTCCTCGGCGCCCCCGACCGCGCCCGGCACCTACTCCGACACCCTGCTGATCGGTGAGGTCCTCTACTACCGTGTGCCCGATGTCGAGTGGGGTCAGCGCGTGGTCTGCGACGTCACGGTCGAGCCCACCGACGCCGCTGCCGACGCCTTCAAGCTGTCCGGGGGCACGACCCCGATCTCCACCTCGGTCTTCAGTCCGCTGAAGCGCGACACCCTGATCGGCGGACCGTCGACGCTCGGCCGCTACCCGGGTGACAAGGCCGTGAGCTTCAGCGCGGCGTCGCCGGAGGTCCGCTACCGCAACCGGGAGGCGACCAGCAAGGTCGCCGACACGGCGCTGGACGGCGACTACTACTGCCAGGTCAACTCGCTCGAGCCGAAGGACGCCCCGATCTCGCGCATGGGTGAGGTGCCGTTCTCCCTCACGGTCAGCGTGCTCGGGGACCCGACGGGGGAGCCCGACTACGTGTCGGACCCGAAGCAGTCGGCGAACGACCAGCAGGACGCCGACGGCGGGCTCGGATGGCCGTGGGTCGTCGGCGGGCTCGTCGTGCTCGTGCTCCTGGCCGCCGGTCTCCTCGCCGCACTGCGTCGCCGCCGGCCCGACGACGGACCCGAGGAGAGCATGCCGGACCCGGGCGAGGTCGACGCCGGACCCGGCACCTGATCTGCTGGGGGCGTGACCGCCCTCCTCGCCGCCATCGCGATCCTGGGTGTGTCGGTCTCCGGCCCCTTGATGGCCGGGACCTCGGCGCCGGCCTTCGCGATCGCCTTCTGGCGCAATGCCGGGGCGTCCGTCCTGATCGCACCGGTCGCGCTGGCCCGGTCACGGACCGAGCTCGCCGGCCTGGGGCGGCGGCACTGGATGACGACGGTGCTCGCGGGGTTCGCGCTGGCCGGCCACTTCGCCGCCTGGGTGACCGCGCTCAAGCTGACGTCGGTCGCAGCGGCCACCGCCCTCGTCTGCGGGCAGATCGTCTGGGTGGTGCTGTACGACCGGTTGCGGGGCGCCCAGCTGGCGCCGCTGGTGGTGGCGGGGCTCGTCCTGGCCGTGGCCGGCGTGCTCGTGGTGACCGGCGTCGACTTCACCCTCTCTCGCCGCGCGCTGGCGGGTGACGCACTCGCGGTGCTCGGCGGTGTCTTCGCCGCCGTCTACCTCGTGACCGGCCAGTCGGTGCGCACGCGGCTCTCGACGTCGGTCTACACCTTTCTCTGCTACGGCATCTGCGCGCTGGTGCTCGCGGTGCTGTGCGTCGCCACCGGCACCCAGCTCACGGGATTCTCTGCGCGCACGTGGCTGTTGATCGCCGCCGTGACGGTGTCGGCCCAGATGCTGGGGCACTCCCTGCTCAACCATCTGCTCGCCGTGATGAGCCCCACCGTGATCTCTCTGCTGCTGCTGCTCGAACCACCCGGCGCCGCACTGCTCGCCGGTGTGTTTCTCGGGCAGTCACCCGCGTGGGGCGTCTACGTCGGGCTCGTCCTGATCCTCGCCGGGCTCGCGGTGGTCACGTCTCGACGTCCACCACCCGCCCCAGTGCAGGCCGATTGAGTCCAGGCCGATTGGGCGCAGGCCGAAGGAGCGCAGGCCGACTGAGCCGCACTCGTCGGGCGGGTTCGACTGCCGTGCGCGTCAGTCCTTGACGTCGTCGACGAGCTTCTTGACCTTGCCGGTCACCTTGTCGGAGGCCGCCTTGTTGTTGGCAGGCTTGAGGGAGCTCAGCTTGGGAGCCTTGAGGGACACCTGCGTCTGCTGCAGCTTCTCGAGGTTGACGGACACCGACGCCTTCACGCCGGCTGCGCCGACCGATGCCGTGACCTTGGTTCCGTCGACGGCGATCGTGGCGGGCAGCTGGCCGCCGGACGATGAGCTCGGCCCAGTGGCGGGCCCTGTTGCCGGACCTGAGCCCGGCTCGGTGGCCTGCCCCTGACCCCCGGTCGCGGCACTGTCGTCCGCGCTCGAGGACCCGGTGGTCGACGATGTCTTCGCCGACTCGTTCTTGGGTGGTGGGTCTGCAGCAGGGCCGGTCGTCCGGTCCGGCTCGTGCTGCTGGTTCTGCGAGGCGAAGGGCAGGGCGTGGACGGGTGCTGCTGCTGCGGGCGTCTGCAAGGGGATGTGGAGGACGGTCACTGTCACCGACGTGGCGATGACGGCGGCGGTCGACCCGGCGGTCGCGACGAGGGACTTCACGGCGATCGTCGACTTGGCGACCAGACCGCTGATGAGACCAGCCGCATTCGGGGCAGCGATGCTGAGCGCGACCACGCTGGAGGCCGCGCCGAGGTGGGTGTTGATCTCCTCGAGCTCGAGATAGGCCGCGTTGCACGCGGCACACGTCTCGAGATGGGACTCGATCTCGTCACCTTCTGCGTCCGAGCCGCGCACCAGTCCGACGAAACGCTCGCGGATCTCCCGGCAGACGGCATTCACCGTCTCGCCTGTCTTCGAGATGTGCTGCTCCAGGTAGGCCTTCCGCAAGCCCTCGCGAGCCCGGTAGGCCAGCGCCGAGACACCGTTGGGCTTCAGTCCCAGGATCGACGCGACCTCCTTCGGCTTGCGCCCGTCGACGTCGAGGTGCCACAACACGGTCTGCCAGCGTTGGGGCAACGAGGCGAACGCGTCGCGGACGAGATCACGCTCGAACACGTCGACCGTGCCGTGGCCGAAGGGCACGGGCTGGTCGATGGTGCGGAGGTCGTCGGTCGGGGTGACGCGCTTGCGCATCGCCGCGCGTCGTCCGGCTTCGCGCCGGACCGACGTGAGGAGGTAGCCGCGGAACGACGTCTTGGGGCCTTGGCCGCGACGGAGCTGGTCGAACACCTGGGCAAAGGTCTCCGCGACGATGTCCTGGGCGTCGACGGGGTTGGAGAAGTACGTCGCCAGCCGGACGGCCGTGTGTCGATACCGGTCGTACAGCACCGAGTAGGCGTCGGCGCTGCCGCCTTTGACCAGACCGATCAGGGAGTCGTCGGAGAGCTCGTTCAGGTCTTCCCGCAAGCGGGCGACGTCGTTCCATGGAACAACGAGATCCGTCTCGTTTCCGAGCCCAACCTCGATCGTGCCCCCGAAGTATGGCTTGACCATGCTTCTCCTGAACAATGCAAACGCTTGCTGTAAACGGATGTGACAGTGGGAAGACTGACCAATCTAGTTGACGTCTAGACGATTGACAGACCGATTCGAAATGAACTGCCCCGAACGACGACGGAATCCGTCACAGCGGTCACAGAAGTCACAGGAGACACGTATTTTGGCGCTTCGCGTCATAAAAGTGACCTTGGTCGCTCGTGTCCACGATGTGGACACTCGGGGGGCCTGGCCATTGAATCGTTCCATGGACGCGCCCTCGTGCCACCGGCCCGTGTGGTCACCGTCGACCGCCGCTAGAGTCTGACGGTCATCCCTCACACCCGTTCGAGCACAGGAGTTCCCATGGGTCGCCTCGCCACCACTGACGGTCTGACCGAGGAGCAGCAAGAGATCCTCAAGGTCGTACGCCAGTTCGTCGAGAAGGAGATCCTGCCGGTCGCCACCGAGCTGGAGCACAAGGACGAGTACCCGACCGACATCGTCGAGGGGCTCAAGGAGCTCGGCATCTTCGGCCTGATGATCCCCGAGGAGTACGACGGGCTCGGCGAGTCCCTCTTGACCTACGCGTTGGTCGTCGAGGAGATTGCCCGCGGCTGGATGAGCGTCTCCGGCGTCATCAATACCCACTTCATCGTCGCCTACATGCTGATGCAGCACGGCACCGAGGAGCAGAAGAAGAAGTACCTGCCGAGGATGGCCACCGGCGAGGTGCGTGGCGCGTTCTCGATGTCGGAACCGGCGCTCGGGTCGGACGTCTCGGCGATCACCACCAAGGCCACCAAGGGCGACGACGGCGACTACACGATCGACGGCCAGAAGATGTGGATCACCAACGGCGGCTCCTCGAACCTCGTGGCGGTGCTCGTCAAGACCGACGAGGGCGACGACTCCGTCTACCGGAACATGACCACGTTCCTGGTCGAGAAGGAGCCCGGCTTCGGTGAGACCGCTCCGGGCCTCACCGTGCCCGGGAAGCTCGAGAAGATGGGCTACAAGGGCGTCGACTCCACCGAGATGATCTTCGAGGGCCATCAGGTGTCCGCCGACCAGATCCTCGGCGGCGTGCCGGGCAAGGGCTTCTACCAGATGATGGACGGCGTCGAGGTCGGACGCGTCAACGTCGCCGCCCGCGCGGTGGGCCTGGCCACCCGTGCCTTCGAGCTCGGCATCGCCTACTCGCAGCAGCGCGAGACGTTCGGCAAGAAGATCGCCGAGCACCAGGCCATCCTGTTCCGCCTCGCGGAGATGGGCACCAAGGTCGAGGCCGCGCACGCGATGGTCGTCAACGCCGCCCGCAAGAAGGACGCCGGCGAGCGGAACGACCTCGAGGCGGGCATGGCCAAGTACCTCGCGTCGGAGTTCTGCCGTGACGTCGTGGAGGACTCGTTCCGCATCCACGGCGGCTACGGCTACAGCAAGGAGTACGAGATCGAGCGCCTCTATCGCGAGGCGCCGATGCTGCTCATCGGCGAGGGCACGGCCGACATCCAGAAGATGATCATCGGTCGGCGGCTGCTCGAGGACTACAAGGCCTGATCTTTCGCCTCCGGCGAGGGGCCTGATTTTTCGCCTCCGGCGAGGGGCCTGATTTTTCGCCGCCGGCGAGGGGGCCTGATTCATGCGCCTCCGGCGAGGGGCCTAGTCCGTCGCGACTGGCGAGCCGGCCAGCGCGACCTGCCATGGTCGAGCCCGGACGTCGAACAGGCCCTCCCGCACGCTCACGTCGTCGTCGTGGGCCAAGGCCACACACGCGGCGAGGGTGGCGGTGTCGGGCAGGCGCAGCACCGTCATGCCGTCGCCCTCGGTGTCGGGGAGGTGGCCCGCCGCCACGAGCCACCCGCGGTCGTCGAGACGCTGCAGGAACGCGACGTGCTCGGCGAACAGTGGCGAGCGGAAGGCACCGCCCTCGTCGGCCGCGACACCCACCCGGTGGTCGAGCACGAGCCAGCACGGCCCGGCGTCCGAGACGTCGCCGGCACCGGTCTCGACGGCGAAGCCCTCGAGCACGCCCCGCCAGCCGCCGCGGTAGTCGGCACGAGCGTCGGCGCCGTCGGCACGCTGCTCCCAGCCTGAATGGGTGAGGGTCACCAGCGTGTGGGTGTCACCGACCGGAGTGAACGAGACCTCGACCTCGGTGGCGTCGGACGGTGCGCGGCCGGCGTGCCACGACATCGTGAGCCGCTCGCCGGGATGCCACTCCGACACGGTGCCCCAGACCTGCGGACGCTGGCCGTCGGCGTCGGTCTCGACGAGCTGCCCGTCGACGAAGGCGACGCCCCCACCCTGACCGTGCACGCTGTGGGTCTCGAGCGGCCACCAGGACGCGATGTCCTGCGTCCACAGGAGGAAGGCTCGATCGGGGGTGGTCGAGACCACGACCTGACGACAGATGGCGGGAAGCGGGGTGTCGGTCGTGGTCATCGTTCGGTCGCCTCGACGTGGGCGGCGAACGCGGCGAGCACGGTGTCCCAGGTCTGCGCGAACCAGGCCTGCGCGACCGCGTAGCCGTCGGGAGCAAGGGCGTAGAGGTGGCGGGTGCCCGCCGTCTCGTAGGTGACGAGACCCGCGCCCTGCAGGACTCGGAGGTGCTTGCTCACGGCCGGGCGGCCGACCGGCACGCGAGCCGTGAGCTCGACGACCGGCGACGGACCGCCGCCGAGCACGCGCAGGATGCGGCGACGGGTGGGGTCGCCGAGGGCGTCGAAGACGACGTCGGGATCGAGGGTGGCAGTGGGCATAATGGTTACTCTAGAGCAACGGTTGCTGGCGGGCAACGGTTGGACCCGTAGGATCGACGCATGCCTGAGATCTTCTCCCTGCAGTTTCCGCAGTCGCTCGGCGTCTTCGACGCGTACGCCGACGCCCAGAAAGCCGTCGACTACCTCTCCGACGAGGAGTTCCCGGTCGAGAACTGCCTCATCGTCGGCACCGACCTCAAGCAGGTCGAGCGCGTCACCGGCCGGCTCACGACGCCTCGGGTGGCGGCGGCCGGTGCGGCGTCCGGTGCCTGGCTGGGCCTCTTGATCGGCACGCTGCTCGGCATCTTCGCGAAGGAGGGCAGCTGGCTGCCGACCGTGCTCGGCGGTGTCGCCTTGGGGATCGTGTTCGGCGTCGTCTGGGGCCTGTTCGGCTACTGGGCCACCCGCGGACAGCGCGACTTCAGCTCGGTCACCAAGGTCGTCGCCACGCGATACGAGGTGCTGGTCGAGCACAAGCTGCTCGCCAAGGGCCAGGAGCTGCTCGCGAAGATGCCGGGGCGCGCCCAGACGTTCTGATGTCCTAGGCCATGATGGTCGGCATGCAATTCGGACGCAGCTACGAGGAGTTCGAGGTCGGCGCCACCTACAAGCACTGGCCCGGCAAGACGGTCACCGAGTTCGACGACCACATGTTCTGCCTGCTCACGATGAACCACCATCCGCTGCACCTCGACGCCAACTACGCCCAGGAGACGACCCAGTTCGAGCGGAACGTCGTCGTGGGCAACTACGTCTACTCGATCCTGCTCGGCATGAGCGTTCCCGACATCTCCGGCAAGGCCATCGCGAACCTCGAGATCGAGTCGCTGCGCCACGTCGCGCCGACCTTCCACGGCGACACCTTGTACGGCGAGACCACCGTGCTCGACAAGTGGGAGAGCAAGAGCAAGGACGACCGTGGCGTCGTCCACGTCGAGACCATCGGCTACAACCAGGACGGCAGGATCGTCTGCATCTTCCGCCGCAAGGTCATGGTGCCCAAGAACTCGTACCTGGAGGAGCGCGGCGGCGAGCAGCCCGGCCGTCCGGTGCCCCAGCCCGACAAGAACTGGCCCACCAAGGAATGAGTGAGCTCTGGCTCGTGCGCCACGGCGAGACCGAGTGGAGCCGCGCCGGCAAGCACACCGGCCGCACCGACCTTCCGCTCACGTCAGAGGGTGAGGCCGCGGCGACCGCGATGACGGCGGGCCTGTCCGAGATGTCGTTCGCCCACGTGTTCACGAGTCCGCTGCGCCGTGCGCACGACACCGCCCGCCTCGCCGGTTTCCCCGACGTGGTCGTCGATGACGACCTGGCCGAGTGGGACTACGGCGACTACGAGGGACTGACCACGCCGGAGATCCGCGCATCGGTGCCGGGCTGGACGATCTGGACGCACGGCTGCCCGGGCGGCGAGACGGCCGAGCAGGTCGCCGAGCGCCTGGACCGCGTCGTCGACCAGGCGCGGGCTGCGGACGGCGACACCCTGGTGTTCGCCCACGGGCACTCCCTGTGCGCCCTGGCCGCTCGCTGGCTCGAGCTCCCGGTGCAAGACGGCCGGTTGTTCCGGCTCGACACCACGACGGTCTCGCTGCTCGGCGAGTTCCATGAGGCACCCGTCGTGAAGCGCTGGAACAGCCGCGTCTAGGCCACCCCCTAACCTGACCCTGTGACCATCGACCTCCACACCCACTCCAACCGTTCCGACGGCACGGACACGCCGACCGAGCTCGTCGAGAACGCGCAGGCCGCCGGCCTCGACGTCGTGGCGCTCACCGACCACGACACCACCGTGGGCTGGGACGAGGCGCAGGAAGCCGCCGACAGAGTCGGCATTCGGCTCGTCAAGGGTCTCGAGGTGTCGACCGCGACCGAGCACGTGAGCATCCACCTGCTCGGCTACGACGTCGATCCCCGCGATCAGCCCCTGGTGGAGGAGCTGCGCCGGGTGCTCGACGGCCGGAACGGACGTGTGCCCAAGATCGTCGCCGCGTTTGCGCGCATCGGCATCGACATCACCGAGGAGGAGATCCTCGCGAAGTCCGGCGACGCCGGATCCACGGGCCGCCCGCACGTCGCCGACGTGCTGATCGACAAGGGTGTCGTCAAGGACCGCTCCGAGGCGTTCGACCAGTACCTCCAGCCGGGCATGCCGGGATACGTCGGGCGGTACTCCGTCCCCACGGCCGATGCCATCCGCCTCGTGAAGTCCGCCGGTGGCAAGGCCGTCCTGGCGCATCCCTGGTCTCGTGGCAGCGACAAGGTGCTGACGCCCGACCGCATCGCCGAGCTCGTCGATGCCGGGCTCGACGGGATCGAGGTCGATCACCCCGACCACGGCGAGGAGCAGCGAGAGGGCCTGCGCAAGATCGCGGCGTCCCACGACCTGGTGGTCACCGGGTCGAGTGACTACCACGGCACGGGCAAGGGCCCCGAGTTCCGGCTCGGCGCGAACACGACACGACCCGAGGAGCTCGAGAAGCTGCTCGGCTAGGCGCTCGCCAGGAAGGGCAACCAGACGTCGGCCAGTCCTTGGGTGTTCTCGACCGCGGGGGAGTGCGCCGAGTCCGCGATGACGTGGATCTCGGTGCCGAGCCGCTCCGCCATCGCAGCCTGGGTGTCGTGGGGCCAGGCGTCGTCGTCGGCGCCACGGCCGACCCAGACCGGCAGCGACAACGACGCGATCTCGTCGATGCGGTCGGGGGCGTCGATGAGGGCCTGCGTCATGGCCTTGAGCGACATCGGGTCGTTGGAGGTGAACCGCCGGAGCAGGAACTCGGCGATGTCGGGCCTGCGCTTGACGCCGATGGCCTGCTCGCGGAAGCGGTGGATGTCGGCCATGGGCGTGACTCCGAGGGCGTCGACGAGCATCCTGAGCGGCCGGCCCGGCGTCTCGCCGAGCGCACCCGGCCCGGTGTCGAGCAGGCTCAGGCTCCGCCAGCCCGGCGGCTCCGCCAGAACGGCCTGCTGGGCGACGAGACCCCCGAAGGAGTGACCGAGCAGGTGCGAGGGTTCGACGCTGCACGCGGCGGCGACCGCCAGCGCGTCCGAGGCGAAGCCGTCGAGCGAGTAGTCGGGATGTGCGCCACCCTGGGTCTCGAACTGCCCTCGCTGGTCGTACGCGGTGGCGTCGAAACCGGCCGCGGCCAGCGGGGGCAGCAGGGGCGTGAAGTCCTCCTTGCTGCCGGTCCAGCCGGGGATCAGCAGCACGTGCGGGTTCGACGAGCCGTCGTTCGATGCCGCTCGCACGACGTGGGCGGCGAACGTGCCGACAGGAGTCTCGATGCCGGTCGCCTCGACGCCGCGCGGAAGCGTGAGGGTGCGCGGTGTGCTCATCGGCCGCGCCAGGGCTGTGACACAGCCCTCCGGGCCGGGTTCAACGCCCCCTCCGCGCGGCCCGCGCGACGATGGACGAGGGTGCGTATTGCGAGATCGTGGCCAGGACCTTGTAGCGAACGCTCGGCACGGAGACGGCCTTGCGCTTGTCGAGGTCGTCGAGCGCAGCCTTGACCAGCTTGTCGGCCTTGAGCCACATCCACCGGGGCACCGAGCTGTTCGGGTCGACGCCCATGCGCTGGTGGAACTCGGTGCGGACGAACCCTGGGCAGAGTGCCATCACGGTGACGCCGGCGTCGGCGTACTGGATGTTGGCCCAGCGGGAGATGTTGACGATCCACGCCTTGTGCGCGGAGTAGGTGCCTCGCGGAGTGAAAGCAGCGACGCTGGCGACGTTGATGATCTCGCCGTGGCCGCGCCCGGTCATGGCCTTGATCGCGGCGTCCATGAGGTGCATCGGGGCGCGGACCATGAGGTCGAGCTGGCGGTCCTCGTCGGCGATGTCGGTGGTGCCGAACCAGGCGGCCAGCGACGAACCGGCATTGTTGACCAGCAGGTCGACCGGCCGGGCGGTGTCGGTGAGCGCGTTGACCGCGGCGCCGAGGCCCTCGTCGGTGGTGAGGTCGGCGGTGATGACGTCGACCTCGATGCGGTGCTTGTCGCGCAGCCCGGCGGCGACGGACTCGAGGCGCTTCGTGTCGCGTGCGACGAGCACCAGGTCGTGGCCGCGACGGGCCAGCTCGCGGGCGAAGGCGTTGCCGATGCCGGCGGTGGCTCCCGTGACCAGGGCGCGTCCTCTCATGCCGAAAGCATGCCAGAGGTCACGGAGCGTCAGGGACGTACATGGCTGGCATGATGGCAGCCATGACGACGACGATCGCGGTGGTGAACCAGAAGGGCGGCGTCGGCAAGACGACCACGGTCGCCTCCTTGGGTGCCGCGCTGGTCGAGAAGGGTCAGCGCGTGCTCCTCGTCGACCTCGACCCCCAGGGCGGTCTGACGTTCTCGCTGGGCATCGATCCCGAGGACATCGACGTCACGATCGGCGACGTCCTGCTCGGCACCAAGAAGGCTGACGACGCCATCGTCATCGTCGAGGACGGCATGCACCTCCTGCCGAGCAACATCACCGTCTCGCAGGCCGAGGAGGCACTCGTCAATCGCACCGGACGCGAGCAGCGGCTACGGGTCGCGCTCGACAAGGTGGCCGGCGACTACGACTGGATCCTCGTCGACTGCCCGCCGACTCTCGGGGTGCTCACCGTCGGTGCGCTGTCGGCGGCCCAGCAGGTTCTGGTGCCGCTCCAGGCCGAGACGCTCTCCCACCGCGGAGTCGGCCAGCTGCTCGACACCGTGCACGACGTCAAGCAGTTCATCAACTCCGAGCTCGAGATCCTGGGTGTCCTGCCGACCATGTTCGACGGCCGCACCAACCACGCCCAGGCCGTCATCAAGGCCATCCGCGAGACGTACGAGCTGCCGATCGTCACACCGCCGATCCCCAAGACGATCCGTTTCGCGGAGGCGCCGGCGATCGGTCGGTCGATCCTCGGCACCAGCAAGAACCACAAGGGAGCGGAGGCCTACCGCCAGGTGGCGGCAGGCCTCCTCAACGGCCGCGCGAGCGCGTCCGCCTAAACCACGACGATCTAGACCACGACTCCCAGAGCTTCCTGCTCGGCCGCGTGCCGCTGCACTGCGCGGCGGTCGGGAAGCAGCAGCGTGGCGATCGCGCACAGCAGGTATCCGCCCGCCACCCACCAGCTGGCCGCGTCGAGCCCCTCGCGCAGGGCGGCCGGGGTGAAGCGTTCGTCGACGACGTCGAAGAACACCGCGCCGATCACCGCGACGCCGAGCGCGGCGCCCACCTGCTGGATGGTGCTGTAGACACCCGAGGCCGCGCCGGCGTCGCGCAGCGGCACCGTCGACAGCGCGATGTCGATGAGCGGAACCACCAGGAGCCCGAGTCCCATGCCGGCCACCAGGAGTGGCAGCAGCAGGGACTGGTGCCCGAGACCGTCGCCCTGGTCGGCCACGATCCGTGCCAGCCACAGCGCTCCGGCCGCCTGCAGCACGGCGCCCGAGAAAGGGATCAGCTTGCCGATCCGGAGGCCCAGCGGAGCCGACACACCCACCCCCACGAACGCTCCCAGGCTGAACGGCAGCAGCATCAGGCCGGCGTCGATCGCGCTGAAGCCGAGTCCGGCCTGGACGTAGATGGTCAGCACGAGCGTCAGGCCGACCATCGCCGCCTGGAACGTCGCCTGCGCCACCAGGCCGGCCGAGAAGCCGCGGTCGCCGAACAGGTGCATCGGCAGCAGCGACGAGCCGTCGCGTCGTTCCCGGTTCCGCTGCAGGAGGACGAAGGCGACGAGCACGACGGCCGAGGCAACGAACATCGCCCACACCCAGCCCGGCCAGCCGCGCTGGCGTCCCTCGACGAGCGGGTAGACGAGCAGGAGCAGGCCCGTGGTGGCCAGCAGGACGCCGGACACGTCGAGTCGCCCGGATCGCTCGGACCGCGTCTCGGGCACGAAGCGGAGCGCCATCACGGCGAGCGCGATGCCGACCGGCACGTTGATGAGGAACACCGAGCGCCAGGCGAGGTCGAACAGGTCGCTCGTCACCAACCAGCCACCGAGCAAGGGACCGACGACGGCCGCAGTACCCGAGACGGCTCCCACCATCCCGAAGATGGCGGCTCGTTCCTTGGGTTCGTACAGCACCTGGATGGTGGACAGCAGCTGCGGCACCATCATCGCGGCGAACGCGCCCTGCACGACACGGGTCGCGACGAGCAGGTCGGCATCGGCCGCCAGGGCGGCGCCGAGGGAGGCGAGGGTGAATCCGGTGACGCCCACGACGAACACCGTGCGTCGGCCGAACACGTCGCCGAGCCGCCCGCCGGTGATGAGCAGGACCGCGAGCGCGAGCGTGTAGCCGCCCACCACCCACTCCAGCTGGGCCGGTGACGCGTCGAGGTCGGACTGCATGGTGGGCAACGCGACGTTGACGATGGTGACGTCGACGAGATCCATGAACGCAGCGACCGTCAAGACGGTCACGGCGATTCCACGTCGAGACATGGGTACTCCTTTGCTGGCGTGCACGGCACGCCGGGTCGGGAGTCGCTCGCTACGCTGAGATCGGACGCAGGGTCGCCAGCGACTCGGTGTCGGTCCCCGGTCGATCACACTCGGCCGGGGACCTTGGTTCTCCTACACGTCCCACTCCATGACGTCGCCGAACTCCTTCTGGAGACGTTGTTGCAGGTCGTCGCCGGTGTGCCCGGCGTCGCGGAGCTCGTGGATGCGGCGCCACATGTCAGTGCCGTCGAGGGTGTCGTTCTCGAGCTTCTCGACGAGTCGCTCGACGAACGTCGTCTCGGCCCGGCGCAGCGCGGCGGCGTAGTCGCCCTCGATCCTGAACAGCTCCGGGAATCCCTCCGGGAGCACGGCCAAGGCGCCTTCGTACTGGGCGGAGACGATCTTCAGTGACCGGATGCGGTGCCGCAGGAGATCGAGAACCTCGCTCGGAGGCAGGGCGCCGGCGAGGGAGAGCGCGGCCTCGAAGTCCGTGTACTGGGGCGACGGGTCGCGAAGCATCTCGGCGAGCCACTCGCGCATCGCCAGCTCGCCGTCGTCGGTGAGCTGGTAGACGGTGCGCTCCGGCCGGTTGCCCTCGCGGTGGGCCTCGCCGGCCGCGATCAGCCCCTTCTTCGCGAGTGAGTCGACCACGGAGTACAGCGATCCGTAGTTGAGACGGATGCTCTCCTCCTTGTGGCGGTGCCGCAGGGTGCTGGACATCTGGTACGGGTGCATCGGCTGCTCGAACAGGAGCGTGAGGACGGCGAGAGCGAGTGCGTTGCTCGGTCGCTTCATCGGAAACCTCCCATCACTCTGGCTTGCATCATTCGGTATCGAATACTCGAATCAGAGTAATCGGCGATGGGCGCCTCGTCAAGGGTCGACGGAAGCCACGCTCCGAAGCGTTATCCACAGGCGGCTCACGTCACTAGGATGAGCGGGTGCTGTCCTCTCCTCGTGTCGTCAGAGACAGAGGCGGCGCGCGCCACCGCGCGCGGCGGCATCGTCGTCGATTCGGCATGCTGCGCCGCATGGTGGTCGTCACGCTCCTGATCGGTCTGGCGGCCGTGGTCGTCCTGCCCCAGACCCGTCCCGGCCAGGCCCCGACCGCGGCGCTGGAGCCGACCGGCACGACGACGTTCGAGCAGGCGTCGCTCGCAGACCTCTCTCAGCCGGTGTCGGCGGCCATCGCCGCGCACGAAGCCGAGCTCGAGGACCTCAAGCTGCAGGCCCAGAAGGTCGCCAAGGTCAAGAAGTCCGTCGCGATCCCGGCCAACTCGGGCGCCGGCCGGCGCATCGTCTTCTCCGAGACCGCTCAGCGCGTCTGGCTGGTGGGCGCCGGCGGCGACGTGGAGCGCACGTACCTGGTGTCCGGCAGCAAGTTCGACAACCTCAACCCGGGCACGTACTCGGTGATGTCCAAGGCGCGCACCGCCACCGCGTTCGACTACAGCGGCACCATGGAGTACTTCGTGCGGTTCGCCACCGGCTTCACCGCACCGATCGGCTTCCACACCGTGCCGGTCGACAACACCGGTCGACCCGAGCAGACCAAGCAGCAGCTCGGCACTCCCCAGTCGGCCGGCTGCGTGCGTCAGTGGGCGGACGACGCCCTGGCCCTGTGGAACTTCGCGCCGGTGGGCACCACCGTCGTCGTCACCGCCTGATCGGGCTCAGTCGGACTTCGAGACGGCCTGTCCGCTGCGGGTGCGGTTGCGGCGACGCCGGTTGCGGTTGCGGCTCGCTCCGCCCTCGGTGGCCTTGGTGTCGGAGTCCTGCGAGGAAGACTTCTGCTGCGGACGGCCGCCGCCCTGACCCTTCGAGCCCTGGCCACCACGGCCGCGTCCACCACCGGTGTCGCTGCGAGGCTCCTTCGGCGAGGGCGGCTTGAGGCGGCCCTTCACGTCGTGGGCGATGCCGAGATCGTGGAAGAGGTGCTCCGAGGTGGAGTAGGTCTCCTGCGGCTGGGGGAACGGCAGGTCGAGCTCCTTGTTGATGAGCTGCCAGCGCGTCATGTCGGCCCAGTCGACGAACGTGACCGCGATGCCCGAGGCGCCGGCCCGACCGGTGCGGCCGATGCGGTGCAGGTACGTCTTGTGGTCCTCCGGGCAGTTGTAGTTGATGACGTGCGTGATGCCGGCGACGTCGATGCCGCGAGCCGCGACATCGGTGGCGACGAGCGTGTTGACCTTGCCGTCGCGGAAGCGCTGGAGCGCCTTCTCGCGGGCGGTCTGGGCCATGTCGCCGTGCAGCGGCGAGGCCGGGAAGCCGCGGTCGACGAGGTCGTCGGCGACCCGCTGTGCGGTGCGCTTGGTGCGGGTGAAGATGAGGACGCGCCCGACGTCGTCGGCCTGCAGGATGCGGGCCACGACCTCTGCCTTGTCCATCTCGTGGGCTTGCCAGACGAACTGCGCCGTAGCGGGCACGAGGTGGTCCTCGTCGGGGGACTCCGCGCGGATGTTCATCGGGTGACGCATGTGGGTGCGGGCCAAGGTGACGATCGCGCCCGGCATGGTGGCCGAGAACAGCATCGTCTGGCGCAGCTCGGGCGTCTTGGCGAGGATCGCCTCGACGTCGGGCAGGAAGCCGAGGTCGAGCATCTCGTCGGCCTCGTCGAGCACCAGCGACTTGACGTGCGAGAGGTCGAGGGCACCCCGGTTGGCGAGGTCGAGCAGGCGGCCGGGGGTGCCGACGACGATGTCGACGCCGGACTTGAGCATGTCGAGCTGGGGCTCGTAGGGCACGCCGCCGTAGATCGTGAGGTTGCGCGTGCCACGCTTCGCGGAGGCGGTGTCGATGTCCTTGGCGACCTGGATCGTGAGCTCACGCGTGGGCGTGACGATCAGCGCCTGCGGCTTGCCGGGGGCGGCGAGCTGGTCGTAGTCGGGGTCGTGGGGCGCGACGGCGCGCTGGATGACGGGGATCGCGAACGCCAGCGTCTTGCCGGTGCCGGTGCGCGCCTGGCCGATGAGGTCGGTGCCCATGAGGGCCACCGAGAGCGTCATCTCCTGGATGGGAAAAGGATGGGTGATGCCGACGTCATCTAGTGCGTCGGCGATCTCGGGCATGACGCCCAGATCTTTGAACGTGGTCAGCGGACTTCTCGAATTCTTCAGACTCAGGTGGATTTCTCGTCCCATCCTACCGTCCGACGCCCGGTGCCTCGTGCACGCTGCCCGCGCTACGCTGCGATGCCATGGCCCAGAAGGACGCACAGCAGGACAAGCAGCAGCCCTCGGCGTTCGACGATCCGGTCTACCGGACGGGCATCATCGAGCTGCTCGGCGTCCTCGCGTACGGCGAGATCAGTGCCTGCGAGCGGCTGGCCGACGACGCCAAGATGACTCCTGTCCTCCAGACGAAGGTCGAGGTCGCGAGCATGGCCGTCGCGGAGTTCCACCACTTCGAGCTGATCCGTGACCGCCTGGTCGAGCTCGGTGTGGACCCGTTCGAGGCCATGGCCCCGTTCACGGCGACGTTCGAGCGCTTCCACCGGCAGACCGCGCCATCCGACTGGCTCGAGGGCCTCGTCAAGGCGTACGTGGGCGACGGCCTCGCTTCCGACTTCTACCGCGAGGTCGCGTCCTACCTCGACCCCGAGACCCGTGAGCTCGTGCTCGAGACGCTCAGCGGCACCGGCCACTCCGAGTTCGTGATCGACCAGGTGCGCGCGGCCATCGAGGCCGACCACCGGGTCGGTGGACGCCTCGCCCTCTGGGGTCGCCGGCTCATGGGCGAGGCCCTGAGCCAGGCGCAGATGGTGGTGGCCGAGCGCGACGCCCTCAGCGCCGTGATCGTCGGTGGCATCGACCAGCCCGGCATGGACCTGGCCGCCATCGGTCGCATGTTCACCCGGCTCACCGAGGCTCATGCGGAGCGCATGGAGCGCCTCGGGCTGGCCGCCTAGCGGGTCTGGGGCTAGTTGCCGGCCACCAGGCCGAAGCCGACCTTGCGGCCCGTGTCAGCGGTGAAGTAGAGGTACGCGACCTTGTCGGCCGGCACGGCCACGGTGCGGCCCTTCTCGTCGGTGATGCTGAAGACGGTCTCGTCGGAGATCGACGACTCCAGCGACTTCAGCACGTCGTCGGGCTCCTGGTCGGTCTCGACCGACAGCTCGCGTGCGGCGTTCTGCACGCCGATCTTGACCTCCATGGTCACTCATCTCCTGGGGTGTCGGGACGGTTCTCGTCGGGACGGTTCTCGTCGTGAATGGGAACTCCGCCGATGCCGCGCCACGCCAGCCCGGCGGCGAGCTCGACGGCTTCGGTGCGGCTGAGGCGGGAGTCGGCGGACAGCCAGTTGCGCGCGCCCACGTGGCCCATGCCCACCAGGCTGACGGCGAGCAGATGGGACGCCGGGCCGGGGAGGCCGGTGTCCTCGTGGATGACCTCGGCGATCGCCGCCGCTGACTCGTTGATGACACGGTCGACGTGCTCGCGGACGGCCGGGAGGTTGGTGAGGTCGGACTCGAAGACGAGGCGAAACGCCGCGCCCTGGTCGGCGACGTAGTCGTACCAGAGCTCGATCGTGGCCCGGACGCGTCGGCGGTTGTCCGTGGTGGAGGCGAGCGCCTCCTTGACCCCCGCGATGACGGTGTCACATGACGTCTCGAGCAGCGCGAGATAGAGGTCGAGCTTGCCGGGGAAGTGCTGGTAGAGCACCGGCTTGGAGACGCCCGCCCGTTCGGAGATCTCGTCCATCGAAGCGGCGTGGTAGCCCTGCTCGACGAAGACCTCGAGCGCCACGTCGAGCAGCTGCGCTCGACGCGCCGAGCGCGGCAGGCGGTTGGTCCGCTGCTTGAGGGGGAGGGCTTCGCTCACGGCTCCAGCGTAGTGGGTGGCTGCTCACCATCCGGACGGCCGTTCAGGACGCCGAGCACGTCAGGGAACATTGACGGTCGGCGCGCTGTTTGCACCGGTGACAGCAATCCCGCTGCTTGGAGGAGAGATTCCGTGGTCGCCCCACTCGTGGAACCCGCCGACGAACTGACGATCGACGAGGTCCGTCGCTACAGCCGGCACCTCATCATCCCCGACGTCGGCATGACCGGGCAGAAGCGGCTCAAGAACGCCAAGGTGCTCATCATCGGCGCCGGTGGACTCGGCAGCCCCGCGCTGCTCTACCTCGCCGCCGCCGGAGTCGGCACGCTCGGCGTCATCGACGACGACGTCGTCGACGAGTCGAACCTCCAGCGCCAGGTCATCCACGGGCAGTCCGACGTCGGCCGCCCCAAGGTGGAGTCGGCCGCCGCGTCCGTCGCGGAGATCAACCCGTTCGTGACGGTCATCCAGCACAACGTGCGGCTCGACACCGACAACGTGCTCGAGATCTTCGCCGACTACGACCTCATCCTCGACGGCACCGACAACTTCGCAACCCGCTACCTCGTCAACGACGCGGCCGTCATCCTCGGCAAGCCGTACGTGTGGGGCTCCATCTACCGCTTCGAGGGCCAGGCCTCGGTGTTCTGGGCCCAGGAGGGTCCGCAGTACCGCGACCTCTACCCCGAGCCGCCGCCGCCGGGCATGGTGCCGTCGTGCGCCGAGGGCGGAGTGCTGGGAGTGCTCTGCGCGTCCATCGGCTCGATCATGACCACCGAGGCGATCAAGCTCATCACCGGCATCGGCGACCCGCTCATCGGTCGTCTCATGGTCTATGACGCGCTCGAGATGCGGTTCACGACGCTGAAGATCCAGCGCGACCCGAACGGCGAGGCACCCACCGAGCTGCTCGACGACTACGAGGCGTTCTGTGGGGCGATCAGCGAGGAGGCCGCGGAGGCCGCCGCCGACTCCACCATCTCGGTCGCGACCCTCGACGGCTGGCTCAAGGAGCGCAACGACGGCGGACGCGACTTCGTGCTCGTCGACGTGCGTGAGCCCAACGAGTACGAGATCAACAAGATCCCTGGCTCGGTGCTCATCCCCAAGGGCGAGTTCCTCCATGGCGGCGCGCTCGAGAAGGTCCCCTCCGACAAGCAGGCGGTCCTCTACTGCAAGACCGGCGCACGCTCGGCAGAGGCGCTGGCCGTGCTGAAGGGTGCCGGCTACGCCGATGCCGTGCACGTCGGCGGCGGCGTCGTCGCCTGGGTCAACCAGATCGACCCCAGCCAACCCGCCTACTAGCCCGGGCCATGGTCGCGGACTTCACCGAGCGGGTGCTCGAGCTCATCGAGCGCATCCCGCCCGGCAAGGTCGTGACCTATGGCCTCATCGCCGACGCGCTCGGCGACGGCGGTGCTCGTCAGGTCGGTCGGGTGATGTCGCTCGAGGGCGCGGCCGTCACGTGGTGGCGGGTCGTGCGCGCCAACGGCACCCTCCCGCCGCACCTGATGACTGACGCCCAGGAGCACTGGCAGGCCGAAGGGACGCCCGTCCGGCGTGGCCGGGTGGACGTCCCCTCGGCGATCTGGCACGTGGGCTAGCCGAACAGCTGCTTGCCCTGGTCGATCAGCAGGATCACGGAGAAGAACCCGTAGAACGCCACCGCCCAGATGATCGCACCGAAGCGGAACCCGCGAAGCCCGATCTCGCGGGGCAGCACGCCCCGGTTGAGCTGGAGCAGCAGGATCGAGTAGACGAACATCACCAGCCCGTTGAGCGCGGCCGCGATCACCAGCAGCACCAGGGGCTGGTCGACGCCGGAGAGCAGGATCACCGATCCGAACAGGATCATGGCCCACACCGTGATGAAGTACAGCCGGCTCTCGCTCCACTTGTCGTTGTCGCGCAGCGTCGTGGTCTTGAGCGCGTCGGCGGTGAGGCGGCCGATCATGTCGACCACGGTCAGGTTGGTCGAGAACAGCACGACGCTGCCGATCAGCCAGAACACCGTGCCGAGCCAGGCGCCCTGCTCGTCCTGCAGAGCCTGTCCCTGCAGGTCGATGAAGTCGAAGCTCTCGGCATCAGAGCCCACGCCGACCGTGACGAAGGTCAGGGTCATGAAGACCAGCAGGGCTGCCGCACCGATCACGAAGAACGTCCAGAACTGCTCCCGGTTCGCGACCCTCCACCACCCGTTCCAGCGACGCATGTTCTCCTCGTCGCGGTGGAAGAAGTAGCCCGTCGTCGGCTTGGCGACCTCCTCACCGGTGAACGGCGAGACCACCTTCGGCAGCTTCGCGCCCATGCCCAGGCCCTTGTCGCGGACCCAGTTGGACTGCACGAGGTTCATCACCCCACCGGCGCCGGCGAAGGCGATCGCTCCGAGCAGCGCGGCGGCACCCACGGTGTCGACGGCGTCCGGGATCTCGTCGAACGCGACGAAGCCCTTGCCCAGCTCCTTGTAGCCGTCGAAGCCGAGCAGCGTGACGATGGCGTACAGGATGAAGAGCACGATCAGGGTGACCATGAAGAACTGGATCTTCTCCACCGTCTGGTAGACCACCGGTGAGACGGTGAGCACGACGCCGATCAGCACCAGGACGCCGATGGTGATGTACGGAATCGCGTCCGCCGAGAAGCCGAGCGCGAAGCTCAGGGTCGTGGTGCCTCCGGTCGCCCAGCCCGGCCACATCCAGGCCAGCACGCCCATGAAGATGAACAGGATGCCCCAGGGCTTCCAGAGGCGGGTGAAACCGGTGACGGCGGTCTCGCCGGTGGCGAGGGTGTAGCGCTCGATCTCCATGTTCAGGAAGTACTGCGTGCCCACGCCGAGGATCGTCAGCCAGACGAGCACGAGCCCGACCTGGGAGGCGATGCTCGGCCAGAGCACGTACTCGCCCGATCCGATGGCGCCGGCCAGCAGGAGCACGCTGGGTCCGAGCACCTTCTTCATCGGCAACGGCTCGGGCAGGTCGGTGTACTCGACCGCCGGCACGTGCTTGTCGGGAATCTCTGCCTCGGACGAGGTGGGACCTCGCTCGGGTGTCGAACTGGTCATGGTCGGTCCTCCTTGAGAGTTCTCATTTCCGGGTTCACTTCGTGGGGCTCGGTGGTCACGGCATCCGCTCGTAGGCCGGGATGGTCAGGAAGTCCTCGTAGTGCTCGGCCAGTGCCATCTCCGTGAAGAGCGCGCGGGCGTCCGACGCGTCGCCGCCCGTCTCCTCGTCGATCAGCTGCTCGACGAGCTCGCGGGTCACCTGCTGGCCGTCGGCCAGGGACGCGCCGGTGTGCAGCCACTGCCACACCTGGGAGCGCGCGATCTCCGCGGTCGCGGCGTCCTCCATCAGGTTGTTGATGCCGACCGCGCCGGTACCGCGCAGCCAGGCGTCGAGGTACTGGATGCCGACGCTGATGTTGGACCGCAGCCCGGCCTCGGTGATCTCGCCGGGGGTGCTCGCGACGTCGAGCAGCTGCTCGGCCGTCACGTCGACGTCGTCGCGGGTGCGGTGGCGCTGGTCGGGATCGTCGCCGAGGACCGACGTGAACACCTCCGTGCACAGCTCGACCATGCCGGGGTGGGCGACCCACGACCCGTCGAAGCCGTCGCCGGCCTCGCGGGTCTTGTCGTCGCGCACCTTCTCGAACGCCTGCCGGTTCGTCTCCTCGTCCTTGCTCGGGATGAAGGCCGCCATGCCGCCGATGGCGTGGGCTCCGCGCTGGTGGCAGGTGCGCACGAGCAGCTCGGTGTACGCCCGCATGAACGGGACCGTCATGGTCACCGAGTTGCGGTCGGGCAGCATGAAGTCCGTGCCCCGGTCACGGAAGTTCTTGATGACGCTGAACATGTAGTCCCACCGGCCGGCGTTGAGCCCGGCCGAGTGGTCGCGCAGCTCGTAGAGGATCTCCTCCATCTCGAACGCCGCGGGAAAGGTCTCGATCAGCACGGTGGCGCGGATGGTGCCCTGCGGGATCCCGAGGTGGTCCTGGGCCAGCACGAAGGCGTCGTTCCACAACCGCGCCTCGAGGTGACTCTCCATCTTGGGGAGGTAGAAGTACGGGCCGGAACCGCGGTCGATCTGAGCCTCGGCGCAGTGGAAGAAGTACAGGCCGAAGTCGAACAGGCTGCCCGAGATGCGCTCGCCGTCGACGAGCACGTGCTTCTCGGTGAGGTGCCACCCGCGCGGCCGGACGACGATCGTCGCGGACTCGTCGCCGACGGCGTAATGCTTGCCCTCGGGGGTGGTGAGCTCCAGCGTCCCGGCGACCGCGTCACGCAGGTTGACCTGGCCCTGGACCATGTTCTCCCACAGGGGAGTGTTGGCGTCCTCATGATCGGCCAGCCACACCTTGGCGCCGGAGTTCAGGGCGTTGATCGCCATCTTCGCGTCGGTGGGGCCGGTGATCTCGGCGCGTCGGTCATGGAGGCCGGGCGCCGGCTCCGCGACCTGCCAGTCGCCCTCCCGGACGTTCTTCGTCTCGTCGAGGAAGTGCAGCGTGCCGCCGTTCGCAAGCTCGGCGTAGCGCCGGTCCCGGGCCTCGAGCAGCTCGCGTCGGCGTGGCTCGAACTCATGGTGTAGTCGGGCCAGGAACGCCAGCGCGTCGTCGGTGAGGATCTCGTCGAACCGGTCGTGGACCGGTGCGGTGATCGCGACGTTCATCGAATTCCCCCAAATTCTTCCCCAAAACGTATGCCGACCCGACCGAGGCGGCAACCGATGCGATGTTCAACTGTCGGCCCGGTCTGCTGAGATGGGCACATGCCCGAGTACGTCCTGGAGCAGCATGCTGCCCGTGAGAGCGCGGTCGCTCCTGCCCTCGACGACGAGCAGCGTGCGGTCGTCGAGCACGGGGCGACGCCGGGCAGCGGGCCGCTGCTGGTGCTGGCGGGGCCGGGCACCGGCAAGACCACCACGGTCGTCGAGACCGTGGTCGAGCGCATCGATCGCGAGCAGCTGAGCCCCGACCAGGTCCTGGTGCTCACGTTCAGCCGCAAGGCGGCCGACGAGGTGCGTGGCCGCATCGCGCGGCGGCTCGCCCGCACCACGGCCACCACGCCGGCCATGACGTTCCACGCGTTCTGCTACGCCCTGCTGCGCAACGAGCAGGCGTCCGACGCCTACACCAACCCCATGCGACTGCTCAGCGCCCCGGAGCAGGACGCCGCCATCGCGGAGATGCTCCGCAGCGGCGACCCGACGAGCTGGCCACGCGAGCTGCGCGGGGCGCTGCACACCCGCGGGCTGGCCTCGGAGCTCCAGCGGCTGATGGCGTCTGCGCGGGCCCTCGGCATGGACTCGGTCGACGTCGAGTCCATCGGCCGCGCGGTCGATCGTGACGACTGGCAGAGCGCCGGACGCTTCTTCGACGAGTACACGTCGGTGGCGGCGCTCGAGAACACCATCGACCACACCGACATGATCTTCCAGGCGGTCCGCCTGCTGGGCGACCCCGACACGCGCGAGCGCTGGCGGAGCCGCTTCCGGCTGGTCGTCGTCGACGAGTACCAGGACACCGATCCGCTCCAGGTCGCGTTCCTCAAGGCCTTGGCCGGCGACGGTCCCCCTGGCTCTCCGCTTCGCTCCGAGCAGGGAGGTGCCCCCAGCGACCTTGTCGCCGTGGGAGACCCGTACCAGTCCATCTACGGGTTCCGCGGCGCCGACGTCCACGGCATCCTCGACTTCCAGCACGAGTTCGGCGCGGCCGACAGCCCGGCACCCGTCGTCGTCCTGCAGCACACCCACCGCTACGGGTCCAGCATCGGAGCGGCCATCCGGTCGATCGTGCACAACCGCGGCGCCCTCGGCCGGGTCGACGGCAGCAAGTACGAAGCGCTGCGCTCGCCCATCTCGCGGATCAACGACTCCGGCCTCGTCGAGGTCCGCACGTTCGTGTCGCCGACCGCCGAGGTCGAGCACGTCGCCCTGCTGCTGCGCGAGGCCCACCTGCACGACGACGTGCCCTGGACCGACATGGCCGTGCTCGTCCGCTCCGGGGCGCACCTCGGTCGCCTCCAGAGGGCGCTCGGCGCGGCCGGCGTGCCCGTGGAGGTCGCGGGCGACGAGGTCCCGCTGGCGCTCGAACCGTCCGTCCGCACCCTCCTGGCCGCCCTGCACGCGGCCGACGACCTTCGCTCGGGCCTGGCGATCGACCCCGCCGCGGCGGCAGCGCTGCTCACCGGACCACTGGGCGGCCTCGACGCCGCGTCCCTGCGCCGACTCGGCCGAGTGCTCCGCCAGGCCGACCCCGACCATCCGCGCGCGTCCCGCCTGCTCGTGGCCGAGGTGCTGGCCGAGCCTCCGGCCCTTGCCGTCGATGCGGGCACACCAGAAGCCGAGGCGCTCGCCGCCGCTCGGCAGCTCGCCGAGCTGCTGCGCCGGGCGGCCGACCAGATCGCGGCCGGTGAGCCCGCCGAGCAGGTCCTCTGGACGTTGTGGGACGGCACCGACTGGCCGGCCCGGCTGCAGCGACAGGCCGAGTCGGGCGGCGACGGCGCCCTGCAGGCCGACCACGATCTCGATGCGCTCTGCGCGCTGTTCGCCGAGGCGGCGCGGGCCGAGGAGCAGCATGCCCACCGTTCGGTCATCGAGATCGCCACGGCGCTGGAGGCTCAGCAGATCCCGGCCGCCACCCTCGCCCAGCAGGTCGCGCCCAGCCGGGCCGTCCAGCTCATGACGGCCCACCGCGGCAAGGGGCTCGAGTGGCCGCTGGTCGTCGTGGCCGGGGTCCAGGACGGCGAGTGGCCCGACGCCCGATGGCGGAGCAGCCTGCTCCAGGTCGAGCGCCTCGGTCCCGACGGTGTCCGCGAGCCACCGTCCGCTCGATCGATGATCGCCGAGGAACGCCGCCTGTTCTACGTGGCATGCAGCCGGGCGCAGTCCCGTCTGGTCGTCACCGCCGTTGCAGCCGGTGCCGACGACGGTGATCAGCCGTCCCGGTTCGTCGGCGAGCTGCACGCCCACGTGAGCGGACACGAGGGGCGCACCTTTCCCGAGCCGGAGAACCGGCCGCGGCGGGCGCTGTCGCTGCGCGGGGCGGTGTCCGAGCTGAGGCGCATCGGTGAGAGCACCACGAGTCCGGCCGTTCGGGCCAGGGCGGCCGCGGCGCTGGCCGCCGTCGTCGACCAGCAGGGCGGCGCGCACCCCGATCGTTGGTGGGGGCTGCGCGAGCTCAGCATCAGCGACGAGCCGATCCGCGACCCCGACGAGCCCTTGCGCCTCTCCGGCAGCGCGGTCTCCACGATGGAGGAGTGCCCGCTCAAGTGGTTCATGGCCCGCGCGGCGCGTGGCGAGCGGGGCAGTTCCGCCGCCCAGGGCTTCGGGTCGATCGTGCACGCCATCGCGGCCGAGGTCGTCCGGTCCGGCATCGACGCTGACCCCGACCAGCTGGCCAAGCACCTCGACGGCATCTGGTCGCAGCTCGAGCACCCGGCCGAGTGGATCGGCGAGCGGGAGCACCAGGCTGCTGTCGATGCCATCGTCCGGTTCAGCCGCTGGCACCGCGAGCACGGCCGCGACGTCCTGGCCGCGGAGCACGAGTTCGAGGTGGCCGTCGACGTCGATGGTCGCGCCGTCCTCATGGGCGGCTCCATGGACCGCGTCGAGCTCTCCGTCGACGGTGTCCACGTCGTCGACCTCAAGACGTCCAAGAACCCGCTGCAGAAGAAGGAGATCGCCGAGCACCCGCAGCTCGGCTTCTACCAGCTCGCCGTCGAGCACGGTGCCGCGTCGGGTCTCCCCGGCGTCGAGGGTGCCGGCGCCGCCGGCGCCGAGCTCGTGCAGCTGCGCAACGACGAGGCCGGCATCCCCGGGTATCCCAAGGTGCAGGCGCAGGACGGCCCTCGTCCTGACGAGCCGTTCTTCGCGGTGGACCAGCTCCGGCGCTCGGTCCACGCGCTCCACGAGGAGGAGTTCGTGGCCACCGCCTCCGCCAAGTCCTGCGGGTACTGCCAGTTCCAGCGCGTCTGCCCGGCCCAGGACGAAGGCGCCACGATCCTCGTGGAGGGCCGGGTCCGATGAATCCCGTGCGCGACGAGCGCGAGCTCTGCGAGCTGCTCGGCATCGCCTTCACCGACGAGCAGCTCGCCGCCATCACCGCGGGCCTCGACACCCCGAGCGTCATCATCGCCGGAGCCGGGTCGGGCAAGACCTCGGTCATGGCGGCCCGCGTGGTCTGGCTGGTCGGCCACCTCGAGGTCCCGCCTGAGCGTGTGCTCGGCCTGACGTTCACCAACAAGGCGGCCGCCGAGCTCGGTCAGCGCATCAGGGAGAGCCTGCAGAAGCTGGGTGCCGACGCCGACGGGGAGCCCACGACGTCCACGTACCACGCGTTCGCGGGGTCCCTCATCACCGAGCACGGGCTCCGGCTGGGTGTCGAGCCCGACCTGCGGCTCGTCACCGACGCGTCCCGCTTCCAGCGCATGGCCCGCGCGATCGAGTCCTACCCCGGTGAGCTGCGCGACGTCACCACGCACGTGCCGAGCCTGGTGTCGCAGGCCATGAATCTCGATGCTCAGCTGTCCGAGCACCTGGTCGAGCCCGAGGTCATGCGGGCGCACGACGAGGCCGTGATCGACGAGTTCCTCACCGCGTCCAAACCGCAGGCGGTGCTGCGCGACGCCGCGGCTGCGGCGCACAAGCGCATCGAGCTCAGCCACCTCGTCGACCGCTACCGCGCCGGCAAGGCCCACGACGGGGTGATGGACTTCTCCGACCAGATGGCCTGGGGTGCCAAGCTCGCACTCCTGCCGGAGGTGGGTGCAGTCCTGCGCGAGCGGTTCGGCATCGTCCTGCTCGACGAGTACCAAGACACGTCGGTGGCGCAGCGCGACCTGCTGCAGGCGCTCTTCTCGGGTGCTGACGCCGACGACGGCCGCGGGTTCCCGGTCACCGCGGTCGGCGATCCCGCCCAGGCGATCTACGGCTGGCGGGGTGCCGCGGTCGGCAACCTCGAGAAGTTCCTCGACGACTTCCCGCGGTCCGATGGCGGCCGCGGCCGCCAGTACGGCCTCACCGAGACGCGCCGGTGCGCCCCGGAGATCATCGACCTCGCCAACCACGTCGTCGCGCCCTTCTACGCGACGTCCGATGCGGTGAAGCCGCTCACGTCGGCCACCGAGCCGGGCGGACGCGTCGACGTCGCCCTCCACGACACCATCGACGCCGAGATTGCCGCGATGGTCGACGCCATCAAGGCCACGCCGGGCGCGCACCGCGACATCGCGATCCTCGTGCGTGTCGCCCGTGAGAACGGCGCCATCGTCCAGGCGCTGCGTGAGGCGCACATCCCGTTCGAGATCGTCGGCCTCGAAGGGCTGCTCTCGCAGCCCGAGGTCCTCGACCTGCTCGCGCTCCTCGAGGTCGTCGAGGACGTCACCGCCAACCCGGCGATGCTGCGACTGCTCACCGGTCCGCGCTGGCGCATCGGGCCCCGCGACCTCGCCCTGCTCGGGCGCCAGGCCTCGGCCCTCACCGGGCGATCACACGGCCGCGATGACGAGGCGACCCTGGAGTCCGAGCTGCGGCGCGCGGTGGAGGGCGTCGACCCGACCGAGATCGTCTCGCTCGCCGACGCGGTCGACGATCCGGGCGACATGGCCTACTCGGACGAGGCGCGGGCCCGGTTCGTGGAGATCTCCCGCCTTGTCTCGTCGGTGCGAGCGCACGTCGGTGAGCCGTTGCTCGACCTCGCCCGCCGGGGCGTTCGCGCGCTCGACCTCGACCTCGAGCTCGCGGCCGGCGACATCGCCGGTGGCGCCGACAACATCGCCCTCCTCCTCGAGGCCATCGCCGACTACTCGCACACCGACCGCTACGCCTCGCTCTCCGGCCTGGTCGCGTACCTCGACGCCGAACGGTTCTACACCGGCGGCATGGAGGTCTCGACGCCGTCCGAGGCCGACTCCGTCAAGCTGCTCACGATCCATCGGGCCAAGGGCCTGGAGTGGCCGACGGTCTTCGTCCCGCTGGTGTCGCGCACCATCTTCCCGTCCGGCATGGGTCGGCCGCGCTGGATCTCGAGCGCCCAGACTCTCCCGGGGCCGTTGCGCGGCGACGCCGACAGCCTGCCGGTTCTCGCGGAGTGGACCGCCGCGGCGCGCACGGCCTACGTGCAGGCCGACACCGAGGACGCCCTGATGGAGGAACGTCGCCTCGCCTACGTCGCCTTCACCCGGGCGGCCCGACGCCTCACCGTCTCCGGGCACTACTGGGGTCGTACCCAGCAGAAGCCGCTGGGGCCCTCGCAGTTCCTGATCGCCACCCGCGAGTGGCTGGATCGCCGAGGGATCTCGCCCCTCCACTGGGCCGATCCGCCGGAGCAGGACGCCACCAACCCGCACCTCCAGCTGGCCGACGGCATCGCCTGGCCGGCTCCAGGGCCTGGCCTCGATGGGCGACGGGCGCTGGCGGCCGACGTCCTGGCATCGCTCGACGGTCGGCTCGAGCAGCCTGATGCATCCGAGGCGGACCGTGCCGATCTCGCCCGCCTCGACGCGCTCGAGCACGACCTCGAGCTGCTGGCGATCGAGGCCGCGGAGAGTGTCCAGGACGTCCGCGTAGTGCCGTGGCCGTCCCGGATGTCGGCCACGTCGGCCATGGCTCTCACGAAGGATCCGGTGGAGTTCGCGCGCAGCCTGGCCCGGCCGATGCCGCGACGTCCCTCATCCGCCGCTCGCTTCGGCACTCGCTTCCACGCCTGGATCGAGGACCACTACGGCATGGCCGGCCTCTTCGACCCCACCGATCTGCCCGGTCGCGGCGACGCCGGCATCGACAGCGACGCCGAGCTCGAGCGCCTCAAGGAGACGTTTCTCGCCTCGGAGTTCGCTGCTCGCACGCCGGAGGAGATCGAGGCTCCGTTCTCGCTCGTCCTCGGCGGCCAGCAGTTCGGCGGGCGCATCGACGCGGTGTTCTCAAGCACCGACGCCGATGGCGGCAAGCGCTACGAGGTCGTCGACTGGAAGACCAACGAGCAGGCGAACGCCGACCCGCTGCAGCTCTCCCTGTACCGGCTCGCCTGGGCCGAGCTCACCGGCGTCGACCTCGACCACGTCACTGCCGCGTTCTACTACGTCCGCCTCGGCGAGACCGTTCGACCCGGCCCGGACGAGCTGCTCGATCGCGCCGGCCTCGAGCGGGTGCTGGGTCTCCGCGCTGTCCGCTGACCCATACCCTGACACCGTGGATTACGCGTTCTCTCGCACCCAGCACGATCGTGCCGCCCACCTGCGTGCCGACGGTGCATGGCGGACGCCCGACCTCAAGGTCATGGTCGTCGGCGGCGAGCACGTCGCGTCAGTCGACGGGTCCGGGATTCGCTGGATCGACGCTGGCGACGCGCCGGACGGCGAGTGGCTGTTCCTCGGGCTGCGCGACGGCCACGGCTATGGGGCCGTCGTCGTCGACCGGGTCGACCAGTCGCTGCAACCGGTGAGCCTCCGGATGCTCGGCCCGACCGTCGCGGCCGAGGACGCATCCCTGGCCGTCCACGCCGTCGGGCTGTCGCGCTGGCACCAGACGCACCGGTTCTGTGCCCGCTGCGGAGCGCCCACCGACATCGCCCAGGCCGGCCACACCCGGGTGTGCCCGTCGTGCGGCAGCCATCACTTCCCGCGCACCGATCCGGCCGTCATCATGCTCATCACCGACGGCGACGACCGCGCCCTGCTCGGCCGGCAGCCGAGCTGGCCGGAGCTGCGGTTCTCGACCCTCGCCGGGTTCGTCGAGCCGGGGGAGTCCCTGCCCGACGCCGTGCGCCGCGAGGTGATGGAGGAGGTCGGCGTCGAGGTCGGCGACGTGGAGTACGCCGGCAGCCAGCCGTGGCCGTTCCCGTCGAGCCTGATGCTCGGCTTCTACGGCACGGCCCTCACGCACGACATCCATGTGGACCATGCCGAGATCGCCGAGGCGCGCTGGTTCACGCGCCGGGAGATCACCGAGCTCACGGCATCGGAGGACCTGCTCCTGCCCCCGATCGTGTCGATCTCACGCTGGCTGGTGGAGAACTGGCACGGCGGCGAGATCAGCGGGCGTTGGTGAAGGCCTTGGCGATGGAACGGGCGTCGAACTTCATGAGGCGCATCTGACCTGAGAGGTCCGTACGGTAACCGGCGAAGTAGAGGCCGGGAGCATTCGGGATGGCCACGCCGTGAGCGAGCGGCGTATCGCGCTCGTCGAGCACGCCGAGGTGGCCCACCACGGGGCCGAGCCCGCGGGTGTAGCCGGTCGCCGCGATGACGGAGTCGGCCTGGATCCGTGATCCGTCGGCGAGCAGGATGTCTGCATCGTCAAACCCCTCGACGGCGGGCACGACGGTGATGCGTCCTGCCTTGAGGGCCGTCACGAAACCGTCGTCGCAGGCCGGCGCCTGTCCTTTTGTCTCCATCTGTGTCGCGGTACCCACTGGCGGGCGTGGCAGCCCGAAGGGAGCCAGGTTGCCGAAGATGAGCCGCTCGCTGGACCAGCTCACCTGATCGGCCATGCGCAAGGGGAGGTGGTTGACCACGATCCCCGGGATCTGCATCGGTATGCCGAGCCACTTGCGCTGGTAGAAGTGCGGCGGCGTGCGCGAGGAGATGCGAACCCGGGCGGACCCTCCTTCGAGCACGTGGAAGGCCAGCTCGGTGCCGGTGACGCCCGGGCCCACGACGAGGACATCCTTCCCCACGTACGGCGTCGGGTCGACGTACTCACTGGCATGGATCAGGTCGCCGGTGAAGGACTCCCGTCCGGGCCAGTCGGGCAGGTAAGGATCGTGGTCGAAGCCGGTCGCCATGACCACCGTGGCTGCATTCACGATGCTGTCGTCGCAGTGCACCTGCCACTGGCCATCAACTCGATCGATCCGCTGGACCGCGGTGTTGAAGCGCACGTCGAGCTGGTGGTGAGCGGCGTAGTCCTCGAGGTACTCGATCCACTGGTCGCGGGTGGGGTACTCGCCGTACTGGCGCTTGGTCGCACGGAAGCCGGGTTGGGTGCTCATCCAGCCGGGGGTGTTGAGGCGCAGTGCCGGGTATCGAGTTCGCCAGCTGGCGGCCACCTGATCGGAGCGCTCGAGGACGAGAACCTCGGCCCCGGCCCGTCGCAGAGTCGCACCGGCAGCGAGCCCGGCAGCGCCCGCCCCGCACACCACGGCGACAACCATTGGTCGTGAACGTACCGCGAGACCGTCGTCGCCATGCGGAAACGTCGATGACGCCGGGGCTAGGAGGCGAGCCGGGCCTTCACCTCGGCGACGGACGGGTTCGTGAGTGCGGAGCCGTCGGCGAACACCAGCGTCGGCACGGTCTGGTTGCCGCCGTTGGTGCGCTCGACCAGCTGGGCGGCACTCGGATCGGTCTCGATGTCGACCTCGTCGAAGTGGATGCCCTCACGTTCCAGCTGACGCTTGAGGCGGTGGCAGTAGCCGCACCACTCCGTCGAGTACATCGTGAACGCGCCGTGCATCGAGTGTCTCCTCCGACGATTAGTCTGGGTCAGTCAACCGGATGAGCGACTGTTTCATCTTCAACCATCTCACGACGTGCCTTGTTCCCCGAGGAGGGCAGTTGCCAGCACCCGACGACCTGCTCGAACACCTCGATCCCGAGCAGCGCGACGTCGCCACCGCCTTGCGCGGGCCGGTCTGCGTCGTCGCCGGTGCCGGCACCGGCAAGACCCGCGCCATCACGCACCGCATCGCATACGGCGTGGCCAGCGGCGTCTATCAGCCGTCCGAGGTGCTGGCGGTCACGTTCACGACCCGGGCCGCCGGCGAGATGCGGAACCGACTGGCGTTGTTGGGCGCTCCCGGCGTCCAGGCCAGGACCTTCCACTCGGCAGCCTTGCGGCAGGCGCGGTACTTCTGGCCACAGGTGTACGGCACGGAGTTCCCCGAGATCGTCCAGTCCAAGTTCGGGCTGGTCGCCGAGGCCGTCCGCCGGCTCGGCCTCCGCGCCGACACCCCGCTGCTGCGCGATCTCTCGGCCGAGATCGAGTGGGCCAAGGTCAGCAACATCCGGCCGGCCGACTACGTCGCGGCGTCGGCCCCGGCTCGCCGCGAGGTGGCTGATCTCGACCCCGCCACCGTCGGCTCCCTGATGACCGCCTACGAGGACGTCAAGCGCGAGCGCGGTCGCATCGACATGGAGGACATCCTCCTCGTCACGGCCGCCATCCTCGCCGACGACGAACGCGTCGCCGCCCAGGTGCGCCGCCAATACCGTTGGTTCGTCGTCGACGAGTTCCAGGACGTCAACCCGCTGCAGTCCACGCTGCTCGACCTCTGGCTGGGTGGCCGCGACGAGATCTGCGTGGTGGGCGATCCGCGTCAGACCATCTACTCCTTCGCGGGAGCCTCGCCGAAGATCCTCGCGTCGTTCACCCGGAAGTATCCGGAGGCCGAGCGCATCGAGCTGGTCCGCAACTACCGCTCCACGCCGCAGGTCGTGGCCGTCGCCAACGCGGTGTTCGAGCAGCAGCGCACGCCAGGGGTGCGGCTGACGTCGCAGGCCGACCCGGGCGACCCGGTCACCTACGTCGGGCACCCCGACGAGACCACCGAGGCCAACGCCGTCGCCAACGAGATCGCACTGCTCCATCGTCGCGGCACGCCCTACCGCGAGATGGCGGTGCTGTTCCGCATCAACGCCCAGTCGGAGGCGTTCGAGGAGGCGCTGGGCGATCACGGCATCCCCTACACGCTGCGCGGCGTCGAGGGCTTCTTCCGTCGTGCCGAGGTCAGGCAGGCGATCACGCTGCTGCGCGGCGCCGCCCGAGGAGGCCAGGACGACGCGGGCGGCGAGCTGGTCGACGAGGTGCGCGCGGTGCTCGCGAGCATGGGACACACCGACGAGGCGCCGAGCGGAGCCGGCGCGGTCCGCGACCGCTGGGAGTCGCTGCACGCCATCGTGTCCATGGCCACCGACCTCACGGAAGCGCTCGGTGCCGAGGCCGACCTCACGGCCCTGGTGGCCGACCTCGACCGCCGGGCGGAGAGTGCCCACGCGCCCACCGCCGACGGCGTCACCCTCGCCACGCTGCACTCGGCCAAGGGACTGGAGTGGGACGCCGTGTTCTGCGTCGGCGTGCACGAGGGCATGGTGCCGAGCGTCCACGCCGACACCCCACAGGCCATCGACGAGGAACGCCGGCTGTTCTACGTCGGCATCACGCGGGCCCGGCACACGCTCGTCATCTCGTGGGCGTCGGCCCGCAAGCCGGGCGGGCGCGGCAACCGCCGGCCCAGCCGGTTCCTCGACTCACTGCTGCCGGCCGACCACGAAGCCCGCCAGACCGCCCGGTCGCCGCGCGATCGCAAAGTCGCCCGGTGTCGCGTCTGCAAGCGCCCGCTCGCCGTCGGGGCCGAGCGCAAGCGCGGGCGCTGCGACGACTGCCCCGCCACGTACGACGAGGAGCTCTACGAGAAGCTGCGCGCCTGGCGCACCGAGCAGGCCGGAGAGGCCAAGGTGCCGGCCTATGTCGTCTTCACCGACGCCACCTTGCAGGCGATCGCCGAGACGAAGCCGGTCGACCCCGTCGCGCTCGCCACCGTGCCGGGCGTCGGCCCCGCCAAGCTGGAACGGTACGCCGAGCAGGTGCTCGCCCTCGTCAACGCCTGACAAGGCTCTCCGGGCCTTGCACCATGGGTGGATGCGTCCCAGCTTGTACGAGTTCGCCGGTGGTCAGGATGCCATGCTGGCTCTCGCCCGCGCCCACCATCTCCGCTGCCTGGCCGACCCGGAGCTCAACCACCCGTTCTCCCACCCCGATCAGCACCCGCAGCACGTGGAGCGACTGGCCGCGTACTGGGGGGAGGTCCTGGGCGGTCCGACGATCTTCTCGGACGCACTCAGCGACCAGGCGGCGACGGTCCGCATGCATGCGGGCAACGGAGACATGACCGATCTCGGCCGGCGATTCGTCGCCTGTTTCGTGGCCGCAGCAGACGACGCCGGACTGCCCGACGATCCGGAGTTCCGAGCAGCCCTGGCCGCATACATGGAATGGGCGGTCGACGACATGCTGTCCTACCCCGAACCCACCGACGTGCCGCAGCGCCTGCCACTGCCGCGTTGGACCTGGGAGGGCCCGGCCTCCTCGTGACGCACCCGAGCCGAGGACGTGCGACTCAAACCACGGGCTCGGCGAAGCCCGGCATGTTCTCCTCGAGGATCGACCGGAAGTGCGCGGTGGCGCCGAGCTGGCTCAGCACGCCGACGCCGCCGGCCCACACCCGGTGCAGCAGCACGTACTCGCGTGGGATGTTGATGCGCAGGGCGGTGCCGATGCCGTCGGGGGTCGGAGCGCTGACGCGGGCCATCTGCGCGCGCATCCACTCCCGATTGAACGTGAACACCTCGGCGCTGGCCGGCTCCACGAACGGACCCACGTAGCGCTCGATGGTGTCGGAGTCGAGTCCGGCTCCGGGCCGGAGGAAGCCGATCTCGCGCAGCCCGTCGGTGACGGCCTCGTAGTCGCCGCGCACGGCGGCCCGCAGGACGCGGCCCACCTCGGGCGGCACACCGTCGGGCAACCGGGCGACGGCGCCGTAGTCGACGACGCCGAGCCGGCCGTCGGGCATGATCCGGTAGTTGCCGGGGTGCGGGTCGGCGTGCAGCAGGCCCGTGCGTGCCGGTCCCGCGAACAGGAACCGCACGTACGACTCGCCGTAATGGTTGCGCTCCTCCGGCGTGCCGTTCGTGATGATCTCGGCCAGCGAGTGGTCGCTCTCGAGCCACGTGGTGATGAGCAGCTTCTCGGTGTGGGCGACCACGCTGGGAACGACGATCTCGGGGTCGTCGGCGAACTCCTCGGCGAAGATCGACTGCGACTCGGCCTCCAGGCTGTAGTCGAGCTCTTCCACGACCCGGTCCTGGAGCTCTTGGACCATGCCCTTCACGTCGACGGCCGGGGCGATGACACTGAACAGCCGGGCGAGCCGGGCGACCTGACGCAGGTCGGAGCGCAACGCCTTGGCGGCACCGGGGTACTGCATCTTGACGGCGACCTCGGTGCCGTCGTGCCACGTGGCGCGATGCACCTGGCCGATGGACGCAGCGGCCGCGGGAACGTCGTCGAACGTCGTCAGCTGCTCGCGCCAATCGGGCCCGAGCTCGGCCTCGAGCACGCGGTGCACGACTCCGGGCGGCATGGGGGGCGCGGCGTCCTGCAGCCGGGTGAGGGTCTCGCGGTACGGGCCGGCGATCTCGTCGGGCAGCGCCGCCTCGAAGATGCTCATCGCCTGCCCGAACTTCATCGCTCCGCCCTTGAGCTGGCCGAGCACGCTGAAGATCTGGTCGGCGGTGCGGCGCTGGACCTCCAGCAGCACGGCTTCCGCAGGGGCGCCGCCGAGGCGTTGGGCCACGCCCAGCGTCGTGCGGCCCGCGAACCCCACTGGAAGGGACGCGAGCTTCACCCCACGCGCAAACGCGCTGCTGGGCAGCGACTTGTCTTGCGAGCGTGGACGGTCCTCGCCGGGTGAGTCGGGCACCGGCTCAGGATACCGCCGAGAACCGTCAAGCCTCGGCTCTCGCCCTGTTAGCGTCTGCCGTGAGCAGGGAGCTCGCACGTTCAGGGTCGGGAGGCCAGTCAGGTCATGCGCCGCGGATGACGAAACCCACCATCCTGACCGTCGACGACGACGCGATGGTGTCCCAGGCGATCACGCGTGACCTGCGCCAGAGGTTCGGCCAGGAGTCACGTCAGCGGCCGAGGCGCTGGATGCGCTGGCCGCGCTCGCCCTTCGCGATCGGCCGGCACCGCCGACCGTCGCCCCTTGCAGCTGCGCACCGATGGGTCGCCAACGTCCTGCCCCGTCCGCGGGCCAGCACGCGAGCGAATCCGTCCGAGCTCACGAATCGGCAGCTCGAGGTCGCCACCCTTCTCGCCGCGGTCTGTCGAACGCAGAGATCGCGTCCCGGCTGTACATCTCGCCGAAGACCGCCGACCACCCGTGCAGGCCGAGGAGCTCGGGCTGGCGTGACGCGTCAGGCCGCCGGTAGCAGGGCGCAGGCGCAGCCGTGGTGGAACGCGACCGGCCATGAGGCCCGGGCATCGTGGCCGGGCCCGACCGCCAGCACCTGGCCGGCGGTTCGGGGGCGGGAACCGGCGGCAAGTGCCTGCACCTCGACACCGACCTCGGCAGCGGCGGCGTAGGCGAGGGGCGCAGGCAGCGGCGGTGCCATCGACCACCGCGAGCGTCCGAGCTGGGCCAGCAGGACCGGCCAGGCGTGGTCCCAGTCGGTGCGGTTCAGGTCGAGGCAGGTGAGGCACGGCGTGAGCCCCGGGATGACGAGCGGTCCGATGCGGATCCGGTCCTCGTCGAGCACCACGGACAGGTGGGCGACGCCGTGGAGCCGCGCCTGGTCGAACACGGCCCGCGCCGGCTCACCGCAGCTGACGACGACCAGGAGGTCGGGCTCGGGTGGTTCGAGCGAACGGATGCCCAGGTCGGTGAGCACGTGGGCGACAGCTCGGGCGAGCGGTCTGCTGCCGGCGTCGTCGTGCAGGGCGACCTGCAGGCGAGGTCGTCGGACGTGCAGGGTGCGGCCGTCGACCACTGCGCCGCAGGCGAGCAGGGGCCTGAGGACGTCATGGACGTCACCCTGCAGCTCGGGCGCGTCGGTGCGAACGAGGAGTCGCAGACGCTCGATGTCGCGCACGCCGTCGAGGAGCCGCAGGAACGAACGAAGCCCCGGCCGGTCGTCGATGACGATGCCGGGGGAGGTGCCCACCTGGAGGTGGTCGGCGTCGCGGCGGAGCAGCGGCGCGCCAGGAAGGATGGTCGGCCGCAGGATCACCGACCGATCGTGACGCATGCACGACCGACTGACGAACCGACCGTCCACATCTTGTGTCGGCTGGATGCAGTTCGGGAGCTCGAACATTGGCGTGTGCGAATGGCAGAGGCGTTCTTGGGTCGACACCCGTGGCCTGGTCGATGCCGTGGGTGGGCGAGCGTCCAGCATCTTGAGCTGCACGGGTCGGCACTGACGTTCGCCACGACGAGGAGGACCCGTTCACCGCGCCACGCGATGCCTTCGCAGCGCGGGTTGCGTTCGTTCGCGATGCGGCTGCGCGACAGACGGGATACTGTTCCACCCGGTCAAGAGAGCGGCCGGTCGCGCGGACACGAAGGCACGCCCATGACCCCCACTCTCGTCCTCGTTCTCGCCTATTTCAGTCTCGCTGTCTGCGCCATCATTGGCGGCGCTTTGATGCGCATACCCTCGCTGTTCAGCCGGGTGGCTTTCTACTTCGCGCCACATGATCAGGGGCGGCATCGGAGACATGGTGCCGCTGCGCGAGCGGAAGCTCGACCATGATCCCGGGTCTGCTGGGAGAGCTCGGGAAGGGCGACTCGTATCTGAAGGACCTCGCCGCGATGGTTTGCGAACGCGACTCTGCCCTGGGCCTGGTCGATCAAGATGTTGCTGAGGTGGTGGTCATGGCGATGGA
The DNA here is from genome assembly GCA_963787165.1 of uncultured Actinomycetota bacterium. Taxonomy (GTDB): domain Bacteria; phylum Actinomycetota; class Actinomycetes; order Propionibacteriales; family Nocardioidaceae; genus Aeromicrobium. The sequence goes on from CAWBBT010000001.1 coordinate 415,514, forward strand.
GGCTGGCATGACCTGGGGTGCCCTCGCCGAAGTACTTCGTGGCGATCGCGGTGAAGAGCCGCACCCGGACCACTCTCCGCCGAGCGGGCACACCAGAGCGTCATAGCGGCGACCACAGGTAGCCCTGCGCAGGCATCTCGAGTGTGCGGGGTCCTGGGCCATGTGTCCAAGTTGACCCGGGAGCACCGAGCCAGGGCGACCCACGCAGGTCAACCTCGGATTTGGCGAGGTGAACACTCGATTTGCGGGCCGCATTCATGAGTGCGACGGTTGTGTAACTGTCGTTTACGCCTGGGAGTCTCCGCATGGCCGCACCGTTGATCGAGCGCTCGAGGCTGCTCCGGCGTGTCCGCACCGCCGGCAAGGCACTCACCACGCCCTTGGCGCCCGACGACTATCTCGCGCTGCTCAATCCGCTGTGGTCGGCGCGCCAGCTGCGCGGCCGGATCGAGCGAGTCGATCAAGAGACGGATCGTGCGGCCACGCTCGTCATCCGGCCAGGCTGGGGGTGGCGTTTCGACCACACTCCGGGGCAGTACATCGGCATCGGTGTCGAGGTCGAGGGCCGCTACCACTGGCGTTCGTACTCGTTGTCCTCCGAGCCGCATCGGGACGGTCGCACCATCAGCATCACCGTGAAGGCGATGCCCGAAGGTTTCTTGTCCGAGCACCTGGTCAGCGGGTTGGCACCGGGGACGATCGTGCGTCTCGAGGCTCCCCAGGGCGAGTTCATCCTCCCCGACCCGCCGCCCGACCGGATGCTGTTCATCGTCGGAGGAAGCGGCATCACCCCGGTCATGGCCATGCTGCGGACCATGAGCCGCCGGGGCACCATGCCGGACGTCGTCCTGGCGTACTCCGCCGTGAACGAGGACGACATGATGTTCGGTGATGAGCTCCGTGAGCTGGCGGCGAGCGAGAAGAGCCTGCGGCTGTATGAACGATTCACCGACGCCGACGGCTTCCTGACACCTGACCAGCTCGACGACGTCTGCCCGGACTGGCGCGAGCGGGAGACCTGGGCATGTGGGCCCGCGCCGATGCTCGACGCCACCCTGGAGCACTACGAGAAGCACGACCGCGAGGACCACCTGCACATCGAGCGGTTCTCGCTGGCCCTCGACTCCGGCGACGCCGCGGGCGGCACGGTGACCTTCGGCGTCGGCGGCAAGTCCGTCGAGGTCGACGGGGCCACCACCTTGCTCGAGGCCGGGGAAGAGGCCGGCATCAACATGCTGTTCGGCTGCCGGATGGGCATCTGCCACACCTGTGACGTCCCGCTCGTCGCAGGCCGCATCAAGGACCTGCGGAGCGGCGAAGAGCACGATCAACCGAACGAGTACATCCAGACCTGCATCTCAGTCGCCGCCGGCGACTGCACCCTGAACGTCTGACCAGATCCGAGGAGACCCCATGGCCTACGCCGACGTGCGCGAGTACACCCACCTCACCGACGAGGAGGTGGAGGCGCTCGGTGAAGAGCTCGACGCCATCCGTGCGGAGATCGAGGAGTCGCGCGGTCAGGCCGACCGCGACTACATCCTCCGGATCATCGCGATCCAGCGCCGGCTCGCCGCTGCCGGGCGCATCACGTTGTTCGCCAGCTTCTTTCCTCCCGCCTGGCTGCTCGGCACCGTGATGCTCGGCTCCGCGAAGATCCTCGAGAACATCGAGATCGGCCACAACACGATGCACGGCCAGTGGGACTGGATGAACGATCCCGAGATCCACTCCAGCAACTGGGAGTGGGACACCACGCAGCCGGCCGAGCAGTGGAAGCACTCGCACAACTACATCCACCACCAGTTCACGAACGTCATCGGACACGACAACGACGTGGGGTACGGCATCCTGCGCATGAGCCGCGACCAGAAGTGGCACCCGGTCTACCTGGGCCAGCCGATCTACAACGCGCTGCTCGCGATGTTCTTCGAGTGGGGCGTCGCCCTCCACGACCTGGATCTCGAAGCCATCCGCAAGGGAGAGAAGGACCCCAAGGTTCTGCGCCGTCAGCTCAAGCAGATCCGGCAGAAGGTCGGCAAGCAGGTGCTCAAGGACTACCTCGTCTACCCGGCGCTCACCGGCCCGTTCTTCCTCCGGACGTTGGCGGCCAACGTCACGGCCAACCTGATGCGCAACGTCTGGTCCTACCTGGTGATCTTCTGCGGCCACTTCCCTGACGGTGCCGTTCACTTCACCGAGGAGGAGCTCGAGGACGAGACCCGCGCCGAGTGGTATCTGCGCCAGATGCTCGGATCGGCCAACTTCGAGGGCAGCAAGCTGACGCACCTGATGGCTGGTCAGCTCGGCTACCAGATCGAGCATCACTTGTTCCCTGACCTGCCCAGCAACCGGTACGCGGAGATCTCGGTCAAGGTCAAGGAACTGTGCCGTCGCTACGAGATCCCCTACACGACCGGGCCGCTGCGCAAGCAGTACTTCCAGGTGTTCCGCACCATCATGAAGCTGTCCCTGCCCGACCGGTTCACCTCACACGACCCGGCACCCACGCCGCCCCGGATGGCGCGACGCCTCCGCGACGACGAGCGACCGACCCGCCGTTCCGAGCTCGGCAAGTGGTCCGGCGCTGCCGCGATGATGTGAGCGCCGTGGCGCTGAAAGGGCTCGCCTCACGACGATCGGACCCGGAGCTGGGGCTGCCGGTGCCCTTCGCCAACGAAGACGACGCAGGTCGTGCCGATCACGCGACCGTGGTGAAGAAGCGAGCGATTCGTTGCGCACTCAGCCGCATCTGCGGCATCTGCGGCACGAGTCTCACGTGGCCCATTGCCTTCATCGGCACGCCCGGTGAGGTGGCCGATGGCTTGTTCCTCTATCCGCCCCTTCATCCCGAGTGCGCCGCTGAAGCCGTGGCCACGCTCGGTGGGGAGGGTCCCGGGGTGCTCGGACACCCGGCTGAGGTGATGAATTGGCAAACGGCCCTGACCGGCGGATTCGAACTCGTCCGTCCCACCGTGCATGGGGACCCGGTTCTGTTTCGCCCCAACTCCCCGATCGAGAACCAACCATCAGGATAGGGACACACGAGGCCTTGCTCATTGGCGATGGGCGACGGCCCGGGAGCCAGTGCATGGGGCAAAGCGAGGTCTCGACCTGCTGGAGCAAAGAGCCCTCCTGAGAGTCCTGACCTGCATATTTATCTAACATGCGGTCCCCGGAATCCCGACGCATGCTGTCGCCAAGGTTGAGCCAGAAAAAGGGGGAACGGCTATGGACCTGTTCGATGTCGTCATGATGGTCTCGATGAGCGTGCTCGCGGTGTTCTTCGCGGGTGTCGCCGTCTCGGAGTGGCGCGAAACGCGACTGGCGCACAAGGGCCAGCAGGTTGACGCGCAAGTGATTCAGCATCCTCGAAGTGAACAGAGGGTCAATCCAGCGGCCTGACGTTCGTCGACCGAGTCGCGGGACTCAGAACACGTGCCCGTAGCGGGCCTGCACGCCCTCTGACTGCTTGCTCGTCGAGGCCGTCGTCTGGGCCGGTGACATGGCGAGGCTCGGCGGCAGCGGCTCGCTGCATGCCGCACCGGCGCAGTCCTTGTACTTGCGCCACAGCTTGCCGAGCTCGCGGCGGATGGCGTGGTACTCGGGATCGTCGGCCACGCTGTCGAGCTCGTTCGGGTCGACGTCGAGGTCGTAGAGCTCGACGGTTCCCGACTCGTCGCGGACCAGCTTGTAGCGCGCGGTACGGATGCCGATGGTGGTGCGGGCGTCGGTGAAGCCGCGCGGTCGTGCGAGCGCTCCGGGCTGCTTCGTCGACTCGAGGGCCACCCCCTCGGTCACCACCGGTGCGGTCCAGCCGAGGTCCCGAGCGAAGCTCGGCGTCAGTGACCGCCCGTCGGCCGTTCGCGGCGCCTGGCCTCCGGCCAGGTCGAGGATCGTCGCGGTGAGGTCCGGCGTCTTGGTCGGGTCGTCGCGAACCCCATGCGGAATGCCGGGCCCCGCAATCACCAGGGGCACCCGGATCGACGGCTCGTAGGCCTTGCGCTTGCCGCTGCGGAACCGGTGCTCGCCGAGGAAGTAGCCGTTGTCCGAGGTGAAGATGAAGACCGTCTGGTCGAGCTCGTCCTGTTCGCGCAGGGTCTGGACGAGCCGTCGGACATGGGTGTCGAGGACGGCGATCGACTCGGCACGCTGCCGCGTCATCTCCGTGGCGATGCGGCGCTCGTCCTGGTCGAGCTCGGGGTTGCGGAAGGCCTCAGGCTTGTCGCTCACGTCGTCCTCGCTCGCGCCACCGTCCGCGGGGAGTCCGGCACCTCGACGTATCTCCTTGTCGAAATGTCCCTTGACCCAGTCGGGACGCGCCGGTGTCTCGAACTCGAACTCCTGGCCGTCGGGCCGGAGGACCGAGTCGACGTCGTCGGGCTCGTGAGGCCCGCCGTAGTGCGGCGCCAGTGCCGAGAGATAGAGGAAGAACGGCTGGTCGGTCCCGCTGTACTTCGTCACGAGGTCGCGGCTGAAGCCGCCGAGCACGTCGGTCTGGTACTCGCCCTTGTGGGTGTCGTCGGTCTTGCCGTTGACGTTGAAGATCGTGTGGAAGTAGTTGTACGCCCCGCCGCTGGGGTACTTGTCGTGGAGCCGGGGCGGCCGTTGCACGGCGGCGTACCAGTCGGTCCAGCCGGCCGGGACGTAGTGCCACGAGCGCTCGCCGGTCGCCAGGGAGCGGTCGATGCCGTAGTTGTTGAGGTACTTCCCGACGAAGCCCGTGCGGTAGCCGGCGTCGTGCAGCGACGTGGCCACGGTGGCGCTGTCGTCGAAGCTGCCGAAGCCGAACGGCGCGTCGTTGTTGAACACCTTGTGGTTGTGGGCGTACTGGCCGGAGAGGAAGGACGCACGGGAGGGGCAGCACAGTGGGTACGGACTGAAGGAGTTGCGGAACTTCAGGCCCTCATCGGTGACCAGCCTCTGCAGCGACGGCATGAAGCGGAGGTCGTCGGCCCGCATGTCATCGGCCATCACGACGACGATGTTGGGCTTCTTGACCGTGTCGGTCTTGGCCGCGGCTGCGCGGATGTGCGGCGGGTTGCCGCTGGCGCCGGACTCACGGAGCCCCATCAGCGCCAGAGACGCTGCGACGGCGGCCGTCAGCACGACGATGGCGAGCGATCGAGTGTTCAAGCTCAAGGTGCGTCCTTCGGAGTCAGGAGCACCCACCATAGTCTAGTAAGTCGATACACTTTTATGTGTCTCATGCCTGGTGACGTCGCTTCGTGAGGACAACTCGAAACGGCGCGACGTTGACCTGGGGTTGGATCGAGTCGCGACGGGGCACAGGTGCGCCGGGACGGAAGGGCCGGCCGCTGGATCACCGACCAATCGTGACGTGAGGACGACCGATTCTGACGAGCCGGCCGTCCACACGTCGCGATGGGATCAAGCCTTGCCGAGGATCCTGTTCAGCTTGGTGCCGCAGACGGGGCAGATGCCCTTGGCCATACGGGTTCCCTTGTCACTGACATGGACCTCACCGGTGGCCTCGCGCTTGGCCTTGCACTTGACGCAGTAGAACTCACCACTCCACTGTTCCGACATCACGGCCTCCTAGCCGAAGGTGTTACCGGGCACTCACGCTACGGCAGACGGCTCGAATTTACGGGCAGGCGTGCCGAGTGGGCGGACATTTTCGCCGCGTGTCCAGAGGCCCGATTCGGGCCCCGGGAATGGCGGAAACCTAGAACTGCCCGGCCGACGCGTCAACCGGTTTGGAAAAATGTTGTCCACGCCTGTGGATAACCGTGGGGACAAGTTGTGGGTACCGCCCCGCCCCCGTGTGGACACCTGGTGGACGACGACGCCTGCTGCTCCTCACGCACGGACGTGACCTGCCGGTTCGCCCCTTCAAGGTGTGGACGAAAAAAAGATGGCCTGTGGGGGCGGCCAGATAGGTTGTGGCACATGGCAGTGGTCGAGATCCGGCGCAGCTCGCGACGCCGTCGCACGGTCCGCGCCTACCGCGAGGGCGACAAGATCATCGTGCTGATGCCGGCCCACCTCAGCCCCGAGGAGGAGCAGACGCACGTCGACAGCCTCGTCGAGCGCCTCGACCGCCGCGAACGGCGCGTTCGGCCGAGTGACGACGAGCTGCTGGCTCGTGCATCCGTGCTCTCCGACCGCTGGCTCGACGGTCAGGCGCTGCCGTCCAGCGTCCGGTGGGTCACCAACCAGAACACGCGGTGGGGCTCCTGCTCGTCGAGCGACGCCTCCATCCGGCTGTCGCACCGGCTCAAGGGCATGCCCGAGTGGGTCGTCGACTACGTGCTCCTGCACGAGCTGGCCCATCTCATCGAGCCCAACCACAGCGACCGCTTCTGGGCGCTCGTCGAGCCCTACCCGCACACGGTCAAGGCGAAGGGGTTCCTCGAAGGCGTGAGCTGGCAGCAGCGATGAGGTCGCGCACGCTCTGATCGGTCGGCTCGGGTGGGTCGTCGAGGGCGAACCAGGCGAGGTCGAGCGACTCCTCGCTCATCACGAGCCTTGCGTCGGCCGCGGCCACCGCCACGAACTGCACGTCCAGGTGGTGGGCCGGTCGGAGCGGTCCGCACGGCACCTCGTGGCGCGACAGCAGCACGGGCACCGGGTCGATCGCCACGTCGGCGATACCGGTCTCCTCGTGCGCCTCCCGCAGCGCCGCACCGGCCAGGGTGGTGTCGGCGGGCTCGCAGTGCCCGCCGGTCTGGAGCCAGCGTCCGAAGACCGGATGGAGCGTGAGCACAGCCGCCAGATGGTCGTGCGACACGACGAGCGCGCTCGCGGTCAGGTGGTCCGGGTGGCAGGTCCGCAGCATCGCGTCAGGGTGCGATGCGAGATGGGCGAGGTACGTCGATCGCAGCTCGTCCTGCACGACGTCGGGACCCTTCCACGCCGCGAGCACTGCTTGGGCGTCAGCGTGCAGGGTCACTCGTCGGGGCTGTCGTCCGTCCGGGGCCCGGAATCTCCGTCAGAGGGGCGCTCGGCGTCGCCGTCGAGCAGCTCGCCGATCGCGGCGTCGAACTCCTCGTCCGAGATCGAGTCCTTGTCGTCCTGGGCGAAACCGAGCGGGTCGTCGAGGTCGGCCGCGGTCGGCATCATGTCGGGGTGCTTCCAGACGGCGTCGCGAGCCTCCGGTCCCTGACGGTCGCGCAGTGCGGCCCAGAGCGTGGTCGCGTCGCGCATGCGTCGCGGCCGGAGCTCGAGCCCCACGAGCGAGGCGAACGTCTGCTCGGCCGGACCACCGGCAGCGCGACGTCGTCGCATCGCCTCGGCGAGGGAGGCCGCGGCCGGCATCGTCTCGCGCGTGGCCTGGTCGACGACCTCGTCGACCCAGCCCTCGACGAAGGCCAGCAGGGTTTCGAGGCGATCGATCGCGTTCTGCTGCTCCGGCGTGCGCTGGGGCTCGAACAGCCCACCCTGCATCGCCTCCGCGATCTCCTCGGGGCGAGACGGGTCGAGACCCTGCATCGTCGACTCGATCGACGAGAGGTCGATGCGCGTGCCACGTCCGAACTCCTCGATCGCGCCGACCAGCGCGCCCCTGAGCCAGGTGGCGTGGTGGAACAGGCGGTGGTGCGCGCACTCGCGCAGCACCACGTAGAGCAGGACGTCGGCGGCCGACTGCTCGAGGCCCTCGCCGAACGCCTCGACGTTGTGGGGGAGCACCGCCGCGGTGCGTTCCGGGCCAAGGGGAAGTCCGATGTCGGTGGAGGAGACGACCTCGCCGGCCAGTCCGGCGAGCGCGTTGCCGATCTGCTGGCCGAACATGGCGCCGCCGGCCTGGCTCAGGATGCCGATGAGCGGCCCGGCCATGGCCTTGGCCTCTTCGGGGACGGCTTCGCCCATGGCCCCGACGACGTGCTCGGCGATCGGCAGCACCAGCGTCTGCCATGTGGGCGCGGTTGCCTCGATCCACTCGGCGCGACTCCACGCCGCGGCCGACGTGGCACCCGCCGGGACGTCGGTGACGCGGTCGAGCCACGACTCGGCCAGACGCACGGCGTCGTCGACCGCTCCCACCTGGCCTGCGTGTGGCGTCGGATCGGGACCGGCGGCCGCGAGGGCGTGCCGCGCGACGTCCTTGGCCATGTTGAAGTCGACGGGGCCGTCGTGCGGCTGGAACATCTGCTGCATCTGCCCGAAGAGCGCGCCGAGGTCTGGCGCCTGGCCGCCCGCGCCACCGAACGCGGCGAAGAGGCCCTCCATGGGGGTGCCCGCGAACGGGTTCTCCGGAGTCGGGTCCGGTTCGTCGTCGCGGTTCGGCTCGATGTCGTCAGCCATGTCGCCAGCCTACCCAGCCCAGCCATGCCGCCCAGCGGTCAAGGCCAGCCATCCGGGCCGGCCCGCACCCGCCTGCCTACGATGGCCGGGTGCCTTCGCCCTCGACCGACACGCTTCGGCTGCTCGCCATTCGCGACACGCCGTTGAGCCTCGACGAGGTCTTCGACGCCGTGCGCGATCCGGCGGCCGGGGGCATCGCGCTCTTCGTCGGCACGGTTCGCGACGTCGACGAGGAACAGCCGGTGACCCAGCTGTCCTACAGCTCCCACCCGACCGCCGTCGACCTGCTCAGGACCGTGGCCACCCGGATCGCCGACGAGTGCGACATCGTCGCGCTGGCCGCCGTCCACCGGGTCGGCGATCTCGCCGTGGGCGACCTCGCGGTCGTCGTCGCGGCGTCAGCCGTCCACCGGGCCGAGGCGTTCGAGGCAGGGCGGCGCCTCATCGACGAGCTCAAGACCGAGGTGCCGATCTGGAAGCACCAGACCTACACCGACGGCGACGCCTCGTGGGTCCACGCCGAGTGACAGGGTCCCGTCGCCCGGGCTAAGGCCAGACAGGTAGGGCGGCGTACGCGTCGCGCCAGCCTCCGGTGTAGCCGTCCCGCATCGGCGGCGGCAGCCGGTCCAGGATGTCCTGCGCGTTGCGGGCGTCGTTGAGCAGCCAGGGAACGTACCGCTCGGCGTCGTCGGCGACTCGCGCACCGGCGCCCTGACCGAACTGCATCCACTGCTCCTCGGTCAGCACCTGTCCGATCAACGGCAGGCCCTCCTGCTCCTCGTGGTGCAGATGATTGGAGAGCCCGGTGACGAGCGCGTCGATGACGTCGACCAGCTGTTCGTCGGACTCGCCGCGGAGCACGGCGTTGGCCTGGTCGATCAGCGGGTCGATCTGTGCGTGCTCGGCCTCCAGGGAGGCAACCAGCGCGAGGTCGTCGGGACGGTTCTCGAGCGCCTCCTGCAGCATCGGCCAGAGCAGGTCGTCCTCGGCCCTGTGGTGGATCTCGAGGAACCGGGCGAACAGCTCCCAGCCGAGCGCGGCGTCGAGCCGGCCGTTGGGATCGCTGGCCCGCCGTGCCACCTGCTCGACCTCCCGCCGCAGTGCATCGTGGAACGCGATCATGATCGTGGTGTCGAGAGTGCTCATGTGCTGCCCTCCAAGGTCGGTGCTCTCACGGTAAAGCCGTTGAGGCGCTGGTACGTCCGGTTTGCCGCACCCGCCGAGTGCCGGAATGTTGACGGTCGTCTCTAGGCTGTGGCTGTGTCCGACCCATCCGTGCCGAGTCGGCGCTACCTGACGATGGTGGTGGCGTCGCTCTCGCTCATCGTGCTCTCGTGCGTGGCGTTCCTCGTGCCCGTGCCCTACGTGACGATGCGGCCGGGACCGGCGTTCGACACGCTCGGCTCGTTCGACGGCAAGCCGATGTTCACGTTCGGCAAGGGCGTCAAGACGTATCCGACCAAGGGTTCGCTCGATTTCACGACGGTCTCGGTCACCAGGGCGCAGTCGGACGTCTCGCTGGCCCAGGCGTTCGAGGCCTACTTCGCCGACGACACGGCCGTCGTGCCACGGGCGTTCATCTACCGCCAGGGGGAGTCCGCGCAGGATGCCAAGGCGGAAGGTCAGGCCCAGCTCACCAGCTCCAAGGACTCCTCGCGCGTCGCCGGCCTGCGTGCGGCCGGATACACCGTGCCCGAGGTGGCGTCGATCGCCTCGGTGGCTGCCGGTGCGTCCGCCAAGGGAAAGCTGCGCGTCGGCGACGACATCCGCTCGGTCAACGGGCAGGCCACCCCGACCGCGAAGGACGTCGTCGCGGCGGTCGGCAAGGTCGATCCGGGCGACACGGTCACGATCGGTTACACGAGGGACGACGAGAAGCAGAGCGTCGAGGTCGTCACGCGACCGGACGCGAAGGACGCCAAGCTGCCACGCATCGGGGTGGCGCTGCGCTCGCGGTTCGACTTCCCGATCGACATCACCAACAACGTCGGTCAGCAGGTGGGCGGCCCCAGCGCCGGCACCATGTTCGCCCTCGCCATCTACGACCGGCTCACACCGGGAGCACTGACCGGCGGGAGCAAGGTGGCCGGCACCGGTGAGATCACGCCCGACGGCACGGTCGGCCCCATCGGCGGCATCCGCCAGAAGATCGCCGGAGCAGCGGATGAGGACGCAGAGATCTTCCTCGTGCCGGCCGCCAACTGCGCCGAGGCGACCGATGGAGACGACCACGGGCTGCGCCTCGTCAAGGTGTCGACGCTCGACGACGCCATCGACGCGCTCAAGTCTCTTGGCCAAGGACCCCAAGGCCGCGGTGCCCCGATGCACGTAGACCCGGAGCCGCCCGACGGCCCGTTGCCGAGCACCCCCTTGCGTCTCGTGACGCTGGAGGTCGAGTCGCACGTCGCCGCCGACGGCTGGGACCAGCCTCCGCGCCTTTACGCGCTCGTCCCTACCGCCGACCTGGTGGAGCACGAACCCGCCCTCAAGGAACGACTGTCCGCCCAGCTCGAGGCCCAGCCGGACGGATTCACGTCCATCGAGCAGGACGGCCTGCCGCCCGACCGACCGCTCGAGGAGACGCTCGGCGGGATCGAGTGGCCCGACGCCGTGGCGGGGTGCGTCGCCGTGGTCGAGCGGGTGATGCTCCCGCCCGAGGCGGAGGACGACCTGCCCGACGACGAGGCCGAGCTGTTGACGTTCGTGGCCGAGCACCCGGACCGCCGTGACGTCCGCTTGGTCGCCGCGGTGACCCGGGACGGCGGCCGTCACAGCGCGGTGCGGGCACGCGATCCGCACGACGCGCCACTGCTCGAAGGGCCCGACCTCGTGCCCGGACTTGTCGACCACCTCATCCGAACTTTGACGTGAGGCATAAAGTGCTGGTCAAGACTCCCCTGCGAGTCGCACCGTCATCAGGAGCCACGTGAGCGACATCTTCGGACCATCCAGGCCCCGCCCCGAGCCCGGTGGCGTGGATCGCCGGCGCCGTGTGCTCGTGCCGACGCTCATCACGTTGGCCGTGCTGTTGTTCCTGGGCTCGATCTTCACCAGCGTCTGGACCGACCGCCTGTGGTTCGACTCGGTCGACTACTCCAACGTGTTCCGCACCGTCCTGTTCACGCGTGTGTCGCTGTTCCTGATCATGGGGCTGATCTTCGGGCTCTTCGTCATCGGCAACATCTACCTCGCCTGGCGCTTCCGGCCCGACGCCGTGCCGATGCGCCGTGACGATCCGGCGTTCCGCTACCGCCAGACGCTCACCCCGATCCTGCGCCCGGTGCTCATCGTGCTGGGCCTCGTGCTCACGGCATTCGCCGGCTCGGTGGCCGCCAGCCACTGGGACACGTTCCAGATGTGGAGCAACGGCTCGTCGTTCGGGGTCAAGGACCCGCAGTTCCAGAAGGATGTCGGGTTCTTCGTGTTCGACTACCCGTGGCTGCGGTTCCTGACGTCGTTCTCGTTCGCGATGGTCGTGGTCGCGGTGATCGCCGTCGTGTTCATCAACTACGTCTTCGGCGGCATCCGGCTGGCCGGTCGTGGTCCACAGTTCTCCCGTGCCGCGCAGGTGCACCTGTCGGTGCTGCTCGGGCTGGGTGTGCTGCTGCGGGCGGTCTCGTACTACCTCGATCGGTTCGGGCTCGCGGTCGGTGCCTCGTCCCTGTTCGACGGCATCGGCTACACCGACGCCAACGCGCGCATCCCCGCAAGGAACATCCTCATCGGCGTGGCGATCGTGTGTGCGCTGCTGTTGTTCGCCGCTGCGATCATCCGTTCCTGGGTGCTGCCGGCGATCGGCCTCGGGCTGCTGCTGCTCACCTCGATCCTGATCGGCGGCATCTGGCCGTTCGTCATGCAGTCCTTCCAGGTCAAGCCGTCGGAGCCGGACAAGGAGGGGCCGTACATAGCGCGGAACATCGAGGCCACACGCAAGGCCTACGACGTCGCCGACACCAAGGCGGAGTCCTACACCGCCAAGACCTCCCTCACGCCGTCGGAGCTCACCACGTCGGCGGAGTCGCGGGTCAGCACCCGGCTCCTCGACCCGACGCTGATCGCACCGGCGTTCGAGCAGCTGCAGCAGGTGCGTGGCTACTACTCGGTGCCCACGACTCTCGACGTCGACCGCTACAAGATCGGCGAGGACACGCAGCCGCAGGACATCATCATCGCGGCGCGCGAGCTCAACCTGGCCGGCCTGCAGGAGTCGCAGCGCAACTGGGCCAACGACCACACCGTCTACACGCACGGCTACGGCATCATCGCGGCCCGCGGCAACAAGCGCGGACCGCAGGGCGAACCGGTGTGGGTCGAGAAGGACATCCCACCGACCGGTGAGCTCAAGCTCGACCAGGCCCCGCGCATCTACTTCGGGGAGAACTCGCCGTCGTACTCGATCGTCGGACGGCCCAAGTCGGGCAAGGGCTCCACCCCGATCGAGGTCGACATCCCGCGTGGCGGGCAGGCGGCGAGCGACGACAAGGCGAACGCCACCCAGAACACCTACGACGGCACCGGCGGCGTGCCGATCGGCAACATCTTCACCAAGGCGCTGTACGCCTTCAAGTTCGCCGAGCCGAACATCGTCCTGTCGAGCCGCGTGAACTCCGCGTCCAAGATCATCTACGACCGGCATCCGCGCGATCGCGTCGAGAAGGTGGCGCCGTGGCTCACGGTCGACGGCGACACGTACCCGGCCGTCGTCGACGGCAAGGTCGTCTGGATCGTCGATGCGTACACGACCAGCAACTCCTACCCGTACTCCGAGCACCGGTCGCTGCGTGCGGCCACCGACGACACACTGACCCAGGGACGTTCGCAGGCCGCGCTGCCCACCGACCAGGTCAACTACATGCGCAACTCCGTCAAGGCGGTCGTCGACGCCTACGACGGTTCGGTGAAGCTCTACCAGTGGGACACCAAGGATCCCGTCCTCAAGACGTGGATGAAGGTCTTCCCGGGCGTGGTCGAGCCCAAGAGCGCGATCAAGCAGCCGCTGCTCGAGCACCTGCGCTACCCGGTCGACATGTTCAAGGTGCAGCGCGACGTGCTGCGCGAGTACCACGTCACCGACGCCCAGACCTTCTACGAGGGCGGCGAGCGCTGGAAGGTGCCCGAGGATCCCGCCGGCACGCAGAGCTCGCTGCAGCCGCCGTACTACCTGTCGGTGAGCACACCGGGTGAGAAGGCCGACCAGCCGCCGCTGTTCTCCCTCACCACGGTCTACCTGCCCAACAGCCGGCAGAACCTCGCCTCGTTCGTCTCGGTCAACTCCGAGGCCACCGCACCCGACTACGGCAAGCTCCAGATCCTGCAGCTGCCGAGTGACACCCAGGTGCCCGGCCCGAGCCAGATCGCCAACCAGTTCAGCTCCGACCGCGGCGTCACCCAGGCGCTGCTCCAGTTCCGGCAGTCGGACGCCCAGGTCCAGAACGGCAACCTCCTGACCCTGCCGGTCGGCAACGGTCTGCTGTACGTCCAGCCCGTCTACATCCGCAGGTCCGCGGCCGAGGGCACGTACCCGGTGCTGCAGTTCGTCGCGGCGTCGTTCGGCCAGGACGTCGGGTTCGGCCAGACCCTCGACGAGGCGCTCCGCGTGGCGCTGGGCCTGGAGGAAGGAAGTACCGAATTCGGCACCGAGGCGCCTCCGACCAGCAACAACGGCCAGTCCGGCAGCCAGAAGACGCCGAGCCAATATCTCGCGGACGCTTCCGACCGCTACAACGAGGCCCAGGACGCGCTCAAGAAGGGCGACCTCGCCACCTATCAGCGCAAGATCAACGAGATGAACGACCGCATCGAGGACGCCCAGAAGGCGCTCGAGAAGAAGTAAGCGGTGGGCTGGCTGTCGGTGCGGGCGACCGCGGATGAGGCGGCGTCGGCTCTGCCCGGCGACGAGCTGGTCCGGGCCGACGTCACCATGGACCGCGCGTTCACCCTTGACGCGTCACCGTCGATCGTGTGGCCGTGGCTCGTGCAGATCGGCAAGGACCGTGCCGGCTGGTACCTGCCTCGGGTGGTCGAGCGTTTCATCCCGCGCGAACGCCGGGCGGCGCGACGCCTCGATCCGCGGCTCGCGTCACTGGAGGTCGGACAGACGATCGCCGACTGGGGTGGCAAGGGCGCCACCCTGACGGTCGCCCAGCTGTCGCCACCCCACGTGCTCGTCCACTCCTCGCGCCGGGGCCGGACGGAGTTCTCCTGGGCTCTCGTGCTGACCGATCTCGGCGCCGCCCGGACCCGTGTTCACTCGCGGGTGCGGCTCGGACCCGTGCGGCGGCGCCGCCTCGCCGAGTACGGCGGCGGCCTGTTCGACGCCGCGACCATCTCAGGCCTGGCCCACGGCCTGCGCGAACGCCTGGCCGACGCACAGGACCCGGTTTGAGTCCGGCGGGGTCGCTCCCGTAAAGTGGTCCGAGCAACGCGGGGTGGAGCAGTTCGGTAGCTCGCTGGGCTCATAACCCAGAGGTCGCAGGTTCAAATCCTGCCCCCGCTACCAGAAGAATCAGCCCCTGACATGCAGAGATGCATGTCGGGGGCTGAGTTCTTTCGTTCGTCCAGCTGAACTGACCATGTTCAGCGTTCCGTCCCCGAAACGCACCGGGTTGGCTAAAATCGGTCTACTTGGTGTATCAAACCAACGGGCCACCAGGAAACTCGTCTTTGAGGGAAGACATGGCTCGACAGCTCTCGCGCTTGCAGAAGGCCAGCGCACTTGTGCCGATGGCGGTTCTGGTCGCCGCCTGGGGCACCGTTGTCGCGAACTCGGGATGGGCGACCGCGGCCGGCGACCCCGACATTCCCGACGTCGCGTCCAGCGCCCTCGACCAGCCCGCCACGGTTCAGGGCAATCCGGGTGGCATCGATCCACGCGCCGGTGCTGACGGCGCCGTCTCGACCCTCTGCCACCAACGGCATCCCCTCGGCCGCCCTGTCCGCCTACCGCCGCGCCGAGACCCTGCTCTCCAAGGCCGACGCGAGCTGCAAGCTGCCCTGGAACCTCGTCGCCGCTCTCGGCCGCGTCGAGTCCAACCACGGACGCAGCAACGGCAACGCGCTGAGCGCCGAGGGACTCGCCGAGCCGGGCATCTTCGGTGCTCCGCTCAACGGCAACGGCGTCGCCAAGATCTCCGACACCGACAACGGCTCGCTCGACAAGGACACCGTCTGGGACCGCGCTGTCGGGCCCATGCAGTTCATCCCGGGCACCTGGGCCAACGTCGGCGTCGACTCCGACAACGACGGCAAGAAGAACCCCCAAGACATCGACGACGCCGCCACCGCCGCCGGCATCTACCTCTGCGCCGGAAACGACGACCTCTCCACCGACGGCGGCACACGATCCGCAGTCCACGCCTACAACCACTCCGACTCCTACGTCGACCTGGTCATGAAGATCTCGGCCGCGTACGCCAACGGTGAGTTCTCGCAGTCTCCCGACGGCACCCCGTCGTCGCCGGTCATCACCAGCCAGTCCAACGACCAGACCCTGAAACCGAAGGTGCGGGCGAAGGCCAAGAAGGAGCAGCAGCAGGCCGAGAACCCCAAGCCTGACCCGACCAGTACACCGAAGCCTGGACCGACGGGTACACCGACGCCTGACCCGACCACACCGACCTTCGACCCGGAGACCTACGCCGCGAACATCGAGGCGCTGTACGTCAAGACCAACGGTCCGATCGCTGAGTCGTGCGACGCCGACCTGACCACGTGGGAGTGCCACTACGACGGCATCAAGGCACGCAGTGAGTCGCGGCTGGCCATCTTCCTGACCACACCCGCAGACATCACCGTCGAGCAGGTCGGAGACATGAGCCAGCAGGCGCGCCTTGCCTGGTTCACCGTCGTCGGCGGTGAGTACCCCGAGCTGGACACCATCGTCACGTTCGTGAACGGCGCGAACACGGGAACGACAAGTCGGGCCGATGTGCCCGTGCTCAGCCAGTAGAGGCCGCCTCGCACTCAGCCGCCGCCTCCGACGCCGAGAGCCGGCCCGAGCCATCGGCGCACGTGGGCGCGCAGCTCATCCGTGGATCGGGGCGGGTCCGCGGGGTACTGGAGGAACGAGACGAACAGCCGCATCAGGATCTCGGCCAGACCCTCGAGCTCGTCGTCCTCGACGCCGATCTGTGACCAGTCGACCGGCACCTCGCGCAGGATGTCCGCACCCACCGAGACCGCCATCGACGAGGTGGTCTCGCGGCTGAAGATGTCGGTCTCGCCGGCCTGGAAGAGCGCGCCGATCTGTCGTTCCTTCGGGATCGCCTGGACGGCGAACACGATGGACTCGATCGCGACGTCGGCCGGCGTGGTGAAGCCGGACAGGTGCCGTTGCATCCGCTCGACGAAGTCCTGGAGTCCGGTCTCGGCCACGGCGCTCAGGAGCTCGCCGAGGTTGGCGTAGTAGCGATACACCGTCTGCCGGGTGACGCCGAGCTCGTTCGCGACGTCGGAGAGCGTCGTCTTGGCGGGCCCGAACTGCTCGACGCAGGAGGCGGTGGCCGCGATGATGCGCTGCCTTGCGTCCTCCTCGGTGCGAGGTGGGTTGCCCTGCCAGCCGTGGTGTCCCATGCGACCTCAGCCCGTCGGGACCGCGACGCGTCGTCGACCGGTGTGGAGGACGGCCAGCACGGCGGTGGCGCCGACGAAGCAGGCGATCGTGTACAGGCCGCTGCCCACCGGGGTGCCGTCGCTGGTGATGCCGTCCGTGGCACCGAGGAAGGCCGGGAGCGCCGCCAGCCACAGCACCGCCATCGTGGCCACGAAGGCCGCGGGGTAGATCCGGGCGAACGGCGTCATCGGCTCGAGCTCCTGGCCACTGCGACGCTGGAGATGGGTGATCAGCACCCAGGCGCCGGCTACCCACACCAGGCCCAGCTCGATGCCGAGGATCCACGCCTGAGCGGTGACGTTGGGTGTCTCGCCGCCGAACAGGCTGGACGGGATGCCGGCCACGCTCATGGCGGGCGGCGTGAGGATCCCGGCCAACAGGACGCGCCAGGTCAGCGACCACCCGCGTCGTGGGCGCCCGTCGGCGTCGCGCGATCCGGCCAGCCGGACGACGAGGTAGGTCATCACCGCGAGCGACACCGAGGCGAACAGCAGCATGCTGTTCATCGGCACGGAGGCGAGGGCCGGATGGTTGACGTCGGTGTTGGCGTCGTTCCAGGCCCACCACGTCAGCTGCGGGCCGAGCTGGTCGAAGACCTCGTAGAACACCTGGCAGACGAAGGCCACGGCGACCGATCCGACCAGAGCTCCTCGGTACCGGAAGATCCCGAGAACGCGGACGAGCTCGTACGCCAGCTGGCTGAGCGCCGGGTAGATGGCGATGATGTAGAGCGGCAGCCGGTCCCACATGAACTGCACCGTGAAGATGTTGTGGGCGAAGATGAAGCCGTATTGCTGGTCGAGGCCGAACCACTCGGGGAAGTAGAGCGGCGGCTCGGTGACGAACAGGTAGACCAGCGACGCGAACCACAGCGCCAGGTTGGTCGGGTCGCCCGCGCGATATCGCCGTACGGAGTGCACCAGCGCGAACACCGCCCCCGCGATGATCATCAGCTCGAGGACCGGCATCGTCCAGCTGGCCAGGTCGAACGGGTTGTGCACCGAGACGACGGGGCTGACGTCGTGACAGTCGAAGCCGAGGCCACGGGTGACCTGCTCGGCGGCGTCGTCGCAGGTGGCGCTCATCGAGTCGCCTCCAGCTCGGCATCCGGCGAGCTGGCACCCAGGGTCCAGTCTCGGCTCGGAGGGTCCTGCTGCGCGTCGAAGCCGAACGGCAGCGTGAGGCGACCCAGTGCGGAGTTGACCTTGAAGCGGAGCAGCCCGAACAGCACCCGGGGGTTCCGCATCATGGCGCCGATCGACTCGTCCATGTTGAAGACGCGCGCGAAGTGGTCGTCGATGACGGCGTCCTCGCGGGCGGCGCCGGTGATCACGTTGAACATCGGCCACGTCATCGAGGCCAGGATCCGACGCTGCCACGCCGGCACGGTCTCGGATCCGGTCGCGCACTCATAGCCACGGTCGCGTGCCATCGCCATGGCCCACGGCACCTTGAGGGCCTTGCGCTGCGCGGAGAGAAATCGGGTGAAGAACGGTTGGTCGAGTGAGGTCATCGACTCCAATTCTTCGCGCAGGAGAAGGGCGGAGCCCGCAGCGGCGCTCATGCCTTGCCCGTAGAACGGGTTGAACGCACAGGCGGCGTCGCCGATGAACACGATGCCCTGTGGCGCGGACGGCAGCCGGTCGTAGCGCCGCCACTTGTTGCCCGTCGCGCGGGTCAGGTGGACCTCCGAGGTCGGCTCGGACGCCGCCATCGCGGCGGCGAACTTCGGCGTCCGCAGCCGCTCGGCGGAGGCCACGAAGTCGTCGACGGTGCGCGGCATGTCGATGCCCCACGACCCCATGCAGGCGATGGAGCGATTGCCCTCCATGGGGAAGAAGTTGACGAGGAACTCGTGCTCGTCCGGGTGCTCGCCCTTTTCTTGGGTCGGCATGATCACCATGTGCTTCCACCACCACGAGGCTGCGCGATCCTCGGGTGACGGCAGGTCGTACCACCGGGACACGTAGGTCACCTTGGCGTCGAGCGTCATCACCGGGGTCTCGGGCCAGCCCGCCGCGACGAGCCAGTCGGAGACCGACGAGCCTCGGCCCATCGCGTCGACCACGAGGTCGGCGTCGATGCGCTCGTCCTCGGCTGCCGACGACGAGACGTGCACGCCGGCGACGCGCCCGTGTGGGGTACCGCCGCCAACGGTGTCGATCCCACTCACCGACACCCCTTCGCGCACCGTCACGTTGGACAGAAGCCGCACCTTGTCGCGCAGGACCCGCTCGATCAGGATCCGCGAGCCGTAGACCATGCTCAGTGCGCCCTGCTTGCGAGGCGTCCAGCCGGGCCCTTCGAGATAGGCCGTGTCCATGGACGCCACGATGTGCAGACCGCCGGCCGCGATCAGGTCGTCCTCGAACCCGGGGAAGAGGTCGTTGATGGCCCGTCGGCCCGCGTTGAGCAGGAAGTGCGGGTGCTTGCTCTGCGGCACTCCGCGCCGGTGCTCGGCATCAGCCGGCAGCTCGTCCCGCTCGAGCACCACCACGTCGTCGAAGTACGGAGCAAGCGCCCCGGCTGCGCAGAGACCCGCGACGCTGCCGCCGAGTACCACCGCTGTCGTGCCCAGGCTCATGCCGGCCCTTTCGAGCAATCATACAAAGTTTGGTCGATTGTATGAATGGTCGACCGGCCCGTCAAGGTCGGCGTCTCACGCCGGGTACAGGGAGACCTCGCTGGCCTTGACGGCGAGGAAGACCGCGGTGCCGGGGAGCAGGTCCAGCTCGGCGACCGCTGACATGGTGATGTCGGCGCTGGCGTCAGCCGTCCTGACGCGCACCTGGCTCCCTCGCGGCTCCAGCTCCTGGACGACCGTCGCGAAGGCGTTGCGTGGGCTCCCGCCGGGTCGTTCGAGGTGGACGGCCACCGCGGCCGGGTCGAACACGGCCACCGTCGCGGTCCCGTTGGCGATGGCCGGCGTGGCCATGCCCTCGATGCGCCGACCGTCAGGGGTGACGATGCCGCCGTCCACGGCGGATCCGCTGATCAGGTTGAGTCCCGCCAGGCTGGCGCCGAATGCGCTCCGGGGCCGGGCGAGCACCTCCTTCGTCGGGCCGTGCTCGACGATCCGCCCGTCGTCCATGACGATCACGCGGTCGGCGAGGAGCAGGGCGTCGAGCACCTCGTGGGTCACGATGATCGCGCTGCGATCGGTCAGGACGCGACGCAGCAGCTGACGCATCGCAGGAACGACGGTGACGTCCAGCGCGGCCATCGGCTCGTCCAGCAGCAACAGCGCCGGATCGGTCGCCAGCGCACGCGCCACCGCGACCCGCTGCGCCTGGCCACCGGACAGCTCGGCGGGTCGCCGATCGGCCAGCGTCTGGGCGTTCACCTCGTCGAGCCAGTGCCGAGCGGTGGCGCGCGACGTCTCGCGGTCGATTCCATGAGCCCGCGGACCGAAGGCGACGTTGTCGAGCACGGACAGGTGCGGGAAGAGCAGTGGGTCCTGCGCCAGCAGGGCGACGTCACGCTGGTGCGATCTCATCCAGGTGTGACCGTCGGTGAGATCGAACAGGGTGGTGTCGTCGAGGCGAGCATGGCCACGATCCGGCTGCAGGGTTCCGGCGATCGTCGCCAGCACCGATGACTTGCCGGCTCCGTTGGGCCCGAGGATCGCCACCGTCTCGCCGTCGCCGACGTCGAGATCCACCTCGAGATCCCGGCGATCCACGTGGATGCGCAGCTCGAGGCTCACAGCGCGTTGCTCCGCGATCCTCGAACGAGGACGATGACGACCACGGCAACCACCACGAGGAGGAGGGCCAGCGCGACTGCGGCGTCCGGGTCGACCTCCCGCTGCAGGTAGATCTCCAGCGGGAGGGTGCGGGTGACGCCCTGCAGGCTGCCGGCGAACGTGATGGTGGCGCCGAACTCACCGAGAGATCGGGCGAACGAGAGCACGGCTCCGGACGCAAGCCCCGGCAGGACCAGCGGAAGGGTCACTCGTCGAAGCACCATCGTCGGCCGAGCCCCGAGGGTGGCGGCGACGACCTCGAAGCGTTGCCCGGCGGTGCGGAGCGCCCCTTCGAGGCTGACGACGAGGAACGGCAGCGCGACGAAGGTCTGCGCGATCACGACCGCGGTGGTCGAGAAGGCGATCTGTAAGCCGAGGACCTCGAAGGTGTGGCCCAGGAGCCCCCGCCGGCCGAACGTGTAGAGCAGGGCGATGCCACCGACGACGGGCGGGAGCACCAGCGGGAGCAGGACGAGCGAGCGCAGGAGCGACTCACCGACGAACGAGGTCCGGGCCAGCACGAGCGCCATGGGGACGCCGAGCACGACGCAGATCAGCGTGCTCATGGCCGACGTCCGCAGGCTCAGCGCGAGGGCCGCCTGCGAGGAGTCGGAGGTGATCAGCGAACCGAAGCTGGTCCAGTCCACGCGGCTCGCCATCGCCACCAGCGGGAGCACGATGAACAGTGCTCCCACCGCGGCGGGGACGAACACCCAAGTGGGGACGCCGGAACGTCGCGTGGTCACGGACACGTCAGGGCTTGGCGAACCCGGCGGCCGCGAGGACGGCCTGCCCCTTGGCGCCGGTCACGTAGGCGGCGAAGTTCTTCGCCACCTCAGGGCTCTTGCTGCCGGTGAGTGCGGCGATCGGATAGGTGTTGACCACCTTGGAGGACTCCGGGAACTCCACACCCTTGACCTTGTCGCCGGCCGCCTTGACGTCGGTGACGTAGACGAGCCCTGCGTCCGCTTCTCCGTTGATGACCTTGTTGAGCACGTCGGTGACCGACTGCTCCTCGCTGACCGGCTTGATGTCGACGCCCGAGACGTCCTCGACGGACTTGGCGGCGGATCCACACGGGACCTCCGGCGCGCACAGCACGACCTTCACCTTCGAGTCGCCGAGGTCGGACAGCTCGTCGACGTCCGCGGGGTTGTCCGGCGGGGTCGCGATCTCCAGCGTGTTCCTGGCGACGTCGGCGGGTGTCCCTTCGACGAGCTGGTCGGCCGTCGCCTTGTCCATGTTCTTGGTGTCGGCTGACGCGAACACGTCGGCCGGAGCGCCCTGCTGGATCTGGGCGACCAGGTCGGACGAGCCGGCGAAGTTGAACTTGACCGTCACGCCCTCGTTGGCTGCCTCGAACTGCTTGCCGATCTCGGTGAACGTGCCCTTCAACGACGCCGCCGCGAAGACCGTGATGGTCGTCTCCTTCGGGGCCGCGGAGGAACCCGAGTCGGACGAGTCCGATCCGCAGGCCGCCATCGACGTGACGAGCAGGACAGCCCCGATGGTCGCAAGCAGTCTTCTCATGAAGCCCCTTCAAGGCTCTCGATGATGACGTTGGTGGACTTGATGACGGCCACGGCGACGGAGCCGGGTTCGAGGCCCAGATCGCTGACGGCTTCGCTGCTCATGAGCGACACGACCCTGAACGGGCCGCACTGCATCTCCACCTGGGCCATGACACGATCCGCCGTGACCACTGTGACCAGCCCGACGAACCGGTTCCGGGCGGAGCTCTCGGTGCCGCTCGGGTCGACGACCGACTTCGCCTGGGTCTTGGCGAACTCGGCGAGCTCCCGGCCGTCGATGACCATCCGTTTCGACGAGTCCACGCTGGAGCTCAGCGTCCCGTTGTTCACCCACCGGCGGACGGTGTCATTGCTGACGCCGAGGAACTGCGCCGCGTCGGCGATCCGTATGTGCGACATGAATCGAACTCTAGGTCATCATCTGCGACTCGGCTCGGCAGATGCGATGCCGCACCTCAGGTGGCCGGCAGGAGCCCCATGAGAGTCAGCGCTGCCGGCGCGGCCAGCATGATCCCCGCCAGCAGTACCGGTGCCACGAGGACGCCGAGGGCGACGGGACCCTTACGCAGGCCGTGTCGCCCGGTGTACGAGAGTGCCAAGACGCCGTAGCCGGTGGCCGCGGCGAGGAAGAACAGCAGGTAGACCACACCCAGGACGTCGATCTGGTCGGCACTGCCTCTCACCTCCAGGACCATGCCGGCGGCCTGGACCAGGCTGCCCAGCGCGTACACGGCGAGCGTGGCGAATGCTCCCCACACCAGCACCGTCAGCGCGTCGGTCGACATCTGCCTGGGCGGACGTCGAGCGATCGACAGCACCGCCACGGCCGCACCCAGGAGCTTGAGACCGACCACGAACCAGTTCATCACGGTGAGACCGGACGAGTACTCCGCCAGATCTCCGTCATCGAAGCGACCGGTGAGCTCGAACGCCACGTTGACGGCCGCGAAACCCACACACCACAGGGCCACGAGAATCCCGACGACGGTGACGGCCCTCCCCGGGCCCTGCACCCGGAGACCAGCGGTTGGACGCGCGGCTTCGATCATCATGAGGACAACTCTGCCAGCGCACGCGACGCGCAGACATCGGGGAAGGACCTGACCGGGCCCTGATTCGCGCGGCGGCGATCAGGATCCGTCCAGTTCAACCGAGATGCGACGACGGGGCTATGATGGTGCTGCACCGATCGATGGCTGTGCTGTCGGGATGGTGTCTCGGCTGTCGAACTGGTGGTCGTGCGTTCTCACAGCGGACGGGTCGTCGTGACCCGACGTGTCGATCTCTCGCAGGTCGTGGGACCGAGACGCGTAGGGGTCGGCCACCTGGCCGGGTTCGTACGACGTCGCATCGAACGGCCGTGCGTGCACGTGCCGGTCACTCCTAAGGAGGAGTACGTGGCCCGACGAGGCCGGCGCCGTCCAGGCGCCAGTCGTACCGCCCCGCGGAAGCAGCAACGCGCCCGCGGCCGCGACGACGACGGCATCATCCCGGTGCTCGCCCGCGCCGTCCGCGAGGTCGAGCGGGCCGTCGAACGGGGAACGGTCATGCCGTCGGTGCGCACGAAGTTCCAGGTCGTCGCCCTGTTGATGCGTGAGGAGCGCGCGCGGGTCAAGGCCGACGAGAACAGCGCCGAGGCCCACCGCACCGAGCAGCTCAAGCGCCTCGAGGGCGTGGCCACGATCCTCGCCAAGACCGCTGCACGTGACCCATCACTGCTCGCCCTGCTGGAGGAGGACGCGGAGGTCTCCGGGCCGGCCAAGGTCCTCAAGGAGGAGATGCTGACGGCCGCCGGGCTCGAGGTTCCGGTCGAGGAGGCTCCCGTCGAGGAGCCGACCGCCGCCACCAGGCGCCGGGTCGTGCCGCAGGCGATCGTCTCGCGTCAGCTCGCCAACCCGTTCCTCGCACCCGACTTCGAGTCGGCCGCCCAAGTCGTCACCGGCCCGAGCCGACTGGCCACCTGGGAGCTGCTCGGCCCGCTGTTCAGATCGTTCGAGTCCGTGGGCGACGACGTCACGGCCTGCATGAAGCTGCCCGAACCGACCTCCCTCGACGCGCCCGGCACCCTGACGCTGATGCCGCACCAGGCGGAGGTGTACGCCGCGGCCGCCGAGGGCCATCGCACGTTCCTGCTCGCCGACGAACCGGGGCTCGGCAAGACGGCGCAGGCCCTGCTCGCCGCACAGGCGGCCAACGCCTACCCGCTGCTCGTCGTCGTCCCGAACGTCGTCAAGACCAACTGGGCTCGCGAGGTCGGCCTGTGGACGCCCAAGCGCTCGGCCACCGTGATCCACGGCGACGGAGACACGATCGACGGCTTCGCCGACATCGTGATCGTCAACTACGAGGTCCTCGACCGCCACGTCGGCTGGCTCGGTGACCTC
The DNA here is from genome assembly GCA_963787165.1 of uncultured Actinomycetota bacterium. GTDB lineage: Bacteria > Actinomycetota > Actinomycetes > Propionibacteriales > Nocardioidaceae > Aeromicrobium. Next base: position 440,054 of record CAWBBT010000001.1, read on the forward strand.
GGCTTCCGCGGCATGGTCGTCGACGAGGCTCACTTCATCAAGAACAAGAGCTCGCAGCGCTCGCAGCACGTGCTGGAGCTCTCCGACCGCATCCGCACGCGCATCGCGAATCCCCTCCTCATGGCCCTGACCGGCACCCCGCTGATCAACGACATCGAGGACTTCAAGAACATCTGGCAGTTCCTCGGGTGGATCGACGAGAAGAAGCCCCGGGCCGCGCTGATGAGCAAGCTCGAGGCCACCGGCCTGACGCCGGCCGATCCGGGATTCTTCCGCGCCGCCCGCTCGTCCGTGATCGACCTCGGCATCGTCCGTCGCCGCAAGGTCGACGTGGCCGCCGACATCCCGGCCCGCCGCATCGCCGACCTCCCGGTCGAGCTCGACGACGAGGCCGGCCGCTCGATCCGGGAGGCCGAGCGCGAGCTCGCCCGCCGGATGGTGGAGAGGTACGACACCGCCCTCGAGACGCGCAAGTCCGGATCGATCGTCGACGGGATCGACCACGAGCTCGTGCGCCGGGTGGCCACGTGGGAGCGCGAGGACTCGAGCAAGAAGACCGACGAGAACGTGTTCGGCATGATGCGTCGCATCGGCCAGGCGAAGGCCGGCCTCGCCGCCGACTACGCCGCGCAGCTCGCGCGAAGTGTCGGCAAGGTCGTGTTCTTCGCCAAGCACATCGACGTCATGGACGCCGCCGAGCAGACCTTCGAGAAGCGCGGCATCCGCTACTCCTCGATCCGCGGCGACCAGACCCCCAAGGTGCGCCAGCAGAACATCGACGCGTTCATCGAGGACCCCGACGTCGCCATCGTGGTGTGCTCGGTGACGGCCGCCGGTGTGGGCATCAACCTGCAGGTGGCCTCGAACGTCGTGCTCGCCGAGCTGTCCTGGACTGCGGCCGAGCAGACCCAGGCCATCGACCGCGTCCACCGCATCGGTCAGGACCAGCCCGTCACCGCGTGGCGCATCATCGCCGCGCAGACCATCGACACCAGGATCGCCGAGCTGATCGACACCAAGGCCGGACTCGCCGCCCGTGCGCTCGACGGCTCGGACGAGGACGTCTCGTCGTCGGCCGACCTGCAGCTCGAGGCGCTGGTCGCGCTGCTGACCGACGCGTTGTCAGATCGGGAGGGGTCAGATCGCGAGGGGTCAGACCGGTAGCGCGGCGCCGTTGACGGCGCTCGACGACGGCGATGTCAGGAAGAGGTACGAGCGCGCGATGTCGGCGATCTTCGGCCAGTGGTCGTGGTCGGCGTCCGGCATCGACGCCCGGTTGGCCGGGGTGTCGATGATCGACGGCACGATGCTGTTCACGGTGATGCCGGTGCCGGCGACCTCCTCGGACGCCATCTGGGCCAGGTGCAGCACCGCGAGCTTGCTGACCGAGTAGGCGAAGCCGTTGGTCTTGGTGGCCGTGGCTGCACGACTCGCGGTGAGGACGATTCGCCCCTCACCCACGGGCTGCATCACGCGCAACGCGTGCTTCGTGACGACGGCGGCGGTCATGAGGTTCAGCAACAGCTGCTGGTTGAGCACGTCCGGATCCAGCTCGGCGAGCGGCGAGCGCGGCGCGAAACCGCCCACTGTGCTGACGACCGCCCACGGCGTGCCGACCACGTCGAACAGGGCCGCGACGGCCGCGTCGTCGGTGAGGTCGACCGCCTCGTATCGCACGCCCTCGACGACGGCGCGCTCGTCCGGAGCCGCCCGGTCGACGCCCACGATGCTCGCGCCGGCCTCGCTGAACGCCGTGGCCAGCCCGGCACCCAGGAAGCCGCTCGCGCCGGTCAGGACGACCGTACGCCCGGTCAAGTCACTCATGGCTCTCCTCGATCGACCCGATCAGCAGGATATCCTCGGCAGAACCTGCAGCGGTCCGAAGGGGCGTGTTCATGACTCAGTTCGTCTACGGGTTCGCCGAGGGCAACAAGGACCAGAAGGCACTGCTGGGTGGCAAGGGCGCGAACCTGGCCGAGATGACGAATCTCGGGCTGCCGGTCCCGCCGGGATTCACGATCACGACCGAGGCATGTCGCAGCTATCTTGAGGCCGGCCACGAGCCGAGCGAGCTGCGGGTCCAGGTCACGATGGCGATGCGCCGGCTCGAGTACGAGATCGGGCGCGACCTCGGCGACCGCAGCGATCCACTGCTGGTCAGCGTGCGCTCGGGCGCCATGCACTCGATGCCGGGGATGATGGAGACGGTGCTCAACATCGGCCTCAACGACGAGAGCGTGAAGGGCCTGGTCGAGGTGAGCGGCAACCCTCGATTCGCCTGGGACAGCTACCGCCGGCTGCTGCAGATGTTCGGCAAGACGGTGCTCGACATCGACGGCGAGGCGTTCTCCGCCGCGCTCGACAGCGCCAAGAAGACCAAGGGCGTGGAGACGGACGTCGAGCTCGAGGCGGACGACCTCGAGGCACTGGTCACGACGTTCAAGGAGATCATCCGCGAGCACACGGGCGCGGAGTTCCCGCAGCACCCGCGCGACCAGCTCGACCAGGCCGTCCGTGCCGTCTTCGACTCCTGGAACACCGACCGGGCGCGTCTGTACCGGCGTCGCGAACGCATCCCAGACGACCTCGGCACCGCGGTCAACATCTGCACGATGGTGTTCGGCAACCTCGGCGACGACAGCGGCACCGGTGTCGCATTCACCCGTGACCCCGCGTCGGGCCAGACCGGCGCCTACGGCGACTACCTGGTCAATGCGCAGGGTGAGGACGTCGTCGCCGGCATCCGCAACACCTTGAGCCTGGCCGACCTGCAGAAGCTCGACCCCAAGTCGTACGACCAGCTCAAGAAGGTCATGCGGCGCCTGGAGAACCACTACCGCGACCTGTGCGACATCGAGTTCACGATCGAGCGCAGCAAGCTCTGGATGCTCCAGACCCGGGTCGGCAAGCGCACGGCAGGGGCGGCGTTCAGGATCGCGACCCAGCTGGTGGACGAGGGCCTGATCACGATGGACGAGGCGCTCACGCGGGTCGAAGGTGCGCAGCTCGCCCAGCTGATGTTCCCGCAGTTCGACGTCTCCTCGGATCGGACGTTGCTGGGTGTCGGCATGGCCGCATCGCCCGGCGCCGCCGTGGGTGAGGCGGTCTTCGACTCGGCGGCGGCGGTGGCGGCCGCGGCCGAGGGCAAGGACGTCATCCTCGTGCGCAAGGAGACGAACCCGGACGACCTCGAAGGCATGATCGCCGCCGAGGGCATCGTCACCGCCAGGGGCGGCAAGACGAGCCATGCAGCGGTCGTCGCCCGCGGCATGGGCAAGACGTGCGTGTGCGGTCTCGAGGCACTCAACGTCGACCTCGAGTCCCGCACCGCCAGGATCGGCGACCTGACCATCTCCGAGGGCGACCCGATCAGCGTCGACGGCACCACGGGAGAGCTCTTCGCCGGATCGGTCGACGTCGTGCTCTCGCCGGTGGCCGCCTACCTGGAGCACGGACTCGATGAGGCCTCGGAAGGGCTCGACGAACCGACCAGCGAGCTGATCACGTCGGTCGACCGCCTGCTGCGCCACGCCGACTCGGCCCGGCGCCTCCGGGTCCGCGCCAATGCCGACAACGCCGAGGACGCGACGCGCGCCCGCGAGCTCGGCGCCGAGGGCATCGGCCTGTGCCGCACCGAGCACATGTTCCTCGGCGATCGCCGCGAGCTGATCGAGCACGTCATCCTGGCCAATGACGCAGGGGAGCGCCAGGCGGCGATCGACAAGCTGCTTCCCCTGCAACGTCAGGACTTCATCGAGCTCCTCACGGCCATGGACGGACTACCGGTCACGATCCGCCTGCTCGATCCACCCCTGCACGAGTTCCTTCCGGACCGTGCCGACCTCATGGTCAAGGTGGCACTCGCCCAGGCGGCCGGGAACGTGGATCCCAAGGACGAGGTGCTGCTCACCGCGGTCGAGCGACTCCACGAGGTCAATCCCATGCTCGGGCTCCGTGGCGTACGCCTCGGCCTGGCCGTGCCTGGCCTGTTCGCCCTGCAGATCCAGGCGATCGCGGAGGCGTCGGCCCAGCTGAAGGGCGAGGGACACGACCCTCGCGTCGAGATCATGATTCCCCTCGTCGGATCGGTGATGGAGCTCTTCCTGATCCGCGACGAGAGCGACCAGATCCTGCGCGACGTCGCCGAGAGCACGGGCGTCAAGCAGACGATTCCGATCGGCACCATGATCGAGCTGCCCCGAGCGGCGCTCACCGCGACCCGCGTGGCCGAGGCGGCCGAGTTCTTCTCGTTCGGCACCAACGACCTCACGCAGACGACGTGGGGGTTCTCGCGCGACGACGTCGAGGCCGCCTTCTTCGCCGTCTACCTCGACCGCGGCGTGTTCATGGTCTCGCCGTTCGAGAGCCTCGACGTCGACGGCGTCGGCCGACTGATCCAGATCGCCGCCGAGGACGGCCGACGCACCCGGCCGGACCTCAAGCTCGGCATCTGTGGCGAGCACGGGGGAGACCCGGAGTCGATCCACTTCTTCCACGGGGTCGGGCTCGACTACGTGTCGTGCTCGCCCTTCCGCGTCCCGGTGGCCCGGCTCGAGGCCGGTCGCGCCGCACTCCTCTGACGATCGAGGCTCAGCCGGCGGCCTCGAAGACGTAGCTGTCGAGGTCGAAGCGCCTGCTGGTCCACATCGTCTCGATCGTGGGGGAGGGACGGAACGGCACGTCGCCGTGGGCGTCGAAGTAGTAGCTGTTGGACTCACCGCACCCACCCTGGAAGAACACCTGGTTCTTGCGCCGCGCGAGCGCGGACTCGAAGTAGTGGGCGTTCGCCTCGGGGGTGACCTCCACGCGCGTCGCGCCGACCTTCCGGGCCCGCCGCAGGCAGCGGACGATGTGGGTCGTCTGGGTCTCGATGAGGTTGAAGTACGACGATCCGTTGAAGCCGTACGGGCCGAGGATCGAGAAGTAGTTGGGGAACCCCGGCACGCTGACGCCCAGGAACGCCTGGAACCGGTTCTCCTCCCAGAAGGTCTCCAGGTCGAGTCCACCGGAACCCTTGATCGGGAACGGTGGCATGTTGCCCGTCTCGAACACCTTGAAGCCCGTGGCGAGGATGACGACGTCCACGTCGTGCTCCGTGCCATCCGCGGTGCGCACCCCCGTGGCCGTGATGGTGTCGATCGCGGTCGTCTCGAGCAGGACGTTGTCGCGGTTGAACGTCGGCAGGTACTCGTTGGAGAAGCTCGGACGCTTGCAACCGAGGTCGTACCGCGGCGTGAGCTTGTCGCGGACGACGGGATCGTGGACGGCTTTCCGAAGGTGCCGCAGTCCCATCTTCTCGCCGGCGTTCGCGATGTGGAGCAGGCGGTTGTAGTGGGCCGGGAGGGGGAAGTTGAGCTCGACGAACGTCTGGCTGACGAGGCGCGAGAGCCGCTTCGCGCCCGGGATGCGGCGCAGGGCCAGCTTGACCGGCCTCGCGAGAGCAGCGTCCGGCTTGGGCAGGCACCAGATCGGCGTCCGCTGGAACACCGTCAGGTGCTCCACCTCGGGAGCGATGGACGGAATGACCTGCACGGCCGAGGCGCCGGTGCCGATGATCGCGACGCGCTTGCCCTGCAGGTCGACGTCGTGGTCCCACCGAGCGGTGTGCATCACCGTTCCGGTGAAGTCGGCCAGTCCGGGGATGTTGGGTGGCTTCGGCTTGGTCAGCACGCCGGTGGCACCGACGACGAACCGCGCCGTGATGGTGTCGCCGTCGGCGGTCTCGAGGAGCCAGTGATGGTGCTCGTCGTCGAAGACCGCGCCGATGATCTTGGTGTTGAGGCGTGTGCGCCGGCGGACGTCGTACTTGTCCATGCAGTGCTCCGCGTAGGCCTTGAGCTCGCTGCCCGGCGCGTAGACGCGTGACCAGGTGTCGCGCTGCTCGAAGGAGAACTGGTAGCTGAACGACGGGATGTCGACCGCGACGCCTGGGTAGGTGTTCCAGTGCCAGGCACCGCCGACCCCGTCGCCCTCCTCCAGCATCAGGTAGTCGCCGAAGCCGGCACGGTCGAGGCCGATGGCCGCCCCGATCCCGGAGAAGCCTCCGCCGATGATGACGACCTCGTGATCGAACGTGACAGTCATGGTGTCACGGTACTGCGTCACGGTGTGGGCGTTGCGCTGAGAGTGAACGCTGGATGCTCTGGCCGGGAACCGAGGTTGAATGACGCATGGGCACCGAGGACCAGCCCGACGACGACATCGCCATCGACGACCTGGCACTGGACGCGTACTCCAGCGTCGTCACGCGCGTGGCCGCCACCATCGCACCGAGCGTCGCCAGTCTTTCCGTGCGGTCGCAGATGTTCCGCGGAGCCGGCAGCGCGAGCGTCGTGTCCGACGACGGACTCCTCCTGACGAGTGCGCACGTCGTCCGTGACGCCCGCCGGGTGGTCGCCGAGTTCGGCGACGGGAGCGAGACGACCGTCGACGTCATCGGCAAGGATCCCTTGTCCGACCTGGCGGTGCTGCGCGCCCGCGAGGACGTCCCGCCGCCCATTCCACTCGGAGACGCCAGCCGCCTGCAGGTCGGCCAGATCGTCATCGCGCTGGGAAATCCGAACGGACTGGCCGGGAGCGTCACCGCCGGCATCGTGTCGGCGCTCGGCCGCTCACTGCCCACGAGGGCCGGAAGGGTCGTCGACGAGGTCATCCAGACCGACGCCGCACTCAACCCCGGCAACAGCGGGGGCGCGCTGGTGGACAGCCGAGGACACCTGGTGGGCGTCAACACAGCCGTCGCCGGTATCGGGCTCGGCCTCGCCGTGCCGATCAACGAGACCACCCGGAACATCATCAACGCGCTCACGACGCGTGGGCGCGTCCGCCGGGCCTGGCTCGGGGTGGCCGGCTCGCAGCGACCGCTGCCGCCCGACCTCGTCGAGCGCACGGGTCAGCGCACCGGTCTCCTGATCGCCCAGCTCGTCACCGGCAGTCCTGCCGCCGCGTCCGGCCTCCACGCGGGCGACCTGATCGTGGCCGCCGCGGGCAAGCCGGTGGCCTCGGCCACCGAGCTGCAGCGGTTCATGGTCGAGGACGCGATCGGTCAACCCGTGGAGATCACGGTGATGCGCAACGGCGCACTCGTCGACGTGATCGCTGTTCCGCGGGAGCTCGACGAGTCGACGTGACGAAGGTCGTCTTGGCGTTTCGTTGCGCCCGTCGGTCGCACTCCGCCAGCATCAGGACATGAAGCACATGGTCAAGGGCGTCAAGCCCTGGCACGTCGTGGCGGACATCTGGCTGGCCAACGTGGTGGGCGTGGCTCTGCTGTTCGTGGAGTACCTGTACGTCCTGCCACTGCCGGAGGAGGCTCAGGTCGCGAGCGTCACGCGCGACAACGTCGTGCTCGGGATCGCTAGCACGCTGATCGCCTGGACCGTTCTTGCCGCCTACGGCGCGCCTCGCGCGCATCGAGCGCTCGGGTGGACGGTGCGCGGCACTGATCCCACGCCTGAGGAGCAGCAGCTGACGCTCGACCTGCCGTGGTCGCTGTTCAAGATGGGCGTGGTCCTGTGGAGCATCTCGACGGCCGCGTTCCTGGCGCTCGATCTTCCGATCAGCGTCCCCTTCGGTCTTCTGGCCGGCGGAGCCGTCTTTTCCGGCGGTCTGGCGACGGTCGCAACGGCGTTCCTGCTGAGCACGCGACTCCTGCGACCGTCCACGGCCCGGGTCCTCGAGCTGCACCCGCCGGAGCCCGGCACGACGGCCGGTGTCGGTGAACGGGCGATCTTCATCTGGGGCCTGACCACCGGCGTCCCGCTGCTGGGCCTGGTGATGATGGTGGCGTTCTCGCCGTTCTCCGGGGCGTCGCTGGAGCGGTTGTCGATCAGCGGCATCGTCGTCGGGTCGGTGGTGCTGCTCGGCGGCCTGTTCGCGACGCTGCTCTTCGCCAAGTCGATCGGCGATCCGCTCTGCGAGCTGACGACGGCCCTGGCCGAGATCGAGAAGGGCGACCTGCACGTCCGCGTGCCGGTCGACGACAACGGCGAGATCGGCCAGATGCAAGCCGGTCTCAACCGGATGGTCGGGGCGATGCGCGAGCGTGAGCAGCTGCGCGACCTGTTCGGACGTCACGTCGGCGAGGACGTCGCCCGTCTGGCGCTCAAGGACGGCGTCGCCCTCGGCGGAGAGGAGCGCGAGGCCGCCGCACTGTTCGTCGACGTCATCGGCAGCACGACGTTCGCGGCGACGCGCTCGCCGGCGGAGGTCGTGACCGCACTCAACCGGTTCTTCGAGGTCGTCGTCGACGTGGTCGCGTCCCATGGCGGCCTGGTGAACAAGTTCGAGGGCGATGCCGCGCTGTGCATCTTCGGTGCGCCCCTCGAGCTGGCCGATCCGGCCGCGAACGCGCTCGGCGCGGCGCGGGAGATGGCCGAACGGCTCAAGGCCGAGGTGCCGGACCTCGACGCCGGGATCGGCGTCTCACAAGGACTGGTGATCGCCGGCAACATCGGCGCCACGCAGCGGCTCGAGTACACCGTGATCGGCGATCCGGTGAACGAAGCGGCACGGCTCACCGAACAGGCGAAGGAACATCCCGGGCGCGTGGTGGCGTCGCAGCGGATCGTCGACAGCGCCGAGTCGGGCGAGCGCGACCGCTGGAAGCTGCTCGAGCCCTTGCTGCTGCGCGGCCGCCTGGAGCCGACGACCCTCGCGGTACCGCGCTGACGTCAGCCGAGCAGGCCGTGGATCAGGTCGCGGAGCGGGTGGGAGTCGGGGGCCGACGGCGACGGCGTGGGCTGCTGAGCCTTGGGTCCGGACTTCGTCGTCGACTTGGTGGACGAGCGAGTGGACGACCGGCTCGACGTGGACGGGGAAGGGCTCGACGGCGGAGCCGCCTCGACCTTCGGCTCGTTCACGTCGGGGACGGGCGTGGGATCCGTCGTCGCGCCGTTGGCATCGACCGTCGGGGCCGGGTCGGAGCCCGGGATGTGGGGGAGAACGGCGGCGACGGTCGACGAGCCGGCCTGCTCGGACGTGGTGAACGTGATCACGGTCGCGGCCGCGACCGTCGTCATCACCGCGGCGGCAGCGAACTTGTACAGCTTGGTGGGCGGCACGGTGAAACTCCCCTGGACGCGGACGTTGGAGTCGACAACGCCATCCACGGTAGCGGGGAGAACGGCTGAGGTCACATCCGATGTTCCGAAAGGGCGACGCTAGCCTTGTCGGACCCCCTCCAAGGAGCGTGCATGAGCCAGGCCGATCCACGGTCGATGCTGGTCGTCGGAGCCGGTGTGGCCGGCTGGCGCACCGCGAAGGAGACCCGCAAGGCCGGCTTCGACGGCCCCATCACCGTCATCGGTGACGAGGACGAGATCCCGTACGACCGGCCGCCGCTGTCCAAGCAGGTCCTGACCGGCGAGCGCGAGCCTGACTCGGTGCGCCTCACCGACGACGAGGAGATCGGCTCGCTCGGCATCGACCTGCGCCGTGGGGTGAGCGCGACGTCGGTCACCGCGGACGGGGTCGAGACGTCGGACGGAGAACGGCTCATGGCCGACGTCGTGGTGATCGCCACCGGCGCTCGTGCCGCAGTGCCGCCGATCGTCGCCGACCAGCCTGCGGTACGCACGCTGCGCGGGCTCGGCGACTCCGTCGGCCTGGCCGGCGACCTCGATCGTGCCGGCTCGGTCCTGGTGCTCGGCGGCGGGTTCATCGGCGCCGAGGTGGCTGCGGCGGCCCGCGCCCACGGCACCGACGTGACGATCGTCGAGGCGATGCCCAGCCTGCTCGGTCCGCTGGGCTCCGAGGTGGGCGGCGTGGTGCAGGGGCTGCACCACGACATCGGCGTCCACGTGCTCACCGGAACCCCGGTCTCCGCGGTCGACGCCCACGACGACGGAGCGGAGGTCGAGCTCGCCGACGGTCGCGTGCTCTCCGCCGACCTCGTCGTCGCCGGGTTCGGCGCCCGGATCAACTCCGAGGCGCTCGGAGACCTGGCCGGTCCTGACGGGATCCGCTGCGACGACCACGGTCGCGTCGAGGGGCATCCCGGTCTGTTCGCGGTCGGCGACGTGTCGGCCTGGCACGACCCGAGGTCCGGGCGGCACGTGCGGCGCGAGCACTGGTCATCGGCGAGCGACCAGGCGGCCATCGCTGCCCACGCGATCGTCGGGCTGGAAGCCACGCGCTTCCTGGAGTCGCCGCCCTACTTCTGGACGGACCAGCCCGGCCTCAAGGTCCAGCTCCTCGGATGGCCCGAGCTGGCCGACCGCGAGGGCTGGCTCGAGATCGAGGACGTCGACCCGAAGTCGGCCTACGGCTGGCACCACGGCGACGACCTCGTGGCGGCCGCCATTCTCGGCAAGCCACGACTGTTCGTGAAGCTGCGCAAGGAGCTCATCGCGACCGGCCACCGCCTGGGTGGCTCAACCGTCGACGACGCGTGACTCGCCGAAGCTGGCGGTGAGTCGCTCGGCGGAGAACGTCGCGAACGGCCGGCCGTCCATCCCCAGTGCACGGGCCCGATCGGCCATCCGGTGCTCGCCCCACGTGATCGTGGTTCCGCGTCCGCGGCCGACGCGCAGCCCGCGGAACCGCATCGACGTCTTGCCGCGCAGCAGTCGACCCTCGTGCGGACCGTCCGCGGCCCGGGCCCAGGTGCTGCCCCTCGACGGCAGCGGAACCGGCAGCGACAGGGCCCCGGTGCGGATCGTCGCGTCCATCACGGGGACGTCGCCGTCGCTCATCACCATGGTGGAACGGGAGCCGCCGATGTCGGCCGTCGACGCCATCATCCACTTGGGCAGCCCCCAGATCTCCCGGCCGGCCTCGCGGGTGAAGGCTCCGGTGACGGGCAGCTCGAGCACGAACAGTCCGGGTCCGCCCGGGCCTGACGCGAGCACGCCGATGCCGACCTCGTCGTAGCCGCCGAGGACGAACTCCTCCGGGTACACGACGCAGACGAGCATGGCGAGGCCAGTGCCACGGAACCCGGCCGACCTCAGGCCGTACGGCTCGAGCTGGCTGTCGACGGCTGAGCGCGGGGCCCGCCACAGGGCACCGGCGAACCGCGCGTCCTCGACCGTGACCGGCAGGTCGATGCGCTTGCCCTGGACCTCCCAGAGGTCGGTGGCGGGATGGGTCGCCATGGCAGCGGCCTCTCAGACCGTGTCGTGGAAGGTGGGAGTGCGCTTCTCGTTGAAGGCGATCGCGCCCTCGGCGAAGTCCGCTGCAGCGAGCAGGCCGAGCTGGCCTTCGCGCTCGAGGGCGAACGCGGCGTCGAGTGATCCGAGCGTCGCCTCGTTGATGGCGTGCTTGGTGCGGGCGTAGCCGACCATGGGTCCGGCCCGAAGCTGCGAGATCACGGCCTCGACGTCGTCGTCGAAGGTCTCGGTGTCGAACACGTGCGAGACGAGCCCGGCCGACTCGGCCTCGGTGGCGGTGAGCCGCTCGGCGAGCAGGGCCATCCGCATGGCCTTCGCCCGGCCGGCCGAGGCCGCGACCAGCGCCGTGGCGCCGCCGTCGGGCATGAGGCCGATCTTGGTGAAGGCCAGCATGAAGAACGCCTTCGAGCTCGCCAGGACGAGGTCCGCCGAAAGGGCGATCGACACGCCCACTCCCGCGCACGGGCCCTGGACGATGCTCACCACGGGGCGTGGCACGTCGCGGATGGCGGCGACGAGCCGGTTGGCTCCGTCGAGTGTCCCAGCGGGGCCGCCCTCGTCGTCGAGCTCGCCGGCACCGCCGATGTCGGCGCCTGCGCTGAAGCCACGGCCGGCCCCGGACAGGACGATCACGTGGACGTCGGTCTGGGAGCCGGCGTCGACGACGGCGTCGGCCATGTCCTCGAGCACGGCGGCCGTGACCGCGTTGAGGGAATCGGGGCGGTTGATCTCGATGCGAAGCGCGCCGTCGTCGAGGGTCACGCGGACCTGCTCGCCGGCGCGGGTTCCCGTGGTGCTGGTCATGTCGATCCACTCCTGGTCGCCGTCGGCTCGCTCGCTAGATTACTGAGCATGGACATCAGCAACCACGTCGCCCTCGTCACCGGAGGCGCCTCCGGCCTCGGCCGTGCCACCGTCGAGACCTTCGTCGGCGCCGGCGCCAAGGTCGTCATCATCGACCTGCCGGGCTCGCCCGGCGAGGAGGTCGCCAAGGAGCTCGGCGACGCCGTGCGCTTCACCGAGGGCGACGTGCGCGACGCCGATGCCGTCACGACCGCACTCGACGTGGCCGCCGAGCTCGGCGACCTGCGGGTCGCGGTCAACTGCGCGGGCACGGGGAACGCGATCAAGACCGTCGGCAAGCAGGGGGCGTTCCCCCTCGACGACTTCCAGCGAATCATCGAGATCAACCTGATCGGCACCTTCAACGTCATCCGGCTGGCGGCCGAGCGCATGAGCGGGCTCGACCTGGTCGGTGAGGAACGGGGCGTCATCGTCAACACCGCGTCGATCGCGGCGTACGACGGCCAGATCGGTCAGGCCGCCTACTCCGCGTCCAAGGGCGGCATCGTCGGCATGACGCTGCCGATCGCTCGCGACCTGGCATCGCTCGCCATCCGCGTCGTCACCATCGCGCCGGGGTTGTTCCACACCCCGCTGCTCGGGTCTCTTCCCGAGGCGGCCCGCGAGTCCCTCGGCAGCCAGGTGCCGCACCCGAGCCGGCTCGGCGATCCCACGGAGTTCGCGAAGCTGGCCGCACACGTCGTCGACAACCCGATGCTCAACGGCGAGACCATTCGTCTCGACGGCGGCATCCGCATGCCCCCACGCTGATCCGCTCGACTCGCGCACCCCTCCGATCCATCGGACGATGGCGACGTGGGCGCACGCCGGCGCCCCATCACCGGAGGTCAGCATGACGGAGACAGCACAGGACACCGAAGCCCAGGCCGGACAGGAAGTCGACGCCGACGACGCCGGCGTTCCCGACGACTCATCCGGGCCGGACGTTCCTGAGGATCCGCAGAGGTCGGAGAGCACCGACGTCCCCAAGAACCCCACGGCCGACCAGCCCGAGGGCACCGAGGGCGTCGAGGGTGCCGATCCGGACGACGAGTCCGATGACGACTCCGACGAGATGGCCGAGACCCACGGTGAGGAGTCGGGCTCAGACACTTCTGACGACTCCGATGACGACGATGACTCCGATGGCGACGACTCAGGCGATGCCGACGACGATGACTCGGACGACGACTCCGATGACGACGATGACTCCGACGGCGACGACTCAGGCGATGCCGAAGTCGGTGCCGACGACGATGACTCGGACGACGACGACGCCGGTGACGACTCCGACGACTCCGATGACTCGGACGACTCGGACGACTCGGACGACTCGGACGACTCGGATGACTCGGACGATGCCGACGACGGATCCGATCCGGCCGACGACATCGGTGCTCCGACGAAGCCGGCCGAGCCCGCCTAGCTCAGTCCCACTGCCCGCGACGCGACTTCTTGATGTCGCCGCGTCGCTTCTTCGCGCCCAGCCGGCGCTCGACTGATCCCCGTGTGGGACGGGTCGCGCGGCGCGGCTTGGGCGGTACCACCGCCTGGCCCACGAGCTCCTCGAGGCGGACGCGGGCGGCTTCACGGTTGCGGTGCTGCGAGCGGTAGCGCGATGACACCACCGTGATCGTGTCGCCGACCATGCGCGAACGCAGCCGCTTGGCCGCGAGCGCCTTCTGGTCGGCGGTGAGCGCGGTGGTGTCTGCCAGTGACCAGGTCAGCTCCACGCGGGTGTCCGTGGTGTTGACGTGCTGGCCCCCAGCACCCGAAGAGCGAGAGAACCGCCAGGTCATCTCGCTCTCGGGAAGGGTCTTGCGACCGCTATGCGTCATCGTCCGCCAGGATGCGGTACATCGCCTTGCGGGCGTCGTCGACGGCAGCGTTCGCCTTGGCGTGCTGCTCCGGGGTGCCGGACTGCATCACCTGGCGCCAAGCCATCATGAAGCCCTTGAGCGACTCGCCCATCTCGCGGGCAACCGTTCCGGTCGCCCCACGGGACGAGTCTTCCCACGGTGTGCCGAGCTCCTCGCGGTGCTCCTCGACGTAAGCGTTTCCGTCGTCCGTCAAGGTGGCCGTGTTGCGGCCGTCGACCCGCTCGAACCCGATGAGTCCCTCGTCCTCGAGCTGCTGGAGCACGGGGTAGATGGACCCGGGGCTGGGCGTCCAGGCTCCTTCGCTGCGTTCGGCGATCTCCTGGATCAGCTGGTAGCCGTGGGCCGGGTGATCGGCGAGCAGCAGCAGGGCGGCCGCTCGCACATCTCCTCCACGACCGCCGCGGCGGCGGCCGCGACGGCGACCGGGGTAGCCGTGGCCGTACCCGGGACCGACGTCCCAGCCGAACTCACGGGTGTCTTCTCGTCTTCCGCGTCGGCGCTCTTCGGGCCGATCGCGATTCATGTCGTTGTTTCGCATGAGGTGTTCCTTGTCTGTGTGGGCGCCGGCGTCGCGTGGCGATCGCGGGCGCGATTCATTCGATACATAAACGATATATCGTAAATGTATCGAATGTCAACACAGGGTTGTCGCGGTCAGCCTCCGCCCGAGACGTAGTTGTTGAGCTGGTCGCGCTCGAACTCGAGCTGGTCCATCCGCTGCTTCACGGCGTCACCGATGCTCAGCACGCCGACCAGCTCCTCGCCGTCGAGCACCGGCACGTGTCGCACCCGGTGCTCGGTCATGATCGTCATGAGGGTGGCGAACGAGTCATCCGGCGTGCAGACGCGCACGTCCGCGGTCATGATCTCCTCGACGGTGACGTTCGTCGGCTCGTCGAAGTCGCGGATCTTGCGCACGACGTCGCGCTCGGACACGATCCCGAGCATCGTGGTGCCGTCGGTGCTCACCACGAGTGCCCCGACGTTGTGCTCGGCCAGGGCGTCGAGCAGGTCGGACAAGGTGGCCTCGGGCCGGATCGTGTAGATCGTGGCCGAGCCCTTCGAGGACAACACATCACTCACGCGCATGTGGGCAGCGTAACGCTGCTCGGGTGCTGCGTCATCGCGGGCCGCGATGAAGTCAGGGAGCGTCCGGCTCGCCCCACGACCGGGAGAAGTCGAGCGTGCGGACGTTGTCGTCCGGACCGGCCTCCGAGTCGGCCGACGACTCCTCCGGCTCGTCCGTCCAGGAGGCGTCGGGCGGGCCCTCGTCGGGGAAGTGGCCGAGGTAGGCCATCGCAGCGTCGTGCAGGCGGGTGTTCGTGGCCAGAGCGTTCGGGCCCCACGGGCCGGGCTGTCCGGCCAGGCTGGTGAACGTGCCGCCGGCCTCGCGCACGATGATGTCGAGGGCGGCCATGTCCCAGAGCTTCAGCTCCGGCTCGGCCACGATGTCGACGGCGCCCTCGGCGAGCAGCATGTACGACCAGAAGTCGCCGAAGGCTCGCGTGCGCCAGCAGCGCCTGATCAGGGCCGCGAACGCCTCGGCCTTGTCGATGCGCTCCCAGCTGGAGGCCGAGCTGTAGGACAGGTAGGCGGCGTCGAGCTCCGACACCTGCGACACCTTGATCTCGCGCGGGTGCATGAACGACTTGCCCGTGAAGGCGCCACCGTCCTTGGACGCCCACCAGCGGCGGCCCAGCGCGGGCGCGGAGATGCATCCGGCGACGATCTCACCGGCTTCCTCGAGCGCGATCAGCGTGGCCCAGACGGGGACGCCGCGCACGAAGTTGGCCGTGCCGTCGATCGGATCGATGATCCAGCGTCGTTCGTGCGACCCGGTCGACCCCTCGACCTCGCCGTGCTCCTCACCCAGGACGACGTCACGCGTGCGTGTGGTCTTGAGCTGCTTGCGGATGGCGTCCTCGACCGCTTCGTCCGACTCGGTCACGTAGGTCATGTCGGGCTTGGTCGACACCTGGAGGTCGATCGCGCCGAAGCGGTCCATCGAGAGGTTGTCGGCGTTGTCGGCCAGGACGTGCGCCAGCCGGACGTCGTCGTTCCACGAGTGGGCCATGCGGCTTAGGGTACGGTGAAAATCGACCCCGACCCGTCATTCCCTCGCCGGAGGCCACAGTGTCTGGTATCGCCATCGACTCAGTGTTCGGCTCGTTCCGTGACCTCCCGATTCACGCCCTGGTCGTGCACGCCGCCGTCATCCTGATCCCCATCGCGGCCCTGCTCGGGGTCGCCCTCTTGCGACCCGCGTGGCGCATGGTCCTGAGGTGGCCGCTGGTGGTCGTCGTCGGTCTCTCCGTGGTCCTGGCGTTCGTCGCCCGCTCCAGCGGCAAGGTGCTCAAGGAGAACCTCGAGGAGCAGACCAAGGGCAACGTCGTCGGGAAGGCGATCGAGCACCACCAGGAGCTGGCCGACCGGCTCTGGATGTGGCTGCTCGTGTTCTTCCTCGTCTGCGTCATCGCCGCGCTCCTGCTTCCGCGTCTCAACAACCCGATGGCCTCCGGTGTCGTCGCGTTCGTCGTCGCCGCCATGGCTGTGGTCATCATCGTGATGGTCGTCCAGGTCGGCGAGGCCGGTTCGAAGGCGGTCTGGAACCCCGACGGATCGGTCGACTACTCCGGCAAGTAGCCGTGCCGGTCTAGTCGGAGGCGTCGCGGCTCGCGAGGATCCGGCGGAACGACGCGACCCGGTCCGGCCGCAGACGCCCGTTGGCCACGGCGACGTCGAGCGCACACTCGGGCTCGGACGCGGCGTGGGTGCAGCCCCGCGGGCAGTCGGCGCTGACCTCGTCGAGGTCCGGGAACGCCGTGATGACGTGCTGCACCTCGACGTGGGCGAGCCCGAACGACCGGAAGCCCGGTGTGTCGATGATCCAGCCGCCGCCGGGGAGCTCGAGGACCATGGTCGAGGTCGACGTCTGCCGGCCACGACCGGTGATCGCGTTCACGTGGCTCGTGGTGCGGTCGGCGTCCGGCACGAGGAGGTTCACCAGCGTCGACTTGCCCACGCCGCTGTGGCCCACGAGCACGCTGGTGCGATCGTGCAGGAGCGCCCGCAGCTCGTCGAGGTCGCCGTCGCGGCGGGTGACGACCGTGCGCACGTCGAGCGGCTCGAGCAGGGCGACGACCTCGTCGGCCGGGGCGAGGTCGGACTTGGTGAGGCACACGACCGGCTCCATGCCGGCGTCGAAGGCCGCCACCAGGCAGCGGTCGACCAGTGCGAGCCGCATCGGGGGATCGGCGAGCGCGGCGACGACGACGAGCTGGTCGGCATTGGCGACGACGACCCGCTCGATGGGGTCGTCGTCATCGGCCGTCCGCCGCAGGACGGTGCGTCGCGGCTCCACCTCGACGATGCGGGCCAGGGAGCCCTCGTCGCCGCTGGTGTCGCCCACGATCTTGACCTCGTCGCCGACCACCACACCCTGGCGGCCGAGCGGACGTGACTTCATGGCGGTGACGACGCGCTGGTCGCCGCCGACCACCACGGTGTAGCGCCCTCGGTCGACGGTGATGACGCGGCCCACCTCGGCGTCGTCGTAGTTCGGGCGGTCCTTGGTGCGCGGCCTCGTGCGGCGCTTCGGTCGCTCGAAGGCGGCGTGCTCGTCGTCCTCGTCCCTCACGCGACGATCCGCTCCCACACCGTCGCGAAGTCCGGGTACGTCTTCGCGGTCGTACCGATGTTCTCGATGGTCAGGCCGGGCACGCGCAGGCCGAGCACGACGGCGGCCTGGGCCATGCGGTGGTCGTCGTAGGTGCTGAAGACGCCGTGGTGGAGCGGCCGAGGCCGGATCAGCAGGCCGTCGTCGAGCTCCTCGACGTCGCCGCCGAGCCGGTTGATCTCCGCAGCGAGTGCGGCGAGCCGATCGGTCTCGTGGCCGCGCAGGTGGGCCACGCCCGTCAGGCGGGACTCGCCATCGGCCAGGGCCGCCACGACCGCGACGACGGGGGTGAGCTCGCCGACGTCGTGCAGGTCGAGCTCGACGCCGTGCACGGTGCTGCCGGCGCCGCTGAACACCATGTCGTGGCCGTCCCGGTCGACCTGACCACCGAAGGCCTTGGCGATGTCGCGCCATGCGTCTCCGGCCTGCGTGGTCGCCCCGGGCCAGCCGAGGACGCGCATCGACCCGCCCGTGACCAGGGCCGCGGCCACGAACGGGCCGGCGTTGGACAGGTCGGGCTCGACCTCGGCGTCGAGGGCCGTGATCGGGCCGGCCCCGACGGTCCAGCGGTCTGAGCCGGCCTCGACGTCGACACCGCGCCGGCGCAGCTCGGCGACGGTCATCTCGATGTGCGGCTGCGACGGCAGGGCTGTCCCGGTGTGCCGCAGGTCGAGCCCGTGCTCGAAGCGAGCGGCGGTCAGCAGGAGGGCGGAGACGAACTGGCTGGACGCCGACGCGTCGATCTCGAGCGAGCCACCCTCGATGCGGCCTGTGCCGTGGACCGTGAATGGCAGTGACGCCCGGCCGTCGTCGTCGACGTCGACACCCAGCGCGCGCAGCGCGGTGATCATGGTCGACATCGGCCGAACCCGGGCCCGCTCGTCGCCGTCGAACCTGACCGACGCGTTGCCCAGCGCCGCGACGGGAGGCACGAAGCGCATGACGGTGCCGGCGAGCCCGCAGTCGACGGCGATGTCGCCCGTCGGTCCAGTGGGTGCCGGGGTGATGGTCCAGGTGTGGTCATCTCGTTCGACATGGGCACCGAGCGAGCCCAGCGCGTCGGCCATGAGGTGGGTGTCTCGCGAGGCCAGCGGGCGCGTCAGCACCGACGGTCCGTCGCCGAGCGCCGCCAGGACGAGCAGCCGGTTGGTGAGGGACTTCGAGCCCGGCACCAGCACCTGCGCGTCAAGAGGCGTCGCACGGTGCGGCGCAGTCCAGGGGACACTCATCGCGCCCACTCTATCGGCGCGAAGGCGGGAAAACGGTCAGCTGCGGAGCTGGTCGATGCCCTCCGCGACCTTGTCCTTGGCCTCGACGACCTTGTCCTTGGCCCGGCGCCCGATGAACTTCTTGTGCGGGTCAGGGTCGAGCGTGGCCATCAGCAGGCCGCCCATCATCGACAGGTTCTTGAGGAAGTGGATGAGCTGGTTCTTGCGGGCGGCCGGGTCGGACTCGTTCCAGAACCGGTGGCCCGCTGCGGTTGTCGGCACCAGCGACCCGGCCAGGATGAACGAGGAGATGCGCGGGACGTGACCCGTGGCCACGGCCGTGGCCGCGGCGACGTGGAGGGCGCCGTTGGCGCGCACCAGGTTGACGGCCGAGACGTCGACGTCGGGGGCGGTCCGATGGATGAAGTCCGCGACCGGCTGGGCCTTCGGAGCCATGGTCTTGGCGTTGCGGAGGGAGTTCACCCCTCCGTAGAAGAACATCGAAGCCAGCAGGGGGCGCGCCACGGCACGGAGAAGGGTCATGCCCCATTCTGTGCACGGGTGACGGCCCTTCACCACACGAGGGGGGCCAGGTAGGGGTGCCGGGTTCTGGCGGCAAGATCGGCAGAGCCCTGTGGCACGCTGGACGCATGTGCGGCCGCTACGCCACCACCCAGACGTCCGCCTCGCTCAACGACGCGTTCGGCGCCCGGATGGCCGACTCCTTCGTCGAGCTCGAGCCCGACTACAACCTCGCGCCCACCAAGCTCGCACCCTTGGTCATCGCCCGCGAAGCTCCTGAGGGACCGCCTGCGCGAGAGCTGCTCACCGCCAAGTGGGGACTCGTGCCGAGCTGGGCGAAGGACCCGGCCATCGGCAACCGCATGATCAACGCCCGCAGCGAGACCGTGGCCGACAAGCCGGCGTTCAAGAAGGCCTTCGGCAAGCGTCGCGCCATCGTGCCGGCCGACGGCTACTACGAGTGGTACAAGACCGAGGGCGACCCCGAACTGACGAGCAAGAAGGCACCCAAGCAGCCGTTCTACATCACGCCCAAGGACGGCTCGGTGCTGGCGATGGCCGGCCTCTACGAGTTCTGGCGCAGCGACTACGACGATGACGACGAGGAATGGCTCATCACCTACACGATCCTCACCACGTCGGCGCCCGACGACCTCGGTCACCTGCACGACCGCACGCCCATGATGATCGCGCCGGATGCCGTCGAGGCGTGGCTCGACCCCACGCCACGGCCGACCGACGAGCTGCTCGGGCTGCTCGTGCCGGCCGTGCCCGGTCGTCTCGACGCGTGGCCCGTGTCCACCGCGGTCAACAACGTCCGCAACAACGGGCCCGAGCTCGTCGTGCCGCTCCCGCCGGAATAACCGCACCTTCGCTGGACGTTCTTGCCAGTGGAGGAGGTGCCATGCAGTCCTGCGCTGAACGATCCCGTGAGGGGTCCATCACACCGCTGCGTGTCGGCGACCGTCACCGTTCACGAGTAGGCTGGGCGACGATGAGCGACACCCCAGAACTCGAGATCGACCTCGACACCGAGACGCCGGAACAGCGGCAGGCCCGGTTCGAGGCCGATGCCCTGCCCTTCCTCGACCAGCTCTACTCGGCCGGCTTGCGCATGACGCGCAGCCCGCACGACGCCGAGGACCTCGTGCAGGAGACCTACGCCAAGGCGTTCAGCGCGTTCCACCAGTTCACGCCGGGCACCAACCTCAAGGCCTGGCTCTACCGCATCCTCACCAACACCTACATCAACTCGTACCGCAAGAAGCAGCGCCAGCCGCAGCAGATCACCGACGAGATCGAGGACTGGCAGATCGCGGCCGCCGAGACGCACTCGTCCTCCGGGCTCAAGTCCGCCGAGATGGAAGCGCTCGAGCATCTTCCCGACAGCGACGTGAAGGACGCCCTGCAGAAGCTCCCCGAAGACTTCCGCTACGCCGTCTACCTCGCCGACGTCGAAGGTTTCCCGTACAAGGAGATCGCGGAGATCATGGACACGCCCATCGGTACCGTGATGTCTCGCCTCCACCGCGGCCGTCGCATGCTGCGCGAGCTGCTCTCCGACTACGCGCGCGACCGCGGCATGGCAGCGGCCACCCGAGTGGGTGATCAGTCGTGAGCTGCGACAACTGCGAGACGGCGCTCGAGAACCTCTATCTCTTCCTCGACGAGGAGATCGACCACGCCAGCATCGACGAGATCCAGGCCCACATCGACAGCTGCTCGTCGTGCCTCACGGCCTACGACCTCGAGCGCGTGGTCAAGGCCCTCGTCTCCCGCTCGTGCGCCGAGAAGGCGCCGGAGCCGCTGAGGGAACGGGTCCTGTACTCGATCCGCACGGTGCAGGTGCAGATCACCGAGAACCGCGGCATCTAGACCGAGAAAAAGAACCCCCGTCGATCGACGGGGGTTTCTTCACGCGTTGGGGCGCTTGCCGTGGTTCGCGTTCTTCTTGCGACGCGCGCGGCGCTTGCGGCCGGTCTTTCCCATGGTTCCTCCCCTTCAGGGACGCTGGTGGTGAGGTGTCAGTCTCCCACAAGGGGTCGATCGAGCCGCGAGAGGAACCGGTCTCGCTCGACGACGACGCGTTGCACCTCGCCTGACGCGAGCAGCTTGCCTTGGTCGTCGTGAGCCACGACCTGGAACCGGATCAGGCGGCCGTCGCGGTGCACGACGGTCGCGGTGGTGGTGACCTCCGACCCGACCGCGCTCGCGGCGAGGTGCTCGAGCTCGATGCGGGTGCCCACGCTGGTGCTGGCGTCATCGAGGACCACGGCGCCCAGGGTCGCCTCCTCGAACCAGGCGAGCAGCCGTGGCGTGGCGAGGACCGCGATGTCACCGCTGCCCAGTGCGGCGGCGGTGTCGCCGTCGGTGACGGTGTGCGTCACGGCGTGCGTCGAGGGCTGAAAGCTCATGCGACAACTCTGCCAGTAACTCGTCAGAGTGCGAGGGAGAAACCCCAGAGGATGACGTTGGGGAACGGGAACCAGTCGAGGTCGGTCCGGCGCACGAAACCCCGGGAGGCATAGAGACGATGGGCCGGCTTCATCTCGGGCAGCGAACAGAGCAGGATCTCTCTGAGGCCGGTCGAGCGGCCCTCGGCGACGCACCAGTCGACCAGAGCCGCACCGACGCCCCGCCCGCGAGCCTCGGGAGCCACGCTGAGCGTGCGGAACTCGCCCTGGTCGTCCTCGGTCGCGAGCTCCCTGATCGACGAGCCGGGTGGGCACCACGTGACGGTGCCGAGCAGGCCGTCACCGTCAACGGCGACCATGAGCACGGCGTCCCGAGCCCGCGTGGCGCCGTCGGCGAGCCAGCCGCCGTACTCGTGGTCGAAGGACCCGTCCGGCAGCGTGAGATAGGCGTCGGCGTCGTAACCGGCCACCGTCACGGCCCCGGCCGCGTCGACCTCGTCGGGGCGTGCCGGCCGCAGCAGGAAGTCAGACACCGGTCGTGGCGCGGGGATACATCGCCGTGACGTCCGTGATGACGTTGACGAGGTAGGGGACGCCGGACGCGAACGCGCGGTCGAGGGCGGGACCGATCTCGCGCGGATCGGTCACCATCTCGCCACCGCCGCCGAGCGCCGTGACCACCTGGTCGTAGCGGGTGTTCGGGGCGAGGTCCGCGGCCACGTCGTAGCCGTAGAGGAACTGCATGGGCCCCTTCTCCAGGCCCCAGGCCGAGTTGTTGCCCACGACCATGACGATGGGCAGGTGGTGACGCACGAGGGTGTCGGCGTCGATCAGCGACATGCCGGCGGCGCCGTCGCCGTAGAGCAGGACGACCTGGCTCGACGGCCGCGTGATGCGGGCGGCGATCGCCGCGCCCATGCCGGCACCGAGGCATCCGTACGGACCGGGGTCGAGCCAGCCGCCCGGGCGCTGCGGCTCGACGAACTTGCCCGCGAACGACACGAAGTCACCACCGTCGCCGATGACGATCGCGTCGTCGGCCAGACGGGGCAGCAGCTCGCCGTAGATGCGCGCGGGATGCACAGGATCGGCCTCGGCCTGGAGGAGCTCCGCGTCACGGTCGATCGCCGCGGCGACACCGGCCTGCAGGTCGGACAGCCAGTCGCGCCAGTCCGGTCGTGTGCCGCTGCGACCCTGAAGCGCGGTCAGGATGCCGTCGAAGCAGGCGCTGAGGTCGCCGGCGGCCGATCCGGCCAGCTCGGCGTGCGTCGAGACCTGGCCGGGGGAGTCGGCCAGGTGCACGGTCTGGGCGACGGGCGCATCCTCCTTGCCACCGAACACGCCGAAGCCGAGCCTGAAGTCGAGGGGCGTCCCCACGACGATCGCGAGGTCACACTGCCCCAGGGCGTGCGAGCGTGCCTTGGTGACCAGCTGAGGGTGACCACCCGGCACGATGCCGCGGCCCATGCCGTTGGCGATGACGGCGATGCCCGTCTCCTGCACGAAGCGGAGCGCGGCATCCTCGGCACCGTCGGCCCACACGTCGGTGCCGAGGATGAGCACCGGGCGCTTCGACGCAGCGAGGAGCTCGGCGATGCGTCCGAGGTCGTCGGGATCCGGCTCGATCCGTGCGGTGGTGTTGCCGGTGGACGGCGCGCCGAGCGGAGCGCTGTTGAAGAACTCGTCCAACGGGATGTCGACGAACGTGGGTCCGCGGTGCGACGACCCCGCCAGGCTGAACGCCTCGTCCACGGTGGGCGCGATGTCCTGGACGGTGTGGGCGGTGGTCGCCGACTTGGTGATCGTCTCGAAGATCGGCGGATGGTCGAGCTCCTGCAGCGTGCCGCTGCCCCAGCGCCCGGCGGGTGCGCGCCCGCCGATGACCACGAGCGGCGATCCGGAGAAGCTCGCCTGGGCGACCGGGCTGACGCCGTTGGTGACTCCGGGACCGGCGGTCAGCACCGCGAGCCCGGGGGACCGGGTCAGCTTGCCGACGGCCTCGGCGGCGAACACCGCGGTGGGTTCGTGCCGCACGTCGACGATCGGCATCGGCGGGTCGGCCTTCACCGCTGCGTCGTAGATCGGGAACACGTGTGCGCCGGAGAGCGTGAACAACGTCGAGACGCCGTGCGCCCGGGCCACGTCGAAGGCGTGGACTCCTCCGTGGGAGGCCTCCGCCTCATCGCCCTGCGCTTCCGAGGACTCGGTGGCCGTGTCGTCCGTGGTGCTCTGCTCGGTCATGTCGGCACCCTACCGACGCTCACTCGATGGGCTGGGCCCGAGTGGTCGGCCGGTACAGCCACGGGCTCTCGGCACGGATCTGGTCGAGCACCGCGAGCAACAGGTCGGCGCGGTGCGCGGGCTGCTCGGCGAACAGCTCGGCGTCGCTGCGCAGGTCGGCCCTGCCCTGGACGCCCAGGGCGAGCTGCAGGTGCAGCGCCCGCAGGAAGGCGGAGGTGTTGCCGGCCGCCGGCGACGGCCACTCGGACTCGATGTGCCCGCGGGTGCGTGGCGGCTGGATGCCCTCGCCGAGGCGGTTCAGCCAGGGCTCGACGATCTTCGGGTCGAGGGCGTTGCGGTGCAGGAGGGTCATGACCGCGTAGGCCAGCCGGTCGTCCTCGCCGTGGCGCCAGATGTACGCCGTGGGGGTGAGCACGCGGTCGGCGATGACGTCGAGCAGCACCGTGAGCTCGAGTCGCCCGAAGTGTCGCGAGCGAGCCAGGGCCGCGAGAAGGTCGGCCCCGTGGGCGATGGCGTGGGCCCAGCCCTGCTCGGGAAGCCAGCCGCGATGGTCCTGCTCACGCACGTACCAGCTCGTGGCGCGGTCTCCCCAGTCGAGCACCGTCGTCGCGGACATCAGGTTGGCGTTGTTGTCGCGGCCGATGATCTCGGCCAGCATCAGTGCGCTGTAGCTGCGCCGGATGACCGACACGTCGCCGTCGTGCCCGAGCCCGAAGCGGAGCCCCGGGATGATCCCGTCACCCAGGCCGGAGAGCAGGTCGTCGTACACGCCCTGGGTGACCCAGGTGGTCAGCAACGGGTAGGCGAGGTCCTCGCGCAGCCGCGGGTTCTGGTGACCCAGCATCTCGACGAGCTCGACCGTGAGCTCGTCGAGGGAGCGGTCGACCGGCACCTCGCGGCCGGACTGCATCACGGCCTGCCAGTAAGCCTCGGACACCTGATCCACTGTGCCAGACGTCGGTTGCGCCCTCATCCCCGCACTACTCTCGTTCCGTGCCCACGCTGGAGGACATCGCGCGATTCCAGACGACGTTGTCGCACGGCGACGTCGCGTGGCTGCATGCGCTGGTCACCGACTGGCAGATCATCGCCGACCTCGCGTTCTCCGACCTGGTGCTGTGGCTGCCCGACGCGGAGTCGAAGGGGATGTGGGCCGCCGCGCAGATCCGGCCGACCACCGGCCCCACGACGATGCTGGAGGACGTCGTCGGCACTTTCGTGCCGGCCAAGAGCGCGCCGGACCTCCAGGAGACGTTCGCCGATGGCGCCGTGCGGGACGACGTCGGCCCTGACTCGGACACGGTGCGCGAGCAGCTCGTGCCGGTCGGTCCGGACGGACGGGCCGTCGGTGTCGTCGCGCTCCGCTCGGACGCCGTCGGGCCACGCACGTCCAGCGCCCTCGAGGCGACCTATCGCGAGGCGGCGGCCGACCTCGTCGCCATGATCCACCGCGGGGACTTCCCGCCGCCGGGCACCCGGTCCGACCTCGCCGACTCGCTGCGCGTGGGTGACGGATTCGTGCGCACCGACGCCGAGGGGCTCGTGTCGTACGCCAGCCCCAACGCGTTGTCGGCCTACCGGCACCTGGGGCTGGTCGGCGACCTCGTCGGCGCCGACCTCTCCGCTGTCACGGCCGGCCTGGTGGGCGACCGGCCGACCGACCGGGGTGCGCGTGGGCTGCTCGCCGTGGGCGCGCAGGGCGAGTCGGAGGTCGAGAACGCCGCGGCATCGTTGCTGCTGCGGGTCATCCCGCTCGTACACGAGAAGCGCCCGGCCGGCTCGATCGTGCTGCTGCGCGACGTCACGGAGCTCCGGCTGCGCGAACGTGAGCTCGTCTCGAAGGAGGCGACGATCCGGGAGATCCACCACCGGGTCAAGAACAACCTGCAGACGGTCGCCGCCCTGCTCCGGCTGCAGGGTCGCCGGCTCGACGTGCCCGAAGCGCGCGAGGCGCTCGACGATGCGGTGCGCCGCGTCGGGTCGATCGCCCTCGTGCACGAGACCCTGAGCCAGTCGTTCGACGAGAACGTCGACTTCGACGCGATCGCCGACCGGCTCCTGCGCACGGTCCTGGACGTGACGGGCGATGGTGTCCGGGGCGAGCGCATCGGCACGTTCGGGTCCATCCCGGGTGTCATCGCCACACCGTTGGCGATGGTGCTCACCGAGCTCATCCAGAACGCCACCCAGCACGCCTTCGGCGACGGGGCGGACGGTCAGGCCGACGGTGGGAGTGGTCGCCTGACGATCGCGGTCAACCGCATCCGTGACCGCCTCCGGCTGCGGGTCAGCGACGACGGCGTCGGCATGCCGGCCGACTTCGACCCAAGCCGTGACACTGCCGACACCTTGGGGCTGTCGATCGTCAGCACGCTGGTGGAGTCCGAGCTCGGCGGCTCCTTGGCCTTCGAGCAGCGATCGCGCGGCGGAACGACGGTCGCGATCACGCTGACCGTGTGAGGACGGAAACGCTCAGGCGGTGCGGATGCGGGCGCGGGCGTTGCGGCGCTTGAGCGCGCGGCGCTCGTCCTCGCTCATGCCGCCCCAGACGCCATGGTCCTGTCCGGACTCGAGCGCCCATTGGAGGCACTGGTCGCGGACGTCGCACCGGCGGCACACGACCTTGGCTTCCTCGATCTGGAGGATCGCCGGGCCGGTGTTGCCGATGGGAAAGAAGAGTTCCGGGTCCTCGTCGAGGCACGCGCTGCGATGGCGCCAGTCCATGACGATTACTCCTCTCCGGGGTGATTTTGACGTCCCGGCCGGCCATGGAAAATGGGCCCTTCGCAGGACGTCATGGTCATGCTTTCAACTTTTCCCCGGTTAGACAAGGGTTACGGCACTGACCAGCCTGTCGAGTAGGTCACATGAGCCCCGTGAGAGCGCTGATCCGCCGCTGAGCGTGTCGGTGCTGGTCGGGCCGCGTGTCTGCCTCCGTCACACCTGACCCGGGTCCCTGAGCGTGGAGCGGCGCATGTGAGAGACTGACGAGCGGGCACAACCCGATCAGGTCCCGCTCACGCGGGCCCGCCTTCCGCGGCGCAGCAAGCCGCCACCCGAACCGGATCGGTTCGCGGGAGTGACAGGCCGTACCGGCACAGGCCCAGCCCAGGATCCACGACGAGATGGTTGCCACAGACATCGACGCACGACCCGACACCCCGGACCCGGACGATCCCGTCTTCGCGCTGCATCGCGGCGGGAAGATGGAGGTCGCCGCCACGGTGCCGCTGCGCGATGCCCACGACCTCTCGCTGTCGTACACGCCGGGCGTCGCTCGCGTGTGCGAGGCGATCGTCGCCGATCCCGAGGCCGCCCACGAGTACACCTGGGTCTCCAACACCGTCGCCGTGGTCACCGACGGCACGGCCGTGCTCGGACTCGGCGACATCGGTCCGGCCGCTGCGATGCCGGTCATGGAGGGCAAGGCCGTGCTGTTCAAGCAGTTCGGCGGTGTCGACGCGATCCCGGTGGCCCTCGCGACGACCGACGCCGACGAGATCGTCGAGACGGTCGTGCGGCTCGCACCGACCTTCGGCGGCATCAACCTCGAGGACATCTCCAGCCCCCGGTGCTTCGAGATCGAGCGCCGGCTCATCGAGCTGCTCGACATCCCCGTCTTCCACGACGACCAGCACGGCACCGCCGTCGTCGTGCTCGCCGCACTGCTCAACGCCGTCCGGCTCACCGAGCGCGAGCTCGACGACCTCAAGGTCGTCATCTCCGGCGCCGGCGCCGCGGGCGTCGCGATCACTCGCATGCTGCACGGGGCGGGTGTCCGCAAGATCGCCATCGTCGACCGCCAGGGCGTCATCCATCCGGGCCGCACCGACCTCACCGAGGTGAAGCAGTGGCTGGCCGAGAAGACGTCCGACTGGGCCCGCCCAGGCTCGGTCGGCGACGCTCTCGCGGGCGCCGACGTGTTCATCGGGGTCTCGGGCGGCACCATCCCCGAGGAGGCCATCGCGTCGATGGCACCGGACGCCGTGGTGTTCGCGCTCGCCAACCCGCATCCGGAGGTCCACCCGGACGTCGCCGGCCGGCATGCACGCATCATCGCCACGGGCCGCTCGGACTTCCCGAACCAGATCAACAACGTGCTGGTGTTCCCCGGCATCTTCCGAGGCGCCCTCGACGTGCGCGCCACCCGCATCTCTGAAGCCATGAAGCTGGCCGCCGCAACCGCCATCGCCGGCCTCGTCGCCGACGACGACCTCACCGAGTCGTACATCATCCCGTCGCCGTTCGACCCTCGCGTGGCCACGGCCGTCGCTCGAGCGGTCACCGACACCGCGCGCCGGGAGGGTCTGGCGCGTCGGCCTTACTGATCACCGGTTCGCCCACTCAGCAACGACAGGAGCTTCATGTTCGCCGTCTACGCCCAGGGATTCAGCCAGGACGACCCCGTCTCGGGTCTCGGCATCGGGGAGCGCCCCGATCCTGAGGTTCCGGAGGGCTGGACGACGGTGACGGTGAAGGCTGCCTCGATCAACCACCACGACGTGTGGAGCCTCCGCGGCGTCGGCCTGAAGGAGGAAGCGCTCCCGATGATCCTCGGGTGCGATGCCGCCGGCCACGACGAGGACGGCAACGAGGTGCTCGTGCACGCCGTGATCAGCGAGCCCTCATGGCGTGGCGACGAGACGCTCGACCCGAAGCGGTCTCTGCTGTCCGAGCGGTACCAGGGCACGTTCGCGGAGAAGGTCGCGGTGCCCCGCCACAACGTGATCCCGCTGCCGGAGGGCCTGACCTTCGGCGAGGCTGCCTGCCTTCCGACGGCCTGGCTCACCGCCTACCGGATGCTGTTCACCCAGTCGGGCCTGCGGCCGGGTGACGCCGTGCTGGTGCAGGGCGCCGGCGGGGGCGTGGCCACCGCGGCGATCAGCCTCGCGCGCGCGGCCGGCTTCCGCGTCTACGCCACCAGCCGCGACGAGGACAAACGCAAGCGCGCGCTGGAGATCGGTGCGCACGAGGTGGTCGAGACCGGCGAGCGGTTGCCGGTCCGGGTCGATGCCGTGATGGAGACGATCGGCAAGGCCACCTGGTCGCACTCCGTCAAGTCGCTGCGCCCGGGCGGCACGCTCGTCGTCTCGGGCGCCACGTCGGGTGACGCCTCACCCGCCGAGCTGTCGTACATCTTCTTCCAGCAGAAGCGCGTGGTGGGCTCGACCATGGGTACCCGCGACGAGCTCCTCCGGCTGGCGCAGTTCATGGACGCCACCGGGGTGCGCCCCCTGATCGACCGCGAGCTCCCGATGGACCAGGCCGGCGAGGGCCTTCAGGCCGTCGCCGACGGAGACGTCTTCGGGAAGATCGTCCTGACGCTCTGAGCGGGGTCAGTCCTCGTCGTCGTCCAGTCGCGCGAGCCAGGTGGCGAGCCGCTCGACGGGGACCTCGAACTCCGGGTTCAGGTCGACGAACTCGACGAGCCGCTCGGCGAGCCACGCGAAGCTGACGTCCTCGTCACCTCGGCGCGAGGTGAGCTCCTCGATGCCGCGATCGGTGAAGTACATCCGTCAGCTGAACGCCTGGTCGAGGAGCGTGGAGTTCTCGTCGATGTGGCGGCTGTGCGAGCCCACCGACGGTGCCGACGACTCCGGCCGTGAGACCCGCAGGAGGGGAAGGTCGCGGTCGAGCGCGCCCGCGTAGTGGAGCGCGACGTGCGGCCACGGACCCTGGTTCGCCGGCTCGTCCTGGACCCAGCGCACCTCCTTGGCCGACGTGAACCGCGCGAGCTCCTCGTTGAGCTCGTCGAGCGGTCGCGGGTAGAGCTGCTCCATGCGCACGATCGCCGTGCGGTTCTGGCCCTCCTCGCGCTTCTCGCGCTCGGCCATCAGCTCCCACGTGATCTTGCCCGAGCAGAGCAGCACGCGCTCGACCTGATCGGCCTCGACCGTGTCGTCGCCGATGATCGGGCGCCACGTGCCGGACGTGAAGTCGTCGGGCTGCGATGCGGCCGCCTTGCTGCGCAGCATCGACTTGGGGGTGAAGACGACGAGCGGTCGGTGCTCGCTGCCGAGGCTCTGCTTGCGCAGGAGGTGGAAGTACGACGCCGGCGTGGACGGCTGCGCGACCGTCATCGAGTTCTCGGCGCACTGCGCGAGGAACCGCTCGATGCGGGCGGAGGAGTGGTCGGGTCCCTGGCCCTCGTAGCCGTGTGGGAGCAGCAGCACGACACCAGACTTCTGGCCCCACTTCGTCTCGCCAGCCGAGATGTACTCGTCGACGACCGACTGGGCACCGTTGATGAAGTCGCCGAACTGTGCCTCCCACATCGTCAGCGCCTCGGGCCGCGCGACCGAGTAGCCGTACTCGAAGCCGAGCGCCGCGTACTCGCTGAGCAGGGAGTCGTAGATGTAGAACGTCTCCTGGTCGTCCTGGATGTGCGACAGCGGCGTCCACTCGGCCGCGTTGTGGCGGTCGATGATGGTGGCGAAGCGCGAGGAGAACGTGCCGCGGCGGGTGTCCTGGCCCGCCAGGCGGACCGGGCGGCCGTCGACCAGCAGGGAGCCGAGCGCGATGATCTCGCCGGTGCCCCAGTCGATCGGGCCGGCGGTGATCGAGGCGGCCCGGCGCTGCAGCTGTGGCAAGACCTTCGGGTGGACGGTGAACCCGTCGGGCACATTGGTGTAGGAGTCGGCGACGGCCTTGAGCATCTCCGGTGTGACCGCGGTGACGAGCTCGCCGGCCTTGGGCTTGGTCGGGTACTCCGGTGTGCGGGTGTAGTCGTCCGGCGTGGCGTCGGCTTCCTTGACGTCCTTGAAGTTGCGCTCGAGCTGCGACTGGTAGTCGGCCAGCGCCTCCTCGGCCTCTTCCAGGGTGATGTCGCCACGACCGACGAGCGCCTCGGTGTAGAGCTTGCGGACCGACTTCTTGCTGTTGATCGTGTCGTACATCAACGGCTGGGTGAAGCTCGGGTCGTCGCCCTCGTTGTGACCGCGACGGCGGTAGCAGACGAGGTCGATGACGATGTCCTTGTTGAACTCCTTGCGGTACTCATAGGCCAGCCGCGCGATACGGATGCAGGCCTCGGGGTCGTCGCCGTTGACGTGGAAGATCGGCGCCTGGATCATCTTCGCGACGTCGGTGCAGTAGACCGAGGACCGCGACGCCGACGGTGCCGTGGTGAAGCCGACCTGGTTGTTGACGATGACGTGGATCGTGCCGCCGGTGCGGTAGCCGCGCAGCTGCGACAGGTTGAGCGTCTCGGCCACGACACCCTGACCGGCGAACGCGGCGTCGCCGTGGACGAGCAGGGGGAGCACCGGGAAGGCCTCGCCCTGGTTGAGGCGGTCCTGCTTGGCCCGTGCGATGCCCTCGAGCACCGGGTCGACGACCTCGAGGTGCGACGGGTTGGCCGCGACCGACACCTTGATCTTGTCGCCGTTGTCGGCGGTGAACTCGCCCTCGACGCCGAGGTGGTACTTGACGTCGCCGGAGCCCTGCACGGTGCGCGGGTCGATGTTGCCCTCGAACTCGCGGAAGACCTGGCTGGGGCTCTTGCCGGCGATGTTGACCAGCACGTTCAGCCGGCCGCGGTGCGCCATGCCGATGCAGACCTCGTCGAGGCCGTCACCCGCGGCGGCCTCGCAGATCTCGTCGAGCAGCGGCACGGTGGTCTCGGCGCCCTCGAGGCTGAATCGCTTCTGGCCGACGAACTTCGTCTGCAGGAACGTCTCGAACGCCTCGGCCTGGTTGAGCTTGAGCAGGATGCGCAGCTGCTCCTCGCGGGGTGGCTTGGTGTGGCCGATCTCGATGCGGTCCTGCAGCCACTTGCGCTCGCCGGGGTCCTGGATGTGCATGTACTCCAGGCCGATGGTGCGGCAGTAGGAGTCGCGCAGGACGCCGAGGATCTCGCGCAGCTTCATGAAGCGCTTGCCGGACTGGTTCGAGAACGAGCCGGTGGCGAACTCCCGGTCGAGGTCCCACAGGGTGAGTCCGTGCGAGGCGGTGTCGAGGTCGGGGTGGCTGCGCTGCTTGTACTCCAGCGGGTTCGTGTCGGCCATCAGGTGGCCACGGACACGGAACGCGTGGACCATCTCGAGCACGCGAGCCTGGCGGTGCACCTCGTCGTCGTGGCTGACCGCGATGTCCTGGGCCCAGCGGATGGGCTCGTACGGGATGCGAAGGGCGCGGAAGATCTCGTCGTAGAAGCCCTCCTCGCCAAGGAGGAGCTGGTGGATGCGCCGCAAGAACTCACCGGACTGCGCGCCCTGGATGACGCGGTGGTCGTAGGTGGAGGTGAGCGTCATCATCTTCGACACGGCCATCTGGGCGATGGTGTGCGCGGACGCGCCCTGGAACTCCGGCGGGTAGTCCATCGAGCCCACGCCGATGATGACGCCCTGGCCGGACATCAGCCGTGGCACGGAGTGGTTGGTGCCGATGCCGCCCGGGTTGGTGAGGCTGGCGGTGGTGCCGAGGAAGTCGGCGACCTCGAGCTTGTTGTCGCGGGCCTTGCGGACCATCGTCTCGTAGGCCTGCCAGAACTCGGCGAAGCCCATCGTCTCGGCGGCCTTGATCGACGGCACGAGCAGCTGACGGGTGCCATCGGGCTTCTGCATGTCGATCGCGAGGCCGAAGTTGACGTGCTCCGGCTTGAGCTGGTTGGGCTTGCCGTCGACGACCTCGTAGCCAGTGTTCATCTCCGGCATCGCGGCCAGGGCCTTGACGACGGCGAAACCGATGAGGTGCGTGAACGACACCTTGCCGCCTCGGGCGCGGGCGAGGTGGTTGTTGATGACGGTGCGGTTGTCGAACAGCAGCTTGACCGGGACGGCCCGGACGCTGGTGGCGGTGGGGACGGTGAGGCTCGTGTCCATGTTCTGGACCGTGCGCGCGGCCGCACCGCGCAGTGGGACCTTCTCGACCGAGCCGGGGTCGCCCGGCTTCTTCTCCGGCTCTGCCGACTTCTGGGTCGGCTCGGAGTCGGCCTCCTTCTTGGCCGAGTCGGACGCCGGCTTGACCGGCTCGCTCTTCGCCGCCGGCTTGGCCTCGTCCTTCTTCGCCTCCGGCTCAGGCTTCTTCTGCGGTGCTTCCTTCTTCGGCTGCTCGTCCTTCTTCTGCTCCGGCTCGGACTTCGCCTGGGGCTCATTCTTCTCGGCGGGCTCGGGAGAGGGCGCCCGGTGGGCGGGCTCCCTCTTCTCGGCGGGCTGGCTCTCGGTGGCCGTGGAGGCGCTGGCCGTGCTACCGCCCTGCCGGCCGTTGCCGGACGGGGTGTTGCCGTTCTCGAAGAACGTCACCCACGAGGCGTCGACCGACTTGGGGTCCTCCTGGTAGAGGTCGTACATCTCCTCGACGAGCCATTGATTGGTGCCGAAGTCGGGGGTTGATGGTTCTTGCGAGGGCTCGGCCACGACCTCGATCGCCTCTTTCTTTCAGTGCTCGTGCGCTGGTGAATACGCTCCTCAGGGTAGCGCGACACGCCAGCCGTCAGCAGGCAGGTCATGCACCTGAGCAAGCACTCTCCACGGTGCCACGACGGACTGGATCGTGCTGAGGTTTGGCCTCACAACACGGGTGGTCGGGCCACTCGTCAGTCGATGAGCTCGAGCGTCACCGTGCGATCGCAGAACCGTGCGAAGGCGTCGGCTTCCGACTCGATTGCCCGGCGCACCTTCGCGTCGACGGCGACGACCGGCCTGACCGTGATCGAGACGTCGGACGACCGCAGCGTGCGGGACCAGGATCCGCCCAGACGGCCGTCGACGAACAACAGGCCACCGGCGCGCATGATCACGAGGTAGTCGTCGCCGAGGTGGGCATGGTCGGACGTGTCGCGGACGTAGGAGATGAGCTCGTCGAAGTTCGAGAGCAGCAGGGCTCTCGGGACCTCGTCGCGCTCGGGCTCGTGATCGGCGACGTGCTCGTCGCCGTCGATGTCGAACGGCCGCAGGTCCGACAGCTCGATGGCCCGGCGAGCCTCCGTGAGGGTGAGGCTCGTCCACCAGGCGAGGTCGCGTGCCTGGAACGGGCCGTGGCCGCGGGCGTAGGTGTGCGCGATCCAGGCCAGCCGCTCGTCGGGGCTGCGGCGTGAAGGCGGCAGGTCGGCGGCGACGTAGGTGTGCTGCTTGCCGCGGATCGGGCCGCTGACGATCCGGCCGGTGATCTCGGTGAACATCACGATGTGCACGAGCGGCACACCGGTGTGCTCGAACCCCGCAGCCTCCAGGCGATCGGCCAGCTCGCGGCGGGTCAGTGGTCCGTCGGCCCTCACGGCAGCCGCCACGACGTCGGCTCCGTCGTGCATGTGCTTCTCGGGCATCCCCATGGCGCGGTTGCCGGTGGCGATGAGTCGCTCGATGCGGGGTGCCGTGACCTCGAGCAGGTCGGTGAGGTCGGACGCCAGCACGTGGTGCCAGGTGGGGCGCAAGACGTGCGTGCGGACGAAGTCGGACCGTGCGAAGGACCTCTCGACCTCGGACATCGACGCTTCGCACCGGCGTGCGACCGACCACAAGGACATGCCGTGCTCCTGCGACTGGACCGCGCCGAGGTGAGCCACGACGGCGGCCGGATCCGGTAGGGGATCACCCGTCAGCCGCTGGGGCCGCAGCCGAAACGGGACGAGCGACGCCTTCATGGCTCGAGCCTCGCACAGGCCCGTCACCACGGAAGGACCGCTCGGGTCAGGCGCTCTCGAACGCCGCGTCGAGCGTGATCTCGACCCCGGTGAGAGCCCGGCTGATCGGGCACCCGGCCTTGGCGGCCGTGGCCGCCTCGAGGAAGCCGGCCTCGTCGATGCCGTCGACCTCGCCCCGCACCGTGAGCAGGATGCCGGTGAGTCCCAGCTTGCCCTCGTCGTCGAACCCGACCGAGACGTCGGCCTTGACGTCGAGGGTCTGCGGGGTCGCACCGGCCTTCTCCAGCAAGCCCGCCAAGGACATGGAGTAGCAGCTGGAGTGGGCTGCGCCGACGAGCTCCTCGGGGCTGGTCGAGCCGTCGGCGGTCTCGGAGGCCCGTTTCGGGAACGAGACGTCGAATGTGGCGAGGCCGGAGCTGGAGAGCTCGACCTGGCCCGAGCCGTCCTTCAGTCCGCCGTCCCAGGCGGTGCGGGCGGTGCGTGTGACCATCGTGGTTCCCTTCGTCGAGTGTTGCCTCGACGCTACCGACGTGCTGGGAGGGACCCGACGCTGATCGCGTTCAGCCCCGGAGCTGGGCGGCGAGCGGGCAGTCGAAAGGGTCACGTGCGCGCAGGCCGACGTGGTTGAGGTAGTCGACCACGATCGCGTACGACTCGAGCAGGCCGACCTCGTGATACGTGATGCCGTTGCGCTCGCAGTGCGCGCGGACGAGCGGTCGTGCCTTCTTCAGGTTGGCGCGAGGCATGCCGGGGAACAGGTGGTGCTCGATCTGGTAGTTGAGGCCGCCCATGGCGACGTCGAGCACGGGATTGCCGCGCACGTTGCGTGACGTCATCACCTGGCGGCGGAGGAAGTCCAGGCGCATGTCAGCGGGGACGATCGGCATGCCCTTGTGGGCGGGCGCGAACGAGGCGCCGAGGCACACGCCGAACACGGCCATCTGCACGGCGAAGAACGCGAGGGCCATGCCGAACGGCAGGAAGGCCAGCAGCACCGAGACGTAGCCGACGAGGCGCACGACGACGATGCAGAGCTCGAGCCGTCGCCACGGCTCGCGGGACGACCGGTCGAGGAGCGAGCGGATGCTGGCGACGTGCAGGTTGAGGCCCTCCAGGGTGAGCAGGGGAAAGAACAGCCAGCCCTGGTGACGGGCGAGCCAGCCGGCGAACCCGGTGCGCTCGGCCACGATCGCCGGGGTGAACGCGATCGTCCCGGGCGCGATGTCCGGGTCCTGTCCCTCCTGGTTCGGTGCCCGGTGGTGCTGGTTGTGCTTGGTGCGCCACCACGCGAGGCTCAGGCCGGCGAACGCTCCGGCGAAGACGCGCGCCGCCCACTGGTTGGCCGTCGTCGAGCGAAAGATCTGCCGGTGCGCGGCGTCGTGGCCGAGGAACCCGAACTGGGTCACGACGAGCCCGAGCACCGCGGCGACGAGCAGCTGCCACCACGAGTCGCCGACGAGCACGAACGCCACGCAGGTCGCGGCGAATGCCGCCACCGACAGCCCGATGTGCCGGGCGTAGGAGAGGTAGCGACGTCGCAGCAGGCCGGCGTCGCGCACCTCCCGCAGCAGCTCGGTGTGCAGGCTGACGAATCGATCCTGGGCACGGGGTGCGGCGGCGGTGGTGGTCATGCCTCGACGCTAGGGACGCCAGTGGCCCGCGACGATGGGGTCAGGACCCGAGTTCGAGGTGGGCGTGGACCCACTCCTGCGCTCGGGCTGCCCGATGACGTGCCCGCACGGTCCGAGTCTGGTGGGGTACGGATCAGACGACGTACGGTGACTGGGTGGATCAGGAGCAACTCGAAGTCAGGCTCCTCGGCGGCTTCTCGGTCACAGTGGGCGGTCACGTCATTCCGGAAGAGGAGTGGCGTCTGAAGCGCGCTGCGGATCTGGTCAAGATGCTGGCGCTGGCACCGCGGAATCGGCTTCCGCGAGACCAGGTCATCGAAGCCCTGTGGCCGGAGACCGACCCCGATCGCGGCGCCAACAACGTGCGCAAGGTCGCGTTCGATGCCCGCCGGGTCCTCGGCCTGCAGGACGGCATCGTGTTGGCGGAGGGGCTGGTGAAACTCGCGCCCGGCCAACCCATCCGCACCGATGCGGGCAGGTTCGCCGAGGCAGCCGGTCGGGCGCTGTCCGCCGGGGATCCGGCCGCGTGTCGCGAGGCGGCCGCACAGTACGGCGGCGAGCTGTTGCCGGATGACCCGTATGCCGCGTGGTGTGAGAAGGAGCGGCGAGACCTGCGTGCACTGTTCCTCGACGTGTTGGCCGAGGGCCAGCTGTGGGGTCGACTGGTGAGGGAGGAACCCACTCACGAGCGGGCGCACCGCGAGATCATGCGCGCTCAGCTCGAGAACGGTGACCGGGCTGCTGCGATCAGGCAGTTCGAGCTGCTCAGCACGGCGCTTCGCGAGGAGCTGGGAGTCTCGCCGGAGCCGGATACCATCGGCGTCTACGAGCAGGTCCTCGACATGGAGGGTCGAGATGCTCCGACCCCGGCGGAGCGGGCGCGGGCTCTGCTGGCCTGGGGTCTGGTTCACTGGCGTCGCGCGGACCTGGACGAAGCCGCACGAACGGCGACAGAGGTGCGGGCCCTGGCCATCGACGCCGGGCTTCCACGTGAGCTCACCGAGGCCAGCGAGCTGCTCGGACTGGTGGCGTACGCGCAGGGCGAGTGGCGCGAAGTCTTCGCGCAGAGCTTCTTGGAGAGCGTCACCCGAGCCGCGGACCTCGCCCCGTTCATCTTCGACGCGAACATGTGCATGAGCGAGTTCGCCTTGTGTGAGCCCAGTGGCGTCGCGGACGTGACCGAGCTGGCGCAGCAGATGATCCACGCGGCTGACGAGCTGAGCTCCGTCCATGCCGAGGCGTTGGGTCGCCTGCTCCGCGGCGAGGCGGCTCTGTTCTCTGGACAGGACCCGCACCTGGCGCGCGCGGACCTCAACCGCGCGGCGCAGCTTCACCAGGAGGCGTCTTCGGTCACGGGTTGGGCGATGTCGGTGGAGCGCCTTGCACAGCTCGAATCCCGCTCAGGCGACCAGACGCTTGCGCGGGACCGGCACCGGGATGCCCTCCGGATTGCGGAGGAGACGTCGGTGCCCGAGCACCTGTTGCCGTGCATCTTCGGAGGCATGCTCGAGGGTGAGCAGGCCGAGACGGCACTGCACGTCATCGCCCAAGCCGAGGAGGCCACCGGCCACCTCATGGTCTGCGACCCCTGCTCCATGGCCTTCCGAGTCGGTGCCTCCATGACGTGCGCGCGGGCCGGCCAGCTGGACCGGGCGCGAGAGTACCTGGCCGAAGCGTCCAGGGTGGCGGCCATGTGGTCCGGCGGTCCATGGCACGCCGCGATCGATGAGGCCGAGGCCACGTTGCGTCTGGCGCTTGGCGCCACGCCGGCGGAGGTCGTACGGCTTCTGCAACGGGCTGGCGACCGCTTCAGCGCCGCAGACCGTCCGCATGAAGCGGCACGATGCCACCAGGCCGTCGCGGCCCTTCACTAGCCGCATTCCAGGTTGAGGTAACGCTCGCGGAACGGCCCCCTCCCTAACTTGCGAAGTGCGAGGTGACAGTCATCTCGCAGCAGAGCAAGGAGAAGGCCATGCCGATGTTCATGGATGTCCACCACAGCATTCCGGAGGGCGCCGACGCCGACGCCGTCGCGGGAGCGCACCGGGCGGACCTGAAGGTTCAGAACAAGTACCAGACCAGCTACATCAACTACTGGGTCGATGTCGAGGCGGGAAAGATCTTCTGCCTGGTCGAGGCCCCTGACGCTGAAGCCGCGCACGCCGTCCATCGTGAGGCTCACGGACTCGTGGCCGACGAAATCTACTCCGTCGTGCAGGGCTGACCGAAGCTCGCAAATTTCGACGCATCTCCCCGCCAATGTCGGCCTCCTGCGGCTCGGCCGCCGGGCGGCGCTCACGACTTCGGCGCTCATGACTGAGAGTGCGGTCATGAACCCGCGGGGGGCGTTGCGAGGGAAGCCCGGTTTCCCCGTAGCGCCCCCGGCAGGACTCCGTCGGGCGCTGGCGCCCTCCTCCCCGAATCCTGAACGCCGGGGAACCGCGAGGAAGGCACGAGTTTGATTGAAGCGCCCCCGGCAGGACTCCGTCGGGCGCTGGCGCCCTCCTCCCCGAATCCTGGACGCCGGGGAACCGCGAGGAAGGCACGAGTTTGATTGAAGCGCCCCCGGCAGGATTCGAACCTGCGCTCCCGCCTCCGGAGGGCGGTGCTCTATCCCCTGAGCTACGGGGGCCTCTCGACCACACAAGGACGTCCGGCGTCCGGCCAAGTGCGCTGCGAGCCTACCCCAACAGCAGTACGGTGAGAGGCGTGCCCAGAGTGCTGGTCGTCGACGACGCGCCATCGATCCGGCTCCTGATCCGGACCAACCTGGAGCTGGCGGGCTTCGACGTCCAGGAAGCGATCGACGGCATCGACTGCCTCGCGATCCTGGCCGAGGCCGAGGTGCTCCCGGACGTCATCACCGTCGACGTGATGATGCCCCGGCAGGACGGCGTCGCCACCGCCGCGGCGATCCGTTCCGATCCACGGACCGCCGACATCGGCGTCGTCATGGTCACGACCCAGAACCACCCGGTGGACGTGCAGCGTGGCCGTGACGCGGGCGTCGACGCCTACGTCACGAAGCCGTTCGATCCCGACGACCTGGTCACGACCGTCCAGGACGTCGTGACCCGCAGGAACGGCGACTGAGTCACGGCAGCGCACACTGTCTAGCCTCGCCGAGGCGGCCGATAGGCTGATCCGGTGACTCCCGAGCAGCTCTCCAGCGTGTTCGTCGCCGCCCTCACGGACCTGGTGTCCGAGGGCGTCGTCGACCTGCCCGACGGCGTCCCGTCGCAGGTGCTGGTGGAGCGCCCGAAGGTCAAGGAGCACGGCGACTACGCCACGAACGTCGCGCTCCAGCTGGGCAAGCGGGCCGGGCTCAACCCGCGCGACCTCGCCACGATGCTGGCCGAACGGCTCACCGAGCACCCCGGCGTCTCGTCGGTCGAGGTCGCCGGCCCCGGTTTCCTCAACGTGCGGGTCGCGGCCGGAGCTCAGGGTGCCCTGGCGGCCGACGTCGTGCGGGCCGGCGAGGGCTACGGCACCAGCGACACGAACGCCGGCCGCAGCATCAACCTCGAGTTCATCAGCGCCAACCCGACCGGGCCGCTCCATCTCGGGCACACCCGGTGGGCCGCGGTCGGCGACGCGATCGCGCGTGTCCTGGAGGCCACCGGGGCGACCGTCACCCGCGAGTTCTACATCAACGACCGCGGTGCCCAGATGGACAAGTTCGGCGCATCGCTCATGGCCCGGGCCCACGGCGAGGAGCCGCCGGAGGACGGGTACCACGGTGAGTACGTCCACGAGCTCGCCGCGCGTGTCGTTGCTGAGTCGCCCACCATCCTCGAGCTGTCGCCCGCCGACCAGCTGGCGCAGTTCCGCGACGTCGGCTACCACATCCAGCTCACGGAGCAGCGGACCGAGCTCGAGGAGATGAACACCCACTTCGACGTGTGGTTCTCCGAGCACTCGCTGCACGAGTCCGACGCGTTCGAGCGCGGTTTCGCCCGGCTGAAGGAGCTCGGCCACATCTTCGAGCAGGACG
Source organism: uncultured Actinomycetota bacterium (assembly GCA_963787165.1). Classification (GTDB taxonomy): domain Bacteria; phylum Actinomycetota; class Actinomycetes; order Propionibacteriales; family Nocardioidaceae; genus Aeromicrobium. The sequence continues at coordinate 480,156 of CAWBBT010000001.1, forward strand.
GTGCGACCTGGATGCGCACCACCGACTTCGGCGACGACAAGGACCGCGTGCTCGTGCGCTCGAACGGCGAGCTCACCTACTTCGCGTCCGACACGGCGTACTACGTCGACAAGCGCGAGCGCGGCTTCGACCCGTGCATCTATCTGCTCGGGTCGGATCACCACGGCTACGTCGGCCGGCTCTCGGCGATGGCGGCCTGTGTCGGCGACACCCCGGGCGAGCAGCTCCAGGTGCTGATTGGCCAGATGGTCAAGATCATGCAGAACGGCGAGGAGCTCAAGCTCTCCAAGCGGGCCGGCACCATCGTGACGCTGCGCGAGCTGATCGACCTGATCGGCGTCGACCCGTTGCGCTACACGCTGATCCGCTATCCCGTCGACTCGCCGCTCACGCTCGACGTCGCCGAGATGACGAGCAAGAGCAACGACAACCCGGTCTACTACGTCCAGTACGCCCACGCGCGGCTCGCGAGCATCATGCGCAACGCCGCAGACCTCGGCGTGCTGGTCGACGTCGACGCGTTCGACCCCACCCAGCTGTCGACCGATCGCGAGGGCGACCTTTTGCGTGCCCTCGCCGAGTACCCACGGGTCGTGGCCCGGGCCGCCGAGCTGCGCGAGCCGCACCGCGTCTCCCGCTACCTCGAGGACACCGCCTCGATGTTCCACAAGTTCTACGACACCTGCCGCGTCCTGCCGCAGGGCGACGAGGAGACCACCGACCAGCACCGCGCCCGGCTCGTCCTCGTGTCGGCCACGCGCCAGGTGCTCGCCAACGGTCTCGCGCTGCTCGGCGTGGGCTCACCCGAGCGGATGTAGAGGAGCCGACATGCGATCCCACGAGGCTGGAGCCCTGCACGGGCAGGCCGGTGACCGCGGACCGGCCTGGCTGCGGGTGCCCGAGGACGCCGACCAGCTGGTGCCCCACCTGTGGGCCGCCGGCGTGTCCAAGGTCGACGGCGTGCTCACGGTGGCGGGGGAGTCGGCACCCGACCTGGCGTCCGAGTTCGGCACGCCGCTCTACGTCGTCGACGAGGACGACTTCCGCGCCCGCGCGCGGTCGTTCCGCGAAGCGTTCGACGGTGCTGACGTCTACTACGCCGGCAAGGCGTTCCTGTGCGTGGCGACGGCGCGGTGGATCGCCGAGGAGGGCCTGAGCCTCGACGTGTGCACGGGTGGCGAGCTGGCGGTGGCGCTGCGCGCGGAGTTTCCGCCGGCCCGCATCGGCGTGCACGGCAACAACAAGTCGGTCGACGAGCTCCGCCGCGCGCTCGAGGCCGGCGTCGGGCGCATCGTGGTCGACTCCGCCGAGGAGATCGACCGGCTCGCCTCGCTCACCGCCGAGCTCGGCGTCGAGGCACCCGTGATGGTGCGCGTCACCGCCGGCGTCGAGGCGCACACGCACGAGTACATCTCCACGTCGCACGAGGACCAGAAGTTCGGCTTCTCGATCTCGGGCGGCGACGCGCTCGCGGCCGTGCGTCGCGTGCTGGCCGAACCCGGACTGCGGCTGCTCGGCCTGCACTCGCACATCGGATCGCAGATCTTCGTCACCGACGGTTTCGAGGTGGCGACCCGGCGGGTGCTCCGCCTGCACGCCGAGATCTCGAAGACCCTCGGGGTCGATCTTCCTGAGCTCGACCTCGGTGGCGGGTTCGGCATCGCCTACACGACCCAGGACGACCCGTCGACGCCCGACGACCTCTCCCGCGGCCTCCGCAAGATCGTCGACGACGAGTGCGCCGTGTTCGGCATCGACGTCCCGCGCCTGTCGGTCGAGCCCGGCCGCGCCATCGCGGGTCCGTCAACGTTCACGCTCTACGAGGTCGGCACCACCAAGGACGTCGCCCTCGATGGTGGCACCTCACGCCGCTACCTGTCGGTCGACGGCGGGATGAGCGACAACATCCGCGCGGCGCTCTACAGCGCCGACTACTCGTGCACCCTCGCCTCGCGGGCGTCGAGCTCGCCGGCCGTGCTGAGCCGGGTGGTCGGCAAGCACTGCGAGGCCGGCGACATCGTGGTCAAGGACGAGTACCTCCCCGGCGACGTACGGGCCGGCGACCTGCTCGCGGTTCCCGGCACAGGTGCGTACTGCCGCTCCCTGGCCAGCAACTACAACCACGTGCCCCGACCAGCCGTGGTCGCCGTGCGCGACGGCGAGGCCCGGCTGCTGCTCCGGCGCGAGACCGAGCACGACCTGCTCGCGCTCGACCAGGGCTAGCCGGTCGAGGAGGTCTCGAGCCCGCGCTGCGGGCCGGGGCCGAGGGTCGCGAGGGCGTCCTCGTAGTTGTACATCGCGCAGGTCTCCAGCGACAGGCAGCCGCAGCCGATGCATCCGTCGAGGTTGTCGCGCAGGTTCTGCAGGCGGGTGATGCGGTCGTCCAGGTCGGTCCGCCAGCGCGCGGAGAGCCGAGCCCAGTCGCCCCTCGTCGGAGTGCGGCCGGCGGGCAGGCTGTCCAGGGCCGCGCCGATGTCCTGCAGGGAGATGCCGAGGCGCTGCGAGAACCGGATGAAGGCCACCCGCCGCAGCACGTCGCGGTGATAGCGCCGCTGGTTGCCGCTGGTGCGGCGACTGGTGATGAGGCCCTCGCGCTCGTAGAAGTGCAGGGCCGAGACGGTGACCCCGGCCCGTTCGGCCAGCTCACCGGGCGTCAGCTCGCGCTGTCGCATGGCGGAGTTCGACATGGGTACCTCCAGACCTCAAGTTTACGTGAGGTCTGGGAACCAGCGGCTCAGCCCGTGCAGACCGCGACGCCGAGACTCTTGTTGGTCGAGTTGCCGGACACCTTGACGCCGTCGATCGTGATCGAGCACGACCCGCGCTTGGAGTTGGGTGCCGTGCGCAGGCCGACCTGGGCGAGCGGGAAGCCGCCCTTGACCGTGCGCGTGATGGTGGCTCCACCGGAGACGACCTTGTCGGCCTCGTAGCCGTCGCGGAACCGCACGGCGTACCGCACCGCGCCGTCAGACGAGACGCGGACGGTGACCTTGTGCTTGAAGTTGCCGCCATAGCTGGTGGCGAACGGGTCGGCCACGGGGGACAGCGGGTTCGTGGCGTCCCTGAGGGCCTGCGGGTCCTTGGCGTCCGCGTCGTCCGGGTCGATGGGTGCGATGGGGTCGATGGCTCTGTTGGTGCTGCCGTTCGAGCCGCCGGTCGCGCCGTTGGACGACCCGGAACCGCCGAACAGGGCGAGCACGATGGCCACCATCCCGGCGATCACGACGACGAGCGCGATGACCGACCGCCTGGACAGTTCAGGCATCTGCATGAGGAACCTTCCGCTCGCGTCCGGAGTTCGGTGTCCGGCCGTTCGGCTGATGTAACGACGGTACGGGGTCTCGGGCTATGGGGCGGTGCGTGCCGGACTCAAAGACTTCACGGGAGGCGGGCCCGGGAGGCAGCCCCGGGCACCAGCAGGGCGCCGATACCCTTGACCGGTGAGCGTCTCGCCCTCCAGCAGTGCGTCCAGCCCAGACCGGCCCGTGCGGGTCGCCCTCCTGGGCTGCGGCGTCGTGGGCACGGAGGTCGCGCGTCTGCTCACCCGTGACGCGGCCGAGCTCGCCCGGCGCGTGGGCTCTCCGCTGGAGCTTGTCGGCATCGCGGTGCGCCGACCGGAGCGGGAGCGCGACCTCGACGTTCCGCCGGAGCTGTTCACGACCGATGCCGCGGGACTCGTGTCGCGTGGCGACATCGACGTCGTCATCGAGGTCATCGGCGGCATCGAGCCGGCTCGCGAGCTGATCCTGAGCGCGCTCGAGCACGGCGCGTCGGTCGTCACCGCCAACAAGGCGCTGCTCGCCGAGGACGCCGGCACGCTCTACGAGGCCGCGGAGAAGGCCGAGCGCGACCTCGCCTTCGAGGCCGCGGTGGCCGGCGCCATCCCGATCGTGCGTCCGCTGCGCGAGTCGCTGGCCGGGGACGCGGTAGAGCGGGTGCTCGGCATCGTCAACGGCACCACCAACTTCGTCCTCGACGCCATGACCACCACCGGTTCCGGCTTCGCCGAGGCCCTCGACGAGGCGCAACGACTCGGGTACGCCGAGGCCGACCCCACCGCCGACATCGAGGGCTTCGACGCCGCGTCCAAGGCGGCCATCCTGGCCGGCCTGGCCTTCCACACCCGGGTCTCGATCGGCGACGTCCACCGCGAGGGCATCACCGACGTCACGTCGGCCGACGTCGCCTCGGCGAACGAGATGGGCTGCGTCGTCAAGCTCCTGGCCATCTGCGAGAAGATCGACACCCCTGACGGACCGGCCATCTCGGCGCGGGTGCACCCGGCAATGATCCCGGACAGCCATCCGCTCGCCAGCGTCCACGGCGCGTACAACGCGGTGTTCGTCGAGAGCGAGTCCGCCGGCCAGCTGATGTTCTACGGGCCTGGTGCCGGCGGGGCGCCGACGGCCAGTGCGGTGCTCGGCGACGTCGTGTCGGTGGCCCGCAACCGGGTCCGCGGCGTGGTCGGGCCGGGCGAGTCGACGCACGCTGACCTCGAGGTCCTCGACATGGGCCAGGCCCGCACCCGCTACCACATCGCGATCGACGTCGACGATCGTGCGGGCGTGCTGGCCACCGTGGCGCACGCGTTCGCCGAGTTCGACGTCTCCATCAAGACGGTGCGCCAGGAGGGCCATGGCTCCGACGCCCAGCTCGTCATCGTCACCCATGAGGCCGACGACGCGGCCCTGTCGGCCACCGTCACCGCACTGCGCGGGCTCGAGATGGTGCGCGACGTCTCGTCGGTCATGCGGGTCGAGGGTGTCTCCTGATGGCGCATCAATGGCAGGGCGTCATCGAGGAGTACCGCGAGTGGCTGCCAGTCGACGAGCACACGCCCGTCATCACCCTGGGTGAGGGCGGCACGCCGCTCGTGCACTCGGCATGGCTGTCCGGGCTCGTCGGCGGTGACGTCTGGCTCAAGGTCGAGGGCGACAACCCCACAGGTTCCTTCAAGGACCGCGGCATGACCCTGGCCATCTCGGCGGCTGCCGGCGAGGGCGCCAAGGCCGTCGTCTGCGCGTCCACCGGCAACACCTCGGCATCGATGACGGCCTACGCCGCCCGAGCCGGGCTCACCCCGATCGTCCTGGTCCCGCACGGCCGGATCGCCGCCGGCAAGATGGCCCAGACCGTCATGCACGGAGCGCAGGTCATCCAGGTGCGCGGCGGGTTCGACGAGTGCCTCCAGATCTCCCGCGAGCTGGCCGAGCAGTACCCGGTCGAGCTGGTCAACTCGGTCAACCCGATGCGGCTCCAGGGCCAGAAGACCGCCGCATTCGAGATCATCGACGCGCTCGGTCGCGCTCCCGACGTCCACGTGCTGCCGGTCGGCAACGCCGGCAACATCTCGGCCTACTGGATCGGGTTCAAGCAGTACGAGAAGGGCGGTCTCGCCGAACGCACCCCGCAGATGTGGGGATTCCAGGCCGCCGGGGCAGCCCCGCTCGTGCTCGGCAAGCCCATCGCCGACCCCGAGACGATCGCCTCGGCCATCCGCATCGGCAACCCGGCCTCCTGGCTGCTCGCCGAGACGGCGCGCGACGACTCCGGTGGTCGCATCGCCGCGGTCTCCGACGAGCAGATCCTCGCGGCACAACGTGAGCTGAGCTCGCGCGAAGGCGTCTTCGTCGAGCCCGCCTCGGCCACCGGCGTGGCGGGACTCCTCGCCGCCGTCGAGTCCGGCGACGTCGAGCCCGGTCTCACGATCACCGTCACGGTCACCGGCCACGGACTCAAGGACATCGACACCGCCCTGTCGGGCATCGACTCGATCGTCGACTCGGTGATCGACGTCGACGTCCGCGAGGCCGCCGCGATCGCCGGACTGGCATGACCTTCGTGGAGGGGCCGGTCTCGGTTCGCACGCCCGCGTCCGCCGCGAACCTCGGGCCTGGCTTCGACGCCCTGGGGCTCGCGCTCACGATGCGCGACGGGCTCGAGGCGAAAGTGCTCGACGAGGGACTCGAGATCGAGGTGCAGGGCGAGGGTGCCGACGACGTTCCCCGTGACCGCAGCCATCTCGTCGTCCGGGCGATGGACGCCGCGTTCGACCTCCTGGGCGAGCGACCTGCCGGCCTGCGCCTGTCCTGCGACAACACCATCCCGCATGGTCGTGGGCTCGGGTCGTCGGCCGCAGCGATCATCGGCGGCATCGTGCTCGCTCGGGGGCTGGTCGAGGGCGGCGACGAAAGGCTCGACGACGACGCCGCGTTCCAGCTCGCGTCCGATCTCGAGGGACACCCGGACAACGTGGCCGCGGCCCTGTTCGGCGGCTTCACGATCGCCTGGCTCGACGGATCCATCGCCTCGGTTCAGCGGCTCGACGTCAACGCGCGGGTGACCGTGCTGGTTCCACCGCACGCGGTGTCGACCGAAGCCGCGCGCGGGCTCCTGCCGGACCGGGTGCCCCACCGTGATGCGTCCTCCAACTCGGCTCGGGCCGCGCTGCTGGTCGCGGCCCTCACCACTGATCCCACTCATCTGCTTCCCGCCACCGAAGACGTCCTCCACCAGTCGTATCGGGCCACGGCGATGCCGGAGTCCTACGAGCTGATGCAGGGCCTGCGCTCCGCCGGCGTGCCGGCCGTCATCTCCGGCGCGGGTCCCACGGTGCTCGCGTTCGGACGCGGCCTCGAGGGCGTCGTGCCGGCCGGATGGGCCGCGTACGAGCTCGACGTCGAGCCGCGCGGAGCCCACGTCATCGCCCGCTGACATCCAGCGAGGCGCGGAATGCGGGGGGCATCGGGGGTGTTACAGTTGTTGCGTCGGAGTCGAGTTTCAACTCCCCGACATGTTTCATTCACTCAGCCCGCTGCGCGGGCTCCAGCCTGTGACGAGGCCACATCCCTGAGAGCCGGGTACACCGGCAGATGTGTGCGTCAGCAAAGGAAACCACGTGACCGACACCACCACCCAGCCCGGCAACCCCGCCGCAGATCAGCCAGACGCTGCTGCCGCCGCGGAGCCGGCCAAGCAGGACGCTGAGACGTCCGCACCCCGCCGTAGCGGAGGTGGACTTGGGGGCAAGGTGCTCGCCGAGCTCCAGGAGATCGCCGGCGGACTCAACATCTCCGGCGCCTCCAAGATGCGCAAGGGCGAGCTGATCGACGCCATCAAGGCGGCCGAGGGCGGCGGCAGCACCAAGACTGCCGACGCCGGCACCAAGACCCCGAACGGCGCCTCAGACGCGCCGACCGGCCGTCGGGACGAGCAGGACGACGCGTCCGCCCCCGACGACAAGAACGACCAGAACGACACCGGCGACAAGGACGCGGACGACAAGTCCCAGCCGAAGAACGACGGCGGCGGCAACCGCAACCAGGGAAACCGCAACCAGGGCAATCGCAACCAGGGCGGCAACCGCAACCAGGGCAACGCCCAGGGCGGCAACCGCAACCAGGGTGGCGACGGCGGCAATCGCAACCAGGGCAACGACCAGTCCGGCGACAACCGCGGCAACGACGACGACTCCGCGGGCGGCGGCCGACGCCGCAACCGCCGCGGCCGCAACCGGGGAAGTCGCGGCCCCGAGGCGGAGCCGACGTACAGCGAGGACGACGTCCTCGTGCCGGCAGCCGGCATCCTCGACATCCTCGAGAACTACGCGTTCGTGCGCACCACGGGCTACCTGCCCAGCGAGAACGACGTCTACGTGTCCCTCTCGATGGTCCGCAAGTGGGGCCTTCGCAAGGGCGACGCCGTCGTCGGCCAGGTGCGCCAGCCACGCGAGGGTGAGCGCAAGGAGAAGTTCAACCCGATGGTGCGGGTCGACTCGGTCAACGGCATGACGATCGACGAGGCCCAGAAGCGCGTCGAGTTCGGCAAGCTCACCCCGCTGTACCCCTCGGAGCGCTTGCGCCTCGAGACCGACTCGGCCAACATGGCCGGCCGCATCATCGACATCATGGCGCCGATCGGCAAGGGCCAGCGTGGACTCATCGTCTCGCCGCCCAAGGCCGGCAAGACGATGATCATGCAGTCCATCGCCAACGCGATCACCGCGAACAACCCCGAGTGCCACCTGATGATCGTCCTCGTCGACGAGCGTCCGGAGGAGGTCACCGACTTCCAGCGCACCGTCAAGGGTGAGGTCATCTCCTCGACGTTCGACCGTCCCGCCACCGACCACACCACGGTCGCCGAGCTGGCGATCGAGCGCGCCAAGCGACTCGTCGAGCTCGGCCACGACGTCGTGGTGCTGCTCGACGGCATCACCCGCCTCGGCCGCGCCTACAACCTCGCGGCACCGGCCAGCGGACGCATCATGTCCGGTGGTGTCGACTCCTCGGCGCTCTACCCGCCCAAGAAGTTCTTCGGCGCGGCGCGCAACATCGAGGACGGCGGTTCGCTGACGATCCTCGCCACGGCGCTGGTCGAGACCGGCTCGCGCATGGACGAAGTGATCTTCGAGGAGTTCAAGGGCACCGGCAACTGGGAGCTCCGCCTGCGTCGCGACTTCGCCGACAAGCGCATCTACCCCGCCATCGACGTCGACGCCACGAGCACCCGCCGCGAGGAGCTGCTCATGGCCAAGGACGAGCTCGCCGTGGTCTGGAAGCTGCGCCGCGTGCTCTCCGGCCTTGAGGGCCAGCAAGGCCTGGAGCTCATGCTCGACCGGCTCAAGAAGTCGGCCACCAACATCGAGTTCCTCATGTCGATCAACAAGACGATGCCGCAGGGCACCACGACGACCGACGAGTGACGACAGCTGAGCTCCTGACTCGATGAATCGTGCCGCCGTCGGATCCGCGATCTTCTTCGTCCTCGCGCCCGGCTCGACGGCCGGTCTCGTGCCGTGGTTGCTCACCGAGTGGCGCCATGGCGACGCCGTCGGGGTCCTCGACCTCGTCGGCGGCGTCGTCGTGCTGGCCGGACTCGTCGTGGCCGTCGCCGCGTTCGCCCAGTTCGTCCGCGAAGGCCGCGGCACTCCGGCACCGGTGGCCCCGACGGAGGAGCTCGTCGTCGGAGGTCTGTACCGCTACGTGCGGAACCCGATGTACCTCGCGGTCGCCTCGATGATCGCCGGCCAGGCCATGATCTTCCGCAGCATCCCCGTGCTGGTGTGGCTCGTCGTCTTCGTCGTCTCCGTCGTGTCGTTCGTCGCCGGGTACGAGGAGCCGACCCTGCGCCGGACCTACGGCGAGTCGTTCGATCGGTACCGCAGCGCCGTGCCCGGCTGGTGGCCACGGCTGCGTCCGTGGCGGCCCTGAGTTGCCGGGCGACGCTGGAACGCCCCCCGTACGCTTGATGACATGACCTCCGCACACGACTTCTCGGCCACGTCCATCGACGGCATCGAACGCCAGCTCGTCGACTACAAGGGCAAGGTCATCCTCGTCGTCAACACCGCCTCCCAGTGCGGGTTCACTCCTCAGTACAAGGGCCTCGAGGAGGTCTACCGCACGTATGCCGACCGCGGCCTCGTCGTGCTGGGCTTCCCGTGCGACCAGTTCGGCCACCAGGAGCCGGGCAATGAAGAGGAGATCGCGGACTTCTGCGAGCGCAACTTCGGGGTCACCTTCCCGCTCTTCGCCAAGGTCGACGTCAACGGCAAGGATGCCCATCCGCTCTTCACGTGGCTCCGGTCGGAGCAGAGCGGCCTGGTCGGCGACAAGATCCGGTGGAACTTCACCAAGTTCCTGGTCGACACCGAGGGCAAGGTCGTCAAGCGCTACGGCAGCACCACGACGCCCGACCAGATCACCGACGACATCGAGGCCCTGCTGCCCGAGTAGAGGCAGGAATATCCCGGCGCCGGATTTCGCTATACACGGCGGTATCTGGCACCATTCATCCTTGGTTCTGGTTCACGATCTGCGACGCGGATCGACCCAGCGGCCCACGAGAGGACCCCATGAAGCGCGACATCCATCCCGAGTACGTCGAGACCCAGGTCACCTGTACCTGCGGCAACACGTTCACCACTCGCAGCACGGCCACCGAAGGAGTCATCCACTCCGAGGTGTGCTCGGCCTGCCACCCCTTCTACACCGGCAAGCAGAAGATCCTCGACACCGGCGGCCGCGTGGCCCGGTTCGAGAAGCGCTACGGCAAGAAGTAGCTTTTCCACGGCGCCGACCTACTCCATGCGGAGGGGTCGGCGCCCCTTTTGTGCACGCAGCATGTCCGTACGTTTCACTCGGTCCACGAGGAGGTGCACATGTTCGAGGCCGTCGAATCTCTTGTCGAGGAACACGCCGCGCTCGAGCAGCGGATGGCGGATCCCGCCGTGCACGCCGATCCGGCGCAGGCCAAGAAGGTCGGGCAGCGGTACGCCGAGCTGACCGCCGTGCTGCGCACCTACCGCGAGTGGCAGCAGGTCGGTGACGACCTCGAGGCCGCCCGGGAGCTCGGCGCCGATGACCCGTCGTTCGAGGCCGAGGTCGAGTCGCTCGAGGCGCGCCTGCCCGCCCTCGCCGAACGACTGCAGCACCTGCTGGTGCCCCGCGACCCGTCCGACGGCAAGGACGTCATCGTCGAGGTCAAGGGCGGCGAGGGTGGCGAGGAGTCGGCTTTGTTCGCCGGCGATCTCCTGCGCATGTACTCGCGGTACGCCGAGCAGCACGGCTGGCGCACCGAGATCCTCGAGTCCACCGAGTCGGCGATGGGCGGCTACAAGTCCGTCACCGTCTCGGTCCAGGCTGGGCCAGTCAAAGGTGGGGGCACGCCGGAGCCCGGCGACGCGCCGTACGCGCGGCTGAAGTTCGAGGGTGGTGTCCATCGGGTGCAGCGGGTCCCGGTGACCGAGTCGCAGGGCCGGATCCACACGTCCGCTGCCGGCGTCTTCGTGATGCCCGAGGCCGAGGACGTCGAGGTCGAGATCCACGACGCCGACCTGCGCATCGACGTCTTCCGCTCGTCGGGCCCCGGCGGGCAGAGCGTCAACACCACCGACTCGGCCGTGCGGATCACCCACGTGCCGACCGGCATCGTCGTCAGCTGCCAGAACGAGAAGAGCCAGCTCCAGAACAAGGAACAGGCCATGCGCATCCTGCGGGCGCGCCTGCTCGACGCCGCGCAGGCCACGGCCGACGCGGAGACGGCCGACGCCCGCAAGTCGCAGGTGCGCACCGTCGATCGCTCCGAGCGGGTCCGCACGTACAACTTCCCCGAGAACCGCATCTCCGACCACCGCACCGGCTTCAAGGCCTACAACCTCGACCAGGTCATGGATGGTGCTCTCGACGACATCATCGACTCGCTCGTCGAGGCCGACCTCACCGAGCGCCTCGCCGGCATCGAGGGAGAGTCCGGCGGGTGACGACCCGTGCGCTGCTGAGCGACGCCGAGAACAGGCTCGCCGAGGCGGGTGTCGCCTCGCCGCGCGTCGACGCCGAGCTGCTGCTGGCGCATGTCACGGGCGTACCGCGCTCGCTGCTGCTGGTCGCGGTGCGGCCCAACGATCTCCAGCGTCGTTCCTATGACGCGCTCGTCGAGGCGCGAGCCCGGCGCGTCCCGCTGCAGCACCTCACCGGGTCGGCCGCCTTCCGGTACGTCGACGTCGAGGTCGGACCGGGCGTGTTCGTTCCCCGGCCCGAGACCGAGGTGCTCGCCGGGTGGGCGATCGAGCACGCCGCCCTGACGGACGACCCGGTCGTCGTCGACCTCTGCACCGGGTCGGGTGCGATCGCGTTGTCGATCGTGCACGAGGTGCCCGGCGCCCACGTGCATGCGGTCGAGCTCGACGAACCCGCGTTCGGTTGGGCGCAGCGCAACCTCGCCGGAACTGGCGTCGACCTTCGGCTGGGCGACGCGGCCGATGCGTTCCCCGACCTCGACGGCCAGGTCGACGTCGTGGTGTCGAACCCGCCCTACATCCCCCTGGATGCATGGGAGAGCGTCGCGCCCGAGGTGCGCGACCACGATCCGGCGCTGGCGCTGTGGTCGGGTGACGACGGCCTCGACGCGATGCGCATGATCGAGGCGACCGCCTGGCGGTTGCTGAAGCCCGGGGGAGTGGTCGGCGTCGAGCACGCCGACGCCCAGGGCGAGTCGGCACCCGGGGTGTTCGGTGCGCGGTGGGCCGATGTGCGCGACCACGCCGACCTCTCGAACCGGCCCAGATTCGTCACCGCGCGCAAACCCGCGTAGCGGTCAGGCCCAGCGGTCGAGGGCGACCCGGGTGACGAACCTGGCCAGGCTCGCCGGCGTCCACGCGCTGGGGCCGGGTTCCTGACGGAGCAGCAGGGAGGCGTTGTCCTCGGCGAGGCTCGCGAAGTTCGACGCCAGCACGAGCGCCTCCGGGTGCGAGAGCTGGTCTCCGGACGGCGTGAGCCTGCGCACCAGCTCGGCGATCTGCTCGACGAACAGCTGGCGAGCCTGGTGGTAGCGGCTCTCGATCGCCGCGGGCATGACCCGTTGGGCGTCGACGACGATGCGCCACGACACCGGGTGGGCGAGCACCGCGTCGAAGAACGCCTCGTACGCGGCTTCGACGGTGGCGCGCAGGCCCTTGGCATCGTCGACGGGCAGCGCCGCCTGCGTCGCCGACATCAGGAGACCCTCTTCGCGGTCGAGCAGCGCCCGCAGGACGTCGTCCTTGTTGTCGTAGCACTCGTACAGGACCGGCTTGCTCACGCCGGCCCGTGCAGCGATCGCGGCCATGGTGGTGCCGCGGTATCCCTCGGCGTCCCAGACGGCGAGGGCGGCGTCGAGCACCATGGGGCGTCGAACGGCCGGGCCGAGGTGGGCTGCACGCGTCGCAGATCTCGCTGTGGAGCGTGACACGTGGGGTCCTCCCGTCGTTGACAGGGCAGGTGACACTGCCTATCGTTGCCCAATCCTACCGTTCGGTAGGAAAACCTGGAAGAGGGATCCATGTCGACCTCGACGCGGCTGCCGGGCGTCGACGCCGTGCGAGGCAAGGCCGACGCCGGCCTGAAGACGTTCGGCGCGATGATCGTGCTGGGCATCCAGGCGACCGTCTTCGCGATCGTCGACATCCTGCGTGGCCGATTCCCGTGGCGTGAGTTCCTCGAGCAGGCCTGGTTCATGACGCGGGTCGCGTTCCTGCCCACGATCCTGGTCGCCATCCCCTTCGGCGTCATCGTGGCCGTCCAGGTCGGAGCCGTCGCGGAACAGATCGGCGCGGTCTCCTTCACCGGCGCCGTCAACGGCATCGGCGTCCTGCGGCAGGGCGCACCCCTGGTCACCTCTCTCCTGATGGCCGGCGCGGTGGGCTCGGCGATGTGTGCCGCCCTCGGCTCCATGACCGTCCGCGAGGAGGTCGACGCCATGCGCGTCATGGGCCTCAACCCCGCGCGGCGGCTCGTCGCCCCCCGCATCGTCGCGGCGGTGGTGGTCGGAGCCCTGCTCAACGTGGTGGTCGCCGTGGCCGCGATGGTCACCGGCTACATGCTCAACGTCGGCACCGGCAAGGTCAGCTCGGGTGCCTACCTCGGGTCGTTCACGAGCTTCTCGCAGCCGTCCGACCTGATGCTCGCGGAGGGCAAGGCCATGCTCTTCGGCTACCTCGCCACGATCATCGCGTGCCACAAGGGGCTGCGCGCCAGCGGCGGTCCCAAGGGCGTCGCCGACGCCGTCAACGAGTGCGTGGTGCTCAGTGTCATCGTCCTCGCCGTCGTCAACGTCGCCGTCACGCAGGCCTACGTCGTGCTCGTGCCGCAGAGGGTCGCCTGATGGCCGCCGTCGGAGTGCAGACCCGCGCGGTCGACGCGCTGGCCATGCTCGGCGCGCAGGCCACCTTCGTGCGGCGCGTCCTGCAGGCCGTGCCGTCGGCCATCTTCCGGTACCGCAACGAGACGTTCCGGATCCTCGCGGACATCTGCTGGGGAACGGGAGCGCTGCTCGTCGGCGGCGGGACGATCGGTGTGATGGTGCTGCTGTCGCTGTCGGCCGGCACCTCGCTGGGCATCGAGGGATTCAACGGCCTGGAGCTGATCGGGCTCTCGCCCCTCACGGGCTTCGTGTCCGCCGTCGTCAACACCCGTGAGCTCGCACCGCTCATCGCCGCCCTCGCGCTCGCGTCGCAGGTCGGATGCCGGTTCACCGCGCAGCTCGGCTCGATGCGCGCTCACGAGGAGATCGACGCGCTCGAGTCGCTCGCGATCGCACCGATCGACTTCCTGGTGGCCACCCGCCTCGTGGCCGCGATGACGGCGATCGTCCCGCTGTACCTGATCGGCCTGGTCGGCTCGTACATCGCGACCCAGGTGGCGGTGACCTTCGTGTTCGGCCAGCCGGAGGGCACGTTCGTGCACTACTTCACCACCTTCGTCAACGGTGGTGACATCGCGCTGTCGGTCGTGAAGATCATCGCCTTCGCCTTCACGCTGTCGTTGATCCACTGCTGGTACGGCTTCACCGCGACCGGCGGGGCCCAAGGTGTCGGTGAGGCCACCGGACGCGCGATCCGCGCCACGATCGTCGCCGTCGTCGTCCTGGACATGGTGATGACGCTGCTGTTCTGGGGTGGCAGCTCAGGCGTGAGGATCTCCGGATGATGAAGTCCATGGTCCTGGGGACGATGGTCGATCCGGGCGTCCGCCAGCCGGGGGTCCTGCTGCGTCGCGCCGTGGCTGCCGTGGTGATCGCGATCGTGATCAGCAGCGTGGTGCTGGCGTACGGCAAGGGGATGTTCTTCGACCGCGTCCAGGTGTCTGCCGTCGTGGACGACGCCGGCGGTGCGCTCACACCCGGCTCGGACGTGAAGTCGAAGGGCGTGATCATCGGCGAGGTCACGTCCATCACCACTGACGGCGACCGGGTGCGCATCGGCCTCAACCTCACCGGACGGCACGCCCGCGCCCTGCCGCACGACGTGAAGGCGCGCGTGCTGCCGGCGACCGTGTTCGGCACGACGTTCGTCGACCTGGTGGCGCCGGTCGCCGACACCCCGGCGACGGGGCTGCAGGCGAACCAGGTGATCCAGCAGGACACCAGCGTCGAGACCGTCGAGCTGCAGGACACCCTCGACAGCACCGACCGCGTCCTGTCGGCCATCAACCCGGCCGAGCTGTCCACGACCCTCTCGAGGGTCGCCGGCGCCATGAAGGGCCGCGGCTCCGAGCTCGGCGGGACGCTCGAGACGCTCGACGGCTACCTCGCCCGGCTCGAGCCGCACCTGCCGCTGCTGCAGGAGGACCTGCGGCTGCTCGGCATCAACCTCCACGTCCTCGCCGAGACCTCGCCGGACCTGCTGAAGGCCCTGGACGACTCGCTCACCACGACCCGCACCATCACCGACAAGCGCCGCCAGTTCGCGTCGTCGCTCACCCAGGCTCATGGGCTGGTCGACACCGCCGACGCGTTCGTCCGCGACCAGAGGAAGCAGATCATCGCCACCCTGGCGAACTCCGCGGTCACGTTCGACGCGCTGTACGACCACCGCAAGGGACTCGCGGGCGGCTTCCAGTCCTTCGTGACGTTCGCCGAGCGCGCTTCCCAGGGGTTCTCGGACGGCCCGTTCCTGCACACCGACGTCTTCATCAAGACCGGTGGCGACGTGCCGTACACCAGCGCCGACTGCCCCCAGTACGGCTCGGCCCACGGCGACAACTGCGGTGATGCCGGCAATGCATCCGCGCCGACGGGGCCCGGCACCGGAACCGGTCTCGTGCCCGGAAAGAATCTCCTGCCCGGACTGGGGTTGATGCCTCCGGGCGGCAAGCCCGGGAGCGACACGGGGCTCCTCGGTCGCATCGCCGGCCTCCTCGGCAGCGGCAAGGCCGCGCCGTGAGGGGTCTGCGGACGACGACCGCGATCTTCGTCGCGTTCGGCCTCGGGGCCCTGCTCGTGCTGGGCGTCCTCGCGAACACGATGACCAACCAGGTCTCCGGCGGCACCTCGGCGTTCACCGCCGACTTCACGAACGCCAGCGGGCTCCGCCCCGGCGACGACGTGCGTGCCGCCGGCGTCAAGGTCGGCCGGGTCCAGGGCGTCACCCTGCACCAAGGGCTCGCGCGGGTCAGGTTCGACCTCGCCAAGAAGCAGCCCATCTACGCCGACACCCACCTGTCGGTGCGCTACCAGAACCTGCTCGGCCAGCGATACCTCGCGATGCTGCCCGGTCCGGAGAGCTCCCGGCGCCTCGGGGCCGAGGCCCACGTACCCGCGAGCCGGACCGATCCCGGCTTCGACCTCACCGCGCTGCTCAACGGCTTCGAGCCGTTGTTCGCGACGCTGGAGCCGGAGCAGATCAATGAGCTGTCGTCGTCGATCATCGCGGTGATGCAGGGCCAGGGCGGCACCGTCGAGTCGCTGCTGACGGAGACGTCGGCGCTCACCAACCACCTCGCCGACAAGGACGCGGTGCTCGGTCGCGTGCTCGACAACCTCGTGCCCGTCCTGCGTGACCTTGCGGCGCGCGGCGACCAGCTCGACCAGACCGTCGGCGACCTCCGGGCCCTCATGACGTCCCTGGCCAAGGAGCGCAAGAGCATCGGCGGCTCGATCGACGGCATCAGCGAGCTGTCGGACGCCACCGCCTCGCTCGTGTCGGAGGCCCGCCCACCGCTGAAGCACGATGTACGGACCCTGCGCGAGTTCGGCCGCATCTCCGTCAAGGAGCTGGACCGGATCACGTCGCTGTTCGAGGTGCTGCCGGGTGCCACCGACTCCTTCTCCCGGCCGATGTCCCACGGCACCTGGCTCAACATGTACATCTGCAACATGGGCGTCGACGTCGGCAACGGCGAGATCAACGTCGGCAGCAAGACCGGGCCCTACTCGGAGGCCTGCCGATGAACGCCCTCACCTACCTGGAGCGGTTCAGCGAGCGGACGCTGGGACTCGTCGGCGTCGCCGTGACGGTGATCGGCACGCTCTTCGTGGCCGCGATCAGCTTCGTCCCGTTCGGCCAGCAGGAGTACACCGCGATCCTCGAGCACACCGCGGGCATCCGGGTCGGCGAAGAGGTGCAGGTCGCGGGCGTCGGCTCCGGCGAAGTGCGGGGCATCGAGCTCGACGGCCATCAGGTGCGGGTCACGTTCACACTCGACCAGGACGTCCGGCTGGGGCGCTCCACCACGGCGTCGGTCAAGGTCGCCACGTTGCTGGGCAGCCACTTCCTCGAGGTGAAGCCGGCCGGCACGGGATCGCTGCCCGACGACACGATCGCCCTCTCCCGCACGTCGGTGCCGTTCAACCTGCAGGACGTCATCGAAGGAGCCCACGGCGAGCTCGAGGACCTCGACACCAAGACCGTGTCCGAGTCGCTCCAGGTCGTGGCCGACACGCTGCGCGACACCCCGGAGGAGACCCGCGCGGCGATCGACGGCGTGGCGCGGCTGTCCGAGGTGGCGGCGCGACGCTCGGGCCAGATGAGCGCGCTGCTCGGCTCCGCCGACCAGGTCACGGGACAGCTGGCCAGGAACTCCACAGAGATCATCTCCCTGCTCAAGCAGTCGTCCCTCGTGCTGGAGGAGCTCACCAAGCGACGCGACGTCATCCACGCGATGCTCATCGACGCGCGGCGCCTCGCCACCGAGGTCCAGGGCGTGCTTGCCGACAACGAGAAAGAGCTCAAGCCGCTGATGAAGGACTTCTCCGCAGCGCTCGCGAACCTGCGCAAGCAGGAGAAGAACGTCAACGCCTCGATCAGCGGGCTGGCCACCATGGCGCACTACTTCGCGAACGCCGCGGGCAACGGCCCGTGGATCGACCTCCACGTCCCGGTCGGACTCGGCGACAACCTGACCTGCGGCACGGGGTGCGGACGATGAGGCGCCTCACGCTTCGGCGCACGGTCGCGGCGGCGATCGCGGTCATCGCCGCGCTGGCGGTGCTGACCGGCTGCGGTGGCTCCGGCGCCACGACGGTCACCGCGCGGTTCGGCGACTCCGCCGGGTTGTTCACGGGCAACGACGTCGGCGTGCTCGGTGTCCGGGTCGGCGAGGTCACGTCCATCACGCCGCGCGGCGACCACGTCGACGTCGTCCTGAGCATCGACTCGGACGTGAAGATCCCCGCCGACGCCGGAGCGGTGGTCGTCTCGCGATCAGTGGCCACCGATCGGTACGTCGAGCTGACGCCCGTGTACGACTCCGGGCCGGTCCTGCGCAGCGGCACGGTCCTGGACGAGAGCCGCACCCGCTCTCCGGTCGAGTTCGACGACCTGCAGGCGTCCGTGCAGCGCATCACCAAGGAGCTGGCGGGTCCGGACGGCAAGGCCACGCCGGTCAACGACATCCTCGACGTCTCCGCAAAGACCCTGGACGGCAACGGGGCCGCCATCGCCGCCGGGCTGCACGACCTCGCGAAGGCGCTCGACGCCACCAATGACGCGTCCGGTGACGCGGTCGGCACCGTGAAGAACCTCGACACCCTGACCGCGGCGCTGGCCGAGAACGACCAGCTGGTGCGCCGCTTCACCACCCAGGTCGCCGACGCGACCGACATGCTCGACGACGAGCACGCGTCGCTCGAGGCGACGTTCGACGCCCTCGCCGCGATGGTGCGCGCGGTCACCAAGTTCTCCCGCGAGCACCGCACGGCGATCGACGACCAGGTCGACGACATCACGTCCATCGTCCAGTCGCTCGTCGACAACCGTCGCCGGCTCGCGCAGATGATCGAGACGCTGCCGCTCATGTCGCAGAACATCGGTCAGGCCATCGACGACAAGGGCCGGCTCAACTTCCGCACCCGTCCCGCCGACCTCCTGCCCGGCGAAGCCGCCTTCCAGGTGCTGTGCTCGAACTTCCCGCCCGGGACGTGCGACGGCCTCCAGGCGGGCGCAGCCACGTTGTTCGACCTCCTCGCGAGGCTGGCGGGGGTGCAGACGCCATGAGGCGGCTCACGGTGCGAACGACGGGACTGGCCTTGCTGGCCGTCCTCGTGGCCGGCTGCTCCACCTCGGCCCAGGACCTCCCGCTGCCCGGCAGCCGGGTGAGTGGGTCCACGTACCGCGTGGGGGCGGTCTTCGACGACGCGCTCAACCTGGCCGAAGGTGCGCCGGTGAAGGTCGACGGCGTCACGGTGGGACGAGTCCGCGACGTCGTGGCGGCCAACTTCACCGCCCGCGTCAACCTCGACCTGCGGACGTCGACCGTCCTGCACGACGGAGCCACAGCGCGACTGCGCTCGACGACCCCGCTCGGAGAGCTGTTCGTGCAGATCGACGACGTCGCCTCCGGGTCGCGGCTGCGCGACGGAGCGAAGCTCGGAGCCGATCGCACCAGCGCGGCGCCGACGATCGAGGACACCATGACCTCGGCCTCGCTCGTCATCAACGGTGGCGGTCTCGGCCAGCT
Source organism: uncultured Actinomycetota bacterium (assembly GCA_963787165.1). Lineage (GTDB taxonomy): Bacteria > Actinomycetota > Actinomycetes > Propionibacteriales > Nocardioidaceae > Aeromicrobium. The sequence continues at coordinate 499,370 of CAWBBT010000001.1, forward strand.
CCAGACCATCGTCCGCGAGTCCAACCTCGCCCTCGGCGGGCGTGAGGACACCGCCCGCGACGTCCTCGGCCGCATGGCGCGCACGGCGAAGGCCCTGAACGACTCGAGCGACGACATCGACACCGCACTCGACGCGTTGGCCGACGTCTCGGCCACCCTGGACAAGCAGCGCGCCACCACCAACGCCGCGCTGCGCGACGTCGCACCGGCAGCGCGAGTGCTGCGCCAGAACACCGACGAGCTCGTCGCCCTGCTGCGCAGCGTCGACCGGTTCGGAGCGGTCACCACGGACGTCGTCGACGCGACCCGGGACGACCTGCTCAGCACCCTGAAGGCGATGGGTCCGGTGTTCGACGAGCTGAACGCGCTCGAGGACGAGCTCGGTCCCGGCATCGACACGCTCGTGCACTTCGCGGGGCTGGTGGACCGCGGGGTGCCGACGGACTACCTGAACACCTACCTCCACTTCCAGGGCGACCTGTCGATCGGGCTGCCCGGTACGACCCTCGGGGCTCCGCGGGTCCTGACGCCGAACCTCGACAACCCCAAGGGCCTGCTGGGCGGCCCCCTGGTCGGCGGCTTGAAGCCCAAGCCCTCGACGCAGGAGCAGTCCGGCGGGCTGCTCGGCGGCCTGCTCGGCCTGTTCGGGGGTGGTGGCTGATGCGGCGCTCCCTGCCCCTGAAGCACAAGCTCGGCGCCGCTGCCCTCGCCGCGGTGCTGGTCCTGACCCTCGTGCACATCTACAAGAACGTGCTGGGCGGCTCGGTGGGCGCACGCCCGATGCACGTCGCCGTCGCCCTGAAGGAGACCGGCGGACTGTTCGTGGGATCCGGCGTCACGTATCGCGGAGTGCGCGTCGGTTCGGTGAAGGACGTCGCCCTCGTCGGCGACCACGTCCAGGTCGACGTCTCGCTGAACCCCGGTTCCCAGGTGCCGTCCGACACCGCTGCGGTCGTGCGTTCGCTCTCACCGGCCGGCGAGCAGTACCTCGACCTCCAGCCGCGACGCTCCGGGGGCCCGTACCTCGCCGACGGCGGCCACATCGCGTCGTCCGACACGTCGACGCCGACGTCGGTCGCCGACACGCTGATGTCGGTCGACGGGCTCATGAAGCAGGTCGACGACGAGGAGCTCAGCACCGTGCTCCACGAGCTCAGCGTGGCCCTCGCCGACCCCGACGACTTCCGTCGCGTGGTCTCCTCGGGCAGCGAGCTGGTCACCACCATTGACGAGGCGTGGCCCGAGACGCTGCGCACGATGCAGAACGGGCGCACGGTGCTCCGCACCGGCGTCGACACCAGCGACGACTTCCGGAGCTTCGCGGGCTCGGCCCGCAGCCTGGCGTCCTGGCTGAAGGGGTATGACCCGACGCTGCGCCGCACCATCACCGCCACGCCGGCGCAGCTGAAGGAGCTGCGGACGCTGACCAACGACATGGTGAAGCGGCTCCCGCCGCTGCTGCGCGAGTTCGCCGACTTCACGCAGATCTTCGCCGACCGTGATCCGCACGTGCGTGAGCTGCTCATCCAGTTCCCGATCGGCCTGGCGAAGCTGACCGACGCGTTCACTGGGGGACGCATGCAGACGAACATGCTGATCTCGAACGGCGAGGTGTGCTCCTACGGCATCGATGACACCAACCCGCAGGACACCACGAGGCAACCGCTCGACCCCGACCGGTCGTGCCCCGCCTCGTTCGCCGGCCAGCAGCGCGGATCGGCACACGCACCCGGCCCGACGGGCTAGGCCCCAGCCGCGCCTCCGCCGCGCGTTGCTGCCTGCGACATAGGGTTGCGCGCATGGGCGGCGACCTGGCACTCATCGGAGCCGCCTTCGCATTCGGCGTCGGCTCCGCCCTGCTGCCGGTCCTCCTCAACGCCGAGCTCTACGTCATCGGCATGGGCGCCTTCGTGCCCAAGAGCCTGCTGGCGCTCGCGATCCTGAGCCTGGGCGTCGGCACGGTGATCGGCAAGGCCATCGTCTTCGAGCTGGTGCGGCGCGGCTCGTCCAAGGTGCGCAAGACGGTCGACCGCAAGCCGCCCCGCAACTCGTTCACGGCGTTCATGCGCCGCGTCGGCGACCGGCTGCTGAAGCTGATCGACCGGCCCTACCTCGGTGCCGCGACGGTGCTCGCGTCGTCGCTCACCGGTGTGCCGCCGCTCGCCGTGGTGACGATCCTGGCCGGCGCCTCGCGCCAGCCGCGCTCCCTGTTCCTGCTGATGGTCTTCATCGGTCGCACGAGCCAGTTCCTCGCCCTCGCGTTCATCGTCCACGGCGTCACCTGACGGTCATGTCGATGGCTAGGGTGGCCCAGTGAGATTCGACTGTGCCGTGGAGAGCGAGCTCGAGGCCGGCCTCGACGCGGCGGAGGAGGCCATCGCCCGGGGCGAGCTCGTCGTGCTGCCCACCGACACCGTCTACGGGCTGGCCGCCGACGCGTTCTCTCATGAAGCCGTGCAGCGGCTCCTCGACGCCAAGGCCCGCACCCGCCAGATGCCGCCGCCTGTGCTCGTCGGCGCCCCCACGACCCTCGAGGCGCTCGCCTCCGACATCCCGTCCTGGCTGCGCACGATGACGACGTCGCTGTGGCCCGGGCCCCTCACCGTCATCTGCCGCCAGCAGCCCTCGCTCACCTGGGACCTCGGCGACACGCACCAGACGGTGGCCGTGCGGATGCCCGACGACAAGACGGCCCTGGCCCTGCTCAAGGTCACCGGGCCGCTCGCCGTGAGCAGTGCGAACATCACCGGCGAGCCGGCCGCGGAGACGATCGACGACGCCGAGCGCATGTTCGGGGACGACGTCGCTGTCTATCTCGACGGAGGCCCGAGCCGCTCCGGCGTCCCGTCGACCATCCTCGACACCACGTCGTCGGTTCCCCGGGTCCTGCGCCAGGGCTCGATCGACCTCGAGACGCTGCACGCGTTCAACAACACGATCGAGGCGGCCGACTAGTGCGTGAATACCTGGTCGTGTTCGGCATCTCGCTCGGCGTCACCTACCTGCTCGCGTCGATCGCCCGCATGCTCGCGCACCACTTCGGCGCCGTCGCCAGGGTCCGCGACCGTGATGTGCACGCCGTGCCCACGCCCTACTTCGGCGGACCGGCGATGCTCGGTGGTCTCGTCGCCGCCTACCTGACGGCGACGCACCTGCCGTTCCTCTCCCGCTCGGAGAGCTCGGTGTTCGGCGATGCCCGGGCGGTCGTCATCGGCGGCGCCGTCATCTGCCTCGTGGGCGTCATCGACGACCTCTTCGAGCTCGACGCCCTCAGCAAGTTCGCCGGCCAGGTCCTCGCGGGAGTGGTCGTCGTCGCCCTCGGGGTGAAGTTCTTCTACCTGCCGCTGTACGGCAGCGTGCTCGGGCTCGACCAGGTCCAGTCCGCGATCTTCACCGTGCTGCTCATCGTCGGCACCGCGAACGCGGTCAACTTCGTCGACGGCCTCGACGGTCTCGCGGCCGGGATGGTCGCGATCGGCGCCATCGCGTTCTTCGCCTACGCGTTCGTGCTGGCGGTCGAGAACGGGGAGTCGCGCGCCATCGCCGCGGCTCTGCTCACCGCCGCCCTCGCCGGTGCATGCATCGGCGTGCTGCCGCACAACTTCTTCCCGGCGCGCATGTTCATCGGCGACTCCGGCTCGATGCTCATCGGCTTCGTGCTGGCCTGCTCCTCGATCAGCCTCACCGGCCAGTTCCCGGCCACGAACATCTCCGAGGGCATCGGGGGAGCGCAGACGACGTTCCTGACGTTCCTGCTCCCGCTGATCCTGCCGGTCGCGATGTTGTTGGTCCCGTTCGTCGACCTCGCCCTCGCGGTCGTGCGCCGCACGCGGGCCGGACGCTCCCCGTTCAGTCCCGACAAGATGCACATCCACCACCGTTTGCTGGAGATCGGTCACTCCCACCGCAACGCCGTCCTGGTCATGTACTCGATCGCGGGTCTCGTGGCCTTCGGCACGGTCTTCGTGAGCCTCGTCAGCGGGTGGCAGTCGATCGTCGGATTCTTCGTCCTGGCCGCACTGACAGCGGCCTTCGTGTTCCTTCTTCCGCGGTGGCGCCCCATCAATCGGACCTGACCAGAGGGCCGGGGGACTGGTGTCGGGACGCGCTCGCGCTCGTGATAGTTTTCACGTACTCCCCACAGTTCAATTCAGGCAGTATTCACCGACCCCAGAGCACCCAAGGACGGCCGCCGATCATGACGACCGACGCACCCCCTCGACCCGTCGCCACGACGAGGAGCGCCGGATGGACGATGTCAGCGCGCAGGGCCCCCAGTCCGATGCTCACGGTCCCGATTCTCAAGGTCCGGGCATCCGCGACCTCCTCACGCTCGGCGGCATGCTGGTGGGCTCCATCGTCACGGGTCTCGTCATCGGGCTCCTGCTCGATTCCTGGTGGGACACGTCGCCGGCCTTCGTGCTCGTCGGCACGGCGCTCGGCATCGTCGCCGCGGGCACGGGTTTCTGGCTCCGCGTGCGCACGTTCCTGCGTGGTTGAGGTGTCGCCATGAACGACACCGCACCGACTCCGGGCCCGATCCAGTCCCACCCCGCCGTGGGCGACGACGCTCCGCCGATGCCGCCCGCGTCCTTCGGCCGCGCCGTCCGCAACCAGCGTCGCGCCGTCCTGCTCGCCGCCGGTCTCGTCGTCGCCGCCGTCTGGGTGTCCATCCCGCTCGGTGAGTGGCGCATCGGCCTCTTCCTCGCGGGCGGCTTCGTGCTGGGCCTCATGAACCACCTGCTCACCGAGTACTCGATGCAGAAGGCCGTCAGCTCCGCCAACCCGGTCACCCGGCAGGCCTACGCCTCCAGCTCGCTGTGGCGTCTCGCCTTCATCTCCGTCCTGGCGTTCGGCCTGGCCGCGGTCTACTGGCCCGATGGCGCCGCCGTGATGTTCGGCCTGGCGATCTTCCACCTGATCGCCCTCACCCTGACCGCCATCCCGCTGCTCAGAGAGGTGCGCAAGCTATGAACACCTGGGTTACCGCCGAGGGCGGCGGCAGTGGCATCGAGATCGGTCACCACTCGACGTGGGACATCTTCGGCTTCAGCGTGCACGCCGACACCATCACGTCCACCATCATCGCGGGCGCCGTCGTGATCGGGCTCGGGCTGATGCTCCGCCGGTCGGCGTCGAGCGAAGTTCCCGGCAAGCTGCAGCTGGCATGGGAAGCGCTCGTCACCTGGGTGAACGACCAGGTCGAGAGCACCCTCGGCCGGCTCAACCCGTTCGTGGTGCCGCTCGCGGCGAGCCTCTTCGTCTTCATCTTCGTGGCGAACCTGCTCGAGGTCATCCCCACGGACCACAAGGCCCCGCCCCCCACCGCCGACGTGAACCTCACCTACCCGCTGGCCCTGCTGGTCATCATCTGCGCCACCGTCTACGGCATCCGTGAGCGCGGCGTCGCGAGCTACGCGAAGGGCTTCTTCGAGCCGTACCCCGTCATGGGCATCTTCAACATCCTCGAGGAGATCGCCAAGCCGATCTCGCTGTCGCTGCGACTCTTCGGCAACATCTTCGCCGGCGGCGTCATGCTGTCGATCATCGGACTGCTGCCGGTCTGGCTGACACCGGTGGGCATCGTGCCGTGGAAGCTGTTCGGCATGTTCATCGGCGCCATCCAGGCCCTGATCTTCGCCCTGCTCACGATCCTGTACTTCGGCATGGCCGGGTCGGGCCACGGCGGAGACGATCACGGCGAGGCACATTCTTCGGACGAGGACGCGTCGAAGCAGGAGGCCGAGGGCGAGCTCCAGCCGGCCTGAGGCACCACCCACAACTTCACACCAGCACGAAGCAGCACCCAACGAGCAACATCCAGATCACTGCCGAGAGAACCGGCGGTGTGAGCCAAGGAGAGACATGGCAGTAGATAGCAGCGCAGTCACGACCGCCGGAGCCATGATCGGTGGTGGCATCGCCCTCGGTGGTGGCGCCGTCGGCGCGGCCATCGGTGACGGACTTGCCGGTAGCTCGACCATCCAGGGCGTGGCCCGTCAGCCGGAGGCCCAGGGCCGCCTGATGACGATCTTCTTCCTGACCGTCGGCCTGTGTGAGGCGATGTACTTCATCAACCTCGCGTTCATGGCCCTGTTCGTCTTCGCTCTGGCCTGAGTCGTGAATCACCTGACCCAGCTCGTCACGGCCGAGGGCGGCGGAGGAAACAACTTCCTCGTGCCCGACATGACGTTCGTGTTCGAGATCATCTCGTTCCTCATCATCATGTTCGTGATGTACAAGTGGGTGCTCCCACCGGTCAACCAGGCGATGACCGAGCGCCAGGAGAAGATCAAGGCGCAGTTCGACGAGGCCGCCAAGCTCAAGGCCGAGGCCGAGGCGACCGAGAAGGAGCACCAGGAGCAGCTCGCCGATGCCCGTGCGGAGGCCTCACAGATCCGTGAGGAGGCGCGCGAGCAGGGTGCGCAGATCATCGCCCAGCACCGTGAGCAGGCCCAGGTCGAGGCCGAGCGCATCACGACGAACGCCAACGCGCAGATCGAGGTCGAGCGCGCGCAGGCGTTGTCGCAGCTCAAGGGCGAGGTCGGCGCGATCGCGACCAAGCTGGCCGGCCGCATCGTCGGGGAAGCCCTCGACGACGACGATCGCCAGAAGCGCTCCGTCGAGCGGTTCATCGCCGAGCTCGAGGACGACGACCAAGGAAAGTCGAAGAAGCGCTGATGGCCCAACGCATGCGCGGCGTCTCGGCAGGTTCGCTCGCGGAGGTCCTCGAAGCCGTCGAGAACTCCACGGGCACCCTGAGCACGGTCGGTGACGAGCTGTTCTCGGTTGCCGCCGTCCTCGACGCGACGCCGTCGGTCCGCCGGGTCCTCACCGACCCGGCCACCGAGCCGGACGCCCGCTCGGGCCTGGCCGCCGCAGTGCTCGGCGACAAGATCGACATCGCCACCCTCGGGATCGTCGATGTCGCCGCCCAGCACCGCTGGGCGTCGGGACGCGACCTCAGCGACGCCTTCGAGCTCGCCGGCCTCGCCGCGCACGTGGCCGCGGCCGACAAGAGCGGCTCGCTCGACGAGCTCGAGAACGAGCTGTTCGAGGCCCAGCGCCTCATCGACCAGTCGCGCGAGCTGCGCGGCGTCCTCTCCGACCGCACGATCGCGGCCGAGCACAAGGGCACCCTGATCGACACCATCTTCAAGAACAAGATCTCCGCGTCCACCCTGGCGCTCCTGAAGCAGGCCGCGGCGACGCGGGCGGGAACGTTCGACGCCGTGCTCGAGCGGTTCGCCGACGAGGTCGCGGCCCGACGCAAGCGGCTCCTCGCGGAGGTGCGCACGGCCTACGAGCTCGGCGACGCCGAACGCAACCGGCTCGCCGAGGCACTGTCGTCCGCCTACGGGCACGACGTCCACCTCAACGTGATCGTCGACCCGTCGATCGTGGGTGGCCTTCGCGTCTCCATCGGCGACGAGGTCATCGACGGCACCGTCTCGGGCCGACTCGAAGACGCCAGACGGCAGCTGGCGGGCTGACCGAACCGAACCCCAGACCACATTCAGACGAACCACACAGAAGGCAGGCAGAACATGGCGGAACTCACGATCAGTCCGGACGAGATCCGTGACGCGCTGCAGACGTTCGTGGCCGACTACAAGCCGAGTGCCACCTCCACCGAGGAGGTCGGCACCGTCTCCGACGCGGGTGACGGCATCGCCCACGTCGAGGGACTCCCGTCGGCGATGGCCAACGAGCTCCTCGAGTTCGAGGACGGCACGCTCGGCCTCGCCCTGAACCTCGACGTGCGCGAGATCGGCGTCGTCATCCTCGGTGAGTTCTCCGGCATCGAGGAGGGCCAGACGGTCCGCCGCACCGGCGAGGTGCTCTCCGTCCCGGTCGGCGACGCCTACCTCGGTCGTGTGTGCGACCCGCTCGGCAACCCGATCGACGGTCTCGGCGAGATCGAGACCGACGAGCGTCGTGCCCTGGAGCTCCAGGCGCCCAGCGTGGTCCAGCGACAGAGCGTGAACGAGCCGCTCCAGACCGGCATCAAGGCGATCGACTCGCTGACGCCGATCGGCCGTGGCCAGCGCCAGCTCATCATCGGCGACCGTCAGACCGGCAAGACCGCCATCGCGACCGACACGATCATCAACCAGAAGGAGTACTGGGACACCGGCGACCCCGAGAAGCAGGTCCGCTGCATCTACGTCGGCATCGGCCAGAAGGGCTCGACGATCGCCGCCGTGCGCGGCGCCCTCGAGGACGCCGGCGCGCTGGAGTACACCACCATCGTGGCGGCACCCGCGTCCGACTCAGCCGGCTTCAAGTACCTCGCGCCGTACACCGGCTCGGCCATCGGCCAGAAGTGGATGTACGAAGGCAAGCACGTCCTCATCATCTTCGACGACCTGTCGAAGCAGGCCGAGGCCTACCGCGCCGTGTCACTGCTGCTGCGTCGCCCGCCGGGCCGTGAGGCCTACCCGGGCGACGTCTTCTACCTGCACAGCCGTCTGCTCGAGCGCTGCGCCAAGCTCAGCGACGACCTCGGCGCCGGCTCGATGACGGGCCTCCCGATCGTCGAGACCAAGGCCAACGACGTGTCGGCGTACATCCCGACGAACGTCATCTCGATCACCGACGGCCAGATCTTCCTGCAGTCCGACCTCTTCAACGCCAACCAGCGACCCGCGGTCGACGTCGGCATCTCGGTCTCCCGCGTCGGCGGTGCGGCCATGCTCAAGTCGATGCGTGCGGTCACCGGTTCGCTCAAGGTCGAGCTGGCCCAGTACCGCGCCATGGAGGCGTTCGCGATGTTCGCGTCCGACCTCGACGCGGCGTCGAAGGCCCAGCTCGCCCGCGGCCAGCGCCTCATGGAGCTGTTCAAGCAGGGCCAGTACACACCGTTCCCGGTCGAGCAGCAGGTCGTCTCCATCTGGGCGGCCACCACCGGCAAGCTCGACCCCGTGCCGGTGCAGGACGTCAGCCGGTTCGAGCAGGAGTTCCTCGAGTACGTCAAGTTCCAGCACGAGGGCATCTTCGACGCGATCCGTGAGTCCGGGAAGTTCGAGGACGACAACGAGAACGCGCTCGAGAGCGCGTACAACGAGTTCCTGAGCCGCTTCGAGACCAGCGCCGGAGAGCGCATCAACGCCGGTCACGAGGAGTTCGAGGCCCTCGAGGACGAGGACGTCGAGCAGGAGCAGATCGTCAAGCAGAAGCGGGGCTGACGTGGCCGTTTCCCTGCGCGAGTACCGCGCCAAGATCAAGTCGACCCAGTCGATGAAGAAGATCACGCGCGCCATGGAGCTCATCGCGGCCTCACGCATCATCAAGGCCCAGCAGCACGCGGCGGCGGCGGAGCCGTACGCACGTGAGCTCACCCGGGCGGTCTCGGCGGTGGCCACGTTCTCGAACGTCGACCACCCCCTGACCACCGAGAAGGACGACCCCAAGAAGGCGGCGGTGCTCGTCATCTCCAGCGACCGCGGCCTGGCCGGTGCCTACTCCTCCAGCGTGCTCAAGGAGTCGGAGCGTCTCGCCGAGAAGCTCCACTCCGAGGGCAAGGAGGTGGAGTACTACCTGTCCGGACGCAAGGCGGAGGGCTACTTCAGGTTCCGTGCGCGCGACTTCGTCGAGTCCTGGAGCGGATTCTCCGACCGTCCGGAGTACGCCAACGCCCGCGAGATGGGCGACTCGCTGGTGGCGGCCTTCAACGCCGGTCTCGACGAGCCGGTCGACGGCGACACGGCCGACCCGGCGCGGGCGGTCGACGAGCTGCACATCGTCTTCACCCGGTTCAAGTCGATGCTCACCCAGGAGCCGGACGTCATCCGGTTGCTCCCGCTGGAGGTCGTCGAGGGCACCGAGGCGCCAGAGCCCGACGAGGTCCTGCCGCTCTACGAGTTCGAGCCGTCCGACACCGAGGTGCTCGACGCACTGCTGCCCAAGTACGTCAACGCCCGCATCTACTACTGCCTCCTGCAGGCTGCCGCCTCCGAGCTGGCCGCCCGTCAGAAGGCCATGAAGTCCGCGACCGACAACGCCGAGGACCTCATCGAGAAGTACACCCGAGTTGCCAACCAGGCCCGCCAGGCCGGGATTACCCAGGAGATCAGCGAGATCGTGGGCGGCGCCAACGCGCTCGCCGACGCCAATGCTGGGAGTGAGTGAGAGACATGACTGCCACCAAGGAAGAGAAGCAGACCACGACCGGACGCGTGTCCCGCGTCATCGGCCCGGTGCTCGACGTCGAGTTCCCGAGCGACGCGATGCCGGAGATCTACAACGCGCTCACCGTCGACGTCGAGATGGCGGGGGAGACCACGACCCTGACGCTCGAGGTCGCCCAGCACATCGGCGACGGCATGGTGCGCGCCATCAGCCTGCGTCCCACCGACGGCGTCGTGCGCGGCAGCACCGTCACCGACCTCGGTGAGCCGATCACCGTCCCTGTGGGCGACCAGACGCTGGGCCGGGTGTTCAACACCACCGGCGAGGTGCTCAACCTCGAGGAGGGCGAGACGTTCGAGGTCGAGGAGCGCTGGGGCATCCACCGCAAGGCGCCAGACTTCGACCAGCTCGAGGCCAAGACCGAGATGTTCGAGACGGGCATCAAGGTCATCGACCTGCTCACGCCGTACGTGCTGGGTGGCAAGATCGGCCTGTTCGGTGGTGCCGGTGTCGGCAAGACCGTGCTCATCCAGGAGATGATCGCCCGCGTCGCCAAGGACCACGGCGGTGTGTCGGTGTTCGCCGGCGTCGGCGAGCGCACCCGCGAGGGCAACGACCTCATCACCGAGATGGACGAGGCCGGCGTGCTCGGGCAGACCGCACTCGTCTTCGGACAGATGGACGAGCCGCCGGGAGCCCGCCTCCGTGTGGCGCTGTCGGCCCTGACGATGGCGGAGTACTTCCGCGACGTGCAGAAGCAGGACGTGCTGCTGTTCATCGACAACATCTTCCGGTTCACGCAGGCCGGCTCCGAGGTCTCGACGCTGCTCGGCCGCATGCCGTCGGCCGTGGGCTACCAGCCGACGCTGGCCGACGAGATGGGCGTTCTCCAGGAGCGCATCACGTCGACGCGAGGCCACTCGATCACGTCGCTCCAGGCGATCTACGTGCCGGCCGACGACTACACCGACCCGGCCCCGGCCACCACGTTCGCCCACCTCGACGCCACCACCGAGCTGAGCCGTGAGATCGCCTCGCTGGGCATCTACCCGGCGGTCGACCCACTCACGTCGACGTCGCGCATCCTCGACCCGCGCTACATCAGCGACGCCCACTACAACACGGCGAACCGGGTCAAGGGCATCCTGCAGCGCAACAAGGAGCTGCAGGACATCATCGCGATCCTCGGTGTCGACGAGCTCAGCGAAGAGGACAAGACGATCGTGTCCCGCGCACGTCGTATTCAGCGGTTCCTGTCGCAGAACACCTACGTGGCCAAGCAGTTCACCGGCCTGGAGGGTTCGACCGTCCCGATCGACGAGACCGTCGACGCCTTCACCAAGATCTGCGACGGCGACTACGACCACGTGGCCGAGCAGGCCTTCTTCATGTGCGGCGGTCTCGACGACGTCGACAAGAAGTGGGAAGAAATCCAGAAGGGTCTCTGATGTCCGATCCGCTGCAGGTGGAGCTCGTGGCCGCCGACCGGGTGGTCTGGTCGGGCGAGGCCACGATGGTCATCGCCCGCACCGCCGAGGGCGACCTCGGTGCCCTCCCCGGGCACGCACCGGTGCTGTCGATCCTGCTGCCGAGCGTCGTCGAGATCACCACGACCGACGGCGACGTGGTGCGTGCGGCGGTCGAGGACGGGTTCCTGTCCATCGCGGATGACCGGGTGTCGATCCTGTCCGAGGACGCGTTCCTCGCCGACGAGATCGACGCCGACGCCGCCCGCGCGGAGGTCGAGAAGCTGCAAGGCGAAGGCGACTCGCTCGCCCTGCAGCGGGCCGAGGCCAAGGTGCGGGCCGCGGAGAAGACCTCCTGACCCACTGAGAGCGAACGGAGGACACCTCAGTGCCGATCTGGCTGTGGCTCGTCGACTCGCTCGCGCTCATCGTGGTGCTCGCCGCCATCGTGGTGGTGTCGTTGGTCGCCCGTCGACGGCTGTTCGCACGCAGCGGCGCCACGTTCGACGTCAGCATCAACCACCGCACCGATGCCAGCCCCAAGGGCTGGACGCTCGGCGTCGGTGCCTATCGCTCGAACACGCTCGAGTGGTATCGCACGTTCTCGTTCGCCTGGTGGCCGCGCTACCGGTTCGTCCGCGGTGAGATCTCTGTCGACGGTCGTCGAGAGCCCGTCGGCCCCGAGGTCTACGCGTTGCACAGCGGACACGTCATCGTCACCGTGCGCCACCGTTCCGGTGTCCGTCAGATGGCCATGAGCCCCAGCGCCCTCAACGGCCTGCTCGCCTGGCTCCAGTCCTCACCTCCAGGTCAGAGCGTCAACAACGTCCTGTGAATCGCGGCGCGACTCGTTGACGGAACTCTGCTCGCGAGGCAGAATCGTGCAAGCGCCGGGGGGACCTGCCTCCCTGCACTGAGGGGGAGAGTTCATCGTGTTCAAGCGCCTCGTCGTGGCCGCCTTCGTCACCGCCGTCACGGCTGTCGGTGTTGCCGCTCCAGCCGACGCCGCACCGACGCACCACGCCGCCCAGCAGGCCATCGACTGGGACTGACGTCAGTCGGGTGAGCGCTCGCCGCCGTTCTCGATGGGCGGCTCACTCCGTTCGCCACCGGGCACCCACAGCACGTCCCCGGCCTCGCGGTTCGCATGGCGGGCGAGGATGAACAGCAGGTCGCTGAGCCGGTTGAGGTATCTCGCGGTGCGCACGTTCATGGTGTCGCCGTGCTCGTCGATCGCGGCCCACGCCGACCGCTCCGCCCGTCGTGTCACCGTGCGCGCCACGTGCAGCTCGGCCGCAGCGAGGGTGCCGCCCGGGAGGATGAACGACCGCAGCGTCTCCAGCGACTCGTTGTACGCGTCGCACCAGCCCTCGAGCCGGTCGATGTAATCGGGCTCGACCCGCAGCGGCGGGTGTTTCGGGTCGTCCACGATGGGGCATGACAGGTCGGCGCCCACGTCGAACAGGTCGTTCTGCACGTGCGTGAGCACGGCCACGACGTCGTCAGACAGGGTGCCGAGCGCGATGGCCACCCCGATGTGGCTGTTCGCCTCGTCGACGTCGGCATACGCGGCGAGCCGCAGATCGAGCTTCGAGGTGGTGCTCATGTCGCCGAGATTGGTCGTGCCGTCGTCGCCCGTCCGCGTGTAGATCTTGGTCAAGTTCACCATTCGTCGAGCGTAGCGCTGTGCTCGCCGTTCAAGATCACTGTGAGGTCGACCTCAGCCGGGCTTTCGTCCGTTTCCGCACGGTAATCTGACCGTCATGCCTGACAAGAGTGAGCCCGACAAGCCGTGGGTCATGCGGACCTATGCCGGACACAGCTCGGCCGCAGAGTCGAACGCGCTCTACCGGCGCAACCTCGAGAAGGGGCAGACCGGCCTGTCCGTGGCCTTCGACCTGCCCACGCAGACGGGGTACGACCCCGACCACGTCCTCGCCAGGGGTGAGGTGGGCAAGGTCGGCGTTCCGATCCCGCACCTCGGTGCCATGCGCCGGCTCTTCCAGGACATCCCGCTCGACACCATGAACACGTCGATGACGATCAATGCGACGGCCATGTGGCTGCTCGCGATGTACGAGGTGGCGGCCGAGGAGCAGGGCGCACCGCCGTCCAGCCTGTCGGGGACGACGCAGAACGACATCATCAAGGAGTACCTGTCGCGCGGCACCTACGTGTTCCCGCCGGAGGCCTCCCTGCGCCTCACGACCGACATGATCGCGTACACGGTCAAGGAGATCCCCAAGTGGAACCCGCTCAACATCTGCAGCTACCACCTGCAGGAGGCCGGCGCGACGCCCACGCAGGAGCTCGCGTACGCCCTGTGCACCGCGATCGCCGTTCTCGACGACGTCAAGAACTCCGGCCAGGTGCCGGAGGACGAGTTCGGGCACGTCGTCGGGCGCATCTCGTTCTTCGTCAACGCCGGCGTGCGGTTCATCGAGGAGACGTGCAAGATGCGGGCGTTCGGCCGGCTGTGGGACGAGATCACCCGTGAGCGCTACGGCGTCGAGGATCCCAAGATGCGTCGCCTGCGCTACGGCGTCCAGGTCAACTCCCTCGGTCTCACGGAGGCCCAGCCCGAGAACAACGTCCAGCGCATCGTGCTGGAGATGCTCGGCGTCACGCTGAGCAAGGACGCGCGGGCCCGTGCGGTGCAGCTGCCGGCCTGGAACGAGGCGCTCGGACTTCCGCGTCCGTGGGACCAGCAGTGGTCGCTGCGCCTGCAGCAGGTGCTCGCGTTCGAGTCGGACCTGCTCGAGTACGACGACATCTTCGAGGGCTCGGTCGTCATCGAGGCCAAGGTCGCCGAGCTCGTCGAGGGCGCGAAGGCCGAGATCGACCGCGTCCAGGCGATGGGTGGCGCGGTGGCAGCGGTCGAGTCCGGGTACATGAAGGGGGAGCTGGTGGCCTCGCACTCCGAGCGCCGTGCCCGGATCGAGTCCGGCGAGCTGAAGGTCATCGGCGTCAACTCCTACACCGAGACCGAGCCGTCGCCGCTCACCGCCGACCTCGACACCGCCATCCACAATCCCGACCCGGAGGCCGAGCGGGCTGCCATCGCCGACATCGAGGCGTGGCGTGCTGATCGCGACCAGTCCGCCGTCGACGAGGCGCTGGACCGGCTGCGTGCCGAGGCCAAGACCGACACGAACCTGATGCACGCGACGCTCGACGCCGTGCGCGCCGGAGCGACGGTCGGTGAGTGGGCCGGCGCGCTGCGCGAGGTCTTCGGCGAATATCGCGCCCCCACCGGCGTCACGGGCGGCGTCGGCGTCGCCGAGGCCGGCGAGGGGCTGACCGCCGTGCGCGAGCGGGTCGCCGCCACCGGTGAGGAGCTCGGCACCCGGCTACGACTGCTCGTGGGCAAGCCCGGCCTCGACGGGCACTCCAACGGCGCCGAGCAGATCGCCGTCCGGGCCCGCGACGCCGGGTTCGAGGTCATCTACCAGGGCATCCGGCTCACCGCGGAGCAGATCGTGGCAGCGGCCGTGGCCGAGGACGTCCACTGCGTCGGGCTGTCGATCCTGTCCGGCTCGCACATGGAGCTCGTGCCGGAGGTGCAGAAGGGTCTCGCCGAGGCCGGCATGACCGACGTGCCGGTCATCGTGGGCGGCATCATTCCCGACTCCGACGCGCGAGAGCTGGAGAGCCAGGGCATCGCCGCCGTGTTCACGCCGAAGGACTTCGGCATGACCGACATCATGGGACGGATCGTCGACGAGATCCGCAAGGCCAACCACCTCGACTGAGGCAGCTAGTTCAGGCCGCGGAAGTCGGCCGGCAGGCCGCCGCCGGCGATGACGTCGGCCGTCAGGTCCTGCAGCGCCATGAGCGCGACGGACTGGGCCCACGGGCCGTACGAGACCCGCGCGACACCGAGCTCCTGCATGCGGTCGAGCGGCACCGAGCCGACGCCACCCATGAGGGTCAGCTTCTGGGGTCCCCAGGCGTCGACGATCGCCTTGATGTCGTCCTCCGAGACCTTGCCGGGCACGAACACGACGGGTGCCCCGGTCGCGATGTACGCGTTGCCACGCTCGATGGCATCGGCGAGCACCTCGGCGTGCGGCTTGTCGCCGGCACGCAGGAACGCGTCGGTCCGCGCGTTGAGCACGAAGTCGACTCCCTCCTGCTGGGCGGCGTTGAGCACCGCCTCGACCGCGTCGACCGCTTCATGGATCGGCTTCATCTGGTCCTCGAGATTCGCACCGACGACGCCGACACCGATGGCCTTGAGCGTCGTTTCGCGCGGATTGCCGTAGCCGGCCTCGAGGTCGGCCGTGACCGGCAGGTCGGTCGCGGCGACGATCTCGCCGACCGCCTGGATCATGACCTCGACCGGGATGTGCTCGCCATCCTCGTAGCCGTGCGACGCCGCGATCGAGTGACTCGCGGTCGCGATCGCGCGGACGCCGTCGACCTCGGAGACGACACGCGCGGAGATGGCGTCCCAGACGTTGACGAGTCGGAGCAGCGCGGGATCGGCGTGCAGCTCCTGGAGGATGGTGGCCTTCTCGCTGAGCGTGGTCATGCGGTCTTCCCTTCGTTGAGGACGTGGAACAACACGTGGTCCTGCCACGTGCCGGCGATGTGGAGGTACTTCTGGGCAATCCCGATGCGGAGGAAGCCGTTGCGCTCGAGCACCCGCTGGGACGCGGCGTTGTGCAGCAGCGTCCCGGCCTCGATGCGGTGCAGCCCCAGCTGCTCGAACGCCAGGTGCTTGATCTCGGCCATGGCCTCAGTGGCGAGTCCGCGACCGTTGTCGTCGGCAGCGACCCAGTAGCCCACGCTGCACGAGAGGAACGGCCCGCGCACGATGCCGTTGAGCATGATCCGGCCGACGATCCGGCCGGTGTCGTCGACGATGACGTGAGGGACGGAGCTTCCCCGGTCGTGACGGGCCAATGCCTCGCCGATCACGGTGTCCTGCCCTGCTTCGGTGAAGTAGGCGTCGCTGCGCACCGGCTCCCATGGGGCCAGGAAGTCGCGGTTGAGCCGAAGGACCTCCGCCAGCTCCGGGGCATCGTCGCGGGTCACGAGACGGGTGCGGCTCACGTCACCATCATCACCGCACGACGGGAGCAGGTGGAGCGGGGGTCGGACCCGCCGGATAGGCTCGTGCAGGTCAGGACATCGAGAGGGGGCGGGCATGCCGAGAACATCCGCGAGCAGGCTCGTCGGCATGCTCTTCGTGGGTGTCCTGGCCACCACCGTGACGGGTTGCGGCTCCGACACACCCACCGACGAGCTCGTCAGCAAGCTCGAGCTGAGCGTGCAGGCCGACGAGAAGGCGGCACCCCGCACCGGGTCGCTCAGCTGCCCGGGCACCAAGGCCAAGGACCGCGACATCTGCGCTGCTCTCGACGTGGTCGCACCCAAGGTCTTCGAGCCCGTCCCGGTCGACCAGGCCTGCACTGCCATCTACGGCGGGCCTCGCAAGGCCACGATCACGGGCACCTACCAGGAAGAACCAGTCTCGGCCGTCTTCACGCAGGAGAACGGCTGCGAGATCGCGCGCTGGAACCAGATCAAGCCCGTCCTCAAGGGCCTCGGCCTCACGTCCTGAGGCTCGCTGTGTCGCCTCGGAGTCAGCTCCGCCGCCACGCGAGGCTGCCTATGACGAGGCCGCCGAACTCCACAGGCGGGGTCGTCAATTCCAGGTGGTCGCCAGCGATGTTCACGAAGCGGACCTGATCGGACCCGTTCCAGTTCGGAAAGATGCTCTGCTCGATGTGGTGCGTGACGGATCGGTTCTGATCGTCGTACTCGAACCTGCCGACGTACTGGATGTACGTCTTTACTGCCGCCGAGTACTCGTCAGGGGTCCCTGCCTGTTGGTCTGCGATGGCGAAGAGTGGTCGGTCACGCCTCCACACCGCCGCCCACATGTGCCCATCGTCGGTGTAGGTGAGTACACCGTCTGCGTCCTCGCCGAACGGATACGTCGGTGGGTCGTCTCCGTGTCGAGTCTCGAACGATGTCAGCCGCCAGGTTCCGAGCAGCAAGCTCCGAATGTTGGACATTGCGGCAGGGTAGTGGCGCGGAACCCTGGTGCCAAGGATCGGACGGTCAGAAGAGGCGGAGGGATGGGTCCTCGATGCCGCGCAGGGCGTCGTAGTCGAGCAGGACGCACTCGATGCCGCGGTCCGTGGCGAGCGTGCGTGCCTGCGGCTTGATCTCCTGGGCCGCGAACACGCCGCGCACGGGCGCGAGAAGCGGGTCGCGGTTCATCAGCTCGAGGTAGCGCGTCAGCTGCTCGACGCCGTCGATCTCTCCGCGACGCTTGATCTCGACCGCCACTGATGCTCCGTCGGCGTCCTTGCAGAGCAGGTCGACGGGGCCGATGGCGGTCATGTACTCGCGTCGCACGAGGCTCATGCCGGCGCCGAGCGTGGCGGTGTGCTCGGCCAGGAGCTCCTGCAGGTGCTTCTCGACGCCGTCCTTCTGCAGGCCGGGATCGACGCCCAGCTCGTGAGCGGAGTCGTGCAGCACCTCCTCGAGGCGGATGCGCAGCGTGTCGTCGGACTTGGTGGCCGCGACGGTCCACTCGACGACGCCGTCGTCGGCGGTGCCCTCACGCAGGGTGCATGGCGGGCTCATCCAGTTGAGCGGCTTGTAGGAGCCGCCATCGGCGTGGATCAGCACCGAGCCGTCGGCCTTGACCATGATCACGCGAGTGGCCAGCGGGAGGTGGGCGGTCAGTCGCCCGGCGTAGTCGACCTGGCAGCGCGCGACGACGAGTCGCAAACTACTGTCCCGACGACGAGTCGGCCCGCTTGAGCGTGCCGAGCTTGAAGACCAGGGTCTCGCCCTCCACGGTGCCCTCGTCGGTGTTGCCGTCGTCGCCCTCGAGCTTCACGGTGCCGTCGGCGATCGAGTACTTGCCGACACGGAAGTCCTTCACGCCTTGGTAGTCCTCGACGAACGTGTCGTCGTCGCGGAAGTGAACGGTCCACTTCTCGGCGGGGTCCTCCCAGTCGCCGACCAGGTCGGCCGCTGCCGCCGGCACGGGATTCGTCTCCGCGGCGGACGGGGTGGACGAGCTGGCGGACGGCGAGGGAGTGGGTTCGTCGGATCCGCCGTCCAGGGGACCGCACGCCGTGAGCGCGGCGAGCAGGAAAACCGCTGTGGCGATCCTCATACGCGGTTTCTCCCCATGTCGACAGTGACGCTGTAACGATAGTCTGACACGACTGTCCACCCGAAGGAGACACGGCATGCAGGAGATCATCGACCGATTCAACGGCCCGGATCGCGGGGCCGAGATCGCTCGTACACTGCTGTTGCCGTACCTGAATCACGCGGCCACGATGTTCGCGAGCGAGTACGCCACGGGCGACGACATCGACGCCGCGATGCGGTTCGGCTGCGGCTATCCGATCGGTCCGCTGGCACTCATCGACCTGCTCGGTGCGGACGTCGTGACGTCGGGTCTCGAGAAGCTGTACGCCGAGACGAACGATCCCCTGCACAAGCCGGCCCCGGTGCTGAGTGAGCTCGACGGCGCCGTGACGTCCGGTGAGTCCGTCGAGCCCCAGCTGCGGCACGAGATCGACACGGTCGGCGTCGTCGGCACCGGCACGATGGCCGCCGGCATCGCCGAGGTGTTCGCCAAGGCCGGCTACGACGTCGTGTTCGTCGGCCGCAGCGACGACAAGGTCGACGGCGTCATCGCGCTGATCACCAAGAACCTCGACAAGGCGATCGCCAAGGGCAAGCTCGACGAGGACGGCAAGGAAGCCGTGCTCACGCGCCTGACCGGCGCCACCAGCCGCGAGTCGCTGTCCGACGTCGACATCGTCGTGGAGGCGATCGCCGAGGACATGGACGTCAAGCTCGAGCTGTTCGCCGACCTCGACCGCATCGCGAAGCCCGGGGCGATCCTCGCGACCACCACGTCGTCGCTCTCGATCTCCGAGCTCGCAGCGGCCACCGGCCGCCCCGGAGACGTCGTGGGTCTCCATTTCTTCAATCCGGCGCCCGTCATGAAGCTCGTCGAGATCGTGTCGGCCCCCACGACGAGCCCTGAGGTCGCCGAGACCGCGAAGGCGCTCAGCTCCAAGGTCGGCAAGCACCCCGTCTCGTGCACCGACCGTGCGGGCTTCATCGTCAATGCCCTGCTGTTCCCCTATCTCAACGACGCGGTCAAGCTGCACGAGGCCGGAGACGACTCCCTCGAGCAGATCGACACCGCCATGAAGGAGACCCAGCTGCCCATGGGTCCGTTCGAGCTGCTCGACGTCGTGGGCAACGACGTCTCACTGGCCATCGAGAAAACCCTCGTCGGGGCGTTCGGCCACGCGGGCTGGGAGCCTGCGCCAACGCTCGTGCGCATGGTCGAGGAGGGCAAGCTCGGACGGAAGACCGGAGAAGGCTTCCACTCCTACAGGTAACCCCGGCGTCCCGGTCTCGTTGTCATGCGTGAGGAGACCGACCATGATCCGCACCGAGACCGTCGTGGCGCCCAGCCACCACGTGAGAACGGCGGCTGTCACGAGCGTGATCGCCGCCATGCCGGTGGTCTTCGGGTTCCAGCTCCTCGTCTCGGACCTGGGCCAGACGTCCCGTGACCTGGTGAACGAGAGCGCCTGTCAGCACGGGTCCTGCGAGCCGTCCCCGGCCGTCGTGCGGATGGTCGCCGACCTCGAGCATCAGGGCAGTTCCTGCCGCACCAAGCCCGCCTTGACCGACAGCGTCGTCTTCGAGTGGAAGACCGCCGAGGTCACGGTCGTCGACTTCGCCACCTCGATCCGCGCGTTGTCGAACCACGAAGGCTGGGTGCGCCAGTACTGCATGCCACCGCGCTGAGTCCGGATCGCTCGCACGGGAGGCACATCGCTCCGCCACGTAGGATCGAGGCATGTCCCGTCGTCGTTCCGCCCGCCCCGCGCCGCGCCCGCTGCGGCCTGCGGCCGAGCGCATCGTCGACAAGCGTGACGGTCAGTGGTTCGTCCGTCCCATCACCGGCGCAACGTCCGTCAAGACCTACACGTGCCCGGGTTGCCACGCACCCATCACACCCGCCACGCCGCACATGGTGGTGTGGCCGGTGGAGAAGGCCCTGCTCAGCGCCGACGCGATCGACGAGCGACGCCACTGGCACTCGGCGTGCTGGACGAGGCGACACTGATGACAGACCAAGCCGGTCAGGCCATTCGCGGCAACTCCATCCTCCCGGCCAAGCGCGAGCCGGTGACGCTGCAGACCGCGGACGGCGTCGATCTCGTCGGCGAGCTGGCGCTGCCGGCCGACCGCGACCCGGTGGCCACGATGATCTGCCTGCACCCGCTCCCGACGCACGGCGGGATGATGGACAGCCACCTGTTCCGCAAGGCGTCGTACCGGCTTCCCGCCCTGGCCGGCATCGCCGTCCTGCGCTTCAACACCCGCGGGACGTCGAGCGTCCAGGGCACCAGCGGCGGCGAGTTCGACAACGCGGACGACGAGAAGTTCGACGTCGCCGCGGCCATCGAGTACGCCGAGTTCTCCGACCTTCCGCACATCTGGCTGGTGGGATGGTCGTTCGGCACCGATCTTGGGCTGATGCACGGGCTCGACCCGGCCGTGGAGGGGCTCGTGCTGCTCTCCCCGCCGCTCCGGTTCTGCACCGACGAGCACATGGCCGCCTGGGCCGAGTCGGGCAAGCCGGTCGTGGCACTCATCCCCGAGAAGGACGACTACCTGCAGCCGGAGGAGGCGCGGCGCCGTTTCGCCGCGATCCCGCAGGCCGAGGTGATCGGCGTCGAGGGGGCGAAGCACCTCTGGGTGGGTGACGCCGAGCGAGCCCTCGACGAGATCACGGCGCGGCTGGCGCCCGACGTCGGGACGCCGTTGCCGCGCCGGTGGGACGGCCCCATGGAGCGCGCCGACCCGTCGGCCTACCGCGACCGCACGGTTGCTGCGTTCTCAGACCTGCCGCACTAGTTGCTGGACTTGACCTCGGCGGCTTCGTCAGCCTCGTCGGTCTCGTCGTGCTCTTCGCCGGACTCGTCGTCGTCTGAGGCGTCGGCCTGGTCGGCCACCTGCTCGTCGTCCTCGTCGACGTCCTCGTCGACGTCGTCGGTCTCGACCCCGACCGCCGCGCTCGGAGCGAACGTCGCGACGATGTCGCGCAGCTGACCCATCTGGGCCATGATGCCCTCGCGCTTGCGCTCGAGGTCCTCGATCTCGGCGCGCAGGCTGCGGGTCTGGCGCTCGACCTCCGTGGTGGCGGTGGCACGCAGGTGCTCCGCCTCGGCGTGAGCGTTGGAGAGGACGGCGGACGCCTCCGACTTGGCGCTGTCGATGATGCGGACGGCCTCCGTGCTCGCGGCATCGCGTGACTTGGTGGCCTGGCTCATGATCTCGCGGGCGCGCTCGTCGGCAGCGGCGGCACGGTTCTCGGAGTCGCTCACGAGCTGGGCGGTCTGCTCCGTGGCCGCGGCGTGGTTGTCGGCCGCCTCGCGGGCGAGCCGCTCCTTCTCCACGGCGAGCACGCGACGCGCCTCGGTGACCTCGCGGTCGGCGGCGGCGCGGGCCTGCTCGACGTCGCGGGTGGCGCCGAGCCGCACGTTCTGGGCCTCCTGCTCGGCGGCGATGCGCAGCTGGTTGGCCTCACGCTCGGCCTGGGCACGCACGTCCTGGGCATGAGCGGCCGCCTCGGCGGCGTGCGCCTCGGCTTCCTCGAGCAGGCTGCGGCGCTTGTCCTCGAGCTCGGTGACGGCCCGGGTGCGCAGCTCCTCGGCATCCTTGGCCGCGGCGGTGCGCAGCAGGCTGGCTTCCTCCTCGGACTTCTTGAGCAGCTCGTCGGCCTCGCGCACGGCGCGCGTGCGGACGTCGGTGGCTTCCTGCTCGGCGAGCTGGAGCAGCTGGGCCGCGTGGCCACCCAGGCCGGAGTACGACGGCTTGTCGACCGACTCGGCTCGCTCCTTGAGCTGACTCACGAGCTCACTGAGCTTGGCATTTTCCTCTTCAAGGGCCTTGAGACGGTCGCCCGCACCGTTGAGCTCCGTGGCCTGGTTGCGGACCCAGGCGTCGACGGCGTCGGCGTCATATCCGCCGCGTCGTGCCAGGGGGAACGTGGCTTCCGCCGAGTTCTTGGCGGCATCGAAGATGGACAATCCGGACTGCTCGGACATGGAATACCTCTGGAAAGTCGACAGGTGTAAGACCACCATACCTGCCGATCAGGCCACTCTGACGCGCCGTCTCAGACGCCCCGAAAACGGTTGATGGCGTCCAGATGAACGGCCCGTTTCTCCTCGTCGCGCACGCCGAGCCCCTCTTCCGGAGCGAGCGCGAGGACGCCGACCTTGCCCTGGTGGGCGTTCAGGTGGACGTCGAGCGCGGCCTGGCCGGTCTCGGCCAGCGGGTAGACCTTCGAGAGCGTCGGGTGGATGAGTCCCTTGTCGATCAGGCGGTTGGCCTCCCACGCCTCGCGGTAGTTGGCGAAGTGCGAGCTCTTGATCTGCTTGAGGTTCATCCAGAGGTAGCGGTTGTCGTACTGGTGCATGTAGCCGGACGTCGAGGCGCAGGTGATGATCGTGCCGCCCTTGCGCGCGACGTAGACGGACGCGCCGAACGTCTCGCGACCGGGGTGCTCGAAGACGATGTCGGGGTCCTCGCCCCCGGTGAGCTCGCGGATCTTCTTGCCGAACCGCTGCCACTCCTTCGGGTCCTGGGTGTTCTCGTCCTTCCAGAACGTGTAGCCCTCGGCCGAGCGGTCGATGACGTGCTCGGCGCCGAGCGAGCGCACGATGTCGGCCTTCTCGGGCGACGAGACGACGCACACCGGGATGCCACCGCCGTTGAGCACCATCTGGGTGGCATAGGAGCCGAGGCCGCCGGACGCGCCCCAGACCAGCACGACGTCGCCCTGCTTCATGTTCGCGCCGTTGTGCGACACGAGCTGGCGGTAGGCGGTGGAGTTGACGAGGCCGGGGCTGGCCGCCTCCTCCCACGTGAGGTGGTCGGGCTTGGGCATGAGCTGGTTGGCCTTGACGATCGCGAGCTCGGCGAGACCGCCGAAGTTGGTCTCGAAGCCCCAGATGCGCTGCTGCGGGTCCATCATCGTGTCGTCGTGTCCGTCGGGGCTCTCCAGCTCGACCGACAGGCAGTGGGCGACGACCTCCTGGCCGGGCTTCCAGACGGTGACACCGGGTCCCGTGCGCAGCACGACGCCGGCGAGGTCGGAGCCGACCACGTGGTACGGCAGGTCGTGGCGCTTCGCGTACTCCGACTGGCGTCCGTAGCGCTCGAGGAACCCGAACGTGGCCATCGGCTCGAAGATGGAGGTCCAGACGGTGTTGTAGTTGATGGCGCTGGCCATCACCGCGACCAGGGCCTCACCCGGCGCGAGCTCGGGGACCGGGACGTCGTCGAGGTGGAGACTCTTGCGCGGGTCCTTCTCCTTGGTCGGCATGTCGGCGAACATGTCGACCTCGTCCTTGTGGACGGTGATGCCCTGGTAGGTCTCCGGGATCTCGATGGCCGCGAATTCTTCGTCGGGGGTGTCGCCGGCCTGGATGGCGTCAAGGATGTGCTTCACGTCGTCCTCCTGTGTCCCGAGGATGCTACAGACCCGTCGTTGCCGTTGAAACTTGGCGGAGGGTGATCCTGGCCTCACCATGCTGCCAATGGTTTCCAAGTCCGACGACCTGTACATGCGCTCCAGATCCAGATCAGCCCGGCCCGTCGACGGTCCCCATCGCCTGCGTACCGTCGGCGAAGGCGCGTGGCACTCGGCGGCCGGGCTCGGCGGTCTTGTTGAATGGTGTGGCCATGCTGGAGGATCGGGGCATGATCGACCGGCCCCGTACTCGCTACGCACGCAGCGCCGGAGCGCACATCGCCTATCAGACGGTGGGCGATGGTCCCATCGACGTTGTCATGATCCCCGGCTTCGTCTCCAACGTCGAGCACTACTGGGACATGCCGGTGGTGCCGGAGATATTCGAGCAATTCGCCGGCTTCTCGCGGCTGATCATCTGGGACAAGCGGGGAACTGGGCTGTCCGATCCTGTGAGTGCTGTGCCGACACTCGAGGAACGCGTCGACGATCTGTGTGCCGTGATGGATGCGGCCGGTTCTGAGCATGCCGCGCTGTGGGGAGTTTCCGAAGGCGGCCCGATGAGCCTGATGATGGCGGCATCGCATCCCGACCGCGTCAGTTCCCTCGTCCTGTACGGGACCACCCCTCGCTTCAGCCGCGCCGACGACTTCCCGCACGGCTGGGACACGGCCAAGACCGAAGCCATGCTCCACGCCATCGAGGAATCGTGGGGAGATGGTGGGCTGTTGTCCTATTTCGGTCCCAGCGTCGCAGACGACCCTGTCGCCCGTCGCATCTGGGCACGCTATGAGCGGGCCGGTGCAAGCCCGGGGATGGCACGAGCGGTGATCGAAGCCCTTGCGGCGATCGACGTGCGATCACTTCTTCCTTCTGTGCGGGTTCCGACGCTGGTGCTTCACCGTACCGGAGATCTCGTGGCGACCATCGAGGGCGCTCGCTTGATCGCGGACCGCATACCTGACTCCCGGATCGTCGAATTCGACGAGGTCGACCACGCACCGATGTTCGGTGACAGCCAGGCCTTGGTCGACGAGATCGAGGAGTTCCTGACGGGCACTCGCTCCGAGCGGGTGGTCGACCGGGTGCTCGCCACGGTCCTCTTCACCGACGTCGTCGGATCCACGGAACGTGCCGCAGCCATGGGTGACAGCTCTTGGAGGCGACTGATCGAGCGTCACGACGACATCGTGCGCGATCTGCTGCGGCGTTACCGTGGTCGCGAGATCAAGACCATGGGCGACGGCTTCCTCGCGACGTTCGACGGTCCCGCGAGGGCTATCGCATGTTCGGTCAGCCTAGAACGTGCCGTCCATGAGTTGGGGATCGAGATTCGCGCCGGTCTTCACACAGGCGAATGCGAGCGGATGGGTGACGACGTCGGTGGCATGGCTGTCAACATCGGTGCACGCATCGCCGCGCTTGCCGGGCCCGGCGAGGTCCTGGTATCGAGCACGGTCAAAGACCTCGTCGTGGGCTCACCAATCGTCTTCGCCGAGCGCGGCGTCCACGAACTCAAGGGCGTCCCCGGCTCGTGGCAGCTTTTCGCGATCGCCTGACGCGCAGGCGTAAATGCTGGACGGTGCGTCCACAAATTCTTCGTCACGACCGGTAGCCGCACCACAACTGCAACCCACTGGTTGACCTGTCCACCGGGCGTCGTGCAGAGGCCGCGTCTATCTGGGCGGTATGACGTGGCGGTCAGGACAGCCAGGCCTCGACCAACGTCACATGAGTTCGACCTGGTCGGCGGCAACGCGTCGACCTGACGGCAGCCGCCAGACCGGTTGACCGTTCTGGTCCTGCTCGGTGTTGAAGATGTCGGCGGTTTTCATCCGGTGGTGGCGTCGGCACAGCGGCCACATGTTCTGCCCGTTGGTCGGGCCGTGCGGCCAGGGAACCCGGTGGTCCTTGTCGCACTGCGCGGCGGGGCGGGTGCAGGTGGGGAACTGGCAGACGCCGTCGCGGATCTCGATGGCGACCTCAAGATCGGGCGGCGCGAACCGGCCGAGCCTGGTGACGTCGAGGACGTGGCCGGCGGGGTCGGTGACGACTCGGTGGAACAGGGTTCCAGGCCGGGTGGCGAGCTGACGGACCGTCGAGGCGGGCAGGACCCACTGTCGGTCGATGCTGATGCCAGGCTCGTCGGTCAGTCCGGCCAGTGAGGTGGCCGGGATGGTCAGCGCAATGGTGGCGCGGACGGCTGGTTCTCCGTCGGCCGCTGTGAGCATCCATCGGGCGAGCTCGTCGGCCAGGTACTGGTCGCTGGTGCGGGTGTCGTCGGACGGCTTGGACAGCAGGGCTTCGCCGAGCACAGTGTCGATGGCGACGGCCTGGGCGGTGGGGAGGAGCGCCCACAGCTCCGAGACACCGTCGTCGCGATGGTCGATGTGCACCCGACGCGCGTTCACGGCGTCGCGGGTGCGTTGTTCGTGGTGGTCTGGTTCGAGTCGGGCGGTGAGCCGCTTCAGCCAGGCCCGCAGCTCCGCGGCGGTATGCGCTTCTGCATAGCCGACCACCCGATCGTCGAGGATGCCGTCGGATCGTGGATCATGCAGGCTGTTGAGGGCGTCGCTGATCAGCCGCACCCGGTAGCTGTCGATCCGTCCGGCCCCGAACGCCGACCACGCCGACGGAGCACGACCCCGCACCATCCGGGCCTGATGCAACCGGTTCTGAACGGCCCGGACGCTCATCTGCAGCTCGACTGCCAGCTCGTGCGCGATCGAGGCCAGCTCGAGATCACGCCACTGCGTTCGCTCGGTTGCTTCGTACTCGGCGCGGCGGGCGTCGGCGAAATCCAGCATCGCCACCGTGGTCCGCGCCTCAGCCCGAGCCTGCTCGGCGGCGCGCCGACCCACCCGATCAAGCAGAGAGTCCGCGCGTGAAGTCATAGCTCGAATCTACGGAAATCCGACGCGGAAATCGCCCCTGACCAGCACCTTGTGGACAGCCGAGAACAATCCGCGCCCTGTGGGAACCGCGTCGTTCAGCTTCTCGTCACAGATACCCCGTCACTGGCGACGGTCAGTGCGTGGGGGCCGGTTCGACCAGCTCGACCAGCACGCCGCCGGCGTCCTTCGGGTGCACGAAGTTGACGCGGCTGTCGGACGTGCCGCGCTTCGGGGCGTCGTAGAGCAGGCGGACGCCGCGCTCACGGAGCGTCGTCGACACCGTGTCGATGTCGCTGACGCGGTACGCGAGCTGCTGGATGCCCTGACCGTGGCGATCGAGGAACTTGGCGATCGTCGAGTCCTCGCTGAGTGGGGCCAGCAGCTGGATGCACGCACCGGAGTCGCCCACGGCGAGCATCGCCTCGCGGACGCCCTGCTCCTCGTTGACCTCCTCGTGCACCGAGTGCAGACCGAACGTGGAGGCGTAGAACTCCAGTGCGTCGTCGAGGTCCGGTACAGCGATGCCGACGTGGTCGATCGCGATGAGGAGGTGGTCGGGGACCTGGTTCATCATGCACAGCAGGCTAGGGCACGCGGCCGGGGCGGGAGCGAGTGAGGATGCCCACACCGGGTACGTCGGTGCGTGCCCGCTGAGTACGATGACCCCATCGTCGTCAAAGGAGCTCAGTCATGCCCCAGTCCGTCATCGTCGCCGGTGCGCGTACCCCCATCGGCCGCCTGCTCGGTGGCCTGAAGTCGCTGTCGGGCTCCGATCTCGGCGGTCACGCGATCAAGGGCGCGCTCGAGAAGGCCGGCGTCAGCGGCGACCAGGTCGACTACGTCATCATGGGCCAGGTGCTCCAGGCGGGAGCCGGCCAGATTCCCGCCCGCCAGGCCGCCAACAAGGCCGGCATCCCGCTGAACGTCCCGGCACTGACCGTCAACAAGGTCTGCCTGTCCGGCATCAACGCCATCGCGCTGGCCGATCAGCTCATCCGCGCCGGCGAGCACGAGATCGTCGTCGCGGGCGGCCAGGAGTCGATGACCCAGGCCCCGCACATGCTGCTCGGCTCCCGCGAGGGCACCAAGTACGGCGACACCACGCTCACCGACCACATGCAGGCCGACGGCCTGTGGGACGCCATCACCGACCAGGCGATGGGCGGCCTCACCGAGTCGATCAACGCCGAGAAGCAGAAGTTCACCCGCGAGGAGCAGGACGCGTTCAGCGCCCGCTCGCACCAGCTCGCCGCCGAGGCGCAGAAGAACGGGGTGTTCGACGACGAGATCGTCGCCGTCGAGATCCCGCAGCGTCGCGGCGACGCGATCGTCGTCAAGGACGACGAGGGCGTGCGGGGCGACACCACGGTCGAGTCGCTCGGCAAGCTGCGCCCGGCGTTCTCCAAGGAGGGCACCATCACCGCCGGCTCTGCCAGCCAGATCTCCGACGGCGCGTGTGCCGTCGTGGTCATGAGCAAGGAGAAGGCCGAGTCGCTCGGGCTCACCTGGCTCGCCGAGATCGGAGCCAGCGGCCAGGTCGCCGGACCGGACTCCTCGCTGCAGTCGCAGCCGGCCAACGCGATCGCCCAGGCGTGCGAGAAGGAGGGCATCTCGCCGTCCGACCTCGACCTGGTCGAGATCAACGAGGCCTTCGCGGCCGTCGGCATCGCCTCCACCCGCGAGCTCGGCGTCAGTGAGGACATCGTCAATGTCAACGGCGGCGCCATCGCGGTCGGTCACCCGATCGGCATGAGCGGTGCCCGTCTCGCACTGCACCTCGCGCTGGAGCTCAAGCGTCGCGGAGGCGGCGTGGGCGCGGCGGCATTGTGCGGCGGCGGCGGCCAGGGCGACGCCCTGATCGTCCGCGTCCCCAAGCCCTAGGTGGTGGATGTCGACGAGCTCGTCGCCGGCGCTCGACGGGGGGAGGCCCGGGCGGTCGCTCGGCTCATCTCGCTCGTCGAGGACGACTCCCCGAAGAATGACGCCGCGCTCAGGCAGGTGAGTGCTGCCCTCGCGCCGCACACGGGGCGGGCGCACGTCGTCGGCATCACCGGCTCGCCCGGAGTGGGCAAGTCCACGTCGACGTCGGCACTCGTCGCGGCGTTGCGGGCGCAGGGCCGGCGGGTCGGGGTGCTCGCGGTCGACCCGACGTCTCCGTTCTCCGGAGGCGCGCTCCTCGGCGACCGCGTCCGCATGCAGGACCACGCCACCGATGAGGGCGTCTACATCCGGTCGATGGCCAGTCGCGGCCACCTCGGCGGTCTGGCCGGCGCCGCGCCACAGGCGCTGCGCGTGCTCGACGCCGCCGGGTGTGACGTGATCCTGGTCGAGACCGTGGGCGTCGGTCAGTCGGAGGTGGAGATCGCCGGCCTCGTCGACACCACCGTCGTGCTCCTCGCGCCCGGCATGGGCGACGGCATCCAGGCCCTGAAGGCCGGCATCCTCGAGATCGGCGACCTCTTCGTGGTCAACAAGGCCGACCGCGACGGCGCCAACACGACGCGACGCGAGATCCGTTCCGTCGTGGCCGCACGGGAGTCCGGCTGGAAGCCGCCGATCCTGCTCACCGTCGCGACGACGGGGGAGGGCCTCGACGAGGTCGTCGCCGAGATCGCGCGACACCGCGAGTACCTCGAGGACGGGGAGCTCGAACGGCGCCGACTGGCGCGGGTCCGCCGCGAGATCGAGGCGCTGGCCCTCGGGTCGTTGCGCCGCCGGATGGGCGACGTCACCGGTGACGCGCGCCTCGGAGCGCTCGCGGCCGACGTGCTCGGCGGGCGATCCGACCCGTTCGCAGCCGCCGACACGCTCGTCGAGCACCTCTAGGGCGCGTCGACCCCAGCGGCGCGCCGCAACGTGACCTCACGGCATTTCAGGTACAAATGAATGGTGCTGAAGAAGGTCGTCGGTCTGCTCATCATCGGGTTCATCGCCTATTACCTGCTCACCGCGCCCGCCGGCGCGGCTGACGCGGTGAGCGGTGCGGCCAATGCGATCATCGAGGCGTTCGGTCAGGTCGGCATCTTCGTCAACGAGCTCGCCACCTAGTTCCGTGCTCGACTTCCTGCTCGAACGGCTGCCCGATCAGGACATCGACAGCCACCTCCTCACGATCGAGGGTGAAGAGGTCATCGACCTCGTGCGACACCACTGGATCGTCTACGTGAAGCCCGCGGCCGAGGCGTTCGCCATCATCCCGCTGTGGCTGATGGCCGTGCTGGGCCCCATCGAGCTCGGATGGTTGTTCCTCCTGCTCGGCGTCGGGATCGGTCTCTACGCCCTCTACATCGCGATTCGCGAGCGCCGCGACCTCTTCGTGGTCACCAACATGCGGGTCTTCAGGGCGTCCGGCGTGTTCTCGGTGCGCATCGCGACGATGCCGATCACCCGCATCCTCGACATCACGGTGGAGAAGCCCTTCATCGGGCGCATCCTCGGGTACGGACACTTCATCTTCGAGTCCGCCGCCCAGGCGCAGGGCCTGCGCAAGATCCGGTTCATCCCGAACCCGGACGAGCGCGACCTCACCATCCAGGGGGTGGTGCAGCGCTCGGGTCTGCGCGGCGGTGGTCAGTCCATGGTGACCCGGCAGATGATGGAGGGCCGCTAGGCCGGATCTCGAAGCCGGGCAAGACACCTGTGGCGCCGTTCATAGAATGGCGCCATGACTTTCTCTCGTCCCGGCGCTGTCGACCTGTCTGCGCTCGCCCAGCCCGCCGGCGCCCAAGCGTCCACGCGGGCGGCAGGTGCCTATGTCGTCGACGTCACCGAACAGAACTTCCAGGCCGACGCGCTCGAGGCGTCGATGCAGCACGTGGTCGTCCTCAGTCTCTGGTCGCCCCGCTCTCCGCAGAGCCAGACGTTCAACGAGCTCCTCGCGAAGGTCACCACCTCGTACGAGGGTCGGCTCACGCTGGCCCAGGTCGACGTCGACACCAACCCGGCGATCGCTCAGGCACTCGGCGCCCAGGGCGTGCCGCTCGTCGTGGGGCTGGTCAAGGGCCAGCCGGTACCCCTCTTCCAGGGCACGGCCGACGAGGCGGACGTGCGCCAGTACTTCGACCAGCTGCTCACGGTCGCCGAGCAGGCCGGCCTGACCGGACGCGCGCAGGGCCCCGCGGCCGGCGAGGCAGAGGTTGCTGACGACGAGCCCGTCGACGATCCGCGATTCGCGGCCGCCGATGCCGCCTTCGCCAGTGGTGACGTCGACGCCGCCGTGGCCGAGTACGAGAAGCTGCTCAACCAGCACCCGGGCGACACCGAGATCGCCGAGCGCCTCGCCGGTGTGCGGCTGATGGGCCGCACGAAGGACGCCGACCTGGCTGCCGCGCGGGCCGCGGCCGCCGATGCTCCCGACGACCTCGATGCCCAGCTGCTGGTGGCCGACCTCGACATCAGCGGGGGCCACGTGCAGGACGCGTTCGACCGCCTCATCGAGCTGGTGAAGCGCCTCGACGGCGACGACCGCGAGCGGGTGCGGGAACGCCTGCTCGAGCTGTTCACCGTCGTCGGCGCGGGAGACTCGCGCGTCGCGACGGCCCGCAGGGCCTTGGCCACGGCGCTCTTCTAGTCGGCCGCTGGCCAACCCTGAATGTAGGGTTCAGGGCGCAGAGGAGGCGACGTTGGGAGCGTGAGGAATGCGGACGAGAGTCGGCTGGGTCGTGACGGCCCTTGGCGCATTGTGCGCCGTCGCCGGCCTCGCCGCCATGATCGTCCTCGGTCCTGACAGCCGCTTCACCTCGGGCCCCCATGCGATCGACACCGACGGCATCGCCGTCGTCACTGCCCCCGCGGTCATCAGCTGGAAGGGCGTGCAGGTCGACGTGCTCGCCGAGGTGCCGGTCAACAAGCCGATCTTCGTGGGCATCGGGAACAGTGTCGACGTCCAGAACTACGTCAAGGACACCCGTCGCGAGGAGATCACGTCGTTCTCGACGCCCTGGACCTTGAAAGCACGCAACGTCGAGGGGCGTCAGGGCCTGTCCGGCGCACCTACCGCCCTCGACTGGTGGATCGCCGGCTCCGCCGGGCTCGGCGGTGCCCGCATCAGCACCGTTCTTCCCGACGAGACGGTCTCCGCGGCGATCTTCGCGGTCGGGTCGTCGAACCTGAAGGGACTCAAGGTCTCCTACGCGTACGGCATCAAGGGCGGCTTCGCCAAGGGGGCCGGCCTCCTGCTCCTCGGCCTGGGAGCCTTCTGGGGCGGCGGTCTCGTCCGCCGCGGTGAGGGCCTCTCGGACGAGGACGACGGCGACACCGTGTTCGTGCGGCGCCGGGCCGCCGACGAGGGCGACGACCTGGAGGAGATCGAGGAAGTCGTCTACCTCTACGTGGATGAGGACGGCGTCGAGCACGAGATCTCGGCCGAGGAGGCCGCCGAGTACGACGTCGTCGAGGTGATCGTCGAGGACGAGGACGACGAGCTGCCGACCACGGTCCAGGAGGCTCTGGCCGAGATCGACGGCGAGTCGGAGTCCGAGCCGGAGCCGGAGCCAGGACCGGAGCCGGAGCCAGAACCCGAGCCGGAGCCTGAACCGGAGCCGGAGCCACCACGCAGCAGGGCCACGACGGGAGTGCTGACGGCGGCGGACATCCTCGCCGGTGTCGAGGGCAAGGCGCCGACGCCGCCCCTGGAGCTGGACATCGAGCCCGAACCGGTGCCTGAGCCGGTACCGGAACCAGAGCCGGAGCCAGAGCCACCTCAGAAGGCCGAGTCACCACCGGAACCCCCGTCCGACCGCGTCGTCTACGTCTACGTCGACGACGACGGCGTCGAGCACGAGGTCGACGAGGACGAGCTGGGCGAGTTCGAGCTGGTCGACGAGGACGAGCCTGACGATCAGGAGGACAAGCCATGAGGCGGTTGTCCCTGGTCGTCGCGGCCGCACTCCTGCTGTCGGCGTGCGCCGCGATCCCGTCCCATCGTGACGACCCGACGCAGTCGAAGGTGGCCGCGGCCCAGTCCGACGTCGACGCGATCTACGACCGCTACCGCGCGGTCCGCAACGCCGCGATCGGCCTCCTCGATCCGAAGCCGCTCTCGACCGTGGAGAGCGGCCCGGTGCTCGCGATCGACAGCGGCTCGTTCGAGGTCTCGCAGCGGCTCTCGACCACGCAGGACGAGGAGTCGCAAGGACTCGTGGTCACGGACGTGCAGACGCCGTCGTTCTCGAAGTACCCGCTGTGGTTCATGGCCACGGCCTACGACGCCGCGGGCAAGGTGAACCGCATCCAGATCTTCGAGCGCGAGTCGGCCGTCGATCCCTGGCTGCTCGTGGCGGCGCCGCAGACCGTCGTCTCGACCGAGCTCCCTCAGCTGAGGCACGACGGCCGCGGGTCCGCGCTCGCGGTTTCTCCGTCGAGCTCCACCGGCATGGCGATGTCGCCACAGGACGCCGCCGATGCGTACGCGCAGGCACTGGGGGCCACCAGCCCGTCGTCGACGGTCGAGCAGGACGACTTCATCCGGCAGATGCGCGACTCCTTCGACGCCAACAGCAAGCTCGAGGGCGTCGGCGTCACCCAGGACTGGGCGGCGGAGAAGGTCGAGCACGCCCTGCGCACCGAGGACGGCGGAGCATTGGTGTTCCTGACACTGCTGCGCCTCGACACGTACGACGTCCAGCCGGGGGTCACGGTCTCGTGGCCGGCGGGCTCACCACAGGAGGCGTTCCTCGCCGACGGCATCTCGTCGTCCGGCAAGCTGCGCTACTACCACCAGGTGCTGCTCTACCTGCCCGGAGGCGACAAGCGCCCGCGGGCGCTGGGCCAGTACGGCGGCGTCGTGGGTGCCGACGGCGACTAGCGCGTCCCGCTCACTCCGGCGCGAGAGGAGCCTCGCGATAGACCGGCAGGTCACCGGCGTCGACGGCCGTCAGCAGCTCGAGGGCGGCGGCAGCCGCGTGCTCACGCACGGTGTCGGTGTCACACCAGTCGACGCCGACGATCTCGGTGGGCTGCAGCTGCATCTCTCCGGTGAACGAGGCATCGACCTGGCCGAGGTCGAACAGGAAGATGCACGCGTCGTCCCAGCCGCGCCACGCAGGCAGCCAGTTGACCGTGAGGAGGTCGCCGACCTCGATGCTGACGCCGAGCTCCTCGCGGATCTCCCGCGCGAGTCCGGCGGCCGGGGCCTCGCCGACCTCGACGACCCCGCCCGGTAGGTCCCACTCGGACTTGTACGTGAGGCGGCACAACAGGATGCGTCCCTGCTCGTCGCGCAGCCGCCCCTGGGCGATGACGCGCTTGGTGGGCAGCCCGGCGTTGAGCAGGGCGATGAATCCCTCACGGCTCGTCGCGGGAGGATCGCCGACGAGGCGGGCGAGGAGGGCGCGATCGGGGTCGTCACCGGCCCCGCGGACGATGCCCTCGCGGCGCAGGCCACCGATCGACCCGGCCCGGATGTCGTCGATGCGCTCCACCGGGACGCGTGCCTCGATCCGGGTGAAGCCGAGCTCGTCGAAGGCGTGGTCCAGGACGAGGCGCAGGGCCCGGGCACCGTGCCACGTGGCGTGGTCGCCGCGCCCGGTGTTCCACCGCACCGAGGCGGTGTTGCCGTCCTCGCCGCGGAGCGCGATCATGCCGACGCGCTCGCCCGCCACCAGGACGGACCAGTTCGTGAACCCGTCGGAGCCCGTGGTCGGCTCGAGAACGAGGTCGTCGTCAGTGAGGTTCACGCGGGTCCCCCGTGCCCGTGCCATCGAACCACCGGATCTCGTCCACTCGGACATCGTGCCAGCCCGCACTAACATGGGCGGCATGTGCCGGAACATCAGAACCCTTCACAACTTCGAGCCACGTGCGGACGCCGCCGAGATCGAGGCGGCTGCGCTGCAGTACGTCCGCAAGATCTCGGGGAGCACCAAGCCGTCGAAGGCGAACCAAGAGGCCTTCGACCACGCCGTGCACGAGGTCGCTCACATCACCGGGCACCTGCTCGACGCCCTGGTGACCACCGCTCCGCCGAAGAACCGCGAGGTCGAGGCCGCCAAGGCCAGGGCCCGGTCGGCCGAGCGCTACGCGACGGCCTGACCGCGCGAGGAGCGGTGGTGCTTGACCTCAACCTTTGTTGAGGTTGCACGCTGGAGTCAGACATTGATTCCACCGAAGGAGCACCATGCGCCCCACTCCGCCCAGGGCACTCATCACCGGCGCCTCCGCCGGGCTCGGCCGCGCCCTGGCCGCCGGCCTCGTGGCCGACGGCTGGGAGGTCGTCATCACCGGCCGCGACGCCGAACGACTGGATGCCGCGGCCACCGAGCTCGGGCCACGTGCGAGGGCCGTGGCCGGCGACGTCACCGATCCCGGTCACCGCGACGACCTCGCGCGCATTCTCGCCGACGGCTTCGACCTGCTCGTCAACAACGCCAGCACCCTCGGCATCAGCCCGCTGGTGCCGGTCCAGGAGCTGACCAGTGCCGTGCTGCGCCACGTCTGGGAGACGAACGTCGTCGCCCCGGTGGCCTTGATCCGCGCCCTTCGGCCGCTGCTGCGCCGTGACGACGCGGGCGCGACGGTCATCAACATCACCTCGGACGCCGCCGCCGAGCACTACGAGACCTGGGGCGCCTACGCCGCGAGCAAGGTGGCGCTCGAGCACCTGACGCTCACGTTGGCCGCCGAGGACCCCGACATCCACTGGTACGCGGTCGACCCCGGCGACCTCCGCACGCAGATGCACCAGGACGCGTTCCCGGGGGAGGACATCAGCGACCGGCCGCTCCCCGAGACCGTCGTCCCGGCGTTCCTCGCGCTCATCGACCGACGCCCTCCGAGCGGTCGCTACCGTGCCGCCGAGCTGGCAGCGGTGGCGGCATGACGACGACCATCGGCATCAGTCCCCTGGTCACGTTCACCCCGCCGGGAGAGCGCACGGCCCCGTCGCCGGCGGAGTTCCGTGGCATCGCCCGCGACGAGGTCCGACTCCTGGTCGCGGACGGGGACCGGGTGCGGCACACGCACTTCCGCGACCTCGCCGATCACCTCGATCCCGGCGACCTCATCGTCGTCAACACCTCGCAGACCGTCGCCGGTGAGACAGACGCGCAGCTCGTCGTCGGCGAGAAGCCCGTCGACGTCGTCGTGCACGTGGCGATGGACCTGCGCGACGGCACCTGGGTCGTCGAGGTCCGCACGGCCCCCGACGCGGCACGTGCCGTGCTCGACGCCGCCCCTGGTCAGGTGTTGACGCTCACGGACGCCGGCGGGCCATCCGCCCTCACCCTGCTCGACCCCTATCCACGCACCGGATCGTCGCCGACCGGCGACGGCAACCGACTGTGGCGCGCCGAGTACAGCGGTGACGAGCCGTTGCGCGACGTGCTCGGCCGCGTCGGGCGGCCGATCGCCTATGGGTACCTCGACCGGCGCTACGACCTCGCCGACTACCAGACGATCTTCGGCACCACCCCGGGCAGTGCCGAGATGCCGAGCGCCTCCCGGCCGTTCACGCACGAGGTGGTGACTCGTTTGGTCTCGCGCGGCGTGGGTATCGCGCCAGTACTGCTGCACACCGGCGTCTCGTCACAGGAAGTGGGGGAGGTCCCGCAGCCCGAGTGGTTCGAGGTCGGGGAGTCGACGGCGCGGCTCGTGAACAGCACCCGGGCCGGCGGGGGCCGCATCATCGCGGTCGGCACCACGGTGACGCGGGCACTCGAGTCGGCTGTCGCGGCCGGATCCGGTCTGCTCGAGGCGAGCAGCGGCTGGACCGAACGTGTCGTGACGCGCGAGCATCCGCCGCGGATCGTCGACGGACTGATCACCGGCTGGCACGACCCGCAGGCGTCCCACCTGCTGCTCGTGGAGTCGATCGCGGGGCCCGATCTGGCGCAGGTGGCGTACGACGCAGCGGTCGATGGCGGCTACCGATGGCACGAGTTCGGCGACTCGGCCCTCTTCCTGCCGGCACGTGCCGAGGCAGCGGCCGCCTGACGTCATCCCACGCCTGAGTCCGGCAGGCGGGGGTCGTCCTGTGCCACGATGCCCCCGTGACGATCGAGAACGTCCTCTGGATGCTGACCGCGCTCGCCGCGGTCGTGGTGCTGCTCACCCGGATGCGACTCTCGGCCGTCGATCAGCAGGCCGGCCACGCCCAGATCCCGATGTCGATCCTCAACGCCCACACCGTGATCGGCGTGCTGGCGCTCGGTGTCTGGGGCTACTACCTCACGTCGCCCAGTGACCTGCTCGGGCTCGGCGCACTGTCCGCGTGGTGGATCGAGGCGATTCTCGGCGTGATGATCCTCGCGCGCTGGGTGCCCGGCGCGGGTCGTCACGCGGCCCCGGCCACCGATGACAGCTGGGCACAGGGGCCGTCCCTGTCGATCCTGGGCCACGTCGGCCTGGTGCTCGGCGTCGCCTTCTTCACGTACTGCGTGGTCACGGGGCGCGGCGTCTGACCCGGTGGCCCAGACGTCAGCGACCGACGCGTGGCCGTTCAGGAACGGTCGTACGTGAGGATCCGCGCCGGCGAGTGATTGCTCAGCGGCACGCGCCCGACCGAGCAGTGGGTTCCGTCGATCTCGTCACGCATCGTCAGGTCGGTGTCGGCCGGAAGCCCGAAGGCCGCGGCGTCGACGTCCACGCCCACGGCCTTGCCGAAGGCCGGGAAGAGGTCCACGACCACGAGCACGGCGTCATCGCCGCGCCTCTTCGAGAACGCGATGACGCCGGTCTGGTTGGTGCGGTGCACGACGAGGTTGCGGAGCCGCTGGAGCGCCGGGTGGTCGCGCCGGATCTCGTTGAGCCGCGAGATGAACGGCGCCAACGACCACGGGTCGTCCCAGTCACGGACCTTGATCTCGTACTTCTCCGAGTGCAGGTACTCCTCGGTGTCGGTTCCGGCCGGCTCGTGCTCCATCAGCTCGTACCCCGCGTACATGCCCCACGAGGGCGATCCGGTGGCCGCGAGCACGGCACGGGCGCGGAACATCGACTGCTCACCGTCCTGGAGGTACCGCGGCAGGATGTCCGGGGTGTTGACGAAGAAGTTCGGCCGCATGAGGTCGCTCGAGTGGTTCGACACCTCGTCGAGGTAGTCGGACGTCTCGTCGGCGTGCTCACGCCAGATGAAGTAGGTGGCGCTCTGGTGGAAGCCGACAGCGGCGAGGGCGTGCAGCATCGCCGGGTCCGTGAAGGCCTCGGCCAGGAACAGGACGTCCACGTCGATGTCGCGCACGTCGGCGAGCAGTCGCTCCCAGAACCGCAGGGGTGCGGTCTGCGGGTGGTCGACACGGAAGATGCGGATGCCGTGGTCGATCCAGTGCGCCACGATCCGCAGCACCTCGTAGTACAGGTTGTCCGGGTCGTTGTCGAAGTCGAGCGCGTAGACCGTGTCGAACGACGTGGGCGAGTTGTCGGCCCGGGCGATGGAGCCGTCGGGCCGGATGGTGAACCACTCGGGGTGCTCCGTGACCCATGGATGATCGGGAGAGCACTGCAGAGCAAGGTCGAGCGCCACCTCGAGGCCGAGCTGGTGGGCCCGTTCGACGAACGCGTCGAAGTCGTCGAAGGTGCCGAGGTCGGGATGAACGGCGTCGTGCCCCCCGTCCCTGGAGCCGATGGCCCATGGTGAGCCCGGGTCGTCCACGCGGGCGGGTGCGGCGTGGTCGCGGCCCAGGCGACGGCTTTCGCCGATCGGGTGGACGGGCGGCAGGGCGACGATGTCGAAGCCCATCGCGGCGACCGCTTCCAGTCGTTTCGCCGCGGTGCGCAGCGTGCCGGGCTGGGCGGAGCCGTCGAACCGGCGCTCGGCGCCCTCGGACCGCGGGAACATCGTGTACCAGGAGCCGACGAGCGCGCGCTCACGATCGACGAACACCGGGTATCGGTCCGAGGCGCCGACGTGGTCCCGCACGCTCTCCCGGTCGAACGTCGCGACGAACGTCAGGGCGGTGGCCAGCCGTTCGATGGCCGGCGACGTCGTGTCGACCATGTCGTCGGCCACCACGCCGCACGCCGGGTCGATCGCCGTGCCTCGTCGCAGCAGCGTGGCGCCCTCGGCGAGCGTGACCTCGACGTCGACGTCGGCGGCGAAGCGAACCTGGGCGTCTCGCACCCATGCGGCGATCGGGTCGTGCCACGACTCGACGCGGAAGGTCCAGGGGCCGACGGAGTCGGCACTGACGGTGGCAGCCCAGTGGTCGTTGTCGAGATGGCTCATCCGCGCCGATGGCCGGTCGCGACCGTCGGGGCCGGTCAGGATGACGGCGGCGCGCACGATGCGATCGCCCTCGCCGAACACGCGGGCCCGCACCGTGAATTCCTCGTCCGGGACAGCCTTGACCGGGAAACGTCCACCCTCGATCTGGGGGCGGACACCCATGACCGGCACCCGGGTGACCATGCGCTCAAGGTAGTGCGTGGACGTCGTGACCACCGGTCTTCCTGCTGTCCTATGCTCGATCCGTCATGACCGCGCTGTGACCGGAGGAAGCCCAGTGGGAGAGTTCGCACGCCTCGAGGTCGAGGACGGAATCGGGACCATTCGGCTCGACCGGCCGAAGATGAACGCCCTCGACGCGCAGATGCAGACCGAGATCGCCGAGGCGGCCCGCGAGGCCGACCAACGTGACGACATCGCCGCCGTCGTCGTCTACGGCGGCGAGCGGGTGTTCGCGGCCGGCGCCGACGTCAAGCAGATGGCCGAGATGTCGTTCCAGGACATGAGCCGCCACGCGCAGTCCCTGCAGGACTTCACCCGGTCGCTGGCCGCAGTGGGCAAGCCCACGATCTCGGCCATCACCGGGTTCGCGCTCGGCGGCGGCTGCGAGATCGCCCTCGCCACGGACGTACGGTTCTGCGCCGACGACGCCAAGCTCGGGCAGCCGGAGATCCTGCTCGGCATCATCCCCGGGGCCGGCGGTACACAGCGGCTCACACGACTGGTGGGACCGTCGCGGGCGAAGGAGATCATGTACACCGGTCGCTTCGTCGACGCCACCGAGGCGCTCGCGATCGGCCTGGTCGACCAGGTGCATCCCGGCGCTGAGGTCTACGACCGGGCGGTGGAATGGGCCAAGCAGTTCGTCGGTGGCCCGTCCCTGGCCCTGCGAGCGCTCAAGAGTGCCGTCGACCGCGGTCTCGAGGTCGATCTCCAGACCGGCCTCGACATCGAGCGCGTCGAGTTCGCCTCGCTCTTCGCCACGGACGACCAGACCACGGGGATGCGCTCGTTCGTCGAGAACGGGCCCGGCAAGGCGACCTTCGACGGTCGCTGACGTGCCCATGCAGCGGCGCGGTGTGACGTTCCGCCGGGCCCCTCGTTGATGTGGCACGAGGCCGTGCAACCGCGTCGCGAGCCGGCGTCTACCGTGATCTTGTAGGAGTTCAACGACGACGCTGCCCGCACAGGACGACGACGATCGGATGCCGCCCCAGCCGGGGATGGCGATGGTCCGAAGTCTCTGTGACACACGGTACGCATGGGGCATACTGAGTGACGATGTGACGCCAGCGGTGTCGTGAGAAAGGGAGTCATGACCGACTCAGGTTCGAACCAGCCATCTGACCGTCGACGCGCCGACCCATTGCAGGTCGCCGCGGAGACGCTCGCGCAGGATGAGGCCGAGAGCAACGACCGGCCCAGCGAGTCGACGGCTCCCAAGCCCGAGGCCACGGCACCACGCCCGTCATCCACGTCGGATGACCACGCCGACGATCACGAGGACGACGACCAGTCCGGTGGTCGTGGCCGCCGCAAGGACGCGAAGGCCGTCCGGCAGGCCGCCGCCGACAAGCGTCGCAAGGAACGGGCTGCCGCCCGCGCCTTCGCCGCATCCAAGCGGCACGCGCGAGACCGCGACGAGGCCGACGACGAGGCGCCGAGCGATGCGCCGGCCCAAGTCGTCCAGGCCCAGGAGCCCAAGAACGAGGAAGTCGCCGCCAAGGAGCCCCCGAAGAAGGAGCACGCGCTCCAGGAAGCAGCGGCCGCGGCCGAGTCCCAGCCCACGCCACCCAAGTCCCAGGCTGAGACGAAGGTCGACGGCGACTTCAAGTTGTCGGACCTTCGTTCGCCCGCCCGTCCCGACCAGGCCGAGGGGCCGACGCCCGAGCAGCGCGCCGCGCTTCGTGGTTCGGGTCAGACTGCCGCCGAGCTCGCTGCCGCGGGCGATGGTGGCTCCGACGAGACGAAGAAGCAGTCGGAGCCGGTCGCAGAGAAGGCCCCCGAGCCGCAGAAGGCACCGGAGCCGGTCGCGCCGAAGGCAACGGAGCCGGTCGCGCAGAAGGACCCCGAGCCCGAGAAGTCCCCCGAGCCGCAGAAGGCCCCCGAGCCGGTCGCGCAGAAGGTCCCCGAGCCCCAGAAGGCACCCGAGCCGCAGAGAGCTCCGGAGCCGCAGAAGGCACCGGAGCCGGTCGCCGAGAGGGCGCCCGAGCCTCAGAGGGCGCCAGAGCCCCAGAGGGCCCCGGAGCCGGCCAAGGACCAGCAGCAGCCGGTCGCGGCTGCGGCCGAGTCGTCCCCGCAGCAGCCGGCCAGCTTCGCCGAGAAGCTCGCCGCCGCCAGTGCCGCCGCGCAGCAGCGCGTCGCCGCGGCGCGTGCCGAGGCGAACCGGCTGATGGAAGAGGCGGCGCGGGAGCGTGCCGAAGCTGCCCGCCGCATCCAGGCCGACGAGACGAGCAAGAGTGAAGCCGCCGCGGCGAAGCTGCAGGCCGCCGAACAGGCCGCGGAGGAGCGGGTCAACGCCGCCCGTCAGGAAGCCGAGCGGGTCTCGGTCGAGATCCAGCGCGAGCGCGAGGCTGCGGCCGCCAAGATCGCCCAGCTGCAGCGCGAGGCCGATGCACGAGTTGCCGCGGCCAAGGCACAGGCGGAGCAGCAGGCCCAGGCCCAGGTCGAGGAGGCGCAGGTCGAGGCAGATCGACGTCTCGCCCAGGCCGAGGCTCAGGCCAAGGCCGCCGCCGAGAAGCGGCTGGCCGAAGCCGAGGCCGAGGCCCAGGCGTCGGCAGCGCGCCGTGCCGAGGCCGCCGAGGCCGACGCACAACGCCGCATCACCGAGGCGCAGGAGCAGGCCGCCCAGCTCGCCGCGCAGGCGAAGGCCGAGCGCGAGGCAGCGCTGGCCCAGCTGGCGCGCGAGCGCGAGGAGGGTGACCGGAAGCTGGCCGAGGTGGAGGCCGAGGCCGAGCGGATCGTGCGCGAGGCGCACGAGACGTCGGCTCATCACATCGGCGCGGCCCAGGCCGAGGCCGAGAAGCTGACCCAGGAGACCGCGGCCGAACGCATCGCCATCGCCGTTCGACTCAGTGACGCCGAGCGGGCCGCGGAGGAGAAGCTCACCGCCGCGAACGCCGAGGCCGAGCGTCTCGCTGCCGAGGCCGCAGCTCGTCACGACGAGGCTGCAGCCGAGCTCGAGCGCGAGCGCGACGACGCTCGGGCCCACGTCGAGCGGGCCAACGCCGAGGCCGCGAAGGTCGCCCGCGAGGCCGAGATCGAGCGCAACGAGGCCGCCGCCAAGGTCGCCGAGGCAGAACGCGTCTCCGAGGAACGGGTCCGTGCCGCCAAGGTCGAGGCCGAGCGGGTGGCCGCCGAGGCTGCCGACGCCGCCAAGGCTGCTGCTGCAGCCCAGGAGGAGGCCGCCAAGCGTCAGGCCGAGGAGATCGAAGCTGCCCGCCTCGCGGCCGAGCGTCGCGTTGCCCAGGCCGAGAAGGATGCCGCCGACCGCGTGTCCAAGGCCGAGGCCGAGGCCAGGCGCGTCGCCGAGGAAGCCGACTCCGACGCCAAGCGTCGCATCGCCGGCGCCCAGGCCGAGGCCGA
The DNA here is from genome assembly GCA_963787165.1 of uncultured Actinomycetota bacterium. GTDB lineage: Bacteria > Actinomycetota > Actinomycetes > Propionibacteriales > Nocardioidaceae > Aeromicrobium. The sequence continues at coordinate 542,156 of CAWBBT010000001.1, forward strand.
GCGAGTCACCGCCGAGTCGAAGCGACAGGCCCAGGAGCGGCTCAGCCAGGCGGTCACCGCCGCGCGTGAGGCCGCCGAGGAGAAGCTCCGCGAGGCGGAGACCACCGCGATGGAGTGGGTCGCCGCGGCCGAGGCCGAGGCCGAGCGTGTCGCCCAGGCCCACATCGTCATGGCGAACCAGGCCAATCGCGACGCACCTCTGAGCCAGTCCGCTCCCAGCGTCGACGAGTTCGTCGATGAGAAACCCGACCCTGACGCGACGGCCGAGAAGCCCCAGGAGGTGAGCGGAACTGACGGGGCACCCGCCCCCGCCACCAAAAGACGCGTCGTTCGGCGCATCTGAGGTCCAGACGGCGGGCGACGTCGCCGCCGAGACCCAGACCGAGCCAGAGCCTGAGCCGGAGCCGGAGCCGGACCGTCCGTCCGTCGACGAACCTGCCATAGCGCGCAGCGCCCTCGCGGCGGTTTCCGCGGAAGTGGCCGCAGCGCCCCCACGGGTCGAGCCCGCGGTCGAGAAGCCGGCTGACGCCCAGCCGGCAGGATCGCAAGGAGCAGAAGGCCGCCGAGCGTCGGGAGCGCCAGGAGGCCAAGCTGGCCGCGCGCCGTCAGCGCGAGGCGGAGAAGGCGAAGCAAGAGGCTGAGCGCGAGCACGCGAGGGACGACGCCCGCCGAGCCAAGGAGCAGGCCAGGGCCGACGCCAAGGCAGCTCGCGAGAAGTCCGCGGAGGCTGCCCGAGAGGCCGACGTCGAAGCCAAGGCCCGACGGGCAGCCGAGCAGGTCGCCAGGCAAGCCGCCGAGCGCGAGAAGCGGGCTCGTACCGCCGCGCAGGCGTTGGAATCGGCCGCCGCGGCCGCGTCCGTCACGACCCGGATCGAACCCGACGACATCGGCACCCCGAGCGCGGACCAGGAATCAGCGGACGAGTCGTCGAGCGTGGAGATTCCGGCCGACGACGTCACGGTTCCTGTGGCGCAGACGTCGCCCACCGCGTCCGACGATCGACGTGCCCAGACCGCTGCGCGCATCACCGATCGCCACGACCGTGACGCCGCGCGTGCTTCGGCCGCCGCCGAGCGGGCTCGTGCCAAGGACCAGGCGGTCCTGCAGCGTGCCGAGGCCAAGATCGGTTCCCGTTCCGGTGCGGATGCGCGCAAGACCGCCAAGGCGGACAGCACCGCAGCCGCAGCCGAGAGGCAACGCGCCAAGCAGGAGGAACGGCAGCGCCGATCCGACGCGAAACGGCAGGCCAAGGCCGCCAAGATCGAGGCGAAGAACCGGGCCAAGGCCGAGAAGGCGGAGGCGAAGCAACAGGCCCAGGAGTCCCGGCAGCAGAGCGCGGAGGCCAAGGCAGCCGAGGCCAAGGCAGCCGAGGCGAAGGCCGCGGAAGAGGAAGCGGCCGAGGCGAAGGCGGCCAAGGAGGAAGCGGCGGAGGCGAAGGCGGCGGAGGAGAGAGCCACGGAGGCCAAGGCAGACGAGAAGACCGACGTGCGCTCCAGGCTGGCTGAAGTCGCCAGACAGTCCAGGATGGCGGCCGGTGCGGCCGCAGGCGTGAGGACGGTCGAGCCGGACGTCACTCGTCCCACACAGACGGCCGATGGGGTCGACGACTCGAGCTCGGACACCTCCACTGAAGAGGTCGCACAGCCTGCCGCCGCGCTCCACGAGCCAGACACCGACCGTGAGCCGGAGCTCGAGTCCACCCAGCCCATCGGACGCGTGCAGGTCGCCGAGACACACGAGACCCCCGCGATCGAGAACCAGCCCGACGAACCGGATGAGCCTGCGTCCGCGCGAGGTGGCGGCGGACTCCGCTCGGTCTGGTCGACCGTGGCGGGAGGCATCGGCGTGCTCGGGCTCGTCCTGTCGGTCGTGCTTGCCGTCGGCGCCTTCACGGTCGCGATCGGCGCAGGCGCGGGCAACGCGATCTACGACCCGATCTCGACCGTGTGCAACGCGCTCGCCGGACCCCTCAAGAGTGCCTTCGACTTCTCCGGGCCCAATGCGGCCAGCCGCGAGGAGTTCCTGGGCTGGGGTGCAGGATCGCTGATCTACCTCGCGCTGAGCTTTGCCGGCCAGGCGGCGCACCGCGCGGCCATCCGCGACTGACCCGTCAAGGCCGCGGTACCACGGCTCATACCTGAGGGGGGTATAGCCTGTGGACAGGCAGCTCGCGCCCTCGGAGGTCCCACATGAGCACTGACGCCGGCCATCAGCACGGCTACATCGACAACAAGGACGACCACCTCAAGAGGCTTCGTCGCATCGAGGGGCAGGCGCGCGGGCTCCAGCGGATGGTCGAGGAGGAGCAGTACTGCATCGACATCCTCACCCAGGTCTCCGCCATGACCAAGGCGCTTCAGTCGGTGGCACTGGGCCTGCTTGACGAGCACATGTCCCACTGCGTGGTCGACGCCGCTCGCCAGGGTGATGCCGAGGCCACGGTGAAGATCAAGGAAGCCACGGACGCGATCGCCCGGCTCGTCCGATCCTGACGCCGAGGGACCGATTCCAAGCGCCCAGTCCGACAGCCCAGAGTGTGACGAAACCCATGCGACGTGAAGTCGCTCCGTAGGTGACTGGTCGGTAACATCCACCGAGGACGGGCTGCTCACCCTGCCGTCAGCACCTCTGACACCGGGGTGGGAGAGTTGCCCTGACGCCCAGTCTCCCGACTGCCGCGGCGGCGTGCCGCGCCACAGATCACAGGAGGGTCCTCGTGACCAAAATCGTAGTCGCAGTGAAGTACGTGCCGGACGCCACGGCTGACCGCACCTTCAACTCCGACAACACCGTCGATCGCGAGAACGTCGACGGACTGCTGTCCGAGCTCGACGAGTACGCGGTCGAGCAGGCGCTGCAGGTCGTCGAGGCCGGCGAGGGCGAGGTCACGGTCGTGACGGTCGGTCCTGAGGACGCCGCCGACGCCGTGCGCAAGGCGCTGCAGATGGGTGCCGACGCCGGTGTCCACGTCGTCGACGACGCCATCCACGGCTCCGACGCGTTCGCCACCTCGCTCGTGCTCGCCGAGGCCATCAAGAAGATCGAGTACGACCTGGTGTTCTTCGGCATGGGCTCCACCGACGGCGGACTCGGCGTGGTGCCGACGCTCGTCGCCGAGCGGCTCGGCCTTCCGGCCGTCACCTTCGGCTCGGAGCTCACGGTCGACGGCGACACCGTCAAGATCGTCCGCGACGGCGACGTCGCCACCCAGGAGATCGAGGCCACCGGGCCGCTCGTGGTCAGCGTCACCGACCAGACCGACGAGGCACGCTACCCGTCGTTCAAGGGCATCATGGCCGCCAAGAAGAAGCCGGTCGAGACGTGGTCGCTGAGCGATCTGGGCCTCGACGCCGGCGACGTCGGCCTCGACGCCGCGTGGACGAAGGTCGAGTCGTTCGAGCCTCGCCCGCCGCGCACCGCCGGCGAGATCGTCACCGACGAGGGAGACGGCGGCACCAAGCTCGCCGAGTTCCTCGCCTCCAAGAAGTTCGTCTGAGAAGGAGTCCCAGACCATGACTGAAGTCCTCGTCCTGATCGACGCCCCCGATGGCAAGGCCACGAAGCCGTCGCTGGAGCTCCTGACGATCGCCCGCAGCATCGGTGAGCCCTCTGCCGTCATGTTCGGCTCGACCGTGCCCGACTCGCTGGCCGAGTACGGCGCCGAGAAGGTCTACCAGCTCGACGACGCCGTGTACGACGAGTACCTGGTCGGCCCCAAGGCCGAGGCGCTCGCCCAGCTCGTCGCCGACAAGAGCCCCGCCGCGGTGCTCGTGCCCTCGCACTCCGAGGGCAAGGAGATCGCCGCCCGCGTCGCCCTGAAGTCGGAGTCCGGCCTCATCACCGACGCGGTAGACGTCGACGTCGACGGCGGCACCATCACCACCACGCAGTCGGTGTTCGCCGGCAACTTCACCGTGAAGGCGGGGGTCGCCAAGGGCGTGCCCGTCATCGCGGTCAAGCCCAACTCGGTCACCCCGGAGGCGTCGTCCGGCGCTGGAACGGTCGAAGCCGTGTCGGTCGACGTCTCCGACGCCGCCAAGGGCGCCAAGATCACCTCGAGCAAGCCGAAGGAGGCCTCCGGCCGTCCCGAGCTCACCGAGGCTGCCATCGTCGTGTCCGGCGGTCGTGGCACTGGCGGAGACTTCTCCGAGGTCGAGGCGTTCGCCGACTCGCTCGGAGCCGCCGTGGGCGCCTCGCGCGCTGCAGTGGACTCCGGCTGGTACCCGCACTCGTTCCAGATCGGGCAGACCGGCAAGACGGTCTCGCCCCAGCTGTACGTGGCGAACGGCATCTCCGGTGCCATCCAGCACCGCGCCGGCATGCAGACGTCGAAGACGATCGTCGCCGTCAACAAGGACGAGGAGGCGCCGATCTTCGAGCTCGTCGACTTCGGCGTCGTGGGCGACCTCAAGGCGGTCCTCCCGCAGGCCACCGAGGAGATCACCAAGCGCAAGGGCTGACCGACCTAGTCCCAGAAGGTGCCCTGAGCTGATGCTCGGGGCACCTTTCTGCTGCCATGGCCCGTTCGGACCACTGACAGATGGCCCATTGGGATTAGGTGACAGTTTGATGAAGTAGGCGTCCCGGAGTGTGCCGTGGCCCACATGGGGTGATAGCAAGGGGTGTTCGCACGCGTCTGCGTGCATCACATTCTCAGGAGGAATCCATGCGACTCACTCGGCGTACTCGCTTGGCCGGGATCGGCCTGGCGGCAGCAGCCAGTCTGGTGCTGGCGGCGTGCGGTGGCGGTGGCGACAAGGGCGGAAGTGGCAGCGACAGCGTCATCACCGTCTACGGCACCAACCCGCAGAACCCGCTGATCCCGACCGCGACCAACGAGGTCGGCGGTGGCGACCCGCTCAACAACCTGTACGCGGGCCTGACCTCCTACAACCCCGACGGGTCGGTCTCCAACGAGGTCGCCGAGTCGATCGAGCCTGACAAGGACAGCAAGGTCTGGACCGTCACGCTGAAGCCGTGGAAGTTCACCGACGGCTCGGACGTGACCGCGGACTCGTTCGTCAAGGCATGGAACTACGGCGCCAACCCGGACAACAAGCAGCTCAACAACTACTTCTTCTACCCGATCGAGGGCACCGACGACATCGGCAACACCACCAAGGGTGAGAAGACGGTCAAGGGCCTGAAGGTCGTCGACGACAAGTCCTTCACCATCACGCTGAAGTCGCCCGAGTCGGACTTCCCGCTCCGTCTCGGCTACTCGGCCTACTTCCCGGTGCCGGACTCCGCATACGGGACCGACGGCAAGATCACCAAGGAGTACGGCGAGCGCCCGATCGGCAACGGTCCGTACAAGCTGAGCAAGAGCGGCTGGGAGCGCAACAAGCAGATCTCGATGATCCCGAACAAGGACTACACCGGGCTCCGCAAGCCGGAGAACGGCGGGCTGACGTTCAAGTTCTTCAACTCGACCGACTCCGCCTACAGCGACGTGCAGGCCGGCAACCTCGACGTCCTGGACCAGGTGCCGCCCAGTGCACTCACCACGTTCGAGAAGGACGACGCGGTCAAGGCATACAACGAGCCGGGGTCTGTCTTCTCCGACATCACGATCCCGTCGCGTCTGCCGCACTTCAAGGGCAAGGAAGGGGAGATGCGTCGCGCGGCGATCTCGATGGCCACGGACCGCAAGGAGATCTGCGACAAGATCTTCAATGGCGCCCGCACGCCGGCGAAGGACTTCACGTCGCCAGTGCTCGACGGCTGGACCGATCAGGTCAAGGGCAACGAGGTGCTGGACTTCAACCCGGACGAGGCCAAGCGCCTGTGGGCCGACGCCAACAAGATCAGCGACTGGTCCGGCAAGTTCGTCCTCGCGTACAACAACGACGGCGCGGGCAACAAGGAGTTCAGCGAAGCGATGACCAACCAGCTCAAGAACACGTTGGGCATCGACGCCGAGCCGAAGGTGTACGCCACGTTCGACGAGCTCCGCACGGTCATCACGGATCGCTCGATCAAGACCCCGTTCCGCACCGGCTGGCAGGCTGACTACCCGTCGATGCTGAACTACCTGGGTCCGATCTACGCCACCGGCGCAGGCTCGAACGACGGCGACTACAGCAACAAGCAGTTCGACCAGCTGATGTCCGACGCTGCAGCCGCCAAGGGCGACGCACGGTACAAGCTGATCGGTGAGGCACAGACGATCCTGCTCAAGGACCTGCCGGCCATTCCGCTGTGGTACCAGAACGCCACCGCGGTGACCACGAAGGACCTCAAGGGGTTCCACTTCAACTGGCAGCAGAAGCCCGACTACTTCAAGCTCACCAAGTAGTCGGCCGACCGCGACGGACGGGGGCAGCCCACTCGGGCTGTCCCCGTCCGCCAAGGCGGACGCCGTGCGCTGAGCGCGGCGGGTAGTAACGTCGAGATGTGGTCGTGATGACCACCCGTGAACTGTGACCCCCAGGAGGCTTCTGTGTGGTGGTACATCGGCAAGCGGTTGTTGCAGACCATTCCGGTCTTCCTCGGTGCCACGCTGATCATCTACCTCCTGCTGTTCTTCCGGCCCGGTGATCCGATCCTGAACCTGATCGGCAACAAGCCCGTCTCTCCCGACGTGCGCGACGCGATCGCGGCGCAGTACCACCTCGACGATCCGTTGCTCCTGCAGTGGGTGTACTTCCTCAAGGGAGCGGTCACCCTCGACTTCGGCAACACGTTCTCGGGTCAGCCCGTGATCGATCTGATTCGTCAGACGTTCCCGGTCACGGTCACGTTGGCCATCATGGCCCTGATCATCGATGCCGTCCTCGGCGTGACCCTCGGGACGATCGCGGGACTGCGTCGCAACGGCCTGTTCGACTCCTCGATGCTCGTGGTGTCGCTCGTGCTGCTGTCGATCCCGATCTTCGTCGTGGGGTTCGTCATGCAGCTCACGTTCGGCGTCAAGCTGGGCTGGGCACCGGTGACGGTCGGCGGCGACTGGTCAGTGGCCAGTTTGATTCTGCCGGCGGTGGTCCTGGCGATCGCGAACTTCGCCTACACGTTGCGATTGTGTCGCACCTCGGTGGCCGAGAACCTCACCGCCGACCACGTGCGCACCGCGCGCGCGAAGGGGCTCGGTGGCGGGCTCGTGGTGCGCAACCACGTGCTCCGCAACTCACTGATTCCGGTGGTGACCTACATGGGCATCAACCTCGGCTCGCTGATGGCCGGGGCGATCATCACCGAGACCATCTTCAACGTTCCAGGCGTGGGAAACGCGGCCTACAAGGCCATCGCCCAGGGCGAGACGCCGACCGTCGTCGCGATCGTCACCGTCATGGTGATGGTCTACGTGCTGATGAGCCTGGTGGTCGACTTGCTGTACGCCGTTCTCGACCCGAGGATTCGCTATGCATGACACCACCCGGGCACGCCCCGGCCAGGAGCGTTACGTCGCTCCGATCGAGGAGACTCCGCTGCGAGCGATCGACGCCGTCGACGTCGACGCCGTTCCTGAGAGCCAGTGGAGAGAGGCGTGGAAGCGGTTGCGCAAGTCGCCGCTGTTCTGGGTCGCCCTGGCCATCATCTCCGTCATCATGCTGATGATCGCCTTTCCCGGACTGTTCACCCAGCAGGACCCCAGGCAGGCAGCGCTGCGCGACAGCTTCGCTCCTGCGTCGAAGGGTCATCCGTTCGGGTTCACCCAACAGGGTGCCGACGTCTGGGCCCGCACGGTCTACGGGGCGCGAGCGTCCGTGGCCGTCGGCGTCCTGAGCACCATCGTGACCGCGCTTCTCGGCATCGTCACCGGAGCGATCGCGGGCTTCTACGGCGGTCTCGCCGACTCGTTGCTCTCGCGCATCAGTGACATCTTCTTCTCGATTCCGCTTCTCCTGGCGTGCATCGTCGTCATCTCGGTGATCAACAACATCTATCCCGACCGTGGATTCTGGGCGTCGGTCGGCGTGGTCGTGGTGGCGCTCGCCCTGTTCGCGTGGCCGCAGATCACCCGCCAGATGCGTGGAGCGGTGCTGGAGGTCAAGAACCTGGAGTTCGTCGACGCGGCGACCGCCATCGGCGCGTCCCGGATGCGCAACCTGGTGCGCCACATCGTGCCCAATGCTCTGGCCCCGGTCATCGTCGCCTCGACGATCTCGCTCGGCATCTTCATCGTGGCGGAGTCGGCACTGTCGTTCCTCGGCCTCGGGCTTCCGCAGAACGTGGTCTCGTGGGGCAACGACCTCTCCGACGCACAGAACACCGTCCGCGCCGGGTCGCACCTCAACGTCATGTGGGTGCCCGCGACGGCCCTGGCCACCACGGTGCTCGGCTTCATCCTGCTCGGCGAGGCCGTGCGTGAGGCCCTTGACCCGAAGGCGAGGAAGTCGTGACCCCGCTGCTCGAGGTCAGAGACCTGCACGTCGGATTCCGGGCCGGCAAGCAGGTGCTGCTCGCCATCGACGGTGCCAGCCTCACCATCTACCCCGGACAGACCGTCGCCGTCGTGGGCGAGTCTGGCTCGGGCAAGTCGACGATGGCGCACGCGATCATCGACCTGCTGCCGGGCAACGGACAGGTCACCGGTGGAGCGATCGAGTTCGAGGGTCGTGACATCACCAAGGCCGACCGGAAGGCCATCCTGGCGCTTCGCGGCTCGTCGATCGGACTGGTCCCGCAGGACCCGATGTCGAACCTGAACCCCCTGTGGACCGTGGGGTTCCAGATCAAGGAGGCGCTCGTCGCCAACGGCGTCGCCGACGGCAAGGAGGCCGACCGCCGCGTCGTCGAGCTCCTCGAGGAAGCCGGACTTCCCGACGCCGAGAGCCGGGCCCGCCAGTACCCGCACGAGTTCTCCGGAGGCATGCGTCAGCGCGCGCTCATCGCCATGGGGCTGGCCGCCCGGCCGAAGCTCCTCATCGCCGACGAGCCGACGTCGGCCCTCGACGTCACGGTGCAGAAGCAGATCCTCGACCACATCGACCAGCTGACCGCGGAGCTCGGGGTGGCGGTCATGCTCATCACCCACGACCTCGGGCTGGCCGCCGAGCGGGCCGACCACCTGGCGGTCATGTACCGCGGCCACATCGTGGAGTCCGGTCCGGCCCTCGACATCCTGAAGAACCCGGAGCACCCGTACACGGAGCGTCTGGTCGCGAAGGCGCCGTCGCTGGCATCGCAGCGACTGTCCTCGGTGCAGCACCGCGAAGAGGTGCGTGAGCAGGCTGTGCAGGCCGCGGAGGAGATCGCCTCGGAGGTGGCCGAGAGCTCCGACGAGCTCGGCAAGGGCACCGACGACATCATCGTGTCAGAGAACCTCACCAAGGTCTTCACGATGCCCGGCGCCCGGCCGTGGCAGAAGGTCGACTTCGTCGCCGTCGACGACGTGTCGTTCCGGCTCCGTCGGGGCACGACCACGGCGATCGTGGGGGAGTCGGGGTCGGGCAAGTCGACCGTGGCGCGCATGGTGCTCGACCTGCTCGAGCCGACGTCCGGCAAGGTCATGTTCGACGGCATCGACGTGCGTGGCCTCAAGGGCAAGGAGCAGCTGCGCCTGCGCCGGCAGATGCAACCGGTCTTCCAGAATCCCTACGCCTCGCTCGATCCGCTGTACTCCATCTACCAGTCGATCGAAGAGCCTCTCCGCACGCACGACATCGGCTCCAAGAAGGAGCGCCAGGCGCGCGTGCGCGACCTGCTCGACAAGGTCTCGCTGCCCACGACGGTCATGACGCGCTACCCCGGTGAGCTGTCCGGCGGACAGCGCCAGCGCGTCGCCATCGCGCGCGCCCTCGCGCTCGATCCGGAGGTCGTCATCTGCGACGAGGCGGTGTCGGCGCTCGACGTGCTGGTGCAGGCGCAGATCCTCACGCTGCTCAACGACCTGCAGGCCGAGCTGGGCCTGTCCTACCTGTTCATCACCCACGACCTCGCGGTGGTCCGGCAGATCGCCGACAACGTCCTGGTGATGCAGAACGGCAAGGTCGTGGAGGCTGCGAGCGTCACGCAGGTGTTCGACGACCCGCAGGAGGACTACACCAAGAAGCTGCTCGACGCGATCCCCGGCGGCAGCATCAAGCTCGGCGCCTAGGCACCACACCGGGCGTCTCTGGCGGTTCGAGCCGCATTGACGTACTCGAACGGTTGTTCGATAATGAGTGGATGACCCCCGCCGCTGCCGCTCCCACCGTGAGCGAGCTGCGGGCCCGTGTCACCCAGATGCAGGGCAGGCCCGCGGTGCAGCCCGTGCGCACGCATCCCGCGCTGTCGGGTCTCCTGCAGATGCAGACCGGATCCAGCTACGGCGTCGAGTCGGCCAGCCTCGCCATGATGCTCCTGGCGGGCCCGTCGTCCGACGGCGCGTGGTGCGGTGTCGTGGGCAGTGCCGACCGGAACGGGTCGGAGCTCGGCCTCGAGGCCATGGCGTCGGCCGGTGTCGAGCTGAGCCGCACGATCCTGGTTCCCGATCCCGGTGATGCGTGGCTCGAGGTCACCGCCGCACTCATCGACGTCCTCGGCGTCGTGGTGGTGCGACCACCAGGGCGGGTGAGTGAGAGCGATGCCGCCCGTCTGGCCGCCCGGCTCCGACAACGGGGCTCGATCCTCGTCGCCCTGTCCACGAGTGGAGCAGGCGAGTGGCCACGGTGCGATGCCCGGCTCGGCCTGAGCGACGTCGAGTGGATCGGCCTCGGCGACGGACACGGGCATCTCCGGGCCCGGCAGGCCACCGTCGAGGTGCGCCGGGGCGTCGGGCCGCCCGATTCCGCACGCCTGTGGCTCCCCGACACCGAGCTGGTGTTCCGCGCGATCGACGAAGAGCCCACCTCCCTGCGAAGCGTCAGCTGATGCCCGCAGGGCCTGCCGAACCCCGCACGATGGTCGTGTGGTGCCCCGACTGGCCGGTCATGGCGATGCTGGCCGACCTGCCGGCCGATGCTCCTGCCGCGGTGCTCGACAAGGGTCACGTGCTGGCGTGCTCACCGTCCGCGCGCAACGAGGGCGTCCGCCGTGGAATGCGTCGCCGCGACGCCCAGTCGCGGTGCCCCGAGCTCACGCTCGCCGACCATCGTCCGGACGCCGACGCGCGGGCCTTCGAGGAGATCCTCGTCGCCATCGAGGAGCTCAGCCCGGGAGTGGCGCCGATCCGCCCGGGCCTGTGCGCGCTGCGGGTGCCGGCGCGGTTCTACGGCGGTGAGGTCGAGGCGGGGGCGGTCATCGCCGAGCGGCTCGTCGCGCTGGGTGTCTGGGACGTCCGCCTCGGCGTCGCCGACGGACTGTTCGCCGCCGAGCAGGCGGCCCGTCGCGCGCTCGCCCAGGACTGCCTGGTGGTCGGAGTGGCCGAATCGGCAGCGTTCCTCGCCGACCTGCCGGTCGAGACGCTCGACGCCCCTGACCTCGTCAGCCTGCTGCGGCGGATGGGCATCACCACCCTCGGAGCGTTCGCCGATCTCGCCGCCGCCGACGTGCACACCCGGTTCGGCAGCCACGGCGAGCTGCTGCACCGGTTCGCCCGCGGCCTCGATCCACATCCGGTCTCCCGGCGTGCCGTGCCGCCCGAGCTCGAAGCCACCCTCGCGCTCGAACCACCGCTCGCGCTCGTGGAGCCCATCGCGTTCAGCCTGCGCACCACGGCCGAGGCGTTCGTCGCCGGCCTCGCGGCGCACGGCCTGGTGTGCACCACGGTGCGCATCGAGGTCGACTGCGACGGCACGTTGGCGTCGTCGCGGCGATGGCTCCATCCACGCTGGTTCAGCGCCGCCGACGTCGTCGACCGTCTGCGCTGGCAGCTGCAGGGCAGCGCCGGCGGTGTCAATCATGGGGGAGGCATCGCGGCGCCGGTCGACACGGTCCGGCTCGTGCCCGAGGTCGCCGAGCCGCTCGCCGAGCACGCCGACAGCCTGTTCGGCGGGGGACCCGACGACCGCGTCGCCCGCGGGGTGGCCCGGGTGCAGAGCATGGTCGGCCACGATGCGGTCCTCTCGGCCGGTGTGCAGGGCGGACGCGGCCCGGCCGACCGGGGGCTCCGGGTGCCGTGGGGCGAACGGGCGGTGGGGGCACGTCCCACCCAGGCGCCGTGGCCGGGCAGCATCCCGCCACCGGCACCCGCCACCGTGTTCGCCGAGCCGCAGGAGGCCCTGGTGGTGGGGGCCGAGGGCCAGCCCGTCGTCGTCAGCGGCCGTGGTGCCGTCAGCAGCCCGCCCGACCGGTTCCGTGCCGAGGTCTCAGCACCGTGGCAGCCGGTGGCGTCGTGGGCCGGTCCGTGGCCGGTCGACGAGCTGTGGTGGGACGAGGCCGCGGCCCGACGCATCGCCCGGTTCCAGGTCGTGGGCGTCGACGGCAGCGCCTGGCTGATGGTGGTCGAGGACGGCCACTGGTTCACCGAGGCTCGCTATGACTGACGGGAGGCAGTGATGGGCTGGCAGAACCCCGACGTCCCGTGGCGTGAGCTGGAGCGCCGGCTGTCCGGCCGCGGCGGAGAGCCGCCCAACCAGCAGAGTCCGCGCGAGCTGCGCACCGGCTGGCCCGACGGTGGCGACGGGCCGGCGTTCAGCCGCAAGCGGGAGCGGTACGAGCCCGACCGGCGTCCCGAGCCACCGCCGGGTCCGGTGGTGCCGTACGCCGAGCTGCACTGCCACAGCAGCTACAGCTTCCTCGACGGTGCCAGCAACCCCGAGGCGCTCGTCGAGGAGGCGGTGCGGCTCGGCCTGTCCGCGCTGGCCGTCACCGACCACGACGGCTTCTACGGCTCGGTGCGGTTCGCGGAGGCGGCCCAGGAGTACCCGGCGCTGAGCACGGTGCACGGGGCGGAGCTGTCGCTCGGTCTCACGACCCCGCAGCAGGGGGTCGCCGACCCCGAGGGCAGCCACCTGCTCGTGCTCGCCCGCGGCGTCGAGGGATACCACCGGCTGGCCGGGGCGATCACCGAGGCGCAGCTGCGCGGCGACGAGAAAGGTCGACCGCTGTACGACCTCGAGGAGCTGGCCGAGCAGGGGCGCGGCCACTGGTACGTCCTCACCGGCTGTCGCAAGGGTCTGGTTCGCCAGGCGCTGGCCGACGGTGGCGAGGAAGCGGCAGCGCGTGCGCTGGACCGCCTCACCGCACTGTTCGGCCACGACGCCGTGGCCGTCGAGCTGACCGACCACGGGCATCCCGGAGACAGTGCGGTCAACGACGCGCTCGCCGAGCTGGCCGCCCATCATGGCCTGCCCACGGTGGCCACCAACAACGTCCACTTCGCACGCCCGTCCGACCGCCGACTCGCCCAGGCCGTCGCGGCCGTCCGGGCCCGGCGCAGCCTCGCCGAGCTCGACGGCTGGCTGCCCACGTCGGGCTCGGCATACCTGCGGTCCGGTGCCGAGATGCTGCACCGGTTCGCAAGGTACCCGGGCTCGGTCGAGCGCAGCGTCGAGATCGCGCGCGACGTGGCGTTCGACCTGCACAAGGCGTCCCCTCGGCTGCCCAAGCAGCAGGTCCCGCCCGGCCACACGCCGATGACGTGGCTGCGCGAGCTGGTGCGGCGGGGAGCCGACGAGCTGTACGCGAACATCCGTGACGAGGCCGAGCTGCGCCTGACGAAGGAGCTCGCGGTCATCGAGGAGAAGGACTTCCCGGGCTACTTCCTCATCGTCCACGACATCGTCCACTTCGCGAAGAGCCGCGGCATCCTGTGCCAAGGGCGTGGCTCGGCGGCCAACTCGGCGGTCTGCTACGCCCTCGGCATCACGGCGGTCGACTCCATCGCCTATGACCTGCCGTTCGAGCGGTTCTTGTCGGCCACCCGCGACGAGGAGCCCGACATCGACGTCGACTTCGACTCCGACCGGCGCGAGGAGGTCATCCAGTGGGTCTACGAGACGTACGGACGCCGCAACGCCGCGCAGGTCGCCAACGTCATCAGCTACCAGCCCAAGTCGGCCGTGCGCGACATGGCCAAGGCGCTCGGCTACTCGGTCGGCCAGCAGGACGCGTGGAGCAAGAGCATCGAGTCGTGGCACACCATCACGCTCGATGCCGAACGAACCGTCCCGGACGCGGTCGTCGACCTCGCGAACGACCTGCTGAAGGCACCACGGCACCTGGGCATCCACTCCGGCGGCATGGTGCTCACCGAGCGTCCGGTCGGCGAGGTGGTGCCCATCGAGCGCGGTCGCATGGAGGGCCGCACGGTGCTGCAGTGGGACAAGGACGACTGCGCGTGGATGGGTCTGGTCAAGTTCGACCTGCTCGGCCTCGGCATGCTCGGCGCCATCCAGCACACGTTCGACCTGGTCAGCGAGCACTGCGGCGAGCCGTGGACGCTGGCCACGATCCCCAAGGAGGAGGCCGGCGTCTACGACATGCTGTGCCGGGCCGACTCGATCGGCGTCTTCCAGGTCGAGAGCCGGGCCCAGATCGGCACCCTGCCCCGACTCAAGCCCCGGCGCTTCTACGACCTCGTCATCGAGATCGCGCTCATCCGCCCCGGCCCGATCCAGGGTGGCGCGGTGCACCCGTACATCCGGCGCGCCACGGGTCGAGAGCCGGTCACGTACCAGCACCCTGCGCTGGAGCCTGTGCTGAAGCGGACGCTCGGGGTGCCGCTGTTCCAGGAGCAGCTCATGCAGATCGCCATGGCCGTCGGCGGCTGCTCGGGAGACGACGCCGATCTGCTGCGCCGGGCGATGGGTTCCAAGCGCGGCATCGAACGCATCGAACGGCTGCGCGAGACGCTCTACGCCGGCATGGCCGGGCACGGCATCACCGGCGACCTCGCCGACGACATCTACGACCGCATCCAGGCCTTCGCCAACTTCGGCTTCGCCGAGAGCCACGCCATCAGCTTCGGCCTGATCGTCTACGCCAGCTCGTGGCTCAAGCTCCACTACCCGGGCGCGTTCCTCGCGGCGTTGCTGCGCTCGCAGCCGATGGGGTTCTACTCACCACAGTCACTCACCGCCGACGCCCGGCGGCACGGCGTGAAGGTGCTGCGTCCCGACGTCCTTCACTCCGGCGTCCACGCCGACCTCGAACCCGTCCCGCACGGACCGACCGGTCTCGACACGTGCCTGGACGCCGCGCAGCCTCCGATCCCGCCGTTCGACCGGGACGGACCCGACCCCACCGAGACGCATCGCCGCGACGGAGCCTTCGCGGTGCGGCTGGGCCTCACCGAGGTGCAGGGCATTGGTGAGGCCGACGCGGAACGGATCGTCGACGCCCGTGCGGAGGCCCGGTTCCTCGACATGCCCGACGTCGCCCGCCGCACCGGGCTGTCGGTGGCACAGATGGAGGCGCTGGCCACGGCAGGGGCGTTCGACGGCTTCGGCCTCAGCCGGCGCCAGGCGCTCTGGAACGCCGGCTACACCGACGCCCCCGATCGTCTCGCCGGCACCGCCGTGCAGGCTCCGCCCCCGATGCTGCCCGGCATGAACCCGGTCGAGCAGACACTGGCCGACCTGTGGGCCACCCGCATCTCGCCCGACGAGCACCCGATGGAGCACCTGCGCCCCTTGATGGTCGCTGAGGGAGTGCTGGCGGTGGGCGACACCGGCACGCACGAGGCGAATCGGCGGATCCGGGTCGCCGGTCTCGTCACGCACCGGCAGCGCCCCTACACCGCCGGGGGAGTCACGTTCCTCAACCTCGAGGACGAGACCGGCATGCTCAACGTCGTCGTCTTCGACGCGGTGTGGCAGCGGCACCGGCGCGTGGCGCGCAACGCCGCCGGGCTCGTGGTGCGCGGGATGCTCGAGCGCCAGGACGGTGTCGTCAACCTCGTGGCCGACAAGATCGAGCGCATCGAGACTCTGTACCCGCAGGTCGGTGCCGCCGTCCCCGCGCGTCCCCGCTCGCGCGACTTCCACTGAGCCGGCGAGGTCTCAGCGCTCGTAGCCACGCGGGTAGTCGACGACCAGCTCCGGCACGGCTCCGCGTCGTCGCCAGAGACCGTTCCGGGAAGAGGCGTCCGTCGTCCATGGGTCCGTGATCACCGATGCTCGTGTCGCCGGCTCGTGGCAGTGTCGCTCCCATGGACCAACGCATCAGCTTCGTGACCCTGGCCGTGGCCGACCTCGATGCCACTCGACGGTTCTACCTCGACGGGCTGGGATGGGAGGCGGAGTTCATCGAGCCGGGAGACGTGATCATGATCCGCGCCGGCGAGCACCTCATCCTGTCGCTCTGGGTCAAGGACCACTTCGAGGCGGAGGTGGGACCGATCGGCCGCGGCGACGGGGTCGCACCGTTCACGATCGCCCACAACGTCGCGTCACCCGAGGCGGTCGACGCCGTGCTGGCCAGCGCGCGGGCGGCCGGCGCCGATCCGGTCTCGGACGGTGAGCAGCGCGAGTGGGGTGGCTACACCGGCTACTTCGGCGATCCCGACGGCCACCGCTGGGAGATCGCCTACAACTCGAGCCCCATCGGCCAGATCGTGCTTCCTGCCACTTAGTGTTGACGTGACCTTAAGGTCCGGGTAGGGTCGAATCCAGCACTTAGAGTCATTCACACTCTAAGTCTGTCGAGGGAGTCCGGCCGTGCAGTCCACGCAGATCGACCAGCGAGTGTCACTCGCGGTGTCGACCGTCGTCTTCGCCCTGCGACCGCACCCTCGCACGGGCCACGACACGCTCTGGCTCCCGCTCGTCCGCCGCATCCGCGAGCCCTACGAGGGCGCCTGGGCACTGCCCGGCGGCCCGTTGGAGAGTGACGAGGACCTGGCCGCCTCGGCGCGCAACACGCTCGAGCGCACCACCGGCCTGACCACCAACTACCTCGAGCAGCTGTACTCGTTCGGCGAGGTCGACCGCTCACCGGCCGACCGGGTCGTCTCGATCGTCTACTGGGCGCTCGTGCGCCCCGACGAGGCCGCCCGCGCCGTTGATGGCGAGAACGTCGAGTGGTTCGTGGCCGACGAGGTGCCTGAGCTCGCCTTCGACCACAACCGCATCGTCGAGTACGCCCTCGGCCGGTTGCGGGCCAAGATCACCTACTCGCCGATCGCGCACGCCTTCCTGAACCCCGAGTTCACCCTCGCCGAGCTGCGTGAGGTCCACGAAGCCGTGCTGCGCAAGCCACTCGATCCCGCCAACTTCCGACGTCAGGTCCTGGCGAGCAACACCGTGGTCCCCACGGGCACCTGCGTCACCGGAACCAGTCACCGCCCACCGGCGCTGTACCGGTTCGATCCCGCATCCACCACCACCAGGGAGCGACCATGACCACGACTTCGATCGACTCCGCCGCCGAACCGGTCGGTCAACGACCAGATCGTGGCCGACCCGTCGGCGAGCTGCGACGTCGAGCTCGCGGAGGGTCCGTGGATCTTCGACCTCGTTCCCGGGTACGGCCCCGGCTGCTCCGAGGACGACGTCATCCCGGACCCCGTCGTGCGTCCCGGCCAGCTGCCGGTCGAGTACCAGAAGATGAGCGACGACGAGCTGCACGCCCGCATCCGGGCGGCCAGGGAGAAGCTCGGCGAACGGGTCGTCATCCTCGGGCACTTCTACCAGCGTGACGAGGTCGTGCAGTACGCCGACTTCGTGGGCGACTCCTTCCAGCTCGCCAACGCCGCCCTCACCAAGCCCGACGCCGAGACCATCGTGTTCTGCGGCGTGCACTTCATGGCCGAGACGGCCGACATCCTGGCCCGTCCCGAGCAGCACGTCATCCTGCCCAACCTGGCGGCCGGGTGCTCGATGGCCGACATGGCCGACGAGGAGTCCGTCGAGGCCGCATGGGAGGAGCTCACCGAGATCTACGGCGAGGAGCCGGACCAGGACGGCAAGCAGCCCGTCATCCCGGTCACGTACATGAACTCCTCGGCCGCGCTCAAGGCGTTCTGCGGCCGGCACGGCGGCATCGTGTGCACGTCGTCCAATGCCTCGACCGTGCTGGAGTGGGCGTTCGAACGTGGCCAGCGGGTGCTGTTCTTCCCCGACCAGCACCTCGGCCGCAACACCGCCAAGGCCATGGGCGTCCCGCTCGAGCAGATGCCGACCTGGAATCCGCACCGTCCGCTCGGAGGCAACACCGTCGAGCGGCTGCAGGACGCCAAGGTGCTGCTGTGGCACGGGTTCTGCTCGGTGCACAAGCGCTTCACGGTCGCCCAGATCGAGAAGGCCCGCGCGGAGCATCCCGGCGTCAAGGTCATCGTGCACCCCGAGGCGCCGATGCCGGTCGTCGACGCCGCGGACGCGTTCGGCTCCACCGACAAGATCCGCCGGTTCGTCGCTGCGGCCGACCCGGGAGACGTCATCGCGATCGGCACCGAGATCAACATGGTCAACCGCCTCGCCGCGGAGTACCCGGACCGCACGGTCTTCTGCCTCGACCCGGTCGTGTGCCCGTGCTCGACGATGTACCGCATCCATCCGGGCTACCTCGCGTGGACGCTCGACGGGCTCGTCGAGGGCGAGGTCCGCAACGAGATCGTGGTCGAGGACGACGTCGCCCGCGACGCCAAGGTCGCGCTCGAGCGCATGCTCGCCGCCCTCCCGAAGGGAGCCTGACGTGCGTCTCGTCATCGTGGGGAGCGGCGTCGCCGGGCTGACGGCGGCTCTCGAGGCCGTCGAGGCCGGGCACGACGTCACCCTGTTCACCAAGTCCGACCTCGCGCAGAGCAACACGCGCTACGCGCAGGGCGGGGTCGCGGTCGTCATGACCAGCGACGACACCGTGGCCGAGCACGTCCAGGACACGCTGATCGCCGGCGCGGGCCTCAGCGACGAGGACACCGTCGAGGTCCTGTGCAGTGAAGGCCCTGAGGCGATCCGCGAGCTCATCGAGCGCGGCGTGGAGTTCGACCGGCACGGTGAGGGCCTCGCCCACGGGCTGGAGGCGGCTCACTCGCACGCCCGGATCCTGCACGCCGGGGGAGACGCGACCGGGGCCGGCATCGCCTACGCCCTCATCGACCGACTGCGCGAGAGTGACGTCGACGTGCACGAGCGCACGACGGTCGTCGACCTGGTGATCGAGGACGCACGGTGCGTCGGCATTCGGCTGCTGGACGGCACCGAGCTCCGGGCGGACTCCGTCGTGCTCGCGACCGGCGGCGCCGGCCAGCTGTTCCCCTACACGACGAATCCCGAGGTCGCGACGGCCGACGGGCTCGCCATGGCACTGCGCGCGGGTGCCGTCGCGGCCGACCTGGAGTTCTACCAGTTCCATCCCACCTCCCTGGCCGCGCCTGGCAACTTCCTGGTCTCGGAGGCGGTCCGCGGCGAAGGCGCCGTGCTGATCGACGAGGAGGGGCACCGGTTCATGACCGACGTCCATCCCGACGCCGAGCTCGCTCCACGTGACGTCGTGGCCCGCGGCATCGCCGCACAGATGACGCGCCAGAAGGGCAAGCCTGTCCGGCTGGACGCGACGGCGCTGGGCGAGCAGGGGCACGCCGGCGAGTTCCTCGCGAATCGGTTTCCGAACATCGACGCGGCCTGCCGCTCGCAGGGTTTCGACTGGGGCGAGCAACCGATCCCGGTCACGCCTGCGGCGCACTATTACATGGGCGGCATCCGTACCGACGAGTGGGGACGCACCTCCGTGCCCGGGCTGTACGCCGTCGGCGAGGCGGCCTGCAACGGCCTGCACGGTGCCAACCGACTGGCCTCCAACTCGCTGCTCGAAGGCGCCGTCTACGGCACCCGGGTCGTCGAGGCTCTCGGCAGGCCCGGTGGGTCCGACGACTTCGGCGCTGACTGGACCGAGCCGGTCGGGGTCGAGCTCGGCGACACCTCTCCGCACGACGATGCGGAGTCGCTCACCCGTGACGATCTGCAGCAGCTCATGTGGGACGCCGCCGGGCTCTCACGCAACGGCGACGACCTCCGCGACGCGGCCGTCCGGCTGGCGTCGTGGCGGGCGCCCGACGTCACGGATGCAAAGTCGGCCGAGGACGCCAACCTGCTCGTCGTCGCGCGGGCCGTGGTGGCCAGTGCGCTGCATCGCGAGGAGTCACGTGGCGGGCACTACCGCACCGACTTCCCCGAGCCCGATCCCGCGCAGGCACGCCACTCCTCGGTGCAGGCGATCTGAATGCTGAGCCGCCACCAGATCGAACGGGTCGTCGACCTCGCGCTCGAGGAGGACGCGCCGTTCGGCGACCTCACGTCTGAGGCCTTCATCCCGGCCGGCGCCCTGGCCACGGCCGACCTCGTCGCGCGGGAGCCTGGCGTGCTGGCCGGTGCCGAGGTCTTCGCGATCGCGATGAGCCGCCGCGACTTCGCCGTCAAGGTCACGAACGCGATGCCCGACGCTACGAGGTTCGAGGCCGGCGACGTCCTGGCGTCGGTCTCCGGCCCGGCTCGGTCGGTGCTGCAGGCCGAACGAGTCGCCCTCAACCTCCTCCAGCGCATGAGCGGCATCGCCACGTCGACCGCCGCGTACGTCGCTGCGGTCGAGGGCACCGGCGTCCGGGTCGTCGACACCCGCAAGACCACGCCCGGGCTGCGCGCCCTCGAACGTCATGCCGTGGTGTGCGGCGGCGGCCACAACCACCGGTTCTCGCTCTCCGACGCCGTGATGGCCAAGGACAACCACCTGGCCCTCGTCGACAGTGTCGAAGGTGGGGTCACCGCCGCCATCCGCGCTGCCGCCGAGACGCTGCCGCACACGACGCACATCGAGGTCGAGGTCGACCGCCTCGACCAGATCGAGCCCGTGCTCGCCTCCGGCAAGGTCGGCACGATCATGCTCGACAACTTCGACCTCGACGGGCTCCGCCGGGGAGTCGAGCTCGTCGGTGAGCGCGCGCTGGTCGAGGCGAGCGGCGGCATCACCCTCGACACCATCGCCGACGTCGCGGCCACGGGGGTCGACATCATCAGCGTCGGCGCGCTCACGCACAGTGTCAGGGCCCTCGATCTCGCTCTTGACGTGCGCGTCGGCCCGGCTGGGGCGCCGGGCCCTGGGCGGCATTGAGCACAGTGCCATGATCTACCTGGACGAAGCCGCCACGACGCCGCTCAAGCGTGACGTGCTCGCGGCGATGGGGCCGTACCTCGGGCCGGAGTTCGGCAACCCGTCGAGCCACCACGAGGTCGGCGAGGTCGCGCTCCGGGCGCTCGACCAGGCCCGCGCCGACGTCGCCTCAGCCCTGGGTGCGCGGGCCGGCGAGATCACGTTCACCTCGGGCGGCACCGAGTCGGACAACGCCGCCGTCAAAGGCATCGCCCTTGCCGCGCCGCGTGGCCGCCACGTCGTGGTCAGCGCGATCGAGCATCCCGCGGTGCTGGAGTCGGCCGCGTTCCTGGGACGCACCGGATTCGAGGTCACGACCCTGGGCGTCGACCACGAGGGACGCGTCTCGCCCGACGATCTCGCTGCCGTGCTGAGGGACGACACGACGCTGGTGAGCATCCAGCTGGCGAACAACGAGGTCGGTACCGTCCAGGAGATCGCCGGGCTGGCAGCACTGGCGAGCGAGCGCGGCATCCCCTTCCACACCGATGCCGTGCAGGCCGCAGGCTGGCTCGATCTCGACGTCGCCCGCCTGGGCGTCCAGGCGTTGAGCATCTCCGGCCACAAGCTGGGCGCGCCGAAGGGTGTCGGCGTGCTCTACATGGGCCGGCGCACGCCGTTCGAGCCGCTCATCCACGGCGGCGGACAAGAGTCCGGACGCCGATCGGGAACGGAGAACGTCGCGGGTGCCGTGGGGCTGGCCGCGGCGCTGCGGCTGGCGTCCGGCCCGTCTGACGACGTCGTTGCTCGTCGCGACGCCTTCATCGCCCGGGTGGAGTCCGAGATCGGGGGCGCCGAGCTCACCGGGCATCGCACCCACCGGCTCCCCGGCAGTGCGTCCTTCGTCTTTCCCGGCACGAGCGGGGAGTCGATCCTGCTCGACCTGGAACGGCGGGGCATCGTGTGCTCGAGCGGGTCGGCGTGCGCAGCGGGCAGCGATGAGCCCTCGCACGTGCTCACCGCGATGGGCTACGACCGCGAGATCGCGCAGACCGCCGTGCGATTCACCTTCGGCCGCGCGACCTCGGACGCCAACCTGGCGGAAGCAGCCAATGCCCTGATCGCCGTCATGTCGGCCGACCCGGCCGCGCCGGTGTGACCAGACTGCACTCGTAGGCGAGAACGACGGCCTGCACGCGGTCGCGCAGGCCAAGCTTCATCAGGATTCGGGCCACATGGGTCTTCACGGTGTTCTCGGTGACGAACAGTGTCTCGGCGATCTCGGCGTTCGACAGGCCACGCGCGATCTGCACCAGCACCTCTGTCTCACGTTCGGTCAGTCGGTCAACCGACGCCGTCGGCGGCTGTCGCGAGCGCTGGGCGAACTCCGCGATCAGCGCTCGGGTGACGGACGGCGCGAACAACGATCCTCCGTCCGCGACCACCCTGATGGCCATGATGAGTCGTTCTTCGGGTGCATCCTTGAGGAGGAATCCGCTCGCGCCGGCACGAAGAGCGTCGTAGACGACGTCGTCGAGGTCGAACGTGGTGAGCACCAGGACCTTCGGCGGCGCGCCGGTTGCTGTGACGGCGCGCGTCGCATCGATCCCGTCGACACCGGGCATGCGCACGTCCATCAGCACCACGTCCGGTGAGAGCTCGGCGCAGACGCTGATCGCCTCGGCCCCGTCGGCGGCTTCCCCGACGACTTCGATGTCGTCGACAGCACTGAGGATCATCCGCAGGCCCGTGCGCACCAGCGGCTGATCGTCGGCCAGCACGACTCGGATCATCTGAGCGACTCCAACGCAAAGGGAAGCCTGGCGCGAACCTCGAATCCGCCGGCGGCCGCCGGCTCAGCCACCACGGTGCCGCCGACCACAGCCACGCGCTCGCGGATGCCAGCCAGCCCGTGGCCCGAGCCGTTCGGTGCCTCAGCGCCGCGGCCGTCGTCAACAACCGTGACGCGGAGGTCGTCAGCCGAGTAGGCGATGGTGACCGTGGCCGTGGCGCCCTCGCCCGAGTGCTTCATGACATTCGTCAGTGATTCCTGGACGATGCGGTAGGCCGACAGGTCGACCCCGGGCGGCACCGGACCGGGCTCGCCCGTGATCGACAGATCGATGGGAAGGCCCGCCCGTCGCACCTGCTCGACCAGCCGCTCGAGGTTGGCGAGGCTGGGCTGCGGCGCTGCCCGTCCGTGTCCGGCCTCGGAGTCGGTGTCGCGCAACACCGCGAGGAGCCTGCGCATGTCGGACAAGGCCGCCGTGTTGGTCTGCTCGATCGCGTCGAGTGCGTCGCGGACGGCTTCCTCGTCACGGCCGATCATCGTCCGCCCACCGCGGGCCTGCAGCACCGTCACCGAGATGGCGTGGGACACCACGTCGTGTAGCTCGCGAGCGATCCGAGCTCGTTCTCGGGCGATGGCCTGTTCGCTCTCGACGACGAGTGTCCGCTCGCGTTCTCGTCTCAGGCGGATCGCAACGCCTGCGGCCCACGGTGTACCGACGAACAGGGTGCCGAAGCCGATGGCTCCCAGCTCGACCGAGGTGCCCTGGGCGTTCGCGTCTCCGACCACGAACACGATGATGTAGGTCAGCACGAACACCATGCCCACCCAGACCGCCGCTCCGCGGGTCCACCGACCGAGGGAGTAGAGCGAGACGAAGAAGACCAGGAGGAACCCCAGCGAGTCGTTGTCGAGGCCGTCGGCAAAGCGGAGCGTTCCCCACGATCCGAGCGCAGCGACAAGGAATGACGGCAGCACCACGACGCGACGCCAGGCCAAGGCCATGGCCGCAAGCACGGACGTCACCACCGCCTCAGGCAGCTGCGCGTCCGGCCAAGACAGCACCTCGATCGCGAAGATCACGGCGACGCCGCCGGCCAGCGCGGCATCACCGTACCGCTGCAAGAGGCGCCTGAGGTGCATGAATCCACGGTAGGCGCGAAGAACCCGGAGCGGGTCACTCTTGAGAATGACGCTCTCACGGGTGATCAGGTTCGTCGTGCAGGGCGACGACGGGCCGGCTGTGACGACGTTGACTCGGTGGTGTCGCAACCACCCTCGGAAGGAAACATGATGTCCTCCACCTCAACCACCACGTCCATCGACCGGAACAGCCTCCGGAGCCTGGTCGTCCCGACCGGTATCGCCACGGCGGTCGTGTCGACCGTCTTCACCTACCTGGGAGCCCATGACCCGGGCGAGTACATCAGCATGATCGCTCTCGGACTGGTGTCGGCCGCCGTCGTCTACGGGTGGGTGGTGCCGCGAGCTCTCGAGCGGTCTGCCGCACCCAAGACCGCGATGGCGATGTCCGTGATCGCCGCGCTGCTCACCCTTCCGGCGTTCTGGACTGGACTCCCGCTCGTGCTCGGTGCCGCCGGGGCGCTGGTCGGTGCCGCCGGCCGTGGTGCCTCGAAGGGATCTGGTCTCTCCATCGCGGCACTGCTCATCGGGGCGTTGTCGGTGCTTGGCTACCTGGCGATCTACATCGTCGACGGAATCGTGATGGGCAACCTCTGATCGTCGCCCGATGCCAGACGGGCCTCCTCCGCGCGGAGGAGGCCCGCTGGCGCGTCCTGAGTACGCTGGTGTGGCCATGACTTCCCCTCGTCGCACCACCTACCTCGACCATGCGGCCACGACGCCGATGGTCCCCGAGGCGATCGCCGTGATGACCGAGGAACTGGCTCGCACCGGCAACGCGTCGAGCCTGCACGGCTCCGGCCGAGCCGCGCGCCGGACCGTCGAGGAGGCGCGCGAGCTGATCGCCGAGAAGCTGGGCGCCCGGCCGAGCGAGGTGGTGTTCTGCTCGGGTGGCACCGAGGCGAACAACCTCGCCATCAAGGGCCTGTACTGGTCGAGGCTCGAGCAGGACCCCGCCTGCAACCGCATCGTCTTCAGCTCCGTCGAGCACCACGCCCTGCTCGATCCCGTCACCTGGCTCGCCGCCCACGAAGGTGCGCGGGTCGACACGACACCGGTCGACCGCCAGGGCCGCATCATCGTGGATGCGCTACGCGAGGCGGTCGAGTCGGATCCGGCCAGCGTCGCCGCCGTCACCACCATGTGGGCCAACAACGAGATGGGCACCGTGCAGCCGATCGCCGAGGTCGTCGCCATCGCGCGCGAGCACGGCATCCCCGTGCACAGCGACGCCGTCCAGGCGGCCGGCTACCTCCCGCTCGACTTCGGTGCGTCCGGTCTCGACGCCATGACGGTCACCGCGCACAAGCTGGGCGGCCCGGTCGGCATCGGCGCGCTCGTCATCGAGCGCGACCTGCAGCCGACGCCGCTGCTGCACGGTGGCGGCCAGGAGCGCGACCTGCGTTCAGGGACGATCGGTGTCCCCCTCATCGCCGCGTTCGCCAAGGCGATGGAGGTCAGTGTCGACCACCAGGCCGAGTCCTCCGCGCGCATCGAGGCGTTGCGGGCGCGGATGGTCGACGGCATCCGCCGCGTCGTGCCGGACGCGATCATCAACGGCGACCCGGACCCCGGCCCACAGCACCGGCTGCCGAACATCGCCCACGTCACGTTCCCCGGCTGCGAGGGCGACGCGATGCTGATGCTCCTCGACGCCCAGGGCATCGAGTGCTCGACCGGTTCGGCCTGCGACGCCGGGGTGCCCCAGCCCAGCCACGTGCTTTTGGCGATGGGCTACGACGACGTCGCGGCCCGCGGATCGCTGCGGTTCAGCCTCGGACACACGTCAACCGAAGCCGATGTCGACGCCCTGATCGCCGCGCTCCCCGCGGTCCACGACCGCGCCCTCGCCGCGAGCCAGGTGCGGAGCACCTTCGACGGCACAGTGAGGAGTGCATCGTGAGAGTCATTGCCGCCATGTCGGGCGGCGTCGACTCAGCGGTCGCCGCGGCGCGAGCCGTCGACGAAGGGCATGACGTCACGGGCGTCCACCTCGCCCTGAGCCGCAACCCGCGCTCGTACCGATCGGGAGCCCGCGGGTGCTGCTCGATCGAGGACGCCGGAGACGCCCGCCGCGCGGCCGACGTGCTGGGCATCCCGTTCTACGTCTGGGACATGAGCGAGGAGTTCGCCGACGAGGTGGTCGACGACTTCGTGGCCGAGTACACCGCCGGCCGCACCCCGAACCCGTGCCTGCGGTGCAACGAGAAGATCAAGTTCGCCGCGGTGCTCGACCGTGCGCTCGCCCTCGGGTTCGACGGAGTCGTCACCGGGCACTACGCGCAGCTGCGGACGGCTGCGGACGAGACAGTCGAAATGCACCGGGCCGTCGACCATGGCAAGGACCAGTCGTACGTGCTCGGAGTGCTCACTCAGGACCAGCTGGCCCACTCGCTGTTCCCCCTCGGCGGGAGCGACAAGACCGATGTCAGAGCCGAGGCCGAGCGCCGCGGGCTCCAGGTGGCGCACAAGCCCGACAGCCACGACATCTGCTTCGTCGCCGACGGCGACAACGCCGGCTGGCTGCGCGACAAGCTCGGCCCCAAGCCCGGCACGATCGTCGACGAGGACGGCACGACGTTGCGCGAGCACGACGGCGCGTACGCCTTCACGATCGGTCAGCGGCGTGGGCTCCGCCTCGGCATCCCGGCCGACGACGGCAAGCCCCGGTTCGTGCTCGACATCGAGCCGACGAGCGGCACCGTCACGGTCGGCCCGCGCGAGCACCTCCGGGTCGATGCGCTGGCCGGAGTCAAGCCGCTGTGGGCCGGTCGGGCCCCCGATGGACGGCTCGACTGCACGGTCCAGCTGCGCGCGCATGGCGACGAGCACGCGGCGTCGGTCGAGGTCGGCGACACAGAGGTCCGGGTCGAGCTGCGTGACCCCGCCTACGGCATCGCTCCCGGCCAGGCCTGCGTCATCTACGACGGCACCCGCGTCGTCGGCTCAGCCACGATTGCCGAGACGCGTCGCGTGCAGGTGTGAGCTCAGGCACCGGTGTCGGGTCGATGCCCGGGGAGGACGTCCGGGAGTCCCTGCGCATCATCCGCGGCGAGGTCGGCGACTTCGCGTTCGTCCCCGAGCTGCCGGCCCGAGGCCCGCACGCCGGCATGATCGGCCGGGCCCTGGCCGTCCTGGACGGGCTCGAGGGCGACCTCCAGCCCGGTGGCTGGCGTCTCGGTGTGGGCTCCGGAAGCGACTTCCGGCGTGCTCGCTCGCTGCTCGCGCAGGACCTCGACGTCGCCGAGGAGATGCTCGCCGACCACGCCGGACCGCTCAAGGTGCAGGTCACAGGCCCCCTCACCCTGGCCGCAAACGTCGAGCGTGAGCGTGGCGACAAGCTGGTGGCCGACCACGGTGCCCGGCGCGAGCTGGCCGAGTCGCTCGCTGCGGGACTCACGACGCACGTGGCCGACGTCCGCCGGCGGTTCGGCCGGGCCGAGCAGGTCGTCGTGCAGGTCGACGAGCCGAGCATCACTGCCGTGCTCGGCGGAGGGGTGCCCACAGCCAGCGGGTTCGGCCGGCACCGCACCGTCCAGCCGCCCGAGGCCGACTCCCTGCTGCGCCTGGTGGTGGACGCGATCATCGCTGCCGGCGCCCGTCCCGTCGTGCACTCCTGTGCTGCCGACGTGCCGGTGTCGCTCCTCGCAGGCGCCGGATTCACGGCCATCTCCTTCGATCTCGGCCTCGCCGAGCCCGACGACGGGTGGTCTCAGCTCTTCGAGGCCGGCACCGACCTGTGGCCGGGCGTCGTCCCCTCGACGGATGCCGAGGTGACGGAGTCGGACCTGCGCAGGCGTGTGGAGAGGTTCTTCGACCGGCTCGGGTTCGACGAGGACGCCTCTGCGCACCGCACCGTGGTCACGCCGACGTGCGGGCTGGCCGGGGCGTCACCGGCTTGGGCGCGACGGGCCCTCAGCCTCGCGCAAGCCGTCGCCGGCGCATCAGTGCATAGCGGAGAAGAGCGAGACCGATGATCGCGACGATCCCGCCCGCGACGGTGAGGGCGACGTCGCCGTAGAACACGCCCGCCAGGACCACGCCGCCGACGAGGAGCACGACGCCGAGGACGGTGTCCCACACCCGCTGGGATCCGGTGAGATGGTCGGACACGATGACCCTTCCGTTCGACTGGGTGCCATGCTCCCACGTCGGGCGAAGGGTCACCGCCCGACGATAGGCTCGGATCATGGCGACCGACGATCTCCGGCAGCGGCACAAGGAGCTGACAGAGCAGATCGAGGACCATCGCACGCGCTACTACCTCGACGACGCACCCACCGTCTCCGACGGCGAGTACGACAAGCTCATGCACGAGCTCGAAGGGCTGGAGGAGCAGCTCCCCGAGCTCCGCACGCCCGACTCGCCGACCCAGAGCGTCGGCGGCTACGCATCCTCGACGTTCGAGGCGTATGAGCACCGCGAGCGCATGATGAGCCTCGACAACGCGTTCAGCCCGGAGGAGCTCGAGTCCTGGCACGCCCGGCTCGTCCGCGAGGGTGCCCAGAAGGCGGACTTCCTGTGCGAGCTCAAGGTCGACGGCCTCGCCATCTCGCTCACCTACGAGGACGGCGTGCTCACCCGCGGGGTCACGCGCGGCGACGGACGGGTGGGGGAGGACGTCACCAACAACGTCCGCACCATCGACGTCGTGCCACACCGGCTCAAGGCCTCGAAGAAGTACCCGGTGCCGGCCTACGTCGAGGTCAGGGGTGAGGTCTTCTTCCCCACCGAGGCGTTCGAGGAGTTCAACACCGCGTGGGCGGAATCGGGCAAGACCCCGTTCTCCAACCCCCGCAACGCGGCCGCGGGGTCGTTGCGCATGAAGGACGCCTCGGTCACCGCCGGCCGCCCGCTCTCGATGGTGTGCCATGGCATCGGCTACCGGCAGGGATTCAGTCCCAAGCGCCAGTCCGAGGCGTATCTCGCGCTCAAGGCGTGGGGCCTGCCCACGAGCGACCGGGCGAAGGTCCTGCCGGATCTCGAGGCGGTGCAGGAGTTCATCGAGTACTACGGCGAGCACCGTCACGACGTCATCCACGAGATCGACGGCGTGGTCATCAAGGTCGACGAGGTCGACCTGCAGAACCGGCTCGGCTCCACGTCGCGCGCGCCGCGCTGGGCGATCGCCTGGAAGTACCCGCCCGAGGAGGTCAACACCCGACTGCTCGACATCCGCGTCAACGTCGGGCGCACCGGCCGCGTCACGCCGTACGGAGTCATGGAGCCGATTCGGGTCTCGGGCTCCACGGTCGAGATGGCGACCCTGCACAACCAGCACGAGGTCAAGCGCAAGGGCGTCCTCATCGGCGACATGGTCGTGCTGCGCAAGGCCGGCGATGTCATCCCCGAGATCGTCGGTCCGGTCGTCGCCCTGCGCGACGGCAGCGAGCGCGAGTTCGTCATGCCCAAGAAGTGCCCGGCGTGCGGCACCAAGCTGGCGCCGTCCCGCGAGGGCGACGCCGACATCCGGTGCCCCAACACGCGATCATGCCCCTCGCAGCTGCGCGAGCGGCTCACACACGTCGGCGGCCGCGGGGCGTTCGACATCGAGGTGTTCGGCTGGGAGGGCGCCGTCGCCCTGCTCGACGCCGGTGTCCTCGTCGATGAAGGTGGGCTGTTCGCGATCACCGAGCGTGAGCTGCTGACCGTCCCGCTCTACACGCGGGCCGCCAAGAAGGCCGAGAAGGCCGACGGCGCGGGCGACCGGGTGCTCAGCGCCAACGGAGTCGCGCTGCTGGAGAATCTCGAGAAGGCCAAGACCCAGCCGTTGTGGCGGGTGCTGGTGGCCCTCAGCATCCGGCACGTCGGTCCCACCGCGGCCCGCGCCCTGGCCGAGCACTTCGCCTCGCTGCCCACGATCGCCGAGGCCTCGGTCGATCAGCTGGTCGAGGCCGATGGCGTCGGCCCCACGCTCGCCGAGGCCGTCGTCGAGTGGTTCAGCGTCGACTGGCACCGTGACATCGTCGACGCGTGGGCCGCGGCAGGCGTCCGCATGGAGGACGAGCGCGACGAGTCCGTTCCCCGCACGCTCCAGGGCCTCACGGTCGTCGTCACCGGCTCGCTCGAGCGGTTCACCCGCGACTCCGTCAAGGAGGCGATCATCGCCCGCGGCGGCAAGGCGTCCGGCTCGGTCTCGAAGAAGACCGACTACGTCGTGGTCGGCGACTCACCCGGCACGAAGGCCGACAAGGCCGAACAGCTCGGCGTGCCGATCCTCGACGAGGCCGGTTTCGAGAAGCTGCTCGAGAACGGCCCCGCCGACTCCTAGAGCGTTCCGATCACCCGAGCCATCCGCTCGGCCGTCACTCTGGCCGAGGAACGCTTCTCGTAGAACGTCCGGTGGGTGGTCGAGATGTCGGAGCGACGCCCGGACGGCGGCGCGTTGCAGACGTTGTCGTCGGCGTGGCAGAACGTGATCACCCGCTCGCTGACGACCTTGCTCCACCGTGGTCCTTCGTGGATGCTTCCGCGGCCCTTCAGGTGACCCGTGCCGTACGACTCTGTGGCCACGTGATCGGCCGGCAGTCGCAGCGGATCGCCCAGTACCGCCACGACCGCGATGTTCGAGGCCTGGGTCGCGCTCAACCCGGCCACGGCGCGATGCACGACGTCGGCGCCCTCGCTGTAGCCCATCAGGGCGAATCGACTGTGCGGGCACGCCGACCCCAACGCGGCGAGCCGCGCCAGGAGCCGGCGGCGTCCCGTTTCGACATCGTGGTCGAAGGCGGCCGCGCTGGCGGGGTAGCGGATGGCCTCCAGGCGCACGCGGACACCTCCGCGAAGCTGCTCGACCAGCGCCAACATCGAGTTCTGCACCTCGGCGCCGACTCCAGCCGCCGCTCGAGCCGACTGGGCTTGGCCGCGAACCCCGAGGACGATCAGGTCGGCGCACCGGTCCGCAGTCAACCGAGCATGCGCTGACGCTTGGGTCGATGTCGATGGCGAGTTCGGTGGCTCAGCGTCTGGCCCGGAAGAGCAAGCGGACAGTGTGGTCAGTGCCGCAAGGACTGCAGCCGCCGCTCTAGAGACCAGCACGCTGCGCGATGAGCTCGGCGAGCTCGGCCGGCCTCTCGTTGGGAAGCCAGTGGCTGTAGCCGGCCATCACCTCGAGACGGTAGTCGGCAGTCACGAACCGTTCGGTCAGCTCGACGGACCTGTGGCCGATGAAGTTGTCACCATCGCTCCACACCATGGTGGTCGGCACCGAGACTCGGCCGGGGGTGCTCCGGAGACTGGTGAGCGGGAGCGCGCGATACCAGGCCAGCGCGCCATGGAGCGCGCCGTCCTCGACCATCTCCCGGTGGTACGCCTCGACCATGTCCTTGCTCATACCGCTTCCGCGGAGCAGTCGCTCGCTGAAACCGCCTTGACGACTCATCATCCACTCGGGCAGGAACGGGATCTGGAACAACGCGATGTAGTACGACTTCAGGGCCTGCACGCCCCGGACCAGCGAGCGTGCGTAGGCGCCTGGGTGAGGCACGGACACCGCCGTGAGCGTCACCAGCGAGTCGGGATGGCGGGATGCGACACCCCACGCCCCGGCCGCGCCCCAGTCGTGACCGACGAGGTGGACCGGCTCCCCGATCGCCGTGATGAGGGCTTGAACGTCGGAGATCAGGGCAGGAACCCGGTAGTCGCGTCGGCGTGGCGGCCTGGCGCGGGGGGAGTAGCCCCGCTGGTCGGGCGCGAACGTCCTCGCGCCGCGCTCGTGAAGGTGCGGCACGACGTCGTCCCACGACGTCGCCCGCTGCGGAAATCCGTGCAGGAGGACGACGGGCGTGCCGTCGATCGGACCCTCGTCCCGGACGTCGAACACCAGGTCGTCATTGCCGTACTCGGTCAGACGATCAGGGCGCATGCGCACACTCTAGGATGGTGCGACACCCTCCGATCTCGAAGGGATCCCTGCATGTCCGACCCCGTCTCGGGTATCTCGCGCGCGGACGTCGCCCATCTGGCCGACCTCGCGCGCATCTCGCTGAGCGACGACGAGCTCGACCACCTCGCCGCCGAGCTGCCGGCGATCCTCGAGCACGTCCGCGTCGTGCAGGAGGCGGCCGGCGACGACGTCACACCGATGAGCCACCCGCTGCCGATCAGCAACGTCTTCCGCGACGACGAGGTGCGCGAGAGCCTGACGGCCGAAGAGGCACTCGAGGCTGCACCCGCGAGCGAGCAGCAGCGCTTCCTCGTCCCGAGGATCCTGGGAGACGAGCAGTGACCGATCCGATCCGCGCGACGGCCGACGAGCTGTCGCGCCGGCTCACGGCTCGTGAGGTCAGCTCCGTCGAGCTCACCCAGGCGTACGTCGACCGGATCGGCGCCGTCGACGAAGAGATCCACGCGTTCCTCCACGTCGACACCGAGGGTGCGCTCGCGACCGCCCGCGACGTCGACGCTCGCCGCGCGGCCGGTGAGGAGCTGCACCCACTGGCCGGCGTGCCGGTCGCCGTCAAGGACGTCATCACCACCAAGGGCGTGCCCACCACGGCCGGCTCGCGCATCCTCGAGGGCTGGGTGCCGCCGTACGACGCCACGGTGACGCGGAGGCTCAAGGCCGCCGGTCTTCCCATCCTCGGCAAGACCAACATGGACGAGTTCGCCATGGGCTCCTCCACCGAACATTCCGGGTACGGGCCCACGCGCAACCCGTGGGACACCGGCCGCATCCCCGGCGGGTCCGGCGGCGGATCCGCGGCCGCGGTCGCCGCGTTCGAGGCGCCGCTCGCCGTCGGCACCGACACCGGTGGGTCCATCCGGCAGCCCGGAGCCATGACGGGCACGGTCGGGGTCAAACCGACCTATGGTGGCGTCTCCCGCTACGGGCTCATCGCCCTCGCCAGCAGCCTCGACCAGGCCGGCCCCGTCACCCGCTCGGTGCTCGACGCCGCGCTGCTGCACGAGGTCATCGCCGGCTACGACCACTGCGACTCCACCAGCATCGACAGCCCGGTGCCGCCCGTCGTCGAGGCCGCGCGCCGGGCCGACGTCGGCGGCCTGCGCATCGGTGTCGTACGCGAGCTCGGCGGGGAGGGATTCCACCCGGACGTCAGTGCGCGGTTCGACGAGTCGCTGGCCCTGCTCGAGGGCGCCGGCGCCGAGATCGTCGAGGTCTCGTGCCCCAGCTTCGTCCACGCCCTGGCCGCGTACTACCTGATCCTGCCGAGCGAGGCGAGCAGCAACCTCGCCAGGTTCGACGCGATGCGGTACGGACTTCGCGTCGGCCCCGACGGCGTCGACGCCCCCAGCGCCGAGCAGGTCATGGCGGCCAGCCGCGACGCGGGCTTCGGCGACGAGGTCAAGCGCCGCATCATCCTGGGCACGTATGCGCTGTCCAGCGGCTACTACGACGCCTACTACGGCTCGGCCCAGAAGGTTCGCACGCTCATCGCCCAGGACTTCGAGGCCGCGTTCGAGCAGGTCGACGTGCTCGCGTCGCCCACGTCGCCCACCACGGCCTTCCCGTTCGGTGACAAGCTCGACGACCCGCTGTCGATGTACGCGCAGGACGTCGCCACCATCCCGGCCAACCTGGCCGGCATCCCGGGGTTGTCGCTCCCGTCCGGCCTGGCGGCCGACGGGCTCCCGACCGGGTTCCAGCTCCTCGCACCGGCCCTGGCCGACGACCGGCTCTACAACACCGGCGCTGCGCTCGAGCGCCTGCTCGAGGAGCAGTGGGGCGGCACGATCCTCGATCGAGCACCCGAGCTGGAGGTGGCACCGTGACTGCCCTGGTCGAGCTCGACGACGCGCTGTCGCGGTACCAGCCGGTGATGGGCCTCGAGGTCCACATCGAGCTCAACACGGCGTCCAAGATGTTCTGCGGGTGTGCCACGGGATTCGGGGCCGAGCCGAACACTCAGGTGTGTCCGGTGTGCCTCGGGCTCCCCGGCGCCCTGCCGGTCGTCAACGCCAAGGCCGTCGAGTCGGCCATTCGCATCGGCCTTGCCCTGAACTGCCAGATCGCCGCGTGGTGCCGGTTCGCGCGCAAGAACTACTTCTACCCGGACATGCCGAAGAACTTCCAGACGTCGCAGTACGACGAGCCGATCGCCCACGACGGCTGGACCGAGATCGAGGTCCCGACCGCTGACGGGGTCGAGACGTACCGCATCGAGATCGAGCGGGCGCACATGGAGGAGGACACCGGCAAGTCGCTGCACGTCGGCGGTGCCACCGGCCGCATCCACGGAGCCGACCACTCGCTCGTCGACTACAACCGGGCCGGCATCCCGCTGATCGAGATCGTCACGAAGACCATCGAGGTACCAGGCGACAAGGCCGCTCTGGTCGCGCGAGCGTACGTCTCGCACCTGCGCGACCTCATCGGCGGCCTCGGCGTCTCCGACGTCCGCATGGACCAGGGCTCGCTGCGATGCGACGTCAACCTCTCCCTCAAGCCACTGGGCAGTGAGGAGCTCGGCACCCGGTCGGAGACGAAGAACGTCAACTCGTTCCGTTCGGTCGAGCGCGCCGCCACGTACGAGATCCGGCGTCACGCCGCGATTCTCGACGCAGGGGAGAAGGTCGTGCAGGAGACACGGCACTTCCACGAGAGCGACGGCAGCACGTCGGCCGGACGCGAGAAGTCCGACGCCGACGACTACCGCTACTTCCCGGAGCCCGACCTCGCCCCGATCGCGCCGTCGCGCGACTGGGTCGAGGAGCTGCGAGGGACGCTGCCCGAGCCCCCGTCGGTGCGTCGGCGTCGCCTCCAGGACGACTGGGACTTCAGCGACCTCGACATGCGCGACACGATCGGCGCCGGTGCGCTGGACCTCATCGTCGCCACGGTCGACGCCGGTGCCGCGCCACAGGCAGCCCGCAAGTGGTGGCTCGGCGAGCTCGCCCGGCGTGCCAACGAGCAGGACGTCGACCTCGCCGCCCTGCCCATCACGCCTGAGCAGGTCGCCGGCATCCAGGCCCTCATCGACGCCGGACGCGTCAACGACAAGCTCGCCCGCCAGGTGTTCGACGGAGTCCTGGCCGGTGAGGGCGACCCCGAAGAGGTCGTCGCGTCGCGCGGCATCGAGGTCGTCTCCGACGACAGTGCGCTGGGCGACGCCGTCGACCGTGCCATCGAGGCCAACCCCGACGTCGCGCAGAAGATCCGCGACGGCAAGGTCGCCGCGGCGGGCGCGCTCATCGGCGCGGTCATGAAGGAGATGCGCGGTCAGGCCGACGCCGCGCGGGTGCGCGAGCTCATTCTGGAGAAGCTCGGCTGATCAGCCGTGGTGGTCGGCACACCACGCCTCGCGCTCGGCCCTGAGCTTGGGCCCAGCCGTGAACATGCGCCTGAGCGTGCGAGCCTGCGCGGCCGAATAGGCCTCGATCGAGTGCTCGGCCTGGGAGCGCTGGCGGGGAGTCTTGGCCAGCGCGAGCTTCTCGGCGTTCCGCCACACCATCTCCCGCCACCCACGCATGATCACTCCGGCCGCGGTCTCCTCGAGCGTCGAGACGTCGATGTCGTCGAAGCGCTTGTCGAACCGGGCCGCCTCCTCGGCGAACACCGGTTCGTACAGGGAATCCAGGCGGCGGTTGTAGGCGTTGTGGTCCGACTTGTGCGAGACGCCGTCCGCACCGGTGAGGCCGACCTCGGCGAGCGCGTAGGAGAAGTCGCGGTTGATGTGCGCATTCATGGCGAGCATGAAGTTGCCCAGACCAGAGACGGCCTTGTCGTCCGCCGCCTTGAGCGCGATCTGCCACGCCAGCGGGATCGACGCCTTGGCTGCGGCGTCGCCGTTGTTCCAGGTGTCCAGCGCGGTGAAGTAGTCGTGCGCGAAGACGGCGTCGAGCTGGCCGAGCCAGACCCGGTCGCGGAAGTAGCCGCTGTTGACGGCGTCACGCACGTTCTCGGTCACCCGGAGGTAGGCGAGGGAGAAGACCGCGTCATGGTCGCACGCCGGGGCGAGGACGTTCAGTCGCTGCTGCATCTCCGAGATGGTGGCCTCGATGCAGGACGGTGACCCGTCCGGGCAGATCGTGCCGGTGTACGGGACGTGTGGTGCAGGCCGCGGCGGGAGAAGCTCGATCACCGGGTCGACAGGCTTGGGATTGACCAGTCCGGCCGCTGCGGGGGACATCGAGCCGGACACCGCGAGCGTGACGAACAACGTCAGGACGAGACCGAGGCGAGCAAGGCGCATGGTCGTTTCAACGACCTCGAGGCGTTCGCGGTTACGAAACCGACGTGTGGAGCGTCAGCCCACGCGGTCGATGAGGGCCTTGAGCTCCTCGAGCATGACCTCTGGGTACTCCACGGGGAGGAAGTGCGTGCCCTCCAGCTCGCGGTAGATCGCTCCCGGGATCCGCTCGGACGCGGCACGCATCTGCTTGGCGCCGGTCAGCACGTCCCATCGTCCGGCCACGAACGTCACCGGCACCGACACCCGCGACAACGAGACGCGCGAGTGCTTGGTGACGTCCATCGCGAGATGGGCGTACCACCGGGGGTCGGTGGTGCAGAACTCCTGCAACATCGCCCGCAGCTCCTCGGTGTCGGCCGCCGGGTTGATGAGGTGCGTGCGGCGCAGCATGTTCGCCACCGCGTTGGTCCACGGGATGTTCTTCGAGACGAGGCCGATGGCGCGACCGCCCACCAGCCCGGTGAGCACGAGCCCGGTCATCATGCGCTTCGCGACCGGACCCGGGATGTGCAGGGGTTCGAGCATCGTGCCGAACGTGTTGCCGGGCACGCCTGCCACGGCCAGGATGCCGGTCACCCGTTCCGGGTGGCGGTTGGCCAGCTCGAACGCGACCGTGACGCCGGCCGACCACGCGGGCACGACGGCGGACTCGATGCCAGCGTCCTCCATCACCGCGAGCGCGTCCTCGACGTAGGAGTCCAGGTCGACCCGCCGGCTCTTCGGCTGCTCCGAGCCGCTCACCCCGCGGTGGTTCCACCCGACGACGCGCAAGCCGCAGTCGGGCCGGAGCAGGGACGGCCAGGCGTGCGGGTTGGTGCCGAGCCCGTTGCTCAGCAGGACGGTGGGCCCGTCGCCGCCGTTCGTCCAGGCCCGGATGCGCGTGCCGTCGGCGCTGTCGATGTCGTGGTACCGGACGCGCGCGGCGTGTGAAGAGGTCACGACCAGCGATTGTCCACTGCCTGACGCCCATCTGCACAGTGTTCTTCGAGTCCGGGGCTCGTAGAGTCAAGCCATGACGTCGACCAGATCGCGTACGGCCGACCTCGTGCTCGAGGGTGGAGGCGTCAAGGGGATCGCCCTTGTCGGAGCGGCCACCGCGCTCGACGAGGCCGGCTGGACCTTCGCCCGCGTCGCCGGTTCGTCGGCTGGCGCCCTCGTGGGCGCGATCATCGCCGCCATGCAGCAGGCCGGCGAGCCGATGTCCCGCGTCGACGAGATCATGCGCACGATCGACTACCGCCAGATGCTCGATCGTCGCCCGATCGGCAAGGCCTTGCGGTGGTGGCCGCTTGCTGCCAACGGCTGGGGCCTCGCGTTCCACCTCGGCATGTACCGCGGCCACTACATGACGGAGTGGGCGCGCGGTGTCCTCGGTGACCTCGGCGTGCACACGTTCGCCGACTTCGCCTTCGACGACCCCGGGTCGGCGCTGGCGCCCGAGCAGTCGTACCGGCTGCTCGTCACCGCGAGCGACCTGAGCCGGCAGCGGCTCATGTACCTCCCGTGGGACCTCGCGTCTTACGGCATCGATGCGCCGGGCTACCCGGTCGCCCGCGCGGTCCGGGCCTCGTCGGCGATCCCGTTCATGTTCGAGCCGGTCCGGCTGGAGTCGGAGTATGGCGTCTCGACGCTCGCGGACGGGTCACTTCTGCGCAGCTATCCGATCGAGATCTTCGACCGCCACGACGGCAAGCCGGAACGGTGGCCGACCGTCGGCATCCGCCTCAGCTCGCCGTCCAGCGAGCGTGCGCCGGCCAAGCCGGTCACCGGGCCCATCTCCCTCATGCAGAGCCTCATCTACACGACGGTCGACTCGACCCAGGTCAGGCACATCAGCGACGTGAGCGATGTCGACCGCAGCATCTTCGCCAAGCCGCGAGGCGTGAGCTGGACCGACTTCGATCTCACCCCTGAGCAGCAACAGAGCCTGTTCGAGGCCGGCTACGCGGCAGGCCAGAAGTGGGTCGCGAAGTTCCCCGACGGCCCGGCGCCTCGCGAGCCCGATGCCGTGCCGGGCGGTGGCCAGATCGACGTGGGCTAGGAGCGCCCAGCGGCGAGGAAGTCGACGAGCGTCTCGGCGCCGTGCTCGGCGTTGTCGAGGAAGAGGCTGGGCTCGGTGAGCTCGAGCTCGATGAGCTGCGGTGCGCCGTCAGGGGCCGTGACGAGATCGACCCGCGCGTACGCCAGGGACTCGGCAGTGCCCACGGTCGACGGGATCGCGGCGAGCACCTGCTCGGCGACGTCGAGCTGGGCCGCGGTCGGTGCCCGCGGCGAGATGACCTCGCGCTGGTCGCGGTCCTGACGCACCCCTTCGCCGCGTTCGAGCAAGGGCCCCTTGCGGATGCCGTGCGAGAACCGGCCACCGAAGAAGATCAGGGCGGTCTCGCCGTCGCTGTCGACGGAGGCCACGTAGGGCTGCACCATCACGGTGCGTCCGGCGGCGATGAGCTCCTCGCTGTGGGCGTAGACCTCATCGGGGTCGCCCCAGCGAGCGGTGTCCTTCGAGCCACCCGAGATGCTCGGCTTGACCACCCACTCCTCGGAGTCGGGGAGGTCGTCGCCGCGGCGCACGTCCCAGCGGGTGTCGATCACGGGCACGCCGGCCGCCGCGAGCTCACGGAGATAGACCTTGTCGGTGTTCCAGGTCAGGACGTCGGCGGAGTTGAGCAGCCTCGGCACCTGCTGGGCCCACCCGAGGAAGGCGTCGCGACGGTCGATGTAGTCCCAGCAGGACCGGACCACGACGACGTCGTAGGCCGCCCAGTCCACGTTGTCGTCGTCCCACACGGCGATCTCGGCGTCGAGCCCGCCTGCCTTGGCGGCGCTGACCAGCAAGGGGAGGTCGACGTCGAGCGATGCGTACTGTCGGCCGGTGGCGAACGCGATGGTCACGGGTGCCACTGTAGGGGCGCAGGGTGCGAGACACCCGATGAAGCCATGCACTTGATTCATGCTAGATGAAGCGATAACATTCATCCTATGAACATGAAGGCGGATGCTTCAATCCAGGTCGCACTCATCGGCGACCTGGTGGGCTCGCGACGTTCGACGTCCCGCAGCGAGGTGCAGCAGCACCTCATCGACGCGCTCGCCGTGGCCAACGCGACGGCGATGTCGATCCAGGCCCTCGCACCCACGTTCGGCGACGAGGTCCAGGGTGTCTTCGCGGACGTCGGGTCGGCACTCAGGGCGAGCCTCGTCGTCCGCCTCGCCCTGCCGGCCGACGTCGACTGCCGGTTCGGCCTCGGCGTCGGCACCCTCGAGATCGTCGGAACGTCCGAGTACGGTCACACGCAGGACGGCCCCGCGTGGTGGGCGGCTCGCGACGCGATCGTCGAGGCCAAGCGCCGCGAGAGCGGTCAGAACAAGCGGCTGCGCACGTGGGTCGCCGTCTCCGATCGTGGCGGGCCGGCATCCGAAGGGGGACTGATCGATGGAGGGGTCGATGAAGGACTCGTCAACGCCTTCGTGCTGTGCCGGGACGAGCTCGTGAGCCGCCTCGACGCGCGCCAGCGCCGCCTGGTTCTCGGCGTCCTCCGCGGAACCACCCAGAAGGACCTCGCGGCGGCCGAGGGCATCTCGCCGTCGGCGGTCTCCCAGAGCCTCCAGCGGGCCGGCGCGTTCGCCATCCTGGGCGCCACCGAGCTGAGTGCGCCGTGATCCTGCTCTCGTTGCTGCTCGCCGCGCTGGGCGCCACCGATCTCGTGCGTCCCGAGAACCGTGCGTCGACACGCACCGAGGGCATCGTCGGCGCCGTCGTCGGCGGAGTGGTCCTCGCCCTGCTGGCGTCGGGTCTGGGCATCGGATCGGTCGCCTGGGCCGTCATCCCGGTCGGGCTCGTGCTGCTGGTCGCCTGGATCCTGCTCACGCCGGTCGGCGTCATCCAGACCGACCGGCCCTGGCCGGTCGCCGGACTCGCCGTCGTGGCGATCGTTGCCCTCGCAGTGCCTCAGCCGCCGGTGCATCGCGGCTGGCTCGTGCAGTGGTACGACGGCCTCGACGTCGGCGCCCTCGCCGATGTCTCGATCGAGCAGTTCGTGCTCGGCGCCGCCTGCGTGCTGTTCCTCATCGAGACGGCCAACATCATCGTGCGCCTGATGCTGATCGGCACGGGTCCGAGCGTCATCGCCACCGAGAAGACGTTGAAGGGCGGACGCATCCTCGGCCCGATCGAGCGGGTGTTCATCCTCGCGATGGCGCTCGGCGGGCACTACGGGGCGCTGAGCGCGGTCGTCGCGGCCAAGGGCATCCTGCGGTTCCCGGAGATCTCGCGCGACAGCGCCGGCGGTTCCCGCGCCGAGTACGTCCTGGTCGGCAGCTTCGTCAGCTGGGCGCTCGCGTTCCTCTTCGTGCCTCTCTTCTAGGCGGCGCGGCGGCACATCGCGACGTGGTCGTAATCTTGGGCCATGCCCACCGAGGACAAGCCAGCCGCCGGCGTGGATATCAAGCCCCGGAGCCGAGACGTCACCGACGGTCTCGAGAAGACCGCCGCGCGCGGCATGCTGCGCGCCGTCGGCATGGGCGACGACGACTGGGAGAAGCCCCAGGTCGGCGTCGCGTCGAGCTGGAACGAGATCACGCCGTGCAACCTCTCGCTCGACCGGCTCGCAAAGGCGGTCAAGGAGGGCGTGCACGCTGCCGGTGGCTATCCACTCGAGTTCGGCACGATCTCCGTCTCCGACGGCATCTCGATGGGGCACGAGGGCATGCACTTCTCGCTGGTGAGCCGCGAGGTCATCGCCGACTCCGTCGAGACGGTCATGATGGCCGAGCGGATGGACGGCTCGGTGCTGCTCGCCGGCTGCGACAAGAGCCTGCCGGGCATGCTGATGGCCGCGGCCAGGCTCGACCTCTCCAGCGTCTTCCTCTACGCCGGCTCGATCATGCCGGGAAGCGTCGACGGCAAGGACGTCACGATCATCGACGCCTTCGAGGCCGTCGGCGCCTGCATGAGAGGCCTCATCACGCGCGAGCAGGTCGACAAGATCGAGCGGGCGATCTGCCCGGGCGAAGGCGCCTGCGGTGGCATGTACACCGCCAACACGATGGCCTCCGCGGCCGAGGCGCTCGGCATGAGCCTGCCCGGCTCCGCAGCACCCCCGGCGCCAGATCGCCGACGCGACGAGTACGCCCGCAAGTCGGGCGAGGCCGTCGTCGAGCTGCTGCGTCGCGGCATCACGGCACGCCACATCCTCACCCTGGAGGCGTTCGAGAACGCCATCACCGTGGTCATGGCTCTCGGCGGTTCCACCAACGCCGTCCTGCACCTGCTGGCCATCGCCCGCGAGGCCGAGGTCGATCTCACGCTCGACGACTTCAACCGCATCGGCGACAAGGTGCCGCACCTCGGCGACCTCAAGCCCTTCGGCCGCTACGTCATGAACGACGTCGACCGCGTCGGTGGCATCCCGGTCGTCATGAAAGCCCTGCTCGACGCCGGGCTCATGCACGGCGACTGCCTCACCGTCACCGGTCGCACGATGGCCGAGAACCTCGCCGAGATCGACCTCGGCCTCGACGGCGACATCATCCGTCCGCTCGACGCACCGATCCACAAGACCGGCGGACTCACGATCCTGCGCGGCTCGCTCGCGCCCGACGGTGCCGTCGTCAAGAGCGCCGGGTTCGACTCAGACGTCTTCCGCGGCATCGCCCGCGTCTTCGACGGTGAGCGTGCCGCGATGGACGCCCTCGAGGACGGCACCATCGCGGC
This sequence comes from uncultured Actinomycetota bacterium, assembly GCA_963787165.1. Lineage (GTDB taxonomy): Bacteria > Actinomycetota > Actinomycetes > Propionibacteriales > Nocardioidaceae > Aeromicrobium. Next base: position 583,782 of record CAWBBT010000001.1, read on the forward strand.
CGGTGACGCCGTGGTGATCCGCAACGAGGGACCCAAGGGCGGTCCCGGCATGCGCGAGATGCTGGCGATCACCAGCGCCATCAAGGGGGCCGGCCTCGGCAAGGACGTCCTGCTGCTCACCGACGGACGCTTCTCCGGTGGCACCACCGGCCTGTGCGTCGGGCACGTGGCGCCCGAGGCCGTCGACGCCGGCCCGATCGCCTTCGTGGCCGACGGCGACCCGATCACGCTCGACATGGCCAACCGCACGCTGGAGGTCGAGATCGACGACGACGAGCTGGCCCGACGCCGCGAGGGCTGGGAACCGCTGCCCCCGCGTTACACCACCGGCGTGCTCGCGAAGTACCGCAAGCTCGTCAGCTCAGCGGCCGACGGTGCCGTCTGCGGCTGAACGTCTCGTCGTTCCGCGTTCTGCCGTCGAGGCGCCCCATCGGTGTCACGATGTGCGCATGAACGCATCTGCCCTGCGCGAACTCCAGGCGCCGCTCAAGCAGAAGTACCGAGACAACCCGGCGACGGCGCGAACTCCCCTCGGCGCCTTTGCGACCTTCGAGTCGCCCGGCATCACCTGCGCGGTCGGCACGTGGTCGGGCATCACGCGCGCCGGCCTGCACCCCGCCACGGGTGGCGACGGCAGCGAGGCGTGCTCCGGCGACATGATCCTCCAGGCGCTGCTGGCGTGCGCCGGCGTCACGATGCGGAGCGTGGCGACCGCGATGAGCATCGACATCGTCTCGGCCGAGCTGACCGCCGACGGGATGTTCGACGTCCAGGGCACGCTCGGCATCTCCCGTGACGTTCCGGTCGGCGTGCAGGACATCAAGGTCGTGGCCGTGCTGGAGACGGATGCCGACGACGCGGCACTCGCCAAGCTCGCCGAGCTGACCGAGCGCTACTGCGTCGTGGCCCAGACGCTGGCACAACGCCCGTCGATCACCGTCAAGCGCCGCGAAGCCGCCTGATCCACATGATGGAACGAGATGTCTCACGACTTGACCACACCGTCTCCACAGGCGAGACTTGCCGCGTGCATGTCACCGAGTACCTCGTAGTAGTTGTCTGACGCGCGAACCCACGCCGGTCGCGCGTCGCCCCTCGTCATGCCTCATCGGCCGAGGGGTTTTTTCATGCAGACTGACGGTCCACCATGGATGCACACAGGAGTAAGGACGAACGATGATGGGACAGGCCACCGGAACGGTGTCTGATCAGCTCGAGGGCCAGCCCGAGCAGCTGACCGGGGCGCAGAGCCTCGTGCGGGCGCTGGAGCACGCCGGCGTCGAGGTCATCTTCGGCATCCCCGGCGGAGCGATCCTCCCCGCGTACGACCCCTTGTTCGACTCCGAGCAGATCCGCCACATCCTGGTCCGCCACGAGCAGGGTGCCGGCCACGCCGCCCAGGGCTACGCGATGGTCACGGGCCGCGTCGGCGTGTGCATGGCGACGTCCGGCCCCGGCGCCACGAATCTCGTCACCGCGCTGGCCGACGCCCACATGGACTCCGTGCCGGTCGTCGCGATCACCGGCCAGGTGCCGAGCGGGTCCATCGGCACGGACGCCTTCCAGGAGGCCGACATCCGCGGCATCACGATGCCGATCACCAAGCACAGCTACCTCCTCACCGACCCCGACGACATCCCGCGCACGATCGCTGAGGCGTTCCACATCGCGTCCACCGGCCGTCCGGGCCCCGTGCTCGTCGACATCTCCAAGGACGCGCTGCAGAAGGCCACCACGTTCACGTGGCCGTCCGAGCTCGCGCTGCCGGGGTATCGCCCGACCACGCGGCCGCACGGCAAGCAGGTGCGCGAGGCGGCCCGGCTCATCGCCGAGGCCAAGCGTCCCGTCCTGTACGTCGGCGGCGGCGTCATCAAGGCCAATGCGTCCGCCGAGCTCGCGATGCTCGCCGAGCTGACCCAGATCCCGGTCATCACGACGCTGATGGCCCGGGGCGCGTTCCCCGACTCCCACGAGCTGCACCTGGGCATGCCCGGCATGCACGGGTCGGTCGCCGCGGTGGCCGGGCTCCAGAAGTCCGACCTGCTCATCTGCCTCGGCGCCCGCTTCGACGACCGCGTCACCGGCCAGCTCTCCTCGTTCGCGCCGGAGGCGAAGGTCATCCACGCCGACATCGACCCGGCCGAGATCTCCAAGAACCGGCTGGCCGACGTCCCCATCGTGGGCGACTGCCGTGAGGTCATCTCCGACCTCGTCGTGATGCTGCGCAAGCAGGCCGAGGAGGACGGCCTCGTCGGCGACTACACGGCATGGCGCGAGCAGATGCTCGGCGTCAAGGCCAAGTTCCCGGTGGGCTACGACGAGCCCGAGGAGGGACTCGCACCGCAGAAGGTCATCGAGCGGATCAGCCAGATCTCCGGTCCCGAGGCCACCTACGTCGCCGGTGTCGGGCAGCACCAGATGTGGGCGGCGCACTTCGTGGACTTCGAGCGGCCGCGTCAGTGGCTCAACTCCGGCGGCGCCGGAACCATGGGCTACTGCGTGCCCGCGGCCATGGGAGCCCAGGTCGGGGAGCCCGACAACGTCGTGTGGGCGATCGACGGTGACGGCTGCTTCCAGATGACCAACCAGGAGCTCGCCACCTGCGCCATCGAGGGCATCCCGATCAAGGTCGCGATCATCAACAACTCCTCGCTGGGCATGGTCCGCCAGTGGCAGACGCTCTTCTACGACAGCCGCTACTCCAACACCGACCTCAACACCGGCAGCGAGGACAGCGGCGCCCGCCGCATCCCCGACTTCGTCAAGCTCGCCGAGGCCTACGGCTGCGTCGGCCTGCGCTGCGAGAGCCCGGACGACCTCGACGAGACGATCCAGAAGGCCATGAGCATCACCGACGTGCCCGTCGTGATCGACTTCGTCGTCGAGCGCGACGCCATGGTGTGGCCCATGGTCGCGGCCGGCACCAGCAACGACGACATCAAGATCGCGCGCGACCTCGCGCCCGAGTGGGATCAGGACGACATATGAAGCACCCCACGAAACCACTCGCTCGCATCCAGGCCGGTCCGCAGGAGACTTGCGGCCGCTCGCGCTTTCGAGGGGACCCCGCATGAGCCAACAGCACACATTGTCGGTGCTCGTCGAGAACACGCCGGGCGCTCTCGCGCGTGTCTCGAGCATGTTCATGCGGCGCGGCTTCAACATCGAGTCGCTCGCCGTGGGGCCCACCGAGATCCCGGAGATCTCGCGGATGACGATCGTCGTGAACGTCGAGGACCTGCCGCTCGAGCAGGTCACGAAGCAGCTCAACAAGCTCGTCAACGTCCTCAAGATCGTCGAGCTCGACTCCGCCGCCGCGGTCGAGCGCGAGCTCATGCTGATCAAGGTCAAGACCGACCCGCACACCCGGGGCCAGGTGCTCGAGACCGTCCAGCTGTTCAGGGCCAAGGTGGTGGACGTCGCCACCGATGCCATCACGATCGAGGCGACCGGCGACTCGGGCAAGCTGACCGCCATGCTCAACGTCCTCGAGCCGTTCGGCATCCGCGAGATCGCCCAGTCGGGACGCGTGGCCATCGGCCGCGGTTCCCGATCCATCACCGACCGCACCCTGCGCGCCGTCCCCGGCGTGCAGACCGGCTGACACCAGCCGCGCGAGACTGACTGCACCACAACAGACAGGGAGACCAGATCGTGGCCGAGTTGTTCTACGACGACGACGCAGACCTCAGCATCATCCAGGACCGGATCGTGGCGGTGCTCGGATACGGGAGCCAGGGCCATGCCCATGCGCTGTCGCTCCGCGACTCCGGCGTCGACGTGCGCGTCGGGCTGCTCGAAGGCTCCGCCAGCCGTGCCAAGGCCGAGGCCGAGGGCCTGCGTGTCGTCACGCCCGCCGAGGCCGTCTCCGAAGCCGACCTGATCGTCGTCCTCGCGCCCGACCACAAGCAGCGCCAGCTCTACACCGAGTCCATCGAGCCGAACCTCGTCGACGGCGATGCGTTGTTCTTCGGCCACGGCTTCAACATCCGCTTCGGCTACATCAAGCCGCCGGCGGGTGTCGACGTCTGCATGGTCGCCCCGAAGGGACCCGGCCACCTCGTGCGACGCGAGTTCGTCGAGGGCCGCGGTGTGCCCGTCATCGTCGCCGTGGAGCAGGACGCCACGGGCACGGCGTGGGACCTCGCGCTCTCCTACGCCAAGGGCATCGGCGGCACCCGCGCCGGCGCCATCAAGACCACGTTCACCGAGGAGACCGAGACCGACCTCTTCGGCGAGCAGGCGGTGCTCTGCGGCGGCGTCTCGCAGCTCATCATGTACGGGTTCGAGACCCTCATCGAGGCGGGCTACCAGCCTGAGGTCGCGTACTTCGAGTGCCTGCACGAGCTCAAGCTGATCGTCGACCTCATCTACGAGGGCGGCATCGCGAAGCAGCGCTGGTCGGTGTCCGACACCGCCGAGTACGGCGACTACGTGTCCGGCCCCCGCATCATCGACGAGCGCGTCAAGGACAACATGCGCATGATCCTGTCCGAGATCCAGGACGGCTCGTTCGCCCAGCGCTTCATCGACGACCAGGACGCCGGCGCTCCGGAGTTCACGGAGCTCCGCCGCAAGGGCGCCGAGCACCCGATCGAGGCCGTCGGCAAGGAGCTCCGCGGCCTGATGGCGTGGGTCCGCAGCGACGACTCCGACTACGTCGAGGGCAGTGCTGCTCGGTAGTTGGGCTGCCCTTAGGCGGGCCGTCCGCTGAGCGACGCTTCGGACATTGCTGCCCGCCTGCGGGCGGTGGGGTGCGTGTACGCCGAGGACGAGGCGGCGCTGCTGGTCGAGGCCGCAGCGTCGCCCGAGGAGCTCGAGCTGATGGTCGGGCAGCGCGAGTCCGGCCTGCCGCTGGAGCAGGTGCTGGGGTGGGCGGAGTTCTGCGGGCTGCGCATCGTGGTCGAGGCGGGCGTGTTCGTGCCGCGGCGCCGCACGGCCCTGCTGGTCGAGCAGGCCGTCGCGCTCCTGGACGGTGTGCCCGAACCCGTCGTGGTCGACCTCTGCTGCGGCACGGGAGCGGTTGCCGTGGCCGTGCACCACGCGCTGGGCCGCGGCGAGGTGCACGCGTCCGACATCGAGCCGCGTGCGGTCCACTGCGCGCGCCGCAACCTCGAAGGCATCGGCAGCGTCCACGCGGGTGACCTCACCGATGCCCTGCCTCGCGACCTCGAAGGACGCGTCGACGTGATGGTCGTGAACGCGCCGTACGTGCCGACGACCGAGATCGTGATGATGCCGCCGGAGGCGCGCGACCACGAGCCGCGCGCGGCGCTGGACGGGGGCGTCGACGGTGTCGACATCCATCGACGCGTGGCCGCGCAGGCGCCCCGGTGGCTGCACCCCGATGGGCACCTGATCATCGAGACCAGCCGGCGCCAGGCGCAGCTCACCCTTGAGGCGTTGACCGGCCGCGGGTTCGACACCGCCGTCGTGCGGTCAGACGACCTCGAAGCGACGGCCGTCGTGGGGCGAAAGATGAGGTGAACGCCTCATGTGGCGGCAGAGGGATCTTCCTACGTTGGGAGGGAACCCCAGCGAAAGGGAAATCGAGATGCCCAAGGTGTCGAAAGCAAGTGCAACCAACGTGCAGGACATCGGGATCGGCGAGGTCCGCGAGGACGTGGCCGACGGATATGAGTTCGCCTTCCTCCACCTGCGCGAGGAGACCGACATGGGCGGCCTTCTCAAGGGCCTGCCGGACGATCGGTGCACCTGCCCCCACTGGGGGTACGTGCTGGCAGGAGAGCTCACGTTCACGTTCGCCGATCATGTCGAGGTCTTCGAGGCCGGTGACGCGTACTACGTGGGCCCCGGACACTCCCCGGCCATGTCTGCCGGTGCCGAAGTCCTCATGATCAGTCCGGAGAAGGAGTCTGCCGAGGTCAACGAGGTGATCCAACGCAACCTGCAGGCCTTGCAGGCGGGCTGAGAGTCACACGGTCACGGGTTCCTCGTCCCCGAGGAGCCCGTGCTGGGTGGCGAACAACCCGGCCGCGGTGCGCGTCGAGACCTTGATCTTCGCGAAGATGTGTTCGACGTGGTTGGCCACGGTCTTGCGCGAGATCACGAGTCGCTCGGCGATCTCCTTGTTCGTGAGCCCGCGGGCGAGCAGTCGCAAGACGTCGATCTCGCGCGCGGTGAGCCCCGCTGGTCCGGCTCGTCGCCGTGGCACCCGATGCCCGGCCGCCTCGAGGACGGCGTCGACCGAGTCGGGCTCGAGCTGCCCCTTCGTCACCAGCTCCCGCAGGCGCACGGCTGCCTGCTCCGGTGACATCGGTTCGCGGTGGGCCCGCGGCTCCCGCATCGACTGGTAGGCGTCGGCCGCGCCGAGGACACGCGCGGGTCGGGAGATCGCTGCTCCGGCCAGGCCATGCGGGTACCCGGAACCGTCGAGCCGCTCAGCATGTTGCACGGCGATCACGCCCAAGGGAGCGAGGGCGGGCGACTGGCGGAGCATGCGCCCGGTCAGGTAGGGCACCATGCGGAGGCGCTCGCGCTCGCCTGCACCCAGCGGCGTGGGCTTGTCCAGGATCGCGTTGGAAACCCCGAGCTTCCCGAACGAGTGCACCAGACCGGCGCGGCGGACCGTGCGGACCTCGTCCTCCGACATGCCCAGTGTCTTCGCGGCGTCCTCGGCGAGGTCTGCCACGGCCCGAGCGTGGCCGAGCGTGTAGGGCGACTTCAGGTCGATGAAGTCGGCGACCGCCAGCAGCGCGACGTCGAACTGTTCGTCGGTCAGGAGGACTCCGAGTGCGGGTTCCGCGCCGATCACGGCGTCCCACGTGTCGGTGGTGTCGAGCTCGGTCAGGAGGATCGTGGCATGGGACTCGAACACGTCGGAGAGTCGAGGATCGAACTGCTTGCCGCGTTGCTCGCGGACCAGGTTGACGGCAGCGTCGACGCCACCGACACGGAGGGCGACCTCGGTGAATTCGCCGATGGCGGCCAGCCTCGTCGCAATCGGGACCGCATCACCCTTCAGGTTCCCGGGCCACCCCTTGCCGTCCCACTGCTCGTACGAGGCGCCCAGCGCCTCGAGCACGGTCTCGGGCAGGCCGAGCTGCTCGCCGAGCGTGCGCGCCATCTCCGAGTGGTGATTCACCATCTCGTTCAGGTTGCGGTGTCCCGAGACCGCGAACTCCAGTCCCACGCGGAATCGCCTGGCCACACTCTCGGCGCCGGAACCGAGGCGCCGGACTCCTGCCACTGCACTGCCCAAGCCGTGCAAGCCGTACGCGTACTTGTCCGCCTTCAGCCCGATGTCGTCGCCGAACCACTTGGCCTGCTCATGGGCGTCGGAATGGCACCCGACGTTGGTGAGCAGAGCCGTGTAGTACACGGCTGATCGGGTCGTCTCGTCGACACCGATCTGTTCGGCCAGCCGAAGCGCGATCAGGCACTGCCGCAGGACATGCTCCATCGGCTGGTCGAAGCCGAGGTCGATCCCGAGGGACAGCGCAGCGACGAGCTCGGCCAGTCGGACACCCCCGCGATCGGTGTCGGCGTGCATGGCCAGAGCCTACGCTCCGGCGTGGCTGCCCTCAGGCGATCAGGTCGAGGCGCGGACCGTCCGGAGCGTCGTCCGCCCGGCGCCCCTCGTAGGCCTTCGCCAGCCGGTGCACGGCATCCTCGAGCACCGCGGGAGCCTGCGTGTACGGCAGGCGCAGGTGCGCCTCGCCGGCGACAGGAGCGCCGGAGAAGAAGCGCGGACCGGGTGTGAGCAGCAAGCCGTGCTCACGGGCCGCCGCGACGAGCCGGGTGGAGTTGTGGTCGGGCAGACCCGCCCAGATCGAGAGGCCCCCGGCTGGGGGGCTGACCGCCAGGTCCGGCAGGTGGGTGGCGAGCAGGTCGACGAGGTGGTCGCGCTGCGTGCGGAAGCCGTTCAGCGCGCTGGTGAGCACGGGCTCAGGGTCTTGCAGCACCTCGGCGAACACGAGCTGCTCGAAGGCCGCGGTGCCGAGGTCGTGGGTCATCCGCGCCTGCACGAGCGGCATGACGAGGTCGCGTGGGGCCCGGATCCAGCCGACGCGCAGGCCACCCCAGAACGTCTTGGACGCCGAGTCCACCAGCATCGCGTCACGGTCGAACGTCCCGAAGGACGGCGGCAGCTCGATGCCGTCGAGGTTGACGTCGCGCTGCGACTCGTCGATGACGGCCAGGGTGCCCGCCCGCCGCATCGCCCGTGCCAGGGCCTCGCGGGCCGCCTCGGGCATCACCGCGGACGTCGGGTTGTGGAAGTCCGGGATCAGGTAGGCGGCTCGGTGACGGCTCGAGGCGAGCATGTCGACCCCCGTCTCGACGTCCCACGGTCCGTGCTGCACCACCGGAAGGGTGCTGAGCCGGGCTCCGGACGTCATGAACGCCTCGTGGGCGTGCGGGTAGCTGACCGCCTCGACCAGCACGCGATCGCCCTGCTCGACGAACGTCCGGGCGATCAGGGACAGCGCGCCGAGCGCGCCACTCGTCACGATGATCTGGTCGGGTGACGTAGGGAGGCCCCGTTCCTCGTACCGCGCGGCCAGCATCTCGCGCAGGACCGGCAGCCCGTCGGGAAGGTAGCCGGTCGTCGACAACAGGCCGGGAAGACGCGCGATGGCGTTCTCGAAGGCCCGGCCGAGGCCGGCCGGTGCGACCGGAGCCGCATACGTCATGGCGATCCCGGCGTCGTCCTCGGGCGTCACGATCAGGCTGCTGGCGCTCGACTCCGCGAACGGCACGCACACGACGCTGCCCGAGCCGCGGCGCGAGAGCAGCAGCCCGGCGTCGCGCAGCTCGGCGTAGACGCGCGCCGTGGTGGTCCGGCTGAGACCTGTGGCGGCGGCCAGCTCGCGTTCGCTGGGCAGGCGCGCGCCGGCGGTGATCCGCCCGTCGACGATGAGCAGGCGGATCTGGTCGGCCAGGTCGCGGTAGGCGACGCCGACCGGCGGCACGAGGGCGGCCGCGAGCCGGTGCGCCGAGATCGCGACGCTCATACGGTCCTCTGCATCATGATGTCCTCCGGACTTGAGTCATGATGTCCTCCGGACTTGGGGGGCCATGAGGCCACTCTCTCACGATTGGCTATGTTCTTAAAGGCCAATTGTGAGCGATCATGGAGTCATGGTCATCATGCTGATCGCGTTCGCGGCCCTCGCGGCGATCCTCGTCGCGCTGGCGCGCACGCTCGTGGCCGACGGCTACGGCGTGCGGCCACCTCCGCGCAGCCATCGCGCGGAGGAGGAGTTCGACTCCTGGGGGCTGCCGCTGCGTCACCTCGGACACGTCCCGTCTGGAATGCAGGGGTGACGGCGACCTACGAGCCATCGAGCCTCGGCTCGATGGAGCAGCTGCGTGCCGGTCGCCTGCCGCGCCGCATCGTCCAGCTCGTGGTCGGCCTCGTGCTGTACGGCTTCACGATGGCCGTGATGGTGCGTGCCGACCTCGGCCTCGATCCATGGGACGTCTTCCACCAAGGTGTCGCGAAGCACCTGCCGCTCACGTTCGGCCAGGTCGTGATCGTGACGGGTGCGGTGGTGCTGCTGCTGTGGATCCCGCTGCGACAGGTGCCGGGGCTCGGCACCGTGCTCAACGTCGTGATCATCGGCCTCGCCGCCGATGCCGGGCTCGCCCTCGTGGAGCGTCCTGACGACCTCTGGCTGCGGGTCGTGCTGATGGTGGCCAGCGTGATCGGCAACGGCCTGGCCGGTGCGCTCTACATCGGAGCCCATCTCGGTCCCGGTCCGCGCGACGGCCTGTGGCTGGGACTCGTGCGGCGCACCGGGCGCAGCGTCCGGTTCCTGCGGACGGTGATCGAGGTGACGGTGCTGATCGTCGGGTTCGTCCTGGGCGGCACGGTCGGCCTCGGCACGGTGCTCTACGCGGTCGCGATCGGCCCGACAGTGCAGTTCTTTTTGCCGCTCACCCACGCTCGGCTGGCACCGCCCGGTCGCGTGGCAGGCTGACACTCGCCCTCCATCGTCGGTACCTTGCAGGGAGGCGTGACGGTCGCGCCTGCGTGCAGGGGGCGAGCATGACGCAGACATTCGAGGGTGGTCGGGCGCGTCGGCTTCCCCCCGAGCTGGCCATGCTCCGGGTCACCAACGCCCGGCACCGGTTGCCGGCCGTCTTCGGCACGGGCCTGCTGATCTTCCTCGCGCTGGGCGTCATGATCGGCGCCGGCATCTTCTCCCTGGCCGGGATCCAGGCCGCGACCATGGCCGGTCCTGCGGTCATCGCGTCGTTCGGGATCGCGGCGCTGGTGTGCCTGCTCGCTGCCCTGTCCTACGCGGAGCTGTCGTCGACGCTCCCGGCCGCCGGCAGCGCGTACACGTTCGCCTACGTGGCCTTCGGCGAGATCTGGGCCTGGGTCGTCGGATGGGCGCTGGTGCTCGAGCTGGTGGTCGCTGCAGCTCTGGTCTCCCGCGTCTGGGCCGCCTACCTCGTCGCGACGCTCGACGGATTCGACGTCACGGTGCCCTCCACGTTCGCCGAGCACGCGCAGATCGATGCAGGCATCGGCTGGGTGGGCGCCGCCCTCGTGGTGATCCTGATGCTGCTCGTCATGTTCGGCACCAAGCTGTCGGGGCGCGTGCTCGCCACGATCGTCTCGGTCAAGCTCGTGGGAGTCATCCTGGTCATCGCAGTCGGAGCCCGGCACGTCGACAAGGCCAACTACACGCCGTTCGTGCCCGACGTCGTCAGTGGCGCCGGAGCCCGCGGGTCCGTGCTGCAGAGCCTGCTGGGCGGGTCCGGCGACGCGTTCGGCGTGATGGGCATCTTCACCGCGGCCGGCGTGATCGTCTTCGCGTTCATCGGCTTCGACCTCATCGCCACGGCTGCCGAGGATGCCCGGGAGCCGCGGCGCAGCGTCCCGAGAGCGATGCTCGCCGCGATCGGCATCGTCACCGCGCTGTACGTCGCCATGGCCAGCGTGCTCGTCGGCCTGCGCCCCTACAAGGAGCTGGGCACCGACGCTCCGGTCTCCGACGCGCTGAAGGCGGTGGGCACGGGTTGGGCGGCGGACGTCATCAACGTGTGTGCCCTGCTCGCCCTCACGACGGTCGTGCTGGTGGTGCTCATCGCCCAGAGTCGCGTGCTGTTCGCGATGGGACGCGACGGGCTGCTGCCGCCCATGCTGTCGCGGGTCGGCGCGGAGTCGACTCCCACGTCCGCGGCCCTCGTCGCAGGCGTTGCCGCCGCGGCTCTCGCCCTGGATCCAGGTACCGCGACGCGGGAGCAGCTGCTCGTGCTCGGCACCCTGTTCGCGTTCGGGTTCTGCGCGGTGGGCGTCATCACGCTGCGCCGCACCCAGCCGACGCTCGAGCGGGGTTTCCGCGTGCCTCTCGTGCCGGTCGTCCCCGTCCTGTCGCTGCTGGCGACGATGTGGCTGTCGCTGAACCTCACCGCCACCACGTGGCGCGACTTCGCCATCTGGATGGCCGTCGGCCTGGTGCTGTACCTGCTCTACGGACGGAGGCACAGCGCGCTCGTGGGCAGCTACGAACCCGGGCTGGACGACGCGCCTCCGCCGGCGCGCCGCACGTACGGCGGCGCGCACCGCGCTGACGTCGACTAGGGCGGACGTCAGCCGACCGAGGGCTTAGCGACGCGTGGCGATGATGAGCGAGGCGTCGCGGTCGATGAGCATCTCCACGGCGGTGAACCGCTCGTCGGTCAGCCACTGCTCGCGCACCGAGTCGACGTGGCCGTCGACGATCGGCGGCCAGTCGGTCGACGGGACGAAGTCGTCGAGGACCGCGATGCCGCCCGGCTCCAGCAGGTCGGCGATCACGTCGATGGTCTCCATGACCTCGCGCACGTCGACGAACAGCAGCGAGAACGGGGCGTACTGCTCGAGCGTCGACCAGTCGCCGGCCACGACGTCGACGTTCTCGACGTCGGCGAACAGGCGCTGCACCTCCTCGGCGAGGGAGGGGTCGAGCTCTGCGGTGACGATGCGCGATCCCTTGGGTGCGCCGCTCGACAGCCAGGCCGACCCGACTCCACACCCCGTGCCGAGCTCGGCCAGCGTGCCTTCGCGCGATGCCGCCAGCGCGGCGAGCAGCCGGCCCGTCTCGTGGCGGGTCGACGTGATGAATCCGCGTTGCCGGGAGAGGTCGAGGGCGCCCGCAACGACGTCGGGGATCTCCGTGGGTGCGCTCACCGGCTCAGTCTCGCACGGTGTCGCTCCCGTGGACGGGGCGCGCGTCCCACGTGGCGAGACGGCCCCGGCGAATCTGCCGATCTCGGGGATGTCGACAGGTTAGAGTGGATCCGTGCGGAAGCAGCTGGTACTCATCGCTTGCCGCGGCAGGGCCTCTTAGGGCCACACCCTGTCGCGGAGTTTCGGCGTTGGCCCGACGTTTCCGCCACAGGGATGCTGATCACGATCTGATCTCCTCTCCTGAGTCCTTCGGTTGATCACCGGGTTCGTGGCCCGGCGGAACGTCGGAACATCGCCGGAATCCCACGCCCAACCCGACTCACCGAGAAGAGGAGACGACCATGGACCCCCAGCTGATCGAATGGGGACCGGCTCACCTGCGCGACGAGGCCACCTTCGTCGACGTCGAGCCGATCGATCGCCCCGATGACAACTGACCACGATCCAAGACGCAGGTTTCAGATCCTGAGATTTGCTCCCTAGGATGACGCTATGACCCGCTCGTTTTCGCTTGCTGTCGTGCCGGGTGACGGCATCGGGCCCGAGGTGACCGCCCAGGCCCTCGCGGTGCTCGACACCGTCGCCGCCGACCACGACGTCGCCTTCGCGCGCACCGAGTACGACCTCGGCGCGAAGCGGTGGCATGCGACGGGAGAGACGCTGCCGGACTCGGTGCTCGACGAGATTCGCGGCCACGAGGCGATCCTGCTCGGAGCCGTCGGCGACCCGAGCGTGCCGTCGGGCGTCCTCGAGCGCGGGCTGCTGCTCCGGCTGCGGTTCGAGCTCGACCACTACGTCAACCTGCGCCCGTCCAAGCTGTTCCCGGGCGTCCCGACGCCGCTCGCGAGCAGCGTCACCGACCGCGGCGACATCGACTTCGTGGTCGTCCGCGAGGGCACCGAGGGGCCGTACGTCGGCAACGGTGGCGCGATCCGCGTCGGCACGCCGCACGAGATGGCCACCGAGGTCAGCATCAACACGGCGTACGGAGTCGAGCGCGTCGTCCGCGACGCCTTCGCCCGGGCGCAGGCCCGTCCGCGGAAGAAGCTCACCCTCGTGCACAAGAACAACGTCCTGGTGCACGCGGGCCACCTCTGGAGCCGCACTGTCGACGCCGTGGCGGCCGAGTTCCCGGACGTCTCGGTCGACTACCTGCACGTCGACGCGGCCACCATCTTCCTGGTCACGGACCCGGCACGGTTCGACGTCATCGTCACCGACAACCTGTTCGGCGACATCCTCACCGACCTGGCCGCCGCCGTGACGGGTGGCATCGGCCTGGCCGCCAGCGGCAACATCAACCCCGACCGCACCGCTCCGAGCATGTTCGAGCCGGTGCACGGCTCGGCCCCCGACATCGCCGGGCAGGGCAAGGCCGACCCGACCGCCGCGATCCTCTCGGGAGCACTCCTGCTCGATCACCTGGGACTGCCCGAAGCCGCCGCGACCATCACCGCGGCCGTCGAGGCCGACATCGCCGAGCGCTCCGCCTCTGGCACCGCTGCGGGCACCACGGCGGGCACCACTCTGCGCACTACTGGGGAGGTGGGGGAGGCCATCGCAGCACGGGTGGCCGGAGGCGTATCGGTCGGTTAACGACCATTAGCCCTCCGACACCAGAAAGTACTACCGTGACTGCTATGCCCGCATCACCCACGTTCGCCCCCACCTTCGAGCCGCACCCGCATCCGCGGTCCGCTGCGGAGCTCGACGTGATCCTCGCCAACCCAGGCTTCGGCAACTACTTCTCCGACCACATGTTCCTGGCCAAGTGGACGCCGGACGAGGGATGGGCCTACCCCCGGATCGTCCCGTACGGCCCCCTGACACTCGACCCGGCCACCGCGGTCCTCCACTACGCCCAGGAGATCTTCGAGGGACTCAAGGCGTACGCCCACGACGACGGCTCGATCTGGCTGTTCCGTCCCGAGGCGAACGCCGAGCGCATGCAGCGTTCCGCGCGGCGGCTCGCCCTGCCCGAGCTTCCGACGGAGTGGTTCGTCGGGTCGATCGAGGCGCTCATCCGAGCCGACGTGGCGTGGGTCCCGCACGGCGAGGAGAAGAGTCTCTACATCCGCCCGTTCATGTTCGCGTCCGAGCGGTTCCTCGGCGTCCGGCCCAGCCAGCACGTCACCTACGGCGTCATCATCTCGCCGGCCGCCGCGTACTTCCCGGGCGGCGTCAAGCCGGTCTCGATCTGGCTGTCCACCGAGTACGCGCGCGCCGGTGCCGGCGGGACGGGTGCGGCCAAGACCGGCGGCAACTATGCCTCCAGCCTGCTGCCCCAGCAAGAAGCGATCGAGCACGGCTGCGCGCAGGTCGCGTTCCTCGACTCCTCAGAGCACCGCTGGGTCGAGGAGCTGGGCGGGATGAACCTCTTCTTCGTCCACTCCGACGGCTCGATCGTCACCCCGTCCCTGTCCGGGTCGATCCTCGAGGGCATCACCCGCGACTCGATCATGGCCCTGGCCGGCGACCTCGGGCACGAAGTCGTCGAGCGCCGCGTGAGCATCGACGAGTGGCGTGACGGGTGCGCCGACGGCACGATCACCGAGGTGTTCGCGTGCGGCACGGCCGCGGTCGTCACTCCCGTGGCGTCGCTCAAGTGGCTCGACGGCGAGGTGACGGTGGCCGACGGCGAGGCCGGCAAGGTCACGCTCGACCTCCGCGCGGCGCTCATCGACATCCAGTACGGCCGCGCCGAGGATCGCCACGGTTGGATGACGAATGTGATCCCCGCCTGAGCGAGCCCTCGTGGTTGGATTGGTGGTTGGCGAGGACTCCCATCACCTCCCTCGCCTGAGAGGATGAACGATGAACGTCGCCACGCGCACCGAGCACGATCTGATCGGTGAGCGCGAGGTCCCGCTGGACGCGTACTGGGGCATCCACACGCTGCGAGCGCTGGAGAACTTCCCGATCACCGGGATCCCCATCGGCGAGAGTCCGTACCTGGTCGAGGCCATCGCCGCGGTCAAGGAAGCCGCCGCGACCACCAACCACGAGCTCGGTCTGCTCGACGACGAACGCTTCGGAGCCATTCGCACGGCGTGCGAGGAGATCCGCTCCGGCACCTTCCACGACGAGTTCGTGGTCGACGTCATGCAGGGCGGAGCCGGCACGTCGACCAACATGAACGCCAACGAGGTCATCGCCAACCGTGCCCTGGAGCTGCTCGGGCACAAGAAGGGCGAGTACCACCACGTCCATCCCAACGAGCACGTCAACCTGAGCCAGTCCACCAACGACGTCTACCCGACGTCGATCAAGGTCGCGATCATCCTTGCCACGCACTCGCTCCTGGGGGCCATGGAGATCCTGCAGGAATCGTTCATGCGGAAGTCCGTGGAGTTCCATGACGTCTTGAAGATGGGACGCACGCAGCTGCAGGACGCCGTCCCCATGACACTCGGCCAGGAGTTCGGCACCTACGGCGTGATGATCGGCGAGGACCGCGCGAGGCTGTCCGAAGCCGTCATGATGCTGCACGAGATCAACCTCGGTGCCACCGCCATCGGCACTCAGCTCAACGCGCCCGTCGGCTACGTGCCGATCGCCTGCGACCACCTCGCGTCGCTCACCGGGCTCCCGCTCGAGAGCGCGATCGACCTCATCGAGGCCACCCAGGACTGCGGCGCGTTCGTGCAGCTCTCCGGCGTGCTCAAGCGCGTCGCCGTCAAGCTCTCCAAGA
This sequence comes from uncultured Actinomycetota bacterium, assembly GCA_963787165.1. Lineage (GTDB taxonomy): Bacteria > Actinomycetota > Actinomycetes > Propionibacteriales > Nocardioidaceae > Aeromicrobium. The sequence continues at coordinate 599,618 of CAWBBT010000001.1, forward strand.
TCTGCAACGACCTGCGGCTGCTCTCCTCCGGACCCCGCGCCGGGCTCAACGAGATCAACCTCCCCGCCGTGCAGGCCGGGTCGAGCATCATGCCGGGCAAGGTCAACCCGGTCATCCCCGAGGTCGTCAACCAGGTGGCGTTCCAGGTGATCGGCATGGATGTCACCGTCACCATGGCGGCCGAGGGCGGTCAGCTCCAGCTCAACGCGTTCGAGCCCGTCATCTGCTATTCGCTGTCGGCCGGCATCTACCGCCTGCGGGAGGCGATCCTCGTGCTCGCGTCGCGTTGCGTCGACGGCATCACTGCCAATCGCGACCTGCTGCTCAGCGAGGTCGAGAACTCGATCGGGCTGGTCACCGCGCTCAATCCCTTCATCGGGTATGCCGCCGCCACCGAGGTCGCCAAAGAAGCGCTGGCCACCGGTCGCGGCGTCGCCGAGCTCGTGCTCGAGAAGGGCCTGTTGCCGCCCGAGGAGCTTGCACGGATCCTGCGCCCGGAGACCCTGGCCAACCTCGCACCCCAGTCCCAGGCCGAGACGCCGGACGCGTAGCCGGGAGACCGGCTCAGGAGAACAGGGCCTCGGCGGGGTCGTCCATGAGCTGCACGAGGAGTCGGTGCGGTCCGGGCTCGTAGTCGATGAGCAGGTCGATCGCGCGGCCCTCGGGGGTCTTGGACGCCTCGGCGTCGCCCAGTCCGAACGCGATGTCGCGCAACGTCACCGTGGCGGGACCGACGGGGTCGTTCGACGGCCACTCGGCGATGAGCCGGTGGGCCAGACCGGCCACCACCGCGTCGGTCATCGCGTGGGTCGCGGGATCCACGTCGGCGACTGTCACCTCGGGCAGCCCGAACTGCTCCAGGCCGTCGGTGCGGAGCAGGCCTTCCTCGAGGTCGTCGTAGTCGAGCACGTACCACTGCTGGGCATGTGCGAGCGAGACCTCCTCCGGTCGGAGCTCGAGGACGCGTGGCGGGAGGAGCTCCACGACCATCCCGTCGTGCTGCGCGGCGAGGTCCAGGGCGTGGATGCGGCAGTCGCGAACGGCGTCGGCCATGACCTCCGTCGGCGCCTGGCAGTGCAACAGCAGCTGGTGTGGGCATTCACGCAGCCGGGCGAGTGACGCGTCGGTGCTGCCGTACCGCCGAAGCAGTGCTTCGTTCGGCATCGGGAGCTGATCCTCGTGATCGAGCGCGTCCGGCGTCATCAGGGCGTAGGACGCCGAGCAGGACTCGGGCACCGGGACGGGTCTGGTGCTCATAGACCGGCCAGTCTAGACTGGCCGCCATGCAGCACATCGCCATCATCATCGACAGGCGCGCCGGGTAGCAGAACCACACCCGCCGCGCCGCCTCCCAATGCCTGGGGGGCTTTTTTGTTGGCCCAGCTTTTTGTTGGCCCAGCTTGTTGGCACAGTGAGCAACCAGACGAAGGACGGACCAGTGGCCGCAGGACATCAGCTCGTGAGCGACTTCCACGTGTACGACACGACGATGCGCGACGGCGCGCAGCAAGAGGGGCTCAACCTCTCCGTTCAGGACAAGCTGCACATCGCGCGCCATCTCGACGACCTGGGTGTCGGTTACATCGAGGGCGGCTGGCCCGGCTCGAACCCGAAGGACACCGAGTTCTTCGCGCTGGCTGCCAAGGAGCTGGACCTGAAGCACGCCACGCTCGCGGCGTTCGGCGCCACCCGTCGTCCCGACGGAGCCGCGGCCAGTGACGACCTCGTCGCCGCGCTGCGCGAGTCCGGTGCGTCGGTCGTGACGCTGGTGGCGAAGAGCCACGACAAGCACGTCGAGCTCGCGCTGCGCACGACGCTCGAGGAGAACCTGGCGATGGTGCGCGACACCGTCGAACACCTGCGATCCGAGGGCCAGCGGGTGTTCGTCGACTGCGAGCACTTCTTCAACGGCTACCTCGACAACCGCGAGTACGCGCTGGAGGTCGTCCGCACCGCAGCCGACGCGGGCGCGGAGGTCGTCGTGCTCTGCGACACCAACGGAGGGATGCTGCCCCACCAGGTCGGCGAGATCGTCGCCGACGTCATGGCCACCGGAGCCCGCCTGGGCATCCACGCCCACAACGACACCGGCTGCGCCGTCGCCAACTCGATGGCCGCGGTCCTGGCCGGAGCCACCCACCTCCAGGGCTGCATCAACGGGTACGGCGAGCGCACCGGCAACGCCGACCTCATCACGTCCGTCGCCAACCTCGAGCTGAAGCTCGGCATGACCGTGCTGCCCGAGGGTGCGCTGAAGGACGCCACTCGCATCGCCCACGCGGTCGCCGAGATCACCAACTACCCGCCGTCGGCCCGCCAGCCGTACACCGGCGTCTCGTCGTTCGCCCACAAGGCCGGCCTGCACGCCAGCGCGATCCGCGTCGACCCCAATCTCTACCAGCACGTCGACCCCGTGCTGGTCGGCAACGACATGCGCCTGCTCGTCTCGGAGATGGCCGGGCGCGCCACCATCGAGCTCAAGGGCAAGCAGCTCGGGTACGACCTCACCGACGATCCCGCGCGGCTCGCCCGCGTCACCGATCGCGTCAAGGCCATGGAGCAGCAGGGCTACACGTTCGAGGCCGCCGACGCATCGTTCGAGCTGCTGCTCGCCGAGGAGCTGGGCACGCGCCACTCCTACTTCGACATCGAGTCGTGGCGGGTGCTGGCCGAGTCGTCTCCTGCCTCCGCGGATGGGGCGGTGTCGGAGGCCACGGTCAAGCTGCGCGCCGGCGGGCAGCGCCTCGCCGTCATCGGCGAGGGCAACGGACCCGTCAACGCGCTCGACCACGCGCTGCGCCAGGCGATCGAGCGGCTGTACCCCGACGTCGCGCAGTTCCACCTCATCGACTTCCGGGTGCGGATCCTCGACCAGGGTCACGGAACCGACGCGGTCACGCGGGTGCTGATCGAGACCACGGACGGCAAGAACTCGTGGGTCACCGTGGGTGTGGGCGCCAACATCATCGAGGCCTCCTGGGAGGCCCTGCTCGACGCCCTGACCTACGGTTTGCGGCTTCACGGCGTGCCGCCGCAGCAGGCCTGAGTGGCCACCCCGGTTACCGTGGTGGTGTGAGCGGAGGAGCCCGCAAGGCGGCCTACATCCTTCCGACGATCATCACCGTGGCGCTGATCGCCCTGGCCGGCACGGCCATCATCGAGCAGCGCCAGGAACGGTCCGACCGCATCGCCGAGGCGGAGAAGATCGGGTCCACCTTCTTCTCCGACGTCGCGACCTTCGAGGCGGAGACCCAGCGTGAGCTCGGCAAGGTCCGCAGCGGCGATCCGGCCGACCTCAAGAAGGTCGTCGACGAGAAGCTGGAGCAGCCGCCGGTGCTCGGTCCGGCCCCGGAGGGCGGGGAGTCGTCGAAGACCTACCGCGCGGCCGCCAAGGCCGAGCCCGACGTGCTGAAGCCGTACGAGTCGCTCAGCGCCAAGCTCGGACTGGCTGCCGACGCCGAGGACTTCGTCAAGGCCGCCGACGACGTCCTCAAGAACGGCCCGATCGTGCTGCTCGGCTATGGAACGGTGTTCGACAGCGGACCGCTGCGCGAACGCGTCATCCCGGAGCTGAACCGCTCGCTGGCGGAGTTCCGCGCCGTCAAGGTGCCGAAGGGCGCCCACGACGTCGCGGTCAAGGTCGACGGCGCCCTGAGCTACGTCATCGACAAGGTGAACACGATGGCCGACCGGGCCGACTCAGGATCCAGCTACCAGTTCAGCTACGACACGCAGTACAACGCGGCGCGTCAGGCCGTGCGCGACTACGCGACCAAGGTCGACGGCGACGTCGCCGAGGCGCTCGACCGGATCCGCGGAGCCAAGCCCACGTAGGCGTGACCTACGCCGTGGCGGGCGTGCGCGTCATCGGCACGTGCGGGATGCCGGCATCGTCGAAGTCGTCGCCGGTGCGGCGGTACCCGAACGACTCGTACCAGCCCTCGAGGTACGCCTGCGCGTTCAGCTCGAGCGTCTCGTCGCCCCACCGGCGGTGGACCTCGGCCATGAGCTGTCCGGACAGGCCTCGGCCGCGCTGGTCACGGCGGGTGCAGACGCGTCCGATGCGGCGGGTGCCGCTGTCGTCGATCACCCGCAGGTAGCTGCTGACCCCGTCGTCGTCCGCCAGCCAGAGGTGCGACGTGGTGGCCAGGAGGTCGCGGTGATCGGGGTCGGTGTCCTCGACCCGCTGCTCGACGGCGAACACCGCGTCGCGGATGCGCCAGATGCCGTGGACGTCCTGGGCAGTCAGCTCGTCGCCGTTCACGCAGTGGATGATCATGAGCTGCACTCCTCGCAGGTGCCGAAGATCTCCAGGGTGTGCGCGATGTCGGTGAACCCGTGCTCGCCGGCGACACGGTCGGCCCAGCGCTCGACCGTCGGGCCCTCGACCTCGACGGTCCTCCCGCAGGAACGGCAGACGAGGTGATGGTGGTGGCCGGCGCTGCACCGGCGGTACCGGACCTCGCCGTCGTCGCCACGCAGCGAGTCGACCTCGGCGGAGTCGACGAGCGCCTGGAGGTTGCGGTACACGGTCGAGAGGCCCACCTTCTCGCCGCGCCGGGCGAGGATGTCGTGGATCTCCTGCGCGCTCCTGAACGCGTCGAGGTCGTCGAGGATCGCGCCGACGGCGCGACGTTGCCGGGTGTTGCGAGGTGCCTCGACCATGTCTCCTCCTTCGTCAGAACTCAGTGTGGGTCACGTCGTGACCGTTCGTCGTCGGCGCGCGACCGCGCCGGCCAGGGTGGCGACACCGAAGGCGCCGAGGGCGAGCACCACGATCGTGGGCCCGGGCTGGGCATTGATCTCATAGCTGGTCACGACGCCCCCGAGCGCCGCGAGCAGCCCGACGACCATTGCGGCGAGGTGCGTGGCACGGAAGCTGCGGGTCAGCTGCTGGGCGGTGGCGACGGGGACGACCATCAGCGCGGACACGAGCAGCAGCCCGACCGTGCGCATCGCGACCGTGATGGTGACGGCGGCCAGCACCGCGATGAGGATGCTGTACGCCTGCACGGGAACCCCGCTGACCCGTGCGTGCTCCTCGTCCTGGCAGACCGCGAACAGCTGGGGCGAGAGTCCGACGGCCAGCGCGATGACGAGCAGGCCGAGCGCACCCACCAGCCAGAGATCGGCCGTCGAGACCGTGATGAGGGAACCGAACAAGTAGCTGTTGAGCGACGCGGCACTCTCGTCGGCCAGGTTCGTGAGCAGCACGCCGCCGGCGATGCCGCCGTAGAACAGCATGGCCAGCGCGACGTCGCCGGTCGTGCGACCGTACGTCCGCATCAGCTCGATGACCACCGCGCCGGCCGCGGCCACCAGCACCGCGGTCAGCAGGGGAGCGATGCCGGTGAGCAAGCCCAGGGCGACGCCGGTGAGGGCCACGTGACCGAGCCCGTCGCCGAGGAGGGCGAGGCGTCGCTGCACGAGGAACGTCCCGATCGCCGGCGCGGCAAGACCGGTGAACGTTGCGGCGACCAGGGCACGCTGCATGAATTCGAGGTCGAGCATCTCGATCATCGGACATCTCCCTCTCCCCAGACTCCACCGATGTTGGGGACATCCGGTCGCGGTTCGGGCGCCTCGGTGTGGTGGTGGACCTGCTCGTGCTCCTCGAACGTGACCCCGGAGACCGGACCGTCGTAGTCGACGTGGCCGGCACGGAGCACGAGGGTGCGGTCGATGAGGGGACGCATGGGGCCGAGCTCGTGGGCGACCAGCAGCACCGAGGCGCCCTCGTTCACGAGCCCGCCGAGCAGCTCGGCCAGCGACTCCTGGTTCTCGTGGTCGACGCCCGATGTCGGCTCGTCCATGACGAGCAGGTCGGCGTCACCCGCGAGCGCCCGTGCGATGAGCGCCCGTTGCTGCTGGCCGCCGGACAGCTCGGCGAGGGGGGAGCGCAGGCGGTCGGCGAGGCCGACGCGGGCCACGGCGCCGACGACGGCGTCGTGATCGGCCTGGCGGGCGATGCCGACGAAGGGCCGGCGCGAGAGCCGACCACTCATGACGACCTCCTGGACCGTGGCGGGAACGCCGGCGACGGCGCGCGAGTGCTGTGGCACGTATCCCAGCCGGCGCCACGTGCGGAATCGAGGCAGCGGCGTGCCGAACAGCTCGACCTGCCCCTCGTCGAGCGGGATCAGTCCGACCGCCGCCCTCACCAGGGTCGACTTGCCCGAGCCATTGGCGCCGAGCAGTGCGACGATCTCGCCAGAGGCCACCTCGAGGTCGACCCGGCGGAGGACAGGCCGCCCGTCGAGTGTCACCGAAGCGCCGTGCACGGACAAGACGGGGGACACGTCGGATGGCGTCATGAGCACGAGTTCGCTTTCCGGATCGCGTCGAGGTTGCGACGCATCAACGACAGGTAGGTCGCGTCGGAGTCTTCGGCCAGCCCCTCGATCGGGTCGAGCGTCGCCGTCCGCGCGCCGGTCTCCCGGGCCACGGTCTTGGCGACGGCCGGACTCACGAGCTCCTCGGTGAAGACCGTCGTGATGCCCTCGCGCCGTACCAGTGCGCTGATGTCGGCGAGCTCCGACGGCGTCGGCTCGTTCGTGGGGTCGATGCCGGCGATCGGCACCTGGGTCAGGCCGTAGCGCCGGGCGAGGTGTCCGAACGCCGCGTGGCTCGTGACGATGGTGCGGATGCGGCAGGACTTCAGCCCGGTCGCGAGCTCCTGGTCGAGCTGGTTCAGCTGTCCTTCGAGCCGCTCCGCCCGTGACGCATAGGACGCGGCGCGGGCGGGATCGACCTTGGACAGCCGGGCCTCCACCGCATTCGTGACGGCGACCATGGTGCGTGGGTCGAGCCAGGAGTGCGGGTCCTTGCTCGACGGAACGAGCGTCGCGACGTCGACGACGTCGTCACTGCTTCGGTCGGCGCGGTCGACTGCGTCGTCGACCGCGTTCTGGAAGCCTCGCTGGTAGATGACGAGGTCGGCGGTCTGGACCGCACCGACCTGCTTCGGCCGCAGCTCGACGTCGTGGGGCTCGACGCCAGGAGACGTGAGGTTGCCGACGTCGACGTGCGAGCCGCCGACCTGCTCGGCCACGTAGGCGAAGGGGTAGAACGACGCCACCACGCGGGTGCCGTCGGTCTGGGCCTCCCCACTGCACGCGGCGAGGAGGCCGGCGAGGGGGAGGGCGCCGAGCAGGACGGCGACGATCTTCATGGGAACGATTCTCAAACAAGATGGGAATCATTGTCAAATGTGCGGTGGGAAGCCGATTCACAGCCAGCCGTTGCCGTCGGCGATCTGCACGGCCTCGGCGCGGTTGCCGGCACCGGTCTTGCCAATGGCGCTGGAGAGGTGGTTCCGCACGGTGCCCTCGGACAGGAAGAGCGCGCGCGCGATCGCCGCGACCGATGATCCGCCGCGCGCGGCTCGCAGCACCTCGGTCTCGCGCGCGGTCAAGGGTGACTCGCCGGCGATCAGGCTGTCGGTGGCGAGCGCGGGGTCGACCACGCGCAGGCCCGCGTGCACCCGGCGGACGGCATCGGCGAGCGCGGCGGCGGGCGTGTCCTTGACGACGAAGCCGGAAGCGCCTGCTTGGAGCGCTCGGCGGAGGTAGCCCGGCCGGCCGAACGTGGTGACGATGAGCACCCGGACGTCGGGGAACTCGGCGCGGACAGCTGCCGCGGCGGCGATGCCGTCGAGACCGGGCATTTCCACGTCGAGCAGCGCGACGTCCGGGCGGTGCTGGCGCACGGCGTCCAGCACGGCATCGCCCGATCCGACCTCGGCGACGACCTCGAGGTCGGCCTCGAGTGCGAGCAGCGCCGACAACGCTCCGCGCACGAGCGCCTGGTCGTCGGCGAGCAGGAGGCGAATCATGCCGAGCTCACGGTGAGGGAGAACCCGGGAGACAGCCCGGCGGTCACGACCGTGGCGCCCACCGCCGCAGCTCGCTCGCGGAGGCCGAGCAGTCCATTGCCGCTGACGATCGCGCCAGCAGGTCCTCGACCGTCATCGATGACCTCGACGCTCGTGCTGCTCAGCCGCACGGTGCAGCTCATGGCCCCGCTGTGCCGTACCACGTTCGTGACACCCTCACGAATCGTCCAGGCGAAGAGCTCACGCAGGGGCGACGGCACGTCGTCAGTGGAGTTCGGCAGGTGGGCCTCGATCTCGGCGGCGTCGAGGGCCGTGCGCGCCCGAGCGATCTCGCTCGGGAGGCTCAGCTCCCGGTATCCCTCCACGGCGCGGCGGACGTCGGCGAGGGCGTCACGTGAGAGCCGTTCCAGATCGGTCACCTCTGCACGCGCACGCACGGCGTCGACGTCGAAGAGCTTCTGCGCGAGCTCGGCCTTCACCGTGATCACGGTCAAGGAGTGACCGAGGATGTCGTGCAGGTCGCGCGCGAACCGGTTGCGCTCGTCCTCCAGGGCGAGACGGGCGTTCTCCTCGCGCATGGCGAGCACCTCGATGTTGCGATTGATGCCCTGCGCGATGCCCCAGATCGCGAGTGCGGCGACGACCGTGCCGAACACGATGCCCCGGTCAGCGTGCCACCCGGGCACCAGGATCGTCGCAGCGTAGGTGCTTCCGGCGACGAGCACCACGAGCGTCCATGCCCATCGACTGGTCAGACAGATCATGCTCAGTACCGCGATGTACACCGCCGTGGCTGTCCCGCTCTGGCCGACCGCCAGGCAGATCAGCACGGCAAGGCCGATCTCGATCGCAATGACCAGGAGCGCGACCGCTGGGTTGGCCGTGATCCGGAACGGCGCACCGATCGGTCGGCGGAAGCGGAGCACCAGGAAGGTGCCCAGATAGATGCCCGCGAACGCGACCGTCATCGCGATGCCGAGCAACCCGGCTACGGTGTCGCGTTCCTCCCACGCGGCTTCCAGCGGGTTGAGCAGGTAGAACAGCCAGATGGCGGCGAAGAGGCCGCCCCAGCGACGTGGACCCCCACGGGGGTCCACGTCGGCGGGAGCGGCGCTCGTCATGGTCGTCACCGTAGCCGCGCTCACACGCGCGCTGTGTCCTTGCTCATGCGCCACGCGGCACCGGCGACGAACAGGCCAAACCAGACGACGGCGTTGACGACGGCGAACCACGGCACGTCGTGGGTCAGCGGCCCACGGGCGATCTCGGCGACGCCGTACATCGGGGTCCAGTAGGCGATGTGTCGCACGACGTCGGCGTATTGGTCGAGTGGGATGAAGACGCCGCCGAGGAAGGACAGCAGCGCCAGGCCGGGTCCGAGGATCTGCATGGCGTTCTCGCCCGGAACGATGTAGCCGACGAACAGACCCAGCGCGGCGAAGGTCAGCATGCAGATCAGGGTGACCACTCCACTCTCCACCCAGACGTGGGTGGGCATCTCTGCCCTGCCCATGGCGACGCCGACGGCGTTGACGGCGGCAATGGCGAGGGCACCCATGCACAGCGCCACCAGCACCTTCATCACGATGTAGGCGACGGGGTTGAGCGGGGTCAGGCGCAGCTGTCGCGACCAGCCCACCGCACGTTCCATCGCCACCATCGAACCAGTGGCCGTGGCGGTCAGTGCCGCGCCGTAGAGGGCCATCGAGACCAGCAGATACGCCGCGACGTTGCCGGATCCCACCTTCTCGTCCCAGCCTTGCTGGTTCCCGAAGCTCAACAAAAGGGCGGCCGGCAGCACGAGCGTGAAGATGACGGTGCGACGGTTCCGCAGCATCCGCTTCAGCTCGATGCCGAGCACGGTCAGGTTGAAGCCGCCCATCGGCGGCACCGAGCGGGTCTCGGGGTCGAGGGTCATCGGCAAGCTGGTCATCGGGTCTCTCCTTCATCGTCTTCGTCGTCGTGGCCGGTCAGGCTCAGGAACGCCTCTTCGATCCCCTTGGCGGTGATCTCGACATCCCGAGCTGTGGTCTCGGTGAGCAGGTAGCGAGCCACGGCGTCGCTGTCCTTGGCATGCACGATCACGCTGTCGCCGCGGACCTCGACGTCATCAACCCCGCCGAGCGCTGCCAGGGCGGTGGTGTCCGGATCGGGCAGGGTCGCGCGGACGGTGCGGCCGGAGGCCAGGGCCTTGATCTCGGCACCGCTGCCGTCGGCGACGATCCGCCCCCGGCTCACGAGCACGATGCGGTCGGCGTACTGGTCGGCTTCCTCGAGGTAGTGCGTCGCGAACATGACGGTCCGCCCCCGCTCGGCGTCCTGCCGGATCGCGGACCAGAACGTGCGCCGGCCCTCGACGTCCATGCCGCTGGTCGGCTCGTCGAGCAGCAACAGGGCCGGGTCAGGCAGCAGTGCCATGGCGAACCGGAGCCGCTGCTGCTCGCCGCCCGAGCACTTGGCGACTTTGCGGTCGGCGATGCCCGTGATGCCGGCTTCGGCGAGCACCTGCGCGACCGGACGGGTATGGGCGAAGAGGCTCGAGGTGTACTCCACGGTCTCGCGCACGCTGAGGTCCTTGAGCAGGCCCCCTGTCTGCATCACCGCGGAGACGAGGCCGCGGGCCACCGCCTGTCGTGGCTTGAGCCCGAGCACGTGCACCTCGCCGCCGGTGGGTCGGCTGAGGCCGAGGATCATGTCGATGGTCGTCGTCTTGCCGGCGCCGTTGGGGCCGAGGAAGGCAACGACCTCGCCGGGGCGGATCTCGAGGTCGATGCCTCGGACTGCCCGGACGGTGCCGAACTCCTTCGTGACGCCCGTCAGACTGATCGCTGGGGTTTCCTGCGGTCGGCTGCCGCCCGAGGCGGCGGTGTCAATGATGGTTGTGGTCATGGATCCACAGTGGTCGCTCGTGGTCCGCGCAGCCTCGCCCAGTCGTCACGACCCCGGCGTGACATTTGTCAGGACGTGGTGGCAGCGAGGCCCGTCGATACACTGGCCACACCTCGGGCGCGCGCTGCCACGGCAGCACGCAAGGGCCCGCCGACACCCAGCCGGAACGGAACCTTCGCATGGCTCCAAATAAGTCAAGCACTGGCAAGACCGTCGACACGGTCATCTCCCTCGCCAAGCGCCGCGGATTCGTCTACCAGTGCGGAGAGATCTACGGCGGCACCAAGTCCGCCTGGGACTACGGGCCTCTGGGCGTCGAGCTCAAGGACAACATCAAGCGCCAGTGGTGGCGTTCGATGGTGCAGAGCCGCGACGACATCGTCGGGCTCGACTCCTCGGTCATCCTGCCGACGCCCGTGTGGGCGGCGTCCGGACACCTGGCGGCCTTCGTCGATCCGCTCGTGGAGTGCCAGAGCTGCCACCGGCGCTTCCGGCAGGACCATCTCCAGGAGGAGTACGCGGAGAAGAAGGGCCTCGAGGACCCGGACGCCGTCGAGATGTCGCTCATCGCCTGCCCGCACTGCGGCACCAAGGGCGAGTGGACCGAGCCGCGCATGTTCAACGGCCTGCTCAAGACCTACCTCGGCCCCGTGGAGAGCGAGGAGGGTCTTCACTACCTCCGTCCCGAGACCGCCCAAGGCATCTTCGTGAACTTCACGCAGGTCATGACGAGCTCCCGCAAGAAGCCGCCGTTCGGCATCGCCCAGATCGGCAAGAGCTTCCGCAACGAGATCACGCCCGGCAACTTCATCTTCCGCACCCGCGAGTTCGAGCAGATGGAGATGGAGTACTTCGTGGCTCCGGGCACCGACGAGGAGTGGCACCAGCGGTGGATCGACGATCGTCTGGCCTGGTACACCGGGCTCGGGATCGACGCCGACAACCTGCGGCTCTACGAACACGCGCAGGAGAAGCTCTCCCACTACTCCAAGCGCACCGTCGACATCGAGTACCGCTTCGAGTTCGCCGGCTCGGAGTGGGGCGAGCTCGAGGGCATCGCCAACCGCACCGACTTCGATCTCACGACCCACAGCAAGCACTCCGGCCAGGACCTCTCGTACTTCGACCAGGCCTCCGGCGAGCGCTGGACGCCCTACGTCATCGAGCCGGCAGCCGGCGTCAACCGGTCGATGATGGCCTTCCTCATCGACGCGTACACCGAGGACGAGGCCCCGAACACCAAGGGCGGGGTCGACAAGCGCGTCGTGCTGAAGCTCGACCCGCGGCTCGCGCCCGCCAAGGCCGCGGTGCTGCCGCTGTCGCGCAACGAGCAGCTGTCACCGGCCGCCCGCGACCTGGCCGCCGAGCTCCGCGGGTATTGGAACGTCGAGTTCGACGACGCCGGGGCCATCGGCCGCAGATACCGCCGCCAGGACGAGATCGGCACGCCGTTCTGCATCACGGTCGACTTCGACACGCTCGACGACCAGGCCGTCACGATCCGCGACCGCGACTCGATGACGCAGGAGCGGGTCGCGCTCACCCAGGTGCGCGACTGGCTCTCGGCGCGGCTGCCGGGCTGCTGAGCCGGCGGTACGCGACAATCGGGCCGTGAAGGCCTCGAAGTGGTCCGCGGCGATGGGTCTCGCCACCTCCCTCCTGCTGGTGCTGGCTGCCTGCTCGTCAGGCGATGACGCCAAGCCGAAGGCCAGGACCGACGTGCCGAAGGGCTTCGCCGTCCCGGCGGGTGTGACGATCGCCAAGTCCGGATCCACGCATCGCCTCGGCACGGCCGCGAGCGTCGTCTACCGCGTGGGCGGAGGCGCCGCGAGTGCCATCACCGTGGCGGTGAACGAGGTGACCAAGGGCGACATCAAGAAGGACTTCGCGTTCTTCTCCCTCGACGACAAGCTGAAGAAGGCCACGCCCTATTACGTGCGGCTCAACGTGGTCAACGAGGGCCCGAGCGGGCTCGGCGGGGTGGCCATCCCGATCCTGGCGCACACGAAGTCGAACACGGTCTTCCCGCCCAACGAGCTGGTCGGCACCTTCAAGCCGTGCCCCGAGCCGGCGCTCCCCGAGAGCTTTCTCAAGGGTTCGAAGGCCGACCTCTGCCTCGTGTTCCTGCTGCCCAGGCGCGAGAAGTTGCGCACGATCGACCTGCAGGTGGGCCGGGAAGCGGACGCCATCCACTGGAAGCCCTGATCATCCAGACGCTCGGCCCCGGCTGCCCGTGGCAGCCTCGATGTCGACCCGGGGTTTGCATTCTGGCCGTCCGGGGTCACGATGGACCTACACCTACTGAGAGGTAACCAGTCGTGAGCACCGACATCCGCCCCCAGTCTGAGCACCAGCCGTCGGATCGCATCGAAGTCAGCGAGCGTGAGGCCCGCGAGACCGCCGAGGCCGCCCGCGACATCGAGTACACGCGCCCCAGCTTCGCGAAGGAGCTCTACCTCGGGAAGTTCGACCTGCCGCTGATCCACCCGCACCCGCGCGGTGAAGGCGCGGCCGTTGCCGAGGGCGACGAGTTCATCTCCAAGCTGGAGGAGTTCTGCCGCAGCCTCGACGGCCGGCTCATCGAGCGCGAGTCGAAGATTCCCGACGAGTACGTCAAGGGCCTCAGCGACCTCGGCGTCTTCGGCATGAAGATCCCCAAGCAGTACGGGGGCCTCGGCCTGTCGATGCTCCACTACGGCCGTGCACTGATGCTGGTCGGATCGGTGCACCCGTCGATCGGCGCGCTCGTGTCCGCGCACAACTCCATCGGTGTGCCCGAGCCGGTCAAGATGTTCGGCACCGACGAGCAGAAGCAGGAGTACCTCACCCGCTGCGCCGACGGCGCGGTCACGGCGTTCCTGCTCACCGAACCCGACGTCGGCTCCGACCCGGCCCGCATGGGCTGCATCGCCAAGCTCAGCGACGACGGCAAGGAGTACATCCTCGACGGGGTCAAGCTCTGGACGACCAACGGCGTCATCGCCGAGCTGGTCGTCGTGATGGCCAAGGTGCCGAAGCACGAGGGCGGTCGTGGCGGCATCTCGGCCTTCGTCGTCGAGACCTCGGCACCAGGCGTCACGGTCGAGAACCGCAACGTGTTCATGGGGTTGAAGGGCATCGAGAACGGCGTCACCCGGTTCCACGACGTCCGGGTTCCGGTCGAGAACCGGCTGGGTCAAGAGGGTGAGGGGCTCAAGATCGCCCTCACGACCCTCAACACCGGGCGACTGTCGATCCCGGCGATGTGCGCCGGCGCCGGCAAGTGGTCGCTCAAGATCGCCCGCGAGTGGTCGGCCGAGCGCGTCCAGTGGGGACGTCCGGTGGGCAAGCACGAGGCGGTCGGCACCAAGATCGCGTTCCTGGCCGCCACCACGTTCGCGCTGGAGGCGGTCTTCGAGCTGTCGGCCGAGCTGTCCGACGCCGGCTCGAAGGACATCCGCATCGAGGCCGCGCTGGCCAAGCTCTGGTCGAGCGAGATGGCCTGCACGATCGCCGACGAGCTCATCCAGATCCGCGGCGGCCGTGGCTACGAGACGGCCGACTCCCTGGCCGCCCGCGGCGAGCGCGCCGTGGGTGCCGAGCAGCTGCTGCGTGACATGCGCATCAACCGGATCTTCGAGGGCTCCACCGAGATCATGCACCTGATCATCGCCCGCGAGGCCGTGGACGCCCACCTGAAGGCGGCCGGCGCGCTGGCCGACGTGGACGCGAAGGCGGGAGCCAAGGCCAAGGCCGCGATGGGCGCAAGCGGGTTCTACGCGAAGTGGCTGCCCAAGCTGGTGGCGGGCAAGGGCACGGCGCCGGGCACCTACGCCGAGTTCGACTCGCTCGCGAGGCACCTGCGCTACATCGAGCGTCGTTCGCGCAAGCTCGCGCGCCAGACGTTCTACGCGATGGGTCGCTGGCAGGCCAAGATGGAGTACAAGCAGGCGTTCCTCGGACGCATCGTCGACATCGGCGCGGAGCTGTTCGCCATGGCCGCCTCCTGCTCGCGTGCGGTGATGATCAGCAAGGAGGACCCGGAGCGCGGCAAGGCCGCCTTCGAGCTGGCCGAGGCATTCTGCGTGCAGTCGCGCCTCAGGATCGAGGAGGCATTCGACCGGCTCTGGACCAACTCCGACGACGTCGATCGCGTCCTCACCGACCGCGTGCTCGAGGGCAGCTACACCTGGCTCGAGGAGGGCGTCATCGACGCGTCCGAGGGCACGGGCCCGTGGATCGCCACCTGGGAGCCGGGCGAGTCGAAGGCCGACAACCACCACCGCGACTACCGCTAGGTCAGCTGGCCGACGCGCAGGTGATGCACGTGCGTGCCACCGGCCTGGCCCGGAGGCGCGCGACGCCGATCGGCTGACCGCAGCGCTCGCACACGCCGTACGTCCCGACGTCGAGGCGGGTGATCGCGGCGTCGATCTCGGCCAGGTGGCCGCGAGCCTGGCTCACGAGCGCGTCGAGCTGTGACCGCTCGAACGCGATCGTCGCACCCTCGGGATCGTGCTCGTCGTCGGCGTTGCTGTCCCGCGATGCCGCCACGACCTCGGCGAAGTCGTCGGTCAGGGTGGCCAGGCGCTGGAGCGTCTCCTGGCGTTCACGCTCGAGAATCTCCAGGCGCTGTCCCATCCGCCCATCCTCGCAGCGAGGCGATTTCCCCGAGACGGCGACGCAAGGGAGAATGGCGGGATGTCCGCCTTGCCGAGCACGCTACGACTGAACGACCTCGAGGTCGCAGTTCCGGTCGTGCTCGCGCCGATGGCAGGTGTCACGAACGTCGCGTTCCGTCAGCTCTGCGCAGAGCAGGGTGCCGGCCTGTATGTCTGCGAGATGATCACGTCGCGCGGTCTGGTCGAGGGTGACCGCACGAGCCTGCAGATGCTGACGTTCGCCGACAACGAAGCCGTGCGCTCGGTCCAGCTGTACGGCATCGACCCCGTCTACATCGGCAAGGCCGTCGAGATCCTGTGCGCGGAGCACGGAGTCGGCCACGTCGACCTCAACTTCGGCTGCCCGGTGCCCAAGGTGACCCGCAAGGGCGGGGGAGCGGCCCTGCCGTGGAAGTCGACGCTGCTCGGCGAGATCCTCACGTCTGCCGTACGTGCCGCTGAGCCCTACGGCGTCCCGGTCACCATGAAGACCCGCAAGGGCATCGACGACGAGCACCTCACCTACCTCGACGCCGGCCGCATGGCGCAGGACGCCGGCTGTGCGGCCATCGGCCTGCACGGACGCACCGCCGCGCAGCACTACTCCGGTCGCGCCGACTGGGACGCCATCGCCAAGCTGAAGGACGCCGTCGACATCCCCGTGCTGGGCAACGGCGACATCTGGGAGGCCGCCGACGCGCTTGAGATGATGGAGCAGACCGGCTGCGACGGCGTCATCGTCGGCCGCGGCTGCCTCGGCCGCCCCTGGTTGTTCCGCGACCTCGCGGCGGCATTCGCCGGCGAGACCGTCCAGGGCCTGCCGACGCTCGGCGACGTGGCTGCCGTGATGCGCCGCCACGCCGAGCTGCTCGGTGAGCACCTCGGCGAGGAGCGCGGCTGCATCGAGTTCCGCAAGCACGTGGCCTGGTACCTCAAGGGCTTCGCGGCCGGTTCTGTCGTTCGCGAGCGGCTCGGCACGGTCTCCTCGTACGCGGCGCTCGACGACCTGCTCGCCCTGCTCGATCCGTCCGAGCCGTACCCGGTCGACCAGCTGGGCGTGCCTCGCGGCCGGCAGGGCACCCCGCGGAAGGTCGTGCTCCCTGATGGCTGGCTGCGGTCACGGGAGCTGACGGCACCACTCGCCGCGGGCGCCGAGGACGCCACCAGCGGCGGCTGACGGCCTGCGACCTAGGCGGGGCGTGGCGCCCTGGCCTGTCGGGCCCGGGCGAGCTGGGCGAAGGCCACTCGATGGGCGTCGGCCGCATCGAGGTGCGGGCCGTCGGCGTCGACGGGGCCCTTGGGCGTGTGGATCTCGACGGTCGCCACACCGAGCCGCCGTTGCCACGGTCCCTGTCGCAGCTCGACCGACTGCGTACGGGCATGTGGGACGACGTCGGTCGTGCGCTCGAGCCAGCCCGACCGTGCCACGAAGGCGACGTCGTCCGCGGCCACCCAGCGGTACCGCCAGCCGATCGGCGCGAACGGCCACGACCGCCGCGGAACGAGCACCCGCTCGGCGGGAGCCGACTGGGCACCGGGCACCAGCTCGTCGAGCACGGCGGCCGCGAGCTCCGGATCGGCGATCGGCAGGAGGGTCGAGCTGCTGTCGGAGGAGTCGCTGCTTCCTTGGGAGGCGTACCCGGCGACGTCGACCTCCAGGCGTTGCCAGCCGAGCCGGCGCCACACGTACGGTTCCTCCAGCGCGACACCCTGGACCCGCGCGAAGGGGATGCTCTGTGACGTGCGCGAGAGCATGCCACGCTCGATGCGGAGACCGGTGTCGCTGCGGGTGAGGGTGAAGTCCCACTGCGCCAGGACGCGCTTGCTGACGATCTGTCCCAGCCAGGTGAGCAGCGGGATGATGCCGCCGAGGAAGGCGATCACCTGGTCGAACCAGATTGCCGCCACGAGGACGGCCGCGAGGCCGACCAAGGCACCCAGGAAGTCGAGGGAGAGGACGGTGCCCAGCACCACGCGGCCCGGTGACACGTGCGCGATCAGCTCGAGCTCGGGCTCGGCGGTCTCGGCGTCCAGCTCGTCCGCGGCGCGTCCGTGAGCCCGTCCGAGCAGGAGGCGCCGGAGCCGCCTGGCGTCCTCGAGCGGGAGGTAGCGCAGCGAGGTGCGGGAGCTCTTGCCGCCGGCCATCTCGATCCGCAGCTCGGCCAGTCCGATGATCCGGGCGAGGAACGGCTCCGCGATGTCGACACTCTGGATGCGCTCGTACGGGATGCGTCGCGACGACTTCTGCAGGATGCCGCTGGTGATGCGCAGCTCGGTGCCGTCGATGAGGTAGCGCGTGAACCACCAGGTCAGGAATCCGAAGGTGACGCCGACCACGAGGCCGCCGCCCACGCGCATGAGCACGTCGACCCAGATCGGGAGGCCCTCACCGTCTCCGCCGGCCGCCAGCTGGCCCAGCAGCGCGAACATCGCCGCGCCCGCCCACAGGACGCCCTGGACGAGCCCGGTCAGTGGATGCGTGCGGCTGCCGATCGCCTCGCGCGCGGCCACCGGTGGTGGCACGGTGCCCGCGTCTGGTTCAGAGTCCGGCACCGTGCGACTCCCCGAGCTCGGTGAGGCGGTTGCGAAGACGCGTGGCCTCGTCCGCAGGCAGCCCGGGGATGGTGGCGGCGGTCTCGGTGCTGGCGGTGTGCAGGGTGACGCTCGCGATGCCGAACGCGCGGTCGATCGGACCGGCCTGCACGTCCACGAACTGCATGCGCCCGTAGGGAACCGCGACGAGGCGGCGGAACATGACCCCACCGGTGACGAGGAGGTCCTCCTCGTCCTCGGCGTAGCCCCAGCTCGCGGTGTTGCGCGGAGCCCACCGCCACGTCCACGCAGCTGCGGAGACGGCGGCGATCGCGAGGACGGCGAACAGCAGGGTCAACCACCCGGGTCCGACCTGTGTGGCGGCCAGTGCAGCGGTCACGACGGCGACCAGCACGAAGGGCGGGATGGCCAGGATGCGGCGGACTTTGGTGAGGGCGGGAGAGACGCGCCGCCACGGCGCATCGGGCGGGGCGAACAGGTCTGACGTCACCTGTTCGACCCTACCCGCGCCCTGAGCCCGTCAGCCCGACGAGGGCTCGCCCCCCGTCGTGGCCGAACCGGTCGACGGTGAGGCGTCCGCACCCTTGCGGGGCCCCATGTCCTGGTCGATCAGCATGGTCATCGCGTTGTTCTCGTCGTCCTCGTCCTCACGGCCCGGTGTCTTGAGGTTCCACCAGCGGATGACGGCCCGGAACAGGAAGTAGTAGACCACCGCGTAGATCAGCCCGATCACGATCAGCAGCCCCGGCTTCGTGGCGATGTTCCAGTTCAGGAGGAAGTCGAACAACCCGGCCGAGAACCCGAACCCGTCGTGGATGTCGAGCGCGTTCGTCAGCGCGATCGACGTGCCCGTCAGCAACGCGTGCAGGACGTACAACGGGAACGCGACGAACATGAACGAGAACTCGAGCGGCTCGGTGACGCCGGTCAGGAAGCTCGTCAGGGCGGCGCCGATCATGATGCCGCCGACGGCCTTCTTCTGGGCCGGACGCGCCTCGTGCCAGATGGCGAGCGCCGCGGCGGGCAGGGCGAACATCATGATCGGGAAGAACCCGGTCATGAAGTGGCCAGCCGTCGGGTCGCCCGCGAGGAACCGCGGGATGTCGCCGGTGACAGTGGTGCCGGCCGCGTTCGTGAAGTCGCCGAACAGGAACCACGGCCCGGAGTTGAGGATGTGGTGCAGGCCGAGCGGGATCAGCAGCCGGTTGGCCGTTCCGTACACGAACCCGCCGATGACGCTGTTCTCGGCGACCCAGTCCGACAGGTTCGTCAGGCCGGAGTCGAACGCCGGGTACACGAGACCCATCAGCACGGCGAGGACGATCGCTGCGACAGCGGTGATCATCGGCACGAAGCGGCGACCGCCGAAGAACGCCAGGTAGTCGGGCAGCTTGATGCGGTAGTACCGCTGCCACAACAGGCCGGCGGTGATGCCCATGACGATGCCGCCGAGGACGCCGTAGTTGATGAGCGCCTGCTCTTGTCCCTTCGCCGGCGGGTCCAGGACGAACGGGCTCATGGCGTCGCCGACGTTCTTGAACACGAGGTAGCCGACGACCGCGGCCAGCGCCGTGGACCCGTCCGCCTTCTTGGCCATGCCGATCGCGACGCCGACGGCGAACAGCAGCGGCAGGCTGTCGAACAGGGCGCCTCCCGCGGCGCCGACGACGGCGGCCACCTTCTCCCACCCGAGGCCGTCGGCCCCGAGCAGATCGGCTTGGCCGAGCCTCAGCAACAGCGCTGCAGCGGGCAGTGCCGCGATCGGCAGCATCAGGCTGCGGCCGAACTTCTGGACCGTCGCGAGGCCCGGCAGGCCTCCGCGTCCGGTCGATGCGGTCGTGGTCATCGTGTTCTCCCTTGTGGTGGGTGGTGTCTCACTGCGACGACGGCCCGCGGTGCAGGCTCATCGACAACTGGTACCGATCACCGCGATAGCGGCTCACGGTGCGCTCGACCGGTCGCTCCGTCGAGGAGGCGACGCGGTCGAACACGAACAGGGGTGCACCGGCGGGCGTGTCGAGGAGCCGGGCGTGTGCACGGTCGGCCCGCTCCGTCCAGACGGTCTGCTCGGCGCCGGTGATGACGACGCCGTAGCCGCTCTCGAGAGTCGCGTAGAGCGACGACTCGAGGTCTTCGGCGTCCAGGCGCGGGAAGAGGGACTCCGGGTACCAGCTCGTCTCGAGCGCCATGGGCTCGTCGTCGGCGAGGCGAAGGCGCTCGATCCTCCAGACGGAGGCGTCGGCCGGGAGGTCGAGCGCCTTGGCCACGGTCTCGTCAGCGGACTCGGCGACGCAGGACAGCAGCCGCGTGGTGGGCCGGTGCCCACGGCGGCGCATGTCCTGGGTGAACGACGCGAGGTGCAGCTGGCTCTCGACGCGGGGACGCGTGACGACGGTGCCCTTGCCGGGGACCTTCGCCAGTCGACCGTCGGAGACCAGGCCGGCGATGGCTGCGCGCACCGTTGCCCGGCTGACTCCGTGGTGGGCCATGAGGTCGCGCTCGGACGGGATCATCGCGCCAGGGGAGAGCTCACCGTCGATCGCCGTGAGCAGCGCCTGGCGCAGCTGCACGTGCTTCGGGACGGGGCCGTCGACCAGCATCTGATCCTCTCCGCGGAAACGCCAGGTGCAATGTGTTCGGAGCGCTGGTACGCTCCGGTACGTACCAGTGAGGATGCACCGCCGTTCCGGCCGTGTCAACCCTGAGACCCAGGAGGTGGGCCCATGAGCGAGACCGTCAGCAGCACCGTCATTCGGGCCCCGCGAGTCGTCGGCCTCCCGGACGACGGCACCGGCCCGGGCTGGGTGCAGATCCGTGACGGCCGGATCGCCGGCGCGGGTCGCGGCGCCCCACCACGGCCCGCCGACGTCGCGCTCGACGGCCTGCTCGCACCAGGACTCGTCGACGCCCAGATCAACGGAGCGTTCGCGGTCGACTTCGCCGAGGCGGGCACGGCCGAGGTCCGCCGCACGGCCGAGCTGATGCTGTCGACCGGGGTCACGACGATGGTGCCGACGTTCATCACGTCCCCCGTCGAGGAGCTCGTTGCGCAGGTGTGGCGCTACGACCAGGCCCGCGTCGCGAGCAACGCCACGGGGCACGCCACCCGGCTGCTGCACGCTCATGTCGAGGGACCGTTCCTGTCACCGCGGCGACGTGGCGCGCATCGTGAGGAATACCTGATCGACCCGACGCCGGAGGCGCTGGCGCCGCTTCTCGCGATGGCCGACAAGATCTCGTATGTCACGCTCGCGCCGGAGCGCGACGGTGCGGTCCAGGCCATTGTCGACCTCATCGCCTCAGGAATCCGGGTCTCGATCGGGCACAGCGACGCCGACGACA
Organism: uncultured Actinomycetota bacterium; assembly: GCA_963787165.1. Taxonomy (GTDB): domain Bacteria; phylum Actinomycetota; class Actinomycetes; order Propionibacteriales; family Nocardioidaceae; genus Aeromicrobium. Next base: position 620,876 of record CAWBBT010000001.1, read on the forward strand.
CCGCCGTGCGGGCCGCGGCCGACGCAGGCGCCTCGATGGTCACCCACCTCTACAACGCGCAGCGTCCGCTGCACCACCGCGATCCCGGCGTCGTCGGCGCGGCCCTCACGGACCCGCGCCTCACGCTCGGCCTCATCTCCGACGGCTACCACGTCGAGCCCACCGCGATCCGGCTGGCGTTCTCGGCCGCTCCGAAGCGCGTCATGCTCGTCACCGACGCCGTGGCGGCGCTCGGCATGCCGCCGGGCATCTCGGTGCTGGGCGGGCAGGAGATCGTCGTCGCCCCCGGCCGGCCGCCGCTGCGGTCCGACGGCACGATCGCCGGTGCCGACGTCCCGCTGGATGCGTGCCTCGGGCACGCCCTGGCCGCTGGTGTCGACCTCGTCGACGTCGTGCGCGCCGCCACCCGTACCCCTGCCGATGCGCTCGGTTGCTCCGACCGTGGCCGGCTGGAGCCGGGAACGCTCGCCGACCTCGTCCTGCTCGGAGAGGACGACCTCCGGGCCAAGGCCACGTGGCTGGGCGGCGAGCTGGTCTGGACGGCGGACGACGCCCGTGAGGAGATGGCCCTGTGACCGTCGAGGCCACGACAAGGATGTCGCAGGAGATCGCCGAGCAGCCGGACGCCCTGCGTGCGACGTTCGACGCCCTGCTCCCGCGTCGCGGCGAGATCCGCGAGCGGCTCGCCGGACGCCGGCACGTCCTGTTCGCCGCCCGCGGCTCGAGCGACAACGCCGCGATCTACGGCCGGTACCTCCTCGAGACCCACGCCGGAATCCCGGCCGGGCTGGTCTCCCCGAGCGTGGCCACCCACTACCGAAGCCACCTCGACCTGTCCGACGCGGTCGTCGTGGCCGTCTCCCAGTCGGGCCGCACCCGCGAGATCGTCGAGACGCTCGCCTGGGCGCGTGACTGCGGCGCCGTCACGGTCGCGGTCAGCAACGACGAGTCCTCCGACCTCGCGACGTCCTCCGACCTCGCCCTCACGACCGTCGCCGGCACCGAGCTCGCGGTGCCCGCCACCAAGAGCTACCTGACCCAGGTCGCTGCCATGACGGTGCTCGGGACCGCGCTCGGGCCCGACGACACGGCGCTCGACGTCGCACTCGCCGACGTGCCCGGTCAGGTCGAGGCGGTGCTCGCCGACGCCGATCGACTCGAACCGGTCGTCGCGCAGCTGGCCGACGGACTGACCGTCGTCACCGGCCGCGGCCTGCTGATGGGCACGGCGCTGGAGATCGCGCTCAAGCTCGAGGAGACCTGCGCCCGCCCGGTGCGGGGCTACTCGTACGCCGACCTCCGCCACGGTCCCATCTCTGCCGTGCAGGAAGGGGTGACCGCCGTGCTCGTCGGTGCCGCGGACGGCCCCCTCCACGACGCGATGATCGAGCTGGCCGACGACCTGCGGACTCGCGGGGCCACCACCGTGGCGGTGGGCGGCTCGCCCGAGCTGTCGGAGGCGTGCGACCTCGCGACCGGGCCGCTCGCCGTCACCGAACGCCTTGCCCCGCTCGTGGCGGTCGTGCCGATGCAGGTCGTCATCGAGCGACTGGCGCGACGTCTGGGCCTCGACCCGGACGAACCAGCCGGACTATCCAAGGTCACCCGCACGGACGTCAGCACCCAGGAGGAAGCATGAGCAAGCCGGACAAGGCACAGCAGATCGTGGACGGGCTCGGCGGACTCGACAACATCGTCGAGGTCGAGCCCTGCATCACCCGCCTCCGCACCGAGGTCGAGGATCCCTCGCTGGTCGACCAGGCAGCGCTCAAGGCCGCCGGGGCCTACGGCGTCGTGGTGTCGGGCAACGTCGTGCAGGTCGTCGTCGGTCCCGAGGCCGACACGCTCGCCAGTGACATCGAGGACATGGAGTGACCGACGCCCTCCACGTGGTCGCACCGGTCTCTGGCCGCGTCATGGGCCTGGCCGACGTGCCGGACCCGGTGTTCGCCCAGCAGATCGTCGGATCCGGCGTCGCGATCGATCCTGACCGCGTTCCCGGCACGGCCGTCTCACCGGTCGCCGGCCGTCTCCTCAAGCTGCATCCCCACGCTTTCGTGGTGCTCACCGCGGAGGGCCAGGGCGTTCTCGTTCACCTCGGCATCGACACCGTGCAGCTGGACGGCGAGGGTTTCGAGCTGGTGGCAGCCGAGGGCGACGAGGTCGCGGTCGGCGATCCCGTCGTGCGCTGGGACCCTGCGGCGGTCGAGGCCGGCGGGCGCTCGCCCGTCGTGCCGGTCGTCATCATGGACACGGCCGCCGACACGGTCTCCACGGAGGCCGTCGACAGCACCGTGGCGGCCGGCGATTCACTCTTTTGACCGACGATCGTGGTTGACCCGACAAGGTCGCCGGTGGGACACTGGGAGACGCAGTCGTCACTGCATTCCCCATATTTTTCGGAGGATATCCATGGCCAAGGCCCTCATCGGTTACGTCGGTGGTCCCACCTCCGATCAGCTCCGTGAGACGGCCCGTCTGCGTCAGCGCATCGCCGACCTCGAGTCGACGGTGCTGCGCCTGAAGATCGAGAACGACGGTCTCCTGAAGACCCTCGCCGAGCGCGTCGACCACGTCACGGCCGACAGCCTCCTCGAACCCCTCTCTCGCTGACCCAGACCTGCTCGCCCACGCGGGTGCGACGCTCGTTGCACCCGTGACCGTGGCATCCCCGGGATCACCGTCACCGTCCTCTAGGGTGGCTTCAGGCGTCGCTGCCGCCTCGCCCTGAACGGCCCAGAATTCCGCCCGAAATTGGACACGTGCCGAGGAGTTGTCGGTGTACCTCAAGAGCCTCACGCTTCGTGGGTTCAAGTCGTTCGCGTCCTCCACCACTCTCCAGTTCGAGCCGGGCATCACGTGTGTCGTGGGGCCGAACGGGTCGGGGAAGTCCAACGTCGTCGACGCCCTCGCGTGGGTGATGGGCGAACAGGGAGCCAAGTCCCTGCGCGGCGGCAAGATGGAGGACGTCATCTTCGCGGGAACGGCCGGCCGGCCGCCGCTCGGCCGCGCGGAGGTCGTGCTCACGATCGACAACTCCGACGGCGCGCTGCCGATCGAGTACAGCGAGGTCACGATCTCGCGCACGATGTTCCGCAACGGGGGCTCGGAGTACGCCATCAACGGCACGCCGTGCCGGCTGCTCGACGTCCAGGATCTCCTCAGCGACTCCGGCATCGGGCGCGAGATGCACGTGATCGTCGGCCAGGGCCAGCTCGACTCGGTGCTGCGGGCGACGCCGGAGGAGCGCCGCGGCTTCATCGAGGAGGCGGCCGGCGTCCTCAAGCACCGCAAGCGCAAGGAGAAGGCGCTCCGCAAGCTGGATGCCACCCAGGGCAACCTCACCCGCCTGCAGGACGTCCTCAACGAGCTGCGGCGTCAGCTGAAGCCACTCGGCCGGCAGGCCGAGGTCGCTCGCCGGGCCTCGGTCATCCAGGCCGACGCGCGTGATGCTCGGGCTCGACTGCTCGCCGACGACGTCGTGGCCGCGCGGTCGGTCATCGACGAGGAGCTCGCCGACGAGACCGCGCTCAAGGAGAAGCGCGCCGCGGTCGAGAAGGCGAAGGCGGAGGCGCAGACGACCGAGACCCAGCTCGAGGACGCCCTGCGCACAGACTCGCCGCGCCTCGCCGCCGCCCAGGAGACCTGGTACGGCCTGTCCGGCCTGCGCGAGCGACTGCGCGGCACCGCGGGCCTGGCCACCGAGCGGGTGCGGCTGGCCGCCGTCGAGGCCGACGACCAGCAACGGCTCGGCCGCGACCCCGAGGAGCTCGAGGCCGAAGCACGGCGCGTCCGGGAGCAGCTCGAGCGGATGGCCGCCTCGGTCGCCGAGGCGACCGCCGGGCTCGAGCAGACCGTCGCCCTGCGTGACGAGGCCGAGGCCGCCTACACCACCGAGGAACGCCGCATCGCCGGCCTGCTGCGCGCCGCGGCCGACCAGCGTGAGGGCTTGGCCCGGCTGCACGGTCAGGTCAACGCCATGAAGAGCCGGGCCGCCGCCGCCGGCGACGAGATCGGTCGACTCACCGCGGCCCGCGATGAGGCCGACCAGCGCGCGTCCGAGGCTCATCACACCTTCACCGTCCAGGAGAACGAGATCGCCGGGCTCAATGCCGGCGAGTCCGGCCTCGACGCCGAGCTGGAGGCCGCCGAGTCGGCACTCGGGGCGATCGACGATCGTCTCGCACGCCTGGGTCGCGACATCCACACGGCCGAGCGCCACCAGTCCGGGCTGTCGGCTCGCAAGGAGGCACTCGAGCTCGGCCTGGCCCGCAAGGACGGCGCCGGAGCCCTGCTGGCCGCCACCGACGAGATCAGCGGACTGCTCGGCTCGGTCGCCGCACTCATGAACGTGCGGGCCGGCTACGAGACCTCGATCTCGGCCGCGCTCGGGTCGGCCGCCGACGCGGTCGCCGTCGACCACCTCGACACCGCCGTCTCGGCCATGGAGATGCTCAAGTCCGAGGACCTCGGCCGCGCCGGGATGCTCCTCGACTCCGCCGGCCAGGGCGACGAGGTCGACGACGCCGCGTGGCCGGGCCTGCCCGACTTCGCGACCTATGCCATCGACGTCGTCGACGGGCCGCCGTCCCTGCAGCGTGCCCTGAGGCGGCTGCTCTTCAAGGTCGCCGTCGTCGACGACCTCGACCGCGCCAAGGTGCTCGTCGCGCAGGCGTCCGACGTCACCGCGGTCACCCGCGACGGGGACGTGCTGGGATCCCACTTCGCGGCCGGCGGCTCGGCATCGACGTCCAGCCTGATCGAGGTCAAGGCCGCGATCGACCAGGCCGAGAGCGATCTCGCCGCCGCCGCCCACGCCGTCGAGTCACTGCGCTTCGAGCAGCAGACAGCCGAGACCGAACGCGCCGAGGCGCAGGAACGGGTCGACGCCGCACTCGGGCGGCTGCACGAGTCCGATGCCGAGATGGCCGCGGTCGCCGAGCAGCTCGGCCACCTCGGCTCCACGGCCCGCGCCGCCAGGGGCGAGTCGGAACGCCTGGCCGCGGCGATCACCGCCGCCGAAGAGGCTCGCGAGCGCGACCTGTCCGGCCTGGCCGAGCTCGAGGAACGACTCGAACGCGCCGAGTCCGCCCCAGAGGAAGAGCCCGACACCACCGATCTCGAAGCGCTCTCGGAGCAGGCATCGGACGCCCGACGTGTCGAGACCGAGGCGCGCCTCGCCCTTCGCACCAACGAGGAGCGGGCCCGTGCACTCGAGGGCCAGGTCACGGCGTTGCTCGAGTCCGCCGAGAACGAGCGCGAGGCGCGCATCCAGGCCCGTGAGCGCCGGGAGCGCCAGATCCGTGAGTCCGAGGCCGCCCGCGCCGTCATCGCCGTCGGCGACGTCGTGCTGGCCCGCCTCGAGACGTCGATCGAGCAGGCGGCCGTGCGGCGAGCCGACATCGAGAAGGCCCGCACGGGGCGCGAGGAGTCGTTGCGAGACATCCGCACCCGCCTGCGCGATCTCGGCGCCGAGCTCGACGGGCTCACCGACTCCGTGCACAAGGACGAGATGGCCCGCGCCGAGCTGCGCCTGCGGCTCGAGTCGCTGGAGGCCCGGTCGCTCGAAGAGCTCGGACTCGAGATCGACGCTCTCGTCACCGAGTACGGGCCCGACCAGCTCGTGCCGCCGGTGTTCAGCGAGGCGGATGGCGACGACGACACCGTGAAGGCGTCCGACGACGAAGCGGTCGCACCCGAGCCGGTGCCGTACGACCGCGCCGAGCAGACCAAGCGACTGCGCGCCGCCGAGCGGTCGATGGCGATGCTCGGCAAGGTCAACCCGCTTGCGCTCGAGGAGTTCACGGCGCTGGAGGAGCGGCACCAGTTCCTGTCGGAGCAGCTCGACGACCTCCGCAAGACCCGCCAGGACCTCCTCGACATCGTCGACGACGTCGACGCCAAGGTCGAGCAGGTCTTCACCGAGGCCTGGTACGACGTCGCCGCCGAGTTCGAGGCCGTCTTCGGCCGCCTGTTCCCGGGCGGCGAGGGCCGGCTGATCCTCACCGACCCGCAGAACATGCTCACCACCGGCATCGACGTCGAGGCTCGCCCACCCGGCAAGAAGGTCAAGCGGCTGTCGCTGCTCTCCGGCGGCGAACGCGCCCTCGTGGCGGTCACGTTCCTCGTGGCGCTGTTCAAGGCGCGACCCAGCCCGTTCTACATCCTCGACGAGGTCGAGGCGGCGCTCGACGACACCAACCTCGGCCGCCTCCTGGAGATCTACGAGGAGCTGCGCGACAACTCCCAGCTCGTCGTCATCACGCACCAGAAGCGAACGATGGAGGTCGCCGACGCCCTGTACGGCGTCTCGATGCGCGGCGACGGCGTATCGGCGGTCATCAGCCAGCGACTCCGCGAGGAGGAGAGCGCGTAGTGGCGCGAGGCGACTACCCGGCGATCCGCACGATCTCCACCCGCTGGGAGGACGAGGACGTCTACGGGCACGTCAACAACGTCGTCTACTACTCCTTCTTCGACACCGCCGTGAACGGCTACCTGATCGACACCACGGGCGTCGACATCCGCCAGCTCGCCGCCTACGGCATCGTCGCCGAGACGAGCTGCCAGTTCCTGCGGGAGCTGCGGTTCCCCGGCGACGTCGACGCTGGACTCAAGGTCACCAAGCTCGGCACGTCGAGCGTCGTCTACGAGATCGGGCTGTTCCAGGGCGACAGCGAGGAGCCGGCCGCCGTCGGTCGCTTCGTGCACGTGTACGTGTCCGGATCGGACCGCGCGGTCACGCCCATCCCCGATGTCATCCGCACGGTGCTCGAACCCCTCACCTGACGTTCAAGCCGCTCGAGCGTGGGTGGGTGATCCGCGGGCAAGCTCGAGTCGTCCGGTGTGGATGAGGGTGTGGCACTTGCGGCAGAGGCCGATGAGGTTGTCGAGGTCGGTTCGTCCGCCGTGGGACCACCAGGTCAGGTGGTGGTTGTGGCTGATCGGGTGTCGGCAGGCGGGTGCTGCGCAGATTCCGTCTTGTCTCAGCGCGATGGCCTTGGATTGTCGTGGGGTGGCGAGTCGCTGGGTGCGGCCGACATCGAGGACATCGACGTTCTTGCCAACGGTGCGTGATGAGGAACGGTGTCAGGTCGGCGCCGCACAGCAGATGGGCCAGCAGCCCGGGTCCGATCGGTCCGAACCCGTCGAGGATGGCGGGCTTCAGGTCGAGGTCGAGCGTGCGGCGGGCTTCCTGCTCGGCCATCGCTTCGAGCGTCTCGGCGTCGACGGTGACGTTGATGTGCGGGCGGATGCCGTTGTCGGCCGGCAGCCCGTGCTCCAACACGCTCGTGCAGATCTCGTCCAGGGCATCCATCCGTCGCTGCGACGGTGACCGGTCGTCGTTCGCGTCACGCGGCACCGACAGGTTCCTCAGGATCGTGTTCAGCTTCGCGCCGGTCTCGATGTCCAGGAACCCGGTCAGGTGCCAGCCCTCGGTGGTCTTCGCGAAGCGGAGGTCACGCTTGTCCATGCCCTTCAGCCACGCGCGGTCCAGGTCGTCGGGATGGGCGACGTCACGGACCTGCCGCACCTTCGCATGGAACTCACTCGGTGAGAGCGTGCTTCGCGACCTCCAGCAGCGGCTCCTCGATCAGCTGGGTCTCGCTGACGCCGACGTGCCTGAGCGCATAGGTGAAGGAATTGACATGGTCGAAGGAGATCTCACCCGACCGGGCGGCCTCACCAACGACGGGAAGGTCACGGAACGTAGTCCGCGGCCCGCACCATCTGACGGGTCACGCTCGCGTCCTGGTGCAGCTCGCGTCGCGCCCACGTGACTGATGCTCGACGCACCGTCGGCCTCATGCTCACGGGCCGAGTCCATGGCGGCCAGACGCTCACACTTGGCCGCCTGCAACGGCATCAACGGCACGGTCGATCGCCCGGATCTCATCACCCGTCGACGACGTCACAGACCGCAACACCCGCGCAGCGTCACGCATCGTGGCGATGGTGGTGTCGACGTCCCTGAGCATGCTCCAATTCTACTCGAACAGACGTTCGACAACCAGTGGAAAACCCTGTGGATTCAGGAAAATGTCGCCGACGATCTCAACTCGTGCGCATGGCGATGCCCGGATAGCGGGTCACCAGACCGGACGCGTCGTACGTCAGCTCGCATGCGAAGTCGAACTCAGGAGCAGCGTAGGCGTACCGCTGCCGGCCGTCGTCGTCCGGCAGCCGTTCGTAGGTCTGCTCGAGTCGGTCGATCGAGAGGTCCAGGGCCCGCACGTAGGCGGCGGGCGCTGCCGAGGTCTCACGGACGCCGAGGCCCAGTCGATGGACCGGGAACGCGTTCGTCATGGCCGACGACTCCAGGTCGACGTCGAGGCAACCGTTCAGGTGCGGAGCGACGATCCCGTTGACGCGCCACCGACCGTGCTCGTCCGCGTCGAGCACCGTCGACGTCGTGCCGTCGACGGTGCGGTTCGTGATGCTGGCCCGGCGCGTCATCCAGTCGACGTCCACGTCGATCTCGTAGGCGACCCACCACTCGTGGCCCTCCTCGACGGCGGTCGTCCATCCCTCGATGTGGTGACCGCGGTCCACGGGACGGAAGTACACGACCTCGAACCCGCTGCGCGCCTCCTGGTGCAACCAGCTCGCCGACCGGGGCGGCGGGTCGAACGACATGGGTCCATTCTTCCCCACAGGACATGCATAGGGTGGGCGCGTGACCATGACCCTGCTGCTCATCTGCATCGCCGCCGCCGTGGTCGTGCTCGGTGGAGGCATCGCCCTCATCGTCGCCCGCGGCCGCCGCGAGCTTCCGCCGCCCGACGTCCTCGAGGCGATCACCGAGGAGGAGATCGAGCACCCTGAGCACCCCGAGCCGCACCTCGAGGACGAGACGGACGGCGGCTCGACCGCCACGACCACGATCGAGCGTCCCGAGACCGCCCAGGGTCGCCTCGTCCGCCTGCGCGCCCGGCTGGCGAGGTCGCAGGGCTCGCTCGGCAAGGGCCTGCTCGCCGTGCTCGGCCGTGCCGACCTCGACGACGCCGCGTGGGAGGAGCTCGAGGACACGCTGCTCGCCGCCGACGTCGGCGTCGGACCGACCACCGACCTGGTCGACGCGCTCCGCACCCGTGTGCGGGTCGAGGGCATCGACGACCCGGAGCGGGCGAAGGCCGCGCTCCGCGAGGAGCTCGTCGCACTCGTCGGCACCGATCTCGATCGCACACTGCGAGCCACCGGCACCGACGGCAAGCCCGGCGTGGTGCTCGTGGTCGGGGTGAACGGCACCGGCAAGACCACGACCGTCGGGCGATTGGCCCGAGTGCTCGTCGCCGACGGCAAGAGCGTCGTGCTCGGCGCGGCCGACACGTTCCGTGCCGCTGCCGCCGACCAGCTCCAGACGTGGGGTGAACGCGTCGGTGTCGACACCGTCCGCGGGGCCGAGGGCGGCGACCCGGCCAGCGTGGCCTACGAGGCCGTGCAGAGCGGGATCGCGTCCGGGACCGATGTCGTGCTCGTCGACACGGCGGGCCGGTTGCACACGAAGGCCGGGCTGATGGACGAGCTCGGCAAGGTCAAGCGCGTGGTGGAGAAGCAGGCACCGGTCACCGAGGTGCTGCTGGTCATCGACGCCACGACCGGCCAGAACGGTCTCACCCAGGCACGCGTGTTCGGTGAGGTCGTCGACGTCACCGGCATCGTGCTCACCAAGCTCGACGGCACCGCCAAGGGTGGCATCGTCGTGGCGGTCCAGCGCGAGCTCGGAGTGCCGGTGAAGTTCGTCGGTCTCGGCGAGGGCGCCGACGACCTCGCCCCGTTCGACGCCGAGGAGTTCGTCGACGCCCTGCTGGGTTAGGTGCCTCCGCGCTGGTCTGGACCGAGAGCCTGGCTCGACCGCCGCACGTAACACGCTGTTTACATCCGGCCCGATTTCGTGATGCCACGGCAACACGTGGGAGCCGGAACGGAAACCCGCTGCCACCAGTGTGATCTCCGAAGCGGCGCGCCCCAGCCCTGGGAGCACAGCGCGTCTCGACTCTCGACTACCGGAGGTTTCATGGATACCGGCGATACCGCTTGGATCTTGGCCAGCTCGGCCCTGGTCCTGCTCATGACGCCAGGTCTCGCGTTCTTCTACGGAGGCATGGTGCGCGCCAAGAGCGTGCTCAACATGATGATGATGAGCTTCATCGCCCTGGCGATCGTGCCGGTGCTGTGGGTGCTCTACGGCTACTCGTTCGCGTTCAGCCCCGGTGGCAACCGCTGGCTCGGTGGCTTCGAGCGCCTCGGACTCGACAACATCAGCGCGGCCACCGCCTACGGCACCCTGCCGGAGTACGTGTTCGTCGCCTTCCAGCTGATGTTCGCGATCATCACCGTCGCGCTGATCAGCGGCGCGATCGCCGACCGTGCCAAGTTCGCGGCCTGGTCGGTCTTCGTCGTCATCTGGATGACCCTCGTCTACTTCCCGGTCGCGCACTGGGTGTTCGACTTCGGCGACAACGGTGGCTGGATCGCCACCAAGCTGGCGGCGTTCGACTTCGCCGGCGGCACGGCGGTGCACATCAACGCCGGAGCCGCGGGCCTCGCACTCGCACTGGTGCTCGGCAAGCGTGTCGGCTGGAAGCGTGACCCGATGCGGCCGCACAACCTGCCGTTCGTGCTGCTCGGTGCCGGACTGCTGTGGTTCGGCTGGTTCGGCTTCAACGCCGGTTCCGCCGTGGGCTCCAACGGGCTGGCCGGTCTCGCCTTCGTGAACACCGCGGTCGCCACGGCCGCGGCGATCCTCGGCTGGCTCGCCGTCGAGGTCGTCAAGGAGGGCAAGGGCACCTCGCTCGGCGGCGCCTCGGGCGCGGTGGCCGGTCTGGTCGCCATCACCCCGGCGTGTGGCACCTTGTCGCCGGTCGGCTCGATCGCGCTCGGCCTCGTGGCCGGCGCCATCTGTGCCTGGGCGGTCGGCCTGAAGTTCAGGTTCGGACTCGACGACTCGCTCGACGTGGTGGGCATCCACCTGGTCGGCGGCCTCGTCGGCACCCTGCTGATCGGGTTCCTCGCCACCAAGACGAACGCGGGCGGCAAGGCGTCAGCGGGCCTGTTCTACGGCGGAGACGCCAGCCAGCTGGGCAAGCAGGCGGTCGCGGCGTTCGCCGTCCTCGCCTACTCGTTCGTCCTGACGTACATCATCGGCAAGCTGATCGACGTGACCATCGGGTTCCGGGTCGACGAGGAGACCGAGGTCTCCGGCATCGACCAGGCCGAGCACCTCGAGACCGCGTACGACTACGCCGCTTCGGGCGGATCATCCATCAAGACGGGAGCATGAGATGAAGCTCGTGACAGCAGTCATCAAGCCGCACAAGTGGGAGGACGTCCGCGAGGCGCTCGCCGCGTCGGGCGTGGCCGGCATGACGGTCACCGAGGCCAGTGGATACGGCCAGCAGAAGGGCCACACCGAGGTCTACCGCGGCGCCGAGTACGACGTGTCGCTGGTGCCGAAGATCCGGCTCGAAGTGGTCGTCGACGACTCCGACGTCGACGGGGTGGTGTCGACCATCACCGGCGCCGCGCAGACGGGCAAGATCGGCGACGGCAAGGTGTGGGTCATCCCCGTCGACTCGGTGGTGCGGGTGCGTACCGGCGAGGTCGACGAGGCCGCACTCTGAATCAGCTCGACCCACGATGCGCACCGGAACATCCGGTGCGCATCGCGGTCTTTCTCCGATAGTCTCCGGTCGCACTCCCGACACCTGGAGGTTCGATGGACACCGGTGATACCGCCTGGATGCTGGCCTCGACAGCCCTCGTGCTGCTCATGGTCCCCGGGCTCGCGTTCTTCTACGGCGGCATGGTCCGCGCCAAGAGCGTCCTCAACATCATGATGATGGTGATGTACTCGCTGGCGATCATGCCGGTCGTGTGGTTCCTCTGGGGCTACACCGGCGCGTTCGGTGACGACGTCGGTGGAGGCCTCCTCGGTGGCGGCGAGTCGCTCGGTCTCAAGAACATCGGGCTGGAGACGTTGACCGGCACCCACCCGACCTACATCTTCGTCATCTTCCAGATGCTGTTCTGCGTCGTCACGGTGGGCCTGGTCGCCGGCGCCATCGCCGACCGGGCCCGGTTCTCGGCCTGGATGGTGTTCGTGCCGCTCTGGGTCACGCTCGTCTACGTCCCCGTCGCGCACTGGGTGTTCGCGTTCGACGGCGACACCACGAAGGGTGGCTGGATCGCCAACGACCTCGGCGCCTTCGACTTCGCCGGCGGAACGGCCGTCGAGGTGAACTCGGGCATGTCGGCGCTCGCCCTGGCACTGGTCGTGGGGCGCAGGATCGGCTGGAAGCGTGACCCGTTCCGGCCCCACAACCTCACCGCGGTCCTGCTCGGCGCCGGCCTGCTGTGGTTCGGCTGGTACGGGTTCAACGCCGGGTCGGCGCTCGCGGCCAACGGCACGGCGGCCCTGGCGCTCATCAACACCACCGGGACGGGAACGGCCGGCGTCCTCGGATGGATGGCGGTGGAGATCATCCGTGACAAGCGCGCCACCAGCTTCGGCGCTGCCTCGGGTGCCGTTGCCGGGCTCGTGGCAGCCACCCCGTCCTGCGGCACGGTGTCACCGCTCGGCTCGCTGGTCGTCGGCCTCGTGGCCGGGATGGTGTGCGCGTGGGCGATCGGCATCAAGTACCGGCTCGGGTACGACGACTCGCTCGACGTCGTCGGCGTCCACTTCGTGGGTGGCGTCGTCGGCATGCTGCTGATCGGCTTCCTGGCGACCGAAGGGAATGTCGCCAATCTCGGGTTCGGCTCGGCCGGGCTGTTCTACGGAGGCGGCCTCACGCAGCTGGGCAAGCAGGCCGTGGCGGTGGTCGCGGTGATGGTCTACGCGTTCGTCGTCACGTGGGTCATCGGTAAGTTGATCGACAGGACCATCGGGTTCCGGATCGACGAGGAGACCGAGGTCTCCGGCATCGACCAGGCCGAGCACCTGGAGACGGCGTACGACAACATCGGCGGCGGATCCTCACTCTCGACGGGAGCATGACATGAAGCTCGTGACCGCAGTCATCAAGCCGCACAAGTGGGAGGACGTCCGCGAGGCGCTGGGAGCGTCCGGCATCGCCGGCATGACCGTCACCGAGGCCAGCGGCCACGGCCAGCAGAAGGGCCACACGGAGGTCTACCGGGGCGCCGAGTACGAGGTGACGCTCGTGCCGAAGATCCGTGTCGAGGTCGTCGTCGACGACGCCGATGCCGACGCCGTCGTCAACACGATCGCGTCCGCCGCCCGCACCGGCAAGATCGGCGACGGCAAGGTGTGGGTCGTCCCGGTCGAGTCGGTGGTGCGCGTGCGCACCGGCGAGACCGACGAGTCCGCGTTGTAGCGAGTTGCCCGACGACGACGAGACCGCGCCAGCTGCCACCCTCGCGCAGCAGCGCAGCGACCGCGCGCTCGAGGCCGACCGGCTGCTGCGCGGGCTGTTCACCGCGACGGTGAGTCCTGGCGACGATCCTCGTGCGGGTCAAGGGCTCGCGCTCGTCGCCGTGGGTGGCTACGGCCGTTCCGAGCTGTCACCCGCCAGCGATCTCGACGTCGTCCTGCTGCACGATCCGTCGGTTCCCGAGGACCGTGTGCGAGAGGTCGCGGAGGCGATCTGGTACCCGCTGTGGGACCGCGGCGTCGCGCTCGACCACTCGGTGCGCGACACCCTGCAGATGCGCGAGGCCGCCGTGCAGGACCACCGCGCCGCCACCGGGATGCTCGACGCCCGCACGGTGGCCGGCGATGCAGGGCTCGTGCTGGCCCTGCGGTCGGAGGTGCTGACCGACTGGCGTCGCGACGCGCGTCGGCGGCTGGCCGAGGTGCGTGAGTCGCGCGAGGCCCGCATCGAGCGGTCCGGGTGGCTGGCCCACTCCGCCGTCCCGGATCTCAAGGAGTCCGGCGGCGGTCTGCGCGACGGCGTGATGCTGCGGGCCCTCGTGGCGACGTGGCTGGTCGACGTGCCGCACGGTGAGTCCGAGGCTCTGCGTTCGGCGCTGCTCGACGTCCGCGACGCGCTGCACGAGGTGTCCGGCCGCCGGCTCGAGAAGCTCGACGCCGACCACATGATCGACGTCGCCCGGTTCCTCGGTCGTGAGCCCGAAGAGGTCGAGCTGAGCACTCGCAACATCGGACGCCGGCTGGCCCACCTCGCCGCGCTGGCGTGGCGGCGGGTCGACGATGTCCTCGAGTCCCGCCCCACCACGATCACCACGACCGGTCCGGCCATCACGTCGCTGTCCGAGGGGGTCGGGCGGCTCGATGACGAGGTCATCGTCGTGCGGGACGCCGATCCGCGGGACGACCCCGAGGTCGCCCTGCGAGCGGCCGCAGCGGCGGCGCGGGCGGAGCTGCCGCTCGGCTCGAGCACCGCGTCCCATCTCGCGGAGACGCTCGGTGACCTGCCGGATCCGTGGCCGGCAAGCGCCACCAGGACGATGGTCGACCTGCTGACGTCCGGCGCCGGCCTGGTGCCGGTATGGGACGAGCTCGACTACGCCGGTGTGGTCGACCGCTGGCTGCCGGAGTGGGCCGACATCCGTCTGCGCGGCTCGTCGTCGCCGGTGCACCGCTACACCGTCGACCGGCACAGCATCGAGACCTGCGTGAAGGCCGTCGAGCTGGTCCGCGGAGTCGACCGCCCCGACCTGCTTGCCGTAGGTGCCCTCCTGCACGACATCGGCAAGGGGCGTCCCGGCGACCACAGCGAGGTGGGCGACGCCATGGCCGTCGACATCGCCACGCGCTGGGGGTTCGACGACGCCGATGCGAGGACCGTCGGCCGACTCGTGCGCTGGCACCTGCTGCTCCCGAACATCGCGACGCGGCGCGACATCGAGGATCCGTCGACGGCGGCCAACGTCGCCGAGATCGTCGAGACCGCGACGTTCCTCGACCTGCTGGCCGCGCTCACCCAGGCCGATGCCCGAGCGACCGGCCCGTCGGCGTGGTCGTCATGGCGTCGCGGACTCGTCGAGGGCCTGGTGGCCAAGGTGCACGAGGTCCTCGCCGGCGGAGCCGCCGACTCCAGCCCGGAGTCGTACGAGGGCTGGCCGTCGACCGTCCCGATGCCCGACGTCGGCGCGCTCGGCCCCGACGACCTCGTGCTCGAGGTCGAGAACCACCGCGGTGGATCGCTGCTGACGTTCGTGACGCGCGACCGGCCCGGCGTCATGGCCGGGATCGCCGGCGGGCTGGCCCTGCTCGGCCTCGAGATCAGGTCGGCCCGCAGCGCCACGGAGGGTGATGCCGCCGTGTCGTTGTGGGAGGTCACCCGGCCCGACGTCGACGTCACCAAGGTGCGCGAGCGCGTCCGCCCGGTGCTCGCCGGCGAGGTGGATCTCGACGCCCGCCTCGCCCTCGACCCGACGCACGATGACGTGCCGGCCCGTGTCACCGTGCTGCCCCAGCGCTCGGAGACGGCCACGCTGCTGGAGGTGCGTGCGCACGACCGTCGCGGCCTCGTCTGGACCGTGAGTCGGGCCATCTCCGGCTTGGATCACTCGATCAGGTCCGCCCACCTGTCGACGTACGGCGCCGAGGCGCGTGACGTCTTCTACGTCGTCGATGCATCGGGGGAGCCGCTGGGCGACGGCGAGGCCGAGCGGATGCGCGCCGCCGTCGAGTCCGCCCTCACCTGACTCCGTTACGCTTGAAACGACGCCCGTCCACCCATCTCGAGGATCCTCACCAGCCCATGTTCGACACCTTGCAAGACCGCCTGCAGTCCGCGTTCAAGAACCTTCGTGGCAAGGGCCGGCTGTCCGAGGCCGACATCGACGAGACGGCGCGAGAGATCCGGATCGCCCTCCTCGATGCCGATGTCGCGGTCTCGGTGGTGCGCGAGTTCATCGACAAGATCAAGGAACGGGCACTCAGCGCCGAGGTGAGCGGGGCGCTCAACCCGGCCCAGCAGGTCATCAAGATCGTCAACGAGGAGCTCGTCGGCATCCTCGGTGGCGAGACGCGGCGCATCCAGTTCGCCAAGAACCCGCCGACGGTCATCATGCTGGCCGGCCTCCAGGGCTCCGGCAAGACCACGCTCGCGGCCAAGCTCGGACGCTGGCTGCGCGAGCAGGGCAAGAGCCCCATGCTCGTGGCCGCCGACCTTCAGCGGCCGAACGCCGTCAACCAGCTGCAGGTCGTG
Organism: uncultured Actinomycetota bacterium; assembly: GCA_963787165.1. GTDB lineage: Bacteria > Actinomycetota > Actinomycetes > Propionibacteriales > Nocardioidaceae > Aeromicrobium. Next base: position 637,018 of record CAWBBT010000001.1, read on the forward strand.
GGGGAGCAGGCCGGCGTCACCGTGTTCGCGCCCGAGCCGGGGAACGGCGTGGGCGACCCGGTCAAGGTCGCCCGCGACGCGATCGACGAGGCCCGCCGCACGCTGCACGACGTCGTCGTCGTCGACACCGCCGGCCGCCTCGGCATCGACGAGGAGCTGATGCAGCAGGCGTCCGACATCCGTGCCGCCGTCGACCCGGACGAGGTGCTGTTCGTCATCGACGCGATGATCGGCCAGGACGCCGTGCAGACGGCCGAGGCGTTCCTCGAGGGCGTCGACTTCACCGGCGTCGTCCTCACCAAGCTCGACGGCGATGCCCGCGGTGGCGCGGCGTTGTCGGTCCGCTCGGTCACGGGCCGCCCGATCATGTTCGCGTCGACCGGCGAGAAGCTCACCGACTTCGACGCGTTCCATCCCGACCGCATGGCCTCGCGCATCCTCGACATGGGCGACATGCTCACGTTCATCGAGCAGGCCGAGAAGGCCTTCGACGCCGAGCAGGCCGCCCAGGACGCCGAGAAGCTCATGGGTGGCTCGTTCACCCTCCACGACTTCCTCAAGCAGATGGAAGCCATGGCCAAGATGGGCTCGATGTCCAAGATCATGGGCATGCTCCCCGGCATGGGCCAGTTCAAGGAGCAGCTCGAGAACTTCGACGAGCGGGAGGTCGACCGCATCAAGGCGATCATCCTGTCGATGACGCCGTCGGAGCGCGACGACCCGAAGATGATCGACGGCTCGCGCCGGTCCCGCATCGCTCGGGGCTCGGGCACCGAGGTGCGTGACGTCAACCAGCTCGTCGACCGCTTCTTCGAGGCCCGCAAGATGATGCAGCAGATGGCCAAGGGTGGCGGGATGCCCGGCATGGGCGGCATGCCGGGAATGCCCGGCCTCCCCAATATTGGACAGAGTGCCGGAAAGCGTGCGGGCGCCCGACAGAAGCCCCAGCAGAAGAAGAAGGGCAAGCGTGGCTCGGGCAACCCGGCCAAGCGCGCGGCCGAGGAGAAGGCCGCCGCCTCGCGCGAGTCAGCAGGGGCCGGGGGCGCGGGTGCGTTCGGCTTCGACCAGGACGCCGAGGGCGAGTTCGAGCTGCCCAAGGAGCTGCGCGACCTGATGTGAGCCGGCGGGCGCCGGGAGTAGCCTGCTCGGATGTCGACCATGAGACCCCGGATCATCGTCTTCCTGCTCGGTTTCGGCATCGGCCTGGCGGGCGATGCCTGCCATGTGGCGTCCGGCACGACGGCCTACGACTGGGACGGCGTCCCCACCCTCTGGAACAGCGCGATCTGGTTCCCGTTCGCGGTGGGTCTCGCGGTTCTCGGCGCCGCCGAGGTCGGATCTCGGCTCGACCTGCCGTCGCGCCCCCGGACACCGGTGGACGTCGTCATCGGCTCCGCACTGATCCTCGCGCTGTACGGCTTCACCGCGACGCTCCGCGGCCACGACGCGACCGTCTCCGTGGTGCTCTGCGGAGCCATGGCAGTCGCCGTCTGGGCCTGGTGGGATCCGACCTTTCGATCTCTTGCGGTGGCGATGGTTGCGGCGATACTCGGGCCACTGGCAGAGATGGGGGTTGTGGCCTCGGGAGCTGCGCATTACGCGAGCGACTCCGACGGGCTCGGGGGCGTCGCGCCCTGGCTGCCGTGCCTGTACTTCGCGGCGGGTGCCGTGGCGAGTGGCGTGATCGACTCCGTGCAGGTCAGGAGGGTGTCGACCGGTGAAGTAGTTGCAGGTCGGGAGTAACCTGCAACGGTGCTCGTCCCGATCCTCCGCCAGTATCTGGGCCCCTATCGCACGCCGATCACCATCGTGGTCGTCTTCCAGCTCATCCAGTCGATCGCGAACCTCTACCTGCCGGGCCTGAACGCCGACATCATCGATCGCGGCATCGTCACGGGCGACACCGACTTCATCTGGCGCACCGGCGGCATGATGCTCGCGGTCACGGTGCTGCAGATGGTCTGCACGATCGTCGCCGTCTACGTGGGGGCGCGTACCGCGATGGCGCTGGGGCGTGACTTGCGAGCCGCGGTGTTCACGACGGTCGAGACGTTCGCGGCCCGCGAGATGGTGCAGTTCGGCGCCCCGACCCTCATCACCCGAAGCACCAACGACGTCCAGCAGGTGCAGCTGTTCGCGTTCATGGGGTTCACGATGCTGGTGACGGCGCCGATCATGGGCGTGGGCGGCGTGATCATGGCGCTGCGCCAGGACGTCGAGCTCTCGGCGTTGCTGCTGGTGGTGCTGCCGGCCCTGGTCATCTCGATCGGGTTGATCATCCGGCAGATGCGGCCGCTGTTCCGGCTCCTGCAGGAGCGCATCGACGACCTCAACGACGTCATGCGCGAGCAGATCCAGGGTGTGCGCGTCATCCGCGCCTTCGTCAAGGAGGAGCACGAGGCCGAGCGGTTCGGCGAGGCCAACCGCGAGAACATGGACGTCGCCATCGCCGCCGGTCGGATCATGTCGATGATGTTCCCCACCGTCATGCTCATCATGAACGTCTCCGTGGTGCTGGCCACGTGGTTCGGCGGCTTCCGCGTCGCTTCTGGCGACCTGCAGGTGGGCACCCTCACTGCGTTCCAGAGCTACCTCATCCAGATCCTCATGGCCGTGATGATGGCGACCTTCATGCTGATGATCTGGCCGCGTGCCGAGGTCTCGGCCGAACGCATCACCGAGGTGCTGGAGACCGAGCCGAGCGTGGTCGCGGGCGCCGATGCCGAGTCGCGGCGCGTGACTCGCGGCGACGTCGAGCTGGTCGGGGCGTCGTATGCGTACCCCGGTGCCGAGGACGACGTGCTCCACGACGTCGATCTGGTCGCTCGTCCCGGCGAGACGACCGCGATCGTCGGCTCGACCGGCAGCGGCAAGTCGACGCTGATCAGCCTCATTCCGCGGCTGTTCGACGTCACCGCCGGCTCGGTGCGGCTCGACGGCATCGACGTCCGCGACCTGGAGCCCGAGCGGGTCTGGGGCGCGATCGGCTTGGTGCCGCAGAAGGCGTTCCTGTTCTCGGGCACCATCGGGTCCAACCTCCGCTACGGCCGGCCGGACGCGACCGACGAAGAGCTCTGGGAGGCGCTCGACATCGCGCAGGCTCGCGATTTCGTCGAGGAGCTGCCCGAGGGGCTCGACGCTCCCGTCAACCAGGGCGGCACCAATGTGTCCGGCGGGCAGCGCCAGCGCCTCGCCATCGCCCGCGCCATCGTGAAACGGCCCAAGGTCTACCTGTTCGACGACGCGTTCTCGGCGCTCGACTACACCACCGACGCCGCGTTGCGCTCCGCGCTGCGCGGCATCACCACCGAATCGGCCGTCATCGTGGTCGCCCAGCGCGTCAGCACCATCCGTCATGCCGACCGCATCGTCGTTCTCGACGTCGGGCGCGTCGTCGGCACGGGCACGCACGCCGAGCTGATGTCGACGTGTGACGTCTACCGCGAGATCGTCCTGTCCCAGCTCACCGAAGAAGAGGCCGCATGAGCTTCACCCCAGAAAACCGCTCGCCCCTCGCCTCGGTTGTGGAAGCTGACGGTTCGATTGGCTCGCGCTTTCCCGGGGACCCCGAATGAGCGGGCGCGCGCCCTGGGGCGCGGCGGTCAACCCGGAGAAGCCCTCCGACTTCCGCTCGACGTTCCGGCGGCTCGCCGAGCGACTGCTCCGCGACCGGCTGCTCTGCTACTCGGTCGTCGCCTTCGGCGTGGTCGGCACGGCGATGTCCGTCGTCGGGCCGCGCATCCTCGGCTACGCGACCGACATCGTGTTCACCGGCTACCTGTCCGACCAGTTCCCGGCCAGTCTGAGCAAGGCCGAGGTCATCGCACGGCTCGAGCAGCGGGGCCAGGACCGCGTGGCCGATCTCGTGCGGAGCACCGACCTGCACCCCGGCACCGGCATCGACTTCACGGCGCTCGGCTGGGTGCTGGCCGGCGCCCTCGTGCTGTACGTCGCGGCCGGCCTGCTGATGTGGACGCAGGGCCGGCTCGCGACCGTGGTCGTGCAGCGGATGGTGGCGGGCATGCGCGACGACATCGAGACCAAGGTCAACCGGCTGCCGCTCGCCTACATCGACTCGCACGAGCGCGGCGAGCTGATGTCGCGCACCACCAACGACATCGACAACATCGCCCAGTCGCTGCAGCAGACGATCAGCCAGCTGCTGACGTCGGTGCTGATGGTGGTCGGCACCCTCGCGATGATGCTCTGGATCTCGCCGCTGCTCGCGGTCGTCGCCCTCCTCACGATCCCGCTCGCCATCTACCTGACCCGGCAGATCACCAAGCGGTCGCAGCCGCAGTTCGTGGAACAGTGGCGCGCCACCGGCAGCGTGAACGGCCACATCGAAGAGGTCTTCACGGGCCACGAGATCGTCAAGGTCTTCGGCCGCCAGGAAGAGGCACGTCAGGAGTTCGACCGGCGCAACGACACGCTGTTCGACGCGGCGTTCCGGGCGCAGTTCATCTCCGGCATCATCCAGCCGGTCATGATGTTCGTGTCGAACGTGAACTACGTCATCGTGGCTGTCGTCGGAGCGCTGCGCGTGGCGTCGGGCAACCTGAGCGTCGGCGACGTGCAGGCGTTCATCCAGTACTCGCGGCAGTTCACCCAGCCGCTCACCCAGATCGCCTCGATGATCACGTTGTTGCAGTCGGGCCTGGCGTCGGCCGAGCGGGTCTTCAACCTCCTCGACGAGACCGAGGAGAGCCCCGATCGCGCGGACGCTCCGTTCCCCGATCCCGTGCGCGGCAGGGTGGTCTTCGAGGACGTCACGTTCTCGTACTCCGACCAGCCCCTGATCGAGAACCTCAACCTCGTCGCGGAGCCCGGCGAGACGATCGCGATCGTCGGACCGACGGGCGCCGGCAAGACCACGCTCACGAATCTCGTCCTCCGCTTCTACGAGCTGCAGGGCGGCCGCATCACCCTCGACGGCGTCGACGTGGCCGACATGCACCGCACCGAGCTGAGGGAGAACTTCGGCGTCGTGCTGCAGGACACCTGGCTGTTCAAGGGCACGATCCGCGACAACATCGCCTACGGCGCCCACCGCTCCAGCGACGAGGCGGTGCAGGAGGCGGCCGACGCCGCGCACGTCGACCACTTCGTCCGCACCCTGCCCGACGGCTACGACACGGTGATCGACGACGAAGGATCCGGGGTGAGTGCCGGCCAGCGACAGCTGCTCACGATCGCCCGGGCGTTCCTGGCCAATCCGGCGATCCTCGTGCTCGACGAGGCCACCAGCTCGGTCGACACCCGCACCGAGGCACTCGTGCAGCAGGCCATGGAGCAGCTGAGGTCCGGCCGCACGAGCTTCGTCATCGCTCACCGTCTCTCCACGATCCGCGACGCCGACCACATCGTCGTCATGGAGCACGGCCGCATCGTCGAGCAGGGCGACCACGACTCGTTGATCGCCTCCGGTGGGGCGTACGAGCGGCTCTACGCCGCCCAGTTCGCCGGCGCCACCATCTGAGGGCGAACCGCATGGTGACCGGTCACCCCACACGATTGACCTGACGGGTTGAATGGGCCCCATGGAATCGGTTCGCTACGACGTCGACGATGCCGTCTGCACGATCACCCTTGACCGGCCCGAGCGGCGGAATGCCGTCGACGGGCCGATGGCCGCGGAGCTGCGCGACGCCTTCCACACCTTCGAGGAGGACGACGACCTGGCCATCGCCGTGCTCCACGGCGCGGGCGGCACGTTCTGCGCCGGTGCCGACCTCACGTCGGTCGGTGACGAGTCCCGTCGCCACGAGCTCGACCCGATGGGACTCGGTGATGGCCCCATGGGACCGAGCCGGATGTCACTCTCCAAGCCGCTCATCGCCGCGGTCTCGGGCCATGCCGTGGCCGGTGGTCTCGAGCTCGCGCTCCTCGCCGACATGCGGGTCGTCGAGGAGGACGCCGTGTTCGGCGTCTTCTGCCGGCGCTGGGGTGTCCCGCTCATCGACGGCGGCACCGTGCGCCTGCCGCGCGTCGTCGGCCAGGGTCGCGCCCTCGACATGATCCTCACCGGCCGCCCGGTCAACGCCCATGAGGCGATGCTGATGGGGCTGGCGAATCGCGTCGTCCCGGTGGGGGAGTCGCTGACCGCCGCCCACGACCTCGCCGAGCAGATCGCCGCGTTCCCGCAGATGTGTCTCCGCGCCGACCGCGACTCCGCCTACCGGCAGTGGGACCTCCCGCTCGACGCGGCGCTGCGCAGCGAGGGCGCTGCCGGCGTGCCGGTCGTCATGGCCGAGGGTGCCCACGGCGCGCAGCGCTTCGTGGAGGGCGCCGGGCGCCACGGGCAGTTCTGACTCGGACCCCACTGAGTTTGGTCGCCGCCGGGCGCTCTGGCAGAATGAGCCATTGCGTCCGGACGCGTGAGGGCCCTCTCACCCGCACCGACCGGTCCCATCGGCCTCGCCGGCCCGCGTCCCCACACGGCTCGGCACGTCACCACCACTGACACTCAAGGAGACACCACACTCGTGGCAGTCAAGATTCGCCTCAAGCGCATGGGCAAGATCCGTACGCCGTTCTACCGCATCGTCGTCGCCGACGCGCGCACCAAGCGCGACGGCCGCGTGATCGAGGAGATCGGCACCTACAACCCCAAGACCGAGCCCTCGACCATCCAGGTGCAGTCCGAGCGGGCCCAGTACTGGCTCGGCGTCGGCGCCCAGCCCACCGAGGCCGTGGCCGCGATCCTGAAGCTCACCGGCGACATCGGCGGGCAGGCCACCGTCCGGGAGCCCGAGCCCAAGGCCGACAAGGCCGAGCTGTTCGACGCGGCGCTCAAGGAGATCCACGCCGAGCCGAAGACCGCCAAGAAGGCGGCCCAAAAGACGACACAGAAGGCCGCACCCAAGGCTGATGACGCGGCCGACGAGCCCAAGGCCGAGAAGAAGCCCAAGGCCGAGAAGGCTGCCGAGCCGAAGGCCGAGAAGGCTGACGACACGAAGGCCGACGAGGCGCCCGCCGAGGAGCCCAAGGCTGACGAGGCGAAGGCCGATGAGGCGCCCGCCGAGGAGCCCAAGGCTGACGAGGCCAAGGCCGACGACGCGCCCGCCGAGGAGCCCAAGGCTGACGAGGCCAAGGCTGACGAGGCGCCCGCCGAGGAGCCCAAGGCTGACGAGGCCAAGGCCGACGACGCTCCCGCCGAAGAGACCAAAGAGGGCTGATCGTGGCCGATCCCACGCTTGACGTCATCGAGCACCTCGTCGCCGGCATCGTCGAGCACCCTGACGACGTCGACGTCCGCGCCAAGCAGACGCGTCGCGGCGAGCTGTTCGAGGTCCGCGTCAACCCCGACGACCTCGGCAAGGTGATCGGCCGTCAGGGCCGCACCGCCACGGCCATCCGCAAGGTCGCAGGCGCCATTGCCGGAGCCGGCGGCACGCGCATCGACTTCGTCGACGTCGACCGCCAGCGCTGATCCATCGTGCTGGTCGTCGTCGGCCGCATCGGTCGCGCCCACGGCATTCGCGGTGAGCTGAACGTCGAGATCCGTACGGACGAGCCCGAGCGCAGGTTTGCGCCGGGCTCGTCGATCGTCTGCGAGGGGCGCGCCCTCGTCGTGGAGTCGAGCCGTCATCACTCCGGCCGCCTGGTCGTCGCCTTTCGCGGCGTGTCCGATCGCACCGCCGCCGAACAGCTGCACGGGCGCATCCTCGAGGCCGAGATCGACCCGACCGAGCGTCCGGACGACCCGGAGGAGTTCTACGACCACCAGCTCATCGGCCTGCAGGTGCGCGGATCCGACGACTCCGTCGTGGGCACGGTGACCTCCGTGGTGCACCTGCCCGAGCAGGACACCCTCGTCGTCGATGCCGACGGACGTGAGGTGTTCGTGCCGTTCGTGTCCGCAATCGTCCCGACCGTCGACGTCGCCGCCGGATTCGTGCAGGTGAGCGACGTGCCGGGGCTCCTCGACCCGGAGGCCGCCGAGACCTCCACTGCTGGGACGGAGTGACGATGAAGATCGACGTCATCTCCATCTTCCCCGACTACCTCGGCCCGCTGGCGCTGTCGCTGCCCGGAAGGGCGCAAGAGGCCGGCCTCCTCGAGGTCGCCACGCACGACCTGCGCGGCTGGACCCACGACGTCCATCGCACCGTCGACGACACGCCCTACGGCGGCGGCCCCGGCATGGTGATGCGGCCGGAGCCTTGGGGTGAGGCGCTCGACGCCGTGGCGTCGGACGACTGCGTCGTCATCGTGCCGACCCCGTCCGGCACACCGTTCACCCAGGCCGCGGCCGAGCGGCTGAGCGGCGAGCAGCACCTCGTGTTCGCGTGCGGCCGCTACGAGGGCATCGACCAGCGCGTGCTCGACCATGCCGCCACGCAGTGGCGCGTCGAGGAGATCTCGCTGGGCGACTTCGTGCTCAACGGCGGCGAGGTGGCCGCGCTGGCGATCATCGAGGCCGTCGTGCGCCTGCTGCCCGGGTTCATGGGCAACCCCGAGTCGCTCGCCGAGGAGTCCCACGGCACCGGCTCGTCCCTGGGTGGCCTGCTCGAGTACCCCGTCTACACGAAGCCGGCGTCCTGGCGAGGCCTCGACGTCCCCGACGTCCTCCTCTCCGGCCACCACGAGCAGATCGCCGTCTGGCGCCGCGAGCAGGCACGCAAGCGCACGGAAGAGCGACGTCCAGACCTCCTGCCCTGACTCGCCACGATTTCGTCCACTCCGGGACGGTGTGGCAAGATGGATCCTCGGCGCAGGACGGTTCTGCCGCAGGGGAGCTGCCATGATGCGCCGAGACCTTCCACACGTGAACATCCGTGGGTGACCTGTGGCACCGGCGAGGAGCAGATCATGACCAACGTTGTCGACCAGGTGGCGAGCGCATCACTGCGTGACGACATCCCCGAGTTCCGGGCAGGCGACACGCTCAAGGTGCACGTCAAGGTCGTCGAGGGCAATCGCTCTCGTGTCCAGGTGTTCCAGGGAGTCTGCCTCAAGCTGCAGGGCTCCGGTGTCGGTCGCACCTTCACGGTCCGCAAGGTCAGCTTCGGCGTCGGTGTCGAGCGCACGTTCCCGCTGCACACCCCGATCATCGACAAGATCGAGGTCGCGACGCGCGGTGACGTCCGCCGTGCGAAGCTCTACTACCTCCGCACCCTCCGGGGCAAGGCTGCCAAGATCAAGGAAAAGCGCGAGGACTGATCGGGCCTCCGCAGTGACGTTGAGGTCGCTCGCTAGGCTCCTCAGGTGAGCGACACCGAGAAGCGACAACTGCCCGTCTGGCAGGAGTCGATCCTTCTGGTCGTCACGGCGATGGTCATGGCTGTCATCGTCAAGGCGTTCTTCCTCCAGGCGTTCTACATCCCGTCGGAGTCGATGGAGCCCACGATGCTCGTCGACGACAAGATCCTCGTCGAGAAGGTCTCCTACTGGGCCGGCGAGCCCGGTCGCGGTGACATCGTCGTGTTCGACGATCCCGGCGGCTGGTTGAACGCCGCCGAGTCACGCAAGGCCAGCAACCCGATCCAGCGCGGCCTCGAGGTCATCGGCCTGTTCCCGACCGGCGGTCACCTGATCAAACGGGTCGTCGGTGTCGGCGGCGACACGGTGAAGTGCTGCGACGACTCCGGGCACATCACCGTCAACGGCTCGGCCCTCGACGAGCCGTACCTGCAGGACTTCTCCGCGAACGCCAACCAGACGTTCGACGTCGTCGTGCCCAAGAACCACCTCTGGGTCATGGGCGACAACCGCGGCAACTCCGCCGACTCGCGCATGCACATGGGCGACCCGGGCGGCGGCTTCATCGACGAGCACGCCGTGGTCGGCAAGGCCTGGGTGCGCGTGTGGCCCCTCTCGCGGCTGGGCTTCATGCACGGGCCCGCCACGTTCGACGGCGTCCAGGACCGCTGAGAAGGCCGCCATGACCTCGTTCGCACCAGGCATCACGGTCCGGCGCGACGCTGGTCTGTACGGCTACGAACGGGCACTGGCCAAGCGTGGCCTCCACCCCGTGGCCGGCGTCGACGAGGCCGGACGAGGAGCCTGTGCCGGCCCTCTCGTGGCCGCCGCCGTCGTGCTCGAGCGACCCATCCCCGGCCTCGCCGATTCCAAGCTGCTCTCGGAGAAGAAGCGCGAGGCCTGCTACAAGATCATCTGCGAGCGGGCGGTCGACCTCGCGGTCGTCATCATCGAGGCGCCCGACTGCGACCGCATCGGCCTGCACCGCGCCAACATCGCCGCCCTTCGCCGTGCCCTCGCGCGGCTCGAGGTGCGGCCCGGATACGTGCTCACGGACGGGTTCCCCGTCGACGGGCTCGGAGTGCCCGGCCTCGCGGTCTGGAAGGGCGACCAGGTCGCCGGGTCGATCGCGGCCGCTTCCGTGGTGGCCAAGGTGACACGCGACCGGCTGATGGTGCAGCTGCACGACCAGTTCCCGGCCTACGATTTCGCCACGCACAAGGGTTACGTCACCGATCTGCACGACGCTCGCCTCGTCGAGCACGGCCCGTGTGCCGAGCACCGCATGTCGTTCATCAACGTCCGTACCGCCATCAACGTCCGAGCCGCCGTACAGCAAGGGATTGGGGATCGATGAGCACCGAAGATCTCGAACGGTACGAGTCCGACATGGAGCTCGCGCTCTACCGCGAGTACCGCGACGTGGTGAGCATCTTCAAGTACGTCGTCGAGACCGACCGCCGGTTCTACCTGTGCAACGCCGTCGACGTGAAGGTGCGCTCCGAGACCGGCGACGCGTACTTCGAGGTCTCCCTCACCGACGCCTGGGTCTGGGACATCTACCGGCCGGCCCGCTTCGCCAAGAACGTCAAGGTGCTCACGTTCAAGGACGTCAACGTCGAGGAGCTGCAGGACTCCGACGTGAAGCTGCCCCCCACGCCCTGAACGTCAGCGCGCCCCGGTGGTGGCCCGCACGATGTGGTTGCGGTCGACCCCGGACTCGACGCGTCCGCCGAACGAGCTCGGCAGCAACAGCTCGGCAGCGTCGAAGCCGGCCTCGTACAGGGCCTCGATGGCCTCCTGCTCGCTGTCGAAGTGCAGGTACACATCGCCCCGCACGAAGGCCGTGATCAGCACCTTCGCCGTCGCGGTGACGGCACCGGGGTTCTGGTCGAGGTGGAGGTCGGACAGGTACAGCCCGCGCGGGAACCGGTGCAGGACGGCGCCGACGGAGTTCCACAGCGTCGTGACGTCGGGCAACGGGAAGTAGTTGATGAGGCCTTCCGTGATGACGGCCGTGCCCTGGTCGGGGTCGAGCTCGTCGGCCAGGGCGTCCAGCGAGTTCGGCCCGATCGGCTCGAACGCGTCGAGCACCCGCACGCGATGGCCCGGGCCCATCAGACCGGCCCGGTCGAGCAGGTCCTGCTTGCGTCGTGTCATGCCCGGCAGGTCCGTCTCGACGTAGGTGATGTCGGAGCCGTACCGCGACGAGAACCGCCATCCGCGGGGTGACAAGCCGGACGCGAGCTCGACGACCTGCGAGACCTCGCCGCTGTCGATCGCCTGCTCGAGCAGGGTGTCGATGGCGTGGTGGCGCGCGAGCAGCAAGGCGTCGAGGTCGGGGACGCCGAGCAGCGCGGCCGCACGTCGAGGGGCCACCAGCCCGGTCCAGAGCGCCGTGCCGGCGAGCGTCGCGAACGCCGGGTGGGACAGGCCGTTGCGGCGCCAGACCGTGCCCGTGTACAGCGCGGTCGGGCTGATCGCGGCGTCCGTCCGACGAAACATGGAGCGAGATTAGTCCACACGCCGATCACGTCTGGCGATCTCCACAGCCCGCGGGCGGGCGCTGTCGGCCGTGACAGACGCTCGCGAGGGTGGCTCCATGACGTACGAACGCAACCAGGCTCTGGGCACCTACGGCGAGCGGGTGGCGGCCGCCCATCTGCGCTCGCTCGGCATGGTCGTGCTGGCCCGCAACTGGCGGTGCCGGTTCGGTGAGATCGACCTGGTCGCACGCGACGGCTCCACGCTCGTGATCTGCGAGGTCAAGACCCGCACGGGGTCCTCGCACGGCACGCCCATCGAGGCGGTGCTCGGGCGCAAGGCCACCCGGTTGCGACGACTCGCGGCCTACTGGCTCGAGGTCCACGACATCGAGCCGCTGGCGGTGCGCATCGACGTCGTGTCGGTGGTCGTGCCGCCACGCGGGGCACCCCACGTCGAGCGCGTCACCGGAGTGGCCTGATGGCCGCCACCCATGCGGTGACGCTCGACGGCCTGGCCGGGCGGGCGGTGGAGGTCGAGGTCGACATCAGCAATGGCATGCCGGCCACCGTCGTGGTCGGGTTGGCCGACACGATCGTCAACGAGGCCCGCGACCGGGTACGGGCCGCCGTGGTCAACTCCGGCACGTCCTGGCCCGACCAGCGCGTCACCATCAACCTGGCGCCGTCGACCCTGCCGAAGAGCGGCTCGCACTACGACCTCGCCATCGCGCTGGCGGTCTTCGCTGCCAAGCGGCTGATCCCGGCAGAGCCGTTGGCCGACACTGTCTTCCTCGGCGAGCTGGCCCTCGACGGTCGCCTGCGTGCCGTCCGCGGCGTCCTCCCGGCCACGATGGCGGCCGCCGACGCGGGCTTCGCACGGGTCGTGGTCCCCGAGTCGAACGTGCCGGAGGCGCGGCTGGTGCCCGGCGTCGCCGTGGTGGGGGTGCGGTCGTTGCGCCAGAGCGTCGCGATGCTCGTCGGCGACGAGGAGCCCGACGACCCGCCCGTGCCTCCACTCGACGACGTGGGAGGCCTCGCGTGGGGCGGTACGGAGCGACTCGGGGCGCTCGATGTCGCCGACGTCGCGGGTCAGGAGGAATCACGCACGGCCCTCGTCGTGGCCGCGGCCGGCGGACATCACCTGTTCATGGTCGGCCCACCGGGCATCGGCAAGACGATGCTGGCCCACCGGTTGCCCGGCCTGCTGCCCGACCTCCGGGATGGCGACGCACTGGAGGTGAGCGCCGTGCACTCTCTGGCGGGCACCCTGGCCGCCGACGCCCCGCTGGTCCGACGGCCTCCGTTCATCGACCCGCACCACACGGCGAGCGCGGTGGCGATCGTGGGCGGCGGCAGCCGCAGCATCCGGCCGGGTGCCCTGTCGCTGGCCCACCGCGGCGTGCTGTTCCTCGACGAGGCACCCGAGTTCGCGTCGAACGTCCTCGACGCGTTGCGCCAGCCGCTCGAGAGCGGCCATGTCGTGGTGTCGCGCGCCGCGCAGACAGCGGTGTTCCCAGCACGGTTCCAGCTCGTCCTGGCGGCGAACCCCTGCCCGTGCGGCCAGGGCGGCACCGTGGCGGAGCAGTGCGAGTGCACGCCGCTGATGCGGCGGCGCTACCGCGACCGCATCTCCGGCCCCGTGCGCGACCGCATCGACATTCACCGGGTCCTCACGGCGCCCAGTCGGCCAGAGCTGGCCCACGCCCTCGGCCGCGCGCGGAGCACCGCCGACCTCGCCGTCGTCGTCGCCGAGGCCCGCGACCGTCAGCGCAGCCGCTACCGCGGCACGTCGTGGTTGCTCAACAGCGATGTCCCGGGCGTCGAGCTGCGCAAGCAGTGGCCGGTGAGCGACACCGGTCGCGCGGTGCTCGACAGCCAGCTGCGTGCCCAGAAGCTCTCGGCCCGATCGGCCGACCGGGTCCTGCGGCTCTCGTGGAGCGTGGCCGACCTTCGTGCCCACGACGTGCCGGACGCCGACGACGTCGACATCGCGCTTGCCCTGCGACGCGGTTCTCCGCTCGGGAGCGAGCTGCGCGACCTGGTGGCTGCGTCATGACGCCGAAGCGGAAGGCCCGGCTCGCGCTGAGCATCCTCTGCGAGCCCGGCGATCCGCGGCTTCCCGGGTTGTTGGCCGCCCACACGCCGGTCGAGCTGGTCGAGGCCATCAGTGCCGATCGCCGGCTTGGCGCGGACCCCTGGCCGTCCTCCTGGACTCACCGGGCCCAGAGCCTCGACCATCGGCTCGCCAAGGCCGAGCGGCTGGCCGACGCCGCGGGGCTGCGATGGGTCGTCCCGGGCGACCGTGGCTGGCCTGACGGACTGCAGGACCTCGATCACGTCGAGCCGCTCCATGGCGCCACCGGTGCGCCCCTGGGTCTCTGGGTCCGGGGCACCGGCACCCTCGCCGACGTGAGCGCCACCAGCGTCGCGGTGGTCGGAGCGCGCGACTGCACGCCGTACGGAGCCGAAGCCGCGTCGGAGATCGCTGCCGACGCGGCAGCCGCCGGTGTCACGGTGGTGAGTGGAGCGGCGTTCGGCATCGACGCGAGCGCACATCGCGGTGCACTGGCGATGGGGCGGGCGACGGTCGCCGTCCTCGCCTGTGACGCTGCCACCGCGTACCCGCGCGCCCACGCCGCGCTGCTCAGCCGCATCGCCGAGTCCGGGCTGATCGTCAGCGAGCAGCCGCCCGGTCAGGTGCCCACCAAGGCGCGGTTCCTGTCTCGCAACCGGCTCATCGCCGGTCTCGCGGGTGGCACGGTGGTGGTCGAGGCGCGTCGGCGCAGCGGTTCGCTCAACACCCTGCACTGGGCCGATCGGCTGGGTCGTCCCACGATGGCCGTGCCCGGTCCCGTCACCTCCCAGCAATCGGGAGGCACCCACCAGGCCGTTCGCGACGGCAAGGCGGTGCTCGTCACGGGTGGGTCCGATGTCCTGTCGGAGCTGGCCGGGATCGGCGCCGCCGAGCCCGAGTCGGTCGCCACCTCGTCCACGGAGTACGACCAGCTCCCGCCTCCCGCACGGCGAGCGCTCGACGCCCTGACCTGGCGCGGTGCGACGTCCGCTCGTGACGTCGCCACTGCGGCCGACCTCGCTCCGCACGACGCCGCGAAGGCCCTGGCTCTGCTGGCTCGACACGGGCTCGCCGAACGCTCCACCGACGGCTGGTTGCTGGTGCGGCGCGCCGACTTGGCGTGAGTCGGCGGCACCCGCACAGTAGGAGGGATGAGCGACCTGAACGAGGCCTGGTCGTCGGCTCTGGCCGACTTCGAGCACCACCTCGGCGCCGAGCGCAACCTCTCGACGCACTCCGTGCGCGCCTACCTCACGGACCTGACGCGGCTCGCCGAGCACGCCACCAAGCTCGGCATCGACGACCCGGCGGCACTCACCCTTCGCTCGCTGCGCAGCCACCTGGCCACCCAGCAGACCCTCGGCCGGGCCCGCACGACGCTGGCGCGCCGGGCCACCTCCACACGGGTGTTCACGGCCTGGCTGAACCGCACCGGTCGGGCGCACACCGACGCCGGCGCGCTGCTGGCCAGTCCCAAGTCGCGGCGTGAGCTCCCCGTCGTCCTCGGACACGACGACATCCGCGCCCTGATCGACGCCACCACGGAGTCGATCCTCGAGGACGGTCCGGTCGGCCTGCGCGACCTCGCGCTGATCGAGCTGTTGTACGCCACCGGCATCCGCGTGGGGGAGCTGTGCGGACTCGACATCGACGACCTCGACCGGGAACGACGCGTCGTGCGCGTCCTCGGAAAGGGGCGCAAGGAGCGTGCCGTGCCGTACGGAGCTCCGGCGGGCGACGCCGTGGCGCTGTGGCTCGAGCGAGGACGGCTTGCGTTCGCCACCGAAGCATCCGGTGCGGCGCTCTTCATCGGCACTCGCGGAGGCCGGCTCGACCAGCGGATGGCGCGGCGCGTCGTCCACGAGCGTCTCGCCGCGGTCGACGGGGGACCAGACGTTGGGCCGCACGGGCTTCGCCACACCGCCGCCACCCACCTGCTGGAAGGTGGTGCCGACCTCCGCAGCGTGCAGGAGATCCTCGGCCACGCCTCTCTCGGCACGACGCAGATCTACACCCACGTCAGCAACGAACGCCTGCGCGCTGCCTACCGGCTCGCCCACCCGAGAGCCTGACCGCGCCTACGCTGGTGGCCGTGAGGCGCTTCCTCGTGGTCGCCGTCATCGTCATGGTGGGAGGCTGCACGCCCACCGACGACGCCCCGGCCTCGTCCGGGACGCCCGCCAGCGCTCCGCCGTCGCCGGCCGTCAGCACCTCCGCGACGCCGGAACCCGGGACGGTGCCCCCGGCGTGGTTGTTCAAGCGCCCTCTGCCCGTGACCTCCGACGGGTTCGGCGAGATCCGTCCGACGCCACCAGAGCTGAGGGTCCGCCGGTTCAACCTTCCCGACTCGGTGCCGTCGCTCCCCGGTTCCGGATTCGCGTCCCGCGTGGAGCAGGCGCCGGCCAAGGTCATCGCCCGGTCGACGTGGAAGCCGGGCTGCCCGGTCCGAGCGGACCAGCTGGACTGGGTCCGTCTCACCTACGTCGGATTCGACGGGAAGCGGCACACTGGTGAGCTCTTGGCCCACCAGCAGGTCAGCGCCGACCTGGTGACGGTGTTCCGTGCGTTGTGGAAGGCCCGCTTCCCGATCGAGGAGATGCGGATCACCGAGGCTCGCGAGCTCGACCTGAAGCCGACGGGCGACGGCAACAACACCGGTGCCTTCGTGTGCCGGCCCCTGTTCAACTCGTCGACCTACTCCGAGCACGCCTACGGGCTGGCGATCGACGTGAATCCGTTCCAGAACCCGTACCACCGCGGCGAGGTCGTCATCCCCGAGCTCGCCTCGAGCTACCTCAAACGCGGCCGGGAGCGGCCGGGCATGATCGCCGAGGGCGGACCCGTGGTGGACGCGTTCGACGCGATCGGCTGGGGTTGGGGAGGCCGCTGGCGCAACCTGACCGACCTGCAGCACTTCTCGCGCAACGACCGCTAGAGCAGCGTCATCGGGTCGGTCGGCTCGCCGTCTCGATGCACCATGAAGTGCAGGTGACAGCCCGTGGACAGGCCGGTCGAGCCGACCCGCCCCATGAGGGTCGACGTCGTCACCCGCTCACCGACCACCACCGAATACGCCGACAGGTGGTTGTACGAGGTCTCGAGTCCGCCGGGATGGCGCACGACCACGCGGTTGCCGTAGGCCTCGTCGGAGCCCCGACTCACGACTGTGCCAGCTCCCGCGGCGTGGACCGGGGTGCCGCACGGAACGCCGAAGTCCGTGCCGTCGTGCAGCGAGCGCGCCCCGGTGACCGGATGGACGCGGGTGCCGAACGGCGAGGTGATCGGTCCGCCCACGGGTCGGCGCAGCGTCCCGTCACCGGTCGGGCCCACCGGTGGGCTGGGCAGCGCTCCGTCTGGGTCGACCAGCCGGACGTGCGACTCCGTGGCGAGGCGTTCGAGCGGGTCGAGGTACGCCTTCATCTCCGTTCCAGCCTCCAGGCGACCGAGGTGAAGGCAGGCCATGGCGCAGTGCGACCCGGTGCCCGCCAGGCGTCCGAGCACGCCACCGGCCTGCACGACGTCGCCACGACGCACGCCCGGATCGACGGGCTGGTACGTGGACCGCTCGCGTCCGTGGTCGACCGTGACGACCCCGATCCCGGCCACCGATCCGGCGAACGTGACCCGGCCGGCTGCGACCGCGCGCACCACCTCGCCGACCCGCCCGGGCAGGTCGATGCCGCGGTGGCCGGCGCTGTACGGGGTGTCGGGGAGATCGAGCTCGCCCTCGACCCGATGGTCGTCCAGCGGCCACAGCCACGAGCCGTCGCCGGCCAGGGCGGGCGCCTCGAACGAGAACGCCACGACGAGCGAGAGGATGCACGAGCAGGCGAGGACGCGGATCAGGACCATGCGGCCATCCGACGCCGCAACGACGATGACCGACAGACAAGCGCCGCCGTCTGGGGACGATCGGGCGTGATCGGCCGCCATGTGGATTTCGTTCCCCGCGACCCGGTGCCGTAGACTTTCCCCATCACGCCCCGAACCTGCAACACGGTGTGTGAAATTCGCGCGCTTGTGACTCGTATGACGTGTTTGCACCGAATACGGCCGCGATCCTGGTCCTCCCTCCGCCGCTGGTGGAGTGAGGTGGGTCGAGGTACAGGCGCCAGGGCATCGCCGCCGGCGATGCGTGAAACCAGGACGGGCGTCAACCGCGCCCAGAGGAGGAACGGCCATGGCCGTCGTCACCATGCGTCAGCTGCTCGAGAGCGGCGTTCACTTCGGGCACCAGACCCGACGGTGGAACCCCAAGATGAAGCGATTCATCTTCACCGAGCGCAACGGCATCTACATCATCGACCTGCAGCAGTCGCTCGCCTACATCGATGCCGGCTACGAGTTCGTCAAGAACACCGTGGCCCGCGGCGGAACGATCCTGTTCGTCGGCACCAAGCGCCAGGCCCAGGAGCCGGTCGAGGAGCAGGCCAAGCGCGTCGGCATGCCCTTCGTCAACCAGCGGTGGCTGGGTGGCATGCTCACCAACTTCCAGACGATGCACCAGCGCCTGCAGCGCATGAAGGAGCTCGAGGAGATCGACTTCGACGACGTGGCGGGCTCCGGCCGCACGAAGAAGGAGCTCCTGCAGATGCGCCGCGAGTACGACAAGCTCTCGCGCACCCTCGGCGGTGTCCGTGACATGTCGCGCACGCCCGCCGCGGTCTGGATCGTCGACACCAAGAAGGAGCACCTCGCGGTCGACGAGGCCAAGAAGCTCAACATCCCGATCGTCGCGATCCTCGACACCAACTGCGACCCCGACGACGTCGACTACCCGATCCCGGGCAACGACGACGCCATCCGTTCGGTCAGCCTGCTGACGCGCGTCGTCGCCGACGCCGTCGCCGAGGGCCTCATCGCCCGCGGTGGAAGCAAGACGGGCGAGGAGGAGGCCGGCTCCGAGCTCGGCTCCGACGAGCCCCTCGCCGAGTGGGAGCGTGAGCTGCTCGAGAAAGCCGACGCGGAGGCGTCAAAATCTGGCACAGCCGCGGAGGCCAAGGCTGACGCCGCCGCCGCAGCATCACCTGCCGAGGCCAAGGCCGACGCCGCTGCCGCTGCATCACCGACCGAGGCTGCACCTGTCGCCGACGCCGCCCCCTCCGAGGCTGCCCAGTCCGCGGAGACGCCGGCCGCACCTGCCGCCGAGAAGCCCGATGCTCCGGCCAAGAAGGTGGCCAAGAAGGCGCCCGCCAAGGTCGCCGATGCGGCACCGACCAAGGTCGCCGACGTCGCTCCGACCGAGGTCGCCGAAGCGCCAGTCGAGGAGCCCGCACCGGCCGCCAAGGCCGAGGCGAAGGCTCCCAAGGCTGCCGCACCTGAGGCTGCCGACGCGCCGCACGGTCCCGGCTCGCATGCCGCGCTCGAGAACGGCGAGGCCCCCGAGGGCTTCACCATCAAGGGCAACGCCGACTCCGGCAAGTACCACACGCCGGACAGCCCTTGGTACGCGAAGACCGTCGCCGAGGTCTGGTTCGACACCGTCGAGTCAGCCGAGGCCGCCGGCTTCACCGCCGCGGGCGCCAAGTAACCGAACCGACTATCAAGACATCGAGGTTGTGCACTCCATGAGCATCCCCGCAACAGACGTCAAGAAGCTCCGCGACGCCACCGGCGCCGGGATGATGGACGCCAAGAAGGCGCTCACCGAGGCCGACGGCGACTTCGACAAAGCGATCGAGGTCCTGCGGATCTCCGGTGCGGCCAAGGCGGCCAAGCGCGGCGCCGAGCGTGAGGCCTCGGCCGGGCTCGTCGCCAACTACGGCAGCGCGATCGTCGAGCTCAACTCCGAGACCGACTTCGTGGCCAAGAACGAGCAGTTCATCGCCCTGGCCGAGCAGCTCGCCGAGCTCGCCGACGAGACCCGACCGGCCGACGCCGAGGAGTTCGCCACGACGGCCCTTCCCGGCGGAAAGACCGTCGCCGATGCTGTTGCCGATCTCGCCGTCGTCATCGGCGAGAAGATCGAGCTCGGCCGCGTGGCCAGCTTCGAGGGCAACGTCGCGACCTACATGCACCGCCGTGCGAGCGACCTGCCGCACGCCGTCGGCGTGCTCGTCGAGTTCGACGGCGACAACGCCGAGGCCGCCCGCGGCGTGGCGATGCAGATCGCCGCGATGCGCCCGCGCTACCTCACGCGTGACGAGGTCCCGGCCGATGTCGTCGCCAAGGAGCGCGAGATCGCCGAGGCCACGGCGCGCGAGGAGGGCAAGCCCGAGCAGGCGATCGCGAAGATCACCGAAGGGCGTCTCAACGGCTTCTTCAAGGACACCGTGTTGCTCGACCAGCCGTCCGTTCAGGACAATAAGAAGACGGTCAAGGACCTGCTCGACGATGCCGGCGTCACGCTCAAGCGTTTTGCCCACATCGAGATCGGTGCCTGACGAACCGAAGGCACGCCCAGGAACAGCCACCCAGGAGGTAGCGGATCATCGTGGAACCCGACCAGCCAGCCACTGATCCGGTTCCCGATCCGGATTCCGGTCCGGCCGTGAAGCGCGTCCTGCTCAAGCTGTCCGGCGAGGTCTTCGGCGGCGGCAAGATCGGCATCGACCCCGACGTCGTCAACGCCATCGCCCGTCAGGTCGCCGAGGCGGTTCGCGAGGACGTCCAGGTCGCGATCGTCGTCGGCGGCGGCAACTTCTTCCGCGGCAAGGAGCTCAGCCAGCGCGGCATGGAGCGTTCGCGCGCCGACTACATCGGCATGCTGGGCACCGTCATGAACTGCCTGGCGCTGCAGGACTTCTGCGAGAAGCAGGGCATCGAGACGCGGGTGCAGTCGGCCATCACGATGGGCCAGGTCGCCGAGCCCTACATCCCGCGTCGGGCCATCCGGCACCTCGAGAAGGGCCGGGTCGTCATCTTCGGTGCCGGCGCCGGGCTGCCGTACTTCTCCACCGACACCGTCTCCGCGCAGCGAGCCCTGGAGATCAAGGCGGACGTCGTGCTGATGAGCAAGAGCGGCGTCGACGGTGTCTACTCCGCCGACCCCCGCACCGACCCCGACGCCATCCGCTTCGACGACATCACGTTCGACGAGGCGTTGCGCCTGGGCCTCAAGGTCGTCGACGCCGCGGCGTTCGCCCTCTGCATGGAGAACCAGCTGCCGATGATCGTCTTCGGCATGGAGGCCGAGGGCAACATCGCCCGCGTGCTTCGGGGTGAGAAGATCGGAACGCTGGTCCATGCCGGGCTGGCCCAGCCGAACCAGGCAGCACCGCACCTTGCCCCGTATGGAGGAGACCCGTCGTGATTGACGCCACGCTGCGCGAAGCCGACGCGAAGATGGCCAAGGCTGTCGAGCACGCCCGCGAGGAGTTCGCCGCCATCCGCACCGGCCGCGCCCACCCGTCGATGTTCGCCCAGATCACCGCCGACTACTACGGACAGCAGACCCCGTTGCAGCAGCTCGCGAGCTTCCAGGTGCCCGAGGCCCGCCTCGTCGTCATCAGCCCATATGACGCCAGCTCCAAGAGCGCGATCGAGAAGGCCATCCGCGAATCCGATCTGGGCGTCAACCCCACCGACGACGGCAAGGTCCTCCGCGTCTCCCTGCCCGAGCTCACCGAGGAGCGCCGCAAGGAGTACATCAAGCTGGCCAGGACCAAGGCCGAGGACGGCAAGGTCGCCGTGCGCAACGTGCGCCGCACCGCCAAGCAGGCGTTCGACAAGGCCGAGAAGGACTCCGAGATCAGCAAGGACGAGAACACCGGCGCCGAGAAGCGCCTGGACGGGCTCACCAAGAAGCACGTCGACACGATCGACGACCTGCTCAAGAACAAAGAGGCCGAGCTCCTTGAAGTCTGAGGACTCCAGTCAGATTCCGGTCGAAGGGGTCGCGTCGACCGAGGAACCACGTGAGGCCGAGAAGGAGAGCCGGGCCGGGCGCAACCTGCCGGCCGCGATCGGCGTGGGGGTCGGTCTCGTCGCGATGGTCGTCGTCACGTTGTTCGTCGTCCCCAAGGACGTCTTCGTCGCCGTGGTCGCGATCGCCCTGGGCGTCGGTCTGTGGGAGCTGACGCACGCGTTCGCGAAGGCCGACATCAGCATCCCACTCGTGCCCGTGCTCACCGGCGGCACGATCATGCTGATCAGCTCGTTCTACGGCGGCATGGAGACGGCCGCCGTGGCCATGGCCCTGACAGTCATCGCCACCCTCGTGTGGCGGCTCTCCGAGGGCTCCGACGGCTTCGTGCGCGACAGCAGCGCCGGCATGTTCGCCCTGTCGTACCTGTTCCTCATGGGCGCGTTCGTGATGCTCATGCTCGCCGAGATCGACGGCCCGTGGCGCGTCGTCGCGTTCATCGTCGCCACGATCGCCTCCGACATCGGCGGCTACGCGGCCGGTGTCCTGTTCGGCAAGCATCCGATGGCCCCCACCATCAGTCCGAAGAAGTCGTGGGAGGGATTCACCGGTTCACTCATCGCCGGTGTCGCCGCGGGCATCCTCACGGTCACGCTCACCCTTGAGGGCGACTGGTGGGTCGGCGTCCTGCTCGGCATCGCCGGTGTCGTCATGGCCACCCTCGGAGACCTGTCGGAGTCCCTGATCAAGCGCGACCTCGGCATCAAGGACATGGGCGACCTCCTGCCCGGCCACGGTGGCCTGATGGACCGGCTCGACTCGCTGATCGCGGTCGCGCCGGTGGCCTGGGTCGTCCTCCACTACCTCGTCCCGGTCGTCTGACGGTCGATGAGAGCCTTCACCTGCCGGGTCTGTGCGGCCCCGCTCTTCTTCGACAACATGGCCTGCGTCTCCTGCGGCACGACGCTGGCGTACGCGCGACGCGAGCACGACATCGTCCCGATCCGGCCCGACGGCATCTACGTCGACGCCGAGGGCTGGGTCTGGCACCCTTGCGTCAACCGTGAGCTCTCCGGCTGTCCATGGTTGACCGAGCTGCCGGGGCAGCCGTGCTTCAGCTGCTCGCTCACCAGGACGCGTCCGAGCGACGCGGACCTGCGCGGGCTCTCGCAGTTCCCGCTCGCTGAAGCAGCCAAGCGCCGGTTGGTCGTCGAGCTCGACGCCCTCGGCCTGCCGATCGTCACCCGCGACGACGACCCCGAGCACGGGCTCGCGTTCGACCTGTTGTCCAGCGTCGCCGAGAACGTCGTCATCGGGCACGCGGACGGGGTGATCACGCTCGACCTCGCCGAGGGCGATGACGCGCACCGGGAGCGCATGCGCGTCGAGCTGGCCGAGCCGTATCGCACGTTGCTCGGCCACTTCCGGCACGAGATCGGCCACTACTACCAAGCGTTGCTCGTCGTCGATGACGACACCACGGCTCGTGTGCGCGAGCTGTTCGGCGACGAGACGGCCGACTACCAGGCGGCGATCGACCGCCACTACGCGCAGGGTCCACCGGCGGGCTGGGAGGAGAACTACATCTCCAGCTACGCGACGATGCACCCGTTCGAGGACTTCGCCGAGACGTTCGCGCACGTCATGCACATCAGCGACACGGTCGACACCGCCACGGCACACGGTCTCTCGACGGTCGATGCGTCCGCGTTCTCCTCGTTCCGCGACCTCGTCACGGGCGTGTGGGTGCCGATGAGCACTGCACTCAACCAGATCAACCGCAGCATGGGCGCCGGCGACCTCTATCCCTTCGTGCTGGCGCCGGGCGTGCTCGACAAGCTCGACCTCGTCGCCGAGATCGTCCGAGCCGCCGGACGGCCGGTGGCTTCGTCGCCCTCTGTCACCATGGACCGGTGAACGCTCTGCCACCGGCCGCCCGGCGCCCGGCATCCGAACCAGGCTCCCCTCGCCCGCTTCCGCTGGTGATGGAACAGCCCCGTGGCCGCGCCAAGCCGCCGCGGCACCTGGCCGACCTCTCGGCGGAGGAGCGCACCGCGGCCGCCGAGGCGCTCGGTGAGCCTGCGTACCGCGTCAAGCAGGTCGCGACCCACTACTACTCGCGCCTCGTGCGCGACCCGGCGGAGATGACGGACCTGCCGGCCGCCAGCCGCGACCGGATCGTCGCCGACCTGCTGCCCTCGCTGCTCGATCCCGTCCGCACGCTCGAGGCGGACGGTGGAACCACCCGCAAGACACTGTGGCGACTGTTCGACGGCGCCCTCGTGGAGTCGGTGCTGATGCGCTATCCAGACCGCGCCACCATCTGCGTCTCCAGCCAGGCCGGCTGCGGCATGGCCTGCCCGTTCTGCGCGACCGGCCAGGGCGGCCTGGAGCGGAACATGAGCACCGCCGAGATCGTCGACCAGGTCGTCGACGCGGCCGGCACCATGGCTCGCGGTGACATCCCCGGTGGCCCCGGCCGGCTGTCGAACGTCGTGTTCATGGGCATGGGGGAGCCGATGGCCAACTACAAGGCCGTCATCGGGTCGGTGCGCCGCATGGTCTCCAAGGCCCCGGACGGCCTCGGCATGTCGGCTCGCAACATCACCGTCAGCACCGTCGGGCTGGTGCCGCGGATGCGGCAGCTCACCGACGAGGGCATTCCAGTCACGCTCGCGCTGTCGCTGCATGCCCCCGACGACGAGCTGCGCAACGAGCTCGTGCCCATCAACACCCGCTGGTCGGTGCACGAAGCCGTCGAGGCGGCGTGGGACTACGCCCGCACGACCAAGCGCCGGGTCTCCATCGAGTACGCGATGATGAAGGACATCAACGACCAGGCGTGGCGGGCCGACCTGCTCGCCGACGTGCTGCGTCAGCATGGCGGCGGTGTCGATGGTTGGGGCTGGGTGCACGTCAACCTGATCCCGCTCAACCCGACGCCGGGATCGACGTGGACGGCCTCACGGCCCGAGGACGAGCGCGAGTTCGTGCGACGGCTCCTGGCGAAGGGCATCCCCACCACCGTGCGCGACACCCGGGGCAGCGACATCGACGGTGCCTGCGGACAGCTGGCCGCCGCGCCCTAGGCCAAGGCGTTCGCGACCAGCAGCTCGACGTTGCGGTCGGCGAGGGTTCCCCTCCTGCCGTCGCGGACCGCGGTGATCCCTCCTCGTTCCTGAGGGTCGTTCGCTGCGAGCTCGCGGGCGAGTGCGGAGAGCTGAGCGGGATTCGAGAGCGATGGTGAGTAGGACGTTGGACCCACGTGGTCGAGCATCGTGCAGAAGATCGACAGCGTCCCGTTGCCGTTGTCGACGAGCTCGACGGTGCGAGACTGCTGCGGGAAATCCACGTGCGAGGCGGAGTTGATCTCCCAGAAGCCACCCGCTCCCGATGGCGGCTTGTGAGCGATGACCTCGTTCGTGTGAGTGTGACCGTTGACCCATGCCACCACGTTCGGGTGCTTGAGCAGCTCCGTCTTCACCGCGGCGCCGAGGACTCGTGGCCGCGGGTCGAGGCCCGTCAGCACGAGCGGGTTGGTCATCGTGGCAATCGTGTGGTGGCTGAAGATGATGACGAACTTGTCGGTCGAGGTGGCCAGCCTCTGCTTCAGCCAGTTGAACTGCTGCTGGTCGATGGAGCCCTCGGCGTAGCCGTTCGGGTTGACCGTGTCGAGCACGATGCCCAGCACGTTGCCACTGGTGAACGTGTAGTACGCCGTGCCATTCAGACGATTGGTCGCGGTGTAGCCATGTCCGACCGGGGTGCCGGTGGTCGTGAAGTGCTCGGTGACGGTCTGCTTGCGGTTGATGACCTTGCGGCTCTTGTCGGAGCTGACGGGGGTGGCGGACTTGAGGGCCGCGGCGCCGAGCAGCGGCGCGGCGTCGACGGACTTGAGGGCACGAACGGCGTCCGCCTGGGACACGCCCGGAGGAACCGAGCTGATCTTGAGCGAGCCCATCGCGACGGCACTCAGGGGGAGCGTCTTCGGGAAGTTTCCCTGGACCAGGCCATCGTGGTTGCCGAACACGCTGTACCACGGCATGCCGAGGCCCGTGGACGCGAACGGGCGGATCGCCGCTGCCAGGAGGCCGGGGACGTCGTGGAACCCGAAGTCGGTGTGGTAGATGTCCTGCTTGTTGGCCGGGCCGGGCTCCGGGTGCCAGTAGTGCGGGTCGTAGTTCTTGCGGTCGGCGACTCCTTCGTACGTGCCCAGCTTCCCGGAGTCCGGGGTGACGACCTTGCCGCCGTCGAGGAGGTCGATGTTCCAGCGGGTCTCGTTCAGCTGGCAGTTGTCGGAGTTGTCACCGGTCTGGATCGTGAAGTCCAGCGGGCGGCCACTGGCCGGTGCACCCGAGGCGACGGCCCTCACCCGCTGCACCATCGATTCGGCGACCTGGCTGGTGAGCATCTCCTGCGGCCGGTAGCTGGAGGTGAGGAGCCCGATGACCGGGTCGCTGTCGCTGTACTGGTCCTCGAACCGGTCGACGTACTCGACGCGAGCCGGCGACTGCGCGTCGATGACGTGCACGTCGGTCAGGTGGGCAAAGGCGACCAAGGGCGTGCGCGTGCCCGGGGCCGCGGTCGGAGCATCGAGGTCGTTTCGCATGAAATGGGGCTCACCCGCGCCGGGCACGATGTGGCGGTAGCCCAGCGTTCCGGGAGGACCCTTCAGCAGGGTCTGGGCCAGGGTTGTCCCGGCCGGATTGGTGGGGTAGCTCGCGGCCCAGGCGGAACCAGGTCGTCCGCCGAGCGCGACAGCGCCACCGACAACGAAACCGGAACGGATGAGATCACGACGGGACAAGGGCATGGAAGTCTCCAACGACGGGTGGCCTGAGGCTACCGCCGGGTACTGCGCCGCGAACAGGGTTTGCGGAATGACGCGGTGCGCCGGCGTCAGATGACGCCCCAGGCGTACGTCTGCTTCACCAGGCGCATGTACACGAAGGTCTCGGTGGACAGCACGCGCTGAAGAGCGCTGACGCGGTTCGAGACGATCTCGAGCAGGTCGTCGTCGCTCTGGGCCACGAACTCGGCGAGGATGTCGAACCGTCCCGTCGTGATGACGATGTAGTCGAGCTCGTCCATCTGCGCCAGCTCGTCGGCGACCTCCTGGACATTGCCGGTGGTCTTGATACCGATCATCGCCTGCCTCGCGAACCCCATCTGCATCGGATCGGTCACGGCCACGATCTGGACGACCTCGCCGTCGATGAGCTTCTGGACTCGATGGCGCACGGCAGCCTCGGACAAGCCGACGTCCTTGGCGATCGCGGAGTACGACATGCGACCGTCACCCTGGAGGAGCTCGATGATGCGCTTGGCGGTGTCGTCAAGATTCGGGCCGCCGTGAGCCGCCGGCTTTCGATCCGTCATGACCCACGTCCTGTCGTAGTGTCTGCTGCGAGCGAAAGGATTCCCGACCGAAACCTGCGCAATCCATGATGGCACACAGCGTTTCCACCGGAATCCCTTGTTCTCAGAGCCGGATCTTTGCGATTATGTGTGACCAGGAAGAGATGAGGGCGCATGGCGGACCTGGACCGACGGACCTTGTTGCGCGGACTTGGCGGCGCGATCGTTCTCGGCGGGAGTGCGGCAGTCCTTCCGGTTTTCGGCACGCCGGACCGCAAGCAGAATCCCGCCACGTGCAAGGCCGAGGACGTCTCCGCGGCTGAGAAGTCCTTGGTCTTCTCCAACTGGCCCGAGTACATCGACGAGGACGACGGTGACTACGTCTCGACGCTGCACGAGTTCGAGGACAAGACCGGAATCAAGGTCTCGTACACCGCGGACATCAATGACAACAACGAGTTCTTCGCCAAGGTGGCCAACCAGCTCGGGTCGTGCAGCTCATCCAAGCGCGACCTCTTCGCGCTGACGGACTGGATGGCGGCGCGGATGATCCAGGTCGGCTGGATCCAGAAGCTCGACAAGTCCCGAGTGCCCAATCTGCACGCCAACATCATCGACTCGCTGGCCGCGCCCGCATGGGACAAGGGGCGTGACTACTCCGCCCCGTGGCAGAGCGGGCTCACCGGAATCGCCTACAACAAGAAGAAGGTCAAGGAGGTCAAGTCGTTCTCCGAGCTCTTGACGCGCCCCGACCTCAAGGGCCGAATCTCCATGCTGACCGAGATGCGCGACACCATGGCCTTCCTGCTCCTGGTCGATGGCGCCGATCCCGGCGACTTCAAGCAGGCCCAGTGGGAAACGGCCATCGATCGGCTGCGCAAGTCCCGCCGGGACGGACAGGTGCGGTCCTTCACCGGCAACGAGTACGTCCAGGATCTCTCGTCGGGCAACATCCTCGCCTGCGAGGCGTGGTCGGGCGACATCGCGAACGCGGGCGACGAGAACCTCGTCTGGATTCCTCCCGAGGAGGGCATCATCATCTGGGCCGACAACATGATGGTGCCGAACCTGGCGACCCACCAGGAGAACGCCGAGAAGCTGATCAACTACTACTACGAACCCGAAATCGGCGCCAAGCTGGCGGCCTACAACAGCTACATCTGCCCGGTCAAGGGTGCTCAAGAAGCCATGGAGAAGGTCGACCCCGACCAGGTCGAGAACGAGCTGATCTTCCCCACCGAGAAGACGCTGTCCAGGACCCACCGCTTCATGGCGCTCGACGAGGCCACGATGCGAACCTACGAAGGGGATTTTGCCGATGTCACAGGTGCATGAGGCTCCGGTTGACGGATCCGCCGACGCAGGTCAGAGGCCACTGCGGCTCAAGGGCCTGACCAAGGAATACGCCACCTTCACCGCGGTCAAGTCACTCGACCTGGAGGTGCCGCAGGGCGCGTTCTTCGCGCTGCTCGGACCGTCCGGCTGTGGCAAGACCACGACGCTGCGCATGGTGGCCGGACTCGAGACCCCGACCTCCGGGACGATCCATCTGGGCGACACCGAGGTGACCTACGAGAAGCCGTACAAGCGGCCGGTCAACACGGTGTTCCAGAACTACGCGCTCTTCCCCCACCTCGACATCACCAAGAACGTCGCCTTCGGCCTCGAGCGGCGCGGTGTCAAGGACATCAAGAAGCAGGTCGACGACATGCTCGAGCTCGTCGAGCTGACCTCCCAGGCGCACAAGAAGCCGACCCAGATGTCCGGAGGCCAGCAACAGCGCGTCGCCTTGGCCCGCGCCCTGATCAACAAGCCGGAGGTGCTGCTGCTCGACGAGCCGCTCGGAGCTCTCGACCTCAAGCTGCGCCGGGGCATGCAGCTCGAGCTCAAGCGCATCCAGACCGAGGTCGGCCTCACGTTCGTGCACGTCACGCACGACCAGGAGGAAGCGATGACCATGGCCGACACCATCGCGGTCATGAACGGCGGGGTGATCGAGCAGATGGGTGCTCCGAATGAGCTCTACGAGAACCCGCAGACGACGTTCGTGGCGAACTTCCTGGGGCAGTCCAACCTGATCTCCGGTGACATCGAGGGCCGCGAGGGCAACCACGTCAAGGTCAGGGTCCAAGGTGCGCTTGCGTCGATCCCGGTCGACCGCGCTCACTCGGAGTCTGGGCAGGGCTGGCTCGGCATCCGACCCGAGAAGGTCCTCATGGCCCCGGCCGGCGAACCGATCGACGCCCCAGGGGACGTCATCACCGGCGGTCATGTCACCGACGTCAGCTTCGTGGGAGTCAGCACGCAGTACCTGGTCAAGATGCCGTGGGGACAGGACTTGATGGTCTTCGAGCAGAACACCGGGGCCCGTCCGATCATCCCGGTCGGCACCAAGGTCGACGTGTCCTGGCAACCGGAGTTCGCCTTCCTGCTCGACGCGAGCCAGGACGTCAACGCGGGCATCGAGGAGGACTAGATGGCGCTTGACGACGTCGTCACGGGCGATGCCTCGAAGCGGAAGCTCACGGGGTACTGGCTGATTGCACCCGGCGCGATCTGGCTGGCGCTGTTCTTCCTCATCCCGTTCTACTCACTGGTGTCGACGAGCCTCTACGACCCTGACGGCTCCGTGCTCACCGGCTACTCGATGTCGTGGCACTTCGGCAACTTCGTGGACGCCTTCGACCAGTACAAGGGCCAGCTCTGGAGATCGCTCTGGTACGCCGGCGTGGCCACGTTGCTCTGCCTCGCGATCGGCTACGTGCTGGCCTACGCAATCGCCTTCAAGGCCGGCCGGTGGAAGAACCTGATGCTCGTGCTGGTGATCGCCCCGTTCTTCACGAGCTTCCTGCTCCGCACCCTCTCCTGGAAGCTGATCCTGGCCGATGACGGTTTCGTCGTGAACTCCCTGCAGGCCGTGCACCTGCTCGGCGCGAACGACCGGCTGCTCGCGACGCCGTTCGCCGTCATCGCGGGTCTCACCTACAACTTCCTGCCGTTCATGGTGCTGCCCCTGTACGCCAGCCTGGAGAAGATCGACATCCGGCTCATCGAGGCGTCGAGCGACCTGTACGCGTCGCCGATCCGGGGGTTCTTCAAGGTCACGTTCCCGTTGTCGATGCCGGGTGTCGTCGCGGGCACGCTCCTGACCTTCATCCCGGCTGCAGGCGACTACATCAACGCCCAGCTGCTCGGCA
The DNA here is from genome assembly GCA_963787165.1 of uncultured Actinomycetota bacterium. Lineage (GTDB taxonomy): Bacteria > Actinomycetota > Actinomycetes > Propionibacteriales > Nocardioidaceae > Aeromicrobium. The sequence continues at coordinate 667,141 of CAWBBT010000001.1, forward strand.
GCCCCAACACCCGCATGGTCGGCAACGTGATCCAGAGCCTGTTCACGACACAGGGTGACTACGCGGCCGCAGGCGCGATGTCGGTGACATTGATGGTCATCATCGTCGCCGCGGTCCTCGTGTACGTCCGCACCTCAGGGACGGAGGACCTCGTATGAATCCGGTACGGCGGTTCCGCCGGTGGGTGGGCCAGCACCTGATCCTCGGGCTCGGTCTCCTCGTGCTCATCTACACGTTCGTCCCGATCGCGGTCGTCGTCCTGATGGGCTTCAACGACAGCAGCAAGTCCAGGAACGTCTACAAGTTCCAGGAGTTCACCTTCGGCAACTGGCTGCATCCCTTCAAGCCCAACGGCATGGGGGATGCGGTGCTGCTCAGCATCGAGATCGCCCTCGTGGCGACCCTCATCGCGACCATCCTCGGCACCCTGGCCGCGTTCGCCCTGGTCCGTCACCGCTTCGTCGGGCGCAACGCGGCCAACCTGATCATCTTCCTGCCGATGGCGTCGCCCGAGATCGTCCTGGGCTCATCGCTGTTGGCGCTGTTCGTCGCCGCCGGCCAGGGTGGCCGCCTCGGCTTCGTCACGATCCTCATCGCCCATGTCATGTTCTGCCTGTCGTTCGTGATCGTCACGGTCAAGGCGCGACTCAGTGGTCTCGATGACAATCTCGAGCAAGCGGCCATGGACTTGTACGCCACCGAGTCGCAGACGTTCTGGAAGGTGACCTTCCCCCTCGTGCTTCCCGGCATCGTCTCGGCGGCGCTGCTCAGCTTCTCGCTGTCGTTCGACGACTTCATCATCACGAACCTCAACGCCGGTCAGTCGGTGACCTTCCCGATGTTCGTGTACGGATCGTCGCAGCGCGGCGTGCCGATGCAGGTCAACGTGATCGGCACGGCGATGTTCCTCATCGCGATCTCGATCGTGCTGGGCAGCGAGATCGTCCGCCGCCGGCAGCAGCGTGCCCTGGCCTCCTGAAGCTAGAGCTGGTTCTGCGCGTCGGTGAGGACGCTGCGCAGGATCTGCTCGATCTCGTCGAACTGTGTCTGGTCGACGACGAGCGGCGGCGAGATCTGGATGACCGGGTCGCCGCGATCGTCGGCACGGCAGTAGAGGCCGTTGTCCCAGAGGGCCTTCGACAGGAAGCCGCGGAGCAGCTTCTCCGACTCGGCGTCGTTGAACGTCTCCTTGGTGGCCTGGTCCTTCACGAGCTCGATGCCGTAGAAGAAGCCGTCGCCGCGCACGTCGCCGACGATGTCGAGGTCGAGCAGCTTCTCGAGCGTGCTGCGGAACGCGCCCTCGTTCTCGCGGACATGCTCGTTGAGCTTCTCGCGCTCGAAGATGTCGAGGTTGGCCATCGCCACGGCGGTCGAGACCGGGTGCCCACCGAAGGTGTAGCCGTGGACGAAGCTGGTGCTGCCCTGGAGGAAGGGCTCCATCACGCGGTCGGAGGCGATCATCGCCCCGAGCGGTGAGTAGCCCGACGTGAGGCCCTTCGCGCAGGTGATCATGTCGGGCACGTACTCGTAGCGGTTCGCGCCGAACATGTCGCCGAGGCGGCCGAACGCGCAGATCACCTCGTCGGAGACGAGCAGGACGTCGTGCCGGTCGCAGATCTCGCGTACCCGCTGGAAGTACCCGGGGGGCGGCGGGAAGCAGCCACCCGCGTTCTGGACCGGCTCGAGGAACACGGCCGCGACGGTGTCGGGGCCCTCCTTGATGATGGCTTCCTCGATCTGGTCGGCCGCCCACCGACCGAACGCCTCCAGGTCACTGCCGAGATTGGCAGGACGATCAGCTTCGGCCACTGCCTCGCCGCCGCTGGCGCGATCGTCCGCGAACCAGCTGGTGACCGCGGGGCCGTCGTGTTCGTCGGCGCGGTAGAAGTTCGTGTTGGGCACGTGAACCGTGGTCGGCACGAGGGGCTCGAACGGTTCCTTCAGCGCCGGGATGCCGGTGATGGACAGGGCGCCATGGGTGGTGCCGTGGTAGGCGACCTGCCGGCTGATGACCTTGGTCTTGGTGGGCTTGCCGGTGAGCTTGAAGTACTGCTTCGCCGCCTTCCAGGCGGTCTCGACGGCCTCGCCGCCGCCGGTCGTGAAGAACACCCGGTTGAGGTCACCCGGGGTGTAGGACGCGATGCGCTCGGCCAGCGCGATGGCGGTGGGGTGCGCGAAGGTCCAGAGCGGGAAGAAGGCGAGCTCGGAGGCCTGCTTGGCGGCCGCCTCGGCGAGCTCCTGGCGACCATGACCGGCCTGCACGACGAACAGCCCGGCGAGACCGTCGAGGTAGCGCTTGCCACGCGAGTCCCAGATGTAGGCGCCCTCGCCCTTGACGATCACCGGAATGTCGTGATCATCGTCATAGATGCCATGGCGCGAGAAGTGCATCCACAGATGCTCCTTGCCGGCCTTTTGAAGCTGGTCGTAGTCCTCGCGCTGGTCCATGCTGCCATTATCGCGAGCAACCGGTGCACAAGACAAGGGATATCGTCGCGCGTCTCGCGATTCCTCACTGATTTCGTTGCACGTGGTCCGCTCGATGGGGTTGGATTGGACCCATGGACCGAGCGATTGTGAACGTGATCAACGGGGAGCTCGTCGAAGCAGCTGGTGGCGAGAGCTACGACGTGATCGACCCCTCGACCGGCCAGGTGTACGCCTCGGCCCCGTTGTCCCGCGAGGAGGACGTGGATCGTGCCTTCGGTGCCGCCGCAACCGCCTTCGAGACATGGCGTGACACGACGCCGTACGAGCGCTCGCAGGCCATCAACAAGCTCGCGGCAGCCATCGACTCGCGAGCCGACGAGATCGTCGACGTCGAGTCGCGCGACACCGGGAAGCCGAAGTCGCTCACCAAGAGCGAGGAGATGTACCAGGCCAACGAGGTGCTCACGTTCTTCGCCGGCGCCGCGCGGGTGCTGGAGGGCAAGTCGGCCGGCGAGTACATGCGGGGGCACACCTCGATGGTGCGACGCGAGCCCATCGGCGTGTGTGCCCAGGTGACGCCGTGGAACTACCCGCTGATGATGGCGATCTGGAAGATCGGTCCGGCCCTCGCGGCCGGCAACACCATCGTGCTGAAGCCCAGCGACACCACGCCCGCATCGACCTCGCTGCTCGCGGAGATCGCCCAGGAGTTCTTCCCGCCCGGCGTGTTCAACATCGTGTGCGGCGACCGCGACACTGGTCGCGCGCTGGTGGCGCACCCGGTGCCGCAGATGGTGTCGATCACCGGATCCGTCCGTGCCGGCATGGAGGTCGCCGCAGCCGCCGCAGCCGACCTGAAGAAGCCGCACCTCGAGCTCGGCGGCAAGGCCCCCGTCGTCGTGTTCGACGACGCCGACCTGGGAGCTGCGGCCACGGCGATCGCCGAGGCCGGCTACTTCAACGCCGGCCAGGACTGCACGGCGGCCACCCGCGTGCTCGTGCACCCCGGAGCGGCGTCCGACTTCACCGCGGCGCTCACCGAGGCCGCGCAGGGCCTCAAGGTCGGGCTGCCGGACGACGAGGACACCTACTTCGGCCCGGTCAACAACTCGAACCAGCTGGCGCACGTCGGCGGATTCCTGGAGGACCTGCCCGACCACGCCAACGTCGAGACCGGCGGGCACCGGGTCGATGCGCTGGGCGAGGGCTACTTCTACGAGCCCACCGTGCTCTCCGGACTCCTGCAGGACGACCGAGCCAGCCAGGAGGAGATCTTCGGGCCGGTCATCACGGTCCAGAAGTTCGACGACGAGGATGAAGCGGTCCGCTGGGCGAACGGCGTCCAGTACGGCCTGGCGTCGTCGGTCTGGACGAAGGACCACGGCCGCGCCATGCGGATGGCGAGGCGGCTCGACTTCGGGTGCGTGTGGATCAACACCCACATCCCGATCATCGCCGAGATGCCGCACGGAGGGTTCAAGCACTCCGGGTTCGGCAAGGACCTCTCGATGTACAGCCTCGAGGACTACACGCGCATCAAGCACGTCATGACCAACCTCGAGGCCTAGGCGTGCGCATACTCCTGGTGGGCGCCGGCGGCGTCGGGTCGGCGTTCTGTGCCATCGCGGCACGACGTGACTTCTTCGAGTCCATCGTGGTGGCCGACTACGCCCAGGAAAGTGCCGAGCGGGCCGTCGCCGAAGTGGACGACGAGCGGTTCACGGCTGCGCAGGTCGATGCCTCCGACGCCGGCTCGGTCGAGCGCCTGGCCCGCGAGTCCGGAGCCACCCACGTGATGAACGCCGTCGACCCGCGGTTCGTGATGCCGATCTTCGACGGTGCACTCGCCGCAGGGGCCGACTACCTCGACATGGCGATGAGCCTGTCGAAGCCGCATGCCGAGCGTCCGTACGCCGAGACCGGCGTCAAGCTCGGCGACGAGCAGTTCGCGGCGGCCGACGCTTGGGAGTCGGCCGGACGCCTCGCCCTCGTCGGCATCGGCGTCGAGCCGGGGCTCTCCGACGTGTTCGCTCGCTATGCCGCCGACCACCTGTTCTCGTCCATCGACGAGCTCGGCACCCGCGACGGGGCCAACCTCACGGTCGACGGATACGAGTTCGCACCGTCCTTCTCGATCTGGACGACGATCGAGGAGTGCCTCAACCCGCCCGTCATCTGGCAGGTCTCTGCCGACGGAAAGGGGGAATGGTTCACGACCGAGCCGTTCAGCGAGCCCGAGGTGTTCGACTTCCCCGAGGGCATCGGGCCGGTCGAGTGCGTGAACGTCGAGCACGAGGAGGTGCTCCTCATGCCGCGCTGGGTCGAGACCAAGCGCGCGACGTTCAAGTACGGGCTCGGCGACGAGTTCATCGGCGTGCTCAAGACGCTGCACAAGATCGGGCTCGACTCGACCGAGAAGATCAAGGTCGGCGGTGTCGAGGTGAGCCCGCGCGACGTCGTGGCAGCCTGCCTGCCCAACCCCGCCACGCTGGGCGACAAGATGCACGGCAAGACGTGCGCCGGGCTCTGGGTCACGGGCACGGGCCAGGACGGCGAGCCGCGCTCGACGTACCTCTACCACGTCGTCGACAACGACTGGTCGATGCAGGAGTACGGCCACCAGTGCGTCGTGTGGCAGACCGCCATCAACCCCGTCGTCGCCCTCGAGCTGCTCGCGAACGGCACCTGGTCGGGCGCGGGCGTGCTCGGCCCGGAGGCGTTCGACGCCGTCCCGTTTCTCGAGCTGCTCACCGAGTACGGATCTCCGTGGGGGCAGATGGAAGTCGCCTGACCGACAGGGGTCGGCGGGCCCCAGGGGCGGCGGGCGATAGCGTGTCGGGCGTGCTGGGAGTGACGCGGGACCGCGACGTCGTCGTGCTGGAGCTCCAGCGCGAGGAGCGTCGCAACGCCCTGAACCTCGAGCTGTGCCAGGAGATCCACGCGGCGGTCGATGCCGCGGTCGACGGGGGAGCGCGGTCGATCGTCGTCACCGGTCAGGGCTCGGTGTTCTGCTCCGGCGCCGACCTCGGCGGTGTGTACGGGCCCGAATTCCTGGAGGCGCTGTACGGGATGCTGCACCACCTCACGCGCGTGCCGGTGCCGATCGTCGCGGCCGTCAACGGACCCGCGATCGGGGCTGGAACCCAGCTGGCCATGGCCTGTGACCTGCGCGTGGCTGCCGAGTCGGCCAGGTTCGCTGTACCCACCGCGAAGAACGGGATGGCCGTCGACGCGTGGACGGTCCGCACCTTGGCGCAGCTCGCCGGCACGGGGCCGGCTCGCCGGTTGATGCTGGCGGCCGAGAGCCTCGACCGTGACGATGCGCTCGCCTGCGGCCTGGCCGACCGGGCCGGCACGCTCGACGACGCCATCGCCTGGGCCCACGAGATCGCGACGCTCGCTCCGCTCTCACTGGCGCACAACAAGCTCATCCTGAACGGGGCGACCGATGCGGAGGCGGATGAGTCCTTCCGTGCCGTCTGGGCCAGTGAGGACGTCCGCGAGGCGGCACTGGCGCGCGACGAGAAGCGGGCGCCGGACTTCAAGGGGCAGTGAGGTGTCGCTCGGGTTCGACCTGCTCGACCGTCACGTGGTCGACGGCCGCGGCGACGACATCGCCTGCGCCGACGCCACCGGATCCATGACCTTCGCCCGGCTGCTCGAACGATCTGCTGCCCTGGCCGGCGGGCTCGGGGTTCTCGGTGTCCGGCCGGGTGACGAGGTGGCGGTGACCGTGCAGCCGGGCAACCTCCAGGTCGTCATCGTCTGTGCCTGCGTCCGGATCGGCGCGGTGCCCGGGGATCGCGGCGACGTGCGCATCGTCGAGGAGAGCGACGCGGCGGTCGTCCGGCTGAAGGAGCGCGACGTCGAGCTGGCTCTGGTGTCCAAGGCCGGCGCAGCCGACCCCGCGCCGTCGCTGAAGGTCGACCCTCCGGGTTACGACGCCGACGCTCGCACCACGTTCGGCACCATCATCGACTCTTTGCTCGCAGGTTCCACGATCGCCTGAGGGCTAGAGCAGGCCGGCGTCGTGCATGGTGATGGCCACTTGAACGCGGTTGGTGGCCTCGAGCTTGAGGAACAGGTGCGAGATGTGCGCCTTGACCGTGGCGACGCTCAGATGGAGCTGCTCGGCGATCTCGGCGTTGGAGCCGCCGCGGCCCACGGCCAGCGCGACGTCGCGCTCGCGGTCGGTCAGGGTGGCGACGAGCGTGAGCGCCGACTCCGAACGGCCGTCGGGAGCGTTGTCGGTGACCTGGCGGATCAGCTGGGCCGTGATGGCGGGCGACAGCATGGGGTCGCCGGACTCGACCTTGCCGATCGCGGCGACGATCTCGGCCGGTGGTGTGTCCTTGAGCAGGAAGCCGGTGGCCCCGGCCGCCAGCGCACGCACGACGTACTCGTCGGCGTCGAACGTCGTCAGGACGATGACCTTGGGCGGGTCGGGCAGAGCCAAGATCGCGGCGGTCGCGGCGATGCCGTCCATCACCGGCATGCGGAGGTCCATCAGCACGACGTCGATGCCATCCGCCCGGACGGCTTCGACGGCCTCCGCACCGTTGGACGCCTCGGCCACCACCTCGAGGTCGGGCGCCCCGCCGAGCATCAACGCGAGCCCTGCCCTGACGAGGGCATCGTCGTCGGTGATGAGCACCCGGGTCATGCCGGCCACGGTAGCCACGCCGTCAGCTTGAACTCGCGGCCGGAGGTCACGCCGTGCCGGAGGCGGCCACCCACCAGCGCGGCGCGCTCGGCGAGTCCGACGAGGCCGAGCCCCGAGTCGGGCACGCCGAGCGGCTCCGACCCGAGGCGGAGCGGGTTGCGCACGGTGATCGTCAGCCCGTCGTCCGGGCCGCCCGTCAGGTCGACCGACACGAGGGTGTCGGGCGCATGCTTGCGTGCGTTGGTGAGCCCTTCCTGCACGACGCGATACGCCGTGCGCCCCAGCGAGTCGGGGATCGCCTCCACCGGGCCGAGCTCACTGACGACGTTCATCCCCGCGGCTCGTGCGTCGTCGAGGAGTCCCGCAAGGTCGACGGCCGACGGTTGTGGTCGTTCCGGGTCGGCGTCGCCGGGGTCCTCGCGCAGAACTCCGAGCACCTGGCGCAGCTCGACGAGTGCCTGGTGGGAGTTCTCCTGGATGATGTCCGCGGTCTCACGGACCTGCTCGGGGCTGAGGTCGTCCCGATAGGACAATGCGCCAGCGTGCATGGTCACCATCGAGATGCGATGTGCGAGCACGTCGTGCATCTCGCGGGCGATCCGGGTGCGCTCGGCAGTGCGGGCCTGCGCGATGCGCGCGGCCTGCTCGGACTCGGTGGTCTCCGCCCGCTCGCGCAGGTTCGCCAGCAGCTCCCGACGCGAGCCGAGGTACATGCCCCAGCCGATCGTGATGGCGAGGACCGCCGCGACGAGGGGCGTGGTCAGCTGCCACGGCTCGCTGTCCCCGGTGGGATCGAGCCGCACCATGACGACACTGGCCGCCAGGCCCACGAGCCCGACCGGGACGATCTCCGACCACCGGCGGCGGGTGGCCAACGAGACGAGCGCCAGCGTCGCCGGACCGCTCATCGACTCCGGAGACCGACGCTGACCGCGTTGAGGATCAGGGCGACCGAAACGGGCGCGCGGCGCCGCCACGCCACGAGCACGAACCCGCCGAGGCCGATCGCGAGATCGACGAAGAACCAGGCACGATCGTGCTCCCACTGCCACTGGGCCAAGTCCGAACCAGGCGCACGGCGGAGATCGACGAGGATGACCGTGTAGCGCCACACGTGGCTCCACACGCTCAACCGGGGTTGGTAGTCGGCGGCCTGCACCTTCCAAGGTTAGGGTCCGTGCTTCCCCGCCACTACGGACCGTGGTCGATGTCGTCTCATACTTTCGGCTGACCAACTCTGGCCCGGCGGACGATGATTTCCGCACCTCACTCCGGCGAGAGTGGAGCACATGATCACAGTCGAACACCTTTCCAAGACGTACGGCCGCAACGTGCGTGCCGTCGATGACGTCACCTTCACCTGCCGGCCGGGTTCGGTCACCGGATTCCTCGGCCCCAACGGCGCGGGCAAGTCCACGACGATGCGCATCATCGCCGGCCTGACCCCCGCCACGAGCGGTGACGCCACGGTGGCCGGCGTCCACTACGCGGACATCCCGAACCCGGGCACCCAGGTCGGCGTGCTCCTCGATGCCTCGGCACAGCACGCCGGCCGCACCGGTCGCGAGATCCTCGCCATCAGTGCCGCCACCATGGGCCTGCCCTCCTCGCGCATCGACGAGATGCTCGAGCTGGTCAGCCTGACGCCCGGCGAGTCCAAGCGACGCGTGCGCAACTACTCGCTCGGCATGCGCCAGCGGCTCGGCATCGCGAACGCGCTGCTCGGTGACCCGAAGATCCTCGTCCTCGACGAGCCGGCCAACGGTCTCGACCCGGCCGGCATCCACTGGATGCGCGGACTGCTGCGCGAGTACGCCAACCGCGGCGGAACCGTCCTGCTGTCCTCGCACCTGCTGCACGAGATCGAGGTCATCGCCGACGAGATCATCGTCATCGGCGACGGCCGCATCGTGGCCCAGGGCACGAAGGCCGAGCTCCTGCAGACTGCTGGCACGTTCGTCCGGGCGAGCGATCCCTCGGCCCTCGCCAACGCGTTGGCGTCCGCCGGCCTGAACGCGACTCCCTCGCGCGACGGACTGAGCACCGATGCCTCGCCCGAACAGGTGGGCAAGGCAGCGGCTGCTGCCGGAGTCGCGCTCGTGGAGCTGCGGCCCGCCGACGGTGCCGGGCTCGAGGAGATGTTCCTCGAGCTCACCGCCGAGACCCAGCGCGACGACATCACCTCAGAAGGAGCCATGGCATGAGTACCGCCACACACGTCGAGACGATCGACACCACCCGTCCGGGCGTTCCGCTCAGCCGGATCCTCAAGGTCGAGCTGCGCAAGATGTTCGACACCCGCTCGGGATTCTGGCTGATGGCCAGCATCGGCATCCTGGCGACGCTCGCCACCATCGCCGTGATCGTGTTCGCGCCGGACGCGAGCATCACGTACGGCTCCTTCGGCACCGCCGTCGGCGTCCCGATGGCGATCCTGCTCCCGATCATGGCGATCCTGTCGGTGACCGGCGAGTGGAGTCAGCGCACCGGACTGATCACGTTCACGCTGGTGCCGCACCGTGGCCAGATCATCCTGGGCAAGGCCATCGCCGCCGTGATCGTGGGCATCGTCTCGATGCTCCTCGCGTTCGCCATCGGCGCCGTGGGCAACCTCGTCGGGGCCGCGCTGAACGGCGTGGATCTCGTGTGGGACATCGAGTTCCAGGCCTTCCTGCTCATCATCCTGGCGAACATCCTGGGACTGCTGGTCGGCTTCATGCTCGGTGTGCTGATCCGCAGCACCCCGGGCGCGATCGTGGCGTACTTCGTCTACTCGTTCGTGCTCCCGTCGATCTTCGGCGTGCTGGCAGCGTTCCAGGACTGGTTCAAGGACCTGCAACCGTGGATCGACTTCAACTTCGCACAGACGCCGCTGTTCGAGGGCGACGTGACGAGTGAGCAGTGGGCCCACCTGGGCGTGTCCGGCATGGTCTGGTTCGTGATCCCCATGGTGATCGGAGTCTGGGCCGTCCTGCGGTCCGAGGTGAAATAGGCCAGACACCACGGGTAGGCGAGAATGGCGGCATGCGCAAGCGTGTCGCCATTCTCGGCTCCACGGGCTCGATCGGCACCCAGGCCCTGGAGGTCGTTGCCGCGAACCCGGACCGCTTCGAGGTCGTGGCCCTCGCGGCCGGCGGCAACGACCCTGCGCTGCTGGCCCGGCAGGCACTCGAGCACGAGGTCGCCGTCGTCGCGGTGGCCAAGGCCAGCGCGGCCCAGGACGTGCAGCTCGCGCTCTACGCCGAGGCACAACGGCAGGGGTTCTCAGAAGGCGATCACCGCATCCCGCGACTCGTGGCCGGACCACAGGCCGCGGTCGAGGCGGCCAGGACGCCGTGCGACGTCGTCCTCAACGGCATGACCGGCTCGGTCGGCCTCGAGCCCACCCTTGCGGCGCTCGAGACCGGTGTGACCCTGGCCCTGGCCAACAAGGAGTCGCTCATCGTCGGCGGCGAGCTCGTCACCGGCGCGGCCAAGCCCGGTCAGATCGTGCCGGTCGACAGTGAGCACTCCGCGCTCGCGCAGGCGCTGCGCGGTGAGCGGTTCGGCGACGTCAGTCGCCTGGTCATCACGGCGAGTGGCGGTCCGTTCCGCGGGCGCACGCGCGACGAGCTGGCCGACATCACGCCCGAGCAGGCGATGGCGCATCCCACCTGGGACATGGGCCCCGTCATCACGATCAATTCGGCAACCCTGGTGAACAAGGGGCTGGAGGTCATCGAGGCGCACCTGCTGTTCGACATCGGCTTCGACCGCATCGACGTCGTGGTGCACCCGACGTCGGTCGTGCACTCGATGATCGAGTTCGTCGACGGCTCCACGATGGTGCAGGCGTCGCCGCCCGACATGAAGCTGCCGATCGCGCTGGGTCTCGCCTGGCCCGAGCGGGTGCCGGGAGTCGTGCCCCCGTGTGACTGGACCGAGCCGACGGCGTGGGAGTTCTTCCCGCTCGACGACACCGCGTTCCCCGCCGTGCGCATGGCGCGCAGCGCGGGTGAGTTCGGCCGTACGGCGCCGGCTGTGCTCAACGCCGCCAACGAGGTGTGCGTCGACGCCTTCGTCGCCGGGGATTTGGACTTCCTTGGCATCGTGGACACGGTGGGTGTGGTGCTCGAGGAGCACCTGTCGGACCCTGACGTCGCCCACGCCGATCTGACGCTCGCGAGCGTGCTCGAGGCCGACACCCGAGCCCGCGAGCGGGCCCGAGCCCTGGTGGAGTCGCGATGAACGCACTGATCTACACGCTGGGCGTGGTGCTGTTCGTGCTCGGCGTCATCATCTCGATCGCGCTGCACGAGGTCGGGCACATGTACCCCGCCAAGAAGTTCGGCATCAAGGTCACCCAGTACTTCGTCGGGTTCGGCAACACCGTCTGGTCCACCAAGCGGGGCGAGACCGAGTACGGCATCAAGGCCTTCCCTCTCGGCGGCTACGTCAAGCTCGTCGGCATGCTGCCGCCGGCACGCACCGCCGATCCCCACGAGGTGCGCGCCACGAACACGGGCCTGTTCACCCAGCTCGTCGCCGACGCACGTCATGCCGAGTACGAGCACGTCACCGACGCCGACCTCGACCGGCTCTTCTACCGCAAGCCGTGGTGGCAGAAGCTGATCGTGATGTCCGGCGGACCCTTGGTCAACGTCGCCATCTCGGTGGTGCTGTTCTCGATCGTCATCATGGGCTTCGGTGTCCAGGAGGCCACCACCAAGGTCAACGCGGTCTCCGACTGCGCGATCAGCGACGCCGAGGCCGGCCGCGCGTGCACCGCGTCCGACCCGGTCACGCCCGCCCGCACGGCCGGCCTGCAGCCGGGCGACCGGTTCGTGTCCTTCAACGGCACAGAGATCACGTCGTGGGGCCAGCTCACGCGACTCATCCGAGGCAATGGCGACCGGGAGGCCGCGATCGTCGTCGAGCGTGACGGCCGCGAGGTCACGTCCCAGGTCGCCACGTCCGTCATCGCCCGTGCGTCGCTCGACGATCCCGAACGCACCGAGAAGGTCGGCTTCCTCGGCGTCGAGCCTGTGCGCGACTACGTGCGCCACGGACCCGGCACGGTCGCCTCCGTGATGGGCGACTACACGTCGGCCACGGTCGGCGTCATCGTCCACCTGCCGCAACGCATGGTCGATGTCGGCAAGGCGGCCTTCGGCGCCGAGCGCAAGGCGGACGGGCCGATCAGCGTGGTGGGCGCAAGCCGCGTGGCCGGCGAGCTCGTCACGGTCGACCAGCCGACCTGGGGTGAGCGGGCCTCGCGCCTGCTGGTGCTCCTGGCCTCGCTCAACTTGTTCCTCGCCCTCTTCAACTTCGTCCCGCTGCTGCCGCTCGACGGCGGCCACATCGCCGGCGCCCTCTGGGAGGCCGTCCGGCGTGGCTGGGCCCGACTGCGCGGCTCGCCCGACCCGGGCTACGTCGACGTCGCCCGCATGCTCCCCGTCGCGTACGGCGTGGGCGCGCTCCTGCTCGTCATGGGCGTCGTCCTCATCTACGCCGACATCGTCAACCCCGTGAGGCTTTCCTGATGACTGATCTCAATCTCGGCATGCCTGCCATGCCACCGCCGGTGCTCGCACCGCGACGCCAGTCCCGCAAGATCAAGGTCGGCTCGGTCGACGTCGGCGGCGACGCTCCCGTCTCCGTCCAGTCGATGACGACCACCCTCACCAGCGACGTCGACTCGACCTTGCAGCAGATCGCCGAGCTCACGGCGGCCGGCTGCGACATCGTCCGCGTGGCGTGCCCGAGCACCGACGACGCCGATGCGCTGCCGCAGATCGCGCAGCACTCGCAGATCCCGGTCATCGCCGACATCCACTTCCAGCCCAAGTACGTCTTCGCCGCGATCGACGCCGGCTGCGCTGCGGTGCGTGTGAACCCCGGCAACATCCGGAAGTTCGACGACCAGGTGGGAGCCATCGCGAAGGCGGCCGCCGACGCCGGCGTCTCGCTGCGCATCGGCGTCAACGCCGGTTCGCTCGACAAGCGCATCCTCGAGAAGTACGGCAAGGCGACGCCCGAGGCGCTCGTCGAGTCGGCCGTGTGGGAGGCGTCGCTGTTCGAGGAGCACGACTTCCACGACTTCAAGATCTCGGTCAAGCACAACGACCCCGTCATCATGGTGCAGGCCTACGAGATGCTCGCCGAGCGTGGCGACTGGCCCCTGCACCTCGGCGTCACCGAGGCCGGGCCGGCGTTCCAGGGCACCATCAAGAGCTCGGTGGCGTTCGGCCACTTGCTGGCGAAGGGCATCGGCGACACGATCCGCGTCTCGCTCTCGGCACCGCCGGTCGAGGAGGTCAAGGTCGGGCTGCAGATCCTCCAGTCCCTCAACCTGCGCGAGCGCAAGCTCGAGATCGTCTCCTGCCCGTCCTGCGGCCGAGCCCAGGTCGACGTCTACACGTTGGCCGACGAGGTCACCGCGGGCCTCGAGGGCATGGAGGTCCCGCTGCGCGTCGCCGTCATGGGCTGCGTCGTCAATGGCCCGGGGGAGGCCCGCGAGGCCGACCTGGGGGTCGCCAGCGGCAACGGCAAGGGGCAGATCTTCGTCAAGGGTGAGGTCATCAAGACCGTTCCCGAGAGCAAGATCGTCGAGACCCTCATCGAGGAGGCCATGCGGATCGCCGAGGGCATGGAGACGGTCGACGGGTCCTCGGCATCGGTCAGCGTCAGCTGATCCGGTCCGACGGCTGACCGACGTTATCCCGCGCGTCCGGTCCGGCCCGGGTCTACTCTGGCCCAATCGACCGCCAGGCAACCGGTTGCGCGGGCGGCAGCACTTTCGGCCGGAGGTGACCTTGCTCGGCACCACGAACGTCCGCGCCCTGACGACGTCCGACCTTCCGGCCCTCCGGCTCCTGCTCGAACGCGATCCCCTCGTCAACCTCTTCGTGCGCCATCGCGTCGATCTGACGGGGCTGCAGGAGCGGCTCATGGGCGGTCGAGTCTGGGGCTACTACGACGGTGACGAGCTGATCTCGGCGTGTCACGCGGGCGCCAACATCGTCCCCGTGCAGGCCACGCCGGAGGCCATCGACGCCTTCGCCGACCAGGTGCTCGACGACGGAGTACGCCCGGCCTCGCTCGTCGGTCTGCGCTCGGCCGTGATGCCGATGTGGGAACGGGTGGAGTCGACCTGGGGTCCGGCCCGGTCGGTGCGGCCGTTCCAGCCCTTCCTCGTGCTCGAGGACGCACCGAAGCCCGAGCCGGATCCCCGGGTGCACCGGGTGGTGCTCGACGAGTTCGACGTCCTCTACCCGGCGTGTGTCGCGATGTTCACCGAGGAGGTCGGCATCGACCCCGAGACCGGGGGCGCGAGCGGGTACCGGGCCCGGGTCGCCCAGCTCATCTCGCAGGGATGGGCGTTCGCGATCATCGAGGACGGCGAGGTGCTGTTCAAGACGGAGGTCGGGGCCGCCACGCCCGACGCCTGCCAGCTGCAGGGCGTGTGGGTGCGGCCGGATCGACGCGGCGAGGACATCGCCGTGCGCGCGCTGTCCGCCGTGGTGGAGCAGGTGCAGGCCACCGTCGCACCCGTCGTCACGCTGTACGTCAACGACCACAACCGCTCGGCTCGTCGCACCTACGAGCGGGTCGGGTTCACGGAGACGGAGATGTTCGCGTCGATCCTCCTGTGAGGAGGCCGCCCTGTTTCCGGCGGCTAGCATCGGGCCATGAGTCGTGACGTCCGAGCCCTGGCCGGAATCCTGGCGGTCAGCGGAGTGCTGCACTTCGCGGTGCCCAAGCCCTACGCCGCGATCGTGCCGAAGCCGCTCCCGTACAAGCGCGAGCTCGTGTACGCCTCAGGCGTCGTCGAGCTCGGCTGCGCGGCGATGCTGACCCAGCCCCGCACGCGCCGGCTCGGCGGCCTGCTGTCGTTCGGACTGCTGCTCGCGGTGTTCCCGGCCAACGTCCAGATGACGATCACCGCGTTCCAGAACGAGAAGGCGCCGCTCTGGTACAAGGTCGGGACGCTGCTGCGCCTGCCACTCCAGATCCCACCGCTCAGGTGGGCTCTGGGCGCCGCTCGCACCTGAAGCTGCGCCGCTAGGGTTTCGGCATGCGTATGTCCCGGTTCTTCCTGCGTACCCTGCGAGACGATCCGGCCGACGCCGAGGTCCCGAGCCACCGGCTGCTGGTGCGTGGCGGCTACGTGCGTCGCGTCGCGCCCGGCATCTACTCCTGGCTGCCGCTCGGGCTGAGGGTGCTGGCGCGCGTCGAGCAGATCGTCCGCGAGGAGATGGACGCCATGGGCGCCCAGGAGGTGCGATTCCCGGCGCTCCTCCCGCGTGAGCCCTACGAGGTCACGAACCGCTGGACGGAGTACGGCGCGAACGTGTTCCGCCTGGAGGACCGGCGCGGCAACGACATGATGCTCGGCCCGACGCACGAGGAGTTCTTCACGCTGCTCGTCAAGGACCTGTACTCCTCGTACAAGGACCTGCCGCTGAACCTCTACCAGATCCAGACGAAGTACCGCGACGAGGCGCGACCCCGTGCCGGCATCCTGCGCGGTCGCGAGTTCGTCATGAAGGACGCGTACTCCTTCGACATCGACGACGCCGGCCTCGAGGCGTCCTACCAGGCCTATCGCGAGGCGTACGTACGGATCTTCGACCGGCTCGGCTTCGAGTACGTCATCGTGCATGCCGACTCCGGGGCCATGGGCGGTTCGGCCAGCGAGGAGTTCCTCGCGGTCGCCGAGACCGGTGAGGACACCTTCGTGCGATCGGCCGGCGGATATGCGGCAAACGTCGAGGCCGTCACGACCGTCGTGCCCGACCCGCTGCCGTACGACGATCTGCCGGCCGCACACGCCGAGCAGACGCCCGAGACGCCGACGATCGAGACGCTGGTGAACCACCTGAACGTCGCGTTCCCGCGCGACGACCGTGCGTGGGAGGCGGCCGACACCCTCAAGAACGTGCTCGTGGTCCTGCGGCATCCCGACGGCACGCGCGAGCCATTGGCCATCGGCATCCCCGGCGACCGCGACGTCGACGTCAGGCGCCTCGAGGCGCACGTGTCACCGGCCGAGGTGGAGGTCTTCACCGACGACGACTTCTCCGCCCATCCGGACCTGGCGAAGGGCTACATCGGGCCAGGGGTCCTGGGGGAGCAGAAGTCGACCGGCATCCGCTACCTCGTGGATCCGCGGGTCGTCACCGGCACTCGGTGGGTGACCGGGGCGGACGTCGACGGCTCGCACGTCATCGACCTGGTGGCCGGCCGCGACTTCACGCCGGACGGGACGATCGAGGCCGCCGAGGTGCGCGCCGGCGACGCGGCTCCGGACGGCTCCGGCCCGCTCGAGCTGGAGCGGGGCATCGAGATGGGCCACATCTTCCAGCTCGGCCGCATGTACGCCGAGAAGCTCGGGCTCCAGGTGCTCGACGAGAACGGCAAGCTCGTCACGGTCACCATGGGCTCGTACGGAGTCGGGGTCTCGCGCGCGGTGGCCGCTGTCGTCGAGAACTCCCACGACGAGATCGGCATCGTCTGGCCGCGCGAGATCGCGCCGTTCGACGTCCACCTCGTGGCCACCGGCAAGGACGACGCAGTGTTCGACGCCGCCGACGCCCTGGTCGCCGAGCTCGAGGCGGCCGGGATCGACGTCCTCTACGACGACCGCCGCAAGGTGTCGCCGGGCGTGAAGTTCAAGGACGCCGAGCTGCTCGGCATGCCCACGATCGTCGTCGTCGGCAAGGGTCTGGCCGACGGCGTGGTGGAGGTGCGGGACCGCGCGACCGGCGAGCGGAGCGACGTCCCGGTGGCCGAGGCCGTCGAGAACGTCCGGGCCGTCTGCCGCTGAGTCGTCAGGGTCAGTCGAGGCCGGGGAAGGCGCGAACCGGCGCACCCCAGTCGAGGCCGGCGAGCGCGGCGCGGCGCAGGCCCGACATCGCGAACCGGCGGCCGTCCTTGTCGACGCCGCCGCCGAACAGCGCCACGCAGGCGGCGGCGATCCGCTCTTCGACGCTGCTCGCGGCCGCCCGAGCCTGCTTCGCCGACGCGATGACCTCCTCGCCGTAGGTGAGGGCCGGTCCGTCCGGAGTGCCGCCGGCCTCCTCGACGAGCGCAAGGAGCCGGTCGCGGACCGCCCGGTGCGCGTCGTAGGACGTGCGGGCGGGCTTGGCCAGCGTGTCCACGCGGGCCCCGATCATGCCGTACAGCCACACCGCCTCGTGCTCGAGGGCGAGCCACGCCTGGAGGTCGTCGAGGCGGGTCATGGTGCGACCAGTCCGAAGGCCTCGGCCAGCTGGGACAGCCCCGCGGACATCGAGGCGAGCACGCGGGCGGCGTCGGGCGAGGCGGCGGACACGGCGTCGTCCTCGCGCGCGCTCGCGGAGTCGGCGGCCAGGCGCGCGAGCTCGGCGGCGGCGTCCTTCGCGTCGGTGGGTGGGGTGGCCGCGTCGGTCGCGGCCAGCCGGCCGCTCACCGCGACGAGCTGCTCGTCGGCGACGAGGCGTAGTGGCCCCAGGCCGCTCTCCAGGTCGGAGTGCTGGTCGATGGTGGCGTCGATGGCCGCGATGAGCCCAGCCTGGGCGGCGGCCGCGCGGGACAGGCGGCGGGTGTCGCCCGGGTCCGGTTCGGGGTGGGGTTCGACGCCCACACCGCGGAGCGCGTCGTCGAGGACTCCACCCGCTCGTGCGGCCGCGATCGCGACCGCTGCCGTGGCCGCCGTCAGGCCGGTGCCCAGCAGTGCGCGGCGGCTCATCACATGGGGAAGATTACGACAGGAGGTTCGCTAGTCTGGTGGTGACACTGCACCCGGACCGACAACACAGTGCCGACAACAGAAGAGGGAGGGCCGCCATGACCGATCGACTCGAGCAGCTGGCCGAGCGGTGTGTCACGGCTCTCGGCCTCGATCTCGAAGCGGTGGAGCTCTCCCCGTCCGGTTCAGGCCAGTCCGGCAGGCGTCGCGTCCTCCGCATCGCCGTCGACGCCGACGGCGGTGTGTCGATCGACTCCATCACCCAGGCCACGCGTGAGCTGTCGAAGGCCCTCGACACGTCCGACGTGATGGGCGCGCAGCCGTACACGCTCGAGGTCACCTCCCGCGGTCTCGACCGTCCGCTGACCCTGCCGCGTCACTGGCGCCGCAACATCGGGCATCTCGTCGTCGCCGCGCTCGTCGACGGCTCGCGAGTCAGGGGCCGCATCCGCGCTGCCGACGACGATGCCGCCGACATCACGGTCGACGGTGAAGCGCGACGGCTCCCGTTCGCCGACGTCGCCACGGCTCGCGTCGAGGCCGAGCTCACTCGTTCCCGCTCCACCGATCCCCGCAAGGACGCCTGACATGGACATCGACATGACCGCCCTGCGTGCGCTCGAGCACGAGAAGGACATCTCCTTCGACGTCGTCGTCGAGGCCATCGAGACGGCCCTGCTCTCGGCCTATCACAAGTCCCACGACTCCCACAGCCAGGCGCGGGTCGAGCTCGACCGCAAGACCGGCCACGTCACCGTGTGGGCGCGCGAGCGGCTGGACCCCGAGCCCGACGAGCCGACCGAGCCGGTGGCACCGGCTGCCGACGTGGTGGCCGACGACCAGGGTGACGTCGAGACCGTCGCGACCGAGCCGGCCGAGGCCCCGGAGCCGCGGTTCAGCGATGAGTTCGACGACACGCCCGAGGACTTCGGCCGGTTCGCCGCCGCCATCGCGCGCCAGCTCATCATGCAGCGCCTGCGCGACGCCGAGGACGAGCAGAAGTACGGGGAGTTCTCCGGCAAGGTCGGCGACATCGTGTCCGGCATCATCCAGCAGGGCGCCCGGCCCGGCGACGTCATGATCGACCTCGGCAAGGTCGAGGCGCTGCTGCCGGCGGCCGAGCGTGTCGCCGAGGAGAAGTACGCGCACGGCGAGCGCATCAAGGCGTACGTGTACGAGGTCGAGAAGGGGATGCGTGGCCCACGGGTCAAGGTCTCGCGCACGCACCCGAACCTCGTCCGCCTGCTGTTCGCCCTCGAGGCGCCGGAGATCGCCGACGGCTCGGTCGAGATCGTCGCCATCGCGCGGGAGGCCGGGCATCGCAGCAAGATCGCCGTGCGTGCCACCGTGCCGGGAGTCAACGCCAAGGGCGCGTGCATCGGTCCGATGGGTCAGCGGGTGCGCAACGTCATCCACGAGCTGCACGGCGAGAAGATCGACATCATCGACCACAGCGAGGACCCGGCCGAGTTCATCGCCCACGCGCTCTCACCGTCGCAGGTCAAGGGGGTCACGCTCGTCGACCCCAACGCCCGCGCGGCTCGGGTCGTCGTGCCGGACTTCCAGCTGTCCCTCGCCATCGGCAAGGAGGGTCAGAACGCCCGGCTGGCGGCGAAGCTGACCGGCTGGCGCATCGACATCCGCTCCGACACCGAACCCACCGGCGAAGCGGAGGAGCCGGGGCCCAGCGGGCCGGTGGACTCTGCTCCCCCATCGACGGGGTAGACTCGATGACGGTGTTTCGCACGTGCATCGGATGCCGGTTGCGTGCGGACAAGACCACTCTGGTGCGTCTCGTTGCCATCAGAGGTGCGACCGGGTCCTCGACCTGGATCGTCACCCCTGATCCACGCGGGTCGCTGCCGGGCCGAGGTGCTCACCTGCATCCCGATCCCCGGTGCCTGGAGCAGGCGCGTCGTCGCCGGGCCTTCGGCCGGGCCCTCCGTGTGGAGGGGCCGCTCGATCTGGGCCTCGTGGACGAGCTCGTCGGCCCCGCGGCCCAGGAGCCAGACAGATCGAAGACCTGAACTGACCGAGGGGCCAACAAGACCCCACGACCGAAATCGGAGCACATGCTCATGAGCACCCGATGAACACGTTCCAATGAGCCTGCACGTCAACTAGGTCTGATCCTCCTTCGGATCGGACCCCCGAAGGAGAAGAGTGGCTGTCAGAGTCCACGAGCTCGCACGAGAGTTCGGAGTCGAGAGCAAGGTCATCCTGTCCACCCTGAAGGACATGGGTGAATACGTGAAGTCCGCCTCGTCCACTGTCGAAGCGCCCGTCGTCCGACGCCTCAACGAGGAGCACGGCGACACGTTGCGTCAGCAGGGCGAGAAGAAGGCTGCCAAGAAGGCACCGGCCAAGAAGGCGGCGAAGGCCGAGCCCTCAGACGCCCCCACCGCGGAAAGCGCACCAGAAGTGGCCGAGGCGCCAGCAGCGCCTGAGGTCGCCGAGGCGCCGGTCGTCGAGCCAGAGCCTGAGCCAGAGGTCGTCATCGACGCACCCGCGGCGTCGGTCGAGGCCCCTGCGGCCGAGGAGGCCGGCACGGACGAGAAGCCTGCGGCCGGGCCACGCCCCGGACCCCGCACGGGTGGAGCACGTCCGGGCAACAACCCGTTCTCGTCACGTCAGGGCATGCAGCAGGAGCGCGCACCGCGCCCGCCCGCGTCCCCTGAAGGTGGCGCCCCCGCACGTCCCGGCATGCCACGTCCCAACCCGGCCATGATGCCCCGTCAGTCCGGCCTGTCCGGACGACCCGCCGCCCGACAGGGTGGCCCGGGTGGTCCCGGTGGTCGGCCCAGCGGTCCCGGCGGTCAAGGCGGCGGCGGTGGCCGCGGCGCACCCGCGGGCGCAGGTCGCCCCGGTGGCGGCGGCGGAGGAGGCGGTGGCGGCTTCGGCGGTCCCGGCGGCGGACGCCCCGGTGGCGGCTTCGGCGGCCCCGGTGGACGTCCCAGCGGCCCCGGTCGCGGCGGTCGTGGCGGCACGCAGGGCGCGTTCGGTCGCGCCGGCGGACCGGTCCGACGCGGACGCAAGAGCAAGCGCGCCAAGCGCCAGGAATTCGACCAGATGCAGGCGCCCGCCATTGGCGGCGTCCGCGTCCGCAAGGGCGAGGGCGAGACGATCCGACTCGCCCGCGGTGCCTCGCTGGGCGATTTCGCCGACAAGATCGGTGCCGACGCCGCCTCGCTCGTGGAGGTGCTGTTCCACCTCGGTGAGATGGTCACGGCCACCCAGTCCGTGAACGACGACGTCCTGCAGATCCTCGGCGAGGAGCTCAACTACGACGTCCAGGTCGTCTCGCCGGAGGAAGAGGACCGCGAGCTGCTGGAGTCGTTCAGCCTCGAGTTCGGCGAGGACGAAGGTGTCGAGAAGGACCTCGCGCCGCGTCCGCCCGTCGTCACCGTCATGGGTCACGTCGACCACGGCAAGACGAAGCTGCTCGACGCGCTGCGCGACAGCAACGTGGTCGACAAGGAGGCCGGTGGCATCACGCAGACCATCGGTGCCTACCAGGTCACCACCGATGTCGACGGCTCCGAGCGACGCATCACGTTCATCGACACCCCGGGCCACGAGGCGTTCACCGCCATGCGTGCCCGTGGTGCGCAGGCGACCGACATCGCGGTGCTGGTCGTCGCGGCCGATGACGGCGTCATGCCTCAGACGGTCGAGGCGCTCAACCACGCCAAGGCCGCGGGTGTGCCGATCGTGGTCGCGGTCAACAAGATCGACAAGCCCGACGCCGATCCCGCCAAGGCCCGAGGCCAGCTCACCGAGTACGGACTCGTGCCCGAGGAGTACGGCGGCGACGCGATGTTCGTCGACGTCTCGGCCAAGGCCGGCACCGGCCTCGACCAGCTGCTCGAGTCGATCGTGCTCACCGCCGACGCCTCGCTCGACCTGCGCGCCAACCCCGACCAGAACGCCGAGGGCCTCACGATCGAGGCGCACCTCGACCGCGGTCGCGGTCCGGTCGCGACGGTGCTGGTGAAGCGCGGCACGCTGAAGGTCGGTGACACGATTGTCGCCGGCTCGGCGTTCGGTCGTGTGCGCGCCTTGCTCGACGAGCACGGCGACAACATCGAGGAGGCGACTCCGTCGCGTCCTGCCCTGGTGCTCGGCCTCACCGCCGTGCCCGGAGCCGGCGACAACTTCATGGTCGTCGACGACGATCGCACTGCGCGCCAGATCGCCGAGAAGCGTGAAGCCCGCGAGCGCAACGCCGCACTGGCGAAGCGCAGTGGTCGCCGGACGCTCGAGGACTTCATGTCCTCGCTGGAGAAGGGCGAGACCGACGAGCTGCTGCTGATCCTCAAGGGTGACGGCTCCGGCTCGGTGGAGGCGCTCGAGGACGCACTCTCCCAGATCGACGTGGGCGAGGAAGTCAACCTGCGCGTCATCGACCGTGGTGTCGGTGCCATCACCGAGACCAATGTCGACCTCGCTGCCGCGTCGAACGCCGTCATCATCGGCTTCAACGTGCGGCCGCAGGGCAAGGCCACCGAGCTCGCCGACCGCGAGGGCGTCGAGATCAAGTACTACTCGGTGATCTACCAGGCGATCGACGAGATCGAGGCGGCGCTGAAGGGCATGCTCAAGCCGGAGTTCGAGGAGGCCCAGCTCGGTACCGCCGAGATCCGGGACATCTTCCGCTCCAGCAAGATCGGCAACATCGCCGGTTGCATGGTCACCAGCGGCACCATCAAGCGCAATGCCAAGGCACGGTTGCTGCGTGACGGTGCAGTCGTCGCCGACAACCTCGACCTGGGCAGCCTGCGCCGCGAGAAGGACGACGTCTCCGAGGTTCGTGAAGGCTTCGAGTGCGGCATCGTGCTCAAGGGCTACAACGACATCAAGGTCGACGACGTCATCGAGACCTTCGAGCTGCGCGAGAAGGCACGGGACTGAGCTCGGTCCTCGAGCTGGTCGACGCACGCGTTCGACCAGCCCGGGGCCGGCGCACCGCAGGGAGGGAACCATGGCAGGCCAGCGCACACAGCAGCTCGCGGACCGTATCAAGGTGATCGTCGCCCAGATGCTGGAGCGACGCGTCAAGGACCCGCGGCTCGGGTTCATCACGCTCACCGACGTCCGGCTGAGTGGCGACAACCAGCAGGCGTCGGTGTTCTACACCGTCATGGGAGGGCAAGAGGCCATCCGGGACACCGCGGCGGCGCTCCAGAGCGCGACCGGTCTGATCCGCTCCGAGGTCGGCAAGCAGCTCGGCCTGCGGCACACGCCGTCGCTGGAGTTCTTCCTCGACGCCGTGCCCGAGACGGCCGCGGAGATCGAAGACCTGCTCGCCAAGGCGCGGGCGTCCGATGAGGCGGTGGCGGCCCAGGCGGCCGGAGCCCAGTACGCCGGCGACCCCGACCCGTACAAGAAGCACGACGACGATGACGACGAGCCCGACGACGACAACGGTCCTCAGGCGGCGGGCTCCTGACGGTGGGCGCTCCGGCTGGCATCGTCGTCGTCGACAAGCCGTCGGGCTGGACGTCCCATGACGTCGTGGGTCGCGTTCGCCGCCTCGCCGACACCCGGAAGGTGGGCCACGCGGGCACGCTCGACCCGATGGCCACGGGGGTGCTCGTGCTCGGCGTCGGCCGCGCCACGCGCCTCCTGGGACACCTGCAGCTCACCGACAAGGAGTACCTCGCCACGATCCGGCTCGGCCAGTCGACGATCACCGACGACGCCGAGGGCGACGTCGTCAGCACCACGCCGGCCGGGCACGTCGACACCGACGCGATCGCCGCCGCCATGGCACCGCTCACCGGATCGATCGAGCAGGTCCCGTCTGCGGTGTCGGCGATCAAGGTCGACGGCCAGCGGTCCTACGCCCGCGTCCGCGCCGGCGAGGACGTCGAGCTGCCCGCGCGTCCGGTCACGGTCGAGACGTTCGACCTCGACGAGGTGCGCCGGGACGACGAGGTCGTCGACGTCGACGTCCGGGTCGTCTGCTCGAGCGGCACCTACGTGCGTGCCCTCGCCCGCGACCTCGGGTCGGCGCTGGGCGTCGGCGGTCACCTGACGATGTTGCGCCGTACCCGCGTCGGTGGGTTCGATCTCGCCTCGGCCCACACGCTCGACGAGCTGGCGTCCGCCTTCGTGATGACCGACCTCGACACGGCCGCGCGGTCGTCCTTTCCCACGCTCGACCTCACCGAGGCGCAGGCCGCCGACGTCCGGTTCGGCCGCCTGCTGCCAGGGCTCGGCCTCGGCGCCGACGGTCCGGTGGCACTGTTCGACCCGGACGGACGCTTCCTCGCCCTGTACGAGCAGCGCGGTGACGACGCCCGTGCCGTCGCCGTCTTCGTTGACGGAACCACCGCCGAAGATCCTCGCTAGGGTCCCACCATGAGGCTGCGTCGCTCGTCACCCCGCCGGGTCGCGTGGATCATCGTCCAGGGCTGGTTCGCGGCCGTGGTGGCGATCATCGCCTCGTTGATGGTCATCACCAAGATCCGCAAGCGCAGGCGCGCCGACCGAGGCGACGGATTCCCGACCACCTCCCCGAAGGCGGTGAGGGTCGGCGAGACCACCCTCACCACGTACACCTACGGCGAGGACCTCTACGAGGACATGCTCGACGCCATCGCGGGCGCCCGGGAGCGCATCCTGTTCGAGTCGTTCATCATCAAGGGCGATGCGATGGGGAAGCGCTTCAAGCGGGCCCTCATCCGTGCCGCCGAGCGTGGCGTCGAGGTACGGGTCGCCTACGACGGCTTCGCCAATCTCGTCGTGCGTCCCAGCTTCCTGAAGTTCCCGCCACCGATCGAGGTGCTGCGCTACCCGCTCTTCTCGGGCTGGATGTTCCTCAGCCCACGCCGCTGGGGGAGGGACCACCGCAAGATCCTCGTCGTCGACGACGAGGCCGCGTTCGTGGGCGGCTACAACATCGGCTCGGAGTACGCCACCGAGTGGCGCGACACCCACCTGAAGGTCGAGGGCGCGGCGGTCTGGGACCTCGACAACGCGTTCGTCGACTTCTGGAACCTCAACGTGCACGGGTTGCCGATGCTGAAGGACCGGGGGTCCCCGAGCTGGGACCCGCGCGTGCGTGCCCATCGCAACGTGCCGCGCCAGCTCGTGTTCCCGATCCGCAACATGTATCTCGAGGCCATCGACCGCGCCGCCGACCACATCGACCTGACCGCGGCCTACTTCATCCCCGACCACGACATCCTGCACGCACTCCTGGAGGCACGCCGCCGGGGAGTCGAGATCCGCATCCTCCTGCCGTGGGTCAGCAACCACGTGGTCGCCGACTGGTTGTCGCGCGGGTTCTACGGGGAGCTGCTGCGCAGCGGCGTGCGGATCTTCCGCTACCGCGACGCGATGGTGCACGCCAAGACGGCCACGATCGACGGCCGCTGGTCGACCGTCGGCACGGCCAACATCGACCGCCTCAGCCTCACCGGCAACTACGAGATCAACATCGAGATCCACGACGACGACCTCGCCAAGCACCTCGAGGAGGTATTCGCCAACGACCTCGGCCAGGCGACCGAGCTCACCCTCGACGAGTGGGAGAGCCGGGACATCGTCGTCCGGGCCTGCGAGCTGCTCCTCGCCCCGCTCCGCCCCCTGCTCTGAGCCGGCTCGAGCCAGACGTCAGCCGAGCTGACCGTCCATGCACGATCGAGACCGGCGATCGAAGGTGGTTAGAGTTTCGCCGTGACCATCTGGCGTGACCTCGAGGGCGCTGAGACGCGACCCCGCTCCGAGCCGGCGGCCGTGACCTTGGGCAGCTTCGACGGCGTTCACCGTGGTCACCAGCACGTTCTCGACGCGACGCGCGCGGCAGCAGGGGGAGCGGCGGTCGTGGCCGTCACGTTCGATCCGCACCCGCTCGAGGTGCTCGCTCCGGACCGCGCTCCCAAGCGACTGACCACCGTCGAGCGCCGCATCGAGCTTCTCCACACGCACGGCGCCGATGAGGTGCGCGTGCTGGCCTTCGATCACGACATGTCGGCCTGGTCGCCGGAGGAGTTCATCCACAGCGTGCTCGTCGACGAGCTACGAGCGTCGGCCGTGGTGGTCGGGGCGAACTTCCGGTTCGGCTCGCGTCGCGCCGGTGACGTCGACCTGCTGAGCAGCGTCGGCACCGAGGCGGGCTTCACCGCCGAGGGACTCACGCTCGAAGGGGGCGCCGAGCCGTTCTCGTCGACGCTCGTGCGTGAGCACGTCGCCGCCGGGCGCCTGCCCGAGGCGGCCGAGGTGCTCGGCCGCCCGCACGAGGTCAGCGGCGTCGTGGTCGAAGGCGATCGCCGGGGCCGCTCCCTGGGGTTCCCGACGGCGAACGTCCCGGTCGACGACGCGTACGCCGTGCCGCTCGACGGTGTCTACGCGGGACGTCTCGACATCGGTCACGAGGTGCTCGCGGCAGCGATCTCGGTGGGCACCAACCCGACCTTCGACGGCCGCGACCGTCGGGTGGAGTCGTACGTGATCGACCGGCCGGCCGACGGCAGCACGCTCGACCTCTACGGTGCGCAGGTTCGCGTCGAGTTCGTGCGTCGGCTACGCGGCATGGACGTGTTCGACACCGTCGATGCCCTGGTGGCACAGATGCACGAGGACGTCGCCGACACCCGGTCGGTTCTCGCGGACCTGGACTGAACGGAATCCCGTCAGCCCAGTCCTGCCTTCCTGAGGGTCTTCGCGACTTCACCGGCGACCGCCTTCTCGCCGGCCGCGTTCGGGTGCAAGGGGAGTCCGTCGCCGGCCGGTGGGTCCAGCCCGTTGACCCAGGCGGCGTCGCCCCCGCACAGGTCGTGGCCCTTGGAGCGGGCGTACATGGGCACGAAGGTCACGTCCTGGGCCCGGGCCGCCGCGGCGAGGCTCGCCGCCAGCGTGGACTCCATGGACGCGATCCAGGCGACGTCGGCGGCGGCGAACGGTGCGGCCGCACACTCGCCCTTCGGCGGCATCAGCCGGGGATAGCCGACCAGCACGATCTCGGCCCTCGGAGCCTTCGCCGCGACGTCGGCCAGCACCTTGCCGACCGTGCCGCTGATGGCGGGGATCGTCGACGCGACCTTCGATCCGATCCGCTCACGGCACGGTGATCCCGGGTCCTTCGGCTTGGAGACCTCAGGACACGTCACGAGCAGGGTGTTGTACAGGCCGAAGTCGTTGCCACCGATACCGACGGTGACGACGCGGGTCCTCGGCCTGATCGCCTCGATCTGGGCCGGCGCACCGCGCAAGGGCCTCAGCAGGCCGGCGCTCGTGGCGCCGCCGCAGCTCACGTCCGTGAGGGGCAGGTCGAGGGTCGTCGCGACCACGCTCGGATAGTTGAGGGACGACCGCTGGCAGAAGAAGCCGTGCTCCTGGAGCGTCCCGATGGGGCCTCCGGCCGTGTACGAGTCGCCGAGCGCCACGTACGCGGGGCCCTGGCGGGGCGCAGGCGGGCTGGGACTGGGACTGGGACTGCTGGTCGGTGTCGGCGTCGTGGCGGTCGGCGTGGGTTCACGATCGCCGGAGCCACCGCACGACGTGCTGACGAGCGTGAGAACGACGAGGACGGCCACGAGTGCACGTGCCGTCCGGGTCATGCGCCCAGCCTAGGCAGGCGCCACACGGCGATTCGCTCCCCGCGCACGTGCGCTGATACGCTGGTGGCTGCCGTAGAACGGCCACGGAACGATAGTGCCCCGGTGAACCGGCCCGGGCGCGCCGTGCAACGAAACCCTCAGAGGAGAAACGTGGCGAAGAAGACTGCCGTGGCCAGCCTGGCCGAGGTTCCCAAGTCCGAGATCATCAAGCAATACGCCGTCAGCGACGGCGACACCGGATCCCCTGAGGTCCAGGTGGCCCTGCTGACCGGACGCATCACGCACCTGACCGAGCACCTCAAGGAGCACGAGCACGACCATCACAGCCGTCGTGGCCTCCTGCTGCTCGTCGGCCAGCGTCGTCGTCTGCTGAACTACCTGCAGAACACCGACATCGAGCGCTACCGCTCGCTCATCGAGCGACTCGGACTGCGCCGCTAGACCTACCAACGGTCACCCACCCGGTGGTCGTCCCCGCCCCGGAGGGGCAGATCCAGCACAGCCCAGAACGAACGGGCGGATCCAGCACAGCCCACAACTCAATAACCCACACCAGGACGAGACAGCTCAGGCACGACGTGCTCGGTCCTCGGTAGTGGCCCTCGGGACTTCTTCCACAGGAAACGCCCCGCAGGCCTCGATCGAAGACCGAACCTTTTTGATCCGCCAGCCTGTGTCTCGTCCCTCACAGCAGGCATCCGCCTGCGGAAGGGACTCGCATGAGCGACTCCACTTTGCACACCGCCGAGACCGTCATCGACAACGGACGGTTCGGCACCCGAAAGGTCCGGTTCGAGACCGGGCTCCTCGCCGCCCAGGCCGCCGGCGCTGTTGCCGCCTTCCTCGACGACGACACCATGCTGCTGTCGGCCACCACGGCCGGCAAGCACCCGAAGGAGCAGTTCGACTTCTTCCCGCTCACCGTCGACGTCGAGGAGCGCATGTACGCCGCCGGCAAGATCCCCGGCTCGTTCTTCCGCCGCGAGGGTCGTCCCAGCGAGGACGCCATCCTCACCTGCCGCCTGATCGACCGCCCGCTGCGCCCGACCTTCAAGAAGGGTCTCCGCAACGAGGTCCAGGTCGTCATCACGGTGCTGGCGCTCAACCCCGACACCCCCTACGACGTGCTGGCCATCAACGCGGCCTCCGCGTCGACGCAGATCTCCGGCCTGCCGTTCTCCGGTCCGGTCGGCGCCACCCGCGTCGCCCTCATCGAGGGTGAGTGGGTCGCGTTCCCCACGCACACGCAGCTCGAGAACGCCGTCTTCGACATGGTCGTCGCCGGTCGCATCGCGGGTGACGACGTCGCGATCATGATGGTCGAGGCCGAGTCCACCGACTCCACCTGGGAGCTCGTCCAGAGCGGTGTCCAGGCTCCGACCGAGGAGATCGTCGCCAGCGGCCTCGACGCCGCCAAGAGCGTCATCAAGCAGCTCTGCGAGGCGCAGGCCGACCTCGCCGGCAAGGCCGCGAAGCCGATCCAGGAGTTCCCGGTCTTCCCCGAGTACCAGGACGACGTCTACGACGCCGTCGCACCGATCGCCTCGGCGGCTCTCACCGAGGCCCTCACGATCCTCCACAAGGCGGAGCGTGAGGCGCGCGAGAGCGAGATCAAGGCCGACGTCCTCGACCAGCTCGGTGAGCAGTTCGAGGGTCGCGAGAAGGAGATCGGCGCCGCGTTGCGCTCGCTCACCAAGACGCTCGTGCGCGAGCGCGTGCTCCGCGACAAGGTCCGCATCGACGGCCGCGGTCTGGCCGACATCCGTGCCCTCACGGCCGAGGTCGGCGTCATCCCGCGGGTCCACGGCTCGGCGCTGTTCCAGCGTGGCGAGACCCAGATCCTGGGTGTCACGACGCTCAACATGCTCGGCCTCGAGCAGAAGCTCGACACGCTCTCGCCCGAGACCACGCGTCGGTACATGCACAACTACAACTTCCCGCCGTTCTCGACCGGTGAGACCGGCCGCGTCGGTTCGCCGAAGCGTCGCGAGATCGGTCACGGTGCACTCGCCGGCCGCGCGCTGCTGCCGGTGCTGCCCACGCGCGAGGAGTTCCCGTACGCCATCCGTCAGGTCTCCGAGGCGCTCAGCTCCAACGGCTCCACGTCGATGGGCTCGGTCTGCGCCTCCACGATGGGCCTGCTCAACGCCGGTGTGCCACTGCGCGCCCCGGTTGCGGGCATCGCGATGGGCCTCATCTCCGGCGAGGTCGACGGCCAGCAGCAGTTCGTCACGCTGACCGACATCCTCGGAGCCGAGGACGCCTACGGCGACATGGACTTCAAGGTCGCCGGCACGCGTGAGTTCGTCACGGCCCTGCAGCTCGACACCAAGCTCGACGGCATCCCCGCCGACGTGCTGGCCGGAGCGCTCACGCAGGCCCGTGAGGCGCGCTTCACGATCCTCGACGTCATGGCCGAGGCCATCGACGCCCCGGACGAGATGAGCCCCTACGCGCCGCGCATCCTCACGATCAAGATCCCGGTCGACAAGATCGGCGAGGTCATCGGCCCCAAGGGCAAGGTCATCAACCAGATCCAGGACGACACCGGCGCCCAGATCTCCCTCGAGGACGACGGCACCGTCTACGTCGGCGCCGACAACGGCGACGCCGCCGAGGCTGCCCGGGCCGCGATCAACGCGATCGCCAACCCGACGATGCCCGAGGTCGGCGAGCGCTATCTCGGCACCGTCGTCAAGACGGTCGACTTCGGCGCCTTCGTCTCGCTGCTCCCGGGTCGCGACGGCCTGCTGCACATCAGCAAGCTGCGCGAGCTCAACGACGGCAAGCGGGTCGAGCGGGTCGAGGACATCGTGTCCGTCGGCCAGAAGATCCAGGTCGAGATCGCCGAGCTCGGCGACCGCGGCAAGCTGTCGCTGATCCCCGTGATCGGTGAGTCCGGCGAGCCCGTCGACGAGCCTGTCGACGAGGCCGACGAGACCGCCGACGACTCCGCCGAGGTGGGCGCGGACGCCTGATCCGCAACATCACGAAGCCCCTGACACCGATGGGTGTCAGGGGCTTCGTCTGTCTCAGCGCACGGTGATGGGTGTCGTGCGCACGGTCTCGCGGCCGATGTAGGCGATGCGGTAGGTACCCGGCTCACCGGCCTGCCAGGTGATCGTCGCGTCCCAGCGACGCCCGCGTCGGTGCCAGGTGATCGAGGTGTCGAACGAGCTGTCGTCCGCCACGACTTTCCAACCGGACGCCGTCTCGCGCTCGACGAGCAGGTAGGTCGGCCGGAGGACCCGGTTGGGGTGGTCGGCGGCAACCTCGACCCGCACCGTCCAGCCCCGGCGAACCGAATCCGGTGCTGAGCGCACCGCGATCGGCTGTGGGCGCTCGAGCCGGGGCGAGCCGGTGGGAGCGTTCCACCACCAGCGGTTCGGCGCAGGTGCCTCCCCAGGGTCCACCGGATCCCCGTCGCGCATCGCCTCGGCAAGCCCGGTCACGACGTCGACGAACGCGGCCAGCTGGTGTCGCCCGAAGACCGTGCTCCCGCCTTCGTACTCCTGCGCGTCGTACTCCTCGGGCGTCGTCAGGTAGTGCGCGTACCCGTTGGCGTAGCCCTGCACGATCACGTGCTCGATGTCGGTGGCCATGACCGCCGCGACGGCCTGGCGCAGGCGCAGCCCGGCGGTCACCGTCACCTCGATCGGCAGGCAGGCGAGGTACAGCCCGCCGATCCGCACGAGCTGCAGGGGCAACCGCTCCTGTCCCCAACCCAGTGCGCCGACCGGGACGAGCAGGTCCTTCGGGGCCTGACGCTCACGCAGGCCGGGGAATCGGGCATAGATCCACTCGCTGACCCGCTGCGGCACGGGGTTGTGGTGTCCGCGCCGGAACAGGGGCGATCCCTCGCCGTCGGTGGTTCCCGCGGCGAACGCGGCGCCCAGCACGGCTCGACCGGTGGGTCCGTCCGGTGTGGTCCGGTGCGCGAGGTCGACGTAGGTCATCCGCGACTGCAGGAGCCCGGGCACCTCCTCGCCGGGTTCGGTGGCCAGGGCGCGCGCGGTCTCCAGCTGTCGCTCGCCGATGATGCGGGTGTTCTCGCGCTCGTCGTCGGTCGGCCCGTGCCCCGCCCGGCCGTCGAGGTTGGGGGAGATGTCACCGGCGTTCGTCTGGGCGAACGACGTCACCAGCGACGCCTGCGGGGTCTGTGCTGCATCGCCGTCCAGCTCCCAGGCGTACGCGGCCCAGCCCTTGTTGTCGGAGCTGATGAGCGGGGAGCGGCTCGACATCGAGGTGTTGTGCACGGCGAACCAGCTGATCGCACCGACCAGACGGTCGTCGCGCTCCACGCGCAGCAGCGTCATCAGCGGGTCGACGGCGTCGGGGAAGTGGTCGCGGTCCTCGATCGGGTTGCAGGCGAACGCCGTGGGACTGCGGTTGGCGCTGGCGTTGGTGAGATGGCCACGGGTCACGGTGACGGCGGCGGGCCGAACGTCGTCGTGGGCGCGCACGACGGAGTCGACGACGCCGGAGACGAGTTGTTCGAACGTGCGCGGGTGGAACCCGGCCGTGGTGATGTTGTAGAGCACGTGACGGCCGTGGCCGCCGGGCCCGCAGTGGGTGTGCGTCGCCGTCAGCACCACGTTGCGGGCGGTGTAGCGGTCGCCGAAGATCGCCGACAGCCGGGTCAGGATCTCGGTCGTGGCGGCCTGGAAGAACATCCCGATGTCGGCCACGACGTGGACGACCTGCTCTGACCCGTCGTCGAACACGAACGCACGCACGTACTGCCGGGTGAGGATGCCGCGGGTCCACTGGTGCGGCATGCCGTAGCCCATCATCCCGACGCCCCAGGGCTCCCCGGTGATGTCGGCGACAGCCCGCCCGACCTTGAGCGTCATGGCGGTCAGTATCACGCACCGTCGTGACTGGCGTGCGTGAGACGATCGCGGGGCCATGGACGACATTCGGGACCGCGCCGTCGCGCTGGACGCCGCCGATCCGCTCGCCTCCTTCCGCGATCGGTTCGTGCCCGCCCACGACGTGGTGGCCTACTTCGATGGAAACTCACTGGGTCGTCCACCACGCGCCACCGCCGAGATGCTGGCGGCGTTCGCCACCGAGCAGTGGGGCGGGCGGCTCATCCGGGGCTGGGACGAGGGGTGGGTCGAGCTGCCCACGACCGTCGGCGACGAGCTGGCCGCCGCGGTGCTCGGTGCGGCGCCGGGCCAGACAGTCGTGGCGGACTCCACGTCGGTGAACCTCTTCAAGGTTCTTCACGCGGCGTGCGAGCTGCGGCCGGACCGCGACCAGATCGTCGTCGACACCACCAACTTCCCGACCGACCGGTACCTCGTGGAGGGCGTGGCGGCGCAGCGCGGCATGACGGTGCGGTGGCTGGAACCCGACGTGATCGAGCACGTCACACCCGACGGGCTCGCCGAGGTGGTGGGGGAGGGCACCGCCGTCGTCGTGCTCAGCCACGTCGACTACCGGTCGGGGACGATCCTCGACGTCCCCGGGATCACCCGGCAGGTCCACGCGGCCGGCGGCCTGGTGATCTGGGACCTGTGCCACTCGGCTGGTGTGCTGCCCATCGCTCTGGACGCCGACGACGTCGACTTCGCGGTGGGGTGCACGTACAAGTACCTGAACGCGGGTCCTGGTGCGCCGGCGTTCCTGTACGTCGCGGCGCAACACCTGGCCGACGTCGCTCAACCGATCCCCGGCTGGTTCAGCGCGGCCGACCTGTTCGCGATGGCCGACGCCTACACGGCGGCCCCCGACATCCGTCGGATGCTCAGCGGCACACCCAACGTCGTGGGCATCCTCGCCGCACGCGAGGGAGCGCGCCTCGTCGGCGAGGCAGGCATCGACGCCGTCCGCGCCAAGTCGGTGCTGCTGACCGAGCTCCTCCTCGAGCTCGTCGACCGGCTCGACCTCACGGTCGTCTCGCCCCGTGACGCCGATCGTCGCGGCAGCCACGTCACCATCCAGGTTCCCGATGCAGCGGGCGTGGCGAAGCGACTGGGTGAACGAGGCGTCATCCCCGACGTACGACGCCCGGACCTGCTGCGTCTCGGCCTCTCGCCGCTCTCGACGTCGTTCACCGAGGTGCACGACGGCTGGGCGGTGCTCGCCGAGGTCCTCGACATCGCCCACTAGTCTGATTCGCATGACGCGAGTGGCGGTCCTGGGAGCTCAGGGACGGATGGGTTCGACCTCCGTGCAGGCCATCGACGAGGCCGACGGGCTCGAGGTCGTCGCGCAGGTCGACATCGACGACGACTTGGCCGCGATCACCGAGGCCGGCGCCGAGGTCGCCCTCGACTTCACCCAGCCAGACGTCGCTCTCGACCATGTGCGCTGGTGCGTCGAGCACGGCGTGAACATCGTCGTCGGCACGTCGGGCTTCGACGACGCCCGCATCGCCGACGTGCGGGACCTGCTCGGTGACGACACGCAGGTCGGCGTCCTGATCGTCCCCAACTTCTCCGTCGGCGCCGTGCTGATGATGCGTTTCGCCGCCACGGCTGCGCCGTTCTTCGAGTCCGTCGAGGTGATCGAGATGCATCACCCCGACAAGGTCGACGCGCCGTCCGGAACCGCGACACGCACGGCGGAGGTCATCGCGGCCGCTCGGCGCGACGCGGGCTCGGCGGAACTGCCCGACGCCACCACCAGCGATCCCGACGGCGCGCGTGGCGCGCGGGTCGACGGGGTGCCGGTGCACGCCATCCGTGCCCGCGGGTTCGTGGCGAGCCAGGAGGTCGTCATGGGCGGTGTGGGAGAGACGTTCACGATGCGTCACGACTCGCACGACCGGCTGTCGTTCATGCCCGGGGTGCTCGCGGCGATCAGGGCGGTGGCCGACCGGCCGGGCCTCACCGTAGGGCTCGACGCCGTTCTAGGCCTCGACTGACCTCACGCCAGTCGAAGGACGGTTGCTGCCGCGGCGGCGATGACGACCGGCAGCAACGGCCCGCTGTCCACGTCCAGCGAGGCGGTGACCGCCGACTGGTCGGACGTCATCCGGCGAGCACCATCAGGCCAGCCCCATCAGGCCAGCCCAGTGTGCAGCCGCACCTGCTTGACCGTGTGGCCGGCGTCGTCCTGCAGCTCGCGGTGCGCCCCGTCGGGCTCCCAGCCCGAGCTCGTGACGAACTCCCGCAGCGCGTCGTCCGTGCTCGCGACCCACCACCGCACGCGGGTGAAGTGGTCGGCGGCGAGCGTGTCCATCGCCGCCTGGAGAAGGCGTGATCCGTGACCCTCGCCCCGGTGGGCGGGGTCGACGACGAACTCACCGACCTCGCCGTCGGTCACCTGGTCGGCGTCGGGGTCGTACGACGGATGCACGAGCGTGAATCCTCGGACGTCGGCCCGATCGAGGGCCACCAGGACCCGCACGCGCGCGTCCTGTGGCTTGGTGAGCGAGGTCGACCAGCGTTCCGCGAACTCGTCGGCGTCGAGCGACTCGAGCACCTCGGGCGCGAGGAGGTCGGCGTACAGGTCACGCCACGCGGCGAGCTGGACCCGCGCGATGGAGCCCGCGTCGTCGGGCCACGCCAGACGTGCGCTGACGTCGGCGGTCACCACGACCGGAAGGCCTCCACGAGCCCCGAATCGGCGCCCTCGGCGTCGAGCATCGCCGCGGTCATGGAGGTGTTGCGCAGCGACGGCCACGTCTCGAAGGCGAGCAGGGCCAGGCCCGGCACGCCACCGATGATCATCGGCCAGCCACCGTACGGCGCCAGGAAGCCGACCACCACGGCGATGATCACGGCAGCCTCGCAGAACGCGAGCTTGCGGACGATCTGGCCGGCGAAGATGCCGACAGCCTGCGAGCGCATCTGCTCGGGGTCGTCCGTGGGATCCATGGGACTGGCCGAGAGCCAGACGCGCTCGGCAAGGACGGCCGCGACGACGACCACGGCAAGCAGGGCGACGACGAGCCACCAGGGTGGGAAGTCCGCGGGGTGCGCGCCGCCGAAGGCCAGGACGAGCAGGGCGAGGAAGACCGTCGTGAGACCCAGCTGGAGGAAGGCGAAGGTGCGGACCTCGGACGGCGAGGTCTCGTACTCCGGGGAAGGCATGAGGCGAGTTTCGCACACCGTTCCGTGGGTCTGCATTGGTAGTCTGCCGACATGCGGGCGTACCTCGATCTGATGCAGCGGATCCTCGACGAAGGTGTCGAAAAGGGCGATCGCACCGGCACCGGCACCCGCAGCGTCTTCGGACACCAGATGCGGTTTCGCCTCGCCGACGGCTTCCCGTTGGTCACCACGAAGAAGATCCACCTGAAGTCCGTCGTCGGTGAGCTGCTGTGGTTCATCTCCGGCGACACCAACGTCCGGTGGCTGCGCGAGAACGGCATCTCCATCTGGGACGAGTGGGCCGACGACGACGGCGAGCTCGGCCCTGTCTACGGCCACCAGTGGCGGTCGTGGCCGACGCCCAACGGCGAGACGATCGACCAGCTGGCGCGCGTCGTCGAGTCGCTGCAGGCCGACCCCGACTCGCGTCGCCACATCGTGAGCGCCTGGAACGTCGCCGACATCGACGACATGGCTCTCGCCCCCTGCCACGCGTTCTTCCAGTTCTACGTCGCCGACGGTCGACTGTCCTGCCAGCTGTACCAGCGGTCGGCCGACGTCTTCCTCGGCGTGCCGTTCAACATCGCGTCGTACGCCCTGCTCACCCACATGGTGGCCCAGGTCGCGGACCTCGAGGTCGGCGACTTCGTGCACACGCTCGGCGACGCCCACCTCTACCTCAACCACCTCGACCAGGCCCGCGAGCAGCTCACGCGCGAACCGCGCCAGCTGCCCGAGCTGTGGCTCGACCCAGCCGTCACGTCGATCGACGACTTCACCATGGAGTCGATCAAGGTCACCGGCTACGACCCGTATCCGCTCATCAAGGCGCCCATCGCGGTATGACCGTCACGCTCGTCGTCGCCATCGGCGCGAACAGGGTCATCGGCGTCGACGGCGGACTGCCGTGGCGCTTGCCCGAGGACCTCGCCCAGTTCAAGAAGCTGACGATGGGACACCCCATGATCATGGGGCGCTCGACCTTCGAGTCGATCGGGCGAGCGCTGCCCGGACGCACCTCCATCGTCCTCAGCCGCGATCCCTCCTGGTCGGCCGACGGGGTCGAGGTGGCGTCGACGCTCGAGGCAGCACTCGAGCGCGCCCACGAGCTCGACGACGAGGTGTTCGTCGTCGGGGGAGCGCAGGTGTACACCCATGCGCTCGAAGCAGGCCTCGTCGACCTGATGTGCGTCACCCGCGTCGCGGCATCGCCCGATGGCGACACCCTGTTCCCGATGATCGACTGGATGCCGTGGCGCGAGGTCGGCCACGTCTCGCACGGTGCCGATCAGGAGAGCGGCAACCCATCCTTCGACATCGTCACCTACCAGCGCGCCTGACCCTAGACTCCGCTCATGGAGCCGGAGCGAACGGTCCGCTACGCCGACAGCGGTGGGCTCCAGATTGCCTACGAGGTGATCGGTGACGGGCCGCTCGACATCGTGACCGCGTTCGAGCACGCCAGCAACATCGACCTGATGCACGAACATCCGCGGATCGACCGCTACCTACGCCGGTTCGGTGAGTTCGGCCGCCTGATCCACGTTGATCTGCGCGGTGTGGGGTTGTCCGACGCCATGGAGCAGGTGCCGCCGCTCGAGGATTGGGTGGACGACGTCCGGGCGGTCATGTCAGCGGTGGGGTCGGAGCGAGCGGCCCTGATAGGGCACGGGTATGGCGCCCAGTCGCTCATGCTCTTTGCCGCGATGCATCCCGAGCTGACGTCGGCGTTGGTGACGATCAACGGATACGCGCGACTGCGTCGTGCGCCGGACTACCCCTGCGGTCTCCCGGAGCGAGCCGAGTCAACCCTGCTCGAGTTCATGGCGGAAGAATGGGGAAACGGCTCGACCCTGGGCTCATTCAACCCCGGCCTGGCCGAGGGTCCACGCGACTGGCTCGCGCGTATGGAGCGGGCTTCTGCTACGCCCCGACATGCGGTGCTGCGGCAACGAATCGCTCTCGACATCGACATTCGCGACGTCCTGACCACCATCAGCGTGCCGACCCTGGTCGTCCAGTCCGAGGGTGATGTCTACATCCGTCGAGGCCATGCCCAGCACCTCGTCGAACTCATTGCGGGTGCCCGACTTCTCGAGCTCGCGACAGTTGATCACTCGCCGGTCGCCTCGAATGAAGCCGATCAGCTCATGGACGCGATCGAAGAGTTTCTCACCGGATCGACCCGGCGCGCAGCCACTGACCGGGTCCTCAAGACCGTGGCGTTCACCGACATCGTCGGGTCCACCGAGATGGCCGCCGACCTCGGCGATCGCCGGTGGCGTGGACTGCTCGAGCTCCATGAGTCGGTGGCCCTCCGAGAGATCGAGCGCGCTCCGGGCCGGCTGATCAAGTTCACCGGCGACGGGCTGATGGCAACGTTCGACGGTCCGGCCCGAGCTGTTCAGTGTCTGCAGTCGATCGGTCGGCACCTCGAGCCACTCGGCCTCCCGATTCGCGCCGGCGTGCACACCGGCGAGGTCGAGCTCATCGGCGACGACATCGGTGGCATCGCCGTGCATGTGGCCGCCCGCATCGCCGCGCTGGCGGGCGCCGGCGAGATCCTGACGTCGTCGACGGTCCGCGACCTCGTCGCCGGCTCGGGCATCGTGTTCGAGGACCGCGGTGAGCAGTCGCTCAAGGGCGTGCCCGAGCCGTGGCGGGTCTTCGCAGCTACCAACCGCTGAGCACGAGCCCTGCCGTGACGGCGAGGGTCACCGCCTTGTGCAGGGTAAGTTACCTAGTGTAAGTTACTCACGTGACCGATCGACTGCAGCAGCCCGCGTACGCGTTGCACGCCTTGGTGGCGGTGCTCGACCGTGCGGCGGACCGGATCCTGCAGGAACGGCTCGGCATCACGTTCAACCGCCACCTCACGCTGCTGACCCTGCAGCGTCTCGGCCGAGTCACCCAGCGCGAGCTCGCCGCCGAGCTCGGAGTGAGCGAACCGTCGGTGAGCCGGTCGGTCCCTCCGCTGATCGACGCCGGCTTCCTGACCGTCACGTCGGTCGCGGGCGAGGGCAACCGGCGGCGCGTCGAGCTGACGGCCGTCGGGAACAAGCTCGTCGACGAGGCCGCCGGCGTGCTCGAGGACGCCTTTGCCCAGGTGATGACGCAGGCCGGCGTGCGTACCGACCAGATCCTGGCCATCACCGATCCCATGCTCGGCGTGATCTACGCCGGCAACGACGACGACGGTGTTGCAGAAGCGGGAGACCCGTCATGACCTGGACCTTGCTTCTCGCGACCCACGCCTTCGCCGCCTCGGTCGCGCTCCCGCTCGGCGCCTGGCAGCTGTTCCGCCCGACCAAGGGCGACCACCAGCATCGACTGATCGGACGCACCTGGGTGACGCTGATGCTCTACGTGTCGCTCACGTCGTTCTGGATCAAGGAGCTGAAGCCGGGGGAGTTCAGCGCGATCCACATCCTCTCGGTCGTCACGATCGTCACGGTGAGCCTGGGGCTGGTCGCGGCGATCCGCGGCAACATCCAGTCGCACCGCGGCAACATGATCGGCAGCTGGCTCGGCCTGCTCGGGGCCTTCATCGGTGCGGTGGCCGTGCCGGTCCGAGCCATCCCCACGTTCGTGGTCACCGAGCCGGCTCAGGCGCTCGCCGCGTTGGTCGCCGTGGTCATCACCGCGATGGCAGTGGTGACGTTGTCGAGGTTCCTCGCCGGTGCCCTGCCCGAGCCGGTGTCTCAGCGCAGGATGGCCAGCTGACGGCTCTGGGCGATGAGGCGTCCGTCTTCGTCCCACAGCTCGACGTCCTCGTCGTGGTACCCGTCGATGACGTGGCGGGTGGCCACGTGGGCGAGCACCCATCCGGTGACCGGCCGGCGCCGGAAATGGACCGTCATCTGGACGGTCGCGGACTTCAGCTGACCGATCTCGGCGGTCACCGGGGGATAGGCGTCCACGAGCACGGCAGCGGCGATCGCGTCGACCGGCCGGCCGTCCTTGAACCGGACCCAGAACGTCGCCGACGTGTCTCCGGACGGCTCCTCGGCCATCCATCCGGGCACGCTCTCGTGGCGGTAGTCGAACCGGTCGAGGATCGGCACCGTTCCCATGGGCACGGCCGACATGACGTCGATGCAATCGTCCGGACGCGGATAATCCGGTGCCGGCGACAGGTGCTCGAGGTCGCCGGTGGCGTCGGCGTCGTGGAAGCTGGCGACCGCGTGCACGACCGGCTTGTGGTCCTGGGTGAGGACGGCCTCGAACGTCGCGACCCGCTTGCCGATGCGCAGCGCCGTGACGTCGACCGTGGCGTCACCCACTGCCGGCGGACGGAAGTACGAGATCGACACCGTGAGTGGATCGTGCAGCGGGGACTCCTGGGCGATGGCACGCAGCACGAGGCCGAGCACGTAGCCGCCGTTGGCCGTGCCGTTCGGGGTGTTCCAGTCGTCGGTGATGGTGACGGCGTGGATGCCCTCGGCGGTGCGCGTCGTCGCCAGGGCGCGGTCGAGCTCGGACGTGGTCTGGCCCTCCGGATCCATGCGGACAGCCTAGGACGCCGGACCCACACCCAACCCGGCCGGCGGGTCCGGGCGGAGGGCCCCGTCGCGGTAACCTCGGAGCATGACGTCTCCGCTCGCCTCCGAGGCAGCGCCGTTCGGCCGCGTCCTGACCGCCATGGTCACGCCGTTCACGCCTGACGGCGAGCTCGACGTCGACGCTGCCCAGCGGGTGGCCACCTACTTGGTCGACCGCGGCAACGACGGGCTCGTCATCAGCGGGACCACGGGGGAGTCACCCACCACCACCGTCGACGAGGACGGACGCCTCCTGTCCGCGGTGATCGAGGCCGTCGGCGACCGCGCGTCGGTCGTGGCCGGTGTAGGGACCAACGACACCCGGCACAGCATCGATCTCGCCGAGCAGGCCCGCAAGGCCGGTGCGCACGGTCTGCTCATCGTCACGCCGTACTACAGCAAGCCGCCGCAATCGGGCATCGTCCAGCACGTCAACGCGGTCGCGAACGCCGGTGACGACGTGCCCGTGATCCTGTACGACATCCCGGGCCGCACCGGGGTGCAGATCGCCGAGCCCACCTACACCGAGCTCGTACGCAACCCGCTCGTCGTGGCCGTCAAGGACGCCGTCGGGGACCTCGAGCGCGGCGCCTGGCTGATGCGCGAGACCGGCATCCGCATCTACTCCGGCGACGACGCCCTCAACCTCGGCTGGCTGGCCATCGGCGGCAGCGGCATCGTGAGCGTCGTCGGACATGCCGCCGCCCGCGAGTACGCCGACATGGTCGCCGCGGTCGACGCCGGAGACCTCGCCACCGCCCGAGCCATCAACGAACGCCTCCTGCCCGCCGTGCGGGCCCTCATGACCCACACGCAAGGAGCGATCACCGCCAAGGTGGCGTTGCAGCTGCTCGGAGTGCTCGAGCACCGCACCGTGCGTGGACCCCTCCCCGAAGCCACCGACGACGAGGTCGCGCTCGTGCGCGACGGTCTGGTGGCCTCGGGCCTCCTCGAGAGCTGAGACCCAATCCAGTGGACACACCTTCTGATTCCTGGCCGTCGACCACGGCCCCGCATCCCGCCTGGCGGCGTTCTCGTCGGTCTGCGCACAACCCCGGTGCG
Source organism: uncultured Actinomycetota bacterium (assembly GCA_963787165.1). Taxonomy (GTDB): domain Bacteria; phylum Actinomycetota; class Actinomycetes; order Propionibacteriales; family Nocardioidaceae; genus Aeromicrobium. Next base: position 708,159 of record CAWBBT010000001.1, read on the forward strand.
CATCCCTCCTCGGCCTTGCCAGCCGGGCGCGGATGCCGCGCTCGCTCGGACCAGGCACCAGAAGGCGCGCCCACATGAGCCACATGCACCGAGAGCTCGACCCACCGCCGAAGCTCTCCAAGGGGGGCCTGCGCGTCATCCCGCTCGGCGGGCTCGGCGAGATCGGCCGCAACATGACCGTCTTCGAGTTCGGCGGCAAGCTGCTCGTCGTCGACTGCGGCGTCCTGTTCCCCGAGGAGCACCATCCCGGCGTCGACCTGATCCTTCCCGACTTCGGTCCCATCCGTGACCGCCTCCACGACGTCGTCGGCATCGTGCTGACGCATGGCCACGAGGACCACATCGGCGGCGTGCCGTACCTCCTGCGCGAGCGCGACAACATCCCCGTCATCGGTTCCAAGCTGACACTGGCGCTGCTCGACCCCAAGCTGAAGGAGCACCGGCTCAAGGAGGTGCCGCGTCACGTCGTCTCCGAGGGCGAGACGTTGGACCTCGGGCCGTTCACCTGCGAGTTCGTCGCCGTCAACCACTCGATCCCCGATGCGCTCGCGGTCGCGATCAAGACCCCCGCCGGCGTCGTGCTGCACACCGGCGACTTCAAGATGGACCAGCTTCCGCTCGACGGACGCATCACCGACCTCCGCGCGTTCGCTCGGCTCGGTGAGGCCGGCGTCGACCTGTTCCTGACCGACTCCACCAACGCCGAGGTTCCCGGGTTCACCACGCCCGAGCGCAACATCACCCCGGCGATCGACGCGGTGTTCGCGCGCAGCGAGAAGCGCATCATCGTGGCGTCGTTCGCGTCGCACGTGCACCGCGTCCAGCAGGTGCTCGACGCCGCCGAGCGGCACGGCCGCAAGGTCGCCTACGTCGGACGGTCGATGGTGCGCAACATGCAGATCGCCCGCGAGCTCGGCTACCTGCGCGTCCCCGACGGCATCGTCGTCGACAAGATCGACGCAGCGCCGCCCCAGAAGATGGTGCTGATGTCGACCGGGTCCCAGGGCGAGCCGATGGCGGCCCTGTCGCGCATCGCGAACAGCAGCCACCCGACCGTGCAGCTCGAGCCCGGCGACACCGTCCTGCTCGCCTCGTCGCTCATTCCCGGCAACGAGAACGCCATCTACCGCGTCATCGACGGACTCACCAAGCTCGGCGCCAACGTGGTGCACAAGGGCAACGCCCTCGTGCACGTCTCGGGTCACGCCTCGGCCGGCGAGCTCCTGTACTGCTACAACATCGTCAAGCCCACCAACGTGCTGCCGGTGCACGGCGAGATCAGGCACCTGCACGCCAACGGCAACCTCGCCCGCCAGACCGGCGTGCCGAACGTCCTGCTCGCCGAGGACGGATTCGTCATCGACCTCGTCGACGGCCACGCCGCCATCACCGGAGCCCTCGAGTGCGGCTACGTCTACGTCGACGGATCGTCGGTGGGCGACCTCACCGAGTCCGAGCTCAAGGACCGCCGCACGCTCGGCGACGAGGGCTTCATCTCGGTCGTGGTCGTCATCGACTCCACCACCGGCAAGATCGTGACCGGACCGGAGATCCACGCTCGCGGGCTCGCCGAGGAGGACTCCGCCTTCGACGAGGTGCGGCCCCGCCTCGTCACCGCGATCGAGGAGGCCCTGAGCGAGGGCGCCCACGACTCCCGCCAGCTGGAGCAGGTCATGCGCCGCACCCTGGGCTCCTTCGTCGGCCGCAGCCTCAAGCGCCGACCGATGATCATCCCGATCGTCCTCGAGGCCTGACACCGCGACGTCGGACGTTCACGCGTTCGAAACATCGATATGGCCCCGTCGAAACACGGCCCGCCTAGCGTGGATGACGTCCGACGACGGGGTCGGACCTCACGGAATGACGGTTGCGGCCGGCAAGGGGCAGTTACGCACTGCTCCGGGCCGGCCGCACCACCCTGATGGCGACGACGGGCGGTGACCGGTGACGACCAGACGCTCGGGCGAGACGCTCCTGGTCTGCTCATCACCCAGTCCCGACTCGGCCGAGCACGCCGCCCTCGGGATCCTCGTCAACGCCGTGCGACGCGATGCTCCATCCGTCGAGGTCCACGACGTCCCTGCCGACATGCTTCGAGCGGACCAGGGAAGGAACGGGCCTGAGCCCGGGCGGCCACCGGTGCGAGTGGCGGTGCCGCTGACGCTCACGACCGGCACCGACGTCACCGACGCGCTGGCGATCGCCCTGCGTCTCGATCCGACCCTCCGGGTCGCCGCACCGCTGGGCCCGGACTGGGTGCTGGCCGAGATCTGCGTCCAGCGGCTCGTCGAGGCCGGTGCGCGCAAGGACGACACGATCGTGCTGGGCGTCGACGGCTCGCACCACGCTGCCGCGATCGACGGCATCTCGCGTGCGGCCCGGCTGCTCAGTGCCGTGTGGGGCGGACCGGTGCACATCGGCTCGGTCCGTGGCCCCGACGTCCCGTTGACCGAGGCGGTCGACATCGCCCGCGCGTACGGCCACCGGGTCGTCGTCGCCTCCTACGTGCTGACGCCGGGACGACTCGCGGACACGATCCGGCACTGCGGAGCCGACCTCGTCACCGCTCCACTGCTCGACGGCGGCGTGCCCGACCAACGGCTGGTCACCCTGGTCCTCAGCCGCTTCCACCAGGCTCTCGACGTGGGTGTCAGGTCCGTGACCTCGCTCCGGGCGTGACGGCGTGGGAACGGGCCAAGGCTCGACTCGTCCTTTAGGCTTTCGCCATGGCGACCCGAACGTCTTCCCCGCCGCGCAAGCGGCCGTCCGGATCCAAGGCCCGCAAGAAGACGGCGAGCCGAAAGCGACCCGCACAGCGAAGGCCTGCGCAAAAACGCAAACCGGCGGCACGGCGTCCGGTTCGTTCCGGCCCGAGTCCCATCTCGGTGGTGTTCAACGGCATCTTCGGTCTGCTGCGCGCCATCTGGCTCGGCACGGCCGGTCTCATCGGTGCGGTCGCGCGCAGCATCGGTCACTCGGCCGGTGACCTCGAGCCGGAGCAGCGACGTGACGGAGTCGGCTTCGGCCTCCTTGGGCTGGCCATCGTCGTCGCGGCGTCCGTGTGGTGGCAGATCCCCGGCGCGGTCGGCGACGCCATCCGCAACGCGTGCACCGGCAGCGTCGGCCTCCTGGCGTGGGCGGTACCGATCCTGCTGGTCGTCGCCGCGTGGCGCACGCTGCGTCATCCCGAGCGCAACGGCCCGGCCGGCCGCCAGGTCATCGGCTGGATCGCGACCTGCGGCGGCGTGCTGGGGCTCGTGCACCTGTCCCACGGCGTGCCACGCCCTGACGACATGCCCGCCGTCCGTGAAGCCGGAGGGGCGATCGGCTTCCTGTTCTCGGCGATCCTCGTCGACCTGCTGAAGAGCCCCTACGTCGTCGCACCCCTCCTCGTGCTCGTCGTGATGTTCGGCCTGCTCGTCGTCACCGGCACCCCCTTGCACGCCGTGCCCGAGCGCCTGCGCGGCGCCCGCGACAAGGCCCTCGGTCGCAGCTCCGAGGACTCCGAGACCGAACCCGAACGCAAGCGGCACCCGCGCACGTCTCGCGACGAGCCGTTCGAGAATCCCCTGGTCGACGGCCCGGACGAGGACCGCAAGGTCGCCGTCGAGGGCAAGGCGACCAGCGACGCGGCCACGGAGGACGAGTCGGACACCAACGACGTCACCGAGCAGGTCCATCCCCCGATGGAGCCCCTGCCCGTCCGCGCGGAACAGCTCGCGCTCTCCGGCGACGTCGTCTACACGCTCCCCGACAGCAAGGTGCTCCGCGAGGGCAGCCCGCACAAGGCGCGCTCGAAAGCCTCCGACGAGGTCGTCGAGCGGCTCACCGAGGTGCTCGAGCAGTTCGAGATCGACGCCCAGGTCACGGGCTACACCCGCGGCCCCACGGTCACGCGTTACGAGGTCGAGCTGGGCTCGGCGGTCAAGGTCGAGAAGGTCACGGCACTGTCGAAGAACATCTCCTACGCCGTGGCCTCCAACGAGGTCCGCATCCTCTCGCCGATCCCGGGCAAGTCGGCCATCGGTGTCGAGATCCCCAACGTCGACAAGGAGATGGTCTCGCTCGGCGACGTCCTGCGCTCGGCCAAGGCGCGCAGCGACCACCACCCGATGGTCATCGGCCTGGGCAAGGACGTCGAGGGCGGCTTCGTCGTCGCCAACCTCGCGAAGATGCCGCACCTGCTCGTCGCCGGCGCCACGGGCTCCGGCAAGTCCAGCTTCGTCAACTCGATGGTCGCGTCGATCCTCATGCGCTCGACACCGGACGAGGTCCGGATGATCATGGTCGACCCGAAGCGCGTCGAGCTGACCGCCTATGAGGGCATCCCGCACCTGATCACGCCGATCATCACCAGTCCGAAGAAGGCCGCCGAGGCGCTGCAGTGGGTCGTGCGCGAGATGGACATGCGCTACGACGACCTCGCCAACTTCGGCTTCCGCCACATCGACGACTTCAACAAGGCGGTGCGGAGCGGCACCCTGCAGGTCCCGCCCGGGAGCGAACGCGTCCTGGCCCCGTACCCGTACCTGCTGGTGGTCGTCGACGAGCTGTCCGACCTGATGATGGTCGCTCCCCGCGACGTCGAAGATGCGATCGTGAGAATCACCCAGCTGGCCCGGGCCGCCGGCATCCACCTGGTGCTGGCCACCCAGCGTCCGTCCGTCGACGTCGTCACGGGTCTCATCAAGGCGAACGTGCCGAGCCGGCTCTCGTTCGCGACGAGCTCGATCACCGACAGCCGGGTCATCCTCGACCAGCCGGGCGCCGAGAAGCTCGTCGGCCAGGGCGACGGGCTGTTCCTGCCGATGGGCGCCAACAAGTCCATGCGCATGCAGGGAGCGTGGATCACCGAGGCCGAGATCAAGCAGGTCGTCGACCACTGCAAGAAGCAGCTGCAGCCGGTGTACCGCGAAGACGTCACCGCGCCCCAGCAGAGCAAGCGGGAGATCGACGACGACATCGGTGACGACATGGACCTCGTCCTCCAGGCGATCGAGCTGTGCGTCACGACGCAGTTCGGGTCGACGTCGATGCTCCAGCGCAAGCTGAGGGTCGGATTCGCCAAGGCGGGCCGTTTGATGGATATCTTGGAGAGTCGCGGAATCGTGGGCCCCAGTGAAGGGTCCAAGGCACGCGACGTGCTGATCAAGGCCGAAGACCTCGACGACGTGTTGGCGAGCATCCATGCCGAGTGAATCCGCAGAGGGGAGGGGCTCGATGACGCTGCCAGACCCGGAGCAGAGCGTGGGGCTCGAGACGGTTCCCTTCGTCATCCTGCGCCGTACCAGCCTCTACCTCGGGCTCACCATCGCGTCGCTGCTGATCGCCGCGGGATTCGGCGCCCTCGTGTTCTTCCGCGGCGACTGGCTGCTCGCGTTCCCGGCGGCCGTGTTCCTCGTGCTGGGGCTCATCACCCTGCCGGGCGTCGGTGATGCACGGACGCCGCTGTTCGTCGCCGACGACCACGGCGTGCGCATGCGCCACCAGAACGGCTGGATCGGCCTGCTGTGGAGCGAGCTCGGGGAGATCCGCGTCGAGCCCCGTGTGGGCCTGCGGCACGACGCCCGCGTCAAGGTCATCAGCCACGACGGGCTGCGCATCTACGACGCCCCGGTCGGTTTCGCGACGAACGTCTCGCCCACCGAGGCCGAGGTCCAGTTGGCGCGCCGCCGCGCTGCTGCCGCATACTGAATCGATTGTTCTCTTCACCGAAGGGCCCTCATGGAGACGGCTGCGCCGCCCAGCAACCTCAACATCGCGAACGCGTTGACCGTGCTGCGGATCGTGGGGGTCCCGGTCTTCGGCTGGTTGCTGCTCAGCGAGAACGGCGAGGACATCGGCTTCCGCCTCTGGGCGTTCGTCGCCTTCGTGCTGCTGATGATCACCGATCGCATCGACGGCGACATCGCGCGTAGCCGCGGGCTGGTCACCAACTTCGGCAAGCTCGCCGACCCGATCGCCGACAAGGCGCTCACCGGCATGGCCTTCGTGGGCCTGTCGATCATCGGCGTGCTCTGGTGGTGGGTCACGATCGTCCTGCTGGTGCGCGAGTGGGGCATCACCCTCATGCGGTTCGTGGTCAAGAAGTACGGCGTCATGCCGGCCAGCCAGGGCGGCCGCATCAAGACGACGCTGCAGGCCGTCGCGATCGGCGGCTATCTCCTGCCGTTCGAGATCTGGGACAACACCGTCAGCCACGTGATGCGTTGGTGCACGCACGTCACCATGGCCGCTGCCCTCGCGATCACGATGATCACGGCGGTGCAGTACGTCCGCGACGCCGTCGTCATGCGACGAGAGCAGAAGTCGCCGGCGTGACATTTCACCCCACGAAACCGCGCGCAGCACGGTCACCCCGCCGCCGAGTGGGGCATGCGCGCGCTTTCGCGGGGACCCCGAATGAGCGCTGGGGTATCTGCGCTCGACGTGATCGACGCCCTGCGCGGCACCGGCCAGACGGTCGCCACGGCCGAGTCGCTCACCGGCGGACTGCTCTGCGCGACGCTCGTGGACGTCCCGGGGGCGTCCGAATTCCTGCGGGGCGGCATCGTCGCCTACGTCCCGGAGACGAAGACCGGCGTCCTCGGGGTCGACCCCTTGCTCATCGAACGGGTCGGCACCGTGCATCCCGAGGTCGCCGCCGCGATGGCCGAAGGGGCGGTCCGCGTCCTGGGTTCGACCTGGGGTGTGGCCACGACCGGCGTCGCTGGTCCGGAGCCCAGTGAGGGCAAACCGGTCGGCACCGTGCACGTCGCCGTGGCCGGGCCGAGTGGCGTCGAGACCCGCGACCTGTCGCTGCACGGAGACCGCCGACTCATCCGCGAGCAGGCGGTCGACGCAGCGCTGTCATTGCTGATCGGTAGGCTGAGGGAAGAAACCGCGTCGCCGTGAGGTTGAGGTGGTATGCATTCGATGAACGGCCTGCGATGAACGGGAGTGACCGATGACCGCGATGCGACAGCTCGTCGGCGAGGTTCTCCGTGCGCGCCGCATCGCCCAGGGGCTCACGCTCCGCGACGTCTCCGCTCGTGCCCGGGTCAGCCTGGGCTACATCTCCGAGGTCGAACGCGGCCAGAAGGAGCCGAGCTCCGAGCTGCTGGCCGCCCTCGCCGGAGCCCTCGACGTCCCGCTCTCCAGGCTCCTGCTCGACGTCAGTGCGCTGCTCGCCATCGAGGAAGCCACCGACCTGGCCAGCGTCTCCTCCATTGCTCCCGACGTGTCCGTCTCGGCGGCCTAGTTCTTCGTGCGGCACAGCGAGTTCTGGGAGCGCATGGAACGTCAGCTCGGATCCGGGTACGCCCGCGTCTGGGCCGACACCCAGGTCATGCGTGCCCTCGACGGCCGCACCGCACGCGAGGCGCTCGACGCCGGCGAGACGCCCAAGCACGTCTGGCGGGCCGTGCACCAGACGTTGGAGCTTCCTCCGTCGGAGCGCTGAACAAACCGATTTTCCGGCTCGGCGTGTCGCACGCCATCGAACATCTGTTCGTACTACCGTCGTGCACAGGTTGACGCAACGAGGACGCCTTCCACAGGCGGGTCGACGAGGCCCATGAATGTCTGTGGGTCCTCCTAGCGTCGAAGACAACCGGCCGCCACCGAGAGAACGGATCCCTGCGATGCCTCCCAAGACCCCTTCCAAGAACGCCGAGCGCGCGACAGCCGAGCGCGACGCTCCCACCCGCGACATCAACGGTCGCGAGATCTCCACCCGCAACGACTCCGACCGCGACAAGGCGCTCGACAACGCCGTCGCCCAGATCCACCGGGCCCACGGCAAGGGCTCGGTCATGCGACTGGGCGAGCGCAGCCGCGCCCCCATCGACGTCATCCCCACCGGATCCACGGCGCTCGACATCGCCCTCGGCATCGGCGGGCTGCCCCGCGGCCGGGTCGTCGAGATCTACGGCCCGGAGTCCTCCGGCAAGACCACGGTGGCCCTGCACGCGGTCGCCAACGCGCAGAAGGCCGGTGGCGTGGCCGCGTTCATCGACGCCGAGCACGCACTCGATCCCGACTACGCCCGCAAGCTGGGCGTCGACACCGACGCGCTGCTCATCTCCCAGCCCGACAGCGGCGAGCAGGCGCTCGAGATCGCCGACATGCTCATCCGTTCCGGCGCGCTCGACATCATCGTCATCGACTCCGTCGCGGCACTCGTGCCCCGCGCCGAGATCGACGGCGAGATGGGCGACAGCCACGTCGGCCTGCAGGCCCGCCTCATGAGCCAGGCGTTGCGCAAGATGACCGGCGCCATCAACGGTTCGGGCACCACGGCGGTCTTCATCAACCAGCTGCGCGAGAAGATCGGCGTGATGTTCGGCTCGCCGGAGACCACCACCGGCGGCAAGGCGCTCAAGTTCTACGCCTCGGTCCGGCTCGACGTCCGTCGCATCGAGACGCTCAAGGACGGCACCGACATGGTCGGCAACCGCACCCGCATCAAGGTCGTCAAGAACAAGCTGGCCCCGCCGTTCAAGCAGGCCGAGTTCGACATCATGTACGGCCAGGGCATCAGCCGCGAGGGCAGCCTGATCGACGTCGGTGTCGAGACGGGCTTCGTCCGCAAGGCCGGCGCCTGGTACACGTACGAAGGCGACCAGCTCGGTCAGGGCAAGGAGAACGCCCGCCAGTTCCTCAAGGACAACCCCGACCTCGCCGACGAGCTCGAGAAGCGCATCAAGGAGCACATGGGCGTGGGGCCGCAGGTCGACCAGCCGGCCGACGCCCTGGGAGTGATCCAGGATCCGCAAGACCTGGCCGAGCCGCCCGCCGACATCGAGTTCTGATCGCGGCATGTCACAGACGGCACGGCAGGAGCCCCCTGTCACCAACACCGATGCAGACGCCGACCCCGAGTCGGTGGCCCGTTCGATCCTGCTGCGACGGCTGACCGATCAGCCCCGCAGCAGGGCCGAGCTGGCCGGGTTCCTGGCCAAGAAGCACGTGCCCACCGACGTCGCCGAGCGCGTCCTCGACCGGTTCGAGGAAGTCGGTCTGATCGACGACGAGGAGTTCGCCCGCTCGTGGGTGCAGTCGCGTCAGCGCAGCAGGGGAGTGGCGTCCAAGGTCCTGGCCATGGAGCTGCGTCGCAAGGGCATCGACGACGACACCTCGCGCGAAGTGCTCGCCGAGCTCGACCCCGAGCTCGAGCGGCAGACCGCCCACCGGCTGGTCCAGAAGAAGCTGCGGTCGATGCACGGTCTCGACTCCACCACGCAGATCCGCCGGCTCACCGGCATGCTCGCCCGCAAGGGCTACGCACCGCAGGTGGCGTTCGACGTCGTGCGTGCCGAGCTCGAGGCCATGGAGGCACCTCCGCTCGACTCGGCGTGATCGCTCAGTCGAGCTCCTTGAGCAGCCGCTCGACGATCTCCTTCTCGGAGTCGAAGTACGACAGTCCCCAGTTGGCGACGTGCGCCGGGAAGCGCACCTCCTCGCGGTCGGCGAGCATCTCGCGAACGGCCTCGAGGTCACGACGGCGCGCAGCCAGCTGGTCGAGGTAGTGGGTGAGCATCGTGCGCACCTCGCCCGGACCCATGAGGCTGCCCAGCATGAGGCGCAGCGCGATCGGGTGCTTGAGCACGGGGAACTCGCTCGTCGAGGTTCCCAGCCACTCCTGGAGGGCCCGGCGTCCCGCATCGGTGATGGTGAACCGTCGGGTCGTCCGCTTGCCGTCCTCGACCTCGGTCGACGCCACGTAGTCGTGACGGTCGAGCCGCTCGAGCTCGGTGTAGATCTGGCTCATCGCGGGCGACACCCAGTAGAAGCGCAAGGTGTTGTCCGCTCGCTGCTTCAGCTCGTAGCCCGTCATGCCGCCCTCGGCGGTCTCCCGGTCGAACACGAGCAGACTCAGGAGGGCGTACGAAGTCGTTGACAGGTGCGACGTCACGTGACTAGCGTACTGTTCCAAGTAGGAATAGTCACGGAGGAAGCATCATGTCCGAGACCGTGCTGATGGTGGGGACTCGCAAGGGGCTGTTCGTCGGACGCTCCGACGCCGACCGCGCCTCCTGGACCTGGGATCCGCCGCAGTTCCCGATGCAGGAGATCTACTCGGTCGCGCTCGACACCCGCCCCGACAGCTCCGAGGCTGCTGGCTGGCGCCACGAGCCCGCACTGGGGACCACAGGTGTTCCGCTCCGACGACCGCGGCCAGACGTGGGACGAGACGTCCGGTGGCGCCATCCGGTTCCCCGAGGACACGGACACGTCGCTGGAGCGCGTCTGGCAGCTCCGTCCGGCACCGGACGGCCAGCCGGGCGTCGTCTACGCGGGCACCGAGCCGTCGGCCATCTTCCGCTCCGACGACGGTGGCGAGCACTTCGAGCTGATCCGCAGCCTGTGGGACCACCCGCACCGCCCCACCTGGCAGCCTGGCGGTGGCGGTCAGGCGATCCACACGATCGTGCCCCACCCCACCGATCCCGAGACCGTCACGGTGGCGATGTCCACGGGTGGCGTCTACCGCACCGAGGACGGCGGATCGAGCTGGACGCCGTACAACCGTGGCATCGGCGCGGAGTTCATTCCCGGTGAGTCGCCCGAGTACGGCCAGTGCGTGCACAAGGTCGCGATGGACGCCGGCAATCCAGACCGCCTCTACGCCCAGAACCACGGCGGGGTGTTCCGCACCGACGACGCCGGCCGGTCCTGGACGCAGATCGACGCGGGCCTCCCGGCCGACTTCGGCTTCCCGATCGTCGCGCACCCGCACCGACCCGACACGATCTACGTGTTCCCGCTGGTGGCGGCGATCGAACGGTTCCCGCCGTCCGGCAAGCCGGCCGTCTGGCGGTCCGATGACGCGGGGGAGACCTGGCGCGAGACCGGCCCCGGCCTGCCGGCCGAGGCGCACACCGCGGTGCTGCGCGACGCGTTCGCCTCTGACACGGCCGACCCGGTCGGGCTGTACATCGGCACGCGGCACGGAGCGGTGTGGGTGAGCAACGACGAGGGCGGCACCTGGGCCGAGGTTCGCACGAACCTGCCCGACGTGCTCTGCATCCGCGCTGCGTCGCTCGACTGAGGTGTGACCGGCGACGCTGACAGCACTGGTGTCACGGTTCTAGACTCCGGGCATGCCGTCGACCCTTGACCTGTACAAGAAGACCGTCGCCCTCCCGCAGGGGCACCGTCTGTTCTCGATCCTGTTCAGCCAGAAGGCGCCGTACTTCGCCTCGATCCACCTGATGGTGCGCGAGATGCGCCCGCACTACGCCGAGATCAAGATCCCCAAGCGGCGCAGCGTGCAGAACCACATCGGCACGGTGCACGCGATCGCCGTCTGCAACGGCCTCGAGGCGGCCATGGGCCTGCTCGCCGAGGCGACGACACCGGAGGGCCACCGCTGGCTGCCCAAGGGCATGGAGGTCGAGTACCTCGCGAAGTCGACGACGGATCTCATCTGCACCGCCGAGACGACGGAAGCCGACTGGGCCGGTGCCCCCGACGTGCCGGTGACCGTGAAGGCGACGCGCAAGGACGGCACCGTCGTCGTGCAGGGCACCATCCGGCTCTGGGTGACGCCGAAGAGCTAGAACGCGCCCGACGACTGTCCAGCGCCGGTTTGAGCCTGCACCTGGCCCGCGATGATCTTGACCTCGCCTCCGCCACCGGTGGCGCTGATGCGGCGCTCGACCCAGGTCGCCAGCCACGTGAGCAACAGGTTGAGCACGATGTAGATGAGGGCGAGGACGATGGCCGTGGCGAACTTGTTGCCGAAGAAGTTCCAGATCTCCTTGCCCTTCGCGGTGAGCACCGGAGCGAGGATGTAGAAGCCGAGGCTCGTGTCCTTGAGCGCGACGATGCACTGGCTGATGATCGCCGGGAGCATGATCCGGACCGCCTGCGGCAGCTGGACGATGCGCATGACCTGGTTCTTGCGCATGCCGATCGCGAACGCAGCCTCGGACTGGCCCTTGGGGACGGCGAGGATGCCGGCCCGGAACACCTCGGCCAGAACCGAGCCGTTGTAGAGCACCAAGCCGATGACGAGCGGCGTGAGCGAGTTGAGCACGTAGCCCTGCAGTGACCAGATGAAGATGATCAGCATGAGCAGCGGGACGGCTCGGAAGAACTCGACGACAGCCCAGCACGGCCACCGCACCAGCGCATGGTCCGACAGCTTGCCGACCCCGAAGATGACGCCGAAGACCACGGCGATCACGATCGCCACGGCCGCTGCCAGGACAGTCAGCCCTAGACCCTCGAGCAGGACCCGGATGATGGCGGGCGTGACGAACGGTTCCCACCGCTCGGCGGTGAACTGATCCTCGACGGCCAGCTTCCACACGACGGCAGCGGCTATCAGGACGAGGCCGGCGATCGTCGCGACGGCAATGAGGCGGTGCCGTCGTACGGCCTTCGGGCCTGGCGCGTCGAACAGGACGGCACTCATCGTTCGACTCCCAGGGTCGTCGAAGTACTCATCGTGCGACCGCCCATCGCCGTTCGAGCCGGTTGGCCCCGAACGAGATCAGCTCGACGATGACGATGTAGCCGAGCGCGATGCCGAGGAAGATCACGACTCGATCGGCGGGGTAGTCCTTGAGCAGGTCCTTCGACCGGAACGTCGCCTCGGTGATGCCGAACGCGAACGCCAACGACGTGTTCTTCGTGAGCGCGATGAACACGCTCGCGAGTGGCGGGACCACGAGGCGGAACGACTGCGGAAGGATGACCTGCGTCATCGTCATGCCGAACGGCATCCCGATGGAGCGCGCCGCCTCAGCCTGGCCGAGACCGATGCCGTTGACACCAGATCGGATGCACTCGGCCACGAACGCTGCCGTGTAGATCCCCATCGCCATCGTGATCATCACGAAGAAGCCGAAGTCGATGCCGATCTCGGGCAGGCCGTAGTAGGTCAGGATGATGAGCACGAGCAGCGGCGTGTTCCGGAAGATCGTCACGTAGCCGACGGCTGCTTTCCGGAGGATGCCGACTGGGCCCACGCGGGCCACGCCAACGACCGTGCCCAGCACCAAGGCGATGCCGCCGGACACCAGCAGCAGCTTGATCGTCTCCCAGAACCCCTTGAGGATCAGGTCCCAGTTCTCGGTCAGGGCATCCATCGGCACCTCCTCCCAGTCGTGAGGATGTCGTGCCGGGCCCGCTCATCGCGGACCCGGCAGGACACCACCGTGATCAGCCCTCGCAGGGATCCGGCGTGGGTGCCTCGGGCACCTTGTTGCCGGACTTGCCGAGCGTCGCGTCGAAAGCTTTCTCGAACGAGCCGTCCGTGAAGGACTTCGTGATCGTCTCGTTGAGGAACTCGCACAGCTCCGGCTTGTCCTTGTTGTAGCCGATGCCGTAGCGCTCTTCGGAGAATGGCTCTCCGACGACCTTGAGCTTCTCGGGATCCTCCGCGGCGTAGCCGAGCAGGATTGCGCCGTCGGTGGTGACGGCGTCGACGGACCCGTTCTTGAGCTGGTCGACGCACTCGGAGTACGTGTCGAACCCGGCTGGCTTGGCCCCGTACTTGTCCTCGACCGTCGCGATCGACGTCGAGCCGGTGACCGAGCAGACCTTCTTGCCCTTCAGGTCCTTCGGACCCTTGATGGTGGTGTCGTCCTTCGCGACGAGCAGGCTCTGCCCCGTGACGTAGTACGGACCGGCCTGGCCCACGATCTGACGACGCTCGTCGGTGATCGAGTACGACGCCAGCACGAAGTCGACCGTGCCCTTCTGCAGGAACGGCTCGCGGTTGTCAGAGATGGTCTCGACCCACTCGATCCCGTCGGCCTTGATGCCGAGCTGGCCGGCGATGATCTTGCCCATCTCCGGATCGATGCCGGTCGGCGTGTCGGACGTGGGCGACTTGAACCCGATGCCCGGCTGGTCGAACTTGACGCCGATCTTGACCTTGCCGGCCTCGGCCAGCTCCTTCATGCGGGTGCCGTCCTTGAACTTGGCTGCGGCGTCGTTGACGACCTTTGCGTCGCCCCCCTTGTCGCCCTCTCCGGCGTTGCCGCAGGCCGTGAGGATCAAGGCCGCGACAGCGCCGATGACGGCCAGTCGTGTCCGTTTCATGATCGTTCCCCTTCGTCAGTGCTTCAGGATCTTGCCGAGGAAGTCCTTGGCTCGATCCGTCTGCGGGTTGGTGAAGAATTCCTGTGGCGTGTTCTCCTCGACGATGCGGCCGTCCGCCATGAACAGCACGCGATGCGCTGCGGTGCGGGCGAACCCCATCTCGTGCGTCACGACGATCATCGTCATGCCGCCCTCGGCGAGGTCGATCATCACGTCGAGCACTTCCTTGATCATCTCCGGGTCGAGTGCCGAGGTCGGCTCGTCGAAGAGCATGACCTTGGGGTCCATCGCCAGTGATCGAGCGATGGCGACGCGCTGTTGCTGACCGCCGGAGAGCTGTGCAGGGAGCTTGGACGCCTGGGCCTCGATCCCGACCCGGGTCAGCAGCTCCATGCCGCGCTGGTTGGCTTCTTCCTTGCTCTGCCCACGAACCTTGATCGGCCCGAGCGTCACGTTCTCCAGCACGGTCTTGTGGGCGAACAGGTTGAACGACTGGAAGACCATGCCGACGTCGGCCCGCAGCTCGGCGAGCGCCTTGCCCTCTTCGGGGAGCTTCTTGCCGTCGATCGCGATGGTGCCCTCGTCGATCGTCTCGAGGCGGTTGATGGCGCGACAGAGCGTCGACTTGCCCGAGCCCGAGGGGCCGATGACGACGACGACCTCACCGGGTGGGATCTCGAGATTGATGTCCTGCAGCACGTGCAGCTCGCCGAACCATTTCTGGACGTCCTGCATCGAGACCATGAGCGTCGGATCGGCCATGCGCTTCAACCTAGCGCCGCCGGTGGGTACCCCCGCAACTATGGATGACATCGACACCTGATTGTCACCTGCAGAATGGTGCCGGGTTTCTGATAACCCGCGGCCCATATTCGAATAACCTGTTCCTTTGTATGATCTTTTCTCGACGTAACTCTGCTCAAAGGGGCAATCCATCATGGCGAGACAGGAAATCATCCAGAAGCCCATCGTGAAGGTGGTCGACGACTACGACGGCGCCGATCTACCTGACCACACGAAGCCCGTCCGCTATCAGTTCAATGGACGCACGTTCGACCTGTACCTGAGCGATGCCAGCCGCAAGGCCGTCGACGCGTTCATCGCGGATCTCACCGACGGCGCCGAGCAGATCGGTTCCTCGGGACGCGGCGACCGGATCAAGGCACCCCACACGATCCACGACCTGCGGAAGTGGGCCCGCGAGAACGGCCACAAGGTCAGCCCCAATCGCCGTGCTCCTGGCAAGGTCATCAGGGCGTTCAACGACGCCCACTGAGGCCTCGTAGAGTTAGCCCCTCGATGAAGACCTACGAGGTGCGCACCTACGGGTGCCAGATGAACGTGCACGACAGCGAACGGCTGAGCGGACTGCTCGAGACGGCCGGGTACGCGCGTGCCGAGACTGGTATCCCCGACCTCGTCGTGTTCAACACCTGCGCCGTGCGCGAGAACGCCGACAACAAGCTCTACGGAAACCTCGGTCGCATCGCGAGCGTCAAGGCCACGAACCCGGGCATGCAGATCGCCGTCGGCGGCTGCCTGGCCCAGAAGGACCGCGACACCATCACCCAGCGGGCGCCGTACGTCGACGTCGTGTTCGGCACCCACAACATCGGCTCCTTGCCGGTGTTGCTGGAACGCGCGCGCATCCAGGAGGAGTCACAGGTCGAGATCCTCGAGTCGCTCGAGGTCTTCCCCTCGACTCTGCCCACCAAGCGCGACTCGGTGTTCGCGGCCTGGGTCTCGATCAGCGTCGGGTGCAACAACACCTGCACGTTCTGCATCGTGCCGAGCCTGCGCGGCAAGGAGAAGGATCGCCGGCCCGGCGACGTGCTGGCCGAGGTCGAGTCCCTCGTGGCCGACGGCGTCGTCGAGGTGACGCTGCTCGGACAGAACGTCAACTCCTACGGCGCCGGTTTCGGCGACCGGCTCGCGTTCGGCAAGCTGCTGCGCGCCTGCGGCGACATCGACGGGCTCGAACGAGTGCGGTTCACCAGCCCGCACCCCAAGGACTTCACCGACGACGTCATCGCCGCGATGGCCGAGACGCCCAACGTCATGCCCCAGCTGCACATGCCGCTGCAGAGCGGCTCCGACCGGGTCCTCAAGGCGATGCGTCGCTCGTACCGACGCGACAAGTACCTGGGGATTCTCGACCGGGTCCGAGCCGTGATGCCCGACGCCGCCATCAGCACGGATGTCATCGTCGGCTTCCCCGGCGAGACCGACGACGACTTCGAGGCGACGCTCGACGTCGTGCGCGAAGCCCGCTACGCCACGGCCTTCACCTTCAAGTACTCACAGCGGCCCGGCACCCCGGCCGCCTCGCTGCCCGACCAGGTGCCGCACGACGTCGTGCAGGAGCGCTACGACCGCCTCGCGGCCCTCGTGAACGACGTCGCGTGGGAGGAGAATCGTCGCCTCGTCGGCTCGACGGTCGAGCTCCTCGTCGCGGACTCCGGCGGCAAGAAGGACGGCGCGACGCACCGGCTCACCGGCCGCGCCCGCGACAACCGCCTCGTGCACTTCGTCCCCGGTGACGAGCCGGTGCGCCCGGGTGACGTGGTCGAGGTCGTTCTCACCGGAGCGGCACCGCACCACCTGCTGAGCGACGTCCCTCCGACGACCTACCGCCGCACCCGCGCCGGTGACGCCTGGGAGGCGCGTCAGGGCCAGACGCAGGTGCGATCGGTCGGCTTGGGCATGCCGTCGCTCGGTGTTCCCGAACCACTGCCGGTGTCCGCAAGCTCCGCCTGCAGCTGCTAGCCGGATCGGTTGCTGATCGCAACTACTCGTGTGAGAGTCTGTCAATGCTCCGGATCCGGGGCAGGACGTCTCTTGGGGGGACACATCGATGCGCACATCAGTTCTGTGCGCGGCAGCGGCGATCTCGCTGTCCGCGCTCACCGTTCCAGCAGCCGCGGTCGGAGCACCCGACGCCGGCTCACTGGACGCCAGGCAAGCCAGCACGCCCGCGATCGCGTGGCACGAGTGTGAGAGCGCCGGGCTGAAGTCCCGCGGCGCCGAGTGCGGTGACGTGACCGTGCCGCTCGACTACGACAAGCCGAACGGCAAGAAGATCACCGTCGCCATCTCACGGATCAAGCACACCGTGCCCGACAGCCAGTACCAGGGCCCGATGCTGGTGAACCCGGGCGGACCCGGCGGTTCAGGCCTGACGCTGTCGGTGCTGGGGGAGTTCGTGCCCAAGGACGCCGGCAAGGCGTACGACTGGATCGGGTTCGATCCGCGTGGCGTCGGCTCCAGCAAGCCGTCCGTCTCGTGTCAGTCCGAGTACCCGGGCGCCGGCTACAACCGTCCGCGGTTCGAGCCGACGACGAAGAAGATCGAGAACGCCTGGATGGACATCACCCACGGCTACACCGACGCGTGCGACAAGAACAACGGCGCGATCCTCGACCACGTCACCACGATCGAAGTGGCCAAGGACATGGACAGCATCCGCCGCGCCCTCGGTGAGAAGAAGATCAGCTACTACGGCTTCTCCTATGGGACGTACCTCGGACAGGTCTATGCATCGCTGTTCGGGAAGAACCTGCACCGGACCGTGTTCGATGGCACCGTCGACCCGCGTGGCGTGTGGTACGAGGGCAACCTGTCCCAGGACGCGCCGTTCGACCGCAACATCAACATCTGGTTCGGCTGGCTGGCGAAGCACGATGCGGCCTACCACCTCGGCAACACCCAGAAGAAGGTGCACGACCTGTTCTACGACACCAAGGAGAAGCTGTACGCCAACCCGGAGCAGGCCCAGGGCGGCAAGCTCGGTGGCAGCGAGTGGTCTGACTCGTTCTTGTACGCCGGCTACTACCAGTCGACGTGGACGGACCTCGCCGACGTCTTTGCCGGGTACGTCAACGACCACGATGTCGACGGTCTGGAGTCGGCCTACCTCGACGCGAGCGGCTACGGCGACGACAACGGCTACGCGATGTACGCGGGCGTGCAGTGCACGGACACGTCCTGGCCGCACAGCTGGAAGAAGTGGACCAAGGACAACTGGGCCATCGCCAAGGACGCGCCGTACGAGACCTGGGCCAACGCCTGGTACAACGAGCCGTGCCGCCACTGGCCGGCGCCGTCACGCAAGCCGGCCACGATCACGGGCAAGAAGGTCGACAGCCTGCTGATGATCGTCGAGACGCTCGACGCGGCCACGCCGTACGCCGGCAGCCTGCACGTGCGCTCGATCTTCTCGAAGTCGAGCCTCATCGCGGTTCCGGGCGGTACGACGCACGCGAACTCGCTCAATGGGAACGCCTGCGTCGACGACGCGATCGCCGACTACCTGCTCACCGGTGCCCAGCCGGCGCGCAAGTCCGGTGACAAGGCCGACAAGTCGTGCGCAGCCCTGCCGCAGCCCGAACCTGAGGCCGTGACGGCTCAGCGCAGGTCGGCAGCGGACTCGACGCGACTCGAGATGCAGAAGTCAGCCGTGCGTCCGTAGCACGCCGACACGTCGGGCCTCCTGGTGTTCACCGGGAGGCCCGACGCATGTCCGCGCGGTCAGGCCGTCGACGGATGCAGCCGTTTCAACGTGACCGTCTGCCGTCGGCGAGCCGCGACGACGGTCAGGGCGAGGCCGAGCACGGTGAAGATCGCCAGAGCGAAGAAGTCAGAACCGACGCCT
This sequence comes from uncultured Actinomycetota bacterium, assembly GCA_963787165.1. Classification (GTDB taxonomy): domain Bacteria; phylum Actinomycetota; class Actinomycetes; order Propionibacteriales; family Nocardioidaceae; genus Aeromicrobium. The sequence continues at coordinate 726,847 of CAWBBT010000001.1, forward strand.
TCGCTGCCGCCCGCTGTCGCGACCCGCAGCCCGTGCACGGCGTAGCTCATCGGGAGCAGGTCGTGCAGGAAGCCGAAGAAGCCGGGTGACGTCTCGATCGGATAGGTCCCGCCTGCTGCGGCGAGCTGGAGCGCGAGGAGCACGAGGGCGACGAAGCGTCCTGCGCCGCCCAACAGGGCAACCAGCATCTGGTTGAGTGCCGTGAAGGCGAGCGCGGTCGCGACGGCGATGCCGACGAAGAGCAGCTGGCTCGCCGGGTTGACGCCGAGGATCCACTCCAGGACCGCGACGAGCAGGGCGGCCTGCGCGAGCGAGATCGCGAGACCGGGTGCGAGTCCCGCCAACGCGGTGCGGACGTCGCCCGCGGTCGACGCGACGGCGCGGTCGGACAGCGGCCGCAACAGGAGGTAGATCGCCATCGCGCCGATCCACAGCGCGAGCGCCATGAAGTACGGGGTCAGCGCCTCACCGTTGTTGCTGACGGGATGGAGACGGTCGGCGGCGTCCTGGACCGGGGTGGCCACGGTCTTCGACATCCGGTCGCGCTCGGGCTTGTTGTAGTCAGGCACGGAGCTGCTGCCTTCGCGCAGACCCGTGCTCAGCTCGAGCGCGCCGGCCGACAGCTCGTCGGCGCCGCTGGCGAGCTGTGACGTTCCGTCGGCCAGCTGACTGGCTCCGTCCGCAGCGCGGCTGATCGAGGCGACGAGCAGCGGGACGTTCTGGGCGAGCTTCTCGTTGCCGATGGCGACCTGATTCGCGCCGGCGGCCAGCTTCTCCACTTGTCCCGCGGCGCCGGCGGTCTCGGTGCGAACCTGGCGGACGAACGCCTTGAGCTCGCCGGTGCGGCCGGCGGCCTCCTCGATCTGCTTGCAGTCGACGCCGGCGGACGGGTTGGACTTGCACTGCTCGGCCAGGCCGCGGAGCAGGGTGTCGAGGCGCGCGATGTCGGCATCGGCGTTGGCCGTCGCGGCGGTCAGCGCCTGGCTGAACTTCTGCACGAGGGCGGCGATCTGCTCGACACCCGTCGCGACCTGCCGGGCACCGTCGGCGAGCTTGCGGGTGTCGCGCGGCAGGGTCGCCGTGCCCGCCTCGAGCTTGCCCAGGCCGTTCGACAGCTCGCCGGCGCCGTCCGCAGCCTTCGAGGCACCGTCGGCCAGCGCGCCTGCGCCGGCGGACAGATCCCCGGCTCCCGATGCGGCCTCGCCCAGCTTCGACTTGATGTCGGAGAAGCTCAGGTAGACGTTGTCGAGATACGTCTCGGTGACCTGGGCGTTCAGCGCGGACTTGGCAGCCTTCACGATGGCCTGCGCGATGGTGCCGCTGACGTAGTTGTCGGCGTCGTTGGTGCGGAGATCGAGGTTGCCCTGGATGGCCTCGTCCGGGTCGCCATTCGTCGACGTCGCCGCCTTCGAGAAGTTCCTCGGGATGGTCAGGACGGCCTTGTACTCGCCGTTCGCCAGGCCCTGCTGCGCGTCGCGGGCATCGGTGAGCACCCAGTCGAAGTTCTTGCCCGAGTCGTCCCTGGTCAGGTTGCCGGCCAGCTCGCGACCGACCGCGACCGGTTGCTTCTCGCCCTTGCGATCCTTGACCTCGACGAGCTCGTCCTGGTTCACGACGGCGGCCTGCACGTCGTCGAGATGGCCGGTGGGGTTGATGTTGGCCCACACGTAGAGCGCCGCGAGCAGCAGCGGGATCAGCACGACGGCGACGACGGCGGCGCGAGCGAGCCGGCTCCGTCGGAACCGGGCCAGCTCGAACCAGGGCAGGGCGGGCGAGGGGATCATCAGATCATCAGCTCGTGGAGGACGCGGTGGGTGTCGAGCTCCAGCAGGTGAAGGTGGTCGGACGGCTCGGGTGCCGAGTCGATCGACTGGATGCTGGCGACGACGGTGATGTCGCGCTCGTCGAGCAGGTGGTCGAGCGCCGACCAGAACCTGGCAACGAGCTCGGAGGCCCGCAGGTCGTCGACGTCGTCGATCACGACGATGCGCGGGTTCTCGGTGAGCGCGAGGACGACGCCCAGCAGCTTGCGGGCGAGCGGGTCGAGATCAGAGAGGTGCGCGGTTCCCGGCACGGGCTCGGAGGGGAGTCCGGCAACGTCGTGGGCGTGCTCGATCGCCTGGTTGAGCCGGTCGCGCACGGGCGTGATCCGTGACCGGCTCACCCAGAGGCCGAACGAGCGGATCGACAGGCGCTCGGCGATGAGCTGGTCGACGGTCAGGTTGTCCTCGAGGTCGTTGACGCCGCGTGTCTCCCCGAGGGCGACCGACTTCCGCACGGCCGTCGTCTCCTGGGGGAGCAGGAACCCGTTCACGCGGAGTCGACCGGTGTCGAACGGCATCCGTCCGGCGATGGTGAGAAGCAGGGCGCTCTTGCCCGAACCACTGGGTCCGTGGACGACGAGGCGGTCGCCGGCCGGCAGGCTGATCGACACGTCGTTGTAGACCGTGCCCTGCGTCCCGGCCAGGGTCAGAGCCGAGGCGCTGACGGCTTCGGTCGAGTCGGGAGCCGGCCAGGACGCGAGTCGCACCTGACGATGCAGGCCCTCGCCCTCGACGTCGACGTGCGGGAGCCATGAGCCGAGTCGACGCGGGAGGGCCCACGCCGACCGGCCGAACAGCTTCAGCACGGCGGGGGCAAACAGCATGCGCACCAGGAACGCGTCGGCGAAGACGCCGATCGCCAGAGCGAACGCGATCGGCTTGACGTCCGGATCGCCGTCTGGCACGAACGCTGCGAAGACCGCGAGCATGATGACGGCCGCTGCCGTGACGACGCGCGAGCTGCCGACGAAGCCGTCGACGATCGCTCGCTGGGGGTCGTCGGAGCGCAGGTACTCCTCCTTCATGCGGGACATGAGGAAGACCTCGTAGTCCATCGACAGCCCGAACAGCACCGCCATCAGCATGATCGGCAGGAAGCTGATCAGTGGCCCGGTCTGGTCGACGTTCAGGACCGTGTTGAACCAGCCCCACTGGAACACCGCGACCACGGCGCCGAAGGCCGCTCCGGTCGAGAGGATGAAGCCGATCGTGGCCTTGATCGGGACCAGGATCGAGCGGAACACCACCATGAGCAGCAGGACGGACAGTCCCACGACGACGAGCCCGAACGGCAGCAGGGCGTCCTTGAGTCGTTCGGAGACGTCGATGCCTGCCGCGGTGAGGCCGGTGACGGCGATGTCGACGCCGTGCTCCTTCTCCCATGCGGGGGCTCGATCGCGGATCTCGTGCACGAGGTCGGCGGTCCGCTGGTCGGCGGGGCCGGTGTCAGGGATGACCTGCACGACCGCGGTGTCGGCCTTCTCGTTCGGGGTGGCGAGGCCGATGGCCCGCACTCCGTCGATCTGCCGCAGGTCGCGATCGAGGTCGTCGACAACACCCAGGGGGTCGCGGGAGGAGATGACGTCGACCGTCACCATCAGCGGTCCGTTGAAGCCGGGGCCGAACTCCTTCTCGACCAGCTCGTGGGCCACGCGCTGGGTGGACCCTTCAGGGGCGGTGCCGTTGTCGGGCAGTGCCAGCTGGAGATCCTTCACCGGGATCGTGGAGACGCCCAGGATGATCACGATGGTGGCGATCGCCGCCAGGGGGAAGCGGGTCGTGGCGGCAACCCATCGGCGGGAGAACGATCCGGGCGGGCGCTCGCCGTCCTTCGGAGCCAGTCGGTCGCCGGCGCGTCCGAGCAGTGCTGGCAGCAGCGTCAGGGCCACGGCCACCGCGATGACGACCGACAGCCCGGCATTGACGCCGGTCACGGTGAGGAAGGGGATGCGGGCGATGGCGAGGCCGACGAGGGCGATGACCACGGTGACGCCGGCGAACACGACCGCCGAGCCGGCGGTCGCCACGGACCTGGCTGCGGACTCCTCGGGCTCGACGCCCGAGGCCAGGAGCTCGCGGTGCCGGGAGACGATGAAGAGCGCGTAGTCCATGCCGACGGCCGTGCCGATCATCAGCGCCAGCAGCGGTGACGAGGTGGAGACGGTGATGAAACCTGCCGCGGTGAAGGTGAGCGCCGCCGTGACGATGACGCCGACGAGGGCCGTGATCACCGGCATGACAGCGGCCCGCAGTGACCGGTACATCAACCACAGGACGACGCCGGCCACGATGACGCCGACCAGCTCGACGAGCGACACCTCCGAACCGGTGTCGGTGAACATGTCGCCGCCGAACGCGGAGGTGTAGCCGGCCTTCTTGAGCTCGTCGTCGGTGCGTTGCACCGCCGCCTTCTGCTTCTCGGTGATGTCGGTGAAGCCGCCGGTCAGCTGGATCTGCACCTGCGCGGCACGATGGTCCGCACTGATCGAGATGTCGGTGACATCACCTTCGTAGGGGGAGAAGACGTCGCTGACGCCGTCGACCTTCTTGATCTGCTCGATCGAGTCGTCCACGAGCTCCCGAGAGCGGGCGTCGTCGATGCGCCGGCCGTCCGGTGCGACCACGACGAGATAGGCCGACGCGCCACTCAGCTGCGGGAATGTGCGGTCGAGGGCATCGATGGCGGTCTGCGACTCGGTGCCGGGGATGTTGAACTCGTCGCGGGTGTTGCCGCCCAGCGTGATCGCGGCCGCCCCGGCGACGACGATGACCAGCATCCACGCGGCGATGACCCGGCGATGGTGCCGAAAAGCCCAGCGACCGAGGGCATAGAGGGAATTCGACACCTCTCGACGATACGTTAGTGTCTTGGATACGGCAACGTATCGAACTGTTACTATCACCACATGTCCGAAGCGAAGGTGGCCGATCGTCCGGCCTCGTCCACGGGCCTCCGCCGACGCGCTGCCACGCGTGAACGCCTGCTCGACGCGGCTCGCGTCGTGCTCGCCAGCGAAGGCTTCCAAGGCGCGTCGGTCGAGCACATCTGCGAGCAGGCCGGGTTCACCCGTGGCGCCTTCTACTCCAACTTCTCCAGCAAGGACGAGCTGCTGCTCGCGCTCTGCCATCGCGAGCGCGAGATCATGTTCGACAAGCTGCGCGCGGCGGCCGATCCGTCGACCATCGCCGACCTCGACGTCAGCGAGGCAGTGCGACTGATCCTCGATCGCTTCCTGATGCTGCAGCCGCCGGACCGCGACTGGTTCCTCGTGAACGCCGAGTTCGAGCTGCGCAGCGTGCGCGATGATGAGGTGGGTCGCGAGTTCAAGGCCGCGTGGAGCCAGGTCAAGCAGGAGTTCCAGGACCTCATGGTGATGATCCTCGAGGCGCTCGGTCTGCGCCTCACGATCGACATCCACGATGCCGCCGTCATCCTCATGGGCACCTACGACATGGCGCTGCGTGAGGCGCTGATCGAGAACCGCCCGATGGACCCCGACCTGCTGCGCCGGGTCATGCCCGCGCTCCTCATCTCCGCGACGGAACCCGTCGCCACCTGAAATGGCAAGATGGGCGGATGGAGCTCACCATCGCCCAGGATCCGGCTGCCGACAAGATCCTCTCGGAGGATCCCTTCGCCCTGCTCATGGGGATGCTGCTCGACCAGCAGTACCCGATGGAGCACGCGTTCCGCGGCCCCGCCAAGCTGCTCGACCGGTTCGGCACGCTCGACCCCGCGGCCCTCGCCGCGGCCGAGCCGGAGTCGTTCGCCGACATGTGCGCGACGCCGCCGGCCATCCACCGCTACGGACGCTCGATGGCCGGGCGCGTCCAGGAGCTCGCGCGACACGTGGTCGAGGTGTACGACGGTGATGCCTCCCGCGTCTGGACCGAGGCACGCAACGGCGCCGACCTCATGAAGCGGCTGCGGGCGCTGCCCGGGTACGGGGAGCAGAAGGCCAGGATCTTCACGGCGCTGCTGGCCAAGCAGCTCGACGTCAAGCCAAGCGGTTGGACCAAGGTCGTCGGCGACTACGGCAAGAAGGGCTACCGCTCGGTGGCCGACGTCGTCGATGCCGAGTCGCTGGGCAAGGTGCGGGCGTTCAAGAAGCAGAAGAAGGCCGCAGCCGCGGCCGCCGCCGACTGAGGGCTCAGATTCCCCGGGTGCCGGCGAGATCGGGACGCAGCAGCACGTCAGGCACCGTGCAGATGTCCTGGGCCGCGAAGTCCATGCGTTCGTTGATCGGGTCGCCGTCGCTGGTGCGCGGCACCCGGAAGTTCTTGTTGCTGTTGCCCTTGCGCTGCTGGTCGATATAGGTCCGTCGGCCGGACACGAGTGATTCCCAGTCGGCGAGCCAGGCGTCGAGCGGTTGGTCGGACGCGCGCACCTTCGAGCTGATCTCGCGGATGCGCTCGACCATGTTCATCACGGCGGTGTTCTGATCGGCCAGCGCTTCGCGGCGCTCGTCGGCCGACCCGTTCATCGGGAGGCCCTCGACGGTCGACGTCATGAGCTCGCACTCGCGGCTGGCGACGTCGAGCACGTTCTGGTCGTCGATGAAGCCCGGGATGTCACGGTTCGCGTTGAGGCCCAGGTACGTGAAGGCTCCGCCGAGGACGGTCAGGCCGATGACGCCTCCCACGATCGCCGCGACCAGCCACAGGCGTGACACGGGAGGAGGTGGGAAGCGCCAGATGGTGTCGGGCGGGTAGGGCCGCGACGGTGGCGGTTCGTGCACGCGTCCATCGTCGCACGCAGGTGCGTCATGTCTGCTCGGCTAGCCTCGGGACGTGATCGTTGCCGCCGCGGTGTGCCCTCATCCGCCCGTGCTCGTGCCAGAGCTCGCCTCGGGTGCCGCGTCCGAGCTGGACGACGTGAGATCGGCGGCCTTGGAGAGCGTCACCGCCCTGGTGGCGACCCGGCCCGATCGGATCGTCGTCATCGGCACCGGCGAGCTGCCGGACCCGGTCGACGAGTCGGCGGGCGGGACGCTGGCCGGTCACGGTGTCGACGTCCGTGCAGGCGGCGACGACCTGATCCTGCCGCTCAGCCACACGATCGGCGCCTGGCTGCTCGACCAAGCCGGCTGGGACGGCCCGCGCACGTACACGACGACGGCCGTTCCCACCGACGACCGGGTGGCGTTGCTCGTCATGGCCGGCGGCAGCGCACGTCGCAGCCTGGCCGCGCCGGGGTACCTCGACGAGCGGGCCGAGGCACACGATGAGGCGATCGGTGCCGCCCTCGCGAACGGCGACACGGACGCGCTGGCCTCTCTCGACGTCCATCTCGCCGACGAGCTCCTGGCGCCCGGTCCGCACGCGCTCGTGGTGCTCGGTGAGATGACGAAGGGCGCCGACGTCACAGCGACGTTGCGCTGGGACGGGGCGCCCTTCGGTGTCGGCTACTGGGTGGCCGACTGGGTCGTCTCCTGACCTACGGCTGCTGCGGGTCCTGGTCAGCCGGAGGCGTCTGCGGATCTGCCGGAGCGGCCTCGGGTGCTTCTGGTGGCTGGGGCGCGGACGGCGTCGGCGGAGCCTCGGCGGCCGGAGGAACCGGCTCGGGTGCGGGCGGTGCCTCGGCGGCCGGTGGTGTCGGCTCGGGTGCGGGCGGTGCCTCGGCGGCCGGAGGTGTCGGCGCGGGCGCAGGCTCGGACTGGTCCTTCGGCTCCTCGTAGGCGTCCTTGGCCTTCTGGGCAGCGTCGTCGATCTTGTCGCTGTACTTGCCCTTGGTCGCCTTGTCGGCGAGGTCGGACGCCTTCTCGATGCCCTGGTCGATCTGCTCGTCGTGCTCCTTGGCGAAGTCGACGGCCTTGTCCTTCAGTCCGCCCTTGCCCTTCAACCTGTCGAGAAATCCCATGGTGCTCCTCCAGAGTCGTTACGGGCGCTGTGCCCCGATGCTTCGGACAGTACTGGGAGACTGGCGACATGTCGTCGGCCGGTCGCATCGTGGTCATCGCCGGGCCGACCGCGTCGGGCAAGTCCGATCTCGCCGTCGCCATCGCGCAACGGCTGGGCTCGGCCGAGGTGGTCAACGCCGACTCGATGCAGCTCTACCGCGGCATGGACATCGGCACGGCCAAGATCTCGAACGACGACCGCGGGGGAGTCCCGCACCACCTCATCGACGTCCTCGGCGTCAGCGATCCCGGCAGCGTCGCCGAGTTCCAGCACGCGGCCCGCGACGTGATCTCCGAGTGCTTCGACCGCGGTGCGACGCCGATCGTGGTCGGCGGGTCGGCTCTCTACGTGCGGGCGGTCATCGATCCGCTCGACTTCCCGGGCACCGACGCGGACGTCCGCGCGCGCTGGACGTCCGAGCTCGAGAAGAGGGGAGCGCCGGCCCTGCACACCGTGCTGGCCGAACGCGATCCCGAGGCGGCCGAGCAGATCCTGCCGTCCAACGGGCGACGGATCGTGCGTGCGCTCGAAGTCGGCGAGCTCACGGGTGAGCCGTTCATCGCGACCATGCCGGGACATGACTCGGTGTACCCGGGATTGACGATGATCGGGCTCGACGTGCCGCGCGACGTCCTCGACGACCGCCTTGAGCAACGGGTCGACCAGATGTGGGAACGCGGGTTCGTCGACGAAGTCAGGTCACTGCGGGCGCAGGGCCTCGAGGACGCTCCGACCGCGTCGAGGGCGCTCGGTTATCAGCAGATCCTCGCCCACCTGCGCGGCGAGACCACCGAGGACGAGGCACGCGCCGCCACCGTGAGCGGGACGCGGAAGTTCGCCCGCCGTCAGGACCGACTGTTCCGCAAGGACCCTCGCATCCACTGGATGCCGTTCGACAGCCCGACCCTCGTCGACGATGCGACGGGCATCGTCACGGGCTGACCGGTTTCGGCTGAAGCGCAAGAATGCGGTCGGCGGCCACGACGGTTCCGTCGTCGCCGCGCCATCGTTCGGCGATGGCCTTCGCCGCTGCGCGATGTGGCCCGTCGAGGACGCGTCTCGAATGCCGTGCGGATCTGCTCCGGTGACGCGGACCTCTTGATCGACACCCCGGCGCCGATGGCTTCGACTGCCTTGCCGACCATGGGCTGGTCGAGCATCGGGTGCATCGGCATGATCACGAGCGGCAGCCCGTGGGCGAGCGCCCGGACGGTGGTGGAGTGCCCGCCGTGCCCGATGACAGCGGAACACTCCGGCCATGACCTCGTCGTGGGGAAGGAAGGCGTGGACCTCGGCATTGGCCGGCACGTTCAGGCTGGCCGAGATCGACGGCCGGTCCGGTCGTGAGGACGACGTCGACCGGCGCGTCGGCAAGCCCATCGAGAATGTTCTGCACGGCCTCCTGCTGGCCGGGAAAGGCGATGGTGCTGAGGCTGGCCAGCACGCGTCGTGGTGCGACAGGCACGGCCGACCTGCGTCTCGGGCTGCACCGGGCCGGTCCAGACGAACGTGTCCGGCCAGTCGCGTGACCCGGCGGGATCGAGCTGACGATCGGTGCAGACGACCACCGCTTCGCAGTTCTTCCACAGCCGTCGAGGGCCGAGCCCCTTGAGTCTTGCGGCCATTCCGAGCGGACCGCGTCGCCACGGGCCGTCGAAGTAGGCATGGAAGGCGTGCACCAAGGCGACCGTCGGATGGCCGGCGTCCTGCGCTGCGCCGAGGACAGCGACGAGCATGCAGTCGACGACGACCACCGAGTCCGGCGTGAGTCAGGGCGATGAGATCGTCACCCTTGTCGAGCGCGGTGAGCTGTCGGATGAAGCCGCGCAGTCCCGTCGAACGTCGACTTCAGCCTCGGTGGGATCCCACGGTTCAGGGTCGCTGTAGGCATGGAACTCCAGCCCGGCCCTCTCGAAGGAAGTGCGCTGTTGCTCGTGGCCGAGCACGCGAACCCGATGGCCGCGTCGCGCCACCTCGACGGCGATGTCGCGCAGTCGGCGGGACGTTGCCGCCCGCGTCGACCGTGGCGAAGACGACGTCAGTCATGATCGGCACCTCCCACCACGGCCTCGGCCAGCTTGACCATGCGCTCCAGGACGACGTCACGCTTCAGGCCGCGGTCGCGCCGGAGCAGCTTCCAGGTGTAGACGTCGGTGGCAATCACCAGCATGTCGATCATCTCTTCTCGTTGGGGCCCGGCGACGTCGCCGAGCTGGTGTGTGAAGACGTCCTCGACCCACGTGCGGTGGAACTCCCGCCCCAGCGTCGCGATGCGAGCGGCGCGTGGGTCGGTGGGCTCTTGCCCGAGCAGGAGGATCGAGGCGTCGCCCCCCTTCTCGTAGCTGTCGACCAACGCCGAGAGCGCCCCAGGCACGTCCTCAGGGGGCGCGGTGCGATCGGTGGCGATCTGATGGTGAGCGACCTCGACGGCGGCGTCGATCAGCTCGTCGCGGCTGCCGAACTGTCGGAGCACGGTCTGCACGCTGACGTCGGCGTCTGCGGCGACGGCGGCCAGGGAGATCTTCGCCAGTGGACCGTGACCGGCCAATCCGATGACCGCTCGCAGGATGCGCTCGCGCGTCTCGGCCACGGCCTCGGCGCGGGCGGTCATGACGTACGACCGCGTTGCTTTCATGTTCATAGACATTCACACGAAATTGATTTGGCGTCAATAGGAATTGACATGAAAGTTGGAATGCTTGGTCGGTCGCCCACGGTGGGCGTACGTTCGCCGGATGAGCGAACCGGACGACATCTACGCCAGCGCTGCGGACTGCGTGGCGCACTATCGCGCCACGGTCCATCGGCGGCCCGTGGCGCGGCCCGTTGACTTCGACACCATCCGCGACGGCTTCGGCACCGGCAGCGTGCCGCTCGAGCCGACCCCGCCGGAAACCGTGCTCGACGACCTCGTCCGGGCTGCCGATCCCGGAATCACGGCGACCGTCGGCCCGCGGTACTTCGGGTTCGTCATCGGAGGATCGCTGTCGTCCGCGACGGCGGCCGACATCCTGGCGCTCGGCTGGGACCAGCCGGCCTTCAACGCGACGCTGGCACCCGCGGCCATCGCCGTCGAGCAGGTAGCCGGTCGATGGGCCAAGGAGCTGCTGGGCATCCCCGAGAGCGCCTCGGTGGGATTCGTCACCGGCGCGCAGGAGGCGAACACCGTCGGCCTGGCCGCCGCGCGCCACCACGTCCTGAAGGAGCACGGATGGGACGTCGAGCAGGACGGGCTCCAGGGAGCGCCACGCGTGCGCGTCATCGTCGGGGACGAGCGGCACGGCACCGTGGACCGCACGCTCCGGCTGCTGGGACTCGGCATCAGCTCCGCGGTTCCGGTGCGAACGGACGCCAACGGCGCGATCGACGTCGAGCACCTCGAGGAGGTGCTCGCTGCCTCGGAGGGACCGACGATCGTGTGCCTGCAGTCGGGCAACGTCAACACCGGCGCCTGCGATGACCTCGAGCGATCCTGCGCCGCCGCGCACGCGCGGGAAGCCTGGGTTCATGTCGACGGCGCGTTCGGGCTGTGGGCGGCCGCGTCGCCGGAGCTCGAGCACCTGACCCGCGGCGTCGGGGACGCGGACTCGTGGGGCTGCGACGCGCACAAGTGGCTCAATGTCCCGTACGACTCCGGGCTGGTCTTCGTCACCCGGCCTGACATCCACGCCGCCGCTGTGTCGTACGTCGCCGCGTACCTGGTCGGCTCGGGGCAGGGAACGGTCGGTGGTTCCGACTTCGTGATCGGCTCGTCTCGGCGGGCTCGCGGTTTCGCGGTCTGGGCGGCAATCCGTGAGCTCGGACGCAACGGTGTGGCCGAGCTCGTCGAGCGCAACTGCGCGCTCGCCCGTCGCTTCGCCGACCAGCTCAAGGAGGCCGGCGCGGAGATCGCCAACGAGGTGGTGCTCAACCAGGTACTCGTCGGCTTCGGCGACGACGCGACCACGGACGCGGTCATCGAGGCAGTCCAGCGCGACGGCACCTGCTGGATGGGTGGCACGACGTGGCGCGGTCGCCGGTACATGCGCATCTCGGTGTCGAACCACGCGACCACCGAGGACGATGTCGACCGCTCGGTCGAAGCCGTCCTGCGATGCTGGCGCCGATGATCGTCGCTGGCGCTCCTCAACGGACCACTTGCTTCGGCACGGGCGAAAGCGCGCCGTCAACCAACTCTGAGCTGGGCGGGGAGCGCGCTCTCGCCCAGCTCTCAGCTGCGCGGTCCGTAGACTGGAGACCATGACGTTTCCATGGCTCAAGGGGCACGGCACGGAGAACGACTTCGTGCTGCTTCCGGACCATGACGGCACCGTCCACGGCCAGCTCGACGGCGCCTTCGTGGCCGCCCTCTGCGACCGTCGGCGCGGTATCGGCGCCGACGGCGTCATGCGGGTCGTGCGGACGTCTGCATCCGGTGAGAGCCCCGGCGGGGGTGCCGGGCCGTGGGCGGCGAAGAGCACAGCGGGCGAGTGGTTCATGGACTACCGCAACCACGACGGCTCCCTCGGCGAGATGTGCGGCAACGGTGTCCGCGTCCTCGCGCTGTACCTGCTGACCGAAGGCCTCGTCGACGCCGGCGCGCCGATCGTCATCGGCACCCGCGCCGGCGACAAGACCGTCACCGTCGAGGGCGACGGCATGTTCAGCGTCGACATGGGCGTGGCCGAGGTGCGTGGCACGTCCAAGATCACCGCGGCCGGACGCACGTGGGAGGCGCAGGACATCCGCACCGGCAACCCGCACGCCGTCGCGTTCGTCGACAGCCTCACCGATGCCGGACCGCTCCTCGATGCCCCGGAGCACGACACCGAGACCTATCCCGAGGGCGTCAACGTGGAGTTCGTCGTTCGATCGGGTCACCAGCACGTCGCGATGCGCGTGCACGAGCGCGGCTCGGGCGAGACCCGGTCGTGCGGCACCGGGGCGTGCGCCGTCGGCCTGGCGGCCGCGCTGGCCGACGGAGCCGAGCGACCCGTGACCTACCAGGTCGACGTCCCCGGCGGCACCCTGCACGTCACCTGCACCGAGGACGACCACCTGATCCTCACCGGCCCCGCCGAGATCGTCGCCCGCGGCGACATGGAATGGCTCGCATGACCGAACCAGGATTCGAGCTCGAAGAGCGGAACTCGCTGCGACGCGTCGCCGGCCTCTCGACCGAGCTCAAGGACATCTCCGAGGTCGAGTACCGCCAGCTGCGACTCGAGCGCGTCGTGCTCGTCGGCGTCTGGACCGAGGGCACGGCCGAGGACGCCGAGAACTCGCTCACCGAGCTCAAGCTGCTCGCCGAGACCGCCGGCTCCGAGGTGCTCGACGCGCTCATCCAGCGCCGGCCGAAGCCAGACCCGGCCACCTACATCGGCAGCGGCAAGGTCGAGGAGCTGCGCGACGTCGCGCAGGCCACCGGCGCGGACACGATCATCTGCGACGGCGAGCTCGCACCCAGCCAGCTGCGCAACCTGGAGGATCGCACCAAGGTCAAGGTCGTCGACCGCACGGCGCTGATCCTCGACATCTTCGCCCAGCACGCCAAGAGCGCCGAGGGCAAGGCCCAGGTCGAGATGGCCCAGCTGCAGTACCAGACCCAGCGGCTGCGCGGCTGGGGCGGCCAGCTGTCCCGTCAGGCCGGTGGACGTGCCGCCGGCGGCGAGGGCATCGGCGGCCGCGGACCCGGTGAGACGAAGCTCGAGACCGACCGCCGTCGCATCCAGGCGAAGATGGCGAAGCTCCGGCGCGAGCTCACGTCCCTGCGCACCGCCCGCGACACCAAGAAGGCGCAGCGTCGCCGGAACGCGGTGCCGTCCGTCGCGATCGCCGGCTACACCAACGCCGGCAAGTCGAGCCTGCTCAACCGGCTCACGGGTGCCGGCGCGCTGGTCGAGGACGCGCTGTTCGCCACCCTCGACCCCACCACGCGCCGCACCCAGACGTCCGACGGACGCGTCTACACGCTGTCCGACACCGTCGGCTTCGTGCGGCACCTGCCTCACCAGCTGGTGGAGGCGTTCCGCTCGACCCTGGAGGAGGTCGCGGAGTCCGACCTCGTGCTGCACGTCGTCGACGGCTCGCACCCCGACCCGGAGGGCCAGCTCGCGGCCGTGCGCGAGGTGCTCCTCGAGATCGGCGCGGCACAGGTGCCCGAGATCGTGGTCATCAACAAGGCCGACACGGCCGACCCACTCGTCGTGAAGAACATCCTGGCGCGGGAGCCGCACGCCGTCGTGGTGAGTGCGAACACCGGCGAAGGCATCGACGAGCTGCTCTCGGCGATCGAGGCCGACCTGCCGCGGCCGTCGACGTTTGTCGACGTCGTGGTGCCGTACTCACGCGGCGACCTGCTCAGTCAGGTCCACGAGACCGGCGAGATCGAGTCGCTCGACCACGCCGAGGACGGCACCCACGTCGTCGCTCGCGTGTCCGACGAGCTCGCCCACCAGCTCACCCAGCTGTGATCCTCGGCGCTCGCGCGCCCGGATCGTCGATCGCCGAACCGTCGGCCACCTCGTCCGCGAGATCCCGCGCCCACGTGAGCAAACCGGCCACGTCGATGCCGTGGGGAGACGCGTCGGCGTAGGGCTCGATGTGGTCGGCGCCCCGGCGGAGCAGCGTCGCTGAACCGGTGGCGTTGCCGCGGGCGCCATGGGTGAGGCCGACCGCGAGCTGAGCCAACCCCTTCCAGAGGTCTTGCTCGTCCTCGGGTCCCGACTTCCAGGCGTCCTCGAACACCTCGTGCGCATGGAAGGGCATCCCCTCGTCGAGCAGTCGCTGTCCTTCGCGAACCGTCTCGTCAGGGGTGCGCTCGACGCCCTCGGGCTGGCGCTCGACCCCCGGCTCTCCGTAGGGGAGCGGACGGCCGAGTCCGTCACGTGGACGTGCGTTGCGGGCACGTCCCTCGTCGTCTCGATCGCGATCGGTGGCCACGGTTCGATCGTGCCACGTCCGGCGGTGTGGACGCGTCTCCCGGAACCGGCGGCAGCCGCGGCTAGGCTGCCCGCATGCCCGCCAAGCCCGACGTCAGCACGGTGCTGCACGCCGCCGTCGAGGCGATCGCCGGCACAGAGCGACCGGGCCAGGTGGCGATGGCCGAGGCCGTTCGCAACGCCCTCGAGACGGGCACCCATCTGCTCGTGCAGGCCGGCACCGGCACCGGCAAGTCGCTCGGCTACCTCGTGCCGAGCCTGCTGCGCGGCAAGCGGGTCGTGGTGGCCACGGCGACGCTCAACCTCCAGCACCAGCTCATCGAGCGCGACATCCCGGCGCTCAAGGATGCGGCAGCCGCCACGCTCGACGACGTGCCGCACCACGCCGTCGTCAAGGGACGCAGCAACTACGCCTGCCTGCACCGCATCCGCGAGGGCGCTCCTGACGACCAGGGCGTGCTGGTCGAGCTGCCCGAGGGATCGCTGGGCGGCGAGGTCCTCGAGCTGCGCGAGTGGGCCGAGGAGCAGGCCTCGAAGGGCAACATGGCCGACCGCGACTCGGCGCCGTCGCACACCGAGCGCGCCTGGCGTCAGGTGAGCGTCAACCACCGTGAGTGCCTCGGGGCATCCCGTTGCGCGCACGCGCTCGAGTGCTTCGCCGAGCGGGCCCGCGAGGACGCCCAGCACGCCGACCTCGTCGTCACCAACCACGCGCTGCTGGCCATCGACGCCATCGACGGCGTGCCGATGCTGCCGGAGTACGACGCCGTCATCGTCGACGAGGCGCACGAGCTCGCGGCCCGGGTCACGCAGGCCGCCACCGACGAGCTCGACCCGGCCACGATCGAACGCGCCGCCCGCCGTGCTCGCGCGCACGTCGATGTCGGAACCGCCGTCGACGACCTCACCGACGCGGCCGACGCGCTCTCCGAGGTGCTGGCCCGCACCGATCCCGGACGCATCGACATCCCGCCGGAACCGCTGCTCGAGGCACTCGCCCTCGTCAGAGACTCAGCGCGTGCCTGCATCTCGTCGTTCCCCAAGGAGAAGACCGAGATGGAGGCCGACGCAGCCCGCCAGCAGGCGCGCGGCATGGTCGACGAGGTCCGGCAGATCGCCGAGCGCATGGCGGTCAAGCCCGAGACCGAGGTGCTGTGGCTCGGCGAGAGCCGCAACGGCCCGCGCCTGTACGTCGCGCCCATCGACGTGTCGTCCCGGCTGCGCGAGAAGCTGTTCGACGAGAAGACGGTCGTGCTCACCAGCGCGACCCTGACGCTGGGCGGCGGCTTCGACCCGCTGGCCATCTCGCTCGGCCTGGAGCCCGGCGACGACTCGTGGACGTCGATCGATGTCGGATCGCCGTTCGACTACCGCACCCAGGGCATGATCTACGTCGCGAAGCACCTGCCGGCGCCCGGTCGTGACGGTCTCGGTGACGCCCAGTTCGACGAGATCGCCTCACTGGTCGAGGCGGCAGGCGGGCGCACGCTCGGGCTGTTCTCGTCGCGTCGAGGCGCCGAGGACGCGGCCGAGGCGGTGCGCAAGCGGCTGCCCGACCTCGACATCTGGTGCCAGGGTGACGCCCAGCTGCCCGAGCTGGCGCGACGGTTCGCCGAGGACCCCACGACGTGCCTGTTCGGCACGTTGAGTCTCTGGCAGGGCATCGACCTGCCCGGCGAGACGTGTCAGCTCGTCATCATCGACCGCATCCCGTTCCCTCGCCCGGACGACCCGCTGATGAGCGCGCGGCAGCGTCTGGTCGAGAAGCGCGGCGGCAACGGCTTCATGACCGTCGCGGCGAGCCACGCCGCGCTGCTGCTCGCGCAGGGAACGGGCCGGCTGATCCGCCGCTCCACCGACCGGGGCGTCGTGGCCGTGCTCGACCCGCGGCTCGTCACCGCGCGCTACGGATCGTTCCTCGCTGCGTCGTTGCCCGACATGTGGCGCACCACGGACCACGACACCGTGATCGCTGCGCTGCGCCGGCTCGACGAGGCGGCGTCGGCGTCAGTCGGCTGACGGTCGCCGACGTGCCTTGAGCACGGTGTCGGTGACGAGGATCTCCTGGCCGTCCGGGTCGATCGCTGGACGCTGGCGGGCCTCCGAGATCTGCACGTCCCACTCGTCGTCAGGCAGGTGCGCCGCGAGCTCGTCGGCCGTGAAGAAGAGCTCCTCGACCGGCGGTCGGGGCATGGTGGTGTCGAGGTCGAACGGATGGTGCGCCACCACGAGGAACGTGCCGCCGGGTGCCACCGCTGCGGCGAGCCCGTCGTAGACCCCTTGTCGCATCTCCGGTGGCAGGTGGAAGAACTGCGCGGACACGAGGTCGAGGGACCGTTCCGGCGGTGCCCACGCCAGCAGGTCGTGCTGCTCCCAGACGACCTGGTCGCTCAATCCGGCCTTGTCGACGTGCGCCGCGGCCCGGTCGAGTGCGACCTGTGAGACGTCGACGCCCAGCACCTGCCAGCCGCGTTCGGCCAGCCAGAGGGCGTCGGCGCCTTCGCCGCAGCCGATGTCGATCGCTCGTCCGGGCGGCAGGTCGGCGACCTCGGCGACGAGCACGGGGTTCGGCTGACCGCTCCACAGCAACGGTGCCGACCCGTAGTGGTCGTCCCAGTACGCACTGTCGAAGTGCGGCCGCCAGTCGGCGTGGTCGCCGGTGTGCATGGGCCCGTGCGAGTGCTCGTGATCGGTCACACGACCATCATGCCCAGACGTGCCTCAGACCCGGCGCAGGACCGCGGTGACCTTGCCGAGGATCGTGGCGTGGGTGCCGTCGATGGGGGAGTAGTCGTCGTTGTGCGGGAGCAGCCAGACCTGGCCGTCCTTGCGCTGGAACGTCTTGACCGTGGCCTCGCCGTCGAGCATGGCCGCGACGATCTCGCCGTTCTCGGCGACCGGCTGCTGGCGGACCACGACGTAGTCGCCGCTGCAGATGGCGGCGTCGATCATCGAGTCGCCACTGACCTCGAGGAGGAACAGCGTGCCGTCGCCGACGAGCGACTTGGGCAGCGGGAACACGTCTTCGATGCGCTCCTCGGCGAGGATCGGACCGCCGGCCGCGATGCGTCCGACCATCGGGACGTAGGTGGCGTCGGGGCGAGCGTCGCCGATGCCGGTCTCGTCGATGGTGCTCTCGTCGGCAGAGCTGAGCGTGCGCCGCGCCTTGAGCACGTCGGGCAGGAAGATCTCGAGCGCACGGGGGCGGTTGGGGTCGCGCTTGACGTAGCCCAGCTTCTCGAGCACCTGCAGCTGGTGCGCCACCGATGACGTGCTGGCCAGGCCCACGGCCGCGCCGATCTCGCGCATGCTCGGCGGGTAGCCACGCTTCTCGATCTCCTCGCGCAGGAAGACGAGCACCTTCTGCTGGCGCGGGGTGAGCCCGGTGAGGTCGTCGACCGGACCGTCGGGGAGCTCGCGGACGGAGTTGCGGGAGCCCGGCGGGCGTCCGCGGCGTGGAGTGGTCTTTTCGCTCATGTGTTCACGGTAGCCGCGTAAGCGCGATTGTTCAAACATATGTTCGATGGCGTGTCGCGGCGGTGAATGCCCTAGATTGAGGCGCGTGACGAAGACCCTCGTGAAGCCCGGACAACCCCGATCCGCCGTGGTCACGGGCGGTGCGCGGGGCATCGGACGGGCCATCGCTGCCGAGCTCGTCGGGCACGGTTACCAGGTCGTCGTCACCGACATCGACGCCGAATCGGCCAAGGTCACGGCCGGCGAGATCGGCGCGCCGCTGGGCCTCGGTCTCGATGTCACCGATCCCGCGGCCACCCGTGGCGTGGCCGAGGAAGCCCGCATCCTGGCCCCGCTCGGCGCCTGGGTGTGCAACGCCGGCGTCGGGTTCGACGGCGACCTCAGCGACCTCACCGAGGCGCAGATCCGCACGCTCGTCGACGTCAACATCCTCGGCGTGGTCTGGGGCTCACGCATCGCCACCGACGTGTTCCGGGCACAGGCAGCCGAGGGCACGAAGGGTGGCGACATCGGCGTCACGGCGTCCCTCAGCTCGCACGGCCCGGTGCCCGGCCTCAGCATGTACGCGGCGACGAAGGCCGCGGCACTGTCGCTCGTCACGTCGCTGCACGTCGAGCTGAAGAAGGACAAGATCCGGGTCCACGCCATCTGTCCTGACGGCGTCAACACGCAGATGGTGCGCGAGATGGAGACCGGCGGCCATGCCCAGGCACTGGTCGCGTCCGGCACGTTCTTCCAGCCGGCGCAGGTGGCCCGCGAGCTCGTCGACATGTTCGGCACCCGGCGGGTCTACCGCACGATGCCCGTGTGGCGCGGTGTCCAGCAGCGCGTGACGGCCATGGCGCCCGGACCGATGATGCGCTTCGAGCCGATCCTCCAGCGCGTGGGCCGGCGCAAGATCCGAAAGGGCAAGTTCGTATGAGCTATCTCGTGGTCGGCAAGCGTGACGGTGACCGCTGGCAGCTGGACGTCAAGGACGTCGGCACCACGTCGGCCGACGACCTCCCCGGCATCGAGCCGGCCGTGCGCGAGCTGCTGCGCGAGCACGGCGTCGAGGACGCCTCCGACGTCGACCTGCAGCTGCTGATGCCCGACTTCGAGGTCGACCTGTCCGAGCGTCAGGTGCCGCGCGGCTCGTCCTTCGACCGCTCGATCGTGAGCGGTGTCATCCTGCTGGTCGTCGCCGTCGCGGCGATCGCCCTGCTGGTCACACTGCTGATTCGCTGACCTGAACCGGCGACGCTCCAGCGCCCCTAGAATTCGCGCATGGACCCGGTCCCGACTCGGTACATCGATCGCGACGGCTCCGCGCTGGCCTACCAGGTGATCGCCGACGGGCCGCCCAACGTCGTCAGCTTCTTCGAGATCGTCCTCCATCTCGACCTCTGCTGGATGGATCCGGACCTGCACTACAACCTCGAGCGCGGAGCGAACTTCGCGGGCGGCGTGATCTTCCAGCGTCGCGGGTTCGGCCTGTCCGACCAGGTCACCTACGTCCCCACGATCGAGCAGCAGGCCGACGACGTCCTGGCCATCATGGATGCGGCCGGCATGAGCACGGCCACCCTGGTGGGGATGCTCGGCACCTGTGGGCCGATGGCTCTCGTCGCAGCGAAGGCGCCTGAGCGCGTCAACTCCTTGCTGTTGACGAACCCGGTCGCCCAAGCGCCGGGCACAGCCGATGACCATCACGGGTTCACCGACCAGGAGAAGGCCACCTTGGTCGACGGATACCGACGAGCGTTTGCGCACTGGGGCTCCGGACAGGTCATCGACATGTGGGATCCGGCGCAGGGGACCGCGTACAACCGTCGCATGATGGCGCTCCTGGAACGATCTTCGGCGACCCCGGCGGCTGCGCAGGCCTATCTCGAATGGCTCATCGCCCTGGACATCCAGGACGTGCTGAGGTCGGTGCGGGTCCCGACCCGAGTGCTGTGCCTCCCCGGTACGCCACTCCCGGAGGCCGCAGTCCGATATGCGGCGGACCTCATTCCAGGTGCTGAGTTCCACATGCTTCCGCCGCCCAAGCCCGGCGCGTCGATCGGCCAGGCCTTCCGGCCGGTCGCCGACCACATGGAGGAGCTGGTCACCGGAACCTGGCACTCGGCCGATGCCGACCGCTTCCTCGGGACGGTGCTGTTCACCGACGTGGCCTCGTCCACGGAGCTGCTGGCGAACGTCGGCGATGCGACCTACCGGGACCTGCGCTCCGACCATGAGGGTCTGGTCCGGCTGACGGTCGAGAAGGCCGGTGGAAGCCTGGTCGGCGTCATGGGCGATGGCACGCTGAGCGTGTTCGACGGGCCCACCAAGGCGGTTCGATGTGCCGAGACGATCAGCCGCGAGGCTGCGGACGCCGGCATGAGTGTGCGCTGCGGAGTGCACACCGGTGAGCTCGCGCGGGACGGGTTGAACATCACGGGCTTGAACGTGCACATCGGCGCCCGGGTCGGCGCGGCGGCCGCACCCGGTGAGGTCCTCGTGTCGCGGACGGTTCGCGATCTCGTCGTCGGCTCCGGCCTGAGCTTCGCCGATCGCGGTGAGCACGAGCTCAAGGGCGTACCCGGTCGGTGGGAGCTGTTCGCCGTCACCCGTGCCGACGAGCAGGCGGACAGCCTGCCCGCCGAGGAGTCGATGCAGACGACCATGGACAAGATGGCCCTGCGGTCCGCACGCCGTGCCCCCGCGCTCTCCCGGGCTGCCGTGCGCATGGCCAACGCCCTCGAACGCCGACGAGCCCGCCCCCAACGCACCTAGGATTCGCGCATGGACCCGGTGCCCACGCACTACATCGACCGCGATGGTGCCGCGATGGCCTACCAGGTCATCGGTGATGGGCCTGTCGACGTCGTGAACTTTTTGGAGCTGGTCTTCCACAACGACCTGTGCTGGACCGACCCGGACTTTCACCACGTGTTCGAACGGGGAGCCAGCTACTCGAGGACGGCGTACTTCCAACGCCGCGGCTTCGGCCTGTCCGACCGCATCACCTACACGCCGACCGTCGAGCAGCAGGCCGACGACGTCCTCGCGATCATGGACGCCGTCGGGATGGACCAGGCAACGCTGACGGGCACGTTGGGGACCTGTGCCGCGATGGCGCTGGTCGCGGCTCGCGCACCCGAGCGCGTTCGCGGCCTGGTCCTGTTCAACCCGATCGCCCAAGGTGCCAACTCCACGGACGATCCGCAGGGCTGGACGCCGGAGGAGTCGGCCCGATACGTCGAGGGATACCGGCGCGCGTTCGCGAACTGGGGGTCGGGGGAGATCATCGACATGTGGGACCCGGTCCAAGGGACGGCCTTCAACCGGCGCCTGATGGCCCTCCTGGAACGATCGTCGGCCACCCCTGCCGCGGCCCAGGCCTACCTCGAGTGGATCATGGATCTCGACATCCAGGACGTGCTCAGGTCGGTGCGGGTGCCGACCAGGATCCTGCGAGTGCCCACGAACACCGTCCCGGAGGCTGCGTCGCGGTACGTCGCCGAGCTGGTGCCCGGCGCCACCTTTCACCTCCTGCCGGCCACGAAGCCAGGTACGTCGATGGGTCAGGCCTATCTGCCCGCCGCAGACCACATCGAGGAGATGGCCACGGGATCCGGCCACTCGGCCGAGTCCGACCGGTTCCTCGGCACCGTGTTGTTCACCGACGTCGTGTCGTCCACAGAGCTGCTGGCGCGCGTCGGCGATGCGACGTATCGCGACCTGCGCTCGTCGCACGAACGGCAGGTGCGACTGGCCGTGGAGACCACCGGCGGTGAGCTCCTCAACGTCAGCGGCGACGGCACGTTGAGCGTGTTCGACGGGCCAAGCAAGGCGGTGCGATGCGCCGAGACGATCTGCCGGGACGCATCCGAAGACGGGATCGAAGTCCGTTGCGGAGTCCACACCGGCGAGCTCGAGCGTGACGGGGTGAACGTCACCGGGATGAGCGTCCACCTCGGTGCCCGGGTCGCGGCAGCTGCCGGCCCCGGCCAGGTCCTGGTCTCCAGGACGGTGCACGACCTCGTGGCCGGCTCCGGGCTGACCTTTCAGAGCAGGGGCGAACACGAGCTCAAGGGCATCCCGGGACGGTGGGAGCTGTTCGCAGTGGCCCACGACGGTGACCAGGCGGACAGCCTGCCGGCCGAGGAGTCGATGCAGACGACCATGGACAAGATGGCCCTGCAGTCCGCACGCCGTGCGCCACGCTTCTCCCGCGCTGCCATGCGCTTGGCCAACGCGCTCGAACGCCGACGAGCCCGGGTCCAGCGCACCTAGACTTCGCGCATGGATCCGGTGCCCACGCACTACATCGATCGGGATGGTGCCGCGCTGGCCTACCAGGTCGTGGGCGAGGGCCCGGTCGACGTCGTGAACCTCGTCGAGATGGTCATGCACCCGGACCTGTGCTGGACGGACCCCGACCTCCATCACATCTACGAGCGAGGCGCGGCCTACTCCAGGACCGTCTTCTTCCAACGGCGCGGCTTCGGCTTGTCCGATCGCATCACGTACACACCGACGCTCGAGCAACAGGCCGACGACGTCCTGGCGGTGATGGACGCGGTGGGCATGAGCCGCGCGACGCTGGTCGGAACACTCGGGACATGCGGTGCGCTGGCTCTCGTCGCAGCGAAGTCCCCGGAGCGGGTGAGCGCCCTCGTCCTGGTCAACCCGATCTCGCAGGGGGTGGAGTCCGGAGGGAAGATCCACGGGTGGACCGGGCCCGAGATCATCAGGTACCGGGACGGCTACGAGCACGCGTTCACGAACTGGGGATCCGGCGAGGTCATCGACATGTGGGACCCAGTGCAGGCCACGGCCTTCAACCGGCGATTGATGGCACTCCTGGAGCGATCGTCGGCCACGCCGGCCGCCGCCAAGGCCTACTACGACTGGATCCTCAAGATCGACATCCAGGACGTGCTGAGATCGGTGCAGGTGCCGACCAGGGTGTTGTACCTTCCGTCGAGCACCATTCCCGAGGCTGCCGTTCGCCACGTGGCGGAGCTCCTCCCCGAAGGGACTTTCCACTTCCTTCCCGAGACCCTGCCAGGCGCGTCCATCGGCCAGGCGTTCCTGCCGATCGCCGACCACATCGAGGAGATGGCGACCGGCACGATCCATTCCGCCGATGACGACCGGTTCCTCGGGACCGTGTTGTTCACCGACGTCGTCTCCTCCACCGAGCTCCTGTCGAGCGTGGGGGACGCGAAGTATCGCGACATGCGGTCGGCCCACGAGCGACTCGTCCGGCTGGCTGTCGAGAACGGCGGCGGCGAGCTCGTCAAGGTCATGGGGGACGGCACGTTGAGCGTGTTCGACGGGCCGAGCAAGGCCGTTCGCTGTGCGGAGACGATCAGTCAGGGCGCGGCTGATGCCGGCATATCCCTTCGCGCCGGCATCCACACCGGCGAGCTCGAGCGCGACGGGATCGACATCACGGGCATGACCGTGCACATCGGCGCTCGGGTTGGCGCTGCGGCCGAGCCCGGACAAGTGCTCGTCTCGCGGACGGTTCACGACCTGGTGGTCGGGTCGGGCCTGAGCTTCGCCAGCCAGGGCGACCACGACCTCAAGGGCATCACCGGAAGCTGGGAGCTGTTCGCCGTGACGTCGGCAGGAGAGCAGGCGAACACCCTCCCTGCCGAGAAGTCGATGCAGACGACGATGGACAAGATGGCGCTGGAGTCGGCGCGCCGGGCCCCTGCGCTCTCCCGCGCCGCCATGCGCATGGCCAACGCCTTCGAACGCCGTCGCGCCCGAACGACCTAGCCCTCGACGACCTCGGCTGCTTCCTCCTCGAGCGGCGCGTGCTCGCGCACGGCCTCGATGGCGGAGCCGAGCAGCAGCGCATAGATGCCGATCCACAGCCACAGCAGCAGCACGACGACGCCGGCGAGCGCCCCATAGGTCTTGCCGTAGTTGCCGAAGTTGTCGACGTAGAGGCTGAAGCCGACCGAGACCAGGATCCACATCGCGCTCGCGATGAGCACGCCCTTGCCGATGAGTCGTGGTGGGTCGTCCGGGCGATCCGGGGCGACGCGCAACAGGACGCCGATCGACACCACGACGGCGGCGACCAGCAGCATCCACCGGCCGGCCTCCAGGGCGCCGCGGACCTCGGGCAGGTCGACCATGACGTCGAGCACCGCGGGCGTCACGGCGACCAGCGTGATGGTGACGGCGAGGAACACGATGGCCCCGAGGGTGAGGCCGAAGGCGAGCAGCTTGCGCTTCAAGAACCCGCGAGTCTCCCGAAACCCGAACATCAGGTTCACGGCGGTGATGAGGTTGCCGACACCGCCGGAGGCCCCGTAGAGAGCCAGCAGCACGGCGAGCACCAGGCCGATGCCCAGCGAGCGGCTGTCAGTGGAGGCGACCGCTTCCATCTGACCGGTGACGAGTGAGGCCGCGTCGGCCGGCAGCTGCTCGGCGATGCGGTCGGACTGGCGGGCGATCGAGAGCGGGTCGGCCACCAGCCCATAGGTGAGCACCGCGGCGATCATCGCCGGGAAGAGGGAGAGGAACGCGTAGAAGGCGACCCCGGCCGCCAGCAGCGGGGCCTGCTGGGCTTGCGCCTGCTTCCAGGATGCGAGGACGGTGCGGCGCGGTGACGGCATGCGGTCGACCGTAGTGCGAGTTCGCGACACGCGCGAGTCGGACACGTGTTCGAACAAATTTTCCTTGATATTCCGGCGAAAAGTGACAATTACTCGGTACGGTGTTCGATTTTCACTGGTAATTGTCGGCGCCGCGTCCTATCGTCGTACACGTGTTCGATCGAACGTCTGTTCACACCATCGAATGACATCGAGAACGTCGTACGGCCGAGCACACCAACTTCATCCGAAACGTCTCACTTCCCCCTTGGAGGCACTCATGAGCAGCATCCTTCTCGACGACACAGGGTTCGAACGCCCGGTGCGTCATCTGCACCTGGTCCCGGCCCCGCAGACCACCGTCCTCAGGCTCACCCGCCGCGGTCGCGTCGCGGTGATGCTGGCGGCCCTGCTCACGGTGACCATCCTCGTGATCGCGCTCGGATCGTCCACCACGGCCACCGACGTGCCCGGCGCACCAGTCGCCACCCGCACGGTCACGGTCCACCCCGGCGACACGCTCTGGAAGCTCGCCGCCCAGGCCAACCCGAACGGCGACATCCGCCAGACCGTCGACGACATCATGCAGCTCAACTCGCTCGTCAGCGCGTCCGGACTCCAGATGGGCAGCGAGGTCGCCCTCCCGATCTACGAGTGAGCTCGTCCCGAGCGAGCTCACTCGTACACCCACGACGCCCCGACACCGACAGGGAAGCGGTGCCGGGGCGTCGGTCTGTACTGGCACCATGGAGGCATGCGAATCCACGTGGTGGCCGACGACGCCGACCGCAAGGGCGGTTTCTTCGTCGAACGGCTCGAGCAGCTCGGGGCCGAGATCGTCTGGCTCGACCGTGAAGCCCTGCCGGTCTTCGCCGATCTTGACGACCCGACGATGTTCCTGCTCCTCGGGTCCGACCGGGGCGCTCACGAGCCGTCGAGCATCGACATCGTCAAGCGCGAGTCGGCGCTGGCGCGGGCGGCGCTGCGGGCCGACGTCCCGGTGATGGCGATCTGCTACGGCGCCCAGCTGCTGGCGCGGGCGCTCGGCGGCACGTCCTACCAGGCCGACGACCCCGAGCTCGGCTGGCGCCGCGTCGACACCATCGACAGCGTGCTCTGCCCCGAAGGCCCGTGGGCCCAGCTGCACACCGACGTCTTCACCGCTCCGCCGACGGCCCGGGTGCTCGGCACGTCCTGGTACGGCCCGCAGTGCTTCGTCGACGACAGCCTCGGCGCCCGCTCGATCGCCTGGCAGTTCCATCCGGAGGTCACGACCGAGACGTTCAGCCGCTGGATCGACGACGACGAGGACATGATCCGTGCCGCCGGCGCCGACCCCGACGAGCTCAAGCGCCAGACCCTGGCCAACGCCGCCCGCAGCCGCAACGCGTCCCACCAGCTCGTCGACGACGCCCTCGAGTACCTCGGCGTCGCGCTCGCTCCAGCGGCCTGACGAACCGCACCGGGACGAACGAACGGGTGCCGATCAGATCGACACCCGCTCGTACCTCCGGGGATAACCCCCTCGTGATCAGTAGATCAGTGAGGTGGCCTCCGAGACCCGGATATCTGCGCCGATGCCGAGCTCACCGGCTGGCTTCAACAGGGTGATGTGCAGCCCGGTGACCGTGATCTTCCTGGCTGTCTTCACCTGCTCGTTCACCACGACACTCGCGATACCCGGGATCGTGATCGCGGTGTTCGGAGCGACATCGATCGGGATCTCATGGCCGCCGATCTCGAGCCTGACGGTGCCCATCGTGCCGTTCACCGTCACGTTGCCGCCTGCATCGAGGTTCGCGGTGGCGATGACCTTGATCGCGCTGGCCTTGATCGCGCCGCCGAGCAGACTGACTCGAGTGATCTCGTTGCTGTCCATCACGTCAGCCGTGATCGGAACGGACGTGGCCGAGCTGATCGACTCGACCGCGCCGGCCGTGATCACACCGGTGACCCTGACACGTGCGGTCGAGTTGACGATCGGGACGCCGTTGGTGCCGAAGGGAGGCAGCTGCGTGTAGGCAGTCGGACCGGACACGGCCTTGATCGAGCCGGCACTGACCTTGACCAGCGAGCCGAAGGCGTTGCCACCGACGGCGGGCGACTTCGGAGGAATGCTCGGACCGTAGGCGGCACGCACGGGGTTGACCGTGATGCTGGCGCCGGTCGGCACCTTGCCGCGGCCGCGCAGGAGGGTCACCTTGAGGGCTGAGCCTTCCTGGACGATCTTCTCGCCGACACGGGTGGTCTTCTGCTCGTTGATGACGACCGTGGCGAGGTTGCCCACCGTGATCGTCGTGTTGGGAGCTGCATCGACGGGCACCTTGATGCGGCCGACCTTCAGGTTGACGAGGTCGGTGTCACCGAATCCATCGAGGGTGTCGCCGTTGCGGGTGACCGTGGCGTGCGTCGTGAGCGCATCGGCTCGGACGACGCCGTTGAGCAGCGACACCTTGCCGACGTCCGCGGACGCCTTGGTGGTCTCCAGCGTGCCGACCTTGGTCGCGTTGATCGATGTCTCGATCGCTCCGACCTTCGCAAGGCTCGCCACGTTCACCGAAGCGGTCGTGTTGGAGACGGAGTTGGGGTACTTGGTGCCGATGAGGCGGGACTCGGCGGTGAGGTCCGACCGGATGGTCGTGCCGAGCGCGGTGATCTGAGTGCCACCGGCCTGGCCGAAGTACGTGTAGTTGACGGCTGCTGACCCGGGAAGGGGAGCGAGTGCCAGAGATGCGAAGGCTGCGGCAGCAGCCGCAATGAACGTGACGAAGCGGCGGTGCATGGTTCCCCTTTTGGTTGTGGGGTAGGTGGGGGGTATGGAGTTGTGGCGAACGTGTATTCGGTCCTTGCCACCTACTCAACGAGCAGGAGAGGCAAAAGAGACGGAACTACCAGATCATTCTGGTGAACATTCAATCTCCCGTCAGCGAAATCAGGACATCCGACACGCCGGAATTGACTGCCCTCCAGAGCCTCTGACCTCGGCAAACGAAGCCCCCCAGAAAAAGTGTCCGAAGCTTCCACCAATCTGTTGTGAAGGGCCTCACCCCGGCGTACAGTGGCACAAGATCTAGTAGTTACAAACGTGTGCTTCGTCCACATCTAGTACACAGGCTGAACCGCTTTACCCACAGATACAGCCCAAAGTTCACACCGCATCCACACGATTTCCACAGCTTCGTCCCCAGGACGCAGGGGGAACACGGTGACTTCGGTATGAGAGGAGCTCGCGATGCATTGCCCGTTCTGCAAGCACACTGACACCCGCGTGCTCGACAGCCGTGTCGCCGACGAAGGTGGAGCCATCCGGCGTCGCCGGGTCTGCTCCTCGTGCGAGAAGCGATTCACCACCATCGAGCAGATGCAGCTCACGGTGCTCAAGCGTTCGGGCGCCACCGAGCCGTTCGCCCGCGACAAGGCGATCGCCGGCGTCCGCAAGGCCTGCAAGGGCCGCCCGGTCACCGACGACGACCTCGCCCGCCTCGGCCAGCAGGTCGAGGACTCACTGCGTGAGGGCGGATCCGCCGAGATCGCCGCCAACGAGGTCGGCCTGGCCATCCTCGAGCCGCTCAAGGCGCTCGACGAGGTCGCCTACCTCCGCTTCGCCAGCGTCTACAAGGCGTTCGGCTCGGTCGACGACTTCGCCGCCGAGATCGCCAGCCTCATGGCCGCCGACGCCGACAGCGAGCTCAAGCAAGCCACTGAATCATCCGAGAATTTTGAGAAGTAGAACCACCCCACCCCCACCGCGAAACAGGAGCACAGCAATGACGGAGACGGTCGACGGGCCCACAGCCCGCAAGAACAACAAGAAGTCCGGCAAGGGCCTCACCATCGAGCGCGTCTACACCACCGAGGGCGTCCACCCGTACGACGCCGTCACGTGGGAGCGACGCGACGTCGTGCAGACCAACTGGCGCACCGGCGAGAACGTCTTCGAGCAGCGCGGTGTGGAGTTCCCCGACTTCTGGAGCGTCAACGCGTCCACGATCGTCACCACCAAGTACTTCCGCGGCGCGGTCGGCTCCGAGGAGCGCGAGCAGAGCCTGCGCCAGCTGCTCGACCGCGTCGTGCTCACCTACGTCGCGGCCGGCAAGCAGCACGGCTACTTCGCGTCCGACGCCGACGCCGAGATCTTCGAGCACGAGCTCACGCACATGCTCCTGCACCAGGTGTTCAGCTTCAACAGCCCGGTGTGGTTCAACGTGGGCACCAACAGCCCCCAGCAGGTCAGTGCATGCTTCATCCTCGCGGTGGATGACTCGATGGACTCGATCCTGAACTGGTACCGCGAAGAGGGCCTGATCTTCAAGGGTGGTTCCGGTGCGGGCCTCAACCTGTCGCGCATCCGCTCGTCCAAGGAGCTGCTCCGCTCCTCCGGCGGCACGGCGTCCGGCCCGGTCTCCTTCATGCGCGGTGCCGACGCCTCGGCGGGCACCATCAAGTCCGGCGGCGCCACGCGTCGCGCGGCCAAGATGGTCGTCCTCGACGTCGACCACCCCGACATCGTCGAGTTCGTCGAGACCAAGGAGCGCGAGGAGGAGAAGATCCGCGTCCTCCGCGACGCCGGCTTCGACATGGACCTCGGCGGCGAGGACATCACCAGCGTCCAGTACCAGAACGCCAACAACTCCGTCCGCGTGAACGACGAGTTCATGCGCGCGGTCGAGGAGGGCACCGAGTTCGGCCTGCGGGCCCGCACCACCGGTGAGGTCATCGAGTCGATCGACGCCGTCGAGCTGTGGGGCAAGATGGCCCAGGCCGCGTGGGCGTGCGCCGACCCCGGCATCCAGTACGACTCCACGATCAACGACTGGCACACCACGCCGGAGACCGGACGCATCACCGCGTCCAACCCGTGCAGCGAGTACATGCACCTCGACAACTCCAGCTGCAACCTCGCCAGCCTCAACCTGCTCACGTTCCTGCAGGACGACGGCTCGTTCGACGTCCCGAGGTTCGTCAAGGCCACCGAGCTGATCATCACCGCGATGGACATCTCGATCTGCTTCGCCGACTTCCCGACCGAGGCGATCGGCGACACCACGCGGGCGTACCGCCAGCTCGGCATCGGCTTCGCCAACCTCGGCGCGCTGCTGATGGCGTCCGGCCTGGCCTACGACTCCGACGGCGGCCGCGCACTGGCCGCGGCCATCACGTCGCTGATGACGGGCACCTCGTACCGCCGCTCGGCCGAGCTGGCCGCGATCGTCGGCCCGTACGACGGCTACGCGCAGAACGAGGCCCCGCACACGCGGGTCATGCGCAAGCACCTCGCCGCCAACGACGACATCAAGACGCAGCACTCGATCGACATCGCGGTGCACCGTGAGGCCACCAAGCAGTGGGCCGACAACCTGAAGATCGGCGAGAAGAACGGCTGGCGCAACGCCCAGGCGTCCGTGCTCGCGCCCACCGGCACCATCGGCTTCATGATGGACTGCGACACCACCGGCATCGAGCCGGACTTCTCGCTGGTCAAGTTCAAGAAGCTCGTCGGCGGCGGCTCGATGCAGGTCGTCAACCAGACCGTGCCGGCCGCGCTCAAGAAGCTCGGCTACACCGGCGAGACCATCGAGGCGATCGTCGAGTACATCGCCGAGCACGGCCACGTCATCGACGCTCCCGGCCTCAAGCCGGAGCACTACGACGTGTTCGACTGCGCCGTGGGGGAGCGGGCCATCAAGCCGATGGGCCACGTGCGGATGATGGCGGCGGCCCAGCCGTTCCTGTCCGGCGCGATCTCCAAGACGGTCAACATGCCGGAGAGCTCGACGGTCGAGGAGATCGCCGACGTCTACTACCAGGGCTGGAAGCTCGGCCTCAAGGCGCTCGCGGTCTACCGCGACAACTGCAAGGTCGGCCAGCCGCTCTCGGACGCGAAGGCGAAGTCCAAGACGGTCGAGCCGGAGACGGTCATCGTCGAGAAGCCGATCCGTCGCCGCATGCCGCGGGCCCGCCAGTCGATCACCACGTCGTTCAGCGTCGGCGGCGCCGAGGGCTACATGACCTCCGGTGCCCACGAGAACGGCGAGCTCGGCGAGATCTTCCTCAAGCTCGGCAAGCAGGGCTCCACCCTGGCCGGCGTGATGGACGCCTTCTCGATCGCGATCTCCATCTCGCTGCAGTACGGCGTCCCGCTGGAGACCTTCATCTCGAAGTTCACGAACATGAAGTTCGAGCCGGCCGGCCTCACCGACGACCCCGACGTCCGGATGTCGCAGTCCGTCATGGACTACGTCTTCCGCCGCCTGGCGCTCGACTACCTCGACTACGAGACCCGCTCCGCCCTCGGCATCTTCACCGCCGACGAGCGCCAGCGCTACTTGGACACCGGCAGCCACCAGCCCATCAGCGGCGGCACCACGGCCGCTGAGCTCATCGAGGAGCAGCAGGCGCCGGTCGCGGAAGAGACTGCTCAAGCCCCGGTGGTCGAGTCCGAGCGAGGAACGAGCGAGGGTATCGAGACCACGTCGACCGAGGTGGCCGCCAAGCCCGCCCCGAGCGAAGCCCACACCTCAGCCGAGCTCCTGGAGGAGATCACCGGCGGCGCCATCGACAGCCCGCTCTGCATGACCTGCGGCACGAAGATGCGCCCCGCCGGCTCCTGCCACGTCTGCGAAGGCTGCGGCAGCACCAGCGGCTGCAGCTGACCGGTAGACAGGACTCGTAGGCCTACTCGCGGATATGGCTGGCCAGAAGTTTCCGCTAAAGCCGAACCAGAGCGTCGGACGGTTCTGGGTGGTCGGCGCTGACGAGAAGGCCGGTGTCGATGGGGTGTGCCGGGTCGACGACGAAGTCATCGAGGTTGAGGTTGCGTCCCCGCTGACGGAGTGGATGGAGAAGGTCCATGACTTGAACTCAGTGACGTTGCGGCCGAAAGCCGAGGACCAGCAAAGCAGGGTGACTCGTTCCTATCCCAACAAGAACTGGGCGTAGCGCTGTTCAAGTCGTGCTTCGTCGGGTCGGGCGGCGCGCGATCTGGGAAGCTTCATCAGCTTGCGATCATGCATGTCCTGCAAACCATGGCGCAGCATTGGACCATCGATTTCATCGAGAATATCTTGCCGGATGTGCATCGTAAGATCGGCCGGTCGGATACCGAGAATTCGACTGTCGAACGCGGCATGGTGAATCTTGCACATGGCAAGGCCATTGGTCACGATCGGCTGACCAAGCGGCTCGCCATCGCCAATGATGTGCGCAGCATCTAGTAGTTCGCGGTGTCCGAGGTTGCACACAGAGCAGCGGCCCTCATATGCCTGCAGCACCTGAGATCGAAACACTCGTTGGTGCAGCCGCTGCTTGGTGAGGCGTTCCATGTAGCGCCGGGTGTCCGCATCGAGGTCGCTGATGGGATCGTAAATGCGTTGTGCGGCGTCCAGCGCCAAAGTGAACTCGAGATTCGCCGGATCATCGCCGACCACCCATACGGGATAGATGGGTTCGTACAAGCTTCCGCCGATCCCCACGAACCAGATGATGGGAAGTCGATCAAGATAGGCGCGTCGCAGCGCCACATTCTCGGCATGTCGGGGGTTGTCGCCGCGGTACTTGTAACGCTGCAGTCCGTCCGCGCCAACGGCGTCGGCATAGGGAGGTGTGTGGCCCGGGGCCGTATAGGTCGTGCGAATTGCCAGAGCGGCTTCTAGCTGGCGTGGCTTGCGGATGCCGCGCTGTCGATCCAAAAGTGCGACTCGCTCCCCGTCGTACTCGAAGGTGGAGAGCCACGAGAAGTCCACACCCGGCGTAGGTCGCGCGTCGAGCCAGGACATTGCTGCCTGCCTTAGTTGCAGTTCCGGCAAGCTCATAGAGTCAGTTGTACGCGACGTCCTCTGTCGCGTCCCGCGATCTGCGGAACGGCCCGGCCATCATCATGCTCTGAATTCAGCGGCATCTGCCGGACGCACTGACGCCGACCTAGTGTGTGCCTGTGCAGCTAGTCGTCGGAGCGCTCATCGTCGACTCGCTCATCGAGCCGCGTCGCGTGCTCGCCGCTAGGCGCTTGGGTTCGAATGCGCTCCAGGGGCGGTGGGAGTTTCCGGGCGGCAAGGTCGAGCCCGGTGAGTCGGCGGAGGCGGCGCTGGTCCGGGAAGTCCAGGAAGAGCTGGACGTGACGCTCATGCTGGGCCACGAGCTCATCCCGCCGAGCGGCCAGTCATGGCCGATCTCCGAAGACCTCACGCTGCGGCTCTTCTGGGCCGAGATCTTCGTCGGTACTCTGACCACGGGGGAGTCGCACGACGAGGTCAGGTGGCTGGGCGCCGCGGATCTGGCGAGCGTCAACTGGCTCGACGCCGATCGCAAGGCGCTGCAGGCAATCAGGGATGAGCTGACGTCGTAGCCTGACCTGGTGAGTCCGGAAGAGATCGCGCGTCGCAGCGGGGAGGCAATGTGGGCTAGTGATCGGGCGAGTCGGTGGCTCGGGATGGAGCTGGTGGACGTGCAGCCCGGCAGGGCGACGCTGCAGCTCAAGCTCACCGACGACATGGTCAACGGTCACGACATCGGGCACGGGGGAATCACGTTCACGCTGGCTGACTCGGCGTTCGCGTTTGCGTGCAATTCCTACAACCGGGTGACGGTGGCGGCGGGCGCCGAGATCCGATTCCGCCGGCCGACCAAGCTCGGAGACGTGCTCGTCGCCACCGCGACCGAGCGCAGTCGCGAAGGACGCGACGGGGTGTACGACGTGACGGTCACGGTCGATGATGAGGTGGTCGCCGAGTTCGTGGGGC
>CAWBBT010000002.1:0-413589 GCA_963787165.1 uncultured Actinomycetota bacterium
GGTGTCCGGCGGGCTGCACGGAGTCGGTGTGTCGGTGGTCAATGCGCTCAGCTCGCGCCTCGACGTCGACATCCGGCGCGACGGCTACCGCTGGACCCAGAGCTTCACCTATGGCGTGCCGGACGCCCCGCTGGAGCGTCACGAGAAGACCAAGGACACCGGCACCACCACCACCTTCTACGCCAGCGACACGATCTTCGAGACCACCGACTACTCCTACGAGACGCTCAAGACCCGGTTCCGCGAGATGGCGTTCCTCAACAAGGGCCTCGAGCTGGTGCTGAAGGACGAGCGCGAGCACCCGGCCGACGCCCCCAAGGACGGCACCGACATCGACCAGATCGAGCGCGAGGTCTCGTTCCGCTACGACGGCGGACTCGTCGACTACGTCGACCACATCAACTCCGGCGCCAAGACGCCGTTGCACCGCGAGGTCATCGCACTCGAGCGCGAGGCGGTGGGAGACGGCATGTCGCTCGAGATCGCCATGCAGTGGAACGTCACGTACGCCGAGTCGGTGCACACCTTCGCCAACACGATCAACACCCACGAGGGCGGCACCCACGAAGAGGGCTTCCGCACGGCCCTCACCCGCACCGTCAACCGGTTCGCCGAGCTGCAAGGTCTCATCAAGAAGAAGGAGGACGCGCTCACCGGCGACGACATCCGCGAGGGCCTCACCGCCATCGTCTCGGTCAAGCTGGCCAACCCGCAGTTCGAGGGCCAGACCAAGACCAAGCTCGGCAACACCGAGGCACGCTCGTTCGTCCAGACGATGCTCAACGACGAGCTCGCCGCCTGGCTGGAGCGCAACCCGGGCGACGGCAAGATGATCGTCCGCAAGTCCATCGACGCGGCCACGGCACGCATGGCAGCCCGCAAGGCCAAGGAGCTCGCCCGCAACCGCAAGGGTCTGCTCGGTGGCGGCGGCCTGCCCGGCAAGCTCTCCGACTGCCAGTCGCGCAATCCCGAGGAGTGCGAGATCTTCATCGTCGAGGGCAACTCCGCCGGCGGCTCCGCCAAGGGCGGACGCGACCCCCGCACGCAGGCGATCCTCCCGCTGCGCGGCAAGATCCTCAACGTCGAGAAGGCGCGCATCGACAAGATCCTGCAGAACGCCGAGGTGCAGGCCATCATCTCGGCGCTCGGCACCGGCGTGCAGGAAGACTTCGACATCGACAAGCTGCGCTATCACAAGATCGTGCTCATGGCCGACGCCGACGTCGACGGCCAGCACATCTCCACGCTGCTGCTCACGTTGCTGTTCCGGTTCATGAAGCCGCTCATCGACGGCG
The DNA here is from genome assembly GCA_963787165.1 of uncultured Actinomycetota bacterium. Lineage (GTDB taxonomy): Bacteria > Actinomycetota > Actinomycetes > Propionibacteriales > Nocardioidaceae > Aeromicrobium. Next base: position 1,296 of record CAWBBT010000002.1, read on the forward strand.
GGTACGTCTACCTGGCCCAGCCGCCGCTCTACAAGATCAAGTGGACCAACGGTCCGCACGAGCTCGCGTACTCCGACCGCGAGCGCGACGCGCTGCTCGAGGCCGGCCGCGAGTCCAATCGCCGCCTGCCCAAGGAAGCGCCCGTGCAGCGCTACAAGGGCCTCGGCGAGATGAACGACAACGAGCTGTGGGACACCACCATGGATCCCGACGCTCGCATCCTGCGCCAGGTCACGCTCGAGGACGCGGCCATGGCCGACGAGATGTTCACGATCCTCATGGGTGAGGACGTCGAGCAACGACGCCACTTCATCCAGCGCAATGCCAAAGACGTCCGCTTCCTCGACATCTGACAGGAATCATCCGTGACTGAGACACCCACCGAGCGCGACAGGATCGAACCCGTCGAGCTCCAGGTCGAGATGCAGCGCTCGTACATCGACTACGCCATGAGCGTCATCGTGTCGCGCGCGCTGCCCGACGTCCGCGACGGCCTCAAGCCGGTGCACCGCCGCGTGCTCTACGCGATGTACGACGGCGGCTACCGACCCGACCGCGGCTTCAGCAAGTGCAGCCGCATCGTCGGTGACGTCATGGGTCAGTACCACCCGCACGGCGACACCGCGATCTACGACACCCTGGTGCGTCTGGCGCAGCCTTGGGTCATGCGCGCGCCGATGGTCTCAGGTCAGGGCAACTTCGGCTCGCCGGGCAACGACGGCGCGGCCGCGATGCGGTACACCGAGTGCAAGCTCGCCCCCATCGCCATGGAGATGGTGCGTGACATCGACGAGGACACCGTCGACTTCAAGCCCAACTACGACGGCCGCTCCCAGGAGCCCAGCGTCCTGCCGGCGCGCATCCCGAACCTGTTGGTCAACGGCTCGGCCGGCATCGCCGTCGGCATGGCCACCAACATCCCCCCGCACAACCTGCGCGAGGTGGCCGAGGGCGTGCAGTGGTCCCTGGATCATCCCGAGGCCGGCCGCGAAGAGCTGCTCGAGGCGTTGATCGAGCGGGTCAAGGGGCCCGACTTCCCGACGTCCGGGCTGATCGTGGGCAACCAGGGCATCGAGGACATGTACCGCTCGGGACGCGGGTCGGTCACGATGCGCGCGGTCGTCTCGATCGAGGAGGACACCAAGGGACGCATCAGCCTCGTCGTCACCGAGCTTCCCTACCAGGTCAACCCCGACAACCTGGCCATCAAGATCGCCGAGCTCGCCGACTCCGGCCGGGTGCAGGGCATCGCCGAGGTGCGCGACGACTCCAGCTCGCGCACCGGCCGTCGCCTGGTGATCGTGCTCAAGCGCGATGCCGTGGCCCGCGTGGTGCTCAACAACCTCTACAAGCACACGGAGCTGCAGACCAACTTCAGCGCCAACATGCTCGCGCTCGTCGACGACGTGCCGCGCACCCTCACCCTCGACGGGTTCATCACGAACTGGATCACCCACCAGGTCACCGTCATCCGCCGGCGCACCGAGTACCGCCTGCGCAAGGCCGAGGAGCAGGCCCACATCTACCGCGGCCTGGTCAAGGCCCTCGACGCCCTCGACGAGGTCATCGCGCTCATCCGGCGCAGCCCCACGGTCGACGAGGCGCGCACCGGCCTCATCTCCTTCCTCGAGATCGACGAGGTGCAGGCCAACGCGATCCTGCAGATGCAGCTGCGGCAGCTGGCCGCCCTGGAACGGCAGAAGATCATCGACGCCCTCGCCAAGCTGGAGGAGGAGATCGCCGAGTACCAGTCGATCCTCGCCAGCGAGGACCGGCAGCGCGCGATCGTCGGCGAGGAGCTCGCGGCGATCGTGGAGAAGTTCGGCGAGGACCGTCGCAGTGTCATCATCGCGGCAGACGGCGACCTGTCGATGGAGGACCTCATCCCCGACGAGGAGGTCGTCGTCACCATCACCCGCGGCGGCTACGCCAAGCGCACGCTCACCGACCTCTACCGGGTCCAGAACCGCGGCGGCAAGGGGGTGCGCGGTGCCCAGCTGCGCGACGGCGACTTCGTCGAGCACCTGTTCCCGACCACGAGCCACCACTGGATCCTGTTCTTCACCACGGCAGGACGCGTCTATCGCACCAAGGCGTATCAGCTGCCCGAGGGCGGCCGTGACGCGAAGGGCGGGCACGTCGCCGGGCTGCTCTCGTTCCAGCCCGACGAGGAGATCGCCCAGGTGCTCGCCATCCGCGACTACGAGCAGGCGCCGTACCTCGTGCTGGCCACGAAGAAGGGCCTCGTCAAGAAGACCCGGTTGGGCGACTACAACAGCCCGCGCCAGGCCGGTGTCATCGCGATCAACTTCCGCGACGACGACGATGAGCTCATCGGCGCCGAGCTGGTGCGTGCCGAGGACGACCTGCTGCTGATCTCGAAGAAGGCGCAGGCGATCCGGTTCCGGGCCGACGACCGCCAGCTGAGGCCGATGGGCCGCGCCACGTCCGGCGTCACCGGCATGAAGTTCCGCACCGAGGACGAGCTGCTCTCGATGACGGTCATCCACGCCCGCGACGCCGAGAAGGACACCGAGGACGTGCCGACCGACGAGATGCTCTACGTCTTCACGGTCACCGACGGCGGGTTCGCCAAGAAGACCACGATCGATCAGTACCGCCTCCAGGGCCGCGGAGGCATCGGCATCAAGGCCATGCAGATCACCGAGAAGCGAGGCGTCCTCGTGGGCGGCCTGGTGCTCAACGACACCGACGACGTCATCTCCGTCACCGAGGGCGGCCAGATCACGAGAAGTCTGGTTGCGGGTGTGCCTGCGAAGGGTCGTGGCACGATGGGGGTGAGCTTCGTCAAGTTCAAGGGCGACGACCGGGTGGTCACCATCGCCCGCAACGCCGAGATCCCGACCGACGAGACTCAGGACGAGAGCAACGGCACGGACGAGACCGAAGCGAGCGACACGACCCACGCGAGCGACTCCAACGAGACGAACGACGAGAACGACGACCAGACCCAGCCGGACGAGGGGCAAGACCAGTGAGCAAGCCGGACGACACGGCACCGGATTCGCCATCGCGGCCCGGTCGGGCCCGACGCACGAAGCAGATCCCGCGCAACCGCGACCTTCCCAGCGCGCCGCCGAGCGGCCCGCCCGTGAAGAAGTCGGTCCAGCCGAAGAAGAGCGCCGGCGGCCCGCCCCAGGGCAAGCCGCAGGCCGTCAACCCGATCGACACGGCCAGGAAGGCCGCCCCGCCGTCGGCCGCCGAGTACACCCGCACCACGGCGGGATCCGCCGCCTCCACGGCCGTCATCCCGCCGGTCAAGGACGCCCCCAAGGCCGCGAAGCCGAACGCGCGCAACGCCAAGCCGGCGCGCCCGCAACCCACACCTGCAGCCCAGCCCGGACGCCGGGCGAGCCTGCGTCTGGTGCACGTCGAGCCGTGGTCGGTCACTCGCCTGGCCTTCGTGGTCTCGGTGGCGATGATGATCGTGGCCGTCGTCGCGGTCTCGATCTTCTGGATCGTCCTCAACGTCACCGGTGTCTGGGGGCAGATCAACGACAGCGTCACGTCGGTGCTCAGTGACGACGGCGGCAGCTTCGACATCAAGGACTACCTCGGCTTCGGCCGGATGTTCGGACTCACGCTCGTGCTGTCGGCCATCAACGTCGTCCTGATGACGGCTCTGGCCACGATCGGAGCCCATCTCTACAACCTCGCGGCGCAGCTCCTGGGCGGCCTCGAGGTCACCTTCTCGGACGACTGAGTCGATTCGTTTGGGGCCAGCGCCGTACGGTAACGTTGCGCGCTGTTGCGGGCCTATAGCTCAGCTTGGTTAGAGCGCTTCCCTGATAAGGAAGAGGTCAGAGGTTCAAGTCCTCTTAGGCCCACTCCACCCACCCCGAGCCGCGGAGGCACCCATGAAGAAGATCCTCGTTCTGGTCGCTGCGGCGGCAGGTGTGGCGTGGGCCGTGAACAAGTCGAAGTCCGGTCAGAGCTCGGCCCAGAAAGCGGCAGAGCCCACCGACCCGTGGGCCGGCGCATCCGACCGGGTGTGACGCGGCCTGTCACGACTGGGGGCTGTGGCGCAATTGGTAGCGCACCTGCTTTGCAAGCAGGGGGTTAGGGGTTCGAGTCCCCTCAGCTCCACCGCAGGTCACTCGCCAGATCGGTGATCGCCACGGGTCGATCGAACCCGTCCGCCGGTCTCCCCCTCGCCGAATCGACGACGAGCCGACCGGCGCCGTGCGTGGTAGGCATGAGTGATGGGGGAAGCCGACACCGACCGGCTGGCTGCTGAGTTCGAGGACGAGCTGCCGTCACGCCTGCTGTCGCCACGCATCGACGTCATCGTCAACATCTGGTGCTTCCTGGTCGCGATGTTCGTGCTCAAGCAGGTGTTCTGGCCCCTCGATCTGGGCAACCAGTACTACCTGGTGCTCTTCCTGGCCTCGACGCTTCCGCTCGTCTTCCTGTGCTACCGCTTCAGGGCGACGAGACGCGATCCGGACGAGCGCGGCAGTGCCGCCGACGCCGCGCCGGCGAACGACGATCCGGGGCCCGTCGACTGGTTCCTCGCCGTGGTCACGCTCGCAGTGGGCTTCTATCCCGTCCTGCCCGTGGGGCAGACGTCCTTCGGGTTCGGTGGTTTCACGGGCTTCCTCGACCGGCAGGGATCGCTGCTGACCCTCGACGTCGTGGCCGGCATGTTGCTGACGGTGCTCGTGCTCGAGGCGACCCGGCGGACGACCGGCCTCGTGCTGCCCATCGTCTGCCTGGTGTTCTTCGCCTACGCGTACTACGGCGGGTACCTGCCGATCTCCTGGTCGATCTCCCACATCGGCCTGAACATCGCCCAGATCGTCAACGCGCTCTACAACGAGGCGAGCGGCTTCTTCGGGGTGCCGGTCGACGTCGCCGCGACCTACATCGTGCTGTTCACGATCTACGGTGCCGTGCTCGACAAGATGGGCGCGGGCCGGTTCTTCGTGGAGTTCTCGTTCTCCCTGTTCCGCAGGTCGGGCACGGCACCCGGACGCACCGTGGCGACGTCCGGCTTCCTGCTCGGCACCGTCTCCGGGTCCGGCACCGCCACGACCGTGACCCTGGGCTCGTTCGCCTGGCCGATCCTCAAGCGCGCCGGCTATCCCAAGGAAGCTGCCGGCGGCATGCTGGCCGCGTCCGGCATCGGCGCCATCCTGTCGCCCCCGACGATGGGTGCCGCGGCCTTCATCATCGCGGAGTACCTCGGAGTCTCCTACATCTCGGTGCTCGGCTGGGCGATCGTGCCGACCCTGCTGTATTACCTCGGGATCTTCATCGCCGTCGAGATCGACGCCCGTCGCTTCGGCGCCCGACGGGTGGACCTGGCGATCGGCAGCCCCTGGCAGCTGCTGGCCCGCTTCGGCTATCACTTCATCAGCCTCGGGGTCATCGTCTTCTTCCTCGCGATCGACGTCCCGCCGTTCAAGGCGGTCGTCTACGCCACCGTCGTCGCCGCCCTGTTCGGCCTGGCCGAGGCCGTGCTCTCCCGCCGGCAGGTGCTCAGCAGCCTGGACGATGCGGTCGAGGACGACAGCGAGCCCGAGCGGCTCTCCCCGCAGGACTCGCTCACGTCGTACGCCGCACGACTCTTCGATGCTCTCGCCGCCGGCATCCGCTCGGGCCTCCCGGTGATCGCCGTGTGCGCGGCGGCGGGCGTGATCACGTCGACGATCGCCAAGACCGGTCTCGGCCAGATCCTGTCCGACCTGCTCCTCAGCGCTGCGTCGGCGCTCTCACCGAACGACGCGACCCTGGTGCTGCTGTCGGCGGTCTTCGCGGCCATCGCCATCCTCATCCTCGGCCTCGCCGTGCCCGTCACCGCGTCGTTCATCCTCAGCTGGGTGATCATCGGGCCGGCGCTCGTCTCGCTCGACGTCGACACGCCCGCGGTCGCGATGTTCATCTTCTACTACGCGGTGCTCTCGGAGGTCTCGCCGCCGACGGCGCTGGCAGCCGTCGCCGCAGCCGCGATCACGGGCGGCAAGGTCATCCCGACGATGCTCCAGGCGTGCAAGTACACGTTGCCAGCCTTCCTCGCGCCGCTGGCGTTCGTGGTGACCGACAACGGCCAGCTGCTGCTTGGCCGCGGCGGAATGGGCTGGGTCGTGGGTGCCACCGGGGTCTGCGGCCTTGCCGTGTGCGGGCTGGCCGTCGCCACCACCGGGTGGATGTTCGGTCCGACGCGTCCCGTCGAGCGCGTGCTCTGCCTGGGATCCGCCCTCCTGCTGCTCTATCTGGTCCCGACCTCCATCGCGATCGGTGCCGGGATGCTCGGCGCCGCCGTGGTGCTGCACCTCATCGCTCGTGGCCGCAACCCGTCCACGACCCAGACCACCAGCACATCCGAACGATCTGAAGGAGTCTCCACATCATGAAGCGCCCACTCTCCATCGTCGCCGTGGTCCTGGCCACGGTGATGTCCCTCACCGCGTGCGGGGGCCAGCGGTCCGGCTCTGGCGCCGGCTCCGGCGGCAACGCCTCGGGATGTGATGCCGGGACCGGCCGGGTCAACATCGCCACCGGCAACTCCACCGGCGTCTACTACGTCGTCGGCGGAGGCCTGGCGAAGCTGATCAACGACGAGACCGACATCCAGGCCCGTTCGGCCGAGACCGGCGCGTCGGTGCAGAACATCCAGCAGCTCGTCGCCGGCGACTACGACATCGCCTTCTCGCTCGCCGACACCGCGGCCGACGCGGCGGAGGGCAAGGCGTCGTTCAAGGAGCCTCAGGACATCTCCACCCTCGGCCGGATCTACGCCAACTACACGCAGGTCGTGGTGCGCAAGGACTCCGGCATCAACTCCGTCGAGGACTTCGCCGGCAAGACGATCTCGACCGGCTCGCCCCAGTCCGGTACCGAGGTGATCGCTCGTCGACTGATCGAGGCGGCCGGTCTCCAGCAGAGCGATGTCAAGGCACAGCGACTCGACCTGGCGAAGACGGGCGCGGGTATGAAGGACGGCAGCATCGACGGCTTGGTGTGGTCGGGTGGTCTTCCCACGCCTGAGCTGACCGATCTCTTCACGTCAGCCGGTGACGACGTGAAGTTCATCGACCCCACGCCGCTGCTGCCCGAGCTGAACAAGATCAGCGACGTGTACGAGAAGGGCGTGGTTCCGGCGAAGACGTACGACCTGGCCGAGGACGCTCCGTCGATCGTGGTGCCCAACCTCCTGCTGGTGCGCAACGACATGAAGGAGAACCTGGCCTGCGCCCTGACCACGCTGATCTACGGCAAGGCCGACCAGCTGGCGAAGGTCCACCCGGCCGCCAAGGAGATCACGCTGGACAACGCCACGGAGACCGACCCCGTCGCCTTGCACCCCGGCTCGGAGCGGGCGTTCAAGGAGCTGGCCAAGTAGTCAGTCGGCGAGGGTGCTGGCGGGCAGCTCGAACCAGCGGAGCTGGTCGAAGTCGTCCGTCAGGTGCCCGATCTCGGTGAAGTCCGGTGTCGTGGCGGCCGCCATGATCCGCCTCGCCTCGGCCATGTAGTCGGCGAGCACTGACACCGGAGCGGTGGTGTCGTGGTGCGGGTAGTCCATGCCACCGGTCTCGTCGTACGACACGTCGGCGAGACGCATGGGCGGCTCGACCGCGCCGCCGCGGTGCCGCCACAAGCCGGTCCGGGGCTCGAAGCGGTAGTCGCCGAGCAGGCGCCATCCTTCGCGAGCCACGAGGCGGACGGCCTCGAGGATGTAGTCGAAGACCTCGTCGTCGATGAAGTAGTTGAAGTTGACCCGGACCCATCCGGGCTTGATGCCCTCGCACCCGGTCGCGATCTCGCGCTCGAACGCGTGGCTGCGGTCCAGGTCGATGCCCAGCAGCCGGTGGCCGTACGGACCGGCGCACGAGCAGCCGCCGCGAGTCTGGATGCCGAAGAGGTCGTTGAGCAGAGCCACCACGAAGTTGTGATGCAGGTAGTCGCCGCTGGGCGCACGAACCACGAACGACACGATCGAGAGGCGCCGGGCCTCGAGGTTGCCGAGGATCTGGATCGTCGGCTCCTGCTGCCACGACTCCACTGCCCGGCGCAGCAGGTCGTTCTCGTGCGCCTCGATCACGTCGACCCCCACCGCTTCCTTGAGCTGGAAGACCAGCCCGGCGCGGATCGACTCGACGATGGCGGGAGTGCCGCCCTCCTCGCGGTGCTCGGCGTCACTCAGATAGCGGTGCTCGGTCGGGTTGACGTACATGACGGTTCCGCCGCCGGGAACGTCCGGCACACGGTTGGCGACGAGCTCACGACGCACGACGAGGACGCCGGGGGTTCCGGGACCGCCGATGAACTTGTGCGGCGACAGGAAGATCGCGTCCTTGTACGCCAGCGGGTCGACGCCGTCAGGTGCCGTCATGTGGATGCCGACGTACGGTGCGCACGCGGCGAAGTCCCAGAACGACAAGGCTCCGTGGCTGTGCAGGAGTGCGGCGATGCCGAACGTGTCGGTGACGATGCCGGTCACGTTGCTGGCGGCCGAGAACGACCCGATCTTGAGCGGCCGGTCGGCGTAGCGCTCGAGCTCGGTGACGAGCTGGGCCTGGTCGATGTGCCCGTCGGCGTCCTCGTGGATCGTGACGACATCGGCGATCGACTCGCGCCATGGCAGCTCGTTGGAATGGTGCTCGAACGGCCCGGTGAAGACCACCGGCCGCTCAGCGGGCGGGATCTGCGACATCAGGTCGTAGCGGTCGTCGAGCTCGGCCGGGAGCCGGAGTCCCAGGATGCCGATCAACCGGTCGATGGCGCCCGTGCTGCCGGAGCCGGCGAAGATCACCGCAGTGGACTCGTCGCCACGGACGTGGTGACGGATGAGCTGGCGGGCGTCCTCGCGCAGCCGGGTGGTCTGGAGCCCGGTGCCGCTGGCCTCGGTGTGCGTGTTGGCGTACCGAGGCAGCACTTCGTGGCGGATGAAGTCCTCGATGAACGCGAGACTGCGGCCCGAGGCCGTGTAGTCGGCGTAGGTCACGCGCCTCGGCCCGTACGGTCCCGGCATCACCTGGTCGTCCCCGATGACGGCCGCGCGGATCCGTTCCAGCAGCGGAGAGCTCTCGGGGACACTCATCTGGCCACTCTAGTGAGGTGAGGGGGCAGGTCAGGGGGTGTCAGTCGCTCGGTTCTCCGCGTCGTAGGCGGCCGCGACCTTCTTGGGGACGCACATGCGCCAGGCATCGACGACCAGCTCCTCGAGCTCGTCGAGGTCGATCTCGGCGAGACGCAGCCGCACCCACTGGTAGCGCAGGTCGGAGTCCACGGGCATGAGGAAGGTGGCGGGATCACCGGCGACGAGCGCCTCACGCTCGTCGCGCGGGAATCCGAAGCCGAGCAGCGACTCGTCGGGCGAGACGGAGGCGAACACCAGGCTGCCGACCCGGAACTTGACGTGGTCGCGCACCACCGCCTCGTAGGCGCGCGGCAGCCCGAGTGCGATGCGCCGCACGTCGTCGAGGCCCGCGGCCATCGTCAGTTGACGCCGGGACCTGCGCTGGACGGCGGTGGCGTGGACGTCGAGGGGTCGTCGTCGTTCCTGACCTTGGCGGCGACCCTGGAGCCGGCCGTGGACGCCGCGTCGGCGACCTTGCTGCCGGCGGCCGAGGCGGCGTGCTTGGCCACACCCTCGGCTTCGTGCACCCCGTGCTGGACGGGCTCGGAGTTCCACACCTTCGACGAATGGCGCCTGATCTGCTCGTACCGTTCGCGCCCGGCCTTGGTGCCGAGGACGTAGCCGGCGGCGGCAGCGCCGATCAGCAACAGCTTCTTCACGAGAACCACTCCCTGGTGCCTGTCGATGTCTCCTGTCGATCCTCACCCACATCACCGGCAGTGTCACCTCGAGCGGCCACCTCCCGCGGGGAACGGGAGGTGACCGCTGGTGGGGCGATGCTCACGCCTCGTCCGGATCCAGGACGTACCGGGCGCCCAGCTCCTTCGCCGCCACGACCGCGGCCGCGGCCGCCAGGATGACGTCCTTGAGCACGTACTGCGCCTCGAGGGTCGGGAAGAAGTCCGGGAACATGTCAGCCGGGAACAGCACGACCGGCGACATGATGCCGACCAGCCATCCGGCCGTGGCGACGAGCCCGACACGCAGGCCGATCCCGGTGAGCAGCGTGAACCCGATGAACGTCTCGAGCACCGCGGTGGCCACGACGGCGGCGGTGCCGGAGACCAGGCCCAACGTGAGGACGTCGGTGGTGCGCATGACCAGGCCCTCGGCCGGAGAGGCACCGGGGATGAACTTCAACGCCCCGAACCCGAGGATCACCAGGCCGAGGCTGATCCGGAGTGCGGTGATGCTGTGTGCCGTCAGCCAGACAGCGACCATGTGGACGACGTGCTGGACCGGCGTCCCGGTGGTGGGCGATGGGGTGCGAGCGGCCACCTGATCCGGTCGGCGCTCGGTGGTGATGGTTGACATGATGCTCTCTTTCGGTTCCCGAGCCCCGTGTTGAGCTCATGAACCGACCCTCGCCGGGATGAACGCCGCGATCGTCCGGCCAGGGATGGCACTTGTCCTGCCGTGCTGGAGGGCGCACGGCCACGCCGCGTACGCGGGTGGGCGTAGAGCCGAGTACGCCGCTCTACTCGGTCGGCGCGTCGCCGAGGACGTCGTGCAGCTTCGCCGCGAACGCCTCGGGCTCGCCTCCCCAGCCGTATTCGCCACCCATGAATCCACCGTGGTGGCTGGGGAAGACGGTGGCCTCCTGGCCCAAGAGGGCGGCCGTCGCCACCGCCGCGCGTCCGGTGAACGTGTTCTGCGACTCGATGCCGACGGCGATCACCACACGGGTGGGCGCCGCGTTCAGCGCGTCGACGTCCGGGCGGTAGTCCGTGACGGCGTTCGAGACGCCGGAGAGGAGCGGGTCGTCACGCGACCCGTCGTCGTCGGCGGTCATGCCGAACTGGGCCGGATCGGGTGGCGGCTGGGCGGCGTACTCGTCGGTGAACTCGCCCTGCCATGCGGTCATCGCGATGAACGCTGCCATCCCGGACCCCGAGCCCTTCTCGTGGTACACCGCCTGGAAGGCGTCCTGCGCCGCCCGTGCCTGCGCGGCATCGGGGAGCACGTCGATCAGGGGCGGCTCGTGCGCCACCAGCGTCGTCAGGTCGTCAGGGTGGGCCGTGACGAGTGCGAGGGCGGTCACCGCACCGCCACTGCTTGCGAACATCTCGATCGGGCCGACGCCGAGCGCGTCGATGATGCCGTGGACGTCTTCAGCCTGCTGCACGGGATCGTTCTCCTTCACGCCATCGCTGCGGGTGCTGCGGCCGAGACCCCGGGGGTCGTAGGTGACGACCGTGCGCTCGGGGAAGTACGAGGCGAGCGTCGTGAACCCACCGGCGTCCATGGGTTGGCCGATCATCATCAGCGGTGGAGGCCCGCTGTCGGATGGCGCCGGCCCGTGGATGTCGTAGGCGAGGGCGGCCCCCGGTACGTCGAGCGTGTGGGTGGTGGGCATGGCTCTCCCCGATCAGGATCCTTGCTCACGAAGATAGCGTCCGAAGTGGGGCACGGTGAAGGCGATGCGTCCACGCTCCCCGGAGTAGATGAGCCCCTTCTTCATCAAGGTGTCGCGGGCGGTCGACAGCGACTGCGGCGTGCGGCCGAGCAGGGCGGCGACGGCGGCGGTCGGCACCGACTCGTCGCTCGGGTCGTCGGTCTCGGCACCCGCGTGCTGCTCGGCGGCGTCGGCCATGGCGCGCAGGTACTCGCGCTCGCCGGGGGTCGCGCGGTCGTAGCGGGACCCGAAGAAGCCCACCGCCAGCTCGTTCTGCGCGGTTGGGGCAGCGACCGCGACGTCTTCGGCCGTGACCGGGCTGCGCGGCGCGAGCTCCCACACCTCCTTGCCGTAGGCCTGGATGAAGTACGGGTAGCCGCCGGTGGCGGCGAACATCGCCTCGAGCGCGTCGGGCGTGAACTCGGCGTCCTCCTCCTTCGCGGGCGCGCTCAGGGCCCGGTCGGCGGCGGTGCGGTCGAGCCGGTCGATGCGCTGGTAGTGGAACAGTCGCTCGCTGTACGACTTGCTGGCCGAGAGCACCGACGGCAGGTGCGGCAGGCCGGCGCCCACGACGATGACCGGCAACGACGCCTGGCTGATCTCGTGGCACGCGGCGCAGAGCGCGGAGACGTCGTCGGGGCCGAGGTCCTGCATCTCGTCGACGAAGATGGCGACACCCTTGCCGATGTCGCCGGCCAGCCCGCCGACGTCGCTGAGCAGCTCGACCAGGTCGATCTCGATGTCGCCGGAGTCGGCCCGCCCGCGGACGGCAGGTGCGTCGATGCCCGGGTTCCAGCGCTCTCGCAGCTTGGCGTCCGGGCCGGCATCGCGCTGGGCGAACGACTTGATGACGCCGAGCACGTGGGCCACGTCAGCATCCTGCGGATGGCCGAGCTCGCGGACGGCCGTGTGCAACGCGGAGCTGAGCGGTCGGCGAAGACGCTGATCGGGGCGTGCCTCGAGCTTGCCGGTGCCCCAGCCCGCGCGCACCGCCGATGAGCGCAGGGCGTTGAGCAGCACGGTCTTGCCGACACCGCGGAGCCCCGTGAGGATCAGCGATCGTTCAGGGCGGCGCTTGGCGACGCGCTCGAGCACCACCTCGAAGGCGAGCAGCTGTTCGTCGCGTCCGGCCAGCTCGGGCGGGCGCTGGCCGGCGCCGGGGGCGTAGGGATTACGAATGGGGTCCACGATCGCAGCGTATGCGGCTCTCTAGCGCATTCCGGATATTTGCCGATACACCGCGATCGTGTCGCTCGAGACCCTCACTGACCTGCGCGGGAGCGATCGGGCCGCATGGCCCAGCGGATCGCCCTCGTGATGACGATGCCGCTGGCTCGCACGGCGGTCGCCTCGGTGACCGGGAGATAGGGGAGTCGAAGCTCCCGGCGCGACCAGCGGGGCATCAGCGCGATTCCGGCTGCCGAGAGCATCGAGTACGGCAGCCGCATCGCCAGCGGAACCGGCGGGTGCACGAGGATGAATCGCGCCGCCTCGCGGGCGGCTTCGGTCGACGCCAGCTCGGGCCGGTAGCCGGCCATGACCTCGTCCAGCTCGGCCACGGTCTCGGGCACGTCCGTGGCCCCCAGCGCTCTCGCCACCACGGCCGACTGGGCGACGTATTCATCGCGTCCGGCGGCGTCCAGCGGCGTGGCGCCGTAGCGGTCGTGGGCGCGCAGGAAGCTGTCGATCTCGGCCACGTGCACCCAGCGCAGCAGGTGCGGGTCGGAGGCGGCGTACGGACGTCCGTCCGGCGCGGTGCCGGTGATGCGGCGATGGACGGCCCGCACGACGCGCACGGCACGGTCCGCGTCCTCGATCGTGCCGAACGTCGTCTCGGCCAGGAAGGTGCTGGTGCGCTGGAGGCGTCCCCACGGGTCGCCCTTGTAGCCGGAGTGCTGGTCGACGGCGGCCATCGCCAAGGGGTGCAGTGACTGCAGGAGCAGGGCACGGATGCCGCCCGCGAACATCGACGCGTCGCCGTGGACGACGCAGATGGGGTCGTCGTGGCCGAAGCGCCGCGGCCCGTCGGCGAAGTGGATGCGATCGCGTCGCTGCGGGCCCTCGTCGCCGGCGATGCGCGCGAAGATCACCGCTCCCATGCGGCCGCGCACCGCCTCAATCGCGCTCACACCGCCATGGTCTCAGACGGGTCCACGCCACACCTCAACCAAGGGGAAGCAGGACGCGCACCCGAGCGCCGCCCGCGGGGGAGTCGGTGACCTCGATCTCGCCGGCATGGATGTGCACGATCTCCGAGACGATCGCCAGGCCGAGGCCGGCGCCGCCGGTACCACGCTCGCGTGACTCGTCGACGCGGACGAAACGCTCGAGCACCTCCGTGCGGAACTCCGGGGGGATGCCCGGCCCGTCGTCGTCCACGGTGAGGATCGCCTGCTGGCCGTTGGCGTGCAGGGACACGTCGATCCTGGAGCTCGCGAAACGTCGGGCGTTGTCGAGCAGGTTCGACACCACCTGCTCGAGCAGGGCGGGCTGTCCGAGCACCTGGACGGGTTCGACCTCACTGGTGTCGACCGCGATCGTCGTGGGCCCAGAAGATCCCCCAGGCGACGGCACGGTTTCGCGAATGATGTCGTCCAGGTCGACGGGAACGCGGCCCGGACTGATGGTTCCCGCGTCGCTTCGGGCCAGCAGGAGCAGGTGGTCGACCAACCTGCCCATGCGCGTCGTCTCCCGCAGCAGGTCGTGCAGCACCGGCTGGTCATCGGGTTCCGCCGTTCCCAAGGCGGTCTCCAGCCGTGCCTGCAGGCTGGCGATGGGGCTGCGCAGCTCATGGGCTGCGTCACCGACGAAGGCCTCCTGCCGCTTGGCGCTGTCCTCCAGCCGTCCGAGCATCGCGTTGATCGTCCTGGCAAGGTCGGCGATCTCGTCGCGACCGACGGGTTCGGGGACGCGCTGGTGGAGCTCGCTGCCGGTGATGGCGTCGGCGCGGCTCTGGATCGCGGCCACGGGTTTGAGGGTTCGTCCGATGACGATCCAGAAGACCCCGGCCAGGGTCAGCACGAGCACGCCGAGGCTGACAGCCCCCAGCTCCGCCGCGAGGCCGACGAACTCCTCGATGTCCTCGACGTCGACGGCCACGTACACGGTCGCGTCGCCGCTGGGTGTCTTGGTGCCGAGGCCGACGATGCGGAAGGGTCCGTTCTCGTCGATCGGCAGCGAGTCCCTCTGGCTGGTCTGCACCACACCCGGCTTCAGCTCCTCCATCGCGAAGAGCTTGCGCTCGACCGCGTTCGGCGTGCCGCTGATCACCGCCCCGCGTCGTACGACCTGGATGGCGGTCGACAGGTCTCCGGCTCTCGGGAGCTCGGTCGGCAGGGCCCCGCGCTGCGCCAGGGTGGCGACCCGCTCGGCCTCGACGAGTCCGTCGTCCTGGGCGGTCTCCATCAGCTCGCCCTGCATCAGATGCAACACCACGTAGCCGCCCACGGAGAGGACGACGGCGACCGCGATGGCCGCCGTCAACATCATGCGGGTGCGCAACGACGCCCGCTGGTACCAGCGGGAGGCCGGCCCGTCCGTCACGGAGCCTCCAGGCGATAGCCCTTGCCTCGTACGGTGCTGAACATGTTGGCGGCCAGGCTGAACGGGGTGTCGAGCTTCTTGCGCAGGTAGCCGACGTACACCTCGACGACGTTGGTGTCGCGGGCGTCCGGGTCACCCCACACCTCCCGCAGGAGCTCCTCCTTCGACAGCGTCTTGCCGGGGGAGCGCATGAAGTACTCGAGGAGGGCCGCCTCGCGACGGCTGAGCTCGATCTGCTCGTGACCGCGCCTGGCCACCCGGCGCCGTGGATCGAGCACCAGATCGCCGACGATCAGCTCGGACCACCCGTCGGAGTTCCTCCCGCGCCGGAGCAGGGCGTCGCACCGCGCGAGCAGGACCGAGAACGAGAACGGCTTGCGCAGAAAGTCGTCCGCGCCGGCCTCCAGAGCGTCGGTCTCGTCCGCCGTCCCGTCCTTGGCGGTGAGGACCAGGATCGGCACCGTGACGTCCTCGGCTCGGAGCCGCTGGCACATCTCGACGCCGGACATGCCCGGCAGCATCCAGTCGAGCACGATGAGGTCGAGCTCGGACTCCTTCGCGATCCGGTACCCGGAGAAGCCGTCGTGTGTCGTGGTCACGGTGAAGCCGTGCTTGTGCAGGCCGTGTTCCAACGACTGCGCGAGCCCGACTTCGTCTTCGACCACCAGGGCATGGACCATGGCGGTCATTGTTCCATTTCCGGGCGCCGCGCCAGTGGCGATCAGCTCACGTCGGTGAGCAGGTGTCCGCGCTCCTCGCGGCGACGGCGCTGTTCCTCCGGGTCCGGAACGGGCACGGCGGCGATGAGGCGCTGGGTGTACTCCTCGCGTGGCGAGCCGAGCACCTGCTCGCGCGGCCCGATCTCCACGAGCTTGCCGTTCTGCATCACCGCGACGCGGTTGGCGAGCGAGTCGACGACGGCGAGGTCGTGGCTGATGAACAGGCAGGCGAACTTCAGGCGGTGCTGCAGCTCGGTGAACAGCTCGAGCACCCTCGCCTGCACCGAGACGTCGAGCGCCGACGTCGGTTCGTCGGCGATCAGCAGGTCGGGGTCGAGCGCGAGCGCGCGGGCCAGGCTGACCCGCTGACGCTGTCCACCGGAGAGCTCGTGCGGGAAGCGGCCGGAGTAGCCCGCAGAGAGCTCGACGCTGTCGAGCAGCTCGGCGACCTTCGCGTCGATCTCGCGGTCCTTCATGTCCGTCTGGACGTGGAAGGGCTCGCCGATGCAGTCGCTGATCGACATGCGCGGGTTGAGCGACGCCGCAGGGTCCTGGAACACGAAGCCGAAGTGGGCGCGGTGCGGACGGAGCTTCGCCTCGCTCAGGCCGGAGATGGTCGTGCCGGAAACAGTGATGGACCCGCTGGTGGGCTGCTGCAGGCCGACGGTGGCGCGACCGACGGTGGTCTTGCCAGAGCCGGACTCACCGACGAGACCGAGCACCTCACCGCGTCGTACCTCGAGCGACACGTGGTCGACGGCGCGGAACGACGGCTGCCCGAGTCGACCCGCGAACTCGACGACGAGATCGTCGACGGACAGCACGACCTCTGGCTCGTCGCCGACCGGCTGGGGCCCGTTCTCCTGACCGAGGTGCGGGACGGCGTCGAGCAGCAGCTTGGTGTATGGGTGGCGAGGAGCGGAGAACAGCTGCCCGGCGGGCGCCTCCTCGACGATCGTGCCGCGGTACATCACCACGACCCGGTCGGCCATGTCGGCGACCACGCCCATGTTGTGGGTGATCAGGATGATCGCGGTGCCCAGGCGGTCGCGGAGCTCGAGCAGCAGCTCGAGGATCGCGGCCTGCACCGTGACGTCGAGGGCCGTGGTGGGCTCGTCGGCGATGATGACGTCGGGATCGCACGAGATCGCCATGGCGATGACGACCCGCTGCTTCTGGCCGCCCGAGAGCTGGTGCGGGTAGTAGTCGACGCGATGCTCCGGATCGGGGAGCCCAACCATCTCGAGCAGCTCGATCGCCCGCTTCCGGGCGTCCTTCTTCGAGATGTCCGAGTGGGCACGCAGTCCTTCGATGATCTGCCAGCCGACGGTGTACACCGGGTTGAGCGCGGTGGAGGGCTCCTGGAACACCATCGACACCTGGTCGCCGCGGATCGGCCGCAGCTCGTTGGCGGACTTGCCGAGCAGCTCCGTGTCGCGCAGCTGCGCCGAGCCGGTGACCGCGGCCGTCGACGGCAGGAGCCCGAGCATGGCTCGCGAGCTGACCGACTTGCCCGACCCCGACTCGCCCACGACTGCCACGACCTCGCCGGGTGCGACGTCGAAGCTGATGCCTCGCACGGCGTGGACCGTGCCGGCGTCGGTGCTGAAGTCGACCGTCAGGTCGCGCAGGCTCAGGGTCGCGACGCGCCGCTTCTCGTCCAGCGCGGGCGAGCTGTCCCGCTGCGGTGCTGCTGCCGAATCCGCGTCGGCCTCCAGCTCGGCGAACTCGGACTCGATCTCCTTCTCGTCGGCCGTCGTGGTGACCCCGCCGCGGGTGCGCAGCAGAGGATTGAGGATGTCGTTGAGGCTCTCGCCGATCAGCGTCGAGCCCAGCACGATCAGCACGATCGCGGTGCCCGGGAACACGCCCGTCCACCAGATGCCGGACGAGGCATCGGGGAGCGCCTTGTTGAGGTCGTAGCCCCACTCCGCCGCCGACGACGGCTCGATGCCGAAGCCGAGGAAGCCGAGCCCGGCCAGGGTCAGGATCGCCTCGGACGCGTTGAGCGTGGCGATGACCGGCAGCGACGACGTGACGTTGGAGAAGATGTGCTTGAACAGGATGCGCGGCGTGCGGGCACCCACCACCCGCGCGGCGTCCACGTAGGGCTCGACCTTGACGGCGATCGTGGCGTTGCGGATCAGGCGGAAGTACTGCGGGATGAAGACCACCGTGATCGATATCGCCGCGGCCATGATGCCGCCGAACGCCCCGCTGTTGCCGCCCGAGAGCACGATCGAGACGACGATGGCGAGAAGCAGCGACGGGAACGAGTAGAGCGCGTCCATGATCAGGACGAGCACGCGGTCGACCCACCCGGAGATGTAACCGGACACCAGGCCGAGTGGAACGCCGATGATCCCGGAGAGGACGACCGCGAGGAGGATGACCTCGACCGCGGTGCGGGTGCCGAAGATGACGCGCGACAGCACGTCGGTGCCGCCGACCGTGGTGCCGAACCAGTGGGCGGCCGAGGGCGCCTCCTGGTTGCCGAAGCGGACGCCGCCGGATCGGTCGGCATTGAAGTCGTAGGGAGCGAGGAACGGCGCGAACACCGCGATGAGCAGGAACGCGACGACGATGCCGACGCCAAGCAGCAGCATGAACCGCTGGAGGCCGTGGCTGGAACGCAACGTCGACAGCATCAGAACCTCACTCGGGGGTCGACGAACGCCACGATGACGTCGATCAGGAAGCTCGCCGCACACACGATCAGGGCGATCAGGGTGACGATGCCCTGGACGGCCAGGAAGTCGCGTCGGATGAGGTACTCGGCGAGCTGGTAGCCGAGCCCTTTCCACTCGAAGGTCGTCTCGGTGAGGATCGCGCCACCGAGCAGCAGGGCGATCTGCAGGCCCATCACCGTGACCACCGGTACGAGCGCGTTGCGGAACGCATGCCGGTTCATCACCCGGCGTTCGGCCACGCCACGGGCCCTGGCTGCCGTCACGTAGTCCATGCGCAGCGTCTGCAGGAGGTTGACGCGAACGAGGCGGAGGAAGACGCCGCCCGTCAGCAGGCCCAGCGCGATCGCGGGAAGCACCGCGTGCTGCAGCACGTCGAGGATGTAGCCGGTGTCGCCGTAGAGGATGGCGTCGATGATCATGATGCCCGTGTGGGGATGGACGTCGTCGATGGCCAGCTCCGCGCTGGTGGAGGCTCGGCCGGACGACGGCCATCCGAAGGGCGTGAACGCGAGCTTGAGCAGCAGGCCGACGAAGAAGACCGGAGCGGCGTACACGAGGATCGCGAAGAGCCGGAGCACGACGTCGGGGAACTGGTCGCGGTACCGAGCGGCGAGGCGACCCAGCGGGATGCCGACGGAGAACGCGACCAGCAGGGCCCAGAAGGAGAGCTCGAGGGTGGCGGCACCGTTCGTCACGAGGATCTCGGCGACCGAGCGGTTGTCGGTGAGGGTGCGGCCGAAGTCTCCGTGGAGCAGGCCGCTCATGTACTCCCAGTACTGCGTCAGGATGGGCCGGTCGAGTCCGGCCGCCGCCTTGCGCTCGGCGATCTGCTCGGCACTCAGGCGCCCACCGAGCGCCGACGAGATGGGATCGCCGATGACCCGCATCAGCACGAACACCATCGTGACGAGGATCCACAGCATCGGGATGATGAGCGCGAGCCGCACCAGCAGGTACCGGGTGAGGGGGCTGAGCCCGCCGGAACGCTTGGCAGAGGATTCGGGCGGCGGCTCGGCCGGCGCGACGATGCTGTCGGTGGTGGCCATCTAGTACCTCTGGGTCGTCGGGTGCGTGGACAACTGGAAGGGGCGGACCCAGTTTTTCACTGAGTCCGCCCCACCAACTACTCGAACCTGGTTTCGGTCACTTCTTCGACAGCGAGGTGAACCGGAACTTGAACGACGGGTCGAGCGTCTTGTCGGCACCCGTGACGCCGTCTCGAGCGACCGCCACCTGTGCGCCGGACAACAGCGGCAGGAACGGAACCTGGTCCGCCAGTCGCTGCTGGATCTCTGCGAGCTTCGCGACTCGTGCGTTCTCGTCCGGCTCGGTGCGCTGCTCGTTGAGCAGCTTCGTCATCGTGGGATCCTCCAGACCCTCCTTCGGGTCGTTGTAGTGCGAGTTGGTGAAGTTGCCGGGGCCCTCGGACAGGAACGGCGACAGGTAGTTGTCGGGGTCCGGGAAGTCCGGGAACCAGCCGAGCTGGAACACCGGGTAGGCGTCAGCCTTGGAGTCTTCCTGGTACGTCGTCCACTCCGTCGACTGCAGGTCGACCTTGAACAGGCCTGAGTCCTCGAGCTGCCGCTTGACCTCGTTGTACTCCTGGTCGGAGTTCGATCCGTAGTGGTCGGGGTTGTACTGCAGCTTGATCGTGACGGGGGTCTTGACGCCCGCGTCGGTGAGGAACTTCTCGGCCTTGGCCTTGTCGGGCGTGGCGCCGTACATGTCCTTGAACGGCTCGGTCGCGCCCTTCTGGCCTTGCGGAACCATCGAGAACGCCGGCGTGTACGTCTTCTTGTAGACGTCGGTCGACAGGGGCTCTCGGTCGATCGACGAGGCCATGGCCTTGCGGATCGCGAGCTTCTGCTCCTTGTTGTCGCCCGGCATCGTCTTGAGGTTGAACACGATGTACCGCAGCTCGCCGCCGGCACCGGTGTAGACCTTGAGGCCGTCAGCCTTGTCGAGGTCGGCGATGTCGGTGGGGGTGAGCGAGCGGAACGCGACGTCGATGTCGCCATTCTCGATGTCGAGCTTGAGGTTCTCGGCCTTGGCGTAGTACTTCATGGTCACGGCCTTTTCCTTGGCCTTGCCGTACGTGCCGTCGTAGTCGGGGTTGGCCTTGAACTCGGCGAGCTGGTTCTTGTCGTACTTGCCGATCGTGTACGGACCGGAGAACCCGTTGGCCTTGACCGCGGCCTCGTCGTCGAGCTTCTTGTCGGCGGGGTAGGTCTCCTCGTCGACGATCGGGCCGGCCGACGTGATCATGATCTGCGCGAACGTCTGGTCGTTCTTGCCCTTGAGCTTGAAGACCACGGTCTTGTCGTCGGGGGCGTCGACCGACTCCATGCCGCCGAGCAGGGTGGCCGGACCGCTGGGGTCGGCGATCTTGACGATGCGCTTGTAGGAGAACGCGACGTCGGAAGCGGTGAGGTCGTGGCCGTTGGCGAACTTCAGGCCGGGCTTCATCGTGCAGGTGTACTCGTCGGGCTTGGTGAAGTCGCACTTCTCCGCGGCATCCGACGTGGGCTCGGTACTGCCAACCTTGAAGTTGAGCACGTATTGGTAGACCTGTGTCTGCACATTGAGCGAGCCGTTGTCGTACGAGCCGGCGGGATCGATGGAGACGACCTTGTCGGTGGTGCCGACGATGAGGGCGTTCCCGGAACCGCTGTCGCTCTTGCCGGCACCACAGCCGGCGAGTGCGATGGCGATGACCGCCGTGGCGGCGAGGACAGATGTTCCTCGTCGGAAGTTCTTCATGGTTTTCCTCCCCAACGGGCGAGCTCGCAGGCGGACTCGCACATCAACGCTGTGGCCGCAGGCCGGACACAACCCTTGGCACGCTATACCAACCAGCAGGTCGCAATCGGGCCTCGAAGATTGCGATTCGGTGACGCCCAGCGCGCTGTCGAAGCGCCACCGCCCTCGATTACCCTTGCGGGATGGATCACAACCAGCACCTCGGCGCCTTCGACCCGGACATCGCGCGCCTCCTCGATGCCGAGCTGAACCGTCAGCAGACGACCCTCGAGATGATCGCCTCGGAGAACTTCGCGCCGGTCGCCTCGCTCGAGGCCATGGGCAGCGTCCTCACGAACAAGTACGCCGAGGGCTACCCGGGCAAGCGGTACTACGGCGGCTGCGAGGTCGTCGACGAGGTCGAGACGATCGCGATCGAACGACTGAAGCAGCTGTTCGACGCCGAGTACGCCAACGTCCAGCCGCACTCCGGTGCGACCGCCAACGCGGCGGCGTACCACGCGCTCGCCTCCGCCGGTGACACCGTGCTCGGCCTCGACCTCGCCAACGGCGGACACCTGACCCACGGCATGAAGCTCAACTTCTCCGGACGCCTCTACAACGTGATCCCCTACAAGGTCGACGACCGGGGCTACGTCGACATGGACGAGCTCGCGGGTCTGGCCCGGGAGCACCAGCCACGGATCATCCTCGCCGGGTGGTCGGCCTACCCGCGCCAGCTCGACTTCGCCAGGTTCCGCGAGATCGCCGACGACGTCGGCGCATCACTGTTCGTCGACATGGCGCACTTCGCGGGCCTGGTGGCTGCGGGCCTGCACCCGAGCCCGCTGCCGCACGCCCACATCGTCACCACCACGACGCACAAGACGCTCGGCGGCCCCCGCGGCGGCGCGATCCTCACCAACGACGAAGAGGTCGCCAAGAAGATGCGGTCGGCGGTCTTCCCGGGCCAGCAGGGTGGTCCGCTCGAGCACGTCATCGCGGCCAAGGCGGTCGCGTTCAAGATGGCGCTCGAGCCCGAGTTCAAGGAGCGGCAGCAGCGCACGCTCGACGGCGCCCGCATCCTCGCCGACCGGATGCTCGCCGACGACGCTCGCGCCGCCGGGATCCAGGTGGTCAGCGGCGGCACCGACGTCCACCTCGTGCTCGTCGACCTGCGGGAGAGCGAGCTCGACGGCAAGCAGGCCGAGGACCGCCTCGACGAGGTCGGCATCACGGTCAACCGCAACGCGGTGCCCAACGACCCGCGTCCGCCGATGGTCACCTCCGGGCTGCGCATCGGCACCCCGGCGCTGGCGACGCGCGGCTTCGGTGACGACGAGTTCCGCGAGGTCGCCGACATCATCGTGGAGGCGCTCAAGCCGGGCGACGTCGACATCGACGGCCTGCGCAAGCGGGCCGGAGTCCTGGCCGAGCGGTTCCCGCTCTACCCGGACGTCACGCCGTTCACCGTGTGACCGACCTTCGACCGTGGTTCCGGCCCGGACTGATCGGGCTGCATGTCTTCGCCGTCGTGGCCATCGCGTTCTGCGTCGTCATGGGGTTGTGGCAGCTCGGCGTCTACGACTCGCGTCAGGACCACGAGCGCGCCGACCGGGGCAGCGTGCCGCGGGTCGACCTGGTCGGCCTGTGGGGTGCGGACGAGCCGTTCGAGGGCCGGCTCGACCGGAGGCCGGTTCGAGTGGAGGGCCGATTCGCCGCCGCCACGGAACAGGTGTGGGTCACCGGCCGCGAGCTCGACGGGAAGCGCGGCGCATGGCTCGTCGCCCCGGTCCGCGTCGCGGGCAGCAGCGCCTCGCTCATGGTCGTGCGTGGATGGGCTCCCCGGGTCGGCCGGCTCCCGGCGGTGCCCGACGGCGACCTGACCTTCGACGCCGTGCTCCAGCCCGGCGAGGGGAGCGGCGAACCTTTCGACAGCGGAGCCCGGACGATCGGCACCCTCTCGATCCCGGCCCTGACCAACGTCGTCCAGGGTGACCTCTACTCCGGCTACGCGATCGCGACATCGGCCTCCGTGACCGGCGATCTCACGCCCGCCGCCCTGCCCGATCCCGACGTGTCCTGGAGTGTCGGACTCCGCAACCTCGCGTATGCCTTCCAGTGGTGGGTGTTCGCCGCCTTCGCCCTGTTCATGTGGTGGCGGATGGCCACCGAGAACGTCGCGATGCGCAGAGCCGAGGCCGAGGCGGAATCGGATTTCGACGCGCCGGTAGCCTGACGCCGTGTCTGCCGCTCTGCTGCGTTACCGCGTCATGGCCTACATCGTCGGGTGCTTCGTCATCGTCGTGTTCGCGATGTTCTTCGCCCAGCTGGCAACCGACGAGACGTCGTGGTTCAACCGGCACGCCACCCTCATCACCGTCATCGACCAGGTGCACGGCCTGCTCTACATGATCTTCCTGGTGATGGCAGCGTTGCTGTCGCGCGCGGCTCGCTGGACGATCCCGTTCACCATCACGACGCTCGTGGCCGGAACGGTCCCGATCCTCAGCTTCTGGGCGGAGCATCGCGCCACCGCCGCCGTGCACGCGGAGCACCCCGAGACGCGCTAGCGACCGTTGAAGGTGGCCTTGCCGGGGCCGTCGGCGAGGAACGACTCCATGCCGCGCTGGAGGTCGTCGGTGTCGAACAGCTCGGACGCGATGGCCGTGGTGTGATCGAGCGACTCGCGGAGTCCTCCGGACTCGAGGTGACGCAGGATCTGCTTGGCCGCTCCGAAAGCGATGGTCGGCCCGATGGCGACCTGGTGCACGATCTCCGTGACAGCGTCGTCGAACCCGTCATCGGGGAGAACCCGGTTGACGACGTTCCAGCGCTCCAGCGTCGCGGCGTCGTAGAGCTCACCGGTGAACACGAGCTCCTTGGCGCGGGCGACGCCGGCCCGGCTCGCGAGCCGCTGCGTGCCGCCCATCGTCGGGGTCAGGCCGATGACCCGTTCGACGAGCCCGAACTTCGCCTTCTCGGCGGCGAGCAGGATGTCGCATGCGAGCGCCACCTCAAACGCCCAGGTGAGGGTGAGCGCGTGGGCCGCGAAGAAGGTGGGGACGTCCAGCGCCGCGATCCGCTCCGGCAGCTCGAGCATCCGGTCGTAGAGCGCCTTGGTGTCGGCCTTCGACGTCCGCGCGTGGAATTGGGACACGTCCACGCCCCCGGAGACGATCTTCCCCTCGGCGCGCACGAGCAGGGCTCGTGGCAGGTCCGCCTCGACGTCGTCGAGCGCCCGGTCGAACGCGTCGTGCATCTCGACCGAGTACAGGTTGACGGGCGGCTCCGCGAACGTCAGCACCGCGACGCCATGGTCGTCGCGCTCGAACGTCACACTCATGCGTCGCGGGAGGGATCGTAGCTTCCGCCGCGCTCGGCCGTGGCGTTGCGGACGGCCACGACGGCTCCGATCGCGAGCAGCACGATGAGCAGCCGGCGGAGCGGGTGCCCGGATGACTTGGACATGCGGCTACGGTAGCGGCCGAACCGGCGGTGGGGCCCGCCCCGTCACTGAGCCGGGCTTGCTCTGCCGTGAAACGATGGGATGAAACCGATCGAAAGGAATCGCCGACGTGGCAGCGCCGCACACCGCCACCCTCACCACGACCCTGGGTGACATCGTCATCCAGCTCTTCCCCGACCACGCACCGAAAACCGTCGACAACTTCGTCGGCCTCGCGGAGGGCACCAAGGAGTGGCTCGATCCTGCCACCGGGCAGGTGTCCGGGCAGCCGTTCTACGACGGCCTGACGTTCCACCGGATCATCTCGAACTTCATGCTCCAGGGCGGAGACCCGCTGGGCACCGGCACCGGCGGACCCGGCTACACGTTCGACGACGAGTTCCATCCCGACCTCAGGTTCGACCGGCCGTACCTCCTGGCCATGGCGAACGCCGGCCCCGGCACGAACGGGTCGCAGTTCTTCATCACGCTCGTCCCGACCGACTGGCTGAACCGCAAGCACTCGATCTTCGGCGAGGTCACCGACGCCGACAGCAAGGCGGTGGTCGACGCGATCGGCTCGACCAAGACCGACGGGTTCGACCGCCCGATCGAGCCGGTGGTCATCACCAAGGTCACGATCGAACGGTCCTGACATGACCGAGCCCCCGGCGGTCGAGCAGCGCTGCTACCGGCACGCCGATCGTGAGGCGTACATCAGCTGCCAGCGCTGCGAACGGCTCATCTGTCCCGACTGCATGCGCGATGCCTCGGTCGGGTTCCAGTGTCCCGAGTGTGTCGCCGAGGGCAGCAAGTCGGTGCGCGCGCCGCGCACGGTCGTCGGCGGCGCGATCTCGATGCGGGCGGGCGCCGTCTCGATGGCCCTGCTCGGTCTCAACGTCGTCGTCTTCCTGCTGCAGAAGCTCACCGAGGGCAACGTCAACTCGGTCTTCCAGTGGGGCGCCATGCAGGGGTTCGCGGTGGCGGGCGGCGACTACTGGCGTCTCCTCACCGCGGCGTTCCTGCACGTCGGCATCCTGCACATCGCCTTCAACATGTACGCGCTCTATCTCTTCGGCCCGTTCGTGGAGCGAGCGCTGGGCACGACGCGGTTCGTCATCGCCTACCTGACGATGGCGATCTCCTCGTCGGTCTTCGTCTACTGGCTCACCGATCCGCAGGTGGCAACGATCGGTGCGTCCGGTGCCGTCTTCGGGTTGTTCGGCCTGGCGCTGGTGCTCCTCGTCCGGCTTCGCCAGGACGTCCGCGGGTTGCTCGTGCTGCTGGCGCTCAACGCCTTCATCAGCCTGCAGGGCAACATCAGCTGGCAGGGTCACCTGGGCGGCTTCGTCACCGGCGTGCTGCTGGGAGCCGCACTCGCCTACGCCCCGCGCGAACGGCGCACGGCAGTCCACGTCGCAGCATTCGGCCTCACCTGGCTGTTCATCGTGGTCGCCGTCGTGGCGCGCACGCTCCAGCTCTCCTGAGACCCAAGCTCCCCTGACATCGGGTCGTTCTATCCTCCGGACATGACTGAACGTGACCTGCTCCGCCGCACGGCCGAGCTCGCGGCGGACCACCTCGACTCGCTGGACTCGCGCCCCGTGTACCCCCGCGCGAGCCTGGGCGGGCTCGGCTCGGCACTCGACGGTCCGCTGCCCGAAGGCCCGTCGGACCCGCTGCTCGTCATCGAGCAGCTCGCCGCGGACGTCGACCCGGGAGTCGTCGCGAGCCAGAGTGGGCGCTACTTCGGCTTCGTGGTCGGTGCCTCGCTTCCGGCCGCGCTGGCCGCGGACTGGCTGGTCTCGACGTGGGACCAGAACCTCGGACTGGTCGCTCTCGGTCCGGCCGCCCTCGTCGTCGAGAACACCGCCGGCGCGTGGACGAAGGAGCTGCTCGGCATTCCGGAGGACGCCTCGTTCGCCTTCGTCACCGGCTGCCAGACCGCCCACTTCACCTGCCTCGCCGCGGCGCGGCAGCACGTGCTCGCCGAGGCCGGCTGGGACCTCCTCGAGAACGGGCTCGCCGGAGCACCGCCGATCACCGTGCTCGTCGGCTCGATGTGCCACTCGACCGTGGGCCGCGCCCTGCGCTACCTCGGGATCGGGCGCGCCCAGATCCGCGAGGTCGACTCCTTCCCCGACGGCCGGATGGATCCCGCCGCGCTCCGGGTCTCCCTGGGCGAGTGTGACGGGCCGACGATCGTCTGCGCCCAGGCCGGAGAGGTGAACACCGGCGTCGTCGACGACATCACGGCGATCGCCGACGCCGTCGAGGGAACGGGTGCCTGGCTCCACATCGACGGCGCCTTCGGCCTGTGGGCGGCTGCGGCTCCGTCGCTGCGCCACCTCGTCGCCGGTCACGAGCGGGCCGACTCCTGGGCGACCGACGCCCACAAGCTGCTCAACGTCCCGTACGACTGCGGCATCGCGTTCTGTGCGCATCCCGAGGCGCACCGTGAGGCGATGACGGCTCACGGTGCGTACTACGTGCGTGATGCCGACGCGATGAGGGAGCCGATCGACTGGACGCCCGAGCACTCGCGTCGTGCCCGTGCGGTCCCCGTGTACGCCGCCATCAAGCAGCTCGGTCGCTCCGGCGTGGCCGACCTCGTCGAGCGCTCCTGTGCACACGCCCGTCAGCTGGCCGCGGACCTGGCCGAGCTCCCGGGGTGCGAGGTCCTGAACGACGTCGTCCTGAACCAGGTGCTCGTGCGCTTCGCTGACGACGCGGCCACCGCGAGCATCCTGGCGTCCGTACAAGGCAGCGGCGAGGCGTGGATGAGCGGGACCGAGTGGGACGGCCGCACCGCGATCCGCCTGTCGGTCACGTCCTGGCGCACGTCCGAGCGAGACATCGAGCGCACCGTGGCCGCATTTCGCGAGGCCAGCGGAATTACAACGATGTAGTTATCCACACCTGTGTGCACAGTGGTGGACAACCGGCAGGTGCGTCATTCCCACTTCATCGCGAACCCGAAGGACGCGAGGATGAAGCCCATGCCGATGACGATGTTCCACTGCCCGAGGTCGGAGTAGACGGGGATCGTCGTGTCTGTGCCGCCCACGACGTAGAACACGACGATCCACAGCAGCCCGATGATGGCGGAGGTCACCATGGCCGGTCCGGCCCAGCGGTTGGCGAGCTTGCCCGGCTCGCCGGGACCCGGCGCAGGCCGCGTGCGATCGGCGACCGACATCGCGGCAAAGCCCACGGCGGCGGCGATCACGTAGTTCCACTTGCCGATGCCGAACAGCACCGGGACCTCGCCGATCTTCGGGAAGTCGTTGGTGGTGGTGGCGAAGACGGTGGCCACGGCCCAACCGATCGCCACGAGCAGCAGCAGCGCGGCCAGGGGATGCTTCCAACCGACCAGCGTGCTGGGCGAGCTCGACTTCCCGGGCGTCTGGTGCGGGACCTTCTTCGGGGCGTTCTTCGCCACGATGACCTCTCTCGTGCATCGGCCGCCGATTCGGGGCGTTTTTCGGTGGGATTCCTCAGATAGCCTAGTCGGCGAGACCTTGCGGAGGTGGGGTGCATGGCGACAGCGGGCTCTCACGCCCGGCAACGGTGGCCCCTCGCAGTGCTGACCATCTGCGTGCTGGCCGGTGGACTGTTCGCGGCCGCCGCGGTCACCTCCGACGGCTCCGACCTGCGTCCCGCCGGCGGCGACGTCGCGTCCCTGCTGCAGGAGCGGACCCTCCGCGTCGAACGCAGCCGCACCGAGGCACGCAAGCTCCAGAAGGACATCGACGACCTCGCGAAGAGCGCACCCGGTGGCTCGCTCGACTCTCTCCTTGCCCGGCTCGGCAGGCTGCAGGACATCAGCGGGCTCACCGCGTCACGCGGTCCCGGCGTCCGGGTGACGCTCACCGATGCGCCGCGCAGCGTCGACGTGCCCGGCCTCGACCCCAACGTGCTCGTGGTGCACCAGCAGGACATCCAGGCGTTCGTCAACGCCTTGTGGTCGGGCGGGGCCGAGGCGGTCTCGCTGCAGGGGCAGCGGCTCATCTCCACGACCGGCATCAAGTGCGTCGGCAACACCGTGGTGCTCGACGGGGTTCCGTACTCCCCGCCCTACGTCATCGAGGCGATCGGCGAACCGGCGCAGCTCGACACTGCCCTCGACCAGTCGCCCGAGGTGGTCATCTACCGCGACTACGTCGAGCAGTACCAGCTCGGCCTGAAGACCGAGTCACTCTCGGACATCGCCATGAAGGCGTACGCGGGCACGGTCGGGCTGACCCATGCCCGCGCCCTGACCGCCGACGAGGCGTGAGCCAGGCCTAGCCGCCTCCGGTGTCGGTGCCGCCCTCGTTGGTGTTGCCGTCGACGATGTTGCCGTCACCGTCACCCGGGCCGGTGGACACGGTGATCTCGATCGTGGAGCCACGCGGGCGCTGCTGACCCTGGGGCACCGACTGTGCGGTGACCTGTCCCTCGGGCTGCGGCCCCGCCTGCTCGTTGACCGAGGCCTTCAACCCGGCGTCCTGCAGGGCGCTCTTGGCGTCGTTCTCGTCCATGCCGACGACGTTCGGAACGGTGGCCTGGCCCTTCGAGACCAGCAGCGTGACCGTGGAGCCCTTGTCGACGGCCGTGCCGCCGGGCGGGTTGCTGTTGATGACCTCGTTCTCGGGAGCCGAGCTGTCCTGCTCGGTCTTCTTGACGGTCAGGCCGTACTTGTCGCTCTCGAGGAGGTCTCTGGCCTCGCTGTACTTGAATCCGTTCAGCTGCGGGATCGTGACCTGGTCGGGGCCGCTGGAGACGGTGAGCTCGACTTCCGACCCCTTGTCGGCGTCGGTGCCGGCCTCGGGATTCTGGGAGATGACTTCTCCCTTCGGCACGTCCTCACTGGTCTCCTGGACAGGGTCGGCGACCGTGAAGCCGTCGTTCTCGAGCGCCCGTTGTGCCGTGTCGAAGTCCTTGCCCACGACGTCGGTGACCGCGACCTGGGTGGTGTCGGACGGCTGCGTGAGCTGGTAGATGCCGAACGCCAAGGCGCCGAGCAGGAGGACGCCAAGAATGGCGTACAGCCACCACTTGCGACGGTCGTCGTCATCCTCGGGCGGCTCCTCCTCGTCGCGATCGGTGGCCACGCGGCGACCGCCGACCTGCGTGGCACCGAGGCCGCCGCCGAGTCCGGCCAGTGCGCCGACGGCGGTGTTGGTCATGGCCCGGGTGCCGCTGGTGGGAGCGCCGACCTCGAGTCCGGCGATGGCCCGCTCGATGTCGGCCTTCATGTCGGCGGCGCTCTGGTAGCGGTCGTCGGTGCGCTTGGCCAGCGCCTTCGCGACGATGTTGTCGACCGTGCTGCTGACGTCGGGGTTGAGCTGCGACGGCGGCCGGGCCTCCTCGCGCACGTGCTGATAGGCCACCGAGACGGGGCTCTCGCCCACGAACGGCGGGCGACCGGTGAGCAGCTCGTAGAGCAGGCAGCCGGTGGAGTAGATGTCGGAGCGGGCGTCGACGGTCTCGCCGCGGGCCTGCTCTGGAGAGAGGTACTGCGCCGTGCCGATGACGGCGGCGGTCGCGGTCATGGCCGATGAGGAGTCGGCGATGGCGCGGGCGATGCCGAAGTCCATGACCTTGACCTGACCCGCGGGCGTCAGCATGACGTTGGCCGGCTTGATGTCGCGGTGGATGATGCCGCTGCGGTGGCTGTAGTCGAGGGCACTGAGCACGTCGGCGGTGATGGACAGCGCGCGCTCCGGGAGGATCTTGCGCTCGTCGTCGTGCATGATCTCGCGCAGCGTCTGGCCCTCCACGTACTCCATGACGATGTACGGGATGTGGTTGCCGTGGACGTCCAAGGCGTCGCCGGTGTCGTAGACCGCGACGATCGACGGGTGGTTGAGGGCGGCCGACGACTGCGCCTCGCGGCGGAACCTGGCCTGGAACGTGTCGTCGGCGGAGAGGTCTGGCCGCAGCTGCTTGATGGCCACGGTGCGCCCGAGGCGCAGGTCTTGGCCGATGCGGACGTCTGCCATGCCTCCGCGGCCCAGCAGACCGCCGAGCTCGTAGCGGTCGCCCAGGCGGATGGTCTGATCGCCTTCGGTCATGATGTCAGTCTCCCAGAGGGTTGAGTCGTGGTCGGCTCGGTGTCGTCGGTCAGGTCATTTGCCCAGCACTGCCTCCATGACAGATCGGGCGATCGGGCCGGACAGTCGACCACCCGCGATCTCGCTGCGAGCGGTGTTGCTCGACTCGACGACGACGGCGACGGCGACCTTGGGGTTGCTCGCCGGTGCCATCGCGACGAACCAGGCGTAGGGCGGACGGTCAGCGGTGGACTGGGCGGTGCCGGTCTTGCCGCCGACCTCGACGCCCGGGATGCGACCCGAGGTCGCCGTGCCGCGCTCGGCGGTGCTGACCAGCATCGACGTGAGCTGGGCGGCGTTGGACGAGCTCATGGCCTGGCTCAGTCGCTCCGGCTTGGTCTCGTCGAGGACGCGCAGGTTGGGGGCGCGCAGGGTCTTCACGATGTAGGGCCGCATCACGTCACCGCCGTTGCCGATGCCGCCGGCGACCATCGCCATCTGCAGCGGCGTCGCGGCCACCTCGAACTGTCCGATGCCGGACTGCGCGAGCTGGGGTGCCTCGAGGTCGGTGCCCTCGGAGGTGAAGCGGCTCGGGTTCGAGGCGAGGCCGGCCAGCGTGTCGGAGCCGAAGCCGAACTTGCGGGCCTGGGCGGCCAGGTCGTCCTGGCCGATCTTGCCGGCCAGCCAGCCGAAGCTGACGTTGCAGGAGATGTTGAGGGCCCGCTCGAACGTGATCCTGGCGCCGCCGCAGTTGCCGCGGTCGAGGTTGGTGAGCTTGTAGGAGATGCCGGGGAACGAGAGGCTGCTGCCGGCCTTGACGTCGTCGCCGGGCTTGATGTCGAGGTTCTCCAGAGCGGCTGCGGCGGTGACCAGCTTGAACGTGGAGCCGGGCGGCAGGATCTGCTGCGTGCCGCGGTTGAGCATCGGCTGGTCCTTGTCGCCGATCAGGCGGCGCCAGTCGTCCGCGACCTCGGAGAAGTTGTGGCTGGCCAGGACGTTGGGGTTGTACGACGGCTGCGTGACCATGGCCAGGATCGCGCCGGTACTCGGGTCGAGCGCCACGACGGCACCCTTGGTGTCCTTGCCGAGCGCCTCGAGTCCGCTGGCCGCGACCTTCTGGGCGCGGGCGTTGAGCGTCGTCTCGACGCTCCCGCCCTTGGGCTGCTTGTTCGACAGCAGGTCGACGACCCGGTTGACGAACAAGCGGTTGTCGCTGCCGGAGAGGACGCGGTTCTGGGAGTTCTCGAGCGCACCGCGCCCGAACACGTAGGAGAAGTAGCCGGTGACCGGCGCGTACAGCTTGGCGGCGGTGTAGCGGCGCTGGAACTTGAACTCGTCGTCACTAGCGACGCTCTCGGCGACGGGGTCCTCGCCGACGAGGATCGCTCCGCGGTCGCGGGAGAACTCCTCGTTGATGACGCGCTTGTTGCCGTTCTTGGCGTTGAGGCTGTCGGCCTGGACGAACTGGACGTAGTTGATGTTCGCGAGCAGGGCCACGAACATCACCATGCAGGCGATGGCGAGGTAGCGGATCGGCCGGTTCACGTCAGCTTCACCACCTGGGTCTCCTCGTCACGATCGAACGTGGAGATCTCGGGCGCGGGGCGTCGCGTCTGGTCGCTGATGCGCAGCAGGAGGGCGATGATCGCCCAGTTCATGACGACCGACGACCCGCCCTGGGCCATGAACGGGGTGGTGAGGCCCGTGAGCGGGATGAGACGGGTGACGCCGCCGACCACGACGAACACCTGCAGCGCGAACGAGAAGGCGAGGCCGGCGGCGAGCAGCTTGCCGAACGCGTCGCGGCAGGTGAGCGCGATGCGTAGGCCCCGCTCGACGATGAGCCCGTAGATGAGCAGGATCGCCATCAGCCCGGTGAGGCCGAGCTCCTCGCCCATCGAGGCCGCGATGAAGTCGGAGAAGGAGAACGGGGTCAGCTGCGGACTGCCGAGCCCCCACCCTCGTCCGAGGATGCCGCCGTGGGCCAGGCCGAACAGGCCGTTGATGATCTGCCCGTTGCGGTCGGGATCGGCGAACGGGGCGAGCCATGCGTCGAAGCGCACGCGCACGTGCCCGAAGGCCAGGTAGCCGAACCACGCACCACCGGCGAACAGGACGCCGCCGACCAGCAGCCAGCCGGGACGCTCGGTGGCGACGTAGAGCATGACCACGAACAGCCCGAAGAACAGCAGGGACGACCCGAGGTCGCGCTGGAACACGAGGATCGCGACGCTCACCAGCCAGCCGGCCAGGATGGGTCCGAGGTCGCGCCCGCGGGGGAGGTCGATGCCGGCGAAGCGTCGACCGGCCAGGGCGAGGGCGTCGCGCTTGACCACCAGGTAGCCGGCGAAGAAGATCGCGAGGCAGATCTTGGCCGCCTCACCGGGCTGGAAGCTGAACGGTCCGAGGTTGATCCAGATGCGCGCGCCGTTGATGGTGCGGCCGATGACCGGCAGCAGCGGGAGGATCAGCAGCGCGATGGCGGCGAACCCGAACGTGTAGGTGAGCGTCTGGAGCCGGCGGTGGTCGCGCACGGCGAACAGGACGCCGGCGAACGACGCGATGCCGATGACTGTCCAGATGAGCTGTGAGTTGGCGAACTCCGCCCGGTTCGCGTCGAGCTGGGTGCGACCGAGGTCGAGGCGGTAGATCATCGCCAGGCCGAGGCCGTTGAGGCAGATGACCAGCGGCAGCAGCACAGGGTCGGCGTACGGGGCCACCCGCCGCACCACGAGGTGGGCGATGACGGCGAACGCGATCAGGGCGGCGGCGAGCTTGATCACGCCGGCCGGGATGGTGCCCTTGGTACCGAGGCCGACGGCGCAGTAGGCCGCGATGCCGATGAGCACCGCGAGGATGGTGAGGAAGAACTCGGCACCACGACGCTTGCGGGGCACCCAGGTGGGCTGGCTGCTCATGCCTTGGCCTTCTCGTCCTTCTTGTCATCGGACGGCGACGGCGACGGAGTGGGTTCGGGCACGGAGTCGTTCAGCTCGGTGACGATGCGCTCGGCGTCGGCCCGGCTCGATGCCTCGATCCCGGCATCGACCTGCTGGCGGCGGAACTCCGGCAGGGAGTTCATCGAGATGTCGGTGATCTCCTCGACGTGCTGCAGCGAGATGCCCGGGATGTCGGCCATGACGCCGCGATAGACGGTGACGTGCCCTTGGTGCGCCGCGACGAAGTACTGGTCCTGGGTCCACCGGTACCCGACGATGGCTCCGACGGCGAGGATCACGACGACGGCGCCGACCGCGGTGGCGCGCCTGATCCATCGCCACCGGCCGGGCGGCCGCGGTGCGTAGCGCAGCTCCTCCGGGTCGACGGCCACCGGGCCGTCGCCCTGACCGGCCCCATCATGACCGGCAGAGTGTCCGGTGCGGGGACGTGGCCCGCCGGCGGCTGCTCCGACGAGCTGAGGCTGCCCGTCCGACGACGACAGGTGTGAGTCGGGCTCCTCGCTCGAGTCGACGAGCTCGCCGATGACCACGGTGACGTTGTCGAACCCACCACCCTCGAGGGCCAGCCGCACGAGCTCGGTGGCCGCCATGTCGATGGTCTCGGCGCCGAGGGCTCGGGCGATGTCGGCGTCGTCGACCATGTCGGTGAGTCCGTCGCTGCACAACAGGTAGCGGTCGCCGAGCTGCCCCTCGAGGTGGTCGAGGTCGGGCTCGTTGTCGTCGCGGCCCAGCAGGACCCGCAGCAGCAGTGACCGATGCGGGTGACCGCGGGCCTCGTCCGGGGTGAGCTTGCCCTCGTCGACGAGGCTCTGCACGAACGTGTGGTCGGTGCTGAGCTGCGTGAGCGTGCCGTCCCTCAGGAGGTAGGCGCGCGAGTCGCCGATGTGGGCGGTGGCAAATCGCTGGCCGTCCCAGAGCATCGCCTCGAGCGTCGTACCCATGCCTTCGACGGCGGGGTCGGCGGACACGAGCTCACCCAGGTGGCGGTTGGCCGTGCGCACCGCCTCACCGAGGGCGGTGAGGGGGTCGACGTCGTCGAGATCGCGGTCGAGCTGGCGGACGATGTTCATCGTCTCGGCCGAGGCGAGGTCGCCCGCTGCGGCGCCACCCATGCCGTCGGCGATGGCGATCAGGCGGCTACTGGCGTAGCCGGAGTCCTGGTTGCTGCTGCGGCGCAGGCCGGTGTCGGTCAGGGCGACGTAACGAAGGCTCAGGGAAGGCATCGGTCACTTCCGCAGCTCGACGATGGTCTTGCCGAGCCGCACCTGGATGCCCAGCCCGACGGGAACCGGGCTGGTGATGCGCTCGCTGCCGAGGTACGTGCCGTTCGTGGACCCGACGTCCTCGACGAACCACTGCTCGCCGTTCGTGGCGAATCGGGCGTGCCGCGTGGACACGTAGTCGTCGTCGAGCCGGATGGCGGCATCGGTGCCGCGTCCGAGCAGGATCGGCTGGTCGCTGAGCGGAACGGACTGACCCGCGTTGGGCCCCGACACGACCTGGAGCTTGGTCGGGATGCCACGGGCGGGCTTGCGGGACTTGGGCTGGGGCTTGTCGCGGCCCTTGTCCTTGGGCTTCGCCTTCGGTCGCGGTGCGGCCGCCGGCGCCTTGGTGCCGAAGACGTCGGACCGGATGACCGAGACGGCGGACAGCACGAAGAGCCACAGCACGGCCAGGAAGCCGAGCTTGATCAGGGTGAGCGTGAGCTCGGACATTCAGGAACCCTCGCTGTGTTGGTCGGGAGTCGCGTGGGGAGTGATGCGGATGACGATGACAGTGTTGCCGAGCCGAATCTCCGAGCCGTCGGTGACCCTGGAGGCGTTGTCGACCCGCTGGCCGTTGAGGATCACGCCGTTCGTGGAGCCGAGGTCGGACACGGTGACGACCGTGCCACCGTCGGCCTCGGAAAGCGAGATCTGGGCATGCCGGCGCGAGATGCCGGGGTCGTCGATCCGCAGCTCGGCGTTGTTCCCGCGCCCGACGACGACACCGGGAGGTGTGAGCGGGTGCTTCATGCCGTTGACCTCGATGATGACCTCGGACGAGCGGATGGCGGTCTCGGTCATCCGCTGACCGGACACCGGCGTGACCGAGGCGTTGGTGCGGCTCCGGACCCGGAACCGGCCGGTGCCGAGCTCGGGGCTCTGGGCGAAGCCGATGCTGAGCGGTCCGGCGAGGGTGTAGCGCTGCTCCCTGACGTGCTCCTCGACGAGCCGGGAGAGCTCCTTCGAGAGGGTGTCGCTGAACTGTGAGAGGCGGTCGAAGTCGGACTGCGACAGCTCGACGGTGAAGTCGTTGGGGACGAGCATCCGCTCGCGGGACAGGATGTGCGCGGAGTTGTCGACCTCACGTTGGAGGGCGGCGGCGATCTCGACGGGCTGGACGGCACTGCGGAACGCGCGGGCGAAGGCACCGGTCACCGCGCCTTCGAGCCGTTGCTCGAAACGCTGGATCACCCCGGCCATCGTCGGCCCCTTTCCCGAATAGGTCAGCCTCATGGTTCAGCCCGACCATTCAACTGTGCTGTCAGGCGTTCCTGCGATCGTATCGGGCGCACCGTCGTCCGGCGTCCCCGTCCGCGTCCGGTGGGAGTCATCCGGCCCCGACCAGCGCTGTTAGACTCGTCCACCGGTCCTTCGCGGACCGTGCGCGAGTGGCGGAATGGTAGACGCGCTGGCTTCAGGTGCCAGTGTCCGCAAGGGCGTGGGGGTTCAAATCCCCCCTCGCGCACCACGACAGGATCACGAGCCCCTCGACCCGGCGGGTCGGGGGGCCGAGTCGTCCCATGGCCGCCTCCGAGAGCTCATGGATCGGCCTGGAGAAGGACTCGACGACCGTCTGGTGGACCATGGGCAGGCCGAACGCGTCTCACGACGAGACACCGGAACGGTCGTCTCGAGCGCATGACCGCGCGGGGGCGCGCGCCGGCTTCTGGGATACTCGGCGCCATGCGTGTCTCGACGAAGTCCGACTATGCCCTCCGGGCCCTCATCGAGATCTCCCGTCACGACGACGTCGTGTCCGCCGAGCAGGTGGGCACGAGCCAGGACATCCCGAGCGGATACCTGCAGTCGATCCTCGCCGACCTCCGCCGCGCCGGGATCGTGGCGAGCCAGCGCGGTCAGTC
The DNA here is from genome assembly GCA_963787165.1 of uncultured Actinomycetota bacterium. GTDB lineage: Bacteria > Actinomycetota > Actinomycetes > Propionibacteriales > Nocardioidaceae > Aeromicrobium. The sequence goes on from CAWBBT010000002.1 coordinate 38,058, forward strand.
GGGTGGTTGGCGCATGGCCAACGATCCCGCCGATGTGTCCGTCGCCGATGTCATCCGTGCCGTCGACGGCCCGCTGCTCAGCGTCTACGGGGTTCGCCCCGAGAGCGTCTCCTACAACGAGTCGGCCGCGGTGCTGCAGACCGTGTGGGTGGCCGCGCGGAGCAGCCTCCGCTCGGTCCTCGAGGCGGTCTCGATCGAGGCACTGGCCACCGGCGCCCTGCCGGCAGACGTCATGGCTCGCACGACCGACGAGGACGCCTGGAACCCGCACTGATCCTCGGGTGGATCAGCCGGCGAACACCTCGGTGAGCTTGGCGTTGAAGGCGGGGAGGTCGTCGGGGTTGCGCGACGTGACGAGCTCCCAGCCGTCCTCTTGGCAGTGATGGACTTCCTCGTCGACCCAGGTGCCACCGGCGTTGCTGATGTCCGTGCGGAGTGACGAGTAGGACGTCAGCGTCTTGCCGGGCAGGACTCCCGCCTCCACCAGCGCCCAGGGTCCGTGACAGATCGCGGCGACGGGCTTGCCGGCGTCGACGAACGACTTGACCAGGGCGACAGAGGCGTCGTCGCCGCGCACCTTGTCGGCGTTGACGGTGCCGCCGGGGAGCACGAGGGCGTCGAAGTCGTCAACGGTGACGTCGTCGACCTTGGCATCCGGCTGGAACTGACGATCCTGGTCGACGTCGCCGACCATGGACTGCACGGGTTCCTTCTCGGGAGCGATGTGGACGGGTGACCCGCCCGCTTCCGTGACGGCTTGCCACGGCGACTCGAGCTCGGCCTTCTCGACACCCACCTGGGCGGTGAGGAACGCGATCTTCTTGCCGGACAGCTGGCCCATGTTCTCGGCCCGCCGTCAGGCTGCGTGCGTCTGCTGCAGCAGCTGCTGCCGATCGGACTCGCTCAAGCCACCCCAGACCCCGTACGGCTCCTGGACGGCGAGGGCGTGCTCACGGCATTGCTCGATGACCGGGCAGCGAGCGCACAAGGCCTTGGCGGCCTCCTCGCGGCGTTGACGGCGCATGCCGCGCTCGGCCTCGGGCGAGAAGAAGGCATCGGGGGTGACCTGTCGGCAGGCTCCCTGGTATTGCCAGTCGTATGACTCCATGATGGGCATCGGCAGGCGCTTGATGTTGACCATGATGAGGACTCCGTTCACTCCGACTTGTATGTGTTCGACAACTCGGGGATTCCGGGAGCTGGATACTCAACCCCCCAAACAACAACCTGTTCTTCAACAACCTGTCACTCAACAACCTGTTCAGAAGTTATCCAAAACCTCGTACCGGTGGCAAGAGGCTGAGCAAGTTTTTACACTGCTCTCATGTCCGTGCGCCGTTAGGAGGCCGGTCTGTGTCCAGGCCACAGCGCACCAACCGGGGGAAAGCCGCAGGCACGTCCGGTGCCACCGGGCCCTTTGGCGAGCCCGATGCCGGTTCCGACCTGACGTGGGGGGTCGGTGCTGTGTCCAGCCGGCTGAGCGTCACGGCGTCGACGTTGCGCACCTGGGAGCGCCGGTACGGCGTCGGCCCGAGCTTTCGAACGCAAGGGGGCCACCGCCGGTACACCGAGCAGGACATCGAGCGGGTCGAGCTGATGCGCCGGCTCCTCGCCCGCGGTGTGTCCGCACGGGACGCCGCCCGCGTGGCGCGGTCCCTCGACGGCGAAGGCCTGGACCTCGCACTCAGGGACCGGAACGGGGATCCGATCGGAGCTTCCCCGACCCAGGATCTCCTGACCGCCGTGGCCTCCGGCGATCGTGACGAGCTCAGCCGGTTGTTCGCGAGCGTCCTGCGGCAGACCCCGGTGATCGAGGCCTGGCGAGACGTCCTGGCGCCGGTCTTGCGGCAGATGACGACCGAGAGCGGGTCAGGCGCCGGTGCCGAGGCGGCCGATGCAGCATCGGCGGCGTCGGAGCTCCTCGTACGCGAGCTGAGCGCGCTGCTGGCTTTCGAGCAGCAGCCGGACCGAGGCCACACCCACATCCTGTTCGCCCGCAGCTTGCCGGCGGTCGAGGCCATCCCCCTCATGGTCCTCGAAGTGGCCCTGGTCCAGGCCGGTGTGACCACCCGAACCGTCGGACCCGAGCTGGATGGACGCGCGGTCGCCGCTCTCGCCACCCGGCTGCGCCCCGATCTCCTCCTCACTTGGGGGCACCCCCCGACGCCGCCCCTCCGTCGGGCGATGAGCGAGCTGGAGGGCGTCACGTCCGTGATCCGCGCCCTTCCGGCGTGGCCGAAGGAGATGAGCCTGAGGTTCGGCTTCGAGGGGCCGGTGGTGTCCACGGACGTGGAGGACGCCGTCGGGATCATCCTCGACCACGTGCCCTGACGAACCGCCCGCCCGTGACGCGGCGGTAGCGTGAAGCCATGACCGAACCGCTGGTGATCACCGAGATCGACGGCCCCGTGGCTCATGTCTGGCTGAACCGGCCCGACAAGCTCAACGGCCTCGTGCTCGAGACACTGCAGGGACTGATCGACGCGGCCGAGACGATCCGCCGCAACCGGGACGTCCGCGTCGTCCTGCTCGAGGGGAAGGGCAGCTCCTTCTGCGCGGGGCTCGACTTCGCCGAGGCCGGCAAGAGCAGCAAGGCGAAGCTGGCCCGCTTCTTCATCCCGAACCCGTTGCGTGGCACCAACCTGTTCCAGCGAGCGAACTGGGCCTGGCGCGAGCTGCCGGTGCCGGTCATCGCGGTCACCCGCGGTCACGTGTTCGGCGGCGGGATCCAGCTGGCTCTCGCGGCCGACTTCCGTTTCACGACCCCGGACTGCCAGTGGTCGGTCCTCGAGGCGAAGTGGGGCCTGGTGCCCGACATGAGCGGCACGGTGCCGCTGGGTGAGCTCACCAGCGCCGACATCGCCAAGCGTCTCGTGTTCACCGGCGAGGTCTTCTCCGGCGACCAGGCGGTCGAGTACGGACTCGCGACCGGCTCCGCCGAGGACCCGATGAAGCCGGCGCTCGAGCTCGTCGACGCGATCCTCGCCCGGTCGCCCGACTCGGTGGCGGCCTCGAAGAAGCTGCTCAACCGCTCGCGTCGCGGCGGGCTGCGCGGAGCCTTCGGCCGCGAGCGTCTCTACCAGCTGCGGATGTTCCGGTCGCCCAACACGGCCATCGCCCGCAAGGCCGGCATGGCGAAGTCGGAGCCCGAGTTCCGCCCGCGGAAGTTTGGATGAGCCCGCGTTAGGGTGACCGGGTGACTGAGGACAAGCCCGGCAGGAAGGTCGCCGACCAGTACGACCGTGGGTACGACTACACGAAGTACTGGGACAACCGCGACTACGAGCACGCGTCCGAGGAGATCGCCATCCGGCGCCTGCTCGACGGCCGTCACTTCGGTGCCGCCGCCGACGTCGGTGGCGGGTTCGGACGGCTCTGCCTTTTGCTGCGCGAGTACGCCGACCACGTCACCCTGGCGGAGCCGAGCCTGACCCAGCTCGAGGCCGCCAAGAGCGCCCTGGCCGGCACCGACATCGACCAGGTCCAGATGCAGGCCGACGACCTCCAGTTCGACGACGCCTCGCTCGACCTGATCACGATGGTGCGCGTCATGCACCACATCCCGGAGCCCTCGGCGGAGTTCGCCGAGATCGCGCGCGTGCTCAAGCCCGGCGCCACCGCCCTCATCGAGGTGGCCAACTACGGGCACTTCAAGAACCGTCGCCGGTACAAGAAGGAGGGCAAGCCGCTGCCCGTCGAGCCGGTGAGCATCCGCACGGTGGCCGCGGACGAGCCCGATGCCATCGCCTTCGTCAACCACAACGTCGACACCGTCGTCGGCCAGCTCGCGACGGCCGGCCTGACGCTGGTCGACAAGCTGTCCGTCTCGAACCTGCGCAGCGAGCGGCTCAAGAAGATGCTGCCGACCGGGGTCATGCTCGCCGCCGAGAAGGCCGCGCAGCGTCGCCTCGCCTCGCGCGACTTCGGGCCCAGCATCTTCCTCGAGCTGAGGCGCGACTGAGCGATGGACGCCCTGGCGGAGCTGCGGGAGGCCTTGCCTGAGTCGGTCGTGGTCACCGACCCCGATGTCGTCGAGGGCTACCGCTACGACTGGTCGCGCGACCCCAACGCCGGCACGCCGCTCGCGGTCGTGCGCGCCGAGGACGCGAGCCAGGTCCAGGCCACCGTGCGGTGGGCGGCCGAGCACGGTGTTCCTGTCGTCCCCAGAGGCGCGGGCAGCGGGCTGTCCGGGGGTTCGAGTGCCGTCGACGACGGCATCGTCCTGAGCCTGGAGAAGATGAACGCCATCGAGATCGACACCGACTGCCAGGTCGCCGTCGTCGAGCCGGGTGCCTTCAACCGCGAGGTGAAGCTGGCCGCGGCTGAGCACGACCTCTGGTACCCGCCCGATCCGTCGTCGTACGAGATCTGCTCCATCGGCGGCAACGTCGCGACCAACGCGGGCGGCCTGTGCTGCGTGAAGTACGGCGTCACGACCGACTACGTGCTCGGCCTCGACGTCGTGCTCGCCGACGGCACGCTCATCACCCTCGGCGGCAAGCGCATCAAGGATGTCGCCGGGCTCAGCCTGCTCAAGCTCTTCGTCGGCAGCGAGGGAACGCTCGGCATCGTCACCCGCGCGATCCTGCGACTCGTCCCTGCTCAGGCGCCCCGGTCCACCATGGTCGCCACGTTCCCGGACGTCGACTCCGCAGCGCGCGCCGTCGTGCGGGTGCGGCGTGAGCTGCGCCCGTCGATGCTCGAGCTCATGGACGCCGCCTCGATCAACGCGGTGGAGGACTACAAGTCGATGGGGCTCGACCGGTCGGCCGGAGCGCTGCTGCTGGCCCAGTCCGACGCTCCCACGCCCGCCCGCAGTCAGGAGGTCGCCACGATGGAGAGTGCGTGCACGGCCTCCGGCGCCACCGACGTGTTCGTCACCGACGACCCCGACGAGGGCGAGATGTTCGTCGAGGCCCGACGTCAGGCGTTCCCGGCCATCGGTGCGCGCGGCACGCTGATGCTCGAGGACGTCGGGGCCCCGATCCCGCTGCTGCCCGACCTGCTCGCGGCGATCGCTGCCATCGCGGCGAAGCACGACGTGGAGATCCCCGTCGTCGCGCACGCCGGTGACGGCAACACGCACCCGATCATCGTGTTCGACGAGAACGACGCCGAGTCCACCCGGCGTTCCGGGGAGGCGTTCGACGAGATCATGCGGGCGGCCATCGAGCTCGGCGGCACCATCAGCGGCGAGCACGGCGTGGGCCGCACCAAGAAGAAGGCCCTGCCCGACCAGCTCGGCCCCGACGTCATGGCGCTGACGCGCACGGTGAAGGACGCCCTCGACCCGAAAGGCATCCTCAACCCCGGCGCCATCCTCTGACGAGCTCACTAGACTGCTGCCGCATCGGGGGTGGGTGGTGTCGTCATGAGACGAGTCGCAGCGGTGGTGGTGCTGGTTCTTGTCGCGTCGTGCAGCGAGGCGGCGGTCGAGAAGCCCAAGCCCACCCCGGTGCCATCGCCCACCAGCACGTACGCGAGTCACGACGAGGCACCGATCCAGCCGGCCTCCTGGATCGCCACCGACCTCGACGACGCCGACGCGTGGGCCAGCAAGGACTCGATCCTGCTCGCCAACGACGTCTCGGTGATCAGCATCGACCCCGAGAAGGAACGGGTTCGGTGGCGGACCGATGTCCCGGGATTCGGGCTCGCGGTCGGGTTCGGATCTGTGTGGGCGTCCGACGGCGAGGGCGAGGTCGTGCGCCGGCTCGATCCGGAGACGGGTGTCGTCACGGCGAAGATCCGGTCCGACCGCTATCCGATCGGTCTGGCGGTCGGCCCCACGGGCGTGTGGGTGGCCGAGCACCATGGCGGCGACGTGGCGCGCATCGATCCGAAGAAGAACCGTGTCGCCATCCGGACGAAGGTCGGTCCCACGGGGAACGACGGCCCGCACCAGCTGACGATCGACGGCGGGCACTTGTTCGTCGACATGATCAACGACAACACCGTGGTCGAGGTGGACGCCGGCAGCGGCAAGCTCCTCGAGACCTTCGAGCTCCCGGACGAGTTCACCGCGTGCGGACCCATGCGGGTCGACGAGGGAGTGCTGTGGGCGACGGCGTGCATGGAGAAGGAGAAGGTGGCGCGCATCGACCTGGCGTCCGGCGACATGATGATCAGCGGCGACCTCGGGAGCTGGGCCGGGGGATTCCTGTTCCGTGACGAGACCGTCTGGCTCTCGACGAAGTCGGTGCCGCCCGACTTCTCGAGCACGGGAGGCGTGCTCGTCGGGGTGGATCGCGCCGACGGCCACATGGTCGCGAGCCTGCGCACCGACACCACGGGGTACGGCTCGGTCGAGGCGTTCGGGTCGTGGTGGATTCCCACGAAGGGCGGGGTGGCCCGGTACCGCCCGTCGGACCTCGATCGACGGCGGTAGCGTCGGGCGCATGATTCGCGAGCGCCACCTGTTCGGGCCCGGACCGACCAACCCGTACCCGGAGGCGACCGCGGCACTCGCACGGCCGCTGCTCGGGCACCTCGATCCCGAGTTCATCGCCCTCATGGACGACACCTGCCGCATGCTGCGCGAGGTGTGGGGCACCGACAACGCGCGCACGATCCCGCTCTCGGCCACCGGTTCGGCGGGCATGGAGGCGAGCTTCGTCAACACCGTGCACCCGGGTGACGTCGTCGTGGTCGCGGTGAACGGCCTCTTCGGTCAGCGCATGTGCGACGTCGCGGAGCGCTGCGGCGCCGAGGTCGTCGCGGTCGAGCACGAGTGGGGACAGCCGGTCGACGTCGACCGCGTGCTGTCGGCTCATCCGTCGCCGGCGATCATCGCCGCAGTCCACGCCGAGACGTCCACGGGTGCGCGCTCCGACATCGCCGCACTGGGCGCCGGCAAGGGTGATGCCCTCCTGCTCGCCGATGCCGTCACGAGCATCGCGGGCATCGAGCTGCGCGCGGACGACTGGGGCATCGACATCGGGTACGCCGGCACGCAGAAGTGCCTCGGCGTCGCGCCGGGCCTCGCACCTTTCACCATCAACGATCGGGCCTTCGAGCGCCGGGTCGAGAAGCCGCGCTCGTGGTACCTCGACCTCGGACTGCTCGGCGGCTACGTCGGCGAGGCGTCGGGCGGACGCACCTACCACCACACCGCCCCCACCGCGATGGTCGCGAGCCTCCACGCCGGATTGACCCGCGTGCTCGAGGAAGGCCTGCCGGCCGTCTGGCAGCGACATGCCGAAGCGGGCCAGCAGCTGCAGGACGGGCTCGAGAAGATGGGCCTCGAGCTGTTCGCGGCCGAGGGTCATCGCCTGCCCGAGCTCACCACGGTGAAGGTCCCCGACGGCATCGACTCGGCGCGGGTTCGCGCCCTGCTCCTGGAGCGCCACGGGATCGAGATCGGTGCCGGTGCCGGTGCCTATGCGTCGTCGGTGTGGCGGATCGGCCTCATGGGACCCAACGCCCGGCCCGACGCCGTCCTGCTCGTGCTCGCGGCGCTGGAGGACGCCCTCGGGGAAGCCCGCGGATGAGCCAGCCGATGCACGAGCCGAGCTTCGATCCGCTCGACGCCGTCGGCTGGCCGAAGCGCACCGAGCGACTGGTGATCCGCCGAGCCGCACCGGACGACCTCGACGCCACGTGGCGGATCCGCAGCCAGGAGGCCGTGGCGCAGTGGATCAGCTCGGCTCCGAGCCACGACCAGCACGCTGCGTGGTTCGGGGAAGCGGACCACGCGCTGAAGAGCCTGATGGTCGAGCTCGACGGCAACGTCATCGGCGACCTGATGGTCGACATCGGCGACGGGTGGGCCCAGGCCGAGGTGGCCGACCAGGCCCGCGGCATGGAGGCGGAGCTCGGGTGGACGTTGGACCCGGCCGTCGGCGGACACGGGTACGCGACTGAAGCCGTCGCGGAGCTCATCCGCATCTGCTTCGAGGACCTCGGCCTTCGTCGCGTGACCGGCCTCTGCTTCGCGGACAACGAGCCGTCCTGGCGGCTGATGGAGCGACTGGGCATGCGGCGCGAGAGCCACGCCGTCCAGGACTCCCTGCACCGGACCAAGGGCTGGCTCGACGGGTACGGCTACGCCCTGCTGGCCGATGAGTGGCGCGCTGGTCGGTGACGCGTCAGGTGATGTCGCGCTTGGTGGTCAGCACCGATCCGGCGATCGCCAGGGCGGCCGCATAGCCGACCAGGATCAGGGCCGACAGCCACCAGTGCTCGAAGTAGGGCTGGGTGTCGGGGTCGCCGAGGCCGCCGGTCGGGTCGACGGTGATGAGCATCCCGCCGGTGAGGTTGCCCGGCAGCCATCGGGCCGCCCAGGTCCAGTCGGTGATGGCGAAGATGATGTTCAGGGCGATCTGGCCGATCAGGGAGAAGCCGACGGCGATGAGCACGGCGGCGACCTGGTTGCGCACCAGCATCCCGAACCCGAATCCGAGCATGGTCCAGACGACGAAGGCGAGCACGCCGATGCCGAGTGACTGCAGGACGTCGGCGTTGTCGAGCAGGGTGGGCTCTCCCTTGCCGGCGAGCATGCCCGCGCCGCCGGCAACACTGGCCAGTGCGTGCCCGATCGCGTAGACGACGCCGATGAGCACGACCGCAACCGACTTGGAGACCAGCACGATCCAGCGCCTGGGCGTGCTGAGGAACGTCGCGGTGATGGTCTGGTGGCGGTACTCGCTGGTGATCAACAGGACACCGAGGGCCAGCGGGAACAACGTCGTGAAGTTCTGGATCAGTCCGGCGTTGTAGACCAGCTGCGCGACGCCGGCGTTCATCTCGGCGAACGGGTTGACCCCGGTGCTGGGGTCCTCACCGAAGTCGGTGCCGACCAGGGCGGCGAAGCCGAGGGCGATGAGCCCGGCCAGCGCCATCATGCCGAGGAGCATCCCCCACCACAGCCGCGTGGTGAACACCTTGCGGATCTCGGACCGGATCGCGCCGCCCATCAGATGCTCGTCTCGTCATCGGGGGCGGCCGCCTGGTCGCCGAGGTTGCGATTCTGGCCCTCGGTCAGGGAGAAGAAGAGCGACTCGAGGTCGGTCGAGACCTGGCGCAGCTCGTGCACGGGCAGGCCGGCGGCGAGGGCCACGTCGCCGATGAGCTGCAGGTCCGCCGTGGTGGCCAGCACCGATCCGTCGGGCTGGAGGGCCCCGTCGATGTCGGCCGTGCGCAGGGCGCCCACGAGGGACTCGGGGTCGGAGGTGCGCACCAGCGAGCTGCCTTCTCCGTGCAGCTCGCTCATCGAGCCCTGCTGCACCAGTCGCCCGTTGGAGATGATGACGATGTCGTCGACGGTCTGCTCGACCTCCTGCAGCATGTGGCTGGAGACGAGCACGGTCTTGCCCTGGCCGCTCACGTGGCGGAGGAATCCGCGCAGCCAGCGGATGCCCTCCGGATCGAGGCCGTTGGCGGGCTCGTCGAGGATGAGCACCTGCGGGTCGCCCAGCATGGCGGCGGCGAGTCCCAGCCGTTGCCGCATGCCCATGGAGTAGCCGCCGGCTCGCTTGCCGGCCGCGGCCTCCAGGCCGACCTGCACCAGCATCTCGTCGACGCGGCGATGATCGGCGCCGGTGGTGTCGGCGAGCACCCGGAGGTGGTCGCGTCCGGTGCGGCCGGGATGGAAGTTGGTGGCCTCGAGGGCCGAGCCCACGAACCCCGACGGCGTGGGGATCTCGTGGTAGTGGCGCCCGCCGATCGTCGCCTCTCCCGAGGTGGGCCGGACGAGTCCGAGCAGCATGCGCAGCGTCGTGGTCTTGCCGGCTCCGTTGGGGCCGAGGAACCCGGTGATGCGGCCGGGCTCGACCGTGAACGTCAGGTCGTCCACCGCGGTGAGGTCGCCGAACCGCTTGGTCAGCCGGTCGACCTCGATGCGTCCGCTGCCGCTGGCCGTCGTGATCATCTGCCACCCCCTGCGGCGACTCTACTGGTCGTGAACCGCAGGATCAGAGCACGTCGAGCCGCTTGAGCACGTCGCGCACGTGCTTGAGGGCACTCTTCTCGGCGAGGCCCGTGGTGTCGTCGAAGTAGAGGCCGTCGCCGATGAGCTGGATGGTGCGGGCCAGCGCCTCGTCGCCGAGGTGCTCGCGCAGCACGGCGAACCATCCGTCGCGCAGGTCGGCCAGGGCACCGGACGCCCGCGAGTCGTTCTCCTGGGCGATCCGTGCCGTGGCTGTGAGTCCCCGGTCGAAGTCGCTTCCGGAGTTGACCGACGTCTCCAGGTAGTACAGGACCGGTCCCTGCCTGGCCGTGGCCATCCGCTCGGCGTCCTGCGCGCCCAGCTCGCGCAGCCGGTCGAGCATGCCCTCGACGAGCGCGTCCTTGCTGGGGAAGTGGTAGAGCAGACCGCCTTTGGAGACGTCGGCCGCGGCGGCGACGGCGTCCAGCGTGGCGGCCCGGCTGCCGACGGTGACGAGCAGGTTCTCGAACGCGTCGATCAGGCGATCCCGGGTCGAATGCTCGGTCGGCGGCATGTGCGTGAGCATAGGCGGTGACGCGTCCGAGATCACACGGTGCCCGCTCGAAACTGTACCGTCCAGACGGTATAGTTGAGGCATGACGATCACGGACGCACGGCAGCCCAGACGGCTGCCCAACAGCCCGCACCGCGCAGGCCCGCGCGAGTGGCTCGCGCTGGCCGTCGTCGTGCTGCCCGTGCTCCTGATCTCGATCGACAACACCGTGCTGACCTTCGCGTTGCCGCAGGTCAGCATCGCCCTGCGACCGACCGGCGAACAGCTGATGTGGCTCGTCGACATCTACCCCCTGATGCTCGCGGGCCTGCTGATCGCGGCCGGGAGCGTCGGCGACCGCTTCGGTCGGCGCCGGCTGCTGCTCATCGGCGCCGTCGGGTTCGGGCTCGCCTCCGTGGGCGCGGCCTTCAGCTCCTCGGCCGAAGCCCTCATCACCTGGCGGATCCTGCTCGGGGTGTTCGGCGCGACCCTCATGCCGTCGACCCTCTCGCTCATCCGCACGATCTTCGTGCGCCGCGACGACCGTCGCATGGCGATCGCGGTCTGGGCGGCCACGTTCGCCGGCGGTGCGGCGCTGGGCCCGGTGATGGGCGGCTACCTCCTCGAGCACTTCTGGTGGGGCTCGGTGTTCCTCGTCAACGTGCCGATCATCGTCGTCTTCCTCGCCGCGGCGACGTTCCTCGTGCCGGAGTCGCGCGATCCACGCCCGCGTCGACTCGACGCGAGCGGCATCGTCTGGTCGATGACGGCGATGCTGCCGTTCGTCTACGGCATCAAGCAGCTCGCCGAGCACGGTCTGTCCGCGGAGCCGCTCGGCGCGATGGCACTCGGCGCCTTTGGAGGCGCGATGTTCGTGCGACGGCTGAAGACGTCGACGCACCCTCTGATCGACGTCGGGCTGTTCTCCGACCGGGTGTTCAGCGGCGCCATCGGCGCGAACCTGCTGAGCATGATGGGCTACGCGGGCTTCCTGTTCTTCGCCGCGCAGTTCCTGCAGCTCATCGTCGGACTCAGCCCGATGGCCGCGGCCACGGTGCTCGTCCCGGGTCTCGCCGTCACGATGCTCGCGAGCTTCGTGGTCGTCCGGCTCGCTCGGCTGGCACCCGTGCACGCGCTCGTGAGCCTGAGCTTCGCGCTGTCGGCTGCCGGCTACGCGATCGCCGCGTTCGTCGGCACGCCCACGATGTGGTCGATCATGATCGCGTTCGCCGTGCTCGGGCTCGGGATCGGTTTCGCCGAGACGCTCACGAACGACGTCATGCTGTCGCGCGTGCCCGAGCACCAGGCCGGGGCGGCCTCGGCCGCATCGGAGACGGCCTACGAGATCGGCGCCGTGCTGGGCACCGCCATCCTCGGCAGCGTGCTCACCGCGAGCTACCGCGCGAACCTCACCGTGCCGGCGGTCGCCCACTTCGGTGAGCACGACTCCGCGTTCGAGACGCTCGGCGGCACCATGGAGCAGGCCAGCTACTTCCCGAACGTCGTCGGCGAGGAGCTCGTGCTCTCGGCGCACGCAGCGTTCGAGCACGCCGTGCAGCTGACATCGATGGCGGGCATCATCGTCGCGCTGGGCGCCGCCTGGGTCAGCTGGCGAACGTTGCGCGACGCTGCACTGGATTGATGGGCTCGACTGAGCCCGTCATAGAGTCGGCCCATGCGAGTGCCGATGCGTGCGGGGGTGGCCCTCCTGCTGGTCATCGGTCTGCTCGGCGCCTGTGGCGGGGACGACACGGTGCCCGCTCCGCGGGGCGTGACGTTCCAGCTCGAGCAGACGCGACAGGACCTTCAGGGACGCAAGTTCTCCGTGCAGGTCGTCAACAAGAGTCGGCACGACCTCGCGGTCGATCACCTCGAGGTCGAGTCCGGCCGGCTCCCGAAGTCGGCCACATACGACGGGCCGACGACCGTCTTCGCCGGTACGGCCGTCAACCTCACGATGACGATGCCGCGGGCCCGCTGCGGCAACGGCACGGACGCCACGGTCAACCTCACCTACACCGTCGACGACGGGAAGACGGTGACGTCGAGGGCCCGGCCCAGTGACCACTTCGGCAGCGTCGAGCGGTTCATGAAGCGCGACTGCGCCGAGCACGCGGTGGGACGCATCGCCGTCGACGACAAGCTCGTGGTCAACGGCACGGGCGACGACGCCACCCTCGACATCGGCGTGACGTTCACGCCGCCCACGTCCGGCACGGCGGTGCGCCTCGTCTCGGTCGGTGGGTCGACGCTCCTTGCACCCGCCAGCGCGGAAGCAACCGCGATCGACAAGACCCTCAAGCCGGGAGGGCCGCCGGTCCGCGCCTCGCTGACGTTCATCCCGAACCGGTGCGACGTCCACGTCGTCGCCGAGGACCGGACGGGCGGGATCCTCCCGCTCCGGGTGGAGTCGAAGGAGTTCGGATCGTCGCCGGTCTACCTGCGTTTCGCCGAGCCGCAGAAGGCGCAGATCTTCGACTACCTCGCCGAGCGGTGCGGTTTCGGGTCGAAGCAGGACCCGCTCAACGCTCCCTGACCTCCGCCGGCGTGGCAACATCAGCACATGATCAGGTGGATCGCCGTGTTCGGGCTGATCGTCGCGGCAGCCCTGGCGACGCTGCTCGCGTTCACGCACGCGACCGGCTGGTGGTTCGTCGCGGCACCACTCATCTTCGTCGCGCTGGTCGGGTCGTCCGACCTCATCCAGCGGAGTCACAGCGTCCTGCGCAACTACCCGGTGCTCGGCCACTTCCGGTTCCTGTTCGAGGAGATCCGCCCCGAGATCCGCCAGTACTTCGTGGAGTCGAACACCGAGGGCCGGCCGTACGACCGGGAGACCCGCGACCTCGTGTACGACCGCGCGAAGGGCAACCACGGCGAGGAGCCGTTCGGCACCCAGCGCGACGTCAACGCCGTGGGCTACGAGTTCGTCGCGCACTCCCTGCGGGCGAAGCCGAAGCCCGACGGCGTCATCCCGTCCGTCCGGCTCGGTGGCCCGAAGTGCACGCAGCCCTACGACATCGCCCTGCTCAACGTCTCGGCGATGAGCTTCGGCTCGATGTCCGGCAACGCGATCGAGGCGTTGAACGCCGGCGCCGCCATGGGCGGGTTCGCGCACGACACCGGCGAGGGATCGATCTCGAAGTACCACCGCAAGCACGGCGGCGACCTGATCTGGGAGATCGCCACCGCCTACTTCGGCTGCCGCACCCCCGACGGCCACTTCGATCCCGACAAGTTCGCCGAGCGGGCGTCCCTCGACCAGGTGAAGGCCATCTCGATCAAGATCTCCCAGGGTGCCAAGCCCGGGCTCGGCGGGCTGCTGCCCGGCGCGAAGGTCAACGAGGAGGTCGCCGCGGCCCGCGGCGTGGCGGTGGGCGAGACGATCGTGTCGCCGCCGTCGCACAACGCGTTCGACTCACCGCTCGGGCTGATCGACTTCATCGACCGGCTGCGCGAGCTCAGCGGCGGGAAGCCCGTGGGCTTCAAGCTGTGCATCGGCTCGCGCCGTGAGTTCCTGGCCATCTGCAAGGCGATGGTCGAGCGCAAGTCCTGCCCGGACTTCATCATCGTCGACGGCTCGGAGGGCGGCACCGGTGCCGGCCCGGTCGAGTTCGAGGACAACGTGGGGATGCCGCTCACCGAGGGCCTGATGTTCGTGCACAACGCGCTCGTCGGGTCCGGGCTGCGCGACCAGGTCAAGATCGGCGCGAGCGGCAAGGTCGCCAGCGGCATCGACATCGTCAAGCGGATCTGCCAGGGCGCCGACTTCACGCTCGCCGCCCGGGCGATGATGTTCGCCGTCGGCTGCATCCAGGCGCAGAAGTGCCACACGAACCACTGCCCGGTCGGGGTCACGACGCAGGACCCGTGGCGCACGCGCGCCCTCGTCGTCGACGACAAGAAGCATCGCGTCTACCAGTTCCAGTCCAAGACCGTGAACAGCGCGATGCAGATCGTGGCCTCGATGGGCCTCGACTCGTTCGACGACCTCACGCCGCGCAAGCTGTTCCGTCGCGTGGACCCGCAGGTGACCAAGACGTACCACGATCTCTTCCGGTGGCTGAGCCCCGGCGAGCTGCTGGAGGCGCCGCCCGAGGGATGGCGTCGCGACTGGGGCGCGGCCGCCTCGCACACGTTCGCTCCCGTGGAGTTCACCCCGGCATCTGAGCCGCTCAGCTCTGCTCCATGACCGGCGGCGCCGAGGAGCCACGGCTCGTGACGGTGGGGGATGTCGAGCTGTGCATCCAGGAGTTCGGTGACCCCACGGATCCCACGATCGTCCTGATGTCCGGCGCCGCGGCGTCGATGGACTGGTGGGACGTCGAGCTCTGCTCGGCGATCGCCTCGCACGGGCGCCGGGTGGTGCGGTACGACCACCGCGACACGGGACGGTCGACGACGGGTGCGCCGGGGTCGCCAAAGTACGACGGTAGCGTGCTCGACCACGACAGCGCGGGTCTCATCGATGCCCTGAAGCGTGGTCCGGTGCACCTGGTCGGTGTCTCGATGGGCGGTGCCATCGCCCAGAGCATCGCCCTGCGCCGTCCCGACCTCGTCCGCACGTTGACGCTCATCGCGACCACCGCCGTGGGCGGCGTCGAGGACGTGTCACTGCCCGGCCCGGCGCCGGCCGTGGCCGCCTCGTTCGCGGACCCGCCCCCCGAACCGGACTGGACCGACCGCGCCGAGGTCGTGGCGTGGTTGGTCGACGCGGAGCGCACGTACGGCGGACCTCGCTACTTCGACGAGGAGCGCACCCGCGCCATCGCCGGCGAGGTCGTCGACCGCAGCATCGACGTGGCGGCCGCGGGCAACCACTGGCTGGTCCTGGACGGCGGCGACGACGAGCCCCTCGACGTCCGCCGCATCACCGCGCCGACCCTCGTGGTGCACGGAACGGACGACCCGCTGTTCCCGCTCCCGCACGGCGAGGCGCTCGCCGCGGCGATCCCCGGGGCACGACTGGTGGTGGTCGACGGCATGGGCCACCAGGTCCCACCGCCGGCCACCTGGGACCATGTCGTACCTGCCTTGATCGATCACACCGGCCCGGACTAGGAGACCGGTCTCCCGGTCAGGTGCCGACGAACTTGGTCGCCTCGCGGCCTGTGGCTCCGAGCGTGGTGCCGAGCCGTTCAAGGGCATTGCCGACCGTGTCGAGCAGCTCTGAGATGTCCTTCAGGTTGTCGGCCAGCCCGTCGAGAGTCCCTTGCGTGTCAGCGACGGCGTGCGCCGCGCTGGCGAGCTGTCGGGACGGGCCGCCCATCAGCGGAACCTTCGAGATGTCGATCGCGGCGTCACCGACGAGCTTCCCGACCGAGCTGAGGCTCGACGAGATCGCGGCCAGCGACTGGGCGCTGTCGCCGACCCGGCCGGTGGCACCGGACGCGCCCGCGAGCGCTGCGCCGGCCTTCGAGGCGTGGGTACCGGCGTCAGCAAGGCCTGAGGAGAGCAGGCGCAGGAACGCCGGGAGGTCGCGGGCGACCTGCACGCTCGCCTCGAGCTCATCCTTGTGGTCCGCGATGAAGTCGACGACGCCTTGGAGCTTGGAGATGTCGGCGCCCGCGCCGAGGATCTTGCCGAGATCGACCATGCTGAACCGCCTGACGAGAGCCGTGAAGGACGAGCGACAGTCTAGGTACCGTGCGGGGCATGGACTGGACTCTTGAGGCAATTCTCGTACCCGTCGCGGATCTCGATCTGGCGAAGGAGTTCTCCAGCGAACGGCTCGGTTTCGCGGTCGACCTCGACCCCCAGCTCACCGACGATCTCCGGCTGATCCAGCTGACGCCGCCCGGCTCCGGGTGCTCGATCCAGGCGTTTCCGGCCGATCGGTGACGTGGAGTCAGCCGGCGAGCGAGCGGTGCGCCATCTCGATGAGGAGGGCGCGCATCTCCGGCGGCTTGATGCGGGCGCTGTGGGGCGTGGAGTTCAGCAGCCCGAACGTGGCCTGCACGGCCGCCCGCGCCGTCGAGCGGTCGAGCCCGGGGCGGAGCGCTCGCACGGTGTCGACCCACACGTCGATGTAGCTCAGCTGCAGCGCTCGGACGTCGCGCCGTCCGGCCGCGTTGAGGTTGGCCCACTCGCGGTCCTGGATGACGATGAGCGCCGGATGGTCGAGCGCGAAGTCGACGTGCCAGTCGATCAGGGCGTCGAGGGCCGCGCTCGGCGACTCGGCCGAGGTGGCGCGCACCGAGCCCTCCTTGAGCAGCGTCTCGCTGATGTCGGTGAGCGACGCCGACAGCAGCTCACCCTTGCCGCTGAAGTGCTTGTAGAGCGCTGGGCCGGAGATGCCGCAGGCGGCGCCGATGTCGTGGACGGACACGCCGTGGAAGCCGCGCTCGGCGAAGAGCTCCGCCGCGGTATCGAGGATCTGCTGCCGTCGACCGTTCACATCCGGCAGTCTACCCTCAAGTTAACAACCGTTAACCACTGGTGCTAGCCTGCTCGCATGGAAGAACTGGTCGCCGAGCTCCGTGAGCGGCTCGCCGTCGTCCGTCAGGGCGGCACGGTCGAGTCTCGTGAGCGCCACGTCAAGCGCGGCAAGCTGCTTCCTCGTGACCGCGTCGACCACGTGCTCGACCCCGGCTCTCCGTTCCTCGAGATCGCCCCGCTGGCCGCCTACGGGATGTACGGGGGGCCCAGTCCGGAGGACGACATGTATGCCGTGCCCAGCGCCGGGATCATCACCGGCATCGGCCGGGTCTCGGGTCGCGACTGCATGATCGTCGCCAACGACGCCACCGTGAAGGGCGGCACCTACTACCCGCTCACCGTCAAGAAGCACCTGCGGGCCCAGACGATCGCCAAGCAGAACAACCTGCACTGCATCTATCTCGTCGACTCCGGCGGAGCCTTCCTGCCGATGCAGGACGAGGTGTTCCCCGACCGGCACCACTTCGGGCGGATCTTCTTCAACCAGGCGCAGATGTCGGCCGCCGGCATCGGACAGGTCGCCGCGGTGATGGGATCCTGCACCGCCGGCGGCGCCTACGTGCCGGCGATGAGCGACGAGACCGTCATCGTCAAGGACCAGGGCACGATCTTCCTCGGCGGCCCGCCGCTGGTGAAGGCGGCCACCGGCGAAGTGGTCAGCGCCGAGGACCTCGGGGGCGGCGACGTCCACGCGCGACTGTCCGGGGTCGTCGACCACCTGGCCGACGATGACGACCATGCCCTCCAGATCGTCCGCTCGATCGTCGACACGTTCGAGCGGCCCGGCACGCCGAGCATCCCGAGGTACCCGGTGGAGGAGCCGGCCGAGGACCCCGCCGGGCTCTACGACATCCCCACCGACCCCCGCACGCAGTACGACGTGCGCGACGTCATCCGTCGGGTGGTCGACGCCTCACGCCTGCACGAGTTCAAGCCGCTCTACGGCGAGACACTCGTGTGCGGGTTCGCGCGCATCTGGGGCTTCCCGGTCGCGATCATCGCCAACAACGGCATCCTCTTCAGCGAGTCGGCGCTCAAGGGCGCGCACTTCATCGAGCTCGCCAACCAGCGCGGCATCCCGCTGGTGTTCCTGCAGAACATCTCCGGCTTCATGGTGGGCCGCGAGTACGAGAACCGCGGCATCGCCAAGGACGGCGCCAAGCTCGTCACGGCCGTCACGTCGTCGGTGGTGCCCAAGTTCACCGTCGTCATCGGCGGGTCGTTCGGTGCCGGCAACTACGGCATGTGCGGCCGCGCCTACGACCCGCGGTTCCTCTGGGCGTGGCCCAACGCCCGCATCTCGGTGATGGGCGGCGAGCAGGCGGCGGCCGTGCTCGCCACCGTCCGCCGCGACGCGATGGAGGCCCGCGGCGAGTCATGGTCGGCCGAGGACGAGGCGGCATTCCGTGAGCCGATCGTCGCCCAGTACGAGGAACAGGGCTCGGCCTACTACTCCACCGCCCGGCTGTGGGACGACGGCCTGATCGACCCGCTCGACACCCGACGGGTGCTCGGCCTGGGTCTGTCGGCCGCCTCCCACACCCCGATCCCGATGCCGCAGTTCGGCGTCTTCCGGATGTAGTCGCCATGAGCTTCTCCTCGGTACTGGTGGCCAACCGCGGCGAGATCGCCCGGCGAGTGGTGCGAGCGTGCCGCGAGCGGGGCCTGCGCAGCATCGCGGTCTACTCCGAGGCCGACGCCGACGCGCCGTTCGTGCACGAGGCCGACCACGCGGTGCTGCTGGGGCCGGCGTCGCCGATGGAGTCGTACCTCGACATCGCGCGGGTGCTGTCCGCGGCCAAGGAGTCGGGCGCCGACGCCGTCCACCCCGGGTACGGCTTCCTGTCCGAGCGGGCCGAGTTCGCCCGCGCCGTCACCGAGGCAGGCCTGGTCTTCATCGGGCCCACGGCCGAGGTCATGGAGGTGATGGGCCGCAAGGACCGGGCCCGCGAGGTCGCCGAGCGTGCCGGCGTGCCGGTCACGCCGCAGTTCCAGCCGCACGCGGTGCCCGACGACGCCTACCCGGTGCTCGTCAAGGCCGCCGCGGGTGGTGGCGGCAAGGGCATGCACCTCGTGACGGGTGCGGCCGACCTCGACCAGGCCGTGGCCACCGCACGCCGCGAGGCGACGTCGGCATTCGGCGACGACACGCTCATCGTCGAGCCCTACATCGAGGCCGGGCGTCATGTGGAGGTCCAGGTCTTCGGTGACCAGCACGGGCACGTGGTCCACCTGTTCGACCGCGACTGCTCGTCACAGCGTCGCCACCAGAAGGTCGTCGAGGAGGCGCCGGCGCCGTTCGTCCCCGATGCCGTCCGCTCCCGCATCCACGAGGCATCCGTCGCCCTGTGTCACGAGGTCGGCTACACGAATGCCGGCACGGTCGAGTTCCTGGTGAGGGATGACCAGGCCTTCTTCCTCGAGATGAACACCCGGCTCCAGGTGGAGCACCGGGTCACCGAGGAGGTCACCGGCCTCGATCTCGTGCTCTGGCAGCTCGATGTCGCCGCCGGTCTTCCCTTGCCACTGGAGCAGGAGCAGATCGAGCTGAGCGGGCACGCCATCGAGGCGCGCGTCTACGCCGAGGATCCCTACGCCGGATTCCTCCCGCAGTCGGGCGCCGTCGAGGAGCTGGTCTGGTCGGCCGAGGCCTCGGTCGACTCGGCGTTCGACGGCCGCGGGGAAGTCACGACGGCCTACGACCCGATGATCGCCAAGGTCGTCGTGCACGGCGCCGACCGTGAGGTCGCCCGCCTGTCGATGCTCGACGCCATCGACGGCTCGGCGGTCTTCGGCGTGCAGACGAACCTCGGATTCGTGCGCCGGCTCATCGACTCGGCTGCGTTCGCCGAAGGCCGGGTCCACACGGGGTGGCTCGACAGCGACGCCGCGGAGGCCCTGCTCACGACGCCCGAGCTGCCGACCGAGGCCCTGCGCGTCGCCGCCGACGTCATCGCCGCCGTGCGGATCGATCCCGCAGGGTCGCCGTTCGCGATCGGTGACGGCTGGCGGCTCACCGGCGACCCGTCACCTCGCACCGTGCCGGTCATGGATGCCGACGGCGTGACCCATTGGGTCGAGTCCGCCGGCGCCCCGCCTCACGCTCTCTGGCATCGCAACGCCTCGGGCGGCGTCTCCGTCGCCTGGCAGGGCCAGCCCTGGCTGCTGATGGCGCCCGACCCCATGCGTGGCGGCCAGGTCGCGGCCGTCGGCGAGGCGGACATCACGGCACCGATGCCGGCCACCGTGCTCTCGATCGACGTCGCCGAGGGCGACACGGTCACCTCGGGCCAGCGGCTCGGTGCGCTGGAGGCGATGAAGATGGAGCTCGCGCTCACCGCCCCGCACGACGGCGTGGTCACCCACGTCGGCGCGACCACCGGCGAGCAGGTGAAGCAAGGACACCTGCTGGTCACGGTCGAGGCCGCGACGGGTGCCACGGATGCCTGACCTGCCCGCGGTGGTGCCTGAGGCGTCGCTTCCCGAGCGCGTGACGATCTACGAGGTCGGCCCGCGTGACGGGCTGCAGAACGAGAGCACGATCGTGCCGCTCGACGTGAAGGCCGAGTTCGTCGAGCGGCTCATCGCGGCGGGACTCCCGATCGTCGAGGCCACCAGCTTCGTCCACCCGACGTGGGTGCCCCAGCTCGCGGACGCCGAGGAGCTCGTGGCCCGGCTGCCGCTCGACGGTCCCGTCCCACTACCGGTGCTCGTGCCGAACGAGCGCGGGCTCGACCGGGCCCTGGCCGCGGGCTGCACGCACGTCGCGATCTTCGGCAGCGCCACCGAGACGTTCGCGAAGAAGAACCTCAACAGCTCGCTCGACGGCCAGTACGCGATGTTCGAGCCGGTCGTGAGGCGGGCGCTCGACGCCGGGCTGGACGTGCGCGCCTACGTCTCGATGTGCTTCGGCGACCCCTGGGAGGGACAGGTGCCGGTCGGCCAGGTGGTCGACGCGGGTCGGCGGCTGCTCGATCTCGGCGCCACCCAGCTCTCGCTCGGCGACACGATCGGAGTGGGCACCCCTGGCCACGTCGGTGCCCTGCTCGATGCGTTCGACGGCGCGGATGTCGGCGTCGAACGGCTCGCGATGCACTTCCACGACACGTACGGCCAGGCACTCGCCAACGCACTCGCCGCCCTGCGGCACGGCATCACGACGTTCGACGCGTCGGCCGGCGGGCTCGGCGGTTGCCCGTACGCGGAGAGTGCCACCGGCAACCTCGCGACCGAAGACCTCGTCTGGATGCTCACCGGCCTCGGCATCGAGCACGGCGTCGACCTCGACCAGCTGGTGGCGACGAGCGCGTGGATGGCCGGCCGCCTCGGCCGTCCGTCCCCATCCGCGGTCGTCCGCGCCCTCGCATAACTCAGCGGAGGTTGCGGTCGCGGAGCTCGCGGGCCGCGTACTGCCCGATCTGCCAGGTGGTGAGCGCGTCGCTGCCGCCGCCGACGACGCCGCCGAGCAGCGGAACCCGGCGGCCGACCATCGTCACGGCGCGGCGTCCGGCCGTGCGGGCCACGAGGTCCGTGGTGACCTCACGCGACACGAGCTCGTCGAGCGTGGGGTCGTGCACGGGTGACGTGGCGATCCCCATGGGAGACGACGGCAGGCTCGTGGTGCGCACGAGGTCGCGCACCGCTCCCTCGCCGAGCATGCAGGCCAGGATCGCGTTGCGGACCCGCGCGTCCTCGAGGTCGTAGCCACGCAGGTGGGCGATGCCGGCCACGAGGTGGCATTGCACGAGCGTGACCCCGACGACGTTGGCCGGGATGGCGACAGCGAGGGCAGCGATGCCACCGAGATTGGTGACGAAGCCCTGCACACCGGCAAGGCCGACGTGCAGTCGCACCAACGCCTTGACCGCGTTCTCGACGTCACCGCCGGCGTCGACGAGCCGGGAGTCGGCCGTCGCGGCTGCCGAGCGGAGCGGGCCGATGCCGTCGATCGCCTTGTCGAGCATGGTGCGGACGTATCCGGACGCGATCGAGGGCGCCACACTCATCCCTGCCCTCTTCGCGACGTTCGCCCGCACTCCCATGCCGCCAGCATATGGAGGGTTCCCTCGCGCCGCTCCTCGCGGCCGTCGCCCTACGCTTGGCGCATGGTCGAGCCGTTCTCCGCGAAGGTGAGCGGAGCGGCGTGGCGCGCGGACGTCGAGGAGTGGGTCCACGACCGGGTCGACGACCACGGCCATCGCATCACCGGGCCGCTCGACCAGCGCCGCATCAGCGCGTGGTCGACCCAGCTGGTCGTGCCCACCGACGCCGGTCCGGTGTGGTTCAAGGCCCTGTGTCCGTCGATGGCGTTCGAGCCGGCCCTGCAGGACCTGCTGGCCACGGTCGTGCCGGAGGAGGTGGATCGCCCCTATGCGATCGACCCGCGCCGCGGCTGGATGATGACGACCGACCGCGGCAGCACCCTGGCCGAGAGCCACGAGCCCACGCTCGACGACTGGCATGCCGTCGTCGCCACCGCCGCGCATCTCCAGCGCGAGATCGCCACTCACCGGGAGGAGGTGCTGGCCACCGGCGTCGAGGACTGCTCACCCGGCACGGTGCCGCGGCGATTCGAGATGCTGGTCGACCGCTTCTCGGCGCTGCCACCGGACCATCCGTCGCACGTCGACGACGACCTGCGCACGGAGCTGCTCGCCACGCTCCCGCGGCTCGTCGACGCGTGCGCGCAGATCGAGGCGTCACCGATGCCGGTGACCCTGCAGCACGGCGACCTGCATCCGGGGAACGTGTTCGCCACCGGGGAGAGCCGCTCGCGCTCGCCTGACCGTCGCTCCTTGCGCGTCTTCGACTTCGGTGATGCGCAGTGGGCACCCGCCCTCGAGGTGCTGAGCGTCCCCTACGGCATCCTCACCGAGGCGGGCACGTGGCCGTTCCAGTCGGTGCTCGACGCGTACACCGACGCGTGGCACGACGTCGTCGACGTCCGGTCCATGCACGCGCTGTGGCAGGCCACGGCGTTCACCCAGCCCGTCAACCGCTCGCTGACCTGGTCGGGAGCCCTCACCGGAGCAACGGACCAGGAGGTGGCGGACTGGGGCATCGCCCCGCTGCATCACCTGAGACGGGTCCTCGACGCATGAACACCGTGCCCATGCCGCCGTCGCGGTACGACTTCGATCCGTCGAGCTGGCCCGACGAGGACTGCGTCGTCGCCGGCGCCGACCTGCGTCCGTCGACGATCGTCGACGCCTACCGGCACGGAGCGTTCCCGATGCCGCATGCCGGCCAGCTGCTGTGGTGGTCGCCGTTGAACCGAGGCGTGCTCGAGCCCGGTGCACTGCGGGTCACGCGATCCATGCGCCGGTCGGCCAGGCATTTCGGCATCACGGTCGACACCGCGTTCGAGCAGGTCATCGACGCCTGCGCCGACCCGACACGGCCGGGTGGCTGGATCGACACTGACATCCGCACGGCCTACGTCGAGCTGCACCGACTGGGGTGGGCCCACTCCGTGGAGACCCGCGACGATGACGGCCTGCTGGTGGGCGGCGTGTACGGCCTCGGGATCGGACGCCTGTTCGCCGGGGAGTCGATGTTCCACCACGCGAGGGACGCGTCGAAGGTCGCCATGATGGCCCTCGTCGACCGGCTCGGCGAGGGCGCGATGGTCGACGTGCAGTGGCAGACCCCCCACCTCGCCTCGCTCGGGGTCGTGGAGTGGCCCCGGTCGACGTACCTCGCGGCACTGCCCGGTCTCGTCGACGCCCCGTCGCCATGGTGAGTGGCGGCCTCACGCCCTTCCTCACGCCATCCGGGCGGGGGTGCGAAAATTGCCGGAAAGCCCATCCTTAGACTGACCGGCAGGTAGACAAAATCCGTTCATTTCTTAGGAGCATCAACAGTGTCAATCTCCCGCAGCGACCTCGTGGCAGCACTCGCCGAGAAGGCCGACACCAGCAAGACCAACGCCGACGCGGTGCTCTCGGCCTTCAGCGACATCCTCATCGATGCCGTGGGCAAGGGCGAGAAGGTCTCGATCCCGGGCATCGTGTCCGTCGAGCGCGTCAAGCGAGCCGCCCGTACGGGACGCAACCCGTCGACCGGCGAGACCATCCAGATCCCGGCCGGCTTCGGCGTCAAGGTGAGCGCCGGCTCGCGTCTCAAGTCCGCAGCCAAGTAGCACCGAACAGCCCCGATGCCCCCGGTCCCACCCGGGGGCATCGTCGAGTGTCCGGGCCGATCGAGACTGCGCGCCCTGATCTACGGACGGACCGTCGGTCGCTGCGCACCCTCCCAGGCGTCCATGCCGCCGGCGAGGTTCGCGACATCGTGGCCGAGCTGGTGCAGCCAGGCGGTGGCCCGGGCGGACCGCGCGCCCACGTGACAGACCACGAGCGTCTGGGCCTGGGGATCGAGCTCGCCGACGCGAGCCGGCAGGTCGCCGAGGGGGATGTGAATCGCGCCCTCGATGTGCCCGGCGGCCCACTCGTGGGGCTCGCGGACGTCGAGAACGACCCATTCGCCGGACGTGGGGTGCATCACGTCGTCGACGGTGACGGTGGGCACGTTCATCGCTCAGCTCCCTGGTTTCGGGTCGAGAATCGGGTCGGATCTGGCCTGAGGAAGTAGTCAAGAACCACTTCGCATGGTTACTTTGGACTATATGCGGGCCGTTTTGGTGCACGTCGAGGTCACTCCTGCACGCTGTGGCGTGGAGGAGTGATGTTCGTGCGTGCCCGCGATTCGATCCACCTGCCGTTCGCATCGTCGACGCCGAGCATCGCCCGCACCAAGCTGGCGGGCTTCCTCACGATCAATCGCGCTCCGGCCTCCGTCATCGACGATGCCCTCATCGTGATCAGCGAGATGATCGCCAACGCCGTCAGCCATGGCGTGCCCACGTCCGACGGCACGGTGGAGATCTCGTGGTCGATCAACGGTGATCTCCTCGAGCTGAGCGTCCACGACGCCGGCGAGGGCGGCTCCCTCCAGCCGATCGACTTCGACGAGGACTCCCTGAGCGGGCGCGGCCTCTCGATCATCAACCGCGTGGCCGATCGCTGGTGGGTCGACATGAGCAAGGGCACCCGGGTCAACGCCGAGCTCGCCTTGTCCCAAGACGTCTGACACTCACGCCTGACCGACTGGGTTCGGCCCGGTCCTGTCACGTCTCGGTGTGCTGCGTCGTCTGAGGGGTGAGGCGGCCGAACGAGCCGCCGCGAACAGGAGAGACCCATGTCGCGCATTCCCTCGGTCGCGCCTGAGGACGCCAGTCCGCTCGCCCGCATCGCCTACCGGTACGCCCGCCGCCGGCTGGGAGAAGTCCCAGAGCCGCTGGCCGTCGCGGCCCACCACCCGAAGATCATGATGGCCACCGCCGTCCACGAGCTCATGGCCGAGCGGGCCGTGCACGTCGTGCCCAAGGCGCTGCTCGAGCTCGCCGTCTACCGCACCGCCTGGACGATCGGCTGCTCCTGGTGCGTCGACTTCGGCACGATGCTGATGCGGCTGGAGGGCCTGGACGTCGAGCAGCTCAAGCACATCGCCGACTTCGAGACGTCCGAGGCCTTCACCGACGAGCAGCGTGAGGTGATCAGGTACGCGGACGCGATGTCGGCCACGCCGATGACCGTCACGGACGAGCAGGTCGCCGCGCTCGTCGAGCGCTACGGCCACGACGGCGTGGTGGAGCTGACCGATCAGATCGCGCTCGAGAACCATCGATCCCGGTTCAACCACGCCCTCGGCATCACCGACCAGGGCTTCTCCTCGGGCGACACCTGCCGGGTGCCCTGGGAGGTCAACGAGCCGGTGACGACTCGAGCCTGACGCCGCCGAGCTTCTCCGGGTTCACGAAGTCGTAGGTGGCCGCCACCAGTCCGTCACGGACGGTGAAGCCTCCCACGCGCTCGGGCGAGCTGGTGCGGGCGTCTCCACCGTCCCAGCCGCCGGTCCAGAGGCCCAGCTGGCCGTTGACCATGACCGGCTCGAGCGACTGCAGCACGGTGTCGCCGTAGCGGGCGAACAGCCCGAGGTAGAAGCGGGCGAACTTGTCGGGCCCGCGGATGATGTTGACGGCAGTGCCGGTCGTGCCGTTGGCGTCGCCGATGACGACGACGTCGGGGTGCAGCGTGGCGACGATCGCGTCGAGGTCGCCGGTGGCCATCGCGGCGAGGAACCGCTGGACGGCCTCCTCGTGCTCGGGGTCGGGCGTCGGATCCGGAGCGTCGGCCATCGCGCGACGGGCCCGTGACGCGTGCTGGCGAGCGGCGTCGGCGCCGATGCCGAGCGTCTCGCCCACCTCGTCGAACGGCACCGAGAACACGTCGTGCAGCACGAAGGCCACACGCTGCGGTGGGGTCAGGGTGTCGAGGACGACCAGCGCGCCCAGCCGGGCGTCCTCGTCCTGCACCACGACGTCGAGCGGATCGGGCTCGGCACTCGCACCGAGCGGGCGGACGATCGGCTCGGGCAGCCATTGCCCGACGTACGTCTCGCGGCGCTTGGCGGCCGAGCCCAGTCGATCGAGGCAGAGGCGGCTGACCACCCGGGTCAGCCAGGCCTGCAGGTTCGACGGCTCCTCCTTCGCCTTGGCGGTGTCGAGCCGGATCCAGGCCTCCTGCACCGCGTCCTCGGCATCGACCACGCTGCCGGTGAGCCGGTAGGCGATCCGCAGCAGCCGCGGCCGCTCGGCCTCGAAGTCCTCGACGGTGATCGTCACTGGGCTGCCTTCATGGGGCTGCCTTCATGGGGCGTCCCGGACGATCGGGCAGGACATGCAGCGGGGGCCACCTCGTCCGGACCCCAGCTCGGAGCCCCGGATGGCGATGACCTCGACGCCGTGCTGACGGAGGCGGTCGTTGGTCTGCTCGTTGCGCTCGTACGCCACGGCGAGGCGCGGTGCGATGGCGAGGGTGTTGTTGCCGTCGTCCCACTGCTCACGCTCGGCCGTGACGGGGTCGAGGCCGGTGTCGATCTGGTGCAAGGTGTCGATGCCCATGGCCTGGGCGGCAGCGGCGAAGAACGGCTGCTCCTGCGACGCCTTGAGCGCCCCCTCGGTGGGGCCGCCGTCCCAGGTGACCGTGAAGGCACGGAGGTGGTCGGCCACGTTGGGGTAGATGACCACCGTGTCGACGTCGACCATCGTGACGATCGTGTCGAGGTGCATCGTGGCGCGCTCCTGGGCGATGGGCACCGCGAGCAGGGTGTGGGCGAGCTCGGCGCTGAGGACCTGTCGCGCGAAGGTCTCGAACCCGGCCGGGGTGGTGCGTTCGCCGACCCCCACCGCCATGACGCCGGGAGCGAGCAGCAGCACGTCGCCGCCCTCGAGGTGCTCGAGATGTGGCCCGTGAAGCCGTTCGACGCCGGCGAAGCGCGGGTGGTGCTCGTAGACGAGGTTGGTCAGCTGGGTCTCGCGCATGCGCGCCGGCATGGCCAGGCTGGTGACCGCGACGCGGCCCGGGAGCCACACGGAGGAGTCGCGGGTGAACAGCAGGTTGGGCAGCGGGTCGACGAGGAAGTCGTCGGACCGGAGCAGGCTCGTGACGATGCTGCGGTGCGCGATCTCGTCGTTGCGCAGCCCGGCCGTGACGACCGTGGCCAGGTCGGCAGGCGCGAGGTCGGCCATGGCGGCGGCGAGGTAGTCGCGCAGCCCGTCGCCGAGGTGCAGGGTCGCGTTGGTGCTCTCGATGATCTGCTTGCGTGCCACCGGGTTCTCGAGCGTCTCGGTGAGCAGCTCCACGAGGTAGAGGACCTCGACGTCGTGGTCGCGCAACGCCTGCGCGAACGCGTCGTGCTCGTCCTGGGCGCGCCCCACCCACGGAATGCCGTCGAACAGCAGGGAGTCGTTGTTGCGCGGCGTGAGCCTCGCGAGCTCCGGCCCCGGTCGGTGCAGCATCACCGTGCGCAGCCGGCCGACCTCGCTGTTGGCACCCACATGGGTCATGGATCGAACGCTACGACACGAAGCCCACGTACGTCGCCCCCGGGCGGGCGGACGGCCCGGTCCCGGGCACCCGGACCTACTTCAGGACCAGGTCGTCCAGGGCGACGTACTTGACGCCGACGCTGTTCGAGCCGCGGTTGAGCGACAGGAACGTCTGGCCGTCGGCCGTCACGCTGGTGTCGGTGACGGTGGCCGCCCACGTCGACGGCTCCGGGTTGCCGTCCAGCCAGATCCGGAACTGGATCGTGGAGCCTGTGACCCGCAGCCGCAGCCAGTGCTTGGCCGTGCTGACCGTCTGGGCGCCCGAGACCGACTGGAGCGTCGTCTTGGTGCCGGCCACGTTCTTGTCCAGCAGGACCGTGCCGGAGTTGGCTGTGATCTGCACGCCGTAGCCGTTCCGCGGTCGATACCCGTTCGCCCAACCGCCCGAACCCCGCACGTAGGCACTGAAGTACGAGCCTGCCGTGGTGGAGCTCGGGGTGTAGGACGTCAGCAGGTCCGCATCCGCGCGGGCCGACACCGCGGTGAGCTGCGCGCGAGCGTAGGCGTTGGCGACGTCGTTGTACGTCAGCCGACCCTGGTTCGACTGGATGGTCGCCGAGCCGTTGCTGACGCTCGTCGCCCAGGCCGCCGGCCATCCTGCGCCGTTGGCCCCGGTCCAGCTCTCCTCGTGCAGCGCGGCGGGCGCAGGCACCGTCACGTGGACCACGGTCGACTCACCGGTGTTGCCGGCCGCGTCGTACGCGACGGCCCGCAACGTGTGCGCGCCCACGGCCGTGGCGTTCCAGTTGAGCGAGTACGGGCTGGAGCTGTCGGTGTCCACCACCGTGCCGTCGACCTCGAGCTCGACCTTGGTGACGTCGACGTTGTCGGTGGCCGTGGCGGTCACCGCCGTCGGCCCGGAGACCTCGGCGCCCTCGGCGGGTGACGTGATGCTGACCTCGGGATCCGTGACGTCGGGCGCGGTGACGGTGACGTCGACCTCCGCGGACTCACCGGTGTTGCCGGCGGTGTCGGTGGCCACCGTCTGGAGCGTGTGTGGTCCAGGCGTGGCCGTCCAGGTGAAGCTGTAGGGGTCGGAGGTGTCAGTGTCGACCACCGTGCCGTCGACCTTGAGGTCGACGGAGGCGACGCTCCCTGCGTCGGTGGCCGTGGCGGTCACCGTCACCGGCCCAGCACCCACGCTGTCACCGTCGTCCGGCGAGGTGATCTCCGTCTCGGGGTCCACCACGTCCGGGCCACTGCGGCCGGACGCCCGGAAGTGGTCGTCGACCTGGGCGGCCGACAGCGCACCGCCGTAGATGGCGACCTCGTCGATGGTTCCCGAGAAGTAGTCGGAGTTCGGGCGGTCGGGCCATGCGCCCAGGTTGTCGCCGCCGACGCGCCAGTAGCCGGAGTAGCCCTGGTTCGACGAGACGCCGTTCTGGTCGACGAGGTTGTCGTCGAGGAACAGCTTCATGCCGCTGCCGCTCTGGGTGGCGACGACGTGGTGCCAGTTGCCGTCGTTCTGCCCGGCCGGGGAGTCGAGGGTGTCGAAGCCCCCGTTGTAGACGCCGAAGCGCAGCCGCCCGTCGTTGAGCATGTAGACGTGCTTGTCGTAGGCGCCGCTGTTGCCGGTCTGGTTGTTGCCGAACCCGATCAGCTTGCCGCCGTCATTGGTGGTCGTCTTGAACCACAGCTCGGCGGAGTAGTTCGCCGGTCCACCGCTCCCGTTGGTGCTGGAGACGTTGCCGTCGGACCCGTTGAACGTGGCCGCGGTGCCCTGCGCACCCAGAGCACCGGCAGCCCCCTTGGTGACGCCATTGAAGTATTGACCGGTGTTGCCGCTGTCGGAGGTGTCGGCCGCGGTGTCGCCGGTCGTCTCGTCGAGCCGCCAGAAGTTGATCGGCGAGTCGTTGAACACCGAGGCGCCGTAGGCGTCGGCCGGGACGACCGATGGCGGCGCCGCGCGGCCGGACGCGACGTAGTGGTCCACGACATCGGTCCTGGCCAGGGCCGTCGGGTACACCGCGACGTCGTCGATCGTTCCGGCGAAGAACGGACTGTTGGGCTGGTTGGGCCAACCACCGAGGTTGTCGCCACCCACGCGCCAGTAGCCCGCATAGTCCTGGCTGGTGCTCTGGCCGTTGCGCGCGATCCGCACACCGTCGACGTAGAGCGCCATGCCGGAGGGACCCTGCGTCCCGACGATGTGGTGGTACTGGCCGTCGTTGTAGCTGGCCGTCGAGGTCAGCGTGTCGGCGAAACCGACCCACACGCCGAAGACGAGCTTGCCGTCGTTCCTCATGTAGATCTGCTTGTCGTAGCTGCTGCTCAGCGCGGGGTTGCCGTTGAAGTCGAATCCGAGCTGGCGGTCACCGAAGCCGATGATCTTGCCGCCGTTGGTGGTGGTGGTCTTGACCCAGGCCTCCACCGAGTAGGCGTTGGGCGTGTTCACCTTGGTCGAGGAGGAGATGAATCCCGTCGAGCCGTTGGTCGTGACGCCGGAGTTGGCGGCCACCTGCCCCGCCTGCCCGTAGGTGATGCCACCGGAATAGATGCCGCCCTCGAGTGAGTCGGACGAGTCGGCCGCGGTCGGACCGGCCGGCTCGTTGAGTCGCCAGAAGAACGACGGTGAGTTCGCGGTCACGGCCTTCTGGTAGACCGGCGCGTTCGCGGCGACGGTGACGCTACCGGAGTTCGGGGATCGAGGACTGACGAGCGTGCCGTTGGCCTCGACCGCGTCGACGGCATAGGTGTGCGATGTGCCGACGGCCAGGCCGTTGTCCTCGAACGCGGAGATCGGCTGCTTCCAGAACAGCGAGCGCGCGGGTGCGGTCTTGATCGGGGTGGTGCCGCCGTCGCGGTACAGGCGAATCGTCAGGTCGGGGTCGGTGATGTCCAACGGTGCCTGCACGAAGACCGAGACCTTGCCGCCGTCGCGGGCGACCGCGCGGGGGGTCGACGGCCTGGCGGGACCGGCATCGGTGCCCGACGGCGAGAAGCGGGCGAAGCCCTGCTGGGCCACGCCGTTCACGGTCGTGAACTCTCCTCCGACGAAGAGCTGCGTGCCATCGGTCCCCATGGCGCGCGGTCCGAGACCGGCCGTGGCTCCACCGTTGGTGTTCGGGTACCACGGCGAGAGCTTGCCGGTGACGGTGTCACGGGCCAGCAGGTGTCGGTGAAGACCCTTCGCCCAGCCCACCTCGGGGAAGGCGTCAGGGTCGAAGCTCGCGTCAGCCGCGCAGTCGTGCGCGTGCGAGCCCGAGTAGAGGAGCCCGTTGACGACCTCGACGGCCTGGGTGGCACCGAGGCACTGGCTCTGCCACTTGAGGCTGCCGTCGTTCACGTTGGCGGCGAACGTTCCGTCGAAGCAGCCGCCACCAGTGCCCTCGGCGCCGAAGTAGACGGTGTTGGCGTCCGTGCGGACGGTCGGGAGCTCGACGATGCAGCCGGGGGAGAACGGTGGGATGACCGACTTGGCCGGGAAGGGCGTGTTGGCGCCGGTCGTCGCGTCGACGGCCCCGACCGCATGGAAGCTGGTGTCGCCGTTGACGCTGAGGAACGCGCCGGCGAGGTAGAGCTTCGAGTTGTCCTTGGCCAGCGCGATTTGGTAGACGACGTTGTCCGTGGCCGTGGTGAAGCCGGCACGGTTCGTCGCGGTGGTCGCGTCGAGTGCGGCGACCCGCTGCCTGGCCTGACCGGCGATGTTGCTGAAGCTTCCCGCGACGTACACCGTGCTGGCCGTCGCGGCGATGCCGGAGATCCGGCTGTTCGAGCTGGGCGCCCAGGGGCGCAGTGCGCCGGTGGCCGTCGTGAACGCCGCGATCCGGTTGCGCGTGACGCCGCCGGCAGTGGTGAAGTCACCGCCCACGTAGAGGATGGAGCCGTCCGGCGAGGTGGTGATGACCCGCACCGCGCCGTTCAGGTTGGGGTTGAAGGTCGTGATCAGTGCGCCCGTCGACGCATTGAAGGCGGCAATGCGGTTCCGCGCCACTTCGCCGCTCCCGGAGGGCGAGCCGGGGGGCCGCACGGAGGTGAAGTCACCACCGACGTACACGACACCATTCGCCGAGGCGATGGCGCGCACGGTGTTGTTGGTCTGCCAGGCCGGCGAGGTGTTGCCCGGCAGAGTGCCCTGAAGGGCGTGGGCCGGTGCTGACGGAAGGAGGACGGTGAGTCCTGCCACCGCCAGCGCTGTGGACGCGACAGAGACGATGAAACGCTTGGCGAGCATGCGGAGGCCCCCTCAACGGGTGCGACTCGGCCTCCGGGTCTGGGCTGTCGTGCTTCGGACCTTACTTTTCGTTGGTCAGTTCCGCCGGACTTTGAGAAATTCTTTGTCAGCCAGTGCCAGAGGGTGGGACGACCGTGTAGCGGGCGCAGGCGAAATCGCCGTTCTGCGCGAGCTCTTCGAGCGTGAGCTCCTGACGTCGCGGGAACAGCGGGGCACCGGCCCCGAGGAAGACCGGCGCGATGTAGACGATGAGGTCGTCGAGCAGACCCGCGTCGGCGAACTGGCCGGCGAGGTCTCCTCCTCCGACGACCCAGACGTCCTTGTCGCCGGCGGCCTCGACCATCTCGGCATGGACGGTGCTGACGTCGTCGTGGGTGAAGCGGATGTCGCCCTCGACCGTCGGCAGCTCGTGGTGCGTGAAAACCCACGACGGCATCGAGTACGCCCAGGTGATGTCGGGTCCCTCGTGCTGCAGGATCCACTCGTAGGTGGTGCGTCCCATCGCGACGGCGCCGATGTTCTTGATGAAGGCCTCGTAGTTCATCGGGCCGTCGGACTCCTGCTGGCGGGTGAACAGCCAGTCGAGCGAGTCGTCGGGGTCGGCGATGAAGCCGTCGAGACTGGTGGCGGTGTAAAAGGTGGTGCGAGACATGGCCGCCAGTATTGCCGCTGCTGGTGACACTGCGGGTCTGCCCACCGTCATGGGGATGACAGGAATACGCTCGTGTCGTGGATTGGAGCGACTACGACGCGGCCCTGTTCGACCTCGACGGTGTCATCACCCCGACGGCCGAGGTGCACATGCATGCGTGGGCGGAGATGTTCAGTGCCTTCCTCGAGGAACGGGGAATCGAGGAGCCCTACACCGACGACGACTACTTCACGTACGTCGACGGCAAGCCGCGCTACGACGGCGTCCGCTCGTTCCTGGAGTCGCGCGACATCGAGCTGCCCGAGGGCGAACCCGACGACGACCCCGACGAGAAGACGGTCTGCGGGCTCGGCAACCGCAAGAACGCCGTGTTCGAGGAGCTGCTGAAGCGCGACGGCGTCAAGGCCTTCCCGGGCTCGCGCCGACTGGTCGAGGCGCTGGCGGAGCGGGGCATCAAGCTCGCCGTGGTCTCCAGCTCGCGCAACGCGCCCGACGTGCTGCGCGCCGCCGACATGATCGACTTCTTCCCCACCATCGTCGACGGCCGCGTCGCCACCGACCGTCACCTGGCCGGCAAGCCCGCGCCCGACACGTTCCTCTACGCAGCGCAGCAGCTCGGTGTCGAGCCGTCGCGCGCGGTCGTGCTGGAGGACGCGCTCAGCGGTGTCGCGGCCGGAAAGGCGGGGCATTTCGGGCTCGTCGTCGGCGTCGACCGTGGGGTGGGCGCGGAGGCCCTCACCGAGAACGGTGCCAACCAGGTCGTCACCGATCTCGAGGACCTCTTGTGAGCGCGGCTGACGCCCCGCTGATGCCGGGCGGCGTGCAGTCGCAGCCCGGAGATCTCGACGAGAAGGGGCCGTCGCACGAGGCGCCGCCGGTCCTCGACTTCCTCGACCGCGCGCGCTTCCCGGTCGATCCGTGGCGCCTGGTCGAGTCGAGCTTCAGCGACGACGACCTCGGCACCACCGAGAGCGTCTTCGCGGTCGGCAACGGCTACCTCGGCATGCGTGCGAACGTCGAGGAGGGCCGTGAGTCCCACTCGCATGGCACGTTCCTCAACGGTTTCCACGAGACGTGGCCGATCCGGCACGCCGAGGAGGCGTACGGGTTCGCGCGGGTCGGGCAGACGATCGTCAACGCCCCCGACGCCAAGCTCATCCGGCTCTACATCGACGACGAGCCACTGCTGCTGCCGGTGGCCGACCTGCTCGAGTACGAGCGGGTCCTGGACTTCCGCACCGGCGTGCACACCCGCGACGTGCTGTGGCGGACGCCGGCCGGCAAGCGCGTGCACCTGCGCACCACCCGCATGGTGTCGCTCACCGAGCGCCACCTCGCGGTGATGACGTTCGAGGTCACGATGCTCGACGACGCCGCGCCGGTCGCGATCTCCTCGCAGATCCTCAACCGCCAGGACGGCGAGGACGAGTACCACGTGCCCGACAAGGCCATGGGCGAGGGCGTCGACCCGCGCAAGGCCGAGCGGATGATCCGCCGCGTGCTCGAGCCGGTGCTTCACCACGGCGACAAGGAGCGCGGCAGGGTCGAGCTCGGCTTCCGGTGCGCCGACAGCGGCATGACGCTGGGTGTCGCCGCCGACCACGACTTCAGCACCGAGAACGTCTACACGTCCGAGATCGACGTCTCCGAGGACCTCGCCAAGATGGTCTACCGGATCGACGCCGAGCCCGGCCAGACCATCCGGCTGACCAAGCT
Source organism: uncultured Actinomycetota bacterium (assembly GCA_963787165.1). Taxonomy (GTDB): domain Bacteria; phylum Actinomycetota; class Actinomycetes; order Propionibacteriales; family Nocardioidaceae; genus Aeromicrobium. Next base: position 72,404 of record CAWBBT010000002.1, read on the forward strand.
GGTCTCGTACCACACGTCCCGCGGCGTGCCGCCGCGCGAGCTGCTCGACCGCTGCCGTCGAACGCTCGACCGTGCGGCGGCCGAGGGCCTCGACAAGCTCCTGGCCGACCAGCGCGCGTGGCTCGACGACTTCTGGGAGCGGTCGGACGTCGAGGTCGAGGGTGAGGACAAGATCCAGCAGGCGCTGCGCTGGAACCTCTTCCAGACCGCTCAGGCGTACGCCCGCGCCGAGGGCAGTGGCATCCCCGCCAAGGGCGTCACCGGGTCCGGCTACGGCGGCCACTACTTCTGGGACACCGAGATCTACGTGCTGCCATTCCTCACCTACACCCGGCCCCAGGCGGCCCGGGCCGCCCTGCGATTCCGCTACACGTTGCTCGACGCCGCGCGTCGCCGTGCCCACGAGCTGGCCCAGGCCGGCGCGCTGTTCCCGTGGCGCACCATCAACGGCGAGGAGGCCTCGGCCTACTACGCCGCCGGCACCGCGCAGTACCACATCAACGCGGACATCGCCTACGCGCTGGCGCAGTACGTCTCGGCCAGCGGTGACCAGGACTTCCTGGTGCGCGAGGGCATCGACGTGCTGGTCGAGACCGCACGCCTCTGGGCCGACCTCGGCTTCTGGTTCAACGACAACGGCGGCAGCTTCCACATCCACGGCGTCACGGGGCCCGACGAGTACACGACCGTCGTCAACGACAACCTGTTCACCAACGTCATGGCCCGCTTCAACCTGCGCCGAGCCGCCGAGGCGGTGCGCGAGCTCCGCGAGATCGACGGGCCGGAGTTCGACGCCCTGGTCGAGCGGCTCGAGCTCGAGGCCAGCGAGATCGACGAGTGGGAGCGAGCCGCCGAGGGCATGTCCATCCCGTACGACGAGCACCTGGGCGTGCACCCGCAGGATCTGCACTTCCTCGAGCGCGAGGTGTGGGACCTCGCCCACACACCGCTCGAGAAGCGACCCCTGCTGCTCCACTACCACCCGCTGGTCATCTACCGGTTCCAGGTGCTCAAGCAGGCCGACGTCGTGCTGGCACTGTTCCTGCAGGGAGAGCTGTTCACGGCCGAGCAGAAGCGTGCCGACTTCGAGTACTACGACCCCATCACCACCGGTGACTCGACGCTCTCGGGCGTCGTGCAGGCGATCATCGCCGCCGAGGTGGGCTACGACGAGCTGGCGCTCCGCTACTTCCTCGGCGCACTCTTCGTCGATCTCGCCGACCTGCACCACAACACCCCCGACGGCGTGCACGTGGCGTCGACGGGCGGCGTCTGGAGCGCGCTGGTCTACGGCTTCGGCGGGTTCCGCGACTACGGCGGCGAGTTCGCCCTCGACCCGCGACTCCCGGACACGTGGGACTCGCTGACCTTCCGCCTGACGTTGCGCGGCAGCCGGGTGCGCGTCACGGTCCGTCCGGACGAGCTCGACCTCACGATCGAGGAGGGCGAGGAGGTGACGCTCGACGTGCGTGGTGAGTCGGTCACCGTCACCGCGGGATCGCCGGCGACCATCCAGCTCAAGGGACAGGGGCCTCGGCTCGACGGCGAGCCGGAGCCTGTCGCGGGCCGTCGTCGCGCCGACGGCAGCGTCATCGGGGCCATCGTTCCGGGTGCATGAGGCGTTCTCGATTCCCTGACGAGCCTGTCACGGCGCCTCTAGACTGACCGACGTGCTGATCGTCAAGTACCACCTGAGCTCCGGCGAAACCGGCGAGGACGTCCTCGTCGGCGACGCCAAGTGGACGTTCGGTCGCCCGGGATCGGACGAGGCGCCCAACGTCACCACCGACGACCCCCGCATCAGTCGCAACGCTCTCGTCATCCGCGACAGTGGCCCCGGCCCCGTGGTGTTCCGCGGCCAGCGTGGCGACAACGCCCGCATCGGCTTGGTGTCCGCAGACGGTTCCACCGAGTGGCTGTTGGAGTCCAAGGCCGGCCACATGTCGGACGAGGCTCGTCGCGTCGAGTTCTACCTCGGCGACGAGCACGTCCTCACGCTCGAGGTCGACTTCGCCGACCGTGGCACCGTCAAGCAGCGTCAACGCCAGCAGCTGGAGGCCGAAAGGGCCGAGGAGGCACAGAGGGCGGACTCCGCCCCCGATACCCTCATGGGGTGACTTTCATCGAGGGGCTGCCGAAGGTCGAGCTGCACGTCCATCACGTCGGTTCCGCGTCGGTGCGCACGGTGTCCGAGCTGGCAGCGCGTCACGAGGGCTCCACGTCCGTGCCGAGTGATCCGGATCTGCTGGCCAAGTACTTCGACTTCACCGACTTCGGGCACTTCATCGAGGTGTACCTGTCGGTGGTCGACCTCCTTCGCACCCCGGAGGACATCTGGACGCTGACGCACGACGTCGCCCACGACCTCGCCGCCCAGAACGTCCGCTACGCCGAGCTGACCCTGACGCCGTACACGTCGATCCGCGCCGGCATCGCGGCGGAGGAGTTCTGCGAGGCGGTCGAGGACGCGCGCCGCGCGGCCGAGTCCGAGCTCGACCTGACGCTGCGCTGGTGCTTCGACATCCCCGGCGAGTTCGGGCTCGTGGGCGCCGACGCCACGATCGACATGGCGGTCGGTCTCCAACCCGACGGGCTCGTGAGCTTCGGCCTCGGCGGTCCGGAGGACGGCGTTCCTCGACCACAGTTCGCGCCGCACTTCGCCCAGGCCGTGGCCGCCGGGCTGCACAGCGTCCCGCATGCCGGGGAGTCGACCGGCCCGGAGACCATCTGGGACTCACTGCGCCACCTCGGTGCCGAGCGCATCGGCCACGGCATCGCGGCGGCTCGGGATCCCAAGCTCATGAAGTACCTGTCCGCCACGGGCGTCGTGCTCGAGGTGTGCCCCACCTCGAACGTCCGCACCCGGTCGGTGCCATCACTCGCCGAGCACCCGCTGCCGAGGCTGGTCGAGGCCGGCGTGCCGATCACCATCAACTCCGACGACCCGCCGATGTTCGACACGACCCTGAACCAGGAGTACGAGGTCGCCCGCGACCTGCTCGGCCTCGACGACGACGGTGTCGCCGAGCTGGCACGGACGGCCGTGCACGCGTCGTTCGCCGAGCCGACGGTGAAGGCCGCGATCCTCGCCGAGATCGACGCCTACGCGTCGGCCTGATCCGCTCACCCGAGGTGTTGACAACGGGTCGACTGTGGTGCAATCTATAACCAATCAGTTACAGAACTAAGAGGTTATGAAATGACGGACGACCAGCTCGATCTCGTGTTCGGCGCACTGGCCGACCGGACCCGCCGCGCGATCCTCGCACAGCTGAGCCGGGACCCCACCAACGTCGCCGGGCTGACCGAGCTGTTCGACATGTCGCAGCCGGCCGTCTCCAAGCACCTCAAGGTGCTCGAGCTGGCCGGGCTGGTCTCCCGCACCCGGCAGGGCACGATGCGCCTCAGCCATCTCGAGGCCGCGCCGTTGAAGGGCGCCACGTCCTGGCTGTCCGACTACCGCGCCTACTGGGACGAGAGCTACCGACGCCTCGACGACCTGCTGACCACCATGGACGACTGACCACCAGACAGAGGAGCGAACGATGAACACCATCAACAAGGAGACGACGATCGGCGTCGAGCCGAACTCGCACGAGATCACCATCACCCGCGACTTCGACGCACCGGTCGACAAGGTCTTCCGGGCCCACCTCGATCCCGAGCTGATCGCGCAGTGGGTCGGCCCGAAGTACCTCGAGAACACCGAGTGCACCCTGGAGGCTCGCCATGGCGGCACCTGGACGCTCCTGCAGCGCGACCCCGACGGCAACGAGCACGGGTTCCGCGGCGTCGTCCATGGCGATCCCACGCCCGAGCTGACGCAGCGCACGTTCGAGTGGCTCGGCATGCCCGGCCACGTGTCGTTCGAGACGATGCGCTTCGAGGACGTCGGCGACGGACGCACCCGCATGCACGCCAGCTCGGTCTTCATGAGCGTCGCGGATCGCGACGGCATGGCCGAGAGCGGGATGAGCGAGGGAGTCAACCAGGGCTACGAGCGGCTCGACGCCCTTCTCGCCACCCTCTGACCATCACCACGACAAGGAGCATCCGATGAGCAAGGTCTACACGCACATGACGATGTCCCTGGACGGCTTCATCGCCGATCCGCAGGACGGCATCGACGAGCTGTTCGACTGGTACAACGCCGGGTCCGTCAGCGTCCCCACCGCCGACGAACGGTGGTCGTTCAGCCTCGACGAAGCCAGCGCCGAGCTGATGCGGGACGTCCTGGCGAAGGCCGGTGCTCTCGTCTGCGGGCGCCGGCTGTTCGACATCACCAACGGCTGGGACGACAGCCACCCGGGCGGCGCACCCGTGGTGGTCGTGACGCACCACACGCCGGACGACGCCGACCGGTGGCCGAAGACGTCGTTCGCCGATGACGTCGAGTCCGGCATCGCGCGGGCGAAGGAGCTCGCCGGTGACAAGGACATCAGCATCGCCAGCGCCGACATCGCTCGTCAGGCCCTCGACCTTGGCCTGGTCGACGAGGTCGACGTCAGCCTGGTCCCGGTGCTGATGGGCGAGGGGATCCCGTACTTCGCGAATCTCGGAGCCGCGCCACACCGTTTCGAGGACCCAGTCGTGATCCCGGGCGTCCGGGCGACCCACCTGCGGTACCCGGTCAAGCGCGACTGATGCGCCTCCCGCGTCAGGCCACGGCCGGCGCGGGCAGCACCGGCACGCGGACGAGCACGACCCCGTGCTGCACCTCGGCGGTGATCTCGGTGCCGGAGCCGACCGGGTCGCCGTCGAGCTGCATGGGCATCGGCTTCTCCGCGCGGATGACGACCTTCTGCCCGGCCAGGCGGTCGAGGCGCTCGTTGGTGCGACGCTGGCGCCCCATCACCCGGACGATGATCGCCAGCCATCCGATGAAGCGCTTCGGGGCGAGCACCACGACGTCGAGCTGGCCGTCATCGATCTGGGCGTCCGGCAGCAGTGGGATGCCGCCCTGCAGGAAGCCGACGTTGCCGACCACCACGGTGCGGGCCTTGAACTTGCGGAACTCGCCGTCGTCGACGCTGATCTCGACCTTCATCGCCGGGTACCGCGCCGCCTTGATGCCCGAGACGAAGTACGCGAACCAGCCGACCTTCTCCTTGAGCTGGTCGTCGACGCCGGTCATGATCTCTGCGTCCATGCCGAGACCGGCCATGACCAGGAAGCAGGTGTCGGTGCCGGCCGGCTCGCCCTCGGCGGTGTCGTCGACCGGGATCGTCTCGGCCGCGGGATCGTCGACGAGCACCGTGTTGGCGCGGAACGTGGCGAGGTCGATGGCCTTGTCCTGGCCGCCGAAGGCGACGTCGAGCGCGTCACGGATGTTGAGCGGAAGCCCGAGGTTGCGTGCGAGCAGGTTGCCCGTGCCGTGCGGCAGGATGCCGACGGCCACGCCCGTGCGTGCGGCCTCCTCGCAGACGGCACGTACCGTGCCGTCGCCGCCGGCCGCGACGATGAGGTCGACGCCCTCCTCCAGTGCTGCCTGGGCCTGACCGGGGCCCGGGTCCTCGAGGGTCGTCTCGAACCAGATCGGCTGCCGCCATCCATCGCGGGCGGCGACCGCGAGCACGCGAGCCTTGAAGTCGTCGACGTCACCGACCTTGGCCGGGTTGAGGATGACCGCGACCCGCTTGCGTCCGGTGCCGGTGAGGACCGCGAGCTCGTGCGGGATCCGCGCCGAGTCGGGGACGAGGAGCACCCACACCGCCACGGTGACGGCCGTGCCGAAGCACAGGCCGGCGATCACGTCGGAGAGGTAGTGGACGCCCAGGAGGATGCGGTCCCCGCCGATCACCAGTCCGAGCAGCACCCAGGCGAGGATGAGGAGGCGGCGCCGCAGGCCGCGACCGGTCAGGACGATGGTGAGCAGGATCGCGACGGTCGAGAGCAGGCCGGCGCCGGCGGCGTGGCCGCTCGGGAACGAGTACCCGGTGATGTCGAACAGGGGCTCGTCCCACGGCGGCCGCGGGCGCTGGAACACCAGCTTGACCAGCGCGTTGCCGGCGATCACCAGCACGCCGCTGAGCACGATCCAGCCCGCGACCCGGCGCTCGCCCCGCCACGCGGCGTAACCGGCCACGGCGAGCAGGATCACGGCGATCGTCCAGTTCGAGGACGCGGGACCGAACCAGAGGGAGAACGTGTGGACCGCGTTGCCGTGGCCCATGTCGAAGCCCCAGTCGGCGACGCGGTCGTCGACGTCCTGCATGGCCGCGCCCTTGAAGCCGACGAGGATCGCCAGGAACGCCCACACGATGGCGGGCAGGGCGATCGCCCAGTAGTACCGGTCTCGACGAGTGGGTTCGGCGCGACGCAGGTCGAACGACAACGGACTCACTCTCTCGGTCGGCGGCGGCAGGGTCGATCCAGCGTAGGGGATGGTCAGAGATCGACCACCCGACCGGTCGATAGTCTGGCTGGGTGATCGATCCCCGACTGCTGCGAGACGACCCCGACTCGCTGCGTGCGGCTCAGCGCCGTCGCGGCGAGCCTGCCGAGCTGGTCGACGACCTCGTCGCTGCCGACGAGCGCCGCCGGACGTCCATCGCCGCGTTCGAATCGGTCCGGTCCGAGCAGAAGAACATCGGCAAGCGGATCGCCCAGGCCGACGATGAGGAGAAGCAGGCCCTCCTCGCCCAGACCAAGACGCTCAGCGCGCAGGTCAAGGAGGCCGAGGCGGCCCAGAACGAGGCGGCGGAAGCGTTCGACGCGTTGCTGCGCGCGCTGCCCAACCCCGCGTCGGAAGAGGCACCGGAGGGCGGCGAGGACGACTTCGAGGTGCTCGACGTCGTCGGCACCCCCCGTGACTTCGCGGCGGAGGGTTTCGAGCCCCGCGACCACATCGAGATCGGGCAGCTGCTCGGCGCGATCGACACCGAGCGCGGCGCGAAGGTCAGCGGAGCGCGCTTCTACTACCTCACCGGCGCCGGCGCCCGGCTCGAGCTCGCGCTCACCCAGCTGGCGATGGCCAAGGCGTCGGAGTGGGGCTTCACGCCGATGATCCCGCCGGCCCTCGTCAAGCCGAGCGCCATGGAGGGCACCGGGTTCCTCGGGCAGGCGGCCGACGACGTCTACTACCTCGAGAAGGACGACCTCTACCTCGTCGGCACCTCCGAGGTCGCCCTGGCGGCGTACCACTCAGACGAGATCCTCGACGCCGCGTCGCTGCCGCTGCGCTACGCCGGCTTCAGCCCGTGCTATCGGCGCGAGGCCGGCTCGTACGGCAAGGACACGCGTGGCATCTTCCGCGTCCACTGGTTCGACAAGGTCGAGATGTTCGTGTTCACGACGCTCGAGGAGTCGTACGCCGAGCACGAGCGCATCCTGGCGTGGGAGCGTTCCTGGCTCGACGCCCTCGAGCTTCCCTACCGCGTCATCGATGTCCCGGCCGGCGACCTCGGGCTCTCGGCCATCCGCAAGTTCGACTGCGAGGCCTGGATCCCCACCCAGGAGCGCTATCGCGAGGTCTCCTCGGCGTCCAACTGCACGCAGTTCCAGGCCCGGCGCCTCGACATCCGCACCCGGCCCGAAGGCGGCAGTGCCGGCGCCACGACGGCGGTGGCGACGCTCAACGGCACGCTCTGCGCCATGACCCGCACCATCGTCGCGCTGCTCGAGAACGGGCAGCAGGCCGATGGCTCCGTCCGTCTGCCGGCCGTCCTGCATCCGCTCCTCGGCGAGGTGCTGGAGCCGGTCGCGTGACGTTCGTCCCGCGGCTGGCGGCGCTCGACGTCGACGGCACCATCGTCGACGAGACCAACGCACTCAGCCCGGCCGTTCGCGACGCCGTGATGGCGATGGCCGATGCCGGCGTCGCGGTCGTCGTCGCCACCGGCCGTGCCCTGCCCGGCGCCATGGAGGTGGTCGAGCGGCTCGGACTCCCGAACGGAAGCGCGGTCGCCAGCAACGGCGCGGTCGTGCTCGGGTACCACCCGGTCGAGGTGGTGCACAGCGTCACGTTCGACGCGTCCGAGGCGGTGCGCCGGGTGCTCGAGAGCGTGCCGGACGCCCTCGTGGCGGTCGAGGAGGTCGGTGTCGGCTACCGCGTGAACGCCCCGTTCCCGGAGGGTGAGGTGTTCGGGAACATCACGATCGAGGACGTCGACTCGCTGGTGTCGGAGCCGGTCACCCGTGTGGTCATCCGGGCGCCGGGGCACGACGCGCAGGAGTTCGCCGCGGTCGTCGACGGGCTCGGCCTCACCGAGACCAACTACTACATCGGCTACACGTCGTGGCTCGACCTCGCACCGCAGGGCGTCTCCAAGGCGTCCGGCCTGGAGCTGGTGTGCGCACGCCTCGACATCGCCCAGGAGGACGTGCTGGCCGTCGGCGACGGCTTCAACGACGTGGAGATGCTGGGCTGGGCCGGTCGCGGCGTGGCCATGGGCCAGGCGCCCGACCACGTCCAGGCGGTGGCCGACGACGTCACCGGCACGGTCGCCGAGGACGGCCTGGCCGCCGAGCTCGCGCGCTACTTCTGAGGGTCAGGCGACCTGCGACGTCTCCAGCGCGTCGAAGGCGTCGAGCACCTCGTCGATCGTGGGCAGGTTCGCGACCACGGTCGGATCGGGACGGACCGCGTCGGCCTCGCGCTGCTCACGGTCGCGGCGCAGGTGCCGCTTGATCGTGGACGTCGAGCACCCGAGCCGCTCGGCGAGCTGCTGGCAGGTGTCCTTCGGGTAGGCCTGTCGTGACGTGAGCACGGCCTCGTGACTCACCGGACCGCCACCGACCCTGGGTGCCCCGTACGGGGTCAGGGTCGACCGCACCACCTCGATGCCGAGGCTCTCACGGATGAGCGCGCGTTCAGACTCGGTGGTGCATGCGGCGTAGCCCGAGACGTCGACCTCGACCACCGCGCGGTAGAGGCAGTCGACGAGCAACGGACATCCGGCGCACTGGCGGTGGACGGCAGCTTTGGTGGCTTTGAGTCTTTCGCGCTCGGCAGCATTGAGCGTCGTGACAGTTGCCTGGAGGCTCTCATCCAGGAAGGCCTCCGGCGAATCAGCGCACGGCGGCAGAATCGTGTCAACCACGATGGTCATGGGCTCCCTCTTCCCGTTCACATCGCGGCCAACTCTAGAGGTACATCCCTCCTGACGCAGGAGTTTCATCGGAAGTAGTGGAATCGTCACTTTTACCGTCGTTTGACGCCGGAAGTGCCAGCCTCATGTTCTGGAACTGTGACTGGGCCTGCACCTGCTGGGCATAGAGCGCGGCCTGGATGCCGTGGAACAGTCCTTCGAGCCATCCGACGAGCTGGGCCTGGGCGACGCGGAGCTCGCCCTCACTCGGCGTCTCCTCGCCGAACGGCAGGCTGAGGCGCTCGAGCTCGGCGACGAGCTCGGGGGCGAGCCCGTCCTCGAGCTCGGTGATCGACTGCTCGTGGATCTCGCGCAACCGGACGCGGCTGGCCTCGTCGAGCGGCGCGGCCTTCACCTCGTCGAGGAGCTGGCGGATCATGCCACCGATCCGCATCACCTTGGCGGGCTGCTCGACCAGGTCGGTCAGCGGGCCCTCACGGCGCTCGCTGGGGACGGTCACCTCGATCGGCCGGCCGTCGGGCCCGATGACCGTGGCCTTCTCGTCCGAAGTGCCGTCCGCGTCCGGGCCGTTCTTGTCGTCTGCGCCTTCAGTCATGCCGCCAAGACTACGCATCAGGGCGTGAGCAGCACCTTGCCGATGTGTGACGACTCCTCGAGCACCTGATGGGCCTGTGCGACGTCCTCGAGCGGGAACGTCGCGTGCACGATCGGGCGGACCTGGCCGGCGGCGATCATCGGCCACACGTGCTCCACGGTCTGCGCCACTACCTCGGCCTTGCTCTCGATCGAGCGTGGTCGCAGCAGGGTTCCCGTGACGGTGGCCCGCCGGCTCATCAGCGAAGTCAGGTCGAGCTCGGCCTTGATGCCGCCCTGCATGCCGATGATGACGAGTCGTCCGTCCAGGCCGAGAACCGCGAGGTTGGAGGCGAGGTACTTCGCCCCGATGATGTCGAGCACGACGTCCACGGGAACGTCGTCGAGCACCTCGACGAAGTCCTGCTCGCGATAGTTCACGACGATGTCGGCGCCGAGCTCGCGACATGCGTCCGCCTTCTCGGTGCTGCCGACCGTCGTGGCGACACGGGCGCCCAGTGCGGTGGCAACCTGGATGGCGGTCGTGCCGATCCCGCTGCCGCCGCCGTGCACGAGGAGCCGCTCGCCGGCGCTGAGGCGTCCGACCATGACGACGTTCGACCACACGGTGCAGGTGGTCTCCATCACCCCACCGGCGTCCACGAGGTCGATGCCGTCCGGAGCAGGCGCGACATGACCGGCGGGCACGGCGACCAGCTCGGCGTACCCTCCGCTGCCGAGGAGGGCGCAGACCGGGTCGCCGACGGTGAAGTCGGACACGTCGGCACCCAAGGCTGCGATCTCGCCCGAGCACTCCAGCCCGAGGATGTCGCCGGCGCCCGGCGGTGGCGAGTAGAGGCCTTGGCGTTGCAGCAGGTCGGGGCGGTTCACCCCGGCGGCCCGCACGCGGATGAGCACCTCGCCCGGCCCGGGCTCCGGGTCCGGGCGGTCGACCACCTCGAGGGCGTCGACTCCACCGGGTTCGTTGACGACGACGGCACGCATGCGCCGAGGCTAGCCCGGATGCCGAGCCCGGAGCGGGGCGGTGGACGGATTCAGGCGCCTCTCAGACGCGACCTGAGACAATCGCCGTGATGCGTGTTTCCCTCGTGCAGCTGGCCTCCAGCACCGACTCGACGTCCAACCGGGCCCTCGTCGAGGCCCGTCTGGGCAGCCTCGACGGTTCGGCCGACCTCGTCGTGCTGCCCGAGGGGACGATGCACGACTTCGGCGCCACCGACCACGACCTCTCCGCCGCGGCCGAACCGCTCGACGGACCGTTCGTCGCCATGCTCGCCGAACAGGCCCGGCGACTCGACGCCACGATCGTCGCGGGCATGTTCGAGCGCCCGGGATCCGACGGGACCGGCGACCTCCCGTTCAACACGCTCGTCGCCGTCGGGCCCGACGGTTCGCTGGTGGCCACGTACCGCAAGATCCACCTGTACGACTCGTTCGGCTACCGCGAGTCCGACCGCCTGAGCGCGGGCGACATCGAGCCCGTCGTCATTCCCGTCGGTGACGTCCGCACCGGCCTGATGACCTGTTACGACCTGAGGTTCCCCGAGATGGGGCGTGCCCTGGTCGACGCCGGCGCCGAGCTGTTCGTCGTGCCGGCCGCGTGGGTCGCCGGCGAGCACAAGCTGGACCACTGGAAGACGCTGCTCATGGCCCGTGCCGTGGAGGACACGGTCGCCGTGGCGGCTGCCGCCCAGGGTGGCGAGCGGTACACCGGCCATTCCCTCGTGGCCGACGCGTGGGGCTCTATCGTGGGCGAGGCGGGTGACGGTGACGACCTCGTCGAGGCCGACATCGATCCGGCCGACATCGCTCAGGCCCGCGACGTGAACCCCTCGTTGTCCAACCGAAGGATCCGAGCCCCATGGTGAGCACGCGGGTCCCGGCATGACCAGGACGGCCGGACGACGACGGGCGGACTCTCCGAGGCCGCCCGAGTACGACCTGCCCACCCGTGAGCCTCGGATCGAGTCACCGCGCACGGCCCGGGTCCTCATGTTCGTGGTGCTCCTGGGCTGGATCGTCGGCACCGTCGCCGCGGGCACGTCCGTCGTCGCCGTCGACGTCCCCGTCGACACTCCGTTCGACGTCGAGCGGTTCGGCGCCGGCCTGCTGTTGATGGTGTTCAGCGTCGGGCTCACCCACCGCGTCGGTGGTCACATGCGCATCTGGGGCAGCCTGGCCTTGATACTCAGTGTCGCGGCCGTCGTGACCGAGGCGAACGTGCTGCTTGCTGCGGCCGCGGCCTGCAGCGCCGTCCTCGCGTCGGTGTGGGCCATCGTCATCACCCGCCCGGCGGTCACGGTCGTGCAGGCGATCCGTGAGTACGTGCTCGCGATCGTCGTGGCCCTGAGCGGCACGGTCGCCGTCGCGGCGTGGAACGCGCCCGTGGACTATCAGCGGTTCAATCTCGTCGTCCTCACGGTGGCGCTGGGCCTCGCGATCACGGTGGTCTGGAACCTCGGCGCCGGCCTGCACGGGCTCGGACGCCAGAACCTCGCCATCCTGGCCGGCGTCGCGGCCCTCGTGGTGCTGGTGCTCGCCTACTCCAGCTTCGTGCGCTCGCACGGTTCGCCGATGATCACCGAGCTGATCAGCAACAGCGTGATCTGGATGCGCCAGACGTTCGGCGGCGTCCCGCGGCCGGTCGAGGTGTTCATCGGGTTCCCGGCCCTGCTGGTCGGCGTCTCGATGCGCTCACGCAACCGCGAGGGCTGGTGGATCCTGGTGTTCGCCGTCATCGGCACCGGCGTGCTGTCGACGTCGCTCGTGTCGCCGGGTGCCTTCCCGTCGTACATCGGGCTGTCGACGCTCTACTCGAGTGTCCTCGGACTGGTCGTCGGGCTGATCGTGCGGAGCATCGCCGTGCGCGATCGTTCGTCCCGCGCCGCTCGCGCCGTCGAGGCGGAACGACGCATCGAGCCGCCGCGTCTCGCTGCCCTGAAATGATCCGCCGCGGCCGGAGATGCGAGAATCACTGACGGCACGGTGCTGCGCGCGAGCGTGACACCGGCGCCTGGAGGGGTGCCGGAGAGGCCGATCGGAACCGCCTTGAAAGCGGTCGCTGGCAGCAATGTCAGCCGCGGGTTCGAATCCCGCCCCCTCTGCGTGATCTCCACCTACAGGCTCGACCGGAGCGTCGCCCTCGTGACGGTGGGCGTCAGCCTCGTCGTGGCCGCGGTGGCCGTGTTCGTGGCGTTCCTGCTCGTCCCGCTCGACTCGGCCGCGCGGTTCATCGGCTACGTCGCGATCGTGGTCACGGTGCTGGCCCTGCTCATGGCGCTGCGGTTTGCCTTCAGGCCGCCGGTGCTGCTGCGCCTCGACCCCGAGGGCTACCGGTCCCGAAGCCGATCCGCGGACGGCCTGTTCACCGGCCGCTGGCTCGACGTCGACGACGTCTCCGTCTCCGGCGACGTGCTCCGGCTGTCCCTCACGAGCGGTGGCGAGCAGCAGCTGCCGCTCAGCTTCGTCGCGCGCGATCGCGTGCGGTTGCTGCGTGACATCCATGACCGGCTGAACACGGCGAACGGGTACCGGCGGTTCGAGGGCTGACGCCGCGCCCGATGTCGAACCGACGGCCGTCGCTCGCTATCCTTGCCCGGTTGCCGGTCGCCATTGCCGGCCTCGGGAGATGTCGCATAGTGGCCTAGTGCGCCCGCCTGCTAAGCGGGTTGAGGTTCAAACCTCTCGAGGGTTCAAATCCCTCCATCTCCGCCCGAAACGCAAGGAGCCACGCCGACGCGTGGCCCTTGCGAGTCACGCTGTCACCCAGCGAACAGGGGCTGGCGGGGCTTGCTCCGCTACGCGCGCGGCGTGGCAACTGGACCACAGAGAAGGCTTGGCTCCGCCACCCATGCCGTCATGACGGGTGACGTCGCCGAGCCGCCCACACCAGCCCAGCACCCGCTGCCGCGCCGAGCGTGTTCGCGACGACGTCCTGAACCGAGGCAAGCCGCTCGGGACGGGCCAGGAGCTGCAGCAGCTCGATCAGGGCCGCGACGGCGGCGCCAGCGACGGTCGCGTGCACGACGCCGGCGCGGTGCCACATCAGCAGCACCAGAGCGCCGAAGGGCACGAACAAGAGGATGTTGGCCGCGAACTGCACGACCTCGTACCCCTGCAGGGGCGTCAGCCCGAGGGCGTCGGTCGTCCAGTGAACCGGCGGGAACCCGGCGACGTCGACGTCCTCGTCGACCGGATGCGGCCACATCCCGACGAGCGAGAGGGCAAGCGCGTAGATCGCGGCCACCATCGCGGCGAGGTGGAGTCGACGAGGCACTCCCTGATCGTAGGTGGCGCCCCGAATCGGCCCGCGCGCTGCGGTAACGTCGTGTCGGTCGCCGTCGTTGGATGGTCTGACAGAGGAGGCCGACCCGTGACCCTGCGCGACTACGTGCTGATCGTCGCCCGCAGCTGGATCGTCGTCGTCGTGACGGTGATCGTCGGTCTCGTCACCGCCGGCATCCTGGCCCTCACGGCCACCACCACGTACACCGCGTCCGCACAGGTGCTGTTCACGGGCCACGCGACCACCAGCGGCCAGGACCTCGCCTACGTCGGCAACTACGTGCAGTCGCGCATGCAGACGTACAAGAACCTCGGCACGTCCACGAGCCTGCTCACGTCGGTGGCGCAGACGATCGGCTCCGACGACACCCCACGCGAGCTGGCCGAGCGCACCGACATCGAGGTCAGCCAGCTCAACACCGTCGCCACCGTCTCGGCCACCGACACCACCGCCAAGGGAGCCGCCAAGGCGGCCAACACCCTCGGAGCCGCACTCCTCAGCGCCGTGCAGAAGATCGAGGCCGACAACGCCGCCGATCCGAGCGCCTCGGGCGAAGCCGAGCCGGCCAAGGCCACCGTGCAAGGGGTCATCACCGGCACCGCCGAGGCGCCGTCGTCGTCATCCGACCCGGACATTCCCCTGTACCTCCTCGCCGGCCTGTTCGCCGGGCTCGCCGCCAGCATCGGCGTCATCTCACTCCGGGAGGTGCTGAGAGGCGATGCATCCACGTCGCCGCCATCCGGCGAGGATCCCTGATGGCAGACACGCCACCCTCGAACATGCGGCGCACGATGCATGCGTCCGGGTGGATGTACTCGTCGCGTGCCCTCGTGTTCGGGTGGGCCTTGCTCCTGACGCACCAGTTCGGCATCCACGACTACGGCATCTACGCGATCGCGTTCGCCGCCGGTGCGCTCATCGGGGTGCCGCTCGACTCGTACTTCACCGTCCGGGCTCCGAGGGTCAGCCAGCAGATCTTCGACGGCGAGCGCACCACGCGGGTGCTCATCGGGCTCGTCCTGATCTTCCTGGGATGGGCGCTGTGGCCGTTCACCACCGCCTTCCTGGGCGGGTTCGCGGTCGGCAAGGCGGGCGTCGACGTGTGCTTCCAGGCCTCGCGCAGCCACTTGATCCGCGACGGCCACCCGGACCGGGCACAACGGGCCGACGTCGCACGCCAGGTCGTCGGCATCGCCCTCGGCACGGCCTACGTCCTGTTCTTCCCGGGCGCGACGATCCAGGTCGCCGCGCTGGTCTACCTCGCCGGCACCGCTTCGCCGATCCTCATCGGCGTGCGCAACCTCATCGTGCATCCGCCAGTGCGCCCGGAGCTGACGCCTCGCACCGCATCGATCCTCGGTGAGTCGATCGGCGGGGTGGCCTACGTGCAGGCCGAGGTCCTCCTCCTGGGACTGCTGGCGTCGCCCACCAGCGCCGGCTACTACTCCTTCGGCTCGACGATCGTGTGGTCGCTGGCCGCCCTCGGGCAGAGCTTCGCCTACACGTTCCACGAGGGCATGCGGCACTCGCGCGGGGACGTCGACACCGGCCCGCCCATCGGCACTGCCCTGCGGCTCTCGGCGGCCACCGGGGTCGTCGTCGCGGTCATCGCCGTCGCCCTCCGGCTCGTCGACCTCGATCAAGCCCTCTGGCTGACGTTCGCCTGGCTCGCCCCCGTCAGCTTCCTCCGCACGCTGAGCAGCGTCTCGACGGTCGTCCTCACGATGCAGCACCGTGACCTCTTCCGGCTCAAGGTCACGGCCGTCAGCCTCGTGGTCAAGGTGGTTCTCATCGTGCTGCTGAGCGGATTCGGTGGTCCGGGAGCGGCGGTGGCGTTCCTCGTGTCCGACTCGTTGGTGTCCGGCGCCTACACGTTCAGCGTCTACGGGCGCCGCGGTCGAGCGCGAGTGAACGACGATGGCTGAGCGACTCGCCTTCCTGCTCGGCAAGGACCCCGCGACGTCGCACGGCGGCGACATGACGATGTTCCGCGTCCTGCGCTCGATCGCGTCCGAGCGGTTCGCCACCGAGGTCATCTGCCTCTCGGAGCACGCGGACGATCCGAAGGGCGCCCATCACGAGCTCGACATCGTTCGCCTCCGGAAGCCGGAGATCTCGATGCCCCAGCTGGCCGTTCGCTCCCTGTCCCGACGCCGCAGCCTCGTGCACACGCGCTTCGACGTCGACGCCGTCCGCGACGCGGTCGAACGGTCGACGGCGCAGCGGTTCGTCGCGGTGCACAGCTACATGGCCGAGCCGTACCTCCGCGCCTACCGGACCCAGCCCGGTGAGGACCTCCTGGTCAGCTCGGAGGTCTCCGAGTCGAGCGTCTGGCGAAGCACCCGGGGTGTGCTCGGTCGGATCGAGTCACGTCGCCTGCTCCGCGACGAGCTCCGGGTCGCGCTGGCAGCACGGGCCCTCGGCGGGTACGACCACACCGAGGTGGACGCCTACCGTGACGCCGGCGTCGACGCGAGGTGGCTCCCGGTGACGTTGCCACCCGCCATACCGGTCGACGTCCGCCGCACACCGCCGAGGCTCGTGCTGCTCGGCAACCGCACCTGGCGACCGAATGCCGACGCAGCGAAGTCGATGCTCCGGCTCTGGCCCCGGATCGCCGCGGACATCCCGGAGGCCGAGCTCCTGCTCGTCGGCCCCACGCCCGGCATCGAGACCGACCTCCCGCCGCGGGTCACCGATCTCGGGTTCGTCGACGACGTCGACGCCGTCCTGGCCCGGTGCCGCGCCCTCGTCGCGCCGGTCACCGTCGGAGGCGGTGTGCGGGTCAAGCTGCTCGAGGCGGCGGCACGAGGACTCCCGGTCGTCGGCACCGCTCAGGCCATCGGGTCGATCGAGGCGGCGATCGGCATGGTGCCCGCGGCCGACGACGACGACTTCGTCGCGCGATGCCGCACCTACCTGCTCGACGTCGACGCCGCCGTCGAGGCGGGCACCCGCCTGCACACCTCGAATGCCCAGAGGTGGTCCGAGCGCATCGGCCAGGATGCCGTCATCGGGTGGTTGTCCGCATGACCGCCACCCCGACGAAGGACGCCGCCCACGCCGGAGCCCGAGTCACATGGGTGACGGTCGCCGTCTCCGTCCTGTTCACCGTGCTGCCCTTGGTCGTGTTCCTCCCAGGTGACCGCATGACCCGCGAGATCGTGCTGGCCGTCGCGGCCGCGCTGGTCGCGGCCTATGTCGCCAGCGTCCATCCGTTCGCCATCTTCGGAGCCTTCGCGGCGGTGCTCGGCTTCATCCCGTACCTCCACGTGCCGAGTACCTCGGTCCCGCTGCTCCTGGTGCTGTCGGTCGGCGTGTGGGTGGCGCTCGCCTTCCTGCCGGGAGTGCGGTTCCATCCGGGCGCGCCCGAGCTGTGGCTGCTCGCGCTCGTCGCGACGGCCCTCCTCTCGGCGGTGGCCACCGGGATGTCAGGCACGACGATCAAGGAGCTGGCCGCGTGGGTCGCGGCCACCGCGATCGTGGTGCCCGTGCGGTTCCTGCCGGCCGCGGCCCGGGCGACGACCGTGCGGGTGTTCGTCCTGAGCGCGGCGGCGGCCTCCGTGCTCGGCATCGTGCTCGTGCGCATCGACCCCTTCGGCGTGCTCCTCGAGCGCCTGACGATCGCCGGGTATCGCGAAGGCCGCACCAACGTGCAGCGGGTCCCGGGCACGGCGGACATCGCCACGCGACTCACCGGGACGTTCGTCGAGCCCAACATCGCGGGACTCGTCCTCGGGGCCGGCCTGCTGCTCGCGGTCGCCTACTTCCGGGGACCGATCCGCGTGGCGCTGGTCGTGGTCATCGGCGCCGGGCTGTTGCTGACCCTCAGCCGGGCCGCGATCGCCACCGCGGCGGTGGCCGGCGTCCTGCTCGTGCTGCGCACTCCGGGACGCCAGCGGATCACGCTCGTCGCGTCGGGACTCGTGGCCGGTCTCGGCGCCTTGGCGATCCCCAGCGTCCAGGCACGGCTGCTCGACTCGTTCGGTCCGAGTGACACCGGCACCCGCGCGCGCGACCTCGCCTTTCAGGAGTTCCCGCGCGCCATGCAGGGGCACTGGGTCTGGGGACTCGGCTGGGACCGTGACGAGTTCCGCATGGCCTCCCTCGGCCGGGTCATCAACTACGTCGCCAACGGCCCGCTGGTGACGATCTACCGGGGCGGGGTCGTCCTCGGCATCCTGGTCGTCGTGGTGCTGCTCGTGCTGGTCGTGCGCTCGTGGTTCGCCGCGCGGCGATCGTTCGAGGACGCCGTGGTGTGCTGCGGCGTCATCGGCATCGTGCTCGTCGCCCTGCAGCTCGACTTCCCGATCGTCATCCAGGCACCGGCCACGGCGCTGTTCTCGTTCCTCGTCGGGCTCTCGCTGGCGCCGCACCCGCCCGATCCACCGGGGGCATCCCGTGCGTGACCCCACGAGCCAGGTCGGCCAGTACCTCGGCGGCCTCGACGGCGTTCGCGGCGCGGGTGCCCTCGCCGTCCTGACCGCACACTGCATCGTGCACTTCGCGCCGACGTCGACGCCGACGGGCATCGCTCAGATCCTCGCCCAAGCACTGACGGTGTTCTTCGCGATGTCCGGGATGCTGATCTACACCCCGTTCGCGCGCGACATCGCCCGCGGCGAGCGGAAGCTGAACGTCCGTCGCTACGTCAGCCGCCGGTTGCTGCGCATCTTCCCGGTCTACCTCGTCATCTTCGTCATCTGCGACTTCGGCCTCCGGGCGGTGTACCTCGCGAACGCCGTGGAGGCCGGGGCGCCGGCCTCCGACGCCGGCACGGGCATGATGACCGACCCCGGGCCGCTGCTGCTCAACCTGTCGCTGCTGCAGACGTTCTTCCCCGAGCACCTCCAGACCGGCATCAACCCGAGCTGGTCGCTCACCACCGAGCTCACCTTCTACGCCCTGCTCCCGGTGCTGGCCGTGTGGCTGGTCGGCCGGTCGAGCCGTCGCCTGGCCCTGGCCCTGATTCCCCCGGCGGTGCTCGGTGCGGCCGGACTCGCCGGCCGGGCCTGGGCCGAGCACCTCTACGCCCAGACGTCCGGGCTGACGGTCTTCCAGGCCGAGTTCGGTGCGCACGGCGTGGCCGTCCTGTCGCGCAGTCTCCTCGCCATCGGGGACACGTTCGCGGTGGGCATGGTGGTCGCGGTGCTCTTCGTCTGGACCGAGCGAGGCGAGCTGCCGAGGTGGACCCGGGGAATCGCCACCACGACCGGGTGGGTCCTGATCGTCGTGGGCGCGGTCGGTGGCATCGTGCTGCGCGACAGTCACCCGTGGTTCATGGGCACGTTCACGTCCCTGGCGGCCGGGGGCGTGATCGTGCTGATGGTCGACCCGGGCGCGCGCCGCGAGTCGTCGGCGCTGGTGCGGATGGCGAGCTGGCGGCCGATCGAGTACCTCGGGGAGATCTCGCTCAGCCTCTACCTGTGGCACTTCCCGATGATCATCCTCGCGTCGCGCGCGGGATGGTTCGACACCGACTCGCTGGCCAGCCTGCTCGGGTCGGTGGCCCTGGTCGCGGCCGTCGCGACCATGCTCGGCGCGATCACGTTCACCCTGATCGAACGCCCCGCCATGACCGGCCAGTGGCCGTTCACCCGGTCTGCGCCGGGGGATGGGCCCCGCCAGAAGGTGCCGCGGCAGTAGCGTGGGCCCATGCCCGGATCGTTCGAGAGATACCGAGCGTTCGGCCATCGAACCGTGAAGGGCTGGGTCGAGCCGCAGACGCTCGACATCCTGCGATCGCTCAGCGAGGCACAGGACATCGAGGGCGTCGACGGAGCAGTGGCCGAGATCGGCGTCCACCACGGCAAGCTGTTCATCGGGCTGCAGCTGCTGAATCACCTGGGCCTCCCGGCCGTGGCCGTCGACGTGTTCGACGACCAGGACCTCAACGTCGACCAGTCCGGACGTGGCGACCTGCAACGGTTCGAGCTGAACGTGCGCCGGTGGGGTGACTGGTCGTCGGTGGTGGTGAGGCAGGACGACTCCACGCACCTGACCGGACGCGACCTGCGTGAGCTGGCGGAAGGGCCCGTCCGGCTGTTCAGCGTCGACGGCGGGCACACCGAGGAGACCGTGACCGCCGACATGCGCACGGCGGAACAGTCGATCGCGCCCGGTGGCATCGTGGTGGCCGACGACGTCTTCAACGCCGAGTGGCCGGGTGTCTCGGTGGGCACCCTCCGATACCTGGACGGCGGAGGCGCGCTGGTCCCGTTCGCCATCGGCTTCAACAAGACCTACTTCACCGACGAGGCCCACACCTCGACGTATCGCGAGGTCATCCGCCGGGTCTACGGACATCGGTGGCGCATGGCGCACAAGACGACCACGTTCCACCAGTACGACGTCGAGGTGCTGTGGCCGACCCCGGTGACTCCACGGCACGTCCTGAGGCGGAGCACGCTGGCCCGGAAGGCGTACCACGCGGTGACGTCCGGCCGCCCAACTCGTTGATCAGGTCAAACGCCGAGACGCTCACGCCCAGGACCACGTCGTGCCCTAGGGTTTGAGTCCCGGCTGAAATGGAGTGGTGATGAGTGGCGAGGGGCGCGTGCGTGTCGCGATCGCTCACGACTACCTGACCCAGCGCGGCGGTGCCGAGCGGGTCGTCCTCGCCATGGCCCACGCCTTCCCCGACGCGCCCATCTACACGACGCTGTACGACCCGGAGGAAACCTTCCCCGAGTACGCCGAGCTCGACGTCCGCCCGTCGCGCCTCAACCGGATCCGCTACCTCCGTCGCCACCATCGTGCGGCCCTGCCGTTCCTTCCCAGTGCCGTCTCGTCCATGACGATCGACGCCGACGTCGTGCTCGTCAGCAGCAGCGGATGGGCCCACGGCGTCACCAGCACCGGCGAGAAGCTCGTCTACTGCTACACGCCGGCACGCTGGCTGCACCAGCAGCGCCGCTATCTCGGCGACCACTCCTCGCGCGGTACCGCCGTGGCCCTGAGGCTGCTCAGTCCCTGGCTGCGCCGATGGGATGTCCGAGCCGCCCACACGGCGACGGACTACATCACGGTCTCGTCGGTCGTCCAGGATCGCGTGCACTCCGTCTACGGGCTTCCGTCCGTCGTCGTCCCTGCACCCCGGCCCAACACGGACGCCTGCCCGTCCGAGCCGATGCCGTCCGTCGAGACCTGGCTGGACGGTGAGGGCTTCGAGCTGTGCGTCTCACGGCTCCTGCCGTACAAGAACGTCGGCCAGGTCGTCGCCGCGTACGCGGCCGAGCCGCGCCGCCGGCTGGTGGTCGTCGGCAGCGGCCCGGAGAAGGATGCCCTGCGTGCGGCGGCCGGGGCGAACGTGCTGTTCCTCGAAGGCATCACCGACGGCCAGCTGGCCTGGCTCTACCGCCGCTCGCGCGCCCTCGTCGCCATCAGCTACGAGGACTTCGGCCTCACCCCGCTGGAAGCGGCGTCGTTCGGCAAGCCCAGCATCGTGCTCCGCTGGGGCGGTTTCGTCGAGACGATGGTCGAGAATCTCACGTCGGTCTTCATCGAGGTGCCGGATGCCGAGCACGTTCGCCGTGCACTCGAGCAGCTGGACGCCCGCGAGTGGGACACCGAGCGCATCGTCGAGCACGCCGCCCGCTTCCACGAGGACGTCTTCGTCGAGAACATCCGCGAGCTGGTCAAGGCCCAGCTCGAGAAGCACGACCGCTCCTGAGCAGGCTCGTTGCCGTTTCCGGCCAGATTTCCCGAACTCGCCCCGCGTTTGCTGTTCCCGGTACACGATGAGATAACAAGTTCTAGTAGCGACTCCCAGGGTTCAACCAGAAAGCCCGCTCATGTACACCGAGATCACGTTCTCGATGGACGCGCACTCGAGTGCGCCCCACCGTGTTGGGTCGTTCGTCGTGCCCCAAGCCAGGCAGTACTTCGCCCGCTGGGTCGATCGAGGGGATCGCTCCTACCTGACGATCATGGTGCGGACGAGCGTCGTCGAGGACATGATCGCGAAGATCTGCGGCATGCACCCCAGCGTGCGCTGCATCTCCCGCGACGAGGTGCAGCCGTCGTCGAGCGTCGAGGGCACCGCGAGCTGACCGCGCGAGCTGACTGGGGCGGCCCGCTTGCTAGCCTCGCGGGGTGAAGTTGTCAGTGGTGGGATGCGGCTACCTCGGTGCCGTCCACGCTGCCTGCATGGCCACGCTCGGCCACGAGGTCATCGCCATCGACATCGACAAGGCCAAGGTCGAGGCGCTCGCCGCCGGTGACGCACCGTTCTACGAGCCCGGCCTGCCCGAGCTGCTCGCGGAAGCGCTGGGGAGCGGACGGCTGGCGTTCTCCAGCGACATCGCCGACGTCAAGGGCGCCCAGCTGCACTTCGTCTGCGTGGGCACGCCGCAGCTCCACAACGAGATCGCCGCCGATCTGTCGTACGTCGACGCCGCCATCGACTCGCTCCTTCCGCACGTCTCCGCCGGCGACCTGGTCGTCGGCAAGTCCACGGTCCCGGTCGGCACCGCCGAACGGCTCGCCGAGGTCCTCGCCGCGGCCGACACGGGTGCCCTGCTGGCCTGGAATCCCGAGTTCCTCCGCGAGGGCCATGCCGTCGGCGACACGCTGCATCCCGACCGCCTCGTCTACGGCGTCCCGGTCGGCACGAACGGCGAACGAGCCGTCGCACTGCTCGACGACGTCTACGCGAAGACGATCGCCGACGGGTCGCCGCGCCTGGTCACCGACGTCGCCACCGCCCAGCTGGTCAAGGTCGCGGCCAACTCGTTCCTCGCCACCAAGATCTCGTTCATCAACGCCATGGCCGAGCTGTGCGAGGCCACCGGCGCCGACGTCACCCTCCTCGCCGACGCGATCGGGCACGACGAGCGCATCGGCCGCAAGTTCCTGAACGCCGGCCTGGGTTTCGGGGGCGGCTGCCTCCCGAAGGACATCCGCGCGTTCATGGCCCGAGCCGGCGAGCTGGGCGCCGACCAGACGCTCGCCTTCCTGCGCGAGGTCGACGCCATCAACGGCCGCCGCCGCGTCCGCATGGTCGAGCTGGCCCGCGACGAGTGCGGCGGATCGATCGCCGGGCTCCGCGTGGCCGTCCTCGGTGCCTCCTTCAAGCCGTGGAGCGACGACGTCCGTGACTCGCCGGCCCTCGACGTCGCCGAGCAGCTGCACCTCCAGGGTGCAGACGTCGTGGTCACGGATCCGCAGGCCGTCGCGAACGCGCGGGCCATGTACCCGGACATGTCCTTCGCCGACTCGGCGCTCGAGGCGGCCGACGGAGCCGACCTCGTGCTGTTGCTCACCGAGTGGCCCGAGTACGTCGGCCTCGACCCGGAGACCCTCGGTGGCGTGGTCCGCCAGCGGCGCATCCTCGACGGCCGTCTCGCGCTCGACCCGATCGCGTGGCGTGCTGCCGGCTGGGTCTACCGCTCACTCGGACGCCCGTGAGCGACCGGTCGGCCGGGTTCTTCCACGACGCCGACGGCCGATCGGTCATCTTCCAGCCGCCGAACCCGGCGATCGGCGTGTTCTTCCTGGCGCTTGCCCTGCGCTGGTCGCCCTGGGACGCCCGCGACACCGAGCTCCTGTGGATCGGCCGCGGTGCCCTCATCGCCTGGGCCGCCGACGAGATCCTGCGGGGCGACGCCCTGATGCGCCGCCTGCTCGGCGCCGTGGTGCTGATCTGGCAGGTCGTCGCCATCGCGCGGTGAGCCGCCGACCCGCGGTCAGTCGTCGAGCAGTCCCTCGGACCTTGCTTCCTTGACCAGCCGCCGCACGTTGGCCAGGCGACCGCAGTCGTCGTCGATCTGGGCGTTCCGTTCGTCGGCGAACTTCTGGCCGAGCTCCTCCCGGACCCGCTGACTGGTGTCGTCGCGGGCCGGGTTGAGGATCGTCAGCTCCTCCTCGGTGAGGTGGTGGTTGACCACCCGGGCCAGCTCCTCGACCGCGTCGTCGAACTTCTGGGTGCCGGTGCCCGCGCACTCGAGGACGGCGAGCACCGCCTCGTGGCCCTCGGCGTGCTCCTCCTCGCCGTGCTCGGCCTCCTCGGCGTCGACCGCGGTCTTGCGCTTCAGCTCCGGATACACGTGCCGCTCCTCCGCCTCGGCGTGCGCGACGTGCAGGGTGGCGAACGCCTGGCGCACGGCGTCACGGTCGGAGGCCGAGCTGCGCAGCTGTCGCAGCAGGTCCTCGAAGCGGCGGTGGTCGTCGAGGATGAGGTCGATGACGTCGCCGGACGTCGGCCGGCCGAGATCGATGGCGGTGCTGGGGTCCATGCGGCTTCCTTCCGTCGGTGTCGTCCGAGCGTAGTTCCGAAGTTCGCCCGGCGCCTGGTGCGATGATCACCCCATGTGGTCGAACCTCGTGAACCATCCGCGCCGAGGGACCCAGGTCCTCGGTCTGTTCATCCTGACGCTCGGCATGGGCGCGCTCGCGCTGCCCTCGCTGGGGCGGATGGATCTGCGTGGGGTGAGCATCATCGACGTCGAGATGATGCGCACGGGCGTCAAGGCGGCGGAGACGATGGCCCAGCTCGGGCCGGGCGGTGTCGACGCCACGCAGATGTCGGTGTTCCTGGACTTCCTGTTCCTCGTCTTCTACGCCCTCGCGCTGAGTGCGGCGTGTGCCGTGCTGGCCGCTCGGGCCGCCGAGCAGGGACGCACCGGTCTTGCCGCTGCGGGCAGGACCCTCGCCGTGGCGGCGGTGGTCGCCGCATCGTTCGACGCCATCGAGAACATGGCGCTCCTCATGGTGCTCGCCGGTCATCCCGACCAGCCGTGGCCCGGCATCGCGTTCGGCTTCGCGTCGGCGAAGTTCGTGCTGCTCGCCGCCGTGATCGTGTACCTGGTCGCCGCGCTGGCGATCACGTTCGCTCAGCGCGTTCCCGTGGAGAAGCCACCGCTCGCGTAGCGCTTCGGGTGGTTCAGCCTTCGAGGCGGGCCTTCAGGCCGTCGAGCTCGGTCCAGAGGGTCGTCGGCAGCTTGTCGCCGAACTGCTCGAACCACTCGTTGATCTGCGGCAGCTCGGCCTTCCACTCGTCGACGTCGACCCGGAGCGCGGCTTCGAGCTGTTCGGTGCTGACGTCGAGCCCGTCGGTGTCGATGGACTCGGGCGGCGGCACGAGGCCGATGGGCGTCTCGTTGGCCTCGACCCGTCCCTCGACGCGATCGATGACGTACTTGAGGATGCGGCTGTTCTCGCCGAAGCCCGGCCAGAGGAATCCGCCGTCGTCGTCACGACGGAACCAGTTCACGTAGAAGATCTTCGGGAACTTGGACTCGTCGTTGTTCTTGGCCATCGAGATCCAGTGGTTGAAGTAGTCGCCACCGTCATAGCCGATGAACGGCAGCATCGCCATGGGGTCGCGGCGGACGACGCCGACCGCGCCGGTGGCGGCGGCCGTGGTCTCCGACGAGAGCGTGGCGCCCATGAACGTGCCGTGGGTCCAGTCGCGCGCCTCCGTGACCAGCGGGATCGTGGTCTTGCGGCGACCGCCGAACAGGATCGCGTCGAGCGGGACACCGTTCGGGTCGTCGTACTCGGGGGCGATGACGGGGCACTGCTTGATCGGGGTGCAGAACCGGCTGTTCGGGTGGCTCGACAGCTCCTCGCTGTCGGGTGTCCAGTCGTTGCCCTTCCAGTCGGTGAGGTGCTCCGGCGGGTCGTCGGTCATGCCTTCCCACCAGATGTCGCCGTCGTCGGTGAGGGCGACGTTGGTGAACACCGAGTTGCCCTTCTCGATCGTGCGCATCGCATTGGCGTTGGTGCCCCAGCCGGTGCCGGGCGCGACGCCGAACAGTCCGAACTCAGGATTGACGGCGTAGAGGCGGCCGTCGGGTCCGACGCGGATCCAGGCGATGTCGTCGCCGATCGTCTCGGCCTTCCAGCCCGGGATCGTCGGCTCGACCATCGCGAGGTTGGTCTTGCCGCAGGCGCTCGGGAACGCGGCGGCGATGTACTTGACGACGCCCTCGGGGTTGGTGAGCTTGAGGATGAGCATGTGCTCGGCCATCCAGCCGTTGTCGCGGCCCATCACCGAGGCGATGCGCAGCGAGTAGCACTTCTTGCCGAGCAGGGCGTTGCCGCCGTAGCCCGAGCCGTACGACCAGATCATGCGCTCCTCGGGGAACTGCACGATGTACTTGGTGTCGTTGCACGGCCACGGCACGTCGGCCTGGCCCGGCTCCAGCGGTGCACCGATGGAGTGGAGGGCCGGCACGTAGTCGGCGTTCGTCTCCTCGATCTTGGCGAGGACGTCCTTGCCGATGCGGGCCATGACCGTCATCGACGCGAGGACATAGCCGGAGTCGGTGATCTCGACGCCGAACATCGGGTGGTCGGACTCCAGGTGGCCCATCACGAAGGGGATGACGTACATCGTGCGGCCACGCATGCAGCCGTCGTAGAGGTCCGTCATGATCGCCTTCATCTCATCCGGCGCCATCCAGTTGTTGGTGGGGCCGGCGTCCGCCTCGTCGACGGAGCAGATGAAGGTGCGGTCCTCGACGCGGGCGACGTCGGACGGGTCAGAGGCGCAGTAGAAGGAGTTGGGCTTCTTGTCCTCGTTGAGGCGCGTGAACGTCTTGTTCTCGACCAGCGCGTCGGTGATGGTGGTCCATTCCTCCGGCGTCCCCTCGCACCAGTACACGTGATCTGGCTTCGTCAGGGCGGCCACCTCGTCCACCCAGCTCTGGAGCTGAACGTGGCTGGATCGGTAGGTCGAGCGGATCGTGTCAGAAGACATGTGTGAACTTTTCCTTCTCGCGCATCGCGGGCCAAGACCACTGGCTCGCACCACTGAATCGGGGGTTCCCGACCCAGACAGCTGATGTGTGATGGGTGCGTTCATGCAGGCACGAACGGTCATCCGACTGTACGCCGTTCGCCGCGGGAGATAAAAGCGAGGGTGCGTGGAATAGGTCACAGGCAGAAACGGGTGCACCCCTGGTTATGGGGCTGGCCCACCGCCTTGAAACACTGTGGTCTCGCTTGAGAAGCAGGCGTTGCGACCTCGTCGATGGGACGCCATGCTCACGGTCTCGAACCCTGCCCGCCCACGTCAGCTGCTCGTCTTCCGGATGTCTGGCCATCGTCAGCAGCAGCACGCCCTCATCGCCCTCAGCGAGGTGCGCGTCGCCGGGGTCGTCGCCCTCGGCTCGCACGACGATCGAGGGTGGCTCGTGGTCGCCGACTGTCCGTCCAAGAACGCGCAGCGTCGCGCGCGCCGCGTCGTCCTGGCCATCGACCGGCGGGCCACCTGTGGTGTGGCGAGCGGTCCTACGGCTTGAGCACGACCTTGATGCAGCCATCCTTCTTCTCCTGGAACATCTCGTAGGCGGCGGGAGCCTCGTCCAGCGGCAGGTGGTGGGTGGCGAGCGACTCCACGCCGAGCGCGTCCTCGTCCTTCTCGAGCACCTTGACGATGTCGTCGGTCCAGCGCTTCACGTGGCACTGACCGAGGCGCATCGTGAT
This sequence comes from uncultured Actinomycetota bacterium, assembly GCA_963787165.1. Classification (GTDB taxonomy): domain Bacteria; phylum Actinomycetota; class Actinomycetes; order Propionibacteriales; family Nocardioidaceae; genus Aeromicrobium. The sequence continues at coordinate 99,764 of CAWBBT010000002.1, forward strand.
GCCCCGGTCGAACATCTCCATGAGCGGCATCGGGTCCAGCTCGCCTCCATAGACACCGGCGACGGAGACCGTGCCCCCGCGACGGACCGACTTGATGCAGGCCACCAGAGCCGCGAGCTGATCGATGCCCACCCGGTCGAGGGCCGGCTTGGCGAGTGCATCCGGCAGGTGTCCGACGACCTCGATCGCCGCCCCGGTCAGCGGTGAACCATGCGACTCCATGCCCACGGCATCGACGGTGCTGTCCGCGCCCCGACCCTCGGTCAGATCCAGGATGGCCTGGGTCACGTCGTCGACGGCGCTGTCATCGATGACCTCGACGCCCCACTCGCGCGCCAGCTCGAGCCGCTCGGGCACGTCGTCGATGCCGATCACCCGGCGGTCGGCGAGCTTGGCGATGCGGCACGTCATCTGCCCGATCGGGCCGAGCCCGAAGACAGCCACCGTCCCGTCTTCGGGAACGTCGGCGAACATGAAGGCTTGCCACGCGGTCGGCAGGACGTCGGACAGGTAGAGGAAGCGCTCGTCGGCGGCGCCTTCGGGCACCTTGACCGGCCCGAACTGGGCCTGCGGCACCCGGAGGTACTCCGCCTGGCCGCCGGGCACGGAGCCGTAGAGATCGGTGAAGCCGAACAGCGACGCGCCCTTGCCCTGCGACGTCACCTGGGTCGTCTCACACTGCGCGAACAGACCGCGCGAGCACATCCAGCAATGGCCGCACGAGATGTTGAACGGCACGACCACGCGGTCGCCGATCTGCAGGTCGCCGGCCTCCGGTCCGACCTCGACGACGGTGCCCATCGTCTCGTGCCCGAGCACGTCGCCTTGGTGGAGGTACGGGCCGAGCACCTTGTAGAGATGCAGGTCCGAGCCGCAGATGGCGGTCGACGTGACCTGGATGATGGCGTCGTTCGGCTCTTGGATGGACGGATCCGGAACCGTCTCGACGGAAACCGACTCCCGTCCCTGCCAGGTGAGTGCCCGCATGGGGTGTCCTCGTCTCGTAGCTCGATGGTCAGGTTCAGCCAGTGCGTACCCGTCTGATGACTCCCCAATCAATGGTCACTTGCAGCGATCGGGCAGAGTGGAGGGCATGGGGGTTGAGCTCACGTTCGCGATGTCCACGGACTCGTCCGCTTCGATGAGGGTGCAGTCGATGCTGCTGCCGGTCGACCACCGGTACGAGAACCACTGGATCGAAGAGGGCGACCACACGTATCTCGTCATCCGCGTGCCCGAGCCGGGCGTGGAGGATTTCATCGACGAGGTGCGCGCCTGCCACCCCAGCGTCTCGCACGTCGGCCACGACCTCGTCGACGGTCTGACCGATTTCGAGTCGCCCCGGAGCACCGGTTAGACTCGACCCGGCCCTTCGGGGCATGCGCCCGTAGCTCAACGGATAGAGCATCTGACTACGGATCAGAAGGTTGGGGTTTCGAATACCTCCGGGCGCGCCACGGTCAATCGGCGGTGTCTGAGTCCCAGCGGTTGGCGAGCAGGGCGAAGCTCGGGGTGTCCGCCAGCGACGTCATGGCTTCGTAGATGCGCTCGTACTCCGTGCTCGAGATGCGCCAGGCGCCGTCGGGGTCCTTGCGATAGCGATCCGTGTAGTAGCCGGCTCCGCGGATCTGCGCCTGGAGCTCGGGCACGATCACGGTGTCCTCGAAGCACCAGGAGGCGCTGGCCTCGCTGCCGTCGACCTCGATCTCGGGATGGTGCGCCACGTGGACCGTGATGACGCCGCGGTGCAGGTTCTCGGACATGAAGGCGACGACGGCCTCCCGGTCGTCGAAGTGGACGGGCTCCTTCATCACGTGCGTGCCGTAGCGGGCCCGGATGTCGGTGGCGAGGCAGTCGCCGAACTCGTCCCATGACTTGAGATCCAGGGTCCGGAAGTAGCGGTACTTGAGGCGCTTGATCTCTTCGATCGCTTCGAGGTCCATGGCGGCAGCCTAGAACGTGTTCTACCGGCTCGGTAGGTTGTCGCTCATGACCAGGGCCGGCTCGCTGATGCGCATCGCGGCGGCCTACGCCATCGCTCTCGCGGTGGCCGCCGCATGGCTGGCCTGGGGACCGGACACCCGATGGCTCTGGCTCGACACGCTGATCGCGGACGTGCTCGCCACCCTCGTGGTGTTCGCCGCGAGCCGGCGGTACGGCAACTCGAGCTTCTACGACGCGTACTGGAGCGTGGTGCCGCCCGTTCTCCTGGTCTTCTGGTGGAGTCAGGGCAGCCTGGGCATCGACGACGTCCGCGCCTGGCTGGTCACCGTGGTCGTGATGCTGTGGGCGGTCCGCCTGACCGGCAACTGGATCTACGGGTTCCCCGGTCTTCAGCACGAGGACTGGCGTTACCCGATGCTCCGCGACCAGGCTGGACGCTGGGAGCTTCTCGTCGACCTGGTCGGCATCCACCTCGTGCCCACCGTGCAGGTGTTCCTGGGCATGCTCCCGGTGTACGTCGTGGTCACCGGTGCTGGTCGCGACCTGGGATGGCTCGACGCGGTTGCGCTGTTCGTCGGTCTCGGAGCCGTGGCGCTCGAGCTGGTCGCCGACGTCCAGATGCACCGCTTCGTCCGGGATCGTCAGCCCGGCCAGGTCATGGAACGTGGCCTGTGGAGCTGGTCGCGGCACCCGAACTACTTCGGCGAGGTCACTTTCTGGTTCTCCTTGGCGCTCTTCGGGGTGGCCGCCTCGCCCGAGGTCGCCTGGTGGCTGTTCGTGGGCGTCGTCGCGATGCTGGCCATGTTCCTCGGCGCGAGCATTCCGATGATGGAGAAGCGCAGCCTGGAGCGCCGGCCCGACTACCAAGCCGTCGTCGAGCGGGTGCCTCGGTTCGTGCCACGACCACCGCGCCGGGCGACGGAGTGAGCCGCGAGCGCGTCGTCGTCGCTGGCCTCGGCGACAGCGGCCTTCTGACCGCGATCCGCCTGGCCCGACGCACCGATGTCGTGGGGATCTCGGCCAAGCCCGGACTGGTCAGCGGCCAGGAGCTCGGCATGCGACTGACCCGCCCGGACTACTGGGCCAAGGACTATCGCATCGGCTTCGACCGCTACCGCCGGCTCGACCGGGTCCGCACCGTGCACGGCATGTTGACGGGGCTCGACCTCGACGCGCGCACGGTCACGGTGCAGGACGCCGACGGATCGACGCATCCGGAGGCGTTCGACGTCCTCGTCATCTCGACCGGAGTCACCAACGGCTTCTGGCGGCAGCCCACCCTGCAGTCGGCCGACGAGGTCGACGCCGACCTGCGCGCCGCACACGAGACGCTCAAGTCAGCCCGCTCGGTGATCGTCGTCGGCGGTGGGGCCGCGGCGGTGAACAGCGCCGCCAACCTGGCTGCGACCTGGCCCGAGAAGCAGGTCGACCTGTACTTCCCGGGAGAACACGCCTTGCCTCAGCACCACCGGCGCGTGTGGGGACAGGTGCGCCGCCGGCTGACCGACCTGGGCGTCGGGCTCCATCCGGGTCACCGGGCCACGATTCCCGACGGGTTCGCCTGCGACGAGATCACCCACGAGCCGGTCAGCTGGAGCACCGGCCAATCGCCCGCATCCGCCGATGCAGTGCTCTGGGCCGTCGGCCGCGTGCGACCCAACACCGCGTGGCTGCCGTCGGAGCTCCTGGACGACGACGGCTTCGTGCGCGTCACCCCGCAGCTGCAGGTCCCCGGCCATCCCGGCGTGTTCGCGATCGGCGACGTCGCAGCCACCGACCCCCTCCGCACGTCCGCCCGGAACCGCGCCGACCGGCTGCTCGCTCGCAACGTCCGCGCCGAGCTCTCCGGGCGACGGCTCCGCAGCTTCCATCCGCCGCGACGCCGCTGGGGCTCGGTGCTCGGGACCCAGCGGAACGGGCTGGAGGTCTTCGCCCCGTCTGGATACGTGTTCCGCTTCCCCCGGTGGTCGGTCGACCGTGTCCTGCGCGACCTCATCGTGAAGCGAGGCATCTACCGGGGCGTGCGGCGCAGTCCGAGGACCTGACGATCAGGCCTGGCCGTCTGGCACCTCGGTGCGGGAGTCGTGGAGAGCCTCGACGCCATCGAGGATGAGCCCGAGGCCGAAGGCGCGGCCGGAGTCGGCGGAGGCGGGGCCGGCGAGGACCTCGATCATCGCGGGGAACTCGTCGGGTCGCTGGGCCAGGAGTCGTCGGTGGTCCGGGTCATGCCAGGCCTGCGTCCCGGCGGTCTCGATCGACTGGGTGTTGCGCATGTGGCCGAAGAGCAGGAAGGCCACGTCCATCCGCTCGGCCGGCGTGAGCCGGAGACCGGCCAGTGCCTGCAGCACGTACTCGCTCCATGCGACCTCGCGCGGGCCCATGGCGCGGAGACCCACCGCCGCCGGCGGCAACCACGGATGCTGTCGCCACTGCGCGGCCAGGCTGTCCGCCCACGCGTCGATCCGTGACCGCCAGGGGTCGTCGGTCGTCGACGGCGGATCGCCGACGGCGTCCTCGATCATGACCGCGACCAGCTCGTCCTTGCCCTGCACGTGGCGGTAGAGCGACATCTTGGTGAATCCGACCGCGTCTGCCACGGCCTGCATCGACACCGCGTCGAGTCCGTGCTCGTCGGCGATGGCGACGGCGGCCTCGCTGATCAGCTCGACCGTCAACACCGCCTTCGGACCGTGTCGGGGCGTGGTCCTGCCCAGCCAGAGCAGCTCGCTCGTCGTGGATTTCTGCATGGACTTCTCCCAGCCGTTGACGTCCTGAAATATCTGTGTCTACGATACACAGTATCCGGCGGATACAGATAGCGAGGGGGCTTGCGTGTCGACAGAAATGACGAGAACGTCCCGACTCCGGCCCGGCCGGGTGTCGTATCCGCGGACGTCCGTTCGTGGTGTGAGCAGGAGGCGCCGGGAGGGATCCCGCACCCAGATCAAGGAGCCAGCGTCATGACCAGCACGATCACCGCCACCGTCCCGCCGGAGCCGCCCGAGCTGCCCGTACCGAGTGCCGTCGCCCCGGACGGAGCTGCCACGTTCCGCCGGATCCTGGTGAACACTCTCCTCTCCAGCGTCACGGGCACGTTCCTGTCGTTCGCCCTGACGTTCTGGGTCTACCTCGAGACCAGGTCCGTTCTGGCGGCGTCGCTGCTGGCCGGGTTCTCCATGCTCGTGGGGTCCGCGAGCGGCCTCTTCTTCGGCGCGTTCGTCGACGGTCACCGCAAGAAGACGTCGATGCTGGTCTCGACCGTCGTCACGCTCGTCGCGTTCGGGTTCGCCGCCGCGGTCTTCGTGGCCGCACCCGCCCGCCAGCTGACCGACTGGACCGGCGTGTGGTTCTGGGCGTTCGCCGTCCTGGTGCTCATCGGTGCCATCGCCGGCCAGCTGCGCGGCATCGCGCTGTCCACCACGGTGACGCTGCTCATTCCCGAAGATCGTCGCGACAAGGCCAACGGCATGGTCGGCACCGTGACCGGGCTCGCGTACACGGTCACCAGCGTCTTCAGCGGACTGTCGGTGGGCATCCTCGGTATGGGCGGGACGGTCGTGATCGCGGTCGTGCTCACGGGAGTGGTGCTGCTCCACTTGCTGCCGATCGGCATCGACGAGCCTCCGGTGCACCGCACCATCGACCACAGCGTGCGGTCGGGACCCCGTACCGCGTGGCAATCGCTTCGCTCCGTGCCTGGCCTGACGCCGCTGGTGTTCTTCTCGATGTTCAACAACCTCGTGATGGGCGTCTACATGACGCTGATGGATCCGTACGGTCTGACCTTGTTCTCGGTCGAGACCTGGGGCCTCGTGCTCGGTGCCGTCACCGTCGGTTTCATGGCGGGCGGTGCCTTGGTGGCCCGGTTCGGGTTGGGACGCAGCCCGGTGCGGACGCTGCTGCTGGTCAACGTGATGATCGCGGTGGTCGGGATCGCGAGCGCCTTCCGTGACTCGCAGGCGTTGCTGGTCGTCGGCATGTTCGGGTTCATGCTGCTGATCCCCATCGCGGAAGCGGCCGAGCAGACCGTCATGCAGCGCCTCGTGCCGTACGAGAAGCAGGGTCGCGTGTTCGGGTTGGCCCAGAGCGTCGAGTCAGCCTCGACTCCCGTCGCCGCCTTCGTCGTCGGGCCGCTGGCCGCGCTCGTGCTCATCCCGTTCATGGGGTCCGACGCCGGACGCTCGTCGTTCGGGTGGCTGCTCGGCGGGGGACAGGGTCGCGGGATCGCCCTGACGTTCGTGGCTGCCAGCTCGGTGATGCTGGTCGTGGTTCTGCTGGCGTTCTCGAGCAGCGCCTACCGGCGCCTGACCGGGTCGTACGACGGGGCAACCGCGGTCGTCGAGCCCGCTCTCAGTGTGTGACCTGCTCGGGATAGCCCTCGGGATTCCGGCTCTGCCATCGCCAGGTGTCGGCGCACATGTCGTCGACGGTGCGGCCCGCATGCCAGCCGAGCTCGGCCTCGGCACGCGTCGGGTCGCACCAGAACGCGGGAAGGTCGCCCGGACGACGCGGGCCGATCTCGTACGGCAGCTCGTGCCCGACGGCTCGCTCGAAGGCCCGCAGCATCTGCATCACCGAGGTGGCCTGACCGGTGCCGAGGTTCCAGGCTCGGCACCCGGGATCCCGGGCCCGCACCGCATCGAGGGCCGCGAGGTGACCGTCGGCGAGATCGTCGACGTGCAGGTAGTCGCGCTCGCAGGTGCCGTCGGCGGTCGGGTAGTCGTCACCGAAGATGGTCAGCTTCTCGCGCCGTCCGACGGCGACCTGCGCGAGGAACGGCATCAGGTTGTTGGGGACGCCCTGCGGGTCCTCACCGATCAGCCCGGACGGGTGGGCACCGACCGGGTTGAAGTAGCGCAGGAGCGCGATCCGCCATCGTGGGTCGGCGTGCGCGACATCGGTCAGGATGCGCTCGATCATGACCTTCGTCTGCCCGTAGGGACTGGACGCCACCAGTGGCTCGTAGTCCTCCTGGTACGGGACCGGCGCGTCCTCCCCGTAGACGGTCGCCGACGACGAGAACACCAGGTCGGTGACGCCGTGACGAGCCATCGCGCCGAGGAGTGAGAAGGTGCCGTCGAGGTTGTTCTCGTAGTACTCCAGCGGCTTCGACGTGCTCTCGCCGACGGCCTTCAGCGCCGCGATGTGGACGACGGCGTCGACATCACCCGTGGCGAACACCCGGTCGAGACCTTCGCGGTCGCGCAGGTCGAGCTCGATCAGCGGGATGGTCGCACCGGTGATCTGCTCGAGCCGGTCGACGACGGCGGCGTTGCTGTTGACGAAGCTGTCGACGATCACGACCTCGTGGCCGGCCGCCACGAGCGGGATGACCGTGTGGGACCCGATGTACCCGGCTCCGCCGGTGACGAGAACGCTCACGTCAGGTGCTGCTCGAGCTGATGTCATTCCTCACGGCATCGAGCATGCCAGTCCGCGAACGCCGCCACCGGCGAAGGCCTCCTTCAGTGGGTGTCCTGCAGCACCCGCACCTCGTCGGGCTCGTCGGGCTCGTCGACCGTCGCCGGCTTGCGCCACGGCCGCGCCGCGTGGTGGTGCGTGTAGTCCTGTCGGCGCAGGAGCATGGCGCCGAGCATCGTGAGGAACATCAGCCCGTGCCCGGCCAGCATCAGCGTGCCGTCCGAGATCGCTCCAGCGGCGAGCGGAACCAGCAGCACCAGGAACGGGGCGACCATCGCCGCGGACATCTCGACGATCATGCGCCGGGCGTGGCCACGGAACGCCATCCATCCCGCCATGCCGATCGTCATGTTGGCCGCCATCACCAGCGTGTGGATCACCGCGTGGTCGGAGATGCCGGGCCAGATGAACAGCCACGGCAGCATCAGGAGTCCCATGCCGGCGAACATCGCCAGCACCATCTCCACGTAATGGCCGACGAATCGGCGCAGTCCCGGCCGTGATCGCACGGCTCGCCTCACGCCGAACACCAGGGCGTAGGCCCCCGCGCCACCGAGCAGCCCGATGAGCAGGAGCTTCGCGGTCATCGACCACGGCCATGCCGATCCGGACAGGTCGGACCTGAGTGGGTACTCCAGCGTCTTGGCGACCCAGGTGGCGGTGGCCACGTCGGTGGTCGCAGCGATGTCGCGCACCACCGGCTCGAACGCGAACTCGTCCTTGGAGTGCATGTACACGGGGTCCAGCCCGGCAGCGTCAGCCGCGCGAGCGACGGCCGGGTCGTCCTTCGCGGCCGCTGCCGAACCCGGCACGACGAGCCGGTCCAGCCGGCCGGCGACCTGGCCGAAGGTCGACCGAGGCACGAACGTGAGTCCGTGACGTGACCGGATCGGCGAGCCGTCGAGCGACACGGTGTGCGGACGCGCCACGTACGAGAACTCGGTGTAGGGCCGGAAGATCGAGGCGAGCTCGATCTCGCCGACGCCATCGGTGAGCATCACGCCGAGCTCGGCCGAATCCCGGTAGCCGACGTTGAGCAGGGCGACCGTGTCGGACGGTCTGATCCGCGAGCCGGGCAGGGCTGCGGCGCTGCCGGCGTGGTAGCTCGTCCAGCCCACCGCGGCGGCGGCCTTGCGTGCGACGGACTCGTCGGCGTAGCGCTCCAGGATGCGCAGGGCACCATCGATTCCGGACAGCACGGCGGCGGTGGTGATGATGTTCCCGTCGTCGACGTAGCGAATGTCGCGCTGCCACTTCACGTCGGGGTAGTTCCGCGTCAGCCCGTACAGCGCCAGCCAGTTCGAGGTCGCGTTACGGCCGTCGAGCAGTCCGGACTCGGCGAGCAGCTCAGCACCGGCACACACGGTGACCACGGTGGCGCCGCTCCTGAGCTGGTCCTTCAGGAGGTCGCGCACCGGGGCCGCGACGGGGTCGACGGCATCCGTCACGTCGGGGGCGACAACGACGTCGACGCCCTCGGGGAACCGCTGCGCCAGCTCGGCAAAGCTGAGGTCCGGAACGATGTCCAGACCGCCGGTCAGCGGCACGGGGCGACGCTCCGGTGCCACCGTGTACAGGTTGAACTTCTCGGACACCGCCAGCACCTCGTACGGCGCGAGCGCGTCGGCGACGTTCGTGCCCTCAGACCCGAGCACGACGATCGCCGTCGGCAGGGCCCGATCGTGGCGGGGCCGTGGCGCTGCGTCGACGACGGCCTTGGCCTCGTCGGTCGCGGCCATCGGGCCTGGGTAGACGGATCCGGCTGCGTCCTTGGCCGCGCCAAGGCCGGCCCCCACCATCGCGGCCAGCGCCGCGACCACGACCAGCAACCCGATCAAGATCCTGAAAACCTGACGCTTCATGATTCACTCCCGATTCGTAAACGCGAGAATCCTCGCATCAGGGACCATACGCGGGGTGATCTACTAATGCAAGGCTTTTCGCGTTATGCTGCTCACATGGACAACGGACGAACCATGCAACGGCCCGGAGGACGCTCCGCTCGAGTGCGCACCGCGGTCCACGCCGCCGCCCTCGAGCTGCTGGAGACCCACCCGTGGGAAGAGCTGAGCGTTCCGCTCGTGGCCGAGGCGTCGGGGGTGCATCAGGCGACCATCTACCGCCGGTGGGGGACGATGTCGACCTTGCTGAACGACGTGGTCACCGAGTGGTCGACCACCACGGCCTCGCTTCCCACGACCGGCTCGTTGCGCGAGGACCTGCACTTCTACGCGACCGCCGTGGCGAAGTCGCTGGAGGAGGGGAACGTCCCGCTGATCCTTCGAGCCGTCGTCATGGAGATCCGCCCTGGTGAGGAGCGCCAGGTCTCGGCGGCCTTCCTCGAGCGCGAGCGTCAGCTCCAGGCGATGCTCGACGAGGCACAGGAGCGAGGCGAGCCGACGCCCACCCTGGCCGAGCTCCTCGAGATGGTGGTGGCCCCGCTGTACTTCTACGCCCTGTTCACCGAGCCGATGCCCGAAGCGGAGGCCGCCCGCCTCGTCGACCGTCTCCTCGACGTGGTCGCCGACCGTGCTCCCGCTCCAGCGGGACCATCCGCATGATTCGGGACCTGACCGACGACGAGGCCCGTCGCGCGCTTCCGGAGAAGTGGGGCTCCACCGACCCGGACGTCATCCCGGCCTGGGTGGCGGAGATGGACTTCGCGCTCGCGCCGGCGATCGCCGAGGCGCTGAGCCGAGCCGTGTCGGACGGCGTGACGGGGTACCCGCGCTTCGAGATCGGTGGCGAGCTAGGCGCCGCCTATGCCGGATTCGCGCAGCGCCGCCACGGCATGGACGTCGACCCGGAGCAGGTGCTCCCGGTGGTCGACGTCACGGCCGGCGTCAGGCTGGCCCTCGACGTCTTGTCCGGTCCGGGTCCGCTGGTGCTGCCCGTGCCGGCGTACAGCCCGCACCTCGGCATCGCCGAGGTCAGCGGACGACAGCGGGTCGATCTGGTCGTCGACCCGGACGCGACGCGGGCAGAGCTGGACCTTGATCGGCTCGACCGACTTTTCGCGGATGGAGCTCGCACCCTGCTGCTCACCCAGCCACACAACCCGTGGGGCCGGGTCTTCTCGCCGACCGAGCTGGAAGGGGTCCGCGACGTAGTCATCAAGCACGGCGCGCGAGTGGTGGCCGACGAGATCCACGCGCCGCTCGTGCTCCCGGGAGCCGAGTTCGTCTCGTACCTCGACGTCGACGGAACGGCGGATCATGCCGTGGCGGTCGTGGCCGCGTCCAAGGCCTTCAACACCGCCGGGCTTCGATGCGCCCAGATCATCAGCCGCGACGTGGCAACACGCGATCGGCTCCTGAGCGTGCCGATGGCACGCAACGAGTCGTGGTCGTCGCTCGGCGTCGTTGCTGCCGTCGCTGCCTACACCGATGGTGACGCGTGGCTGGACGCGCTCATCCATCGACTCGACGAGCAGCGCAGTCTCCTGACGGCCCTGCTCGCAGAGCATCTTCCCGCGGCCAGGATGCGGCCCCTCGAGGGGACGTACCTCGCCTGGATCGACGTTCGCGCCTACGGACACGCCGACCCCGCAAGTCTCGCGCTCCAGAAGGGCCGGGTCCGTGTCGCCCCCGGTCACGACTTCCACCCCGACCTCCCGGGGCACCTCCGGCTCAACATCGCGACGTCGCCCGATCGGCTGCGCGAGATCGTCCGGCGCCTGGCAGGCGCCCTGACCTAGTCGCGCGTAGATTCTCGCCATGGCCGAGGAGGAGGAGTCGACGCGCGAGCGGATCGACCGCAACTGGAACGAGATCCTGCAGGAGCTGAGGGTCGCCCAGACCGGCGTGCAGATCCTGACCGCGTTCCTGCTCACGCTGCCGTTCCAGCCGATCTTCGAGGACCTGCCCAGCTCACGCACGTACGTCTACGTGGGCGTGCTCCTGTCCGCCATGCTGTCGATGCTGATGCTGCTGACCCCGGTCGCGCTGCACCGCGCGCTGTTCCATCGTGGTGTGCGACCGTGGCTCGTCCAGGCCGCCAACGTGTTCTCCCGGGTGGGTCTCGCGCTGCTCGTCGCGGCGAACGTGGGCGCGGTCTGGCTCGTCCTCGATGTCGTGCTCGGCGTGGCGGCAGCATCGACCACCGCTGCCGTGCTGGTCGGCCTCACGACGATCGGGTGGGTCGTGCTCCCGGCGTGGAGGCTGGCGAAGCGCAACGGCTCCGACTAGCGCCCCAGGCCCGCCCGGTCGACCTTGCGGTGGAAGCGCATCCCGGCGAGGCCGCCCATGATCGCCCCGACCAGCGTGACCGCGGCGATCGCCAACGCGGCGATGATGCCGTTGGTCGTGACGTCGCCCTCGTTGGTCGGGATGCGCGGGAAGTTGTTCAGGTTCGACAGCACGTCGTACTTGTCGCCGGCGACGGTGGCGCCGATCGAGACGATGACGGCGATGACGAGTGCCCAGATCCACACGGCGAATCCCTGCTTCATGCCGTTGAACCGGGCCATGCGGCTGGCGACGTACCCGCCGCAGTAGTAGGCGACGAAGAAGATGACGAGCAGCACGACCGCCTCGGTGAGACCGATCGTCTCGACCGTCGGGGCCTCCGCGTCGTTGCCCTGCGCGATGCTGACCGCAGCGCCGCCGGCCGTCACCAGCGCGGTCAGCAGCACCGCCATCCCGGTGGCGGCGAGCCACCCGAAGAAGGCCGAGCCCACCTTCACGCCCCCGAGCGCCTCGCGTTCGCGCTCGACGACGCTGGCGCGGTCGACGTCGTCCTGGTCCTGCTCGTACGCGTCCTCGTACTCGGCGTCGGCATAGTCGACGCGCGTCGTGTCGGCGTGGGCACCACCTTCGACCGCGTCGCGATCCGCGTACGGGTCGTCGGCGACCTCGTTCGACGCGACATCCTCGTCGGCTTTTCTCCCCCAGCGCATCTGGACCTCCTGGGTCAGGGCATGACCCAAACTACGACCGACGGCGTGCGTCGCAACTCGACGTGGGACGGGTGGTGCGGTCAGGCGCCGGGCAGTGTCCGGCGGTCCGCCACCTGCTGCGCCACGTCGCGCAGCTTGATGTTGTTGGTCTGCGAGTACCGCTGGAGCACGGTGAACGCCCGGTCGGAGTCGATCGAGTAGCGCTCCATGAGGATGCCCATGGCGATGCCGATGACCTTGCGCGCGTCCATCGCCTTCTGCAGCCCGTCGGTCTCCTGTGACTGGGCCAGGGCGATCGAGGCGTGGCGGGCGAAGATGCTCGCGACGGCGAGATCGTCGATGCCGAACATGTCTGGCCGTGATCCGTACAGGTTGAGTGACCCGTAGCGCCGGGCGCGGGTCTCGAGCCGGATGCTGAGGACACTGCGCACCTCGAGCTCGTCGGCGACGATCTTGCCCCAGCGCGGCCAGCGCTCGTCGGTCGCCGTGTCGTTGATGAGGTAGTACGACTCGTTCCCGGTCAAGGCGTCGAGGCAGGGTCCTTCGTCGAGCTCGGTCTGCAGCGTGTGGGCGCGTTCGGCGTTCTTGGACGTCGCGGCAGCCGTCTCGATGCGACGGCGGCTGTGCACCAGCAGGATCCCGGTGTCGTCGCAGCGCATGCCCGCCTTGGCGTACTCGGCGATGCGATCGACCGTGCGTTCCGCGGTCGGCTCCTCGTGGAGGTCGAGCGCCATGTCAGCGAAGTAGGCGAGGTCGTCGAGCGTGCTGGTCGCAGCCTGGGCCTCGGCGTACTCGTCGGTGGTCACGGGCGTTCCTGTCTTCGTGGGGCGAAGACTCACGCCCTTTGGTCCGGCAAACGCAATGCCCTCAAGCAAAGCACACTATTCAACCGTTTGACCCGTTACTTGGACGCCGTGATTCCTCAGGGCACGATGGTGGCGGGCCACCCGGAGTCCTGCGTGAGTCGTGTGGCCCGCCATCGTGTCTTTACCCAGACATCCCCGGGACAAACGTCCCGGGGATGATCTGGTGATCTGCGTCAGCTGAAGGCGTCCTTGACGTTCTCCTTCGCGTCCTTCAGGGACGACTTCGTCTGGTCGCCCTTGCCCTCCGACTCGAGCTCCTCGTCGTCCGTCGCCTTGCCGGTGGCCTCCTTGGCCTTGCCCTTGAGGTCTTCGCCCTTGTTCTCGATCTTGTCGTCGAGGCCCATGGCGTCTCCTTCGTCTCGGGGATGGTGTCGAGTGGAACGTTCCCCATCGCGACGGGTCCAAACATTCTTCCGGTTGCGGCACCTGTGCTGGGGTGTGACGCTTGCTTTCCGGTTGAGCAGCAGCCCTGAGGCATCTCCCAAGGAGAGTCCCCATGACGCTCACCCCCATCCGGTCCGAGTTCGAGCAGCTCGTCCACGAGCACCTGCCGTTGGCCCGCCATCACGCGCTCCAGTATCGCGGCCGAGGTGTGGAGCTCGAGGAGCTCGTGCAGGTCGCGAACCTCGCCCTCGTGAAGGCCGCCCACGGGTTCGATGCCGACCGCGGTGCCTTCGCGCCCTACGCAGCGGCCACGATCCGGGGCGACATCAAGAAGTTCTTCCGCGACCACGCCTGGTCCGTGCGACCGCCGCGCCGCGTCCAGGAGCTGCAGGCCGCCATCACGGCGGCCACGGCCGCCGAAGCGGGCCGACCGGACGTCGGCGAGCTGGCCCACGCCCTCGACGTGGAACCGGAGGACGTGGTCGAGGCGCTGTCGGCGCGGGGTTGCTTCCAGTCGGAGTCGACCGACCGGCCCATCGGTGGGTCCGGGCTGACGATCGGCGAGACGCTGGTCTGTCGCGATGCCGACCTCGACCTCGTCGACGAGTGGGTGTCGTTCTGCCGGCTGTGCCGCGAGCTCACCCTCGCCGAGCGCGAGCTCCTGAGCATGCGGTTCGTCGAGGACCTCACCCAGCAGGAGATCGCGGACCGCCTCGGTATCAGCCAGATGCAGGTGTCGCGGCGCCTGCGCGCGGTGCTGGAGGCGCTGCGTCGCCGGGCGGATGTCGAGGACGAGGTCCCGCCCGAGGCAGCCTGAATCAGGTCATGCCCGGCGTTCGGCGATGTTGGCGAGGCGCTGGAGGGCCTCGGAGTTGCGCAGCTTCAGCGACAACCCCTCGATCGGCGGAGGGACGAGGGTTCCGGGGCCGGAGGTCACTTCCTCGTCGAGCCGCACGTCGGTGTGCTCGCCGTTGGGCGTGAGAGAGATGGCGATCTCGGCAGCGCCGACAGGCCAGGCTCGGGCACGGAGGCGCAGGAACTTCCCAGGCGTCACTTCCAGGACCTCGGTGTGGTCGTTGATCAGGAGCGGCCACAGCCCCACGGAGTGATGGATGCGCGTGCCCTCGGCCGGCCAGCCGGCATCGACGCGTCGCATGCGGGCGGCACCCACGACCCACAGGGGGTAGAGCCAGCCGTCGGCGAGCACCTCCCAGACCCGCTCTGGAGTCGCTCTGATCGTGAGTTCGTTCGTGCTCATGCAGGCTCCCTCGACGGCGTTCGATATCTGGTGAGAGTAACGCCGGCCGCGGATGTGCGCGCGGCGGAAAGTCCACGTTTGGGCTGCTCGCGGCTGGGTACGGACCAGTTGTGCTGACCCCAAAGCCCCGCGGAGCCCTCAGCGGTGTCCTGTTCGAGGCGATGCGAACGCAGGCGCCGTCCTGGGACGACGTGCTCGGCACGAAGCCCGACCACGACGACGACGCGCAGATCGCCCTGTGGTCGCTCTACGAGCTGCACTATCGCGGCTTCGACGACGTCGACGACCGGCTCGAGTGGCAGCCCGAGCTCCTACGGTTGCGGCGTGACCTGGAGCAGTCGCTCGAGGCTCGACTCCGCGAACGCTTCGAGGCGCCCGAGGTCACGTCCCCGTTTGCCGACGCCTTCTTCGACTACGTCGCGAGCCATGACGGTCGCTCGCTCGCGTCGTTCGTGCATCGCGACGCCGACGCGGACCAGGTGCGCGAGCTGTTGTCGGTGCGGACCATCTATCACCTGAAGGAGTCCGACCCCAGCGCCTGGCTCGTGCCGCGGCTGGCAGTCGAGCCACAGGCCGCGCTGATGGAGCTGCAGTACGACGAGTACGGCGCCGGTGACCCGAACCGTCTGCACGCCCATCTGTTCGCCCGCGGGCTCGAGGCGTGCGGTTTGCGTTCGGGGTACGGCGCCTACATCGACGACGTGCCGTGCGAGGTGCTCGAGCAGAACAACGCGATGTCTCTGTTCGGTCTGCACCGGCGCCTGCGCGGGGCCGCTCTCGGCCACCTCGCTGCGTTCGAGGCGACGAGCTCACTGCCCTCGCGCCGCATGTCGCAAGGCCTGGACCGGCTCGGGTTCCCGCGGGAGATGATCGACTACTACGACGAGCACGTCGAGGCCGACGCCGTCCACGAGCAGCTCGCCGTGCGGGTGGTGTGCGGGACGCTTCTGGATGCCGAGCCGTCTCTGGTCGACGACGTCTTCTTCGGCGCCTTCACCTGCCTCGACCTCGAGGACCGTTTCGCGGGAGCCATGCTCGAGGCGTGGGCGGCATGAGCACGCCGCAGTTCGACCATCCCGACGTGGTCCTGTGCCCTGGCGGCCCGATGCTGCTGCGCGGCGATCATGTCATCGAGGATCCCGACGGCGTCGCGCACCGCACGTCACGACCCGTGAGTGCCGTGTGCCGGTGCGGCAAGTCGGGCTCGCAGCCGTGGTGCGACGGCACCCACAAGGTCATCCCGCGAGCGAACGCACGACCGTGACCCAGCCAGCGGCTTGGGTCACGGTCGTCGTCTGAGCGCTCGGAAGCCCTCAGCGTGGTGGTGCGATGACCACGTTCGTCATGCGCCCTGACCGGGCTGGTCGACGTCGCCTCTCCACGCGCCGGTCTCGCTGCCGCGCTTCTCGATGAACTCCTTGAACCGCTTCAGGTCACCCTTGACGCGGTGGTCGAGGATGCCGGCCTTGTCGCCGACGTTCTCCACGAAGCCCTCGGGGTCGATGCTCATCTGTACGGTGACCTTCGTCACTTGGTCATCCAGCCGGTGGAACGTGACGACGCCCGCGTGCTCAGGTCCGTCATCGGACTTCCACGCCACCCGTTCGTCGGGGTGCTGCTCGGTGACCGTGGCATCGAACTCGCGAGTCACGGGTCCGACGGACGTGACCCAGTGCAGGTGCGTGTCGTCGATCTGGCGGACCTCGTCGACGCCCTCCATGAACTCGGGGAAGGACTCGAACTGCGTCCACTGGTCGTAGGCCGTGGTGACGTCGACTCCGACGTCGATCGACTCTTCGATCGTGCCCATATTGATTTCCTTTCACTCAGGATGTTCACCACGGATGTACCCCGACCGAGGTGGATTACACGTCGACGCTCCGCCGGAGGTCAGCTCTCGCGCCGCGCCAGCGGCTTGGTGGCCGGGCCCTCGAGGACGCCGCCGTCCGGGGCGAACCTCGATCCGTGCAGGGGGCAGTCCCACGACTTCTCCGCGTCGTTCCACGACAGGACCCCACCCAGGTGCGTGCAGATCGCAGAGACCGCGCAGGTCCGACCGCCGACGGTCGACACCGCGGTCGGCATCACTCCCGATCGACCGACGACTCCCTCGCCCTCGGGCGGGTTGGACGGTGAGCCCGTGCCGACGATCTTGATGAGTGAGCCGGTGGCGGCGAGACCCACCTCAGCGTTGATCTTGGCGATGTTCGCCGCGCCGGCGGGACGCGTGATCCGACGTCCCAACGGCCGGGCCCAGGACGGCTTCTCGCCGAGGACCTCGGCGGTGATGTTACGGGCAGCGGCGACGCCGTTCGTCATGCCCCACTTGTCGAATCCGGTGGCGAGGTAGATGTGTCCGCCGCCTCGTGGCAGCAGCCCGACGTAGGGGATGCCGTCGTGGGAGCGGTAGTCCTGGGCTGACCAGGCATGCGTCTCCACGGCACCGGGGAAGTGTTCTGCGGTCCACGCGCGAAGGTCGTCGACCTGTGCCAGCTCAGACGTCGTCCGACCGACTGAGTGACCATTGCCGCCGACCAACAGCTTGGGGCCACCATCGCGCGTCGGCGCGTCCCGGATGGACCGGGTGGGGGAGCCGGCCGAGAGGAACATCCCGTCCGGGACATCCGGGCTGTCGAACGCGAGGGCGTACGAGCGGAGCGGCTCGACCTTCGCGAAGTACAGCCCGCGGTCGAGGATGGGCGTTCCGGTCGCCAGGATGACGTTCTCCGCCTCGACCGTCGATCCGTCGCCGAATGTGGCCCGGGGTCGTCCGTGCTTGGAGATGGAGACCACGCGGCGGCCCTCGTGCACCGACCCGCCCTGGGCGTGGATCTGGGCGACGAGCGCGTCGAGCACGTCCATCGGGTCGAACTGAGCCTGATCCGGCAGCAGGGTGCCGCCGTGGAACGGGAACGGGACGTCGAGCGCGTCGACCCATCGCACATCGAGGCCGGCCGTCTGCGCGGCCTCGTGCTCCTCCCGTGCGGTCGCGATCTCGGACGGTGTCGCGGCGTACGTGATGGCATCCCGCGTCTGCACGGGCACGTCGTGGTCGCTGCAGAACCTCAGCAGCCACTGCTGTCCCTCGCGGTTGGCCTCCACGTACGCCCGGACGACGGACGCGGACTGGAGTCGCAACATCCGCGACAGCTTGGTGCCCTGCAGGAGTGACAGCTTGGCGGTGGTGTTGCCGGTCGCCACGGCACCGACATGGCGCGCCTCGACGACGGCGACGCTACGGCCGGACCGCGCGAGCAGCAAAGCCGAGGTGAGCCCGGTCAGGCCGGCGCCGACGACGAGGTCGTCGACGGTCTCCGGCAGGGGATCGTTGACCGGCGTCATGGTTCGGTCGAGCCACAGCGACCTCATGTGACGACCGGGACCAGCAGGATGAGCACGCCCTGGCTGCCGAAAGGACGCACCTCGCGCACCATCAAGGGTGATCCCTCGGCGTGCAGGGTCTCCCGGACCTGATGGGCCTGCTCGATGGTGCCGAGCTGCACGATGGCCGCTCCGTCGTCGACGAGGTGCTGCTCGCACACGCGGATGCACGACCACGCGACGTCGAGTCCGTCCGGCCCGCCGTCGATCGCGATCGGCGGATCCTCGGGGAATCGTGTGGTCTCCTCACGCGGAACCCAGGGCGGATCGGCAATGACGAGGTCGAATCGCTCGTCGGGAGCGAGAACGCTGTCCGCGCGACCCTCGCGCACGTCGACCTGGGTCTCGTGGCCCGCCTCGACGGCATTGCGGCGGACGAGCTCGCAGGCCACCGGGTTCACGTCGACGGAGACGAGGCGATCCTGGGAGGATCGCGCCAATGCCAGTGTCAGCAGGCCGATGTGTCCGGCGCCGGCACAGAGCTCGAGGATGCGGCTGGGCACAGGGAGCTCGAGCAGGAGCTCGGCGGCCCATCGGGACTGCGCGACGGTCCACGGGCGCGGACGGAGCACGCGTTCGTCGAACGTGATCGGCAGGTGTCCGAAGACCAGCGACTGCGCGGTCGGTTCGGGGGCGGGCGTCGTCACCATGGGTTCAGTCGGACCACTGCTTGGCTCGGACCATGGCAAGGATGAGGCCGCCCAGGGCGCTCAGGACCACGAGCACGAGAGCGAGATAGAGCCACGGCCGGGCCTCCACCTCCGTGAATCGCACGATCGCGATGCCGATGACGCCCAGAGCCAGCCCGAGCACGTACAGCGAAATGCCCGACGTCCATCGAACGGTTCCCTTCATGCCCCCATCGTTCCTCCGAATCTCGTCATTCGCACCCGCAAGGCTCCTGTTGCGACCCCTGACCAGCGGTGTGACGCTGGACGTCGGTCGAGAAGAGGCTGGAAAGAGACGCCGGGAACCGTGCATGTCACGGGAGAAGGAGCTCACATGACGACCACACCCGACGAATCCACCGAACCCGACAACCCGGTCGCACCTGATGAGGAGACCGCACCTGACGAGACCGTCGGGGCGCCAGACCCCGAGCACGAGGGTGACGACGAGCCGCTGTTCGCGGTGGAGGGCGAGGACGACACCGAGGACGACACCGGAGCCGAAAGGGGGATGGAGCCGTGAACGACCAAGCCTTTCCGCCGCAGCAGCAGGAGCCGCCCGGCCTGACCGACGAGATGCAGCCGCGCCCCGACCACGGCGAGGACTCGTATGAAGGGCACGGGCGTCTCGAGGGCAAGAGGGCGCTCATCACCGGCGGCGACTCCGGCATCGGCCGCGCCGTGGCGCTCGCGTTCGCACGCGAGGGCGCCGACGTCGCCTTCACGTTCATGACCGAGGAGAAGGACGATGCCCAGGCGACGATCGAGCTCATCACCGCCGCCGGACGCAAGAGCGTCGCGATCGAGGCAGACCTGCGCGAACGCGACGCGTGCGACACCGTCGTCCTCGAGACGGTCGAGGGACTCGGCGGACTCGACATCCTGGTCAACAACGCCGGGTTCCAGATGGCCCGCGACGACGGCATCGAGGCGATCGACGACGAGCGCCTGGACCGGGTCTTCAAGACCAACCTGTACGCCCTGTTCTGGGTGACACGCGCGGCCGTGTCGCACCTGCGGGAGTCCGGCGGGTGCATCATCAACAACGCGTCGATCCAGGCGTACGAGCCCTCGACGACGTTGCTCGACTACGCCGCCACGAAGGCCGCGATCAACAACGCCACCGTGAACTTCGCCGCCGAGCTCGGCCCGGACGGCATCCGGGTCAACGCGGTGGCGCCAGGTCCGATCTGGACGCCGTTGCAGCCGGCGACCCAGCCGGTCGAGAAGCTCGAGCAGTTCGGGTCGGACACGCCGCTCGGACGTGCCGGCCAGCCGGCGGAGGTCGCGCCGGCCTTCGTGTTCCTCGCATCCGAACGCGACGCGAGCTACGTGTCCGGCACCGTGCTGGGCGTCACCGGCGGCAAGCCGGTGTTCTGAGGGAAGGGAGCGAACCATGCCAGGTGAGAAGAACCGCAGCCTGAAGAAGCCCGACATGTACGAGGACCTTCGCGAGGAGGGCGCCTCGAAGGAGAAGGCGGCCCGTATCTCCAACGCCGCGGCAAACGAGGGCGAGGAGGCCATCGGTCGCAAGGGTGGCGAGGCCGGCTCCTACGAGGACTGGACCGTCGACGACCTGAAGGACCGCGCGAAGGAGCTCGACATCGAGGGCTACTCCGACAAGGACAAGGACGAGCTGATCGACCTGCTCCGCAACCACTGACCCCGGTCGCCTCACTCCGCCCGAGTACGCCGCAGGAGGTCGTGGGCGACGGCGTCCAGGTCCAGGTCGTCGCCCGCGACCGCCCGCTGACGGCCGGCTCCACCGCCGTCACGTAGCAACCCCTCGACCCCGTCGCGGGCCACCCCGTCGTCCCCGGCCGCCTCGAGGGCCCCGGCCACGTGGTCCAGCAGGAGCTCGACGACTTCACGCGCCGGCCGCTGTTCGGCCGTGCGAGGATCGAGCAACGCGCCGGTCACGCCGTACCGCCGCGCCATCCATCGCCCGGCCCGCAGCATCTCGACCCGCCACGGCTCCTCGGTCGACTCGGCTGACGTCTCGACCAGAGCACGGGTGAGCGCCGCGATGACGATGGCGTCGTCGACGTTGGTGCACACGTCGGCGACCCGGACCTCGACCGTGTCGTACCGCTCGGCCAGCCGGGCGTCGAAGTAGACCATCGCCTTGTCGATGACGGCCCCGGTACCCACCAGGCGCTGCACGGCCCGGTGATATCCATCGGCGTCACCGAACGGTTCCAGCGGGCCGGTGCTGGGCCAGGCGTCCCAGACCTGCTCGCGCCAGCTCGCGTACGACGTGTCGACACCGTGGTCGAAGGGCGAGTTGGCGGAGAGCGCGACCAGCACCGGCAGCCAGGGCTGGATCTGGTCGAGGACGCGGACGCCTTCGTCGTCGTCGCCGATCCCGACATGGACGTGCATGCCGCAGACGGGCGCACGTCGACCGACCTCGCCATAAAGGTCGAGCATGCGCTGGTAGCGCTCCTTCGGCGTCACGACCTCGCCCACGGTGGTGGCGAAGAGGGCGGTTGGCGCAGCAAGGATGGCCGCGCCTGCCGCGTCAGCGGCCTGGGCTGCACGCTCGCGACCCGCCACGAGGTGCGCACGCAGCTCGATGAGATCCGTGGTCGGCTCTGAGTTGACCTCGATCTGTTGCAGGAACAGCTCCTGCTCCAGCTCCTCGGGTTCGTCCTCGCCCCGCTCGTCGGCTCGCACGACTCGGTCGGAGACCGGCTTCACCAGACCCGTCTGTGGGTCGACGAGGAGCATCTCCTCCTCGACCCCGACCGTGCGCACCCCGACCATGGTCAGACGCTAGTCCGCGGGTGGTGCAGTCGCATGGCCGCGATTGAGGCGCGTGGGAAGGGGAACACGTAGACGGAAGCATGTCGATGACGGAGGAGGCTTCTCATGCCCGGCGGCAAGAAGGCCAACGTGAAGAACGAGAAACAGTACGAGGCGCTCAAGGACAAGGGGATGTCGAAGGAGCGCGCGGCGAAGATCTCCAACTCGCCCGGCGCATCGAAGCGCGGTGGCAAGAGCAGCGGCAAGGGCGGCGACAGCAGCCAGGGCGGCACGACGGCGCAGAAGAAGAAGGCCGGACGGAAGGGCGGCAAGGCCAGCAGCTGAACCGGCTCCAGCCCGTCGCCACCGTAGGCTCACACCATGGCGACACCGGCCGAGGAGATCGAGGTCGAGGACAAGATCGTCCGCATCACCAACCCCGACCGGGTCTACTTCCCCGCGCGCGGCTGGACGAAGCTCGACCTCGTCGAGTACTACCTCTCGGTCGGTGACGGCATCGTCAACGCCTTGTTCGAGCGGCCGTGCATGCTGCACCGTTTCCCGAAGGGTCTGGCCGGCGACAAGGTGCACCAGAAGCGGGTGCCGTCGGGTGCACCCCCGTGGCTGGAGACGGTGCGACTGCACTTCCCGCGCTTCGACCGCGACGCCGACGAGCTGTGCGTCACCGAGCTGGCGGCGGTGATCTGGGCGGTGCAGATGTCGACGGTGGAGTTCCATCCATGGAACAGCCGTCGCGCCGACACCGAGAAGCCCGACGAGTGGCGCATCGATCTCGACCCGGGCCCGGAGTGCGACTTCGCCACGGTGCAGCGGGTGGCCCACGTGGCGCACGAGGTGCTCGCCGAGCTGGGTGCCGTCGGGTGGCCCAAGACGTCGGGCGGATCGGGGATGCACATCTACGTCCGCATCCCGCCGGACCACGGGTTCAAGGTGGTGCGCCGGGCGGCGCTCGCGTTCGCGCGCGAGGTGGAGCGGCGCTCGCCGGACGTCACGACGGCCTGGTGGCGCAAGGACCGAGACCCGTCCGAGCTGTTCGTCGACTACAACCAGAACGCCCGCGATCACACGATCGCCGCCGCCTACTCGGTGCGTGGCTTCCAGGACGGGCGGGTGTCGACCCCGATCACCTGGGACGAGATCGACGACGTCGACCCGCACGACTTCACCCTCGAGACCGTGCCTCCGCGCTTCGCCGAGCTGGGCGACCTGCACGCCGGCATCGACGACGCCGTCTTCGACATCGCTCCGCTGATCGAGTGGGCCGACCGCGACGACCTTCCGGAGTCGTGACCTGATCGGCGGCTGCGTCGTTGTGACCTCCATGCCGACGATGTCGCCCCGCAGGTTCGCCGCGCGCGCGCCGGTCATCGCGGCGCTCACCCTGGTGCTGAGCGCCGGGGCGGCGGCTGCAGTCCCGATCCCGGGCGACCCGCTGCCACCCGGAGGCCCGGCGTACGTCGGGAGCCCGGCGACGCCGAACCCCGTGACCGCGCCGGCACCACCCCAGCACCCGTTCCTGGCGCCCGATCCCGGCAACAACATCCACAACGACGCGTACATGACCGACACGTACCCGGGAGCCGGGCCGCTGGGCGTGCGACCCACCGTCACGTCGACCTTGCAGGTCGCGGAGTGCGGGAGCCTGACGTTCGACCACCGGGGCCGCCTCGAGACCGTCTGCGTCGGCGCAACCCGGCCGACGCTCAAGCTGTTCGACCCCACGACGCTGAAGCAGATCGCGTCGCACCGGCTACCGCCGCGACCCCTCGGCCTCAACGTGTTCACCGACTTCTCCGGCGGCGGCTACTTCTACCTCGACAACCTCGACCGCGCAGTCATTCCCACCGGCAACCGCCACATCCACGTGGTCGGGCAGAACGCCGCAGGGGATCAGTTCGTCCGCGTGCGCGACTACGACCTCACCGGTGCGATGGCGCGCAAGGACAAGATCGTCTCGGCCCTCCCCGCCTGGACCGGCGAGATCGTGTTCGTGACGGAGCAGGGCGTCGTGGGAGCAGTCGATCCTGATGGCGGCCGCGTCGAGAAGCTCCCGCTCGGCGAGACCATCACCAACTCGTTCGCCGTCGACGAGACCGGCGGCATCTACCTCGTCACGACGAAGGCGATGTACCGGCTCGACCTCGACGCCGATGGTGTGCCGGCGGTGTCGTGGCGCGAGGAGTACCCCAACAGCGGTGTGAAGAAGCCCGGTCAGACGTCTCCCGGATCGGGAACCACGCCCACCCTCGTGAACGACGACTGGGTGGCGATCACCGACAACGCCGACCCGATGAACGTCCTGGTCTACCGACGCGGCCGCGACGTGAGCGGCAACCGGGAGGTCTGCAGCGTCCCGGTGTTCGAGAAGGGCGCCAGCGCGACCGACAACTCGCTGATCGCCGCCGACCGGGCGCTGATCGTCACCAACAACTACGGCTACCGCGGTCCGGTCCAGAGCCTCGCCGGCGGCGTCACCTCGCCCGGCATCGACCGCGTCGACATCGACGCCGACGGCAACGGGTGCCAGGCCGTCTGGCAGAACCGCATCGAACGGTCGCCGTCAGCGGTGGCGAAGATGTCCCTGGCCAACGGACTGGTCTACGTCGTCAGCCAGGTGCGCAAGGGTGCGTCGAACGCCTGGTACCTGACCGCGCTCGACTTCCGCACCGGTGAACCGGTGTTCAAGCAGCGCTACGGAACCGGGTTCGGCCACAACGTCAACTACGCGCCCGTCTCGCTCGGTCCGGACGGCGCCGCATACGTCGGTGTCCTGGGCGGCCTGGTGCGGATCGCCGACTCCCCGGCACCCTGACTCCCGTCAGCTCGCCCGGGTGGAGGCGGCGCCGACGAGCGCCGTGAAGAGGCCGGCGTCGTCCTGCGTCTCCGGGTGCCACTGCACCGCGAGCCAGAACGGACGCTCGGGGTCCTCGATGGCCTCGAGCGTGCCGTCGCTCGCATGTGCGGCGGGCACGAGTCCGGGATGGTCGAGCACCGACTGGTGGTGGTGGCACCGGACCGAGGGGCCGGTGACCAGGATCTTCTCGAGCTGGGTGCCGTCGACGAGGGCGATGTCGACCTCTCCGTACACGTCGCCGCCGGGCGAGTGGTTCTCGTTCCCGAGGGTGTCGGGGACGTGCTGATCGAGATGGCCGCCGGCGTGCACCGCCATGACCTGCATGCCGCGACAGATGCCCAGCACCGGCAGCGACGACTCCCGGGCGGCATCGAGCAGGGCGAGCTCCCACGCGTCGCGGTCCTCGCGCCAGTTGGCGGTCCGCTCGTGCGGCACCTCGGTGTAGCGGCTGGGATCGACGTCTGCGCCGCCGGCGATGATCAAGGCGTCCAGCCGCGCCACGACGTCGTACGCGTCGTGCGCCGGGTCGCCGGTCGGCGGCAGCAGCACGGCGATGCCGCCGGCCACCTCGATCGACCGGGCGTACGCGGCCGGCAGCAGGTCGGCCTGGTCGTCCCACACTCCCCACCGCGACTGCTCGCGGTAGGTCGTGATGCCGATCAGGGGTTTCATCGCTGTCTCAGACGGGCGTGACGTAGGCCCCGGAGATGCCGCCGTCGACGAGGAAGGTCGACGCGGTGATGAAGCTCGACTCGTCGGAGGCGAGGAACAGCACGGCGTTGGCCATCTCCTCGGGCTCGCCGAAGCGGCCCATCGGGACGTGGACGAGGCGGCGCGCGGCGCGTTCGGGATCGCTGGCGAACAGCTCCTGCAGCATCGGGGTGTTGACCGGTCCGGGGCACAGCGCGTTGACCCGGATGCCCTCGAGCGCGAACTGCACTCCGAGCTCACGCGTCATCGACAGCACCCCGCCCTTGGAGGCGGAGTAGGAGATCTGGGACGTCGCGGCACCCATGACGGCGACGAACGACGCGGTGTTGATGATCGAGCCCTTCTTCTGCTCGAGCATGTACGGCAGGACGGCCTTGCAGCACAGGTAGACGCTGGTGAGGTTGACCTCCTGCACGGTGCGCCAGGCCTCGAGGTCGGTGGTCAGGATCGAGTCGTCCTCCGGCGGCGCGATGCCGGCGTTGTTGAACGCGATGTCGACCGACCCGTACGTCGACTGCGCCGTGGCGAACAACGCGTCGACCTGCTCCTTGTCGGTCACGTTCGTGTGCACGTACGTGCCGCCGATCTCCTCGGCCAGGCCGGGGCCACGACTGTCGTCGAGATCGCCGATCACGATCTTGGCGCCCTCCTCGACGAACCGGCGCACCGTCGCCAGCCCGATCCCCGAACAGCCCCCGGTCACCACTGCCGTCTTGCCGTCCAGTCGTCCCGTCATGCTTTCCTGCTTTCTGTCGTGGCGTCGTCACCCGCTCATGCATCGCGGGCGCTCGACCACTGATGGGTCTATTCGTTGGAGATGAAGACGTTCTTGACGTCGGTGAAGGAGTGGGGGGCGTCCGGACCGAGCTCGCGGCCGAGTCCAGACTGCTTGAATCCCCCGAACGGTGTCCAGTAGCGGACCGATGAGTGCGTGTTGACGCTGAGGTTGCCGGCCTCGACGGCTCGCGAGACCCGCAGCGCCCGGCCGACGTCGCCGGTGTAGATCGAGCCGGACAGGCCGAACTCACTGTCGTTGGCGAGCTGCACGGCCTCCGCCTCGTCGCGGAACGGCATCACCGCCACGACCGGGCCGAAGATCTCCTCGCGCCAGATGCGCTGGTCGACCGATTCGGCCAGCACCACCGTCGGCGGGAACCAGAATCCGTTGCCGTCCGGGGCGCTGCCGGTGAAGGCGACGTCGACCTCGTCGACGAAGCCCTGGACGGTCGTGCGCTGGTCGGCCGAGATCAGCGGCCCCATCTCGCTCGACTTGTCGGCGGGGTCGAGCACCTTGATGCCCTTGACCGCCGGCTCGAGCAGCGAGACGAACTCGTCGTACGCCGACTGCTCGACCAGGATGCGCGAACGTGCGCAGCAGTCCTGGCCGGCATTGTCGAACACCGCCATGGGTGCGGCGGCCGCGGCCTTCGCAAGGTCGGAGTCGGCGAAGACGATGTTCGCGCTCTTGCCGCCGAGCTCGAGCGTCACCCGCTTCACCTGCTCGGCGCAGCCGGCCATGATCCGCTTGCCGACCTCGGTGGACCCCGTGAAGCAGACCTTGCGCACGGCCGGGTGGGTGACGAACCGCTCGCCGACGACCGAGCCCTTGCCGGGGATCACGGTGAACACCCCGTCGGGCAGACCCGCCTCGAGGCCGAGCTCCCCGAGACGAATCGCTGTCAGAGGCGTGAGCTCGGCCGGCTTGAGGACGACGGTGTTGCCGGCGGCCAGCGCGGGGCCGAAGCCCCAGCCGGCGATCGGCATCGGGAAGTTCCACGGCACGATGATGCCGACGACACCGAGCGGTTCGTGGAACGTGACGTTGATGCCGCCGGCGACAGGAATCTGGTGACCGGTCAGGCGTTCAGGCGCCGCCGAGTAGTAGTTCAGGACGTCGCGTACGTTGCCCGCCTCCCACGTGGCGTTGCTCCACGTGTGGCCGGCGTTGCGGACCTCCAGCTCGGCGAGCTCGTCGATGTGCTCGTCGACCACCGCGGCGAATCGGCGCAGCAGCCGGGCACGCTCGCCGGGCGCCATGTCGCGCCAGGCCGGGAACGCCTCGGCAGCGCGCTCGATGGCTGCGTCGGTCTGCTCGACCGACGCCGAGTCGACCTCGGTGACGGTCTCCTCGGTGGCCGGGTTGACGACGACGTGTGTGGTCACCGTTACATCCTCTCGAAGCCGCGACGCAGCTCCCAATCGGTGACCGCGGCGTCGAAGGACGCCAGCTCGACGTCGGCCATGTTGGTGTAGTGGTCGACGACCTCGTCGCCGAACAGCTCACGGGCGATGGAGGAGTCGCGCCAAGCGTCGCGGGCCTCGTGCAGTGTCGACGGCACGTGCTCCTTGTCCGACGTGTAGGCGTTGCCGGTCAGCGGCTCCTCCAGCTCGAGACCCTGGTCGATGCCGTACAGGCCGCCGGCGAGCATGGCGGCGAGGGCGAGGTACGGGTTGACGTCACCGCCGGGCAGCCGGTTCTCCATCCGGGCGCTCGGACCGTGACCCACCAGGCGCACCGAGCACGTGCGGTTGTCCTCGCCCCAGGCAATGGCCGTCGGGGCGAAGGATCCGGCCGCGAACCGCTTGTAGGAGTTGACGTTGGGCGCGTACATCAGCGTGAAGTCGCGCATCGTCGCCAGCACGCCGGCGATGAACTGGTCGTACGTCGCCGTCCGGCCGCCGGACTTCTCGTCCCAGAACACGATGTTGTCGTCGGTGCCACGCAGCGACAGGTGGATGTGGCAGGAGTTGCCCTCGCGCTCGTTGTACTTCGACATGAACGTCAGCGACTTGCCGTGCTGGGCGGCGATCTCCTTGGCCGAGGTCTTGTAGACGCTGTGGTTGTCGGCGGTCACCAGCGCCTCGTCGTAGAGGAAGCCGATCTCGTGCTGGCCGAAGTTGCACTCGCCCTTCGCGCTCTCCACCCGCATTCCCGCGTCGTACATGTGGTTGCGGATGTCGCGCAGGATCGGCTCGACCCGGCTCGTGCCCAGGATCGAGTAGTCGATGTTGTACTGGTTCGCCGGTGTCATGTCGCGGTAGTCGGAGGCCCAGGCGTGCTCGTACGTGGTGTCGAAGAGGATGAACTCCAGCTCGGTGCCCGACAGGGCCGCGAACCCGGCATCGGCCGCCTTGGCGAGCTGCTTCTTGAGGATGCTCCGGGGCGACTGCACGACCGGCTCGTGGTCGAGCCACACGAGGTCGCACTGGATCATCGCGGTCGCGGGCTGATGGGTGAGGCGCCGGATCGTGTCGAAGTCGAGGGCGAACTCCATGTCGCCGTAGCCCTTCTCCCATGACGACATCGCGTAGCCGTCGACCGTGTTCATGTCGATGTCGACGCTCAGCAGGTAGTTGCAGCCCTCCGTGCCGTGGTCGATCACCACGTCGACGAAGTACTGGGCGTGCAGCCGCTTGCCCTGGAGCCGGCCCTGCATGTCGGTGAACGCGACGATCACGGTGTCGATCTCGCCGTCCCCGATCAGCGACGTCAGGTCGTCGATGGTGAGGAGCCGTGGATGGCGTGTGGTCATGAGAGTGCCTCTCTCTTCGGGTCGTAAGGAGCCTGCAGCGAGACCCGGACGGGAACGAGGTCGCCACCGACGTCGATCTGGTAGTCGCCGGCACGGATGAGGTCGGGCGACGCGATCTCGCCGGCGGGCGCTCGGACATAGGCCAGCCCGACGCTGGCACCCAGCGTCTCACCCCAGGCGGCCGACATCACCTGTCCGGCGGCCACGCCGTCGCGGCGCACGAGCTCGCCTCCCCACAGCGTCGCTTCTGCGTCGTCGCAGACGAACGAGACGAGCCGGCGGCTCGGTCCGTCGGCGCGGGCCTTCTCGACCGCGGTGCGACCGAGGAAGTCGATGTCGGTCTTGAGCTTGCAGGCGAACAACAGTCCCGCCTCGACCGGGTTGTAGTCGGGCGTCAGCTCGTGACCGAACGCGCGATAGCCCTTCTCGAGGCGGAGCGAGTCGATCGCGTAGTAGCCCGCGTTGACGACGCCGAAGTCCTGGCCCGTCGCCATCAGCGCGTCATACACGTCGACGGCGGACTCGGTCGGGACGTACAGCTCCCAGCCGAGCTCACCGACGTAGGTGATGCGGGTGGCACGCACGCCGGCGCCGGCGAGCGTGATCTCGCGGCTGGTTCCGAACGGGAACGCGTCGTTGGTCATGTCGGCCTCCGTGAGATGGGACAGCAGGTCACGCGACTTCGGGCCCATCACCCCGTAGACGGCGAAGTCGTCCGTGACGTCGCTGACGTTGACCATGAGGTCGTCGGGGATGTTCCGGCGGATCCAGTCCTGGTCGCGCTCGGTCGTGGCCGAGCTGCTGACCAGCAAGTACTCGTCGGCGTCGACCCTCGTGACCGTGAGGTCGGACTCGTAGGTGCCGTGGGCGTTGAGGAGCCCGGTGTAGACGGTCTGCCCGGCGTCGACCGCGACGTCGTTCGTGCAGATCCACTGCAGCGCGGCCTCGGCGTCGGAGCCCGTGACGCGGTACTTCGAGAACGACGTCTGGTCGAACACGGCCACGGCTTCGCGAGTGGCGCGATGCTCGGCGGCGGTCCACGGGTGCCAGTTCTGGCGACCCCATGCGTATTTGATCGTGGGATCCTCGCCCGGTGGAGCGAAGAAGTTGGCGCGCTCCCAGCCCATCTTGCTGCCGAATCCCGCATTGGCGTCGGCCAGCCGTTCGTAGGCGGGGGAGGTGCGCAGTGGTCGGGCCGTCTCGAACTCGCGGTTGGGCCACGGGACGGCGTAGTGGAGCCCGAGCACCTCGCCGACCCGTGCGCGCAGCCACGCGTTCTCCCCGTGGAACGGAGCGAAGCGGCGGATGTCGACGGCAAGCGACTCAAGGCCGGGCTCGCCCTCGATGATCCACTCGGCCAGCGCCCGCCCGGCCCCGCCCGCAGTGGCGATGCCGACCGAGTTGAACCCGGCAGCGACGAAGAAGCCCCGCACATTCGGCGCCTCGCCGAGGATGAACTGGTTGTCCGGGGTGAAGCTCTCCGGACCGTTGTAGAACTTGCGGATGCCGGTCTCGCGAAGCACGGGGAGGCGCTCGAGCGCGCTGTCCATGAGGACCGAGAAGTGCTCCCAGTCCTCCTCGAGCAGCTGGAACTGGAACGGGTCCGGAATCTGGTCCGGAGCCACCCACGGCTTCGCCTCCGGCTCGAACCCGCCGACGACGAGTCCACCCACCTCCTCCTTGAAGTAGGTGTAGCCGTCCGGGTCACGCAGGATCGGCAGGTCCGGGTGAATGCCGTCGATCTGGTCGGTCACGACGTAGAAGTGCTCGGCGGAGTGCAGGGGGACCGTCACGTCGATGCGGGCGGCCAGGGCATTGGCCCACTGGCCGGCGCAGTTGACGACGATCTCGGCCTCCACGTCGCCGTGGCTCGTGGTCACGCCCACGACCGCGTCGTCCTCGGTGAGGACGTCAAAGACCTGGACGTGCTCGACGACCCGTGCGCCGCGCTGACGTGCGCCCTTGGCCAGCGCCATCGTGAGGTCGGTCGGGTTGGCCTTGCCGTCACCGGGCAACCAGATCGCCCCGACGAGGTCGTCGGTCGCCATCAGCGGCCATCGCTCGCCGGCCTCGGCCGCCGAGATGATCTCGCACTCGAGGTCGAAGGCCTCCGCGGTCGCGGCCGTGCGACGCAGCTGGGTCATCCGGTCCTCGGTGCGCGCCACCGTGAGTCCGCCGCATCGCTTGAACCCGGCACTCAGCCCGGTCTCGTCCTCCAGCTGCGAGTAGAGGTCGGTCGAGTACTGCACCAGCCGGGTGGCGCTCTCGGTCGCCCGCAGCTGGCCGACCAGCCCGGCCGCGTGCCACGTCGTGCCGCACGACAGCTCGCCCTGCTCGATGAGCACG
The DNA here is from genome assembly GCA_963787165.1 of uncultured Actinomycetota bacterium. Taxonomy (GTDB): domain Bacteria; phylum Actinomycetota; class Actinomycetes; order Propionibacteriales; family Nocardioidaceae; genus Aeromicrobium. The sequence goes on from CAWBBT010000002.1 coordinate 130,793, forward strand.
ACATCGGTCTCGCCCGCCGCGGTCAGGTGGTAGGCGACGCTGGCGCCGATGACGCCGCCGCCGACGATGACGTAGGTGGCCCGGTCCGGCAGCGGAGTCATGTCCTACGTCCCGCGGCTGCGTCGAGCAGCCCGCTGAACGCGGATGAGGTGAAGTCTTGGACGGCGGCTTCGTACCGTTCTTGTCCCCAGGCGTGGAAGTCGTAGTCCTCGTCGGACGACGCCGCCTGGATGTAGCCCCACAGTGACCATCCGTACCGGGAGACGGTCGCCTGGAGCCGGGTGCGGGCGATCTTCTCGGGCGAGTGGTGCCCGACGTACGCGGTCACCAGCTCCTCGAGCAGGTCGTCGCCGAGCTGGCACTCGGTCCAGGTGTTGCCCAGCTCGAAGAAGGGGTCGTTGTTGCCCGAGTACTCGTAGTCGATCAGCCAGAGCTTCGTGCCGTCATCGACGAAGTTGCCCGCCAGCAGGTCGTTGTTGCACGGCACCGTCGCCCCCGCGTTCGCCGCGAGCGCCGTCCTGATCTGCGCGAACTGTGCCTCGAAGTCGCCGTAGTCGGAGGGATGGTCGAATCCGCGCTCGGTGATCGTGCCGAGGTACGTCTTCTGCCGCGTGAACATGTCGAAGTCACCGACGAATCGTGGTCCCGCGTGCAGCTTGCGGACGGCCTCGGCGACCCGCGTCAGGGCGCCCGGCTTCTGCAGGTCGTCGTTCTCGAAGGACTGTCCGTCGATGAAGCCGATCACCAGGACGTCGAGGTCGGGCCGGAAGTCCACGACGGGTGCGCCCACGCCGGCGAGCTCGGCCGATCGCGTGTTCTCGTGCTCGGCCTCCCGGTCGATGCCGAGCAGCGAGACGTCGCTCCGGCTGCACCGCGCGACGAAGACACCCTTCGGGGTGGTGACCTTGAGGTTGAGGTTGGTGAGCCCGCCCGGCAGCTCCTCGATCGAGCGCGGCTGGTCGGCCAGGCTGGGGATCTGGTCGAAGAGCTCGTCGAGCGTCTGCTCGCGCATCGGTCCGGTGCTCACGCGTCCTCCCCCGAGTCCGCGACGAGCTCGGCCGACACCTGGGTCGAGACGCTGGTGCGCAGGCTGATCCGGGTGCGGTCGGCGCGATAGCGGTCGTAGGCGTGCTCGACCGGGACGCCGGCCACCGTGTACGACGTCCGCGTGACGAGCATCAGCGGAGCTCCGGTCTCCACGGCGAGCAGTCGAGCGTGCTCGTCGGTGGCGAGCACGGGCTCGAGCCACTCCTGCGCCGTGTGCGGCGCGAGGTCGTAGTCCCTGCGCATGATGGTGTAGATCGATCCGGTGAGCGAGCGCTTGTCCAGCCCCTTGAAGAGGTGGCACGGGAGGTAGGTCTCCTCGAGAGCCAAGGGCTGGCGTCGGGCCGATCGGACACGGATGATCTCGAACACCTCCTTGGCGCCTGACAGTTCGAGCGCGGTGGCGACGGATCGTGACGGCCGCCGGCGGCTGACCCCGACCAACCGAGCCCCGGCACGGACGTTGACACGGCTCATCTGCTCGGTGAAACCGGGCAAGCCGGTCAGGTCGGTCTCGATCTGCTGCTCACGGATGAACGTGCCACCGGACCTGCCCCGTCGCCGCTCGAGCACGCCGCTGGCCTCCAGCGATCCCAGTGCCTGCCGCAGCGTCATCCGACTGACGCCGAGCGCGGCGGCGAACTCCTCCTCCGGCGGCAGCCGGTCGTCCGGGACGAGCTGACCGCCTTCGATGCGGCTCCGCAACCACTGCTCGATGCGTACGTGCGAGGGCTCGTCGGTCGACCTCGTCAGACGAGGCTTGTCGGCCAGCGCCCGATGATCGACCGAAAGTAGCCTCACACACGTCCGTCCCGATGTGGCTGCGTCACTCGTCGAGGAGCTCGGCGACCACGGGGTCGATGTTGTTGATAGGACCGTTGAACCACTTCTTCGCCGACGCGTTCCACCAGATGAACAGCAGGATCAGGGCGCCGACCGTGACGATCGGTGCGTAGTTGACGAACTTCCAGCTGAAGTCGTCGCTGAAGGGCACCGCACCCGGGACGAAGGGCATCATCAGGTAGAGCGAGACGACGATGATCTCGGCTACCGCGATGAGGTTCATCCACTTGTACTTCGACCCGTTCGTCCACGCCCCGGCCTCGAACGCATCGCCGATCCGCCAGCGCAGCCAGATCGGGATCGCGAAGGAGAGGTAAAGGCCGATGACGGCGATCGACGTGACCGCGTAGAAGGCGACGGGGATGATCAGCGGCTCTGCCGCAGTGCCGATGTTCACCTCGATCAGCGCCGGCAGCGTGACCACGGCGGCGGCAACGGCGACGCCGAGCACTGCGTTCGCGGGCACACGCTTGGCTGACAACGTCGACCAGATCTTCGAGCCCGGCACCGCCCCGTCGCGGCTGAACGCGAACGTCATGCGGGATGCCGACGTCAGGCACGACGTCGCGCAGTAGAACTGTGCCGACGCAGAGATGAACAGCACGAACGTCGCCCAGTTGACGCCGAGCGAGTTCACGAAGATGAAGGCGACGCCACCCCCGCCGACGCCCGCGTTGTCCGCCACGCCGTCCGCGTTGTTCGGCACCGCGAAGACGACGGCGAGCAGCAGGATGTACCCGCCGAGGACTGAGTAGAAGATCGAGCGCCAAATGCCTTTGGCCGCCCCCATCGAAGCCGAGGCAGTCTCCTCCGACAGGTGGGCGCAGGCGTCGAAGCCGGTGATCGTGTACTGGGTCAGCAGGAACCCGAACGGAATGATGGCGAAGAAGAACATGAAGCTGCTGGTGCTGCCGTTGCCGAAACCGGAATTGTTGAACCGTTCGGTGAAGACGTAGCCGACCGACTGGTGCTGGTCCGGCACGAAGATGAGGATCAACACGATGATCGAGGCGCCCGCGACGTGCCACCACACCGACACGTTGTTCATGACGGCCATCAGGTGGCTGCTGAAGATGTTCAGCACCGACGCGAGCGCGAGCACAACCAGGAAGATCAGGAAGACGCGGGTCAGCGAGTAGTCGCCGGCGTACGACTCGGAGTACGTGCTGATCGTGAGGTCGATGAACGTCGCGCAGCCGTAGGCGACGCCGGCTGTGACCGCGACCAGGCCGATCATGTTGAGCCATCCGGTGAAGAATCCGGCCATGGGCCCACCGAGCTTCGACGCCCACCAGTAGATGCCGCCCGAGGTCGGGTACGCCGACACCAGCTCCGACATGGTGAAGCCGATGATCAGGATGAAGACACCGAGGATCGGCCACGACCACGAGATCGAGATCGGGCCGCCGTTGTTCCAGCCGGCGCCGAAGTTGGTGAAGCAGCCGGCCAGGATCGAGATGATCGAGAACGAGATCGCGAAGTTGGAGAATCCCGACCACGACCGATTCAGGTCCTGCTTGTAGCCGAGCCTGGCGAGATGCTTCTCGTCCTCGGTGAGGTTGTCCATCTGATCTGTCATGGTGCCCGCCCATTCCCAGAAGAAGTTGCCTGATGCTAGCCCAACGGTTCCGAATGCATCTAGACCTTTTGCGTCACGAATGCTAGACCCGGTGAGGGTCAAATCATGGAATCCGTCATTCTGGGCGTACTTCGGCGGGCTTCTTGTCCGGCCGGAGCCCCCGCCAGACCGGATGCCGCAGGTGCCCCGCGGACGTCCACTCGCCGTAGGTGACCTCGCCGACGAGCTGCGGGCTCACCCACCGGGCCTCGCGGACGACGTCGCGCGGCGTCTCGAGAGGCGGCGTCTTGCGCTCGATGGCCTTGAGGCGCTTGGTGAGGTCGGCGACCATGCGGTCGGTGAAACCGGTGCCGACGCGCCCGATGTACCTCCAGTCGTCCCCGTCGGGCAGCGCGAGCAACAGGGAGCCCACGCCACCCGAGCGGTTTCCCTTGCCCGGACGCCAGCCGACGATGACCGCTTCCTGCATCCGCTGGTTCTTGATCTTGATCCACGATGACGATCGCGTGCCGCTGCGGTAGCGACTGTCGCGACGCTTGGCCACCACGCCCTCGAGTCCGAGCTCCTGGCTCGACGAGACGGCGTCCTCGAGCGAGCCGTCGAAGGCTAGCGGAACTCGCAAGGTCTTTCCGTCGTCGAGGTCGAGATCCCGGAGCACGTCTCTCCGCTCCAGGTAGGGCGCGTTCTTCAGCGGCTCACCGTCGTGGCTGAGCACGTCGAAGAGCAAGTACTGGATCGGCCTCGTGCCCTGCTGAAGCCGGGAGAACGATGGTGCGCCGTCCGGGCCGATGGCCACGACCTCACCGTCGAGGACGGTGTCGTTGAGCTCGCGAGCGGCCAACGCGTCGGCGACCTCCGGATACGTGTCGGTCATGTCCTTGCCGGCGCGACTGAACAGCGCCACGTCCGGTCCGTCGCACACGGCGACGGCCCGGTAGCCGTCCCACTTCATCTCGAACGCCCAGTCGTCCTCGTCGTCGATGTCGAACGCCTTGCCTGCCGTGGCGAGCATCGGCGCCACGGGCTTCAGCGTCGTTGATGTGGGACCCGATCCGATCGACCGACGCGGTGCCCTCTTCTGGGCGGCCTTCTTGGGGGCCTTGTCCTGGTCGGCGGGCTTCATGAGGTGGATGAGCCAGTTCTCGCCGGTGCGGATGAGGGCGAACCGGCGCGGCTCGCCGAGCCCGCCCTTCTTGGTGCCGGTGAGGGTGGCGATCACCTCCCCGTCGCGCCACTTCTCCGCCTCGTACGTGCCGGTGTCCCAGATGGTCACCTCCCCGCCGCCGTACTCACCCTTCGGGATCGTGCCCTCGAACGTGCCGTACTCCAGCGGGTGGTCCTCGGTCTGGACGGCGAGGTGGTTCTTCTTCGGATCGGTGGGCACGCCCTTGGGCAGCGCCCAGGAGACGAGCACGCCGTTGCGCTCGAGGCGGAAGTCCCAGTGCAGCCGGCTGGCGTGGTGCTCCTGGATGACGAAGGAGTTGCCGTCTCCCGGGAGGTCGGCGCCTTCCTCCGGCACGGGTTCCGGCGTCTTGGAGGCGTCGCGCTTGGACCGATAGGTGGACAACGCGTCCGTCGCCGGGATCTCGGCGCCGCCATCACCGCCGAGCGGCGCGAGCGGATCCTTGCGCCGCTTCATCCGCTCGAGGACCTCGTCGTACGTGAGGTGTCGCAGGTCGGGGTCGTTGAGCTCGCGCCAGGTGCGCGGCACGGCGACGGTCGGCTGCTCGCGACCGCGCAGCGAGTACGGAGCGATCGTCGTCTTGTTGGCGTTGTTCTGGCTCCAGTCGGCGAGCACCTTGCCACCGCGCAGCGCCTTCTGCTGGGTGCTCACGACGAGGTCCGGCAGCTCGCTCTGCAGCACGGAGGCGAACTCCTTGGCGAACTTGTTCACGTACTCGGCGTCGTGGCTCCCGTCGAGCCCGGCGTAGAGATGGAGGCCCTTGCTGCCGCTGGTGACCGGGTACGCCTCGAGACCGAGGTCGGCGAGCAGCCTCTTGGCCCGTTTCGCCACCTCCACGCACTCGGGGAGCCCGGCACCCGGACCCGGGTCGAGGTCCAGCACGAATCGATCGGGGTTGAGGTGGGCGCCTCGCGGTCCGAGCCGCCACTGGGGCACGTGGATCTCCAGGGCAGCCATCTGCCCGAGCCAGGCAAGCACGGCCACGCCGTCGACCACGACGTAGTTGTTGCGGCTGCTCTTGTGCTGGATCGACGCACGCCGGATCCAGCTCGGCGCGGAGTCCGGCAGGTTCTTCTCGAAGAACACCTCGCCCGGCTTGTCGGCGGTGCCGACCCCGTTGACCCATCGCTTGCGCGTGGCGGCTCGATCGGCGACATGGGGAAGGATGAACGGAGCGATCTCGACGTAGTACGAGATGACGTCGGCCTTCGTCGTGCCGGTCGCGGGGTAGATCACCTTGTCGGGGTTGGTGAGACGCAGGCGATGACCGCCGATCGCGACGGTCTCGCCGGAGGACCGTGCCACCTACGCCCCCTTGCGCGCCTTCTTCTTCGGCGCCGACTTCGAGGATTTCGACGAGGTGCTCGACGACGAGGACTTCTTCTTCTTGCTCTTGTCGACGCTGCGCTGCAGGGCGTCCATGAGGTCGATGACCTCGGCCTTCTCGCCCTCCTCCTCGGACTCGCCGAACGTGGCGGCGGTGTCGAGGGCGTCGCCCTGCTCGAGCTTCGCCTCGACCAAAGTGCGCAGCTGCTCCTGGTAGTCGTCGGTGAACTGGCTGGCGTCGAAGTCTCCGGCGAGGGAGTCGACGAGCTGCGATGCCATGTCGCGTTCCTTCTGGCTGATGCGCGGCACCTCGTCGAGGACGTCGAAGTCGGCTTCGCGCACCTCGTCGTCCCAGAGCATCGTCTGCAGGACGAGCGCCTTGTCCTTGACGCGCAGCACCGCGAGTCGGCTCTTCTGGCGCAGGGCGAACTGCACGACGGCGCTGCGGTCGGTCTCCTCCAGGGCACGACGGAGGAGTGTGTACGGCTTGAGCGCGCGCGCGTCCGGCTCGAGGTAGTAGGCCTTGTCGAGCCGGATCGGGTCGATCTGGTCGGCCGGCACGAACTCGACGACGTCGATCTCGTGGTTGTTCTCGGCCGGGAGCGACTTCAGCTCGTCCTCGGTGAGCACCACGGTGTTGGTGCCGTCGTCGTAGGCCTTGGTGATGTCCTCGTAGGCGACGACCTTGCCGCACACCTCGCACTTGCGCTGGTAGCGGATGCGACCACCGTCCTTCTCGTGCACCTGGTGCAGGGAGACGTCGTGGCTCTCGGTGGCGCTGTAGACCTTCACCGGCACGTTGACCAGACCAAAGCTGATCGAGCCCTTCCAGATGGATCGCATGGGCTCAAGTGAATCGCAGCGGGGTCTCAAACGCCACCTTTCGCCTTGCCGGTCATTGACGTTGACCGCGCGATCAGGCCAGATTGGTCCCAGCCCAGCGGACAGGACAGCAATGACCGGTACCACGAGCGAAGCTCCGGCCATTTCCCTGCGAGGGCTGAGCAAGCACTTCGGGGACGTGAAGGCGGTCGACGGGGTCGACCTCGACATCGCCGACGGCGAGTTCTTCTCGATGCTCGGGCCGTCCGGGTCGGGCAAGACCACGGTGCTGCGGCTCATCGCCGGGTTCGAGCGGGTCACGGCCGGCACCGTCACCCTCGGCGGCGAGGACGTCACCGGGCGGGCGCCGTTCGACCGCGACGTCAACACGGTGTTCCAGGACTACGCCCTGTTCCCGCACATGTCGGTGCTCGACAACGTCGCCTACGGGTTGCGGGTGCGCGGCACGGGCAAGGCGGACCGTCGCAAGCAGGCGGAGGAGGCACTCGCCACCGTGCAGCTCGGCGGGTACGGAGACCGCAGCCCCGGCCAGCTCTCGGGCGGGCAACGACAGCGCGTCGCCCTGGCCCGCTCGATCATCGTGCGGCCCAAGGTCCTGCTGCTCGACGAACCGCTCGGTGCCCTCGACCTCAAGCTGCGCGAGCAGATGCAGGTGGAGCTCAAGGAGCTGCAGCGCGATCTCGGCATCACCTTCGTGTTCGTGACCCACGACCAGGAGGAGGCGCTGACCCTGAGCGACCGCATCGCGGTGTTCAGCGAGGGCCAGATCGTCCAGCTCGGCACACCCACCGAGATCTACGAGCAGCCGACGTCGTCGTACGTCGCGTCGTTCGTCGGCACGTCGAACCTGTTCGACGACGACGAGTCGTCCCGCCTGTTCGGCAAGTCCGGCACGTTCGCCCTCCGCCCCGAGAAGGTGACGCTGCGCTCGGCGTCGGAGAGCACGTCGACCGGCGTCACGGACGGCGTCGTGCGCGCCACCGGCGTGATCATCGAGTCCATCTACCTGGGCACGGGCCACCGCCTGCACGTCCGTCTGGACGACGGCACCGAGCTGGTCGTGCTCGAGCAGAGCACCGGCTCCGAGGCACCGCAGGAGCAGCGCGGCGAGCAGGTCGTGGCCAGCTGGTCGGTCGACGACCTCGTCACCGTCACATGACTTCCCAACAACCATCCCACCGAGAAGGAGAACCACGATGAGCACGACGACCCAGAGAAGGCGCAGAGCGCGCGGGCCCGTGGTGGCCCTCGCCTTCGCGACCATGATCATCCTCGCCGCCTGCGGTGGCGGGGACTCGGACACCTCGAGCAGCGGCCCGCCCAAGAAGCTCGGCGACAACGAGAGCAAGGTCTCGATCCTGACGTGGCCCGGCTACGTCGAGGACGGCAGCAACGACCCGAAGGTCGACTGGGTCACGCCGTTCGAGAAGGAGACCGGCTGCAAGGTCACCAGCAAGGCGTACGGCACCTCCGACGAGGCGTTCAACCTCACGAAGACCGGCGACTACGACGTCGTCGTGGCGTCGGGCGACCTCACCGCACGCATGGTGGCGTCGAAGGAGGCCGCCGAGGTCAACACCGACCTGATCCCGAACTACGAGAAGGTCTTCAAGTTCCTCAAGGACCAGGAGTGGAACACCTTCAACGGCAAGCACTACGGCGTCCCGCACGGATACGGCGCGAACCTGCTGATGTACAACGCCGACGAGGTCAAGCCGGCCCCGACGTCGTGGAGCGCCGTGTTCGACGACGCGTCGAAGTACAAGGGCAAGGTCACGGCGTACGACTCGCCGATCTACATCGCGGACGCTGCGCTGTACCTGATGAAGCACAACCCCGACCTCGGCATCGAGAACCCGTACGCGCTCGACGAGAAGCAGTTCGCTGCCAGCGTCGACCTGCTCAAGAAGCAGCGGGAGAACGTGAGCGAGTACTGGTCTGACTACCTGAAGTCGGCCTCGGCGTTCGAGTCCGGCAACTCGCAGATCGGCACCACCTGGCAGGTCATCGTCAACACGATCGACCCGAAGAAGGTGAACGTGAAGGCGATCCTGCCCGAGGAGGGTGCGACCGGCTGGAGCGACACCTGGATGATCTCGTCGAAGGCGAAGAGCCCCAACTGCGCGTACGCGTGGCTGAACTACATCGACTCGCCCAAGGCCAACGCCGCGGCGACCGAGTACTTCGGTGAGGCTCCGAACAGCCAGGAAGCCTGCGACTTCGCGAGTGACAAGTCGTTCTGCGACACGTACAAGGCTGGTGACGAGGAGTTCGCCAGCAAGCTCTGGTACTGGCGCACCCCGGTCGCCAAGTGCCTCGACGGCCGGACCGACGTGAAGTGCATGGACTACTCCGCGTGGACCAAGGCATGGACGGAGATCAAGGGCTGACGATGACGGACAGCGACACCGCGCAGGCGGCCGTTCCCCCACCCGGGGTGACGGCCGCCCGCCGGCTGTCCTCGCTGCTCAGCGCACGACCGAAGCTGCGCCTCTCGTTGCTGCTCACCGCACCGCTCACGTGGCTGGTGCTCATCTACGTCGTGGCCCTCGCGGCCCTGCTGGTCACCGCGTTCTGGTCGGTCGACAGCTTCACCGGCGAGATCAACCGCTCGCTCACGTTCGCGAACCTGCGCGAGATCACGACCGAGTCCCTCTACCGCACGGTGACCATCAGGACGCTCGGCGTGGCGCTCGCCGTCACGGTCATCGACATCGCGATCGCGCTGCCGATCGCGTTCTACATGGCCAAGGTCGCATCGCGCCGCATGCAGGGGATGCTCGTCATCGCGGTGCTGACCCCGTTGTGGGCCAGCTACCTCGTCAAGGCGTTCGCGTGGCGCTCGGTGCTGTCCGACAGCGGCGTGTTCGACTGGGCCGCCGGTCGCGTCGGTCTCGACACCCCTGGGTACGGGCTCTCCGCGGTGGTGATGACCCAGGCCTACATCTGGTTGCCGTACGTGATCCTGCCGATCTTCGCCGGGCTCGAGCGCGTGCCCGACTCCCTGCTCGATGCCGCCAGCGATCTCGGCGCGTCGACGTGGCAGACCCTGCGCACGGTGGTCTTCCCGATGCTGGTGCCGGCCATCATCGCCGGGTCGATCTTCAGCTTCTCGCTGACGCTCGGCGACTACATCACCGTGAACATCGTCGGCGGCGCCAACCAGATGCTCGGCAACCTCGTCTACACGAACGTCGGCGCGGCCAACAACCTGCCGCTGGCGGCCGCCGTGGCGCTGATCCCGGTGATCATCATGATCGGCTACCTGGGTGCGGTGCGTCGCACCGGCGCACTGGAGAACCTCTAGGCCGCCCATGACCCTCAGCTCGAACGTCCGCCGCCTCCTGGCCGTGCTCACGGTCCTGGTGCTGGTCCTCATGTACTCGCCGCTGCTGATCGTGGTGATCAACTCGTTCAACGAGAGCCAGTCGCTGACATGGCCGCCGACCGGGTTCACGTTCGACTGGTGGCAACGAGCCCTGCACAGCGACGGCGCTCGGCGCGCGGTCGCCACCAGCGTGCAGGCCGCGGCGGCGGCCACGGTCATCGCCCTGGTGCTCGGCACGCTGATGGCCCTGGCGCTCCAGCGCTACCGGTTCTTCGGCAAGAACTCGGTGAACCTGCTGGTCATCCTGCCGATCGCGCTGCCGGGCATCGTGACCGGCATCGCGCTCAACAACGCGTTCCGCGGCGTCCTCGGGCTGCAGCTGTCGCTCCTCACCGTGATCATCGCGCACGCGACGTTCTGCATCGTCACGGTGTTCAACAACGTCCAGGCTCGACTACGCCGGGTGGGAGGCAACCTCGAGGAGGCGTCGGCCGACCTCGGCGCCGGGGTGTGGACGACGTTCCGCCTCGTCACGTTCCCGCAGCTGCGCTCGGCGCTGCTGGCCGGCGGCCTGCTCGCCTTCGCACTCAGCTTTGACGAGATCATCGTCACGACGTTCACGGCAGGCGCCGGGGTGACGACGCTGCCGATCTGGATCCTGGAGAACCTGTTCCGGCCCAACCAGGCGCCGATCGTCAACGTCGTGGCCGTGGTGCTGATCCTCGTGTCGATCGTGCCGATCTGGTTCGCGCAGAAGCTCTCGGGCGACACCGAGGCCCTGCGCTGAGGATCACTTCTTCTTGGCCGGCGGCGCCTTCTTCGTCGGGGCGTCGTCCGTGCTCTTAGCGGCGCTGGTGTCCTTGGGCCCAGCGTCGGCCGGCTTCGTCGCTGACGGTTCGGGCGCGGCCGCGGAGGGAGCCTTCGGCTGAGGCCTCGTGGGAGCGTCGAACGGCGGCGGCGGTGGCGGCGGCGGGGTGCCCTGACGTCGGGCCGCGGCAAGCGCTGCCGCGCCGGCGCCGGTGATCAGGCCCACGACGGCCAGCTTGCGCAGCCGCTTCTTCTTCTTGGGCTTGGCCTGCTCGGGGATGCGATCCTTCACGCCGTCGGGCAGCTTGTCGTAGGTCTCGTCGCTCATCTCGGGGACGCGGTCGAGCACCTCGTCGCGGATCTCGGGCCACCGGGCCTTCAGCTCGGCGAGACCCGCGTCGATGCGCGTGGCCAGACTGTCGCGTACCTCCGGCGCCCGGGCCGACACCTGCTTGCGCAGGTCCTCGGCCTGGTTGAGGAAGTCGTCGAGTCGGACCTCGAGCTGGTCGCGGACGGTCTTCTTCTTCCGGATTCCCATGCTGGCTCCCTTGGACGTCGTCGTCTCGACCATAACCAAGCCCCGGTGAGGGGGCATCTTCGGCGTGCCGTCGAGCGGTGGTTGAGTGATCGCATGGCCGAGCACCGACCTCCCGAGCACGTGGTCGTCGTTGGTGCGGGCATGGTCGGCCTGGCGACGGCATGGTTCCTGCAGGCCGAAGGAGTGCGCGTCACCGTCGTCGACCGGGATGGCGTGGCCGCCGGCTCGTCGTGGGGCAACGCGGGGTGGCTCGCCCCGGCGTTGACGCTCCCGCTTCCGGACCCGGCGATCCTCGCCACGGGAGTGAAGGCGGCGCTCAGCCCGTCGTCACCGGTGTACGTGCCGTTCACGACCAACCGGCAGCTGCTGACGTTCCTCGCCGCGTTCACCCGCCACTGCACGCCCGGGCACTGGCGTGAGGCGATGCAGGTGTTCTCCGAGGCGAACCGGGTGTCGCTTGACGCCTTCGACGCCCTCGCCGCGGGCGGGGCTTCCGAGCCGACGCATGTCGCGGACACCTTCCTCGCGGCGTTCTTGTCCGAGAGCGACCGCCAGAGCCTGGTGCACGAGTTCGAGCGCGTCGACGAGGTGGGCAGCCACACCGAGCACGAGCTCGTCGACGGCGACGCGGCGCGGGCGATCGAGCCGGCCCTGTCGGAGTCGGTCACCCACGGGATCGTCCTGCGCGATCAGCGGTTCATCGACCCCGGACGCTTCGTGAACTCCCTCGCCGACTCGGTGCGGGAGCGTGGTGGCGAGGTGCTCGGCGGCGTGGAGGTCGACGACGTCGTGCGCGTCGGGGACCGGGTCGAGATCCGTCCTGCCGATGGGGACGTGATCGACGCCGACGCCGTCGTCATCGCCTCGGGCACCTGGCTCGGACAGCTCGCGCGACCGCACGGCGTGCGCACCATCGTGCAGGCCGGGCGCGGCTACAGCTTCTTCGTCCCGCTCGACCGGAAGCCGTCCAACCCGGTGTACTTCCCGGCCCAGCGGGTGGCGTGCACCCCGCTCGACGGCACCAACGGGACGGGCGGCCTCCGCGTCGCCGGGATGATGGAGTTCCGCAAGCCGAACGCACCGCCGGACCCACGACGCATCCGAGCGATCGTCGACGCCGTGAGCCCGCTGCTCCATGGCATCGACTGGGACACCCGCACTGACGAATGGGTCGGGTCGCGTCCGTGCACGCCGGACGGGCTGCCGCTCGTGGGACCGACCCGAACGCCCGGCGTCCACGTCGCGGGCGGGCACGGCATGTGGGGCATCGCCCTCGGACCCCTGACGGGCCAGCTCCTGGCCGCCCGGATCGCACGCGGCGAGACGCCGGAGCTGCTGAAGCGTCTCGACCCGCTGCGCTAGCCGGCACGTCTGTTGACGGCGTGGCTCACGATCCGGACGTCACACGCCGGAAACGTGGGCGTGGTGTGATGGCGCCATGGCCTTCCTGCTTCGCGTCGAGCTGCCGGACGTCCCGGGCTCCCTGGGCGCACTCGCCTCGGCGCTTGGTGGTGCCGGCGCCGACATCGAGGCCATCGAGATCGTCGAGCACCGGTCCGACGGCGTGGCGGTCGACGACGTCCTGCTCGAGCTGCCCAGCCGTCTCATGCCGGATGCCCTGATCACCGCGTGCCACCAGCTCGACGGCGTCCAGGTCCACTGGATCTCCCGCTACAACGCCGGCGCCAGCCTGAGCATGGACCTCGAGGCGGTCGAGACGTTCACGCAGGAGCCGGCCAAGGCGCTCGAGCACCTGGTGTCCGTCGTGCCTCCGACGTTCCGCGCGGACTGGGCGATGCTTCTGGTGCGCGTCGACGGCGAGCTGGAGACGATGCACGGCAGCCCGGCCGCCCCGACGCTCAAGGGCGGCGGTGTCGTCGAGGCCGCCACGTCATGGCTGGCGCTGCGCACGTCTCGTACCGTGCCCGGGCTCGACGCCTGGGACTCGACGCTGCTGGCTGCGAGCCCCGGCCGGCTCCGCGGCGGCACCAAGTTCGTGGTCGTCGTCGGACGCCACGGCGGTCCCGAGTTCCTGTCGTCCGAGGTCGCCCGGCTGGGCCACATGGTGTCGCTCGCGGCCGGAGTCCAGACGTCCTAGGTCGTCAGCTCGGCGGTCGGGTGTCCGCCGGCCGTTCCTTGCGGTCGGTCAGCGGGACGTGGGCGTGCTGGAAGCGTCCGAGTGCCGTCACCTCGCGCTCGAGCTGGGGCACGTGCCTGCGGGCGAGGCGCTTCATGACGAGCCAGCCGGCCGGCGAGTTGACCAGCGGCTTGGTCCAGTTGGCGAGGATCACGCCGCGCCGGACGTACACGCGGGTCTTGCGCTTGGCGAACCCCACCAGGATCGCCTCGACGCACTCCTCGAGCGTCGTCGTCGAGTTCGCCGGGTAGGGCAGCTGGCTGCGGAGCTTCTTGAACGTCGGGAGGTCGGCCTCGGCGCCCCGCACGATGTCGGTGTCGATCCAGGACGGGTGGCAGACGCCGATCCTGATGCCGAGGTGCGCCACCTCCTGCTTCGTGACGAGCGCGAGCGACTCGGCTCCGGCCTTGCTGGCGTTGTACGACGCGAGCCCGGCGAGGTTGGCGAACGAGGCCAGCGACGCCACCACGAGCGCGTAGCCCTTGGTCTTCTCCAGGTGCGGGATGGCGGCGTGCAGCGTGCGGTAGACGCCGTTGATGTTGATGTCGATGACCCGCTCGAAGGAGTCCTCGTCGATCTGCCGGACGGTGCCGTACGACGCGATGCCGGCGTTCGCCAGCACGTCGTCGATGCGTCCGAAGTGCGCCGCGGCGGCGTCGATCGCCTCGGTCATGGCCGTGCCGTCGCGGACGTCGGCCTCCCAGTACGCAGCCGCCCCAGAGGTGACGGAGTCGAGCTCTTCGGTGAGCTGCTTCAGGAGATCGGGCTCGAGCCCGAGCAGGGCGACCTTGCCGCCTCGTTCGACGTAGCCCCGGGCCACCCCGGCACCGATGCCCCGCGCGGCGCCGGTGATCAGCGCGACCTTGCCGTCGAATCTCTTCATCGGGTCAACGTACCGCCGGTATAACCTCGGCGGGTGAGCGCGCTGCAGAACGTGTCCGGCACCTTCGACGAGTCCGCATGGCGTGAGGTGCCCGGCTTCGAGCACCTCAATGACCTGACGTACCACCGTGCGGTCGAGCACGGAACCGTCCGCATCGCGTTCGACCGGCCAGAGGTGCGCAACGCGTTCCGGCCAAGCTCGGTCGACGAGCTGCTGACGGTGCTCGAGCACGCTCGTTCGTCGTCCGATGTCGGTTGCGTGCTGATCACCGGCAACGGGCCGAGTCCCAAGGACGACGGCTGGGCGTTCTGCTCCGGCGGCGACCAGCGCATCCGCGGCAAGGCCGGCTACCAGTACACGGTGCACGATTCGGCCTCCGGCCGGGGAGGCGAGACGGCGGAGTCCGTCGACCCGGCGAAGCTGGCGCGGCTGCACATCCTGGAGTGCCAGCGCCTGATCCGGTTCATGCCCAAGGTCGTCATCGCCGTCGTGCCCGGTTGGGCTGCCGGCGGTGGCCACAGCCTGCACGTCGTCTGCGACCTGACGATCGCCTCGCAGGAGCACGCCCGGTTCAAGCAGACCGACGCCGACGTCGGCAGCTTCGACGGCGGTTTCGGGTCGGCCTACCTCGCTCGGCAGGTGGGGCAGAAGTTCGCCCGCGAGATCTTCTTCCTCGGCGACGAGTACACCGCCGACGACGCACACCGCATGGGCATGGTCAACAAGGTCGTGCCGCACGCCGAGCTCGAGGCCACGGCACTGGAGTGGGGCGCGAAGATCAACGCCAAGAGCCCCACCGCGCAGCGGATGCTCAAGTACTCGTTCAACCTCATCGACGACGGCCTCGTCGGCCAGCAGCTGCTGCTCGGCGAGACCACCCGTCTGGCCTACATGACCGACGAGGCCCAGGAGGGTCGCGACGCGTTCCTCGAGAAGCGCCCGCCCGACTGGTCCGACTACCCCTGGTACTACTGAATCCGGGGACGGTTCAGCGTCGTACGGCGTACTCCACGATGATGGCGCCGGTGTCCATGGTCTGGTTCGAGACGAGCTCGAGCGGCAGCTCGGCGCGGCGCATGCCGGGTTGATCGTCGAAGATCGAGCGGCCGGCGCCGGCGACGTCCGGCATGACGAGGAAACGGAGCCGATCGGCGAGTCCACCCGCCACCAGGGACGACACCAGGCTCAAGCCGCCCACGGCCACGATCTCGCCGTCGAACCGCTCCTTGAGCCGGTCGACGACCTGGTCGAGCGGTCCGGCCTCGACCGTGGTGTTCCAGCCCACCTCGTGCAGCGAGTCGGACACCACGACCTTGGGGAGTGCGTTCATGGTCTCGGCGAAGGCGCGGTAGTCGTCGGGGTTGGTCGCGTCTTCGGCAGCGGAGGGCCAGATGCCGGCATTGATCTCGAACGCGCGTCGCCCGTAGAGGAGCATCTGCCCCTCGTGGGCGTTCGCTCCGGACCAGTGCACCTGCAGGTCACCCGACCACGCTGGTGAGATCAGGGTTCCGTCCGGCTTCTCGGTGAAGCCGTCGACGGTCATGAACATGGAGGCCGTGAGAGTTCCCATGGCGGTTCTCGCTTTCTCGTAGGAGGTCTGGGCTGGGTCACGCTGAAGGCTCGGTCGTCATCGCCGGACGGGGTCCTGCCCCGCGCTCTTGGAGACCACATCGCCCTGGTCGATCGCGTCCCAGAGCTTCCGACTGACGCGAACCTTCCTCGAGCTGCCGTCGGGGTGTCGGATCTTGAGGCGGCGGTACATGTTGGAGCCGTCGAGGAGTCCGCGGGACTTCTTCTCCACGGTCCCTTCCCAGGCGTCGTTGTTCATGCGCGTACCTTCCTGGTGCGCCGATCCCTCAGGACGGCGAGACCGACCGCTCCTGTCCACAGCATGAAGACGGCCCCGATGCTTGCGGTGCTTCCCCAGCCGTTGGCCGCGTAGAAGTTCGCAGGATCCATGCCGAAGAACAACGAGGGCACGAAGGCGAGGTTGACCGCGGCGAGCAGGAGCGAGCCGTTGGCGACCCAGCGAGGCAGGGCACCGGTCCGGCGCACCGACACCGCCAGCGTGATGAGGAACGTCGCGATCAGGAACCGCGCGATCGGCCCATGCAGCAGGGCCATGCCGTTGGCGAGCGGTCCGTCGATCGTGGGGTCGAGCGTCCCGTCGGGATGCTGGAGCACGACGCCGGTCTCCAGCGACGCAGCCACGAGGGTCATGGCGGCGTACACGAGTCCGGAGGCCAGGGTGATGTCGCCGACGAGCCCGGCACGGCGCCCGAGCAGGCGCCGCAGGCCGACCGTGAAGACCAGGAAGAGCACGAAGACGAGGACGGTGATGAGGTTGCGGGTGAGGACGTTGTTCGCCGGCGGCGGCCCGGAGTAGACGAAGTACAGCGGAACCATGATCAACGACAAGGCTGCGACGAGCACGCCGCACGTCCCGGTGAGGCTTCGATCAGCCGCGGTGAACGCCGTGCTCTCTGGACGGGTGGTGGTGGTAGTTGTCATGTCCCGATCGTGTCGGGTCAGCGGGCTGCCGTGCTGCGGCCAGAGGGCCCTGGTTCAACCGACTTTGGTCGCTCGTCCGCCACAAGGGACATCGACTTTGGTCGACGATCCCCACCGTGTTCCTCACGCGAGCGTTTCGCGCCCTAGATTTGGGATCGTGGCTGGTTGGCGCGGACGCGACGCGGCGGTCGACACCGCATTGGCGGTCGTCGCCTTGGCCGTCGGCCTGTCGAGCGAGCAGAACCTGCTCTACGGCATGGACGGCCGCCCGCTCCTGCTCCGCGTCCTGGATCTCGTGCTCGGCATCGGATGCTTCGCGGGTATCTGGCTCTGGCGACGCCAGCGACCCGTGGCCTTCGCGCTCGCGGCGATCGCGATCGGCATCGTCTCGACCATCGCCGGGGGCATTGCGCTGATCTGTGTGTTCACCGTCGCCGCGCGCCGGGAGTGGCGAACCGCCGTGGCCGTCAGCGTCCTCGCGGCGCTGAGCATCATCCCGGCGCTGGCGCTCTACCCCGTCCCGCATGCGGAGCGGGCGTTCACGGTCGGGGCGCTCGCGACGTTCGCCGCCACCGGCTGGGGGATGTACCTGCGGGCCCGGGTCGAGCTGTTGGCGTCGTTGCGCAGCCAGCTTGACCAGGCCGAGAAGTCGGCGGCCGATTCGGCCGAAGCCGCCCGCCGCGGTGAACGGACGCGGATCGCCCGGGAGATGCACGACGTCCTGGCGCACCGGCTGTCGCTGCTGGCCGTGCATGCCGGTGCCCTGGAGTACCACCGGGATGGATCCGCCGAGGAGGTCAGCGAGATCGCCGGCATCATCCGCGACAACACGCACGAGGCGCTGGAGGAGCTGCGTCAGGTCATCAGCCTGCTTCGCGAACCGTCCCCCGACGGGGGAAGCACGACACAGCCCACTCTCGCCGACCTGCCCGCGCTCGTCGAGGAGTCCCGATCAGCGGGCCTCGTGATCTCCTGTGAGGCCCCTGCCCCTGCGGCAGGGTCCACGTCCGCCGCGACCGGCCGTACGGCGTACCGCGTGGTCCAGGAGGCCCTCACCAACGTCCGCAAGCACGCTCCCCAGGCCCAGGTCTGGATCGAGATCCACGACGAGGCCGATGGTGTGGAGATCTCGGTCCGCAACCAGCTCTCGAGGGCGGACGACGCGACAGACGTGGGCCCGCCGGGATCGGGGACCGGCCTGATCGGGCTGCGTGAGCGGGTCACCCTGGCCGGAGGTCGCATCGACTACGGGCAGCTCGACAGCGACCGGTTCGGGGTGTGGGCCTGGTTGCCGTACACCGCGCCAGAGCGGGTGTCGTCATGACCATCGGCGTGCTGTTGGTCGATGACGACGCCCTCGTTCGCAGCGGGCTCGGCTTCATGCTTCGGGCCTCGACGAGCATCGACGTGCTCGGCGAGGTGGGCGACGGCGACGAAGTCCCGGCTGCCGTGGCCACACTGCGTCCCGACGTGGTGCTGATGGACATCCGGATGAGACGGGTCGACGGCATCACGGCAACGCGCGCCCTGCGGGCGGCGCCAGAGCCACCTGAGGTGATCGTGCTGACCACCTTCGATGCCGACAGCGACGTGCTGGCTGCGCTTCAGGCCGGGGCCGCCGGGTACTTGCTCAAGGACACGCCACCGGCCGAGATCGTGCGCGCGGTGGAAACGGTGGCCGGCGGTGAACCGATGTTGTCACCGTCCGTCACCCGCCGGCTCATGGAGCTGGCCGGGGCCGGCTCGGACGCCACCACGTCCCGCGACTCGGCTCGTACCCGTCTCGCCGTCCTGAGCGAGCGTGAGCGCGAGGTCGCCGTGGCACTGGGGATGGGACTGTCGAACGCCGAGATCGGCGCAGCGGCCTACCTGAGCACCGCCACGGTGAAGGCCTACGTGTCACGGCTCCTCGAGAAGCTGGGCGCGAACAACCGTGTCCAGGTCGCCCTGCTCGTCCAGCAGGCCGACCTCACCGATCCCCCGACTGACGGGTCGGCTACCCGGACCTGACGACGTCCACCGAGATCTCCACGACCGGCACCGTGCCCCGGTTCTCGAGCCAGTGGAGCGTGTTCCGGTCCTCGGGCCACCCGACACCCGGCCCGTAGTCCGTGGCGACCCCGTCGCGGTGATCGGTGACCGTCCCCTGCAGCACGTAGACGGTCCCCGGTCGGTCGACATGGTCGTGAATCGGGCCGAGGACTCCGCCGGGCTCGATGGTCACCTTGCGCATCCGGAGCTCGCGTCCCTCCATGCCCTCGATCTCCGGGCCGAGATCGACCCGATCCAGCAGCTCGACCGTGACACCCCTCGTCTCCGGCGGCGCCTGTTCGTCATCCATGGGCTGTCCTCTCCATCGTCGGCGGGCGTGAGGTGATTGTCACCAACGCCGATCGATGGTCCGATGATGCGCCACGATGGTTTCCTCGGGGCAGAACCGAAGGAGCCTGACGTGGGCGATGAGACGGTACTGGTCACGGGCGGATCGGGATTCGTGGGGGCGCACTGCATCCTGCGGCTCCTGCAGGACGACTACCGGGTGCGGACGACCGTGCGATCACTTGACCGTGAGGGTGACGTCCGCACGATGCTCGCCAGGGGATACGCCGCACCCGACGCCGACGTGACGTTCACCGTCGCCGACCTCACCTCGGACGACGGCTGGGCCGAGGCGGTCGCTGGCTGCGACTACGTGCTGCACGTCGCCTCCCCGTTCCCGCTCGGCGTCCCCAAGCACGAGGACGAGCTGATCGTGCCGGCGCGTGAGGGCGCGCTGCGCGTGCTCCGGGCCGCCCGGGATGCCGACGTCAAGCGGGTCGTGCTCACGTCCTCCTTCGCGGCCATCGGGTACGGACGGCCGCCTCGGTCGACACCGTTCACCGAGGACGACTGGACCGATGCCGACGCCGACATCGGCGCGTACACGAAGTCGAAGACCCTTGCCGAGCGCGCCGCGTGGGACTTCGTCGCCGACGGTGGTCCCGAGCTGGCCGTCGTCAACCCGGTCGGCGTGTTCGGACCGGTGCTCGCTGCGGACTACTCGACCTCGATCGAGCTCATCTCCCGCCTGATGCGAGGAAAGATGCCGGGCCTTCCCCCACTGTCGTACTCCGCGGTCGACGTCCGCGACGTCGCCGACCTGCACGTGCGGGCGATGACCGACCCGGCTGCCGCCGGCGAGCGGTTCCTGGCTGTCACGGGTGGACCGATGAGCGTCGCCGACATGGCGTCCGTGCTGCGCGAGCGCCTGGGCGAGCAGGCGAAGAAGGTGCCCACGCGCCGCCTGCCCGCGTGGCTGGTGAAGGCGACCGCGTTCACCGATCCCGCGCTCAAGCTCATCGTCCCCGAGCTCAACACGTCGAAGACCGCGTCCGGGGAGAAGGCCCGGCGGATGCTCGGCTGGGCGCCCCGGTCGCGGGAGGACTCGATCGTCGCCACGGCGGAGAGCCTGATCGAGCTGGGTCTGGTCTGACGACTCAGGTCAGGTCGCGACGCATCACGAGCCGCGGCATCTTGCTGGCCACGGCGTCCGTGCTGCCGACGACCTCGAAGCCGGCCTTCTCGAACATCGTCTTGGTGCCGACGAACGCCATGGTGAGGTCCATCCGGCCCGGCGGGTCGACGGGGTGAGCCTCCACCGCAGGTGCGCCGTTGGACCTGGCGTACTCCACCGCACCGTCGATGAGGCGGCCGGTGACTCCGCGCCTGCGAAAGCCGGATCGCACGATGACGCAGATGATGCTCCACACCGGCACGTCGTCGATCGGCGGCATGAGCCTGGATTCGGCCAGGCGGGTGATCTCCGAACGCGGACCGATGTTGCACCAGCCGACCGGCTCGTCGTCGAGGTAGGTGACGACTCCCGGCGGGTGCTCGCGCTCGCAGAGTCGGCGCATGGCCTTCTCGCGGCTGTCGGCACCCGTCCCGCCGAGCTCCTCGATCTCCGCGGCCTTCAAGCGGTGGGACAGGCACCAGCAATGATTCTGGCGCCGGTTCTTGTTGACGACGTCGGCGAAGTCCTCGAACCGGTCGGGCGTGACGGGAAAGGTCTCCCAGGTCATGCCCTCACTGAACCACGGTGTCCGGACGCACGCGCTCTGATGTGAGACCCCGGTCTCACAGGTTGGCCGGTCTGGTGACGACCGGATAGTGTGCGCCGGGTGAAGATCGCCGTCGTTCGCGAGTCGCACTCGGAGACCCGTGTCGCCCTCGTCCCCGAAGCAGTAGCCAAGCTCGTCAAGGCCGGTCACCAGGTGACGGTCGAGCGCCGCGCCGGTGAGCGGTCCGACTTCGCCGACGACGAGTACGCCGAGGCCGGCGCCGCTGTGGGCGAGTCCGGGCTCGCGTCAGCTGACGTCGTCGTCTCGGTGAACCCGCTCGACAGGAGTCGCGTCGGCCTGTTGCGGCGCGGGGCCGCCACCATCTCTTTCCTGCCCACCGGGCAGGCGCTCGAGCACGTCGCGGCCCTGCGAGCCGCCCGCGTCACCTCGTTCTCCCTGGAGCTCGTGCCCCGTATCTCGCGTGCCCAGTCGATGGACGCGCTGTCGTCCCAGGCGCTCGTCGCCGGCTACCGCGGAGCCGTCGTCGCGTCCGGCCTGATGCGCCGGTTCTTCCCGCAGAACATGACCGCGGCCGGCACCATCCAGCCAGCCCAGGTCGTCGTGCTCGGCGCCGGTGTCGCGGGTCTGCAGGCGATCGCCACCTCCAGGCGCCTCGGCGCAGTCGTGAAGGCGTACGACGTGCGCGCCGCGGCGGCGGAGGAGATCCGCTCGATGGGCGCCAAGGCCATCGAGCTCGAGCTCGAGACCCTCGAGGGTTCCGGCGGCTATGCCCGCGAGATGACCGAGGACCGCGCCGCGAAGCAGCGTGAGCTGCTCACACCCTTCATCACCGCCGCCGACGTGCTCATCACCACGGCCGCCGTGCCCGGACGCCAGGCTCCGCTGCTCGTCACGCGCTCGATGGTCGAGACCATGAAGGCCGGTTCCGTCGTCGTCGACCTCGCGGCCGAGTCCGGCGGCAACGTCGAGGGCTCGTCGCCAGGCGAGGTGGTGCAGATCGGACGCGCGCACGTCTGGGGTGGCCAGAACGTGGCCGGCCAGATGCCCGGGCCGGCCAGCAGCCTGCTCGCGCAGAACATCGTCAACCTCCTCACCCTCGCGGCGGGCGAGGACGGTTCGTGGGCCCCTGACTTCGACGACGAGATCATCGCCGGCGCATGCGTGACCCACGACGGCCAGATCCGCCACGAGCCGACGCGCGACGCGCTGGCCGAGCGGGGGGCGCCGTCGGGACCGGCACCGGAAAAGTCGCCTTCGGAGGAACCGGCCGCGGAAGCTCCAGCAGACCAAGAAACTGCCGACCAGGAAACGGACGGTGCTGACTCGTGAACGAGTTCGGACTGGACGCCGGGATCATCTGGCTGACCTTCTTCATCCTCAGCGTCTTCGTGGGCATCGAGGTGATCTCGAAGGTCTCCACGGTGCTGCACACGCCACTGATGTCGGGCACCAACGCCATCCACGGCATCATCCTGGTGGGCGCGATGCTGGTCACCGGCCACAGCGACTCGGTCGGCGTCACGATCGTCGGCACCATCGCGATCATCCTCGCGGCGGCCAACCTGGTCGGCGGCTTCGTCGTCACCGACCGGATGCTGCAGATGTTCAGCCGCAAGAAGCCCACCAAGCAGGCCGAGCCGAAGGCTGAGAAGAAGCCGGACCAGAAGGTCGAGCAGAAGATCGAGAAGCAGGTCGAGAAGATGTCCGGCGCCGACTCGACCACGGAGATGCCTGCCATCGAGGAGGAGAAGGCATGATCCCCCTCTGGGTACAGCTGGCCTACCTGCTGGCTGCGATCTGCTTCATCCTTGCCCTCAAGGGCCTGTCGGGTCCCAAGACCGCGCGCCAGGGCAACATCA
This sequence comes from uncultured Actinomycetota bacterium, assembly GCA_963787165.1. GTDB lineage: Bacteria > Actinomycetota > Actinomycetes > Propionibacteriales > Nocardioidaceae > Aeromicrobium. The sequence continues at coordinate 153,735 of CAWBBT010000002.1, forward strand.
TCGGCGCCGTGGGCGCGACCATCGCCACCATCGCGGTGTTCTTCCAGGACGAAGACGGCCTCGACAACGTGCCGCTGATCATCATCGCGGTGCTGATCGGCTCGGTGGCCGGCGTCGTCGGCGCCTACAAGGTCCAGATGGTGCAGATGCCGCAGCTCGTCGCCCTGTTCAACGGCGTCGGTGGCGGTGCGGCGTCCCTCGTCGCCCTGCTCGAGCTCAACAGCATCACGGGGTTCCTGGACGGGCTCACATCGCAGGGCGCCTCCAACGAGGTCGCCGAGGCGACGCCCACGATGATGCTCGTCTTCACGGTGTTCACGATCTTCGTGGGCGCGGTCAGCTTCGCCGGCTCGTGCATCACGTTCGGCAAGCTGCAGGAGATCCTGCCGACCCGCCCGATGGTGTTCCCCGGCCTGCCGTTCGCGTTCGCCGGCTCGTTCATCGTCGCCGTGATCTTCGCGGTGATGTTGGTCGACAGCCCCTCGATGCTGCTCGGCATCCTGGTGGCGCTGCTCGGTCTCGCCGTCGGCGTCCTGCTGGTGCTGCCGGTCGGCGGCGCCGACGTGCCGATCGTCATCTCGCTGCTCAACGCGTTCACGGGCCTCACGGTCGCGGCCGGCGGCTACGTGCTCGGCAACACCCTGCTGCTGGTGGCCGGCACGCTCGTCGGCGCATCCGGCACCTTGCTCACGATCCTGATGGCGCGCGGCATGGGCCGCTCGGTCGTCAACACCCTGTTCGGAGCGCTCAAGGGCGGCTCGACGCTCGGTGCCGGCGAGGCCAGCGACCGTCCGGTGCAGTCGGCCGGGCCCGAGGACGTCGCGGTCATGCTGGCGTACGCCGACCGCGTCATCATCGTGCCGGGTTACGGCCTGGCCGTGGCGCAGGCGCAGCACACGCTCCGCGAGCTGGTCGAGCAGCTGCAGGCGCGCGACATCGAGGTCGACTACGCCATCCACCCGGTCGCCGGACGCATGCCCGGCCACATGAACGTGCTGCTCGCCGAGGCCCAGGTGCCGTACGAGCAGCTCAAGGAGATGGACGACATCAACGGCGACTTCAAGGACGCCGACGTCGTGCTCATCGTCGGCGCCAACGACGTCGTCAACCCGGCCGCCAAGACCACGCCCGGCGCACCCATCTACGGCATGCCGATCCTCAGCGCCGACGAGGCCAAGAAGATCGTGTTCATGAAGCGTTCGATGCGCCCGGGCTTCGCGGGCATCGAGAACGAGCTGCTCTTCGACCCCAAGACGACGCTGCTGTTCGGCGATGCCAAGGACACGATGGGCAAGCTCCTCAACGCCGTCAAGGCCCAATAGATCAAGCCCGGTAGCTAGCCGACGACTCCGTACAAGCGGTCGCCGGCGTCGCCGAGGCCGGGAACGATGTAGCCCTTCTCGTTGAGTCGCTCGTCGAGGCCGGCGGTCACGAGGGTCACGGGAACGTCGATGTCGGCGAGCTCGGCCTCCATCCGGGCGATGCCCTCCGGCGCGGCGATCAGGCACACCGCGGTGATCTGGTCGGCGCCGCGCTTGACCAGGAAGTCGATGGCGGCGGCCAGGGTGCCACCCGTGGCCAGCATCGGATCGAGCACGTAGCACTGGCGCCCGGCGAGGTCGTCCGGCAGCCGTTCGGCGTAGGTCGTGGCCTCGAGCGTCTCCTCGTTGCGGACCATGCCGAGGAACCCGACCTCGGCGGTCGGGAGCAGGCGCTGCATGCCGTCGAGCATCCCGAGGCCGGCGCGCAGGATCGGCACGACGAGTGGTCGCGGGTTCGACAACCGCACACCCTTGGCCTTCGCGACGGGCGTCTGCACCTCCACAGCCTCGACCCGCACGTCGCGGGTGGCTTCGTAGGCCAGCAGGGTGACCAGCTCGTCGGCGAGTCGGCGGAACGTGGGCGAGTCGGTTCGTTCGTCGCGCAGCACGGTGAGCTTGTGCGAGACGAGCGGGTGGTCGGCGACATGAACCTGCATGTCACGAACGATAGTGCCGCGCGGACAGTGGCGTGGCGCCGTCGCGGTCTGTCATCCTCGCAGGAGACACCGAGGAGGTGGGCCGTGGCCGAGGACGACGTCGACTTCGCCTTGGCCGCCTACCGCGACGACGGTGAGTGGCAGCTGGTCGAGCTTCACCGCTCGGTCGCCGAGGACCTCGACAACCTCACCGATGCGCTCGGACGGTTCCCGTCCGAGGTCGGCGTGCTCGGCATGGTCTCGATGAATGACGACTTCTTCGTGCTCGTCCGCAAGTCCGGCACCCAGGTGCGGGCCCTGCTCTCCGACGTCACCGCGGCGTCCGACTGGCCGCTGGCGAGTGGCGTGGCCGACCTGGTCGACGGTCCCAATGACGACGACGATGACCCGCAGCCGGCCGGCGACCTCGACATCATCAGCGACCTCGGCATGGCCGCGCTCGAGCTCGGCGTGCTGTGCGACGACGACGACCTCTACCCGGACGAGATCCTGGGGGATGTCGCCACCAGGCTCGGCTTCGGCGACGCCTTCGAGCGGATCGTCGGGTGACCGAAGAGGATCTGATGCGGCAGGCACTCGCCCTCGCCGCGCTGGCTGCCGGGGACGGTGACGTCCCGGTCGGTGCCGTGGTGGTCGACGCCTCAGGAACCGTCATCGGCACCGGGCGCAACACCCGCGAGCGCGACAACGATCCCACCGGGCACGCCGAGATCATCGCGATGCGCGAGGCCGCGGCCGCCTTGGGGGAGTGGAGGCTCGAGGGCTGCACGCTCGTCGTGACGCTGGAGCCGTGCACGATGTGCGCGGGCGCCCTGGTCGCGGCCCGCGTGCAACGGCTGGTGTTCGGGGCGTTCGACGAGAAGGCCGGCGCCGTCGGCTCGCTCTGGGACGTCGTCCGCGACCGGAGGCTCAATCATCGTCCCGAGGTCGTCAGCGGCGTGCTCGCCGACGACTCGGCCACGCTGCTGCGCGACTTCTTCCTCACTCACCGTTGACGACCAGGTCCGCGGTGTCGCGCCTGGACATCACGCGGCGGGCGTTCGGCTCGTCGACACGTTCCATCCAGTGGCGCGCCTCGTCCTCCGGCTTGCCGAACTGGATGTGACGGCGAAGCAGTCGGTCGAGGCGTGCGTCGTCGGCGAGGTCGACGAACCACACCTCGTCGAGCATCGAGCGGATCGCGGGCCACGGCTCTTCGGCATCGAGGAGGTAGTTCCCCTCGGTGACCACGAGGTCGACCTCCGGCCCGACGCTGATCGCGTCCGGAACCGGTTCCTCGATGTTGCGGTCGAAGTCCGGCGCAACGACGGTCTCAGCGGGCTCGGCCCGGAGCCGTTCCAGCAGGGAGAGGTAGGCCGCGGCGTCGAACGTGTCGATGCGCCCCATGAGATCCCGGAGGCCGCGTTCCACCAGCTCGGCCTGGCTGAAGTGGAACCCGTCCATCGGCACCCAGGCCACGGCGATGCCCTCGTCCCGAAGCCCGTCGACCACGGTCGTCGTGACGGTCGACTTTCCGGCGCCCGGCGGACCGGTGATGCCGAGCAGCGCGCGTCCCGGCCGGTCGGCCAGTGTACGAGCCCTCGCGACCAGGGCGTCCTCGTCAGGAGGCGACATGCAGATCTTCCCGGTGGAGACCGGAGGTGGCGTCGAGAACGCGGAGCAGGTTGTCGCCCATCAGCCTGGCCAGGTCCTGCGAGGACCAGCCTCGACCGGCGAGCGCGTCGAGCAGCACCGGGAAGCCGCTGACGTCGTCGACGCCCTCCGGGAAGGTCGCGAAGCCGTCGTAGTCGCTGCCCAGGCCGATGTGCTCGACGCCGGCGCGATCGCGGGCATGCTCGACGTGCGCCACCACGTCCTCCACGGTCACTCGCGGTTGCGGGCCGGAGCGGTCGGTCTCCCACCACGTGTTGAACTCGTCGCTGACGAACGACGGCACGAACGAGACCATCAGCACTCCGCCGTTGGCGGGCAGACGTTCGAGCACGTCGTCCGGCACGTTGCGCGGGTGGTCGTTGACGGCCCGGCACGACGAGTGGCTGAAGATCACCGGCGAGGTGCTGACGTCGAGCGCGTCGTGCATCGTCGTGGCCGCGACATGTGAGAGGTCGACGAGCATCCCCAGAGCGTTCATCTCGCGCACCACGTCGCGACCGAAGTGGGTCAGGCCGCCGTGCTCCGGCTCGTCCGTGGCCGAGTCGGCCCAAGTGGTGTTCTCGTTGTGGGTCAGGGTCATGTAGCGCACGCCGAGCCCGGCCAGCTGTCGCAGCACGGCGAGGGAACCATCGATGCTGTGTCCGCCCTCGGCACCGAGCAAGGACGCGATCTTTCCGTCGCGCCAGGCAGCGCGGACGTCATCGCCGGTCCAGGCGTACTTGAACGTCTCGGGGTAACGGACGATCATCCGGTGCACGAAGTCGATCTGCTCGAGCGTGTAGGTGACGGCATCCGCTCCCTTCTCCTCGCACGGCGCGTACACGGACCAGAACTGCGCACCGACACCTCCACGCCGCAGCCGGACGATGTCGGTGTGCCCGGTGCCGGTCAGGTCGCCGTCGAGCCCTTCGACCGAGTAGTCACGGTTGACGCGCGCCTCCCAGGGGAGGTCGTTGTGACCGTCGATCAGTGGTGCCAGCCGGAGGGCTTCGCGAGCGGCGGCGTGCGTTGCGCCGGCGAGATCGGCGATGGAGGTCACGTCAGTCACGGTAGAGCCCGAGCTCGGAGGCGAGGCGTTCCCGCTCCGTGAACCGTCGTCCGGCTCCTTTCGCGCTGGCGCTCGACAACGTCGTGAGGATGTCGATCACGAGCGCCACCACGGTCGGCGACACCTCGGGTGACTCCGGGTGCATGCTCAATGCGTCGCTCTGCTGACGCGACGCGATGTCGGGCCGGATGATGATCGCCTCGGTGCTGTGCTCCACCAGTGGGTTGTCCTCGGAGTCGGTGATCACCACGAGCGCACCGCCGGCCGCGGCGAACGGCAACGCGGTGTCGATCGTGTAGCCGCGCCAGCGACGCAGCGACACGACGATGAGCACGTCACTGGCGCGGACGTCGGACAGGATGTCGAGCGGTCGCACGATGGTGCCGTCGACGAGCGTCACCTGGGCGAGGGAGTTGCTCAGCTTGGCCGCGAGCAGTGAGGCGTAGGTGAACGACGTGGCCGCGCCGAGCACGAAACGTCGCCGCGCGCCGGTGATGCGGGCGGCAGCGGCCTCGACCATCGGGTCGTCGGCGGCCCACGCGAGTCCGGCCTCGAACTCGTGACGATGGGCCTCGATCAGCCGTGCCTTGAGGATCGAGGCCGACCGCGGTGCGCGGCTCGCGTCGGGGCGGGTGGTCACGTGAGCTGCCTCGTGTCGACCAGCAGCGCGGGCGCGACGTCGCCGTGCAGGGCGCCGGGGATGCCGAGCGGGATGCTGTGCGCGCCGGCGCAGTGGCCGAAGCCCAGCTCACCGACGATCGGCACGTCGAGCGGGCCGAGCAGCTCGAGGCACAGCGCGTGGACCTCGTCCAGCGGACCGCAGTCCTTCCAGCTGCCGAGCGCGATGCCGCTCACGCCGTCGAACCACCCCGCCCGCAGCAGCGCGGTGAGGTATCCGTCGAGGCGGTACGTCGCCTCGGTCACGTCCTCGAGCAGGACGATGCAGCCGGAGTGGTCGGGCGGGCGCCGGTTGCCCGCGGCGAGCGTCATCGCGAGCAGCGACAGGTTGCCGCCGATCAGCGTGCCCTCGGCCGTACCGGGTTGCAGCGTCGTGGCCGTGGCGGAAGTCCAGCGCCGCGGACCGGCGTCGTCGAGAAGGGCTGAACGAAGCCCGGCCAGTGCGACCTCGTCGTCGAGCGTGGCGCGGAACCCGATCAGCGGTGCGAACCACGTGGATGCGCCGAGCACCTCGCGCAGCCACTCGTGCAGGGCGGTGACGTCGGAGCTGCCGAACAGCGGCGTGTGCGATCCGGCCATCGCGTCGCGGTCGAGCAGGTCGAGGATGCGGACGGTGCCGTAGCCACCGCGCATGCAGAGGATCGCCGAGACGTCGGGGTCGCACCAGGCGTCCTGGACGTCCTGGGCGCGCACGGCGTCGTCGGCCGCCAGGTACGTGGCGCGGGGATGAGCACCGGAGGCGCTCGGCCTGACGTCGGGCTTCAGCCCCCACGACGTGACCAGGTCGACCGCGCGCTCCACCTCGGCGGGGGGCGTCGGCCCGGCCGGCGCGACCAGCGCGACGCGGTCGCCCGGCCGCAGCGGTGTCACGAGTCGGTCCCGAGCATGGACGGCACGACGCGCAGCAGCGAGCGGGTGTAGTCGTGCTGCGGATCGAGGAGGACCTGTTCCACGGGGCCATCCTCCACGATCGTGCCGCGGTGCATGACGAGAACGCGGTCGGCGATGGTCCACGCGAGTCCGAGGTCGTGCGTGATGACGAGGGCACCGAGCCCGAGCTCGTCGCGCAGCCGCATGATCAGCGACAGGATCTCGCCACGGATCGACGCGTCGAGGCTCGCCACCGGCTCGTCGGCCACGAGGTACGAGGGCTCGAGCGCCAGGGCGCCGGCGATGACCACGCGCTGCCGCTGCCCGCCAGAGAGCTCCTGCGGTATCGCCGCGAAATAACGCTCGGCGGGTGCCAGCTCGGCCTGCTCCAACGCGCGAACCACCCGATCGCGCTCGGTGTCGTCGGCGGTGGCGAGCCGGTGGATGCGGATGCCTTCGGCGACCGCCTCGTACACCGTGTGCTTGGGGTTGAGCGACGCGCTCGGGTCCTGCAGCACGAACTGCACGCCGCGCCGGTAGGCCTTGAGGCCCCGGCGGTCGCGCGGCAACGGACTGCCGGCATGCCACACCTCACCACTCGTGGGCTTCTGCAGCCCGAGAATCGTGCGGGCGAGCGTCGTCTTGCCGGATCCGGACTGGCCGACGAGGGCCACGATCTCGTCGAGTCCGCAGCTCAGCGAGACGTGGTCGACAGCACGCACGTGCTGGCCGCGGGCGTGGAAGTCGACGGTGAGGTCGCGCACCTCGATGGCAGCAGGTCCGCCTGCCGGCGTGCGCGGCTTGACGTGCCGCGACGCCGGATCGCCGATCACGGGGAAGGCCGCGGCGAGCTCGCGGGTGTGCGGGTGCTCAGGTGACCCGAGGATCTTTCGCGACGGACCGTCCTCCACGATGCGGCCGTCCTGCATGACGACGATGCGGTCGCAGACGGCGGCGAGGACGGCGAGGTCGTGGCTGATCATCACGAGGGTGAGGTTGCGGTCGCGCACCAGGCCCGACATCACGTCGAGCACCTGGGCCTGGACGACGACGTCGAGCGCCGTCGTGGGCTCGTCGGCGATGATCAGGTCGGGGTCGCACGCGAGCGCCATCGCGATCATCACGCGCTGGCGCTGACCGCCGGACAGCTCGTGCGGGTACGCCCGGCCCTTGCCCGTCGCCAGGTCGACGAGCCCGAGGAGCTCGTCGACGCGAGCAGCACGGGACGTCGTGTCGGGGTAGGCATCGGACCGGTGCAGCTCGAGCGCTTCGGCGATCTGGCGTCGCACCTGGTGCACGGGATTGAGCGAGTGCATCGCACCCTGGAAGACGATCGAGGCTCCGGTCCAGCGCACGGCTCGCAGACGACCCCACGTCATCGACGTGACGTCTTCGCCGTCGAGCATCACGTCGCCCTCGATGCGGGCCGTCCGCGGCAGCAGCCGCAGCACGGACATCGCCAGCGTCGACTTGCCACACCCGGACTCGCCCGCCAGCCCGACCGTCGCGCCGCGCTCGACCTCCAACGTGACGCCGTCGATCGCCACGATGTCGCCCCGGTACGTGATGCGGACGTCGCGCCAGGCCAGTGCGGGTTCGGGCCCCGCCGTCTGCGCGGCCATCAGAGCCCCCTCAGCGTGGGGTTCAGCACGGCCTCGAGGGCGCGGCCGACCAGGGTGAAGCACAACACCACGAGCACGATGGCCACGCCCGGCGACAGCACGAACCACCAGTAGCCGGCGGTCGCTGCGCCGGTGTCGAGGGCGATCTTGAGCATCGATCCCCAGGAGAACGTGCTCGGATCACCGAGTCCGAGGAACGACAGCGTCGACTCGGCGATGATCGCGGCTCCGACCGTCAGCGTCGTGTTCGCGAGCACGATCGGGAGGACGGCGGGGAACACGTGCCGACCCAGGATGCGTCCGTCGCCTGCGCCGAGGGCCTGGGCCCGCTCGATGTACGGTCGTGCCTCGATCGTGAGCGTCTGGGCCCGGACGACGCGCGCCGTCGCGGCCCAGCTGGTGACGCCGATGGCCAGGATGATCGTGGTCAGTCCGCGTGCGAGCACGGTCGAGAGCACGATCGCGAGGATGAGGCTCGGCACGACGAGGAAGAAGTCGATGATGCGCAGCAGGGCCGAGCGGGTCAGGCCCTCGAAGTGACCGGCGGCCATCCCCATCACCGTGCCGATGACCATCGAGACGGCGGTCGCCGCGAAGCCCACCAGGAGCGACGCCCGCGAACCCCACAGGAGCACGCCCAGGACGTCGCGTCCGGACGGATCGGTGCCGAGCCAGTGCCCGCCACTCGGTGCCTCATTGGCCCCAGCGGTGACCTTGGTGACGTCGAGCCGATCGAACGGGAGCAGCAGCGGTGCCAGCAGCGCGAGGGCGATGATCACCACGAGCAGGACGGCCCCGATGAGCCCGGAGCGGTGCCCAGCGAACTCGCGGGCCAGCTCCACGAATCGGGCGCGGCGTCTCGCGCGGACGGCCGCGCGTCCGGGGTCGGTCATGACGCCTTCAGCCTGGGGTCGAGGACGCGATACACCAGGTCGGCCACGAAGTTCATCGCGATGACGGCGGCCGAGAACACCACGAACGTCCCTTGCAGCAGGGGCAGGTCGGGGGCGCTGAGGCCCTTGTACGTCAGGTAGCCGAGACCCGGCCACGAGAACACCGTCTCGACGGTGACGGCGCCGCTGATCAGTCCGCCGATCGTCAGGAAGATGAGGGTCACCGTGGGCAGCAGGGCGTTCGGCACCGCGTGACGCGTCCGCACGAGGTCTTCGCGCAGGCCCTTCGCTCGCGCCGTCGTCAGGTAGTCGGCGGACATCTCCTCCAGCACCGACGCGCGCATGACCATGAGGTACTGCGCGTACACGACCGCGACCATCGCCGTGACCGGCAGCACGAGATGTTCCGCGACGTCCAGGACGTAGGCGATGCCGGTCTCGTGCGCCCCCGGTGTGGTCATGCCGCCGGTGGGGAGCAGCTGCAGCCAGCCGCCGAACATCAGCAGGAGCAGCAGCCCGAGCCAGAACGTCGGCACCGACCAGAACACGAGTGCGAGACCGGTGTGGAACCGGTCGAACCAGCTGTCGCGCCGCCAGGCCGTCTTCTGGCCGAGCCACAGGCCGAGGATGATCGAGATGACGGCTGCCGTGCCGGTGAGCAGCAGCGTCGGTCCGAGGTACTCGCCGATCAGCTCGGAGACCGGACGTCGATAGAAGTACGACGTGCCGAGGTCGCCGGTGAACAGGTCACGCACGAAATGACCGAACTGGACCAGCAACGGCTGGTCCAGTCCGAGCTGTCGGCGCAGTCGCTCCACCTCGTCGGGGCTGATCTGCCGGCCACGCGTCATCGTGATGGCCGGGTCGCCGGGCAGCACGCGGAAGGTGAAGAAGCCGAGCACCACGACCAGCGCGAGGCTGATGAGGGCACCCCCTGCTTTCAGGGCGAGATAGCGCGGCAGGCTCGAGCCGCGGACCTCCTCGTCGTCGTGGCTCAGGGTTTCCGCGACGACGGGGTCGGTCATGCGGTGATCACTCCCGGTCCTCGGCTGCACCCCCGCGGCGACGTGCGGCCACGATGCCCACTGCGCCGAGCAGGACCACCACGACGACGGCCGGGATCACCCAGCTGGGTGTGCCTCCGTCGTCACTGGACTCGGCGCTGACGAGCTCGGCGCCGTACAGTCCCCAGTAGCCGTTCTGGTTGAGGATCACGCCGCTCTTCTCGGGCTGGGTGATGAAGCCGTCGACCTTGTCGCTGCGGTACGCCTCGAGCGGCTTGATGTAGTAGATCGGGTCGCTGACGTACGCCTCGTAGATCGTGGTGAACGCCTGCTTCACCAGGTCGGCTCGCTTGGCCTTGTCGAGCTCGGCGTGCTGGGCCTTGAAGAGCTGGTCGAACTCCGGCGAGCACCAGTTGTTCTCGCTGGTGTTGCCGGAGCCGTCGGCGTTGGGACGCGAGTCGCAGGTGTTGATCGACAGCTGGAAGTCCGGGTCGGGGCCCAGGCTCCACCCGGTGAAGTACAGGTCGTACTTGCCGAGCGTGGAGTCCTCGTTGACCTTGTCGGGGGTGACCATCTGGGTCTTGACGCCGATGCCGATCTCCTTGAGCCAGCTCTCGACGAAGTCGGCCATCTGGGTGTGCGGCGACTCGGTGTTGCGGCCCATGAGCCGGAACTCGAGTGGCTTGCCCTGCTTGTCCTCGCGGATGCCGTTGGCGCCCTTCGTGTAGCCGGCGTCGTCCAGCACCTTGTTGGCGGCGGCGAGGTCGAACGGCACGGCCTCGTGCCCGTCGGCGAATCCGAAGTAGTCCTTGTAGGTAGCCGGCATCTCGGTCTGGCCGATGGTTCCGAGTCCGTCGAGGACGCGCTTGACGATGGTCTCCTTGTCGATCGCCATGAAGATCGCCTTGCGCAGCTCAGGGTCCTTCAGCGCCGGGTTGCCGTCGCCGAGCTTCTTGCCGTCCTTGTCGACCGCTCCCGGGTTGATGGCCAGGGCTTGGTAGCGCCGGCCGATCCCGGCGTGCACGGTGATGTTGTCGGACTTCTCGAGCGCCTCGTACTGCGCCGGAGTGAGGCCGTCGACGAGGTCGATGTCGCCGGACTTGAGTCCCTGCACGGCGGCGTCGGAGTTCTTGTACGAGACGAACGTGACGCCGTCGATCTTCGGCTTGCCGCGCCAGAAGTGCGGGTTGGCCTTCATCTCCACGGTCTGGCCAGTCTTGTAGGTGGTGATGGTGAAGGGCCCGGAGCCGACGACGTTGGCGTCGGCCTTGAAATTCGTGGCGTCCTCCTTCGACCAGATGTGCTTCGGCACGATCGGGATCTCCTGGCCGGGGTTCGACGCCTGGGCCGACTTCAGCGTGATCACGACGGTCTGCGGGTCGCTGGCCTTGACGTCCGCGACGTTGGTGACCAGACCACCGTTGGCCTCCTGGAGTGCGGGCGTGTCGATGATGGACTTGTACGTGTACACGACGTCGTCGGCGGTCACCTGCTCGCCGTCGGACCACTTGCGGTCCCCGGGGATCGTGTAGGTCCACTCCTTGCCGTCGTCGTTGGTGGTCCACTTCGAGGCGAGGCCCGGCACGGGCTCACTGTTCTTGCCGTACCCCGTGAGGGCCTCGTACTGGTAACGGTTGAGGCCGGTGCTCGACAGCAGGACGGCAAGGAAAGGGTTGAAGGTGTCGATGTCGCCGACGAGCGAGACCTTGAGGGTCTTGTCGGTCGCGGCGGCGTGGGCAGACGTGGTGGCGACTCCACCGGTGGCGAGTGCCAGCAGTGCCGCCAGCAGGAGCGCCACGAACGGACGTCCGAAGCGGCTGCGAGATGGCGTGATCATCGAGATTCCCCCTGGGTGCTGGTCGCAGAACGAGCGTTCGCGGCTGCTTCGCACCCTTCAGGAGCCGGCGCTCGATGTCAATGATTTTCGCGAGATACGTCGCACATCTCGTGAATCCATCGGGTCAGGGTGGACCATCCAGCGGTCGTGAGGCACAGTGGTCGCCATCATGCGTTCCGCAAACTCCACCATCGATGTCGTCGAGCTTCTGCAGTCGCTGATCAGGTTCGACACCACCAACCGGGCTCCCGGCGACGCGGTCGGCGAGCTCGACGCGGCTCGGTGGATCCACGGACTGCTCAGTGACGCCGGGCTCGAGCCAGTGCTGCTGGCCCGAGACGACGCACCGCACCGCGCCAACGTGGTCGTCAGGGTTCCTGGCACCGATCCGACGCTGGACGGACTGGTCGTGCACGCCCATCTCGACGTCGTACCGGCCGAGCCCGAGCAATGGACGACCGACCCGTTCGGCGGTGAGGTCGCTGACGGCTACGTCCACGGGCGTGGGGCCATGGACATGAAGGACATGTGCGCGATGTCCCTGGCGGTCCTCCTCGAGTGGGGCCGTTCGGGGAGCCGACCGCGACGCGATGTGGTGATGGCGTTCGTCGCCGACGAGGAGACCGACGGTGCGTACGGCGCGCAATGGCTGGTCGACGAGCATCCGGACCTGTTCGCCGGCGTGCGCGTGGGGATCGGGGAGTCGGGCGGAGTGGTGGAGACGAGGACCGCCCGCGACGGCCGGCCGGTGCGGCTCGCCCGCATCGCCGCGGGGGAGCGCGGCACGATGCACATCCGCGTCACGGCCAGCGGAACGTCCGGACACGCCTCGCGGCCCGGCAGTGGCAACGCCGTGCTCGCGCTCGTCGATGCGCTGAACCGACTCGGGCACCACCAGTGGCCGATCCATCTCTCGTCGCTCGTGCGTGCGCAGCTGCAGCAGAGCGCCGAGGCCATCGGCCTGGAGGTCGATCTCTCGCATGACGAGGGCGTGCTCGCCGCGATCGACGGGCTCGGCGACGTTGCTGAGGCGGCCGCGTACACGATTCGGGCCTCGACGACACCGACGGTCGTCCGTGCGGGCTACAAGGTGAACGTCATTCCCGGGCTCGCGGAGGCCGACGTCGACGTCCGGTGCCCGCCCGGGTTCGAGAAGGAGCTCATCGCCGAGGTGAACCGTCTGCTCGGTGACGACGTGACGTTCGAGCCGTTGGTGCACGAGCCACCGGTGGAGGCGCCGATCGACGGTCCGTGGTTCGCGGCGATGTCCGACGCGATCCGGCACGTCGACCCGGAGGTCGTGGTCGTGCCGGGATGCCTGGGTGGCGGCACGGACGCCAAGGCTTTCAGTCGGCTCGGCATCGACTGCTACGGCTTCGCCCCGGCGACGGTCGACCCCGACGGACGCGTGAGCTCCGGCATCCACGGCGTCGACGAACGGGTGCCCGTCGCGTCGCTCGAGGGCGGGCTGGAGATCTTGCGTCACTTCCTTGAGACGGTGTGACCATGCAGCTGCCCGACCTGACCCCGCAGGCGACCTGGTCGGTGTGCGTGCGCGACGCAGAGACGTCGACCGTCCTGGCCGGGCACGAACTCGACGCCGTGCTGCGCACCGCGAGCGTGGGCAAGCTGTTCCTCCTGGTCGAGGTGGCCGCCCAGGCCGAGGCCGGGACGGTGGACCTCGACGAGGATCTCTCCTGGACGGACGACGACCTGGTGGCCGACTCCGGGCTCTGGTATCTGATGCGGCGCCGGAGCTTCGCCGTCGACGACCTGTGCTGGCTGATCGGCGGCGTCAGCGACAACCTGGCCACCAACGTGCTGGTGCGTCACGTCGGCATCGACGCCGTCCGGATTCGCACGCAGGCCTTGGGGTTTGAGCGGTCGGCGCTGCTCGACCGGGTGCGGAACGAGCGCGGCCCGGAGGATCCGGAGACGCTGTCGAAGGGGAGTGCGGGCGAATTGTCCGACCTGATGGCGCGGCTACGCCGAGGCGAGATCGTCTCGCCGGCGGTGAGTGGACGGGTGCTGCGATGGGTCGCCGCGAACACCGACCTGTCGATGACGGCGGCCGCCTTCGGCCTCGACCCGCTCGCCCACGCCGACCCGGACCGTGGCATCACGCTCGTGAACAAGACCGGCACCATCAGCACTGCCCGCGCCGACGTCGGCGTCGTCACCGGCGACGGCACCGCGGTCGCCTACGCAGTCCTCGCCAGCTGGGACGAGGGCCCCGACCCCCGCGACCAGGTCCTGGCCGACATGGCCGCCATCGGTCGCGCGATCCGCACCCACGTGACCGGCCCCTGACCGATCTCACCGGTTTCGAATCGCGTGCCCTGGTCCGGTAACGTTCCCCGCGGTGGCGTGTCCGAGCGGCCTAAGGAGCACGCCTCGAAAGCGTGTGAGGGTTCACCCCCTCCGTGGGTTCAAATCCCACCGCCACCGCCACATTTCTCTTGTGCATTCGCCGCTACCGGTCGGCCGGAACCCGACCCGTCGGTGCTTTCCGGGTGGCGCGCTTGGCGGTCCGGCGCTGCCTGACCACGTGCGCCGCCTTCCTGCTGCCGTAGTAGAGCTTGATGCCGAACCACGCCAGGAGCACGACGAGCACGACGGTCGCGATGAGGGGAATCAGCCGTCGGATCCAGTCCTCACTGATCCACTGGCCGGAAGCCACGGCGTAGGCCGTGAGGACGCCGATGAAGTTCACGACGTATTTCGAGATGTTCTTGGTGAGGATCGAGCGGATCACTCCTCCCGACAACCTCCTGGACAAGCCCTTCGCGTTGCCCGTCAGCTTCGACAGGGCCGCCTCTTCCTCTTCCCTCTCCTTGGCCTGCATCACGTTGCGGTAGGCGATGACGCCGCGCTCGAGCTGGCGGGCATTCCATGCGACCTCCGCATCGTGCTTGTCGGGGTAGTGGAAGTCGGGTCCCCCGAACACGCAGGTGTCGCCGTCGAGACACTTGTTGGGCTGACCCGTCTCCGGGTTGATGTGGTAACGAACGGCGGCGTCCATGGCCGGATCCTACTGTTCGTCCGTGGCTTCCTTGAGCTCTTGGCGGAGACCGTCAGCTTCGGCCTGGAGCCTCATGACCTGGACGACCCCCTCGGCGTTGAGGCCGGTCTCGAGAAGCGCGGCGATCTCGTTGATGCGGTCGATGTCGTCCCTGCTGTAGCGACGGGTGCCGCCGTCGGTCCGATGCGGCGTGACGAGCCCCTTCTCCTCGTAGCCACGCAGCGACTGCTGGCTGACACCAGTCAGTTCCGTGACCACGGAGATGCTGAAGAGGGCGCGGTCACTCTGGTCCAGCTCGTCGTTCACGTCGGTCCTCTCCTTGAAGTCCTGCCCACGATCGTGCTTGAAATCCGCGATCCGTTTGTACATAATCTATCGCAAGAACAGAGATTACCTCGATACGCAACTTAGATGTCGAGGTCTGAACTCAAGGAGGCTGAGCCAGATGTTGATGAGGACTGATCCGTTTCGCGATTTCGACCGCTTGAGCGAAGCCGTCTTCGGGACCACATCACGGCCGGCGCCCATGCCGATGGACGCCTACCGCCACGACGGCAGATTCGTCGTGAACCTGGACCTGCCCGGCGTCGACGCCGAGTCCATCGATCTGACCGTGGAGCAGAACGTGTTGTCGATCCACGCCGAGCGCAGGCCGCCCATGGACGGAGACGCCGAACGCGTCGTGGGCGAACGGACCTACGGGACCTTCAGCCGTCAGCTGTTCCTCGGCGAGACGCTCGACGTGGAGAACCTGGCGGCCGACTACAACGCCGGCGTGCTCACGATCGAGATCCCGGTCGCCGAACAGGCGAAGCCGCGGAAGATCCAGATCAACGGCAGCGACAGCCGCAAGCGGATCAGCGCCTGATCCCTGGCGGTTCGCCGGTAGACAGTCCCGAGGAAGGGGCCCGATCCGACTGAGTCGCGGCTCGGGCCCCACCCGGGCATCTCATGCCTGATTCCACGAAGGGGGCCACATGTCATCGTCAGCAGATGAGCGTCAGCTCGCCGTTCTTCTTCGCATCAGCCAGTCGTTGGACATCGTCGGCGACGTGAGTGTCACGGTCGACAACCCATCCGAGCTGTTGGCATGGGCCAACGTCCTCTCCGAGCCCACCATCCTGGCGTGGCGCGGGCACGTCTCGGGCAAACGATTTGTCCACGTCACTGCTGTGAATGGCACGAACCCCATCCACGGCCGTGCGACAGCCGCGCTTCGAGCCGATCAGCACCCGCAGTTCTGGAAGGCGCTCCTCCCGAACGGAGACCTCGAGCCCGGTGAGGAGCTTTCCGTCACCACTCCACAACTGGCACAAGCGTGGGAAGCGATGCCGATCGACATCCCGCCGATCGACATGTCCGAGTGATCCGCACCACGCGACGTGGTCGCTACAGCGAGACCTCGTGATTGGTGCTGGGAAACGTGTCAGGGTCTCCCGAGACAGCCGCACGGGCCGCGCCCAGGAGGCGGGCCACCTTGCTCGACGGTCCGTCCCAGTACTCGGCGCTCTCGGCGTGCACCTTGATGAGTGCCAGACCGGGCGTGTCGAGCTCGTCCGGGAACCATGCCTTCAGCGGGGCTGACCAGAGCTGTTCGGCCTTGTCGCGGTCGTGGGTCACCTCGGCCGTTCCCGACAGCGACGTCCACTCACCACGCTTGTCGTTGGCGAAGGCGACATTGACCTGCGGGTTGGCCTTGATCTGGGCGACCTTGTCCGAGTCGTCGTGCGTGAAGAACCAGAGGTCGCCGTCGAACTCGGTCTCCTGCAGCGCCATCGGCCGGCTGACGTGCCCGCCGTCCTGCGTCATGGTCGTCAACATGCCGATGTTCGCTCGTTCCACGAGCTCGGCGACGTGCTGGATCTCTTCGGAGTGGCTGGCCATGGTCCCTCGCATCAGAATGGGTTCGGATCTGTCCACACTCCGTACCCATGACGGTCGAGCCCAACCACGACGGAAGGAACCGATGACTGACTCCGAGCACCAGCGACCACCGGGCGTGGACGACGCGACCGTCGAGGCATTGGGGAAGCTGAGTGAGGCGCTGGAGGCCGTCGAGGAGGCCCGTGGTCGACTCTATGGATTCCATCGATTGACAGGCACTGCCGACCTCGCGGCGGGCGAGGCGGTCGACCTGCTCCGCGGTGCCGGCCACGCCGGGTTGGCGGACGAGATCGCGAGGGACCTGGTGGGGCGGAACGTGCTGTACGGGCGCTGGACGTTCCAGGTCGTCGAGGAGTACGACGACCACTACTACCGGACGTTCAAGTCACTGGAGGAGCGGGCCCGCGGCACCCTCGCGGGCGGGCGTCGTCACCTCCATGAGGCGGAGATGAAGGCGGACCGACGGACGCAGGGGCACCGTGCGCACGAAGCCGATCCGTCGAACTGAATGGCCACAGCCATGACCTCTCGAGCGAAGCTGATCCCCACTCGGCTGCCCAAGCAACCCGCCGCTGCCGTGATCGTCATGCATGGCGGCGGTAGCCGGCGCGGCAACATGATGGTGAGCCCCACCCAGCTGTCCGTGCTGCGGATGATCCCGATCGCCAAGAGGCTCGCCCTGATCGGCCGTGGGCAGCTTGCGGTGTTCCGACTGCTGAACTCCACGCGCGGCTGGGACACCAAGCACACACCGGTTGACGACGCGCACTGGGCGCTGGAGGAGATCCGCGCGACGATCGGCCACGACGTGCCCGCGTCCTTGGTCGGCCACTCGCTGGGTGGTCGCGCTGCGCTCCTGGCCGGCTCCCATCCCGCCGTCTCGAGCGTCGTCGCGCTGAATCCGTACCTGTACCCGGCCGACGGTCACACCGACCTCTCCGGCAGGTCGGTGCTGATCGTCCACGGCACCGACGACCGCATCGCGAATCCGGGCACCGCTGAGGCCGTGGCGACAGCGCTCGCCCGCTCGACTCGGATCAACCTGATCCGGGTGAGGGGCGGCAAGCACGCCATGCTCGGCCGTCACCGGGTGTTCGACGGGCTCGCGGCCGAGTTCGTCGCCGCAACCTTGCTCGGTGCCGAGCCCCACGGAGCATTGGCCGAAGCGCTGGCGGGGCAGGCGTGGATGGACGTGTGATTCCTCAGGACGGGTAGGCCTGGGACCGCAGGAGCTTGACGACGTGGACCGCGTTCGCGGCGGCGGCTGACATGGCGGAGGCGGTTGGCTCGCGGGTCGTCTGGAGATCCTTGTAGTCGGTCGTATGCATCGCTTCGCCGTTCCAGTACGTCCCGCCCTGGGCCGGGATCGTGTAGCCGACGTCGTTGAGCGCCTGGTAGAGGTCCGCGGTGATCTTGTGGGCGCCGTCCTCGTTGCCGACCACCCCGACGACGGCGGCCTTGCCGTAGAGGATCGGGTTGCCGTCGTCGCGTTCCTCGCTGAGCTCGGCGTCGAGTCGTTCCAGGACGCGCTGGGCGACGCTCGACATGTGGCCCATCCACGTGGGCGTGACGAACACGAGGATGTCTGCTCCCTCCACCTGTTCGCGGATGCCCGGCCACTCGTCCCCGTCGCCCATGTCGGTCTCGACGCCGGGGGAGATCTGGTGGTCGACGACGCGGATGATGTCGCCCTCGACGCCGTGCCCCCCGAGCGACTCCATGAACTGCTCCGCCATGAGCCCGGTGCTGGAGGCTTCGGGACTCGGCTTGAGGGTGCAGTTCAGGGCAAGAGCGCGCAACGAGTCGGTGGCCACAGGGTCTCCTCGATGGATGGGCAGGCGTCCATGGCGTTCCCCGATGGCCAGCCGTCAAACCCTGGCTCGATACATGAACCGGGACCGAGTGGGTACGCCTCCGGGCGCCCGACTCCGACGAGAGGTGCATCCGATGACGAGCGTCGCCGACTATTTGCTCGACCGACTACGTCAGTGGGAGGTCGACTGCGTCTTCGGCTATCCCGGTGACGGCATCAACGGCTTGCTCGCGGCGTGGGGACGCGCGGACGACCAGCCGACGTTCATCCAGGCGCGCCACGAGGAGATGGCGGCGTTCGAGGCGGTCGGCTACGCCAAGTTCAGCGGCAAGGTGGGCGTGTGCGTCGCGACCTCGGGTCCGGGTGCCATCCACCTGCTCAACGGTCTGTACGACGCGAAGCTCGACCACGTGCCGGTGGTCGCCATCGTCGGCCAGACGGAGCGGTCGGCGATGGGTGGGTCGTATCAGCAGGAGGTCGATCTGCTGAGCCTCATGAAGGACGTCGCCAGCGACTACGTTCAGGTCGTCACCGTGCCCGAGCAGCTGCCGAACGTCCTCGATCGAGCCATGCGCACGGCGATCGGCCGACGGGTGCCGACGGCGATCATCATCCACAGCGACGTCCAGGACCTCGACTACTCACCGCCGACCCACGAGTTCAAGATGGTGCCTTCCTCCATCGGCTTCAACGAGTCGAGAGTCGTTCCTGAAGACGCCGACGTGCACCGGGCAGCGGACATCCTGAACGCCGGCAGCAAGGTGGCCATCCTCGTGGGCCAAGGTGCTCGAGGCTCCGATGCCGAGCTCATCGAGGTCGCCGACGTGCTCGGGGCCGGCGTGGCCAAGGCGCTGCTCGGCAAGGACGTCCTGCCTGACGACCTGCCGTTCGTGACCGGCTCGATCGGGCTGCTCGGAACCAGACCCACCCACGAGCTCATGCAAGGCTGCGACACGCTGCTGACCGTCGGGTCGAGCTTCCCCTACTCGCAGTTCATGCCTGAGTACGACCAGGCCCGTGCCGTCCAGATCGACGATGACGCCCACATGATCGGCATGCGGTACCCCTACGAGCTCAATCTCGTCGGCGACGCCGGTGCCACGCTGCGCGCGCTGATTCCCCTTCTCGAGCGCAAGCGAGATCGATCCTGGCGCGAGCGCGTCGAGCAGAACGTCGACGCATGGTGGCGGACCATGGAAGCCGAGGCGCACGTGGAGGCGAACCCGGTCAATCCGATGCTCGTCGTCCACGAATTGTCGAAGCAGCTTCCCGATGACGCGATCGTCTCGGCCGACTCGGGCTCCGTCGTGAACTGGTACGCGCGACACCTCAAGTTCCGCCCCGGCGTGCGTGGCTCGTTGTCCGGGACGCTCGCCACCATGGGTGCGGCTGTCCCATACGCCATCGGTGCCAAGTTCGCGCACCCGCACAGGCCGGCGATCGCCCTGGTCGGTGACGGCGCCATGCAGATGAACAACATGGCCGAGCTGATCACCGCGAAGCACTACGTGGACCGCTGGTCGGACCCCCGCCTGGTCGTCGCGGTGCTGCACAACAACGACCTGAATCAGGTGACCTGGGAGATGCGGGCGATGGGCGGCGCTCCGAAGTTCGAGGAGTCCCAGCGGCTGCCGGACGTCGACTATGCAGCCTTCGCCACGAGCGTCGGCCTCGGCGCAGAGATTGTCACCGAACCCGGCGAGATGGCGGACGCCTGGCGACGCGCACTCGCTGCCGACCGGCCCTACGTGCTCGACGTCCACTGCGACCCCGACGTGCCACCGATACCGCCGCACACGACGTTCGAACAGGCCAAGTCTGCGGCGATGGCCCTGCTCAAGGGAGACGTCGACCGGGTGGGAATGGTGAAGGAAGGTCTGAAGACGGCGATCCAAGAGGTCATTCCGCATCCCGGGAAGCCGAGCTGAACCCAGGCCGTCATCGCAAGTCGCAGTCAAAACTAGAACGTGTTCCAGTATTGCGATATGGTCCCGCCATGGTGCTCGAGAGGTTCCGCCTCGACGATCGGGTCGCGATCGTCACCGGTGCAGGCCGTGGGATCGGTGCCGCCAGTGCCCTCGCGCTGGCCGAGGCCGGCGCCGACATCGTCCTGGCCGCCCGCACGGAGGACCAGCTGAACGAGGTCGCCGCGCAGGTGGAAGGCCTCGGCCGCAAGGCGGTCGTCGTGACCGCCGACCTGTCCGACCTCGACCAGGTGGCCGCGCTCGCGCAGACCGCCGTCGACTCCCTCGGCCGGCTCGACGTGCTGGTGAACAACGTCGGCGGCTGGATGCCGAGGGAGTTCGTCAAGACGAACGTCGCGAGCCTCGAGGACGCCTTCCACTTCAACGTCTCGACCGCACACGCCCTGACTCGCGCCGCCCTGCCGCACCTGCTGGCGGGCGACGGCGGCTCTGTCGTCAGCATCTCGTCGGTCATGGGCCGGATCACCGGGCGCGGCTACCTGGCCTACGGCACGGCCAAGGCCGCACTCGCGCACTGGACCCGTCTCGCCGCTCGTGACCTTGCGCCCCGCGTGCGGGTGAACGCGATCGCCGTCGGATCCGTCGCGACCTCCGCCCTCGAGATCGTCACGGGCGACGAGGGCCTCACCGCGCAGATGGAGGCCGGCACCCCGCTGCGCCGCATCGGCGAGCCCGACGACATCGCCGCCACCGTCCTGTTCCTCGCCAGCCCCGCCGGCTCCTACATCACCGGCAAGGTGGTGGAGGTCGACGGCGGCATCGACCAGCCCAACCTCGACATGGGGTTGCCTGACCTAGGAGAAGAAATCACATGAGCATTCGCGTCGCCGCCTGGAGCACGGGCAACGTCGGCAAGAACGCCATCATCGGCATCGACGCTCGGCCCGACCTCGAGCTCGTCGGCCTGTGGGTGTCCAACCCGGACAAGGTCGGCAAGGACGCCGGCCCCCTCGCCGGCCTCGACCGCGATCTCGGCGTTCTCGCCACGAACGACGTCGAGGAGATCATCGCGCTGAAGCCGGACTGCGTCGTCCATGCCGCGATGTCCGACGATCGGCTCTTCGAGGCGATGGGTGACCTCGAGCGCCTGCTTCGAGCCGGCATCAACGTCGTCTCGGCCGGCCCGGTGTTCCTCCAGTACCCATCGGGTGACGCGGTCGGCATGGCCGAGGGGGTCACCCAGGCGGCGCTCGATGGCGGCGTCTCGCTGTACATCAACGGCATCGACCCCGGCTTCGCCAACGACCTGCTGCCGTTGGGAGTGACGAGCATCAGCGAGCGCATCGAAGAGGTGCGCTGCATGGAGCTCCTGAACTACAACACCTACAACCAGCGCATGATCGTCTTCGACGTGATGGGCTTCGGCAAGCCGATGGACAACATCCCGATGCTGCTGCAGCCGGGTGTGCTCACGATGGCGTGGGGCAGCGTGGTGCACCAGATCGCGGCCGGGCTCGGCACCGAGGTCGACGAGATCGAGGAGTTCTACGAGCGCCTGCCCGCCACCGAGACGTTCGAGATCGACAGCGGCACGATCGAGGAGGGCACCGTGGCCGGGCTGCGGTTCGAGCTGCGCGGCAAGATCAACGGCAAGACCCGCATCGTGCTCGAGCACGTCACGCGTGTGCATGACGACATCGCTCCCGACTGGCCGCAACCTGCTGGCCTGGGCTGCTACCGGGTGGTCGTCACGGGTGAGCCGAACTACACGGTCGACCTGCAGCTGCTCGGCACGGACGGCGACCACAACACCGCCGGTCTCAAGGCCACCGCGATGCGGATCGTCAACTCGATCCCGGCCGTCGTCGAGGCCAAGCCCGGCCTGGTGTCGTCCATCGACCTGCCGCTCGTCACCGGCAAGGGGCTGATCCCCGCGTGAGAGCGCGGATCCTGGACAGCTAGCGCAGCAGCAACCGGACGGCGACGTCCATCGACCGCGTGACCTCGTCGGCCGGCGTGCGGCCCGTGACCCAGCCCATGAGGGCCGACAGCCACACGTCGCCGATGACCCGCACGATGGCCGTGTCCTCCTCGGTGGGCTCGCCGATCTGGTCGGTGCCCTCGATCGCGTGGGTGATGATCGCGGTCAGCTTCATGCCGACGTCGTGGATCTCGTCCGCGACCGAGGCGTCGGCGAACATGAAGGCGCGGGTCAGCGCCTCGGTGAGCTGAGGCTGCTTCTGCATGGCCTTCGTGGTCACGCCGAGCACGTGCATGACGCGTTCGTGCGGGGTGTCGCCGGGCACCTGACGGCTGCGCGACTGCTCGTGGACGCGGTCGAACTCACGGCCGAGGGCGGTGACCAGGAGGTGGATCTTCGAGGGGAAGTATCGGTAGAGCGTCCCGAGTGCGACGTCGGCGTCGTCGGCGACCTCGCGCATCTGCACGGCGTCGAAGCCGCCCTTGTTGGCCAGGGCGAGGGTGGCATCGAGGATGCGCCGCCGGCGCTCGCGCTGGGCGTTGGAGCCGGGAGTCTCCGTCATGCTCGTCATCAGCCATCGTCTCCTGTCCAGATTGCTGCTGAGATCAGCCACGCCGGGCGTCGCTATGATTATTGAAACACGTTCTAGATTTGGAGGCACGCTCATGTCGGTCGGGGTGTCTGGCGATCATCTCGAGCTGGGCTCGTCCTTGCGTGCCTGGGCAGCCGGCCTGGGCGGCCCGGCGGCGGTGCGCGAGGCCGAGGCCGATGCCGCCGCGGCGTTCACGAAGACCTGGCAGGCCGTCGTCGAGATGGGCCTGACCGGCATCGGGATCGACGAGAAGCACTCCGGCGGCGGAGGCGACCTGCTCGACCAGATGGTGGCGGTGGAAGCCGCAGCGCACCACCTGATCCCCGGACCCGTGCTGGGCACGACGCTCGTTGGCCATCTGGTCACGGAGGCAGATGTGCTTGCCGGCATCGCCGGCGGTGACAGCGCGGCGGTGGCGCTGAAGGGAACGGTCACCCTCGACGATGCCGCTGCTCGCGGTGACCTCGACGTCGTGCTCGACGTCGTCGGTGCCCGGTGGCTCCTCGCGCCCACGGACGACGGAGCTTGGGTGCTGATCGGTGCTGACGGCTGGAGCGCCGAGCCTGTGGTCGGCATCGATTTGTCCCGGCGCGGAGGGCGGGTCCGCGTGGGCGCGAGCGCAGACCAGGTGGTGGAGCTGCCTGGCGTGGATGGCGATCGAGTACGCCGCGACCTCGTCGCGCTCGCAGCGGCCGAAGCGGCCGGCCTGACGCAGTGGTGCCTCGACACCGCGGTGGACCATGCCAAGGTGCGCGAGCAGTTCGGCGCCCCCATCGGCTCGTTCCAGGCGGTCAAGCACCTGTGCGCCGGGATGCTGGAAACCTCCGAGTCGGTGGCAGCCGTGGCCTGGGACCTCGGAGCCGCCCTGCGACCAGACCTTGCGGTCGACGAGGCGGACTATGCCGCCGACGTCGCTGCGACCGTCGCCTTCGATGGCGCCGTGTCCGTCGCCCAGGACTGCATCCAGGTGCTCGGCGGCATCGGCTTCACCTTCGAGCACGACGCGCACCTCTATCTCCGCCGGGCGGTGGCGTTGCGGGCGACGGTGGCCGCATTGACCGGGGGCACCGAGCGATCGGCCGCCCGGCTGGCCCGCCGCGCCGCAGGCGGGCAGCGCCGCGAGCTCGAGATCGATTTCGACGGCGCTGACGCAGAGATCCGCGAGACTGTTCGGCAGGAGATGGCCGACATCGCCGCGCTGCCGGCGGACGAGCAGCGGGCTGCGCTCGCGCAGTCCGGCTTCCATATGCCGCACCTGCCTCGCCCGTTCGGACTCGACGCCGGTCCGGTGGAGCAGCTGGTGGTCGACGAGGAGCTGGCCCGAGCCGGACTCGAACGACCGAACATCGCCATCGGTGCTTGGGCGGTGCCGACCATCGTGTTGCACGGCACGGACGAGCAGCGGGAGCGGTTCGTCCTCCCGACGCTGCTGGGCGACATCTTCTGGTGCCAGCTGTTCAGCGAGCCTGGCGCGGGCTCGGATCTCGCGTCGCTCGCCACCCGCGCCGTTCGCGATGACGGCGGCTGGCGGCTGACCGGGCAGAAGGTGTGGACCTCGCGGGCGCACGACGCCGACTGGGGCATCTGCCTGGCGCGCACCGACCGTGACGCCGCACCCCACCGCGGGATCACCTATTTCCTGGTCGACATGGCGTCGGCCGGCATCGAGGTGCGTCCACTCCGGGAGATGACCGGCGAGGCGCTGTTCAACGAGGTCTTCCTCGACGACGTGTTCGTCCCCGACGACTGCGTGGTGGGCGAGGTCAACGACGGATGGAAGCTCGCCCGCACGACGCTCGCGAACGAGCGGGTGGCGATGGGCTCCAGGCTGGGCGCGAGCACCGAGCGTGCCGTCGAGCTCCTGACCGAGAACGAGTCCGAGACGGACGCCGCTCGGGTCGGACATCAGGTGGCGCTCGGAACGGTGTCCCGCCTCCTGGGGGCGCGATCCACCCTCCGGTCGATCGCCGGGCGTGGCCCCGGCCCGGAGTCGAGCGTCGCGAAGCTGCTCGGCGTCCGCAACCGCCAGGAGGCGTCCGACCTCGTGGTCGACCTGCTCGGACCCGCGGCCCTGTTCGCGACGGACGACTCCCAAACCGCGGCGGACGTGCACGAGATGCTGCTCGCTCGCTGCCTCTCGATCGCGGGCGGCACCACCCAGATTCTCCGGAACGTCGCCGCCGAACGCGTGCTGGGGCTGCCTCGAGGCTGATCTCCGCTGGAGCGTCAGCGCCAGCCCAGGTCCGGTGCGACGTACCTGATGATGCTGTCCAGCAGGTGCGCGTTGTACTCGACGCCGAGCTGGTTCGGGATCGTCAGCAGCAGACTGTCGGCGGCGGCGATCGCCTCGTCCTCGGCGAGGTCCTTGACGAGCTGGTCCGGTTCCCCGGCGTACGTCTTGCCGAACCGGGCGATGCCACCGTCGATGAACCCGACCTGGTCCTTGCTCCGCGACTCCGCGCCGAAGTAGGCGCGGTCGGTGTCGTTGACGATCGGGAAGATGCTGCGGCTGACCGACACACGCGGCTCGCGCTCGTGGCCGGCTTCGGCCCACGCGTCCCGGAACATCTGGATCTGCTCCGCCTGGAGCTGGTGGAACGGCACGCCGGTGTCCTCGGTGAGCAGGGTCGAGCTCATCAGATTCATGCCCTGCTGGCCCGTCCAGACGGCGGTCTCGCGGGTGCCGGCGCCCCACCAGATCCGGTCGCGCAGACCGGGCGACTGCGGCTCGATGCCGAGCAGGCCCGGCGGGTTGGGGAACATGGGCCGCGGGCTCGGCTCGGCGAACCGCTTCCCATCGATCACCTCGAGGAACACCCGGGCGTGCTCGCGCGCCATGGCGGCGTGGTCGTTGTCCTCGCCGGGGTCGTAGCCGAAGTGTTTGTAACCTTCGACCACTTGCTCCGGTGACCCGCGGCTGATGCCGAGCTGCAACCGGCCGCCGGCGATCACGTCCGCGGCGCCGGCCTCCTCAGCCATGTAGAGCGGGTTCTCGTAGCGCATGTCGATCACGCCGGTACCGAGCTCGATACGACTCGTCCTCGCGGCCGCCGCCGCGAGAAGCGGGAACGGCGAGGCAAGCTGCCGAGCGAAGTGGTGCACGCGGAAGTAGGCACCGTCCGCGCCGGCCTCCTCGGCCGCCACCGCGAGGTCGATGGACTGCAGTAGCGCGTCGGATGCCGTCCGCGCCTGCGACTGCGGCGAGGGATTCCAGTGGCCGAAGGACAGGAAGCCAATCTTCTTCATGTCTCAACAACCGGCGTCGTCGGCGCCCTGTTCCCGCAGGCCTGGGCCGAGCTGCCAGGTCTGGGTCTAACGCGACGATGGTGGGATTCTGAGATTCATCCGTTCGCCGGGTCGGTTGAAGATGCTGAGGATCTCGGACGGCTTTGCGCCGGTGCTGCCGAACCAGTGCGGGACGAGAGTGTCGAACTCGGCGACGTCGCCTGTGCGGAGGACAAGGTCGTCGTCACCGAGGACAAACCGGACGTCGCCTGACAGGACGTAGATCCATTCGTGGCCGTCATGGGCACGCGGCTCTGGGGTGGTCATGCTGGTAGGGATCACAATCTTCCATGCCTGCCGGCCCTCTGGCTCTCGAGTCAGCGGGATGACCGTCCTGCCCTTGACCTGGCCAGGCTTGAGCCGAATCCGAGGATCACCCTCCTCGGGCGCGGCCACCAAGTCGTCGAGAGGCACCCGGTAGGCGTGCGACAGACCGAGGAGCAGTTCGAGGGTGGGTCTGCGGCCTCCGGTCTCGAGCCGGGACAGAGTGCTCTTCGAGATGCCAGTGGACTCGGCAACGCCAGTGAGTGACAGCCCGCGACGGGTCCTGGCCTCCCTGAGGCGCGGACCGACCTGGTCGAGGGCGTCGGCGATTTTCGCTGAGGTGTCATGCACGTGGCCCATCTGACTCCCGATTCCCACAAACAGCAACGTTCGTAGGTGATCCGCACGCCTGATCCCACTCTGGGGACATGAATCAGTACGACGTAGCGGTCATCGGCGGAGGTCCCGCCGGCCTGTCCGCCGCCTTGGTCCTGGCCCGCGCCGGGCGCGACGTGGTGGTGGTCGACGCGGGTTCGCCCCGCAATGCCCCTGCCTCTCACCTGCATGGCTACCTCTCCCGCGACGGTCTTCCGCCGCGCGAGCTGCTGGCCGTCGGCAGGCTGGAGGTGGAGAGCTACGGCGGTGAGATCGTCGATGGCACGGCCATCGCCCTCCGTGCCGATGTCCCCGGCTACCTGGTCAACCTCGCCGACGGGCGGCAGCTCCGAGCGCGACGCCTCCTGGTCACCACCGGCATCCACGACGAGCTCCCTGACATTCCTGGGCTCCGCGACCGCTGGGCCCGCGACGTCCTCCATTGCCCCTACTGCCACGGCCACGAGGTGCGTGACCGCCGACTCGGAGTCATCGGCGGCACCTCCGGCGCGGTCCGGTTCGCCCACATCGTGCGCCAGTGGACCCACGACCTCGTCTACTTCACCCCACCTGACCTCCTCGCCCCAGCCGAGCGGACTCAACTTGAAGCTCGCGCCATCAGTGTCGTCGAGGGCACCATCGACAAGCTGGTCATCGACGACGACCAGCTGGTCGGCGTGCAGCTGCGCGACGGGTGCGTCGTGCCCCGCGACGCGCTGTTCGTGCCACCGCGCTTCGTCGCCAACCATGACCTTCTCATCAGCCTCGGCTGCCGGATCGACGACACCGGCTGGGTCACCACGGACCCCACCGGGCGCACAAGCGACCCCGGCGTCTGGGCAGCAGGCAACGTCGTCGACCCGCGTGCCCAGGTCATCACCGCCGCCGGCGCAGGTTCTGCGGCCGCGATCGCCCTGAACGGTGACCTGGTCGACGACGACGTGCGCGATGCCGTCCACGACTTCACGCAAGGTCTTCCACTCACCCTCACTGCACATACCCACCAGAAGGAGACATCATGACCACCCGATCCGGCCCTACGGCTCCGCCCACCAAGCACCAGCTCGCCCTGATGATCTGGCTGGCGGTCTTCCCGACCCTCACAGTCCTCAACCTCGCCCTGAGCGACTGGCTCCACACACTGTCGCCAGTCGTCCGCACCTTCGTGCTGGCCACCATCGCGGTGCCGATCGTCATCTACGGTCTGATGCCCCAGTTGCACCGCGCCCGCGGCCGGCTTCTGACTCATCTGGGGAGCACCTCATGAGGACGCCGGCGACGACCCCGGCCCGCCTGACCGGTGCGAGTGATCACTCGACCGCACCGCCAGTCGTTCGCACGGACACCAGCGTGCGTCGGACCGCCCGAATCGTTGGGGTCCTCTTCCTTGCGGGCTACGTGGCATATGGCGTAGGCAACCTCATGGCGACGGGCAACGTCCGCTCCGCTGACGGCAGCGGTTCCACCGCGTTGCTCGTCACCGGCGCCGCGCTGATGCTGCTCAACTCGGCATTCGTGATCGGCATCGGTGTCCTGATGCTCCCGATCCTGCGCGCCCACAACCAGGCCATTGCTGCCGGCTACCTTGGCACGCGGATCTTCGAAGGCGTCGGTCTGGCCATCGGTGTCGTGAGCCTCATCGTCCTCACCGGCTCCACCGCCATCGACGCGAATTCCGTCTCCTACAACATCGGCGAGGCCGGACTCGGTATCGGAAGCCTCTTCTTCTGCGCTCTGCTCTTCCGCACCGGACTCGTTCCGCGTTTCCTGGCTGTCTGGGGTTTCATCGGCTACGCGTGCTTCGCCGGGGGCAACCTGCTGGAGCTGTTCGGCGTCGCAGGCGCCGCGCTGGTCGCCGCGATCCCCGGTGGATTGTTCGAGCTGACGTTCGCCATCTGGCTGATCACCCGCGGGTTCGCCTCCACCGCGACCGTCCGCTCGCGCGTGGGCACGGGCACCTGACTGACGTCGACCGCGCCGAGCGATTCATCGAGCATCTGATTGGCTCGTGTCATCCGTGGTCGCGACCGCCAGGTGGCAGATGCGTGCGTCTTGAGTCTGGTGAGAACGCGCCCCAGGGCCCGGCCCGGCGATAGCCGGCGAACATCACGCACGCGAGTGCAACTTGCACGACTCCGATGACGCCCTGCAAGACGACGTACCAATCTGGTCCCTCCGGCGCCACCTGGCCCGACAGCTGCAGCACCGCCAGGGGCACGCGGACCAACCCGACGGCGAACGCCAGGAGCAGCAACCAGAAGAGCCAGCGCCATCGCCTCACGACGCCGACTCCCAGCACAGCCAGGAAGGCGAGCAACGCGGCCAGGAATGCCAGGGTGACAGCTGTGCCGCTGCCCGGCATCGGGCTCAGCGTCTCCTCGCGGACATCACGCGAGAAGGCGAGGATGCCCGCGAGCATGACCCACGCAAGAACAAAGAACGCCAGCACGACGCGTTGAGTCCGGTTGATCGAGGGGTAGCGGGCCACGCATCACGCTCCAGCGGGTTGCGAACCTTGGCCACCAGCGTCGCACACGGGTCTTCAGCATCGAGTGCGGTCGCGTTGAACCGAGGGTGGAGCCGGGCGTTCGATCTGCTCGGCGGTGACCCGTCGTCCTGTGGGAAGCTGCCAGTCTGGTCGGCCGTGCTCGTCAAGACCGGTGGTGATGATGCCGGCGGTCTTGATGCGGTGGTGTCGCCGGCACAGTGACCACATGTTGTGGCCGTTGGTGGGTCCGTGTGGCCAGGGTGTTCGGTGGTCCTTGTCGCAGCGGTCGGCTGGGCGGGTGCAGGTGGGGAACTGGCAGACGCCGTCGCGGACGGTGAGGGCGAAGTCGAGCTCTCCGGTCGCGAACCGGCCGAGCCTGGTGACGTCGAGCACCCGGCCGAGGGGGTCGGTGACGACGCGGTGGAACACCGTGCCGGTCCGGGTCGCCAGGTCGCGGATCGTGTCGGCCGACAGGCAGAACCGGCCGTCCAGGCTCGTGCCGGGTTCGTTCGAGAGGCCGGCAAGTGAGGTGACCGGGACGGTGACGGCGACCTGGATCTGTGTCACCGGGGTGCCGTCGGCGTTGGTCAGGAGGCGGCGGGTGAGCTCGTCGGCCATGTACTGGTCGCTGGTGCGGTCGTCATCGGACGTCTTGGACAGCAGTGCCTCGCCGAGCATCGTGTCGATCGCGGCCACCTGGTGGGTCGGCAGGAGCGCCCACAGCTCGGAGACGCCGTCGTCGCCGTGCGCGACGCGGACCTTCCGTTCGTCCAGGCGGTCGCGAGTGCGCTCCGTCAGCCGGTCGGGTTCCAACCGTGCGACGAGCCGCTTCAACCACGCCCGCAGCTCGGCCGGGGTGTGGGTCGAGGCGTACTCGACCACCTTCGCGTCGACGCCGTGGTGCGAGGCGGGTTCGCGGAGGGTGCTGAGGGCGCCACTGATGATCTGGATGCGGTAGGTGTCGATGCTGCCGTCCAGGAACGCGGCCCATGCCGATGGTGCCCGGCCGCGCACCTCCCGAGCCTGGTGCAGCCGGTTCTGCACCACGGTGACGCCCAGCTGCAGCTCGATCGCCAGCTCGTCGGCGATCGAGGAGAGCTCGAGGTCGCGGTGGGGCGACGGTCCGGCGGCGTCGTACTCGGCCCGGCGAGCATCGGCGAACTCCAGCATCGCCACCGTGGTTCGCGCCTCCGACCGAGCCTGTTCACGGGCCCGCAGAGCGACCCGATCAAGCAGGGAGTCGGTCCGCGAACTCATGCCTCGAATCTACGGAGGTGCGGACCCGAATTCGCCCCCTGACCAGCACGTTGTGGACAGTCCCCAACCGTCTGCGGGCTGTGGATTCGCCGGATGAGGACCGGCTACGGCGCCGGTGCCAGGATCCACAACACCTTGCACGGTCGGGACCTCGGGTTTCGCCAGGTGTGTGGAGCGTTGCCGGGGAACGTCATCGCGTCGCCCGTCGTCAGCGTCTCACTGTGATCCGCGAACACCACCTCGACGGTGCCGGACAGCACGTACGCGCACTCCGCCTCGCACGCCAGCGCATACAGCTCGTCACCGCCGTTGCCGCCGGGCTCGATGACGGAGTGGATCACCTCGAGCGCGGTCTGGGTGCCGGGCGTCACGAGACGCTCGGTGGCCCCTTCACCGCCGAAGTTGATGAGCCGCCCCTCGCCGGCGCGGATGATCGACGTGCGTGGGGGGTCGAACAGCTCGCCCACCCGCAGGCCCAGCACGTCGCAGACCGTGACGAGGGACGCGACGGAGGGGGAGACGTCGTCGCGCTCGAGCCGACTGACGAAGCCTTTCGTGAGTCCTGCGGCTTGGGCGACCTGGTCGAGGGTGAGGCCGCGCGCCTGGCGGGCGCCGCGCAGCCTGGCGCCGATGAGCACGGCGGGCCGGTCCTGATCGGGAACGGCCAGCCGGGTCCTCGTGCTCATGCGCCCAGCTGGATCGCGACGGCACGCACGGGCCCGCCGTCGGCGCCGGTGAGCCGGACCGGGGTGCAGGCGACGAGGAAGTCGTCCTCGGGCAGCTCCTCCAGCCGGAAGTTCTCACCGATCACGCCGTCGAGGCGTGAGATGAGGTGGTGGCAGGGGAACCCGACGCCGGGGTGGTCGACGTCGGGGGTCTCGTCGATGTTGATCGCGTCGATGCAGAAGGAGCGGGCTCCGAGGTCGAGCATCCGCTGGCACGCGTCGCCCGACAGGAACGGGTGCTCGAAGTAGCTCTCGTCGCCGTAGTGCTCGCTCCACCCCGTGCGCAGCAGGACGATCACGCCCGGCTCGATGCGGTCGGCGACCGGCTCGACGTGCTCCCAGGTGATCTCCCCGCGCGGGTCCAGGCCGGTCGCGTCGACGACCACGCCGGGCCCGACGAACCGCTCGACCGGCACCTCGTCGATGCGGAGGCCGTCCTCTTCGAAGTGATACGGGGCGTCGACATGCGTGCCGGTCTGCGAGCCCAGGTGGATCGCGAGCAGGTTGAAGCCGTCCGCCTCGATGGTGCTGTGCACCTCGAACCGTGGGGTCGGGTCCCCGGGATACACGGTCGTCCCGGCGTCCACCGGCACGCACAGATCGATGACCCGTTGGACTCTCATAGGCAACAACTATTGCACGGGAGTAAACCCCACGCTAAGGTCCGACACACTTCATTCGTGACGTTTTCACGATGAGCAGCCTGGTTGTCAGGAGTGGTCATGAGCAGTGCCGACATCTCGAACGAACCCATCCACCGGCCCCGCGCCACCGAGGTCGAGCAGCACGGGATCGACACGATCCCCACCGAGCACCGTCACTCCGGGCCACGGGACCTGTTCCGGATCCAGTTCGGCGGCGCGAACACGTTCGCGACCGTCATCCTCGGCACGTTCCCCATCCTGCTGGGGCTGTCGTTGTGGGAGGCCGTCGCCGCGACCGTGCTGGGCGTCCTGGTCGGCGCGCTGATCCTGATGCCGATGGGCCTGTTCGGCCCGCTGACCGGCACCAACAACGCGGTGTCCTCGGGTGCGCACTTCGGGGTACGCGGCCGGGTCCTGGGCTCCTTCCTGTCCCTGCTGACCGCGATCGCCTTCTACTCGATCTCCGTCTGGGTCAGCGGCGACGCCCTGGTCGGTGGGCTCATTCGGCTCTTCGGAGTGTCCGACTCCGACCTTCTCCGCGGCGTCATCTACGCCGTGCTCGGCGCGCTGGTCATCGTCGTGGTGGTCTACGGCTTCGCGTTCATGCTGCTGGTCAACAAGGTCGTGGTCGTCGGCAACACCGTCCTGATCCTGCTGGGCGCGGTGGCCTACGGCGGCGACATCGACCTCGGCTTCAACCCTGGTCCGGACGCCTACGCCCTCGGCAGCTTCTGGCCCACGTTCGTGCTGTCCGCCCTGATCGTGATGGGCAACCCGATCTCGTTCGGCGCCTTCCTGGGCGACTGGTCGCGCTACATCCCCGAGCGCACCTCGGCCCGCTCGCTGCTCCTGGCGACGCTCGGCGCGCAGGCTGCCACGCTGGTGCCGTTCCTGTTCGGCGTGGTGACGGCGACGCTGGTCACCGGCGACGACTACATCGTCGGACTCATCAGGCTGTCGCCGCTGTGGTACGCGGTCCTGCTGATGGTGGTGGCGTTCCTCGGCGGCCTGTCCACGGGCATCACGTCGCTGTACGGCACCGGGCTCGACTTCTCGTCGGTGTTCCCGCGGTTCAGCCGAGTGCAGGCCTCGCTGTTCATCGGTGCGATCGCGTTCGTCTTCATCCTGGTCGGGCGGCTCGCCTTCGACCTGATCGACAGCGTCAACGCCTTCATCGGCGCGATCGTCATCTGCACGACGCCCTGGATGATCATCATGACGATCGGGTACGTCGTGCGGCGCGGCCACTACCAGGCGGCGGAGCTGCAGGTGTTCAACCTCGGCCTGCGTGGCGGGGCGTACTGGTTCGACAACGGCATCAACTGGCGCGGACTGGCGGCCTGGATCCCCGCCGCGGTCGCCGGCCTGCTGTTCGCGAACTACCCACCGCTGATCGAGGGCCCGTTCCGCAACGCGGCGGGCGGCGTCGACATCAGCCTCCCGGTGGCCCTCGGGCTCGCCGCGGCGCTCTACCTCATGATGCTCTTCGTCGCGCCCGAGCCGCGGTACGTGTTCGGTCCGGACGGCCCGCGGTTCGTACCCTCCCGGGAGATGGAGCCACCCGTCGTGGTCGAGAACCCGAACGCATCGGCGTCCCGACAGATCCTTCGCAACCGCAAGGCAGACCAGGAGGCCGTCGAAGAGCTCAAGGAGGGCTCGCCACGTGACTGAGCCTCTGCCGCGGGTGGTGACGGGCGACCACGTCGGGCAGCCGGACAACAGTCAGGTGCCCCGGTTCGCGGGTCCACCGACGTTCGCCCAGCTGCCGCGCATCGACGAGGTCGACAGCACCGACATCGCGGTGGTCGGCATCCCGTTCGACGCGGGAGTCTCCTACCGTCCCGGTGCGCGGTTCGGCCCGGCCGCGATCCGGGCCGCGTCCAAGCTGCTGCGGCCCTACAACCCCGCGACGGACCAGTCGCCGTTCGCCGTTCAACAGGTCGCCGACGCCGGCGACCTGGCGGTCAACCCGTTCTCGATCGACGAGGCGGTCACCGGCATCGAGCACGCCGCGCGCGAGCTTCGCGAGCGCGCCTCCCGGCTGCTGGTGCTCGGCGGCGACCACACCGTCGCGCTGCCGTTGCTGCGTGCCGTCGCGTCGACGGAGCCGGTGGCGGTGGTGCACTTCGACGCGCATCTCGACACCTGGGACAGCTACTTCGGCGCGGCCTACACCCACGGCACGCCGTTCCGGCGCGCGTCCGAGGAGGGCCTGCTCGACACCTCGGCCTGCGTGCACGTCGGCACACGCGGACCGCTGTACGGCGCCGGAGACCTCGTCGACGACCGCGAGCTGGGGTTCGCCGTGGTGCCCTCGACCGAGATCGACGCGCTGGGCGCATCAGGCATCGCGGAACGGATCCGGGCGCGGGTGGGGGAACGGCCGGTCTACGTGTCCATCGACATCGACGTGCTCGACCCGGCCTTCGCGCCGGGCACCGGCACCCCGGAAGCCGGTGGCATGACGAGCCGCGAGCTGCTGGCCGTGCTGCGAGGACTCGCAGGAATGCAGATCGTCGGCGCCGACATCGTCGAGGTGGCACCGGTCTACGACCACGCCGAGATCACCAGCATCGCGGCCTCTCACGTCGCCTTCGAGCTGGTCAGCGCCATGGCCCGAAAGGACGACTCATGACCCCGTCATCCTTCGCCGAGTCGCTCGTCGCCGCGTTCGCTGCCAGCGACGCAAAGGCGTACTTCGCGCACTTCCACCCCGACGCCACCTTCCTGTTCCACGACACCCCCGGTCTCATCACATCGCGCGCCGACTACGAGGGCCTCTGGACGCAATGGGAGCGGGAGGACGGGTTCCGGGTGCTCACCTGTGAATCCACCGACCAGCACGTCCAGGAGCACGGCGACCTCGCGGTGTTCACCCACGCGGTCCGGACGAGGAGGCTCGTGGCAGGCCACGGAGGAAGAGCTCCACGAGCGGGAGACGATCGTGCTCCACCGCGACGGCGACAGCTGGACCTGCGTCCACGAGCACCTGTCTCCCGACCCGGGCTAGCGATCACTCTCGATCGAGAAGAGGTTGCCGTCGGGGTCCTTGAACCAGGCGACCTTGCCGCCGCCGGCGCGGGGTGAGATCCCCTTCTCGTCGGTCGAGTAGTCGAAACCGCTCTCGAGCACGCCTTCGTACTGCTCGAAGGTCACGCCGTTCGAGGTCAGCTCATCGACAACTTGCTCGACGTCGTCGACGTACCAGGTCAGCAGAGTGGCGGTCGACTGACCGGCGTGGTCCGGAGACGGGTAGACCACCAGCGACTCGACACCGCCCGACGCGTAGACCTTGCTCCCGTCAGGGTCGGTCCGCACGACCGGGAGGCCGAGCTTGCCTTCATAGAAGCCCGTGGCCGGGGCCATGTCGGTCACCGCGATGAACGCGTTCAGCTTGTGGTCGCTCAAACCCATGAGTCTCCTAACGCTCCGCGATGGTCGGCGCTTCTTGGGCCTGCCGGTTGATCCGGACGTCGAACGCCTCGGAGACGTGCCACTCCCGCGACAACATGACTGGATTTCCGTCGCGGTCGTAGTCGATCTCCTCGATGTAGAGCAGGGGCTTCCCGCGCCGGATCCCGAGCACCTTCGCGGTGCGGCTGGTGCTGGCGACGGCGCGCAGGGTCGCGGTCGCGTGGTCGGCAGCGTGCCCCGACGAGCTCAGCAGCCCGAACAGCGACGGATGAAGGTTCTGCAGATCGAGGTCGGATCTCAGCAGCCGCGCGGGGATGCGGTCGCGTGAGTAGATCACGGGCTGGTCGTCAGCCGTACGTACTCGCTCCACCGCCAGGACCGTGTCGCCCTGGCTGACCTGCAGGAGGCTGTCGGTCTTGGTGCACGGCTCGAGCACCGCGTCGAGCACCCGCATCCCGGCGTTCGCGCCCGCGCTCTCGATCATCGCGAGGTAGCTCAGGGTCGAGTCGAGGCCGTGAGGCATCCGCCGGCGCTCGGCGACGTAGCTGCCCGACCCGCGACGACGGGTGACGTAGCCGGCCTCGACCAGGCTGGTCACCGCTTCGCGCACCGTCGCCCGGGACACCCCGAACCGCGCCACCAGATCGCCCTCGGTCGGCAGCTTGGTGCCCGGCGGCAGCCGCGAGCTGATCATCTCCTCCAGCAGCTCGTCGCGCACCCGTTCGGCGAGCAGGCTCTTTCCGGGCATCTGACCAGCCTACGTTTCCTCGATGACCCGGCGAACCTGGTCCGCGACGGACGGAGCCCCCGGCAGCAGGCCGTCGAAGATCGCGCTGCCGATCGTGTAGCCCCACGCACCGGCCTCGCCCACCGCGATGGCCCGGTCGATGCTCGCGATCGATCCCGCGACGATCACCGGGCCGCTCGACCGCTGGACCACCGCACGGATCAGCTCGAGGATGTCGGCGGTCGGGTGACGATAGGCCAGCAGGTCCAGGCCCGCGACGTGGTCGAGCCCGGTCAGCTGCTCCGCGTCGTCGGCGATCTCGTCGATCGTGCCGAGCAGGACGCTGGGGTGGTCGACGACCTGGCCGGGGAACGGGCAGTACTTCACGTGATCGGGAAGCAGGCCGGCCGTGTCGGCACCGTGGGTGCCGCCGAGCACCCAGTCGACGCCCGCCTCAGCCGCCGTCTGCAACGACGCCAGCTCGGCCTCCTTGGTGGTCGACACGACTTCGAGCATCACCTCGAACCCGACGTCATGGGCGATCGAGGTCACCTCACGTTGCCGGGCCAGGTCGGCCCCGACGTCCTTGAACCCGATGTACCTCAACCCGGTGTCGGCCAGCGTCGGCACGATCGCCGCCGCGTCCTCGACGGTCCGGTCGCCATGGGTCAGCATGAACACGAAATGAGCCACAAGTCCTCCTTCATCCCTCTTCGGCGTCGGCGATGATCGACCGCGCCGTCTCGTCCGACCAGACCCCGAGCACATCGGCGACATCCACGATCGACATCCGTTCGCGCAGCAGGTGGGAGCTTCGCAGCGCCCAGAACAGCAGGTCGTCGTCGTAGCCGGGGCCAAGGTCTCCGGCACGGATGGGAAGCCCGCTCGCGTGGCTCACCTCGTCGAACTGCTCCGGCGTCGGCAGCGCCAGCGTCCGCGTGAATGCGTCCCAGTCGGCGACCATCGCCTCGACATCCGCCTGGTGCGCGAGCAGCCAGCTGCGTTTCGCCGAGTAGCCCGTCCAGCACTCCTCGACCGTCTTCGCGCCGAGCTCGATGAAGGCGTGCTCCACCGCGTCCCGACTCGTCGCCTCGTCGGCCACCCGGACCTGCGTCCGCGCCGACCTGATCGTGCGATCGACCAGCTGCCAGACCCGCAGCGCGAGCCGCGTCGCCACGGTCACCTGCATGCCGTGCGGCGCGGCAGGTCCTGGCCGATGGGCGAATGCCATCTCCAGGAGGTGCGAGACGGCGTGCTCACTGCCGGATGCGGGCGCCGTCGAGCCGACGATGCCCATCGAGAGCCCGCTTCCCGCCAGCAGCCGGGCCAGGTCGGCGAGTCCGTCCGGCTCGGCGTCGTGAGCGGCCTTGGCGAGTGACGGCAGGGCGGGCATCGCGGCGAGGACCGGCTCGACGACCGCGGCGTCGTAGGCAGGGCCGTGGCCGAGGGCCGCCGCGAGCTGCCACTCGGCGACCGCGTTGGGGACCGTGGACAGGTCGCCCACCCCGGCGAGATTCAAGCCGGCTGGTGCCGCGGTCAGGATGTCGGAGTCGGCAATGAGCTTGTCCGGCCACCGCGAGACGACGGTGCGTTTCGCCCCGGCGATGACGAGGACGCTGCGGTCGGCGATGAAACCGTTGATGCTGCAGGCGGTCTGGACCGCGACGAGGTGGCTGCCGGTGCGTTGCGCGGTGACCTTCGCGATGTCGGTGAGCGTGCCCGCGCCCACCGAGACCACCAATCGGTCGTGGCCGACCTCGGCCACCGCGCGCTCGACGGTCTCCTCGTCGGCGCGCACCGTGCCCGTGCCGAGCTGGATGACCGGGCAGTCGCCGAGCTGTTCGGCGAGCCGATCGACGACCGGTCCCGCCGGCGTGCGGTACGGCCCGCCGTCGCTGAGGATCACCGGGTCGCTGAAGCTGCTGGACGCGTCCTTGATCGCGTCGTCCAGCACCGAGGCACCGATGCGGATGTCCACAGCTGGCAGGTCGGCATGGCCGCTGTCGCGGAGTGACGCGAGGATCGCGTTCGGTTCGGGGATGGCGGTCATGTGGCCAGCGCTGACTCGACGGCGTCGAAGGCGGCACGGTATCGGCCGTACGCCTCGGTGTAGCCCTGCTGCGCGACGGGGTCGGGGTCGATGGTGCTCGAGTCCAGCTGG
Source organism: uncultured Actinomycetota bacterium (assembly GCA_963787165.1). Taxonomy (GTDB): domain Bacteria; phylum Actinomycetota; class Actinomycetes; order Propionibacteriales; family Nocardioidaceae; genus Aeromicrobium. The sequence goes on from CAWBBT010000002.1 coordinate 191,875, forward strand.
ACGGCGACCGATGCCTCCGCGAAGCTCGCGAACACCCCGGCACCGACACCGGCGACCATGGCCGCACCGACCGCGGTGGCCTCCTCGGACAGGACGCGGCGTACCGGCCGTCCGAGCACATCGGCCTTGATCGACGCCCACAGGTCGTCACGGGCACCGCCACCGACGATCCGGACCTCACCGTGACCGAGACCCAGGGCGTCGAGCCGGTCGACGATGTCGCGGAGCGCGTACGCACACCCCTCGAGCACCGCGCGCGCGACGTGGGCCGAGGTGTGGTTCATGCCGAGGCCGAGGAAGGCGCCACGCATGGCGTCGTTCCACCGCGGCGCGGTCGACCCGGAGAGCGCAGGCAGGAACAGCACGCCGTCGCTGGCCGGTGGCGCCTCCCGCGCTCTCGAGAAGATGTCGGCCTGTGGGACGCCGAGCAACCCGTTCGCGAGCCACAGCGTGCTGCCGCCGCTGACGAAGCCGGGATTCTCGATCAGCCATGTGCCTGGGACTGCATGGCCGTGCGTCTCCACCACGCCGAGCGGATCGCGGACGGGTTCGTCACCGACCGTCGTGACCGGCTCCGCCGTTCCGGTGACGTCGACGATGACGCCCGGCTCGATGGCGCCGGCTCCGACCGACGCTGCGTGCTCGTCTCCCGTACCGACGACCACCTTGCACGTGGCCGGCAGGCCGAGCTCGGCAGCGACGTCGGGCAGCAGGGTGCCGACCACCTCCGTGGAGGGCCGGACCGGCGGCAGCATGGCCGGGTCGAGGCCGGCGGCTTCGCAGAGCTCGGTGTCGAAGTCACCTTTGGTGACGTCGTAGACCATCGTCGACGACGCGTTCGCGGCGTCCTGCGCGTGTGAGCCCGTGAGGTGGTGCAGCACGTACGACCCGACCGGTGCGAGCATGGCCGCGCGCTGCCAGACGTCCGGCTCGTTCTCGCGGATCCACATCATCTTCGGTGCACTGTGCGACGCGTCGGCGACCAGTCCGGTGAGCTCGCCGAGCCGTTCGGACCCCACCGCGGAGACCAGTCGGTCGCACTGCTCGGTGGCCCGCTTGTCGAGCCAGATGATCGACGAGCGCAGCGGTGTGCCGTCGGCATCACAGGCCACGACGCCGTCGACCTGGCTGCCCAGGCCCATGGCCACGATGCGTTCCGCCTCGATGCCCTCGGTCGCCATCCGCACGGCGTCGCGCAAGGCGGTGCCGTACGTCGCCGGATCCTGGTCGGCCCAGCCGTCGTGCTCGTGCACCATGGTGAGCGGCGCCGAGCCGGACGAGACGACGTCGCCACTCTCGTCGACGAGAACCGCCTTGATGCTCTGCGAGCCGACGTCGACTCCTAGGACGAGAGACACGACTCCCCCTCACGTGGCGGCACAGCGGTGGGCGGTACGGGCTGCGGGGAGGATCGGGCGGCGATCCTCCCCGCAGGTCCGGTCAGGGTGACCGAGGCGGGGAATCGCCCGCCGTGATCTCGGTGACGGACGTCGTTCCGTAACCCTCTGTCTGGAGATTCGCACCGTGCTGGCCGCGTGTCATGGCGAACTCCTCCTCAGGCGACAGCACCAGCTTGTGCCGGCCTCGGATCGCGAAGTAGGCGAGTCCGAGCAGGAAGTAGATCAGGGTGCCGTACACGCCCGGACGGTAGTCATCGTTCAGGAACAGTGAGACGAGCGCGACCAGGGCGATCGCCCCGGCGACCACGGCGCCCGGGATACCCACGGGGCTCCGGTACGGGCGGGCGATGTCCGGCAGCTTGCGGCGCAGCATGACGAATGCCAGGCACTGCATGAAATAGGAGATCACCGCGCCGAACACGGCCATGTAGAGCAGCGCACCGACGATCTGGCCCGCAAGCTGCCCCTCGGCCTTTCCGAGGAAGTAGATGAGCAGCGTGAGGGCATACCCGACCACCCCGCCCGCAATGAGTGCGACATAGGGCGTGTGCCTCGTCGGATGGGTGATCGACAGGGCCTGCGGGAAGTAGCCCGCACGGGACAGCGAGTACGTGTTGCGGCCGTAGGCATAGATGATCGTGAAGAAGCTGGCGATCAGCCCGATCAACCCGATCAGCGCGAGGACGGTCGCGCCAGTGCCTTCGCCGAACACCGCCTTGAACCCGTCGAACAACGGAGTCGCCGAGGTTCCGATGTCCTTCGCACCGCCACCGACGCCGGTGTTCAGGAACAGGGTCCCGATGGCGAACAGCATCAGCGTCGTGAGTCCCCACATGGTCGCGCGGGGAATGTCGCGCGCGGGATCGTGCGACTCCTCGGCGGCCAACGGCAGCTCCTCGATCGCGAGGTAGAACCAGATGGCAAACGGCAAGGCCGGGAAGATCCCCGCGATCCCGTGCGGCAGGAAATCGCTGCCGCCCTCATCGGGCTTGATGTTCGTGAGCAGGCTGCTGTCGAAGGAGCCCTTGGCGAGCACGGCCACGAAGAAGAACGCGAGGATGCCGAGCGCCAGCACGGTGATCACCACGGTGAAGCGCATGGTGATCTCGATGCCCAGGATGTTGATCCCGACGAAGATGATGTAGTACAGCAGCCACCAGACCACGACGCTGTTCCAGTTGCCGTCGGCGCCGGTCAGGTCGACGACGATGTCGTGTGACAGGAACCCCATCGCTCCCACGACCACCGCTGGCGTGATGACGTACTCCATGTTCTCGGCCAGGCCGGTGATGAAGCCACCCCACGGACCCATGGTGGACCGGGAGAACGAGTAGGCGCCGCCGGTGTGTGGCAGCGCGGGCGACATCTCGGAGATGCTGAAGCACAGCCCGTAATACATGATCGTGATGACGATCCCGGCGATCAGCAGTCCGCCGAAGCCGCCGGCGTCGATGCCGAGGTTCCAGCCGTAGAAGTCGCCGGAGATGACGGCGCCGACGCCCAGTGCCCACAAGGACCAGAAGGCGGCGTGGCGGCGGAGCTTCCGTTTCTCGAAGTACCCCTCGCCGGCCTCTTGGTAGGTGACCGAACCAACGGCCCGTGAATTGTCCGCCATCGCTCCTCCTGCTTCCCGCTGACCGCAAAGTTGTCAGACAACTTGGAACATAGCGCTGGATGGTGTGCAGGTCAACGGTTCGGCGGGTGCGCGGAATGTTTCAGGAGGAGCTACGCGAGGAGTTCTGATCCCTGGCCCGGTGCCACTGCAGCCAGCGCTGCACGGCGCCGATGGTGTGCTGACTGCGGATCGACGAGAAGACGTCGAAGGCGTGCTGTGCGCCAGGGACTTCGGCGTACGTCACGGTTGCGTCCGACCACTCCCGGAGGGCGTCGACGAAGGAGCGCGCCTGGTCGACCGGCGCCAGGGTGTCGTTGGCCCCGTGGATCACGAAGAAGTCCGGCGTGTGCTCGTCGACGTGGCTCAGCGGCGAGGCCTGGACGAAGTCGTCGAGATCGGTCTCGGGGTTCTTCTTGAACACCCACGGGCCCAGGAAGCGATCGCGCATGTCGACGGATGCCTGGGTCTCGGTCAGGCCGGCCAGGTCGTAGATGCCGTAGAAGGAGACGCACGCGGAGATCGACGTGTCCGAGTCCTCGAAGCCGGGCTGGTACTCCGCCTTGCCGGGAGTGAGCGCGGCCAGGGCGGCGAGGTGACCGCCAGCGGATCCGCCGGTGATCGCGATGTACGACGGGTCGCCGCCGTAGTCGGCGATGTTCTCGTGGACCCAGGCGATGGCTCGCTTCACGTCGACGATCTGGGTGGGGAAGGTGTGCTTGGGGGCGAGCCGGTAGTTGGAGGCGACGCAGATCCAGCCCTGCTGGGCCATCCGGTTCATCAGGAGCAACCCCTGCTGACCCTTGGTGCCGATGGTCCAGCCGCCGCCGTGGATCTGGATCAGCACCGGCGCGCCCTTGAGGTCCGTGTCGCTGTGCCGATCCTTCTTGGGCCGGTAGATGTCCAGCCGGGCCCGGCGTCCGCCCTCGGTGTACGGGATGTGGCGGAGCTTCTCGACGTCCTTCTTGCGGAAGCGGAACGGCTGGGCGACCGATCCGCGCGGCAGCTTCAGGTCGACCGGTCCTGGCAGGTCCAGGGTGGTCAGGTAGTCCTCGCCGATGCTCTGTTGAAGTGCTTCGTCGAGCTCGGTGCCGAGCCGCCGCGCGCCGGCGATGGCGTAACCGAGCAGTCCGGCTGCAGCGGCTGCCGCGACCAGGCCCGTCTTCGACGGTGCAGACGTGCGTCGCCGCACGGTCAGCTCGGCAGCGGTGTCGGCGATGGCGGCGGTCAGCAGGTGCGGGGCCAGCTCGCTCACGGGCCAGCCGAAGGCGAACGCAGGGATGCCGACCCACCGGCCGGGCGGCGGCCGAACCGCGTTCAGCGCCAGCGCGGCCAGGGTGAGCTGGCGACGAGCAAACCCCCGCGACAATGTGGGCTCCTCACTCTTGCTCAGTTCCTCGGACAGGTAGAACATGTTCTAGGCGACGCTAGGATACTTTCATGGATCGACTCAGCGGGCTCGACGCCAGCTTCCTGTACCTGGAGAGCGGCGCCCAGCTGATGCACGTCTGCGGACTGATCATGGTCGACCCGGAGACGATCCCCGGCGGCTACGACTTCGAGCAGTTCAAGAAGGAGCTCTCCAACCGCGTCTCGGGCGTCGCGATGTTCAACCGCAAGCTCAAGCTGGTCCCGGGCCGGATCGACTTCCCGCTGTGGGTCGTCGACGAGGAGTTCGACATCGACCGGCACGTCCACCGGCTCGCCGTGCCGGCGCCGGGTGGGGAGCGTGAGCTCTCCGAGGTCGCTGGGCACCTCGCGGGCATCCCGCTGGACCGCTCCAGACCGCTCTGGGAGATGTACGTGATCGAGGGCCTGGCCAGCGGCCAGCTCGCGGTCTTCTCGAAGATGCACCACTCGTCCGTCGACGGGGTCTCGGGATCGAACATGATCTCGTACCTCTGCAGCCTCGAGCCCGACGCGCCGCCGCTGGACAGCGGTGACGACCCGAGTGCGTCCGCGAGTCACCGGGTGCCGTCCGACCTCGAGCTGGTCGGGCGCGGGCTGGCCTCGACCGTGGCCAAGCCGTGGCAGCTGGCCAAGCTGGTCGCGCCGACGGTTCGCACGGTCGCAGCGACCGTCAGCCGGGCGCGGGAGGGCACCGCGATGGCCGCCCCACTCACCGCCCCGCGCACGTCGTTCAACGGAACGATCACCGGCCACCGATCCATCGCCTTCACCGACATCTCGCTGGACGACATCAAGGCGATCAAGAACGCGGTCCCCGGGGCCACCGTCAACGACGTGGTGCTGGCCCTCAGCGGCGGCGCCCTCCGCCGCTACCTGCAGGACCGCGGCGAGCTGCCCGAGACGTCGCTGCTCGCCAGCGTTCCCGTCTCGGTGCACGGCCAGTCCAAGCGGACGAGTGGACGCAACAAGGTGTCGACGATCTTCTGCAAGCTCGGCACCGACATCGAGGATCCACACGAGCGGATCACCGCGATGTCCGTGGCGAACGCGAACGCCAAGGACCACCACAAGGCGGTCCCGGCCGACACCCTGCAGGAGTGGGCCGACTTCGCGGCCCCACGCACCTTCGGCCTGGCCGTCCGCATGGTGTCCGACCTCCGCCTCGCCGAGCGTGGTCCGGTCATCCACAACCTCGTCATCTCGAACGTCCCCGGACCGCCGGTCCCGTTGTACTTCATGGGCGCTCGCATCGACGCGCTCTACCCGCTCGGGCCGGTCTTCCATGGCGCCGGACTGAACCTCACGGTGATGAGCAACAACGGGCAGATGCACATCGGCGCCATCGCGTGCCGCGAGCTGATGCCGCGCGTGTGGGACCTGGCGGATCAGTTCCAGGCCGAGCTCGAGGCCATGAAGGCCGCAGTGCTCGACGGCGACTGAGATCAGCCTGTCTCGGCTGCTTCCTTCAGCCGGGCCAGTGTGGTTTCCATGCCGCGGCGGAGGTCCGCATCCCGATCAGAGCTGCCGGTCCACTTCTCGGTCAACCAGTTCATCGCCTTCGGCACCGGACGTTCTGCCTCGTACGACTCGGTCACCCGGGTGCCGTCCGCGGTGGGCTCCAGCCGATAGCGCCAGGTGTATGAGCCGATCGCGAACCCCTGTCGGTTGAACGCGAACTCACGACCCCGGTCTGCCACCCTCACTTCGGGCTTGTTGAACCAGGCCGGACCGCGCCCACCCTTGTTCCAGGCCTTGAAGCGGGCGCCCTCGGCTGGCCCAGTGGCCCCGTCGGTCCACTCGGCGCGGACGCACTCGGGGCTCCATTCACCCATCCGTGTGATGTCTGAGATCAGGTCGTACACACGATCGGGAGGTGCAACGATGTTGGTCTCCACCGAGTCTCCGCTGTTGCGCTTGGTCACGGTCCGAACCTAGCCCTGCCGTACGGACGTCCGGTCGATCATCCGCGCCACGGTGGCGTGGGCGGCCTCGAGGAAGGTCGGCACGAAGGCCTGGTGCTCCAGGACGCATCCCGCGTGTCCGCACTCGGCCTCGTGCACCGTGGCGCCGGGGATCTTGGCGGCCAGCTCGAGCTGACGCGCCGTGGGAAGCACGTGGTCGCGCGTGGTGACGACGACCGCGGTCGGCACGTCGATGCTCGACAGCCACGGGGTCGAGTGGTGGCGGCCCAGGGACGCCACGGCCTGGCCGACCGCCCACGCGCTGGTCGAGCGGAACTCGTTCAGCGCCCATCGGGCGGTGTCGGACGTGTCGCGGTCGATCGCCTCCACGGCAGCCACGCCGGCACGGCTGACGACGCGGGACCGCGACAGCGTCGCGGTGAGGCCCATGCCCAGCTCCATGCCTGCGTGGAAGATGCGTTCGCGACCGTTGGTGCGGAAGTGGTCGGTCGTGGCGGCGAGGATGAGTCCGCCCACGACGTCGGGATGCTGGCGCCACACGCGTTGCGCGACGACGGAACCCATCGAGTAGCCGGCGATGATCGGGCGGTCGAGGCCCAGCTCGTCGATCACGGCGGCCACGTCGTCGGCGCAGTCCGAGACCAGGAACCGTTCGGACGTGATGCCGCAGCCGTGCCACCGCTGGTCGAAGGTGATCACCCGGTAGCGCTCCGCCAGGTGTGGGATCAGCGGGAACCAGGTCAGCTGCCCGGTGCAGCCGACGGCGTGCAGGAGCACGATCGCCGGCGCGTCAGGGGTCGGCCCGGGCACGTCGGTGAGCCAGGTGCGGCCGCGCCGGGGGAGCTCCAGCCAGCGTCCCTCGGGCAGGTCGACGGGTGGCAGGTCGAACAGATCCATGTCCGAGAGGTCGGGCACGAGGTGCCGCAACGCACCGAGAGACCGACGTACCTGACTTCGCACGGGTACTCCTCTGGCTGGCCTCCACACGATTAGAACACGTTATAGTTTCTGAGCGGACGTACGCCACTCGAAGGAGAGATCTGCGTGGACCCAGAGCTTGACGGAGTGCTCGACGAGGTGCGCTCGGTCATCGGCGACGTGCTCGACCGGGGCGACGGATCATGGCGCGCTCTTCAGGAGGCCGGGCTGCTGTCGCTGGCCGCTCCGGAGAAGCTCGGCGGCGAAGGTCTCGGCATGGTCGAGGTCGCCGTCCTGCTGCACGAGGTGGGTCGACGCGCGGCAGAGCTTCCCGTCTGGGAGACGCTGGCCTGCGGGTTGCTGCCGCTCGTCCGGTCTGGTTCCGACGACCTGCAGGCCGACCTGGTCCCGAAGGTGCTCGCCGGCGAGCTGTTGCTCGCGCCGGCGCTCGACGAGCCCGGTGCGGCGTTGCCGCGCACCGCGGCGACGACGTCTTGACGATCAGGGCGTCAGCGGCACCAAGATCGGTGTGCCGGTCCTCGACGGGACGACGCTTTTGCTCGTCTCCGCGACCGCGGCCGACGGCTCGTCGGCGGTCGCACTCGTCGATCCCCACGGCTCGGGCGTGAGCCGCGTCGACACCGGCACGTCGCGCGGGGCGACCGAGGCGACGTACACGTTCAGGTCGGCACCGGTCGTCGGACTGCTCGATGCCGACGTGGTGCGCAGCCATGCCATCGCCGGCCTGGCCGCCTACGGCGCAGGAGTGGTCGAAGGGGCCCGCGACCTGACCGCCGGCTACATCCGCGACCGGCGCCAGTTCGGGCGCGTGCTGGCGGAGTTCCAGGCCGTCGCCCAGCAGATCGCCGACGTCTACATCGCGTCCCGGACGTTCACCCTCACCGCGGGCGAGGTCGTGCGCCGCCTCGACGCCGGCGATCCGCCCGCCGACGACCTGGCGGTCGCTGCCCACTGGTTCGCCGACCGGGCGTCGAGCGTCATGCAGACCTGCCAGCACCTCCACGGCGGCATGGGCGTCGACATCACCTACCCGATGGCGCGCTACTTCTCCCGCGTGCGGGACGTCAGCCGACACCTGGGTGGTCCGTCGGCCCTGGCCAACGTGCCGATCACGGAGACCGCGGGCAAGAACGCCGAGCTCACCGAGGAGGTGCGCGCCTTCAAGCAGGAGGCTCGTGACTACCTCACCGGCCTGGTCTCCGACTCGGACCACGACGAGATGCGCACCGACCGGCACGGGCCCGCGTACCACCGGATCATCAAGCAGATGGGCGCGGACAACTGGCTGGGCGTCGGCTGGCCCACCGAGTACGGCGGCCAGGGGCGCGGAAGCGTCGAGCAGCAGGCCTTCGTCAACGAGGCGTCGCGGGCGGACGTCCACCTGCCGGCGGTGACCCTGCAGACCGTCGGCCCGACGCTCCAGGCCTACGGCACCGAGAAGCAGAAGGACATGTTCCTCGCCGACATCGTGACGGGCAACGTGCACTTCGCGATCGGCTACAGCGAGCCCGACGCCGGCACCGACCTCGCGTCGATGCGCACCAGCGCCCGGCGCGACGGCGACCACTACGTCGTGAACGGTCAGAAGATGTGGACCACCGGCGGTCACGCCGCCGACTACGTCTGGCTGGCCGTGCGCACCGACCCCGATGCGTCCCCGCACCGCGGCATCTCGGTGCTCATCGTCGACACCCGCGACCCCGGCTACTCCTCGACGCCGATCGTCACGAGCGACGGGTCCCACCACACGAACGCGACGTACTACAACGACGTGCGCGTGCCGGTCGACATGCTCGTCGGCGAGGAGAACCGCGGCTGGCAGCTGATCACGACCCAGCTCAACCACGAGCGCGTCATGCTCGGCCCGGCCGGTCGCCTCGAGGGGCTGCGCGACATGGTGCGCGAGTGGGCGCAGGACCGCGTCGCCCCGGACGGCACCCCGGTGCTGGAGGTGTCGTGGGTCCGCGACACCCTGGCTCGGGCCACGGCGTCGTTCCGGGTGAACGAGCTGCTCAACTGGGCGGTCGCGCTGGCCCCGGCATCCGACCGCGCAGCCGTGGCCGATGCATCGACGTCGAAGGTGTTCGCCAGTGACGAGGTGCAGAAGCTGGGGCTGGCGCTGATGGACGTGGTCACCTCGTACGGCGACCCGGCCGATCCGGCGACCGGCCAGCTGGCCGAGTACCTCGACGACACCAGCAAGCGCAACCTGGTGCTCAGCTTCGGCGGCGGCGTCAACGAGGTGCAGCGTGAGCTGATCGCGATGTTCGGCCTCGACCTCCCGCGAGTGCCGCGATGACCGAGGACGAGATCGCGAAGCGCGTCGAGGAGATCAAAGCGCGCGGCTATGCTCCGGCTCGCGAGGGCCATGACCCCGTGAACGAGCCGATGATCCGGCACTGGACCGAGGCGATCGGCGACACCAACCCGCGGTGGCGGCCTGGCCCGGACTGCGAGGCACCGCCGGCCATGGCCCAGGTGTGGACGATGCCCGGGCTCCATCCGGACCGTCCGCCGGGCGAACCGCTCTGGGACACGATGGTGACCCTCGACGACGCCGGCTACACATCGGTGCTCGGCACCAACTGCGACCAGACCTACGCCCGGACCTTGCGTCCCGGCGAACGGGTCCGTATCAGCTCACGGCTCGAGGAGGTCGTCGGCCCGAAGAAGACGGCCGTCGGCGAGGGCTACTTCGTCACGACCCGCAACTCCTGGACCGTCGGCCCGGAGGATGCGCCGGAGGAAGTCGCGACCATGCAGTTCCGGGTCCTCAAGTTCAAGCCCGGCACCGGCCGACCCACGGTGGATCGCACCCAGCTGTCGCGGCCGATGATCAACCGTGACTCGGCCTTCTTCTGGGAGGGCACCGCGAAGGGCGAGCTGCGGATCCAGAAGTGCAACTCCTGCGGCCTGCTCCGCCACCCGCCCGGCCCGGTGTGCCCGTCCTGCCATGCGATGGATCGCGGCCACGTCGTGGCGTCCGGCAAGGGCCGGGTGCACTCGTTCCTCGTCCACCACGCGCCCATGGTCCCGGGCAAGCAGCTGCCGCTCACCGTCGCCCTGATCGAGCTCGACGAGGGCGTCCGGATGATCGGCGAGATCACCGGCCCAGAAGAAGGCAGAGTCGCGATCGGCGACCCCGTCGAGGTGATGTTCGACCGGATCGACGACGACGTCACCCTGGCGCAGTGGCGGCCCGCCGGGGATGCGGCCCAAGGAGCGGCGGCCGACGAGCCGGAGCCGGCACCGGACATCCCGGTCTGGCACCTCCCGATCACGCCGACCCTCGTGGTGTCGACGGCGCTGGCCACGCGCGACTTCCAGGACGTGCACCACGACCGCGACCTGGCGCAGGGGCACGGCAGCAAGGACATCTTCCTGAACATCCTCACGACCACCGGGTTCGTGCACCGCTATGTCACGGACTGGGCCGGCCCGCAGACCCAGATCCTGTCGTGCGCCCTGCGTCTCGGCGCTCCGGCGCACCCGTACGACACCCTCCGCTTCAGCGGGAACGTGGTGTCCGAGAACGACGGGGTGACCACGATCGACGTCACCGGCCTGGTCTCGCTCGGCCATCACGTCGACGCCCGCCTCGAGGTGAGGCTGCCATGAGCGACTTCAAGGGCGCGGCGTCGATCGTCGGGATCGGGGCGACCGAGTTCTCGAAGGAGTCGGGTCGTTCCGAGCTCCAGCTGTCCGCGGAGGCGACGCTCGCGGCACTCGCGGACGCGGGGCTCGCGACGTCCGACGTCGACGGCCTGGTCACGTTCACGATGGACTCGACTGCCGAGATCGCGCTGGCCCGTGAGCTCGGCATGGGCGAGCTGCGGTTCTTCAGCCGGATCAACTACGGCGGCGGCGCCGCGTGCGCGACGGTGCAGCAGGCCGCGATGGCGGTCGCGACCGGCATGGCCGATGTCGTCGTGGCCTACCGGGGCTTCAACGAACGGTCCGGCCACCGCTTCGGCCAGGTGCAGGCTGCGGCGGCGTCGCAGGCGAACACCAACGGCCTGGACAACGCGTGGTCGTATCCCTACGGCCTGTCGACGCCCGCGGCCACCGTCGCCATGCAGGCCCGGCGCTACATGCACGAGTACGGCGCCACGTCGGAGGACTTCGGCCGGGTCGCGGTGGCGGACCGCCGGCACGCGGCCACCAACCCGAACGCCTTCTTCTACGAGCGCCCGATCACGCTCGAGGACCACCAGGCCTCCCGGATGATCGCCGACCCGCTGCGGCTCCTGGACTGCTGCCAGGAGAGCGACGGAGCTGTCGCCATCGTCGTCACCTCGACCGAGCGCGCGAAGGACCTCCAGGCCGGCGCGGTCCCGATCGTGGCCGCGGCCCAGGGCAGCGCCGCCGACCAGTTCGTCATGACGTCGTACTTCCGCGAGGACCTCGGCATCCCCGAGATCGGCGTCGTCGGACGCGACCTGTGGCGGCAGTCCGGCCTGGCGCCGGCCGACATCGACACCGCCGTGCTCTACGACCACTTCACGCCGTACGTCCTCATGCAGCTGGAGGAGCTCGGCTTCTGCGGCCGCGGCGAGGCGAAGGACTTCATCGCCGACGGCGCGATCGAGATCGACGGCGCGTTGCCGCTCAACACCCACGGCGGACAGCTGGGCGAGGCGTACATCCACGGCATGAACGGCATCGCCGAGGCGGTGCGTCAGCTGCGTGGCACCTCGGTGAACCAGGTGGCGGACGCCCGGCACGTCCTCGTCACGGCGGGCACGGGCGTGCCGACATCCGGACTCATCCTCGGCGGCTGACCGGCGACATATCGAATCCGTCGATGGATCGCATCGAGGATTGGCATTGGACGAATATGTCGTCAGGTGTCAAGACTGGAGTCATGGCTTCCAGGGGATACGTCGACGTGTTTCGACACCGTGAGTTCGGGTCGCTCTGGGCCGGCAACGCCCTGGGTGTCGCCGCGCTGACGATGTCCAGCCTGAGCCTCGGCACCCTCGTGTACGCGCAGACCGGGTCGGCGCTTCTCACCGCCCTCACGATGTTCGGCCCCTCCCTCGTGCACGTCGTCGGTGCCAGCACGCTGATGTCCGCGGCCGACACGTCACCGCCGCGTCCCGTGCTGGTCGCGGTCTCGGCGATCATGGCGACGACGCTCGCCGCGCAGGCGTTCTTCGATCTCGCGCCCGCATCGCGACTGGCGATCGTCCTGGCCGGTGCCTTCGTCATGTCCATCGGCGGCGGCGTGCGGTGGGGACTCCTGTCGGAAGTGCTTCCCGCGGACGACTACGCGCTCGCCCGGTCGGCCATGAACGTCTCCGTCGGCGGCATGCAGATCGTCGGATTCGCCACAGGCGGCGTCCTCCTGCACGTGCTCTCGGTCAACCAGGTCTTCTGGGTCTCCGCGACCTTGGCGGCCCTCGCGGTCCCGATCACCCGGTTCGGCATCGACGTGCATGCGCCGCGACGCACCAGCCGAACCAGCATCGGCGAGACCTGGCGAGGCAACAAGGCACTCCTGGGCCAGCCCTCGACGAGGGCACTCGTGATCGCGCTGTCCGTTCCCAACGGACTGGTGGCGGGCTGCGAAGCCTTGTTCGTGCCGTTCGCCGGCGACTCGGCCGCACCCTTGTTCGTGGCCGGCGCGCTGGGCATGCTGGCCGGCGACGTCGTGACGGGTCGCTTCATGAGCGCATCGCAGCGGCGCCGATCCGGCGGGTGGTTGCGCCTGCTCCTGGCGGCCCCGTTCCTGGCGTTCTTCTGGCAGCCGAGCCTGCTCCTCGCGACCCTGCTCACCGGCGCTGCCTGCATCGGATACGCGGCCACCCTGGGTCAGCAAGAGCTCCTGGTGCGGCTCGTGCCCTCGACGCTCTCCGGCCAGGTCCTCGGCACGGAGTCGGCACTGCGGGTGACGTGCCAGGGCCTGGGAGCTGCCGTGGCGGGCACGTTGGCCGAGCTCATCCAGCCAGGCGCCGCCATCACGCTGCTCGCACTCGCATCGCTGCTGGTGTCCGCCGGTCTGACCCCGGCGCTGCGTCGCGCCCAGATGCAAGAACGACCAAACCATGCCAACCATCAACACATGAGGAGATTGACAGCATGCGAAAACTGATCGTCCAGCAATGGGTGACCGTCGACAACATCGCCGCGGAGGAGGATGGCGGGCTCAGCTTCGTGACGGCGGAGCCGTTCACCGAGGAGGACACGAGCGAGTACAAGGCGAGCCTGATGGGTTTCATGGACTCGCTCGACACGATGATCCTCGGCGCCAACACCTACAACCAGAACAAGGACTACTGGCCGACCGCCACCGATCAGGGCGAGTGGGGCGAGAAGCTCAACAATCTCACCAAGTTCGTCGCGTCGTCGACGCTGGACGACGCTCCCTGGGGCGACTTCCCCGCTGCCACGGTGACGGGCGACGCGGTGGCCACCATCACCGAGCTCAAGGAGCAGGACGGCAAGGACATCTGGCTGTGGGGGAGCCTGAACCTCATGCACTCCCTGATGGACGCCGGCGTCGTCGACGAGGTCCGGCTGCTGGTCTGCCCGGCGTCGCGCGGCAAGGGCACGCGCGTGTTCGAGGACCGTCAGGACCTGAAGCTGGCCGAGGCCACGGGGTTCGACCACGGCGTCGTCCTGATGCGTTACGAGGTCGCCGCATGAGCGTCAAGCGGATGGATCATGCCGGCATCGTGGTCGAGGACCTCCAGGCGGCAATCGCGTTCTTCGTCGAGCTGGGCCTGGAGCTGGAGGGCCAGGCCACCGTCGAGGGAGACGCCGCGGACAAGCTCATCGGCGAGGAGGGCGTCCGAGCGGACATCGCCATGCTGAAGACTCCGGACGGCCACAGCCGGGTCGAGCTGTCGACGTTCCACGCGCCGGCGGCCACGAAGGGGGTGACGACGGAGCCGGTCAACACCCCCGGGATCCCTCGCCTCGCCTTCGTCATCGACTCGGTCGACGAGAACGTGGAGCGCCTTCGTCCCCACGGCGCCGAGCTCGTGGGCGAGATCGTCGAGTTCGGGGAGGTCTACCGCTACGGGTACGTCCGCGGCCCCGGCGGCGTGATCGTCGGGCTGGTCGAGGAGCTCACCTAGCGCAGCCGGGCCAGCACGCAGAGCCAGCCGGTCTCCTCGTCCTCCACTCCCCGTTCGGTCCACTCTGTCTCGAGCCCCGCCTGCGCCAGCGCGGCGACGAACTCCGCCTCGGACCGGAGTGCCCGGTAGTAGGGACTGCCGGACTCGCCGACCTCCCAGCCGGCGCCCTCCCCGAGCGGGATCGAGACGAGGAACCGGCCGCCCGGTCGCAAGGCACCGGCCACCTTCGTCAGCACGGCAGGGAGATCGTCGGGCTCCACGTGCTGGAGGACGTGGAGCGTGACGACGGCGTCGTAGGGACCGCCGAGGTCGTCGTTGATCACGTCGAGCTGCTCGATCTCCTTGCCACGGCGGCGCTGGAGCTCGATGAAGGCCTGGGTGACGTCGGTGCGGCGAACCGTGAGCCCGGACTCCTCGAGGATGTCGGCGTCCCACCCCGGTCCTGAGCCGATCTCGAGGACATGTGCGTCCGGAACCGTCTCGGCCAGGCGCTCGAGAGCGAAGGTCAGGACACCGCCGCCGGCCGTCTCTCGGGCGTAGTCGTCGGCGATCTCTTCGTAGGACTCGACCGTGCGGGCGTTCGGCGAACCACCGGGGTCGGGGATGTTCTGGCTCTCCACGAGGCCGAGCCTAGGACCTCGTCACGACGCAATCGGCCAGCGCAGGTCGGGCATCGTCGCCGACGGTCGTGGTCACCACGATGCCGTCGGGCTCGTCCCAGGCGCTCAGCGAGAGCGTCTCGCCCGGGAAGACGACCCCGGCGAACCTCGCACTGAAGCCGCCGACCGCGGTGGCGTCCCCGCCGAGCAGGAGGTCCGTGACCTCGCGCAGCACGATCGCGTACGTGCACAGCCCGTGCAGGATCGGCGCCGGGAAGCCGGCAGCCTTCGCGAACTGCGGGTCGACGTGCAGGGGGTTGCGGTCGCCGCAGAGCCGGTAGAGCAACGCCTGCTGCGGCGTCACGGTGTAGGTCGTAAAGGCATCTGGCGCTCGGTCGGGCACGACGACCTCGCTGCTGTCACCCCGGTCGCCACCCCAGCCGCCCTCGTCCTTGACGAAGATCGAGGACCGGACGCGCCACAGCTCGGTGTCGTCCGGACCGGTGGCCACGCCCTCCTGCCAGATCACGGCGGCCTTGCCCTTGTCCCAGATGTCGGTGATGCGGGTCGTGAGTCTTGCCGAGCCGGACGACGGCAACGGCCCGCTGACGTGGACTTCCTGGGCACCGTGCACGACCTGGGCCAGGTTGAGGTCGCAGCCGGGCAGGTCGAGGCTCGGCGGCTCGGTGGCGTGGAACGTCGGCGCCACCACGGCGAAGCTCGGCAGCACCTGGAGTGGCTTTCCATCGTCACTGTCGAGTGTCCAACGCAGGGCATCGGCCGAGAGGTTGTCGCCCGGACGCGATCCGGCGCCGACGGCGAGGTGGTAGAGCAGCACGTCGCTGGTCGTCCAGGCGAACTCCTGGGTGCCGACCTCGGCACCGATGGCGACGTCAGGATCGATCGGCATCAGGCTTTGCCGTTCTCGTAGCTCCGAGTGCGCGCGATGTCCTCCGCGGCGAGGTAGCCGAACGTGATGGCGGGCCCGATGGTGGCGCCCGGTCCGGCGTAGGTGTGTCCCATGACGGCGGACGAGCAGTTGCCTGCGGCGTACAAGCCTTCGATCACGGATCCGTCCGGACGCAGCGCCCGTGCACGCTCGTCGGTGACGATGCCGCCCTTCGTGCCGAGGTCGCCCGGCACGATCTTCACCGCGTAGAACGGTCCCTGGTCGATGGAGTGCAGCGACGAGTTCGGCTTGACCTTGGGGTCGGCGTAGTAGCGGTCGTAGGCGCTCTCGCCGCGGTGGAAGTCCTCATCGACGCCGGACTCGGCGAAGCCGTTGAACCGGCGCACGGTCTCCTCCAGGCCGTCGGCCGGGATGTCGAGCTTCGCGGCGAGGCCCGCGAGGGTGTCGGCACGACGGACCGTGCCGAACTTGTACCAGCGGCCGGGGAACGGCTGGCGCGGCGAGAGGCCGGCGAAGAGGTACCGGTTGCGGTAGCGCTGGTCCAGGATCATCCACGCGGGGACGTGGGAGACCCCGGTGGCCTCGCCCGCGTAGATCGCGTGCGTCGCCTCCACGTACGGCAGCGCCTCGTTCATGAACCGCTGGCCCGCGGCGTTCACGATGATGGAGCCGGGGAGGTTGCGCTCCGCGAGGCAGAACCACGGGCCTCGCGGGAGCGGGATCGTCGGGCCCCACCAGGCGTCGTCCATCAGGTCGACCGCGGCGCCGACGGCGATGCCGGCCTCGATGCCCGCGCCGGTGTTGCTGGCGGCCGCGGTGCTCCACTCAGCCTCGGTGGGAGACGGCAGGTACTTCTCCCGCAGGGCATCCGACTTCTCGAAGCCGCCGGACCCGAGGATGACGCCACGACGGGCGCGGATGACGACCTCAGATCCCTCCTGCTCGGCGCGGACGCCGACCACCCGGCCGCCCTCGACGACGAGCCCGGTCAGCGGGGTGTCGTAGTAGACGGGGACGTCGGCATCCATGAGGGCCTTGCGCAGGCTGATCGTGAGCGCGTTGCCCATCGCGTACATCCGCCGGCCGCGGAACGTGCTGACCATCTTGTTGAACAGCACGCGGAACATGGTGCGGACACCCCGGAGGGTGCGCAGCGGCCCGAGGCTGATCTTGCGGAAGTCGGCCTGGGTGATGATCAGGTTCGCCGGCGCCTTCGAGTAGGGCGGGTGCAGTCGCTCCAGCTCGGCGCCGATGATCCGGCCGTCCATGGGCACCGGTTCGACGGTGCGTCCACGCGGCCGGCCGCCGGGCCGCTCGGGCAGGTAGTCCGCGTACTCGGGAACCCAGGTGAACTGCACAGGTGTCTTGTCGAGGATGAAGTCCATGACCTCGGGCCCGCGGTCGAGGAAGGTGTTACGGCGCTCCTTCGGGACCACGTCGCCGACGATGTCCTCGAGGTAGCGCTTGGCCTCCTCGGCGTCGTCCGGATCGACCTGTCCGGCGTCGCGCAGGGCTCGGTTGCCGGGGATCCACACGCCGCCGCCGGACCGTGCCGTCGACCCGCCGAAGAACTCGCTCTTCTCGATCAGGACGGTGTCCAGCCCGTGGTTCGCAGCCGCGAGTGCGGCGGTCATCCCGGCGCCACCGGCGCCCACGACGACGACGTCACACGTCTCTTTCATCGGACCTCCGGGGTGGGGGCTGCCTTCCGCAAAACTGTAACAGGTTCTAGTATGCTGCCATGCTCTCCGACGAGGTGCGACAGGTCGTCGCCCAGACGCTGGCGACCGCCGAGCGTGACCGAGCACCGGTCCCGCCGCTCCGCGACACCTGGCCCGACCTCGACGTCGTCGACTCCTACACGATCCAGCTGCTGAACATCGCCGACCGGCTCGAGGGCGGAGCGTCCGTGCGCGGCCACAAGGTGGGGCTCTCCTCGAAGGCGATGCAGGAGATGATGAACGTCGACGAGCCTGACTACGGTCACCTGCTCTCCGACATGGAGGTCTTCTCCGACAGCCCGGTCAGCGTGGGCCGCTACTGCATGCCGCGGGTGGAGGTCGAGGTCGCATTCGTGCTCGGCCGGACCCTTCCGGGCGAGGGGTGCACCGAGGACGACGTCCTCGCCTGCACCGACCATGTCACCGCGTCCATCGAGCTGATCGACTCGCGCATCACCGACTGGAACATCAAGATCGCCGACACCATCGCGGACAACGCGTCCAGCGCTGGCTTCGTCCTCGGCTCGGCACGCGTCGACCCCGCCAGCGTCGATCTGACCAAGATCGAGGCCAAGCTGCTCTGCAACGGCGAGGAGGTCGCGTCCGGGCGGTCGGACGCCGTGCTCGGTGACCCGGTCACCGCGGTCGCCTGGCTCGCGCGCAAGGTCGCGTCGTTCGGCGTCACGCTCGAGGCGGGCCACGTGATCATGCCGGGCAGCGTCCACCGGGCCATCGACGCACATGCTGGGGACGACTTCGAAGCAGTGTTCACCCACCTGGGCAGCGTGCGGCTGTCCTTCACCGAGTAGGGGAGATGTGATGACCCGCAAGGTCACCGCGGCCATCGTCGGACCGGGCAACATCGGCACCGACCTGCTGTACAAGCTGCTGCGCAGCGACGTGATCGAGCCGCGCTGGATGATCGGCGTCGATCCGTCCTCGGACGGCCTCGAGCTGGCTCGTCAGCGCGGCGTCGAGGCGTCGCACGAGGGGGTCGACTGGCTGCTCAAGCAGGACGAGCTGCCCGAGCTGATCTTCGAGGCGACGTCGGCGTACGTCCACCGCGAGTACGCGCCCCGCTACGCCGAGGCCGGTATCCGGGCGATCGACCTGACCCCGGCCGCCGTGGGGCCCGCGGTCATCCCGCCGGTCAACGGTGAAGAGCACCTGGGCGCCGACAACGTCAACATGATCACCTGCGGCGGGCAGGCCACCATCCCGATGGTGCACGCGGTCTCGCGAGTGACGCAGGTTCCGTACGCCGAGATCGTCGCCTCGGTCTCCAGCGCATCCGCCGGGCCCGGCACTCGAGCGAACATCGACGAGTTCACCCGCACGACCGCCGCCGGCGTGGAGACGATCGGTGGCGCCGAGCGTGGCAAGGCGATCATCATCCTCAACCCCGCTGACCCGCCGATGATCATGCGCGACACCATCTTCTGCGCCGTGTCTCCGGACGCCGACCGCGACGCGATCTCCGAGTCGGTCGTGAAGATGGTCGAGCAGGTCCAGGAGTACGTGCCGGGCTACCGGCTGCTCCAGGACGCCCAGTTCAACGACGCCTCCGCGGCCACGATGGACATGACGAAGGTCAGCATCTTCGTCGAGGTCGAGGGTGCCGGCGACTACCTGCCGCCGTACGCGGGGAACCTGGACATCATGACCGCCGCGGCCACCCAGGTCGGCGAGTCCATTGCAGCGCACATGAATGGGGAGATGGCCCGATGAGTGACATCAACACGCTGGCCCGCACCTGGTCGGACACCGACCCGGAGAGCGGCCTCGACCTCCGGCTGACGGACACCTGCCTCCGCGACGGCTCGCACCACAAGCGTCACCAGTTCGTGGCCCAGGAGGTGCGCGACATCGTGGGCGCGCTCGACGCGGCCGGCATCCCGGTCATCGAGGTGGCCCACGGCGACGGCCTCGGCGGATCGTCGTTCAACTACGGCTTCTCCGCGACACCCGAGCAGGACCTGATCAAGCTGGCCGCCGAGACGGCGACCCGCGCCCGCATCGCCTTCCTGATGCTCCCCGGCGTCGGTACGAAGGACGACATCCGTTCAGCCCAGGGCAACGGCGCGGAGATCTGCCGGATCGCCACGCACTGCACGGAGGCCGACACCTCGCAGCAGCACTTCGGGCTCGCCCGCGAGCTCGGGCTGGAGACCGTCGGCTTCCTGATGATGAGCCACACCCAGCCGCCCGAGGCGCTGGCGAAGCAGGCGCGGATCATGGTCGACGCCGGCTGCCAGTGCGTGTACGTCGTCGACTCCGCCGGCGCGCTGATCATGGAGGCGGTCGCCGACCGGGTGTCCGCGATGGTCGCCGAGATCGGTGGCGAGGCGACGGTCGGGCTTCCACGGTCACGAGAACCTCGGCCTCGGTGTCGCGAACACCGTCATCGCCGCACGCGCCGGAGCCACCCAGATCGACGGCTCGGTGCGCAGGTTCGGTGCCGGCGCCGGCAACACGCCCCTCGAGGCGTTCATCGGCGTCGCCGACAAGCTCGGCTGGAACACCGGCGTCGACTTCCTGCAGATCGTCGACGCTGCCGAGGACGTCGTGCTCCCGGCCATGCCGGAGGAGTGCCACCTCGGCCGGAACGCCCTGATGATCGGCTACGCGGGCGTGTACTCGTCGTTCCTCCGGCACGCGGACAACGCCGCCGAGCGGTATGACGTCTCCGCCGCGAAGATCCTGCTCGAGGCCGGCGAGCGCAAGCTCATCGGTGGCCAGGAGGACCAGCTGATCGACATCGCGCTGCAGCTGAAGGCGGCGGCCAGCTAAAGCTTTCTGAGGGCGCCGAAACCGTCACACGCGTCGTCACACGCCGTCGGCGCAGGCTTCGGTCATGGACACACAACAAAGCACAACCCTCGAACTGATCGCCATCCTCGATCGCACCGCGCACCGCATCGTTGACGCTGGAACCCGCACCAAGTCCCGGACCCTGCAGGCGATGGCGGCGGCGACTCGGGACGTGCGTCCCGGCGCGGCCGCGGCACTCGTCGACTGGGACGGCTCGGAGATCGCCCGGCTTCGGGCATTCGGCATCGTGCACGGCGTGGTGCTTCGTGACCTTCCGGCAGACGCGCAACAGCACCTGTTGCATCAGCTGGTCGGCCCGTTGGCCCACGAGCTCGCGGCGTGACGGCAACTACGATGTCGTCGTGTTGCGCATCCGGCTGATCGGGCAACCGTCCCTCGAGCGCGACGGCCAGCCGATCGCGGGTCCGCGGGGCCACAAGTCGTGGGCCGTTCTGGGCAGGCTGGCCCGGTCGCCGGAGCCGGTGTCCCGCCAGGTCCTCGTCGACGAGCTGTTCAGCGAGGCCGACGATCCCATGGGGGCACTTCGATGGACGCTGGCTGAGCTGCGCCGGAGCACCGGCCTGGCCGACACGTTCGGGGGCAACCCGGTCAGCTTCGTGCCCGGTGATGAGCCGACGATTGATGTCGTCGATGTCGCCGCGGGCGTGATCACCGACGCCATCCCCGCAGGACGCTTCCTCGAAGGCATCGACGTCAAGGGATCGCCGGGATTCGAATCGTGGCTCCTGATCGAGCGTCAGCGGGTGGACGGCGAGATCCTGTCCGCATTGCGGCAGGCGACACTCCGCGCGCTGTCGGGCCGACAGTTCGACCGGGCCGTCACCCTGGCCGGCGCGATGCTCCGGCAAGCCCCGTTCGAAGAGGGCGCGCACGTCCTGTTGGTCAAGGCACTCGCGTCCTCTGGCGACGCAGACGCGGCCATTCGTCAAGCCGACGCCAGCGAGGCAATGCTCTCCGACGAGCTGGGCGTCGCGGCGAGTCCCGCGATCCGCGCGGCGGCTCGGCCTGCCATCGCCGCACCGATACCCGGAGTCTCGGTGCGCGCCTCGGCGGAGTCGCTGTGCGACGCGGGTCTCGCGGCACTCTCTGCTGGAGCAGCCGACGCGGGGATCGAGTGCCTGCGCGGGGCGTCGGCTGCAGCCGAGGAATCCGGGGACAAGGAGCTTCTCGCCAGGTGCCTGACGGAGCTCGGCACGGCCCTCGTCCACGCTATCCGCGGCTACGACGACGAGGGTGCGGTCATCCTCACCACCGCCGTTGACCTGGCAACCACAGCGGGAGCGGAGCAGATCGCTGCCAAGGCCCTCTCCGAACTGGCGTACGTCGACGTGCTGGCCGGACGACGAGCGAGCGCGGCTGAGTATCTCCACACGGCCGGCGAGCTGTCGAGTGACGATCCAGCCATCTCCGCCGCCCTCGCCGGATTCGACGCCATGAACCTCAACGACTGGGGCCGGCTCGAGGCGAGCGCGGAACGATTCGCCACGGCCGTGGAACTGAGCCGCAGCGCCGGTGCCGTTCGCCGTGAGGCGTGGTGTCTCGGTCTGGGAGCACGCACTCTCTTCCTTCTCGGGCGCATGGATGAAGCGGTCGAGTGGACCAGTCGCTCTCGCGAGCTGGCCGACCGCGAACGATGGACGGCGTTCCGTCCGTGGCCCGATGCCTGGTTGGCCCATGTCCGCCTCGCCAACGGTGAGGACCCCCGGGTGGTGCGCGAAGCCGCCGAGGGGACCTTCGCCCTCGCGCGTCAGCTCCAGGACCCGTGCTGGGAAGGCCTGGCCGCGAAGACCATCGGCCTCACGCACCAGGCCGAGGGTGAGCACGCAACCGCACTGGAGTGGATGAAGAACGGGGGTGCCCTCTGCCGACGCGTCACGGATTCCTACCTCTGGGTCGAGGTGGATGTCTTCCTCGCCGAGGCGCAGGCCGCGCTGGACTTCGGCGACGTCCATCGCACGGAGGCGGTGGCGCGGCGAGCTGTCGAGATCGCCGCCAAAGGGAGCATGGACGACCTCATGAACCGAGCCCTACGTCTGCTGGACTAGGTGCGCAGGTCCGGCGCAACGGCCTGGGCGGGCCTCAGGCCCGGTCGGGCCGGGAGTGGCGCTGGGGCTCCGGCCGCACGATGGCGATGTCGGGCGGGGTGTGCACCGGGACCTTCTCGTGGTCGCGGTCTCGCACCGCCTTCTTGATCTGCTCCAGGTTGTTGCGCAGCAGGTCGGAGATGAGCTCGTCCATCCGCGGATCCTCGAGCATCTCGATGAGGACGCGCAGGGTGGTCTCGGAGACCTCGGACACGACGCGGTCGTAGCCCGGAAGGCGCCCGATGAGCCGCACGTTCGGGTCGTGCCGGACCTTCTCGGCGACGAGCAGCTTCAGCTCGTCGTGGTTCTCGATCAGGGCGTCGGAGATGTTGCGGGTGTAGTGCCCGGTCTGGATCACGTCGGCCACCTCGTCCAGCACCATGACCGTGATCGGACGCTTGACGAGCTTGACGACCCGGTCCCGCAGGCGGTTGATCCTGCGGATCACCCACGGCGTTCGCAGGCCCAGCCGCACCATGGCCCTGGTCAGGAAGGCGGAGCCGATCGCCAGGATGACGAGAACGACCAGGATGAACCACACGACCTGCCAACCGTGCAGCTGTTCCACCCATCCGATGAACCCGTTCATCACCTCATGGTGCCGCAGCCCGATCCTCATCGATGTCACAGGTCGGTCATCGCCGAACGGCCGTGCTCACCCGGTGATCGGGCAGAAGGTCAGCAACCATGGAGGACAAGCGCCGAGGAGGCCGCCATGAGGATGCCGATGGAGATGCCGTGGATGATCGTGACCGCTGCGATCGTGCTGTTCCTGGTGGTGGGTGGGCTCTTCGTGGCCGTGCGAGTCGCCGGCGCGCGGATGACCAAGGACCACCCGCCGCCCCACGACGGGGACGCTGGCTGACCAGATCGACCGTGCGACCTGGCTTTCCGATCGAGCCAGACATGACCGCCGTCGACGTAGCGTTGCTCGCATGACGCCACGCCGCCGTCGCTGGATGGTCGTCGGCGCTCTCGCACTGGTCATGATCACGGCACCGGCCGTTGGGCGGGCTTGGCCGACGAGCGACTCCGACCTCTCGGTCGCGGCTCTCCGTGATCGCATCGACCGGTCCGTGTCGGCCGGGTGGACCGGGGAGGTGCGGACCCAAGGCACCCTGCAGATCCCGGACACCGACTCCTTCGGCGGCATCGCCCGGCTCCTCGGCGAGGAGAGCACACTCCGCGTCTGGTGGCGCGACCCGTTGCGGTGGCGGGTTGACCGTATCCGCTCGACCGGGGAGACCGACCTTCTGCTCGACGGAGGACGGTTGGTCAGCTGGAACTTCGAGTCACGGACGGCCACGGTCTCGCCGTACTCCACAGTCCGCCTTCCGGACGATGCCGACCTGCTGCCGTCGCGACTCGTGGCGCGCTTGCTCTCGGGGGCATCGGTGCGCGAGCTCGAGCGGTTGCCGGCACGTCGGATCGCGGGTCACCGTGCTCCCGGCCTCCGCCTGACCCCTGCGGGCGACCGATCGACCATCCGCCGGGTCGACCTGTGGGCGGACTCCGAGTCCGGCCTCCCGCTGCGGGTCGAGGTGTTCGGTGCCGATGACCGCAGTCCGGTCGTCATCAGCCGGGTGGTCCGCCTCGACCAGTCGACGTCAGGCGCCGAGCTGGTGGTGCCGGCGCTCGCACCGCAGGTGAAGGTGCGCTTCCGGGACGCCCTCGACGTGGCCGCCGGTGCCAACGCCTTCGCACCGTACGAGCTGCCGACATCGCTGGCCGGCCTGGACCGCCGTGGCGATCCATCCAGCCTCGGAGCCGTCGGAGTGTACGGCCGTGGCCCGACCGCGCTCGTCGCGATTCCGCTGCGTCGCGGCCTCGCGGGGCGTGTCCGGGACCAGATCTCGACGTCGGCGAACGCTCGGCAGACCTCTGCCGGAACCGCGCTGGAGGTCGGGCCGCTCACCATCCTGCTGACCCGCGGTGGCCGCGACCGCGCGTCCTTCGTCCTCGGCGGCACGGTCACGCCCGAGACCCTTCAGGACGCCGCCGCCGAGCTGCGAGCCGGCGTGGTGCGGCGATGATCAGCACCCACCAGCTCACCAAGCGGTTCGGACCGGTCATCGCCGTCGACGGCATCGACCTCGACGTCCGCGACGGAGATGTTTACGGATTCCTCGGAGCCAACGGGTCAGGCAAGACCACCACCGTGCGAATGCTCCTCGGTCTCGTCTTCGCGACGTCAGGCGAGATCGAGGTCCTCGGGCAGTCGATGCCCGCATCGGCCGCAGCCGTGCTGCCAGAGATCGGCGCCCTCGTCGAAGGTCCCGCCGCATACCCGTACCTCTCCGCCCACGCCAACCTCGCGACCGTCGACGCCGCCGGTCCGGACGGCTCCCGATCCAATCGACGGCGTCGCATCGACGACACGCTCGACCAGGTCGGCCTCGACCCGTCCGACCACCGTCCAGTCCGGACCTACTCGCTCGGCATGCGCCAGCGACTCGGGCTGGCGGCGGCGCTGCTGCGCCGACCGCGACTGCTGGTGCTCGACGAGCCGACCAACGGGCTCGACCCGCAAGGCATCCGTGAGATCCGTGAGCTGCTGCTGACGCTCAACGCCGACGGCACGACGATCTTCCTGTCCAGCCACCTGCTGGCCGAGGTCGAGCAGATGTGCACCCGCATCGGCGTCGTCGACCAAGGACGCCTTGTCCTGCAGGACGAGCTGGCGACCCTCCTGGCGCCCACCGGCCGCATCGAGGTGCACACCCGGCAGTCCGAGTGGGCGGCTGAGCTGCTCGGTTCCCGGGTCGAAGACCGCCGCGACGGCCGGTTGGTCGTGGTGGCCGACGACGCGTCGGTGGTGAACGCCGAGCTCGTCGCCGCCGGCATCCCGGTGTCGCGCATCGGCCCGCTGCGCCGCGACCTCGAGGACGTCGTGCTGGAGGCGACGGCCCGATGATCACCATCGAGCTGGTGCGGATGCTCCGCCGCCCGCGCACCTGGATCGTCGTCGCGATGCTCAACGCCCTGCCCGCGATCGTCGCCGTGCTGCTCGCGATCACCGACCTCGGTCCGCGCCCGGGAACCGGTCCGCCGTTCCTGTCGGCGGTCCTCAACGACGGGACCCTCTTCCCGCTCGCGGCGCTCGGCATCGTGCTGCCGTTGTTCCTGCCCATCGCCGTGGCCGTGATCGCCGGCGACGCGATCGCCGGTGAGGCGCAGATGGGCACGCTCCGCTACCTGCTGGCGCGGCCGGTGGGTCGCACGCGTCTGCTCGTCGCCAAGCTCGTCAGCGTCGTGGTGTTCGTGCTGATCTCGGTGGTCGTCGTCGCCGTCCTGGCCTACGTCGAAGGGCGCCTGCTGCTGGGCGAGGGCGACCCCAGCGGGGTCGTGAACAGCGTCTCGGGCACTCCGCTCACGCAGGCCGAGATGATCCAGCGCACCGGACTGGCGCTCGTGTTCGTGATCGTGATGATGCTCGGTGTCGCCGCGATTGCCCTGCTGTTCTCGACGCTCACCGACTCGGGCATCCTCGCTGCACTCGGCACCATCGCCGTCCTGATCGGGTCCAGTGTGCTGCTGGGACTGGACGCCGCCGACGTGCTCCAGCCGTACCTCCCGACGCGGTACTGGTTGTCGTTCGTCGACCTGTTCCGCGATCCGATCCGGTGGAACGGGGTCCTGCGCGGGGTGGCCCAGCAGTCGGCCTACCTTGTGGTGTTCGTCGTCGCCGCCTGGGCCAACTTCTCCAGCAAGGACATCAACAGCTGACGTCGGAGGGCACGGTGGGACGGCCCTGCCCGAGGGCGGACTTGAGGGTGGCCACAACGACCGGATCGCTCGGAAGTGCGCCGTGAACCGTCTCGCGTCCGGGGCACACGTCCTGCACCAGGATGTTGAGCGCTCCTTCCAGTCTCGAGGTCGCGGTGGGCGTGACGGTCTGGTCCGCGGTCGAGGCGATGGAGATCCACGCTGGTCCGGCCGGCGTCTCGTCGCCGGCATTGAGCTCGCGCAGAAGGTCGCTGTCGGGCACCAGCTGCTCGCACGCCAGGCTGCAGCTCCCGGCGATCTCCTCGGCCACGGCCGCCGTGTCGGTGCCGTGGTGCGGCGACCCGATCGTGATGACCCGGCGCGCGAGCCGGCCACCGTCGCCGGCAGCCCACAGGCGGGCGACGACACCGCCGGCTGAGTACCCGACCACGTCGACCGACTTCGCGTTCGCGCGACCCATCAACCGGGTCACGACGTCGCTCAGACGGTCGGCCTGCGCATGCAGGTCACCATCCCCGGCGCCGATCGGCCGCACGGCGACGGCCTCACGACCCTGCTCCCGCAGCGCCCTGACGATCGGGTCGATCGCAACCATGTTTCCGCCGTATCCCGGCACGACGAGCACCGGCCCGAGCTCTCGCTGCGAGACCGGCGGAGCGTCGTCCGCATGGACAGCGACGACGATGCCGACCGTGGCGACCGTGATGACGACCGCGACGGCCGCCGACGTCAGGGCGAACCGTCGCCGCCTGGGCGAGAGCGAGTCAAGCACCGCTCCATCATGGCGCGGGCACGAAGCGCCGGGCCTAGGCAGCAGGGACCGGGATGAGGTCCGCGGCAGCGCTGCGAACCATCTTCGGCCGCACCTCGTGGCGGGCCAGGGCGAGCGCCGGCAGCATGCACGCGGCGACGACGAGGAACGCGGCGCTGAAGCCGGTGAGGGCGACGAGCGAGCCGACGGCGATCGCCCCGGCGGCCATGCCCAGGTCGTAGGCGCCGTTCCAGATCGCGCTGACGGTGTCGTACTCGGCGGCCGGCACCCGGGCGTACATCAGGGCGAGCGTCGCGTTCTGCAGCACGCCGAAGCCGGTGCCGAACAGCACGGATCCGAGGACGACGAGCGGCCCGGACGTCGTGACCGCCATCGCGGTCATGCCGACCACGGAGAGCGCGACGCCCGGCACGAGCAGCGCGGCCTGGCCACGTCGGTCGCCGATCCGGCCGGCGAAGAGGCGGCCTGCGGTCGAGGTGGCCGGCTGCAAGAGCAGTGCGGCCGGAGCGACCCAGGCGGCGTGCGATGCGACGGCGAGCGGCAGGTAGGTGACGACCACTCCGGCGGCAGAGGCGGTGGCCGCGAAGATGGCTGCGGGGCGCATGAGGCTGGGGTTGCGCAGTCCGCCCACGATGCCGTGCGAGCCTCCGGCCGCGGTGTCGCGTGCCGGCAGTCCGGGCACCGTGGCGATCGCGAGCAGCGGAATGGCGGCGGTCATGACGAAGACCACGCCGTATCCCCAGTGCGCCGAGGCCCAGGTCCCGAACGGGAGGGCCAGCAGGGAGGGGACGCCGCCCACAAGGCCGACGAGTGCCAGCCCTTCTCCGCGTCGCTCGGCGGGGATGAGCGCAGCGGTCAGGGCGCCACCGGCGACGACCGAGATCGCGAAGCCGACGCCCCGCACCGCGTTCACGATGACGATCGCCGTGACGGATGCGCCGACCGGGGTGAGGAGCACGAGAGCCGGAGTGCCGAGCAGGACGAGGCCGGCGGCGAGGGCCCAGCGGTAGCCGAGGCGGGCCACCAGTCGCGGCGTGGCGAGCTCGCCGGCGACGGTCGCCAGCAGGAGAGCGCCGTTGGCGAGGCCGGCGGCTGCGCTGGTGCCTGCCTCGTCGGCGAACATCGGCACTGCCGCGAGCGGCAGGTAGAAACCGATCGCCACCGCGACGACGGAGACGAGTCGGAGCACCAGGGGGCGGGTCATCAGTGAAGGCTTCATGTCTATGACGCTATGGTCGAAGCGACCCCCTGATAAGGTCCACTTTCATGGCCGTCGAGTGGTCCACTTCTGGTCCGGACCTGTTGCTCGCGATCGACCGCGAGGGCTCGGAACCGTTGCGAGCCCAGCTCGAGGCGCAGCTGCGTGATGCCGTCCGCACCGGTCGGCTCGCGGCGGGCGAGCGGCTGCCGAGCTCCCGCGCCCTGGCCGGACAGCTCGGTCTGTCCCGGGGCGTGGTGCAGGAGTGCTTCGAGCAGCTGGTGGCCGAGGGCTACCTGGTCTCGCGCAGCGGGTCGGCGACGCGCGTGGCCGATGTGGCCACCCGGGAGCCTGAGGCACCACGAGTCAAGGCACCGAAGCCGGCGCCACGGCTGATCGCCGACTTCGCGTCAGGCGTGCCCGACCTGAGTCTGGCCCCCCGGGAGGACTGGGCATGGGCGGTCCGCGAGGCGTGCCGCACCGCGCCGAACACCGCATTCGACTACGGCGACCCACGTGGCGACGAGCGGCTGCGCGACGTGCTCGCCGCGTACCTGAGAAGGGTGCGTGCCGTCGACGCGACCGCCGACCGGATCGTCGTGTGCGCCGGGTTCCAGCAGGGTCTCGCGATCGTGCTGCGCACCCTCGCCGCGGACGGCCGACCCGTCGTCGCGGTCGAGGACCCGGGCGCGGTGGGCACCGTCACCGCCGCGGCCGTCGCCGCGCACGGCGACTGCGTACCGGTACCGGTCGACGACCTCGGCCTCGACGTCGCGGCCCTCGACGCCACCGGAGCGCGAGTCGTCGTCGTGACGCCCGCCCACCAGTGGCCGACCGGCGTCGTCCTCGCCGCCGAGCGACGTCTTGAGCTGATCGCGTGGGCACGCGAGCGCGACGCCGTCATCGTCGAGGACGACTACGACGCCGAGTTCCGCTACGACCGCGAACCGGTCGGCTCGCTGCAAGGACTCGCGCCGGAACGGGTCGTGTCGCTCGGGACCGTGAGCAAGTCGCTCGCCCCGGCGCTTCGGCTCGGCTGGGCCGTGCTTCCGGAATCGTTCGTCGCCCCGGTCGGCACAGCCAAGGAGGTCGCCGACCGCGGCGCGCCTGTCCTCGATCAGCTCGCGCTCGCCACGCTCATCGAGTCCGGACGCTACGACCGCCACGTCCGCCGCATGCGCTCTGAATACTCCAAGCGCCGCGACACCCTTGCTGCCGCGCTCGCCGAGCACGCACCGCACATCCGGCTCACCGGCCTGGCCGCCGGATTCCACGCCGTAGCGCACCTTTCCGACGGCGCCGACGAGGACACTGTCGTTGCGCAAGCCCGTGACCTGCGGGTCGGCCTGTACGGCATGCGCCCCTACCGCGCCGACGGCGCGACGACGCCCGCGCAGCTCGTCATGGGCTTCGGCAACACGAGCATCCGGGCCATCGAGGAGGGTGTCGCCACGATCGGCCCCCTGCTGCGCTGATCGCTGCGACACCTCCGCCGTGGTCGTTCCGCCGGTTACGATCCGACGGTGTGGAGCGTCAGCGCCTGGGCGCGGGGCAGGGCCAAGCGCCTCCCGGGGATAGCGTGGCGCGACGCCAAGATCCGCGAGCTCCGCGCCAAGAACCGCCGCCTCGCCGCAACACTGTCCGACGTCGAGAAGCTCGCTCGAACCAGAGCAGACCGACGGCCCGTCGTTCGCGCGCTACGTCTACGCCGAGCGACGGATCAACGCCCACCTGGGGGAGCGAAACTATCCCGGCCGGAGCAACCAGATCGCCCGCAAGCTCAAGTCGTACTCGTTCGCCCAGTCACATGGCGTGCGGATCCCGAAGCTGCTCGGGCTCTGGGACGCACCGGAGGACATCCCGTGGGACTCCCTCCCTGACCAGCTCGTCCTCAAGAGCAACACCGGCGCATCCAGCCGAGGCGTCTTTCCCTTGCGGCGCATCGACGGCCGCTGGTACGTGGTCACCCGCCCGGAGCCCATCGAGCCAGCGACGATCGTCGAACGGCTCACCGGTCTGGCCCGCGACCTTCTCGTCGAAGGACCGTTCTTCGCTCAGGAGCTCATCGGCGAAGGCCGCGACGACGCCTTGCCGACCGAGATCCGTGTCTTCGGCTTCTACGGCGAGGTCGGCATCGTGAACGTGCGGCAGACCACGAGCATGGGCGACAACGCCGGCACGAAATCACGTCGATTCCTCGAGGACGGTAGTCCCGGATCCCGCCATCGCCGGCACGACGACACCATCAGTCGCCCGGACACCTTCGATGCTGCCGTCGAGGTCGGTCGTCGACTCTCCCTGCACATTCCGCGGGCCTTCGTGCGCATCGACCTGCTCGACGGCGGCGACGAGGTGGTCTTCGGAGAGCTCACTCCTCGTCCGGGCGGGCGTCACTACTTCGGTGCTGAGGACGACCTGCGCCTGGGCGAGCTGTGGGAGCGGGCGCAGGCTCGCGTCCTCAACGACGTCTACGACGGATCGGACCACACGCTCAGGTTCGGCCCAGGCCCTCGCGAGCTGACCATCGGTGACCGCCTGTACCTACCTGACCAGGGGTGGGTCGCGCCGTCAGGCGGAGTGCTTGAGTAGCACGTCGTAGGAGAGGAACCGCTGATCCGTCGGGCCGTTCGCCACGACTCTCCAGGGAGACGGAAGCTGGCCGAGCGGTTCGGACAACAGCAGTCCCACACCCGCCGGCTCGCGCAGTACCACGGAGACATCGGCCGGTGCCGTGGACGCGATGCGCGCGAGGACTTCTGTCTTGGGTGTCACCTGGTTGGCGACGAACACGACGTCGGCGTCGGCGAAGTCGTGCTCGCATCCGTCCTGAGCCAACACCTCCAGACGCGAGGAGCCATGCCGCGCGGCGACGCGTTGTGCCACCTCTGCCGTGGCGGGATCGATCTCCAGAGCGCTGACGCGTGTGTCGGTGGTGCCGTCGTGGATGACGAAGGCCGCTGCCGGCAAGGCGCCGCAGCCCACGACGACCACTCGGCGGCAGCGATTCAGGTCCACGAGTCCGGGCAGGTCCGCAAGCCGATCGAACACGCTGCGCCCGAACCCGGCCTGTGCCTGGTTCGCGAGCGTCCCCTCAGGGTCGGCATCGATCGAGAGCAGATGCTCGGCCTCGCGGCCCTCGGAGATGGCCAGATACCGGCGCTGGAAGGGAGCGAGCCGACCCTCCAGCCCGTCGACGTCGGTGCCCGCGTGGCCACGGATCGCGCTGAGCACCTCGGACCAGGCTTCGAGGAACGCATCGTCAGACGACTGAGCAGCCAGCTGCTTCTCCCACGTGTCCACCAGTGTAGGAAGCGGGCTGGTGGGCTGGTTCATTCACTCTCCCCGATCGGCGTCGCCCGAGCGTAACAGCGCTGCAAGCGACATCCTGAGTGAAACGATGCCCGTGACGCCGTCACCGATGGACTTCCTACTAGAACGTGTTCTAGTATTGGGGACACGGACTTTCAAGGAGCTGCAATGACCCAGGCTGTGCTGGACGGCGTACGAGACCTCCTGCCCGCGTTGCGTGAGCGCGCGGACGAGACCGAGCGCTTGCGCCAGGTCCCGGACGCGTCGGTCAAGGAGCTGGAGGAGACCGGGTTCTTCCGGATGCTGCAGCCCAAGCGCTTCGACGGGCTCGAGGGCGACCCGATCGACTTCTACGAAGCGGTCAGCCTGATCGGCTCCGCCTGCGGCTCGACCGGGTGGATCTCCTCGGTGCTCGGCGTCCACCCCTGGCAGGTGGCTCTCTTCCATGACGACGCGCAGCAGGCCGTCTGGGGCGAGGACACGTCCACCCGGCTGAGCTCGTCCTACGCACCCACCGGCAAGGCCGTCGTCGCCGACGGCGGCTACATGCTGCAGGGACGCTGGAGCTTCTCGTCCGGCTCGGCGCACGCCACCTGGGTGCTGCTCGGCGGGCTCGTGTCAGAACGACGAGGGCGACATCATCGACTTCAAGACCTTCATGGTGCCGCGCGAGAAGTACGACGTCATCGACGTCTGGAACGTCGTCGGCCTGTCCGGCACCGGATCCAACGACATCGTGGTCGAGGAGACGTTCATCCCCGAGGAGTTCACCCTCTCGATGAGCGACACCGGCCGCTGCTTCGGCCCCGGCCAGGAGCAGAACCCCGGCGACCTCTACAAGCTGCCGTTCCACTCGCTGTTCACCACGACCATCAGCACGCCGATCATCGGCATGGCCCGCGGCGCGTACAACGAGCACGTCGAGATGCAGCAGCAGCGCGTCCGTGCGGCGTATGCCGGCGAGAAGGCGTCGTCCGACCCGTTCGCCGCGGTGCGCATCGCCCGTGCGTCCAGCGAGATCGACGCGGCCTGGGCCCTGACGATGGCCAACATCCGCGAGGAGCAGGCGCTGGTCGCCAAGGGCGAGAAGATCCCGCTGTCCCTGCGGCTCCGCGTCCGTCGCGACCAGGTGCTCGGCACCCAGCGTGCGATCGACGCCATCGACGAGCTCTTCGAGGCATCCGGTGGCCGCGCGCTGGCCAACGGCACCTACCTCCAGCGGGCGTGGCGCGATGCGCACGCCGGCCGGGTGCACGCGGCGAATGACCCCGAGCGTGCTCTGCAGATGTACGGCATGCACACGTTCGGACACAAGGTCGACCCAGGGATGTACTGATGCCCGGCCTTGATCGCGAGTCGACTCGGCGGTCCGCCAAGGCCGGCGACCTGACACTCAACTACTACGAGGCCGGCGCGCCCACGCCCGTGGGCGGCGGTCTGCCGCTCGTGATGCTGCACGGCGGCGGACCGGGCGCATCGGCGTGGTCGAACTTCGGCTCGGCGCTGCCGGGCTTCGCCGAGGACTTCCGGACGCTGCTCATCGACCAGCCCGGGTTCGGGCAGAGCGACAAGCCCCCTGTCGTCGGCAACTACTTCCGCTTCGCCGCGGAGGTCGTCAAGGACCTGCTCGACGAGCTGGGCATCGATCGCATCCACCTGCTCGGCAACAGCCTGGGCGGCGGCACCGCGGCGCGGTTCGCCCTGCTCTACCCCGAGCGGATCGGCCGGCTCGTGCTGATGGGCCCGGGCGGGCTGAACCTGAGCCTCTTCCACGCCGACCCGACCGAGGGCGTCAAGCGACTCATGGACTTCGGCGCCGCGCCGACGGAGGAGTCGATGCGGGCGTTCATCTCGACGATGGTCGTCAACCAGGACCTCGTCACCGACGAGCTGGTCGCCGAGCGTCTCGCCGACGCGACGGCGCCGGGCGCGCAAGAGGCGATGCAGTCGATGGGCATGTCGTTCTGGAACCCGGACAGCTACGAGGACGGGCTGGTCTGGCGTGACGCCCACCTGCTGAAGCGTCCGACCCTGCTGACCTGGGGACGCGAGGATCGGGTGAACCCCCTCGACGGGGCCTTCGTGGCGCTGAAGATGATCCCCCGGGCGTCGCTGCACGTCTTCCCGAACTGCGGGCACTGGGCCCAGATCGAGGCGGCCGAGGAGTTCCGCGAGATCTGCACGGCCTACCTGGCCCGCCACGTCGAGCGAACGAAGGAGGCCTCATGACGATCGACATCCGATCGATGGGCTACGCACGGGTCGCGTCCACTGACCTGGAGGCGTGGCGGCACTTCGGCACCAAGGTCCTCGGGCTCGCCGAGGGACGCGGGCCGACCGAGGAGAACCTCTACTTCCGGATCGACCAGGTCTCCAGCCCGAGTGGTCGTCTTCCCCTCCGACGTCGACCGGCTCGAGTGCGTCGGCTGGGAGCTCGCCGACCACGACGCGCTGCAGCGCGCCCGCGAGCACCTCGAGAAGGCCGGCGTCGAGATCGCCGAGGGGACGCCCGAGGAGCTGGCCGACCGCCGGGTGCAGGAGCTCATCCGGTTCACCGACCCGTTCGACAACGTCTTCGAGCTGTTCCACGGCATCACCTACGAGTCGCGCCCGGTCGTCACGCCGTACGCGGCGACGTTCGTCACCGGCGACCAGGGGATGGGCCACGTCGTCATCCCCGTCGACGACGACGTCGAGGCGTTGAAGTTCTACCGCGACGTGCTCGGCTTCCGTCTGCGCGACTCCATGTCGATGCCCGGCGAGTTCGTCGGCAAGGAGCCGGGCTCGAAGGTCTGGCTCCGCTTCCTCGGCGTCAACCCGCGGCACCACTCGCTGGCGTTCCTGCCGATGCCCAACCCGAGCCGCTGTGTGCACATCATGTTCGAGGTGGAGAAGCTGGATGACGTCGGCCGCGCCCTCGAGCGGGTGCGCAAGCACAAGGCTCCGCTCTCGGCCACGCTCGGCCGGCACATGAACGACGAGATGGTGTCGTTCTACGTGAAATCGCCCGGCGGCTTCGACATCGAGTTCGGCTGCGAGGGCCTGACCGTCAACGACGAGCGCTGGGTGGCGCGGGAGTCGACGGCTGTCTCCTACTGGGGGCACGCCTTCGGCCAGTCGGATTGAGGGATGCCACAGTGGAGCCCGTGACCGACGCAGACCTCCCGGAGGGCATGAGCCCGGACGCCGCGGCAACGTGGCCGCCCCGTGAGCTGATCGACTCCTTCCTGGGCGACCACGAGATGTTCGCGTGGCGTCCCGGCGAGGTCGTCCAGATCGACGGCGAGGCCGCGCAGGCCGCCGCCCGCGAGTACCGCGACGTGCTCGGCCAGTACGCCAGCGGCGTCACCGTCGTCACCACGATGCAGGGCAGCACCCCGGTCGGCATGACCTGCCAGTCGTTCACCAGCGTCTCGCTGGACCCGCCGCTCGTCGCCTTCCTGCCGATGAAGAACTCCCGCGCCTTCGCCGCGATCCGCCTGACCCGCCGGTTCTGCGTGAACTTCCTGGCCGCCGACCAGACCGACCTGTCGAACAGCTTCGCGTCACTGGAGAAGGACAAGTTCGCCGGCGTGGACTGGGAGCCGACGGACAGCGGGATGCCGCGACTCGAGAACACGGTCGGCTGGGTCGACTGCACGGTCCAGGCCGTCCACGAGGCCGGCGACCACTACCTCGTCATCGGCAAGGTCGAGGATCTCGGCCAGGGCGACGCGACCAAGCCGCTGCTGTTCCACCAAGGGCGGTACCGGACGGCGGACTAGAACGATGAAGCTGACGACCGTGACCACTGGCTGGTCGACGAGGTCAGCCATCAGGTCGAGGTCAGTGCCATCTGTTCGGCGTCGACGACACGACCCGAGGGCAGGTGCCACGTCGCATGACCGTTCTCGTCCAGCGTGGCGTTGAAGATTCCGGCGGTCTTCGTTCGGTGATGTCGCCGGCACAGCGACCACATGTTCTGGCCACTGGTCGGACCGTGGGGCCAGGGGACGCGGTGGTCCTTGTCGCATCGCGTGGCGGGGCGGGTGCAGGTGGGGAACTGGCAGACCCCGTCGCGGACCTCGAGCCCGAACTCCAGATCGGCCGGGGCGAACCGCCCGAGCTTGGTGACGTCGAGGACGCGGCCTGCGGGGTCGGTGATGACACGGTGGAAGAGAGTGCCCGTCCGTGCCGCGAGCTCGCGGACCATCCACGCGGGGAGGACCCACTGGCCGTCGACGCTCGTGCCCGGCTCATCGGACAGGCCGGCCAGCGATGTGGCCGGGATCGTCACCGCGATGGTGGCCTTGACCGCAGGTTCGCCGTCGGCGCCGGCCAGCAGGCGCCGGCTGAGCTCGTCGGCCATGAACTGGTCGCTGGTGCGGGCGTCGTCGGACTCCTTGCCCAGAAGGGATCCGCCGAGCAGAGCGTCAATGGCTGCGGCCTGGGCGGTGGGCAGGAGCGCCCACAGCTCCGAGACGCCGTCGTCGCGGTGATCGATGTGGACGCGACGGTCGTTGGCGGCATCGCGCGACCGCTCTTCGTGGTGCTGGGGTTCGAGGCGGGTGGTCAGCCGCCTCAACCACGCGCGGAGCTCGGTGGCGGTGTGCGTTGCCGCATAGCCGACCACGCGATCGTCGACGACTCTGTCGGATCGCGGGTCGCGCAGGCTTCCTAGCGCTTCGCTGATGATGCGCACGCGGTAGCCGTCGATCTGCCCGGACAGGAATGCCTCCCAAGCGGCGGGAGCCTTGCCCCGGACCTCTCGGGCTTGGTGCAACCGGTTCTGGACGGTGCGGACGCTCATCTGGAGCTCGACGGCCAGCTCGTGCGCGATCGAGGCCAGCTCGGTCTCATGCCACTCGGTGCGCTCCGCCGACTCGAACTCGGCGCGGCGGGCGTCGGCGAACTCCAGCATCGCCGCCGTCGTCCGCGCTTCGGCCTTGGCTTGCTCACGAGCGCGCCGACTCGCCTGATCGAGCAGGGCGTCGGCACGTGCGGTCATGTCCCAAACCTACGGAGAAGCAAATCGGAAATCGCCCGCTGACCAGCAGGTTGTGGACAGAAGTCGACCGCCGACAGCATGTGGAAAGTCATTGATCGACGTGATACCAGTTGCCAGACTCAAGCCGAGACGGGTGGTGCCATGGCGGATCGTGAGCACCGTCAACATCCCGGCAGCGTCTTGAAGACGTACCCCTTCTGGCTGAGCTTCTGAAGAATCCGCTCGAGCGCTCGCACGGACTGCGACCTGTTGCCGCCGCCGTCATGCATCAGGCTCACGGCACCCTTGTGTGACTTGGAGACGACCCGCCGGGTGATGGCCGCGACCCCGGGCTTCTTCCAGTCGCGCGGATCGATGTCCCACATGACGACCTTCAGGCCCTTGTGGCGAATGGCCGACTTGACCCGGCCGTTCGCCGCTCCGTACGGAGGGCGAAGGCAGGTGATCGGTCGGCCGCTGATCTTGCCCAGCGCGGCCGATGTCCGGGTGATCTGGCCGTTCACCTTCGCGCGACTCAGCTTGCGCAGGTCCTTGTGGTTCCAGGTGTGGCTTCCGAGGGCGTGACCGCGCGCGACGACCAAGCGCGTCAGGTCCGGACGAGCGGTCGCCCTCTCGCCGAGCTGGAAGAACGTCGCCTTGGCGTCGTACCGGTCGAGAACGTCGAGGACCCGCTTCGTGTAGTCGCTGGTCGGTCCGTCGTCGAAGGTCAGGTAGATGACCTTGCCGCCGGTCTTCTTCTCCTTCTTCGGAGCATCGGCCGCGTCCGCCTTGCGGGGTTTCGCCGGGGCGAGTTCATGGAACGCCCGGATGGCGCCGATGTTCAGGTCCTTGGAGCCCGCCGTCGTCGTCCGGGGAGGGCCGGGCTCCGCGTCGGCGACGGATGCGTTCACCCTGCTGGACGCCGTGACCAGCAGCACGACTGCGACACACACGATCTGCACTCTTCGCCCCCGACTGCTCACTTGGGCGATGACGTGCTCCGATCGGGAGTTCCATGACCGTCAAGTACGGCGGTGGTCGCTGGTGATATCGAGCCTAGGGCAGCAGATCGGCCGTCCCGTGTTGCCGGACCTCAGTGCGTGAACGTGTCGGAATCCTGGAAGTGAGCCACCCGCGAACCCGTACGGTTTCCGCATGACCGAGTTCGCGGTGTCCCTCGTCCCGACACCGCACGGCGACGCCCGGGTGCACCTCGCTTTGCCGGCCGACGGGGCCGTCGGGCTCATGATGCTCGGACCCGGGGCGAGCGGTGGGGTGACCGCCCACGACCTGCGCCTGGCGACCGAGGAAGCGCTGGGTGCGGGGCTCGCGGTGGCCCTGGTCGAGCAGCCATATCGGGTCGCTGGAAGGAAGGCGCCCGCGCCGCCAGCTCAGGTGGATGCTGCGTGGTGCGCCGTCGTCGAGCACCTGCATGGCGGAGCACTCGGCGACCTGCCGCTGGTCGTGGGCGGACGTTCCTTCGGCGGCCGCGTGGCGTGCCGGACCTCCGGGGATGTCGGGGCCGCCGGGGTGCTGTGCTTGGCGTTCCCGGTGCACCCACCCGGCCGGCCTGAAAAGTCCCGACTCCCCGAGCTCACCTCCGTGACCGTGCCGACGTTGGTCGTGCAGGGCGACCACGACCCGTTCGGCGTGCCGGAAGCCAAGACCCTGCCCAGCTGGATCACCTTGGCCGTGGTGACCGGCGACCACTCACTGAAGAAGGACGCACCGGCGATCCGGGCTGCGATCACCTCCTGGCTGGCCGCGGTATTACCTTGAGCAGGTGAGCAGGATCTTCGCGGTCAGTTTCGCCTCGGTCTATCCCCACTACGTGACGAAGGTGGAGAAGAAAGGGCGCACGAAGGCCGAGCTGGATCAGGTGATCGAGTGGCTGACGGGCTTCGACGAGTCGGCGCTGAGCAGCCACCTGGCGGCTGAGACGACGTTCGAGGACTTCTTCGCGAACGCGTCCCTCAACCAGAACGCGCCGTTGATCACCGGCATGATCTGTGGCGTGCGCGTCGAAGACATCGAGGATCCGTTGATGCAGAAGATCCGCTACCTGGACAAGCTGGTCGACGAACTGGCCAAGGGCAAGGCGATGCACAAGGTCTTGAGGGCGGTGCCGGTGGAGTGATGGCAACCTAGCGGCATGGAACGTGTGATCGGCATCGGCGGACACTTCATGCGCGCAGCAGATCCGGAGGCGCTGAGCGCCTGGTATCGCGATTGCCTCGGCATCGACGCCGACGAACACGGCCTGTGGCAGCAGGATGCCGGCCCGACCGTCTTCGCGGCATTCGCGTCCGATACCGACTACTTCGGGTCGCGCGACCAGCAAGTGATGCTCAACTTCCGGGTCCGCGACCTGGACGCGATGCTCGCCCAGCTGCGCTCCAAAGGAGCCGATGTGGGCGACGAGCCGCAGGACATGGAGGGCGTCGGCCGATTTGGCTGGGTCACCGATCCCGAGGGCAATCGGATCGAGCTGTGGCAGGCGGCCTGACGAGGAAGGTCATTCGCGGCGAAATGACGCAGATCGTTGAACCGCCCAGGCCGCGCGACGAGCCATGAGCGCACGCGCTCAACCGCTGCCCTCTACGTCAGCGGATGGTGACCAATTGATCGAGATCGTCGTGGGGCAGGCCGTGGTCGGCGACGGAGTTCACCCGGGACCAGTTGAGGTCGGCGCCGCCAACAACGGTGGTCATGAACGCAGTGTCCGCAGCGTCGCGCCCTGTCGCGATCCGGACGAGCGAGGAGCGTGGCGCGAGCGCGGTTGCGTCCACGACGTACCAGCCGTCGGCGACGAAGGCCTCGACGACCGCGTGGAAGTCCATGGGATCGCAGCCCGGCGCGTAGACGGCGGTGAGACGGGCCGGTACCCGGAGTGCGCGCAATAGTGCGATCACGAGATGGGCGTAGTCGCGGCAGACTCCGGCACCGCCCACCAGGGTCTGCGTTGCTCCGTCCGTGTGGCCGCTGCTGCCCGGCACGTAGACGAGGCGCGTGCCAACCCAGGAGGAGACAGCCTCGAGCAAATCACCGTCGTGTATCCCGGCGAACTCGGATGAGGCGAAGCCGCCAAAGGTGTCGGACTCGATGTAGCGGCTTGGCCGGCGATAGAGGGACAGGTCGGCCAGTGAAGGCGGGGGGATCTCGGCGGTCCCGCGTACCTGCGCCTCGTAGTAGACCTGTGAATGGCCTTCCGGCAGGGTGACGAGATGGAGACGGCCCTCGTGAGGGGTGGCTACCGCGACAGGGTTGAGCTCGACGTCCCGATGAACTACCGAAAGCTTTTCGGTGACTTGTAGGCCCGGCGTGTGAGCGACGGCAATCTGAAGTTCTACCTGGCACTCGCCGTGGGCAGTGATCCCCAACTCGGCGCCCACGGTTCGGTCCATGGAAGGATCCTCACACGCGGCAGCTTGGCCGTCGTCATCAGAACCCTGCACCGACGACCACGTTTTGTCCAAGGAGGACAAGCGCCGGCAAGGTGGCCACCTCCATCTGGGCGGAATGACATGGCTCAGGAAGGCTCCGTCGGCTCCAGTACCGTGCATCGCGTGCCGGTGTAGATGGTCGGCATGCACTGGTTGCAGTGGATGCAGATGCCGTGGGTGGTCTCGCCGGACTGCATGCGGTTGATCAGGTCGGGCTCGCGGAGGAGGGCGCGGCCCATGGCGACGAACTCGAAGCCTTCGGCCATCGCGCGGTCCATGG
The DNA here is from genome assembly GCA_963787165.1 of uncultured Actinomycetota bacterium. Classification (GTDB taxonomy): domain Bacteria; phylum Actinomycetota; class Actinomycetes; order Propionibacteriales; family Nocardioidaceae; genus Aeromicrobium. Next base: position 232,080 of record CAWBBT010000002.1, read on the forward strand.
TGGCCTTGTCGTTGATGCCGCCGAGCATGATCAGGGGCATCGAGAGGGCGGCGCGGAAGGCGAGGGCCTTCTCGCGCAGGTAGGCCTCCTCGAACGGGTAGGCCTTGAAGAAGCGCTTGCCGATCGGGGTCTTGAGGCCGAGGCGGACGGGCGCGGGCATGGTGGCCGCGAACTCCTTGAGCGGGACGTCGCCGCGGAACAGGTACATCGGGTTGAGCAGGGAGCTGCCGGCGCTGAGCTCGAGGGCGTCGAGGTGGCCGTCGGCCTCCAGCATCTGCGCGAACTCCAGGCTCTCGGGCATCGAGAAGCCCACCGGTGAGCCCTCGGTCATCCCGATCTTCGCGGTGACCGCGACCTCGTCACCCACCTCCTCGCGGACGACCCGGGCCACGTCGCGGGCGAACCTGGCGCGGTTCTCCAGCGAGCCGCCCCAGTCGTCCTTGCGGCGGTTCTGCCTCGGCGCCAGGAACGAGTTGAGCAGGTAGCCGTGCGCCATGTGGATCTCGAGCACGTCGAAACCGGCGTCGGCCATGATCCGCGCCGTGCGCGCGTAGGCCTGGGTGATGCGGGCGATGTCCGCTGCGGTCGCCGAGCGGATCATCTGCATGCTCAGCGGGGACGGCATCCTCGATGCGGCGAGGGCGTGCACCCCGTTCGACCGACCATTGGCCACCGGCCCGGCGTGCCCGAGCTGGCCGGCCACCTTCGCTCCGGTCTCGTGGATCGCCTCGGTGAGCCGCGCCAAGCCGGGGGCCGACTACGTCGTTGACGACGATGACCTCCTTCTGCGTGCGCCCCTCCGGCGCCACAGCCAGGTAGGCGACCGTCGTCAGGCCGACGCCGCCGCGAGCCGGAGCCAGGTGGTAGTCGATCAGCTCGTCGGTGACCAGGCCGTCCGGCGTGCGTCCCTCGAACGTGGCCGCCTTGATCGTCCGGTTCCGCAGCCGGACCGGCCCGAGGGTCGCCGGCTCGAAGACGTCCTTCACGAGCCGATGCGTTCGGCGAGCGAGACGATGATGCCTTCAGGGCCCCGGACGTAGGCCATCCGGTAGACGCCTTCGTACTCGCCGATGCCACCGACCAGCTGGTAGCCCTCTGCGGCGGCCCGATCGACGGCCGCCTGCACGTCGTCCACCTCGAAGGCCACGTTGCGCAGTCCCAGCTCGTTGGCCGGGGCGGCCGGCGACCCGGGCAGGTGGTCGGGCCGGACGAAGCTCGAGAGCTCCAGGGTCGTGCCGCCGTCCGGGGCGTGCAGCATCACGATCTCGGTCCGGGAGTCGGGAATGCCGATGACCGTGTCAAGGAACTCGCCCTCGACGAACATCCTGCCCTCGGCCTCCAGGCCCAGCGCGACGAAGAACGCGGTCACGGTGTCGAGGTCGGCGACGGTGATGCCGACGTGATCGAAGCGGCGTACGTGGCTCATGTGGATCCATCCTGTTGTCGCCGAGTCTTCCACGCCTTCTTCGCGGCACGGCTGCGCTTGCGTCGCAGCCGTTCGGCCTCGAGCCGGTCTCGCTCGAGAGCTCGTTCCTGCCGCCGCACCTCGTTCTCGGCTCTGCGTTGTTCCGCCGCGATGACCGCCTCGGACCGGACCGGCCACACGTATGGCAGGTCGTCGGGGACGTCAGGGAACAGCGGTCGGTAGTGGTCGGGATCCTTGCGGACGAGCGCGGACTGATGGCTGCGGTGCAGTGCCTCGTCCCCGAGCCACGGGGGCAGCGCACCGGCGGCGGCAAGCTCTGGCTGCGTGCGAATGGTGTCGACGCCGGCTGCGCGCAGGTCCGTGGCAATCGTGAGTGCGCAGGTGTCGCCGAAGCCGAGCTCGACCCACACCTGGCAACACGTGAAGCCGTAACGGCCGAGCGCCTCCTCGAAACCCCTCCACATGAGCGCGGCTGGGTGGTTGGCCCATCCGTACCCGGGCCAGGTCAGTGCGCGCACCACCTGGATCGTCTCCACGCGCTGCTTGCCGAGCCGCTTCTGGTCCAGAGCTCGCGCCGAGCGCTCGAAGTCGGCGTAGGGGAGGAACGTCTGCACCCCTCGTAGTCTGCCGTGGTCCCAGGAAAGGACGCACGCGCGATCCGGCCTCGTGCGCCTCAGTCATGCAGGGTGGGCCGATAGATCAGCTCCTGGGTCCTGCCGTCGAGCGTCCGGGTCTCGATCAGCTCGAGGTCGAAGTCGGCCGCACCCCCGAAGATCGGCTCAGTGCCGGTCTGACCGGTGATCACCGGAAAGAGCGTCACCTGAACGCGGTCGACCAGACCGGCCGCCATCAGGGCCCGGTTCAACGACAGGCTGCCGTGCGAGCGCAACGGCACATCGGACTCCTCCTTGAGCCGGGCGACAGTGTCGACGGCGTCGCCGTTCATGACGGTCGCATCCGGCCAGTCAAGGGGTGCTTGCAGCCTGTTCGACACGACGACCGCCGGCAGGTTCACCATCCGGGTGACCCACGGGTCACGCACATCGGACTCGTCCGTGCTCGAGGCCAGCATCTGCGTGAACGCACGATACGTGTTGGCTCCGAAGACCATCCGCTGCTCCTCGGCGTACTGGGCGAGGCGGTGGTCGAGCAGCTCGGGGCCTTGCTTGCCCCAGTAGCCGGACCAGTTGGCGCTGGCGGAGCCGTATCCGTCAAGGCTGGCAAAGACGTCGAAGGTGTAGGTGGCGGTCATGATGTTCTCCTGTGGTTGATGGGGAATGTCGCAACGGACGGTGGTCAGCGCGCCGCTCAGTGCGACTCGCTCTACCTTCTCCACGATCGGCCGGGCACGGATACGACAGCTCGCAAGAACATGTTTGCCAGGGCATCTGTGGCAGGTTGTCGTATCGACGTGATGTCGTTCGTGGTGGGAGTAGGTGGCGGCCATCAGGACCGCCGAGACCGAGGAGAAGACATGACGAACTACCTGTTGTCCGTGCACGGCCCCGCCGAGATGACCGAGTTTGGCAGCTACGGTTCCAAGGAGGAGATGGAGAAGGCATTCGCCGATACCGACGTCTTCAACGAGAAGCTGCGAACCGAGGGCTACTGGGTGTTCGCCGGCGGGCTTGAGCCGGCGTCGAAGGCGACCGTCGTCGACGGTCAGGGTGAGGCGCCGATGATGACCGACGGCCCCTACATCGAGTCCAAGGAGGTCATCGGGGGTTTCTGGCTCATCGACGCGCCCAGCCTCGACGTGGCGCTCCAGCTCGCGGCCGAGGGATCCAAGGCGTGCCGGGGCAAGGTCGAGGTCAGCGCGTTCGACGGCCTCGGCTGAGCCTGGCCGCCCGGTCGCTCCGGTCGTGGCTCGGTTGGTCCCCGCGTAACATCCCCACAGGGGTCGCGACCTCGAGGACCACCGAGAGGAAGAGGGATGTCACCGAGGACCATTGCCGGCCGCTACGTCGTGGAGAGAGCCGTCGGCCAGGGCGGGATGGGCACCGTCTGGCTGTGCCGCGACGAGGTCCTCAGCCGAGATGTCGCGGTCAAGGAAGTCGGCAGCATGCCTGGAGCATCGAAGTCCGACCTCGCCCGCGCTCTCCGCGAGGCTCGCAACTCGGCCGCCCTCAATCACCGCAACGTCGTCTCGATCTACGACGCCGTCGAGGACGGGGACCAGAACTGGCTGGTCATGGAGTACGTCCCGTCGAGGAATCTGTCGGAGATCGTGGCCGAGGAAGGACCGTTGTCGCCTGAACGCGTCGCGTGGATCGGGGCGCAGGCTGCCGACGGTCTGGCTGCTGCACACCAGCGCGGCACCATGCATCGCGACGTCAAGCCGGGCAACCTGCTCGTCACCGAGGATGACCACGTCAAGATCAGCGATTTCGGGATAGCCCGCACCCATGGGGACACCAAGCTGACCCAGTCCGGAATCGTCACGGGCACCCCGGCCTACTTCGCACCCGAGCTCGCCAAGGGCGAAGAGCCGACCATTGCCGCCGACGTCTGGGCTCTCGGCGCCACGCTCTACGCGACGGTCGAGGGCCGGCTGCCCTATCCGGACCACAACAACGCCATCGCCCTGCTCGCTCAGATCGCGTCCGAGCCGCCACCCCCGCCGAGACTCGCGGAATTCCTCGCCGAGCCGATCGAGCGCATGATGGATCCCGATCCCAGCACACGCTGGACCATGGCGGATGCCGCCCACGCACTCCACCGCCTGCATCGACAGCACGCGGTGCACAGCTCGGGCCCCGGGACCGTCTCTCTCGCCGCACCTCTCGTCGATGTCGAGCCCGACGATGAACCAGCGCTGGAAGCGGCCAGCGAGGATTCGCGCGTCGAGAATGACGACGAACCGACCGAGTCCGCCGAGCCCGACGAGGGACCGGCCACCGAGGCGACATCACCACCAGAGCCGACACCGGCTCGGGCCGCGCCCGCCTTGGCACGTCCCGACCTGCCGCCCGTGCGTCAGGAGCGCAGTGGCGGCGGCCGACGTGCGGCAGTGGGGGCCGTCGTCGTCGCGCTCGTCGTTCTCGCGGGCGTCGGAGTGTTGCTCCTGAACAATCGCGACGAGGACCCGTCGACCGCAGACAAGCCGACGAGCTCAGCGTCCACCGACTCGGGGAAGTCGAACGATCAGGGTTCTTCCGGGCAGTCGGACAACGGCTCATCGAGTTCCACAGACCCGAGCGGCATCCAGTGGGACGGACGGTGCCTCCGGGAACGCGACGACGTTCGTCAAGGACTACTACTCGAACCTCCCGCGGGACACCCGAACGGCCTGGGACCTGCTCTCGCCCTCCATGCAGGACGAAGTCGGGGGATATGGCGCCTACTCCGGATTCTGGCGGACCATCTCGGACGTTCGCACCGGACGCACGACCCTCGTGAAGAAGGACGTCGTCGACGTCGAGGTGATCTACACCAGCGACGGCGGCACCGAGCGTGAGACCCGGCGACTACGCCTCGCAAAGAACGGGGACTCGTTCCTCATCGCCGGCGACAAGGTGGTCTAGCGCCCTCCGCGTCTAGTCAGGCAGCAGCGTTGCGCGCTGCTGATGCGGCAGGCCGAAGAGCTGGTTCAGGGCCTGGGCACGCTTGAGCACGAGGTGGGCGTCGTGCTCCCACGTGATGGCGATGCCGCCGTGCAGCTGGATCGTCTCGGCCGCGACCGCCATCGCCGCTTCGCTGCAGTACGAAGCGGCCGCGGCGGCCAGTCGGTCGGCGTTCGGTTCGTCGTGGACGTGGGCCTGGACGGCGGCCCAGGCACCGGCGCGGGACATCTGCACCTTGACGAGCATGTCGGCCATCCGGTGCTTGAGCGCCTGGAACGAGCCGATGGGGCGGCCGAACTGCTCGCGCTGCTTGGCGTACTCGACCGTCATGTCGAGTCCGCGCTGGGCGCAGCCGACCGCGAGCGCAGCGGCGGCGAGGGTGCCGACCCGGTGAGCCGCCGTCAGGGCGGACGCGGCGTCCTCGGTGATCCGCTCGGCCTCGACATCAACGAAGTCGAGCCGGGCGAAGCCGAGCGTCAGGTCCATGCCGGTCAGGCGTGCCCGGGTGAGCCCGGTGGCTTCGGGGTCGACCACGAACAGGCCATCACCGGCGGCCACCACCAGGAATTCGGCGACGTCACCGTAGAGCACCGGGGCGGCCGGGCCGCTGAGCAATCCGCCCTCTGCCGTGACGCCCGACCAGACCACCGTGGCGACGGCTCCCTCGGCGATGCGGCCGAGCGGCTCGTGATGGTCGGCCGCGAGGAGCGCTTCGGTGGCGACGACCGAGGCGAGCAGCGGGGACGGTGTGAGCGCCCGGCCGAGCTCCTCGAGCACGACGTACGTCTCGGCGAGGGTGAAGCCGGCTCCGCCGTGCTCATCCGGGATGGCAAGAGCAGCCACGCCGATCTGCTCGCAGAGTGTCGCCCACAGCTCGGTGTCGAAGCCGGACGGCTGCTCGATCGCGCGGCGCACGGCCTGACTGTCGGATCGCTTGTCGAGCAGGTTGCGCACGGAGCTGGCGAGCTCGGTGTGCTCCCGGGTGGGCACCAGATCGGTCATCGGGCGTCCAGGAGATCGGCGAGCAGACGCTCGCGGTGGAACGCCGGCGTGCCCCATGCCGACTGCAGGGCACGGATGCGGAGCAGCCATCGGCTCAGGTCGTACTCGTCGGTGTAGCCGATCGCCCCGTGGACCTGCAGGCCGACGCGGGCCGCGAGGTCTGCCGCCGCGGCGCTCTGGATCTTCGCCGCCGAGACCGAGCGCGGCGTCGGGTCCACCGCCGCGCCGAAGACCAACGGTCGGGCGAAGTCGAGCGCGATGCGGACGTTGGCCAGCTGGTGCTTGATCGCCTGGTACGACCCGATCTCGCGGCCGAACTGCTTGCGCTGCTTCACGTAGATGACGGAGTCGGCCAGCACGCGTTCGCCCGCGCCGAGGAGCTCGGCCGCGGTCGCGAGTGCTGCCAGGTCGAAGGCATGGTCGGGCAGGTCTCGCACTCGACCGCCGGGGGAGACGTGGAAGAGGTGTCGGCTGGGATCGACCGAGGCGACGCTCTCGCCGACCGTCCCGGTCTGGAGCCCATCAGGTCCGGCGACAAAGACGTGCTCGGCGACGTCCGCATCGAGCGCATACGGCGTGTGCGGTGGCGCGGCGACTGTGCCGAGAGAGCCGTCGGCCAGCTGGAGGAAGGCGACCGACTCGACCCATGGGCCGGGGACGGCGTGCCGTCCGAGTGCCTCGAACGCGACGCAGAGCTCGACGGGCGTGGCGCCCAGGCCACCGTCGTCCTCCGGGACGAGGAGGGTGTTGACGCCGAGGTCCGCGAGCCGACGCCAGAGTGCCAGCCCGGGCTCGTGGTCGCCGGCAGCCCAGGCGCGGCTGACCTTGACCGTGTCGGCGGCGGCGAGCAGCGACTCCAGAGAGTCCCTGAAGTCCCGCTGTTCCGCGGTGAGCTCGAACCTCATCCGCGTGCCTCCCGGGGGAGGCCGAGGATACGCTCGGCGACGATGTTGCGCTGGATCTCGTTGGTGCCGGCGTAGATCGGCCCGGACAGCGCGAACAGGTAGCCGTCCGTCCAGGCAGACGCGACCTCGGCGTCCTGGCCGCGCAGGTCGAGCGCGGTCTCATGGAGGGCGATGTCGAGCTCGCTCCACCAGACCTTGTTGACCGAGCCGTTGGCGCCGATGTCGCCGCCATCGGCGAGCTGGGTGACCGTGCCCCAGGTGTAGAGGCGGTAGGCCTCGGCCCGCACCCAGGCGTCGACCACGTCTGACGTGAGCGCCGGGTCGGGGGCGTCGGCGTACAGGTCGAGGAGGCGGTCGGCCGCGGCGCAGAAGCGTCCCGGCGAACGCAGCGACAGCCCGCGCTCGTTGCCCGCGGTGCTCATCGCCACCCGCCAGCCCTCGCCGGCCTCCCCGAGCACGTCGGCGTCCGGCACGAAGACGTCGTCGAAGAACAGCTCGGCGAAGCCGGCCTCGCCGTCGAGCTGTGCGATCGGCCGCACCGTCACGCCGTCGGCGTCGAGCGGGAAGCAGAAGTAGGTGAGGCCTCGGTGCCGCTCGGCTTCGGGGTCGGAGCGGAACAGGCCGAACCCCATGTGCGCGTACGTCGCCCGGGACGACCAGGTCTTCTGGCCGTTCAGCAGCCAGCCGCCGTCCACCGCCTTGGCGGTCGAGCGCAGGGACGCGAGGTCGGAACCGGCCTCGGGCTCGGACCAGGCCTGCGCCCAGATCGTCTCGCCGGTTGCCATCGACGGCAGCCAGCGTTTCTGCTGGTCAGCGGTGCCGTGGTCGAAGATGATCGGTGCGAGCAGGAAGATGCCGTTTTGCGAGACGCGTCCGGGTGCACCCGCGCGGTAGTACTCCTCCTCGAAGATCACCCACTCGACAAGGGAGGCACCGCGGCCGCCGAACTCCTCGGGCCACGAGACGACCGACCAGCGCGCATCGGCGAGCCGGCGCTCCCACTCCTGGTGGGCAGCAAACCCGTCGGCGGTGTCCATGGACGGCAGCGTCTCCGTCGGGACGTTCTCGGCCAGCCAGGCGCGGGCCTCGTCCCGGAAAGCGAGCTCGTCGGGGGAGAAGTCGAGGTTCACCCCTGCTCCTGCTCCCCAGACTCTTGTGACCGAGCTTTCGCCGCCATCGACTTGGCGTCGAGCCCGCCGAGCGAGTCGTCGGACGTCTCGGCGTTGTGGGCGTGCGCGAAGTGGTGCAGGCCGAAGACCGAGTCCATGCCGGCCCGCATGCCCTGCAGGTCCTCGGCCTGGTTGACCGCCTTCTTGGTGAGGGCGAGGCCGAAGCGTGGCATCTCCGCGATCCGGCCGGCCAGAGCCAGCACGGTGCTCTCCAGCTCGTCGCGCGGCACCACCTGGTTGACCATGCCGAGCGCCAACGCCCGGTCGGCGGGGAACCGGTCACCGGAGTAGAGGAACTCCTTGGCCGCCCGCGGGTTCATCACCCACGGGTGCGCGAAGTACTCGACGCCGGGAATGCCCATGCGCACCACCGGGTCGGAGAAGAACGCGTCGTCCGACGCGATGATGAAGTCGGCGGACCACGCCAGCATCAACCCGCCCGCGATGCAGGCGCCGTGCACCATCGCGATCACCGGCTTGGGCACCTCGCGCCAGCGCCGGCACATGCCCATGTAGACCTCCGACTCGCGGGCGAAGCGCTGGTCGCCGCCCTCCTTGTCGGTGTGGTCCCACCAGATGACGGCCTTGCGCTCGAAGGTCTGGTCGACGTCGCGGCCCGGTGTCCCGATGTCGTGGCCGGCGCAGAAGTGCTTGCCGTTGCCGGAGAGCACGATGACCTTCACCTCGTCGTCGTCGGTGGCGCGCGTGAAGGCGGCGTCGAGCGCGTACGTCATCGCGGAGTTCTGGGCGTTGCGGTACTCCGGCCGGTTGAGCGTGATGCGCGCGACCTGGTCGACGACCTCGTAGGTCACAACTTCTTCCTCGGTCACGGTGTGCTCCTCAGCTCGTTCTTCAAGACCTTGCCAGACAGGTTCCGCGGCAGGACGTCGACGAAGACGACCTCGCGCGGCGCCTTGAAGTTGGCCAGTCGCTCGCGCGCGAAAGCGATCACCGCCTCGGCGTCGGGGCCGCTCTCGTCGCGCCGGACGACGAAGGCCTTGCCGACCTCGCCCAGACGTTCGTCGGGTGTGCCGATCACGGCGACGTCGACCACGCCGTCGAGACGGGTGAGTGCCTGCTCCACTTCGGCGGGGTAGACGTTGAAGCCGCCGCAGATGTACATGTCCTTGAGGCGGTCGGTGATGCGCAGGTAGCCGTTCTCGTCGAGCACGCCGACGTCGCCGGTGTGCAGCCAGCCATCAGGGTCGATGGCCTCGGCCGTGGCGGCAGGATCGTCGAGGTAGCCGAGCATCACCTGGGTGCCGCGGAGCAGCAGCTCGCCCTCCTCGCCCGGCGCGAGGTGTTTCCCGGACTCGGGGTCGGCGATGGCGGTCGCCATGCCGTCGATCGCGCGGCCGCAGGTGGTGGCGACGGTCTCGTCGCTGTCGCCGCGGCGGCACATCGTGGCGACCACGCACTCGGTCATGCCGAAGGCCGTGATCACGAGGTCGAAGCTCAGCTCCGTCTGAAGCCGCTCGACGAGGGCGACCGGCACGTTCGCAGCTCCAGTGTTGGCGAACCGCAGGGACGAGGTGTCCGTGCTGGCGAAGGCGGGCGACTCGAGCAGGCCGAGGAAGATCGCCGGAGCGCCCGGGAACCATCGTGATCCGTTCTGACTCGATCAGCGCGAGCGCCGCATCTGCGTCGAACGTCGCCATCGGGTACAGCGCGCACCCGTGCAGCAGGCCGACGAGGATGCCGACCTTGTAGCCGTAGGAGTGGAAGAACGGGCTGATCACCAGGTATCGGTCGGCGCCGCTCACCTCGCCGACGGCGCTCCAGCTCGCCGCCGCGGCGACGGTCTGCCGGTGCGCGGTGAGCACGCCCTTGGGGCGTCCGGTCGTGCCGGAGGAGAACAGGATGTCGGCGACGTCGTCGGGGCTGACGGCGTCGGCCGCCTCATCGACCGCGGTCATGTCGGCATCGTCGGCCTGGCCAGCGAGCGCGCCGATGTCCGCGAGGTCGATGACCGGTGCCAGGGGAGCGACCGCACGAAGGTCGGCGATCTGGGTGCGCCCGAGGAAGCCGTCGGCGACGACCACCGTGGTCGCGTCGGTGCGCTCGACGATGTCAGCGACCTCGTGGGCCGTGTAGCGCGAGTTTGCCGGCACGAGAACCGCGCCCGCGTACGTCGCCGCCAGGCCGGCCACGACCCAGTCGATGCTGTTCGGCGCCCAGAGAACCACGCGGGCGCCAGGCTCGACTCCGTGGCTGCGGTAGACCGCGGCCGTCCGGCGGACGAGGTCGTGCAGCTCGGTGAACGTCAGGGTCCGGCCGTCCATGGCATACGCCGTGGCATCCCCGAACTTGTCGGCGGCGCGGCGCACGAGTCCCGGGACGGTGTCGGTCACGGAATCGCCTTCCTGTCGGCCAGCCAAGCAAGTGCTTGGTAGGGTACCAGTTGTGAGCCCAGTCGCGAGACCAGTGTTGAGTGCTGGCGACGATGCCTTCCGCGAGGAGGTGCGCGCCTGGCTCGGCGAGCATCTCGCCGGTGAGTGGGCACCGCTGAAGGGTCTCGGCAGCTCGGGCAACGGCCAGGAGGCGTACGACGAACGGCTCGCCTGGAACCGTCACCTCGCCGAGCACGGCTGGACCTGCCTCGGCTGGCCGGAGGAGCTCGGCGGCCGCGGGCTCAGCCTGTCGCAGCAGGTCATCTTCCACGAGGAGTACGCGCGCGCCGACGCACCTGAGCTGGTGAACCACCTCGGCGAGCAGCTGCTCGGACCGACGCTGATCGAGTTCGGCACCGACGAGCAGAAGGAGCGATTCCTCCCCGGCATCCGTGCGGTGGACGAGCTCTGGTGCCAGGGCTACTCCGAGCCCGGCGCCGGCTCCGATCTCGCCGCGGTGAGCACCCGTGCGGTGCTCGATGGGGACGAGTGGGTCGTCGACGGCCAGAAGGTCTGGACGTCGTGGGCCCACAAGGCCGACTGGATCTTCGTCATCGCCCGCACCGAACCGGGTTCGTCGCGGCACCACGGACTCTCGTTCCTGCTGGTGCCGCTCGACCAGGACGGCGTCGAGATCCGGCCGATCGAGCAGATCACCGGCGGTTCGGAGTTCAACGAGGTCTTCTTCTCCGGTGCCCGCACCCCCGCCACGATGATCGTCGGCGAGCCCGGCGACGGCTGGAAGGTGGCCATGGCGCTGCTCGGCTTCGAGCGCGGCGTGAGCGTGCTCGGCCAGCAGGTCGGCTTCGAGCGTGAGCTCAACGCCGTCATCGACCTGGCCCGCAGCACCGGCGCCCTCGACGACCCCGTCCTTCGCGACCGGCTCGCGGCGCAGAGCGCCGAGTTCGAGGTGATGCGGGTCAACGCCGTCCGGTCCCTGACCGAGGCGACGCCCGGTGCGGACAACGTCGCGAAGCTCGTGTGGAGCGGGTGGCACCGACGGCTGGGCGAGCTGGCCATGGAGGTCTCCGGCGCCGAGTCGCTGACCGCCAAGGGCGAGCCGTACGAGCTCGACCGCTGGCAGAACCTCTTCCTCTTCTCCCGGGCGGACACGCTCTACGGCGGCAGCGACGAGATCCAGCGCAACATCCTGGCCGAGCGCGTGCTCGGCCTGCCCAAGGAGGCCCGCGGATGACCACGATGAGACCCGAGCAGCCCACACCCGAGTACGTCCCGGGTCACGACCTGCTGTCCGGCAAGGTCGTCGTGGTGACGGCAGCAGCCGGCGCAGGCATCGGTGCCGCCGTGGCGCGCCGTGCTCTCGAGGAGGGCGCGGCCCTGGTCGTCATCAGCGACACCCACGAGCGGCGCCTCGAGGAGTCGCGGGAGTCGCTGTCGTCGGAGTTCGGTGACGAGCGGGTTCGTGCCCTCGCCGTCGACGTGACGGACGAGGCCCAGGTGCAGGCGCTGCTCGACGTCGCGGACGAGCACGGTGGCGTCGACGTGATGATCAACAACGCCGGGCTCGGCGGCACGGCCGACGTGCTGGAGATGACCGACGACGAGTGGTCGCGGGTCCTGGACATCACCCTGACGGGCACTTTCCGCTGCGTCCGTGCCGCGGGCAACCGCATGAAGGCCGCCGGCAAGCGCGGCGTGATCGTGAACAACGCCTCGGTGATCGGCTGGCGCGCACAGGAGGGGCAGGCGCACTACGCCGCCGCGAAGGCCGGCGTGATGGCCCTGACGCGCTGCGCTGCGCTCGACGTGGCACCGCACGGCATCCGGGTGAACGCGGTGGCCCCGTCACTGGCGATGCACCCGTTCCTGGCCAAGGTCACCAGCGACGACCTGCTGGCCGAGCTCAAGCAACGCGAGGCGTTCGGCCGAGCGGCCGAACCCTGGGAGGTGGCCAACGTGATGGTGTTCCTGGCGTCGGACTACTCGTCCTACCTGACCGGCGAGGTCGTCTCAGTGAGCTCCCAACATGCCTGATCAGACGACCGCCACCCGACGCGAGGAGCTGCTCGCGATCGCCGGGCGGCTGTTCGCCGAGCGGGGGTTCCGCAACACGACCGTCCGCGACATCGCCGACGCGGCCGGGATCCTGTCCGGCAGCCTCTACCACCACTTCGACTCGAAGGAGTCGATCGTCGACGAGCTGCTCGACACGTTCCAGCAGGAGCTGTTCGCCCAGTACGACGAGATCCTCGCCGGTGACCGCACCCCGCGAGCCAAGCTCGATGCGGTGGTGCGGGCGTCCTTCGCGGCGATCGACCGCCACCACAGCGAGGTGGCGATCTTCCAGAACGACGCGGCCTTCCTGACCGGGTTCGAGCGGTTCGGCTACCTCACCGAGCGCAATGACCGCTTCCACCGGCTCTGGACCGGCCTGCTGAAGGAGGCCGTCGACGCCGGCGAGCTGCGCGCGGATCTCGACGTCGAGCTGGTGTACCGCTTCCTGCGCGACACCGTGTGGGTCGCCGTCACGTGGTACCGGCCGGGTGGCGCGCTGTCCGCGGACGAGGTCGCCTCCCAGTACCTCTCCATCCTCTTCGAAGGGATCGCCGATGGCTGACGCATTCATCGTCGACGCCGTCCGCACCCCGGTCGGCAAGCGCGGCGGCTCGCTGGCCGACATGCACTCGGCCGACCTCGGTGGGCACGTGCTGCGCGCACTGGTCGACCGCACCGGCATCGACCCGGGTGCTGTCGACGACGTGATCATGGGCTGCTGCGACACCATCGGCTCGCAGGCCGGCGACGTCGCCCGCACCGCATGGCTCGTGGCCGGACTGCCCGACCACGTCCCCGGCGTGACCATCGACCGGCAGTGCGGCTCGTCCCAGCAGGCGGTGCACTTCGCGGCCCAAGGCGTGATGTCCGGGACCCAGGACCTCGTGGTCGCCGGTGGCCTGCAGAACATGAGCGCCATCCCGATCTCGGCGGCGATGCTGGTCGCCGACCAGTACGGCTTCACGACGCCGTTCGCCGAGTCGCCCGGCTGGCTGGCGCGGTACGGCGACCAGGAGGTCAGCCAGTTCCGCTCCGCCGAGATGATCGCCGAGAAGTGGGGGATCAGCCGCGAGCACATGGAGGAGTTCGCCCTGGCCTCGCACGAGCGGGCTCGGATGGCGATCGCCGAGGGCCGGTTCGAGTCCCAGATCGCCCCGGTGGGTGAGTTCACGATCGACGAGTGCCCGCGCGACACGTCGCTGGAGAAGATGGCCGCGCTGGAGCCGCTCGCACCCGGTGGCCGCATCACGGCTGCCGTCGCGTCCCAGATCTGCGACGCGTCGAGCGCCATGCTCATCGCGTCCGAGCATGCCATCAAGGAGCATCAGCTCACCCCACGCGCACGGGTGCATCATCTCTCGGTGCGGGGCGACGACCCGATCTGGATGTTGACCGGCCCGATCGAGGCCACGCGGCACGCCCTGGCGAAGGCGGGCATGTCGGTGTCCGACATCGACGTGTTCGAGTGCAACGAGGCCTTCGCCTCGGTGGTGCTGGCCTGGATGCAGGAGCTGGACGTGCCGCACGAGAAGGTCAACGTCAACGGCGGCGGAATCGCCCTGGGCCACCCGATCGGCGCCACCGGCACCCGCCTGATGACCACGTTGCTCAACGAGCTGGAGCGCACCGACGGCCGCTACGGCCTGCAGGTCATGTGCGAGGGCGGCGGCCAGGCGAACGTCACCATCATCGAGAGGCTCTAGCCATGGCCGTGTCCGGAAGCACCGAGTTCGACGTCGACGCCTCACCCGAGGAGGTCATGGACGCCGTCGCGGCGGTCGAGGACCTGCCGCAGCGCTCGCCGTCGCACAAGTCCGCCGAGGTCGAGACGTTCCATGAGGACGGCCGCCCGAACCGGGTGCGCGCTCAGGTGAGTGCGGTCGGACTCACCGACGAGGAGGTCACCGACTACACGTGGGACGGCTTGCGCTCGGTCACGTGGACGCTCGTGGAGAGCTCGGTGCAGTCCGCGCAGGTCGGCACCTACACACTCACCCCGACGGACGACGGCACCCACATCCAGCTCGACCTCGAGATCGGTGTGAAGGTCCCGATGCCCGGGTTCGTGCTCAAGCGCGTGCTCAAGGGTGCCCTCGACACCGGCAGCAAGGGCTTCAAGAAGTACGTCGAGAGCCGCTGAAGCCCAGGTCGGGTCAGGGGCCGACGAACGGCAGCGTCAGTGTGCAGGTGAGCGGCCGCGGGTGGGCCGGATCGAGAGCGTTGAGCACGTGGAGTGTCGCGTTCCGATCGGCGGCGATCTCGAAGTGGTCGGCGTGGTCGCGCTTGCAGTAGTCCTGCACGACGATGTTCGTCATGCCCTCCTCGATGCCGCTCGTGTAGGGCCGCACCAGCTCGTCGTTCTTCGTCACGATGTTGACGTAGTTGACGCCCGGCACCGCGGGTCCGCCCGCGCGGATCTGCTTCATGAAGGCCGACTGTGGGTCGAACTGCCCGCACGCGGTGCAGAACGGGACCTTGTCGACGTCGAACCCCATGAGCTTGGCGACGACCGGGAGCGGCTTGACGTTCGTGCCGTGCCAGAGCGGGGCCAGCGAGATGTAGCTGTGCACGAAGGGGGCACCGCCGAGGAACTTGACGTAGTAGTCGGGCATCAGCGTGCCCTGGGAGTGCCCGACGAAATCAACCTGACCGGCGCCGGTGGCCGTCCGCACCTGGTCGACGAAGACGCGCAGCTGCTCGGCGCTCGCGCGCATGTCGCCGAACCCGCCCAGCGCCTTCACCGGGTACGGCGCGCCCGGGAGTGTGCCGTACGTCAGCGCGAACACGCAGTAGCCGTTGTTCTTCAGCAGCGGCCCGTAGGTGCGCCAGTTGGTGCTCCGGTTGCCGGCGGTGCCGTGCACGAGCACCACGGGACGCGGGTGCTCCGCGGTCGGCTTGCACGACCAGTCGTTGGTGCCCGGGGCGTTGGCGTTGGGTGTCCCGCCGAAGATCGCCGACGGCAGGAAGTTGTACGGCACCGGGAGAGGCTTGGTCGCCGCCGTCGCAGGCGCACCGGCCAGGGCGATGGACGCGACGAGCACCGTCACGAGGATGATCACTCGACGCATGGGACTCCCAACTAGAACGTGTTCTCATCCAAGCAACGAGCCAGCGCGCGAAACGTGACGGCGGTCAGGCGGGCAGGGCGTCGCCCGGGAAGCTCGCGGCTGAGTAGACCTCACAGGTCATCATCCCGGCCTGCACGCACGGGTCGTCGTCCATGACCACTCGGGCCGCCTCGGGCGACACGGTCATGATGAGGACGCCTGCCAGTGTCTCCGAGACGACGGGACAGAGGATCGCGATGACGCCGTCGGCACGCAGCGACACCAGGCGACGCTGGTGCTCCAGCTCCGTGGCGTCGGCGCCGTCCATGTGCCGTTCCGGCGTCCAGGACAGGAGCGCCACGCTGAACGGCTTCGCTGTCGCGGCCAGCTGCTGGATCTGCTCGTCGGTGACCATGGTGCTCATCTTGTGACTTCGTAGTGCAGGTGCGTGACACCGGGGGCGGGCACGGCCTCGATGAGACGCAGGGAGATGTGCTCGGGCAGCGTCTGGAAGAAGGGACGCCCGGAACCGAGCAGGACCGGTACCTGGTGCAGGACGATCTCGTCGACGAGTCCGGCCTTGAGCGCCTCGGTCACGACGCCGCCACCCATCAGGGCAACGTCCTTGTCGCCGGCCGCCTCTCGCGCTGCCTCGACCGCATCCTCGATGCCGGTCCTGATGAACGTCTGGCGTTCGCTGTTCTCCGGTGCCGGCCGGTGGCTGAGGACGACCAGGGGAGCGTCCGGGTGCGGGCCTCCGCCGCCGAAGCCCTCCGAGTCGTCGTACGTCTTGCGACCGGCGAGGCTGGCGCCGACGCGGCTGGCCAGGCTGTCGAAGAGTCGGACGCTGGGCTCGCTCAGGGTGAAGCCGTCGAACACCTGGCTGCGGACGTCGCCGTCGCTGTACCAGTCGAACAGCATTCCGCCGTCGCCGAGCCCGCGGCCCGGTCCGGGATCGCGACCCGTGATGTATCCGTCGACCGAGACCGACAGTGCGGTGATGACCTTGCTCATGGTCGTGCTCCTTTCGAGTTCCTTCAAGAGACGCCACGACCGTAACATGCAAAGTTCCGTAAGGGAACCCCACCTGCTAGACTGCTGCCATGCAACGCACCAGCTTTGGGGACATGGCCTGCTCGATCGCGCGCACGCTCGACGTCATCGGTGAGCCGTGGTCGCCGCTGATCCTGCGTGACGTGTGGGTCGGGATGAGCCGGTTCGACCAGATCCAGGCCGACCTCGGCATCTCGCGCAAGGTCCTGACCGAGCGCCTCAACCACCTCGTCGACGAGGGAGTCCTCGAGCGACGCCCGTACGATCGCCGGCCACGGTTCGAGTACCACCTGACGACCAAGGGAACCGAGCTCGTCGACCTGCTGCTGGTGATGACCCGGTGGGGCGACGCGTGGCTGGCCGGCAAGGCGGGCCCGCCCGTGCTCTACCGCCACCACGCGTGCGGAGAGATCAGCACCGTCGACCTGCGCTGCGCCCACTGCGGTGAGCCGATGCATGCAGGTGACGTCGAGCCCGTCGCAGGTCCAGGCGCAGCGGCGTGACCGCCCCGTCTAGCGGTCCTGGTGCGGCAATGTGCGACGCACGACCTTGACCATGCGGTTCGGCCGAGGCGACCACGGCACCGAGTCGCCAGGATCCCAGGCATAGGACGGCGTCCCGCCACGGAAGAGATCGGCGAGCTCGGGGATGTCCAGCTCGTCCGCCGACCACCGGTACAGCTCACCGAGCCGCGGCACGATCACGCCGAGGTCCAGGAGCCGGCCAACCGTGTGCTCCGCGGCGATGTAGGTGTCGAGCTCGCCGTCGAGCGGATACGTGTTGGGAAGCACCCGAGCCACCGACAGGAAGATGCCCGTCATCGCCCTCCGCGGATCGCCGAGCCAGGGCGCGACCGGGGCGAGCCACGACAGCGCCAGCCGCGGTGCGGCAACCATGGCGTGGGCATAGAGCAGCCGCATGAGCACGAGGTTGATGAAGAAGCGCTCGACCCGGTTCTCCTGCTCGGCCAGGTCGCGATGCTCGAGATAGGCGCTCACGATCGTGACGTTGTGCGCCATGTACCACCGCAGCGGCGTCGGCTCGGCGGCGAATCGGACCGACGCCTTGACGCTGGGCGACGAGCCCGGGCCCGGGTGGCCCAGGACGCGCAGGCGTGACTCGCAGGTGTCACGCAGCAGCCGTTCGTTCATCGCCCGCCACCAGGGACTCCCCGGCCGCGGGTCGTCGAGCGGGTTCAGCAGGCCCCGCTCCAGCTGCCAGCCCATGAATGCCTGGGCCGCCCGCTTGTACCGGAGATGGAGCGGCTTGGTACCGGCCGGAGGCGCGTACGACGAGGTCAGGAGCTCGAGCCGGTCATGAGGGCTGTCGCGGACCGCACCGACGCGCTGTGCGGCAATCGTCGCCGCCGGGGCGCGATCCGGCGACCCACCGTCAGAGGCTTCCCTCACCGGATCCACGCGCCTACGCTATCCAGCGAGATTGCCGCCAGCTCGTGCCAGTGCCTGAGCAGCCTCGGTGACGATCCGGTCGATCAGCTGCTCGCACGTGGGCAGGTCGTCGATGACGCCGACCACCTGACCGGAGGCGAGGACGCCGGCGGTCGGGTCGCCGTCGACCAGCCCGGCCTTGAGCATCATCGGGGTGTTCGCGGCGAGGGCGAGCTGCCCCAGCGTGCGTCCTTGCTCCTTGCGCATCGCCCGGCCGTCGACCGCGAGCTGCTTCCAGGACATCCCGGCCATCCGCTTGAACTCCAGGGTGCGCCGGGCGGTCGGGATGAGCCGGCGGACGCCGGCGGATCCCTCGACCTGGTCCACGAGATCGGTGCGGAGCATGCGGTGCGGCATCCCGTCGACCTTCCGGGTGACGACGGTGTCATCGAGTCCGGCGGCCAGATAGCGCTGCTTCACGGCGTCGGGGACGCGGCTGTCCGACGTCAGCAGGAACCGGGTGCCCATGCCGACGCCGGCGGCGCCGTACGCCAGCGCAGCGGCCAGGCCCCGCCCGTCGAAGTAGCCACCCGCGGCGATGACCGGGATGTCGACGGCGTCGAGCACCGTCGGGAGCAGCAGGCTGGTCGGGACCGAGCCCGTGTGGCCGCCGCCCTCGCCGCCCTGGATCATCACCGCGTCGGCGCCCCACGACGCGACCTTCACCGCATGCTTGGGCAGGCCAACGCTGGGGATGACGACGATGTCGTGCTCCTTGAGGCGCGCGATCAGCTCGGGCTTCGGTGCGAGCGCGAACGACGCCACCTTCACGCCGTGCTCGATGAGCAGGTCGCACCGAGCCGGGGCGTCCGCGGCATCGGCCCGCAGGTTCACCCCGAACGGAGCATCGGTGCGCTCCTTGACGACGGCGATGGCCTGCTCGAGCTCGGGCAGGGACATCGTGGCCGACGCGAGGATGCCCAGGCCGCCTGCATTGGCGGTGCCGCTGACCAGGCTCGGTCCGGAGACCCAGCCCATGCCGGTCTGCACGATGGGATGGCGGACGCCGGTCAGCTCAGTGAGTGGCGTCGACAGCAGCTGGTCGATCATGCGGTCGGCACTTCCCGCTCGCGGAGCTTGGTCGGGTCGAGCAGCTCCCGGATCAGGACGAGCTCGGCGTCGGTGGGGGTGCGGGTCTCGGGGACGTCGCCGTCTGCGTGGATCTCACATCCGCTGGCCGCGCGGACGTCCTCGACGCTCACGCCGGGGTGGACCGATACGAAGCGCAGCGTGTGCTCGGGCCCGCCGAAGTCGAAGACGCCGAGGTTCGTGATCAGCCGGTGCACGTCGTGGAACCGCGTCGCC
This sequence comes from uncultured Actinomycetota bacterium, assembly GCA_963787165.1. Lineage (GTDB taxonomy): Bacteria > Actinomycetota > Actinomycetes > Propionibacteriales > Nocardioidaceae > Aeromicrobium. The sequence continues at coordinate 251,404 of CAWBBT010000002.1, forward strand.
GCCGGACCAGCAGCCTCCGCCCGCGTACGGCCGACGCCGGAGACGACGTCGACCTGCTCGACGACGACGCGCTCGGAGTGCTTGGGCACCCAGTACGACGTCCTGTTGTTGACGGTGTTGCCCGGGGCACCGCGCACGCCGAGGAGCTGGCGGGTGGGCCGGTCCCACGGACCGATCGCGGAGATGTTCTGGTTGCCCTGGCGGTCGATCTGCGAGGCGCCCATCATCACGTGTCGCTTGCCGTAGGGGACGACGGACTCCAGCACGAGCCGGAACGGCATCCAGCCCTCGGTGACGTCGGCGGTCTGGCCGAGCGGAGGGGTTCCGCGCAGGATCCTGGCCTCACCGTCGGTCAGCATCAGCTGGGGGTTGCTGGTGTTCTTCGCCAGCCGGGCTCCCAGGGTCGGGAGCAGGCCCATCGGGCTGCCCATGATCTCGCCGTCGTCGGCGAAGCAGTCCGCGATCGCGACGGCGCAGAACTCGGAGCGGGTCACGTCGGTCATCAGGCGTCACCTTCGTCGTGAAAAGCGGTCACCGCGGACTGGTAAGAGGCCTCGTCGCCGGAGAGGAACCGTTCGTGGAATGCAGCCCAGTCCTCGGGCGACTTCGCGGCCGTGGCGTACGCCTTCTGGAACTTCTCGTCCCGCTCGTAGTTCGGGGTGCAGGTCGTGAAGTGGGCGCCGTTCGGCGTCTCGACCACGCCGGTGACCATGGTGCGGTTGAGCAACAGGCTCTGGAGGGGCGCGTCGACGGTCAGCCCGGCCGAGTCGATGATCTGCTCGGTGGAGACGTAGGCCTCATTCGCGGCCATGCAGAACAGGTCGTCGAAGTACGGGTCCGGGCCGAGGTACTGGGCGTTGCCGTGCTCGTCTGCGCGGTTCATGTGGACGAGGGCCACGTCGAGCGTCAGCGCCGGCACGGCGACCAGCTCCTCGCCCCCCGTCCCATCAGAGCTGGCGTACGGCGAAGTGACCGTGCGCAGGTCAGGGTCGTTGTCGAGGACGGAGGATCCGAGCCCGGCGCGCATCGGCAGGAACGGGACGCGCTGGGCAGCGGCCCGCAGCCCGGTCTGGAACATGCCCTCGTCCCACTCGCGGAACTGGGCGGTGCCCTCCTGACGGGCTTGGCTGAACCACGGCTCGAGCGGGATCGAGTCGAGGGTGGCGAATGCGTACGTCACGTGGCTGGCCTTGCCGGCCGCGAGCAGCAGCCCGACGTCCGGACCGGCGTACGAGACGACGTGCAGGTCGGTGAGGTCACTGCGCAGGATCGCCCTGACCAGCGCCATCGGCTTGCGGCGGGATCCCCATCCGCCGATGCCGACAGTCATCCCGCTGTCGATGCGGTCGACGACCTCGTCGAGGGACAGCTCCTTGGAGGGCGCTCTCATCGGCCGCCCTCGTTGGCCTTGTCAGTCCCAGCGAAGTCGTCGCGGAGCTCGTCGCTCACGCCCATCAGGTTGAGCTCCATCGTGAATCCCTGCTCGAAGCGGTAGCTGGTGTTGACGTCGATCGGGTCGATGCCGTTGAGCGCCTCCTTGGCGGCGCGGATGACCCGTCCGTCCTTGGCGGCGATCTCGGCGGCCAGGCCCAGCGCCAGCTCGTCGAGCTGGGCGCGCGGGACGACCTCGAAGACCGAGCCGTGCTGCACCAGGTCGGCGGCTGGGATCGTCTTGGCCGTGAAGTAGAGGGTGCGCATGAGGTGCTGGGGAACCAGCCGCGCCAGGTGCGTCGCCGCGCCGAGCGCGCCCTGGTTGACCTCGGGGACGCCGAAGTAGGCGTCGTCACTGGCGACCACGATGTCCGAGTTGCCGACCAGGCCGACGCCGCCGCCGAGGCAGAAGCCCTGCACCGCGGCGATCACCGGGACGGCGCACTCGTAGACCGCCTTGAAGGCGGCGTGGCAGCCCTTGTTCGCGCCGATCAGGGCGTCGAATCCGGTGGTGTTCTGCATCTCCTTGATGTCGACGCCTGCGTTGAAGCCCTTGCCTTCTGCACGGAGCACGACGACCTTGGTGGCCGAGTCGGCTCCGGCGGCGTCCAGGGCGGCGGCCAGGTCGAACCAACCCTGCACGGGGAGCGCATTGACCGGCGGGTGGTCCATGGTGACGACACAGATGCCGTCGTCGCGGAGGTCAGAACTGACGCTCATGGCTACCTACCTAACGTTTGCTTGGTAGCCTAGCAGCATGACTCTGGCCGTGGACCTGTCCGGACGCGTCGCCTTGGTGACCGGCGGTGCCCGTGGGATCGGGCGCGGGATCGCATCAGTGCTGGTCGAGGCGGGCGCCACGGTCGTCACGTGCGGCCGGTCCGACGCCTCCGATCCGCTGCCGGGTACCGAGCACCGGATCTGCGACGTCCGCGACGCCGACGCCGTCGAGGGGCTGGTCGCCGGGATCGTCGCCTCGCACGGCCGCCTCGACCTCGTGGTGAACAACGCCGGCGGGGCGCCGTACGCCATGTCCGCCGACTCGAGCCCGCGCCTCGACGAGAAGATCCTCGGCCTCAACCTCTCCGCGGTGCTGGCTGTCTCGAAGGCGGCCAACGCAGTCATGCAGGGGCAGCCCGACGGTGGGGCCATCGTCAACATCTCGTCGGTGTCCGCCGTGCGGCCCTCGCCCGGCACGGCGTCGTACGGCGCTGCGAAGGCTGGCGTCGACTCGCTGACCAGGTCCCTGGCGGTCGAGTGGGGACCCAAGGTGCGGATCAACAGCATCGACGTCGGCCTGTGCCGCACCGAGCAGACCGCCGACCACTACGGCGACGACGCCACCGCAGCCGCGGTCGAGGCCACCATCCCGCTCGGGCGCATGGCCGAGCCCGAGGAGATCGGCCGCGTGGTCGCCTTCCTCGCCTCGGACCTCGCGTCGTATGTCTCCGGCGCCAATGTCGCGTGCCACGGAGGCGGGGAGCCACCCGTCTTCCTCCACGTCTTCAACCAGGAGCAGCAGTGAGCATTCTCCAAGGCCGGATCGCGATCGTGACCGGGGCGGGCCGCGGCATCGGCAGGGCGCACGCGCTCGAGCTGGCTCGCCAAGGAGCAAAGGTCGTGGTCAACGACTTCGGTGTCTCGCTGGCGGGTGAGAAGGAGGAGTCTCCGGCCGACGAGGTGGTCGCGGAGATCCAGGCGCTCGGCGGGGAGGCCGTGACCAACGGCGCTGACGTCGCCGACTTCGCCCAGGCCGCCGAGATGGTCCAGCAGGCGATCGACACCTTCGGCGGCCTCGACATCCTGGTCAACAACGCCGGCTTCGTCCGCGACCGGATGCTGGTGAACACCGCCGAGGACGAGTGGGACGCGGTCATCCGCGTGCACCTCAAGGGACACTTCGCGCCGCTTCGACATGCGGGTGGGTACTGGCGAAGCGAGTCGAAGGACGGGCGTCAGCGTGCCGCCCGCGTGATCAACACGTCGTCCGGAGCTGGCCTCCAGGGGTCGATCGGTCAGACGACGTACTCCGCCGCGAAGGCTGGCATCGCCGGCATGACGCTCGTCGCGGCCGCCGAGCTCGGTCGGTACGGCGTCACCGTGAACGCCATCGCGCCGGTGGCCCGCACGAGAATGACCGAGGGCGCGTTCGACACGTCCGCGATGGCGGTTCCCGAGGACAACTCACCGGTCGTGGCCTGGCTGGCGTCGGAGGAGTCGGGCGACGTCACCGGCCGCGTGATCGAGATCGACGGCGGCCAGATCTGCCTCGAGCAGGGTTGGACCCACGGCCCCACGCGAGACGCCGGCCGACGCTGGGAGACCGCCGACGTCGGCTCGGCGATCCGTGACCTGATCGCCGAAGGCGTGGACCCGGAACCCGTCTACGGGGCCGGCTAGCGCTCAGACGAGCTCACGGTCGACGGTCGACCGACTGCTGAGGAGATGGCGAAGCCTCGACTGGGCGACTCCCGCGAAGAACGCGTCGGCGTCAGTCGGTTCATCCGTGAAGTTGGTCACCGAGCGCAACCCGGGGTGCTTCGACTCGAGGATCTTCGCTGATCGTTTTTCGAACGTCTTCCAGGCGCGATCGTTCCGCTCGACGGCGACATTCACCTGCTCATAGGTGCCGGGAATGATCAGCCGGTTGTAGGCCTGGTCGACCTTCAGATAGGCCTTGTACGCGTCGGCGATGGAGGCGCACGCGGACCCGAACGAGGTGCGCTCACAGCTCGCCGCCTCGTACAGCGCCATCACCTCGGATCGCTCATGGCGATGGGCTTTCGTCATCCTGCTCGCGTAGGACTTCAGCTTGGTCGGGTCCGAGGGGATGCAGCCGTCCTTGTCGTCGCAGATCGACCCGTCAGGATGCGGTCCCTTCGGGTCGAGCAGCTCGTCGGCATCGTCGACGAGAGCGTTGTATCGCTGCATCGCCGCCAGGTACTTCGAGTCGAACGTGCAGTCGCGCTGCGTCGCGGCAAGCACCTTGTCGGCTTCGGCTCGATAGCTGCCGACCAGGTGATGTCGACGCTCCGCGCGATCCTGTGCGTGACCGTACGCCGGGTTGAGCAGAGGAAGCAGCGGCCAGTCGGCGATCTCGGGGAGCGCGGCGGCCGCCTTGTCGATCTTCTTGCGGGTGGGGCCGACTTTCGCGCACCCCTCCTCTTGGGCCTGACGACCGTCGGTGTGCACCTCTCCGGGGTAGTCCATGGCCGTCATGGGTGAGAGCGGGGTCGTCGACATCAGCTGTGGCTTCTCGTGCTTGACCCACTGCTGGAAGTCGCGCTGGTACGAGTGGGTGATCCACGCACTCCACCCGAAGGCCGTCAGGGCCACGACCAGCGCCACGACCAGACCCACGACCCACGTTCGCTTCGAGCGTCGCTTGGCGGGTTCCGCCTGCTCGCCAGTCATGTGGACGTCCCCCGTCTGTGTCGTATCGGTGGCCCGCCTGTCGGGCCCAGCACATCGTAAGGACGTCAGCCTCGCCACGCTGCCGCTTCCTCGAATCACTCCGTGCACGACAACGGCCGGGCCCCGAAAGGGACCCGGCCGTCGGTCGTCTCTGGGACGAAATCAGCCCTGGGGGACCGCGTCGCCGAGGGACTCGAACTTGAGGTCCGAGTGGTCCGCGATCGCCTGCTTGATCGCGTCCTCCTCCTTGACCGTGACGACGCCGTCCTCGACGGCCTTCTGGACGAGCTGAGTGACCTCGCTCTTCACTGCACTGGCGCTCTCGCCGGTGGAGCGGGTGTGGTCGCTGTCGCCGTTCGTCGCGCTGGCGGCTGCGGCACCGCCGGCGACCAGGGCGCCGGTGGCGGCGAGGGCAGCGATCGTGCGCGTGGTGGTGGTGTTCATCAGGGCGAATCCTCCAAAGATTCTGAGGGGTTCGTGCTTCTGTACGCCGACGACGGTAGCGACCTGACAGCATGCTTCAAGCGCCTCTGGACGCGGACCAGCGATCTGGCCTGCGAGCGCAGGCTCGATCTCCGTCTCCCAGATGAGCTCGTCCCAGAAAGGCATCCGACATGGTCATCGGTGAAGGCTCAGCAGATCGCTCGACCCAGCCCTTCGAGGGACGCAGCATCCTCGTGACGGGCGCGTCCTCCGGCCTGGGCGCGGCCGCGGTGCGGCAATTCGCGGCCGGCGGCGGCCGGGTCCTGGCGGCGTCTCGGGACCAGGTCGCCCTGGCCGAGGTCGCGGCTTCGTGTGCCGATCTCCCGGGGGAGGTCAGGTTCGGTCCGCTGGACGTGTCGTCGCCGGCCGACTGCAAGGCGGCCGTGGCTGCCGCTGTCGAGGCATACGGGCGCCTCGACGTGCTGGTCAACAATGCCGGGCGTCACGACTTCCGGATGACGACCGAGGTCACCGAGGAGCAGTGGTCCAGGGACATCGCGGTGAACCTCGGCGGGGCGTTCTTCCTCGCCCAGGCGGCCATTCCGCACCTGCTGGAGAGCAGCGGGAACATCGTCAACGTCGCCTCCGTCGCGGGCGTGATCGGCGAGGCCTACTCGGCCGCCTACACCGCGGCCAAGCACGGTGTCGTCGGCCTCACGAAGGCGCTGGCGATCGAGTACCTGAAGACGCCGTTGCGGGTGAACTGCGTGTGCCCGGGCGGCATGGACACTCCTCAGGCCCACACCATCGAGGTGCCCGACGGTGCGGACTGGGACCTGATCATGCGCGTCTCGGCCCAGCGCGGGTTCATGACCGCCGACGACGTGGCCGCCGTGATCGCGTTCCTCGCGTCCGACGACGCCAAGGCCGTGCACGGCAGCATCCAGCTCGTCGACGCGGGCCACACCGCCGGTTAGGCCCCGCGAGCTACGGGACCGGTTGAGCGTTCTCGCGGTGCGTCGGCAGGACGCAGACTTTGTCGAGGCCGAGCACGTGGTTGAGGCGGCCGAACGCGAGCCACGAGCCGAGGCACATGCTCAGCTCGACGATCTCACGCTGGTCGTACTCGGCCAACATGCGCTTCCAGAACGCGTCGTCGATGCCGTGGTGGTCGAGGGCGTAACGCTCGGCATACTCCGCAGCCAACCGTGCGCGGTCGTCGAACGCGTCGGTGGTGCGCCAGTCGCGAACGGCCTGGTCGAACGAGTCCTCGACCTTCTCTCCGTCGCGCTCGGTGCGCCAGTCCTGGCAGAACAGGCAGCCGTTGATCTGGGCGATGCGCAGCCGCGCGGCCTCGAACTCCCGGAGGCCCAGTGTGGAGTCCGAGTAGACCTTCAGGGAGAAGGTGGCGGCCGCGCCGCCGATCTCGGGCACCATCTCGCCCCAGACATAGCCGATCGGGTCCTTGCCCTCGGGCACGTCGATGATCATGCGGTCGCCATCCTCGTGAGCTTCCCGATGGCAGGGCTCAGTGGAACCTGGAGGGCGTCGTAGAGGCCCGGATCGGTCCATGTCAACCAGGGGATCGCGTTGACCAGCCGGCCGACTGCAGTCGCGTTGCCGCCGGCCGCACGGTTGCCGCCCTCGTCCGTGGCCTCCACGTTGACCTCGATGCGCGGGCGACCCTCGATGATCACGCGGTGCGCCCCGTCACCGCCGTCCGGAGGACTCGGCCAGTCGGGAGCACACGAGGGGTGGATACGGGTGACGTGCTCGATGACGATCCGTGGCTCGCCGTCGACGATGCCCTGCACCTCGAAGCGCAATGCACCTTGAGTGCCGGCCTCGAACGTGCCCATTGCGGCGTTCTCGACGGTCTCGTCGAGCGCCCGGCGATCGACCGTCTCGGTGATCTCGTCGATCTCGACGCCGAGCGCGCGGGCGATGAGCCGGACCTGACCGCCCCACACCATCGTGGGAATCGTCGGGGCCACCATGGGCGGCTCCTCGTCCATCGGTTGTCCCATGCCCACGAGGAAACGGACGGAGTCGGGCTGGTCGTAGGTGGTGTAGTCGAAGATCTCCTGGCACCGCACCTGGTCGATGGTCGACGCGAGCCCGCTGATGATCACCGGCAGGATGTCGTTGCCCCAGCCGGGATCGATGCCGGAGACGAACAGCGAGCCGCGGCCGTCGGCGATGGCGGCCAGCACCGGGTCACGCAGCTCCGGCGGAGCGGACTCGGGATCGTAGAGCGCGTAGAGCGACGGCGTCACGACCACGACTCCCGCCCGGATGGCCCGGTTGATGTCGGCCAGGGCGTCGTCAGGCCGGATTTCACCCGACGCCGCGTAGACGAGGGCGTCGACGCTCCCGAGCGTGCCGTCGATCTCGGCGGTGGCGGGAACCCCGAGCGTCCGGTCGAGGCCGGACAGGTCGCCGGCGTCGCGGCCCACCTTGTCGGGGTTGTGGACGATGACGGCGGTGAGGTCGAGATCCGGATGCGCGTCAACGGCGCGGATCGCTGCACGTCCGACGTTGCCGGTCCCCCACACCGCGGTCCGGATCGGGGACTGATCGCCCATGTCAGCGGAACCGGGTCTTGCGCATCAGCTTCAACGAGAGCTGGGTCTGCTTCGCGTAGGCCTCGTACGTCTGGTCCTTCTGCGGCTCCATGACCTGCTTCTTGAGCACCGCGATGCTCTGCCCGTCGGTGTACTTCAGCAGGCCCTGGTCGCCGTGGCGAGCGCCGACGCCGGACTGCTTCAGCCCGCCCGAGGGCGTGCCCTTCGACGCGTACGCCGTGGCCAGGATGTCGTTGATGTTGACGTTGCCCGAGTCGATCCGCCGGGCCACCGACAGGGCACGATCCTTGTCCGTGCTCCAGACGCTGGCGTTGAGGCCGTAGTCGGTGTCGTTGGCGAGCGCGACCGCCTCGTCGTCGGAGCTGAAGCGGTACAGGCCCACCACGGGGCCGAAGGTCTCGGTCGAGCCTGCCAGCATCTCCGGGGTGACACCCTCGAGGATCGTCGGCTCGTAGAACGCCGGGCCGAGGTCCGGCCGGGGATGCCCGCCGGTCAACACGGTGGCCCCCTTGTCCCGGGCGTCGTCGACGTGGGACGCGACGCGGTCGCGGTGGTCGACCGAGACCAGGGAGCCGAGGTCGGCACTGAAGTCGTAGGCGGCGCCGATCTTCAGGTCCTCGGTGGCGGCGACGAACTTGTCCCGGAACTCGTCGTAGATCGAGTCGTGGATGTACAGCCGCTCGATGTGCATGCAGATCTGGCCGGAGTTGCCGAACCCGCCGAACAGGGCCGCGTGCACGGCCTCGTCGACGTTGGCGTCCTCGAGGACGAGCATGGGGTTCTTGCCACCGAGCTCCAGGCAGGCGCCGATGAGGTTCTTGCCGGCGAGCTCGCCGATGATCCGCCCGGTGGCCGTCGAGCCGGTGAACATGACGTAGTCGGCCTGCGACAGCATCGGCTCCCCGACGTCCGGACCCTCGCCACAGACGACCTGCACCAGGCCGGGCGGGATGCCTGCCTCTTCCAGGAGACCCACTCCGAACAGGGGCGAGAGTGCCGTCTTGTTGTCGGGCTTCACGACGACGCCGTTGCCCGCGATCAGCGCCGGGATGGTGTCGGAGATGCCGGTCGCGAACGGGAAGTTCCAGGGCGCGATGATCGCGACGACACCCTTCGGCCGGCGCACCTCGGTCGAGTGCGACAGGAACGGAACCGGGCCGGCGTGCTTGCGGTCCTTGAGGAGTGACGGCGCGCGCTTGATGTAGTGGCTGGTGCCCATCGGCACGTCGCAGGTCTCCTCGAACGCCATCCGCCGGTTCTTGCCGCTCTCGGCCTGGATGAGGTCGGTGATGAGGTACTGGTTCTCGAGCACCAGCGCATGGAACTTCTTGAGCACCTTCAGCCGCTTGCGCAGAGGCCAGGATCCCCAGATCCGCTGCGCCACGCGCGCGTCGGTGAACGCCTGCTTGATGTCGTCCTCGGAGGACTGCGGCAGCTCGACCAGCAGGTCGCCGGTGTAGACCTCGGTCAGCTTCCAGGTGTTGCCGCTGCTGCCGGGAACTCGCTGCACCAACCCCTCCAGGAACTCCTGGGTCAGGGTGGACGGTCGTGTGGCGTTCTCGCTCATTGAAGAATCAGCTCCGCTGCCTTGTCCCCGATCATGATGGACGGGGCATTCGTGTTGCCGCCGATGATCGACGGCATGATCGACGCGTCGGCGACCCGGAGGCCGTCGACACCGCGCACCTTCAGGTCCGGACCGACGACGGCTCGTTCGTCGACGCCCATCCGGCAGGTGCCGACACCGTGGTAGACCGTGGTCGCGCGATTCAGGATCTCGGCCTTGAGGTCCGACGAGCTGTAGAGCGTGCCGGGGTGGAGCTCGGACTCCACGTTGCCGCCGAACGCGGCGGACTTCATGATCTCGCGGATCATGTCGACGCCCTCGCACAGCACCTGCTGGTCTGCGGCCTCGGCGAGATAGTTCATGTCGATCAGCGGTGCCGCGTGGGGATCGCTCGATGCGAGCTGGACCGTGCCGCGGCTGCGGGGATAGATCAGCGTCGACATGACGGTGAGGGCCCGGCGCTTGTCGACCTCGTGGCGGACCGGCGCGTCCTGGTTGGGCGACGGATAGGCCCAGGGGAGCACGTGGATCTGCAGGTCGGGAACGTTGGCGGCCAGGGACGTGCGCACGAAGCCCACCGTCTCGAAGACCGAGTTCTCCAGGAACGACCCGCCGACGGTGAGCTCCCTGGCGAGTCCCCGGGCGAAGTAGGACGGGACGCCGCGGTGCACGGCGTTGGGCATGATCCACGTGGTCGGGACGAAGAGGTGGTCGTGCAGGTTCTCGCCCACGGGAAGGTCGGCCACCACGTGGATGCCGTGCTCGGCGAGGTGATCGGCCGGACCGACGCCGGAGAGCATCAGCAGCTGCGCCGAGCCGAAGACCCCCGCGGAGAGGATGACCTCTTTGCCCGCGCGGATCGTGCGCTTCACGCCCTTCTTGTCGAGGACCTCGACACCGGTCGCGCGGCCGTTCTCGATGACGATCTTGAGCACGTGCACCAGGGGTCGGACCTCGAGGGTCGGCCGGTCGGCGTTCGTGATGTAGCCACGGGACGAGGAGAAGCGCTTGCCGCCGGACGCGCTCTGCTGGAAGCGGCTGACGCCCTCCTGCTCGGCGGCGTTGTAGTCCTTGAGGATCTTGACGCCGAGCGTGTCGGCCGCGGCCTGCTCGAACTGCAACGAGGCCTCGGTCGGCTGCGAGTGCCGGGTGACCTTGATCGGGCCACCGGCACCGCGGTAGTCGTCGGCGCCGTCCTCGAAGTCCTCGACGCGCTTGTAGGCCTCGTTGACCGAGTCGGCATCCCAGCCGGTGTTGCCCTCGGCCGCCCAGGAGTCGTAGTTCGCCCGGTTACCCACGTACCCACAGCAGGCCGTTGACGGAGCTCGAGCCGCCCACGACCTTGCCGCGGGTCTGCGGGATGACGCGGTTGTTCATGTGCTTCTGCGGGGTCGTGTAGTAGCCCCAGTCGACCGTCTTCTTGATCTTGGGCTCGGCGTGCATCGGGCCGATCATGCCGGGCTTGGTGACGAGCATCGAGGTGTCCTTCTTGCCCGCCTCGAGCAGGATCACCGACGCCCCGGACTCCGCGAGACGCGACGCGACGGCGGACCCCGCACTCCCGGCACCGACGACGACGTAGTCGGCCTCGTCGCGCTGGATGTCCTTCTTGGCCATGGCGATCCTCTGATCAGATGCGTTCGATGATGGTGCCTGAGGCCTGCGCACCACCGGCGCACATCGAGATCAGGGCGGTGCTCGCGTCCCTGCGCTCCAGCTCGTGCAGGGCGGTCGTCAGCAGCCGGGTGCCGGTCGAGCCGACCGGGTGCCCTAGTGCGATGGCGCCGCCGTTCACGTTGATCTTGTCCTCGGGGACCTCATGCACCTTGGCCCACGACATGACGACGCCGGCGAACGCCTCGTTCACCTCGCAGAGGTCGATGTCGGCGATGGACATCCCGGTGTCCGCGAGGAGCTTCTCGGTCGCCTGCACGGGTCCGTCGAGGTGGTAGTACGGGTCCGCACCGACGAGGCAGGAGGAGACGATCCGGGCCCGAGGCGTCAGGCCCAGCGACGCCGCCAGGTCGGAGTCCATGAGCAGCAGCGCCGACGCGCCGTCGGAGATCTGGGACGAGGTGCCGGCCGTGTGCGTGCCGTCGGGGAGCACGGGCTTGAGGGCCGCGAGCTTCTCCAGCGAGCTCTCACGGATCCCCTGGTCGGCGTCGACCACGATGGTCTCGCCGGTGGGCTGGCCGTCCTCGCCGAGGACCGGCGCCTTGACGGCGAAGATCTCGCGGGCGAAGCGGCCCTCCTCGCGTGCCGTACGGGCCTTCTCCTGCGACCAGAGGCCGAACGCGTCGACTTCCTCGCGAGAGAACCCGCGGTCACGGACGATGCGGTCGGCGCCCTCGAACTGGTTCGGCAGGTCGATCGACCAGTTGTCAGGCCGGGGGTCACCGGACCCGGGCGGCACGTTGGCGCCGAGCGGGTGGCGCGACATCGACTCGATGCCGCACGCGATGCCGGCCTTGATCTGGCCGGCCGCGATCATGGCGTTGATGAGGTGGGTGGCTTGCTGGGCCGACGAGCACTGGGCGTCGATCTCGGTCGAGGCGGTCGCGTTCGGCAGGCCGGCATGCATCCAGGCGCGGCGCACCATGTTGTTCGACTGCTCACCGACCTGGGTCACGCAGCCACCGACGACCTGCTCGACGAGATCGGCCTCGATGCCGGCTCGGGAGATGACCTCGGTCTGGGCCAGGCCCAGCAGGACCGCGGCGTGGATCCCGGCCAGAGCGCCGTTCTTCTTGCCGATCGGCGTGCGGACGGCATCGACGATCACAGGGGTGCCCATGGGACAAAACTAGAACACGTTCTCGTCTTGCACAAGGCTTCCGAAAGTTGGGAAGACATGTCAGGATAAGTAGAACGTGTTACAGAAATGAGGATCTGTTGTGACTGCGACTCCCGCCGCACCGGCTGTTCCCGTCGGTTTCGACCCCACGGACCCCGATCTCTGTCAGGAGGGCATCCCGCACGAACAGCTCCTCGAGCTGCGGCGGACGGCCCCCGTCTGGTGGGTCGAGCAGGCGCCGGAGGCACGGGCCGGATTCCCGGGCGAGGGCTTCTGGGCGGTGAGCAAGCACGTCGACGTCGCCGCGGTCTCCAAGAACAGCAAGGACTTCTCCAGCCAGGAGAACGGCGCGATCATCCGGTTCGCACCGGACATGACGCGCGACCAGGTCGAGATGCAGAGCATCATGCTGATCAACCAGGACCCGCCGGAGCAGACCCGCACCCGTCAGATCATCAGCCGTGGCTTCACGCCGCGCTCGATCAACGCGATGCACGAGACCCTCATCGGGCGCGCGAACACGATCATCGACGACGCCATCGCGAAGGGTTCGGGCGACTTCGTCAGCGAGGTGGCCGCCGAGCTGCCCCTGCAGGCCATCGCCGACCTCCTGGGCGTGCCGCAGGAAGACCGGCGCAAGCTGTTCGACTGGTCCAACACGATGATGTCCTTCGACGACCCCGACTTCGAGGGCATGCCGGACGTGGCGGCCGCGGAGATCCTCGGCTACGCGATGGGTCTCGCCGAGGAGCGTCGCAAGGAGCCCAAGGACGACATCATCACCAAGCTGATCACCGCCGACGTCGACGGGCACGGGATGCTCGGCGAGGACGAGTTCGGCTACTTCGTGATCATGCTCGCGGTGGCCGGCAACGAGACCACCCGCAACGCGATCACGCATGGCATGAACGCGTTCTTCCAGTTCCCTGACCAGTGGGAGCTGTGGAAGGCCGAGCGACCGTCGACCATGGTCGACGAGGTCATCCGCTGGGGCACGCCGGTCACCGTCTTTCAGCGCACCGCACTCAACGACGTGATGGTCGGCGACGTGGAGGTCAAGAAGGGCGAGCGCGTCGGCCTCTACTACGCCAGCGCCAACCACGACGACGACATCTTCACCGACCCCGGGACGTTCGACATCACACGGGACCCGAACCCCCACCTGTCCTTCGGTGGGCACGGTGCGCACTACTGCGTCGGCGCCAACCTGGCGCGGCTCGAGGTCGAGGTCATGTTCAACGCGCTGGCCGACCGGCTGCCGGACATCACCAAGGAGGGCGAGGCGAAGCGCCTGCGCCACGGCTGGATCAACGGCATCAAGGAGCTCCCGGTCAAGTACGTCGACTGAGTGAGGACGAGCGCGAGCAAGGTCTGGTTCGCTTGTGCTGGTCGTCGCGACCGCGACCTTGCTCGTGCTCGGTCCGAGCGAGGGAGACGTTGAGCCGCGAAGCGGCGATCACGCCTGACCGGGATCGCTCGACATCGGGCGGCACCTCTTGTAACGCGAGCCGGTCTCCGTGCCAATGGAAGGCATGGACACCGATGGTTCGCCCGTTCGCGCGATCGGATCTGATCCGGCCGCGTTCGAGACGTTCTATCGCGAGCACCTGCCGGCGGTCCGGCGGTTCGTGGCCCGGCGGGTGTCGGATCCCCATCTCGCGGCCGACCTGACCAGCGACGTCTTCCTGGCGGCGATCGACGCTGCGTCGTCCTACCGACCCGATCGCGGCGTGCCGGCCGCGTGGCTGTCCGGCATCGCGCGCCGGGTCGTGGCCTCGGAGGTCCGTCGCCAGGTGGGCGAACGCAAGGCGACCCGGCGGGTCGCCGCGCGACGGCTGCTCGATCCCGACTCGCTCGCCCGCATGGAGGAACGTCTCGACGCCGAGCGGGAGGTGCGAGCGCTGTACGGCGCGATCGCCCGCCTGCCCGAGCGCGACCGTGCACTCCTCGAGCTGGTGGCCATCGACGGGCTCGAGGTGGCGGACGCCGCCGTCGTGCTGGGCATCAAGCCCGGTACGGCTCGCGTCCGGCTGCACCGGGCCCGCCGCCGAGTTCAGGCACAGATCCCCGTCCCCAAGCCCATGGAGGCCTGACATGACCATCGCCGGATCGACCCACGCCGAGGACGACCTCGACCGGTTCGAGATCGCCCTGCTCGCCGAGCTCCGCGCGGTCGTCGAGGATCGCCGACCGGCCCGGCGCCGCAAGCGTGTGCTCACGCTCGGTGGTGCGGTGGCCGCGGTCGCGACCGCCGTCGGTCTCGGCCTGACGATCGGCGGAACGCCGGCCTTCGCGGTGCACCGCGAGACCGACGGGGATGTCGTCGTCACCATCACACGGTTCGACGACGCCGACGGCCTTGAACGCTCCCTGGCCGCGCAAGGCGTGACGGCGACCGTCGACTACGTGCATCCGATCAGGATGAAGACGACGGACGGCCGGACGCTGGACGTGATCCCGCTCCCGAGCCGGCCGGGGACCGCCGAGGGCGAGGATCCCGACTGCCGGTTCGGGGACGGCGGAAACATCACCCTGGGCACGGGGACCGACGGCCACGTCCTCACGATCCCGCGTCAGCGGGCCGACACGCCACTGCAGATCACGACGGCCGAGACCGCGTCGCACCATGCCAGCCTTGCCGTCAGCTACCACCATGGACGGTGCGTCCAGATCGCCGCGCGGCCGGGCGACACCGGCTGAGCAACGTCGCCGTCAGCTCGGCTTGTCGGCGCCGACGACCCACATTGCGAAGAACTGGGAGCCGCCGCCGTAGGCGTGCCCGAGTGCCTTGCGGGCGCCGTCGACCTGGTGCTCGCCGGCCTCGCCCATGACCTGCAGCGCGGCCTCGCCGAAGCGCAGCATGCCGCTGGCGCCGATCGGGTTGGACGACAGCACGCCACCGCTCATGTTCACCGGGATGCGTCCCTCGATGCGGGTCTCGCCGGCCTCGGTGAGCTTCCAGCCGTCGCCCTGCTCGGCGAAGCCCAGGTTCTCGAGCCACATCGGCTCGAACCACGAGAACGGCACGTAGATCTCGGCGCAGTCGATCTCGTCGATCGGCGAGGTGATGCCGGCCTGCTTCCACAGCGCAGCGGCTGCGTCCCGGCCGGCCTGCGGATTCACCTGGTCGCGCTCGGCGGCCGTGGTGGCCTCACTGCGCATCTGGGTGCCGTGGATCCACGCCGGGTTCTTGATGTCGGACTTGTCGACAGAGGCCTCGGACGCGATCACCAGAGCGCACGCACCGTCGGAGGACGGGCAGGTCTCGTCGTACCGGATCGGGTCCCAGAGCATCTGTGAGGCGAGCACGGTGTCGACCGTGGTGTCAGGATTCTGCAGGTGCGCGTAGGGGTTCAGCAGGGCGTTCTGCCGGTCCTTGGCCGCCACGATGGCGCCGATGTGCGTGGGCGCCTCGGAGCGACGGATGTACGAGCGCACGTGCGGCGCGAAGTAGCCGCCGGCGCCGGCGTGCACCGGCATGATGAACGGCACCGAGATCGACAGCGCCCACATCGCGTTGGACTCCGACTGCTTCTCGAAGGCCACCGTGAGCACCCGCTCGTGGATGCCGGCCTCGACGAGGGATGCGGCGACGATCGCGGTCGAGCCACCCACCGACCCGGCGGTGTGCACCCGCAGCAGCGGCTTGCCGGCTGCGCCGAGGGCGTCGGCGAGGTAGAGCTCGGGCATCATGACGCCCTCGAACAGGTCGGGGGCCTTCCCCACGACGACCGCGTCGATGTCGTCGAACGTCAGCTCGGCATCGGCGAGGGCGCGGTCGACGGCCTCGCGCAGGAGCCCGGCGATCGAGACGTCCTCGCGCTTGGCACGGTGATGCGTCTGGCCGACGCCGATCACCGCGGCGAGTGTGTGGCTCATGCGCGGGCCTCCATGGTCAGGACGAGGTTCTGCTGCAGGGCAGGGCCGGAGGTGGCGTGGGCGAGGGCCTTCTGTGACTCCCCCGCCCAGACGCGTTTCGCGGCCTCGCCGATCCGGTTCAGGCCCGCTGAGAACATCGGGTTCGCGGTGAGGGCGCCGCCGGACGGGTTGATGCGGACGTCGCCGTTCAGCCCCAACGCGCTCTTGAGGATCAGCTCCTGATGGGAGAACGGTGCATACAGCTCGGCCAGGTCGACTCCGTCGACACCGGCAGCGACTCCGGCCGCCTCGGTGCTCGAGGAGGTCGTCAGGTCGCGCGCGGAGAGTGAGATCGGCTCGATCCGGTGCTCGAAGCCGGTGATCCAGGCTGTCGTGCCCTGGCTGCTCGCCGACTGTGTCACGGTTTGGGCCTTGTCCGCCGCGGCGATGACCATGGCGGCGGCGCCGTCGCTGACCGGGGCGCAGTCCCATCGTCGAAGCGGGTCGGCGTAGACCGGCTGGGCCAGCACGTCGTCAACCGACGTCTCACCTTTGCGGATCGCCCATTCGTTGTTCGCCGCGTCGGTCATGGAGCGGGCGACCACCTCGGCCATCGCCTTCTCGTCCCACAGGCCGCGGTCGAGACCGAGCCGAGCCTGGAGGCCGGCGATCGACACCGCATCCGGCCACAGCGGCGTGCCCGTGTACGGGTCGAGCTGGAGTGTCATCGTCCGGCGCAGGGTGCCGGCCGAGGACTTGCCGAAGCCGTACACCACGGCGCTGTCGACCTCGCCGGTCTGGATCTTCACCCAGGCCTCGTAGAGCGCCCAGGCGGCGTCCATCTCGACGTGCGACTCCATGACCGGTGGAATGACGCCGATCGCGTCGACCGCGGAGACGAACGAGAACGAGCGCCCGGCGAGGTAGTCACTGGAGCCTGAGCACCAGAAGTCCACGTCGGACCTGGTCCAGCCGGTCTGCTCGTACAGGTCGGCGAAGACGGGGACGAGCAGCTCGACGCAGGTCGGCGAGCCGTCGAACTCCTTCATCTGGCGCTGGGCGAAGCCCAGGATGGCGACATCACGCATGGTCGGCTCTCTCAGAGGTGCTGCTTGTAGGTCTCGAAGTCCGCATCCGGCTCACCGGTGGGTTCGAAGTGGCTGATGTTCTCGATCGTCGTGCCCCACTCGTCGCGGGGCTTCCAGACCGCCTTGACCCGCATGCCCATCCGCACGTCGGCGGCGTCAACACCGAGGATCAGGTGCAGGAACGCGATGTCGGCACCGTCGAGCAGGATGTAGGCCGACACGTACGGCGGTTCGATCTTCTGGCCGAGGAACGGCACGTTGACGATGCAGAACGTCGTCACGGTGCCCTCGTCGGGAAGCTCCACCTCGTCGGTGGTCGCGACGCCGTCCACCGGGCACGCACTGCGCGGCGGGATGTAGACCTTCTGGCACGTCGGGCAGCGCTGGCCGAGCAACCGGCCCTCGGCGAGGCCGCGGAAGAAGGCCGACTCCTCGGGAGAGGCGGCGTAGTCGTAGGCGAGGTTCACCGGCGAGATGATTCCCGTGACGCCCTCACCCTTGGCCGCCTCCGGCTTCGGCGCGGCGTCGCCCTCGATCAGCTCGAAGTACCGGATGTCGGTGATGGCACCGACGGGCTCGTCGGCCCAGCGGACGCGAACGCGCAGGCCGGTCTCGATCTGGTCGGGGGAGTCGACGGCGACCGCGTGGAGGAGCGGACGGTCGGCTCCGTCGAGAGTGATGAGCGCGAACGCGAACGGCCGTTCGAGCGGCTGTCCCGGCACCGGCTCGGGAACCCACGCCCAGCTCTGCACCGTGCCCTCGTCGGAAACGGGCACCAGCTCGGTGACCGGGTCGTGCGACTGGTAGTCGTACTCCGGAGGCGGCACGGCCACGGTCCCGTCGGAGAGCTTGCCGCCGAGCACCTGGCGGTGCTTCAGGCCGGACATGAACTCCGAGAGGGTCGGGCCGAGGGAGCGGGTGTAGTCGAACTCGACCTGCAGCGGCGCGTGCAGCGTTCCTTGTGCGGGCATGGGCAAAGTGAAACACGTTCTAGTTTTGGCGGCAAGCGTTCGGTTCGCCCTGTGGACGCGCCCGCCACGTTGCCACGTGGATAGAACACGTTCTAGTCTCACGGCATGGCAGAGACTCTTGACCGCGACATCTCCGGTGACATCTATCGGGGCCCGCACTCGGGGCAGATGCTGCTCCACTCGCTCCGGCGGCACCGGGCCGCATCCGTGCTCCAGCTGGGCGATCGGAACATCACCGGACAGGAGATGGCCGACGAGATGAGCCGCTACGTGCGAGCCCTGGAGGACCTGGGCGCCGGCAGCGGCACCGCGGTCGGCCTGCTGGCCGCCAACCGGCCCGAGGTGCTGTTCCTGATCGGCGCCGGGCAGACGCAGGGCTATCGGCGCACGGCGCTGCACCCGCTCGGGTCCCTCGACGACCACGCCTACGTGCTCACCGACGCAGGCGCCGGCGCACTGATCGTCGACAACCTGCCCCCGTTCCTCGAGCGTGCGGAGGCGCTGAAGGAGAAGGTCCCGTCACTGGAGATCGTCATCACGATCGACGACCTCGCCGAGAAGGCCGCGACGTACGACGTGCAGCCGCTCGTCGCCAAGGACCTGGCACCGGACCACATCGTCGGTCTCACCTACACCGGCGGCACCACCGGGAAGCCCAAGGGCGTCATCGGCACCGCGTCGAGCATCGCCGCGATGACGCAGGTGCAGCTGGCCGAGTGGGAGTGGCCCGAGGCTCCGACGTTCCTCATCTGCACGCCGCTGTCCCATGCCGGTGCAGCGTTCTTCGCACCGACAGTGGCCAAGGGCGGGCGGCTCGTCGTGCTGCCGGGATTCGACCCGGCGACCGTGCTGAAGACCATCGAGGAGGAGAAGATCACCGCGACGATGCTCGTGCCGAGCATGCTCTACGCGCTGATGGACCATCCGGACTCGCAGAGCCGTGACCTGTCCAGCCTCGAGACCGTCTACTACGGCGCGGCGGCGATCAACCCGACCCGCCTGGCGGAGGCGATCGAGCGCTTCGGCCCGATCTTCGCCCAGTACTTCGGTCAGTCCGAGTGCCCGATGGTGATCTCCTATCTCGCCAAGGGAGACCACACTCCCGAGCGCCTCGCCAGCTGCGGACGCCCGAGCGCCTTCCTGCGCACGGCCCTGCTCGGCGAGGACGGCAAGCCGGTGGAGCAAGGGGAGCCGGGCGAGATCTGCGTGGCCGGGCCGGTTCTCGCCGGCGGCTACTGGAACAAGCCCGAGGAGACCGCCGAGGCCTTCCGTGACGGGTGGCTGCACACCGGCGACGTCGCCCGCGAGGACGAGGACGGCTTCTGGTACATCGTCGACCGCATCAAGGACATGATCGTCAGCGGTGGCTTCAACGTCTTCCCGCGCGAGGTCGAGGACGTGATCGCCGAGCACCCGGCCGTCGCCCAGGTCGGGGTGATCGGCACCCCGCACGAGAAGTTCGGGGAGGCCGTGACGGCGATCATCGTGCTCCGGCAGGACGCGGACCGCGACGAGGCGTCCGTCGCCCGACTGACCGAGGAGATCCAGGCGTCCGTGAAGGACCGCAAGGGTTCCGTCCAGTCACCGAAGCAGGTCATCGTCGCGGACTCCCTGCCCCTGACCGCGCTGGGCAAGCCGGACAAGAAGGCCCTCCGCGCTCAGTTCTGGGAGGGCGAGCGCAGCGTCGGCTGATGTTCAGGTCCACCAGGGCGAGGGTTGGCTCGAGTTCGGCGACGAGGACGCACTGCCCCGTTCGACGCCGTAAGCGGTGGGCCAGTCGTTGCGGGTTGGGGTCAACGGAGAGGCGACTGGACACTGCCGGACTTGGTCACCCAAGGAGCGACTGCGATCGCTCGCGCAGGGCGCGCTCGGCGCTGACGCTGACCGTCTGAACGACCTCGGCTGCGGGTCTCACCGAGTCGATGAACGCAGCCGACTGCCCGTAGAACAACGGCGCGGCCTCGGGCTCGATGGGGTCGGCGCGCAGCTCCGGCTCCCGGTCGGTCCAAGCGTCGGTGAATGCATTGCGCTTCATGCGCGCCCCGATCCACGACGGCCAGGGGAAGCCTGACGCGATGTCGTATGCCCGTGTGAACACAGTGTCGGTGCCGTCGCTGCCGACGATGGCTTGCTTGTGCGCGTCGCCGACTTCGATCGCTTCGGGCGTAGCGAGGAATGCGCTGCCGAGCCACGCGCCGTCAGCACCAGCCACCAGCGCGGCTGCAAGGGTCGTGCCGTTGCCGATCCCGCCGGCGGCGAGCAGCGGGGCCTCAGGATGACGAGTGGCGACTGCGGCGAGCAGCGGCAGCATGCCCATCGTGCCGGTGTGCCCGCCAGCCTCGTTCCCCTGGGCGACAAGGACGTCGGCGCCGGCCGCCATCGCCTCGTCGGCGTGAGCGAGTGTCTGAACCTGGCAGATCAGGCGGATGCCCGCCTCCTTCACACGTGCCGCCCACGGCGCCGGATCCGCGAACGACAAGGCGATGGCGTCCGGTCGCTCGGCGATGGTCGCCTCTAGATGAGCCTCGAACATTGGCAGGAACGGCGTGATGAATCCGACGGCGTACGGCTTGTCGGTCCGCGAGCGCACCAGCGCACATTGCTCGCGCGTCCACTCCGGGCCGGCTGAAACATGCATTCCGCCGAATGATCCCATGCCGCCGGCCGCTGAAACCGCCGCAGCAAGCGTCCCGCCACTGTGCATGCCCATGGGAGCAGACATGACGGGGTGCTCGATACCGAAGAGCTCCGTGAAGCGCGTGCGGATCATGATCTCAGTGTGACCTCCGACTCGGCGTCGGCGTGACTTCGACAGCACCCGCCTTGGTACCACCCTGTCACCGGTTCACCATACTGAACCTTCTGTGGTGTCGATGGGCTTTGCGGCCCTCAGCGAGCTGCGCCGCCAGCGCCGCCGATCGGTCAGTCGGGCAGGCGGAGGCGCTCGCATCGGCGCGTCCCGGGCCTCGACGACACGGCAGATTCACCCAGGCTGGCTGACGGGAGAGCTCTGCCCTCGAGGTCAGCGACCCCGGAACTCCGGAGGCCGCTTCTCGGCGAACGCGCGGGGTCCCTCCTTGGCGTCCTCGGACGCGAAGACCGCGGCGCCGACGGCGGCGTCGGCCTTCCAGGCGTCGTCCTCGTGCATGCCCTCGGAGTCGCGGATGGTCTTGAGCACCGCCTGGACCGCGAGCGGACCGTTCGCGGCGATCAGGTCGGCGAGCTCGTGCGCCTTCGCGAGTGCCTCGCCGTCGGCGACGACGTGCCCGATCAGGCCGATCTCCTTGGCCTCCGGTGCCTTGATGTGCCGACCGGTGAGCAGCAGGTCGGCCGCGACCGTGTACGGGAGCTGGCGGGGGAGGCGGACGGCCGAGCCGCCCAGCGGGTAGAGGCCCCACTTCGGCTCGGAGACCCCGAACCGCGCGGACTCGCCGGCGACCCGGATGTCGGTGGCCTGCAGGATCTCGGTGCCGCCGGCGATCGCCGGGCCCTCGACGGCCGCGATGAGCGGCTTGGTCAACCGGAAGCCCTTGAGCAGGGGCTTGATGTACGACGGGTCGAACTCGCCCGACTCGAACCGGTCGGACGGTGCCGAGGACGACATCGACTTCAGGTCGGCGCCGGCGCAGAAGGATCCGCCGGCACCCGTGAGGATCACGACCAGGACTTCAGGGTCGGAATTCACCCGGTCCCAGGCCTCGCCCATGATCGCCATCATCTCCGCGGACAGCGCGTTGCGGGCCTCGGGGCGATTCATCGTGACGACGAGGGTGCGACCCTCGAGCTCGACGAGGCAGTGGGGGGCGTTGGAGGTCTCTGGCATGACCGCAGCGTAGTCAAGAATGAGAACGTGTTCTAGTCTTGGGCCCATGGCACTGAACATCGCCGACCTTTTCGAGCACGCCGTCGACGCAGCTCCCGAGAACCCCGCTGTCAAGGTGGGTGAGCGCGTCGTCACGTTCGCCGAGCTGGAGACCGAGTCGAACCGGCTGGCGCACTTTCTGCAGGGTCGTGGTGTGAAGCCCGGTGACCACGTCGCGGTCTACGCGAAGAACAGCATCGAGCATGTCGTCGCGGTGCTGGCGATCGTCAAGATCCGTGCTGTCAACATCAACGTCAACTTCCGCTACGTCGAGGGCGAGCTCAACTACCTCTTCGACAACGCCGACGTGGTGGCCCTGATCGTGGAGCGCACGTACGCGCCGCTGGTGGCCAGGACCAAGCCGAACCACCCCCAGCTGCAGACCGTCGTCGTCATCCCCGACGTGATCGAGCCCGACGACCAGTCAGACGTCACCGCCTTCGACGGCGTCCTGTACGCCGACGCGATCGCCGACCAGTCCGCCGAGCGCGACTTCGCCGAGCGGAGCGCCGACGACCTGCACATCATCTACACCGGCGGCACCACCGGATTCCCCAAGGGCGTGATGTGGCGCCACGAGGACTTCTGGCGGACCCTCGGCGGGGGCATCGACTTCTACACCGGCGAGGAGCTCGACGAGTACGACCAGTCGAAGCAGGCGTCGCAGGACGGCCGGATGGTCACCTTCCCGCTCAGCCCCCTGATGCACGGCGGCGCCCAGGCCGGTCTGCTGATGCACCTGTTCGCCGGTCACCTGACCATCCTGGAGCCGAAGTTCGACGCCCAGCGCACCTGGGAGATCATCGACGAGAACGGCGTGATGCTGATCTTCATGACCGGCGACGCCATGGCGCGACCGCTGATCGAGGAGTTCGAGCGCAAGGCGGCCACCGATGCGCCGTACTCCGGTGCGAGCCTGTTCGCCGTCTCGAGCAGTGCCGCGATCTTCTCCCCGGAGGTCAAGGAGCGCTGGATCGAGGCCCTCCCGAACCCCGTCTACACCGACTCCGTCGGCGCCAGCGAGACCGGCTTCCAGGGCATGGGCATGCAGGACAAGACGCACATCTCGAGCGACGGCCCGGTCGTCGGTCTCGGCCCGAACAGCGTGGTCCTCGACGAGGACAACAACGTGCTCGACCTGGCCACCAACGTCGGCAAGACCGGTCGTCTCGGTCGTGGCGGGTCGGTGCCGGTCGGCTACTACAAGGACGAGAAGAAGTCCGCGGAGACCTTCCTGGTCGTCGACGGGATGCGGATCTCGGTTCCCGGCGACTTCGCCCGGATCGAGGAAGAGGGCAAGGTCACCCTGCTCGGCCGTGGCTCCAACTGTGTGAACACCGGCGGCGAGAAGGTCTACCCGGAAGAGGTCGAGATGGCGATCAAGCGCCACCCGGCCGTCTACGACGTCCTGGTCGTCGGCATCCCGGACGAGAAGTTCGGCCAGTCCGTCGCCGCGTTGATCCAGCCGCGCGAGGGCGAGACCCTCGAGCTCGACGAGCTGCGCGACTACCTGCGCGAGTTCCTGTCCGGCTACAAGCTTCCGCGGAGCATGACCCTCGTTGCGGAGATCCCGCGCAATGCCACCGGCAAGGCGCAGTACCCCCGTGCCAAGGAGCTCGTGCTCGAGGCACAGAACGCAGAAGGGGCACACGCCTGATGCGCACCGAGCTCTGCGACCGGTTCGGGATCGAGTACCCGATCTTCGCGTTCACACCGTCCGAGCACGTCGCCGCCGCGGTCTCCAAGGCCGGTGGCCTGGGCGTGCTGGGCGCCGTACGGTTCAACGATGCCGACGAGCTCGGCACCACCCTCGACTGGCTCGACGAGAACACGGACGGCAAGCCCTACGGCGTCGACGTCGTCATGCCGATGAACGTGCCGACCGAGGGCACGTCCGTCGACCTGAAGGAGATGATCCCGGAGGAGCACATCAGCTTCGTCGAGCGCACCCTCCAGAAGCTCGGCGTCCCACCGTTGCCCGAGGGAGAGGGCCGCGAGGGCGTCCTGGGCTGGCTGCACTCCGTCGCACGTTCACACGTCGACGTGGCACTGGCCCACCGGCCGGTGCTGATCGCGAACGCGCTCGGCTCGCCCCCGCCGGACGTCATCGAGCAGGCGCACGCGGCCGGTGTGCAGGTGGCGGCGCTGGCCGGTGCGGCGAAGCACGCCCTGTCGCACGTCGAGAAGGGCGTCGACATCATCGTCGCCCAGGGCTTCGAGGCCGGTGGCCACACCGGTGAGATCGCCAGCATGGTGCTGACCCCGGAGATCGTGGACGCGGTCGGGCCCGACGTGCCGGTCCTCGGCGCCGGCGGCATCGGCCGCGGACGCCAGGTGGCAGCCTCGCTCGCCCTCGGCGCGCAGGGTGTCTGGACCGGATCGGTCTGGCTGACGACCGAGGAGTACGGGAACCTCAGCACCAACTCCGCGATGACCGACGCGTTCCTGAGGGCATCCAGCGCCGACACCGTGCGCACCCGTATCTACACAGGCAAGCCGGCCCGGCTGCTCAAGACCAAGTGGACCCAGGCGTGGGAGTCCGAGGACGCGCCGTCGCCGCTCCCGATGCCGCTGCAGAACCTGCTCGTGGCCGATGCGCACAACCGGCTGAACGCGGCCAACAACCCGGACGCGATCTCGATGCCGGTGGGCCAGATCGTGGGTTCGATGAACGAGGTGCGGCCTGTCGCCGAGGTGATGGCCGACCTGATCCGCGAGTACGACGAGACCGTCGCGCGGCTCGCCAGCCTCTAGGCGTCGCGCCGCTCCTCGTCAGTGGACGGTGGGTCGGTAGGTGAGCTCCTGGGTGTGGCCGTCGAGCGTCCGGCTCTCGATCAGCTCCAGGTCGAAGTCAGCCGCACCCCCGAAGATCGGGTCCGCCCCGGTCCGACCGGAGACCACCGGGAAGATCGTGACCTGCACCTGGTCGACGAGGCCGGCCGCCATCAGCGACCAGTTCATCGACAGGCTGCCCTGCGAGCGAAGGGGCACGTCGGACTCCTCCTTGAGCCTGGCCACGACCCCGACGGCGTCGCCGCTCTCGAGCGTCGCGTTCGGCCAGACGAGAGGTCCCTGGAGTGACGTCGACACCACCGACGTCGGCAGCTCCCTCAGCCGGTTGTTCACCGGATCATCGATGTCGGACTCCTCGGCGCTCGGGCCGAGGACCTCCAGGAACTGCCGATACGTGTTGGCCCCGAGGACCAGCCGCAGGTCTCCGCTGGTCAGCTCGATCCGGCGGTCGAGGAACTCGGGACCGTCCTTGCTCCAGTAGCCGCCCCAGTCGCCGTTCTCGTCGTAGGAGCCGAAGCCGTCGAGCGTGGAGTAGATGTCGAAGGTGTAGGTGGCGGTCATGCGGTGCTCCTCGCGTGCGTCGTGATGGATGGCGGTGGCGGCTCAGTCTCCGTAGTAGGCCTTGATGGGAGCGGCGGCAGCGTCGAGCTGGGAGGGGCCGTCGTACTGCACCTCGGCGCCGTCGGGTCGCGGCAGGCCCGCGGGTTGAAGCTCATGGAGCTGGTCGGCGCTGAGGGCGTACACGACGCGACCGAGCTGGGCCCTGGCGATCACGGGGCTGCACATCGAGCAGGGCTGGCAGCTCGTGTACATGGTGATGTCGCGGCACTGTTCCGGCGTGAAGGTGAGGGCGGCCCACCGGGCAAGCTTGAGCTCGGGATGCGCGGTGATGTCGCCGGTGCTGAGCATCGTGTTGTGGTCGCGGGCGAGGATCTCGCCGTCGGCTCCGACGAGCAGCGAGCCGTAGGGGAGCTCGCCGTTGCGCCCGGCCTCAGTGGCGAGGTCGATGGCCAGGCGGAGCAGCTCGTCGTCGTTCACTCGGCCGGGCTCTCGTCGAGATCCTGGAACAGGGAGATCTGGAGGTCCGCTGGTGCCGACAGGCGGGCGTTGAGCGATTGCCACGGCGTCGTGGTCGGCTCGGCGATGATCTCCGCGCCGGCCGACGCCAGGTCCCTCGTCACCTCGGCCGCGTCGGCGACCTCGAACGCCACCCGCAGTCGGGGAGCGACGCGACGGCCGACCTCGACGTCGTCGATCATCGCGACCTGGGCGGGGTTGGAGATCTCCAGGGTGGCGCGCCCCACGTCCAGGATCGTCACCTTCTCACCGGCGTCGCCGTGGATCTGCAGCTCTTCCGACGCGCCGAGGGCGTCGCGGTAGAAGGCGACGGCCTCGTCGTAGTCCGTTGCTTCCACGACCAGCCTCATCTGCAGCACACGTGTCGTCATGCGAGGCAGCCTAGGCCCGCCGCGATGGGCATCTCCCAGGCCTCAGGACACCATGGGCGCGTCTGCGCCCGGTGGCTCGGTGAGGACGGTGGGCACGTACTCGAGGAGCTGGAGCCTGCCGTCGAACGTCTGGGAGTCCACCAGCTCGAGTGAGACATCGGGGTACCCGTCGTAGATCCGCTCGCGGCCGGAGGTGCCCGTGATCACGGGGAACACGACCAGCCGCAGCCGGTCCACCAGGCCGGCCTTCAGGAGGGATTGGCACAGGCTGAGACTGCCGATCGTGCTCAGGGAGACGTCGCCGTCCTCCTTCATGGAGCGCACCGCCTCGACCGCGTCGCCCTCGACGAGGCGCGAGTTGTCCCACGACAGCGGCTCCTCCAGCGTGGACGAGAACACGATCTTGGGTCGTGCCGTCATCTCCGCGAAGTCGTCGACGGCCTCGGCCGCGAACCCGGACATGAGCCGATACGTGTTCGCGCCCATCAGGAGCGAGTTCTCGTTCGACGGCAGCTGACCCAGCCAGGCGAAGTACTCCGGACCTCCGAAACCCCACAAGCCAGGCCAGTCGTCCGCGGCGGCGTAGCCGTCCAGCGAGACGATGAAGTCGACCATCAGCTCCGGTTGCTGCGATTCCCCCCGTGCCATCACGACCTCCCGTGGTCGGAGCAGTGTTCGTTGAGCCACAGTCCATCACGGGTGATCTTCGTTCGTCCACGCTGCACGTGACCGACGTCTCATCGTGCCTCCACCATCGGGGCTTGACCTTGACGCAGCGTCAACCTTCGACACTGGTGTCGTGGCCAATCCGGCCGCACCGAGACGGAGGTGGGACGACATGTCGAAGTGGCGTGACGAGAAGAAGCGGTACAAGCAGTACAAGGCTCGCAAGGGACAGCTCTCCGCGGGTTACAAGGAGGCGATCGACGCTGTCGAGCGGTACGCGTTCAGCTTCGGTCCGGCCACCGGAGGGAGCGTCGTGCTGATGCTCGAGGACCTCGTCGAGATCTTCGAGCAGGGCATGAAGGACGGCACCCCGGTCCGCGAGATCGTCGGCGACGACGCCGTGCAGTTCGCCGAGACCTTCCTCGAGAACTACCCGGCCAACCCGTGGGCCGCCAAGGAGCAGCAGCGCCTGGCCCACGCGATCAACCACGCAGCAGAGATGAGGGACGACCGATGACCGACCACGTGCAGACACCTGCCATCCGAATCGAGGGGCTGGAGAAGTCGTTCAAGGACCTGCACGTCCTGCGCGGCATCGACCTCGACATCGCGCGGGGCAGCATCTTCGCCCTGCTCGGTGCCAACGGGTCGGGCAAGACCACCACCGTGAAGATCCTGTCGACGCTGCTCAAGGCGGACGCGGGGACGGTGACGGTGAATGGGTACGACGTCGACGCCGAGGGCGACCAGGTGCGGGAGTCGATCAGCCTGACCGGCCAGTTCGCCGCGGTCGACGAGATCCTCACGGGACGGGAGAACCTCGTCCTGATGGCCAAGCTGCGCCACCAGCCGGAGCCTGGCCGGATCGCCGACGACCTGCTCGCACGCTTCTCGCTCACCGAGGCGGGCGGCCGGAAGGTCGCGACCTACTCCGGCGGCATGAGTCGCCGGCTCGACATCGCGATGAGCCTGATCGGCAACCCGCCGATCATCTTCCTCGACGAGCCGACCACGGGCCTCGACCCACAGTCGCGGCTCGAGGTGTGGGCCACCGTCAAGGAGCTCGCCGCCCGCGGCACGACCGTGCTGCTCACCACGCAGTACCTCGACGAGGCCGAGCATCTGGCCGACCGGATCGCGATCCTGCACGAGGGCACGATCATCGTCAACGGCACCCTCGACGAGCTTCATCGGCTGCACCCGCCCGCCGAGGTCGAGTACGTCGAGAAGCAGCCGTCCCTCGAGGACATCTTCCTGGCCATCACCGGCAACCCGAGCGCGGCCGTCAGCGCCGCCGAGAACTGAGGACCATCATGACCAACCACTTCTTCGGCGACGTCGCCGTTCTTCTCGGGCGCTCCCTGCGCCACATCGGCCGGAGCCCCGACACGATCATCACCACGGCGATCACACCGATCGCGATGATGTTGCTGTTCGTCTACGTGTTCGGCGGCGCGATCGAGACCGGCGGGGACGCCAGCTACGTCAACTACCTGCTCCCCGGCATCCTGCTCATCACCATCGCCTCGGGGATCTCGTACACCGCGTACCGGCTCTTCCTCGACATGAAGGGCGGCATCTTCGAACGCTTCCAGTCGATGCCGATCGCACGCTCGTCGGTGCTGTGGGCACACGTGCTGACCTCGCTGGTCGCCAACTTCATCTCGCTGGTCGTGGTGGTCGTGGTCGCGCTCATCATGGGCTTCCGTTCGGGAGCGAGCGTGCTGGACTGGGTCGCGGTCGCGGCCATCCTGTTCGTCTTCACGCTGGCCCTCACCTGGCTCGCCGTGATCCCGGGCCTGACCGCGAGCTCGGTGGAAGGCGCGAGCGCGTTCTCCTACCCGCTCATCTTCCTGCCGTTCATCAGCTCGGCCTTCGTGCCCACCGACTCGATGCCGGGTCCGGTGCGGGCGTTTGCCGAGAACCAGCCCGTGACGTCGGTCGTCAACACGATCCGAAGCCTCTTCGCGGATCAGGCGCTCGGCAACGACCTCTGGATCGCCGCCGCCTGGTGCGTCGGACTCCTGGTGGTCGCGTACGCGTTCGCGATGTCGGTCTACCGCAGCAAGATCGCGTGACGGACGTGGGGCGAACGGGCAGGCTGGGGTCATGCTGACGATCGGACAGCTGGCGTCGTACGCCGGGGTGACGATTCGAGCAGTCCGGCACTACCACCAGGTGGGCCTCATGCCGGAGCCGGAGCGCGACGCCTCCGGCTACCGGACCTACGGCGCCGACGACGTCGTCCGGCTCATCCGTATCCGGACGCTCGCCGAGGCCGGCGTACCCCTCGCGCGCGTGCAGCAGCTGCTCGACGCCGACGTGACGACGTTCTCGGAGGCAACCGACCAGATCGACCGCGAGCTCCGCGCCCAGATCCGTGAGCTCCAAGAGCACCGTCGGCGGATCGCCCAGCTGGCCTCGGGCGACTCGCTGGCGGTGCCCGACGAGGTGACCGACTACCTCGACAGGGTGCGCGCCATCGGGGTGCCGGAGCCGCTGATCGCGGCCGAGCGGGATGCCTGGATCCTGGTCGCGGCCCGCTACCCGGATCAGATCGTCGCCTTCATGGAGGACAAGGTCCACCAGCTCGAGGACCCGAGGACCGTTCGGTTCTACCAGCTCGTCGGTCGGATGGTCTCCGGCGACGAGGAGGTCGTGCAGGAGGACCTCGTCGTGGAGATGGCCGACCTGCTGGTGGAGATGTTCGAGGAGGCGGCGGCCAGCGGTCAGCTCGAGCAGCAGGACCTGGACATGGACGACTCCGCGTTCGTGCAGCTGCTCGACTCGATGGCCGTGGGCCATCCGACGGTCGTCCGGCTCCAGGAGCTCATTGCGGAGCGCGGCTGGACCGGCTGGACCCGGATCGAGCGGGCCGATAGCGCGTCCCCCGCTCCTCGCGCGTCCAGGTGACGTCGGTGGTCCCCGCCGCCGTCAGCTCGCGATGGAGCACCTTGTTCGTGGCCGTGCGAGGGAGGTCGTCGACCACCCGGACGTAGCGCGGCCGCGCCTTCGGTGACAGGTCCCGCTGGTCGTCGAGGAAGTGCTCGAGCTCGTCTGGGCCGAGATCGCGGCGCAGCACCAGCGCAGCGGCGACCTGGTCGCCCCCACGCTGACCGGCACTGCGCTCGTCGGGCACGGCGTACACGGCCGCCTGGTCGATGGCGGGATGCCGCAGCAAGATGCGCTCGATCGGCGCGCAGGCGAGGTTCTCGCCGTCGACGCGGAGCCACGCCGCTGTCCGTCCGGCGAAGTAGACCCACCCGTCGGCGTCGCGGTAGGCCAAGTCGCCGGACCAGTACATGCCGCCGCGCATCCGCTCGGCCGTGGCCTCGTCGTCGTTGTAGTAGCCGGCGAACTGGCCGGCGCCGGTCGTGTTCACGAGCTCGCCGACGCACACGTCGAGGTTGAGGACCCGACCGTCCGCATCGAGCTCCGCACGGGGACACTCGAGGCCGGTCTCCGGGTCGTGCACCGCGACGCCGTCACCCGGCCAGCCGAGCGAGCCCGGTGGCGTGCCCGGCATCCGGCTGACGATGACGGCGTTCTCGGTCGAGCCGAATCCGTCGACCACCTGGCACCCGAAGCGCTCGGCGAACGCGCGGGTGTCGCGGTCTCCGGCCTCGTTCCCGAAGACGAGTCGCAGCGTGTTGTCGGAGTCGTCGGGACGCTCGGGCGTGGCCAGCACGTAGGTCAGCGGCTTGCCGACGTACGACGCGTAGGTCGCGCCGAAGCGGCGCACGTCGGCCAGGAACTCGGAGGCCGAGAACTTCTCCCGGAGCGCGACGGCAGCGCCCGTGACCAGGGCGGGTCCCCAGCAGGCCATGACCGCGTTCGAGTGGAACAACGGCATCGCGACGTAGTGCACGTCGTCGGCGGTGAGCCCGAAGCGCTCGGCGAGGTACTGCCCGGGATGGGTCACCTTCTCGTGGGTGATGCGCACGGCCTTGGGGCGCCCGCTCGTGCCCGAGGTGAAGATCAGCATGAAGAGGGAGTCGTCGGTGGGTGAGGCAGCGGGTGCAGGTGCGGTGACCGCCAGGTCTCGCCATTCCTGGCCGTCCGTGTCGATCACCCGGATCCCGTCGAGGTCGAGGCCGTCCAGCAGGTGACGCTGCGTCGCGTCGGTGAGGAGGAGCTGGACGTCGGCGCGACGGAGGTCGGCCACCAGGGCGTCGCCGCGTCGGGTGCTGTTGACCCCGACCGCGACGTGTCCGCCGAGCGCCGCGGCGGACAGGCCCAGGACCATCTCGGACGTGTTGTCCATCAGCAGCCCGACATGGGGCGGACGCTGCGGGTCGAGCAGGCGCGCGATCGCAGCCGCCCGGGCCGAGGCGTCGGCGACGAGCTCGCGCCACGCCCACGTGTGGTCACGCGTCAGCAGTGCCGGGGTGTCCTGCTCGGCTCGGGCGAGGAGCAGGTCCCGAATAGTCAAGCGCAGCTCGTCACGCCGGTTCGGATGCCAGGAGCCGGCCGAGGCGCAGCGCCTGCTCGGTCGTGCCGCCGTGCTCGAACTCGTACCGCGTCGCCGCGGTGAAGTAGCGGTGGGCCTCGCCGTCCAGGTCGACGCCGACACCTCCGTGGATGTGCACCGTCGTGTGCGAGATCCGGTGCCCGGCGTCGGCGGCCCAGAGCTTGGCGGTGGCGATGGCCTCCTCGGCGGGAAGGCGCTCGGAGAGCCGCCAGGCCGCCTGCCACACCGTGAGCGCCTGGAGGCGCGTGTCGATGTAGCCGTCCGCGAGCCGTTGGGAGACCGCCTGGAAGGTGCCGATCGGCCGGTCGAACTGCTCGCGGGTCTTGGCGTACTCGGCGGTGAGGGCGACAGCGCCCTCGGTGACACCGAGCTGGACGGCGCAGGTCGCCACGGTGAGCAGGTCCACCAGATGCTGAGCGGCCTCACCGTCGGCCGTTCCCACCTGCCGGTCGGCCGCCACGCGGACGCCGTCGAGCTCGAGGAGGCCGACGACATCGCCGTCGCTCAGGTGCTGCTCGCCGATCCGGAGTCCTGCGGTGTCGGCGTCGACCAGGAAGACCGCGGTTCCGTCCGGCGTCGTGGCGGGCACCAGGAACGCCGTCGCCACCGTCGCTGCGGGGACGAGGTACTTCGTGCCGGTCAGCACGAGCTCCCCGTCGTCGGAGGAGGCGGTCGTCGTCGGCACGGTGGGAGCGTGCTCGTGCTC
Source organism: uncultured Actinomycetota bacterium (assembly GCA_963787165.1). Lineage (GTDB taxonomy): Bacteria > Actinomycetota > Actinomycetes > Propionibacteriales > Nocardioidaceae > Aeromicrobium. The sequence goes on from CAWBBT010000002.1 coordinate 283,481, forward strand.
CTCGGCGATCGCGCAGCTCAGGATGTCGGCCGCGAACGCCGTGCGCTGCTGGTCGTCGCTGCCGTGCTCGCCCACGAACAGGCGGGCGACCGCGTCCGTGGCGAGCGGTGCCGGAGCGACCGTCCGGCCCACCTCGACGAGCACGCGGCACAGCTCGATGAACCCGAGGCCGGCGCCGTCGTGCGATTCCGGAGTGGTGAGCGTGAGCAGCCCCGCGTCGCCCAGGGCGCGCCAGAGCACCTGGTCGAACCTGTTTCCGGCGGCCTCGACCTCGGCCAGCCGCTCGGGCGTGGTCAGGTCCTTCAGGATCGTGGCGGCCAGGGCGGCGGCGTCGTCGGCCTCGGCGGAGAAGGTGAAGTCCATGCTGCGCTCCTATCGCTTCGCGGCCGGCATGCCGAGCCCGACGTAGCCGATGATGTCGCGCTGGATCTCGTTCGTCCCACCACCGAAGGTCATGACGAGGGCGGAGCGGAAGTACCGCTCGAGCCGCCCGGCGAGCACCGCACCCGGTGAGTCCACGGCGATGACGGCAGCAGGGCCGACGATCTCCATCAGGGCGCGGTAGACCTCGACGGCCAGCTCCGACCCGTAGACCTTGATGGCCGATGCGTCGGCGGGGGAGAGGGTGTCGATCTCGGTGGCGAGCTTCCAGCCCATCAGCGTCAGGGCCTCGGTGCGCGCCGTCGCGCGGCCCAGCAGGACCTGCACCCATTCCTGGTCGATCACGCGCACGCCGTTGGCGTCCTTGGTCTGCCGCGCCCAGTCGGTGACGAGCTCGATCGAGTGGACCAGCGGTGCGGACGACGTCAGCGCCACCCGCTCGCGGTTGAGCTGGTTGGTCATCAGGGCCCAGCCACCGCCGCGTTCGCCGATCAGGTTGTCCGCGGGCACACGGACGTCGTCGTAGTACGTGGCACTCGTGCCGACGCCGGCGATGGTGTGAACGGGTGTGTACGAAAAGCCCTTGGAGTCGGCCGGGACCAGGATCATGGACAACCCCTTGTGGCGCGGGAGGTCCGGGTCGGTGCGGCACGCCATCCAGATCCAGTCGGCGTACTGGATCAGCGAGGTCCACATCTTCTGGCCGTTGATGACCCACTCGCCGGTGGACTCGTCGAGCTCGGCCTTGGTGCGCAGTGACGCCAGGTCGGTGCCCGAGCCGGGCTCGGAGTAGCCGATCGAGAAGTGCAGCTCGCCACGGACGATGCGGGGGAGGAAGTACTCCTTCTGCTCGTCGGTGCCGTAGCGCATGATCGTCGGGCCGACGGTGTTCAGCGTGAGGTACGGGATGGGTACGCCGGCCACCGCAGCCACATTCGTGAAGATGAGCTCGTCGACCATCGAGCGGTTCTGACCGCCCCACTCCTCGGGCCAGCCCATGCCCAGCCACCCGTCGGCGCCGAGCTGACGGATCACGTCCTTGTAGACCGTGACGTCGCCGAACTCCCCGGAAGTGTCGGCAAGAGCGGCGCGTCGCTCGGGGGTGACCAGCTCGGAAAAGTAGCCGCGCAGCTCGTCGCGGAGGCGCAACTGCTCGGCTGTCAGGGCGACGTACATGTGGTAAAACTATAACGTGTTCTCGTTTTGGTCCACAGCATCCTGCTATTGGAGCCCGCAATCTCGGTGTCGAACATGGGGAGGCAATCGTGACTGAGACCCGCGTACTGGACACCGGTTCGGTTCCGGAGCGCTTCGCCCGCGGCTGGCACTGCCTCGGGCTCGAGCGCGACTTCAACGACGGTGAGCCGCACGCGGTCCAGGCCTTCGGCGGCAAGCTCGTCGTGTGGAGCGACCCGGAGGGTGAGCTGCACGTCCTGGACGGCTACTGCCGGCACATGGGCGGCGACCTGACGCAGGGCACCGTCAAGGGCAACGAGATCGCCTGCCCGTTCCACGACTGGCGCTGGGGCGGCGACGGCAAGTGCAAGGCGATTCCCTACTCCCGGCGTGTGCCGCTCCGAGCCCGCACCCAGCACTACGAGAGCGTCGTCCGCAACCAGCAGCTGATGATCTGGCACGACCCGGAAGGTGGTCCGCCCGACCACGACGCGCTGCCTCCCGTGCTCGAGGGCACCGGCACGGATCGTTACACCGAGTGGACCTGGAACGTCATCGAGGTCGACAACGCCCACTGCCGCGAGATCATCGACAACGTCGTCGACATGGCGCACTTCTTCTACATCCACTTCGCCTTCCCGACGAACTTCCGCAACGTGTTCGAGGGTGACAAGGCCACCCAGTTCATGGAGTCGACGGGCCGTCCGGACATGAAGAGCGAGGGCTACGGAGACGAGGACCTCGTCCTCAAGTCGGAGGCCACCTACTACGGGCCGTCGTACATGATCAACTGGCTGGACACCGACTACAAGGGCTTCCTGACCAAGGTCATCCTGATCAACTGCCACGTCCCCACCGGCCCGAACTCCTTCAACCTCCAGTACGGGCTGTGCGTCGAGAAGCCCGAGGGCGTCGACGAGAAGACGTCGGACTACATCGGCAAGAAGTATGCCGAGACGTTCTCCGTCGGCTTCCTGCAGGACGTCGCCATCTGGCAGAACAAGGCGCCCGTGCAGAACCCGCTCCTCTGCGAGGACGACGGCCCGGTGTACCAGCTGCGCCGCTGGTACGAGCAGTTCTACGTCGACAAGGACGACGTCACCCCGGAGATGGTCGAGCGGTTCGAGTTCGAGGTGGACACCACCAAGGCGAACGAGAACTGGCACGCGGAAGTGGCGGAGAACCTGGCGCGCAAGGAGGCCGAGGACCGCGCCGCCCAAGACAGCGCAGTCGAGACAGCCGACGCCTGATGGCCTACATCGTCCCGACCCGGCCGGAGACTCTGGCGGACCGGGCGCTCTACACCGAGACCCGGCTGGTCGAGCTGGCCTGCGGGCACTGCCAGGCGCGGGTCATGGTGCGCAAGAACAGCGAGCACCACACCTCGATCCAGTGGACCCAGGACGCCGTCGCCGAGTGTGCGACGTTCGCCGAGCTCGGTGAGCAGGAGCACGGCCGACCGATCCACTCGAGCTGCCCGCGGCTCGAGGCGTCGATCGAGGATGCCGTGCGCAACGGCATGGTGCCCGTCGGCTCTGGAGTCGATCCGATCGGCGCTGGGTTGGATGGAGGGGGCGATGAGTGATTCCTTCGAGCTCACCGTGCTCGACGTCATCAAGGAGACCGACAACGCCTGTTCCGTGGTCCTCGACCCGGGCGAGCACAAGGAGCTCTTCCAGTACACGCCGGGCCAGTTCCTCACGGTCGCCGTGCCCAGCGACCGCACCGGGCTGGTGGCCCGCAGCTACTCCCTGTCGTCGACACCCGTGGACGACGGCCCACTGACCATCACCGTGAAGCGCACAGCCGACGGCTATGCCTCCGGCTGGATCTGCAACGAGCTCCGTGCGGGCGACACGCTCCGCGTCCTCCCGCCGGCCGGGATCTTCACGCCGAAGAATCTCGATGCCGACCTGCTGCTCTTCGCGGGCGGCAGCGGCATCACCCCGGTCATGTCGATCATCCGCACCGCGCTGGCTCGCGGCACCGGGCAGATCGTCCTGTTCTACGCCAACCAGGACGACCGTTCGGTGATCTTCGCCGACGCACTCGCCGGGCTCGCGGCGGAGCATCCCGATCGCCTGCAGGTGGTGCACTGGCTCGAGTCGGTGCAGGGCCTGCCCAGCGAGGACCAGATCCGCGCGTTTGCGGCCCAGTACGTCGATCGCGACGCGTTCGTGTGCGGCCCAGCGCCGTTCATGGCATTGACGGTGGCAGCCCTGAAGGAGCTCGAGTTCCCGCGGGAGCGTCGCCACCAGGAGAAGTTCGTCTCGTTGGGAGGCAACCCGTTCGAGACCGATGCGGAGCGGGAGCCGGGCGCCGACGACGACGAGGACGACGTCACCGAGGCTCCGGCGCCGACCGGCCCGGCGGCACACCTGCTGGTCGACCTCGATGGCCAGGACTACGAGTTCAACGACTGGAAGCCCGGGACGACGATCCTCGAGCACCTCGAGAGCAAGGGGATCAAGGCCCCGTACTCCTGCCGGGAGGGAGAGTGCTCGGCCTGCGCCGTGCGCCTGCTGGAGGGCGAAGTGACGATGCGTGCCAACGACGTGCTCGAGGAGGAGGACCTGGCCGAGGGCATCCGGCTCGGGTGCCAGAGCGAGGCGGCGACGGAGAAGGTCCGGGTGACCTACTCCTGATGAGTGCCAAGATTCATGCTGACGTTCCTCCCGCCGTGGCCGCGGAATCCGTGCGGTCGTATTCGGACGACGTCGACGTCCTCGTCGTCGGTGCCGGCATGGCCGGAACCGCTGCCGCCATCGAGGCCGCCCAAGCGGGCGCTAGCGTGCTCGTGCTCGACCGCGGTGGGCGCCTGTCGTGCACCAGCGCGATGGCCGGCGGCCACTTCTATCTCGGCGGCGGCACGCCGTGCCAGGAGGCGGGCGGTTTCGACGACACGCCTGCCGAGATGGCCAAGTACCTCACCGCGGTCTCGCCCGACTGCGATCCGGAGAAGATCCGCCTCTACACCGAGGACAGCGTCGAGCACTTCCACTGGCTCGAGTCGCTGGGGTTCGAGTTCGAGCGGTCGTACTACCCCGAGAAGGCCGTCATGCAGCCGGGCACCGAGGGCGTGATGTTCAGCGGCAACGAGAAGGTCTGGCCGTTCCGTGACGTCGCCGTGCCGGCACCGCGCGGGCACAAGCCGCCGATCGAGGGTGACATGGGCGGTGCCTCTCTCGTGCTCGACCTTGCCCTGACGAAGCTGGACGAGCTGGGTGTCGAGGTCCGGTTCGACACCGGCGCCACCGCGCTCGTGACCGAGGACGGCTCGGTCGTGGGGGCGACCTGGAAGCGCTTTGCCGAGGCCGGCGCCATCCGGGCGGGTGCCGTCGTCATTGCCGCCGGGGGCTTCGTGATGAACCCCGACATGGTGCACACGTACGCCCCGGCGCTCGAGGCGCTGCTGGCGCGCGGGATGGCACTGGGCAACACCTACGACGACGGGCTCGGCATCCGCCTGGGTGAGTCGGTCGGTGGCGTCACGGAGCACATGGAGAACTCGTTCCTGACCGGCCCGTTCTACCCGCCGGCCGACCTGGTGGCCGGGATCTGCGTCAACAACCGCGGCGAGCGGTTCGTGGCCGAGGACTCCTATCACGCGCGCACCACGTCGTTCGTCTTCGACCAGCCCGAGCAGACGGCCTGGCTGATCCTCGACTCGGCGCACATGGCCGAGCCGGAGTACGGCCTTCAGCCGCTCGTCGACGGGTGGGAGACCGTGGCGGAGATGGAGGAAGGCCTGGGGGTTCCGGAAGGCTCCCTGGCCCGGACCCTGGAGGAGTACAACGCGGCAGCCCGCGGCGGCGACGATCCCGCGTTCCACAAGGCTCCCGAGTACGTCACGCCACTCGATGTCCCGCCGTACGGCGCCTACGACCTGACCCCGGGAAAGTGCTTCTACGCGGGGTTCACGTGTGGCGGCCTGCGGGTCGATCACGACGGCCGGGTGCTGCGTCAGGACGGCGCCGCGGTCGACGGTCTCTACGCCGCCGGAGCCTGCGCGTCGAACATCGCGGTCGACGGCCGGGGCTACGCCTCCGGCACCCAGCTCGGCGAAGCATCGTTTTTCGGCCGTCGTGCCGGGATTCACGCCGCCCTGAGGTCCCCGCGGCCCGTCGTAACCCAGCCCGCGTCAACTCGTTCTTCTACTGAAGCCCCCCGGTAGCACATATGTTGAGCGTTCTCCGTTGTTGGTACCGACACCCCGGAGTCGATGGGCCACAGGAGGAGACATGGGCTTGAGCCCCGCAGCCGTCCTACGTGGACCCGGGCAGGTGGCCGGGATGTCGTGGGACGTCGCGAAGCTGACGTTCACCACGAAGTTCCAGCTCCGTGAGTTCGTCGAGCAGGCCTGGTTCGTCACCAGCGTCACGCTGATGCCCACGATCCTGATCTCGATCCCGTTCGGCGCGGTCATCGCGCTCCAGGTCGGCAACCTCACCGGTCAGCTCGGTGCTCAGTCGTTCGCCGGTGCCACCGCCGTCCTCGCCACCGTGCGAGAGGCGGCGCCGATCGCGTCGGCCCTGATCATCGCGGGCGCGGCCGGTTCGGCGATCTGCTCCGATCTCGGCGCGCGGAAGATGCGCGAGGAGATCGACGCCATGGAGGTGCTCGGCATCGATCCCGTCGCGCGACTGGTCGTGCCCCGGGCGCTCGCGACGCTGATGGTGGCGGTGCTGATGAACGGCATCGTCATCACGGCCGGCATCGCGGGTGGCTACTTCTTCACGGTGATCGTGCAGGGTGGGTCCGCGGGCGCGTTCCTCGCCTCGTTCACGGCGCTCGCTTCGCTGCCGGACATCTACGTCTCCCTGATCAAGGCCGCCACCTTCGGCTACGTGGCGGCGATCGTCGGCGCCTACAAGGGGCTCAGCGCCGCCGGCGGACCCAGTGGCGTCGGTCGTGCCGTGAACGAGTCGGTCATCCTCGCGTTCATGCTGCTCTTCTCCATCAACGCGATCATCACGGCGCTGTACTTCCAGTTCGTCCCACAGAGCGGGCTCTGACATGAGTGCCCTGAGCGAGATCGGTTCGGCGTACGCCAAGTCGCAGCGCCTGCGTCTGGAGACGTGGGGCGACCAGCTGGTGTTCTACATCAAGGCACTGGCCTGGACGCCTCGGGTGCTGCGCAGCTACCGCAAGGAGACGGCGACCATCCTGGCGGAGGTCGTCTTCGGAGTCGGTGCCCTCTCGGTGATCGCCGGCACCGTGGGCGTGATCGCCTTCCTGGCCTTCTTCGCCGGCACCGAGGTCGGCCTGCAGGGCTACGCCTCGCTCAGTCAGATCGGCGTCGCGAAGTTCACGGCCTTCATCTCGGCCTACTTCAACACCCGTGAGGTGGCACCGCTGGTCGCCGGGATCTCGCTGGCGGCCACGGTCGGCTGCGGCTACACCGCACGTCTCGGCGCGATGCGGATCTCCGAGGAGATCGACGCCCTCGAGGTCATGGGCGTGCCCTCGCTGCCGTTCCTCGTGACCACCCGGATGATCGCCGGGTTCGTCGCCGTCATCCCGCTCTACACCGTGGCGCTCCTGGCGTCCTACCTGTCGCCACGGCTGATCACGACGCTGATCTATGGCGAGTCTGCAGGAACCTATGACCACTACTTCCTGCAGTTCCTGCCACCGGTGGACATGCTGTGGTCGTTCGGGAAGCTGATCATCCTGGCCGTCGCGATCATCCTGATCCACTGCTACTACGGCTACACCGCCACCGGTGGTCCCGCCGGCGTGGGGGTGGCCGTCGGACGCGCGATCCGCACGTCGATCGTCTTCATCGTCGTCGCCGACTTCTTCCTGACCTTCGCGATCTGGGGATCGACGACGACCGTGAGGATCACGGGGTAGTCCGATGCTGGTCAACATCTTTCATGACTCCCCGTGGGAGCACCGACGGCTGCAGCTCGCCGGTGTCGCGCTGATCGCCTCGATGGCCATGCTGGTCGCCCTGTCGATCGCGATCTACGACAAGAAGTTCACCAACACCACGGACATCACCGTGATGGCCGACCGCGCGGGCCTGCAGCTCGCCAAGTTCGGTGACGTCCGGATGCATGGCGCGCTGGTGGGCCGTGTCTCGAAGATCGAGAGCGACGGTCAAAAGGCCAAGATCACGCTGTCGCTGAGCCCCAAGGCGGCACGCGTCGTCCCCGCTGACGTCGACGTGCGGATCCTGCCCACGACGCTGTTCGGGCAGAACTTCCTCGAGCTCGTGCCGCCCGATTCCGTGACGTCGGCTGGCCCCATGAAGGACGGAACAGTCATCCCCTCGAGCCGGGTGGAGACGAACGTCGAGCTGCAGAGCATCCTCGCCGACCTCTACCCCCTCCTGCGCTCCGTGCGCCCCGCCGACCTGAACGCCACGCTCTACGCGCTCGCGCACGCCCTGCAGGGCAAGGGTGAGCAGCTCGGGGACACGCTGGTGTCGCTGGACGACTACCTCGCGGACATGAACGTCGAGCTGCCGACCTTGCAGAAGGACCTGAAGCTGCTCTCCGAGGTGTCGAGGACCTACGACCTCGCCGCACCCGACCTCATCAAGGTGCTGCGGAACGCAACCGTGACCGCACGCACCGTCACCCAGAAGAAGGGCGACCTCAAGCGTGCCCTCAGCAGTCTCACCGGTCTCGCGACCGTCACCCGAAAGACCTTGTCGGAGAACGAGAAGAAGCTGATCGCGCAGACGCGTTCGGGCCGGCCGTTGCTCGCCCTCCTCGACACGTACTCGCCCGAGCTGCCGTGCCTGATCGTCGGGCTCGACCGCCAGATCCCGAACTCCCAGAACGTCTTCGAGGACGACATCATCCACCAGACCCTCGAGCTCGGCGCACCCCAGCGGGAGGGCTACACCGCGGAGGACGCACCGGTGTACGGCGAGGTCGGCCACGGGCCGTGGTGCCTCGGCCTGCCGGACCACTACGACAAGCCGGCACCGTTCCAGCCGTTGAAGGACGGGTCAAAGAAGGACAACCCGGACGGTGACATCGGATGACGATGAGCCGCCGTGACATCACCTTCACCCTGGCCGCGATCCGGCTGGGCATCTTCATCGTGGTCGCCCTCATGGTCACTGGCCTGCTGGTCGTCATCATGGGCGGCATCGGTCTCGGTTCCCAGTCCGAGTACAAGGCGGTGTTCACCAGCGCCTCGGAGCTGGCGAAGGGCAACCAGGTGCGGATCGCCGGCGTCACGGTCGGCAAGGTCACGGGCGTCGAGATCTACCACCGCAACCACGCCCTCGTGACGTTCAAGGTCGACGACGACGTGCCGCTCACCCGCGAGTCACGGGCGAACGTCCGGTTCCTCAACCTGATCGGCGACCGCTACATGTCACTGTCGCCGGGCAAGTCAGGAGCGTCGAAGCTGGAGGCCGGATCGACCATCCAGCTCGACCACACCACGCCGGCGCTCAACCTGACGGCCCTGTTCAACGGCTTCCAGCCTCTGTTCGCCGCCCTGAACCCGGAGGACGTCAACAAGCTGTCGCTCAACCTCGTCAAGGTGCTCCAGGGTGAGGGCGGCACGGTGCAGGAGCTGCTCGCCAACACGGCCTCGCTCACGAACTCGCTGGCCGACCGCGACCAGCTCATCGGCGAGGTCATCACCAACCTGACCGCGCTGATGACGACCGTCGACGACCATCACCAGGAGCTCAACGACCTGATCATCTCCCTCAAGGGGTGGTTCGGTGACCTGGCGAAGGACCGCAAGGTGATCGGTGCGTCGTTGGCGAACATCTCCGAGCTCACCCAGGAAGTGGCCAACCTGCTGACCCGGGCCCGGCCGCTGCTGAAGAAGGACGTCGCCCAGCTGCGCAGGCTCTTCACCATTCTCGCGAAGCCGGAGAACAAGAAGTACCTCGACATGACGCTCCAGAAGCTCCCGGACATGCTCTCGAAGCAGACCAGGATCGGTGTGTTCGGGTCCTGGTACAACTACTACCTCTGTGAGTTCCACGGCGGTGTGGTGCTGCCCGATGAGCTGATGGCCCTCCTGCCACCGGTCGTCGTGCAGTACATGACCGACTTCATCGTGCACAGCAGCGCGGACAGGTGTCAGTCCTGATGGCCCGCCGAAGCGACTTCAAGGTCATGCAGATGGGCGCCATCTCGCTCGTGCTGCTGCTGCTCGTGATGGCCGCGTCGTTCAACCTGCAGAAGTTCCCGGGGTTCCGCGGCACGACGTTCCACGCCGAGCTGACCGACGCCAGCGGTCTGCGTACCGGAAGCGAGGTCCAGGTCGCCGGCGTCCGCGTGGGCCGGGTCAACAAGCTGCGGATCGGCCCGGAGAAGGTGATCGCCGACTTCGACGTCAAGAACGCGACGTTGGGCCGCTCCACGCGCGCCAGCGTCGAGGTGAAGAGCCTCCTGGGCGAGAAGTTCCTGAACATCACGCCGAAGGGCAGCGGCGAGCTCGACGGCGACGCGACGATCCCGCTGGCTCGCACGGACGTCGCGTTCGACATCGTCGGCACCCTCGGCACGCTGACCACCCAGACCGAGGAGACCGACAAGGAGAACCTCACCAAGGCGCTGAACACGTTGGGCGAGACCCTCGACGCCGCCGCGCCCGAGATCCAGTCGAGCTTCACCGGCCTGTCCCGCCTCTCCTCGACCATCGCGACGCGCGACGAGGACATCGCGGACCTGCTGCAGCGATCGCGCAACGTCACGAACCTGCTCGACGAGCGCAAGAGCGATCTCGTGCAGCTCCTCGACCGGGCCGACCTGGTGCTGCAGGAGCTGCATCGACGCAAGCAGGTGATCCACGAGCTCCTGGTGAACGCCAACAAGCTGTCCATCCAGCTCGAGGGCACGGTCAAGGACAACAAGAAGCAGCTCCGGCCCACGCTGGACAAGCTGCACAACGTGCTGACGTTCCTGCACGCGCGCGAGGACCGGATCGAGCTGCTGATCCGCAACTACGGGCCGTATGTGAACATCCTCGGAAACATCGTCGGCTCCGGTCCGTGGTTCGACGCCTACGTGCCCAACATCCTCGGTGTGTTCACCGGCGAGTTCACCCCGGGACCGTTGCCATGACCGGCTGGAGCCGAAGGACCCAGATCATCGCCGCGGCGGTGCCCGTCGCCCTGCTGCTGCTCGGGTTCCTGCTCTTTCCCGGGAACGGGTCGAGGACCGTCGTCGCGCACTTCGATCGCGCCGTCGCGGTCTATCCGGGCACCGACCTCCGGGTGATGGGCGTGCAGGTCGGCAAGGTCAAGGCGGTCGTGCCGGACGGCAACAGCGTCCGCGTGGAGATGGAGTACGACGGCGAGTACAAGCTGCCGGCCGATGCCAAGGCCGCGGTGGTGACGCCCACGCTGGTGGCGGATCGCTACGTCCAGGTGTTCCCGGCGTACGGGAAGGGACCGGTGCTGCCCGACAACGGCGACATCCCGCTCTCGCGCACCCAGACGCCGGTCGAGCTCGACCGGATGTTCAAGGCCCTCGACGACCTCTCGGTGACCCTCGGCCCGAAGGCCGGCTCGACCAGCGGTGCGCTCGACAACCTGCTCACGGCGGGGTCGAAGGCCCTCGAGGGCAACGGCGAGCTGGGGTCGAAGACGATCCGCAACCTGTCGCAGGCCGCAGACGTGTTCGCCCAGAACCGCGGTCCGCTGTTCGACAACGTCCGCTCGCTCGCATCGATCACCGACACCCTGGCGGCGAACGACACGACGGTGCAGGCCTTCCTCCAGGACCTCACGTCGGTGTCCGGGCAGCTGGCCGGCGAGCGTGACGAGCTCCGCACCGTGCTGGCCTCGCTGGCGCGGGTGCTCGGCACCGTGAAGGGGTTCGTGCACGAGAACCGCAAGGTGCTCGGCAAGGACGTCGAGCTGCTGACCAGCCTGCTCGAGCGGGTCGACAACCAGAAGGACTCTCTCGGCCTGGTGGTCCAGAAGGGCTCGGTCGCGATGAGCAACCTCGCGATCGCCTTCGAGTCCAGCACCGGAACGTACGGCTCCCGGGTGCAGATCACCCCGGGCCTCCAGTTCCGTCCCGACCAGTTCCTCGGAATGATCTGCACGAACTCCGGCGGTCCGGCGCCGGTCTGCATGTTGCTGGAGAAGCTCCTCGGGTCGGTGCTATCCGCATCCTCAGCGAGCGCGACCAGCGCGAAGGCCCCAGAAGCTGCGGCCGCTCCGACCACTCCGGACGGAGCGCCGTCCGGTCTGAAGGGCAAGCTGCCCACCCTGAAGTCGCTGCTCGGGGGTGATCGGCAGTGACCGCGATCCGCCCGAGCTCCACGAAGGCCATGACCCGCCGCGTGCTGGGCGCCATGAGCCTGCTGCTCGTGCTGAGCAGCTGCTCCTTCGACGGCGTCTACGACCTGCCGCTCCCCGGCAACAAGGTGAGCAAGGACGACGGCTTCCTGGTCAGCGCCGACTTCGCCGACGCCCTCAACGTCGTTCCGCGCTCCTCGGTGATGGTGGCCGACGTCCCGGTGGGCCAGATCGAGTCCGTCACCAGAGTCGGCTGGCACGCCCGCGTGACGATGCGGATCCGCAAGGACGTCAAGCTCCCTGACAACGCAGAGGCCGAGATCCGTCAGACCAGCCTGCTCGGCGAGAAGTTCGTGGACCTGTCGCCGCCGGCGTCCGATTCGGAGCAGCCTGCCGGCAGCGGACGCCTCGGCTCGGGTGATGTGATCCCGATGGATCGCACCGGCCGCAATCCCGAGGTCGAAGAGGTGCTCGGCGCGCTCTCGTTCCTGCTGAGCGGCGGCGGCATCGGTCAGCTCCAGACCATCACCCAGGAGCTCAACCTGATGATGGAGGGCCGCACGGGCAAGATCCGCGATGTCCTCGGACGGGTGAACACCCTGGTCGGCACGCTGGACTCCCAGCGCGGCGACATCATCCAGGCGCTCGACTCGATCAACGGGCTGAGCAAGACCCTCGTCGCGGAGAAGAAGACCATCGGTGCCGCGCTCGATGCGGCCGGACCCGCGATTGACGTGCTGCGCAAGCAGCACGACCAGCTGGTCAAGATGCTCAAGGAGCTGGACAAGCTCGGCGTGGTCGGCACGCGCGTGGTCAGGGAGATCAAGGACGACCTGATCGCGGAGCTCCGCCACCTCGAGCCGCTGCTCCGCCACCTGTCCGACATCGACAAGGAAGCGTCACGGGCTGCTGAGTGCCAGGGCTGCGGTGCTCTCGTCCCCGGCCTGGTCGCCGCGGCCGGCTACCCGTTCCCGTCCGATGCGGGCGACACCATCCACGGCGACTTCGCGAACGTCATCTTCAAGATGCAGATCAAGCTCACTCCCATCAGTGAGGGCGGGTTGCTGCCGACGTCGCTCCAGGACCTCGAGACGCTGTGCCGCGCGACGCCGGCCGCGCCGATCTGCGATCCCCTGGGGGACGCTGTGGACCAGCTCTGCACGTTGCTCCCGTTGCTGCCGCTCTGCTCCGGCATGCTCAAGGCCGGTGCGCCCACCGCCCTCGGCCAGGGCCAGCCGGGAGCTGCACCGCCCACCAAGCCGACCTTGCCGGGCCTGCTGAGCCCCGATCCCGGATCGGGCTCGGGAGGCTCGGGAGGCAGCGGATCGGGTGGGTCAGGTCTCGGCCAGCTCTTCAACGGTCTTCTGGGCGGAGGTGCGCGATGAGGCGCGGGATCAAGGTCAGGCTGGTCGCCTTCGTGCTCCTGAGTGCGCTGGGCATGGTGTACGTCGGTGCCTCGTACCTCGGCTTCGTCGACCAGGTCCTCGGGCGCGGCTACACGGTGCACGTGCTTCTTCCGCAGTCGGGCGGACTCTTCACGGGGAGCGAGGTCACGTATCGCGGCGTCAAGATCGGCGAAGTGTCGAGCATGACGGTGCAGGGCCAGGGCCTCAAGGTCGACGTCGCGCTCACGGACGACGCCCGCGTGCCGGCGGACTCACCTGTGTTCGTGCACAACCTCAGTGCCGTCGGCGAGCAGTACCTCTCCTTCGAGCCTTCCTCGAAACAGGGGCCGATGCTGCAGGCCGGCGACACCGTGCGCGGCGACAAGGACAGCCTCCCCCTCGGCGAGGAGGTGCTCATGACGGACCTGAGCAGGTTCGTCTCGAGCGTGAACGGCGAGGAGCTGAACACGGTCGTCACCGAGCTCGGCACCATGTTCCGCGACAACGCCACGCCGCTCCGTTCGATGGTCGACAGCACCCAGGCGTTCATCGAGGCCGCCCGGGCCAACCAGGCACCGACGATCGACCTGCTGCACAACGCCCAGACCGTGCTCCAGACCCAGGCCGACAACTCGGGGAACATCCGCGCGTTTGCCCGGGACCTCGCGGCCGTGACCGGCACGGTGGCGGCCTCGGACGACAAGATCCGGCGCATCCTCAATCAGGCCGGCCCTGCGGCCGACGAGCTGATTCTCATGGTCCGTAACCTTCGGAAGGTGCTGCCGCCGTTCCTGACCCACCTCGTGAGCGTGACCGAGGTCCTCGACGCCCGACTGCCGGCGCTCGAACAGCTCCTGGTCACCTTCCCGCGCCTGGTGTCGGCCGGCCCCTCTGCGCTGACTCCGGGTGGCCCCAACGACCAGAAGTTCGGCCGGGTCAACCTCAACCTGAACCAGTCTCCGGGCCCTTGCACGGCCGGGTACCTTCCACCCGGACAGTGGCGACCGGTCACCGAGATGGAGCCGGCGAAGAATCCGCCGCTCCCGTCGGACGAGACCTTCGACCCGTTCTTCCCGGCCGAGTGCACCTCCGGCCCGCCGATCAACATGCGTGGCATGAAGTACGCGCCTGACCCCGTCGAGCTGGGCGGAGGCGACGATTGAACCGCACATCGGTGAACAGCTCGGGGCTCGTCAACATCGTGCTCACCGTGATCCTGGTGGCGTTGTTGGGCTGGTTGGTGCTCTTCGCCGTCCGCGGCGGTGTCGCGGCACCCGGCAGCACGCCGGCCGAGGAGCGGGCTGACCAGTACTCCGACATCAGGCGTGCGGCGCGCACCGAGACCCTGGCGTTCCTGACCATCGACCACACCAAGATGGACGGGCTCACCGCGCGGGTGCTCGACGGCGCGACCGGGTCGTTCAAGAAGCAGTACCAGTCGTCCCTGAAGTCCCTGAAGGAGTCCGCGTCGAGCCAGGAGTCGTTCTCGACGGGCAGCATCTCGGAGGTGGGGCTGAGCGAGGTCGACGCCGACTCCGCGTCCGTCTACGTCGCGGCTGGCAGCAAGGTCAAGAACAAGGGCACGGACGGCAAGGTCGAGGACCGGTCCTGGCGGATCAAGCTGACCATGGCCAAAGAGGGCGGCCGCTGGCTCGTCTCCAACCTCGAGTTCGTGGGCTGAGTCATGGCGAAGCTGAAGCGCGACGAACGCGTCTGCCCCTACTGCGCGGAGACCATCAAGGCCGCCGCCACCCGGTGCCGGTACTGCCAGTCGGACCTGACTCCGCTGGTCGAGGCCGAGCCAGAGACCGCGATCGAGGCCGAGCCGGAGACCGTGGTCGAGTCCTCGGTCCCGACCCCAGCCCCAGCCCCCGCCCCCGCCCGAGCCGAGTGTTGCCGCCGAGGAATCCGCTGGCCCGTCGAGGCAGCTCCTCCCGAGCCTCCAGGGCGCCCGATCGTTCGTGGAGAGAAACCTGACGTTGGTGCTGGCCGCACTCGTCCTCCTCGCCGGTGCCGGCGTCGGGGTTGCCTGGTACCGCGCGGAGCAGGGATCGTCGGCCGTGGCGCCGAGCGGTTCGCTCGTCGGTGACGATGCCCGCACCGAGGTGCTGGTCGCGGCGGCCGACCTCACCCAGCGCACGCTGTCCTACGACTACAAGACCCTCGCGAACGACATGGAGGTCGCCCGCGCCCGGATGACCCCGTCCTTCCGCAAGGAGTACGACGGCACCATGGCCCAGGTCCGCGCCAACACGACCAAGAACAAGATCGTGCTCCAGGCGGTCGCGGTGTCGTCGGCGATCATCAGCGCGACCGAGCACAAGGCCAAGGTGCTCGTGTTCATGAACCAGACGACGACCGCAGGCACCGGCAAGAGCGCCAACCAGCAGCTGAACCGGAACACCCTCGTGGTCACGCTGACCCGGGGCGAGGGCGAGTGGAACATGTCCAAACTGTCCGCTCTGGGCTAGACTAGAACACGTTCTAGTATTGATCAGCCGACGTGAAGCGCAGGAGAACAGCATGGCCAAGGTTGAGGTCGACTACGACGTATGCGAGTCCAACGCCTTGTGCGAGGCCATGGCACCGGACGTGTTCGAGCTCGATGACAACGACGACCTGCAGATCGCGGACCCGACGGTGACCGCCGAGAACCGCGAACGCGTCGAGCAAGCCGTCGCCTCCTGTCCCAAGTCGGCCCTCCGGATCGCTGAGGACGCGTGACTGGCACCTCCCTCGACGGCCGGGTCGCCGTCGTCACCGGTGCGGGCGCAGGCCTCGGTCGTGCCGAGGCGCTCGCGCTCGCGACTGCTGGTGCCCGTGTGGTGCTCAACGACCTCCCCGGCGCCGCCGACGAGACCGCCGCCGAGATCAAGGCCCTCGGCGCAGAGGTCGCCACGGCACCGGGTGACGTGGGAGAGAGCTCGACCGCGGACCTGATCGTCAAGACCGCCCTCGAGTCGTTCGGCTCCCTGGACATCGTGGTCAACAACGCCGGGGTCACGCGCGACCGGATGCTCTTCAACATGTCCGACGAGGAGTTCGACCTGGTCGTCCGCATCCACCTGCGCGGCCACTTCCTGCTGTCGCGGAACGCCGCCGCTCACTGGAGGCAGGTGGCGAAGGAGACCGGCGGAACCGTCGACGCCAGCGTGATCAACACGGCCTCCGAGGCGTTCCTCACCGGCTCGCCCGGACAGGCCAACTACGCCGCCGCCAAGGCGGGCATCACCGCCCTGACCCTGTCGACCGCGCGAGGCCTGTCCCGCATCGGCGTACGGGCGAACGCCATCTGCCCGCGTGCTCGCACCGCCATGACCGCGGACGTGTTCGGAGAAGACGAGTCAGGCAGCGCGGTCGATCCGTACAGCGCCGACCACGTGGCTCCGTTGGTCGCCTATCTCGCGTCGCCCGCGGCGTCTCGCATCACCGGCCAGGTCTTCGTCGTCTACGGCGGGATGGTGGCGCTCCTGGCCGCTCCCGTCGTCGAGCAACGGTTCGACACCGAGAGTGACCTCTGGTCGACCGAGGAGCTCGACCGGACGCTCGGCAGCTTCTTCGCCGACCGTGATCCGGACGTCTCGTTCGCCGCCGACTCGGTCCTCTCGCTCTAGTCCACTCCATCCGCACACCCACGAAGGAGAACGATGTCCCGTCTCGAGGACAAACGCGCCATCATCACCGGCGGCGCCCAGGGTCAGGGCGCGGCCATCGCACGCGCCTTCGTTCGTGAGGGCGCCCAGGTCGTCATCGCCGACGTGTCCGACGAGGTCGGCTCCACACTGGCCAAGGAGCTGGGCGACGCGGCGTACTTCAGCCACCACGACGTGAGCGACCCGGACTCCTGGGACCGGTTGGTCTCGGAGGCCGAGGAGCGGCTCGGGTCGTCGGTGAACGTCCTGATCAACAACGCCGGCGTCCTGCGGTTCGGCGAGGTCGACACGATGCCTCTGGAGGATCTCGACCTGCTGATCAACGTCAACCTGCGCGGCTGCTTCCTCGGCATGCGAGCCGTGGCACCCGCGATGAAGCAGAATCGACAGGGCTCGATCGTGAACTGCTCGTCGGTGGAAGGACTCGCGGGGATGGCGTCCTTGACGGGGTACACCGCGACCAAGTTCGCGATCCGCGGCATGAGCAAGGCCGCTGCCGTCGAGCTGGGCGCGTACAACGTCCGCGTCAACTCGGTGCACCCGGGCATGATCGACACACCGATGACCCAGGTGCACGGCGGCGACCTGGCGATGCAGTGGGGCGCGACCCGGGTTCCCCTGGAACGCGTGGGAACACCCGAGGATGTCGCGCCGTTGTATGTGTACCTGGCCAGCGACGAGAGCGGTTACACGACCGGAGGAGAGTTCGCGGTCGACGGCGGAGTCACGGCCACCCATTCCTTCTACCCCGGGAACAGCGGCGGAATCGCCGTCCCATGAGGTGTCGAAGACCTCACTGATAACGCGTGTCGGCGACACGTAGTCCAAGGATGATAGAAATCTGTTCCACCTGGCCACACCGGAGGAAGGCGGCACGTGCGCATCGCACTCATGTCCTATCGCAGCAAGCCACACTGCGGCGGTCAGGGCGTCTACGTCCGCCATCTCAGTCGTGAGCTGGTGGCGCTCGGCCACACCGTCGAGGTGTTCTCGGGCCAGCCGTACCCGGAGCTGGACGCGGGAGTCGCGCTCACGAAGGTCCCGTCGTTGGACCTCTACCGCGAGCCCGATCCGTTCCGCACGCCGAAGCCGAAGGAGTACCGCGACCTCATCGACGTCGAGGAAGTCCTGACGATGTGGACCGCAGCATTCCCCGAGCCCAAGACCTTCTCGAAGCGCATCGCGCGGCTGATGAAGGGTCGCCGAGGCGACTTCGACATCGTCCACGACAACCAGTCGCTCGGCTACGGCATGCTCGACCTCGTCGAGCAGGGCTTTCCGCTGATCGCCACGATCCATCACCCGATCACGTTCGACCGCCGCATCGAGATCGCGAACGCCCCGACCCGCCGCAAGAAGCTCAGCATGCGCCGCTGGTACGGATTCGTGCGGATGCAGATCAAGGTCGCGCGGCAGCTGCCCAAGATCCTCACCGTCTCCGAGTCGAGTCGGCGCGACATCGTCACCGACTTCGGCATCGACCCGGAGCGGCTCGAAGTCATCACCCTCGGCGTCGACGACGTGTTCGTCCCGCCCACGTCTCCGCGCGTCCCGGGCCGCATCGTTGCCATGGCGAGCGCGGACGCGCCCATGAAGGGCATCGCCACTCTGCTCGAGGCGTTCGCCAAGCTGCGCACCGAGCGTGACGTCGAGCTGCTCCTGGTCACCTCGCTCAAGGCCGGAGGTCGGACCGAGCGACTCATCGACGATCTGGGCATCGCCGACGACGTCACCTTCGTGAACGGCATCAGTGACGCCGAGCTCGTCGACGTCATGGGTTCGGCCGAGCTCGCCTGCGTCCCGTCGTTGTACGAGGGGTTCTCCCTCCCGACCGCGGAGCTGATGGCCTGCGCGACCCCGCTGGTCGTCAGCCGCACGGGAGCGATACCCGAGGTCGTCGGCGACGACGGCGTGTGCGCGACGATGGTGACCCCAGGCGACGTCGGCGAGCTCGAGGCCGCGATCGCGGAGCTGCTCGACGACCCCGAGCGTCGGGAGGCGATGGGCCGGGCCGGGCGGGAACGAGTGCTGGAGACGTTCAGCTGGCGTGCGGTGGCGAAGGCCACGGCCGCTGCGTACGAAGAGGTGATCGCCGCCAGCGCGGCGCTGGACCACCGTGGTGGATCGAAGGGAAAGAACCGTGCTGACCGTTGACTTCGACCGGCTCGGGCTGAAGCCCGGCGACCGGGTGATCGACATGGGCTGTGGTGCCGGACGCCACGCGTTCGAGATGTATCGCCTCGGCGGTGACGTCATCGCGTTCGACCAGGACGCCGACGAGCTGGCCGGGGTCCTCGAGCTGTTCGGTGCGATGAAGGAGCAGGGAGAAGTGCCCGAGGGTGCTTCCGCGGACATCAAGGAGGGCGACGCCCTGGCCCTGCCGTTCGCCGACGGCGAGTTCGACCGGGTGGTCGCGTCCGAGGTGCTCGAGCACATCCCGGCCGACATCCAGGCGATCGGTGAGCTGGTCCGGGTGCTGCGCCCGGGCGGCACGATGGCCGTCACCGTGCCGCGCTGGCTGCCCGAGCTGATCTGCTGGAAGCTCTCCGACGAGTACCACAACAACCCGGGCGGTCACATCCGCATCTACTCCGACAAGGAGCTGATCGGCAAGCTCGAGAACGCCGGCATGGTCTTCGAGGGCATCGACTACGCCCACGGCCTGCACTCGCCGTACTGGTGGCTCAAGTGCGCCGTCGGGGTGAAGAACGACGACCACCCGCTGGTGAAGGCGTACCACCAGGTGCTGGTCTGGGACATCATGAAGACCCGCGGCTACAGCACGGTCACGCGCCTGGCCGAGAAGGCCCTGAACCCGCTCATCGGCAAGAGCATGGTGCTGTACCTCCGCAAGCCGAACGCCGTCTGATGCTGACCCCGGAACAGATCGCGGAGACCGCCGCCAGCATCGCCGCGATGCAGGAGGCCGACGGGGCGATCCCGTGGTCGCCAGGTGAGCACACCGATGCGTGGAACCACGTCGAGGGCGCGATGGCGCTCCTGGTGGGTGGCCAGGTCGACGCTGCCGAGGCGGCGTACGACTGGTGCGCCCGCACCCAGCGCCCCGACGGCTCGTGGCCGATGCGGATCGTCGGGGGCGAGGTCGAGGACGCCAGCACCGAGTCGAACATGGCGGCCTACATCGCCGTCGGCGTGCTGCACCACTGGGCGATCCGCCGCGATCGTGACTTCCTCGAGCGCATGTGGCCCGTGGTCCGCCGCGCGCTCGACCTGGTCGTCGACCTCCAGCTCCCGTTCGGCGGCATCGCCTGGTCTCGCGAGTGGGACGCCGACGGTCCCGCGACGATCAACCGCGAAGCACTCGTCGCGGGCAGCTCGAGCATCTACCAGGCCCTGCGCTGCGGCGTCGCGCTCGCGGACCTGATGGACGAGCCGCAGCCGGAGTGGGAGCTCGCCGGCGGCCGACTGGGGCACGCACTCCAGGACCATCGCGACCGGTTCCTCGACAAGTCGGTCTTCTCGATGGACTGGTACTACCCGGTGCTCGGCGGCGCCGTGCGCGGCGCCGCGGCCGACACGATGATCGCCGCGCAGTGGGACACCTTCGTCGTCGACGGGCTCGGCATCCGCTGTGTCAGCACCAACCCCTGGGTCACCGGGGCGGAGACCTGTGAGCTGGTGATGGCGCTGGCGGCGATCGGCGACTCTCGTGCCGAGGAGGTCTTCACCGACATGCAGCACCTCCGCACCGACCAGGGCGACTACTTCACCGGCTTCGTCTTCCCCGAGAACGTCAACTGGCCGGTGGAGCAGACGACCTACACCGCGGCCGCGATGATCCTCGCGTGGGACGTGCTGACCGGCACGACGCCGGGCGCCGGCATCATGACCGGCGAAGGGATCGGTGTGGATTTCGAACCCATCGCTCTCGAGTGCGACTGCCCGTCATCCGACCGGTTCGCCGGCGTCTCCCCGGGTGCGCGCTAGAGCCCGCATCGACCCCACCGTCTCGCGCGGCTCGAAGCATCCAGAGTCGACGGCTCGCTGCCACACGTGGAACGGCGCCTGGCCGCCGTCCTCGGGCCGCTCGAAGACGTCGTGGATCACCAGCACGCTGCCGGCCATCACCCAGTGGGCGAACCCGGAGTAGTCGTTCTGGGCGTGCATCTCGGCGTGGCCGCCGTCGATGAACAGCAGGCTGACCGGGGTGCGCCACCACGTGGCCACGCTGGTCGAACGGCCGACGACGGCCGTCACCTGATCCTCGAGACCGGCTCGAGCGATGGTCTTCCGGAAGACCGGGAGCGTGTCCATCAGGCCGAGCTCGTCGTCGACGAGCGACGCGTCGTGGTGCTCCCAGCCGGCCTGGTTCTCCTCGGAGCCGCGATGGTGGTCGACGGTGAGCACCGACCCGCCGACCTCGCGCGCGGCCGCGCCGAGGTAGATCGCGGACTTGCCGCAGTACGTGCCGATCTCCAGGGCGGGTCCGTGGGGGAGTCGCTCGCACGCGAGCCGGTGCAGGAAGTCGCCCTCGTCCTCCGGCATGAACCCCTTGGCCGCGAGGGCGTGGGCCAGCAGGTCCGCGGGCATCTTCGGAGTCATGAGGGACACTCTGCCCGCTGAAGCCACACGACGTCGGCGGACCCGATCAGTCACGGTCCAGTGGGTTCGTGCGCAGCAAGACGCTGAAGCCGCACCTGCGCAGCTGGGCGAAGCGGCCGTCGGGGTTGGTGCGGGCCTCGGCCGCGATGTGGTTCACGAAGGCCGGTGTCACGCCGTCGCGCGGATGCGCCGTGTGGACGTCAGCGAAGTACGACCGCGGCAGGTCGCCGCACCGCAGGCCGGCGAGATCGAGGCTGGCTCCGGCCTGGACGTAGAACCCCGGCCCGTCCCGTTCGGCGGTGATGCCCGCGGTGGAGTGGACCGTGATCGAGTCCGCGGCTGCCAGCGCGACCGCTTCGTCGAGACCGGCGTCGGCGAAACATTGCTCGGCCCTCGTGGCCGACCGAAGCACGAAGTCCTCGCCCGCGACGACGTCGGCGACGCCGTAGTCGTGCAGCAGGCTGGCCACGTAGAAGACCTCGGGATCGAGCTCGTGGCGGTCGAGTGTGGCGAGTGCGGTGCCATAGGCCCAGGTGCGGTAGCCGTGACCCTTGACGTGGATGCTCTGCTCCTCGGCCGCCTCCTCGGCCAAGCGGGCGAGCCTGCTGTCCGGCGGCCGGACGGTCGCGAAGTCGAGATCGCGGGCACCGGCGGGCACGCGTCCGGTCATGCGTCGGACGCGAGTGGCGACGTAGGCACCCTGGCCGCGGACGATCGCCGCCAGCAGAGTGCGACGTTCGGACCTGCTCAGCCGGCCTCCGGTCCGCCGGGTCCACTCGATCCCGCCGAGTCGCGCGGGGTCAGGAGCCGCTATGAGCTGGACTCGTACTTGAACGACACCCGCAGCTTCGTGCGGAAGGTGAAGGCGCCGGCGTCGTCGATGTTGATGTCCTGCTCGACGACCTCGGCGACCCTGAGTTCGCGGACCGTCTCTCGTGCCGTGGACAGGGCGCTCGTTGCGGCGTCCTCCCACGACTCGGTGCTCGTTCCGATCAGCTCGGTGACCCGGTAAACGCTCACGGCACTCTCCTCGATGCTCGATGCCCGCAGATGCGTGCGGGCACCTTCATCGTGTCCCTCTGCCGACCGCCCGGCAAGGCCGCGGGGTGTGAACGTGAGTCAGGTGCTCAGCGCCGTGCCTCAGTCGGCGTCTCGTCTTCCGGGTCAGGGAGGGCGAACCACCCGTCCACTCCGAGCGGCGCGGCTTCACTGAGTCGTGGGGCGTCGTGGCCGAAGAAGATACGTGCGACGAGCTCTCCGCGCGTACCGGCGCCGACCTTCTCGAAGATCGCCTTCAGGTGGTCCTGCACCGTCCACGGGGATATGTGCAGCCTGCTGGCCATGGCGTCGGTTGACAGACCTTGGGCGACGAGCTGCGTCACGGCTCGCTCGCGGTTGGTGAGGCCGTAGGCAGCAGCGATGAGGGGCGCGAGCTCGTGGGGCCGAGCGGGCTCGAGAACCACCGCTGTTTCCGCGTCGGCATCATGGCCGAGCCTTGAACCGCGGACGAACAGCCAGGTGCCGGAGGCCGTACGGACCCGTGCACGAGCGACGACGTCGGGTGTCGCGTCCGGATCGTCGGTGCTGCGGGCACGGCTGGCCACCGCCGCCACCACAGGCGGTGCGAGATCATCCCTGCTGCTGTCGTGCAGCTCGGCGAGCCACACCCGCGCAGCTGGGTCCGCACGCGTGATCGTGTTGTCGGCCGCGAGCAACACCAACCCACCCGACTCCATGCCTCCCGAGCGCTTTGTGGTGAGCGCACCGAGCCGCTCGGGCGTCTCGACGTCCGCACACACCAGCGCTTCGTTCACCTGACGCTGGAGGTTGGCGATGGTCTCGGCGAGGTCGCAGGCGGTCGTGGTCGGGCTGGTCTCGGCGGACATGCGCGTCTCATCCGTCGTGTGGGTCATCCGCCCAAGCCGTTCTCGAGCGTGTCGAACGTGCGCCGTGCCTGGGCGAGAGCGGTCCGAGCGATCTGCGCGCCGGTGCGTCCCTTCATGGCTCCGTGGTGCACGGCCCTGGTGGTGGCACGGTTGACGCCCATCAGCGCGTTGGCGATCGCCCATGGCTCGATGTCCTCCGGACGCGCCTTCCGCTCCGTGGCGATGATCTCGGCCAGCTCGTTCGTGGCGCGGTCGATGACCTCGTGCTCACGCGCCCGGAGCTGGCGGCTGTCGGCGATGACGCGCGCGATGGTGGCGATCTGCTCGATCATGTCCGGGTCGTTCGCCACCAAGGCTCCCCGGGGCTGGAGGACATGCTCGCGGAAGGCGTCGACGACACTCGTGCCAGGCGCACGTGACCGGACGACCTCGAGCAGGGTGTCCTCGTAGGCCTCCATGCCATCGAAGATCAGGTCTTCCTTCGTGGGGAAGTAGTTGAAGACCGTCCCCTCCGAGACGTCGGCGGCCACGGCGATGCGTGAGATGGCCACGTTGGCGTACCCGTGCTCGGCGAACAGCTCGGCCGCCGCTTCGGCGATCCGGCGGCGCGTCTCCAGCTTCTTCCGCTCGCGGAGTCCTCCTGAGGTGTCCATGAGAGCGAACGTAGCATTTGTCTTAGTGTCACTTCAAGTTTATAGTCACTGTAATATATGACCGTACGGAACAGTGAGGAGCCAGAGATGTCGACACCTTCCGGCGCGACTCGCCAAGTTGTCCGCGACCCGGGGGCGATCAGCGGCCTGCTCACAGGCATCGCGTTCGTGGCCGCCATCGTCGGAGCGATGAAGATCGCCAAGAATCCGATCCCGCGGCCCGGCGCCCCGGCCGAGGACATTCGGACGTACTACCGGGACAGCGCCCCGGCGGCGAGATTCAGCGTCGCGGGCCAGATGGTCTCGATCCTGTCCCTGACACGCTTCACCCGCTCCGTCGCGAGGCTCGCGAGCAGCGACGACCAGTCACGCGTCCTGCCGGCCGCCGTCACGCTCAGCGGCACGGCAGCGGCTGCATTGCTGGCTTCCTCGGCGGCAACCCACGCCTCGCTCACGGTGCCGCACGACCGCGACGACGAGACCCTTGTCCGGACGGCACGTCGCGTCTTCGTCCTCGGCGGCCCCGTCCACGGTGTGGTCTACGGGGTGTTCACGGGCCTGGTCGCCAAGGTCGGACGTCACGCCGGCCTGCTGGGTTCCCCGCTCGCGACCACCGCGTACGTCTCCGCGGCCGCGGGGGTCCTGTCCCCGGCCTACTTCCGGTGGGAGAACGCGGGCTGGCTGATTCCGATCGGTCGATTCACCGGCTACATCGTCGGCGGCGTCCTCGGTGTCCGGCTCGCTCGTCAGGGCGGCTAGCCCACCGGGGTCTCGTCCCATCCGAGATTCTCGGCGATCATCAGTCGGTCAAAGGTCACGGAGTGACGGTGATCTGCGACTCGCCCGAACGGCCGTAGAAGTGTCCGCTCGCCTTGAGCGACTTGGCACCGAGACGTGTTCCGACGTTGAACGTCTGGCTGTACGTGCCGTCGCCGGCGGCGACCGCGCCGGTGGGTGAGATGCGCCGACCGGAGTACGTGACGCGGATCGACTCGCCGGGCGCCATGCCGCTGACGTGGACGGTCGCGGTGCTGCCCTTCGGCGCGGTGGCCGGGTCGACCGTGACGTCGAAGGTCTTCGCCTTCACGACCTGGATCTGCGTCGAGCCCGAGCTGCTGGAGGTGCCACCGGTGACCGTGAGCGTGACCTCGCCCTCGGGTCGGGTCGAGGCGATGCGCACGGTGGCGGTGGCTGCTCCCTTGCTGGTGGCTCGACCGGTCTTCACCGTGGCGCCGTCGATCGTGACCGCGTAGGCCTCACGCGGCAACAGCCCGGTGATCTTCACGCGGACCGAGCGTCCGCTCTGGACGACGGAGTCCTGCGCGGCGACGTCGAGATGGCCGGCGACCGGACCGGTGGGATCCGAGGTGTCGCTCGCGTCCGTGTAGCCGAAGAGCACCGCCGTGACCCGGACCGTGATCTGCTGACCGGTCTGCGCCGACGTGAGGTCGAGGGTCGGGTCGGTCGCGCCATCGATCGCCACGCCGTTCCCGAACCACTGGTATTCGTACGAGTCGGGCTGCGGGGACGGGGTTCCCTCGTGCGCCGTCAGGGTCTCGCCGACCAGGGGGTCACCGCTGATCGTGGCCGTGGGACCCACCGCGAAGCTGGCCTTGGGCGTCACCGCGTTCGACGGGTCCGAAGCATCTCCGGGACCGACGGCGTTCTTCGCCACCACGGTGAACGTGTAGGACGTCCCGTTGGTGAGTCCATCGACCTCGGCGGATGTCTGGTCGCCGTCGACGGTCTGGGTGATCGCTCCCGGGTCGGACGTGACGACGTAGCTCGTGATGTCCGAGCCGTTGTCGGCCGGCGCCGTCCAGGAGACCGTCGCCTTGCCGTCGCCGGCCGTGGCCTGCACGGCGGTCGGCTTGTCGGGCGCATGGGAGACGGTCACGTCCACCACCGGAAGCTCCGCCGGCGGGATGTTGAGGCCGGTCCGCCGATTGGTGAGCAGGTCGTCGATCTGGAGGATCCTGAGCTGCCACTGGCCGGCGGCGGCGCCCTGGGGGATCGTGTACGTCGCTTCCCAGATGCCGTCCTGCGCCGTGCCAGATACGAGGGTGGCCTGCCGGTTCGCCGTCACGTCGCCGGTGTCGACCGACTTGAGACCCGCTAGCGCGTGCGCTGCGCCCGTCTCGTCGGTGAGGTGGAACGTGGCCGTGACGTCCTGCGCGGACGGACCCACGTCGACGCTCGACGGCGCCAAGGTCATCGAGGCGATGTCCGGCGCGTCCGTGTCCGGGTCCGCGACCGACGTGACGTCGACGATGGGCAGGCTCGCCGTCGGGACGCTCGATCCGTTCAGCCGGTTGCCGACTTCGTCGTCTATGGCCTGGATGTCCAGCTGCCACTGGCCGGGCGCTGCGCCCTGCGGAAGCGTGAAGTTCACGCGCCAGTTGCCGTTGGTCTTGGTCCCGGAGATGAGCAGCCCGAACCGGAGCGGCGTCACCTGCGTCGAGTCGAGGGACCTGAGGGTGCCGCTGACCCCTTTGACACCGGTCTCGTCGGTGATGCGAAGGGTCGCCCTGACCTGCTGGGCCGATGTCGCCACGTTGACCGAGGTCGGTGACAGGACCATCGTCTGGATCTGGGGCGGGGCCGTGTCAGCGGCATAAGCGGCGGTCGGCGTGGCGAAGGCCACCACCAGACCGAGGATCATCAGGAGTCGTCGCACACGCGAAGGTTATGGCCAGCAGGGGATGCGCGGTGACGTTTCCTCGACATCCGTCCTTCGAGCGTCAGCGGGCTTGCTCACGCCTCGGCGGAGGTGTCTGCGCCTTCCGAAGTCTCGCCCCACCCGAGGTTCTCGGCGATCAGGGTGAGCGCGTCACGGAGCCGGTCGAGCTCGCCGGCCGTCAGGCCTTCGACGGCCCGGTCGAGGACGTCGTCGAGCAGCTTCGGGAGGGCGGCGGCCACCTCGCGACCGCGTCGAGTCAGGGAGTTGCGCGTGCGGCGAGCGTCGTCGGGATCGGAGGCCCGTCGGACGAGGCCGGCCACCTCCATGCGCTGGGCCATCCGGGTGACGGTCGGGCTCTCCACCCTGAGCCGCCGGGCGAGCTCGCCGGTCGTGAGCGTGTCCTCCTCCAGCAGCGCCACGAGGAGGAAGTCCTGGCCCGGGTGCAGCCCGATGGTCCGGAGTGACTCGGCTCCCGCAGCCTTGAAGGCGCGCGAGGCGGCCGTCAGGGCATCTCGCACCTCGTTCGTCGATGCCATCGCCGCAGCCTAGCCGGGATGGACGACCGCGACGTATAGTCAGCTACACTTTATTAGGTAGCCGACTATGGAAAGAGTGGGGCATGGATCTGGGTCTGCGTGATCGTGTCGTCTGGGTCAGCGGGGCCTCCGGGGTGATCGGCGCGAGCATCGCCGAGGCGTTCGGGGCAGAGGGTGCCCGCGTGGTCGTGGGATTCCACCTGAGAGAGGACGCGGCCGGCGCTGTGGCGGCCCGTGTGGAGGGCGCCGGTGGGTCTGCCCGCACCGCCCACCTCGAGCTGGACCGTCCCGACGGTGTGCGTGAGGCGCTCGACGAGCTGGACCCGCCGTGGTCCGACGTCGAGATCCTCGTGAACAGCGCCGTGTCCTGGCCCGAGCCGTCGCCCGCCGCCTTCGACGAGATTCCCTTGGAGACGGTGCGCGCCTCGGTCGAGACCAACCTGCTCGGCACCCTTGCCGTCACCCAGCAGGCGGTCGCATCGATGCGCCGCCGCGGATGGGGCCGCGTCATCCACCTGTCCACCGGACTCGTGGAGGACGGCTTCGCCGGCTCGACGCCGTACACGACCGCGAAGTCGGCCCTGCACGGTCTCACCCGCACGATGTCCCGAGAGCTCGCCGCGACGGGGATCCTCGTCAACACCGTGCTGCCGGGCTACGTGCCCCACGGCCACGAGCCCGCCGAGCTCCTCGAGCAGGTCAGCCGCTCGGCCGCCACTCGAAGCACGACCAGTCCGGCGGACGTCGCTGCTCTGGTCACCTACCTGGCCTCGCCCCGCAACGGCGCCGTGACCGGCGAGCTGATCCGGGCCGACGGCCACTTCCTCACTCGAGACTGACAGTCTGTCGAGGTCAGCGGGCGTAGACGCTCACGTGGCGCCAGCTTGCCGCGGTGAACGGTTCTTGGCGCCAGCCGCCGAATCGCTCGACAAGGTGCAGGCCCGCGATGCGCGCCATGAGGTCGAACTCCGCAGGGCTGGCCAATCGCAAGCTGATCGGCGACAGAGAGATCCCATCGGCGTCGATCCGGACGCGCTGCTTGTCGAGAACCTGGGTGACCGGGTCGTAGGCGCACACGTCGACTGCCACGTTGTCGACCTCGACGTGCTGCACGTCGACGAACTGGTGGCCGGGCCGCGCCTGTGCGGTCGGCATGCGGCACTCGAGCACGAACACGCCGGTGGGGGACAGGTGAGCTGCCGCGTTCTCGAAGCACCGCACCTGGTCGTCCTGGGTCAGGAGGTTGCCGATGGTGTTGAACACGAGATAGACGAGGTCGTACGTGGCGTCCATTCGAACGCGGGACATGTCGCCGATGGACACCTGCAGGTCCTCGCCGCCCGGCTTCGCGCGCAGCTCGTCGACCATGTCGGCGGACAGCTCGATGCCGTCGACCGGAGTCCCCCGCATCGCCAGCGGGAGCCCGATGCGGCCGGTGCCGATGGCGAGCTCGAGGGCCCGACCGGTTCCCGCCCGAGCGCGGAGGAAGTCGACCGTGTCGTCCTCGTCGCCACGCATGGACTCCTCGTCGTAGTTGGGGGCGACCTGGGGGCCGAAGCTGTGGGCAGGGTCAAATCCGTCCATGAGCTCCACGCTGGACCACGCGCCGTCGGCCGACCATCCCAGAATGCTGGGATTCGGCGTGTCAGTGATCGTCCGTCGGCGATCCGTCGGCTGCCGGCGCCGGGGCGAACCAGCCGTCAGCACCGAGCGTCGCGCCCTCGCTGAGTCGCGGTGCGTAGTGGTCGAAGAACACCCGGGCGACGAGCTCGCCGCGCGTGCCGGCGCCGACCTTCTCGAAGATCGCCTTCAGGTGGTCTTGCACGGTCCACGGCGAGATGTGGAGCTGGCTCGCGATGGCACTCGTCGACAGACCTTGTGCGACGAGCTGCGTCACTGCTCGCTCACGATCGGTGAGGCCGTAGGCGGCGGCGATGAGGGGAGCGAGCTCGTGGGGGCGGGCAGGCTCGAGGATCACCGCCGTCTCCGCATCCTCGCCGTCGCCGAGTCGTGAGCCGCGAACCAGCAGCCAGGTGCCGGACGCCGTGCGCACACGCGCCCGTGCCACATCCTCTGACGTCCGGCTCGCGTCGGTGATGTCGCGGGCGCGGTTGGCCACCGCGGCGACCACCGACGGAACGGGATCGCTCCAGCTGCCGCTGTCGCGCAGCTCGGCGAGCCACATCTGCGCAGCCGGATCGGCACGCGTGATGGAGTTGTCGGCCGCGAGCAGCACCACGCCGCCTGTCGGCGTGTTCACCGGGCCATCGGAAGACAGGGCACCCAGCAACATCGCGCGTCTCAAACCCTCAGCGAAGTAGCGCGACAAGGACGCCACGAGACTCGCGTCGTCCGGCGAGAAGGGCGCGCGACCGGAAGCACGCAGCAGCGCCAAGCCACCCCACGTCGCCGAGTCGCCCACCAGCGCGGCCCGCAGCTCGTCGCCGAAACCGTGGGGTCGCTTGAGCTCCCGATGGCGCACGCTTCGGTTGAGGTCCCCGCCGGTTGCGTCGCTGAGACCGGCCGCGATGTCGCCGGAGCGTCGAAGGGTCCGGAAGCTGTTGAAGTCCTCGCCACCTAGCTCGATCTCGATCATGCGAGCGTTCGCCGAGCCCGGGAGGCCGTTCTCGGTGATCTCGCCGGTCGGGAGCATCGTGGCCGGGTCCATGGTCACGACGCAGACGCCGTCGAACGGCACCGCCCGAGACACGATCCGTGCGGCGCTCATCGAGAATTCGCGAACTCCTTGACCCCGGTGCAGGAGCCTGTTGAGCTCACCGCGGAGGCGTTCTGACGACGCGAGCGTCATCCCCTCATGGTGCCACCCGAGCATGAGGCCGCCGCGGTCGACCGGTCGCACAACTGTTTCGTACCGAACTACCCAGAGTTCTGGGATGGTCTCGATGCGAGCGTTGGCGAACAGTGGGAGGGCCGGAGAACGTCGTGCCGGCCCCCTCTCAAGGAGATCACCTTCTATGCGAAGCCTCGTCAACTCGACGTTCGTGTCCCTCGACGGCGTCGTCAACCACATGGACAAGTGGCACTTCGACTACGTCAGCGACGAGACCGACGACCTGGCGCTCCAGCACCTGAACGACGCCGAGGTCATGCTGATGGGCCGGGCCACCTACGACTCGTATGCCTCGGCCTGGCCCAGCCGCGACGGGAAGCTGGCCGACCGCCTGAACGAGATGCCGAAGTACGTCGCCTCGACCACCCTGACCGATCCGGAATGGAACAACACCACCGTGCTCAGCGGCGACCTGGTCACTGCCGTCAAGCAGCTCAAGGAGCAGGACGGCGGAGACATCCTGCAGCACGGAGTGGGCGCCGTGACCAAGACCCTGATCGCGGCAGGCCTGGTCGACGTGCTGCATCTCTGGATCCATCCGGTGCTCGCCGGTGCGGGTGGCCCAGACGACACCTTGTTGACCCAGGGACTCAATGTCGCGTTCGACACGATCGGGTCGCAAACCCTCTCCAACGGCCTCGTCGTGATGTCGTTGAAGGCGAAGAACTGACCGCCGGGCTGCGACTGTCAGGCGATGTCTGACGAGGAGGTTCTGCTTCCCGGAGGCGACGTCACGCTGGGGGTCGCCCGGGCCGGCGGCACGGTGCGCCGGCCGGTCGGGGCGCACTCGCACCTGGTCCACCTCGTCCTTCGGCACCTGGAGATCGAGGGTTTCGCCGGTGCACCGCGCTACCTCGGCCTCGACCCGCAGGGTCGCGAGATCCTGACGTACATCGAGGGCGAGGTGGCCGGCCGGCCCAGCCCGCCGTGGATGGCCGAAGACGAGCGCGCGGTGAGCGTCGCTCGACTCGTCCGGGCATTCGATGACTCCATGGTCTCGTTCGGGATTCCTGACGATCTACCGACAGCAGCGGTGACGTCGCCTGAGCCGGCTGGTGCCGAACCCCTGGCGGAGCAGCCGACCTTCATCGGGCACCGCGACATCACACCTGAGAACGTCGTCTTTCGCGACGGCGCGGCGGTGGCGTTGATCGACTTCGACCTCGCCAGGCCATCAACACGGTGCGAGGAAGTCGCCAACATGCTCACGTGGTGGGCGCCGTGGCAGCCGGTAGACGACAGGCCCGTCGTCCTGCGAGACGTCGACGAGTCCCGGCGAGCGCGACTGATGGTCGACGCGTACGGCCTCGGCCTGGAACGCGACCAGCTCGTCGAGGTCTCGATCCAGGGAGCCAAGGTCACGTGGCACACCATGAAATGGCGGGCCGAGAACCTCGGTGGCGGCTGGGCCCGCCTGTGGAACGAGGAAGACGCCGGAGGCTCGATCAAGCGTCGCGAGGCGTGGCTCCACGAGCATCGCCAACGTCTCGAGGCGGCCGTGGTCGAAGGCTTCCGGCCCGACGGCGTGTCCTGACGGCCGTTCAGGCCGGGGATACACCTCTCGGCGTACGCCAGCTGCCACCCGCTGGTGGATGTATGCCGCAGATCAGGCCGTGATGCTGGAGCAACTCAACCGAAAGGAATCATCATGACCACCCAGCAAGCCGTCTCGACCGGCAGCCGGAGACGTGGCGCGGGCGTGCTGATCGCCGCCGCGGTCGGCTTCGTGCTGCTGTACCTCGCGACGGACTTCGTCACGCCGAACTTCGCCTCATCGACCTTGCCGCTCCCGAACGACCCGGTCGCGGACGTGCGGGACTGGTACGCGGACAACCAGCTGGCCGCCGTGCTGATGGGCGTCACCCAGTTCCTGTCCGTGTCCAGCCTCGCCGCGTTCGTCACGCGCCTGCCGGGCGTCGTGCGCACGGTCGCGCAGCAGGTGGCCGCCGAGCGCGCTCGCATCTGGGGACTCGCTGCGGTGGCGCTGATGATGCTCTCCAGCGCTCTCGCATGGCTTCTCGCCGCGATGGCGCCGAGCGCGTCGCTGGACACCGTCTCGGTGCTGCGCACGTCGAACTTCATCGCGGGCGGCACCGCACACGTGCTCGCCCTCGGCGTATTTGTGTTGCTGGCGGCTCGGATGCCCGGGTTCGGCAAGCCGGTCCGAGTCCTGGCCTACGTCGCGGCCGTCGTGTCCGCGCTCTCGCTGTCGTCCCTGTTCTTCTTCCAGGGCGCCGCGTTCATCCTGCTCGGCCGTCTGCTGTGCATGGTCTGGACGGTCAGCGCCGCGGTGAGCATCACCCGGCGGATGTCGAAGGGCGAGTAGGTCAAGCGCTGAGGTCGTCGCCGGCCACCACCCGACCTGCCTTGATGACCAGGCGCTCCGGGAGATGGCTGACGACGGCCTCGCCGCGCAGCAGCAGTCTGGTCATGGGTTCTCCTCAGTCCTCGTGTGACCGGGCGAACGCCAGGGTCTCGCCGCGGGCGCCGCCCATCCAGACGTCCTGGCAGGCGGCGGCCATCTCGGTCAGCCCGTCGACCACCGTGGCGAAGACGTTGCCGGGGATCCAGCCCTGGTCGCCGTTGATGAGCAGGTTGTTCCGGCCGTAGAAGAGGGCCAGGTCGACGATGTTCTGCATCTCGCCCGGACCGGCCTCGGACTCGTATCCGTAAGACGGCGCTCCGAGGTCGTCGGCGTCGAACGCGAAGTAGCAGACGTCGCCGGGGATCGGCGTGATCGTGATGTTCTCCTTGCCCGGTGCCGCGCCGAACGCGGGAACGAGGTTGTAGATCTCGTTGCGCGCGTACTTGCCGTGGAAGACCTGCCCGCTGAGCGGCAGGGCGTCCCAGACCGCGGATGCCGTGCGAGGTGCCTCGTCATCGAGAAGGCGGGCGGTGCAGCTGACGCCGCGGGTCTCCAGGGTCAGGGTGATGTAGCGGGCCATCAGTTCTCCTCATGGGTTCTGCGGACGGGACGGTCGGTGGGCCAGGCGGCGGCCTTCTCGTAGGCGCGGGCGGCACGGAGGACGAGCCGGTCGGCATGTCGCGGACCCACGACGTGGAGCCCGACCGGCAACCCAGCGGTGGTGAACCCGCACGGGACGCTCGCGGCGGGCTGCTGCGTCATGTTGAACGGGTACGAGTACGGCGTCCAGCTCGTCCAGTGCTGCGACGGCCAGCCGTCGGGCGACTCCTGGCCGCGGGGAAAGGCGACGATCGGCATGGTGGGAGTCAGCAGCAGGTCGTAGGTCTCGTGGAAATGGCCCATGCGCAGTCCGAGATCCATGCGGACCTGGTTCGCGTCGAGGAACTCCGACGCGCTCACGCGTCCCCGCGTCTCGATGCCCTCGCGCAGCGCGGGATCGACCTTGTCGATGGCGCCGGCCCCGTAAGCGTCGAGCACCTTCGCCGCGCCGGCGAACCAGAGCAGCTCGAAGGCGTCGACCGGGTCGGTGAAGCCCGGGTCGACCTCCTCGACGACGGCGCCCGCGTCGGCGAGGACGGCGACCGCGGTGCGCACCAGTGCCTCCACCTCGGGGTCGTTCCGCACGTAGCCGAGGTCCGCCGAGAAGGCGATCCGCAACCCCTTCACGCCGTCGTCGAGCCCGTCGAGGAACGAGACGGTGGGCGTGGGGAGGGCCGACCAGTCGCGAGAGTCGAAACCGGCGATGACGTCCATCAGCAGCGCCGCATCGGTGACTGTGCGCGTCATCGGGCCGGCGTGGGCGAGAGTGCCGAAGGGACTGGCGGGGAACATCGGCACCAGCCCGTACGTCGGCTTGAGCGCCACCGTGCCCGTGAAGGACGCCGGAATGCGCACCGACCCGCCGCCGTCCGTGCCGACCGACCACGGCCCCATCCCGAGGCCGACCGCGGCGGCGCTGCCACCGCTCGAGCCGCCCGAGGTCAGGCTCGTGTCCCACGGGTTCCCGGTTGATCCGTGCCGCATGGAGTCGGTCACCCCTTTCCACGCGAACTCCGGTGCGGTCGTCTTGCCCAGGAGCACCGCACCGGTCTCCCTGAGGCGTGCCGTGCACGGAGCGTCGACCTCCCACGGGCCGGCTTCGTCGATCAGCAAGGTGCCACGGAGCGTCGGCCATCCGCGGGTCAGGAAGATGTCCTTGATCGAGGCGGGGACGCCGTCCCCGGGACCGAGTGGCTCGCCCTGACTCCAGCGCTTGGACGAATCCTCGGCTGCAGCGAGCGCCGTGTCGCGGTCGACCATGACGAAGGCGTTCACCTCTGGTTCGTGGGCGTCGATGGCGGCCAGCACGTCACGGGTCGCGTCGACCGGCGTGAAGCTGCCGTCGCGGTAGCCGGCCAGCAGCTCGGTGGCCGAGAGGTCTGCCAGATCAGCCATCCGCCTGCTCCTTCGACGCGGCCGCGACGAAGCCGAGCTGCTTGTCGACCACGTTCTCGAGCGGGGCGCCGTCCAGCCAGCGCAGTGCGTTGTCCGCGAACTGGCGGGCCAAGGTGTCGGTCCAACCCACGGCATCGCCGGACATGTGTGGGGTGATGACGACGCCGGATGTCGTCCACAGTGGATGGTCCTCGGGCAACGGCTCGGTCTGGAACACGTCGAGCGTCGCCGCGGCGATGGTGCCGTCGTTGAGCGCCGCGATGAGGGCGGCTTCGTCGACGATGGGTCCGCGGCCGACGTTGACGAGGTGGGCCGACGGCTTCATGGCGGACAGGACTCGCTCGTCGACCAGGTTCCGCGTCGCGTCGGTGAGCGGTGCGACCACCACCACGTGGTCGGCCCACCCGACGTGGTCGGCCAGGTCGCGACTCGACACCACCTGCCCGAAGTCGGGGTCGGATGGGCGTTCCGTGCGACCGGCTCCGCGTACTTCCATGCCGACCGCCTGGAGCAGCCGGGCGATCTCGCGTCCGATCGAGCCGGTGCCGACCACCAGGACCGTCTCGCCGGCGACGGTCCTGGTCTCGCGGTGCCGCCACTCGTGGGCGGTCTGGAGGTCATGGCTGCGGTGGACATCCTTGGCCACCGCGAGGATCGAAGCCAGCACGAACTCGGCGATCGGACGGTCGAAGACGCCCTTGGCGTTGGTGACGACGACATCCGACTGTGCCAGCTCGTCGAACATCAACGTGTCGACGCCGGCAGAAGCCACGTGGATCCATTCCAGCTGCCGGGCCCCGGGCCAGGCGTCGCGGACGGCGCTCGAGAAGAAGTCCCAGAGAAACAGGGCCTGGGCGTCCGCGATGGCCTCGGGGAGGCCGGCGGCGTCGGTGTACCGGACGTCGGCACGTGCTTCGACCTCATCCAGGTGCCTCGGCCTGCCGGTTTCCGCCGAGCAGAGCACGGCGATGACAGGTGCGCTGGATACTGGCAAGAAGTGCCCCCTCGAGGGTGGTTCCGGGTCAGGGACAGACGGTCGCGCCGGACCCGCTTGACGCTAGGATGTCGCTGTCGGATTGTCAACAATCTCTCGTACCCCTGGATCGTGACCCATGAGTGCTTCGCCGTCGTACATCGGCCGCCCGGACGAGGTGTCGGCCGGTGTCATCGTGCCGTTCGACATGGCCCTCGACTCCGAGATGTGGCGCTGGGCCCCAGACGGCGTGAGCCTGCTGTTCACCCGCACCCCGTTCGCGGCGATGCTCATGACGGTGGAGATGGCCGAGGTGATCAGCGACGATGGCGCGGTCGAGCAGTGCACCCGCGACCTGCTCACCGCGAGGCCGGCCGCGTTCGCCTACGCATGCACGTCCGGCAGCTTCGTCAACGGCATGGAGGGGGAGAAGCGGCTGGTGGAGACGATGCGTTCGACGGGTGGCGCCAAGGCGGTCACGACGTCTGGCGCCCTGATCGCGGCCTTGAAGCATCTCGGCGTCCGCCGGGTGGCCACCGCGACGCCCTACGACGCCCGCGTCACCGAGCGTCTGGCCACCTTCCTCGCCGAGGCCGACGTCGACGTGGTGAGCAGCGCGCACCTCGGGCTCAGCAGCGAGATCTGGACCGTGCCGTACGACGAGACGCTCCAGCTGGTGCGCGATGCCGACTCCGCTGAGGCCGAGGCCGTCTTCGTCTCCTGCACCAACCTGGCCACCTACGACGTGATCGCGCCGCTCGAGGCCGAGCTCGGCAAGCCGGTCATCACTGCCAACCAGGTCACGATGTGGGCCGTGCTCGAGGCGATCGGCCGTCGCGCCGTGGGACCGCACCAGTGGCTCATCAGCGGTCGGGCTGTCCGGGAGAGCTCATGACGACCACGGTCGGACTGCTCTACCCCGGCTGGGGCGCCGAGGACGACTTCCCGGCGCTGGAGGCCCGCATCGGAGACGCCGTCCGCCTGCCGCTCGTGCACACGTCGGTCGGCGAGGACGCGCATCGGGTGGATGCTCTCCTCGACTTGGGCTCGGCGAAGCGCCTGGCCGACGGCGCCGAGGACCTGCGTCCCGATCATCCGGACTCGGTGATGTGGGCCTGCACGTCGGGCAGCTTCGTCTTCGGCTGGGACGGCGCCCGCGAGCAGGCACAGGGCGTCGCTGACCTCCTGCAGCTGCCGGTGTCGTCGACGTCCATCGCGTTCGTGGAGGCCCTGACGGCCATGGGACTGAGCCGGGTGGCGGTCGCGGCTTCGTACCCGGAGGACGTCGCCGTCCACTTCGTCGACTTCCTCGGCAAGGGAGGTGTGGAGACCGTCTCGTTCGGCACCCACGGCATCTACACCGCGGCAGAGGTGGGTCTGCTGACCCAGGAGCAGGTGATCGCGATGGTCACGTCGGCCGACACCGATGAGGCACAGGCGGTTCTGGTGCCGGACACGGCGATGCACTCCCTGATGTGGCTGGACGAGCTCGAGGCGGCCGTCGGCAAGCCCGTGCTGACCGCCAACCAGGTCACCGTCTGGGAGGGCCTGCGGATCTCCGGCGCACCGACACAGCTCGAGGGCCTGGGCGCGCTCTTTCGCTGACTAGCGGTCCTCGAGCACGGCCTTGAGGAAGGTCCGCGTGCGGTCGTGATCGGGGTCGTTGAAGATCTTCTCCGGCGGCCCGTCCTCCACGATGAGGCCCTGATCGAACATCATCACCCGGTGCGACACGTCGCGGGCGAAGTGCATCTCGTGCGTCACGATCAACATGGTGATGTCGGTGGTCTCGGCGATGTCGCGCAGCACGTTCAGCACATCGACCACGAGCTCGGGGTCAAGCGCGGACGTGACCTCGTCGAGCAGGAGGACCTCCGGCCCCATCGCCAGAGCCCGCGCGATCGCCACTCGCTGCTGCTGTCCACCGGACAGCTGGGTCGGGTGACCGTCGGCGAAGTCCTTCATGCCCACCTTGTCGAGCAGGTCGATGCCACGTTCGCGTGCCTCGTCCTTGCTCTTTCCGAGGACGGAGACGGGCGCCTCCATGACGTTCTCGATCACGGTCATGTTCGGGAACAGGTTGAACTGCTGGAACACCATGCCGATCGTCCGGCAGGCGTTGCGCGTGTACTTCTCCGACGCGAGAACCAGCTTCCCGTCCTTTTCCTCATGCGTGTGCGGTTTTCCGTTGACCCAGATCACCCCGTCGGTGATCTTCTCCAGCGTCATCAGCAGGCGGAGGATCGTGGTCTTGCCGGACCCCGAGGGACCGATCAGTGTCACCCGTTCACCAGGGGCGACGGAGAAGTTCATTCCGGCAAGAACCGTCTTGTCCCCGAACTTCTTGACGACGTCGTCGAATCGGATGATCTCGTCGCCGCGTGTGGTGGTTGCTGTGTCACTGGGCAAGGCGGGCCTCCAGCTTTCTCGTCAGGACGGATGTCGGGTAGCTCGCCAGCAGGAAGATCAGCCCGGCGATCGTGACAGGCTCCGTGTAGCGGAACGTGTGGGAGCCGAACTGGTTCGCCACGAAGACCATCTCGCCCACCCCGATGACGATGAGGAACGGTGTCTCCTTGAAAAGGGCGATGATCTGGTTGCCCGCCGAAGGAAGGATGCGGCGGATCACCTGCGGCAGCACGACCGCACGCCAGGTGCGCTGTGGCGACAGGGAGAGGGCCGTGCAGGCCTCCCACTGTCCTTGGGGGACCGCGTCGATGCCGGCCCGATACACCTCGGACATGTAGCAGGCGTAGTGGATGCCGAGCACCAGGATGCCCGTGGTCAAGGCGCTGAGCCTGATGCCTGCGGACGGCAGACCGTAGTAGACGAAGAAGAGCTGGATCGGGATCGGCGTGCTGCGGATGAACTCGACGAAACCGAACGTGGTTCGCGAGATCGCCTTGTTGTCCGAGCGTCGGCCCAGCGCGAGCACCAGGCCGAGCACGATCGCGAGGACGCCCGCGGCCAGCGTGATGCCGAGGGTGTACTTGAGGAACGCGACCAGCAGGTCGGGCAGCACCTCCCACGCGTAGTCCCATCGCCACCGACTCATCGTGACCCCGCCGGTACCGCCGGGACGTCCGCGACGACGTCGACCGGTTTCGGTCTCCTGCCGACCTTCGCCGCTGAACGCTTCTCCCAGATGCGCATGATCAGGATCAGTCCCTGGGCGATCACGAAGTAGACCACCAGCGCGACGGTGAACGCCGTCAGGCTGCCGACGTCGGTGCGGAGCTGGTTCACCTCGTACGTCAGCTCGGTGATGGAAAGGAAGAACAACAGCGAAGTGCTCTTGAGGATCTGGACGAGCAGGTTGCCGAACGGGGGAATCATCTCCGGAATCGCCTGCGGCAGGATGATCCGCCGCATCCGGTGGACCTTGCCCAGTCCGAGCGCGACGGTCGCCTCCCACTGCGCCTTCGGCACCGAGGTCACGGCACCGCGGACGACCTCAGCGCCGTACGCGCCGAAGTTGAGGCCGATGGCGATGGTGGCCGCGGCCAAGGGCTCGAACTTGATGCCCAGCTGCGGCAGGACGAAGAAGATCCACAGGAACTGCACGACCAAGGACGTTCCGCGGAAGAACTCCACGATGACGCGCACGACGCCGCGAAGCCAGATCGACGGTGACATCGACATCAGGCCCAGGATGAACGAGATGACGAGCGCCGCGATCGCGCCGGCCATCGTGTACAAGATCGAGGTGCCGGCGCCGCGCAGGAAGAACGGCGCGGCGTCCAGCAGCTCGTTGAGCACCGGCGATCAGCCCTGGCAGAGCTTCTCTGCGGTGAGGCTCGGGTCCGGCTTCTCGGCCTCGGTGAAGCCGTACGGCTTGACGAGCTCGAGCCACTTGTCGCTGGCGATCAGCTTCTTCAGCTCGGCGTTGAACGCGTCTCGCAGCTCGGTGTCGCCCTTGCGGAACACGGCAGCGCCGGCACCGATCTGCTCCTTGCCGTCGACGACCGGCACGAAGGCGTCCGCGACCTCGACCCCACTGTCGCTCTTGGCGAGCGCGCGGAGCGAGATCGCGGTGAGGGCGAACGCGTCGGCGCGACCGGACTTCACCGCGTCGAGACCGGACTGCTGATCGGGTACGACCTGCAGCTGCTTCTCCGGGACGCCGGCACCCTTGGCCTGGTCGACCTCGACCGCTCCGGTCATGACCGCGACCTTGACCTTCTTGTCGGCAGCCGACTTGTAGTCGGACAGGCCGCCCGGGTTGCCCTTCTTCACCAGCAGCGCCGTGGTGGCGACATACTCCGGATTGCTGAAGTTGGCCTCCTGGCAGCGCTCCGGCGTGATGAACATGCCCGCGGTGACCACGTCGACCCGGTCGGAGTTGAGCGCCTGGATGAGCGCACCGAACTCGAACAGCTTGGGCTCGAGCTTGACGCCGCCGATCTGGTCGAAGATGTACTGGTGGATCGCGGGGGCCTCGCCCTTGAGGTCGCTGCCGTCGCGATAGGCGTACGGGCGCTCGTTCGCGAAGCCGACGTTGACCTTCTTGTCGCTCTTGACGCGATCGAGTGTGTTTCCCTTCGAGGCTCCGGTGCCCGGCTCGGTGGAGCTGCAGGCAGCGAGCACGGACGCCGCGAGCAAACCGCCCGCCAACACCCTCGTCATCTTCGCCGTCAGGCTGGTCTGGGTCATGGCGTTCTCTCTCCATCGGCGGATATGACACACATCACAGGTCTTCCGTGTGACGTTAGAGTCGTGCGTGCGGATTGTCAACAATCCACTGAATTCGCCTCCCGGCTCAGAACTTGGGCATGAGCGGTGTGCGCGCCATGGTCTCCGACTCGTGGAAGGCGAAGTTGCTCGCCTCCTTCTCGTAGAGCTCGGCGTACTTCCCGACGCGTTCCGGGTCGAGATCGACGCCGATGCCCGGTCGGTCGGGAACCGTCAGGCACCCGTTCTCGTAGGGCAGCGGGCTGGCCCCGGCGATCACGTCGTCAGCCAGGAACGAGCCGTAGCCCTGGTTGGCGTAGAGGAAGTTGGGCGTGGACGCCATGAGGTGGACACCCGCGTACGCCGCGACGCCGAGCTCGCCCAGGCTGTGCTTGAGCACCGGCAGTCCGGCCACCTCGCACATTCCGGCTCCTCGCTTCAGGTTCAGCAGGCCGCCGTCCATCTGGTTGTCGACGGAGATGACGTCGGCTGCGCCGGCGCGGATGACGTCGAGCTGGTCGTACCTGGTCCAGGACGCCTCGTTGGCGAGGAGCGGAGTGTCGATGCGACCCCGGACGTATGCCATCTCGTCGAGGTTGCGTCCGGACACCGGCTGCTCGACCATCTCGAGGTCGAACCGCTCCATGTCCTTGATGATGCGGATGGCAGCGGCCGACGACCACGCCTCGTTGGCGTCGACCCGGATGAGCGCGTCCGGGCCGGCCGCGGCACGGATCGCCTCGACTCGCTCGATGTCGTCACTGGGGTTGTCGGAGCCGACCTTGAGATAGAAGGTGCCGAACCCCGCCTTGAGTCCGGCCGCCGCGTCGGCGCCCATCTCCGCCGGCCTCTTGCGGCTGAGGTAGTAGAAGAACTCGACCTCGTCACGGACCCGGCCGCCGAAGAGGTTCACCAGCGGCTGGTTGCTCGCCTTGCCGACGATGTCCCAGCAGGCCATCTCGACGGCTGCGATCGCGGGGCTCGTCGCCTTGACGTGGTGCCACGTCCCGACGATGTTGATCCGCTTCATGATCCGCTCGATGTCGAACGGGCTCTCGCCCACGACCAGCGGCTCGACCGTCTTGACGACCGCCAGCACGATGTCGGCGGACGGATAGGCGGCCGCCTCACCGATCCCGACTGCGCCCTCGTCGGTGAGCACCTCCAGCAGGATGCTGACCATCCCGCGCCGGCCGCCGAACGCCCAGAGCTCGTCCTCGACGAACGGCACGGCGACGGGCGTGGCCTTGAGTCCGGTGATCTTCATGTGGTGCCTCTCGTGTCGTGCCGTGGTCTAGATGACGATGGGATCGCGGCGCGTGGTGGTGAGGATCTCGCCGCCGTCGGGCGTGACGAGCACGGTGTCCGAGAGCACGAAGTCGGCGGGCTCCTGGTCGAGGATCCACGACAGCACGTGGAACGTCATGCCCTCCCGGATCGGCATGTCACTGCCGCTGCGCAGGCCCACGACGCCTGCGCCGCCGGTCCAGCTCGGCGGGAACCCGATGCCGATGACGTACCCGCAGTGGTGACGCCGGTAGGAGGAGTGTCCGAGGCCCTCGTCGACGACGGCCTGCCACGCGGCGTAGACGTCGTCCGCGAGGACGCCCGGCCTCAGCGCGTCCCGGACGGCGTCGAGGCCTGACGTCGCGATCGCCGCCGCCACCTCGGTGCCCGGGGGCGGTTCGCCGATGTACGCCATCCGGGTCAGGGGAGCGTGGTAGCGGCCCACCGATGCCGACAGCTCGAAGAACATCGCATCGCCGGACGCGATCGGGGAGTCCGACCAGCTCATGTGCTCCTGGAGCAGGTCCTCGCGCGAACGGATGAGCGGTGGCATCGCCGGGTACTCGCGGCCGGCGAGAATCAGCTCGGCGTAGACGGCGGCCACGACATCCGGCTGGGACACCCCCTCCTTCACGGCAGCGAGCCCGGCCTCCATGGCCCGGCTGGACGCGGAAGCGGCTCGGCGCACGAGCTCGATCTCCGCCGGGCTCTTGACCTGGCGCAGCGGTCCGACGATCCCTGACCCGTCGACGAGTCGGTCGGCATCGAGGGTCGCGCGCAGCGGTTCCCAGACCGAGACCGGCAGGCTCATCGACGTCTGCTCGATGCCGACCACGGCGCCACTCCGGGCGACCGAGCGCACGGCAGCCGCGAGCACGGCTGCAGGATCCTGGTCGTCCTTGAAGGGAACGTGGACGCCTTGCGGAACCTGCGCGGCGATCGTCGGGGCCTCCATGGCTCTCGCCACGAGGAGCATCGGCCCGTCCAGGGGGACGACGAGTGCGGTGAGGGCGAAATGCCCCTGGTGGTTCAGGCCGGTGAGGTAGTAGATGTCCTCCGGACTGACGACCACCAGGACGTCCAGATGTGCGGCATCCATGTCGTCCCGCACTCGAGCCACCCTGGAATCGAGCTCGGACGGGCTGAAGAACGCACTAGTCATGAGGGGCGATCGCGAGCATGGCTCCAACCTCACTCACCGCGCCAGAGATTGTCAACAATCCGGCCACGTTCGGCCGAGAAGAGCGATCCTCGTTGTATCGTTGACAATCTGACTCGGACGAGAGGACGGACCATGGCGCGCACCCAGTCGTTCGAGCCAGTGCACCAGGAGTCGACCGCGGCGCTGATCGCCCGTCAGCTGCGCGACGCCATCATGCACGGGCGGCTGGCACCCGGCGCCCAGCTCAGCGAGGCCGACTTGTCGGCGCAGTTCGGCGTCAGCCGCGGGCCGTTGCGCGAGGCGATGCAGCGGCTGGTCCAGGAAGGATTGCTGCGCAGCGAGCGGAACCGCGGCCTCTTCGTGATCGAGCTCGCCGAGGACGACGTGCGTGACGTCTACGCAGCGCGGTTGGCCATCGAGAGCGCTGCGGCCACGATGATCCTCCGTAGCGGCGACCCGGTGGCCCTGGCCGAGCTGCGTTCCGCGTGTGAGGCGATGACGAAGGCGGCCAAGAAGAAGGACATGGTGGGTCTCAGCGACGCTGACCTGCGGTTCCACGAGGTGCTGGTGACCCAGTCCGGCAGCCCGCGGCTGAACCGCATGCATGAGACGCTGATCGTCGAGACCCGCATGTGCATGACGGCGCTCCAGGACAAGTACCACATGCCGGTCGACGTCGTGCTCGAGCACGCGGCCATCGT
The DNA here is from genome assembly GCA_963787165.1 of uncultured Actinomycetota bacterium. Lineage (GTDB taxonomy): Bacteria > Actinomycetota > Actinomycetes > Propionibacteriales > Nocardioidaceae > Aeromicrobium. The sequence continues at coordinate 326,633 of CAWBBT010000002.1, forward strand.
CGACGCGATCGAGGCCAAGGACGAGGCCCTCGTGCTGCGCAAGATCGACGAGCACATGCAGGACGCGCTCAGCCGGCTGGCACCCGCCCCCGCCTAGTCGAGCTACATCGCGATGCCGATGTACTTCGTCTCGAGGAACTCGTCGATGCCGGTCGAGCCGCCCTCGCGACCCAGCCCGGACGCCTTGACGCCTCCGAAGGGCGCCGCCGGGTTGGAGACGACGCCCTGGTTCAGCCCGATCATCCCGGCCTCGAGCGCCTCGGCCACGCGCAGTGCACGGCGGAGGTCGTTGGTGAAGACGTAGTCGACCAGTCCGTACTCGGTGTCGTTCGCCGCACGGACCACTTCGTCCTCCGTGCTGAACGACGAGATCGGCGCCACCGGTCCGAAGATCTCCTCGTGACGCATCCGCGCGTCGTCCGGGACGTCGGTCAGGACGGTTGGGGGGTAGAAGTACCCGGCGGTGGTCGGCCGCTCGCCGCCGGTCAGCACCTGGGCGCCGTGGTCGACCGCGTCCTGCACGAGCTCCTGGACCTTCTCCTGCGCCGCGGCGTCGATCATCGGACCCACTCGGACGCCGTCGTCGACACCACGTCCGACCGGCATGGCCGCCATCGCCTTGGCCAGGCGCGACCCGAACTCGTCGACGACGTCGGCGTGCACGTAGATGCGGTTGGCCGCGGTGCACGCCTCGCCCGAGTTCCGCATCTTCGCGGCGACGGCTCCCTCGACAGCGGCATCGAGATCGGCGTCGTCGAAGACGATGAACGCCGCGTTGCCGCCGAGCTCCATCGACGTGCGGAGCACCTTGTCGGCGCACTGCTCGAGGAGCCTGCGGCCGACCTCGGTCGAGCCCGTGAAGGAGAGCTTGCGGGCGATGCCGGAGCGGATGAGCGGCTCCATGACCTTGCCGGCGCCCGTCGTCGGCAGCACGTTGACCACGCCGTCCGGGACGCCCGCCTCCCGCAGGATGCCGGCGAGGGCCAGCATCGACAGCGGCGTCTGCTGGGCAGGCTTGATGACGCTGGTGCACCCGGCCGCGATGGCGGGCCCGATCTTGCGGGTGCCCATGGCCATGGGGAAGTTCCACGGGGTGATCAGCAGGCACGGGCCGACCGGCTGCTTCGCGACCAGGAACCGAGCGCCGCCGGTGGGCGCGATCTGGTAGCCGCCGTCGACCCGGACGGCCTCCTCCGCGAAGTGCCGGAGGAACTCCGCCGCGTAGAGGATCTCGCCCCGCGACTCGGCCAGCGGCTTGCCCATCTCGAGCGTCATCAGCAGCGCCAGGTCGTCCACGCGTTCGTGCAGCAGCCTGAACGCGTTCATCAGCATGTCGGACCTGGAGCGGGGCGACGTGGCGGCGAACTCGGCCTGCGCGTCGGCCGCGGCGGAGAGCGCCGTCATGCCGTCCTCCGGCGAGGCGTCGGCCACGGAGCACAGCACCTCGCCCGTCGACGGATCCGTGACCTCGAACGTCGCGCCGCCCGCGGCGTCGACCCACGAGCCGCCGATGAAGAGCTGTTTGGGCACCGAACGCACGACCTCCTGCTCGTCCATCTGCACGCTCATGACCGTCCTCTTTCCTCGGTTGATCTGCTTCTGGTCGACCCCGTCTTCTGCGACAGTGGGGCACGACAGGACGTACTGTACGCTCTGTTCTGATTGTCAACAATCCGCCCAAACAGGGGGTCCTCGATGGCTCAGCTCTCGCCCATCCTGAAGCAGGCCACGGGGGTCGTGGCCGCTCGCGGGGAAGGCGTCCTCCTCTTCGACGAGGACGACCGGCGCTACCTCGACTTCACCGCCGGCATCGGCGTCACCAGCACCGGCCACTGCCATCCACGCGTCGTCGAGGCGGCCCAGAAGCAGGTGGCGACGCTCATCCACGCGCAGTACACGACCGTGCTGCACCGGCCGCTGCTCACCCTCGTCGACCGGATGGGCGAGGTGCTGCCGACCGGTCTCGACCGGATGTTCTTCGCCAACTCCGGCTCCGAGGCGGTCGAGGCGGCGCTGCGTCTCGCGCGCATGTCGACCGGGCGGCCGAACGTGATCGTCTTCCACGGCGGCTTCCACGGACGCACCGTCGCGGCGGCGTCCATGACGACGTCTGGCACCAAGTTCCGCTCCGGCTTCAGCCCGATCATGAGCGGAGTCACGATCTCGCCGTTCCCCAACCCGACCCACTACGGCTGGACCGAGGACGAGGCCACCGACTTCGCGCTGCGCGAGCTCGACCACATCCTGCAGACCGTCACCGCTCCCCACGACACGGCCGCGTTCTTCGTCGAGCCCGTGCTCGGCGAGGGCGGATACGTGCCGGCCAACACCCGCTTCATGGCCGGGCTGCGCGAGCGCGCCGACCGGCACGGCATCCATCTGGTGATCGACGAGGTGCAGACCGGCTGGGGTCGCACGGGCGAGTTCTGGGGCTCCGACCACTTCGACGTGACCGGCGACATCCTGGTCACGGCCAAGGGGCTGGCCTCCGGCTTTCCGTTGTCCGCCATCGCGGCGCGCGCGGACATCATGGAAAAGGCCTGGCCGGGCTCGCAGGGCGGCACCTACGGTGCGAACGCCGTGGCATGTGCCGCGGCTCTGGCCACGCTCGACGTCATCCAGGACGAGAACCTCGTGGCCAACTCGGCCGAGCGCGGCGCGGAGCTCAAAGCCGCGCTCCAGCAGGTCGCCGACCAGCACAAGTCGATCACCGACGTCCGTGGGCTGGGCCTGATGATCGGCTGCGAGTTCCGGGACGCCGACGGCAACCCTGACGGGGTCACGGCAGCGGCCGCCCAGCAGGAGGCCGTGCGTCGTGGCCTGCTGCTGCTCACCTGTGGCGGGTGGGGTCAGGTCGTCCGGTTCATTCCTGCCCTGGTGGTCGGCACCGACCACATCACCGAGGCGATCTCCATCTGGGAGGACTCCGTCGCCGCGGTGACCGCCTGACGACGGCGGGCGTCACGTTCGGATCGCCGGCTCGATGCGGCGAAGCACCCGCCACAGCGTCGCGAAGGCGATCACGTTGATGCCGATGACGAGCCAGATTGCCAAGGCTCGATCCTGGTCGTAGGCCACACCGATCACGGCGCCGGCGACGACCAGGCCTAGCCCTCGCACGAGCGCCAGCCACCCGTAGGCAATCGCACGCTGATCGGGTTGGACGAGCTCGGCGACGACCGCCTTGACGGTGGAATCGAGCACCCCGTTGACGATGCCCCACACCGCGACGCCGACCCAGACCAGCCAGGCGCGGTCGGCGAACGCGATCGCGGCGACGCCGGCGGCGACGGGAACGACCAGCAGGACGCCCGGACCCCGCCGGTCGTACACCCGGCCGAACGCGGGTCCGCTCGCTCCATCGACCAGCATGGCGGCGGCGAACAGCAGCGGAATCTGCGGTTCGGTCAGCAAGCCCGTCGTCTGCGCATGGAACGCGAGCAGGGGGAACGACGCGATGCCAGATGACACGATCGCGACCGCGGCGACGTACTCCCACAACAAGGCGGGCAGCGGGGCTCGTCCGAGTGACGGCTGTTCCGCTGCCTCGACCGCGGTCTCATCCATCGGGCTGGGTACTTCGTAGACCAGTGGGTTGGGCACGCGGAACCGCAGCCAGAAGAGCAGCGCGATGACGAGGATCCCGGGCACGGCCAGGGATGCGAACGCGAGGCGGTAGTCGCCTTCCCGCTGCGCCAGGATCGCGGCCAGCAACAGCGGGCCGAGCACGGCGCCGGTCTGGTCCATGGCCTGATGAACGCCGAAAGCCGTGCCCCGCCCGGCGTGGCTTGACGCGTGGGAGAGCAACGTGTCCTTGGCGGGCGAGCGGACAGCTTTGCCCAGCCGCTCCGTCCCGTACAAGAGCAGCGCAGGAGCCAGCGCCGTGGTCGCTCCGAGCAATGGGACACTCAGCACGGTGAGGCCGTATCCGACGATCGTCCACGTCCAGTAGCGCCGACCGCGAGCCACCAGGTAGCCCGAAACGACTCGGAGTCCGTACCCGATGAACTCACCGACGCCCGCCGCGATGCCGACGATCGTCGCGGACGCTCCGAGGGTGGCCAGGTACGGCCCGATGATGCTGCGTGCTCCCTCGTAGACCATGTCGGCCAGCAGGCTCACCAGGCCGAAGGCGAGGATGAACGTCCACGGCCTCAGCCCGGCCGCGCGGTGCGGATCCGCTGGCGTCGACATGGTCAGATCATGTCGCACGTGGCGGAAGGTCACGAACGGACGAGGATGGCCCGATCTTCGTCCCGTGACTGGTGGTCGTTCGGGGCGAACACGAATCGCTGGTAGGTCCAGAACCGGAAGATCGTCCCGAGGCCGAGTCCGACGACGTTGGCCGAGATGTTGTCGGCGAGCCGGCTCGTGAGGCCCAGCAGGTCGTGGGAGATCATGAGCGTCGCGACCGAGAAGCAGAGGCCGATGACGCTGAACACGACGAACAACGCGACCTCGTGTCGTCGATCCCGTCCGACCGTGTCTCGCCACGTGAGTGCTCGGTTGCCCACGTAGGTCACGGCCATCGCCGCCGCTGCCGCGAGCACGCGAGCGGTCGTCGGGTCGAGGAACACGTTCGCGAACGACGAGCGGAGGACGTTGAACGTCGCGACGTCGACGACGTAGCCGGCGCCACCCACCGCGAGAAAGGTCCTGGCCTGCGGAGACGTCCAGTAGCGGAGCAGACGGTTAGGCGACGGCATCGTGATGGCCGGTCTGGAACGCCGTGGGCGTGTCGGTCGGGATCGGGGAGCGACCGGTGAGCTCGCGCCAGCGCCAGGTGAGCACGCGCAGCAACGCCTCCCGCACGATTTCGCTCGACATCTTGGACACTCCTCGCGTCCGGTCCGTGAACGTGATGGGCACCTCGATGATGCGAAGCCCGAGGCGGGCGGCCCGCCAGGTGTTCTCGATCTGGAAGCAGTACCCGTTCGACTCCGAGTCGACCGCCCCGATGCGCAGCAGCGCATCGCGGCGGAACGCCTTGAACCCTGCTGTGGCGTCGTGGACGGGAAGTCGGAGGGTGACGCGCACGTACTGGTTGCCCGCCCAGGAGATGGCCCGCCGCGCGAGCGACCAGTCGCTGATGCCACCGCCCTCGACGTAGCGGGACCCGATCGCAAGATCGTTCCGTTCGAGGGACTCGAGCAGGGCAGGCAGTCGCTCAGGCGGGTGGGACAGGTCGGCGTCCATCTGGACGATGGCGTCAAAGTCACCCATGAGCGCCCAGCCGAAACCGGCTCGGTAGGCAGCACCGAGGCCGTCCTTGTCCGCCCGGCTGAGCAGGTGCACGCGGTGCATGAACTGCGGGTGGCACGCCACGAGCGTCGCCGTTCCGTCGGGGCTGTTGTCGTCGACCACGAGCACGTCGACCCCTGATGCCTCGCGGAGGACCGCGTCGATGACGGCTTCGATGGTCTCGGCCTCGTTGTAGGTGGGGATGATGACGATGGACTTCATGACGGGGATCCTGTGAGGTGAAGGGCTGGCCGGACTGCTCCGTCGCGGAGGTAGACCGTGCCACCGAAGGGGTGGGCGACCGGGTGGTACCGGTCGGTGATGAGTCGGGATGTCGTCGCCGTCGACAGGCCCCAGGAGTGGACGTGGTTCGCGACCACGATCCAGGTCGGGGCCCGCGGGCCTTCCAGCACGGCGTTCAGCGTGTGCAGCTGCGGGTCGAGCGTCTTGACCGGCAGGCTCCACAGGTAGGGATAGGGCGAGGGCAGCCCTGACGCCTGCGTGGTCTCGGCATGGCCGTAGAGGGTGACGATCGTGTCCTGCGTGGACGCGACCGAGGCGATGGCGGTACCCACCTGCGTGGCGTCGTCTGCCGAGCTCCTGGGTGGCAGGGTGATGGCCCACGCGGCGATCGCGACCGCTGCGGCACCGGCGACCACGCGCGTCATCCCGGGTTGGCGCCTGGCCACGAGGAGACCGGACACGATCGCGACCGGGACGACCAGCTGGATGAGGTAGTGGTGCCAGTAGTTGCCCCCCATCATCACCGACGCGACATCGAAGGCGAGCGTGGCCGCGAGGGCCCAGACGACGGTCCCGTCGAGTCGTCGCGAGACGGTGGCCCAGATCGTGACGAGGATGACGACAGCGATCCCGCTGAGGAACATGGCGCCGATGAGTGCCCAGAACCGGATCGGCGCGTGGGACCCGGTCGATGCCGCCAGCACGCGGCCGGCCGCGACACGGAACGGGTACAGCGCCTCGAACACGGCTCGCGGCGACGTGCCGTGAGCCATCGACCACGCCATGACGATCGTCAGACATGTCATCGCGCCCGCGAGGAACGCGAGCAGGAGGTGGCCCAGGTGTCGAGTGCTGATCTCGCCACGGCGCCAGGCGATCAGGCCGGCCACGGCGGTGAAGACGCCGACATCTGCGATGTTCTGCTTGATCAGCATCGAGGCGGCAAGGGCGACGCCCGAGAGTGCGGCCGCCGTCACGACCTGGCGACGTGTGGTGCCGCGCAGAGCGGTGAGCGCCGCTGCCAGCCCGCCGACGACGAACGGGGCCGACAGGAGCTCACCATTCACGCGGGCCGTGCCGAGCAGCGGGCTGATGCACAGGACCGCGGCGGTCACCGCTGCCCACGTCGCCGCGCGGTCGCCGGCCGCGCGGCGCGCCACGTGGGCCGAGCCCAGCACGACGAGCGCGGTGGCAAGGCAGCCGATGAGCCGCAGTGGCATGAGGCCGCCCAGCTGGTCGGCAAGTCGGAAGATCGTGATCAACAACGGAGGTCGGTCGACCCAGTAGTCGCCGTAGAGAGAGCTCCCACCGGCGTGCCACTGGTGGCCGACCGCCAGGAATCCGGCCTCGTCCGGTCCGGCCGGGTGGCCCAGCATCGGGAGACGCATGGCCACCGCCGCCACCGCGATCAGCGGCACGGCATGCTGCCATCGCCGTTTCGCGGCCGGCTCCGTGCGGGTCGGACGGAGGAGGGTGGTCGTCACGTTCTCAGAGTGCGGCGACGAACCTGAATGCCACCTGACCGTTCTCTCCTGAGGCAGGAGCGATTGCGGAAACGTGGGGCACCATGGCCCTGTGATTCGAATCGGGATCTGCGAGGACGACGAGTCCGTCCGACGTGTGCTCACCGATGCCCTGAAGCTGAGCGGCTACGAGGTCGTCATCGCGCGCACCGGCCGAGAGGCACTGGAGAATCTCGGCACGGCATCCGGTGTGGACGTGCTCGTCGTCGACATCGGCCTGCCCGACGCCGACGGCCGCGACGTATGCCAAGCCCTGCGCGTGCACGGGCAGCAGGCTCCGGTCCTGTTCCTCACTGCACTGGATGGCGTGCACGACCGGGTGGCAGGGTTCAACGCCGGAGGCGACGACTACGTCGCGAAGCCGTTTGCCGTCGCCGAGGTACTGGCGCGCGTGCGGGCTCTGCACAAGCGCACCCGCCCGGTCCCTGAAGGCTCCACCGGTCTCGTCCTCGATCCGGACCGCCATTCGGTCCGCCACGGTGACCTCGAGCAGAAGCTGACGCCGACCGAGTTCAGGTTGCTTGCCTCGATCGCCGCCGAGCCCGGCGTCGTGGTCCGTCGTCGTCAGGCCGTGGTCGCCGCGTGGCCGGATGGTGCGGTCGTTCACGAGAACACCATCGACTCCTACATCCGCCGACTCCGGGTCAAGCTCGATGCGGTCGAGTCGCCGGTGGAGCTCACGACGGTGCGGGGCGTCGGGTTCGTGCTGCAATGAGGATGCCCGGTCGTTCGCTTCGCGCACGGATCGTCTGGACGACGACGATCGTCGCCACACTCGCGATGGCGGCGATGATCGGCACGGTCCTCCTGGTCCTCAACGCCACGGCGGCGAACACGGTCGAGACCACCCTCAGCGACCGGCTGGACGTCGCCTCGGCCACGTTGACGATCAGCCCGAGCGGCAAGCTCACGGAGCTGGAGACACCGGACGACGCGATCGATGCCAGCGTCTGGATCTTCGATCCGTCCGGGCGCCTGGTGGATGGTCCCCGCGCAGGCAAGCGGCAGCGCGCGAAGGCCGACTCGCTGGCGATGGTGTCGAGCCGGACCTTGGTGGAGAGTCACGACCGCGTCTATCTGGCCTCGCCGGTGCGGAACGGCTCGGGGGGCGTCGACGCCGTGGTCGTGGTGACCGAGTCGATGGGACCGTACGAGACGACGCGGATCGTCGTGCTGGCTGTCTTGGCCGGGCTCGCCGTCGTCGTGGTCGGTGGCTCGGCCGCCATCGCCGCGTGGACGATGCGCAGGGCACTCAGGCCGGTCGAAGAGATGGCCACCCTCGCGACCGACTGGAGCGAGCACGATCTCGAGACCCGTTTCGACGGCGGCGACATGGGGAGTGATGAGATCTCGGCCTTGGGGCACACCCTCAACGTGCTGCTCGACCGTGTGGCAGGCGCGCTGCGCAACGAGCAGCAGTTGACGTCAGAGCTGGCGCACGAGCTCCGGACCCCCTTGACGGCCATCAGAGGGGAGGCCGAGCTCGGACTCATGACGACCACGGATCCCGAGACCCGGCAGCGCCTCGAGAGTGTGGTCGACCTCGTCGAACGCATGAATGCGGCCATGGGCACCCTGCTGGCCGTCGCACGTGGCCACACCGGGCGAGGTGCGGCGGGCTCGGTGCCGGACATCGTCGCCTCCGTGGTCGACCACCGCGGGGCGTCCGAGCTGGCGTGGACCATTGACGTCGATGACTCACTCGTCGTGGCCGCACCGATCGACCTCGCCGCGAGGGCTTTGTCACCGTTGATCGACAACGCGGCGCGGTTCGCGGCATCGTCGGTCAGCATCGAGGCTGCGGCCCATGACCGGGTCGTCGAGATCACCGTCTCCGACGACGGCGAGGGCGTGGGTGCCGACGATGTCGAGGGGATCTTCGCGGCCGGCAACCGGCGGTCGGACAGTGACGGTGTCGGTCTCGGCCTCGCGTTGTCCCGCCGCGTGGCCCGCACGCTCGGCGGCGATGTCACGGTCACCTCGGTCGCGTCGCCCACGAGCTTCACGCTGACGCTTCCTCGTTTCTGACGGCACAGTCAGGTGAGATGCAGGTTGGCACCGCAACGGTGTGCCCATGACTTCTTCCACCGACAACCTTTCCCCCGACACGTCCCGTCCCACCGAGCACCGATCTCGTGGCAGTGCCTGGACCCGCATCCTGCTGAACAAGATCCCCGAGGTCACCCTCCTCTTCTGGGTCGTCAAGATCATGTCGACGACCGTGGGTGAGACCGCCGCCGACTTCCTGTCCGGCAACCTCGGTCTCGGCCTGCCGGCGACGACCGCCATCATGAGCGTGCTGCTCGCCGCCGCGCTGATCGGGCAGTTCACCGTCCGCCGGTACATCCCGTGGGTCTACTGGTTGGCGGTCGTGCTCATCAGCGTCGTCGGCACCCTGTTCTCCGACAACCTCGTCGACAATCTCGGTGTCAGCCTATGGACCACCACGGCGATCTTCGGGGCCGGACTCGTCGTGACGTTCGTGGCCTGGTACCGGAGTGAGCACACGCTGTCGATCCACTCGGTCTACACGCGCCGACGCGAGGCGTTCTACTGGCTGGCGATCCTGTTCACCTTCGCCCTCGGCACATCGGCCGGCGACCTGATCGCCGAGCGGCTCGCGTTCGGCTACGTCCCGTCGGCCCTGATGTTCGGCGGAGTGATCGCCCTCATCACCGTCGCCTTCTACGGCATGAGGCTCAACGCGATCGTCGCGTTCTGGGCGGCGTACATCCTGACCCGGCCATTCGGTGCCTCGATGGGCGACTTCCTGACGGCCGCTCCGAAGGACGGTGGCCTGGGACTCGGGACCAACGGCACGAGTGCGATCTTCCTCGCGGTCATCGTGGCCGTCGTCAGCTGGTTCAGCGTCCAGGCCAGGCGGGAGGAGAATCGCGAGCTCGTGCGCGTGGCTGCCTGAACACCCGGATCGCTCCGCCGGACCGCCTTCCCCGATGCGGTCCGGCGGAGTCCTGCCCGACCTACTCGGCGCGGTCGAGGAACGAGTCGATGAGGGCGTTGACCGTGTCGGGGACCTCCAGGGCCGCGAGGTGGGCGGCGTCGTCGAGGACGACGAACTCACAGTGGGGGATCGCCTTGGCCATCGACTCGAGCTCGTTCAGCGGGAAGGTCGCGTCCTCGCGTCCGGCGATGATGAGCACCGGCGTCGTGATGGTCGCGAACAGCTCGTGGTGATCGGGGCGATCGGGGACGACGCTGCGGATCGCATGACCCACCGACGCCAGGTCGTTGCGGCCGGCGAGCTCGAGCACGGTCTTGACCGCGTCCGGGCGTTGCTGACGTGACGTCGGCCCGAGGAAGGACCTGACGACCGATCGGGTCAAGGGCGGCTTGATGCCTCCGAGCAGCTGGCCGACGCGGAGCATGGCGCCGTACTCGACCCGTTGCCGCCGCGTCGCCGTCGACGCGGTTCCGCACATCAGCACGCTGTGTCCGACCCGGTCCGGGTGTCGAGCGGCGAACACCCCGCCCACCATGGCCCCCCACGAGCTGCCGAGCAGGTGGGCCTGGCCCAGGTGGAGGGCGTCAAGCACCTCGACAATGCAGGTCGCGCACTCGTCGAAGGTGATGTCACGGGTCAACGGACTGCTGGCGCCGTGCCCGGGCGGGTCGATCGCGACCGTCGTGAACCGCGGGCGGAAGTGCTCGACCTGGGCGTCCCAGAGCGTCTTGCCCATCAGGAGGCTCGGCCACATCACCATCGCCGGCCCAGAACCGACCACGCCGACGCTGAGTGTCCCCAGAGTCGTGTCGACGTCGTGGTTCACCGTCGTAACCTGTCAGGCGTGACACCACAGCAGCTGCTCGAGCACGGCCTCGCCAAGCCCGGCGCCTGGCCGGACAACCCGTGGGGCCACGACCATCCCGTGGTCAAGGTGGGCGACCCCGGCAAGATCTTCCTGTTCGTGGGCTCGGGAACCGCCGGCGTGAAGGCCGGCGCCAACCGCGAGGTGGCCGACGAGTGGATTGATCGGTATCCCGACGACGCGACCGTGATGGCGTACATCGGCCGGTCCGGCTGGAACGACCTGGCCTTCGGTGGAGCCATCCCCGACGAGGAGATCCTCGAGGCCGTCGACGAGTCGTATCGGCTGGTCGTCTTGAAGCTTCCGAAGAAGCAGCGGCCGGCAGGCTGACGCGACCGAGCGATCCCGCTCACCAGGTCGCTACTGTCGCCTCCGGGACCAGACCGTGGCGGATGCGCTGCGGATGGTCGCCGACCGGGAGGTACGCCAGCTCCTGCTTGGTGTCGAAGTCGATGACGGCCACGGAGTCGGTGTCGCTGAGCGACACCCAGCACGTGTCGTTCAGGCCCTCGGTCGACCAGTACGGCTTGCCGTAGACGTGCGGCGTGGTGTCGCTGTCGAAGAACGTCGGGGCACCCGTCGCCCGGTCGACCAGCGCGACGTAGTCGTCCATGGTGCCGGCTGCGCACAGTGTGGTGCCGGCCTCGTTCATGGCCAGACCATGGTGGGCGGAGTCGTTGACGTACTTCGAGAGCGGCAGGTTGGGTACCCGGTTCGGCAGGTCGATCAGCCGTGTGACGGCTCCGGTGCTCGCCTCGGGGACCCCGCGCAGCCGGTAGTTGACCTTGTGGTTGATGTCCGGAGCCTGGGTGTCGAACTCGACGATGCCGTGGAAGTACGACACCTGGAAGTAGACGAACCGCTCTCCGGGTGCAATGGCCATCGGTCGAACGGCCGCGCTCATGCCGGGATGGCCGGCCTCGGTGAGCTCCTTGCCCATCTCCCAGCGCTTGGCGATGGTGAAGGTGCTGTTGTTGACGATCTCGAACCAGCGATCGCCCTTGACGGCGTCGTGGCCGGGGGCCTTGGGGTTGTCGGCGGCGGCCGTGTAGACCTTGCCGATGGAGGCGTGGAAGATCTGCTGGCCGTCAGCCGTGTAGTTGCTCTCGTGCGGCGTCTCCCCGGACTGGAACGTCCGCAGCCGGTCGCCCATGGCGATGTGCTTGCTCCCGACGGTCTCGTCGACCATGGAGTACTCGATGACCTGCCGCTTGGTGGAATCGGAGACGAGCAGCCGGCGTCCGTCGGGGGAGACCGCCATGTGGTCGGTGCGGTATCCGTCCATCGACTGCTCACGCGCGATGCTGTCGACGCCACCGGTGGTCGTGGCCTTGGCGATGTTGATCCACACCACGTCGCCCAGGCTCGGACGCGAGACGGCCAGGTGCTGTCCGTCAGGCGTGGCGAACATGTCGTCGACGAACTGATCGTGGCCCTCGCCTGGAAGATTCCGGACCGCGAGGAAGAGCGCCAGACGAGCCGGGCTCAGGTGGATGTCGCGCAGCTCCTGGGTCTTGTCTGGCACCAGGTCGACCCCGGTCTTCAGCACCTCGAGGGAGTCCTCGTCGACGATCGTGGCGGTTCCGGCCCAGTTGTTGCCGACCCACATCACGTCGCGAAAGCCGGGTGGCGCAGTGACGACGTCGGCGCTGCTCGCCAGCGGGACAGCCGCCGCGCCGAGCAGTCCTGACGCGAGCGCGAGGGTCCCCAAGATGGCGGATCGAGGTCGCACGCTGTGTCCTTCCGAAAGACGGTTCCACAAGGACGGGGAGCCGGGGTGTCCGGGATTCTAGCGGCATTTCACGGTGCGCATCCCCGGAACGACCCCACCGTGCATCAGCGGCCTGTGAGGCACGAAAGTTACGGTGTGCGAATGCCGTCGGTCGAAACGCCCTCGTGGCTCGTCGCCGGGCCGCCGGCCGTGCTGACGCTGGTGGTCTCGCTGATCGGGATCGGCTCGTACGGCCTCGGCAACGACGAGTACGCGACCTGGCACGCGTCGACGCTGTCGTTCCCGGACCTGTTCCGTTTGCTCGACCACCAGGACACGCTGCTCGGGCCGTCCTACCTGACGATGCACGCGTGGATCGAGCTCGCCGGTGACGGTGCCGGCCACATGCGAGCACCGTCAGCAGCGGCGATGGCGTGTGCAGCCGCTCTGGTGGCCCTGATCGGGCGACGCCTGTTCGACCCGTTGACCGGTCTCGGTGCCGGCCTGGTGTTCGCCGTCATTCCCTCGACGTCCTCCTACGGCCAGGAGGCGAGGCCCTACGCGTTCGCCGTGGCAGGAGTCCTGCTCGCCACCCTGCTGCTGCTGCGCGCGATCGACGTCCCGTCGTGGCGCCGCTGGGCCTGGTACGGGGCCGCACTCCTCGTCGTCGGCTTGTCGCACGTCGTCGCGCTCACCGTGCTGCTGGCCCATGCCGTGCTCGTCTGGCGCGACGCCCGGACCGGCCCCGACGGGCTGCTTCGACGCTGGCTCGTGGGCACCGCCGTCCCAGTCCTCATCCTGCTTCCCCTCGTCGCCAAGGGCGCCACGCAGACGGCGAACATCGCCTGGATCAAGGCCGACGCCCACGCCGTGCAGAACTTCCCGGAACGACTCTTCGGGTCCTCGACCGTCGCGCTCATCGTCATCGTCCTGGCGCTGATGGCCGGAACAGTGATGGCGGGCAAGGAACGCCGACCGGCCGTTCTCCTGCTGACCTGGGCGGTCCTGCCGACGGTGTTCTGCTACCTGACGTTCCCGCTGCTGCACGTCTTCCTCTACCGCTACCTGCTCTTCACCGTGCCGGCGTGGGCGCTCCTGGCGGCTGCATTGCCGCGCGAGATCGGACTGCACGCCGACCGGCGGCGTTCGTGGTCGTTCGCCGCGGTGCTGGTCGTCATCGTCGTGGCCGTCGCCGGCCTGCCGAGCCAGCGGGACGTGCGCCGGGAGGAACCGAAGGAGCCGAACTTCGAGGCGGCGGCGAGAGTCGTCCAGGCCGACCTGCAGCGTGGCGACGGGATCGTCTTCGCCGAGACCAGACGGAACGGGCGTCGCGCGTTCGCCTATCTGCATGCCACGGGCGTCGTCGGAGCGCCGAAGGACGTCCTGCTGGGTCGGCCGGCCAGCGAGCTCGGGCGGTTCGACGCCACGGAGTGCCGCGACACCGCGCAATGCCTCGCCGGCACCGACCGCATCTGGCTGCTGACTGACTCCAAGCCGGGCCTGGACCGCGTCAACGGACTGTCCTCCCGTGCGCAGCGGATGTTGACGTCCCAGTTCGATCGCCGGCACGTCCGCACCGTCCGCCACATACGGATCTTTCTGCTGGAGCGCGACTCCCCGTCCGCATAGGCTGAGCCGCATGCCGAAGTCGAGCAGCAAGTACGACGTGAACCCGGCCGGCGTCGCGTTCTGCCGCGAGCTGATCGAGAAGAAGCGGTACGTCCTGGACAGCGACTGGGGCGACAGCCAGCCCAACGCAGACGCCGAGAACGACTACCTCGAGAAGCACTCGTGGGAGGAGTACTCCGGCTGGCACCTGGGACTCACGGACGGGCCCGGCGACGACACGAAGGCTCGGTACGCGTTCGTCTTCGGCGACTTCAGTCGCGTGCACCGCAGCGGTCTCATCGCGTGCGTCTACCGGGCCTCGGAGTGGCGGCACAAGGAGGTCGAGCTGGCAGCGCACGACCTGCTCCAGCTGCTCGACAAGACGTCAGGCTGACGACCTAGGCGTGCTTCGCGTCGGCGGCGGACTGCAGACCGAGCAGCTCGACCGCCTCGGCACGCATCTCGACCTTGCGGACCTTGCCGGTGACGGTCATCGGGAAGTCGTCGACGACGTGCACGTAGCGCGGCACCTTGTAGTGCGCGAGCTTGCCCGAGCAGAACTCGCGCACGGCGTCGGCGTCGAGCGGCTCGGCACCCTCGCGCATCCGCACCCACGCCATCAGCTCCTCGCCGTAGCGATCGTCGGGAACACCGATGACCTGCGCGTCGAGGACATCGCCGTGGGTGAGCAGGAACTCCTCGATCTCGCGCGGATAGATGTTCTCGCCGCCGCGGATGACCATGTCCTTGATGCGCCCGGTGATGTTGACGTAGCCCTCGTCGTCCATCACGGCCAGGTCGCCGGTGTGCATCCAGTGCTCGTCGTCGATGGCCTCGGCGGTCTTCTTCGGCTCGTCCCAGTAGCCCAGCATCACCGAGTAGCCGCGGGTGCAGAACTCGCCGGTCTCGCCGCGCGGCAGCGTCTCGCCGGTGAGCGGATCGACGATCTTGACCTCGAGATGCGGGTGCACCCGGCCGACGGTGGAGACGCGTCTCTCGACGGAGTCGTCCGTGCGGGTCTGCATCGAGACCGGTGACGTCTCGGTCATGCCGTAACAGATCGACACGTCCTCGGCGCCCATCCGCGAGATGACCTGCTTCATGACCTCCACCGGGCACGGCGAGCCGGCCATGATGCCGGTCCGCAGCGCACTGAGGTCGAGGTCGTCGAGGTTGGGCTCGCTGAGCATCGCGATGAACATCGTCGGGACGCCGTAGAGGGACGTGCACTTCTCGGTGGCGACCGCATCGAGCGTGGCGGCCGGGTCGAACGCCGGCGCGGGGATGACCATCGCGGCGCCGTGGCTCGTGGCCGCCAGGTTGCCCATCACCATGCCGAAGCAGTGGTAGAAGGGCACCGGGATGCAGATGCGGTCCTGCTCGGTGTAGTCGATCAGCTCGCCGACCAGGTAGCCGTTGTTGAGGATGTTGCGGTGCGACAGCGTCGCGCCCTTGGGGAATCCCGTGGTGCCCGACGTGTACTGGATGTTGATGGGGTCGTCGGCGGTGAGCGACGACTCGAGGTCGCGCACCACCTGCGCGTCACCGGACGCTCCGGCCGACATGAGGTCGTCCCATGTCGGTTCTCCAATCAGCACGACGTCCACGAGGTCGGGGCTGTCGCCGCGCACCTCCTCGATCATGTCGGCGTACGAGGAGCCCTTGAACTCGGGCACCGCGACGATCGTGCGCAGCCCGGACTGCTTCAGCACGTACGCCAGCTCGTGCGACCGGTACGCCGGGTTGATGTTCACGAGGATCGCGCCGAGGCGGGCCGTCGCGTACTGCACGAGCACCCACTCCGGGCAGTTCGGCGCCCAGATGCCGACGCGGTCACCCGTCGTGACCCCCAGCGCGGCGAGCCCGACGGCACACGTCTCGACGTCGCGGGCCAGCTCCGTGTACGTCCATCGCCGTCGGCTCGCGTGGTCGACGAGCGCCTCGCGATCGCCGTGCTCGGCGACGGCGCGGGCGAAGTTCGCGGCGATGGTCTCCTCGAGCAGGGGCTGTGTCGTCGGTCCGGCATCCTGGCTGAGCGTGCTCATCTGCTCACTGTAGGTCCGGTCCGGACCTGCCTCCAGCGGTGCGCCGAGTGCCCTGCGGCACGAGACGCAGAACCCTACGGTGGACCCATGAGGCCACGCACAGGACTGCTGATCGCCGTTGCCGTCCCCCACCTGGTCATCGCCGCAATCGGGCTCACGCATCCGGCCCAGCTCACGGTGGCGTCAGCGCACCACTGGCAGATGATGCACACGGTCCTGCTGCCGCTCTTCCCGCTGCTCGCGCTCGCGCCCTGGCTCGTCGCCCGTGCCGTCGACCCCGTGTCCGGCGTGGTCGTCGGGGTGATCGCCTTCGTGTACGCATGTTTCTACACCGCGCTCGACATCCTCGCCGGCATCGGCGGCGGAGCGATCAAGGAGGCTGAGGCCGGCGGGCTCGGCATCATCTTCCCGGTCGCCGGCGACCTCGGTGCGGTTGGTTCATACGCGCACCTGGCCGCCACTGCACTCGCTGCGGGTCTCGCCCTTCGAGTCGCCGGCCTGGTCCGCGGGCTCCCCGGCGCCGTGCTCGTCGTGGCCGGATCGATCATGTTCTGGCAGGAGCACGTCTACCGTCCGTGGGGCGTCCTCGCCATGGTGCTCCTCGCCGCAGGGTGGTCGTGGCTCGTGGTGGCGATCAGCGAGCCCCGCGACGCCTGAGCGCGGTCAGCTGCGTTTGCGGTCGAGCTCGTCGGCCTCTAGCAGCGTCGGCGCCGACCCTCCGAGTCGTGCGGGCACCCAGTCCGCCTTCGCCGGATGCGGACCATAGGCGTCCTGCACGGCGAGGAGCAGTGCCTGCATCTCGTGGCGCAGCCGTTCGGTGAGCTCGTCCGCCGTGCCGTCCGGTGCGATCGGCTCGCCGATCGAGACCATCACCGGTGTCCGGGTACGGCCGAGATGTCTCGGCCGGCCCTTGGTCGCGATGCGCTGGGCACCCCAGACGATCGCCGGGATGATCGGGACGTCCGCTTCAAGAGCCATCCGGGCCGCCCCGGACTTGAACGCCTTGATCTCGAAGCTCCGGCTGATGGTGGCCTCGGGATAGATCCCCACGACTTCGCCGCGGCGGAGCTCGTCGACGGCGGAGACGTAGGAGTCGCGTCCGGCGGACCGGTCGACCAGGATGACGCCGCACCCGCGCATGGCCCAGCGCAGGATCCTGTTGCCGGACAGCTCGACCTTGCCCATGAACCGCACCTGACGCCGGTCGTGCCGGTAGGCCTCCAGGCCGACGTAGATGAAGTCGACGTACGCGGTGTGGTTGATCGCCAGCACGGCGGCTCCCTCGGCGGGCACTCGACGATCGCCGTGGCGAAGGACCCGATGCCCCGTGACGAGGTTGAACAGGCGGACGACCGTGACCACCAGCCAGAACGTCACAGCTCGTCCAAAATCTCGAGCGTGCGGGTCCATGCCGTGGTCGTGGTGTCGATGAGCACGAAGTGGTCGCCGTCGACGGCCGCCAGCCCGGCTCGCGCCCCTGCCTTGCGGGCGGCCTTGACGTAGGTCTCCGACTGCTCGATCGGCACCTGGAGGTCGTCGCGTCCGTGGATGCACCACACCGGGACGTCGAGCGGCACGCGGGCGAGCGGGTCGGCGAAGTCGTAGAGCCCGTCCTTGTCGGCACCGAGGAATCCCGCGACCGCGCCGTCGCCGAGGTCCGCCTTGACCGCGCCCCGGAGATCGAGCACGCCCGCCTGCGAGACCGCGCCGGTGACCCGGACCCGTGGACTCGACCACCGGTCGTCGAGCTTCGGGCGTCCGGCCGCCCACACCGCCAGCAGCCCACCGGCCGAGTGGCCCAGCGTGATGACCCGGGAGGTGTCGAGGCCGTCGATGTCGGCGAGACGGTCGATGCCCGCGGTGACGTCGTCGAAGGTCTCGGGGAATCCGCCACCGTTCCCGGCTCGTCGGTACTCCAGGTTGAGCGCCGTCCACCCGTGCCGGGCCAGTGACTCGGCCAGCGGCCGGCCGAGCGAGAAGTCCCACATGGCCCGCCAGAACCCGCCGTGCAGCACCACGACGACGCCGTGGCTGCGGCCGGCGGGCCGGTGCAGCTCGGCCCTCTGCTGAGGGTCGTCACCGTAGGTCAGGACCTCCACGTCGCCCATCGTGGCACTGCTCGGCGCGGCCTTGGCGCCACCGTCGGCCGAGCACGCCGGAAGCATCGTCGCGAGTGCCGCACCCGCGCCGAGCTGCAGCAGCCGGCGGCGATCCATGGCTCCAGCCAACCCGAGCCGCCGGTTCCTGTCAGGGCAAATGGACCCGAACCCGAACGATAGGATCAGGATCCGGCCAGCTCGAGGAGGATGCGTGGACGCCCACGAGCTCGACCAGCTCCTCCTGATCGGGTCGGCCGTCCTCATCGTGGCGGTCCTTGCCGTACGGCTGTCCGTCACCGCCGGCCTCCCCTCGCTGCTCGCCTACCTCGGTCTGGGGCTCCTGATCGGGAGCTCGGGTGCCGGGATCGACTTCGCCGACGCCGACCTCGCCCTCGCCCTCGGCTTCGCGGCCCTGGTGCTGATCCTCGCCGAGGGCGGGCTCACCACGCCGTGGGACGACGTTCGTCCGTCCCTCGGTCTCGGGCTGGTGCTGGCGACGCTCGGCTCGGTCGTCAGCATCGCCATCGTCTCGGTCGGGGCTCACTACCTGCTCGACCTGCGGTGGGAGCTGGCGGTGCTGCTCGCAGCCGTGCTGACGCCCACGGACGCGGCGGCGGTGTTCTCCGTGCTCCGCACCGTGCCGTTGCGCAAGGACGTCAGCGGCACGCTCGAGATCGAGTCCGGTCTGAACGACGCCCCGATCGTCGTGCTCGTCGTCGCGATCAGCGCCGGTGACCTCCAGGCCGACGGACCGTGGGCGTTCACTGGCCTGATCGTGTTCGAGCTGGTGGCCGGCGCCGTCATCGGCCTCGTCGTCGGCTTCGGTGCGGCCCGCCTGCTGCGCAACCTCGCCCTCCCGGCCTCCGGCCTGTATCCGCTGGTCGTCATCTCGTTCACGGTGCTGGCCTACGGCGCCGCCGCTTTCGTGCACGCCAGCGGCTTCGCGGCCGTCTACCTGGCCGCTCTCGTGCTGGGCAACACCGAGCTGCCGCACCGCCGGGCGACTCGCTCGTTCGTCGAGGGCATCGGCTGGTTGTCCCAGATCGGCCTGTTCGTGATGCTCGGCCTGCTCGCCAGCCCCGACACGTTCGAGTCGTGGCACGTGTGGACCGGCCTCGCGGCCGGAGCACTCCTGACCTTCGTGGCGCGGCCCTTGTCGATCGCGATCAGTGCTGTCGCCTTCTCCCGCTCGTGGCGCGAGCAGGTGTTCCTCGGCTGGGCCGGCCTGCGCGGTGCGGTGCCGATCATCCTCGCCACCATCCCGCTGGCCGCCGACGTGGAGGGATCAGGCGACCTGTTCAACATCGTGTTCGTGGCGGTCGTCGTCTACACGCTCGTCCAGGCCGCTCCGCTCGGTCGCCTGGCCGCGTGGGCCGGCGTGCTCAGCGATGCCGCGCGCGACATCGAGGTCGAGGCCGCGCCGCTGGAGCGCATCTCGGCAGACCTGCTGCAGGTGCGGGTGCCGCGCGGATCGAAGCTCGCCGGTGTCGAGGTCGGCGAGCTCCGCCTGCCCGAAGGCGCGTCGGTGACGTTGGTGGTGCGCGACGACAAGCCGTTCGTGCCGCATCGCACGACACGGCTCAAGCAGGGCGACGACATGCTGGTCGTGGCCACGCGGGCGGCCCGCGAGGACGCCGAGAAGCGGTTGCGCGACGTCGGACGGCACGGCCGACTGGCCGGGTGGGGAACCGACTGACGCGTTCGGTCAGGACACGCCGGCCGTGGGGACGCACACCGTGATCACCCGGTCGGACTCGACGTCGCGCGGAGCCTTGACCAGCTCCTTGAAGTCGTCGCCGACGATGACGGTGACGCCGTCGGGGATCTTGATGTCGGGCTCGCTGAACTCGACGTTGTCGAACTGCTGGGCGACGAGCTTGACCCGCGGGTCGTCGCGGTCGTCGGTGAGGATGGCGACAGCGTCGGGCTTGACCTCACTGGTGCTGTTGGCCGCGGTGCCGGTCAGGAACCCGCGACGTTGCAGGTTGATGCCGACGCGGTTGGCCAGCCCTGCGCGCTGGCTGGCGTTGTAGACGTTGACGGTGACGAGGTTGCTGGTGAGCTTCTGGCCCTTCTCGACCGTCCTGGTCTCGCACGTCGGCGCGGCGTCGAACGTGTCGGCGCTCGCGGTGAGGAGCTTGAAGCCGACGTAGAGCCCAGCCAGCAGGATGACGATCGCCGCAAAGATCGTGACACCCCGATGGGTCTGGGTCATGCGTCGTCGCCCATCTCGTGCACCCGGGCGTGCAGCATGCCGCGCTGCTGCAGGGCTGCTCTGACGGCGCGATGCAGACCGTCCTCCAGGAAGAGCTCGCCCTGCCAGCTGACGACGTGCGCGAACAGGTCACCGAAATAGGTGGAGTCCTCATCGAGCAGGTGCTCGAGGTCGAGCTTGGTCTTGGTGGTCGTGAGGTCGGCGAGACGCACCTGGGTGGGGGAGATCTCGGCCCAGTCGCGCTGCGCGAGGCCATGGTCGGGGTACGGACGCCCGTCGTTCACCCGCCGAAAGATCACTCGGTCAGTGTAGACAGGGCGCTCTGTCGGGCGACGGTAGCCTGAGCGCATGACGACCAACGACGACGCGAGGCTGGCCGCGGAGGAAGCAGCGAAGGCCGCGGTCGCCGCCGAGGAAGCTGCGGAGGCAGCCCGCAAGAAGGCCGACGACCTGGCCCGAGCGGCAACGCAGCAGCAGGAGGCCACCGCGTCCGTCGAGTCGGAACCGGCCACCCAGGAGCCGGCCGCGCCAGAGCCGGCCGCCCCTGAGGCAGCGCCTGCGGCTGCTCCGCCGGAGCCGGCGCCCAATGAATCGGCCCCAAGAGCGGCACAGCCGTCGTCAGACATGGTGGAGATCGTCAAGAAGGGCTACGCCTTCGACGGACCGGCACTCATCATCGGCGCGCTCGTCGACGGTGAGGACGCCGTGCCCGAGGCCCAGGTGCGGATTCCACTGGGCATGCTCAACCGTCATGGACTCGTGGCCGGCGCCACCGGCACCGGCAAGACCAAGACGTTGCAGGTGCTCGCCGAGCAGGTGGCCGCCCAAGGAGTCCCGGTGTTCGCTGCCGACATCAAGGGTGACCTGTCGGGAATCGCCACCCCTGGCGTCTCGAACGAGAAGCTCGCGGCGCGCAGCCTGAGCATCGGTCAGGACTGGAAGCCCGTGGCGACACCGACCGAGTACTTCACGCTCGGCGGGCTCGGCACGGGCGTCCCGATCCGCGCATCGGTCGACACCTTCGGGCCGCTCCTCCTGTCGAAGGTGCTGGGGCTCAACGAGACGCAGGAGTCGTCGCTCAGCCTGGTGTTCCACTACGCCCGTGAGGCCAAGCAGCCGCTCATCGACCTCGACGACCTGCGCGCGGTGCTCACCTACCTCACCGGCACCGGCAAGGAGGAGCTGAAGGCGCTGGGCGGACTGTCGGCCTCCACCGCGGGCGTCATCCTCCGTGAGCTGATCGCGTTCGCCGACGAGGGCGCCGACGTGTTCTTCGGCCAGCCCGAGATCGACACGTCCGACTTCCTGCGCACCACGCCCGACGGCCTGGGCATCGTGTCGCTGCTGGAGGTGCCGAGCGTCCAGGACAAGCCTGCGCTGTTCTCGACGTTCCTGATGTACCTGCTCAGCCAGCTGTTCCGTGACCTGCCCGAGGTCGGCGACACCGACAAGCCCAAGCTGGTGTTCTTCTTCGACGAGGCCCACCTGTTGTTCAAGGACGCGTCGAAGGACTTCCTCGAGCAGGTCGCGCAGACCGTCCGGCTCATCCGGTCCAAGGGTGTCGGCATCTTCTTCGTCACCCAGACACCCAAGGACGTGCCCACCGACGTGCTGGCGCAGCTCGGCTCCCGCGTGCAGCACCAGCTGCGGGCCCACACACCCGATGCAGCCAAGGCGCTCAAGGCCACGGTGTCCACGTACCCGAACTCCCAGTACGACCTCGGCGAGGTGCTCACCCAGCTGTCCATCGGCGAGGCCATCGTCACGGTCATGAACGAGAAGGGCGCGCCGTCGCCGGTGGCCTGGACCCGCGTGCGCGCGCCGCAGGGCTCGATGGAGCCGACGCCGGCCGAGGCGATCAAGGCCACGGTCGATGCCTCGCCGCTGCTCCCCAAGTACGGCACAGCGGTCAATCCCGAGTCGGCGTCCGAGATGATCGGCGCCAAGGAGTCCGCGGCCGCGGCTGCGGCCAAGGCCGAGCAGCAGGCCAAGGACGAAGCCGACCGGTGGTCGGAGGAGATCAAGCGACAGTCCCGACGGCCCAGGACGCGTTCGTCGACGTCGACGTCGAGGTCGACATCTCGTCGTCAGTCGCCGATGGAGAAGGCAGCCGGCGAGGCCGGCCGGACGCTGGCCCGCGAGATCATCAAGAACATCTTCAAGCGACGCCGCTGACCCCGGGAAGAGATCAGGGACATTCCCGGTTGTCGTCGGTACGGGCCGAACGCATGATGACAACAGGTGCGAAACAGCACCCGGCCCCGGGGAGGTGTGATGGACGAGTCCACTCACTCGCTCACCTCGGCCGAGAACATCATCCGGCGTCGCGTTCCCGCGATGCTGCGGGTCAGGCGTGGCGTCATCGAGCTGATGTTCCTGACCGTCCTGTACGTCACCTACAGCGCCTCGAGGCTCATCGCGTCCAGCGACTTCTCCCCGGCTCGCGGTCGTGCGCTTGACCTCCTGTCCTTCGAGAGGGACTGGCGGATCTCCATCGAGGGATGGCTCAACCACCTCTTCGCCCAGGTCGACTGGCTGGGCGTCTTCGGCAGCTATTGGTACGCCACCACCCACTACGTCGTCACGGTCGTCGCGCTGCTGTGGCTTTACCATCGCAGCGCCACGGAGTACGTCACGGCCCGTCGTGCGCTGGTGCTCGCGACCGTCGCCGGGCTCGTGTTCTACCTGCTCGCGCCCACGGCACCGCCGCGCCTGATCGACGGACGCTACGTCGACATCCTCAGCCAGCATGCCGACGTCGGCTGGTGGGGAGCTGACGCGTCGGCGCCCCGGGGATTCGGCTCGTGGACCAATGAGCTGGCGGCCTTCCCGTCCCTGCATGCCGGCTGGTCGCTGTGGGTGGCGATGGTGCTCATCCGGGCAGGAGCGCCACGTCTCGTGCAGCTCCTCGGCATGGCCTACGCCTTCACCATGGCCGTCGTCGTCATCGGCACGGGCAACCACTGGATCCTCGACGTCCTCGTCGGCTGGCTGCTCGTGGTCATGGCGTTCACCACCACATCTGCCTGGCAGCGACGCATTCCGGTGACCGCCCACGAGGACGGCTGGCCAGACGTCATGCCCCCGATCGAGGAGAATCGGCGGTAGCTTTGTCGGACCGGGAGTGAAGAACCAGCAGAGGTCAACGCCGGCACGTCTGTTGGTTCGCCGGTGCTGCTTGGGCGAGCCTTGAACCGTGCGTGCGGAGGCAAGCCTCCGCCGGCTCGGGTCGCGTGTCGACCAGCGTGGCTGACGAGGCCTCGGCGTAGCCGGGCTCCTCGTCTTTCGGCGGAGGCAAGCCTCCGCCGGCTCGGGTCGCGTGTCGACCAGCGTGGCTGACGAGGCCTCGGCGTAGCCGGGCTCCTCGTCTTTCGGCGGAGGATAGGGGACTCCGTCGCAAGCTCCTCCCCGAATCCGCTGTGCTCGATGACGTGCCGTGCGGGCCCAGCAAAGAGCGCTGGACCCGCACGGCACGTCGGCGGAGGATAGGGGATTCGAACCCCTGAGAGCTTTCACTCAACCCGCTTTCCAAGCGAGCGCACTAGGCCACTATGCGAATCCTCCGCGGACGAGGTTACCGGCCACCACCGGCTTGGGATGCACCGGGACTTCCCCCATCCACGGCACCGTATAGTTGGCCTCAGCCCCTCGCGCGGCGACACATCACCCAACTCCCCCAGGGCCGGAAGGCAGCAAGGGTCAGTGACCTCTGTCGGGTGCGCGAGGGGTCCTTTCTGCCCTAGGGCAGCGGGTTCAGCACCGTGTGGTCGTCGAGCGAGTCCGCCAGCGTCTTCAGGTGCACGGCACCGTCGCCGAGCCAGTGGTCGATCGCGGTGAGGCGGCTCATGTAGTGGCCGACGGAGTACTCGGCTGTCATGCCGATGCCGCCGTGCAGCTGGATGGCCTCCTCGCCGATGTGGCGTCCGGCCGTGGAGACCTGCAGCTTCGCGCGCGCGGCCGCCTCGCGAGCACGCTCGGGCTCGTCGAGGAGCACGAGCGTCGCCCACATCACGGTGCTGCGGACGAGCTCCAGCGACACGTACAGGTCGGCGGCGCGGAACGTGAGCGCCTGGAACGTGCTCAGCGTGACGCCGAACTGCTTGCGGGTCTTGAGGTACTCGACCGTCAGCTTCAACGCGGTGTCCATCGCGCCGACCGCCTCGTGGCAGTACGCCACCTGCGCGCGGGCGACGACGTCGTCGATGAGTGATGCCTGGTCGGTGGTCACGTCGCCGAGCGGAGTGGCCTGAGTGCCGTCGAACGCGACGTGCGCGGCTCGGCCACCCTCGAAGGTGCGGTAGCCCGAGCGGGTCATTCCCGCTGCGTCACCCTCGACGAGGAACAGTCCCGTGCCGGCCGGCGTCGCGGCGCTCACGACGAGCGCATCGGCCCGGGCGCCGTGGAGCACGGGCTCCTTGACTCCGGAGAGCGTCCAGGCGTCGCCGTCCTGTGCGGCCGTGACGCCGCCACCGGACAGGTCCCATCGCGCGCCCGGCTCGGAGAGCGCGGCCGCCAGCACGAGCTGACCCTCGGCGACGCGGCCGAGCACGTCGGCGCGCTGCTCGTCGGTGCCGGCCGCCGCCACGAGGCCACCGGCCAGGATGACCACCTCGACGAACGGCTCGGGAGCGATGACCTTGCCCATCTCCTCGGCCACGATCGAGACCTCGACCGGTCCGGCCTCCATGCCGCCGTCGGCCTCGGCGAAGGGCAGTCCGAGGACGCCCATCTCGGCCAGCTGCGACCAGGTCTTGTCGCTGAACCCGGGATCCTCGCCGACGACGGCTCGGCGGGTCTCGGACGTGTCGTACGCCTTGCCCAGGAGGCCGCGCACGGCATCGCGCAGGGCTTCCTGCTCGGCATCGAGTGTGAAGTCCATGGCTACCTCAGTCCCAGGATCGAGCCGGCGATGATCTGACGCTGCACCTCGTTGGAGCCGCCGTAGATCGTGGCCTTGCGGAGGTTGAGGTACTTCGGGCCCGCGACGCGGATCCAGTCCGGGACGTCACTGTCGTCACCGGCGCCCGAGGCCAGTGAGAGCGGTCCGCCGAGGTCGACGAACAGCGAGGTGGCGGCCTGCTGCAGCTCGGAGCCGCGCAGCTTGAGCACGGACGACGCGGGATGCGGCTTGCCCTCGGCCGAGTGCGCGACCACACGCAGGGCGGTGAGCTCGAGGGCCAGCAGCTCGTTCTCCAGCTCGGCGATGCGAGCGGCGGTCAGCGGGTCGTCGAGGAGCGAGGATCCACCCGGTCCGGCGGTCTTGGCCCGGTCCTTGGCCGCCGCGACGAGGCGCTTGATCGTGCCGACCGGAGCCACGCCGACGCGCTCGTTGCCGAGCAGGAACTTGGCGTAGTCCCACCCCTTGTTCTCCTCGCCGACCAGGTTCTCGGCCGGGACCCGGACCTCCTCGAAGAACACCTCGTTGACCTCGTGGCCGCCGTCGATCAGCTCGATCGGACGGACGGTGACCCCGGGCGAGGTCATGTCGATGAGCAGCATCGAGATGCCGGCCTGCTTCTTCACCTCGGGATCCGTGCGGACGAGCGTGAAGATCCAGTCGCCGTACTGGCCGAGCGTCGTCCAGGTCTTCTGGCCGTTGACGACGTACTCCTCACCGTCACGGACGGCGGTCGTGCGCAGCGAGGCGAGGTCGGACCCCGCATCGGGCTC
The DNA here is from genome assembly GCA_963787165.1 of uncultured Actinomycetota bacterium. GTDB lineage: Bacteria > Actinomycetota > Actinomycetes > Propionibacteriales > Nocardioidaceae > Aeromicrobium. Next base: position 352,815 of record CAWBBT010000002.1, read on the forward strand.
CGAGAACCCCTGCGACCACCAGATGTCGAGGTTGGCCGTGGCCGGCAGGAACCGTTCCTTCATCTCCTGCGAGCCGAAGGCCGCGATGACCGGTCCGATCATCCCGGCGTTGAACGCGAGCGGCGGAGGGACGCAGGCGAGCTGCATCTCGACGCTCCAGATGTGCCGGCGCAGCGGGCTCCAGTCCTGTCCACCCCACTCGACCGGCCAGCCCGGCACGGCGAGGCCGGCGGCGTTCAGCGTCTGCATGGACGTGACCATCTGGTCCTTGCTGAGCTCGCGCCGAGCGGCAAGCGTGTCGCGGATGTCTTGGGGGACCTTCGTCGTGAAGAACGTCCGCATCTCGTCGCGGAACGCGACGTCGTCGTCCGTCAGGTGCAGTCTCATGCGGCTCCTTGCCCGTGATCGACCCCGAGTACTTGATATCACCCGGCGCCGAGCGGCCCGACGTCAGTCGTGCTGCAGCTTGAGCGGAGCCAGCGTTCCGAGCGACTCGGCCACGACCACGGCGTCGTCGCCCGTCTCCAGCCGGAAGTCGGTCGGCGGGTTCACGTAGGCGATCCCGTCGCGGTTGACGCCCAGCAGCGTGGCGCTGTGCTCGCTGCGCAGCCTCGCCGACAGCTCGTCCAGCGACAGTCCGACGAACTCGTCGGGGATCGCGACGCGGTACAGCTCCGATCCCTTGCCGCCGGACACGATGTCGGTGACGATCTCGGCGAGACCGGGGTAGAGCGAGGTCCGGGCCAGCAGCCGCGACGCGATCCGCGACGTCACCACGACCTCGTCGACGTTGGCACGGTGGAAGTGATCCACGTGGCTGGGGTTGTTCACCTCCACGACGGTGCGGACCTGCGGGGCGATCGCCTCGATCGCCAGGACGCACAGGATCGATCGCATGTCGGCGTCGTTGCTGGAGTCGGCCGGGCAGATGATCGCCGCCATGGCGTCCTCGATGCCGGCGCGCTGCAGGTCCTCGGCGTCGGTGATGTCGCCGTTGACGAAGTAGACGCCGCTTCCGGCCGGGTTCTTGTCCGCGTTGTGCATGACGACGACCTTGGTGGTGTATTCGTCCGTGCTGAGCTCGGCGATCAGGTCGCGCGCGGTCGAGTTCCAGCCGCAGACGACGATGTGGTCGTGGTAACCGGATGCACCCATGCCCTGGCCCTCCTTGAGGATGAAGTCGATGACGAAGCCGACGAGTGTGGCGGTGATGATGCCGACGATGGCCACGCCGACGGCGACCAGGAGCCAGCTGATGATGTAGCCCGGCACGGTCGTGACGTAGGAGGCGTCACCCGAGCCCATCACGACCGTGACCGCCCAGTAGAAGCTCTTGCCGACCGCCCCGAGGAAGCCTCCGACGGAGTCGCGCGGCCCCTCGGCAACCGCGACCAGCACGGCCGCGATCAGGACCAAGGTGCCGAGGCCGACGAAGAGCCGGAGGAAGAACGCCGGGTTGACGTCGCCGGCGAGCCGGCGGAGATGGAAGCCGAGGCGGGCGAAGATGGGCACGGCGACTACTGCCCCGATACGACGCGCCAGCCGGCCCTTCATGTCCCTCCTGCGAGATGACGACCGTTCCGCCATCGGGCCTGATCATCGCACTCGCCGCGGCGTCTGCGCAGCGATTTCGGGGAGGTCAGGACTCCTTGGAACGACGCGATCGTCGAGCGTGGCGGATCCGGATCGGTCCGACGAGGCGTGGCCCGGAGAGGCGGCGCTCGAGTCGGCGTGCCTCACGTTGCAGCGGCTGGGCGACGTACTCGCCGAGGATGACGCCTGCGGTGAGCATCAGGGCCACCGCGATGGCCGTGATCATCGCGACGATGCCGGTGAAGTTCTCCGCTGCGAGGAGCGTCAACGAGGTGTAGATCAACAGGCCCGGCAGCAGCGGCACGATGCTCGAGACGACGATGACCAGCGGGGGGACCCGGCCGCGGCCGGCCACCGTGTAGCTCACGAAGCCGATCACGAAGGCCGCGATCCCTGCGGCTGCCGCGCGGTGGACCTGGGCCTCGACCAGCGCGAAGGAGATCCCGCCGCCAAGCCCGCCGATGAGCGCGATCGGCGCGAGGATGCGCGTCGGCGAGTACGCCGAGAACGCGAATCCCGCGGCCGTGATGGCCGATCCGATGATCACGCTCGCCAGGTTGGAGAGGTCCGCGGAGAGGTCCGGGTCGACCAGGACGTCGACGCCCATCCACCGTCCAAGCCCCAGGCCGCCGCTGACGCCGACGATGATGCCCACGGTCGCGAACATGACCTCGAGGATCCGGGCGTTGGCGGTGACATAGAAGCCCGTGAGGGCGTCCTGGAACGCGCCGATGAAGCCGAGCCCGGCGAGCAGCATGACGATGCTCGCCGTCACGACCAGCGACGGGTTGATCGGTACCGGGGTGGCGGCGACCCCGACGGCCAAGGTGGTGGCCAGCAACCCGCCCGCGACCTGTGAGTAGAAGAACGGCAGCCGGAGCCGTTCGAGCCGGCGCTGGAGCACCTCGAGCGCGGCACCCGAGACGGCTGCGAGCAGCATCACGACCCAGTCGCCGCCGAGCAGCAGGGCCACGCCGGTGGCGGTGACGCCCCAGCTCACGGTGACCGCCCACCGGGGTGTCGGGTGACCGGAGGAGGAGAGCTGCAGGATCTGCGCCGCTGCCTCCTCCCGGGTGATCTCCTCGTTGATCAGGTCCGACACCAGGTGATCGACCGCCGTGAGGTCGGCGTAGTCGCTCTCGCGGTGCGTGACCTGGCGCCGCATGGTGATGACGGGTTGGTCGACGCCGGTGTCGTAGCTCAGCGTGAGCGTCGTGAACGTGACGTCGACGAGGACGTTGCGCAGTCCGAGGAACTGGCAGACCGACGACATCGTGGCTGTGACGTCGGCCGCGCCGGCGCCGTTCGACAGCAGCATCTCGCCCACGCGCAGGGCGAGGTCGAGCGATCGCTGGGTGTCCCTCGTCTCGTCCACGTGCCCATTCTGGGACCCCGGTCAACTGTCAGGTACGCAGGAACGTCAGCACGGCGAGGACACGGCGGTGCTCATCGTGCGACTCGGACAATCCGAGCTTGCGGAACACCTGGGTGATGTGCGCCTCGACGGTTCGGTCAGTCACATGCAGTCGAGTGGCGATCGCATGATTGGTCAGGCCTTCGGCGACGAGCTCGAGCACCTCACGTTCCCGCTCCGTGAGGGTCGACAGCGGGTTGTCGCGACGCTGCCGTCCGACGAGACGAGACACGATCGTCGGGTCGATCACCGTCTCGGCGTCCATGATGCGCCTCAGCGCATCCACGACTGTCGCGATGTCGAAGACCCGATCCTTCAGGAGATATCCGACCCGTTCGGGTTGGTCCTGGAGGAGGCGCATGGCGTACGTGGGTTCGACGTATTGGGACAGCACGAGCACACCGATCTCGGGGTGTTCGGCGCGGATGGCCTGAGCGGCGACCAAGCCCTCGTCAGTGAACGTCGGTGGCATCCGGATGTCCACGAGGACCACGTCGGGAAGGGTCGAGCGGACGATCCGTGGCAGGTTCTCCGCGTCTTCTGCCTCGGCGACGACGTCGACACCGGCCTCACCCAGCAGCCGCACGAGGCCTTGCCGAGTGAGCATCGTGTCGTCGGCCACCACTACTCGCACGGGAACTCCGCTCTCAGACTCGTCGGTTGCACACTCAGGGTTCCGCCAACCGCTCCCACCCGGTCCGCGACCTGCACCATCGAAGAGGTGCGGCTCCTGCCGTCGTCCTCGACAGTGATGCAGAGACGTCCATCCGCTTCGACGACGCTGATCGCAGCGTATCCAGCGTTCCTGCCGGCAGCGTCCTCGACCGTTTCGACGGCCGTGAGATAGACGGCGGTCTCGATGGGTTCGGCGTATCGAGTCGACTCGACGTCGGCGATGATCTCCACAGGTATCGAGGCGGCGTCGGCGAGCGTCGCCAGCGCAGGTCCGAGACCTGCTTCGCCGAGGATCGCGGGGTAGATCCCGTGGGCGAGGTCGCGGAGCTCGCCGAGGGCGTTGAGCGCCTCGTCCTCAGCGGTGGCAAGCAGCAGTGCCGTGGGCGCATCCCCGTCCGCCTCCGCCTGCGTGTGCGCCAGCCGGATGTCATACGAGAGCGCGAGGAGTCTCTGCTGGACACCGTCGTGGAGGTCTCGTTCGATGCGTCGGCGCTCGGCGTCTCCGGTCTCCACGATGCGTGCACGGGAGGCTCGGAGCTCCTCCAGGCGAGCGAGGACCTCCGCCTGGAGTCGCTCGTTCTCCAGACCCAGCCGTACGGCTGCACCGATCTGCCGCTCAAGCTCGGAGAGCGCCGCCGTGTGCGACAACACCGCGATTCGTTGCCCGCCCCGGACGACCGAGGTGACGGTGCGCCCTGGCGAAGCAGCGGGCTCGGGCACGGGCTTGCCGTTCGCATCCACGAAGCGGTTCGAGCCGGGGAGGCAGTAGGCCACCTCCAGGTCTGGGTCTCCCACCGCCGCCCTCAGAGCGGAAGCAAGCGAACCGCGGCCGGACATCTCGCCGAGGCTCGACCCGATGTGTGCGACAGCACGTCGCTGCGCACGGGTGCGTATCTCGAGCGAGATCAAACCAACGGACAGCAGAATGGCCGCCGTACAGCTGATCAGGAAGATGCTCAGGAAGGCCGGGTTGGACACCTCTTCCATCGGCCTGATCAGGAGCGTGACGGCATGAGCAGCGATGGCCAAGGCCAGCACGATGCCAGGACCGGCCACCCGGATGACGGTCCGAAGGCCGCGTCCCGAGGCCGTGGCGATCCTCCAGGCGCACATTCCGGCGAACGCAGTCGCGGCCAGCGCAACGAACCAGTGATCAGTCACCTGGGTTGCGTGAGCGAGTCCCGGCATCGAGTGAAGGAGGAAGACGTTGTCTGTGCAGTTGTTCCAGCAGCTCGGGTCGTAGAACGGATCGCGGACGACAGCCAGCACGAGAGCAGACAGTGCGGCCTCGGCATAGACGGCCGTGATCAGCGCGGATGCGGCCGGCCGGCCGCCCCGACCATGGGGAAACGCGTGAACGACGTGGAGGATGACGGGAACCGCGAACGCCGAGGCCACCATGCCGAGGCTGCGGACGAGGACAGGTCCGCCATGCCAGCCCACCCAGACGGGCGCGAACCACAGGAATCCGGCGAGGATCGCCAGGTCGCCCAGGTGCGGCGTCTTCCGAGTACGTGACGTCACCAGGCCGACGACGGTGAGTCCCAGACCGGCGGTCACGAAGAGCGTGGCGGCTGCGAGGGACTGTCCGGCATGGCTTGACGGCGGTTGCTCGGTGGGCTGGGGCAGAACGAACACCGCCAGACCGGCGACACCTGCGAGGACTCCGGCGCCGAGCCGGCCCGCGTGCTGCAGGTTCGCCCAGCGCGAGGCCACCACCTGATTGTGGCACGCGAGCCGTGGCCTCAGTGGTGGCCACAATGCGGCCTCCGTGGTCGCCGCTGTGCATGCTTCGGTCATCCACGATGTGGCCGCACGGGATCGCTTCTAGCGTCAGTCTTGCTCTAGACGAAAGTGGGATCCGCCATGAGATCGATGACCACTCGGAAGCCGGCCGCGATGCTGGTCCTCGCAGTCACCACATCCATGCTGGTAGGGGCTTGCTCGGGCGGTGACAAGGCGGGCGGTTCCGGAACAACGATCGTGCTCACGATGGCCAACACCTCGAGCCAGATGAGTCATCAGCCTGCCGTCGAGCACTTCGCCGACCGGGTCGCCAAGCTGTCTGGGGGAGAGGTCCGCATCAAGCCCGAGAACGAGTGGGGGGACTTCGACCCTGACGCCGAGCGTCAAGTGGTGCGATCTGTGGCAGCCGGCAAGGTGGACCTGGGCTGGGTGGGATCCCGGGTCTTCGACACCCTGGACGTCACGAGCTTCCAGGCCATGACGGCGCCCATGCTGGTGGACAGCTACGAGCTCCAGGACGCGGTGATCAGCAGCACGATGGTCCGCAGGATGATGCAAGGAGTCGAGTCGCTCGGGGTCGTCGGACTGGGGGTCGTCCCTGACGCGATGCGCAAGCCGATCGGAGTCGAGAAGCCCCTGCGAGGTCCGTCAGACTGGCGCGGAACCACCTTCGGCACCTTCCCGTCGAAGTCCCAGGAAGCGTCGATCAAGGCACTCGGAGCGACGCCCGCGGAGGTCTTCGGGCACACGCGAGCCGATGCGCTCCAGGCCGGAAAGCTTGGTGGATTCGAGCTGGGTCTTCATCTCTACCAAGGGAATCCTGCGTGGCTCCAATCTGCTCCGTACGTCACCGCCAATGTGAACCTGTGGCCGCAGACGGACGTCCTGCTGGCGGATCCGAGCCGGTTCAAGGACCTCACCGATCAGCAGCGCGGCTGGCTGCGGCAGGCCGCTGAGGACGCCGCCGGCGATGCGAAGGCCTTGGCGGACCGCGATGACACACTGATCCAGAAGGTCTGCGACGCCGGTGGACGCATGGCGAATGCGTCTGATGCCGACCTCGGTGCTCTCGCGAAGGCTTTCGCACCCGTCTATGCGAGCCTCGAACGGGACTCGGAGACCAAGGCGCTGATCAGCGAGATCCGTGCACTGAAGCGATCCACGCAGGCACGACCCCGTCCCGCGATTCCCGATGGTTGCACCGGGAAGGCGTCCGTCCAGGACACCACCGCTGGTGCAGTGCCCGCCTACCTGAACGGCACCTATCGATATGTCCTCACCCAGGCGGATGCCGACAAGGCGGGCGACACCGACACCGGCTACCCGATCGTCAACACGATCACGCTCAAGGACGGCACCATGAAGGGCGGCTGTTTCGAGACCGGGACCTACGCGGTCGTCGGCAAGAGGATCACCTTCCACAGCAACGCCTACAACACCGACTCCACGGTCACCATGTCGCGGGACGGCAAGGGCAACCTCGATCTCACACCGGTCCCACCCATGGATCAAGGCGACGCGTTCGTGTGCTTCTCCAAGACCTGGAAGAAGATCTCGTGAGGGCCACTCTCCCAGCTCAGGCCGGATCGCCGTGGAGAGGGATCTCGGCTGTCAGCCGCGTCCCGCCGCCATGGACGCTACGCACGGCGAAGGTGCCGCCCAGGGTCTCCACCCGGTCGGCGAGGCCCCGGAGGCCGGTGCCGCGTGTCGGGTCGGCACCACCCACTCCGTCGTCGGCGACCGTCACCGTGGCGAGCTCGTCGGTGTGGGTCACGGACACGTGGACGACCGAAGCGCGGGCATACTTCGCGACGTTGGCCAGCGCCTCGGTGCAGACGTAGTAGGCGGCGGACTCGACGCGCTCGGGCATCCGTTCTCCGGGCACGTCGAGGATCACGGGGATCGGAAAGCCGCCCGCCACGGTCGTCAGGGCTGGAGCCAGGCCACGCTCGGACAGCGTGCGCGGATGCAGGCCGCCTGCGAGTCTCCGCATGTCGGTGAGCGTGCTGTCGAGCTGGTGTGCGGCCGCGGCGATCCGATCCTTGGTCAGCCCCTCGTCCCCCTGGTCCATGACGCGGCGGAGGGTGTCGGCCATCCGTTCGAGCCGCTGCTCCGCACCCTTGCGCAGACGCCCCTCGAGACGCCTGCGCTGATCGTCCTCGGCCGCAAGGATCCGCCGGCGAGAGGCGGCGAGCTCCGCCACCTGGCGCCGCAGCTCCACCTGTAACCCGGCGTTCGTACCCACCAGCTGCGTTGCGGCCGACACGGCTTCGAGCAGCCCGGGGTTGTCCAGCTCAGCCCGGTCGTGAATGAGGGCGGCGACGGGCTGGTCCCCACGCTTGACGATCGTCACCCGGCGTTCAGACCGTTCATCTGGGTATGACAGTGGTCGGCCTTGGGCATCGAGGAACTCGTCTGAGGCGGTGTCCCAGTAGCCCACTTCCAGCGAAGGGTCTGCGAGCGCCCTCGAGAGCTCACCGCGGATGGTTCCGGAGTCCTTCTCGCCGAGCTCGACGACGAGATCGGTGACGGTCACCTGCTCCCACGGAGCGACCCGGAGCCAGATGAGCATGGTTCCGCAGATGGCGACGAGGGCAACCTGATAGGTGAGGAGCGCTGGACGGTCGGCTGCCGGACCGGCGACCATGCTCGCGACTGCGGTGCCGATGACGATCGAGCTGACCCCCACCACGGCTCGCAGCGAGAAGAGCCGTGCCCGTCGGAGAGGGCCCGCGAGTCGCCGATACGTGATGGCTCGTTCTGCCAGCAGCAGGGTCGCGAAGACGATGGCCAGGATGTCGTTCGACCAGACCGGCGTGAGGAAGGCGACCACGTAGCCGACCGCGGTGGCGACTCGTTCGTTGCGCCCGAGCAGGCGGCCGACGGGGTACGCGAGCAGGAGATGCACGAGGAAGCCGCGGTGGACGTACGTCGTGTGGGATCCCACCCACGCGACGAGATCAATGTTCGCGCCGGCGAAGTTTCCGAGGAACCACGTGAATCCCGTGGCGGCCATGAGTGAGCCGGCGTTGTTGTCGGGCCGCAGAGTCCTGGCGGCGAGCCCGAACGCGATGAAGGCCCAGCCCACCGCGAGGTCGGGCAGCCAGGAGGATGGTGCGTCCCATGCGAATGCGACCCACTCCGCAGCCACACCCAGGGCGACACCCGCCGGCCAGAACAGGAAAGCTCGCCGTCGCATGAACGCGCTCAGCCGATGAGGGAGGCGAGTGCCTGACCGGACAGGCTGCTCTTGGGGATGAACCCTCTGGCTGAGCTGTTCGTCAGGCGAGGTCCATAGGCTGACGCTTCTCGGCTCGAGATGAACACGACCATCGGTGGGTCCGGGAGTCCTTCCAGCTGCTCCGCGACCGCGATCCCGTCCTCGCCGGGAAGCTGAATGTCGAGCAGGACGAGTCGTGGCTTGAGCAGAGCGGCTGCCTCGACCGCCTCGGCGCCATCCGCGGCGTCACCGATGACATCAAATCCCTCGGCCTCGAGCAATGCTCGTGCGGATGCCCGGAACTCAGCATGGTCATCGACGATGAGCACGGTCTCACGCACGAGATTCATGGTGCCACCCCGGGCACCCACACACACTGTGGCTAGCACCATGACCGTCCAGTGCCACGGGTGGTCTCCTGGGGAGGAAGAGTGCGCACGTATCCTGCGGAGGTCATCGAATGAGGTGAGGACATGGCCGACTGGCAGCCCGACATCCTGGGTGAGGGTTATCAGCAGCAGATCCTCGATCTCGGTGACGATCCTGACGGCGAGGGGCCGATCGTGGGCACGCTCGTGCGCCGTGAGCCGCCGACCGACCCGACCGGCGCCGTGCTCTACGTCCACGGCTTCACCGACTACTTCTTCAACACCGCGCTCGCGGACTTCTTCACCGAGCGCGGGTTCGCGTTCTTCGCGCTCGACCTGCGCAAGTGCGGACGATCGCGCCGCCCCGGCCAGACGGCGCATTACGTCTCCGACCTCGCGTTCTACGACGAGGAGCTCACCCGCTCGCTGGCCGCCGTCCGACACGAGACCGGCGACGCACCGGTGCTGCTCTCCGGCCACTCGACCGGCGGCCTGGTGCTCCCGCTCTGGCTCGACCGCCTCAACGCCGGGCCCGGCGGTTCGGTGGGGGCCGGAATCAGTGGCCTGGTGCTGAACAGCCCGTGGTTCGACCTCCAGGGCAGGAAGTGGATGCGCAGCTGGGGCACGCAGATGTTCCGGGTGATGGCGAAGATCCGGCCGTTCGAGCCGCTCAAGCTCCCCAGGTCAGACGCCTACGGCAGCAGCCTGCACTCCAGTGCCCACGGCGCCTGGGACTACGACACCGAGTGGAAGCCGATCGGCGGATTCCCGATCACCTACGGCTGGATCAACGCCATCCGCCGGGGTCACGCCCGCCTTCACAAGGGGCTCGACATCGGGGTGCCGTCGCTGGTGCTGCGCTCGGTCCGCAGTCGCTCGGCCGCGGCGTGGTCGCCCGAGATCGACGAGCTCGACGCCGTGCTCGACACCCGTCAGATCGCCCGGTGGTCCGGATGCCTCGGCCATGCCGTCACTGCCGTGCCCATCGACGGCGCCCGCCACGACGTCTTCCTGTCCAACGAGAAGCCGCGGGCCGAGGCGTACCGGGTGATCGACACCTGGCTGCGCGAGCACGCCCTCGTCAAGGCGTAGGCGTCGGCGCAGTCCAGTCCGGCGCGACCTCGAAGTGGGAGACGGTGGTCTCCCGATCGACGAGGAACTCGTCGTCCTCGGGGTAGTACTTCGCCAGCCCGATGTCGTCGCCCGCGAACGCCCGGATCTCGTCGAGGTCGCCCCACCAGCTGAGCGTGATCAGCTCGGTGCGTCCGTCGCCGAGGTCGCGAGTCAGCAGCTGGGCGCCGAGGTTGCCGGGCGTGGCCCGGTACTCGGTCATCCCGGTGCGTTCGACGATGTCGACGTACTCCTCGATCCGGTCGCTGTGTACCCATCCCCGCCACATGCGCGCAATCATGCTCACGACGCTAGTGCGCCGGGTCGCGGCAGGCAACGAACCGTCGTCGACCGCTGTCCGCCTTCGTCGTTAGGCTCTACCCGTGGATGCACCCCTAGCCCTGTACCGCCGGTACCGGCCGGAGACCTTCGCCGAGGTCATCGGGCAGGACCACGTCACCGAACCGCTGCGGCACGCGCTGGCGGCCAACCGCGTCCACCACGCCTACCTGTTCTCGGGCCCGCGCGGATGCGGCAAGACCACGAGCGCCCGCATCCTCGCCCGCGCCCTCAACTGCGAGAAGGCGCCGGTCGCCGAGCCGTGCGGTGAGTGCCAGAGCTGCCGCGACCTCGCCCGCAACGGCCCGGGCAGCCTCGACGTCATCGAGATCGACGCCGCCAGCCACGGCGGCGTCGACGACGCCCGTGACCTGCGCGAACGCGCGTTCTTCTCCCCGGTCAGCAGCCGCTACAAGGTCTACATCATCGACGAGGCGCACATGGTCTCCTCGCAGGGCTTCAACGCGCTGCTCAAGCTGGTCGAGGAGCCGCCGCCGCACCTGAAGTTCATCTTCGCCACCACCGAGCCCGACAAGGTCATCGGCACCATCCGGTCGCGCACGCACCACTACCCGTTCCGCCTGGTGCCGCCCAAGCTGCTCGGCGACTACCTGCTCAAGCTGTGCGACAGCGAGGGCGTCACGCTCGAGCCCAACGCCCTGCCGCTCGTGGTGCGCGCCGGCGCAGGGTCGGTGCGCGACACCCTCAGCGTCCTCGACCAGCTGCTCGGCGGCGCCGGCCCCGACGGCGTCACCTACGACCTCGCCGTGCAGCTGCTCGGCTACACACCCGACTCCCTGCTCGACGAAGCCATCGACGCGTTCGCGGCCGACGACGGGTCCACGGTGTTCGGTGTCGTCGACAAGGTCATCGAGTCCGGCCAGGATCCACGCCGGTTCGCCGAGGATCTGCTCCAACGCCTGCGCGACCTCGTGATCGTGGCGGCCGTCCCCGATGCGTTGACGACCGGACTGCTCGAGGTGCCGGGCGACCGGGCCGAGCGCCTGCGCAGCCAGGCCGCCGGGTTCGGCCCGTCCGAGCTCACCCGCGCGGCGGAGGTCGTCAACACCACGCTCGTCGACTTCCGCGGTGCCACCGCTCCTCGACTGCTGCTCGAGCTGATGTGCGCCCGCATCCTGGTGCCTGGCGCCGACCACACCTCGCTGGGCTTCTCGGCCCGGCTCGATCGCCTCGAGCGCCGCCTCAGCATCGACGTCCCGGCCGCGGAGGCCGCACCGAGGCCGGCCGCCGAGCCCGCACCGAAGCCGGCTGCCGAGCCGGCACCGAAGAAGGCCGAGCCTGCGCCGACGAAGGCCGCCGACGCGCCACCCGCTGCCGCCGAGCCTGAGCCGGCGGCCGAGCCCGAGGCCGCCGCCGAGCCGGCAGCCCCGGTCCCGCCAGAGCAAGAGCCGGAGCTGATTCCCGAGGTCGCCTCGACTGCTGACTCATCGGAGACCACCCAGATCCCCGGCAGCCTCGGCATCGCCGACGTCCGCCGCCTGTGGCCCGGCGTGCTCGACCGCGTCAAGGAGCTGCGGCGGTTCACCTGGGTCATGCTCAGCCAGAACGCCCAGGTCGTCTCGCTGGAGAACGACACCCTCACCCTCGGGCTGGTCAATGCCGGCGCCCGCGACTCCTTCGTCAGCAGCCGATCGCACGAGTACGTGCAGCAAGCCCTGCACGACGTCCTCGGCGTCACGTGGCGCATCGAGCACATCGTCGACCCCAGTGCCGACCCGGCCCGCAACGAGACCCCCGCCGCGGAGTCGTCGAGTCCGACCGACACCGAGCCGCTCGGACACGGTTCCACCCGCGGAGGGCCAGTCCCAGGAGGGCCAGCCCGCCGAGGCGCAGCCCGAGGAGGCGGAGGACGCCGCAACGCCCGAACGTCGCGGCATCACGTCCCCCGACGCCGTCCGCAACGCCATGCGCGACACCCAGCCCGGTGCGGTCGCCGACGATCCTGATGCCGGGGCTCACCCCGACGACCCGGTCGTCGACGTCGATGCGCCCGAGCAGCTCCTGTCCCGCGAGCTGGGGGCGCAGGTCATTGACGACCAGTCTGGCGACTGACGTCCGTCGGATCCGCCTCGACATCGGGCTCGAACCGGTCGAGGTCCTGCGCCGCTTCCGCGGTCGCGACCGCCTCGTGGCACTCATCGGCGACTGGCACCACGGCGAGGCGCTGATCGCCTTCGACCCGGTCCGGGTCCTCGACGGGCACCCGTTCGACGACGTCGACCTGCCGGCCGCCACCCAGAGCGGTGTGTTCGGCGGAGGCTGGATCGGGGTGTGGGGCTATCAGCTCGGTCGCCTCGTCGAAGAGCTGCCGCCGCCCGCGGACCGGCCCGTGCCGCAGCCACACGCGAGGGTCGCGTTCTACGACCGGGTGCTCCGACTCACCGACGGCGTGTGGTGGCTCGAGGCTCTGCCCACCTCGCCGCCCGCGGCCCGGCACCCCCGCCAGCGGGACCTCGACGACACCGACGTGCTCGACGCGCTGGCCGAGCCGGCCGGGCCGGCGGAGTTCAGCGTCGGCACGTTCGCCATGACGCCGTCGCCCGACGCGCACACGGCGTCCGTCGCTCGCGCGCTCGAGCACATCCGCGCCGGCGACATCTTCCAGGTCAATCTCTGCGCGAGGCTCGAGGCGCCGTTCGCGGGCGATCCGCTCGACCTGTTCTGCGCCGGCGTCGAGGCCCTGGCCCCGGCCTACGCCGCGTTCGTCGACGCTCCGGAGGGCGCGGTCGCGAGCTTCTCGCCCGAGCTGTTCCTGCGACGCACGGGCGACGAGGTCCTCTCTTCGCCGATCAAGGGCACGGCACCCCTCGACTCCGACCCCGACGAGCTGACGGCGTCGGCGAAGAACCGGGCCGAGAACGTGATGATCGTCGACCTCATGCGCAACGACCTCGGTCGCGTCTGCACACCCGGCAGCGTGCGGGTGCCGGCCCTCGTCCGGGCCGAGCGGCACGCCGTCTGGCACCTGGTCTCCGACGTCGTCGGCCACCTCGGGCCCGACGTCACCGACTCCGACCTGCTGCGCGCCACCTTCCCGCCCGGATCGGTCACGGGAGCGCCCAAGGTGCGGGCGATGGAGATCGCCGCCGAGCTCGAACCCACGGCGCGTGAGGCCTACACCGGTGCGATCGGGCACGTCAGCGCCGCGGCGGGGCTCGAGCTCAACGTCGCGATCCGCACGTTCGAGATCTCCGGTGACCGCGTGTGGCTTGGCGTCGGCGGCGGCATCGTCGCGGACTCGACACCGGAGGGCGAGCTTGCCGAGTGCTTCGTCAAGGCGCGGCCGTTGATCGAGGCCGTCGGTGGGCGACTCGACCTGGCGGCCGAAGCACCGGATGAGACGGTGCCTCCCCATGTCGCGGTCGAGGCGCGTGTCGATCGCGCCGACCTGTCGCTCGGCATCTTCGACACGGTGCTCGTCGTCGACGGCGTGGCGAGCGACGTCGAGGCGCATGTCGCGAGGCTCGACTCGTCGGTCAGAGCGGTCTACGGCCAGACCGTCCGTGCCGGACTCGAGGAGGCGGTGCATCGCAAGGCCGAAGGCCTGCCCGGTCGCCACCGGCTGCGCATCGACGCCGTGCCGCTCGGCACCGATGTCCTCGTCCGGATGACGGCGCGCCCGATCCTCGACGATGCCGACGCGTGGGTCCTCGTCCCGCGGGTCATCGTGGGCGGGCTGGGCCAGCACAAGTGGACCGATCGGCGTGCGCTCGCCCAGCACGGGCGACCGGGCAGCGCCCGACACGATGGGGACGTGCTCGTGCTCGACGACGACGGGAGCGTGCTCGAGACCGGCCGTGCCAGCGTCTTCCTCGTGCATGACGACGGCGTGCACACACCGCCCCTCGACGGGCGGATCCTCCCCGGCACCGCACGTGCCCGCGTCATCGACCAGCTGCTGGAGGCCGGTATCCCGGTCATCCAGCGCCGCCTCACGACCGACGACGTCGCGCGGGCGACGGAGGTGTTCGTCACCAATGCGCTGCGCGGCGTCGTTCCGGTCGCGTCCATCGAGGGCATCGGCTCGTGGCCTGCCGGCCCCCTCACCACCTCGCTCCGAAGCGGGAGCGGTGACTCCGCCACCGCCACGTCGCTCGAGGACGCCGACTCGCCCTTGCGTGGGGTGACGCACGCCCGGGTGCTGTTCATCGACAACTACGACTCGTTCGTCTACAACCTCGTGCAGTACGTGCGGGAGCTCGGCGCGAGTGCCGAAGTGGTGCGCAACGATGCCGTCGGCGTCGACGAGCTGGTGGCCGCCCGTGAGCGCGGCGAGCTGACCCACGTCATCATCTCGCCCGGCCCCGGCACCCCCACCGATGCCGGCATCAGCGTCGACGTCGTCCGGCGGCTCGGGCCCATCACCCCCACGCTGGGCGTGTGCCTCGGCCACCAGGCGATCGGCGAGGCGTACGGGGCAGCCATCGTCCGCGCTCCGGAAGTCGTGCACGGCAAGCCGTCGCTCGTCCACCACGACGGCCTCGGTGTGTACACGGGCCTGCCATCACCGCTGGTGTGCGCCCGCTACCACTCGCTCGTCGTCGATCCCGCCACCGTGCCACCGGCCCTCGACATCACCGCTCGCACCGCATCCGGGGTGGTCATGGGCCTGCGCCACCGCTCACACCCGGTCGAAGGCGTGCAGATGCATCCCGAGTCGATACTCACCGCCCATGGCCACGACATGTTGGCCCGTTTTCTGGGTGGCGACGACTAGGCTGACCAGGTGTACGACAGCGTGATCCAGGACCTCATCGACGAGCTCGGGCGTCTGCCCGGTGTCGGTCCGAAGAGTGCCCAGCGCATCGCGTTCCACCTCCTCGACGCCGACGCTGACGACGTCAAGCGGTTCGCCGCCGTGCTCACCGAGGTCAAGGCCAAGGTCCACTTCTGCGGCACCTGCGGCAACGTCACCGTCGACACGGAGTGCCGCATCTGCGCCGACCCGCGCCGCGACCCCAGCGTCATCTGCGTGGTCGAGGAGAGCAAGGACGTCGTCGCCATCGAGCGCACCCGCGAGTTCCGGGGTCGCTACCACGTGCTCGGCGGGGCGATCTCGCCCATTGCCGGCATCGGCCCCGACCAGCTCCGCATCAAGGAGCTGCTGCAACGGCTGAACGACGGTGCCGTCACCGAGGTCATCATCGCCACTGACCCGAATCTCGAGGGCGAGGCGACGGCCACCTACCTCATCCGCATGCTGTCCACGCTCGGGCTCCGCATCTCCAAGCTCGCCAGCGGCCTCCCGGTCGGCGGCGACCTCGAGTACGCCGACGAGCTCACCCTCGGCCGCGCGTTCGAGGGCCGCACGGCGATCTCGGCCGGCTGAGCGAGCCTTATGCCAGCGGCGGGAGCTCGCCGGTGTTGCCCGGCTTGAGCGCGTCGAACATGAGCGCGAGGTAGCGCGCGCGGCTGGCTTCGTCGAGGCTCGGGGTCGCCAGACCGACGACCAGCATCCCCAGGATGTGCGGCACGTCGTCGATCGTGAGGTCCGTGCGGATGTCACCTTGTTGCTGGGCTCCCTCGAGCAGCGCGGCGAACACGTCGATGTGGTCCTGGATCAGCTCGGCCGTCAGCTCGGCGAGATCCGATGTCGGGGCCGCACTCAACAGCTCGATGACCCGGACCGAGACGCCGATGAAGGCATCGCGAAATGCCGGCAGGACCGCCGCGGGCGCGAGCTGCGGGATGATCTCCTCGTCGAAGATCGCGTGGTAGGCGGCTCGGGTCAGGGCCTCGCGGTTCGGGAAGTGCCGGTAGAGGGTGGCGACGCCGACATCGGCCGTCGCGGCGATCTCCTCCAGTGATGGCGAGGCGCCCGAGAGGAACGCGCCTCGAGCCACCTTCACGATCCGTTCCGCGTTGGAGCGCGCGTCGACACGTTGAGCCCGGGCCCGCGCGGGGGTGGACTTCTCCTCGATCACCGTCTTGCCTCTCTCACCCCGATGTCCAGCATCCCATCGTGACGCGCATGGGGGAAACGGAAATCGAGCAGTGACGGTGGCGAGCTGATCGGCCCTGCTGCTAGACGAGCGACTCCTCGGCCGCGTGATCCGGTTCTCTCGGCGGGGTGTCGTCGGACCCGCGGTCGAGCTTGCTCGGCCACCAGATCTTGCTGCCCAGGTCGAGGTCGATCGCCGTGACCAGCACCGACCGGACGATCATGGTGTCGAGCAAGACGCCCAGCGCCACCGCGATGCCGAGCTCGGCCAGGAAGACCAACGGGACCGTCCCGAGCACCAGGAAGGTCGCCGCCAGCACGAGCCCGGCGGACGTGATGACGCCACCGGTCGACGACAACGCGATCAGCGAACCCCGGCGGGTGTCGAAGTTCATCGTCTCCTCCCGGACTCTCGTCATCAGGAAGATGTTGTAGTCGATGCCGAGCGCGACCAGGAACACGAACGCGAACAGCGGGAACCCGGGATCGGTGCCGGCGAAGCCGAACACGTAGTGGAACAGCAGCGACGAGATGCCCAGTGCGGCACCGAACGAGAGCACGACCGTGCCGATGAGAATCAATGGTGAGATCAGCGCTCGCAGGAGGAGCACCAGGATCACGAACACCACGACCAGCACGATCGGGATGATGACCTGACGGTCCCGGGTGGAGGCTTCATTCGTGTCGAGGTAGAACGCGGATCCGCCGCCGACGAGTGCATCGGCTCCGGAGACGCCGTGTGCGGCGGCGCGGGTGTCCTCGACGGTCGTGAACGCGGCCGTCGAGGAGATGTCGTGGGAGATCGTGGCCTCGAAGAAGCTGCGACCGCCGCCGATGGGCCGGACGTCGCCGGGCGGCTCCAGGCCGTCGATGCCGGCGATCGCGTCCTCGACCTGGTTGATGCGATCGGACTTGGCGGTGATCTGGACGGTGTTGGAGTTGTCGGCGAGCCCGTGGGAGTTGAGCACCTTCTGGCCAACGACCGAGTCGAACTCCTTGGTGTAGCTGTCCTCGGTGGTGAGGCCGGAGGCATTGAGCTGGAACAGCCCCAGCCACGCCACCGCGAGCAGTCCGGCGGTGACCGTCCACACGACCCGGGGGCGGGGGCGGATGCTCTCGCCCACACGGGCCCACAGGCCCGTGGTGGTGGGCTCGGGGGAGCCGAACGTGGGCCTCTTGGGCCAGAAGATCCACCGACCCACGATGACCAGCAGGGCGGGCAGCAGGGTGACCATGACCAGGAACGTCACCGCGACGCCGACCGCCAGCACGGGTCCGAGACCGGCCGTGGAGTTGAGCTCGGCGAAGGACAGGCAGAGCATGCTCACCACGACGGTGGCAGCACTGGCGAGGATCGCCGGAGCGGCTCGGTGCAGCGCGAACGCCATCGCCTCGTGCCGGTCTTCGTGGCGACGGAGCTCTTCCCGATAGCGCGCGACCAGCAGCAGGGCGTAGTCGGTGCCCGCGCCGATGACCAGGATCGTCAGGATCGCCTGGCTCTGTCCGTTGACGGTGAGATCGGCGTACTTGGCGAGCAGATAGACCACGCCGGCCGAGACCGCATAGGCGAAGCCGGCGCAGATGATCGGCAGCAACCACAGGACGGGGCTCCGGTAGGTGAGGAGCAGGATCACGATCACCACCGCCAAGGTGATGAAGATCAGGTTGGTGTCGAGGCCCTCGAAGGCCTCGGCCGAGTCCGCCGCCTGCCCGCCGAAGCCGGCGAGGTGGACGTTGACGCCGTCGATCGTGGCGATGTCGCGGATCTTGTCGGCGGCCGCCGGGATGTCGTTCCAGCCGTTCTTGCCGAAGTTGAAGGTCAGGTAGAGGTAGCCGACCTCCTTGTCCTTGGACACCAGCGTCGGGACGGGTTGGCCCTGCGCCTTCAGCGCCGCCGCGGCGTTGGGTGAGAGCACGCCGAGCTTGGTGACGCCCTTGATCTTCGCCATCTCCTGGGCCTGCTGGTCCATGGCGGTCAGGTCGGCGTCGGTGAGGCCGGAGCTGCGGTGGTAGACGACGAGCGTCGGGATGTCGTTGGGATTCACGGTGTCGGAGAGCTGGTCGACGACCTTGGTCGACTCCGCCGACCCTGGCAGCCACGAGGACGCCTCGTTGTTCTGGACGTCGATGAGCTTGGCGCTGAGTCCGCCGAGGCCGAAAGCGAGCCCGAGCCAGACGACGAGGACGATCCACTTGGTGACGCGGCCGGTCAGCTTGCCGGCAATCTGACGATGCATGGTGGAACTCTGTCAGGAACAGGGGACAGTTCGCATCGGTGATCACCCTGAGCCACCAGAATTCGGCAGGAATTCATGCATCTCGGTCACGGAAGGCGAACAGGTAGACTGAGCACCGACTGTCAGCCCATCGCCGTGCTGCCAGCCCAACCGTCAACTCAGCCGTGTCAGCCACTCATCCCGAGGAATTCCCGTGGGCATTGTCGTGCAGAAGTACGGCGGCTCCTCCGTTGCCGATGCCGTCAGCATCAAGAGGGTCGCCCAGCGCATCGTCGCGACCAAGAAGGCCGGCCACGACGTCGTCGTGGTCGTGTCGGCCATGGGCGACACCACGGACGAGCTGATCGACCTCGCCAACGACGTCTCGCCGCTGCCCCTCGGCCGTGAGCTCGACATGCTCCTCACCGCCGGCGAGCGCATCTCGATGGCGCTGCTCGCGATGGCCATCGGCACGCTGGGCCAGGAGGCCCGCTCGTTCACCGGCTCGCAGGCCGGCGTCATCACCGACTCCGAGCACGGACGCGCCAAGATCATCGACGTCACTCCCGGCCGCCTCCAGGCCGCCATCGCCGAGGGTGCGGTGGCGATCGTCGCCGGCTTCCAGGGCGTCTCGCAGACCACGAAGGACATCACCACGCTCGGCCGTGGCGGGTCCGACACCACCGCCGTCGCCCTCGCGGCGGCCCTCGGTGCCGAGGTCTGCGAGATCTACTCCGACGTCGACGGCATCTTCACCGCCGACCCCCGCATCGTGCCGAACGCCAAGCAGATCCCGCGGCTCTCCTACGAGGAGACGCTGGAGATGACGGCCAACGGCGCCAAGATCCTCCACCTGCGGTGCGTCGAGTACGCGCGCCGCAACGACATCCCGATCCACGTGCGGTCGTCGTTCAGCGACCGGCCCGGCACCTGGGTCGTCTCGAGCGAAGACGTCCGGAAGGACCCCACCATGGAACAAGCGATCATCTCCGGCGTTGCGCACGACCGCAGCGAGGCCAAGATCACCGTCGTCGGCGTGCCCGACAAGGTCGGCGAGGCGGCCGCGATCTTCCGCGCGCTCGCCGACGCCCAGATCAACATCGACATGATCGTGCAGAACGTCTCGGCCGCGGCCACCGCGCTCACCGACATCTCGTTCACCCTGCCGCGCGCCGACGGCCAGACCGCCATGACCGCCCTCGCCCGGCTCAAGGACGAGATCGGCTTCGAGCGTCTCCAGTACGACGACGGTGTCGGCAAGGTCTCCATCGTCGGTGCCGGCATGCGGTCCTCACCCGGCATCACCGCCACGTTCTTCCGCGCGCTCGCCGACGCCGGCGTCAACATCGAGATGATCTCCACCTCCGAGATCCGCATCTCCGTGGTCGTCAGCGAGAACCAGGTCGACGCCGCCGTCAACGCTGCCCACGACGCGTTCGAGCTCGGCTCGGACGAGGTCGAGGCGGTCGTCTACGGAGGCTCCGGCCGATGACCTCCATCGGAGTCGTGGGTGCCACCGGGCAGGTCGGCACCGTCATGCGCCAGCTGCTCGCCGAGCGCGACTTCCCGGCCGACGAGGTGCGCTTCTTCGCGTCCGAGCGGTCGGCCGGCAAGACGCTGCCCTGGAAGGGGGGCGAGATCGTCGTGGAGAACGCCGAGACCGCCGACCCGTCCGGCCTCGACATCGCGCTCTTCTCCGCCGGAGCCACGATGTCGCGCGTGCAGGTGCCCCGGTACGCCGCGGCCGGCGTCACCGTCATCGACAACTCATCGGCGTTTCGCAAGGACCCCGACATCCCGCTGATCGTCAGCGAGGTCAATCCCGGCGACATCGCGAAGGCAGCCAGGGTCGATGGGCGGGGTGGCATCATCGCCAACCCGAACTGCACCACGATGGCCGCGATGCCGGTGCTCAAGCCGCTGCACGACGAGGCCGGGCTGGTGCGGCTCGTCGCCGCCACCTACCAGGCGGTGTCGGGCTCGGGCGTCGCCGGCGTGGAGGAGCTGCACGCGCAGGCCCTCGCTGTCGTCGACAAGGCCGATGCCCTGACGCACGACGGGTCCGCGGTCGACTTCCCGGCACCCGTCAAGTACGTCGCGCCCATCGCGTTCAACGTCCTGCCGCTCGCCGGCACCATCATCGACGACGGCTGGAACGAGACCGACGAGGAGCAGAAGCTCCGCAACGAGAGCCGCAAGATCCTCGGCATCCCCGACCTTCGGGTCGCCGGCACGTGCGTCCGGGTCCCGGTGTTCACGGGCCACTCGCTGTCGATCCACGCCCAGTTCTCGCGGCCCATCACGCCGGAGCGAGCCACCGAGATCCTCGCGTCCGCACCGGGCGTGCGCCTCGTCGACGTGCCCACGCCGCTGCAGGCGGCCGGCGCCGACCCGAGCCTCGTCGGACGCATCCGCCAGGACCACTCGCTCGACGACGGCACCGGACTCGTGCTGTTCGTCAGCGGCGACAACCTCCGCAAGGGCGCGGCTCTCAACACCATCCAGATCGCCGAGCTCCTGATCGCCTGATCAACCGGTCTGGCGACGCAGCTTCACGAAGACGTCGAGGGAGTCCGGGTCGGTCAGCGCACCCTTGGCGGCGACGTCCTCGATGGACGCGCCGCGCAGGATCTTCTTGACCGGCACCTCGAGCTTCTTGCCCGAGAGCGTGCGGGGGAGCGCGGGGACCGCGTGCACCTCGTCGGGGACGTGCCGCGGCGACAGCCGCGTTCGCAGCTCCTTCGCGATCGACGATCGGAGGGAGTCGTCGAGCTCCTGGCCGTCGGCCAGCACGACGAACAGCATCAGCGTGCCGGCCCCCGTCCCGTCGACAGAGTCCTCGTCGTCCTCGAGGTGCACGACGAGGCTGTCCGCGATGCCGGGGAGCGCCTCGACGACGGAGTAGAACTCCGACGTGCCGAGGCGGACGCCACCGCGGTTCAACGTCGCGTCACTGCGCCCGGTGACCACGCAGGTGCCGCGCTCGGTGATGGTGATCCAGTCGCCGTGGCGCCACACGCCGGGGAAGTCCTCGAAGTACGCCTCGCGGTAGCGGGACCCGTCAGCGTCACCCCAGAAGCCGACGGGCATCGAGGGCATCGGCCGGGTGATGACGAGCTCGCCCAGCTCGTCGACGACCGGGTGGCCGGACTCGTCGAACGCCTCGACCGCGCAGCCGAGGCTGCGGCAGGAGATCTCGCCGGCGTACACGGGCACCGTGGGGGCTGCGCCGACGAACGCCGAGCAGACGTCGGTGCCGCCCGAGACCGACGCGAGCTGCAGTGAGTCGCCGACGGCCTCGTAGACCCATCGGAACCCCTCGGCCGGCAGGGGAGCGCCGGTCGATCCCACGGCGCGCAGGTGCGACAGGTCGGCGATGTCGCGCGGCACGAGCTCCTCCTTGCGGCACTGCAGCAGGAATGGCGCCGACGTGCCGAAGTAGGTGAGCTCGAGCTCGTCGGCCAGGTGCCAGAGCATCGACAGGTCCGGACTCGCGGGATTGCCGTCGAACAGCACGATCGTGGCGCCGACGCCGATGCCCGAGACGAGGTAGTTCCACATCATCCAGCCGGTGGTGGAGTACCAGAAGAAGCGGTCGGTGGGGCCGAGGTCGCTCTGGAGACTGAGCACCTTGAGGTGCTCGATGGTGATGCCGCCGTGCCCGTGCACGATCGGCTTGGGCAGGCCGGTGGTGCCCGACGAGAACAGCACGTACAGCGGGGTGGCGAACGGCACTCGCTCGAACTCCAGCGGGCCGGGTTCGGAGACGAGGTCGGCCCAGGTCTTCGCCCCGTCGGTGTAGATCGCGTGGTCGTCCAGGTACGGCAGCCAGACGACGGTGTGGACGCTCTGCAGCCGGGCCCGGATGGCTTCGACCTCGGCGCGGCGGTTGACCGCCTTGTCGCCGTACCGGTAGCCGTCGACGGCGAGGAGCAGCTTCGGCTCGATCTGCTGCCACCGGTCGATGACGCTCTGCACGCCGAACTCCGGCGCGCACGAGCTGAACACCGCACCCAGGCTGGCCGTGGCGAGCATCAGCACCAGCGTCTCCGGGATGTTCGGTGCATAGGCGGCGACCCGATCACCGGGCCCGACGCCGAAGCGCACGAGTCCGAGCCGGGCCCGGGCCACCTGGTCGCGCAGCTCCGCGGCCGTCATGCGGATCTCGTCGCGCGACTGCGAGCGCGCGATCACCACCTCGTCGTCGTCGGCACGTCCGGGCATCCGGAGCATCGCCTCGGCATAGTTGAGCCGGACGTCGGGAAACCACTCGGCCCCCGGCATCCCTTCGTTGGCGAGGGCCGTGGACGGGTCGCCGTCCGACGGCACGTCGACGTACGTCCACACGGACGACCAAAAGGCCTCGAGGTCGTCGACCGACCACTGCCACAGGTCCTCGTAGGAGTCGAAGACCGGGCCGCCTCCTTCGCGCACCTGGTCGGTGAACTCGTCGAGACGCGTGCGGACGCCCGATGGACGCCAGAGGACCGGGTCCATCAGCGGCAGCCCGTCACCGCTGGTTCGGCTGCTCGGCAGCGAACATCAGCACACGGCACGACACCATGAACGAGATCATGCCGAGCAACGGCATCAGGATCCAGGCACCGCTGCCCGCGGCGAGATTGAGGAAGAACGTCAGGACGAGCACCAGCACCAGCATGATCGCCATGAAGCTGATGACGCGCGCGTAGTCGATGCCGAAGGCACCCAGCAGCAGCTCGCCGACGGCGAAGGCCGCGAAGGCCACCACGACGAGCACCAGTGCACCCCAGCCGCCGCCGGCGCTGGTGCCGCGCGTGGCCGAGAAGAGCTCGTACGACAGGTAGCCGAGGGCGACGGAGAGCACGCCGACGATGGCGCCGGTGATCGCGGCGCCGCGGAGCGGGGAGAGGTGAGGCAGCCGCGCTCCGGTGATCGTGCGGAACCCTCGACCCACCGTGCGGTTCGTGCTGTAGCCGAAGCCTCGTACTCGTTCACCCAAGCGGTTGCCCGCCAGGCGTGCGCGGCCGGCGAGGCCGGCCCCCGGTCGCCGGGGAGGTGTGGGGATCCGGAAGGAGGGACGTTTCCGTGTCGCGGTCTTGGCCTTGAGCTTCGGGAGCGGCGCGCCGACCTGGGGCGGAGCGTCGTGTCGCACCTGGGTGGTGCCGGGGCGAGCGGGACGGACGACGACGGTTTTCTTGACCACCTTCTTGATGACCTTCTTGGCGGGGCGCCGCTCGTCGACCATGCGGCAAGTCTGTCACAGCGGAGGGCGACAAGCGGCCCGTTGAAACCGTCCACCAGCACCCGCCGGACATGGATAGGCTCGGACTGCCTGAACCGAGAGTTGGTGGTCCCGCGGTGAGTCCACAGTGGTACGAGTACCCCTCCCTGATCCTCCAGACCGGAAGCCTGGCGAGGCTCCGTGGGGAGCTGCGCGAGCGCAACCTCTTCGAGGCGGGCGAGATGCGGCCCCAGCCCAACGGCGCGGAGCCACCCGCCGAGGTGCTCGGAGCGCGGACCGCTGACGGCAGCTGGAACGACCTCGACGACCCGATGATGGGGGCGAAGGGCACCGGTTTCGGCCGCAACGTCCCGTTGTCGATGACCAAGCCGGACCGCAAGCGGCTGCTCGACCCGAACCCTCGGGACATCAGTGAGAAGCTCATGGCTCGCGACACGTTCAAGCCGGCAGGGATCATCAACGCCCTGGCCGCGGCGTGGTTGCAGTTCGAGAACCACAACTGGTTCTTCCACGGCAACGGGCTTCCCGACGACGTCATCGAGGTGCCGCTGCGCGACAGCGACGACTGGCCGGAACGGTCGATGCGGATCCGCGCGACCCAGCCGATGCCCGGTACCACGGAGGACCCTCGCGACCGCGCCCCGCTCTACGCCAACGTCGAGACGCACTGGTGGGACGCCTCGCAGATCTACGGCAGCGGACCAGACCGGCAGGCCGAGGTGCGCACCTTCAAGGACGGCAAGGTCCACGTCGACGACGCCGGTCGACTGCCCCGCAGCATGAACCCGGACGAACCGGGCATCGACATCACCGGGATGCGGGAGAACTGGTGGGTCGGCATGGGCCTGCTGCACACGGTGTTCGCCCGCGAGCACAACTCGGTGTGCGACGCGCTGAAGAAGGCCTACCCGAGCTTCGACGATCAACGACTGTTCGAGGTGGCCTGGCTGGTCATCGCGGCGCTGATCGCGAAGATCCACACCGTCGAGTGGACGACGTGCGTGCTGCGGCACCCGGCTCTGCAGATCGGCATGAACGCCAACTGGTACGGCGCCCTCGGCGAGACGTTCAAGGATCGCGTCGGCCGGATCGGCGACAGCGAGGCCATCAGCGGGATCATCGGCTCGGACAAGGACCACCACTCCGCGCCGTTCTCGCTCACCGAGGAGTTCGTGTCGGTCTACCGCATGCATCCCCTGATCCCGGACGAGTGGGCGTTCCACTCCCTCGAGTCGGGCGAGCTGCTCGAGACGTTCGACTTCACCGACATCCAGGGCCGCGACACCCGCGGCATCATGGACCGGTTCGAGATGGGCGACATGTGGTACTCCTTCGGCCTCGCGAGCGCCGGCGCGGTGTGCCTGCACAACTACCCGAACGCGCTTCGCAAGCTCACCAGGCTGGACGGTCAGGTCACCGACCTCGCGACCCTCGACATCGTCCGTGACCGTGAGCGCGGCGTGCCTCGGTACAACGACTTCCGGGAGGCGCTGCGGATGCCACGTCGGCGGTCGTTCGACCAGCTGACGCCGAACAAGCAGTGGGCCAAGGAGATCGCGGAGGTCTACCACGGCGACATCGACAGCGTGGACCTCCAGATCGGGATGTACGCCGAGAAGCCGCCCAAGGGATTCGGGTTCTCCGACACCGCGTTCCGCATCTTCATCCTGATGGCGTCGCGGCGGCTCAAGAGCGACCGCTTCTTCACGACCGACTTCCGGCCCGAGGTCTACACCCAGGTCGGGTACGACTGGGTCAACCACACCTCGATGAAGGACGTGCTGCTGCGCCACTACCCGCAGCTCCAGCCGGTGATCGGTGACGTCGACCGGATCTTCGCGCCCTGGCCCGAGCTCGGTGCGCCCAAGCCCGACGAGCCGAACCCGATCGCTCGCGTCGCCGACGCGGTGAAGGCGTACATGCCGTGGTAGCTGAGTTTCGCCGGGCATCGATCGTCGACGGGGTGCGCTTCACGGCGCAGATCGGCGTCCCGCAGGTCGTGCTGGGCCTGTTCAAGAAGCGGCCGCTGCCGGTGAAGGTCGCGTCCCTCGCGCATGCGGACGCCCAGGGCTTCCACCTCGTGAAGGGGCTGGTCGAGCGGCATGGGCCGGGTCCGTTCCTGATCCGGGTCGCAACCGACCAGGCCCTCCTGCTGCACGCGCCGGAGGACATCGAGTTCGTGCTCGGCGGCTCGCCGGACCCGTTCGCCTCCGATCCCGACACCAAGCGCAAGGGGATGTCGGCGTTCCAGCCCGACGCGCTGACGATCTCCCGGGGCGACGAGTGGCGCAACCGTCGTGCGTTCGCCGAGTCGGTGCTGGCGACCGGTCAGCCGTTGCACCCGCTGGCGCCGACGTTCCTGGCGATCGTCCGCGAGGCGGTCGGCGTCCTCACTGCGCTGGACTCCGTCACGTGGCGAGACCTGAACGAGTCGTTCCAGCGCATCACCCGCAGGGTCGTGTTCGGCGACCGAGCGGCAGGCGACTTCGAGCTCTCGGAGCGACTCGGCCGACTGATGGCGGCCGGCAACAGCACGCCCGGCAAGCCCGCCGACGGGTATGACGAGTTCCTGGCGTCGATCCAGGCCTACGTCGACGACCCGGACCCGCACAGTCTGACCGGACTCTTCGCGGACGCGCCGCACGACGCGTCCACGAACGTCGCGGGCCAGGCCATCCACTGGCTGTTCGCCATGGGCGACACGCTGGCCCTGAACCTGATGCGCACGCTGGCCCTGCTCGCCACCCACCCCGAGCAGCTGCACGAGGTCCGCGCCGAGCTGGCGAGGATCGACATCGAGCGGGCCGACGACGTGGCCGGGCTCGACTACACGGCCGGCTGCATCCTCGAGGCGATGCGGCTCTGGCCGTCGACGGCGCTGTTCGGTCGCGTCACGACGCAGGACGTGACGTTCCCCGGCGGAGAGGTGCTGCCGGCCGACACCCAGGTGCTCATCTACAACGTGTTCAACCACCGCGACCCGGCGCGCGTCCCGTACGCCGACGACTTCTCACCGGGGGAGTGGGTGTCCGGCGACGCGGCTCAGAGCTGGCAGTTCAACTTCTTCAGCCACGGTCCGCAGGGTTGCCCCGGCGCGGGCCTGTCGGTCTTCCTCGGCCAGGCGTTCCTCGCCCGGCTGCTCGCATTCTGGACGCCGTCGGTCCACGGAGTGTCGCTGGACCCGGGCGATCCGTTGCCGCACGGGCTGGACGTCAACGGCTACTCGATCGGGCTCACCCGGCGGGCGTGAGGTCCGCGGATTTCAGCGTCCAGTCGAAGGGCTTGCGCAGGTACGCCGCGAAACCGGACCCCTCGGCCGGAGCCGCGTCCATCGCTGCGACCACTGCGTTCCTCGTGAGGAGGGTGGCCACGTTCGGAGCATTGAAGACGAACTGTGGCTCGCTGACGACCTCGATCGGGAAGCCGAGGCTGCGGCGCACGGTGTCGAGGTACGGCAGCTCGACGATCGCGTACATGTTCTCGTAGCTCTTCTCCTCTGCCAGCGCGAACAGCGCCCTGAAGAAGCCCAGCTTCACCGCCGTACGCCGGTACTCGGGCAGCACGGCGTTGCCGGACGACTCCCACGCATGCGGCAGGGGCTCGGTGCCGAACAGGTCCGTCACCGGGAGGGTCCGGCCTTCGCCGAGCTCGACCATGCGGATGCAGCCGATGTCGAGGCCGTCGTCGTTGGCGGCGAGCACGTGGGTCGAGTGCTCGTCGTACGGGTCGACGAAGAGGCCGGAGCTCTGGTCGACCTCGTCGGCGGTGATCAACCCCGAGTCCAGGTACACGGAGGTGCGGAGACGGTGCCAGCTCTCGATGTCGTCAGTGCCAGGCTCAGCGATGCGGTAGCGAAACACGTCCGTATCCTGCCAGAACTCGCTGCGGGTGAACGCCGGAGCCCTAGGCACCAGCGCGGAACTCGTGGTCCGAGAGCGTCCAGTCGAACGGCTTCAGGAAGTAGTCGACGAACTGGGGAACCGTCTCGGAGACCGTGCTGAGCACTGCCATGAGCGCGTCGCGCCTGACCACGATCGCCACGTTGTCGGCATGGAAGACGTACCGCGGCTGGCTGAGCACGTCGATCGGGATGCCCAGGGCCAGTGCGGCGTCGAGGTAGGGCTGCTCGACGATCCCGTAGGCGTTGTCGAGACCTCGTTGATCGGCGATCTCGAGCATCGCGCGGAAGAACCCGAGTCCGACCAGCGTCTTGCGATACGCGGGCACGATCGCGCTGCCCGAGGACTCGTAGGAGCGGGGCGTGACCTCCACGTCGAACAGGTCCGTCACCGGCAATGTGCGGCCGGGGCCGCTCTCGACCATGCGCCAGCACCCGATGTCGGTGCCGTCCTCGGTGGCGGCCAGCAGGTGGATCGAGTGCGCGTCGTACTGATCGACGAACAGGCCCGACTCAGGCTCGACCTCATCAGGTGTGATCAGCCCGGTCTCGAGGTACACCTCCGTGCGGATCCGCTGGCAGGCTCGGACGTCGTCGCTGCCCGGCTCGGCAACGCGGTAGAGGATCACGCTCGTACTCCAGTGGTGAATGTCGTCGACGGTGGTCGGGGTGACAGGATTTGAACCTGCGGCCTCGTCGTCCCGAACGACGCGCGCTACCAAGCTGCGCCACACCCCGTGCTGCTGCCCTACGCGGGCAACCCGGGCGAGTCTATCCCAGCCCTCGTTGCGGTTCGGGCGGGGCACCACGCGAGAGGTCGCGGGTGAGCCGCGCCTCGGCGCGCTCCCACGCCGTGCCCATCAGCACGTCCAGGTCGGTGCCGAACCACTGCCTCCCACCAGGTCTGGGCGTCACCTCGCCGAAGACGAGCCGGCCGGGCACGTCGTAGAGATCTATGCGGGCGAAGGGTAGCCGCATGGCGATCGTGAGACGTGAGGCGATGTCGATGACCTCATCGAGACGCTTCGGCACCGGGAGCGTGAGGTCGATCTGGGAGGGCGCGGCATCGGTGCTGCGACCGGTGGCTCCCGCGAGCGCAGGATTCGTGGTCTCGTCGACGAGGTTGCTACCCGTGGGGTCGACCACCCGGTAGCTGACCGCTGACATCCGACCATGATCCCGCGACTCGCTGAGCACGACGACGGGAACCTCGCCGTAGAAGGCGTACACCTTGATCTCGAGGGGAAGGCCGTCGGGCACTCTGGGTTCGAGAAACTCCTCAGCGACGAAAGGTCCGCGGATGGACCTGTCGGCGAGGCGGGCGGCGATGGTGTCGAGCAGCATCTCCTGGCTCATGGGGTGCTGGTGCGTGGCGAGGTGCCATCCGTCGTCGACCCGCTGGAGCGGGAAGACGCCGCGGGACGTGCTACCGCGCGCCGACTTGATGACCACCCGATCCGGAAGCTCCAGCCAGGGGATGTCGGCGGCGTCATCCCAACGCCCGAACTGCTCGGGGATCTCCATGCCGTGCGACCGGACGAAGTCATAGACCCAGAACTTGCCCCGGGAGATGACGCTCGGCACCCGCACCCCGAGCTCCGCCTCGTGCTTGCGGATGCGTCGCAAGGCGAAGACACGACCTTGGAAGGACGGGTTCTGGGCCCACCCTTCGGACCGCTCGGCCAGCCTTGTCTGGAGGGCGGCGATGCGCCGGTCGCGGCTGGCCACCGGCGGCAGGCGCCGAACGAGCCTGCGGAGGAGGGAGCGAAGACTCATGGCGTGAGGTCCTTCTCGGTGAGTGACCACTCGAAGGGCTTGCGGTAGTACCGCAGCACGAGCGAGGAGGCGTCGATGCGCTCGAGCGACCGCAAGATCTCGGTGCGGTCCATGATCGCCGCGACGTTGGGCGCATTGAAGACGAACCGAGGCTCACTGAGCACCCGGAGCGGATACCCGAGCCGGAGCAGGGAAGCGAGGACCGGTGCCTCGATGATCGAGTAGGAGTACTCGTACCCCCGCTGGTCGCCGACGTAAGCCATCGCTCGGTACAACCCCAGCGACATCATCGACTTCCGGAGCCGGGGCAGCACGGCGACGCCGGAACCCTCGAACGAACGGTGGACGGGATCGATGCCGAACAGGTCGGTAACCGGAAGCGTCTGGTCACCCTGCGGCTCGATCATCCGGCAACAGCCGACGTCCACGCCGTCGTCGTCGGAGGCGAGCAGGTGGGTCGAGTAGTCGTCGTAGGTGTCGGTATATAGGGCTGATGGTCCGTCGAGATCGTCGAGAGTGATCAGGCCGGTGTCGAGGTACAGGTCCGTGCGGAGCCGGAGCCACGCAGTGAAGTCCGGGGTCCCGAGCTCGGCGATCCGGATTCGAAACATGGACGCATCCTGCCAGCCGAACCGGGATCACTGTGGCGGCGGGCTCGAGGTCAACGTGAGGAGTGTCGCTTCGGGGCGGCACGCGAACCGGACCGGTGCGTAGGGCGACGTGCCGAGTCCTGCCGAGACGTGCAGCCACGACGGCTCATGGCCCTCGACATGATGCGTGTGCAGCCCCTTGGCGCGCTTCCGGTCGAGGTCACAGTTGGTGACGAGGGCTCCGTAGAACGGCACGCAGAGCTGCCCTCCGTGCGTGTGTCCGGCCATGATCAACGGGTAGCCGAGGCTGTTCCACCGGTCGAGCACCCGCAGGTACGGGGCGTGGGCCACGCCGATCGCGAGGTCGGCCGACGTGTCGGCAGGCTCCTGGTCGAGCTCGTCGTACCCGAGATGCGGGTCGTCGACGCCGACGAACGCGAGCCGGCGGCCGGCGACGTCCAGTGACGCATGGGTGTTGGTGAGATCGGTCCACCCGCGCTGGGTGAACGCACGCCGCATCGGCTCGAACGGGAGGTCCCGCTTGCGCGTGCGCCACCACTCGTCACCGCGTCCCGACGAAGGGCCGGTGCCGCCGACCAGGTAGAGGGCCGGGTTCTTGCCGATCGGTGAGAAGTAGTCGTTCGACCCGAAGACGAAGACACCCGGCAGGTCGAGGAGGTCGCCGTACGCGCGGAGCACCGACGGCAGGGCGTCCAGGTGGGCGAGGTTGTCGCCCGTGTTGACGACCAGGTCCGGCTCCAGCTCGGCCAGGCCGCGCAGCCACTTCTGCTTGCGGTGCTGCGAGGGCGTCATGTGGGCGTCGGAGAGGTGCAGGATGCGCAAGGGCGCGGATCCGGCCGGCAGGACCGGGACCGTGGCCTCCCGCAGCGTGAACGCCCTCACCTCGTACAGGGACGCATAGGCCAGACCGGCCGCAGCGGCCCCGAGGACACCGAGGGGCCAGGCGATCGGTCGCATGCCATCAGAGTAGTCAGGCCCCCGATGAGAAGATGACGTCATGTCTGACCTGAAGGACCGCCTGCGTGCCGACCTGACCACCGCCATGAAGGCGCGCGACCAGCTGCGCACCGGCACCCTGCGCATGGTGCTCAGCGCGATCACGAACGCCGAGGTGGCGGGCAAGGACGCCCGCGAGCTGTCCGACGACGACGTCGTCGGGGTGCTGACCACGGAGGCGAAGAAGCGTCGCGAGGCGGCCGAGGCGTTCGACGCCGGCAACCGGCCCGAGCTCGCCGCCAAGGAGCGCGACGAGTCGGCGATCCTCGCGGAGTACCTCCCGGCCCAGCTCGGTGACGACGAGATCCGCGACATCGTCACCGCGGCCGTCGAGTCGACCGGCTCGGCCGGCGCGGGCATGAAGGGAATGGGCGCCGTGATGGGCGTCGTCCAGCCGCAGGTGAAGGGTCGTGCCGACGGCAAGGCCGTTGCCGCCGAGGTCAAGCGCCAGCTGGGCGCGTGACCCCGGCTGATGACCTAGCCCTTCTTCTTCTTCTTCTCGGCGCCCCGGGGCTCGTGCTCCGGCGGCGGATCGAACCGCTCCGGGCTGAGGTACGACTGGATCGTGCCCATGGCCTTCTTCCACATCGGGCCGGCCAGGGACGAGCCGCCGACCTGCGCGAAGCTGACCGGGACCCCTCTGAGCGAGGTGCCGGCGAGCGACGTCGGCACGCCCTTGGCGTTCGCGCCCGCGATCATCGATGCGGCCACGAGCTCAGGTGTGTAGCCCATGTACCAGACGGCCTTGTTGTCCTGGGTGGTTCCGGTCTTGGCCGCCGACGGGATCCTGAGGGCCGTGCCGTTGGCATAGCCGAAGCCACCCGGCTTCTGCAGGCCGGTGAGGATGTCGTTGATCTGGGCGGCGGCGTCCTTGGTCATGACCCGGTTGCACTGCTTCGTGTACTCCTTGATCACCTTGCCGTCCATGTCGACGATCGCGTCGACGGGCTGCGGCTCGCAGAACACGCCGCCGCCGGCCGGAGTGGCGTAGGCCGCGGCCATCGTGAGGGGGCTCACCGAGGTGACGCCGAGCGTGAACGGTCCGACCTGGTTGGTGACCCCGGTCTTCGGGTCGAACGGCACGGTGATGCCCATCGACTCCGCGGCCTTCACGGTGTTGCAGAGTCCGGCGTCACGTTCGAGCTGGGCAAAATAGGTGTTCACGGACTGGCGCAGGCCGGTGTACATGTTCTTGCGTCCCGACGTCGTGGAGTTGGCGACCTTCCACGTTCCGGTGCCACCGCCCGTGCAGTCGAAATAGGTGCCGGCCGGCATCGTGAGGTACTTCGGCGCGTTGTACGTCTTGGTGACCGGGATGGCCTTCTTGAGCGCCGCGGTGACGGTGAACATCTTGAACGTCGAGCCTGCCGGGAAGCCGCCGGAGTCGCCGAACTTCCGGGGCACCGCGTAGTTGATGTACGACTCGCCGGCCTTCTTGTCGCGACCCATCGGGCGTGACTGGGAGACACCGCGCACCTTGCCGGTGCCCGGCTCGACCAGCGCGATGGAGCCGATCGCCTTGTCCTTCGGGGCGACGGTCGACGTGACCGCCTTGTTGATCGCCTTCTGCATCCGGACGTCGATGGAGGACTTGATCGTCAGGCCACCACGCTCCAGACGCGTGCGCCGGTCCTGCACCGTGGCGCCGAGGGCGGGCTCGGCGAGCAGGTAGCGCCGGATGTAGTCGCACGAGAAGGCGGCCTTCGACGTGACACAGCCGTTGGGGAACGACGTGAGCTTGAGCCCGAGCGGCTCGGCCTGCAGCTTCTCGGCGTCCTGCTGGGGGATCTTGCCGTTGGCAGCCATCACCGACAGCACGGTGTTGCGTCGTTGCAGCGCGCGCTCGGGGTAGACCCGGGGGTCGAACTCGACGGGGTTCTTCACCAGGCCGGCGAGCGTGGCCGCCTGCCGGACGTCGAGCTTGTCTGGACTCACCGAGAAGTAGTGGTTGGCCGCGGACTTGATGCCGTACGAGCCGTCGCCGAAGTAGGCGATGTTGAAGTAGCGCTCGAGGATCTCCTTCTTGGTGTGTTCCTGCTCGTAGGCGATGGCCAGCTTGAGCTCACGGACCTTGCGGGCGATCGACGGCTTCGTGGCGGCCCGCACCTGCTCCTTGGTGGTCGCCTGTTGCACGAGCGTGAGCTTGACGAGCTGCTGCGTGATCGACGAGCCACCCTGCGTCTGGCTGGTTTCGGACGCGTTGTTGACGAGCGCGCGAAGGGTTCCCTTGAGGTCCAGGGCGCCATGCTGGTAGAAGCGGACGTCCTCGATCGACAGCAGCGCGTCCTTCATGTCGTCGCTGATCTTGTCGAGCGGGACGTCCTCCCGGTTCTCCTCGTAGAAGTACGCGAGCAGGCTGCCGTCGGAGGCGAGCAGACGCGTGGTCTGGGCCGCCGGGACGTCCTCCAGCTTGAGCGGGAGGTCGACGACGGCATGGCTGACGTTGTTCGCCGTGACCGCCGTGAAGGCCGCTGCCGGCACGAAGACCGCGGCGATGATGAGGCCGGCGAGCGCCGAGAGACGGGCGATGGCCCAGATGATCGACCCGTCGTGCTCCGGGGGACGGCCCGACTGCACGCGACGGCGCACGGAGTCGGTCAGATCGTCCCAGGACATGCGGACCAGCCTACGTGACCGCGCCGAGGGCATCGCGCTCGACGCCGCTCGACAAGTCCATTCCCGCAGGTCAGGAAATGGCCCAAAAGGACTAGACGGAATCATTCCGTTGGCTCTGACCGCCACCTGCTCGAATTCGTACGTTTGTCTCCACGTCACTTTCGGCCAGCGGGGCCGAGCTCGGGAAGGTGCTCGTCATGGGGTGGAATGAGAATTGGGCGGCAGTAGCCGCTTGCCAGGGCAAGTCTGATGCTCTGTTCGTCAAGGGCGCTGAGCAGAATCGCGCCAAGCAGGTCTGCGGCGGATGTTCCGTGCGCGCCGAGTGCCTCGCCGAGGCCCTCGACAACCGGATCGAGTGGGGCGTCTGGGGCGGCATGACCGAGCGCGAGCGCCGTGCGCTCCTGCGTCGTCGTCCGAACGTGGCGACCTGGCGCACGATCCTCCAGCCCGCCGCTTCCTGACACTCGCTGTTTCCGGCCGGCCCCAGGGCCGGCCGGTACCTATGTGCCGGTCAGCAGGTCGCCGATCCGGCGGAGTCCGTCGAGGTCGTGCACGTCGCCGGGCAGTGCCGGCACCGACACCGTGGGCACGCGCGGGTGCGCCGCGGTGAATCGCTGAGCGACTCGCGTCTCACGCCTCGACAGCCGGGCCCGCTCGGCGTGCACGGCCAGCAGGTCTGACGTGGCCCGCTCCTTCGCGTTGCCGGAGGCGAGCTTGTGCGCGCCCGACTCCGCGTCCGCAGCCGAGATGGTGTCGATGTCGTCGAGGTGGACGCGATTGACGACCAGGCCGGCGATCGGCATCTTCTCGCCCGACAGCCGCTCCACGAAGTACGCCGCCTCCCGCATCGCGTCGATCTCCGGCGCGGCGACCACGACGAAGGCCGTTCCCTCGGCCTGCAGGAGCGAGTAGGTGGCCTCGGCGCGTTGACGGAACCCGCCGAAGAGCGTGTCGAGCGCGGCGATGAAGGCTTGCACGTCGGTGAGCATCTGGGCGCCGAGCACCTTGTTGAGCGCACCGGTGACGAGACCGAACCCGGCCGACAGCAGCTTGGCAGGGCCCTTCGCCGGCGCGATCATCAGCCGCACGAAGCGACCGTCGAGCAGCGACGAGAGTCGCTCGGGGGCGTCGAGGAAGTCGAGCGCCGAGCGCGACGGTGGGGTGTCGACGACGATCAGGTCCCACCGCTTGCCGCTCTCCGCCTCGTCGGACACCGCCTCGGCGTGCAGCTGGCCGAGCTTCTCCATCGCCATGTACTCCTGCGTGCCCGCGAACGAGCTGGAGAGCGCCACGTAGAACGGGTTGGCCAGGATCTGCTCCGCCTTCTCCGGCGTCGAGTGCGCCTCGACGACCTCGTCGAACGTGCGCTTCATGTCGAGCATCATCGCGTCGAGCCGGCCGCCGCGACTGTCGTCGACCCCCTCGACCGGACGTGGGATGTTGTCGAGCTCGGTGAGCCCCATCGACTGGGCGAGCCGCCGGGCCGGGTCGATCGTCAGGACGCACACCGAGCGTCCCTGCTCGGCGGCCCGAAGCGCCAGCGCAGCGGACGTCGTGGTCTTGCCCACGCCGCCCGACCCGCAGCACACGATGATCTCGGTGCCGCTGTCGCCGAGCAAGGCGTCGATGTCGACGGTGTCGTGCAGCGAGCCCGGTGCAGCCGGACCGGTGGATCGGGAGATCCGGCGCCTGGCCTTCGGGGAGGTGGTGGGTCGTCCGGTCACGCCGGTTCACCGCCGCCCAGCAGGTCCTCGCGCAGCATCCGGGCGAGGTCGAAGAGTGCTCCCTGGTCGATCGCGTCCGGGAGCGTCGGCAGCTCCACGATGGGGCGGTCGGCCTCCTCGAGCACGTCACGCTGTGCGTCCTGGAGGGCCTGTCGTTCGAGGTGGGCGAAGCCCTGGTCGATGAGCGCCGGTGCCGCGCGGGTGTCCAGGGCGATGGTGCTCAGCGCGTCCGCCACCTGCCGGCTGCCGAGACTCTCCGACGTGAGCGCCTCACGGGTGTCGTCGCCGATCAGGCTCGGCTGGACCAGGTTGACGATGACGTGGCCGACCGGGAGGTGCGTGGCGCCCAGCTCGGTGATGCCGTCGAGCGTCTCCTGCACGGGCATCTCCTCGAGCACGGTCACGAGGTGCACCTGGGTGGACTTGCTGCGCATCATCGCCATGATCGAGCTGGCCTGGCGTCGGACGGGTCCGACCTTGGCCAGGCCGGCGAGCTCCTCGTTGACGTTGAGGAAGCGGGCGATCCGGCCGGTGGGCGGGGCGTCCATGACGACGGCGTCGTAGGCGAATCCGTTGCGTCCCCGTGATTCAGCACTGCTTCGGCGGGCGGCCTCGTAGACCTTGCCGGTGAGCAGGATGTCGCGGACGCCGGGGGCGATCGTCGTCGCGAAGTCGATGATGCCGAAGCGGTCGAGCGCCTTGCCGGCGCGGCCGAGCCGGTAGTACATCTGCAGGTACTCCAGCAGGGCGGCCTCGGGGTCGATCGCCAGCGCGTAGACCTCGCCGCCACCGAGGCCCATCGCCACCTTGCGCTCCTCGTAGGGGAGCGGTGGGACGTCGAAGAGCTGGGCGATGCCCTGTCGGCCCTCGACCTCGCAGAGCAGCACGCGGCGTCCGGAGTCGGCAAGCGCCGTGGCGAGCGCGGCGGCCACGGTGGTCTTGCCCGTGCCTCCCTTGCCGGTGACGACGTGGAGGGGGGTCGCGTTGGCCACGGATGAAGGGTAGCGAGGCGAACCTCGGGCGGCACGGCAAGGATCCTGCGGCGATACAGTCGGCGCATGACGCAATGGGAGTACATGACAGCGCCGGTGCTGGTGCACGCGACGAAGCAGATCCTCGACAACTTCGGGACCGACGGCTGGGAGCTCGTGCAGGTCGTGCCGGGCATGAACCCGGAGAACCTCGTGGCCTACTTCAAGCGACCGGTGCAGGGATGACCTCGCCCGAGGAGCGGCTGGCTGACCTCGGACTCACCGTGCCGTCCGTCGTCCCACCGGTGGCGGCCTACGTTCCGGCGGCCCGCACCGGCTCGCTCGTCTTCACGGCGGGCCAGGTGCCGATGCGCGACGGCGAGCTGGTGGCCACCGGCAAGGTGGGCGGCGAGGTCTCGATCGAGCAGGCCACCGAGTGCGCCCAGCAGTGCGCGCTCAACGCGATCGCGGCGGTCAAGGCCGAGATCGGCGACCTCGCGAAGGTGCGTCGCGTCGTCAAGGCCGTGGTGTTCGTGGCGTCCACCCCCGATTTCACCGGCCAGCCGGGTGTCGCCAACGGGGCGAGCGAGCTGCTCGCCGCGGCCTTCGGCGACGCCGGAGTCCACGCTCGCAGCGCCGTCGGCGTGGCGTCCCTGCCGCTCGACAGCCCGGTCGAGGTCGAGATCGTGGTCGAGGTGGATTGATGCGCTACCCGATTCCGGAGTCGCTCCGCGAGCACGTCGTGGACGCGGAGAAGCGCGAGGTCCCGGTTCCTCGTGACGCCGCCACGATCGCGCTGGTGCGCGACGGCGACTCTGGCATCGAGGCGTACCTCATGCGTCGGCACAGCACCATGGAGTTCGCGGCCGGCATGTACGTGTTCCCCGGAGGCAAGGTGCAGGAGTCGGACCAGCTCGTCGACGCCTGGGTCGGCCCGTCGCCGGAGGTGTGGGCCGAGCGGTTCGGCTGCGACGCCGACACGGCGCGCGGGCTCGTCGTCGCCGCCGTTCGTGAGACGTTCGAGGAGTCGGGCATCCTGCTCGCGGGGCCGGACGCGGACACCATCGTCGCCGACACCAGCGCGCCCAAGATGCAGGCCGCGCGGATCGCGCTCGAGGAGGGCGAGTACGGCTTCGCCGAGTTCCTCGACCGGTGCGACCTGGTGCTGCGCGCCGACCTGGTCGGCGGCTGGTCGCACTGGATCACTCCACCGTTCGAGCCCCGGCGCTACGACACGAGGTTCTTCGTCGCCGCGTTGCCGGAGGGACAGGTCGTCGGCGAGCTGCCCGGCGAGGCCGACCGTGCCGCCTGGATGCCGTTGGCGCGGGTGCTCGAGGCGGTCGACGCCGGCACGGCGATGATGCTCCCGCCGACCGTGCACACCTGCCGTCAGCTCTCCGAGTTCACCGCCGCCGACATCCTCGCCGCATCGGCCGAGCGGGAGATCACCCCGATCGAGCCGCGCATCGTCGAGGTCGACGGTGAGCTGTTCCTGGACAACTTCTTGGAGGAGTGGTGAACGACCTCGGCCCCACCGTTCAGACCGTCACCGAGCGTGCGTCGACCGTCCGCGCCGAGAACCCCGGCCTCATGACGCTCGACGGCACGAACACCTGGATCCTGCGCGAGCCCGGTGCGTCCCGGTCGGTCGTGGTCGACCCCGGCCCTCCGGACGCCGCCCACCTCGACCGCGTGATCGAGGTCGCCGGCGACGTCGGGCTGGTGCTGTTCACACACCGCCACTTCGACCACACCGAGTCGATGCGGGTGTTCGCCAGCCGCACCGGCGCGCCCGCGAGGGCCATCGACCCCGAGTTCTGCCTCGATGCAGATCCGCTCGTCGACGGCGAGACGATCGACGTCGACGGGCTCCGTCTGGACGTCCTGGCGACGCCTGGTCACACGGCCGACTCCACCTGCTTCCGGCTCCTCGACGAGCTGTCGTTGCTCACCGGCGACACGGTGCTCGGCCGCGGCACGACGATCATCGCCCACCCGGACGGCGTGCTCGGCCCGTACCTCGACTCGCTCGCCCTGCTGCGCGAGCTGGTCGAGGAAGGCCTCGTCGACCGGATCCTTCCCGGCCACGGCCCCGTGATCGACCAGCCGGGCGCGGTGCTCGACTTCTACCTGGAGCACCGCCAGGAACGCCTCGACCAGGTGAAGGCTGCGGTCGACACCGGTGCCACCGACGCCCGCTCGGTCGTCGAGCGCGTCTACACCGACGTCGACGAGTCGCTCTGGCCCGCGGCCGAGCTCAGCGTCCAGGCCCAGCTCGACTACCTGCAGGGCACCTGACCCCCAGATTTGGCCCCGCAACCACCAGGCGCTGCGGTTAGCATCGTGGTTTCGCCGCCATTTCTGGCTGTGTGTATGGCGGTCGGCACGTTTGCGGTGACATGGCGATGGTGGCCAGATGCCCAAGCCGTCGCCCATGCCTCTGGAGCTTGTCGGGCGGGCCTTTTCCCGGGCGGAAGCGACGGCTCGTGGAATCACACCGCGGATGCTCGACGGGAAACGGATCGTGGCGATGCACCGTGGTGTATACCGATACGCGGACACGCCCGTCGACCTCGTGCTCCTCGTGCAGGCTGCGCTCCTCGTCCTGCCCGAGGACGCCGCGCTGAGCCATGTCACGGCGCTCCACTGGCGCGGCTTCGAGATGTGGCCGGCCGAGCCCCTGCACGTCTCGACGAATGTTCGAACTCATCGAGAACTGCGCGGTGTCGTCGTCCACCGCCGACAGGGTCGACTTCATCCGACGACCATTCGTGGAGTTCAGGTTCTTCGCCCCGACCGCACATTCGTCGATGCTGCGACCATGTTGCGTGACCGTGATCTGCTCAGGGTCGGCGACTGGCTGGTCGCGACCGGACGCACGGATGTCTCCACGCTGAGGGCCTACGTGTTCGCCTCCCACCTGGATGGCGTCCGTAGAGCACGCCGCGTAGCCATGATGGTTCGAAAAGGTTCCGCCTCTCCTCGTGAGTCAGATCTGCGATGGGAGATCGCGAGGGCCGGGCTGCCCGAGCCGGAGCTGAACGTCGACATAGCGGACGAGTTGGGCGAGTTCATGGCGAGAGGTGACTTGGTCTATCGCCGATGGAAGGTGGTCGTCGAGTACGACGGTTGGCAGCACGAACGTGACGCGTGGCAGCGTCAGTACGACCACCTGCGGCGCGAGCGGTTGGAGGCCGCCGGGTGGCGGGTCATCGTGATCACCTCGGCCGACTTCCGTACGCCGCGAGCGATGGTGCGACGCATCGAGATGGCCTTGCGACAGGCCCGTTCTGGCGCCTGAACCACCACGTAGGCCGGTCGAGTGGGGGATCCGCGGCCAAATCTGGAGGCCGGGGGCTAGCGGGCGCGGTGCTGGAGGCGTTCGAGGTCGAGGATGACGACGCTGCGGGGCTCGAGGCGCATCCAGCCGCGGGAGGCGAAGTCGGCGAGCGCCTTGTTGACGGTCTCGCGGGAGGCGCCGACCAGCTGGGCGAGCTCCTCCTGGGTGAGGTCGTGGTTGACGTGCACGCCGTCGTCGGCCTGGCGGCCGAAGCGGCCCGCGAGGTCGAGCAGGGCCTTGGCGACGCGTCCGGGCACGTCGGAGAACACCAGGTCGCCGACGACCTCGTTCGTGCGCCGCAGGCGTCCGGCGAGCTGGTGCAGCAGGGCCAGGGCGACGTCGGAGTGCGTCTCCAGCACGGGGCTGAGGGCCTCGTGGCTGAGGCTCTTGAGCTCGACGTCGGTGACCGCCGTGGCGGTGGCCGAACGAGGGCCGGGGTCGAAGAAGGAGAGCTCACCGAACATCTGGCCGGGGCCGAGGATGGCCAGCAGGTTCTCGCGGCCGTCGGCCGACGACCGGCCGAGCTTCACCTTGCCCTCGGTGACGACGTAGAGCTGGCTGCCGTCGTCGCCCTCGTTGAAGAGC
Organism: uncultured Actinomycetota bacterium; assembly: GCA_963787165.1. Classification (GTDB taxonomy): domain Bacteria; phylum Actinomycetota; class Actinomycetes; order Propionibacteriales; family Nocardioidaceae; genus Aeromicrobium. Next base: position 393,199 of record CAWBBT010000002.1, read on the forward strand.
ACGTCACCGCGCTTGAGCGAGGACGCCGCCATGGAGGTCTCCAGGGCCGCCGCGGAGTCCTCATCGAGTCCGGAGAACAGCGGGGCTTGGCGCAGCACTTCGTCAGTCACGGGCCATCCTTCGTCTCTGTTGCGTCCGTCACAGTGTAGTCATGCCACGTACGCTTGCGTCGTGCCTGAGGAGTCCGTGAAACCGCCCACGGTGCTGGTGCGCCGCGCACGCAAGATGCATCGTGTCCTCGCCGACACCTACCCCGACGCCGGTTGCGAGCTCGACTTCGCCGACCCGTACCAGCTGCTGGTCGCCACGGTGCTTTCCGCGCAGACCACCGACCGACGGGTCAACGCCGTCACGCCTCAGCTCTTCGCGCAGTATCCCGATGCCACCGCCCTGGCGTCGGCGGACCGGGAGCACGTCGAGGACCTCGTCCGCACCACAGGATTCTTCCGCGCCAAGACGAACAGCCTGCTGCGCATGTCCGCGGCGATCGTCGAGAACTTCGACGGCGAGATCCCGCCCCGGCTCGACGACCTCGTCACGCTGCCGGGAGTCGGGCGCAAGACCGCCAACGTCGTGCTCGGCAACGCGTTCGACGTGCCCGGGCTCACCGTCGACACCCATTTCGCCAGGCTCGTTCGCCGGTTCGAGTGGATCGACGACACCGAGGCCAAGGACGCCGTCCGCACCGAGCACGCCGTCGGTGCGTTGTTCCCCAAGAGCGACTGGACGATGCTCAGTCACCGCCTCATCTGGCACGGCCGCCGCCGCTGCCACGCCCGCAAGCCCGCCTGCGGCGCCTGCCCCCTGTCGAAGTGGTGCCCGGCGTACGGCACCGGGCCGACCGATCCCGAGGTCGCGGCGAAGCTCGTCACCACCCAGGGGCGAGCGTGATCAGAGCGGTCAGTGCGGCCGTCCTCCTCGCAGTCCTCGTGGCCGGCTGTGCCGACGACGAGCCCAGCACCAAGCCGACGTTCGGAGGCGGGTCGGAGCCCTCGGGCGCATCCGCCGGCGAGCTCGCCGACCTCAAGGCCGCGGCCAGGATCGAGGACTGCCCCGCTCCCGGTGACGTCGAGCCGCCCGCCGACGGCGCCCTGCCCGACCTCGAGCTCGACTGTCTCGGCGGTGGCCGGTCGGCTCGCCTGTCCGCCCTGGCCGGCACGCCGACCGTGATCAACCTCTGGGCCAGCTGGTGCACGGAGTGCCGCGACGAGCTGCCGCTGCTCGCCAGGGCCGACCGCGAGTACGGCGACCGGGTGCAGTTCATCGGCATCGACGTCAAGGACGCCGCACCAGAGGCGGCACTGCGTCTCGCCGACCAGTCAGGGGTCGTCTACCCGCAGCTCGTCGACCGAGCCGGCCGAACCCAGGGGCCGCTGCGGTTCTCCGGACTGCCCCAGACCGTGCTCGTGGACGCACAGGGGAGAATGGTGGCCACGGAACGGACGCCGTTCCGTTCGTACGCCGACGTGACGGCGGCGATCCGCCGGCATCTGGGAGTCACGCCGTGAAGCTCGAGGGGTCCAGCGCCATGACGCTGCCCGACTGGCTGACACCCGTCGAAGAGCTGGCCAAGTCGGTGCAGGCCGAGCAGCTGGCCCCGCGTTTCCCCCATCCGCCCAGCGACGCCCGGCCTGCGGCGGTCCTGATCTGCTTCGCCGACGGCGAGAACGGGCCGGAGCTGCTGCTGACGCGTCGCGCCACCACGCTCCGCAGCCATCCCGGTCAGATCTCGTTCCCCGGCGGCGCCTCCGACGACACCGACGACGACGCCGTCACCACGGCCCTGCGGGAGGCCGAGGAGGAAGTCGGTCTCGACCCGGCCGACGTCTTCGTGTTCGGCGCCTTGCCGACGCTCTGGCTGCCGCCGAGCAACTTCGCCGTCACGTCGGTGCTCGGCTACTGGAGCTCTCCCCGCACGTTGGAGCCGGTCGATGTCGGCGAGGTCGGCAGCATCCTGCACCATCCGATCCATCTCCTGATCGACCCGGCCAACCGGTTCAGCGTCGAGCACCCGACCGGGTGGCGCGGACCCGCGTTCGAGGTCGGCTCCGAGGTCCCCCTGTGGGGCTTCACCGCCGGCGTCATCAGCCGCCTGTTCGAGGAGCTCGGCTGGGAAAAGCCGTGGGACGAGTCCGTCACCCGACCGTTGCCGGAGATCCTGTGAACTCCCTCGACGTCATCCTCGTCCTCATCCTGCTCGCCTACGCGGTGTCGGGCTACGTGCAGGGCTTCGTGGTCAACCTCGTGGCGACGGTGGGCCTGCTCGCCGGCGGCTTGCTCGCCATCGCCCTCGTGCCTCGGCTGCTGTCCGGCGACCAGCCCACTCTTTCGTCGTCCTTGCTGGCCCTGGCGATGGTGGTCACGGCGGCTGCCGTCGGCCAGGCGGTGGGCACGTACGTCGGCACGGACCTGCGCAGCGGGCTCACCTGGCGTCCGTTGCGCTGGGTCGATGCGGTCGGCGGTGCGGCCCTGAGCATGGTCGCCGTGCTCGCCGCGTCGTGGGCGCTCGGCTACTCGGTGAGCGGCACCTCGATCCCGTACCTGTCCACGGCATCGCGCAGCTCCACGATCCTGTCGCACGTCGACGACGTCATGCCGGCGCGCGCCTCGCAGACGCTGCGGGCGTTCAACAAGACGCTCGACGCCAACCTCTTCCCGCGCTACATCGACCCGTTCGAGGACGAGCGCATCAACGCGGTCGACCCGCCCGACGACGCCACCCTGCGGCTGCCGGGCGTCAGGCAGGCGTCGGAGAGCGTCGTCAAGGTCATCGGCGTCGCGTCCTGCGACCGCGGTGTCGAGGGCTCGGGCTTCGTGTTCGCGCCGGGGCGGGTCATGACCAACGCGCACGTCGTCGCCGGTGTCGACGAGCCGTTCATCGACGTCAACGGCCAGCGCACGCGCGCGAGCGTCGTGCTGTTCAACCCGCGGCTCGACGTCGCCGTGCTCGCCACGGGCGACCTCGGGCTCCGGCCGCTCGACTTCGACAAGACGGGCCAGGCGGGTGATGATGCGGCCATACTCGGCTATCCGCAGAACGGCCCGTTCGACGCGCGCGCGGCGCGCATCCGTGGCGAGCTCACGCTGCGGAGCCCTGACATCTACGACCGAGGAGAACACATGCGCAAGACCTACTCCGTGCGCGGGTTGGTGCGCTCGGGCAACTCCGGCGGACCGTTGGTCTCGAGCGAGGGTGGCGTCCTCGGCGTCATCTTCGCCGCGTCCGTCACCGACAGCTCGACCGGCTACGCACTCACCGCCTCCCAGGTCGCGAGCGCGGCATCCCGTGGATCGACGGCAACCGCGCGGGTCGACACCGGAGCCTGCGCATGAGCACCCCAGAAAACCGCTCGCCAGTCATCACGTCCGCTGCAGACACCTCCACAGGTGGCTCGCGCTTTCCCGGGGACCCCGCATGATCCGTTCCGGGGCGTCATTCCTCTGCTGGGTCGTCGCCGTGGTGGCGGCCATCGTCACGGTGCCGACGTTGTGGATCGCCACACACGTTGCCGACGAGGACGGCTACGTCGACTTCACCCGGCCGTTCGTCGCCGACACCGCGTTCCGCAACGCGATCGTCGCCACGATCACCGACGACGTCGTCGCGAAGGGCGGTCTGCCCGTGGCCGTGAAGCCGGTCGTCGAGCGGGCGCTGCGGGGCGTGGCCACCCAGACGGCGAAACAGCCCGGCTTCCTCGACGCGTGGGAGGAGTCGCAACGGCGGACGCACCGACTCACCTTCGGGCCCGACGCGAACACCGACCGGTTGACCGCCGACATCGGACCGATCGCAACCTTCGTCGCGAAGGAGGTGGCGGGCAACCTGCCGGTCCGCGTCGCCATCCCCGACAAGCTGCTGGTGCCGATCTACGACGCACCGGACCGCGAGGTGATCGACCAGGTCGACAAGACGACCGATCGTTCCCGCATCGGGCTGCTGGTCATCGGGCTGGCGTCGCTGCTGAGCCTCGTCCTCGCCAGGCGTCGCGTCAACGCCATCGTCGGCCTGGGCGCCGGCGCGGTCATCACCGGCGGCGTGCTGCTGGCCGGCACGGGCCTGGCGCTGCCGGAAGTCCTCGACCGCACGCCCGCGGCGACGCCGTTCGCCCGTGAGATGCGTGATCTGCTGGTCGACCGGGCGTCGGACTCGCTCAACCAGTGGCTCTTGGGCATCGCCGTGGTCGGAGCCGTCGTGCTGGTGATCGCCCTGCTCGGCCGCGCCCTGCCCGGCCGGTGACCGAGAGGACTGGCTCGACCGGACGATCAACTGGCGCCGCGCGAGGACCGTCAGCTAGCTGATGGCGTGCGGGCCGGGATCGCCCTTGAGCGCGCTGGGGATCTCCTTGGCGGTGGCGATCGTCTTGGTGGGCGCCCGGACCTTCTTGATCAGCATGACGCCGACGATGATCAGGATCACCACGAGCAGCAGGTAGGCGCCGGCGACGATCAGGAAAGCCCAGGCGGGATCCAGGCCGGCCATGACCAGGAAGTACGCGACGGCGATCGACAGCATCACGATGATGAGCAGCCCGAGGAAGCCGGCGATCATGAACATCGCCGCCCCGATGCCACCGGCCTTGGCGCTGAACTTGATCTCGCTCTTGGCCAGCGCGATCTCGGACTGCACGAGGGCCGAGATGTCACGACTGGCGTCGGCGACCAGCCGTCCGATCGTGGGGTCGTCGAAGCGATGGTCCTCAGTGGTGCTCATGGAACGACCCTAACGTCAGTCCTCATCCTTCGCGTTCTGCATGCCTTCGGAGATCTGGTCCATGACGGTGGAGTCGGCCAGCGTGGTGGCGTCGCCGACCTCGCGGTTCTCGGCCACGTCGCGGAGCAGGCGGCGCATGATCTTGCCGGACCTCGTCTTGGGCAGCTCGGACACGACCAGGATCTGCCTGGGCTTCGCGATTGCGCCGATCTGCTTGCCGACGTGGTCGCGGAGCTCGGTGAGCACCGCGTCGTCGGCCTTCTCGCCGTCGACCAGCGCGGACTCCCGCAGGATGACGAACGCGACCGGCGCCTGGCCCTTGGTGTCGTCCGACGCGCCCACGACCGCAGCTTCCGCCACCTTGGGGTGCGAGACCAGCGCGGACTCGATCTCGGTGGTGGAGAGGCGGTGGCCTGAGACGTTCATGACGTCGTCGACGCGGCCGAGCAGCCAGATGTCGCCGTCGTCGTCCTTCTTGGCGCCGTCGCCGGCGAAGTAGATGTCCTCCCAGCGCGACCAGTACGTCTCCTTGTATCGCTCGTCGTCTCCCCAGATGGTGCGCAGCATCCCCGGCCAGGGCTCGGTGAGCACGAGGTAACCGCCCTCGCCGTTGCCGACCGCCTTGCCGGCGTCGTCGACGACCTCGGCGCTGATGCCCGGGATCGGCGTCATCGCCGAGCCCGGCTTGCCGGACGTGACGCCCGGGAGTGGGCTGATCATGTGTGCCCCGGTCTCGGTCTGCCACCAGGTGTCGACGATCGGCGTCTTGCCGCCGCCGATGTTCTCGCGGTACCAGATGTACGCCTCGGGGTTGATCGACTCACCGACCGAGCCGAGGATGCGCAGTGACGACAGGTCGAACTTCTGGGGGATCTCCTCGCCCCACTTCATGCAGGTGCGGATCGCGGTGGGCGCGGTGTAGAACTTCGTGACGCCCTTGTCCTGGACGATCTCCCACCAGCGGCCCTTGTGCGGGGTGTCGGGCGTGCCTTCGTAGAGCACCTGGGTCGCTCCGCACGCGAGCGGTCCGTACACGATGTAGGAGTGCCCGGTGACCCAGCCGACGTCGGCGGTGCACCAGTAGATGTCGTCCGGCTTGTGGTCGAAGACACCCCAGAACGAGTAGGCGCAGTGCACGAGGTAGCCGCCGGTGGTGTGCAGGATGCCCTTGGGCTTGCCGGTCGTGCCCGACGTGTACATGACGTAGAGCGGGTGCTCGCTGTCGAAGTCCTCAGGGGTGTGGTCGGTCGAGGCCTTCTCGACGGTCTCGTGCCACCAGACGTCGCGGTCGTCGTCCCACTCGACGTCCTCGCCGGTGCGACGCACCACGAGCACGTGCTCGACGATGTCGTTGCCGTCGTCCTTGAGCTTGCCGACGGCTTCGTCGACGGCGGGCTTGAGCGCCGACGGCTCGCCGCGGCGGTAGCCGCCGTCGGCGGTGATGATGACCTTGGCCTCGCAGTCGGCGACGCGGGTGGAGAGCGCGTCGGACGAGAACCCGCCGAACACGACGGTGTGCGGAGCACCGAGACGCGCGCAGGCGAGCATCGCGACGATGGTCTCGGGGATCATCGGCATGTAGATGGCGACGCGGTCACCGGTCTCGACGCCGAGCTCGATCAGGGCGTTGGCGGCCTGGCTGACCTCGTCCTTGAGGTCGCTGTAGGTGATGTCGCGGGTGTCGTCCTCGGGTTCGCCCACGAAGTGGAAGGCCACGCGGTCGCCGTTGCCCTCCTCGACGTGCCGGTCGACGCAGTTGTACGCCGCATTGAGGCGTCCGCCGACGTACCACTTCGCGAATGGGGCATTGCTCCAGTCGAGCACCTCGTCGAACGGCGTGGCCCAGCTGATGCGCTCGGCCTGCTTGGCCCAGAAGCCGAGTCGGTCGTCCGCGGCGTCGTCGTAGGCGTCCGCCTTCAGGTTCGCGTCCGCGGCCAGGTCCTCCGGTGGATCGAAGTGCCGGTCCTCGCGGGACAGGTTGCTGATCGCTTCGCTGCTCACGATGTCTCCTCGTCAGGGTCTCTCTTCGCATTGTGTCTCGCACCATGGCAGACGTCATCCCGAACGAAGCCCCCGAGGCCCCGTTCGGGATGACGTCGACGCACTACTTCTCCGACCCGGCGCCCGTCATCGAGCGGACGTCGAGCTCGACGAAGCGCTCTTCCGAGGTTCGATCCTTCGTCGTGACCGTCCCCAGCCAGCCGAAGAGGAACCCAGCCGGGATGGAGATGATGCCCGGGTTGCTCAACGGGAACCAGTGGAAGTCGTGGTCGGTGAACATCGCTGTCTCCGACCCCGACACGACCGGGGAGAAGAACACCAGCACGACACAGACGATGAGTCCGCCGTAGATGCTCCACACCGCCCCCCGCGTGCTGAACCGCTTCCAGAACAGGTTGTAGAGCAACGCCGGCAGGTTCGCCGAGGCCGCGACCGCGAAGGCCAGGGCCACGAGGAACGCGATGTTCAGCTTCTGCGCCGGAATCGCGAGCACGATCGCCACACCGCCGATCACGAACGCCGCGATGCGGGCGACGCGGATCTCCTGCTTCTCGGTGACCTGGCCCTCCTTCATGACGTTGGCGTAGATGTCATGGGCCACCGACGATGCTGATGTGAGCGTGAGCCCGGCCACGACCGCGAGGATCGTCGCGAAGGCCACCGCAGAGATCAGTGCCAACAAGATGGCGCCACCCGTCGAGCCGGGACCGCCTCCGACGGCTTCGGCCAGGAGCGGCGAGGCCAGGTTGCCGCCTGAGTCGACGACCTTCTGCATCTCATCACCCTTGACCAGCGCCGCGGCACCGAAGCCGAGGACGAGTGTCATCAGGTAGAAGGTGCCGATCAGACCGATGGCCCAGAGCACCGACTTGCGAGCCTGTCGCGCGGTCGGGACGGTGTAGAAGCGGATCAGGATGTGCGGCAGTCCGGCCGTTCCCAGCACGAGGGCAAGGCCCAGCGAGACGAAGTCGATCTTGCTCGTGGTCGTCACGCCGTACTTCAGCCCCGGTTCCAGGAACGCCGAGCCCTTGCCGCTGTTGTCAGCGGCGGTGCCGAGCAGGTCGGAGAGGTTGAAGCTGAACTTCGCGAGCACCAGGACCGTGATGAGGATCGTGCCGGTCATCAGCAGGACGGCCTTGACGATCTGCACCCACGTCGTGCCCCTCATGCCGCCGACCACCACGTAGAAGATCATCAGGATGCCGACCGCGGCGATCGTCAGGTTCTTCGCGCTGTCGCTGCTCACGCCGAGCAGCAGGGCCACGAGTGCACCGGCACCGACCATCTGCGCGAGCAGGTAGAAGATCGACACGACCACGGTCGACGTCGCCGCCGCCGTGCGCACCGGACGCTGCCGCATCCGATAGGCGAGCTGGTCGGCCATCGTGAACCGGCCGGAGTTGCGCAGCAGCTCTGCGACCAGCAGCAGGGCGACGAGCCAGGCCACCAGGAAGCCGATGGAGTACAGGAATCCGTCGTAGCCGGTCAGGGCGATGGCCCCGGAGATGCCGAGGAACGACGCGGCGGACATGTAGTCGCCCGAGACGGCGAGGCCGTTCTGGGCGCCGGTGAAGCTGCGGCCGCCGGCGTAGTAGTCGGACGCAGTCTTGTTGTTGCGGCTGGCCCAGAACGTGATGGCGACCGTCAGCAGGACGACCACGAGGAACAGCCCACCGGTGAGGTTCTGGGTGTCGTTCTCGGTGGCGGTGATCAAGGAGCTGTTCATCGTTCGATCTCCGTCTCGTACTGGTCACGCAGGCGGTCGGCGATGGGATCCATGCGGGCCGCGGCGAAGCGGGCGTACCAGATGGCGATGCCGAACGTGGTGACGAACTGCAGGAGCCCGAAGATCAGCGCCACGTTGATGTTGCCGACGACCTTGGTGTCCATGAACCCGGTCGCCCAGTTCGACATCACGACGTACAGCAGGTACCAAGCCATGAAGGCGATCGTCAGGGGAACGACGAACCGCAAGTACGAGCTCTTGAGCTCGGCGAAGTCCTCCGTGGCGTGGATTCGTTGATACTCCTCGTGCGCCTCGGGACTGATCTGCTCGACCACTGGGGCCACCTCTTTCGTTGGCAGAACGACGGCAGGGTTGCCGTGGTTCTGACGGTAGGAGTGGTCAGGGATGTGTGCCACTTCACAGAGAAGTGCTGCGGTGGAATCCGGCAGAAGTTCGCCGTGCGGTGCCCTGCGCACGACGAACGGTCACGCCGGCACGACGAACGGCGACCGCCCCGAACCCTGGCTGACCGGCCAGGGTCCGGGGACGCAGTCAGCCGACGCTCACCGCGCTCCAGGCGGCGGCCACGGTGTTCTGCTGCACGCTGCCGGCGCCGTAAAGGTCCCGCGCGGCGTTCAGGGTCGCGGTGCGCGCAGCTGCGTAGTCGGTGCCCGAGGTCATGTAGACCGTGAGGGCCCGGTACCAGATGTTGGCTGCCACGACGTGGCCGATGCCGGTCACCGACGAGCCGTTGCACGTCGTCGAGCTGTGCTGGACACCACCGATCGTCTTCGCGCCCGACCCCTCGGCGAGCAGGTAGAAGAAGTGGTTGCCGATGCCCGACGAGAAGTGCACGTCGACGTTCTTGGCATTGGTCGACCAGCAGCTCAGCGAGTCCCCGTCCGACGCGGGGTTGTCCATCCGACGCAGGCCGAGGTGCTGCGCGAGGTCGAACTCCTCACCGATGAGGTAGTCGCCCGGGTCCTGGCTGTTGGCGGCGGAGAACTCGACCATCGACCCGAAGATGTCGCTGGTCGACTCGTTCAGTCCTCCGGACTCGCCCGAGTACGTGAGCCCGGCCGTGTTCTCGGTGACGCCGTGCGTCATCTCGTGGCCGGCCACGTCGAGCGACGTCAGCGGGCCATAGGTCGTGCCGTTGCCGTCGCCGTAGGTCATCTTCGTGCCGTCCCAGAAGGCGTTGACGTAGTTCTTGCCGTAGTGCACGCGGTTGTACGACCCGGCGCCCGTGCCGAAGATCCCGTTCCGGCCGAACGTGTTCTTGTAGTAGTCCCAGGTCGCGTTGGTGCCGTACTGGGCGTCGACGGCGGCTGATTCGCGGTTGCTGTTCGATCCGTTGCCGAAGTGGACGTCGGGGCTGGTGAACAGCGTGCCGGTCTTGCAGCCGACGCCCAGGACCGAGCACAGGGCCGAGTCCGTGGCGTTCTTCATGTCGGTCGTGTACGTGTTGCCGCGGGTCGGGTCCTTCAGCTGGTAGGTGCTCCCGGACTGCGTGAGGCGCAGTGGCACGGTGCCGCCGTACAGCGAGTTGCCGTCGCCGTCGACGGTCTGGATGCGTTCCTCGGCGCGCAGGACGGCGCCGGTCTTCGCGTCGACGTACGTGTCGACCCGGCTCGGCGTCCCGTCCTTCTGGCGCCCAGACGTAGTGACGAGCCAGGCGAGCTTCGGTGTCGACCCTGCCGCGTCGACGACGAGCTTGGGCTCGACGTCCTTCGCGGCGCCAGCGCGCTTCAGGGCCTTCGCTCCGGTGACGGCGGGTTCGGTGTCGACGTCGATGTCCTTCGTGAGCGTCTGCGTCGTGCCGTCGAAGCTGCCGTCGGCCGAGCGGTGGACGACGAGGTCGCCGCCGACGACGCGGAGTCCGTCCAACGTCCGTCTCATGCGGACGTGGGTGGCTCCGGTGGAGTCGGCGAGGGCATCGGTGACGGTCAGCTTCTGCCGGTCGTCGACCTTGGTGCGCTCGTCGTGCGTCCGCGCGGCCGAGACCGCGGCCTTGGCCTGCGACCCGTCCTCGGAGATCTGGCGTGTGGACGTGACTCGACCGTCGTCCGGACCAGCTGCGACGGTCGGGCTCCCGGCCGCGATCGTGGCCGCTGCCGTGAAGACGGCAGGCAGGACCCAACTCTTGGTTCTGAACATCGTGATTCCCCCTAGATGAGCGTCACCGTGGGCCAACCCCCGAGGCATCCGCGTGCGCGGAATCCTAGGGCACGTCGATCGTCCTTGTCTGCCCCCGGATCGGGCTCAGCGCTGGAGGTCGACGCCTTCCGGTGCGTGCAGACGCACCATCGTGCGCGACACGTCCGCCGGGAGCCGGTGGCGGGTGGCGAGCGAGACGCCGATCATCAGCGCGAAGCCGACGGGCACGGACCACGCGGCCGGCTGCTCGGTGAGCAGCCCGAACCAACCGCCCGGTCGGGCCCAGATCGTGATGACGGGCGCGATGCCCGCGCACAGGCCGCCGCCGATCATGCCGGCGATCGCACCGGGGGCGGTCAGCCCGCGCCACCAGATGCCCAGCACCAGCAAGGGGCAGAACGTGGAGGCGGCGAGCGCGAACGCGAAGGTCACCGAGCTCGCGACCGCGATGCGATCGGCCGAGAGCGCGAGCACCAGCGGCACCACGACTCCACCGACCGCCGCCCACCGGATGGCGGTGATGTTGGACATGCCGCCACGGTGGCTCATGGCCTGGCCGACGACGCCCGCGATCGACATCGTGAGTCCTGAGGAGGTGGACAGGAAGGCCGCGAACGCGCCGGCCGTCAGCAGCGCTCCGAGCAGCTCGCCGGTGGTTCCGCCGAGCAGGCGTGACGGGAGCTCGAGCACCACGGCGTCGGCCCGGTGATCGGCGATCAGGTCGCTCGCGTAGATGCGTCCGAGCACGCCGTAGATCGTCGGCAGCAGGTAGAACGTCCCGAGCAGGGCCAGCACGATGAGGGTCGTCCGGCGGGCGGCGCGGCCGTCGGGATTGGTGTAGAACCGCACGACGACGTGCGGGAGTCCCATCGTGCCGAGGAACGTCGCGACCATCACGGAGTAGATGCGGTACATGCTCTCGGCGTCGGGCGTGCCGAACGGCTGGACCCAGTCGGTCGGCGCGACCGGCGGGGGGCTGCCGTCGCTGGTCCAGGCGTGCACCAGGAAGAACACCGGCACCAGCAGGGCGGTCAGCTTGAGCCAGTACTGGAACGCCTGGACGAACGTGATGCTGCGCATGCCGCCCGACACGACGTTGACCATGACGATGACGGCCACCAGCACCGTGCCGACCCACGGCGGCGCGCCGGTGACGGTGCGCATCGTCAGGCCGGCGCCCTGGAACTGCGGCATGAGGTAGAGCCAGCCGACGCCGACGACCAGCAGAGTCGCCACGGTGCGGACTCCCGCCGACTGCAGGCGCACCTGGGCGAAGTCGGGGATCGTGTACGCGCCGGACCGTCGCAGCGGCGCGGCCACCAGCACGAGCAGGAGCAGGTAGCCCGTCGTCCACCCGATGGGGAACCACAGGGCCTCGGCGCCCGTCGACAGCACCAGGCCCGCGACGCCGAGGAACGAGGCCGCCGACAGGTACTCGCCGCCGATCGCCGAGCTGTTCAGCACGGGGCTGACCGATCGCGAGGCGACGTAGAAGTCGCTGGTCGTGCGGCTGATGCGCAGGCCGAAGGCGCCGATGCCGATCGTCGCGACGGCGACCAGGGTGATGGCGACGACGCCGTACGTCGTGTTCACGGTCGCCACGGCTCCTCGGGAGGCGGCCAGACCAGCGTGGGGCTGAGCAGCGCGGCGAAGTCGCGCTCCGACCGCTCGGCCTGCCGGACGTACAGCCAGCCGAGCAGGAACAGGCCGGGGTACACCGCGACCGAGAGCACGATCCACGGCAGCGGGATGCCCCACAGCTCGAGGGTGTTGAGGTCGTCGAGCAGCCAGAACACGACCGGCAGGGCACCGAGCGTCAGCATGAGCGTCGAGATCACCGTGAGCGCGGCACGCAGCTGCGACCGCACCAGCGAGCGCACGTAGACCTCGCCGATGCCCGTCGACTCGTCGATCTCCTGCTGCACGGTCCGGCGCACGTGCGCGGGTGCGGTGGTGAGCGGGCTCATGATGCGGGTCCGACCGGTCTTCGGGTCCGGCGCGTTCTCGATGCCGGTCATCGAGCCCGCTCGTGGATCAGCTGTCGCAGCTCGCGCGTGTGGCGGCGCGCCACGGAGAGCTCCACGGCGTCGTCGCCGGACGGGACGACGACGCTGCAGCGGCCCGACTGCATCCGCAGCTCGCGCACGTGGGCGAGGTTGACGAGGAGACTGCGGTGGATGCGGGTGAACCCGCCGTCCTCCCACTGCTCGGCCAGGCTGCTCAGCGGGGTGCGGATGAGATGACCGGCGCCGTCGATCGTGTGCAGGCGCACGTAGTCGCCCTGCGCCTCGACGTACGCGACCGCCGAGCGCTGGATGAACCGCGTCACGCCGCCGAGCTCGATGGCGATCGACTCGTCGCCGATGGAGTGCTCGGACTCGGCCTCCGCGCCGGCCCGCCGGACGCTCTCGCGCAGGCGGTCCTCGCGGATGGGCTTGAGCAGGTAGTCGACCACGCCGAGCTCGAAGGCGTCGACGGCGTGGGCCTCGTGGGCGGTGACGAACACGATTCGCGGCGGGGTGCGGAACCGGGTGAGCACCCGGCCGAGCTCGATGCCGGACAGGCCGGGCATCACGACGTCGAGGAACACGAGGTCGACGTCGGCCGTCTCCAGCATCCGCAGGGCCTCGGTCCCGGAGCGCGCAGACCGCACCGAGGCGATCCGCTCGTCGCGTCCGAGCAGGAACACCAGCTCGTCCAGGACCGGTTGCTCGTCGTCGACCACGAGCGCGTGGAGGCCGTGCATGCCCTGATCCTGCCTCAGTTTCCCGTCACGAGTCGCCGATGCCGCGGGCGGTGAGGGCGTCGCCGGTGGATTGCGCGTGCGCGACGACGCGGATCGCCATGGGCGAGAGCGTCGCCCTCGGGCTGCGGTCGAGGCCACGGGCGCGCGCGGCGTCTCGCGTGTCGCCGTAGATCGCGAAGACCGCGGGGATGGCCGTGATCATCAACGAGAAGGCGAGCGCGACCTTGTCCGGGTGCACTCCGAACCGGCGGAACGGTCCGAGTCCGCGCACGATCGTGTCGAGCAGGGCGTCCATCGGCGTCGTGGCGGTGAACGTGGTGGCGGCGATCACGAGGGCCAACGTCGTCGCGACGACCTCGACCGCGGTCGGCCAGCCGCGCTGCCACCACTGGTACGCGGCCAGGATGGCCAGCACGAAGAGCAGCGGGCGGACACCCGTTGCCAGCGTGCGCGCGGGGACACCGGCCCAGGCGGCGATGCCCAGGGCGACGACGAGCGCGATGCAGGCCGGCCACGGGCCGCGCAGCGCGACGACCACGATGCTCACGACGACGAGCGCGGTGAGCTTCGGGCCGACGAGCATCCGGTGCCAGACGGTGTCGCCGGGCACGTGGATGCCGAGGGGCAGCGACCGCCTCACGTCGCACCCACGCTCTGCCGGTAGTGCTCGACGGCGGCATCGGGGGAGCCGTCGAAGCCGATGCGGCCGTGCTCGACGACCAGCACCCGCTCGCACCGCGCCGCGAGGGTGAGGTCGTGCGTCACGAGGATGACCTGCTGCTCGAGCGCGAACAGCCGGTCGGAGACCTCGATGGCGTTGCGCAGGTCGAGCAACGTGGTGGGCTCGTCGGCGACCACGACGGACGGCTCGCACGCCAGCACGCCGGCCAGGGCGAGCAGCTGCTGCTGACCGCCGCTCAGCGTGTGCACGCTGGCGTCCTCGAAGGCGCCGAGGCCGAACGAGGCCAGCACCTCGGCGACCCGTCGGTCCCGCTCCGCACGATCGCGGATGTGACGGCGCAGCGAGAGCGCGACGTCCTCGGCCACGGTCGGCATCACCAGCTGGGCGGTGGGATTGGTGAACACGAACCCGACCCGGCGACGCACCGCGCGTCCGTCCTGGGCGACGTCGAGGTCGTCGACGCGCACGCGTCCACTGGTCGGTTCCACCAGCCCGTTGATCAGTCGCGCCAGCGTGGACTTGCCGGACCCGTTCGCCCCGATGAGGGCGACGCGCCGCTCGGTGAGGGTGACCGAGACGCGATCGAGGATCAGGACCTCACCGTCGGCCGCGGGCGCGGTGACGGTGACGTCGTCGATCTCGATCGTGGCCACGCCGCGAGGCTAGCCCCGGCGCGAGAGCAGCGTCGGGAAGGCGCGGTGGACGGCAGCCGCGACGACGGCGGCGACGGCGAGCTTCACCAGGTCCGCCGGGATGTACGCGGCCGCACCCTTGAGGGTGGACCCGAACGGAGTGTCCGCGTAGAGGCTGATGCCGACGCTGCCGGCGACCCACACGAGCAGGTCGGCCAGGACGCCACCGATCGCCACGACCGTGGCGGTCACGGCCACGTTGCTGCGATGCGCGCGCTCGACCACGAGGCCGACGACGAGAGCAGCAAACGGGAACGCGATGAGGTAGCCACCGGTGACTCCGGCGAAGGGCGCCAGGCCGGATGCGCCACCGGCGAAGATCGGCAGGCCGGCCGCGCCGACCGCGAGGTAGAGCAGCACGGCGAGGAAGCCGCGCCGGGCCCCGAGGACCGCACCGCACAGGAAGATCGCGAACATCTGCAGCGTCACGGGGACACCGTTGACGCCGAAGGGCAGAGCCGTGGCCACGGAGCAGACGGCCACGAGGGCGGCGAACGTCGCGATCAGGGCGATGTCGGCCGTGGTGACGGTCTTGCGCGACCCGGGCTTGGACGTGGGCTGGGACGTGGGCTCGGACGTGGTCATGGGGGTTCCTCCGTGCAGGAGCAAGAACTGAACAGTGTTCAGGTATGGTGGCACACCACTCTCTCGGCACCCGAGGAACCCCATGACTCACCGTCGGACCGACGTCGTGGAGCACGCCCTCGAGGTCCTCGACCGGCACGGCCTGGCCGACCTCTCGATGCGCCGGCTCGCCGCTGATCTCGAGGTCCGGCCGAGCGCCCTCTACTGGCACTTCGCGAGCAAGCAGGAGCTGCTTGCCGCGGTCGCCGACGAGGTGCTGCGGCGGGGTGAGCGTCCACTTCCCGACGGTCCGTGGGACGAGCGGGTCACGGCGTTCGCCCACCAGCTGCGGGACGCGATGCTCGCGTATCGCGACGGCGCCGAGCTGGTCGCGACCGCGCAGGCGTTCGGGCTCGGCGAGTCGGATCCCGTCGGACGCCTCGTCGGACTGATCGGTGACGACGCCCTGGCCCGGGTCGGCGCCTCGACCGTGCTGCACTTCGTTCTCGGACACGTCTCGGACGAGCAGATGAACCTGCAGGCCAGCAGCGTCGGAGCCATCGACGACGATCCTCTGGTCGACCGGCGCGGAGGGCGTCTCATGAGCACTGACACGTTCGCGACCGGCCTCGGCATCGTGGTGGCCGGCATTGCCGCCTACCAGCTGGCGTGGAGCGGGCGTCCTTCGTCGTAGCCGGCCGCGCTCTGGATGCCCACGGTCGCGAGCTCGGCGAGCTCGGCGAGGGTGCGCGCGCCCGCATAGGTGAAGCTCGACCGCACGCCGGCGGTGATGGCGTCGAGCAGGTCCTCGACGCCCGGGCGCAGCGGGTCGAGGTACATCCGTGACGTGCTGATGCCCTCCTCGAACAGGGCCATGCGCGCCCGTTCGAAGCCGGCGGCGTCACGCGTGCGGTTGGCCACGGCGCGGGAGGACGCCATGCCGAAGGACTCCTTGTACGGGCGGCCGTCGTTGCCGAGGTGGATGTCGCCGGGGCTCTCGTAGGTGCCGGCGAACCACGACCCGACCATGACGCTGCCGGCGCCCGCGGCCAGGGCGAGCGCGACGTCGCGCGGATAGCGCACCCCACCGTCGGCCCAGACGTGCCGGCCCTCGGCGCTCGCGGCGCCGGAGCACTCGAGCACGGCGGAGAACTGTGGGCGCCCGACGCCGGTCATCATGCGGGTCGTGCACATCGCGCCGGGCCCGACTCCGACCTTGACGACGTCGGCACCGGCCGCGATGAGGTCGCGGGTGCCCTCCGCCGTGACCACGTTGCCGGCCACGACCGGGATGCGCCGACCGCTGCTCGACTCGTGCGCGTCGCGCGCGGCGACGACGAGTGGCAACGCCTCGACCATCTTCTCCTGGTGACCGTGTGCGGTGTCGACGACGATGACGTCCGCGCCGGTCGCGAGCACGGCCTCGGCCTTGGCCCTCACGTCGCCGTTGATGCCGACGGCCGCGCCGACGGCCAGGCGCCCGTCCGGGTCGACTGCGGGCGTGTAGATGGTGGAGCGCAGGGCGCCGGTACGGGTGACGACACCGACGAGCACGCCGCCGTCGAGCACCGGGGCGACCGCGACGTGCGACCCCGACATCGCGTCGAAGTAGTCGCGCGGCTCGAGACCGGACTCGACCGTGAACATCTCGTTGCTCATGACCTCGCGCACCTGGGCGAAGCGGTCGACGTCCGCGCCGTCGTGCTCGGTGACGATGCCGACCGGCTTGCCGTCGTCGACCACGACCGCCGCCCCGTGCGAGCGCTTGGTGAGCAGGCTCACCGTCTCGCCGATGGTCATCGACGGTGAGACCGTCACGGGCGTCTCGTACACGGTGTGCGCGGCCTTGACCCGGGCGACCGTCGACGCGACGACGTCGGCGGGGATGTCCTGCGGCAGGATCGCCAGACCGCCACGACGCGCGATGGTCTCGGCCATGCGGCGACCCGAGACCGCCGTCATGTTGGCGACGACGATCGGGATCGTGGCACCGGTTCCGTCAGCCGTGGACAGGTCGACGTCGAAGCGCGAGGCGACCCCGGAACGTCCGGGCACCATGAAGACGTCGTTGTACGTCAGGTCGTGCGCAGGCTGCAGACCGTTGAGGAACTTCACCCGTCGAGTCTAGGCCGTTTTCTTGGGGCCGGTCGCTCAGGCGGTCCTGGCTCCAGACCGCTGAGCAGGGGTTTCGACAAGGAAGGCCATGCCACACGTGCGACAGATGCCGACCTCGGACGCGAGCTCGTCGGGGAAGTCGATCTCGCTCTGACAGGTCTCGCAGACGAGGTCGAGACCCTGGTCGACCAACGAATCATTCACGGTCGACTCCTTCCGTTCACCTCCACAGTAGGAACGGACGCGGGGAGATCGCTCCATCCGGGCATACCGGGCGTGTCACGGCTCGACACCGGGCGCGAACTTCGGCACCCGGAGCGTCACCTTGGTGCCCTTGCCGGGAGCGGTCTCCACCACGATGCCGTGCTCGTTGCCGTAGACGGTGCGCATGCGCTCGTCGACGTTGCCGAGGCCGACCGACGGGCTCGACGTGCCGCCGCTCAGCGCGACGCGCACCGTCTCGGGGTCCGTGCCGATGCCGTCGTCCTCGATCGAGATGACGCACTCGTTGCCGGCGTCGAGCGCGAGCACCGTCACGGTGCCGTCGCCGGCCTTGCCCTCGAGCCCGTGGCGCACGGCGTTCTCGACGAGGGGCTGCACCGACAGGAACGGCAGCTTGACGCTCAGTACTTCCGGCGCCACCCGGGTGACGACGCGCAGCCGGTCACCGAAGCGTGCCTTCTCCAGCACCAGGTACCGCTCGATCGAGCGGAGCTCCTCCGCCAGGGTCGTGAACTCGCCGTGCTGGCGGAAGGAGTAGCGGGTGAAGTCGGCGAACTCGAGCAGCAGCAGCCGCGCCCGCTCGGGGTCGGTGCGCACGAACGATGCGATGGCTCCGAGGGAGTTGTAGATGAAGTGCGGTGAGATCTGGGCGCGCAGCGCGCGCAGCTCGGCCTCCATGAGCGCGGTGCGCGAGGCCGCCAGCTCGGCGAGCTCGAGCTGGCTCGACATCCACTGCGCCACCTCCGTGGTGGCCCGGGCGAGTCCGGCGGACGCCTGGTCGGTCACCACGACGAGGCTGCCCACCACCACGTCGTCGACGGACAGAGGCGCGACGATGGCCTGGCCGGATGCCTGCGTGGTGCCGCTCTTCAGGGCCGCCGACATGAGGGCGGCGACGTCGTCGGGGTCGCCGGGCCCGTCCCAGGCCAGGGGGCCGCTCGTGTCGGTGATCGCGACCGTGGGGGTGCCGAGCAGGGTCCGGATGTGCGGCAGCGAGTGGGCGGCGCTCTCGGCGTCCAGCCCCCCGCGCAACGCGGGCGCGGTGAGCGACGCCGCGTGCAGGGTCGTGTAGGTGGCCCGGTCGGTCGGCGAGCCGAGGCTCTGCCGCCTCTTCAGCAACCACCAGCGCGCGGCCAGCACGCCGGCGAGCAGCACGATGGCCGCGGCGACGGCGGTGACGACCCCGTTCATGCCGTGAGCGTAGTGCGTGCGCCGGATGGCTCCGTGGTGTCGGAGCCTGGGATTCAGCCCAGCTCGATGAGCGTGGCGTCGGGCGGTGCGGCCTCGCGCGTGAGGTTCTCCTTGAGCACGTGGGCCCGCAGGCAGTGGGTCTGGTGACGCAGCCGCAGCGTGCCGGAGTGACCGCCGTAGGAGTTGAACAGCTCGCGGACCCGGACCAGCGCCTCGGCGTCGACGGACGGGTGCTTGCTCTGCTCGGCGAACCTCATGAGGCCGGGGAGGTCGAGCTGCTCCCAGGTGCCGAACTCGTCGCTCTCGGGCTCGGCGAACAGGCCGGACGCGGTGAACGTGTCGGCCGGTGTGTGCCGGGGGGCGCGGTCGCCGATGATCTCGCGGAGCTTGCGCATCCACGGGATGGTGTCGTCGTAGGTGCGGGTGACGGTGGAGAGCAGGCCGTCGGGTTGCAGCACGCGGGCGTACTCCGCGAGCGCCGAGGGGGAGTCGCGCAGCTCGGGCACGATGACGACGTCGAACGAGTCGGGGGCGAACGGCAGCCGATCACCGCGCGTGCGCACATACTGGATGTCGTTGTGCCGCGTGCTGGTGACGTCGTCACCCGCGACGACGACCTCGTGCCCCTGGTCGGCGAGCAGGTAGGCGATCGAGCTGTCGCCGAGGTGCAGGACGCAGGAGAGGGTGTCGCCGACCATCCATGCAGCGGTGCGCTCGGCGCCCGTGCGTCCCTGGGCGGACGCGTCGGGGCCGGCCCGCAACACACCTGTCTGGTTCATCCCTTGCAGGCTACCGGCCCGCACCGGGGTGACCGGGGTGCAGCGCCGATACGTTGGGGCCGTGTCTGCATGGAATCCCGCCCCGACCGGCTCGGCGCCGCAGGCGGACGCCTTCCATGCCGCCGCCTCGCTCGAAGGCGTCCCGTCGGCGTTCGCGGCGACCCGCGACGGCATCGACTCCTTGCTGCGCGACCGCGGACTGCGACGCACGACACCGGACGACACCGCGCGCTCACTGCTGCTCGGTGCCGCGGCCACGGCGTCGATCGAGGGCACCCCGGTCGATGTCGAGACGATCGCCGGCGGTGGCGGCGACGAAACGGCCCGGGCGGCCGTCCGCCTGTCGACGGAGCTGCTCGGGCTGGTCCCGGTGTGGCGCCGCACGCCACTCCAGGCGATCGCCCGCATCCACGCGCTGGCCGCCGCCGGGTCGGTGCCCGACGACGACCTCGGACGCCCCGGCGATCCCGCCGGCGTCGCGCGACTCGGTGAGCTGTCACGGGCCCTGGGGGCTGTCACCGACGCCCCGGCCCTGGTGGTCGCCGCGCTGACCCACGCCGAGATCGCCACCTGCGGTGCCTTCGTGTCCCACGCCGGCGTCGTCGCCCGGGCGGTCGAGCGGCTCGTGATGGTGGAGCGTGGCGTCGACCCGGCCTCGGTCACCGTGCCGGAGGCGGGGCACGCGGCGGAGGTGGACGGCTACCGCTCGGCACTCGCGGCGTACGCGCGTGGAGACGCGGCCGGCGTGAGCCAGTGGCTGATGTACGCGAGCCAGGCGTTCACGCGCGGCGCCGAGGCATCACCG
>CAWBBT010000003.1:0-24937 GCA_963787165.1 uncultured Actinomycetota bacterium
TTTCCGAACCTCTCGAGGTTCCGGAGCTCCTTGCGCTGCAGACCGACAGCTTCGACTGGCTGATCGGGTCGGACTCCTGGAAGGCCGGGGTCCGGCAAGCGATCGCCGACGGCCGAACGGACGTCTCGTCCAAGTCCGGCCTGGAGGAGATCTTCGAGGAGATCTCCCCGATCGAGGACTTCTCCGAGACGATGAGCCTGTCGTTCCGCGACCACCGCTTCGAGCCCCCGAAGTACTCGGTCGAGGACTGCAAGGACCGCGACGTCACCTACGCCGCGCCGCTGTTCGTCACCGCCGAGTTCATGAACAACGAGACCGGCGAGATCAAGTCCCAGACCGTGTTCATGGGTGAGTTCCCGCTCATGACCGACAAGGGCACCTTCATCATCAACGGCACCGAGCGTGTCGTCGTCAGCCAGCTCGTCCGCTCGCCGGGCGTCTACTTCGAGCGCACGCCCGACAAGACGTCCGACAAGGACATCTACACCGCGAAGGTCATTCCGTCGCGTGGTGCGTGGCTGGAGTTCGAGGTCGACAAGCGCGACCTCGTCGGCGTCCGTCTCGACCGCAAGCGCAAGCAGAGCGTCACCGTCCTGCTCAAGGCGCTCGGCTGGAGCGAGGCCGAGATCCTCGAGGAGTTCGGCCAGTACGAGTCCATCCGGCTCACCCTGGAGAAGGACAACGTCGCCGGCCAGGACGAGGCCCTGCTCGACATCTACCGCAAGCTGCGCCCGGGCGAGCCGCCGTCGCGCGAGGCTGCGCAGACGCTGCTCGACAACTACTACTTCAACTCCAAGCGCTACGACCTCGCGAAGGTCGGCCGCTACAAGATCAACAAGAAGCTCGGTGTCGAGGAAGTCTTCAACCAGCAGACCCTCACCATCGACGACATCGTCGCGACCATCAGGTACGTCGTGGCGCTGCACGCCGGTGAAGCGGAGCTCTCCGCACCGGCCGGCAGCACCATCGTCGAGGCCGACGACATCGACCACTTCGGCAACCGGCGCATGCGCACGGTCGGCGAGCTGATCCAGAACCAGCTCCGCACCGGCCTGGCCCGCATGGAGCGGGTCGTCCGTGAGCGCATGACCACCCAGGACGTCGAGGCCATCACGCCGCAGACGCTGATCAACATCCGCCCGGTGGTCGCGGCGCTCAAGGAGTTCTTCGGCACGTCGCAGCTGAGCCAGTTCATGGACCAGAACAACCCGCTCGCGGGCCTGACGCACAAGCGTCGTCTGTCGGCCCTCGGCCCGGGTGGTCTGTCGCGTGAGCGCGCCGGCTACGAGGTCCGCGACGTCCACCCGTCGCACTACGGCCGCATGTGCCCGATCGAGACGCCGGAAGGCCCGAACATCGGCCTGATCGGCTCGCTCGCGTCGTACGGACGCATCAACTCGTTCGGCTTCGTCGAGACGCCGTACCGCAAGGTCGCCAAGGGCAAGGTCAGCGACCAGGTCGACTACCTCACGGCCACCGACGAGGACCGCTACATCATCGCCCAGGCCAACTCGCCGCTCACCGACACCGGCAAGTTCGTCGACGAGGCCGTGCTGGTGCGCCAGCGTGGCGGTGAGGCCGAGCTCCGCCCGGCCGCCGAGGTCGACTACATGGACGTCTCGCCGCGCCAGATGGTGTCGGTCGCGACGGCCCTGATCCCGTTCCTCGAGCACGACGACGCCAACCGCGCGCTGATGGGCTCGAACATGCAGCGCCAGGCCGTCCCGCTCATCCGCAACGACGCCCCGCTCATCGGCACCGGCATGGAGTTCCGTGCCGCCGTCGACGCCGGCGACGTCACCGTGGCCAAGAAGGCGGGTGTCATCAAGGAAGTCTCCGCCGACGCGATCGAGGTCATGGAGGACGAGGGCACCTTCACCACCTATCGCCTCGCGAAGTTCCGTCGCTCGAACCAGGGCACCTGCACGAACCAGCGTCCGCTGGTCGCCGAGGGTGACCGGGTCGAGGTCGGAGCACCGCTGGCCGACGGTCCGTGCACCGACGAGGGCGAGATGGCCCTCGGCACGAACCTGCTGGTCGCGTTCATGCCGTGGCAAGGTCACAACTACGAGGACGCGATCATCCTCTCCCAGCGCGTCGTGCAGGACGACCTCCTCACCTCGATCCACATCGAGGAGCACGAGGTCGACGCGCGCGACACCAAGCTGGGCCCGGAGGAGATCACCCGCGACATCCCGAACGTCTCCGAGGAGATGCTCGCCGACCTCGACGAGCGCGGCATCATCCGCATCGGCGCCGAGGTCAACAACGGCGACGTCCTCGTCGGCAAGGTCACGCCCAAGGGCGAGACCGAGCTGACCCCCGAGGAGCGCCTGCTCCGGGCGATCTTCGGTGAGAAGGCGCGCGAGGTGCGCGACACCTCGCTCAAGGTGCCCCACGGCGAGTCCGGAACCGTCATCGGCGTTCGCGTGTTCAACGCCGAGGAGGGCGACGAGCTCAGCCCCGGCGTCAACCACCTCGTGCGGGTCTACGTCGCGCAGAAGCGCAAGATCAGCGACGGTGACAAGCTCGCAGGCCGCCACGGCAACAAGGGCGTCATCTCCAAGATCCTCCCCGTCGAGGACATGCCGTTCCTCGAGGACGGCACCCCGGTCGACATCGTCCTGAACCCGCTCGGCGTCCCCGGACGCATGAACGTCGGCCAGGTCCTCGAGACCCACCTCGGGTGGGTCGCGAAGAACGGCTGGCAGGTCGAGGGTCAGACCGAGGACTGGCAGAAGCGACTGAAGAAGATCGGTGCCCTCAAGGCGCCGGCCGACTCCAACATCGCCACGCCGGTGTTCGACGGTGCCCGCGAGGACGAGATCACCGGCCTCCTGGCGTCCACGCTGCCCAACCGCGACGGCGACCGCTTGGTCGGCTCCGACGGCAAGGCGGTGCTGTTCGACGGACGTTCCGGCGACCAGTTCCCCGACCCGGTCTCGGTGGGCTACATGTACATGCTGAAGCTGCACCACCTGGTCGACGACAAGATCCACGCTCGCTCGACGGGTCCGTACTCGATGATCACCCAGCAGCCGCTCGGCGGCAAGGCCCAGTTCGGTGGCCAGCGCTTCGGTGAGATGGAGGTGTGGGCCCTCGAGGCCTACGGTGCCGCTTACGCCCTGCAGGAGCTCCTCACGATCAAGTCCGACGACATCCTCGGCCGCGTCAAGGTCTACGAGGCCATCGTCAAGGGCGAGAACGTGCCGGAGCCCGGCATCCCGGAGTCGTTCAAGGTGCTCGTCAAGGAGATGCAGTCGCTGTGTCTCAACGTCGAAGTGCTCTCCTCCGACGGCACGGCCGTCGAGATGCGCGACGCGGAAGAGGACCTCTTCCGAGCCGCCGAGGAGCTCGGCATCGACCTGTCCAGGCGTGAACCCAGCTCCGTCGAGGAAGTCTGAGCACCAGCTCGGACCCACCCCAGAATTCGAGAACCCCATTCTCAGAACCAGCAAGGGAAAGAAGCCAACGTGCTTGATGTGAACTTCTTCGATCAGCTCAAGATCGGCCTCGCCACCGCGGAAGACATCCGTGCGTGGTCGTTCGGCGAGGTCAAGAAGCCTGAG
Source organism: uncultured Actinomycetota bacterium (assembly GCA_963787165.1). Lineage (GTDB taxonomy): Bacteria > Actinomycetota > Actinomycetes > Propionibacteriales > Nocardioidaceae > Aeromicrobium. Next base: position 3,570 of record CAWBBT010000003.1, read on the forward strand.
ACGATCAACTACCGCACGCTCAAGCCCGAGCGCGACGGCCTCTTCTGCGAGAAGATCTTCGGCCCCACCCGCGACTGGGAGTGCTACTGCGGCAAGTACAAGCGCGTGCGCTTCAAGGGCATCATCTGCGAGCGGTGTGGCGTCGAGGTCACCCGCTCGAAGGTGCGCCGTGAGCGCATGGGCCACATCGAGCTCGCCGCCCCGGTCACGCACATCTGGTACTTCAAGGGTGTGCCGAGCCGGCTCGGCTACCTGCTCGACCTCGCCCCGAAGGACCTCGAGAAGGTCATCTACTTCGCGGCCTACATGATCACGCAGGTCGACGAGGACGCCCGTCACCGCGACCTCTCCTCGCTCGAGACCAAGATCGACCTCGAGATCAAGCAGCTCGAGACCCGTCGTGACAACGAGGTCAACGAGCGCATGTCCAAGCTCGAAGAGGACATGAAGGCTCTTGAGGCCGAGGGCGCCAAGGCCGACGCCAAGCGCAAGGTCAAGGACGCCGCCGAGCGCGAGGCGCGTCAGCGTCGCGATCGCGTCCAGCGCGAGATCGACCGCCTCACCGAGGTCTGGGACCGCTTCAAGAACCTCAAGGTCCAGGACCTCGAGGGCGACGAGCTCCTCTACCGCGAGATGACGTACCGCTTCGGCAAGTACTTCGAGGGCTACATGGGCGCCATGGCGATCCAGAAGCGCCTGCAGAGCTTCGACCTCGACGCCGAGGCCGAGCACCTGCGCGAGATCATCGCCACCGGCAAGGGCCAGAAGAAGACCCGCGCCCTCAAGCGGCTCAAGGTCGTCTCGGCGTTCCTGGGCAGCAGCAACCGCCCCGAGGGCATGGTCCTCGATGCGGTCCCGGTCATCCCGCCGGAGCTGCGCCCGATGGTCCAGCTCGACGGTGGCCGCTTCGCCACGTCCGACCTCAACGACCTCTACCGCCGCGTGATCAACCGGAACAACCGCCTCAAGCGTCTGCTCGACCTCGGTGCCCCGGAGATCATCGTCAACAACGAGAAGCGGATGCTCCAGGAGGCCGTCGACTCGCTGTTCGACAACGGCCGTCGCGGCCGTCCGGTCACCGGACCGGGCAACCGTCCGCTGAAGTCGATCTCCGACATGCTCAAGGGCAAGCAGGGCCGGTTCCGTCAGAACCTGCTCGGCAAGCGCGTCGACTACTCCGGCCGTTCGGTCATCGTCGTCGGCCCGCAGCTCAAGCTGCACCAGTGCGGCCTGCCCAAGCAGATGGCGATCGAGCTGTTCAAGCCGTTCGTCATGAAGCGGCTCGTCGACCTCAACCACGCGCAGAACATCAAGAGCGCCAAGCGCATGGTCGAGCGTGGCGTGCGCGCCGAGGTGTGGGACGTCCTCGAAGAGGTCATCACCGAGCACCCGGTGCTGCTCAACCGAGCGCCCACCCTGCACCGTCTGGGCATCCAGGCGTTCGAGCCGCAGCTCATCGAGGGCAAGGCCATCCAGATCCACCCGCTCGTCTGCTCGGCGTTCAACGCCGACTTCGACGGCGACCAGATGGCCGTGCACCTGCCGTTGAGCGCCGAGGCGCAGGCCGAGGCCCGCATCCTCATGCTCTCGACGAACAACATCCTCAAGCCGGCCGACGGTCGCCCCGTCACCATGCCCACCCAGGACATGGTCATCGGGCTGTACTTCCTCACGCTCGAGCGTGACGGTCAGCCCGGCGAGGGACGCGGATTCAGCTCGATGGCTGAGGCCATCATGGCGTTCGACCGCAAGGAGATCAGCCTTCAGAGCAAGGTCAAGATCCGCATCCCCACCGCTGACGGCTCGGACACGGACACCGTGGCCGAGACCCGTGAGACGACGCTGGGTCGCGCGATCTTCAACGAGGCGCTGCCCGCCGACTACGCGTACGTCAACTACCAGGTCGGCAAGAAGCAGCTCGGCGTCATCGTCAACGACCTCGCCGAGCGCTACTCCAAGGTCGACGTGGGTGTCGCGCTCGACGCGCTCAAGGACACCGGCTTCCACTGGGCCACGCGTTCGGGCGTCACGATCTCCATCGAGGACGTCGTCACGCCGGAGCGCAAGCCTGAGATCCTCGCCACGTACGAGGTTCAGGCCGCCAAGGTCCAGCAGCAGTTCGACAAGGGCCTGATCACCGAGGACGAGCGTCGCCAGGAGCTCATCGAGATCTGGACCCAGGCCACTGCAGAGGTCTCCGCCGAGATGGAGAAGACCTTCCACGAGGACAACCCCATCTACATGATGGTCAACTCCGGTGCCCGCGGAAACATGATGCAGGTGCGCCAGATCGCCGCCATGCGAGGCCTGGTCGCCAACCCGAAGGGCGAGATCATCCCGCGCCCGATCAAGGCCAACTTCCGTGAGGGCCTGTCGGTGGTCGAGTACTTCATCGCCACCCACTTCCGAACCTCTCGAGGTTCCGGAGCTCCTTGCGCTGCAGACCGACAGCTTCGACTGGCTGATCGGGTCGGACTCCTGGAAGGCCGGGGTCGAGCAAGCGATCGCCGACGGCCGAACGGACGTCTCGTCCAAGTCCGGCCTGGAGGAGATCTTCGAGGAGATCTCCCCGATCGAGGACTTCTCCGAGACGATGAGCCTGTCGTTCCGCGACCACCGCTTCGAGCCCCCGAAGTACTCGGTCGAGGACTGCAAGGACCGCGACGTCACCTACGCCGCGCCGCTGTTCGTCACCGCCGAGTTCATGAACAACGAGACCGGCGAGATCAAGTCCCAGACCGTGTTCATGGGTGAGTTCCCGCTCATGACCGACAAGGGCACCTTCATCATCAACGGCACCGAGCGTGTCGTCGTCAGCCAGCTCGTCCGCTCGCCGGGCGTCTACTTCGAGCGCACGCCCGACAAGACGTCCGACAAGGACATCTACACCGCGAAGGTCATCCCGTCGCGTGGTGCGTGGCTGGAGTTCGAGGTCGACAAGCGCGACCTCGTCGGCGTCCGTCTCGACCGCAAGCGCAAGCAGAGCGTCACCGTCCTGCTCAAGGCGCTCGGCTGGAGCGAGGCCGAGATCCTCGAGGAGTTCGGCCAGTACGAGTCCATCCGGCTCACCCTGGAGAAGGACAACGTCGCCGGCCAGGACGAGGCCCTGCTCGACATCTACCGCAAGCTGCGCCCGGGCGAGCCGCCGTCGCGCGAGGCTGCGCAGACGCTGCTCGACAACTACTACTTCAACTCCAAGCGCTACGACCTCGCGAAGGTCGGCCGCTACAAGATCAACAAGAAGCTCGGTGTCGAGGAAGTCTTCAACCAGCAGACCCTCACCATCGACGACATCGTCGCGACCATCAGGTACGTCGTGGCGCTGCACGCCGGTGAAGCGGAGCTCTCCGCACCGGCCGGCAGCACCATCGTCGAGGCCGACGACATCGACCACTTCGGCAACCGGCGCATGCGCACGGTCGGCGAGCTGATCCAGAACCAGCTCCGCACCGGCCTGGCCCGCATGGAGCGGGTCGTCCGTGAGCGCATGACCACCCAGGACGTCGAGGCCATCACGCCGCAGACGCTGATCAACATCCGCCCGGTGGTCGCGGCGCTCAAGGAGTTCTTCGGCACGTCGCAGCTGAGCCAGTTCATGGACCAGAACAACCCGCTCGCGGGCCTGACGCACAAGCGTCGTCTGTCGGCCCTCGGCCCGGGTGGTCTGTCGCGTGAGCGCGCCGGCTACGAGGTCCGCGACGTCCACCCGTCGCACTACGGCCGCATGTGCCCGATCGAGACGCCGGAAGGCCCGAACATCGGCCTGATCGGCTCGCTCGCGTCGTACGGACGCATCAACTCGTTCGGCTTCGTCGAGACGCCGTACCGCAAGGTCGCCAAGGGCAAGGTCAGCGACCAGGTCGACTACCTCACGGCCACCGACGAGGACCGCTACATCATCGCCCAGGCCAACTCGCCGCTCACGGACACCGGCAAGTTCGTCGACGAGGCCGTGCTGGTGCGCCAGCGTGGCGGTGAGGCCGAGCTCCGCCCGGCCGCCGAGGTCGACTACATGGACGTCTCGCCGCGCCAGATGGTGTCGGTCGCGACGGCCCTGATCCCGTTCCTCGAGCACGACGACGCCAACCGCGCGCTGATGGGCTCGAACATGCAGCGCCAGGCCGTCCCGCTCATCCGCAACGACGCCCCGCTCATCGGCACCGGCATGGAGTTCCGTGCCGCCGTCGACGCCGGCGACGTCACCGTGGCCAAGAAGGCGGGTGTCATCAAGGAAGTCTCCGCCGACGCGATCGAGGTCATGGAGGACGAGGGCACCTTCACCACCTATCGCCTCGCGAAGTTCCGTCGCTCGAACCAGGGCACCTGCACGAACCAGCGTCCGCTGGTCGCCGAGGGTGACCGGGTCGAGGTCGGAGCACCGCTGGCCGACGGTCCGTGCACCGACGAGGGCGAGATGGCCCTCGGCACGAACCTGCTGGTCGCGTTCATGCCGTGGCAAGGTCACAACTACGAGGACGCGATCATCCTCTCCCAGCGCGTCGTGCAGGACGACCTCCTCACCTCGATCCACATCGAGGAGCACGAGGTCGACGCGCGCGACACCAAGCTGGGCCCGGAGGAGATCACCCGCGACATCCCGAACGTCTCCGAGGAGATGCTCGCCGACCTCGACGAGCGCGGCATCATCCGCATCGGCGCCGAGGTCAACAACGGCGACGTCCTCGTCGGCAAGGTCACGCCCAAGGGCGAGACCGAGCTGACCCCCGAGGAGCGTCTGCTCCGGGCGATCTTCGGTGAGAAGGCGCGCGAGGTGCGCGACACCTCGCTCAAGGTGCCCCACGGCGAGTCCGGAACCGTCATCGGCGTTCGCGTGTTCAACGCCGAGGAGGGCGACGAGCTCAGCCCCGGCGTCAACCACCTCGTGCGGGTCTACGTCGCGCAGAAGCGCAAGATCAGCGACGGTGACAAGCTCGCAGGCCGCCACGGCAACAAGGGCGTCATCTCCAAGATCCTCCCCGTCGAGGACATGCCGTTCCTCGAGGACGGCACCCCGGTCGACATCGTCCTGAACCCGCTCGGCGTCCCCGGACGCATGAACGTCGGCCAGGTCCTCGAGACCCACCTCGGGTGGGTCGCGAAGAACGGCTGGCAGGTCGAGGGTCAGACCGAGGACTGGCAGAAGCGACTGAAGAAGATCGGTGCCCTCAAGGCGCCGGCCGACTCCAACATCGCCACGCCGGTGTTCGACGGTGCCCGCGAGGACGAGATCACCGGCCTCCTGGCGTCCACGCTGCCCAACCGCGACGGCGACCGCCTGGTCGGCTCCGACGGCAAGGCGGTGCTGTTCGACGGACGTTCCGGCGACCAGTTCCCCGACCCGGTCTCGGTGGGCTACATGTACATGCTGAAGCTGCACCACCTGGTCGACGACAAGATCCACGCTCGCTCGACGGGTCCGTACTCGATGATCACCCAGCAGCCGCTCGGCGGCAAGGCCCAGTTCGGTGGCCAGCGCTTCGGTGAGATGGAGGTGTGGGCCCTCGAGGCCTACGGTGCCGCTTACGCCCTGCAGGAGCTCCTCACGATCAAGTCCGACGACATCCTCGGCCGCGTCAAGGTCTACGAGGCCATCGTCAAGGGCGAGAACGTGCCGGAGCCCGGCATCCCGGAGTCGTTCAAGGTGCTCGTCAAGGAGATGCAGTCGCTGTGTCTCAACGTCGAAGTGCTCTCCTCCGACGGCACGGCCGTCGAGATGCGCGATGCGGAAGAGGATCTCTTCCGAGCCGCCGAGGAGCTCGGCATCGACCTGTCCAGGCGTGAACCCAGCTCCGTCGAGGAAGTCTGAGCACCAGCTCGGACCCACCCCAGAATTCGAGAACCCCATTCTCAGAACCAGCAAGGGAAAGAAGCCAACGTGCTTGATGTGAACTTCTTCGATCAGCTCAAGATCGGCCTCGCCACCGCGGAAGACATCCGTGCGTGGTCGTTCGGCGAGGTCAAGAAGCCTGAGACGATCAACTACCGCACGCTCAAGCCCGAGCGCGACGGCCTCTTCTGCGAGAAGATCTTCGGCCCCACCCGCGACTGGGAGTGCTACTGCGGCAAGTACAAGCGCGTGCGCTTCAAGGGCATCATCTGCGAGCGGTGTGGCGTCGAGGTCACCCGCTCGAAGGTGCGCCGTGAGCGCATGGGCCACATCGAGCTCGCCGCCCCGGTCACGCACATCTGGTACTTCAAGGGTGTGCCGAGCCGGCTCGGCTACCTGCTCGACCTCGCCCCGAAGGACCTCGAGAAGGTCATCTACTTCGCGGCCTACATGATCACGCAGGTCGACGAGGACGCCCGTCACCGCGACCTCTCCTCGCTCGAGACCAAGATCGACCTCGAGATCAAGCAGCTCGAGACCCGTCGTGACAACGAGGTCAACGAGCGCATGTCCAAGCTCGAAGAGGACATGAAGGCTCTTGAGGCCGAGGGCGCCAAGGCCGACGCCAAGCGCAAGGTCAAGGACGCCGCCGAGCGCGAGGCGCGTCAGCGTCGCGATCGCGTCCAGCGCGAGATCGACCGCCTCACCGAGGTCTGGGACCGCTTCAAGAACCTCAAGGTCCAGGACCTCGAGGGCGACGAGCTCCTCTACCGCGAGATGACGTACCGCTTCGGCAAGTACTTCGAGGGCTACATGGGCGCCATGGCGATCCAGAAGCGCCTGCAGAGCTTCGACCTCGACGCCGAGGCCGAGCACCTGCGCGAGATCATCGCCACCGGCAAGGGCCAGAAGAAGACCCGCGCCCTCAAGCGGCTCAAGGTCGTCTCGGCGTTCCTGGGCAGCAGCAACCGCCCCGAGGGCATGGTCCTCGACGCGGTCCCGGTCATCCCGCCGGAGCTGCGCCCGATGGTCCAGCTCGACGGTGGCCGCTTCGCCACGTCCGACCTCAACGACCTCTACCGCCGCGTGATCAACCGGAACAACCGCCTCAAGCGTCTGCTCGACCTCGGTGCCCCGGAGATCATCGTCAACAACGAGAAGCGGATGCTCCAGGAGGCCGTCGACTCGCTGTTCGACAACGGCCGTCGCGGCCGTCCGGTCACCGGACCGGGCAACCGTCCGCTGAAGTCGATCTCCGACATGCTCAAGGGCAAGCAGGGCCGGTTCCGTCAGAACCTGCTCGGCAAGCGCGTCGACTACTCCGGCCGTTCGGTCATCGTCGTCGGCCCGCAGCTCAAGCTGCACCAGTGCGGCCTGCCCAAGCAGATGGCGATCGAGCTGTTCAAGCCGTTCGTCATGAAGCGGCTCGTCGACCTCAACCACGCGCAGAACATCAAGAGCGCCAAGCGCATGGTCGAGCGTGGCGTGCGCGCCGAGGTGTGGGACGTCCTCGAAGAGGTCATCACCGAGCACCCGGTGCTGCTCAACCGAGCGCCCACCCTGCACCGTCTGGGCATCCAGGCGTTCGAGCCGCAGCTCATCGAGGGCAAGGCCATCCAGATCCACCCGCTCGTCTGCTCGGCGTTCAACGCCGACTTCGACGGCGACCAGATGGCCGTGCACCTGCCGTTGAGCGCCGAGGCGCAGGCCGAGGCCCGCATCCTCATGCTCTCGACGAACAACATCCTCAAGCCGGCCGACGGTCGCCCCGTCACCATGCCCACCCAGGACATGGTCATCGGGCTGTACTTCCTCACGCTCGAGCGTGACGGTCAGCCCGGTGAGGGACGCGGATTCAGCTCGATGGCTGAGGCCATCATGGCGTTCGACCGCAAGGAGATCAGCCTCCAGAGCAAGGTCAAGATCCGCATCCCCACCGCTGACGGCTCGGACACGGACACCGTGGCCGAGACCCGTGAGACGACGCTGGGTCGCGCGATCTTCAACGAGGCGCTGCCCGCCGACTACGCGTACGTCAACTACCAGGTCGGCAAGAAGCAGCTCGGCGTCATCGTCAACGACCTCGCCGAGCGCTACTCCAAGGTCGACGTGGGTGTCGCGCTCGACGCGCTCAAGGACACCGGCTTCCACTGGGCCACGCGTTCGGGCGTCACGATCTCCATCGAGGACGTCGTCACGCCGGAGCGCAAGCCCGAGATCCTCGCCACGTACGAGGCTCAGGCCGCCAAGGTCCAGCAGCAGTTCGACAAGGGCCTGATCACCGAGGACGAGCGCCGCCAGGAGCTCATCGAGATCTGGACCCAGGCCACTGCGGAGGTCTCCGCCGAGATGGAGAAGACCTTCCACGAGGACAACCCCATCTACATGATGGTCAACTCCGGTGCCCGCGGAAACATGATGCAGGTGCGCCAGATCGCCGCCATGCGAGGCCTGGTCGCCAACCCGAAGGGCGAGATCATCCCGCGCCCGATCAAGGCCAACTTCCGCGAGGGCCTGTCGGTGGTCGAGTACTTCATCGCCACCCACGGCGCCCGCAAGGGCCTGGCCGACACCGCGCTGCGCACGGCCGACTCGGGCTACCTGACGCGTCGACTCGTCGACGTCAGCCAGGACGTCATCATCCGTGAGGACGACTGCGGCACCGAGCGCGGCCTGCCCAAGGTCATCGCGACGCGGCTCGACGACGGCACCCTGGTCGCCGCCGAGAACGTCGAGACCTCGGCCTACTCGCGCAACGCCGCGGGCGCCATCACCGACCCGAAGTCGGGCGACGTTCTCGTCGAGGCGGGTGGCGACCTCGGCGACGTCGAGATCGGTCAGCTCGTCACGGCCGGCATCGAAGAGGTGAAGGTCCGCACGGTCCTCACCTGCGAGGCGAAGGCCGGAACGTGCGCCAAGTGCTACGGCCGCTCGCTGGCCACCGGCAAGCTCGTCGACATCGGCGAAGCGGTCGGCACCATCGCCGCCCAGTCGATCGGTGAGCCCGGCACGCAGCTGACCATGCGTACCTTCCACACCGGTGGTGTGGCCGGTGACGACATCACCCACGGTCTGCCGCGCGTCGTCGAGCTGTTCGAGGCCCGTCAGCCCAAGGGCAAGGCGCCGATCACCGAGGTCGCCGGTCGCGTCACCATCGACGACACCGACAAGACCCGCAAGATCGTCGTCACCCCCGACGACGGTGCCGATCCGCTCGAGTTCCCGGTCACCAAGCGTTCCCGGCTGCTCGTCGGCGACGGCGACCACGTCGAGGTCGGTGACCAGCTCACGCACGGCACGCCGGATCCGCAGGAAGTCCTGCGCATCCTCGGTGTCCGCCGGGCGCAGGAGCACCTGGTCGACGAGGTCCAGGCGGTCTACCGCAGCCAGGGCGTGGCGATCCACGACAAGCACATCGAGATCATCGTGCGCCAGATGCTCCGTCGCGTGACGGTCATCGAGCAGGGCGACTCGTTGCTCATCCCCGGTGACCTGGCCGATCGGGCCCGGTTCGAGGAGGAGAACCGCCGCGTCGTGGCCGAGGGTGGCACGCCCGCCTCCGGTCGTCCGGTGCTCATGGGCATCACCAAGGCCTCGCTCGCGGTCGAGTCGTGGCTGTCGGCGGCGTCCTTCCAGGAGACGACCCGCGTCCTCACCGACGCGGCGATCCACGGCAAGTCCGACAACTTGCGCGGTCTCAAGGAGAACATCATCATCGGCAAGCTCATCCCGGCCGGCACCGGCCTGGATCGCTACCGCAACATCCGGGTGGAGCCGACCGAGGAGGCCCGCCAAGCGGCCTACGCGGTCACCGGCTACGAGTCGTACGACTACGGCTTCGGATCACCGGAGACCGCACCGGTCCAGCTCGACGACTTCGACTTCACGTCGTTCGAGTAAGTCGCACGAGGAGCAGACGAAGGCCCCCGCCGTCACGGTGGGGGCCTTCGTTCGTCCGGACCGGCTATGTGCTGGTCGACTCTGCCTTCGCGTCCTCGGGCTTCGGCTCCGGCTTCGATGGGGCGGCCTCCGGCTGGGGCATCTCCCGGAACAGCCAGCCAAGCTTCGGCTCGAACAGCGGTCGGAAGACCTTGGAGAAGATCACCGTCATGAGCAGGTTGGCGAGGATCGTGGATCCGACGATGCAACCGATGACGGCCCCGACGCCGAACTTCTCGATCCGGTCGAAGAGCTCGAACTGGTAGGTCAGGTACACGATGACGTAGCCGTGCAGCAGGTAGCAGTAGAACGTGCGCCCGCCGAACCTCGTCGTCCACGAGCGGCGCTTGGGCACGAGTGACAGGGCGGCGAAGGTCAGCACGAATCCGACGGCCAGCAGCTCGGCCCGCTGCGTCATGCCCTCGATCGGCGTGGCGCTGAGCGGCGACTCGTCGTAACGCTGCTTCCAGAGCAGCCAGTCGGTCTCCCAGCCCCCGGAGTAGCGGTAGCAGATCAGGAACGCGACGAGCAGCACGATCGCCGAGGCGATGCGGATGGGGCGCTCGGTCAGGCGCTCGAACCACTCGCGGCTCATGTGCATGCCGACGACGTAGAACGGCAGGAAGCCGAGGATCTTCGGCAGCGACAGCACGTTGGGGAGCTCGAACAGCCCGACGGTGAGAGAGATGACGATCGACGTCGTGATGGGGTACCTCAGCGCCCGCCAGATCGGCGTCGTGAGGCGCCACACGAACAGCGCGGCCATGAACCAGGCCAGCCACTGCGGCGAGAGGATCCTCAGCGGATCGGGTTCGCCCGTGTAGTGCCGGGAGATGAGCTGCAAGGTCGTCTCGACGATGAGGTACGGCACCACCAGCGTGCTGACGATGCGGCGCACCTGCCGGGCGTCGCCCATGTAGCGTCGCGCGGTGTAGCCGGAGATCAGGATGAAGAACGGCATGTGGAAGGCGTAGATCCACACGTACACGGCGCGAGCGGAGTCCATCGAGCCGAACTGGGTGAGCGAATGCCCGATGACGACGAGCAGCATCACCCAGTAGCGGGCGTTGTCGAGATAGGCCACCCGTTCCTTCGTGGGGGCCGTGATCACGGGTAGCGGTTCGAGCGCAGTCATCGTGATTGACTCTAGTAGTTCAACGCTGAGAACGACCTGTGGAGGGACGTGGACGAGAACCAGACGCCGGGCGCCGACGGGAGCCGTCGGACGCAACGGCTGGGCGCCTATGCCGTGATCGTGCACGACGGTGCGCTGCTGCTCACCCGCATCTCCGAGGTCGGCTATCCCGCTGGCTGGTGGGCACTGCCGGGCGGCGGTGTCGACCACGGGGAGTCACCGCACGACGCGGTCGAGCGCGAGCTCTATGAGGAGACCGGCCTGCGGGCTCGCTCCCGCCGCCTCGTCGACGTGCACGACGTCCACACCGTCAATGTCGGCAGGGGCGACCAGTACGAGGACTTCCACGGCGTCCACCTGCTGTATGCGATCGACGTCGACGCGACGGTCACGCCGCGCGTCGTGGAGCAGGGCGGCACGACCGACCTGGTGCGGTGGGTGCCGCTCGACGAGCTACCGCCCAGAAACCGAGAGCGCAGCGCGCCGGACGCGGCCCCCGGCCCGTTGCTCCCGGTGGTCGAGCACGTGCTCGACCACCTCGATCACTTCTTCTTCTCCGGCGGCGTGTAGAAGAGCATCGCGTAGTAGCCGCGGGCCGACAGGACGTAGCTGGCCATCGCGACCTCGCCATTCTTGCCCTTGGCGATGTAGGTGGTCGTGATCTCGTTGAGGTCCTCCACGACATCCTTCGCCGGCTCGTCGTTGACGGTCTCGGCGAACGACGACGCGATCCGGTCGGCGTCGAGCGCCTTGGTGGTGGCCACCGCCGCGAAAGCCGGGCTGGAACCCGCTGAGCAGCAGGGTCGACCCGAGTGGTTCGCGCCAGTCGTTGAGCAACGGCGTGGTGGCGGGTGCATCCTCATCCATGCGCGGCCAGATGAGGCCTGACGTGTCGCGGGTGCTGACGCTGCGTGGGACGTCGACGTTGCCATCGCCCTGGCGATTCAGCTGACCGAGCCGCGGATCGCCGACGTACTCGATCTTGAGCTCCATGACGGGGTTCTGGTTCGTCGCCGGGGGAGAGGTGCGGGTCTTGATGTCGCCGGGGTCGACGCTGAGCGTGATCTTGAGGTCGCGCTTGTTGGCGGTCCGGCCTTCCGCCTCCACCCGACACTCGGTGATGCGCCGGTCGCGTTCCTCGCAGTAGGTGCTGATGTTGCTGCGGATGATGCCGGCGTCGGGGAGCACGGTGTCGATCTGCGCCACCATGCTGCGCACGACCTGCGTCGGCGACCCGTCGACCCGCATCAGCGAGATGGTGGTGTCGGGCTTCGGCGGGGTGTCGAGCAGGTTGAACGTGTCGTCGCTCGGCTCCGTGGTGGGCGTCGGCGTGGGAGGCGGCAGGGGAGTGCCGTTGGCCTCCGCCTCGGTGCGCCGGCGTTGCTGCTCGGCGTCACGCTGAGCCTGGGCGGCGTCGAGCTCGGGTCGGTAGGCCTCGATGAGCCGGTTGCTGCGGTAGCGCACCAACGGGCCGATCTGGGTCGCACCCCGCGGCACCTGCAGGCCGTAGGCGATCGGGCTCTCCGGCCCGGACTCGTGCTCGGAGACGTCCGTGGGCGCCGGGCGGTCGGACGTGCGGGACGGATCGGGCAAGCCGCCCCCGGTCGGTTCGCACGCGGCCGTGAGGGCGACGAGCAGGCAGGCGGCGATGGCCACGGCGGCCCGTCGTCTCATCTGTTCCTCCCATGGTCGGCACATGTCCGTTGCCAGGTGCGGACGCCGTATCCTCGGCTCTGTCGGCTCATCATTCCATCCCGAGGAGGGCGGCCACGTGACAGGCTTCCGGCCGGAGCGTCCCGAGACCGTCTTCACCTATGGTGCCCCCGGGCTCAAGTTCGGGGTCGGCGCGCGGCACGAGCTCGCGTTCGACCTCGGCCAGCTGGGCGCTCGACGCGTGCTCGTGGTCACCGACCCCGGGGTCGCGGCGACCGGCGCGCCCGGCGAGGTCGCCGACACCCTGCGTGCGGCCGGCATCGAGACCGTCGTGTTCGACCGCGCGCGGGTCGAGCCCACCGACGGCAGCATGATCGAGGCCATCGAGTTCGCCCGCTCCGAAGGTCCGTTCGACGCGATCGTGGCCATCGGCGGTGGCAGCAGCATCGACACGGCGAAGGCCGTGAACCTGCTGGTCACGAACGATGGTGACCTCATGGACTACGTCAATGCCCCGGTCGGACGCGCCCAGGCGCCGACGCAGCCGCTGCTCCCGCTGGTCGCCGTTCCCACCACCACCGGGACCGGCAGCGAGAGCACCACGATCTGCGTGCTCGACGTCGTGGCGCAGCACGTCAAGACCGGCATCTCGCACCCTCGCCTGCGGCCGACCCTCGCCGTCGTCGATCCCGAGCTCACGCTCACACAGCCGGCCGGCGTCACGGCGGCTGCGGGCCTCGACATCCTCTGCCATGCACTCGAGAGCTACACCGCGCGCCCCTTCGGGTCGTACGAGCACAAGACCGCCGACGAGCGTGTGCCGTACTGCGGGTCCAACCCGATCGCCGACATGTGGTCCGAGCAGGCCCTCGTGCTGATGTCGGGGGCTTTCAACACCGCGGTGCACGACGGCGCCGACCTCGAGGCCCGCACGCAGGTCGCGATGGCCGCGACGTTCGCGGGCCTGGGCTTCGGCAACGCCGGCGTGCACATCCCGCACGCCAACGCCTACCCGATCGCCGGGCAGGTGCGCGACTTCACGCCGAAGGACTACGACGCGGACCATGCGATGGTGCCGCACGGCATGGCCGTCGCGCTCACGGCGCCGGCGGCGTTCGGCTTCACGTTCTCGGCGGCGCCGGAGCGGCACGTGCGCGCTGCCCAGCTGTTGTCGCAGGGGTCGCACGGAGCCTGGGGCGAGCTGGCCGACGATCCCGCCGACCAGCTTCCCCGCGTGCTCACCGCCATCATGCGCGAGGTGGGCATCCCGTCCGGGCTGGCCGAGGTCGGCTACGGCACTGGCGACATCGATGCGCTCGTCGAGGGCACCATGAAGCAGCAGCGTCTGCTGGCCACCGCGCCGCGGGAGGTCACGGAGGACGACGTCGCGGGCATCCTCGACGAGTCGATCGAGCTCTGGTGATGGCCGGGACGCGCTCCTTCGTCGCGCTCGGTCGCGGCTCCGCCGCTGCCCGGACGTCGGCCTCCGGCCGACCTATGGTGCCGTCGTGACGTCAGATGTCGTCGAAGCGCTTCGTCAGGCCGGCGTCACGGACGTCGACGACTCCGCGCTGGCGCGAGCGCTCTACAGCACCGACGCGTCGCTCTACCGCGTCGTGCCGCGCGTCGTGGTGCGGCCGCGTCACGTCGACGAGGTGCTCGCGGTCGTCGACGCCTGCGCCGCCACGGGGGTGCCACTGACCGCACGTGGAGCCGGCACCTCCATCGCCGGCAACGCCGTCGGCGCGGGTGTCGTGGTCGACTTCGTCAAGCACCTCAACCGGGTCCATGCGATCGACCCGGAAGCCCGCACGGCGATCGTCGACCCGGGCGTCGTCCACGCGTCCCTGCAGCGTGCGGCCGCACCGCACGGCCTTCGATACGGTCCGGACCCGTCGACCCACACACGCTGCACGGTCGGCGGCATGATCGGCAACAACGCCTGCGGCAACCACGCTCTCGGCTACGGACGCAGCGCCGACAACGTGGCCGGTCTCGATGTCGTCACGGCGGCGGGGGAGCGGCTCACGCTCGGCCGCGACGTCGCGCCCACGTCGCCGACCCTGGAGCGCCTGCGCACGGTGGTCGCCGGCGAGCTGTCCACCGTGCGGACCGAGATGGGGACGTTCGGCCGTCAGGTGTCGGGGTACAGCCTGGAGCACCTGCTCCCTGAGCGCGGCTTCGACGTCGCGTCGTTCATGGCCGGCACCGAGGGCACCCTCGGCGTCCTGCTCGGAGCCACGGTCGACCTGGTGCGCGACGCCACGTACCGCCACCTCGTGGTGCTCGGCTACCCGACCATGGCCGACGCCGCCGACGACGTGCCGGCGATGCTCCCGTTCGGGCCCAAGGCGTGCGAGGGCCTCAACGCCCGGATCGTCGAGGTCTTCCGGGCGGCCCACGGTGCCGGCTCGGTGCCCGACCTGCCGACCGGCGACGGCTTCCTCTACGTCGAGCTGGCCGGCGAGGACGCTGCCGAGCTCGCCGCGATCGCCGCCCGTGTCGTCACCGCGTCCGACGCCCTCGCCCATCGCCATGTCATCGAACCCGGCGAGCAGGCGGTCCTGTGGCGCATGCGTGAGGAAGGCGCGGGGCTGGCGGCCCGCGCCCTCGACCCTCCCGGACTGTCGGGGTGGGAGGACGCCGCCGTGCCGCCGGCCAACCTCGGCGCCTACCTGCGCGACTTCGAGGCCCTCATGGAGCAGCACCACGTGCACGGCGTCCCGTACGGGCACTTCGGCGACGGCTGCGTGCACATCCGCATCGACTTCCCGCTCGACGAGCCCGGCGGCCACGCCGTCTACCGCGACTTCGTCACCGACGCGGCACGGCTCACGGCGTCCCACGGCGGATCGCTCTCGGGCGAGCACGGCGACGGCCGCGCGCGCTCTGAGCTGCTCCCGCTCATGTACTCGGCCGAGACCATCGCCCTGTTCCGCGCGGTCAAGGACGTCTTCGACCCCTCCAACCTGCTCAACCCGGGCGTGCTGGTGGATCCGGCGCCCTTGGACGCCGACCTGCGCGGATCTGGTCGAGGCTGGGAGCCGGGACTCGCCCCGGCGAGGCAGGGCCTGCGGCTGCTGCACGACGACGGCGACTTCGGCAAGGCCGTCCACCGCTGCACCGGCGTCGGCAAGTGCTTGGCCGACTCGAGCGCATCCGGCGGCGTCATGTGCCCCTCGTACCTCGCGACGCGCGACGAGAAGGACTCCACCCGTGGCCGCGCCCGGGTGCTGCAGGAGATGGTCGACGGACGCCTGGTCACGGGCGGCTACGCGGCGCCGGAGGTCCACGAGGCGCTCGACCTGTGCCTGTCATGCAAGGGCTGTCTCAACGACTGCCCGACCGGCATCGACATGGCCACGTACAAGTCCGAGGTGCTGCACCAGACGTATCGCGGGCGCCGACGTCCGCGCAGCCACTACGTGCTGGGTCGTCTCCCGTTCTGGGCTCGGCTGCTGGCCCCGCTCGCATGGTTCGCGAACCTGGGGCTGCGCACGCCAGGCCTGCGGTCGATCGCGCGGTGGATCGCCGGGGTCGACCAGCGGCGCAGCCTCCCGATGTTCGCCACGAAGCGGTTCTCCCGCCTGTCGCGGTCCCACCAAGCCGGGCCGCAGACAGCGACGAACCGCGTGCTGCTGTGGGCCGACTCGTTCACCGAGTACTTCTCCACGGCGGGCGGCCTGGCCGCCGTCGACGTCCTCGAGGCGGCCGGGTACCAGGTCGAGACGCTCGAGCGCCCACAGTGCTGCGGCCTGACCTGGATCACCACCGGACAGCTCGACACCGCCCGTGACCTGGTCGGACGCGCCGTCTCGCAGCTGCATCCCTATGTGGCGGACGGCGTGCCGGTCGTGGGCCTCGAACCATCCTGCCTCTCGGTCCTGCGCTCCGACGCCGTCGAGCTGCTCGACGACCCCCGTGCCGCCGAGGTCGCGGGCGGCGTGATGACGCTGGCCGAGCTGCTCGCCCGCACCGAGGGGTGGAACGCCCCGAACCTGACCGGCACGGAGGTCGTCGTCCAGCCGCACTGCCACCAGGCGTCGGTGATGGGCTTCGAGGCCGACATGGCGGTACTCGAGCGCACGGGAGCGACGATCACCCGGCTCGCGGGCTGCTGCGGACTGGCCGGCAACTTCGGCGTCGAGAAGGGGCATTACGACGTGTCCGTCGCGGTCGCGGAGCACCAGCTGCTGCCCGCCGTGCGCGACGCAGGGCCGAACGCGGTGGTGCTCGCCGACGGGTTCTCGTGCCGCACCCAGCTCGACGACCTCGCCGACGTCCAGGCCCTGCACCTCGCCCAGCTCTTGGCTGGTCGGGCACCGTCAACTGGTTTTGTATCTCAACGCGCCATTGGGTAGTCTTAAGCGCTGTGCCTGATCTCTTTCAGGCCGACGGTTGTGCCCTCTGTTCTCGGGTGGCCATCGTCGCGCAGCGCCCCGTCTGTCCAGAAACGAAAGAAGTTGTGTAGTGCCCACGATCAACCAGCTGGTCCGCAAGGGCCGCCAGACCAAGGTGGTCAAGACCAGCACGCCGGCCCTCAAGGGTTCGCCGCAGCGACGCGGCGTGTGCACTCGCGTGTACACGACGACGCCGAAGAAGCCGAACTCCGCGCTGCGCAAGGTTGCCCGCGTCAAGCTCTCGAGCGGAACCGAGGTCTCGGCCTACATCCCCGGCGAGGGGCACAACCTGCAGGAACACTCCATCGTGCTCGTCCGCGGTGGCCGCGTGAAGGACCTCCCGGGTGTGCGTTACAAGATCGTCCGTGGCTCACTCGACACGCAGGGCGTGAAGAGCCGCAAGCAAGGTCGCAGCAAGTACGGCGCGAAGAAGGAGAAGAGCTGATGCCGCGCAAGGGTCCCGCGCCGAAGCGTTCCATCGAGACCGATCCGGTCTACAGCAGCCAGCTGGTCACCCAGCTCATCAACAAGGTGCTGGTCGACGGCAAGAAGCAGACCGCGCAGCGCATCGTCTACACCGCCCTCGAGGGCACCCGTGACAAGTCCGGCACCGATCCGGTCGTCACGCTCAAGCGCGCACTCGACAACGTCAAGCCGAGCCTCGAGGTCAAGAGCCGCCGCGTCGGCGGCGCCACCTACCAGGTGCCGATCGAGGTCCGCGCCACGCGCCAGACCACCCTCGCGCTGCGCTGGCTGGTCAAGTACTCCGCGGAGCGTCGCGAGAAGACCATGTCCGAGCGCCTGATGAACGAGCTGCTCGACGCCTCCAACGGCCTGGGTGGCAGCGTCAAGAAGCGCGAGGACACCCACAAGATGGCCGAGGCCAACCGCGCCTTCGCCCACTACCGCTGGTAAACCCGAGCTTCGTCTGAATCTCCGGCCCGCGAGGGCCAACGAGACTTCCAAGACTCAATCCAAGACTTACGAGAGAATCTGATCCCCGTGGCAACCGACATCACCACCGACCTCACCCGTGTTCGCAACATCGGCATCATGGCGCACATCGATGCCGGCAAGACGACCACGACCGAGCGCATCCTGTTCTACACCGGTATCAACTACAAGATCGGTGAAGTTCACGACGGCGGCGCCACGATGGACTGGATGGAGCAGGAGCAGGAGCGCGGCATCACGATCACGTCGGCCGCCACGACCTGCTGGTGGAAGAACACCCAGATCAACATCATCGACACCCCCGGCCACGTCGACTTCACCGTCGAGGTCGAGCGCAACCTGCGCGTCCTCGACGGCGCCGTCGCCGTGTTCGACGGTGTCGCCGGCGTCGAGCCGCAGTCCGAGACCGTCTGGCGCCAGGCCGACAAGTACGGCGTGCCGCGCATGTGCTTCGTCAACAAGCTCGACCGCACGGGCGCCTCGTTCGACTACTGCGTGAAGACCATCCGTGAGCGCCTCGGTGCCACGCCGCTGGTGCTGCAGCTGCCCATCGGCAACGAGGCCGACTTCATCGGCGTCGTCGACCTGGTCGGCATGCGCGCCCTCGTGTGGCGCGGCGAGACCGCGATCGGCGAGGACTACGAGGTCGAGGAGATCCCGGCCGACATGGCCGACGCCGCGGCCGAGGCCCATGAGCGTCTCCTCGAGACGCTGGCCGACGCCGACGACGAGATCGCCGAGCTCTACCTCGACGAGCACGACGTCAAGCCCGACCAGCTCAAGGCCGGCATCCGCCGCGCCACGCTCGCCGCCTTGCTGACGCCCGTGATCTGCGGATCGGCGTTCAAGAACAAGGGCGTCCAGCCCCTGCTCGACGCCGTCATCGACTACCTGCCGTCGCCCATCGACGTCGGCGCCGTCACCGGCCATGACGCCCAGGACGAGAGCGTCTCCGACACCCGCGAGCCCTCCGAGGACGAGCCGTTCGCGGCCCTGGCGTTCAAGATCGCCTCCGACCACCACCTCGGCAAGCTCACCTACCTGCGTGTCTACTCCGGCCGCCTCGAGGCGGGCTCCACGGTCTCCAACGTGACCAAGGGCCGCAAGGAGCGGATCGGCAAGATCTACCAGATGCACTCCAACAAGCGCGCCGAGATCGCCTCGGTCGGCGCCGGCCAGATCGTGGCCGTCATGGGCCTCAAGGACACCACCACCGGTGAGACCCTGGCCGACCCGAACAAGCCGATCGTGCTGGAGTCCATGACGTTCCCCGCGCCCGTCATCCAGGTCGCCATCGAGCCGAAGACCAAGAGCGACCAGGAGAAGCTCGGCACCGCCATCCAGCGCCTCGCCGAGGAAGATCCCACGTTCCAGGTCCACGGCGACGAGGAGACCGGTCAGACGATCATCGCCGGCATGGGCGAGCTGCACCTCGACATCCTGGTCGACCGCATGAAGCGCGAGTTCAACGTCGAGGCCAACGTCGGCAAGCCCCAGGTCGCGTACCGCGAGACCATCAAGCGGAGCGTCGAGAAGGTCAGCTACACGCACAAGAAGCAGACCGGTGGCTCGGGCCAGTTCGCCAAGGTCATCATCGACATCGAGCCCACCGGCGTCGCAGCCGGCGGCGAGGGCGGCTACGAGTTCGTCAACAAGGTCACCGGTGGACGCATCCCCAAGGAGTACATCCCGTCGGTCGACGCCGGCGCGCAGGACGCCATGCAGTTCGGCGTGCTCGCCGGCTACCAGATGGTCGACGTGCGGGTGACGCTCCAGGACGGCGCCTACCACGACGTCGACTCCTCCGAGCTGGCGTTCAAGCTCGCCGGCTCCATGGCCTTCAAGGAAGCCGCCCGCAAGGCGGAGCCGGTCCTGCTCGAGCCCGTGTTCGAGGTCGAGGTCCACACGCCCGAGGACTACATGGGCGACGTGATCGGCGACCTCAACTCGCGGCGTGGACAGGTCCAGGCCATGGAAGAGGGCTACGGCGGCGCGAAGCTGATCAGGGCCATCGTGCCGCTCTCCGAGATGTTCGGGTACGTCGGCGACCTGAGGTCCAAGACCTCCGGCCGCGCGTCCTACTCGATGCAGTTCGACTCCTACGCCGAGGTCCCCAAGGCCGTGGCCGAAGAGATCATCAAGAAGGTCCGGGGCGAGTAGCCGTCGGACCATCCCATAAGGTTGCCTGAGGTTCCCCGCGGACCAATGGCGTCAACAACCCCCAGAAACACCAACAGAGCAATCATCAACAGGAGGAGCCCCCGTGGCTAAGGCGAAGTTCGAGCGGACCAAGCCGCACATGAACATCGGCACCATCGGTCACATCGACCACGGCAAGACGACCTTGACCGCGGCGATCACCAAGGTGCTGCATGACAAGTTCCCCGATCTGAACGAGGACTACGCGTTCGACCAGATCGACAAGGCACCCGAGGAGAAGCAGCGCGGCATCACGATCTCGATCGCGCACGTGGAGTACCAGACGGAGAACCGTCACTACGCCCACGTCGACTGCCCGGGACACGCCGACTACGTCAAGAACATGATCACCGGCGCGGCCCAGATGGACGGTGCGATCCTCGTGGTCGCCGCCACCGACGGCCCCATGCCGCAGACGCGTGAGCACGTGCTGCTCGCCCGCCAGGTCGGCGTGCCGGCCATGGTCGTGGCGCTCAACAAGTGCGACATGGTCGACGACGAGGAGATCCTCGAGCTCGTCGAGCTCGAGGTCCGCGAGCTGCTCAGCGAGCAGGAGTTCGACGGCGACAACGTCCCCGTCATCAAGGTCGCGGCCCAGCCTGCCCTCGCCGGCGACGAGAAGTGGGGTCAGTCGATCCTCGAGCTCATGGACGCGGTCGACGAGTACATCCCGATGCCCGAGCGTGAGAAGGACAAGCCGTTCCTCATGCCCGTCGAGGACGTCTTCACGATCACCGGTCGTGGCACCGTCATCACCGGTCGCATCGAGCGCGGCGTCGTCAAGGTCAACGAGACGGTCGACCTGGTCGGCATCCGCGAGGACAAGCAGACCACCACGGTCACCGGCATCGAGATGTTCCGCAAGCTCCTCGACACCGGCGAGGCCGGCGAGAACGTCGGACTGCTCCTGCGCGGCACCAAGCGCGAGGACGTCGAGCGCGGCATGGTCGTCATCGCCCCCGGGTCGACGACCCCGCACACGGAGTTCGAGGGTCAGGTCTACATCCTGTCCAAGGAGGAGGGTGGCCGTCACACGCCGTTCTTCAACAACTACCGTCCGCAGTTCTACTTCCGCACCACGGACGTCACCGGCGTCGTCACGCTGCCTGAGGGCACCGAGATGGTCATGCCCGGCGACAACACCGAGATGAGCGTTCAGCTGATCCAGCCGATCGCCATGGAGGAGGGCCTGCGCTTCGCCATCCGCGAGGGCGGCCGCACCGTCGGCGCCGGTCGCGTGACGAAGATCAACAAGTGAGCT
>CAWBBT010000004.1:0-23913 GCA_963787165.1 uncultured Actinomycetota bacterium
GCTCACCGGTCTGAGTCGTCAGCGCCGGTCTCTCGGATTCACCGGCAGCGTGCGCAGCTGGTCGACGACGTGCTGCTGGAAGAACACCTGCCCGGCGCCGTTCGGGTGCAGCCCGTCGCGGCCGATGTACTGGTCCTGGTTGCCGTCGCCACGGGGCTTCCGGCTCGATCCGGTCCCGGTGAACCAGTTGGACGTGTACGGGTCGATGAACCCGACGACGTTGTCGTGCTCGGCCGCCATCGACTTCAAGGCGCGGGTCATCGCCAGGTAGTGCTTCGTCGGCACGTCGGGGATCTTCGACGTGGACATCGGCTCGAGCCCCACGAGCACGATGGGAAGCGAGGGTAGGCGCATCTCGACCGCCCTGAGGAATCGATCGACGGCATCGAGATGGGCGGCGACCGAGAAGGGCGGGCCGTCGTTGAGGGACCCGTTGACCAGCAGCGCGTCGATGGGCGCCGTCGCGAGCGCCTCCACGCGTTCGTTGGAGCCGAAACGAGTCGTCCCAGCCAGGTTGAACTCCTGGCCGATGGCCGGATCGGCTCCGGTGTTGAGGTAGCCCGTGCCGCCCTGGGCCATGTTCCAGACCCGGAAGCCGGTCAACGTCGACAGCGTGGGAGCGGCCGAGCTGGACATCGAGCCCGGGTCGAGACTCGTCTCGTACATGGAGTCGGACACCACCCCGATCGTGAAGGGAGGCGGGGTGGCCGTGACTTTCAGGCTCTCGTCGGCCGGATGGTCGACTCCGCAGAAGACGAACGGCCCTGCGAAGCGGACCTTGACCGCGCGGGACGCCGGCAGCGTGATCTCGATCCAGTGGTGGACGCTGCCGCGACGGCTGCCGACCCCCGTGAACGGCTTGGTCGCGACCGGCCGACCGTCGAGCCAGACCATCGCGTCGGACCGGCGCGTCGTCATGTAGTGGATCGCGAATCGGCGTCCGGTCGCGGTGAACGTCACGTCAGCGTTCTTCGCCACCTCGTTGTTGAGGAAGAACTCGGCCGCGGAGAAGTTCACCCGGGGCTCGTCGTCCCCGTCCACGTGCGACCCGAAGGCCTTCGGGGTCAGCGAGAACGTGAACGCGTTCGGCACGTACCAACGGATCTCGCGTAGGTCACCCCAACGAGGAGCGCGGTCTCGGAAGGTCGCCGTGGCCTCGGCCGGCGAGATGACCTCGGTCTTCGCCGGCTCCATCAGGTCGCCGAAGGTCACCGGCTTCTCGACGCGCTGCTCCTGTGGTCCCAGCAGATCGGCCGCCCAGAGCGAAGCCAGCAGCACGACCGCCACCGCCACCAGGGCGGCCACGGCGACCAGCACGCGGCGGGTTGTCACATCGTGGTCCTTCGGGAGTGTGGACGACGGCTCGCTCACCAGAAGTAGAACCCAATTCCGGCCCGACCGGAGGCGATTCCGGGTCCTTCCGCGAATCCGAGATGTGCAAGTGTCGGCGGGGCCATACTGTGGCCTGTCATGAGTCTCGCTTCCGCCCGTCACGGTGACTTCTTCCACGACGGCCACCGCCTCGAGTACACCGAGTTCGGCTCCGGCGATCGATGGGTCGTGCTGATCCACGGCCAGCTCATGCCACGCCGGATGCATGAGCCGCTTGCGCGGGCGCTCGCCGATGCCGGCAACCACGTGATCACGGTCGACCTGCTCGGTCACGGCACGTCCGACCGGCCCACCGATCCGAAGCTGTACTCGATGTCGGACTTCGCCCGCCAGGTCATCGACCTGCTCGACGTCGTCGGGGCGGAGAGGGCGGTCATCGGCGGCACGTCGCTGGGCGCGAACGTCTCGCTCGAGGTCGCCGACATGCATCCTGAGCGGGTCCAGGGACTCATCCTCGAGATGCCGGTGCTCGACAACGCCGTCGAGGCCGGGATCATCGCGTTCGCACCGCTGATGTTCGTCGCCCGGTTCACGCCGTTGCTCGTCACCGGCCTGCGCCTCGCCACCTCGATCATCCCCCGGCGGCTCGTCGGCTTCTGGGGTGGCATCGCCCTCGACACGATGCGGCAGTACCCCCAGCCGATGGGTGCCGCGGTGCACGGCATCTTCTTCGGACGCATCGCGCCGTCGTCGCGCCTGCGGCAGCAGATCACGGCGCCGGCCATCGTCATCGGTCATCCGCGCGACCCGATCCACCCGGCCGCCGACGCGGCCATGCTGGCGTCGGAGCTGCCGAACGCGACGTTCGTGCGCGCCGAGAGCATCCTGGAGTGGCGTCGCCGTCCCGAGCGCCTGACCAACGAAACCATCGCGTTCGTCGGACGTTGCTATGAGGAGGCGGAGGTCGTGCGGCGAGTACGCTCGACGTGATGGCACGAGCCCCCCGAAAAGATCGGCACAGCGAAGAACGGCGCAGTCAACCCCGTTCGGCCGCGTTCTTCGACCTGGACAAGACGATCATCGCCAAGTCGAGCACGCTCGCCTTCAGCAGGCCCTTCTACGACGGCGGCCTGCTGAGCCGCCGCGCCGTGCTCCGCAGCGCCTACGCCCAGTTCATGTTCGCCGCGAGCGGCGCCGACCACGACCAGCTCACGAAGATGCGCAACTACCTCACCGAGATGATCACCGGCTGGGACGTCGAGGTCGTCCGCCAGTCGGTGGCCGAGACGCTGCACGCCATCATCGACCCGATCGTCTACGACGAGGCGGTCGAGCTCATCGAGAACCACCACGCGGCCGGCCGCGACGTCGTCATCGTGTCGGCGTCAGGCACCGAGGTCGTGGAGCCGATCGGGGCCATGCTCGGAGCCGACCACGTCGTCGCCACCCGACTCGTCGAGGTCGACGGACGCTACACCGGTGAGGTCGAGTACTACGCCTACGGGCCCAACAAGGCCAAGGCGATGAAGGAGCTCGCCGACGAGCGCGGCTACAACCTCGCCACGAGCTTCGCGTACTCCGACTCCGAGACCGACGCCCCGATGCTCGAGATCGTCGGCCACCCGTTCGCGGTCAACCCCGACAAGGCGCTGCGGAAGATGGCGGAGGAGAACGGCTGGCCCATCCTGACGTTCGCCAGCCCGGTGTCGATGCGGGCTCGGCTCGGCCTCGACACGCGCGTCGCCAAGGTCGCGGCGGTCGGCGTCGTGGCCGCGGGTGTGGGAGCCATCGCGCTCGCCCTGGTGACCCGCCGACGTCGTCCTGCCGGGTCGATCCTCCGCAGCTGACGGTGCTGGTGACTGCGCTTGTGAACTGGGCTTGTGAACTGGGCTTGTGAACTGGAGGGCACAAGGTTACGAGCGAGTAGACCTACCGCGTTCGACGGCACGGGCGTAGAACGGAACCAACAACTTCACAGACGGCACAGCAGCTCAGTACCCACGCGGCGATCTCCCGTCCCAAAGGGCAGTCGCATTCGGGACAACCGCGACACTCAGGGATCACGCGGCCCCGGGGCGACGATTAGAAACGCACGCTTGGTAGCTGCAGATGCTGGCCCATGGCGGCGTCACCCCCAACGGTGACGCCGCCTTTCTGGGTCCTGTGAGGTCTGGCTCAGGCGGGGTCGGCCGGGAGCACGTCTCGGACCGCCTGCAGGCCGGCCTCGTCGTCGCCGTGCACCACCGCGACGTCCCAGAAGTGGTATAGCCGCTGCTCAAGGGGCACGTCGAGCGCCGCGGACTGCTCGACCATCTCGTCGATCAGGTACGTGCCGATCGGGCGGCTGCCGTTGTCCCAGACGCGGACGTGCCGGTATCCGAGATCGGTCAGCTCCGACCAGACGTCGAGCGGGTCGAACCCGGCGAGGCGGGTGAGCGTCGGGTCGTACTCGAAGAACAGCACCGGCTTCGTGTCGGCCCAGGTGCGGGCGACGGCCGGCACCAGGCTGATGTCGTAGCCGTCGGTGTCGGACTTCACCAGCCGCACCTGGTCGAAGTCGGGATGCCGCGTGCGGAGCGCCGCCGTCGTGACCGTCGGCAGGGTGTTCTCCGACTGCCCAGGCTCGAACCGCGTGGTGCCACCGGCACGCACCGGCGCCATCGACACGTCGTCGGCGTACGGAAGGAGCAGGGCCGGCTCGATCGCGACATCACTGAGGGCATCGACGTTGGTGTGCAGGAAGTCGAGGAACACCTGGTCGCCCTCGACGCACAGGATCTTGACGGGTGCGGCGGCGAGCATCTGCAGCGCCGAGTCGCCCACGTTGGCTCCGATGTCGATGGCCACGACCTGCTGGCCCTCGCGCGCCGCCAGGGCTGCGGTGAGCCGCGGGAGGTTCTGGCCGTACTCCGGCTCGGTGCGCGCGTAGTCGGGCAGTCGATGGGACCACGGCAGCACCATGTCGACGCCCTGCACCGTGCGCTTGACCGGACGCAGCGGGAACCGATCACGAACCACCCAGCCGAGACGGCGTCTGACTCGTGCGGCGAACGACTCGGGCGTTCTGGGTGGCATCCACGGCTCCTTCGGTCGCCAGCACTCTACCCATACCCACCCGCCCACCCGCGCTGGTCAAGTACCGTGGCGCGGTGAGCTCAGAGGGGAGCCCCGAAGGGGCAGCCGTCAAGAAGCGCAGCGTGGCGATCGACGTGGTGCGCGTGGTCGCCTTGACCGGCGTGATCATCCGTCACACGTGGTACTACCCCGAGGGCATCGTCGCCCAGATCATGTGCCCGTGGGCGATCGCCGCGTTCTTCGTGCTCACCGGCTACCTCTGGTCGAAGCACAAGACGTTGGCCAAGGAGATCGACACCCGCGCCACCGGACTCTTGCTCCCGTACGTCGTCTGGACGGTGCTGATCAGCATCCCGTACTTCATCTGGGTCTACCCGCAAGTCGGTGCGGCTTGGGGGACGCGCCTCCTGCTGGCCGACTTCTACGGAGCCCAGCTCATGGTGCTGCCGTTCAGCGTCAGCTGGTTCTTCACCGTCATGTTCATCGCGGTGGTGCTGCTGCGCTACCTCGAGCGCTTCCCACGTCGCGCCACCTGGGGCATCCTCCTCGTCACCGTGGTCATCACTCTCGTCATGCCGAAGCTGCTGTGGTTCCCACCGCTCGGCGCCGGGCTCGCCCTCGTGTGCATGCTGTTCATCGTGCTCGGCCAGGAGTTCCGCCGCGTGCGCCACCACATCACCCGGCCCATCCCGGCGGGTCTCGCCGCCCTGGTCGTCGGTGGCGTTGCGGTCTGGCTCGGAGCCGCGCACAACCTCGACGGCGTGCTCATCGAGGTCAAGCTCTCCACCTACGGCTACCCCGTGGCCGGGCTGCTCACCGGAGTCCTGATCAGCTACGGGCTCATCCTCCTCGCCGAAGGCTTCGAGAAGTGGATCCCGGAGAAGGCCGCGCCGTACATCACCGAGGCCGCCGCCACCGCCACGTTCTCGATGTTCCTCCACCCGTGCCTGCTGTTCATCATGGGCACACCGCCGACCGGCCGGTTCGCCGACTTCCTGGTGGTCCTGCTGGTGCCGTACATCATCGCGGTCGTGTGCCTGCGCCGCGGCTGGCTGCCCTGGCTCACCGGCGCTCCACGCCCACCGTTGCCGGTCGCCGAGACCGTGGGCCGCATGCCCGTGGTCGGCCGCATGTGGCAGGCGGTCGTCAGGACCTAGCTCTGGGCGGGGATGGGCGTGCGCGACAGCCAGACGGTGCCGAGCTCGGGAGTGACCAGCTCGTGGTGCACGGGGCTGAGGCCGGCTTCGTCGAAGAACCGCTCCAGCTCGGCCCAGGAGCGTCCGGCGACGTCGTGGTGCTCCATGACGACGCGCTGCACGGACTTCCAGTCGGTGGGCTCGGAGCCCAGCACGATGTCGTACTCGGCACCCTCGGTGTCGATCTTGACGACGTCGACCTGACCGCCGGCGCGATCGAGCGCGTCGGCGAACGTGATGCAGGGGACGTCGATCACGGCGGTGCCGGCCGGCGCGGTGACGCCGTTCAGTCCGCTGCCGCCGCCGTTGTCGGCAAAGGCCAGTGTGCCGTTGGAGTCGGAGACCGCGATGTTCTCGACGGTCACCCGGTCGGCCAGGCCATTGGCGTCGACGTTGCGTCGGGTGAAGCTCACCGTGGACGGTGACGCCTCGAACGTCTGGATGTGGGCGTCGGGATGAAGCGTGGCGAACGCCAGTGAGAAGCAGCCGATGTGACCGCCGATGTCGAGTGCCCGGAGGGTGTCGCCGTCGAGGTCGCCGGTGAACCAGCCGAGCCGGTAGGCGTCCTCGACGAAGATCTCGTAGACCGGCACCCGGGCGCCAGCGACGTTGGGACAGGTGACGCTCAACGAGTCGCCGACCTTGAAGACCAGCTCCTCACGACGAGTCGCCAGCTGCGCGAGCACGGATCCGCCGTTGCGGAATCCGGACATCGTCTGACCAACGCGGTGCGTCGCGCGCGCCATGCGTCTCAACATGCTGCTGTTCCCTCCGTGCCCACCACGTGCCGGGGCTCATTCCAACGACTGGCTACGGTACCGGACGCCACTGGCGATCCGCTGGACATCTCCCGTCAGGGAACGCCGATGATCGCCTTGTTGCGACCCGCGGTGAGCCGCTTGAGCGACATCGCCGGCTTCTCGAGGTAGTGCCAGCTCAGCCACGCGACCGGTGCCGTGGCGAGCACGCACATGAGGCAGAACAGCCAGCCGGGCGCGTGGTGGTTGACGTTGACGATGGCCAGCACCTGGGTGATGGGGAAGGCGTAGATGTAGGTGCCGTAGGAGTAGTCGTTCGGGTAGTTCACCCGGGAGAGCTTCGGCGACACTCCCAGCCTCATGACCACGTAGGCGAACGGCAGGGCTGCGACGACGTGGAACCAGCCGACGATCGCCATGGCGAACGCGAACGCGAGGCAGATCCAGAACGCGATCTGGGAGAACTTGATCTTGTCGCGGAACGCGTACAGCACGGCCCCGGCGAAGAAGAAGGCACCGAGTCGTGCCATGGGCTCGAGCACGCTCATGATGAGGCCCGGGTCGACCGCTCCTCTGGCGCGACCATGGTTGGCGGTGCCGTACGACGACAGGTCGATGGTCACCTTGTCGTAGACCTTGATCGCCGTGAAGGACACCAGACCGCAGACGATGCCGAGATTGAGCAGCCGCTTCGGCGCGATGAGCACCAGGAGGCCGATGCACATCCACAGCGAGAACTCGAAGAACAACGTCCACGCCGAGAAGTTCCAGACCCGGCCCACCGGGACGTTCTCGATCGTGCCGGTGATGTCGAGCTGCCGGAGCACGAAGAACAGGTTCTTGTAGACGTAGCCGGCGGCGCTCGACCAGTCGTAGCCGCGGACGGACCGTCCCTCCAGGATCAGCGACAGCGGTCCGAGGATCAGCGCGACAAGCACGAACGACGCGATCCAGCCCGGGTAGAGGCGCAGGATGCGGCGCCAGAGGTAGTCGCCGAAGGACTTCGAGTTCACCCGGCTGGCAGTGATCAGGTAGCCGGAGATGACGAAGAATCCCGCCACCACGTAGGTGGCCAGCGTGTCGTGGAAGAACAGCTTGGGCATCTCCTTGACGTAGCCGCCGAGGGCCATCGCATGCATCAGGAGAATGGAGCCGGCGAACGCCAAACGGATGGCGTTCACGCTGTTGTGGCGAGGGTCGAGGGACTCGCCGAGGGTCTTCACCCGGACACTCTAACGTCGTGTTCTGGCACCCGGCATCCGGTTCTCAGAGTATTCACATCCGAACCCGCCGTGACCGCCGCCGGCCCGTGGGTAGACTCTCGCGCCGTGACCAAAACCGACACCGAGGTCCGCACCGACCGTCCTGGCCTCGCTCGTCGGATCGGCGCGCTGCTCGCGCCGGGCCACTGGTTCTACCTGTTGGCGCTGCTGGTTCCGCCCATGTTGGTGGCACTGATCTTCCAGACCATCCGGCTCTCGGCGGTGGGCACGACGATCGGCTCGTGGGCGTACTTCGACAAGCTCCACTCCGACATCGCGTTCCACCTGGCGATCATCTGCTTCTGGGTCGGTGCGTTCTCGATCGTGCGCCGGCGCGGATCGCGGCGCGCGCTGGTGTTCGCGCTGCACGTGTTCTTCACGATGCTCAGCCTGATGATCATCATGACCCACCTCTTCTTCTACATGCTCGACCTGATGCCGAACATGGCCTCGTTCAAGCTGCTGACGCTGGTCTTCCAGGTCGCGGCGGTGCAGATCATCCGCGCGGAGGCGAACGCCTGGCTCGTCGGCGTCGCGTTCGCGGGCGCCATCGCGGCGAACTTCTTCCCCCACGTCACCAACCGATGGTTCTCGCCGCGGCGGCTCAGCCAGCCGCCCGCCGACCCGCAACCGCAGCCGTTCTCGACGCGGCGCATCGTGCTCGGCACCGCAGCGATCTGCGCGATCCTGCTGACCATCTCCGCGCTGCCCAACATCAGCGACTCCACCAACTTCACCCGCAACCGCGCCGTCAGCATGCCGATGGACGCGATCGAGGACCAGATCGAGGGCCAGCCCCCGGGCTTCGTCCCGCCGACCAAGGCCGACATCCCCGACCAGACGCGGCTCGTCGAGACCGCCCGCACCAAGAAGCGGAACGTCGTGTTCATCGTCCTGGAGTCGCACGGACGAGTGTCGACCACGCTGGGCGACCCGTCACTCGACACCACCCCGGTCATGTCCGAGCTGGCGAAGTCGAGCCTCGAGGCCCGGCGAGCGTTCACCGTCGTGCCCAACACCACCAAGTCGATGCTGACGTCCAACTGCGGGGTGGCACCGCCTCCCGACACCACGAACAGCGAGGCCCGTCCGGGCGGGCTGGCGTCGAAGTGCATCGCGCGACTGCTGGACGAGCAGGGCTATGACACCGCCTACTTCCAGTCGGCCACCCGGACGTTCGAGAAGCGCGACAAGGTCGTTCGAGGACTCGGCTTCGACGACTTCTTCGCCGAGGAGAGCTACAAGAAGGACGGCTTCAGCCCGGTCAACACGCTCGGCTACGAGGACGACATCATGGTCGGACCGAG
Organism: uncultured Actinomycetota bacterium; assembly: GCA_963787165.1. Classification (GTDB taxonomy): domain Bacteria; phylum Actinomycetota; class Actinomycetes; order Propionibacteriales; family Nocardioidaceae; genus Aeromicrobium. The sequence goes on from CAWBBT010000004.1 coordinate 8,931, forward strand.
CCTCGACTGGGCGAAGGCCCGCAAGGGCAAGCCGTTCTTCATGGAGTACCTCACCGTCACGGCGCACACGAAGTACGTCCTGCCCAAGGGCTTCCCGGTCAAGCACTACACCGACGACGTCAAGCACAACGACTACCTGAATGCCGTGCGCTACCAGGACCGGTTCGTGGGCAAGGTCATCGACGGATTCGAGAAGGCCGGGCTCGCCGACAACACGATCTTCATCGTGACGGGCGACCACGGCGAGGGATTCCGCCAGCACGGCCGGCGGCTGCACAGCGACGTGATCTGGAGCGAGGGGCTGCAGATCCCCCTGCTCATCAAGGCGCCGGGGCGCTGGACGAACGGCGCGAAGCTCGACCACACCGTGCAGAACATGTCGATCCTGCCGACGATCGTCGACCTGCTCGGCTTTGACGTCGCCGGCGGCAAGTACCACGCCTCGTCGATCCTGGACGCCGAGAACAACCCCGAGCCGCGCATCTCGCACTGCTGGAACGTCGACCAGTGTGCGGCCTACTTCCCCGACGACCGGCACGCCTTCCTGTACTTCTACGACTACCGGGCGCCCGAGTACTACGACCTGTCGAAGGACCCGTTGGAGAAGCACAACATCATCGAGACGCTCCCGGGCGAGAAGCAGGACGCCTACGAGCGCGAGATGAAGGCGTGGGTCGCCGAGACCCGCGCCACCCACGACCTGAGCCGTCGACTGGCCGCCGGCAGGGCGCCCTAGCCCTGGCGCTTCGCTAGTTGACGGTGCCGGTGCGCACGGTGCCGCCGGGCTTGACGTCGTGGTTGACGATCGCGCGGGCGCCGACGACGGCACCGGACCCGATCGTGACGTCGCCGAGGATCATGCACTGCGTGGCGAGCCATGCGCCGTTCTCGACGACGACGGGTCGGCCGCGCGGGTGGAAGTCCTTCGCCGTGCGGTCGTGGTCGCCTGCGCACATGTAGACGCCCTGCGACAGGCACACGTCGGAGCCGATCGTGATGTCGCCGGCGTTGTACAGCCAGCACTCCTCGCCGATCCACGAGTCCTCACCCACGACCAGCTTCCACGGCCACTGCACCCGCACGCGGTGACGGATGACGACGCCGTTGCCGATCGTCGCCCCGAAGGCACGCAGCACGCCGGGCCGCAGTCGGCGCGGGAACCACCATGACGAGAAGAACAAGGACTGCACCAGGAGCCAGGCCGCCTGCCAGGCGCGGCCGCGACCACGGTCGTAGAACTCCTTGGGCTCGCGATAGTCGGCGAGGCGCGGATAGCTGATCTCATCGGTCACGATGTCACCCCTTCACGGTGGCGGTCTGCAGCACGGCCTCGAAGCGGTCGGTGATCGACCCGGCCTCGAACTTCTGCTCGGCCACGAGCCGGGTGCGCTGCCCGATCTCCGCCATGCCTTCGGCATCCTTGACGAGCTCGGCGAGCCAGTCGGCCGACAGCTCGGCGGCGTTCGCGCCGGGCTCGGTGACGAATCCGCCGCTGGCCCGGATGTCGGTCGCGGCCGGGTTGTCGGCCGGCATCAGGCCGAGGATGGGTCGGCCGGCCGCCATGTAGGACAGGACCTTGCTCGGGATCGAGAACTTGGTGGCGTCGGGCTCGAGCAGCGCGACGAGCACGTCCGCCGACCCGAGCACCTCCGGCAGGTCGGCGGCCGGCTGGAACGGCAGCACCCGCATCGACAGGCCGGGCTCGCGACGAGCGATCTCGGCCAGCTCGTCCGCCGGCTCGCCCTCGGACACCACGGTGAGCGCGGCGTCGATGCCTCGCGCCCGGATGGTGCGCAGGAGGTCGACCAGCAGCAGCGGGTTGTGCTTGCGACCGAGCGTTCCGGCGTAGAGGAGGCGCAGCGTGGCGTCGGGGTCGAACAGGTCGGTCGAGCGGCGGTTGTCGCGGTCGGCCGGGTAGACGTCCTCCAGCGGTGCCCAGTTGGGGATGACCGACGCCCGCGTCGCGGGGATTCCCCAGTCGTCGTAGACGTCCATGAACGCGGGACCGATGGCGACCACGTGATCGGCGCGCGTGGCGCATCGACGCTCCATGCCCACCAGCACGCCCGCCCCGACCGCGGCGATCGGTCGCGGCAGCCGCCGCCCGAGCTCGTCGCCGAGCGCGAAGCTGTAGATGTCCTGGTGCCAGAACACCCACGGAAGCTTCCGGCGTCGGGCGTAGCGAGCGAACCTCGCCAGCGCGAAGAGCGGGATGTTGCACGCCACCACCCGATCGGGCTGCTGCTCCTCGAGCTGCTTGATCCAGTGCTTGGCGTAGGCCCGCTCGAAGCGGAGCCGGCCTAGTGCCGCGTACTTCTTGAACGGCGTGGGGATCGTGATGCCCGAGAAGGTCAGTCCGTCCGGATCATCGGCCTGCCGCTCGAGGTGTCCCTTGCCGCTGACGTACTGCTCGGAGAAGACGTGATCGACAGTGTGTCCCCGATCCGCGAGCTTCCGGGACAGCTCCGCCTGGAACGGATGACCCGAGAAGTCGTGCACGACGATCCTCATGCGTCGTCAGGACCTCGCGCTGAGCTGGTCGTAGATCCATCGGTAGGTGGCCTCGAGCCCGGTGGCCAGCGGGATCGACGGCTCCCAGCCGTAGATCGAGCGGAACATCGTGTTGTCGCTGTTGCGCCCTCGAACCCCCTGCGGAGCACTGAGGTCGTGGCTGTGCTCGAGCGTGACGCCGGCGATGTCCTCGAGGACCGAGGCCATCTGGTTGATCGTGACCAGCTCGGCCGATCCGAGGTTGACCGGTTCGATGTTGTCGCCGGCCAGGATGTCCATCGTGCCGCGGACGCAGTCGTCGACGTACATGAAGCTGCGGGTCTGCTCGCCGTCGCCCCAGATCTCGAGCGTGTGGTCGCCGCTCAGCTTGGCCTGGGCCACCTTGCGGCACAGCGCGGCAGGCGCCTTCTCGCGACCGCCCTCCCACGAGCCGTGCGGGCCGTAGACGTTGTGGTAGCGGGCGACGCGCGTCTCGAGGCCGAAGTCCTCGCGGAAGTGGCGGGCCATCCGCTCGCTGAACAGCTTCTCCCAGCCGTAGCCGTCCTCGGGGTCGGCGGGGTAGGCGTCCGCCTCGGTGAGGGCGGTGGCGTCGACGGTCTGCTGCTTGGTTCCGTCGTAGACGCACGCGGAGCTGCTGTAGAAGAAGCGCTTGGTGCCGGCGTCACGCGCGGCCAGGAGCATGTTGGTGCTGGTGAGCACCGACAGCATGCACTCGGCCTTGTTGTTCTCGATGAAGCCCATGCCGCCCATGTCGGCGGCGAGATTGTAGATCTCGTCGGCGCCGTCGGCGATCTTGTGGGCATCGACCGGGTCGGAGCAGTCGCCGACGACGTTCTCGGCGGCGTCGTGGACCTGGTGCCAGTCGTCGAGCTGCTTGACGTCGATGCCCCGGACGCTGTGGCCGTCGGCCAGAAGCTTGGCGACGAGGTGACCGCCGATGAATCCACCGGCACCGGTGACGAGTACGGTCATCTGTTTCAGAACCTCCATGGGGCGGCACCGTCGGCTCAGGCGACGCAGATCGTGGCAAGGACTAGGCGAGAGTACAGCGAGACTGCTCCGCCATCAGTGAATCGTAGGTCACGACGTCGCTCAGGTGCACCGCGCCACCGATCTCGCGCGCGCCCCAGCTCTCGTCCGAGCGCCGGCCCCTCATCGACGTCCCGATAGGCCTGCGACCGCGGGGATTCCACCCCGTGCTTCGCCTGCCGTGACTTCACGGTGTCGCGCCTCGTTACCTTGTGGAGGTCGCTGCGATCAGCACGATCTCGCCCATGTGGCAGATCGCGCGCCGCGTGTTGCATACACTCGCTAGACAGACAGGTCGCTTTCGGCCGCATCACCAACATGAGGGGATCTCGTGGATCTGCGTCAGTTCTTGGGCATCGTGCGCGCACGGTGGAAGTTCGTCATCGTCACCGTTGGCTTTGGCGCGCTGCTCACCACCGCCCTCCTCCTCTACACGGCCCCGACCTACTCCTCGACGTCCACGCTGTTCATCTCGACGCCGGCCACCGGTGCGGCCGACACGTACACCGGCACCCTGACCGCTGGTCAGCGCGCCCAGTCCTACGCCGACCTGGCCAAGGACAACGAGGTGCTGCAGCGGGTGGCCGACCGGCTCGACATCAAGACGAGCATCTCGGACCTCCGCGGCCAGATCGAGACCTCCATCGTCGAGAGCACGCTGCTGCTCAAGGTCAACACGACGGCCGAGTCGCCCGAGCTCGCCCAGCAGATCGCCTCGATCGAGTCCGACGAGATCATCCGCCTGGTCAAGAACCTCGAGACGCCGAGCGACGCGGAGATCCCCGCACCGATCATCGCCCGCGTGGCGGGCAAGGCGTCCTTCAACCCGAGCGCCGTGGCACCCGACATCTATCTCTACCTCGGTGTGGGCCTCGCCCTGAGCATCCTCATCGGCATCGCCGGTGCGGTCCTGCGCGACCTGCTCGACACCTCGGTCAAGACCGGCGAGGACGTCGAGGCCATGACGGGCAACGCGCTCATGGCGACACTGCCGTTCGACGCGCTCGTCAAGAAGCAGCCGTTGAGCATCGAGGAGGGCAGCGGGTCCCTCGGTGAGGCGTTCCGCGTGCTGCGCACCAACCTGCAGTTCGCCAATCTCGACGCGACCCGGCAGATGATCGTCGTGACGAGCGCCGTCCCCGACGAGGGCAAGACGTTCGTCGCCACCAACCTCGCCATCTCGATGGCCAAGAGCGGCCGCTCGGTGCTGCTGATCGACGCCGACTTCCGCAACCCCAACGTGGCCGACCTGCTCGGGCTCGAGAACTCGGTCGGCGCGATCACGGTCCTGCTCGGCCGCGCCACCCTCGAACAGGCCACTCAGGAGCACGTGAGCGGCGTCAGCTTCCTCGGCACCGGCCCCCGGCCCCCGAACCCGTCCGAGGTCCTCGACACCCAGGCGATGCGCGACCTCATGTCGGCCGTGCGCGCCCAGTACGACATCGTCATCGTCGACGCACCACCGATGCTCCCGGTCGCCGACGCGGCGATCCTCCTCACCGAGGTCGACGGCGCGCTCCTCCTCGCCCGGTTCGGGTCCACGAGCCGCGAGCAGCTGCGACAGGCCGTCAGCCGCATCGAGGCGGTCGGTGGCCGCCTGTTCGGCACGGTCCTCAACCGCACGCCGCGCAAGGCGATCGGCAAGTACGGCTACGGATACGGCTACGGATACGGCTACGGGTACGGCGACAACAAGCCGGCCCCGTCACGTCCGGCCAAGCCTGAACGCAAGCCGGCCACGGCCGGCCTGATGAGTGGCGCGGGGCGTCGGGTCAGGCGATGAGCCTCAGTCGGTACGCGCCGCCGCGCGAGATCGACCGCCCCGCAGGACCGCCCCCGTTCGGGAACCGCGCCCTGCCCTTCGTGTTCACCATCTTCGCCCTCCTGGTGGCCGTGCCACTCGGGGTCAAGGGGATGACCGCGGGCATCATCGCCGCGTCCTTCATCGCGATGTGCATCCTGCTGTTCGTGCTCGGCCTGGAGATGCTGGGCACGTGCATCGTGGTCGTCGCCATGTTCTTCGCGCCGATGACGGCCATGGTCCTGCCCGGCGCCAGCTTCGTGACCATCGCGGACGCCGCGGTCGTCGGCGGGTTCATGCTCCTGTTCCCCAGCGTCATCAGGAAGCACCTCTGGGTGCCCTGGCAGTTCGCGATCGGATCGCTCATCTTCTTCATCGTCGCCTGCATCTCATCGTTCATGGTGCCGGTGCCGTTGTCGTCCCTCGACCTCACGATGCGCGTCACCGCGGCGACGATCCTTCTGCCGCTGGCCTTCGTCTGGTGGGCACCTCGCGGCAAGCTGCTGTTCTGGCTCGTCGCCGCCTACCCGATCGGGCAGGTCTTCAACGTCACCTACGCCGTCATCGAAGGACCGACGATCGGCAACGGACGCTACCGCGGCCTCACCGAGCAGCCCACGGCCTTCGGCTACGCGTCCCTGCTGGCCATCTGCGCGCTGCCGTTCATCGCCGCCCGCCTGCCGCAGGGCCGGCGATGGATCGTCATCCCCGCCGGAGCGATCCTCGGGTACGGCATCTGGATCAGCGGCAGTCGCGCGTCGCTGCTCGTGCTGCTGGTCCTCGTCGTGATGTTCCCGCTGCTGGAGAAGTCCATCAAGGCGGCCGGTTTCGTGGCGCTCCTCGGCATCGTGGGCGTGGCGATGTTCCAGCAGATCCTCCAGCAGAACAACGGCTCCAACGCCCTGGCCCGCCTGCTCGGCAGCGGTGGTGCGGGTGGTTCGGACGAAGCACGACTGGAGGGCCTCGCGGCCGCGTTCAAGGTCTTCCAGAAGAGTCCGATCATCGGCAACGGGTTCGAGTACGACACGTTCCTCGCGCACAACATCTACATGCAGGTGCTCACCTGTGTCGGGGTCATCGGCTTCGTCGGGTTCATGCTCATCCTGTGGGCCTTCGCCATCCCGCTGTTCACCGCCAAGGCTCCGTACCGCCTGCTCGCGTACCCCGCGGTCGCGTACATCGTCGTCGGTCCGATCACGCCGAACCTGGGCAGCCGGTACGTCGGCATCATGCTGGCGATCAGCTTCGTCGCGGCGACGATCGGACGCATGGGCGTCGATGACGTCGTCGAGGACGACGACGAGGACGAGCCGGAACCACTTCCACCCAGGCACGCCGCGGGCCTGACCAGACGGGCGTGACCAGGCTTCCGCGCCCGCTCCAGCCCCTGTGGCCGCTGGCGAAACGGATCCACCGCCTGGGCGCCCTCGCCTCGGGATCGCTGTTCCGGCGCCTGTCATGGCTCTTCGGCCCGCGAGGACTTCCACGTCGTGGAACCGAGCGCACGATGCTGACCGCCGCGGCGGAGCCGAGCAGCGTCACGGTGCACACCTCTGACTCGGGTGAGCACTTGCGCCGCACGATCCCGGACGGTTCGCCGGCCCAGCACCCTGCCTACACCTCCATCGCCTCGTTCGTGGTGCCGCCGCGGTTCACCGCCGACCTCGCCGACGGCATCGTCGTCGGCGACTACGGCGCCACGGTGACCGCCGGCGGGACGTTCGACTTCGAGACCAGCCCGTACTTCTCCATCGACGACTGGCGCGAGCACCCGCTCTTCCTGCGCCGACGCCTGCCCTCCATCGAGACGTTCGACGGCACGCTGCTCGCCCTGGCCACGCGTGGCGGCAGCTACAGCTACTACCACTTCCTCTTCGACGTGCTCCCCCGCTACGGCGTCTTCGCCGAGACGATGGACGGTGTCGAGCCCGACGCGCTCTACCTCCCGACGGCCACCACGTACCAGCAGCAGCTGCTGGAGCTGACCGGGCTCGACCGGCACGCCGTCGTGGAGACCGGCAAGAACCGTGCCGTGCAGGCCAGTCGCCTGCTGGTGCCGTCCGCGCCGAATCCCCTGGAGGTCGCTCCTCGATGGATGGTCGACTGGGTCCGCAAGCAGCTGCCGCCGGGAGAAGCCACGGACAAGCCGCGGCGCATCTACGTCACCCGTGGCGGGGCGAAGCACACCCGGCGGCTGGAGTCCGAGGCCGAGGCCTGGCCGCGGCTCAAGGATCGCGGCTTCGCCCGGCTCGACCCCGGCACGATGAGCGTGCGCGACCAGATCGACCATTTTGCCGCCGCCGAGATCATCGTCGGGCTGCACGGCGGCGCGCTGACCAACCTCGTCTTCGCCCAGCCGGGCGTCAAGGTGCTCGAGATCTTCGCACCCACCTACGTCAAGCACTGCTTCTGGGCGATCACCGACAGCATCGAGGGCGCGGAGTACCGCTACCTCGTGGCCGACCGTCCGCCCACGGCGCCCGACGACTGGCTGACCAACATCCAGGACGACATCGATCTCGACGCCGACACGCTCGTGCGCGCCGTCGACGACCTGCTGGGCGAGTGATCGCCTAGGTGAGGCGATGCTCGACGGCGTCGGTGACCGACGGCTCGAGCTCGTCCGGTTCGGGCGACCCGATGGTGCCGGCGTCGCCCGTTCGCCAGGTGATGACCGCCGCGATCCACGCGCAGCAGAGGGCGCTCACGCCGATCATCGCGTAGCCCACCCCGTCGATGCCGTACGCCTTCATGCCGACGTACGCCCCCACCACCAGCAGCACGGTCGAGACGGCCTCGGCGATCGACGCCGCGGCCACCTTGCCCTGGGCCTGCGCGGCCGCGGTGAGGACCCGGCGCAGTGCGAGGAAGCCCCATGCGACCGCGAGCAGACGACCCACACCGATGGCCGGCACGAACTCGTCACCGAAGAAGATGCGGATCGCGGGGGCGAGCACGAGCTGGATCGCCAGGACCATCCCCACGGCGAGTCCACCGGCGGCGAGCACCCAGCGACGCATCACCCCGATGGAGTCCTCGGGCGACAGGCTGGAGAGGCGCGGCAGGAGCGCCAGCGCGACGCCGCTCAGGGCGACGATGGGCAGGCTGGTGACGGACACCGAGACGGCGTAGATGCCGAGCGCCGTCTGGCCCAGCACGAAGCCGACCAGCAGCTGGTCGAGGCCCAGTGAGTCCAGTGGCTTCAGGCCGCTCGTCCAGGCCCGCCGTGCGAACAGGTGCACGTCGCTGCGCGACACGGCCACGTCGGTGTCGCCCGACGGCCGGCGCAGCATGAACCACCCGAGGATCACGCCACCGGCGAGCGATCCCGCGTAGGTGAGGATGATCGTCGGTGCGTGCTCGGTCGGCGCGACGAGGAACAGCACCACGATGACGGCGACGTAAGCGCCGATGCCGAGGATGCGCTGGATGTTGACGCGCTGGACGGCTCCCTCGCCCTGCAGCAGGGCGAGCACGAGGTAGTTGAGCGCCTGCAAGAAGCACACGGCCACGGCGAGGACCGTCAAGAGGAGCCACTGGTCGTCGTTGCGCACCATGGCGGCCGTGAGCCCACCCGCGAGGACGGCCGGGACGATCATGCCGGCGGTCCACAGCGGCAGGAGTCCACGGAGCGCGTCGCGCGCGGTGCCACCGGACGCGCCCACGGCGTGCGACGCCGCGGCCGGAAGGCCCCCGACCCCCAAGGACGAGAACAGCGACGCCACGACGATGACCATGACCATCAGGCCTCGGCCGTCGGGTCCGAGCATCCGCGCGACAAGGGGTCCGGACAGGAAGGTCAGGACCTGGACGCCGACGCCGGCGATCGCGATCGACATGATGGCGCGGGCGCCGCCCACACTGAGACGACGCGTGAGGCGGCCGGCGACCGAACCCGATTTCATGCGTCCCCTCTGAGGTCGTGTGCGGGCGCCCACCCTACTAGCCGGAGAGTTGCCCGAACCGGCGCGAGCCAAGACTGGGTTCGCATAGACTCCACGCGACCGGTGACCACGACCAGAAGAGCGGCGATGAGCAACAGCGACATACTCCCTGTCCAGGCACCCTCCTGGGGACGCCGCCTCGCCGGTCTGGACGGCCTGCGCGGCACCGCCCTGTGCGGCATCATCCTGGCGCACGTCATCATCTTCCTGCCGGAGAAGGGAAGCGTGTACTCCGGAGCCCAGACCGCGATGGTCGGCATCCTGTCGCACTCCCTCACGTTCTTCTTCGTGCTGTCGGCCTTCCTGCTGTACCGGCCCTTCGCCTCGGCGATCATCAAGGAACGACCGCAGCCCCGCACGATGGACTTCTACCGGAACCGCGTCCTGCGGGTCTGGCCCGCGTACCTCGTGATCCTCGCGATCGTCGGCTTCGGGCTCGGGCTGACGGTCGTCGACAAGGATGCTCCCACCCTCGAGGGGCTCGGCCGGCTCACCGATCCGGTGCTGCTGATCGCGAACGTGCTGCTCGTGCAGAACTACCACCCGGACACCGCGTTCACCGGGCTGGGCGTGTCATGGTCCCTGGTGACAGAGGTGGGCTTCTACATCCTGCTTCCACCGCTGGCCTACCTGGGCATGGTGATCGCCCGCCGTCGCAGCAAGGTCCTCGCGGCCCTGGTTCCCGGCCTGCTGCTCTTCACCGTCGGTCTGGCCTGCCGCATCACGTCCATCGTCTGGGCACACGGCGGGGACGTGCGGCCCGGGTCGACCTGGCACGCCGTGTTCGGAACCAGCACGCTCGTGACGAGCGACCTGTTCGGCGCCGGCATGATCGCCGCTGCGGTGCTGGTGGCCTCCGGATTCATGACGACCCAGAAGCTGGCCCTCCTTCGGCGCTTCTCGTGGTCGATCATCGGCGTGTGCGTCATCTGCGTCGGGCTGATCGGAAACGGCGGGAAGCTCACGCCGTTCATGGGTGTGGCGTTCGCCATCGGCATCGTGCTCACCCAGATGCCACACCCCGACATCGCCTCCCGGGCCCTGGTGAAGGTCATGGACACGGCGCCTCCGCGGCTGGCCGGCGAGATCAGCCTGAGCAGCTACCTGTGGCACTACCCGATCCTGCTGTTCGTCCTCCAGCACTTCGACGGCGCGCGATACGGCTCGAGCGTCGAGCTGTTGATGAGCTGGGTGATCATCGCGGTCCCGACCTTCATCCTCGGCGCGATCACCTATCGCCTGGTCGAGCTTCCGGCGATGCGCCAGAAGCGCCGCACCGACCGCGCTCCCGCGGAGCCGAAGCCCGCCTCGGGCTAGGCGTCGCCCTTCTGCACGAACACCATCAGGGTCGCCGAGAGGCGGTAGGGCAGCAGCCGCTCGATGAACGCGGCGATCCGCCAGGCCAGCACTGACCGGCCGGCGTACTGCGGCTCGCAGACCTGGCCGTACACGTAGACGTGGTGCCCGACGAAGTAGCGGTTGATGTCCTTGCGCGTGTTCATCTGGTAGCGCACCGGGAAGACGTCCTCGGGCAGCCGGTCGGGCTGCAGGCGCTTGAGCACCTTCACGTGTCGACGGTTCGGGATCAGCCGCGCACCGATCCCGACGAAGCTCCATCGGTACGGGGTGCGGGCGGCGAACCATCCGCCCGGCCTGAGGACCCGCATGATGTCGGCCGCGACGTCGTGGGCGTCCTCGGCATTGATGTGCTCGAGCACGAAGTCGGCCATGACGAGGTCGAAGCTGTCGTCGTCGAACGGAAGCGGCGCGCCGAGCTCGACGACGCGCGCCTCGTCGAGCGAGGGGTTCGTCATCACGGCGGGATCGACGTCGGTGCCGACGACCTCCTTGACCCTGCCCCGCAGCATCCGCAGCTGGCGCTGGAACGGTGCGATCGGCTCGACGGCCCACCAGCCACGACCCGCTCCGAAGTCGAGCACCCGGCTGTCCGGCCCGACCAGGGCGTTGATGCGCGTGTAGAAGTCGATGCTGCCGTCCATGCGCGTGAACCCGCCGGCCGCGACCTCGGGATAGAGGCGGGCCAGCACCGGGTTGGGGGCGAACTCGTGCTCGGTCTCGGTCATGAGAGGTCCTCGACGGCGCCAGGGCTGAAGATCACGGGAACACCCTACGCATTCCGCGCCGCCAGGAAGTCCGAAGACTCCTCGATTCCCGAAGCGATCCTGGCCTCGTCGACCCGCACCATCTCGGCCACCATCTCCTCGAACGTCGTGGTCGCCTCCCAGCCCAGGACCTCGCGGATCCGCCGGGGGTCTCCCGAGAGCCCCGGGGTGTCGATCTGACGTAGCAACGCCGGGTCCTGCACGACGTGCGACCACGGGTCGTCGACGCCGGCCGCGGCGAAGGCGACGTCGACGAGCTCTCGCAGGGTGCGCAGCCGTCCGGTCGCGATCGTGAAGTCGGCGGGCTCGTCGTGCTGGAGCACGGCATGCATGGCGACCACGTAGTCGCCGGCAGCTCCCCAGTCGCGAGCGGCCTCGAGGTTGCCGAGCGTGATGCGGTCGCGTTGACCGGCCGCGATCTCGGCCGCTGCGCGCGTGATGCGTCGCGTCACGAACTCGACTCCGCGGAGTGGGCTCTCGTGGTTGTAGAGGATGCCCACGCAGGCGAACAGCCCGTCGCGCTCACGGCGCTCGACCGTGGCGAGGTGGGCGATGCTCTTGGACTCCGCGTACGGGTTGTGCGGGTCGTGCGGCGTCGACTCGTCCTGGGGGTTCGGAGTGTTCGTGCCGTAGATCTGCGACGTCGACGGCTGGAACACCCGGGCGTCCGGGACCGAGTCGCGGATGACGTCGAACATCCCGTCGACCGCGATGGCGTTGACCTCGTGGGTCCGGTCGGGATGCGCCCAGGCCTCGCTGACCTGGGTGATGGCGGCGAGGTTGTAGATCTCGTCCGGCCGGTACTGCGTGACCAGCCGTCCGAACTCTGCCGTGTCGCGGACGTCGAGCTCCTCGAGCCTGAGGTCGGGAAGGTAGGGCCGCAGCCGGTGCGAGGCCCCCGGCATGACGGTGCCGACGACGTCGTAGCCGAGGGAGACGAGCAGCCGGGAGAGGTAGGTCCCGTCCTGACCGGCAAGGCCGGTGATCATCGCGGTGCGCGTCATCAGGGCGAGAGATCCGCCAGGTCGGCGTCGACCATGAGCTGGGCGAGCTGGGCGACCGTGGTGGTCGCCCGCCAGCCGAGGACGTCGTGCACCTTGCTCGGGTCGGCGACCAGCGCGTCGACCTCGTTGGGCCGCTCGAAGCGATCGCCGTGCCGCACGTGCTCCTGCCAGTCGAGCCCGGCGTGCGAGAACGCCAGGTCGCAGAACTCCCGCACGGTGGTGCCGACGCCGGTGCCGAGCACGAACGTCTCGGGCTCGTCGTGCTGCAGCACGCGCCACATGCCCTCGACGTACTCCTGCGCGAAGCCCCAGTCGCGGATGGCGTCGAGGTTGCCGAGGTAGAGGTGCTCCTGCCGGCCCAGCTTGATGCGGGCGACGGCCTGGGTGATCTTGCGCGTCACGAAGTTCTCGCCCCGGCGCGGTGACTCGTGGTTGAACAGGATGCCGGACGCGGCGAACATGCCGTACGCGTCGCGGTAGTTGACGGTGGCCCAGTGGCCGAACACCTTCGCCGCTCCGTACGGCGAGCGCGGCGCGAGCGGGGTGGTCTCGTCCTGAGGTGGCGGCGACGCTCCGAACATCTCCGACGTCGACGCCTGGTAGAACCGGCACTCCAGACCCGAGGCGCGGATGGCCTCGAGCAGCCGGATGGTGCCGATGCCGTCGGTCGACGCGGTGTACTCGGGCATCTCGAACGAGACCTGGACGTGGCTCTGTGCGGCGAGGTTGTAGACCTCGTGCGGCTCGATCGCGCGGATGAGGTTGACGAGGCTGACGCCGTCGGTCATGTCGCCGTAGTGCAGGTGGAAGCGCTCGGCCGCCTCGGGCTGGCTCTCACGGATGGGGTCGATGCGGCCGCGGTTGAACGACGACGAACGACGCACCAGGCCGTGCACCTCATAGCCCTTGCTCAGCAGGAGCTCGGCCAGGTACGAACCGTCCTGTCCGGTGACTCCGGTGATGAACGCGCGCTTCATGACCTACCTATTCTCTGGGCCTGTCCGGCGGGGCCCCGGCAGGCCGCGTCAGCATATCCGCCCCCGTATGATGACGTGGGCCGCGGCACCGGAGGACATCCGCCGCCGCACGCCCTTCGGGCCTGATCAGGAGGACGCATGGAGTCGAGCGGCGGCGTCGAGCGCGCGGGCAGCCTCTTCAAGGAGTTCGCCATCGAGCCACGCTGCGAGGCGTGCCTGTCCACCGACATCAAGCACCACCCGAAGTCACGGCTCAGCGGGTCCGTCATCTACCAGTGCCGCCAGTGCGGCTTGCGCGGGCTGTCGACGCGTCCGCTGATGGAGGACCTCGCGGAGTTCGCCACGACCTACGACCGCGACCGCTATGCCGAGTGGGTGAGCATCACCCGCACCGGGCAGATCGACCGCGACCACGCCGCGGTGCTCGATCGGATCAACCGGCTCGTCGGCCCGAAGGACGACCGCAGCCTGTTCGACGTCGGCGCCGGGTCCGGCGGCTTCCTCTCCATGGCCCGTGACGCGGGCTTCCGCCCGGCCGGCAACGACCTCTCGAACGGTGCGGTCGACCTGGCCCGCGAGAGCCACGACATCGACCTCATGCTCGGCGACCTCGCCGACATCGACGACCCCGGGCAGCACGACGTCGTCACGCTGTGGTGCGTGCTCGCCCACGTGCCCGACGGCTCGACGCTCATGCGTGACGTGCTGCGGGTGCTCAAGCCGGGTGGCCTGATGTACCTGCAGACGCCCCGCTGGTCGGCGATGGACACGATGGGCATGGCCGCGCAGGACGTCGCCCGCGGCCGGGCCACGAAGATCACCGACCGGCGCCTCGGCATGCACCACATGGTCCTGCACACGGCCGACAGCATCCGCGCCCTGCTGGAGCGCCTCGGCTACGAGATCGTCGCCGTCGAACCGCACGTGCGCTACACGCTCACCACGGCCAGCTACCTGGAGTCGCTGGGATTCAACGAGCGCTGGCGTCGTCGCCTGGGCAAGCCGATCGACGGCCTGCTCGACCGCGACCTCTTCTTCCGCAACGTCCTCGACGTCTACGCCCGCCGCCCGCTCGATTCCTGAACTGTCAGGCGACGAGCGGTGATGCCTCGGCGCCGCGCGTGAACGCCTGGCTCGCGTACATCAGCCACTGGCTCACGCCGGCCGCGTCTCCACGCGCGTACGCCGCGAGTGCCGAGCGGTAGCCGTCCACCTCCGCCGCGTGCCCCGCCTCCGGCACGGTGACCGAGGCCGGGTCGACGCCACGCTCCACCATCACGAGCCGCTCGACCGCCCGGGCGACGACGCCGGCGTGGGACACGAAGGCACCGCAGGTGGCGATCTCGGCGTGGGTCAGCGCGGCGACCACCAGGGCCGGGGCGTCGGTGACAGCCCCCAGGGCCCGTGACAGCTCACCGAGTCGCGCGACGCCGGCGGGATCGCCGGGGCGTCCGAGGTCGTCGTCGGGCACCGACCCGGCGGCGGCCAGCGCGTGGATGCGGGCGATCGCCTGGAGTGGCGTGCGGCGCCACACCGGGACCAGCCCGAGCAGCTCCGTCGACAGGCGGACGGCCGCCCGGGCCGTTTCGTCGCC
>CAWBBT010000005.1:0-1436178 GCA_963787165.1 uncultured Actinomycetota bacterium
CGATGATCGACAAATCAGTTGGCACGGCTGAAAACCCGCAAATATCGTCAGGTCGAGTTTTCATCAGTTACCGACGTCAAGACAGTGCATATCCTGCGGGCTGGCTCTATGACCGGCTGGTCGAGCGTCTCGGATCCGGACAGGTGTTCAAGGACGTCGACTCCATCGAGTTGGGTGACGATTTTGTTCAAAGGATCGCAGCGGCCGTCGGTTCTTGCGACATATTGCTTGCTTTGATTGGGCCCCAATGGCTCAACATCCGCGATTCTGGTGGCTCGCGGCGCATCGATGATTCAGAAGACTTCGTACGACTTGAGATAGAGGCAGCAGTTTCGAGGAACGTTCTGCTAATCCCGATTCTCGTCGAAGGCGCAGAGATGCCACGCCGCGATCAGCTTCCTGAAAGTATTTCTGCAGTTTCGCGGCGGCAGGCTCTCGAACTCAGCCCGCACCGTTTCGGGGCAGACACGAGTCAATTGCTGGATGTGATCCAGCGAACCCTAGCGAAGTTGCGCCAAGGCGATTCTGTGTCGGTCACAGAGATGGTGAACCCTCTCGAAAACCTGGCCAGAGAGGAGGTCAGCCCACGGCCCGAGAGCAGTCGGGCCGAGAATCGACACCGTCGGCTCCCTTCTCGAAGGATCCTTGCGGAACTTTCCGTTGCCGCCGTCCTTATTGCCGCGTTGGGTTGGTCACTAGCGCGGTCCGGCGGGGGAGGCGAGGACGAACCGTCGCAGTCCATTGAGAGTTCTGCGAGTGTGGATAGTCAGCAGGATGCTCCCTCGAACGCTGAAAGTAAGAACACTGTCAAAGAGCGTGGCGACGCTGGAGCCACCATCCCCAAAGACGCCGGGACGCTCATCGTCGGACACGATGTCGAGAAGGGCCGATACCGGGCGGTTCAAGCGACAGGCGACTGCTTTTGGTGGACATATAAGGACATCGATACCTCCGACGACAACGTTCTCGACAGTGGCACTGGGCCGGGGCAGGTAATCATCGTGCTCACGGAGGTGACGAAGGCCGTCGAAGTTTCCGATTGCCCAGAGTTTCGGCCGATCGATTAGGAGCGGACGGCCCAACACAACCCCGAAATCGACTGATCCCTTAGTTCAGGCCGCGAAACCCTAGGCCTGAATACAGACATAGGGTTGCCGTTGTGCAGCAAGTTGTCGGGGCGGTCATCGTTGATTCTCTTGCTCAACCCCGTCGCGTGCTCGCAGCCAGGCGCTCAGGCTCAAATGCGCTGCAGGGGCGCTGGGAGTTTCCGGGCGGCAAGGTCGAGCTCGGAGAGTCACCAGAAGCGGCGTTGGTCCGCGAAGTCCAGGAGGAGCTGGACGTGACTCTCATGCTGGGCCACGAACTCACCCCGCCGATCGGCCAGTCTTGGCCGATCTCTGAGGACCTCGCATTGCGACTCTTCTGGGCCGAGATATTCGTCGGGACACCGACCACGGGGGAGTCACACGACGAAGTGAGATGGCTGGACGCTGCTGACCTGGCGAGCGTCAACTGGCTCGATGCCGACCGAAAGGCGCTGCCCGCCGTCCGGGACGAGTTGACGTCGTAGTCAATATCGGGATGAGCCAGATGAGGTTGCCAGGCGCAGCGCCAGAGCCACGAGTTGGTGAGTGGCTGGAATCGAGTTCCCCGCGCCGTCGGGCTCCGCGACGGTTGGAGGCCACCGCGGTATAGGCGTATGTGATGGCCCGACATCACCCCGATGGGGCATCTTTCGGCGACTGCCAGACGTCGCGTGCGTCTGCTGGTTCCATGGATTTCAGCCAGCTAAGTTTGCTGGTTTCCATTGCTATCCGGGGGATTCCCATGTCAAGCACGATTGCTTCGCCCATGCGGCGTTCGCATCAGTCCAGTTCCTACGTCGTCGCAGTGATGGCTGCCCTTGCTCTCGTCATGAGCGGTAGCACATCCGCCCATGCCGCGACCGCCAAGGACGTGGTCACCATCGGCACGATCAGCAACCAGACCATTCCGTACAGCGAAGGTCCCTATGGCACTGTGACGGTCAAGCCCAAGGTGAGCGTTGAAGGCCACATCACAGTTGACCGCAAAGTCCTCACTGTCACGCGTGAAGGGGACACCAGTCCTGTCGTCTACCGAAAGAAGTCCGCGACGCTCGACGCAGGTACGTACACGGTTCAGACCAAGGTCAGGTACCGCACATACACCAACGTTGTCGTTGATGGAGTGAGCACGCGTCAGTACGCGGAAATGCAGCACAAGTCGAAAACCCAGTCGCTGAGAGTCGCCGTCGCCAAGCCGCACGCGTGCACCAAAACGTCCTCTGGCACTTGCATTAAGGGCGGTCAGTTCTGCCCACAGAAGAGCTACGGCAAGATCGGATACGACGCGTACGACAAGCAGTGGCGATGCACCGGGGACCACACGCATCCCCATTGGTTGGAGCCGTAAAACATCGATCTCCTAGTCGGGCCGCGAGGAGCTCTACCAGGAGCGGGCCTCGCGTAGCCTGACGTGGTGAGCCCGGAGGAGATCGCGCGTCGCAGCGGGGAGGCGATGTGGGCCAGTGATCGGGCGAGTCGGTGGCTCGGGATGGAGCTGGTGGACGTGCAGCCCGGCAGGGCGACGCTGCAGCTCAAGCTCACCGACGACATGGTCAACGGGCACGACATCGGGCACGGGGGGATCACGTTCACGCTGGCCGACTCGGCGTTCGCGTTCGCGTGCAACTCCTACAACCGGGTGACGGTGGCGGCCGGCGCGGAGATCCGCTTCCGCCGGCCGACCAAGCTCGGGGACGTGCTCGTCGCCACGGCGACCGAGCGCAGCCGGGAGGGGCGCGACGGGGTGTACGACGTGACGGTCACCGTCGATGATGAGGTGGTCGCCGAGTTCGTCGGGCGCAGTCGCGAGATCGGTGGCGTGAACTTCGAGGGGGAGTCGTGAGTGGCGAGATCCCGACCCTGACGCGGGACGAGCTCGAGGCGCTCCAGCTCGAGCGGCTGCAAGCAAACACTGAGGCACGTCGAGCAGAACGTCCCGCACTACCAGCGGGCGTTCGCCGAGGCCGGCGTCACGGCGGACGACCTCAAGACCAGAGAAGACCTGGCCCGCTTCCCGTTCACCGCCAAGGCCGACCTGCGCGACAACTACCCGTTCGGCATGTTCGCGGTGCCGCGCGAGCAGGTCGCGCGGGTGCACGCGTCCAGCGGCACGACGGGCAAGCCGACCGTCGTCGGCTACACCCAGGCCGACGTCGACACGTGGGCCGAGCTGATGGCCCGCTCCATCCGCGCGGCCGGCGGCGCGCCGGGCGACGTCGTGCACATCGCCTACGGCTACGGGCTGTTCACCGGCGGGCTGGGCGCGCACTACGGCGCCGAGCGGCTGGGCTGCACCGTCGTGCCGGTCAGCGGCGGCATGACCGAGCGCCAGGTGCAGCTCATCACCGACTTCGAGCCGCGGGTCATCATGGTCACGCCGTCGTACTTCCTGGCCATCCTCGACGAGATGGAGGCCCAGGGCATCGACCCGCACGCACACATCACTGGAGGTCGGGATCTTCGGCGCCGAGCCGTGGACGGACGAGATGCGGCACGCCGTCCAGGAGCGCTCGGGCATCCGGGCCGTCGACATCTACGGGCTGTCCGAGGTGATGGGGCCGGGCGTCTCGCAGGAGTCGGGGGAGACGCAGGACGGCCTCCACGTGTGGGAGGACCACTTCCTGCCCGAGATCATCGACCCGGACACCGGCGAGGTGCTGCCCGACGGCGAGCGCGGCGAGCTGGTGTTCACGTCGCTCACCAAGCAGGCGATGCCGGTGATCCGCTACCGCACCCGCGACCTCACCAGGCTGCTGCCCGGCACCGCGTACCCGGCGTTCCGGCGGATGGAGAAGGTCACCGGCCGCACCGACGACATGATGATCGTGCGCGGCGTGAACGTGTTCCCCAGCCAGATCGAGGAGCAGATCCTCGACGTCGACGGGCTGTCGCCGCACTACCTCTGCGTCCTGACCCGCCCGGCCAACCTCGACGAGCTGACCGTGCAGGTCGAGGCCACCACCCCGGACGGCCACGACGACCTCGCCGCACGACTCGCCGACCGCATCAAGCAGCGCATCGGCGTCACCGCGCACGTCGACGTCCAGCCGCCCGGCTCCCTCGAACGTTCGCTCGGCAAGGCCAAACGCATCAGGGACGACCGCTGACGGTGGCACGATCGATGCATGCGCAGCGACATCGTGATCGTCAGCCACGGCGTGCACCTGTCGGCATGGCATTTCGACGCTGAAATCGACGACCTCAGCACGCCGCGCGGGCGGCCGTGCGTCGTGATGGCGCACGGGCTGGGTGGCACGAAGGACTCCGGGCTCGAGCCGTTCGCGGAGCGATTCGCTCAGGCCGGCGCGGACGTCGTCCTGTTCGACTACCGCGGGTTCGGGACGTCTGACGGGGAGCCGCGGCAGGTCGTCGACCACCGTCGGCACCGCGAGGACTACCACGCGGCCGTCGCCCACGCGCGGGCTCTGCCGGGGTCGATCCCGATCGCATCGTGCTCTGGGGCAGCTCGTACTCCGGCGGTCACGTCATCGCGGTCGCGGCCGACGACCCGCTGATTGCCGGCGTCATCGCGCAAGGGGCGGCGATGGACGGGCTCGCCGCCGTGCTCCAGGTCTGGAACTACGCCGGGCCACGCCAGCTGGCTCGGCTCGCCGTGCATGGCCTGCTCGACGTCGGGCGCGCCGTGCTCGGACGCGCGCCGCACACGATTCCGCTCGTCGGGCCGCCGGGCGCGCTCGGGGCCATGACCACCGCCGACTCCGAGCCCGGCTACACCGCCATCGCCGGACCCTCCTGGGTCAACGCGTTGTCCGCTCGCACGGCCTTGACCATGCCCATGAATCGTCCAGTCACGCGAGCGAAGCGGCTGCGCATGCCGGTCATGCTCGTGGTCGCGAACTACGACGAGATCGCGCCACCGCCGGCGATGGATCGCGTCGCCAAGCGAGTCCGTGGCCGGGTCGAGGTGCTCCGCCTCGATGTGGGGCACTTCGACATCTACGTCGGAGATCCATTTCGAGCAGTCCGTGAAGGCCCAGGCAGAGTTCCTCCGATCGCTCTGACCAGCAGCTATTTCCTGCCAAATCGACGAAGATTTTGTGTTCCGGGAATGTCAGACCAGATCAATAAGTTGGCAAGTGTCGTATCGGGAGTGACTCGTTCGTGGTGTTAGTGAGCGGATGGTCGACCGGATCTTCCGCACACCGGACCCAAGGACTGAGATGACCACGCAAATCGATGTCGCTCCAGCAGAGCCGACCGGCTCCACGCCGGAGCGTTTCAAGACTCCCCTCATCATCAAGCTGCTCGTCGCCTCGACGTTCGTCGTGATCCTCAACGAGACGATCATGATCAACGCGATCCCGCGGCTGATGGTCGACTTCGACGTCAGCCCGCGCAGCGCGCAGTGGCTGTCGAGCATCTTCATGCTCACGATGGCAGCCGTCATCCCGATCACGGGCTGGTTCCTGCAGCGGGTCACCACCCGCAGCGCCTACACCGTGGCGATGACGACGTTCATGGTCGGCACCCTGCTGGCCGCGCTCGCGCCGGCGTTCGAGGTGCTCCTGGTCGGCCGCAGCATCCAGGCCGCCGGCACCGCGGTGATGATGCCGCTGCTCATGACGACGCTGATGCAGGTCGTGCCCGAGAACGAGCGCGGCCGCGTCATGGGCGACGTGATGCTCGCGATCTCGGTGGCACCGGCCTTCGGCCCCGTGCTCTCCGGCGTCATCCTCAACGTCGGTTCGTGGCGCCTGATCTTCCTGTTCGTGCTGCCGGTCGCGGCCGTCATCACGGCATTCGGACTCCGGCAGCTGAAGAACGTCGGCGAGATCCAGACCGGCCGGGTCTCCTGGCTGAGCGTGGCGCTCGCCGCCGGCGGCTTCGCGACGCTGGTGTACGGCCTGAGCGAGGTCGGCGCGCGCAGCGGCGGCCAGCTGGCCTGGATCATCAGCATCGGGTCGGTGCTCGTGGCCGCGTTCGTCGCCTACCAGCTGCGCCTGCAGAAGTCGGGCAGCCCGCTGATGGACCTGCGTGCGCTCAAGTCGCGCACCTTCACCATCACGCTGCTGCTGATGTCGGTCGCGTTCATGGCCTTCATCGGCTCGATGATCCTGCTCCCGCTCTACCTGCAGGACATCCGGCACCTGTCGGCCATGCAGACCGGTGCGCTGGTCATGCCCGGCGGCATCGCGATGGGCCTGCTCGGCCCGCGGGTCGGTGCCCTGTACGACCGGGTCGGCTCACGACCGCTCGTCATCCCCGGCTCGATCGTCATGGTCGGTGCCCTGGGCGCGCTCAGCCGGGTCGGCGCCGAAACGCCGTTCTGGTTGATCCTCGCCGAGCACGTCGTGCTGCTGGTCAGCCTCGCGACGATCTTCACGCCGATGTTCACGCTGGCGCTGGGTTCGCTGCCGATGGAGCTGTACTCGCACGGAAGCTCGATCCTCGGCACCCTGCAGCAGGTCGCCGGCGCGGTCGGCACCGCGGTGCTCGTCGTGATCCTCGAGAACCGCACGGGCTCGCTGATCGAGTCCGGCAGCTCGCCCGACGCGGCCTTCATCGGCGGCCTCCAGTGGGCGTTCGCCGCCGGCGTGGTCTTCGGCATCGTCGTCATCGCCCTGTCGGCCTTCCTGCCGAGCAAGGCGGATCAGCCCGCGTCGATGCACTGACGACAAGCACCATCCGTCACACGCGTCACACGCGAATGCTGGGCGGCAGCAGCCAGTTGGCCTAGACTGGCTGCTGCTTCCCCGCCCACTCCTCTTCCCCGGAGTCATTCGTGAACCACGTCAAGCCCAGGCACGCGTGTGTTGCCGCCGCCATCACTCTCATCGCTCTCGCCTCACCGGCCACGTCCGCCACGGCCGAACCCCAGGACGACTTCGCCAACCAGACGCCCTACGGCACGCCCGAGGCTTCCGTCCAGAAGGCGCCCGACGGCTACACGATGTTCTTCCTCGAGACCGTCGGCCGCCACGGCGCACGATCGCTGACGACGTCGGGCACCGAGGCCAACGTGCTCAAGGTGTGGAACAAGGCGTCCCAGGAGCACGCGCTCACCGAGCTCGGCAAGTCGCTCGCCGACGACGTCAAGAGCTTCGCGCAGGCCGAGAAGTCGATTGGCTACGGCGAGCTCAGCGGCGTCGGGAGCGAGGAGTGGCAGGGCATCGGCAAGCGCGACGCCAAGGAGTACGCCTCGTTCTTCGAGTCGGTCCAGAAGAAGGGCGACAAGATCGCGAGCGTCACCACGACCGTGAACCGCACGAAGAAGAGTGCCGAGGCGATGCAGAAGGGCCTCACCGAGGCCAACCCCGACCTGACCAAGTCGCTCGAGTCCGCCACCCAGGACGACCGCCTGCTGCGCATCGGCAACCGCGCGTCGTCGGCTGGCCAGGCCAAGGCCAAGGAGATCCGCGACCGCGACGCCATCCGCGGCTACGCCAAGGACCTGCTGCGCGGTCTCTACACACCCGAGTTCGTCGACAGCATCAAGGACCCGGTCGCCGCCGCGCTCGACATCCACCTGCTCTACTCGACCGCGCCCGGCATGGCCAAGGAGACCGACATCACCTTCGCCCGCTACGTGCCGCAGGCCGACCGCGAACCGCTCAGCTACGCCACCGACGCCCAGACCTTCTACCAGTACGGACCCGGCGTCGAGGGCGAGAAGAACACCACCGAGAACGCGATCCCGCTGCTCGCCGACTTCTTCAAGGCCCTCGACGACCGCGTCGGCGGATCGAAGACCGCCGCGGTGTTCCGCTTCGCCCACGGCGAGACCACCATGCCGTTCGCCGCGCTCATCAAGGCACCGGGCAGCGAGAAGCAGGTTCCCGCCGGCGAGCGATTCACCCGCGGCTCCAACCCCTGGCGCGGGGCCACGGCCGGCCGGCTCGCCGGCAACATCGAGTGGGCGGCCTACCGCAACGACGCGAACAAGGTGCTCGTGACGATGCGCTACCACGAGATCCCGGTGGCGTTCCACGACGGCTGCAAGCCCGACACCGAGGGCAGCCTGTTCTACACGGTCGCCGAGCTGAAGGACTGTCTCGGCTGACTGACCCCGCGGGCCTCGGTAGAGTGACCGCCTACGTGTGCCCATCCCAGGAGACATCCGCATCGTGTTGAACTTCGTCGCCGCCTGCGTGACCATCATCGCCGGGCTCATCCCAGGTCCGCAGGACGGAAACTCCCTCGCCGCCGGGATGTACGGCAGCGAGGCGCCGTATGGCAACGCCGCGACGTCCAAGGTCGCCAAGCCGCCGGACGGCTACACGCCGTTCTTCATCGAGACCATCGGACGTCACGGGTCCCGGACCGCCACCGGGGATGACGAGGAGAACCGCATCCTCAAGCTCTGGGAGCAGGCCAAGAAGCAAGGGGCGCTGTCCGAGAACGGCAAGAGCCTCAAGCGCGACATCGAGCGCTTCCAGGCCGCCGAGAAGGCGACCGGCTACGGCCAGCTGACCCACACCGGCAAGGCCGAGCTCGACGGCCTCGGGCGCCGCACGGCCGACAACTACGGCGAGCTCTTCTCCAAGGCGCAGGAGGACGGCGACACGATCGAGTTCCAGACATCCCCGGTCAACCGCACCAAGGAGAGCGCCGCGGCCATGAAGGCCGCCATCAAGCGGAAGTTCCCGGACCTCAAATTCGCCAAGGACGCCGTGAAGGAGAGGACGCTCGTCATCGGCGCCCATGCGTCGCCGATCGGCCAGCAGCACATCAGGCGGCTGAGGAGCAAGGAGATCCCGAACGTCGAGCTCGCCGCGCAGAACATCCTGCTGAGTCTCTTCCAGCCGCAGTTCGTCGATCAGGTGAAGAGGCCGATCGACCGCGCACTCGACATGTACATCATCTTCCAGCGGGCGCCAAGCCTCAAAGCCGAGACCGACGTGGACTTCACGAAGTACGTCGACCAGGGCGATGCCGACGTGTTCGCGCAGGAGCAGGCCGGCGAGAAGTTCTACCGGTACGGCCCGGGAATCCGCGGCGAAACGACGTCGTACCAGGCCGCCAAGCCGTTGCTGAACGACTTCATGAAGCGACTGCAGCAGCGTGTCGACGGCGGCAAGACCGCGGCGGTCTTCCGCGTGGCGCACGGCGAGACGCTGATGCCGTTCACGGCGATCACCCAGCTGCGCAGTGCCAACCAGCAGGAACCCAAGGGTGGGCTCTACAAGGAGGAGTTCAACCCGTGGCGCTCGTGGAAGTCGGGCCTGCTCGCCGGCAGCGTCGAGTGGGTGGCCTACCGCAACAAGGCCGGCAAGGTGCTGCTCTCGCTGCGCTTCAACGAGGAGCCGTCACGCTTCAGCAAGGCGTGCACGCCCACCGGGCCGAGCGGCGACTTCTACACGCTGGCCGAGATCAAGAAGTGCATCAACAGCCCGCTCGGCTTCGTCTGACCACCGGTTCCGCACAATAGATCCATGACGATGAAGCGGGTGGGCGCTGCCCTCGCAGCCGTGCTGGTGCTGGCGGCGTGCACGCGGGGTGAGCCGGAGCCGAAGGCGTTCGACGGATTCCCCGGTGCCACGTGGACGGAGATCCATCCCGGCCAGGCCGGCTTCAAGCGACCGGCGCTCACGGCCATCGATCGAGACCTCCGCGTGAGGAACTCCTCCTGCTTCGTCGTGACGCGCAAGGGCAAGCTCGTCCACGAGGCCTACTTCCGCGGTCACGATCCCGAGTCGGTCGGGTCGGCGTACTCGATGACCAAGTCCTTCACGTCGATCCTCTTCGGCATCGCCGTCGACCAGGGCAAGCTCAGCCTCGACGACAAGGCGTCCAAGTACATCACCCAGTGGCAGGGCACTCCGTCGGAGAACATCACGGTGCACGACCTGCTCGCCAACGTGTCCGGACGTCACTGGGACCTCGCCACGGACTACCGGAAGATGGCGTTCGGGGTGCCCGACAAGACGACGTTCGCCGTCGGACTGAAGCAGGACGAGCCACCCGGCACGAAGTGGGAGTACAACAACTCGGCCATCCAGACGCTCCAGGTCGTGCTCAAGAAGGCGACCGGTGTCGAGCCGACCGACTACGCCCAGCAGTACATCTTCGACCCGCTGGGCATGAGCAACACGACGTGGGAGAAGGACGGGGCCGGCAACTCCCAGATGTTCTCCGGCATCGTGTCGACCTGCCTCGACATGGCGCGCTTCGGCCTGATGATGCTTCGACACGGCGAGTGGAAGGGCAAGCAGATCGTCTCCGCCGACTACGTCAAGGAGGCCACCACGAAGTCGCAGAAGTTCAACGCCGCCTACGGGCTGCTCTGGTGGATCAACGACAAGGGTCCGGTGCTCGGCACGAACCTGGCTTTGGACGGCGGCGCGGGTCGCGCGCCGGACACGGACCGGTTGGCACCGCGAGCACCGGAGAACGCGTTCTGGGCCATCGGTGCGGGACGCCAGATGATCTCCGTCCTGCCGACCCAGGGCATCGTGGCGGTGCGCATGGGCGGCGCTCCCTCCGATCGGGAGAGTCTCACGCCCGACTCGTTCACCGGCGACATCATCGACTCCCTGCGCTGAGCCGGCTACTTCCGTAGCCGCACCAGCTGCGCCAGCTCGGCGTCCGAGAGCTCGGTGAGCGCGCCCTCACCGGCGTTGACGACGGCGTCGGCGAGCGAGCGCTTGGACGTGATGAGCTCGGCGATCGACTCCTCGATCGTGCCCTCGCTGATGAGCCGGTGGACCTGCACCGGCTTCGTCTGACCGATGCGGTGCGCGCGATCGGTGGCCTGGTCCTCGACGGCGGGGTTCCACCAGCGGTCGAAGTGGATGACGTGGTCGGCGCGGGTGAGGTTGAGGCCGGTGCCGGCCGCCTTGAGCGACAGCACGAAGACGGGCAGCTCGCCGTTCTGGAAACGGCGGACCATCGCTTCACGGGTGCGGATGTGCGTGCCACCGTGCAGGAACTGGTTGCCGATGTGCTTCTCGTCCAGGTGCCGGGAGAGCAGGTGGCCCATCTTGGCGTACTGCGTGAACAGCAGGATGCCGCCGCCCTCGGCGACGATCTCCTCCACCAGCTCGTCGAGGAGGCCGAGCTTGCCCGAGCGGCCGCCGAGACGTTCGTGCGGCGTGCGGAGGAACTGCGCCGGGTGGTTGCAGATCTGCTTGAGCTGCGTGAGGAGCTTGACCACGAGGCCGCGACGCAGCATGCCGCTCGCCGACTCGATCTCGGCGAGGGTCTCGCGGACGACCGCCTCGTAGAGACCGACCTGTTCACGGGTGAGGTGGACGCGGTAGTCGGTCTCGGTCTTCGGTGGCAGCTCCGGCGCGATGCCGGGGTCGCTCTTGCGGCGGCGCAGCACGAACGGGCGGATCAACAGGGCGAGGTCGCCGGCCCGACCGGAGTCGCGTCGTGACTCGATCGGTCGTGACCAGCCCCGGCGGAAGTGCTCGTAGGAACCGAGCAGGCCGGGCGTGGTCCAGTCGACGATCGCCCACAGCTCGGCGAGGTTGTTCTCGACCGGCGTGCCGGTGAGCGCGAGCTTCGCCTCGCCGGGGATCGTCCGCAGGGCCCGCGCGGCCCCGGCACGGACGTTCTTGACGTTCTGTGCCTCGTCGGCGACGACCAGGCCCCAGCCGGGCTGGTGCGCGGCGATCTGCTCGGCGTCACGCCGCATGGTCGCGTAGGTGGTGACCACGAAGCCGTCCTTCGCGCCGTCGAGGCTGCGACCCGGGCCGTGGTAGCGACGGACGTCCGCGGACGGGGCGAAGCGCTCGATCTCTCGCTCCCAGTTGCCCAGCACCGAGGCCGGGCAGACGACGAGCGTCGGCGCGTCGAACCCGAGCCCGACGCGGTGCAGGTGCAGCGCGATGAGCATGACGGTCTTGCCGAGCCCCATGTCGTCGGCGAGCACGCCGCCCAGGCCGAGCTCGACGAGCTGGGCCATCCAGCGCAGGCCGTCGAGCTGGTAGTCGCGCAGCGTGCCGTCCAGCGTGGCCGGCTGCGGCACCGGTGCGCGCTCGCCACGCTCGACCAGGCGCTCGCGGAGGTCGTCGAGCCAGCCGACGGTGTCGACCGAGGTCGTGACGCCGTCGACGTCGATCGTGCCGGACACCGCGGCCCGCAAGGCCTCAGCCGGGGTGAGGTCGCGGCTGCGGCGCTCGAGCACGTGGCGGATGCGGTTCGGGTCGACGAAGACCCACTGGTCGCGAAGCCGGAGCAGGCCGGTCTGGGACCGGGCCAGCTCGTCGACCTCGGCCTCGGTGAGGGTGTCGTCGCCGATCGCGAGCCGCCAGTCGAAGCGGAACAGCTGGTCGCGGGAGAAGGCACGAGGCCGATCGGGACCCGAGGGGTCGACCCGGCGGACGGAACCGCGAGCGTCGACGTCGCGCACCAGCTCGGCCGGCCACTCCACCTCGACCCGGTGGGTCAGCAACCAGCTGACGATGCGGGACGAGCCGAGCAGCGCGAGCTCGTCGGCGGTGAGCGCGAGGGTGCCGGGGTCAGGGTCGGCCAGGATCCGAGCCGCCGGCGGCCACACGGCCGAGACGCTCGCGAGCATCGTCCGGACCGCCTGGCGCGACCCGGGCCCGAAGTGGTGGTCGTCGCGAGCCCAGAGGTCGGCGGCGTCGGCCGGCCCCCATGCCGCATCGGTGGGACGCACGCGCAGCGTCAGGTCCGCGACGACATCGTCCGTCGGGCTCTCGCGGAACGAGACGACGAGCCGGCCGCTGAAGATCCGCTTCCGGCGTGGCTCCATCTCGACGACCGGTGGTGCGTCGTCGTCGGAGCGTTGCGGGATCGAGGCGACCGCCGGTGCGTCGACGGCCAGCGCCTCGATGAAACCGCGCACCTTCGTCTGGGCCACGGCCGGATCGGGGTCGACGCCACGGGACGCGTCCTGCAGCCGGCTGCGCTCGGACGAGTCGAGCCGCGACAGGTGGCCCCGGGCCATGATGCGCAGCGCGAGGATCGCCGGCGTCGCCCACGCCCGCGCGCTCGGGTGCGCGTTCATCGTGCGGATGCCCTGGCTCAGGGCGCCGATCGCCTCGCTCGCCGTGACCCGATGCTCGCCGTCCTGGGCCTGGAACACGAAGCGCGACTCGGCAGGGGAGTCGCCCACCTCGAAATCGACCGGACCGCGCAGCAGCAGTCGCAGATCGGTCTGGGTGGGCATCCCTCCATTGTCCCGCGGCGCTCCAAGGAGACGAAATCGATCGATGTCGGGTTCACTGGAGGCCATGGAAACGACGCCGGAACGACTGTCCGAGCTGCCCGAGGGGTCGATCTTCGTCTTCGGGAGCAACGAGTCCGGCGCGCACGGTGGGGGAGCCGCCCGCGTGGCGCTCGAGAAGTTCGGCGCCGTCTGGGGTCAGGGCGAGGGCCTGCAGGGCCAGAGCTACGGCCTGCCCACGATGGAGGGCTTCGATGCGCTGCGCGGCGCGGCCGAGCGGTTCGTCGCCTTCGCCGGCGAGCACCCCGAGCTGCGGTTCTACCTGACGAAGGTGGGGTGCGGCATCGCCGGACATGACGAGTCCGACGTCGCGCCACTGTTCAGCGCGACGCCGGACAACGTCGTCAAGCCCCCGGGCTGGTGAGCCGGATCAGGCGCTCTGTGCGCTCTCGTCCTGGGCCTTCTGCTGCTCTGCGATCTGGCGGTGGACGTCCTCCATGTCGAGGTCCTTCACCGCCTGGATGACCTGCTCGAGCGCGGGCGCGGGCAGCGCGCCGGCCTGGTTGAACACCAGCACGCCGTCGCGGAACGCCATCAACGTCGGGATGGACGTGATCTGCGCGGCTGCGGACAGCTCCTGCTGGTCCTCGGTGTCGATCTTGCCGAACACGACGTCGTCGTGCTCCTGGCTCGCGGCGTCGTAGACCGGGGCGAACTGCAGGCATGGGCCACACCACGATGCCCACCAGTCGACGAGGGTGATGCCCTCGCCCGTGACGGTGCTCTCGAAGGTGTCGGCGGTCAATTCGACCGTGCTCATGATGGCCTTTCGTCGGGAAAATCGGGTACCTAGGTGTAACGGTAATCGGGCCTTCAACATTCCTCGCGGCATGGCCGGTCTTGTGGCCTGCAGGCATGATCGATGCATGGTCGACCGACGGACGTTCCTCTCCGGCGTCGCCGGGCTGGGAGCCGCCACGCTCCTGGGGTGCAGCAGCGACGAGCCCGCACCGAAACCGGCACCCACTCGCTCACCGTCAGCCACGAGCAGCGGCCAAGGCGCGGTGAACCCGAAGGTCACCGGCACCGTCGCCGACGGGATCAACGTGCCCTGGGGCATGGTCTTCCTCCCCACCGGCGACGCGCTGGTGGCGCAGCGAGACGAGGGCTCGATCGTGCGCGTCACTCCGAGCGGCACGGTCACCACGATCGGCGACGTCCGCGGCTCGGTCGGTCAGGCCGGGGGAGAGGGCGGACTGCTCGGCCTCGCCCTCGACCCCGACGACGACGCCGTGCTCTTCGCCTACGTCACGACATCGGCGGACGACCGCGTCGTGCGCATCCAGCTCGACGGCGACCGTCTCGGCGACATCACGCCGATCCTCACCGGCATCCCGGTCGGCGGGCGCCACCACGGTGGCCGACTCCTGTTCGACCGCGAGGGACATCTCTTCGTCTCCACCGGCGAGGCAGGCAACCCGCCCGAGGCGCAGAAGAAGGGGTCGCTCGGCGGCAAGGTGCTCCGCATCGACCGCAATGGCGACCCTGCGCCGGGCAACCCGTTCGGCAACCACACCTGGTCGTACGGCCACCGCAACGTCGAGGGGCTCGCGTTCGACGCCGACGGCCGGCTCTGGGCGGCGGAGTTCGGCGAGAACCGGTTCGACGAGCTCAACCTGGTCGAGAAGGGCGAGAACTACGGGTGGCCGAAGTTCGAGGGCAAGTCCGACGATCCCTCCTACGTCACGCCGAAGGTCACGTGGCCGACCGACGAGTGCTCGCCGTCCGGGCTGGCGATCACCAAGTCCACGGCCTTCGTCGCGGCACTGCAGGGCGAGTGCATGTTCGCGGTGCCGCTCAACGGCACGGACGCCGGCGAGCCCCGTGCCTTCTTCGAGGGTGAGTACGGACGCATCCGCACCATCGAGGTCGCTCCCGACGAGAGCCTGTGGGTCACGACCAGCAACACCGACGGCCGCGGCGACACGCGCAAGAACGACGACCGCATCCTGCGCGTCACGCTCTGACCGAGCCTCAACGATGACTGGGTCGAAGACTACTGGCGGGTAAAGGTGCGCCCGCGACAAACATGAGGATATCCTCAGGATCTAGCCAACCACGGGAGGAGCGCGCCATGGACGAGACCATGTTCGAGTACGAGAGCGCCCAGCTCGCCGAGGCGTCACGTCGATTCCCCGCGCACCGTCGCGATGTCCCGGTCGGTGAACCTGATGCCGACATCGGATACCTCACGGCACCCAGCGCCGAGTTCGGCCGTCACGTCTGGGACGAGGGCGGTCACCTCTAGGTCTCCCATCACGCACCGAACGCCACCGTCGATGACGGTGGCGTTCGGCTTCGCTGCCGGTGAATCAGTTCTTGAAGGCGTCCTTCGCGTCCGAAGCGGCATCCTTGACATGCTCGCCGGACTGCTTGAGGTCGGCCTTCGACTGGTCGACCTGTCCTTCGGCCTTCTTCTCGTCGTCGCCGGTCGCGTCGCCGTACTTCTCCTTGGCGGCACCGGTGACCTTGTCGACGGTGTTCTTGATCTTGTCGTCCAGACCCATGGGTTGACCTCCTGGGTTGCGGTTTCCGCTCTGGGCGGCTTCTCATTCCTGTCTACCAAGGCTGAGGCGTTCCACAAGTCGAGGAGCCGTGAGGACGGTCACCCCGGGTGTGACGAACGCCACACCCGCCGAACGGCCTGGATCGGGCATGACGAAGGCCCGGGAGCAAGCTCCCGGGCCTTCGCGTGCTGACTCTAGATCAGAGCGGACGGATGTTCGCCGCCTGCAGGCCCTTCTGGCCCTGCTCGACGTCGAACTCGACCTTCTGGTTCTCGTTCAGGGTCTTGTAGCCGGACGACTGGATGGCGGAGAAGTGCGCGAACACGTCCTCGCTGCCGTCGTCGGGGGCAATGAAGCCAAAGCCCTTGTCGGCGTTGAACCACTTGACGGTTCCTGTTGCCATTACTGGTTACTCCTTCGAGCGTTCTTACCTCGTCCACGACTGTCGCAGACGAACGTGCGTCGTTCACCCGAAAGGAACACGAGTTCCGCAATGGAACACAGGTCAAACGGCCAAACTCACAACAGTGACAAGCGTAGGGCACAGATCCCCAACTGACGACACCGGACGCGCCAACATTCGCGAACACGGGTCGGCCGATGGCCCGGACGGACTAGTTCGATATAACTACTTGCTGCGAAAGTCAAGACTGTAGTTCCGTCGCAAAACCATCTACCTTGAGCGCGGCGTGGCCGCCGTCCCACGAGGCGCGGGTCCCACGTCATCAACGATCAGTCCGGCACACCGGACGGTCCTCAAGGGGGAACTAGTGAAGCGTGTCAGCACGGGCCTTGTCGGCCTCGGGCTCGCCGCCTCACTCGGCATCGCATTCGCGCTGCCGGGCGTGGCGAAGCCCGCACCAGATGTGTCAGGTCAGGACCGAACGGTCAAGAGCGGGGACGCTCTGCCCAACCCGCTCGAGACGAAGCGGCAGGCTCTGCGCAACACCGCGATCACGTCCGTCATCGACGGAGACGCGAAGCCCGTCACCAAGAACGGCTCGACGGTCGTCAAGGTGGGCGAGGGCCACTCGCCGGCCGACGCGGCCGCGCTCGCCAACAAGAAGGCCACCAGCAAGCAGCGCCAGTCGGCTCAGGGCAGCAAGACGAAGGACCAGTACGTCGAGCTCAAGCAGGAGCGCGCCGACAAGGTGTTCGTGATCCTCGCCGAGTTCGGCGACAAGCGTCACCCTGACTTCCCCGACAAGGACTCCGATCCGGCCATTCCGGGCCCGACGACGTTCGATGGCCCGCTGCACAACAAGATCCCCGAGCCCGACCGCACGAAGGACAACTCCACGGTCTGGCAGAGCGACTACAACCAGCAGCACTACCAGGACCTCTACTTCGCCAAGGGCAACGGCGCCGAGTCGCTCAAGACCTACTACGAGACGCAGTCGTCAGGGCGCTACACCGTCGACGGTGCGGTCTCGGACTGGGTCAAGGTCCCCTACAACGAGGCCCGCTACGGCCGTGACGACTCGTCCAAGACCGTGTGGAACCTGATCCAGGACGCCCTCGAGGCGTGGGTCGCCGACCAGAAGGCGGCCGGCAAGTCCGACGCCGAGATCAAGCAGGCCATCGCGTCGTACGACAAGTACGACCGCTACGACTACGACGGCGACGGCGACTTCAACGAGCCCGACGGCTACATCGATCACTTCCAGATCGTGCACGCCGGCGGCGACGAGGCCGACGGCGACCCGCAGCAGGGCGAGGACGCCATCTGGTCCCACCGCTGGTACGCCTTCTACACCGACCAGGGCCTCACCGGTCCGTCGTTCAACAAGCTGGGCGGCACGCAGATCGCCGACACCGGCATCTGGGTCGGCGACTACACCACCCAGCCGGAGAACGGCGGCCTGTCCGTCTTCACGCACGAGTACGGACACGACCTCGGCCTGCCCGACGACTACGACACGTCCGGTGGCGGCGACAACAACAGTGAGTACTGGACGTTGATGGCGCAGAGCCGGCTCAACGACAAGGGTGAGCCGCTGGGCACGCGCCCGGGCGACCTCGGCGCGTGGAACAAGCTGCAGCTCGGCTGGTTCGACTACGAGGTGGCCAAGCCCGGCACCGCGAAGACCGTCGACCTCGGCCCGCAGGAGTACAACACCTCCAAGGCCCAAGGTGCGGTGGTCGCGCTGCCCAAGAAGAACGTCTCCGTCGACAACGGCGCTCCGGCGACCGGCACGAAGCAGTTCTGGTCCGGCAGCGGTGACGACCTCAACAACACCATGACGACGGACCTCGACCTCACCGGCAAGTCCGCCGCCACGTTGACGGCCAAGGTCCGCTACTCGATCGAGGAGGGCTACGACTACGGCTACCTGCAGGTCTCGACCGACGGTGGCTCCACCTGGACGGCTCTGGACGGGACGCTCGACGGCCAGCCGCTCGCGAAGGACGCGTCAGGCACGCCGACGTTCTCCGGTGAGCATCCCGACTGGGGCAACCTCGAGCTGCCGCTCACGTCGGTGGCCGGAAAGAACGTGAAGTTCCGCGCCCTGTACCGCACCGACGGCGGTGTCGCCGAGAAGGGACTGTTCCTCGACGACGTCAAGGTCACCGCGGACGGCGCGACCGTGCTCGACGACGGGGCGGAGGCCGGCGGACCGACCTGGACGTTCGACGGGTTCAGCATCGTCGGCGCGAAGACCGACAAGGCCTACGACAACTACTACATCGCGGGTCATCGGTCGTACGTCAAGTACGACAAGTACTTGAAGACCGGTCCGTACAACTTCGGGTTCGCGAACACGAAGCCGGACTGGGTCGAGCACTACAAGTACGGTCACGGCCTGCTCATCTCGTACTGGGACACGTCCCAGCAGGACAACAACACGAATGAGCACCCGGGCGTCGGCCTCAACATGATCATCGACGCCAACCCGTCGCCGATCATCAACCTCGCAACCGGTGCACCGTGGCGGGCGCGGATCCAGATGTACGACGCGCCGTTCTCGCTGCACACAGCCGACTCGATGACGTTGCACACCAACGGCACGCCCAGCCTGATTCGTGGGCAAGGCGCCAAGCCGTTGTTCGACGACACGAAGAAGTACTGGTACAGCGAGCTGCCCAACCACGGCGTGAAGCTGCCGGCGGTGGGCGTCAAGATCAAGGTGCTGACGGAGGACGGCACCGCGATGAAGGTCAGGTTCAGCTGACGACCTGACCGACCAAGGACGAGGGGTGCGCATCAGGGGGTGCGCGCCCCTCTCCTTGGTCTAGAGGTCGTAGTCGACGACCAGCGGCGCGTGGTCGGACCAGCGCTCGGCCCAGCTGGGTGCCCGGTCGACGGTTGCCGTGCGGGCCGCGGCGGCGAGCGCGGGCGTGGCGAGCTGGTAGTCGATCCGCCAGCCGGTGTCGGTGTCGAAGGCCTGGCCGCGCATCGACCACCAGGTGTAGGGGCCGGGCACGTCGCCGCTCAGGGCGCGATGGACGTCGACCCAGCCGAGCTCGTCGACGACGCGGTCGAGGTAGGCGCGTTCCTCGGGCAGGAAGCCGGCCTTGCCGAGGTTGCCCTTCCAGTTCTTGATGTCGTTCTCGGTGTGGCCGACGTTGAGGTCGCCGGTGACGATGCCGTGCGCGCCGCTGGCACCGATGTCACGCATGCGGGTGATCATCTGGCCGAGGAACCGGATCTTGTCGTCGTGCTGAGGAGTGCCGACGCCGCCGGAGTGCACGTACGTCGACACGACGGTGAGCAGGCTGCCGTCGGGCAGCGGGACGTCAGCCTCGACCCAGCGGCCGCTGTCGTCGAAGTAGGGGTCGCCGCAACCGAGGCGGACGTCCTTCGGCTCGGCCCGGCTCAGCACGGCGACGCCGGAACGTCCCTTGGCGGCCGACTCGGTGTGGGCGACGTGGTAGCCCGACTCGGCCACGATCTCGCGGACGACCTCGTCCGGTGCCCGGACCTCCTGGAGCGTGACGACGTCGCAGTCACGCTCTGCCAGCCACTCGCTGAATCCGAGCGTCTGACCGCGCGTCTTGTGGTGGGCGGCCCGGATGCCGTTGACGTTGATGGTGGCGAGGCGGAGCATGCGCGCCAGCCTACGGACGAGCGCCGTCAGGCGATGGCGAGGATCGCGAAGATCACGGCGAGCGCGGGCACCGTGCCCTGGGTGGCCGCGGCCCGGGCGTAGCCGGCTCCGGTGGAGACCAGCACGAGCGAGGCGGCAACCATGCTTCCGCACGCGGCCAGCACCAGGGCCCAGCCGGCGTCGTCATGGTCGCCGGCGACCATGACGATGCCGATGATCGTGATGACCGCGAGGAACAGGTTGTAGTAGCCCTGGTTGTAGGCCAGCGAGGCGGTGGTGTCGGCGTCCGCCTGCGACTCCAGCCCGAACCGCTTCCAGGTGGCGGGCTGCTTCCAGGTGATGCTCTCCATCGTCCAGATGAACACATGGAGTGCGGCAGCGATGCCGGCGAGCACGAGCGCGACTACGGTCATGGCCCGCAGCCTAGTGCCGGAACGCGCGTCAGAGCTGCACTTCGTCGACCGGGTCGCCGCCGGTGCGTTCCCCGGTCTCGAGCGTGGCGATGCGCGCGAGGTCGTCGGCGTCGAGCTCGAAGTCGAAGATGTCGAGGTTGCTGCGGAAGCGCTCCGGCGTCGCCGACTTGGGGATGGGAGCCGCTCCGACGTCGAGGTGCCAGCGCAGCACCACCTGGCCGGGAGTGCGGCCGTGCTTCTCGGCGGTCTCGGTGATCTCCGGCCGCTCGAGCAGATCCGTTCCTCGTCCCAGCGGCGTCCAGCTCTGCGTCACCGTGCCGTGGCGGGCGTCGGCGGCGCGCTGCTCGAGCTGCGGGAGGAACGGGTGCAGCTCGACCTGGTTGACTGCCGGGGCGACGCCGGTCTCCTCGAGCAGCCGGTCGAGGTGCTCAGGGAGGAAGTTCGAGACGCCGATCGACGACACGGTGCCCTCCTGGCGCATCCGGATGAACGCCTTCCAGGTCTGGACGTACTTGTCGATCGGCGGCTGCGGCCAGTGGATGAGGAACAGGTCGAGACGATCGAG
This sequence comes from uncultured Actinomycetota bacterium, assembly GCA_963787165.1. Classification (GTDB taxonomy): domain Bacteria; phylum Actinomycetota; class Actinomycetes; order Propionibacteriales; family Nocardioidaceae; genus Aeromicrobium. The sequence continues at coordinate 20,777 of CAWBBT010000005.1, forward strand.
TCCGAGGCGCTTGAGCGAGCCTTCGACCGATCGCAGGGCCTCGTCGTAGCCGTGGTCCGCGCCCGGCAGCTTGCTGGTGACGAACAGCTCCTCGCGCGACACGGACGATGCCCGTACGGCCTCGCCGACTTCTTCCTCGTTCTCGTAGCGGGTGGCCGTGTCGAGCAGCCGGTAGCCGGCGTCGATCGCCGACCCGATGAGCGCGGGAGCGTCCGGCCCGGTGATCGAGTAGGTGCCGAAGCCCAGCGCGGGCATCTGGCGTCCGTCATTGAGGTCGAGCAGGGGAGCAGTCACTGGTCCAACCTACGGCCGCGTCGATAGGCTTTCATCTCGAGTGATCTGGGGGACTTCATGGAGCAGACAGCGAGCCGCACGGCAGTCCTGGTGTGCCAGGGCCGGGCAGCAGCCGACGGATTCCTGGCCACCGACCGATTCTCCGATCCGGTGGCGATCGAGCTCCTCGACGACGCCGAGCGCGTCGTCGTGGACCAGGTTCGCGCCGGGTCGCCACCCGACGGGTTCGCCGCGAGATCCGAGTACGAGATGGTGCGCGGCACGAGCGAGGTCATGGTTCCGCGCACCGTCGCGATCGACGCCGCCGTACGCGCGAGTGCCGCACCGCAGGCGGTGCTGCTGGGCGCCGGCCTGGACTCCAGGGCATGGCGCATGGACGCGCTGGCCGACGTCACGGTGTTCGAGGTCGACCACCCGGCGTCGCAGGACGACAAGCGCCGGCGGATCGGCGATCGTCAGCCGGTGTGCGGCCGACTCGTCTACGCTCCGGTCGACTTCCGCAACGACGACCTTCCCGCCGCTCTCGCCGATGTGGGTCATCGCGCATCGGAGCCGACCACCTGGGTCTGGGAGGGCGTCGTCCCGTACCTGACCCGCGACGCCATGACCTCGACGCTCGCGGCCGTCGCCGAGTGCTCGGCACCCGGCAGCCGGCTCGTCGTGAACTACCAGGCTCCGTCCCTCGTCGCTACGGCCGGGCGCCTGCTCAACCGGGCCATCATGCTGCTGGCACGGCGGACGAGCCCGATGGCCGGCGAGCCGTGGCGCTCGCTGTGGACGGCGGACCAGATGCGTCAGGCCCTGGAGTCTGCGGGCTTCCACGTGAAGTCCGACGACGACCTGTATGCCCTGCGGGGCGACCTCGAGGTGTCCGGCCTGTCCGCCGGATCGATGCGCAACGGGCGTGTGGTCGTCGCCGAACGCTGATGTCAGCCGGCCTGCGCAGCCGCGGACCGGCCGGCCGCACGTCCGGAGAAGATGCACCCGCCGAGGAACGTCCCCTCGAGCGAGTTGTAGCCGTGGACGCCGCCACCGCCGAAGCCGGCGACCTCACCGGCCGCGTACAAGCCGGGAATCGGTGCTCCGTCGGCGCCGAGGACTCGTGACTCGAGGTCGGTCTCGAGGCCGCCGAGCGACTTGCGGGTGAGCACGTGCAGCCGGACCGCGATGAGCGGCCCCTTCGACGGGTCGAGGATCTTGTGCGGCTTCGCGACCCGGATCAGCTTGTCGCCGCGGTACGAGCGGGCCTGGCGCATCGCGGCGATCTGGAGGTCCTTCGTGAAGGCGTTGTCCATCTCCCGGTCGCGGTCCTCGACCTGGCGTCGGATCGCGTCGACGTCGAGCGGAGCCTCGGGCGTCAGCTCGTTCATGCCGGCGACGAGCTCGTCGAGGGTGTCGGCCACGACGAAGTCCTCACCGTGCTCCTTGAACGCCTCCACCGGGCCGGTCGCACCCTTCGCGAGACGCTGCCGGACCAGCTCACGCACGCTCTTGCCCGTCAGGTCGGGGTTCTGCTCCTGGCCGGAGAGGGCGAACTCCTTCTCGATGATCGCCTGGGTGAGCACGAACCAGCTGTGGTCGTGACCGCTCTCGCGCAGCAGCTTGAGCGTCCCGAGGGTGTCGTAGCCGGGCAGGCCGGGTATGGGAAGTCGCCGGCCGCCGCCGTCGAACCAGAGCGACGACGGCCCGGGCAGGATGCGGATGCCGTGCATCGGCCAGATCGGGTCGAAGTTCTTGATGCCCTCGACGTAGTGCCACATCCGGTCGCGGTTGATGTGGCTCGCTCCCGCGTCTTCGGCGATGGCCAGCATGCGCCCGTCGACGTGAGCGGGGACGCCGGAGATCATGTGCGTCGGCGCTGTACCGAGTCGCGCAGGCCACTCCGATCGGACGAGGTCGTGGTTGCCGCCGATCCCGCCGCTGGTGACGATGACGGCCTGCGCGGAGAGCTCGAACTCCCCGACCGCCGTGCGCGACGTGGGCGCGGCGCGCTCGGCATCCGTCGGCTCGAGCACCTCGCCGCGGACGCCGGTCACCGTGCCGTCGGTGACGACAAGGGCGTCGACCTTGTGCCGGAAGGCGAAGGTCACGAGGCCGTTCGCCTGCCCCTCGCGGACGATCTTCTCGAACGGCTCGACGATGCCGGGACCCGTGCCCCAGGTGATGTGGAACCGGGGGACGGAGTTGCCGTGGCCACCGGCGAGGCCACCGCCCCGCTCGGCCCAGCCGACGACGGGAAAGACCTGGTGCCCCCGCTCCCTCAGGTAGGCCAGCTTCTCGCCGGCCGCGAAGTGCACGTAGGCCTCAGCCCAGCGACGCGGCCAGAGATCCTCCTCGCGGTCGAACTGCGCGCTGCCCTGCCAGTCCTGCCAGGCGAGATCGGCGGAGTCCTTGATGCCCATGCGGCGCTGCTGCGGTGAGTCGACGAGGAACAGCCCACCGAACGACCAGAACGCCTGGCCGCCGATGCCCTGCTCACCCTCCTGGTCGACGACGATGACGCTGCGACCTGCGTGGACGAGCTCGGCGGTGGCGACCAGCCCCGCCAGTCCGGCCCCGACGACGACGGCATCAGCATCCATGCGGCGATTCTCATCCATCGCGCCAGCAGCTCGACCATCTGGGGTGGTTAAGGCGTCCCGGTGCGGCTAGATTCGGACGCGCACCGACAAGGGGGACTCTCATGGCAGACGGTGGGCGTCAGCTGAGCAAGAACGAGCAAGGTGTGATGGTCGCCGCGGCTGCGGCATTGATCCTGTCGCTCCTGCCGTGGTACATCACGGTCACCTTCGACGGGAAGGGCTTCGACACGTCGTCGAATGCCTGGTCGGGCTACTCGACGATCGGGATGGTCCTTCTGCTCGGTGGTGCGGCGCTGATCGCCATCGAAGCGTTCTCCGACGGCACGCTGCCGGACGTCGTCCCGTGGCGCCTGATCGCGGTGGTCGCCACCGTGTTCGGCACTCTCCTGGTCATCCTGCGGGCGCTCACGGCGGGGAGCTCGGCGCCCGGAGCCAACGTCGGTCCGGGATGGTCGGGCTTTCTGCTGTTCCTCACCGCGATTGCAGTGGCGGCCTTCGCCGTCCTGACCTTTCGCGACTCCGAGGAGACGATCGACCTCAGCGACGCCAACCCGGACGAATGAGCAGCGGCCTCAGGCCGTGAACGGCGGACGGTCGTCGAGGCGCACCGATCGTCGTCCGGCCCACCGCCAGATGCGGGCCGTGGTGTCGCGGTCGTCGTCGGTGAAGAAGTTGCCCATGACACGCAGCGCGATGGCCATGAGCGTGTGGGAGCGCATGCCCAGCGGGCCGAGGGTGGGCAGCAGCCCCGGCACCGTGAGGAGGCCCGCGAGTCGCCGGGCGATGGAGAAGGCTTCTCCGTAGTGGGTGGTGAGGAGGTGCGGCCAGGCTTCCTCGAGGTCGTACGTCGAGTCGAGCAGCTCGGCGCCCACGCGGCCGGTCTCGAGCCCGTAGTCGATGCCCTCGCCGTTCAGCGGGTTGACGCAGCCGGCGGCGTCGCCGACGAGGATCCAGTTCGGGCCGGCCACCCCCGACACGGCACCGCCCATGGGCAGGAGGGCGGACGTCGGGAGCCGCAGGTCGGGGCCGAGTGACCACTCCTCGCGGCGCAGCTCGGCGTAGTACTCCATCAGCGGCCTGATCTGCAGGTCTGCCGGGCGCTTGGACGTCGCGAGCGCTCCGACACCGAGATTCACCTCGCCGTCGGCCAGGGGGAAGATCCAGCCGTAGCCGGGCAGGAGCTCGCCGTCCTGACCGCGGAGCTCGAGGTGCGAGGAGATCCACGGGTCGTCGCTGCGGGCCGACTTCACGTAGGAGCGGCCGGCGACGCCGTACGCCGTGTCGCGGTGCCACTCGCGGCCCAGCACGCGGCCCAGGGGTGAGCGGACACCGTCGGCCACGACCAGCTTGTCGCAGGCGATGGTGTGGATCTGCTTGTCCGCCCCGACGCGGAACGTGACCGCCGTGACCCGTCCGGACGCGTCGCGTTCGGCGTCGACGGCACGGGCATGCTCGAACGGCACCGCGCCGTCGTCGAGCGCGACCTGGCGGATGCGGGCGTCGAGGATGGTGCGGGGGACGGCCGAGCCGTGGTCGGGGAGGGATCCGCCGGGCCAGGGGAGCAGCAGCTCCTGGCCGAACCCGGCCGCGCGGAGGCCGCGGTTGGTGCCGAAGCCACGCACCCACTCGCCCAGGCCGAGGCGGTCGAGCTCGGCGATCCCGCGCGGGGTGAGGCCGTCACCGCAGGTCTTGTCGCGCGGGAACGTGGCGGCGTCGGCGAGCACGACGTCCGAGCCGAGCCTGGCCGCCCATGCGGCGGCCGACGCCCCGGCCGGCCCGGCGCCCACGACGAGGACGTCGGCGCGGGTCGGCAGTGTGCTCATGCGTCGATTCTTCCATCGCTGACCACATGGTTGGATGTGGGCCATGAGCACCCAGTCACCGCTTGGGTCACCGTCTGGCACCGAGCGCCGCGACGAGGTGCACTTCGCCTCCCGCGGCTCGACGTACTTCGACGTCATCCTGGCCGCGTTCTGCGTGGTGATCGTGGTCTCGAACATCGCCGCCACGAAGGGCATCGAGTTCGGGTCGTGGGAGTTCTCGCTGGGATCGGTGCAGATCAGCCCGGTCGTCACCGACGGCGGCGCGTTCCTGTTCCCGCTCGCGTACATCCTCGGCGACGTCATCTCCGAGGTGTACGGATTCCGGGCCGCGCGGCGGGCGATCTTCACCGGGTTCGCCATGGCACTGGTGGCCGCCGGCACGTTCTGGGTCGTCGAGCAGGCACCCGCTGCGTCCTTCTACGAGAACCAGGCGGCGTTCGAGAGCGTGGCCGGTCCGGTCGCGCAGATCGTGCTCGCCAGCGTCGTCGGCTACGTGGTGGGCCAGTTCATCAACTCCTGGGTGCTCGTGCGGATGAAGCAGGTCACGGCCGAGCGCGGCCTGTTCTCCCGTCTGGCCGCATCGACCGGTGCCGGCGAGCTGGCCGACACGTTCCTGTTCTGCGCGATCGCGTCGTCGGCGATCGGCATCACGTCGATGGGCGTCTTCTGGAACTACTTCGTGGTCGGCGTCGTCTACAAGGTCGCCGTCGAGCTCATCGTGATGCCGCTGACGATGGTCGTCATCGGCTGGCTCAAGCGGCACGAGCACACGTACTGGGTCGAGCCTGCTCAGGCCGAGTAGCCGCCCAGGAACTCGGTCTTCATCGCGGCGAAGTCGCCGGCGTCGATGGCGTCGCGCATGTCGTCGACGAGGCGGACGACGAACCGCTCGTTGTGGATCGTCGTGAGCGTCGCGGCGAGGTACTCCTTCGCCTTGAACAGGTGGTGCAGGTAGGCGACGGTGTAGTGCTCGCAGGTGTAGCAGTCGCAGCCGTCCTCGATGGGCGCGAACGTGCGGCGTGAGGCGGCCACCGACAGGTTGTGCCGGCCACGCGCGGTGTAGACGCGTGACGAGCGGGCGACGCGCGACGGCTGCACGCAGTCGAAGGTGTCGCAGCCCTGCTCGACCGCCATGAACAGGTCGTCCGGCTCGCCGATGCCGAGCAGGTGCCGGGGCTTGTCCTCGGGAAGCTCCTCGACGACCCAGCCGACGATCTGGTCGAGGTTCTCCTTCTCGATCGCGCCGCCGATGCCGTACCCGTCGAATGCCAGCGTCGTCAGGCCGCGTGCGGCGCGACGGCGCAGGTCCTCGTGCTGGGCGCCCTGCACGACGCCGAACAGCGCCTGGGCGGGCCGGTCGGGATGCTCATCGCTCAAGCGCTGGTGCTCGGCGGCGCAGCGCTCGGCCCACGCCTGCGTCCGGTCGACCGACTTCTCCTGGTAGTCGCGGGAGTTCATCAGCGTGGTCAGCTCGTCGAAGGCGAAGATCACGTCGGCGCCGAGCTGGTGCTGGATCTGCATCGACACCTCCGGGGTGAACCGGTGGGTGGAGCCGTCGAGGTGGCTCCGGAACGTGACGCCCTCGTCGTCGACCACCGCCAGCCGGTCCTTGCCGGGCGCGATGACGTCGTCGGACGTGACGCCCTTGGCGTCCATGGCGAGCGTCTTCTTGAAGCCGGCGCCGAGGCTCAGCACCTGGAACCCGCCGGAGTCGGTGAACGTCGGCCCCGGCCAGTTCATGAAGCGGCCGAGCCCACCGGCCTCCTCGACGATGTCGGCGCCCGGCTGGAGGTACAGGTGGTAGGCGTTCGCGAGCAGGGCCTGGGCGCCCAGGTCGCGCATCGCTTCCGGGAGCACGGCCTTGACGGTCGCCTTCGTGCCGACCGGGATGAACGCCGGGGTGCGGATGTCACCGTGCGGTGTGGAGAGGACGCCGGTGCGGCCTGCCGCGTCGTCCAGGCGACGTCCGACGGTGAACACGCGACCATCCAACCATCAGGCCGACCGCAGGAGCCCGACGCCGAGCAGGAGGGCGGCGACCGTCGCGAGCAGCAGGAACGCATTCCACACGCCGGCCGGGACGTGGGTGAGGCGGGCCAGCAGGTCGGCGTCGGTCGTGCGGGTGCGGGCGCTTCGTCGGTGGCTCCACAGGTCGAGCGTCGTGCGGGGTGCTGCGACGAGCAGGAACCCCGCGAGCACGATGGCGGCGAAGTCCTGGATCTCCGCGTTGGTCCGCCAGATCAGGATCGCGACGGCGCCGCCGGCCACAGCCACCACCAGGAGCCCGAACCAGTTGCGCACGTACACGAGCATCAGGGCGAGCGTGAGCAGCGCCGCCCACAGCGCCCACGGCGTGTGACCGACGCCGACGAGCCAGATGCAGGCGAGCCCGAGCACGGAGGGTGCGAGGTAGCCGGCGGAGGCCATCGCGACCATGCCCGGGCCGTGGGGCCGACCGCTGGAGATCGTGTGGCCGGACGTGTCGGAGTGCAGGCGCACGGCGTTGAGGCGCCGCCCGGTGAGCACCGCGACCATGGCATGCCCGGCCTCGTGCACGAGCGTCACGACGTGGCGGGAGAAGTGCCAGACGGGTGGCACCAGCGCGAGCGCGGCGCCGACGAGGGCGGCGATCACGGCGGAGTTGTCCACGGCGCCATGGTGCCGCACGCCAGCGAATCCGCAGGTGGTGCGGCACGTCTACACGATTGTGTCCGTGATCGTTGCCACACTGAGCGGCATGGATCTCGTACTCGTGCTCGTCATCGGCCTCGGTGTCGGCGCGCTGCTCGGCTGGTACCTCCACGCCGGTCGCGTCAGCCCGGCCGACGTCGAACCTGCACTGCTCGAGGCACGGCATGCACAGGTCGTCGCCGAGATCCGGCGCGACGAAGGTGAGGCCCGCGCCGAGACCGCCCGTGAGCTGGCGGCCGCGCAGGCGTCGATCGAGGGTCTGCGACAGACGCTCGACGCAGCGCGGCAGCAGTACACCGACGCCGTCGAGCGGACGCGGCGTGACACTCAGGAGCGCGCGGAGTCCGAGCGCCAAGAGAGCAAGGTGCTTCAGCAGCTCGCCCCGGTCGTGTCGCAGCTGCGCACCATGCAGCAGAAGGTCGACGAGATCGAGAAGCAGCGTTCGGCACAGCACGGCGACCTCGCCGCGCAGATTCGCGCGACCCGTGAGTCTGCGGAGCAGTCGCGGTCCGCGGCGGAGACCTTGTCCCAGGCTCTCCGCAACAACAGTGTGCGGGGAGCGTACGGAGAGACGCAGCTCAAGTCGCTGGTCGAGTCGGCCGGTCTGTTGAACCGCGTCGACTTCTTCACGCAGGAGTCGATCGAAGCCGAGTCGGGGTCACGTCGTCCAGACATGGTCGTCCGGCTGCCTGGCAACAAGCAGATGGCGGTCGACGCGAAGGTCCCGTTCAGCGCCTTCATCGAGTCCAGTCGCTCAGACCTCGACGAGACCCAGCGCAAGCAGCTGCAGACGCAGCACGCCAAGCAGGTCAAGGGCCACGTCGACGCCTTGGCCGACAAGGGCTACTGGACCGGTCTGTCCGCCACACCGGAGTTCACCGTGGCGTTCATTCCGAACGACTCGATCCTCAACGCTGCCCTCGACACCGACCCTGGTCTCATGCAGCACGCCTTCGATCGCGGCATCGTGCTGGCCACGCCCGTGAACCTCTGGGCAGTCCTCAAGACGGTGTCGTTCACGTGGCGCCAGGAGGTGCTCAGCGAGAATGCGAAGGAGCTGTTCGATCTCGGCAACGAGCTCTACAGCCGGTTGGCCACGCTCTCGGACAAGGTCGCCAAGCTCGGCCGCTCGATCGAGGGCTCGGTGAAGAGCTACAACGAGTTCGTCGGCACCCTCGAACGTCGGGTGCTGTCGACCGCACGCAAGTTCGATGGGCTGGACCGTCCCGCCGTACTGGGCGAGGTCGCGACGGTCGACTCCGACACTCGTGGCCTGACCGCAGGGGAGTTCGCCGCGCTCGACGATCTGGAACGTCCCGAGCTCGACTTCGCCCTCGACGCCGTCATCGTCGACGACGACGAAGAGACGGCCTAGCCCAACGCCTGTTCCAGGTCGCCCACGAGGTCGGCGACGTCCTCGATGCCGACGCTGAGCCGCACCAGGTCGTCCGGCACCTCGAGGGAGGAACCGGCCGTGGACGCGTGGGTCATGGCGCCGGGGTGCTCGATGAGCGACTCGATGCCACCCAGGCTCTCGGCGAGGATGAACACGTCGGTGCGCGAGCACAGGTCGAGCGCCGCCTGCCGTCCACCGGCCAGCCGGATCGACACCATGCCGCCGAAGCGACGCATCTGCCGCGCGGCCACCTCATGGCCCGGATGGTCCGGGAGCCCTGGGTAGAACACGTGCGACACCGCATCGTGGCCCTGCAGGAGCTCGACGACGGCCTCGGCGTTCGTGCAGTGCTGCTCCATCCGGACGGCGAGCGTCTTGGCGCCACGCATCGTCAGGAACGCGTCGAACGGTCCGGGCACGCCGCCGGCGCCGTTCTGCAGGAATCCGAATGCCTCGTTCAGGGCCTCGTCGTCGGTGATGAGCGCGCCGCCGATCACGTCGGAGTGGCCGCCGAGGTACTTCGTGGTCGAGTGGAGCACCACGTCCGCGCCGAGCTGGAGCGGCTGCTGGAGGTAGGGCGACGCGAACGTGTTGTCGACGACGAGCTCGATGCCGGCCTCACGGGTGATGCCGCCGATGGCCTCGATGTCGGCGATGTTGAGGAGCGGGTTGGTCGGGGTCTCGATCCAGACGATCTTGGTGTCGTCGTTGATCGCGGCGCGGATCGCGTCGACGTCGTTGACCGCGACCGTGGTGTACGTGATGCCCCACTGGCTGAACACCTTGTCGATCAGCCGGAACGTGCCGCCGTAGGCGTCGTCGGGGATGACGAGGTGGTCGCCGGGACGCAGCATCGCCCGCAGCGCGGTGTCGGTGGCGGCCATGCCCGAGCTGAAGGCGCGTCCGAATGCACCGCCTTCGAGCGCGGCCAGGTTGGACTCCAGCGCTGTGCGCGTCGGGTTTCCCGTACGTGCGTACTCGTAGCCGCCGCGCATGCCGCCGACGCCGTCCTGTGCGAACGTCGACGACGCGTAGATGGGCACGTTGACTGCGCCGGTCTGCGGGTCGGGATCGAATCCGGCATGAATGGCGCGCGTCGCGAAGCCCTGCCAGGCGTCCTTGTCGTGGGCGCTGCGCTTCTCGCTCATATGTGGGCCCCGAGGAGGTCGTGGCGGGTCAGGACGCCGAGCGGCTTGCCGTCCTCGATGACCATGACCGCGTCGCTCTCACTGAGCGCCTTGAGGCAGGTCTCGAAGTCCTCGGTGGAGCCGATCAGCGGCAGCGGGGGCTCCATGTGCTTCTCGACCGAGTCGGTGAGGGTGGCGCGTCCTTCGAAGACGGCGCTGAGCAGCTCCCGCTCGCTGACGCTTCCGGCCACCTCGCCGATGACCACGGGTGGCTCCGGCCCGACGACGGGCATCTGGGACACGCCGTACTCGTGCAGGATGCCGATGGCGTCGCGGATCGTCTCGCTGGGGTGGGTGTGCACGAGCGCCGGCATGTCGCCGGCCTTCTTGCGCAAGAGCTGGCCGACCGTCGGGCGCTCGGAATGGCCGCCGAGGGGCGTCCGGAGGAACCCGTACGACGACATCCAGTCGTCGTTGAAGATCTTGGAGAGGTAGCCTCGGCCGCCGTCGGGCAGCAGCACGACCACCAGGGCGTCGGGCCCCTCGCGCTCGGCCACCTTGAGGGCGGCGATGACGACCATGCCGCACGACCCACCGACGAGGAGCCCCTCTTCGCGGGCGAGGCGTCGCGTCATGTCGAAGGAGTCGGCATCGCTGACCGCGATGATCTCGTCAGGGACGTCCGGGTCGTAGGCGCTGGGCCAGAAGTCCTCACCGACGCCCTCGACGAGGTAGGGGCGGCCGGTGCCGCCGGAGTAGACCGAGCCCTCGGGATCGGCACCGATGATCTTGACGCGTCCGTCGGACGCCTCCTTGAGGTAGCGGCCCGCGCCGGTGATGGTGCCGCCGGTGCCGACGCCGGCGACGAAGTGGGTGATCTGACCGTCGGTGTCGGCCCAGATCTCCGGGCCGGTGGTCTCGTAGTGGCTCTGTGGACCGGCGGGGTTGGAGTACTGGTCGGGCTTCCAGCCGCCGTCGGTGTCACGGACGAGGCGGTCGGAGACGCTGTAGTAGCTGTCGGGGTGGTCGGGCGGCACGGCGGTGGGGCAGACCACGACCTCGGCGCCGTAGGCGCGGAGGGTGTTCTGCTTGTCGAGGCTGACCTTGTCCGGGCACACGAAGATGCAGTGGTAGCCGCGCTGCTGGGCGACGAGCGCGAGTCCGACGCCGGTGTTGCCGGACGTCGGTTCGATGATGGTTCCGCCGGGTTTCAGGGCCCCGGACTTCTCGGCGTCGTCGACCATCATGACGGCGATGCGGTCCTTGACGCTCCCGCCGGGGTTCATGTACTCGATCTTGGCCGCCACGGTCGCGGATCCCGCGGGGACGACGTTGTTCAACTTCACGAGCGGCGTGTTGCCCACGAGGTCGACGATGTGATTGGCGATACGCATCTGGCCATTGTTGCACCGGGCGTGAGTGGCCGATCGCGGGTCAGTGGGTGAGAACTGGAGCCGCTTCGTCGACGTCCAATATGGCGGTGGGCCCAGCGGCGGTGAGCGTCTCGTCGAGCTCCGCCCAGCCGCCGCCGTCGACGCTGTAGCGGACCCGGTACGTGGTGTCGACGCGTGCGCGGAGGTCGGTGCCCGGCTGGGCGTACTGGTGGGTGACGTCCTTCGACGGATACGGCCGTCCGGGGTTCGATGTGCTGGCTTTGGTGCCGTCCCCGTGCACCCACGTGTACGTGACGGGCCGCGCATCCAGCCGCACGGCGTGCCCGAGCAGAGTGACCGTGCGGCGCAGGTTGGTGGGGTCGGTGAAGAAGATCGTGTCGACGTTCACGAGCGTCTCCCCACCCGGCTGGATGTGGACCTTCAGCGCCGGCATCGGCGACCTCGCGAATGGCCCGTTCGATGTCGGCTGGAGTGAGGTCGGGGCTTGACGGCCGGCCATTGGGGAAGTCCTGCAGCGCGCAACGGAAGTCAGGCCAGCGGCATCAAGAAGCATCATCTGGTGGTGTCTGGGTGCGATCCAACGCGCTTCTTCTGCTCGGGAAGTGCACGACCGGTGTGCGTGATCCTCCCCTTGATGCTGACTGATGGGAACCAAGGGACGGGTTCCACGTCGATGTCGGCCATCCTGCAGGCAGAGCGCAAGCAAGCGCGCAGAGATGATTGTGAACTTCACGGCGCTTTTCGCTCATAGATGTCGATAAGCTCAAACGGAGAACTCGAATTCAGAACGAACACCAGAGGCGACGACTCCTGTTCGTCCAGGATCTTGACCGTCTTCCACTTCGATCGGATCGCGACTCGGCGCTACCGAGACATTCGAGAGTCGCCAGAGGACTCTTCGGTCGCTTGCTTTGCACGAACTGAAATGTCAGCATATTCCCTGAAGTCACTTGCATAGTCCCGGCAGGGCTTGCATTTGTCAGCGTGACTCAGCATTGGATCGACATCCCCGGTCTGCGCCCCGTAATTGAACGTCGAGACCCAGTAGTGAACGAAGTTGGCGGCGCCAGTTGGTGTGTCTTCCCGTGCCGTCTCAGGCATGGTCGGCTCGACCGCAGTCGGACTTGCCGAAGGCTTGGGCTCGATCGGCTGGGGCTCGTCGCCGCAGGAGGACAGCAGCAGCAAGGCTGCGATGGCTGGCGCGATCAAGCGCATGGAATCCCCCGATTCACGATGCTCAGAAACCTAGCGAGCAGTTTTCACGATGTCATCCGCCAGGTCCACACATCGAGCGGCGAGGCGAATTGTGAAGGGTTGCGCAGCTAAGGCGAGGTGAGAACATGCGCAAGCCTTCAAACCGTGCAGCGACCGGGTCAGTCGTCGCGACCGCCGAACATGATCTCGTCCCAGCTGGGGACGCGGCGGCGCTCGTGCTTCTTCTTGCGCGGGAGGGTGTCGGGGACGGCGACGTCCTGCTCCATCGCGATGTCGATCTCGAGAGCCTCGATGTCGGGCTCGATGTCGGAGGCTTTGGCCGCTTCCTCCTCGGCCTTGGTGGCCAGCTCGATGACCCGTCGGTCGCGGGCCTCCTTGATCGACGACACCGCGGCGTGGTGATCGCGCTCGGCTGCTTCCTCCGGGGTGACACCTTCGTCGGGCTCCACCTCGTCGACCGTCTCGTCAGCCTCCGCGGCGGGTGCGGCGGCCGCGGCCTGCTCGAGCAGCGCATCGGCGATCGCCATGTCGCCGGACTCCGGAATCGCGACGTCGCCGACGAGGTCGTGGGCGAACTCGTCGGCCGGCAGCACGTAGCGGCTCTTCACGTCGAACACGAACGTCGCGGGCTGGTCGGCATCGGTGGGGGAGACCACGACGGTCCAGCGACCGTCCTCACGACGCCACGAGTCCCACTGGACGTCGTCGGGCGAGGTTCCGCCGGCCGCGATGTTCTCGTCGACCAGGGTGCCGAGCAGCACCCCGGCGCCGCCGACGTGCTTGCGACGGATCGGCGTCTTGCGGGCCTGCTCGCACATGTACTCGCGCTCGGCGAGGACGGGCGTGGCGAAGCCGATGATGCGGTCGACGGTGACGCCGGCAGCCGATGCGACCTCGTCGGGGCTCTCGCCACGTCGAATGCGCGTCTGGATGTCACGGGGGCTGAGGGAACTCTCCATGCTGGTCTCCAACTGGCCGGACGTGCTTCCGCTGGACGTGGCGTCGATCAGGGAAGTGAGACGGCGATCGGCCGGGATGTGGAACGTCTCGTCGGTGGCGTGGTCGCGCGCGATGAGGAACCGTCTGTCCTCGCTCAGTCCGTCCAGACCGAGTTCACGCATGCCGAGCCTCCAGATTCGTCCTGGGCTCCATCGTAGGTAGCAGCACGGGTGATCCTGCGGTGACGCGCCGACGATCGCCGGGTGTCAGGAGCGGGGGAGAACGGCGTCGAAGGCACGATCCGGATTGCCGAATCGGTGGTTCGTGATCGAGATCGCCTGCTCCCGCAGGAACGGGAGCAGCTCGATGCGACCGGACTGGGTGACGGCGCCGCCGTAGATGGCGACATCGGGATCGCCCTTCACGGCTTCGGCGAGCTCGCTGGCCGGCGTACCGATGACGCGGACCCTCTGCGGGTGCTGCTTGGCCATCCGGGTGAGCCATGCCTCGTGAGTCTCGACCACGTGGTCAGCGATTCCGTCGGGCAGCGGCACGCTGGAGCTCACGGTGATGGACGATCCGGCGCGTCTCGCGGCGAGCAGCACGCGCACGAGGTCGGACAACGACTCGTCGCCCCGCACCTCGACCGGCACCGGGAGGTACCGGAACACGTTGCGCTCCACCCCGAGCCCGGTGACGTCCTTCCGGATGCCGAACTCGCGTGACCAGGCCACCTGGTCGGACGCAGCCGCTGCGCGCAGCCCGGCGATCTCGTCGGCACCCAGCGAGCCCTGGACACCCGACAGGATCGCCTCGACCGGAGCCGACAGCTTCACGTCGGACGGCACGGACCGGAGCGGTCGCGGCCGCCAGGTTCCGAGGTGCGTCAGGTAGTTGGGGCCGCCGGCCTTGCTCGTGGTGCCGACGGTGGACCGCTTCCAGCCGCCGAACGGCTGGCGTTGCACGACCGCACCGGTGATGCCGCGGTTGACGTAGAGGTTGCCCGCCTCGACGGTGTCGATCCAGGTGTTGACCTCGTCGGGATCGAGCGAGTGGATGCCGGCGGTGAGGCCGAAGTCGGTGGCGTTCTGCCAGCGGATCGCCTCGTCGAGGTCGCTCGCGTGCATGATGCCCAGCACCGGTCCGAAGTACTCCGTCGTGTGGAACTCGCTGCCCGGCTTGACCCCGGTGCGGATGCCGGGCGACCACAGCCGTCCGGACGAGTCGAGCTGCTTGGGCTCCAGCAGCCATGACTCACCCTCCTGGAGCTTCGTGAGTGCGCCCATCAGCTTGTCCTGGGGAGGCTCGATGACGGGGCTCATCACGCTGGTGGGGTCGTCGGGCCAACCGACGACGAGCGACGAGACGGAGTCGATGAGCTGGCGGTTGAACCGCTCCGACGTGCCGACCGATCCGACGAGGATCGCGAGGCTGGCCGCCGAGCACTTCTGGCCGGCATGGCCGAAGGCGCTCTTCGACACGTCGGCGACGGCGAGGTCGAGGTCGGCGCTGGGGGTGACGACGATGGCGTTCTTGCCGCTCGTCTCGGCGAGCAGCTGGAGGTCGGGCCGCCACGAGCGGAACAGCTTGGCGGTGTCCCAGCCACCGGTGAGGATGACGCGATCGACGTCGGAGTGGGAGACGAGCATCTTGCTGATGGGGCTCTCGTCGACGGTGACGATGTGCAGTGCCTCGCGCGGCACCCCGCCCTGCCACAAGGCCTCGACCATCACGGCGGCGCAGCGCCGGCTCTGATGGGCCGGCTTGATGATCACGCCGCTGCCAGCGGCAAGTGCCGCCAGCACCGAGCCGGCCGGGATCGCGACCGGGAAGTTCCACGGCGGAGTGACGACGGTCAGCTTCACCGGCTCGAAGCTCGCTCCGTCGACGATGTCGAGGCGGAGCGCCGACTCTGCGTAGTAGTGCGCGAAGTCGATGGCCTCGCTGACCTCGACGTCGGCCTCGGCGATGGTCTTGCCGGTCTCGGCGGCCATGACCGACACGAGGTCGCCACGTCGCGAGGCGAGCGCCGCACCGGCCTGGTGCAACACCCAGGACCGAACGTCGGCTCCTCTGGCTGCCCAGGCCCTTCCACCCTCGCGGGTCTGGGCGATCACCGTCTGCATGCTGGCCGGGCCGTGCACGCGGTTCGCCGCGACCGTGTCCATCCCGAGCTGCGTGTACGTGGACCGGGCCAGGGCGATCCGGCCCCACTGCCGGTTGGCGTCGGTGGACGTGTCGGTGTCGGCAGCGTTCACGAAGCCGTCGGTGTGCAGGGAGATGTGCTCGGTGGAGCGGTCTTGCGACCGGAACGGCTCGGGCACCGAGTCGTCGAGCGCCTTGACCGAGTCGAGGAACCGCTGGGACTCGCGCCCGAACGCCTCCTTCGACGATGCGAGGTCGAAGGCCGCCGACATGAAGTTGTCGCTGCTGGCGTTCTCCTCGAGTCGTCGCACGAGGTAGGAGATGGCGACGTCGAACTCCGCGGGGTGCACCACCGGCGTGTAGAGCAGCAGCTGCCCGACGTCGTCGCGGACGGCGTCCATGGGGCCGGTGTCCATCCCGAGCAGCATCTCGAAGTCGATGCCGTCGCGGATCGACCGCTCGCCGGCGAGCAGCCAGGCGTACGCGATGTCGAAGAGGTTCTGTCCGGCGACGCCGATGCGCACGGCGTCGATGCGCTGGGGCGTGAACGCCCAGTCGAGGACGCGCTTGTAGTTGGTGTCGGTCTCCTGCTTGGTGCCCCAGGTGGCCAGCGGCCAGCCGTGGATCGCGGCGTCGACCCGCTCCATGGCCAGGTTGGCGCCCTTGACGACCCGCACCTTGATGCGCGCGCCGCCTGCGGCACGACGGCTCTCGGCCCAGGCCTGGATCTCCTGCATGGCGCCGAGGCAGTCGGGCAGGTAGGCCTGCAGCACGATGCCGGCCTCGAGATCGGGGAAGTCCTCGAGCACCTTGGTGAACACCGCGACCGTGAGGTCGAGGTCGCGGTACTCCTCCATGTCGAGGTTGATGAACGTGCCGTTGGCGGCGGCCTTGGCGTACACGGGCTGCAGCCGCTCGACGACGCGGTCGACGGTCTCGTCGAAGGCCCACATCGAGAGCTGGCTGGCGATGGCCGACACCTTGACCGAGACGTAGTCGACGTCGTCGCGCTCGAGCAGCGTCACCGTGCGGTCGCGGCGGCGGGTGGCCTCTCGCTCACCCAGCACCGCCTCGCCGAGGAGATTGAGGTTGAGGCGGTCGCCCCGCTTGCGGAGCTTCTTGATCGCCTTGCCGAGCTTGGCCGGCCGGGCGTCGATGACGAGGTGGCCGACGAGGCGACGCAGCGTGCGTCGCGCCTGGCGGACGACGAGTCCGGGCATCAGGACCGAGACCACCGCCCCGAGCTTGAGCAGCAGACGCTGTCGGACGGGCAGGAACTTCGGGGTGTGGCGGGCGAGGATGCGCAGGTTGCGCGCGGCGACCTTGGAGTCCTCAGGGCGGACGACCCGGTCGACGAACCCGACGGTGAAGTCGAGGCCTTCGGGATCCTGCAGGAGGTGGGCGAGTCTCTCGGCGGACGGGTCGGACGGACGCGTGGACTCGCGCTCAGGATCGATCCAGGCACGGACGAGTTCGACGCTTCGTTCGGCAAGAGGGAGATCGGTCATGACACGCTCAAGGCTAGTGGTTGGTCGGGGCACAGTACGACGCGAGGAAGGGCTCGGCACGGCGTCACCGACAGACGGCACCACCGTGTCACCCACCCCTCCGAATGCTCGTGCCTGAACACTAACCGCAGATGGGCTGGCCAGGTAGCAAGACGGCCCGTGTCAGGTCTGGCGCGACGGCAGGAAGCGAGTCGCCGTGGCCAAGCGCGTGCTGGCGCCCTCCGACCGGAGGTTGGGCCACCAGAGCCGGCGCCCGAGCAGGGCCGCACAAGCAGGCACGACCAGCGTCCGCACGATGAAGGTGTCGAGGAGCAGGCCCATGCCGACCGTGAAGCCCAGCTGGGCGAGGCTGGTGATGCTGCCGAACATCATCGCGAACATGCTCGCCGCGAAGATGAGACCCGCGGCGGTGATCACGCGGCCGGTGGCGGAGACCGCCCGGGCGATGCCCTCGGGCGACCCGTCGGCCGCCTCTTCGCGCACGCGTTTCATCAGCAGCATGTTGTAGTCCGCGCCGACCGCCACGAGCAGGACGAACGCGTTGACGGGCACCCACCAGTCGAGCGGCTTGTCGAGCAGGATCTGCCAGACCAGGACGCCCATCCCGACCGCTGACGCGTACGAGAGCACGACCGACGCCAGCAAGAGGCCGGCGACGACGACGCCGCGGAGCATGAGCAGGAGGATCAGGAAGACGGTCGCCAGGGTCACCGCCGCCACCAGCGCGAAGTCGTCGAGCATGAAGGTCTCGAGGTCACCGTTGAAGGCCGCGATGCCGGCCGTGCTGACACCGCTGTCGGCGAGGCGGGTGCCGCGCAGGCCGTCGGTGGCCGCGCGCTCGACGGCGACGCTGTTCTTCGACCCGGTCGGACTGAACGGATCGCTCGTGCCGATCACGACCATGCGGGCGTGACGCCCGTCCTCGGAGAGGAAGACGCCGGAGGTGGCGGCCAGCTTCGGGTCGTCGAACGCCGCGGGCGGCAGGTAGAAGCCGCCGACGGCCGGGTCCTTGGCGACCTTGGACGTGTCCTGCAGGTAGGTGGCGGCTTGCTCCAGACCCTTCTGCAGCTCCGCCATCGAGGCGGTGACGTCCTGGGTGCCCTTGGCGACCTTGCTGCTGCCGTCGGCGACCTGCCCGGCACCGTTCGCGAGCTCGCCGAGCTTCTGCTTCGCGAGCTTCTGGCCGGCGGCGAGATCGTCGGCACCCTTCTCCGCCTTGCCCAGTCCCCGGTCGAGACGCGAGATGCCGGTGTCGAGCGCGACGGTGCCGGCCGCGATCTGGCGAGCGGCGGCCGCGGCGTCCCGGAGGCCGGGCAGGAGCTGGGTGCGCTCGGCCTGGTAGATCTGCCGGATGCCGTCCCGGGCCTGCTTGCAGGCGGGATCCAGCCCGCACGTCGGGCTCGCCTGGAGCGCGGAGAGCGCGAGTCCGAGGCCGGCGACCGCGGTCTTCGTCTGGCTGTGAGCCGTCTCCAGTCCGCCGGCCAGCAGCGTGGCTCCGCGGCGCAGCTCCTTGGTGCCCTTCGAGGCGTCCTTGGTTCCCTTCGACAGCTTGGTGAGTCCGTTCCGCAGGTCCTGGACGCCACCGAGCAGCTGTCCGGTGCCCGCGACCGCCTGGTCCGCTCCGGACGCGACCTGGCCGGCGCCGGAGCTCACCCCACCCGCGCCGTCGGCCAGGCGTTGCGCGTCCTTCTCGCCCGACTTGAGGTCGTCCCCCGCACCCGCGAGCTGGTCGCCGACCTCGCCGATCTGCCTCCCGATGGACGCCTCGGCGATGGGCTTGCCGGTCGGGCGCGTGATGGACCGGACCGACTCGACGCCCCGCGTGCGGGCCACCGAGGCGGCGGACTGCTCGAGCGCGGCGAGATCCTTGACGTTGCGCATGTCGCGGTCGGCCGAGATGAGGACGAAGTCGCCGAGCACCTCGTTGCGCGGGTAGTGGTCCGCGATCATCGCGAAGCCGCGGTTGCTCTCCGTCGTGTCGGGCTGCACGGTGCGCTCGTCGAAGCTGCGGGTCAGCGCCGGATAGAAGGCAGCGAGCGCCACGAGCGGGATGAGTCCGGCGAGGAGGACGCGGCCGGGCTTGTTGACGACCAGGGTGGAGATGCGTTCCCACCTGCCGCCCTCGGTGGTCACCGGTCGTGGATCGAGGTGGCCGCGACGACCCAGGATCGTGATGAGGGCGGGCAGCATCGTCATGCTGAGTGCCAGCGTCCCGGCGACGCCCAGGGCGATGGCCGGACCGGTCGTGCTGAAGAGCCCGACGTCCGCCAGGGCCATCGAGGCGTTGGCGAGGACGACCGTCAGCGCCGAACCCGCGATGACCACGCCGACCTTGGACGACGCGATCGAGATCGCCTCGTCCGAGTCGTGGCCGTTGCGGCGCTCCTCGTGGTAGCGGCTGATCAGGAAGATGGCGTAGTCGGTCGCGGCGCCGAGCACGACGGCGGTGAGCACGGACGCGGTGAAGGTCGACACGTCGAGCCCCAGGGTGCCCGCCACGGCGGCCAGCCCTCGAGCGAATCCCAGGGACATGCCGATGAACCCGAGCACGACGGCCGTCACGGCGATCGACCGGTAGAGCGCCGTGAGGATGATGAGGATCAGGCCGACGATGACGACCGTGATGATGGCCAGGCTGGTCTCGGCCTCGTGCGACATGTCCGAGATCGTCGTGGGGTATCCGGTGACCGCGAGGTCGAGTCCGCCCGGAGGATCCCGGTGCACGACGTCCCGCACCGTCTCGATCTGCCGGATCGCCGCGGGCGCTCCGGTGTCACCCATGATCCCGACCTGGAGGTAGACGGCTTCACCGTCCTTGCTGACCAGGGAGTCGAACAACAGCTGGCTCGAGTCGACGTCCTGGATCGACGACACGTAGTGGTCGTCCTCGAGGCGCGGGACCAGCCCCTTCACGTACTCGCGATCGGTCTCGGTGAGTCCGCCGTCGCGCTCGGCGACCACGTACAGGATGCTCTTGGTGCGACCGTTCCCGAACGCCTGGTCCATGGCCTCGAAGGTCTGAACCGCGCCGGCGTTCTCAGGGATGAAAGGCAGTGAGCTGTCGGCGACGACGTCCTCGAGCTGGGGCACGATCACGTTGACGGTGCCGATGGCGAGCAGGCATCCGACGAGTACCCAGCCTGCTCGGCGGATCGAGAGCGCCGCGATGCTCATGTCGGTCCCATTCGCTTCGAACCGACTCCGGGGATCGGCCCATTGCCGTCCACGCTAGGGGGCTGTGAACGCAGGGGCATCGCGCCGAGGTAGGCACGATGTCTCCGACCGCAGTATGAGGCCGGGTGCACCCCAGGTGTGATGAGCCACGTCACAGTGGGTATGTCCTCGCGTGAGACGATTTGCGCCATGGACGTCCGCCCCTTTGATGCGCTGCTCCTCGTGTCATTCGGAGGGCCGGAACATCCCGACGACGTGCTCCCGTTCCTGGAGAACGTCACCGCCGGGCGGGGCATCCCGCGGGAGCGCCTGGAGCAGGTGGGGGAGCACTACTTCCGCTTCGGCGGCAAGTCGCCGATCAACGAGCTGAACCGCGAGCTCATCGACGCCATCACCAAGGATTTCGCCGAGCACGACATCGATCTCCCGGTCTACTGGGGCAACCGCAACTGGGGTCCCTATCTGCGGGACGCCATGCGGCGGATGGAGAACGACGGCATCACGAACGCCGCCTACTTCGTCACGAGCGCCTACTCGTCGTACTCCGGTTGCCGGCAGTACCGCGAGGACCTCTTCGACGCGCAGTCGGGATTCGACGTCCAGCTCACGCGGCTCCGGCTGTACTTCAACCATCCCGGCTTCGTGACGCCGTTCGTGGAGGCGACGGCGGCCGCGCTCGCCGAGGCACCGACCGGCACCCACGTCGTCTTCGTCACCCACTCGGTGCCCGAGGCGATGGACGCAGCCAGCGGCGGACCGGGCCAGCATGCGTACCGGCGTCAGCACGACGAGGTCGCGTCGCTGGTCGCACTCGGCGCTGGCGCCGGGAGCCGCTGGAGCATCGCGTTCTGCTCCCGGTCCGGCTCTCCCCACACCCGGTGGCTCGAGCCCGACATCAACGACCATTTGCAGGCCTTGGCCGAGGAGGGGATCGCCTCGGTCGTCGTGGTGCCGATCGGGTTCGTCTCCGACCACATGGAGGTCATCTACGACCTCGACACCGAGGCCTCTGCCACGGCGAAGAAGCTCGGCCTCCGCTACGACCGGGTCGACACCCCCGGCGAGCACCCGGCCTTCGTCGCGATGGTGCGTGACCTCGTCCTCGAACGAGCTGCCGTCGAGCGGGGCGACCAACCGGACCCGGCCACGGTCGGCGGCCATCCGCCCAACCCATACGTCTGCGCCACCGACTGCTGCGTCAACCTGCGCTCGCCGCTGCCCACCGTCTCGTGAGTGAGGACCTGCTCGCCCTGGCCCGTGAGGTCGGACGCGAGGCCGCCGACTTCGTGGCGCGGAGCCGTCCGGTCGGTCGCGTCGACGTGGCCGCCACGAAGTCCAGCGCGACGGACGCCGTCACGGCGATCGATCGCGCCTGCGAGGAGCTGATCCGCGAACGCATCCTGGCCCGCCGTCCGCAGGACGGCTTCGTCGGCGAGGAGGGCAACGACATCGCGGGGACGAGCGGGGTCGAGTGGATCGTCGATCCCATCGACGGCACCGTCAACTTCGTCTACGGCATCCCCGTCTACGCCGTCTCGATCGCTGCAGCTGTCGACGAGCCTGGCGGGGGTGCCGGGCCACGGGCGGCGATCGGCACAGTGGTCGCGGGCTATGTGGTCAACATCCCCTCGGGCGAGGAGTGGGCGGCCGTGCGTGGCGAAGGATCGTGGCAGCTCGAGGGCGACCAACGGCGCAGGCTCATCGCGCCGGACCCGCCGATCCTCGCGCACGCCCTCGTCGGGACGGGATTCCACTACGTGCCGGAGATCCGGGCTCGGCAGGCAGACGCCATGGCGAAGCTGCTTCCGCAGGTGCGCGACATCCGGCGGTCCGGGTCGGCCGCGCTGAACCTGTGCGAGGTCGCCGCGGGTCGTCTCGACGTGTACGTCGAGCAGGGTCTGATGCCGTGGGACCGGGCCGCCGCGGGCCTCGTCGCGACGGAGGCGGGAATCGTCGTCGCAGGACTCGACGGAGAACCGGACGAGCGGCTCGTCATGGCGGCTCATCCCGCGATTTCCGAGGAATATTTCAGCCTCGTACGCGCTTGTGGATTCTGAGTCCGGCGCGCCCGGCACCGTGTGACCGGTTTGTTGGCACCGTGTGGCACAATCGCGCCGGTTGATCCCGCATTGCAATGCAGTTTCTGGAGGAGTCATGGCTACCGACTACGACGCACCTCGAAAGACCGAGGACGAGCAGTCCGAGGACTCCATCGAGGAGCTCAAGGCGCGTCGTCACGAGAAGAGCTCAGGCAAGGTCGACGAGGACGAGACGGAGGCCGCCGAGAACTTCGAGCTGCCCGGCGCCGACCTCTCGCACGAAGAGCTCGCGGTGCAGGTCGTGCCCAAGAAGTCCGACGAGTTCACCTGCAGCTCATGCTTCCTGGTCCATCACCGGAGCCAGCTGGCTTCTGAGAAGAAGGGCGTCCTCATCTGCCGCGACTGTGCTGGTTGATGAGCCGCCCGTGGCCCGGCACCCCCGCCGGGGCCGGCTGAGCTACTTCTTCTTCCTCTTCACCTTCCGGGCCGGCTCCTCAGGGGCCGGCTCGACTGTCTTGAGGGACTTCATCCCCGGGGGCAGCTGACCCGTCGACTTCACCCAGTAGGTGGCCGCACTGCGGTGCACCAGCGCCTTGGTGAGCTCGACGATCGCGCCGCCCACCACGGCCCACGCCACGACCTCGCGGAAGTCGTTGTCGGGGTTCTTCGTGTCCGCCGGCGGCTTGCGCCGGGTGGCGGTCTGCCATGTCAGGGACGACACCTTGCGCGCGAGCAGACCCGCGCCGACGGTCGCGCCGCGGTCCATCAGCTTCCACGCGCGCTTGCCGCCGGGCACGCCCTTGGGCGTCTTGACGGGTTCAGACTTCTTCTTCTTGGCCACCGTCGGCCTCTCCGTTCGTCGTGGGCACGCCTGCTTGGTCCCCAGTCTGGCCCAGCGCAGCGGCGACTGCCTCTGGGCGGCGGCTCGAGACGAGCCAGTACGGGGTCGGGTCCGACGGATCCTCCACCGCGACCCGCACTCCAGCCTCGATGTACGGACGTGTGCGAAGCCATGCCCGCGCGTCGGCCTGCGGGCCGAGCTGCTCGCGGAAGCCGCGCGGTTCGAGCGCCTCGACGCTGCCGATGTGGGCTCGGGGGAGGTGGGCGGACCCGACCCGGAGCCCGTCGGGTCCCGACTGGACCACGATCGACCCATAGCTCCAGACAAGGCCGCCGGCGACCACGGTGGCCAGCACGGCGGTGCCGACGGCGATGGGCCGGTTGGTCGCCACGAGCATGATCCAGCCCCAGACCAGCCCGAACGCGACGACGGCGATCCACCACGACAGTGGCGCGGTCAACCGTTCGCGGTAGGTGGTCACGCCCCCAGACTGCCGCACCGCGACGGCCCGGTCGACGCGGGTAGTGTCGCGCTCATGGTCGAGGTGAGCATCACGCGTCTGGATGCCGAGCTCCCCTTGCCCGCGTACGCCAAGCCCGGCGACGCAGGTGCCGACCTCCTCACCACGGTCGACGTCACCCTGGCACCCGGAGAGCGTGCGCTCGTGCCCACGGGCATCGCGATCGCGCTGCCGCCCGGGTACGCGGCGTTCGTCCATCCGAGGTCGGGGCTCGCCCTGAAGCACGGGCTGTCGGTCGTCAACACGCCCGGCACGATCGACGCCGGCTATCGCGGCGAGATCGCAGTCCTCCTGGTCAATCACGACCTCCACGAACCCATCTCGATCTCGCGCGGCGACCGCATCGCCCAGCTCGTCGTCCAGAAGGTCGAGCGGGCTGCCTTCGTCGAGGTCGACGAGCTGCCCGATTCCGAGCGCGGTGCGGGCGGCTACGGGTCCACCGGCGGCCACGCCGCGGCCGACCGCGTCCACGAGGATGCCTGATGCGACGTCGCAAGGACGAGGCCGATGCGCCAGACGTCGGGGAGGAAGCCCCAGCAGCTGAAGCTGCCCATGAGGTGCGGGCGAACGGCCCCTGGGACAGCACCGAGAAGGATGTCGGCGACGATCCCGCCTACCTCGACTTCGGCTCACTGATCATTCGTGGGCGTCCGGGGTTCAACCTCCAGATGCCGGCCGACGACGACGAGGGCTCCATCGGCTCGGTCGTGCTGGTCACGGAGGAGTCCGGACTGGAGCTTCGCGCGTTCGCCGACGCGAGGTCCGGCGGTTTGTGGGACGACGTGCGGGCCGACCTCGTGACCGAGGCCGAGCGGCTGGAAGGCACGGCCGAGTCGGTCGACGGACCGTTCGGCACCGAGCTGCGGATCGAGGTGCCGGTGACGCTTCCCGACGGAGAAGCGGGCTTCCAGCCCACTCGCATCGTCGGCATCGAGGGTCCGCGGTGGATGCTGCGGGCCACCTTCCTCGGCAAGGAAGCGCTCGAACCGACCGACGACAGCCTGCTGATGCAGGCGCTCCGCGACGTCATCGTGGTGCGGGGCGACGATCCTCGGGCGCCGCGCGACGCGCTGCTCCTCACGATCGGTGAGGGCCTCGACGTGATCGAGACGACCGGCGAGCTTCCGTAGGACCGTCGTGACCGACCTGATGTCCCGGCTCGGGATGGAGCGACCCGTCATGCAGGCGGGCATGGGCGGTGGAGTGGCCACCAGCGCACTGGCCGCTGCGGTCTCCGGCGGCGGTGGTCTCGGCACCATCGGGATCCTCCCGCCCGACGCATTGCGCGCGGAGATCGCCGCCGTCCGTGCGCTCACGTCGAAGCCGTTGGCGGTGAACGTGATCGTTCCGCTCGCGCGCCGCGGCCACTGGGAGGTCGCGAGCGAGGCGGACGTCGTCGTCACCCATTGGGAAGCGTCGCCGAGACGGCGCACGCCGAAGCCGTGGATCCACACCATCGGCTCCGTTGACGAAGCCCTTGCGGCGGTCGCCGCGGGCGCCGACGCCGTCATCGCCCAAGGTGTCGAGGCCGGCGGGCACGTGCGCGGCACGGTCCCGGCGCTCGAGCTCCTCGACCAGGTCCTGAGGGCGGTGGTCTCGCGCGTCCCTGTCGTCGTCGCCGGTGGCATCGCGACAGCCGCGGACGTGCAGATCGCGCTCGACGCCGGCGCCGCAGCCGCCGTGTCCGGCACGGCGTTCCTGGCCACCGACGAGAGCCGTGCCCATGACGGCTACAAGCAACGCCTGGTCGAGTCGGACGAGACCGTGCTCACCGAGCTGTTCGGGCTGGGGTGGCCACACGCGCCCCATCGCGTCCTGCTCAACGCGGCAACTCGTCGCTGGCTGAAGGACGACCCGCGAGGACCGGCCGGGGTGCGCGCCTTGCACGCCGCGATGGGCGGTGTCGCACGCCTGACGCCCATGTCCGTGCAGCTGCGGATGGCGCGTCGCGCAGCGTCAGGAGCCCTGGACCTCACCGCCTCGCCAGTGGTCGACGGCATGCCTCTGGCGACCGTCGACACGCATCCGTTGTACGCGGGCGAGACGGTGGCCCGGATCACCGAGATCCGTCCCGCGGCCAGCGTTCTGGACGACCTGACTCCCTAGGAACACCGGGGCTGGGTCACCGCCCGGATTGCCTCCGAGAGACCTACACTGGAGACATGACCGGACTCTTCACCCGCACCCTGGAACGGCTCTCACCCGAGCACCAGGAAGCAGGGGAGCTCAAGGAGGACGCCGCCAAGGCGGGCTGTCGTCTGATCAAGATGCAACCTGACCGCTGTGTCACCCAGGTGCACGGCACCCTGAGGTCCGTCACCCTTCGCCCGGTCGACGGCGTCACCGCCCTCGAAGCCGAGCTCTACGACGGATCCGACACCGTCACCCTGATCTGGCTCGGCCGACGCACCATCGAGGGCGTCGAAGCCGGACGTCGGCTCACCGCACACGGCCGCATCGGTCGTCGCGGCGAGGAGCGGGTTCTCTACAACCCCTCCTACGAGCTCGAGGCATGATCGACACCGTCGAACAGCTCGTCCGCACCAAGCTTGCCGAAGCCCTCGGCGGTCGCCGCGGCATCGTCGAGAGCGCCGTTCCCACCGTGCTGTTCACGGTCATGTTCGTCAGCACCCACGATCTGCGGGTCTCCCTCATCGTCAGCATCACCGCGACCGTGCTCCTGCTCGTCGCCCGGCTGGTTCAGCGCAGCACGGTCCAGTTCGTGCTGAACGCCCTCATCGGCATCGGCATCGCAGCGCTGTTCGCGTCGCGGTCGGGCGAGGCGCGTGACGTCTTCCTGCCGGGCATCCTCTACAACGGCGCCTACGCCGCGGTCTTCGTGCTCTCCGTCCTGGTGGGCTGGCCGCTCGTCGGGTTCATGATCGGCAGCATCACGGGCGATCCGACCGGTTGGCACGACGACCGCAACATCGTGCGGCTGTGCGCGCAGCTGACGTGGCTGTTCGCGGCGCCCTGCATCCTGCGCGTCCTGGTGCAGTACCCGCTGTACGCCGGCGACCACATCGCGCTGCTTGGCACGTCCAAGGTCGTGCTCGGATGGCCGCTGCAGCTCGCGTCGTTCGCGGCGATGGCCTGGTTGCTGAGCCGCAACCGCACGCCGCTCGAACCGGAGCCCGGCCCGGCGCGATGAGCTTGTACGGACGGATCTTCGCCAGTGTCTACGACCGCAGCTTGAGAGCCAGCGAGGACGCCGGACTTCGCGATCGCCGACGCGAGCTGTTGACCGGTGCCCGCGGCCGTGTGCTCGAGATCGGCGCCGGAACCGGTCTCAACCTTCCCCTCTACCCCGAACAGGGCATCGTCGAGCTGGTCTTCACCGAGCCCGAGGAGCCGATGGCGCGTCGTCTCGACGAACGTGCGCACGCTCGATCCCCGGTCCCGCGCGTCGTCCGCGCTCCGGCCGAGGACCTGCCCTTCGACGACGACAGCTTCGACACGGTCGTCTCGACGCTGGTGCTGTGCACGGTCGGCGACCAGGACGCTGCGCTGCGTGAGGCGAGACGGGTGCTGAAGGACGACGGCCGGCTGCTGTTCCTGGAGCACGTGCGGGCGGACGATGCCGCGGGCGCCAGGAGACAGGACCGGTGGCACCGCCCGTGGAGGGCAATCGGGCACGGCTGCAACTGCAACCGGGCGACGGTGCCTGCCATCGAGAAGGCCGGCTTCCGGCTGGAGCACGTCGAGCGCGGAACCGTCCCGAAGGCGCCGAAGATCGTGCGACCGCTGGCCGTCGGCGTGGCCGTCCCAGCCTGAGCGGCTACTTCTTGGGGGACAAGAGCTCGGCGAGCTGGTTCTCGTCCTCCTCCGGCGTGACGAACAACAGCTCGTCGCCGGCTTCGAGGGAACGGTCGCTGTCGGGTGTCTGGATGGTGTTGTCGCGAAGGATCGCCACGAGCACGACGTCGTCGGGCCACGGCACCTCGCTGACACGCTGCCCGATGAACGGCGAGTCACCCGGCATCGTCAGCTCGACGAGGTTCGTGTTGCTCTGCCGGAACGTGAACAGTCGCACCAGGTCGCCCACGGAGACTGCTTCCTCGACGAGCGCCGACATCAGTCGCGGCGTCGACACCGACACGTCGACACCCCATGACTCGCCGAACAGCCACTCGTTGCTCGGATGGTTGACGCGGCCCACGGTGCGGGGCACGGAGAACTCGGTCTTGGCCAGCAGCGAGATGACGAGGTTGGCCTTGTCGTCGCCGGTGGACGCGATGACGACGTCACACGTCTCGAGCTGGGCCTCTTCGAGGGACGACAGCTCGCAGGCGTCGGCCAGCAGCCACTGTGCGTCCGGCACCAGGTCGGCGCGGATCGAGACCGGAGCCTTGTCGATCAGCAGCACCTCGTGCCCGTTGTCGACGAGCTCGAGCGCGACGCTTCGCCCGACCGCCCCGGCACCTGCGATGGCGACCCGCATCACTCGTCCTCCGGTCCGGCGTCCAGGGTCGCGTGGGCCTCTTCGGCCTCGTCCTCACGCATGAAGATGCTCAGGAAGTCGCCCTCCTGGATGACGGTGTCGGGGCGGGCGATGAGTCCGGCACCGAGCCGGGTCAGGTACGCGACGCGCACTCCTGCCTGGGTCTCCAGCGCCGTGATCTCGTGGCCGATCCAGCCGGCCGGTGCGTTCATGCTCTCGAGCCGGAGCTCTCCGGACGGGTCGCGCCACGCGGGCTCCGAGCCGGCCGGCAGCAGGCGCCTGAGCACCTGGTCGGCGGCCCACGGCACCACGGCGACCGTCGGGACCCCCAGTCGCTCGTAGACCTCGGCGCGACCAGGGTCGTAGATGCGGGCGACGATGTTGGTGACGCCGAACTGCTCGCGCGCGACACGCGCGGAGATGATGTTGGAGTTGTCGCCGCTGGAGACGGCAGCGAACGCGTCGGCCTTCTCGATGCCCGCCTGCTCGAGGACGCCCTTGTCGAAGCCGACACCGGTGACCGTGACGCCGCTGAAGCTCGGGCCGAGCCGGCGGAAGGCGTCGGGATTCGAGTCGATGACCGCGGTGGTGTGGCCCCGTTCCTCGAGGCTGCGCGTCAGAGTGGCGCCGACGCGTCCGCATCCCATGATCACGATGTGCACGCACGAGACGCTACACCGCACGTGGCGGCTGCGTCGCCGTGTGCCGGTGCAGGTCTACGATCGTCGCCGTGGGCATCGTCGACGTCGCCAAGCGGGCACTGGTCGGTCGCAAGCTCCGCAGCACCCAGCTGGGCGAGACGTTGCTCTCCAAGCGCATCGCGCTGCCGGTGTTCGCGAGTGACGCGCTGTCGTCGGTGGCGTATGCGCCCGACGAGATCTTCCTGACCCTCTCGCTCGGCGGCCTCACCGCCTACACGTTCAACTGGCAGATCGGCGTCGCCGTCGCGCTCGTCCTCGTCACCGTGGTCGCGTCGTACCGGCAGAACGTCCACGCCTACCCGAGCGGGGGCGGCGACTACGAGGTCGCGACCGTCAACCTCGGCCGCAACGCCGGTCTCACGGTCGGCAGTGCCCTCCTCGTCGACTACGTGCTCACCGTGGCGGTGTCCATCTCCTCGGGCGTGCAGAACGCGACGTCGGCGCTGCCCTGGCTCGAGGGGCACGAGGCCACCGCCGCGTCGGCGCTGGTGATCCTCCTGATGGCGATGAACCTGCGCGGTGCCAAGGAGTCCGGCAAGGCATTCGCCGTGCCGAGCTACCTGTTCATGATCGCCATCATCCTGATGGGCGTCTGGGGCTATGCCCGGTACCTGTTCGGCGACCTCCCTGAGGTCGAGAGCGCGAAGTTCGACATCCGCGCGGAGTCGCCCTACGACGGCGCGCTCACGGGCATCGCGATGGTGTTCCTGCTGACTCGGGCGTTCTCGTCGGGGTGCGCGGCCCTGACCGGGATCGAGGCCATCAGCAACGGCGTGCCGGCATTCCGGAAGCCCAAGAGCCGCAATGCCGCCACCACGCTGCTGCTGCTAGGCACCATCGCCATCACGATGCTGATGAGCATGATCGTGCTCGCCGACCTCATGCGTCTGCGATACGTGGAGGATCCGGCCCGGCAGCTGCTGCTCGATGGCAAGCCCATCGGTGGGGGCTATGAGCAGCAGACCGTCATCGGCCAGCTCGCCAAGGCGCTGTACAGCGACTTCATGCCGATGTTCTACTTCACGATCGCCGTCACGGGAGTCATCCTCGTGCTGGCGGCGAACACGGCCTTCAACGGCTTCCCGGTGCTCGGCTCGATCCTGGCCCGCGACGGCTACCTGCCACGCCAGCTCGACACCCGCGGTGACCGGCTCGCCTTCAGCAACGGCATCATCCTGCTCGCCGTCGGCGCGATGGTGCTGATCATCGCGTTCGACGCGGAAGTCACCCGGCTGATCCAGCTCTACATCGTGGGCGTCTTCGTGTCGTTCACGTTGAGCCAGACGGGAATGATCCGGCACTGGAACCGGCACCTGAAGACGGAGAAGGATCCCGGCAAGCGCCGGACGATGATGCGTTCGCGCGTCATCAACACCATCGGCCTCGGCATGACGGCCACCGTGCTCGTCATCGTGCTGATCACCAAGTTCCTGTCGGGTGCCTGGATCGCGATCACGGCGATGGTGGCCCTGTTCCTGATGATGAAGGGCATCGAGCGCCACTACGAGCGGATCTCCGAGGAGCTGGCGATCGACGACTCCGACATCATGCTCCCGTCCCGCGTGCATGCCGTGGTGCTCGTGGGCAAGCTGCACAAGCCCACGATGCGGGCGCTGGCCTATGCACGCGTCTCGCGGCCGAACACCCTGGAGGCGCTGTACGTCGAGTTCGACCCGGGGGAGTCGGCGGCGCTCCGCGAGCGGTGGAGCGAGCTCGCCATTCCCGTGCCGCTGAAGGTCATCTCCTCGCCGTACCGCGAGCTCGTGCGTCCGGTCGTCCGCTACGTCAAGGACGTTCGCAAGAGCAGCCCGCGCGACGTCGTCACCGTCTACATCCCGGAGTACGTCGTCGGACGCTGGTGGGAGCAGCTGCTGCACAACCAGACCGCGCTACGACTCAAGGGGCGCCTGCTCTTCATGCCGGGCGTGATGGTCACGAGCGTCCCGTACCAGCTGCGCTCTGCCGGAGCGGTGAAGATGCGGCCGGAACGTCCGGCGCCCGGTGATGTCCGCCGAGGGGTCACCAGACCACCGAAATAGGGGGAACAGCATGACGACGATCGACGCAGATGAGACCCGCGGACTGGGGGAGCGCGACGGGCTCAGGTGGTGGCCGACCGTCCTGGGCCTCGTCGTTGCTGCTGCAGCCGGCATCGGCACCGAGGGTGCGGAGGTGGCTTGGGTCATCGTCGTCGCGGCGCTCGTCTACGTCGGTGCTGCGGCAGCCTCGAGCGGGAGGTCCGCGTGGTGGTGGTTCCTCGCCACCGTTCCCGTCATTGCGTTGTGCGAGATCCTCGACGCGTCGCCCGTGACCACCACGTGGATCTTCGTGGCGATCGCGGTTGCCGTGGTCGTCTGGGGGGTGGCACGTGGTCGATGGCCGGACCGCGCCGGCCTGCCGCTGCAGACATTCGCGCTGGTCATTTTCGTTGCTGTGGCTCTCGTGACCTTCGCGTTCGACGCGACGGCGGGCGCGCTGCTGGTCGCTGCGGGTCTCGTCGCTCACGGGGCCTGGGATGTCTACCACCACCGGACGAACCGTGTCGTGGTGCGGTCCTACGCCGAAGTCTGTGTGGTGCTCGACATCGCGCTCGCAGCCATCCTCGTCGCGAACACGGCGACGTGAACGACGGGGCCATCGTGGTTGAGGAACTACCTGTTGTCGATGTCGGCCCCGTCGCCCGCTCTGCTGGATGGCGCCCTGGCGGGCGCAGTGGACGACGGGGCCATCGTGGTTGAGGAACTACCTGTTGTCGATGTCGGCCCCGTCGCCCACGGGGGCCACTGTGTCGCGCGGCTCGACGGGCAGGTCGTCTTCGTCCGGCACACGCTGCCGGGCGAGCGCGTGCGGATCCGGATCACCGAGCGTGGCAAGCGATTCCTGCGTGCCGACGCGGTCGAGGTGCTCGACGCGGCGCCGGATCGGGTCGCGGCGCCCTGCCGATACGCGGGCGACTGCGGTGGCTGCGACTTCCAGCACGTCTCGCCGGCGGGCCAGCGGAGGCTGCTCACATCGGTCGTGCGCGAACAGCTCGATCGGCTGGCCGGCCTGACCTGGGAGGGAGAGGTCGAGGCCGTCGAGCCCGACGACCTCGGCTGGCGGACCCGGGTCGGCTTCGCCGTCGACGACGTGGGGCGGCCCGGGCTGCGGCGTCATCGGTCCCACGACATCGTGCCGATCGAGGAGTGCCTCATCGCGCACCCCGACCTGCCGCGCGTGCTCGACCGCACGTGGGACGCCGAGTCGGTGGAGGCGATCGTCTCGTCGACCGGCGAACGGCTGCTGGTCACCGACGCCACGATCCCGGACGCGGTCGAGCACGCGGTCGACGGTGTCGTCGCGGTCGACGGCACCGTGCGAGGAGGACGCGGTGCACTCACCGAGCGGGTTCGCGACCACGCCATGCGGGTGTCCGGCTCGGGATTCTGGCAGGTGCACCCGGCCGCCGCGGTGACGCTGGTCGACGCCGTGCTCGACGCCGCCGAGGTGCGTGCCGGAGAGACCGTCGTCGACCTCTACGCCGGCGTCGGACTGTTCACGTCCTTCCTGGCCGACGCCGTGGGGGAGCAGGGCACGGTGGTGAGCGTCGAGTCAGACCACCGGGCCTCGCGCGACGCCCGCCGCAACCTGCACGATCGACCCCAGGTGCGGCTCATCGGGGCGACGGTCGAGCAGGCCCTGGAGTCGGGACCGTTCGGGTCGGCAGACGTCGTGGTGCTCGACCCACCTCGTACCGGAGCCAAGCGCGCCGTCGCCGGCATCGCCGCACTCACCCCGCGCCGTGTCGTCTATGTCGCCTGCGATCCCGCGGCCCTTGCCCGTGACCTCGCCACGTTCGCCGACCTCGGGTACCGGCTCGAGCACCTGCGCGGGTTCGCGCTCTTCCCGATGACCCACCACGTCGAGTGTGTCGCGACTCTCGTGCCCGCCTGACTGCCCCACGATGGGTGCATGGGATTCGCCGACGCCAGCGTGTGTCCGAGCTGCCACGGCCGGATCGAACAGGCCAGGACGTGCCCGCACTGCGGCCTCGACCTGACGACGCACGAGATCCAGCAGGCGTGGCAGGCGCTCGTCGTCGCTGACCAGTGGGTGGAGCGTGCACGAGGCCTGCACGCTGCCGGCGCTCCTGACACTGCACCGGCTGCGCCGAGCATGACGGCGCAGGTACCTCAAGCCCCACCCACGGCGGCGCCGCCCCCACCCCGGCGCACGATCTCGACGGGGTCCGTCCTGCTCGGTCTCGGTGCGCTCTTCATCCTCGTGGCCGGCAGCATCTTCATCTCCGTCTCGTGGGGATCTCTCGGCGTGCTCGGCCGCGCGCTCGTGCTGCTGGCGGTCACCGCTCTGATCGGCGCCCTGGGCTCGTTCGTCACCCGGCGTGGTCTGCGGGCCTCTTCGGAGGCGGTGTGGACGGTGTTCCTCGGGCTGCTCACCCTCGACTGGTTCGCTGCCCGGGACCAGGGCCTGGCCGGCCTCGACACGTGGCCGTTCGGCGCGTCGGCCTCCGCCTGGGCCGCCTTGGTGATCGTCGCTGCGCTGCTCGTGGTGCCGGTGGGACGCCGGCGTCTGGGCAAGGAGCTCATGGCACCGTCGATCGTCGCCGGCTCTGCTGCCTGGTTCGCCGCCGGGAGCCTGGCGGCCGAGCTGTCCGACGCGCTGTCTGGCGACAACGAGTTCTGGCCGGCGGTGCTGGCGACCGCCGTGGTGGCCGCGGTGGGTCTGGTGCTGCGTCGCGGCTCCGCCCGCGTCGGCGCCTGGATCTGCGTCGCCGGCGCGGCCTTCTTCGGGTTGTTCGCCGTGGGCTTCGCGGTGGCCGAGGCGTTCGAGCACCCCTCGTTGAGTGAGCTGGTCGTCGATGCGCATGGCCTCTCTCTCGCGCTGGTGGTCGTTGCGGCGATCGCCGCCGGTGTGCTCGTCGAGCGCGCCCGGCTGGGCGCGTCGGCGATCGCGCTGGCCGGGGTCGCGACCCTGATCGCGTTGCCCGTCGAGGAGGCGTGGCCTGAGCGCGGGGGATACGTCGTGGTCGCAGGCCTGGTGGTTGCTGCCGCGTGGCTGTTCACGGCGGCCGGACCCTGGTTCCAGGGAGCCCGCGTCACCGTCTTGGTCGGCGGCGCCGGACTCGCGCTCGCCACGGCGCCATGGGTCGGGAGGCTCATGGCGGTCGCAGCCGAGGGTGCCACGGCGCCCCGGGCCGACGATCTCACCACCCGGCTCGTGCCCGACTCGGCACCCGAGACCGGCGCGTGGTGGGTGGCGGCACTCGTGACGGTCGGCCTCGCGGTCGCGGTCGTCGGCGCACGGCGATGGCCGGAGTCCGGCGACATCCGGGTTCATGTTCCGGCTGTCGCGTCGTGCATCGCGGTCGTCGGAGCGTGGGCGGTGCTGGCGACGTTCGATCCAGCGGCTGTGCTCCTCGGCGTTGCCCTCGTCGCAGGCGGCGCACTGCTGGCCGTCCTGCCAGGCTCGACGTGGTGGCGCCTTGTCGGACCCGCTGTGGTCGCTCTGGCGCCGCTCTCGACGCTGTCGTCGTGGCCGGCGGCGGTCATCATCTGGCCGGCAGCCGCTCTGGTTCTCGCGGTGATCGCCATGCAGACCCAGGCTGTCGCGCTCCGGTGCGCAGCAGCCTTCGTTGCCGCCGGTTGGGGACTCGGAACGGTGGGTCCTGCGCTCGAGCTCATCGATGGTGATGACCGTTGGACGGCGCTCGCCCTCGTCGTCGCAGCTCTCGTCGGCTTGGCGGTCTCGCTCTTCGCGGTGCGTGACGACCTGGCCCATCTCGGTGTCGAGATCGCCTCCGCATCGCTCTGCACCGTCGGGTTGGTGATCGGCAGCTCCGTGTCGACGATCGCCTTCGCGGCGTTGGCGTTCACCATCGCCGGAGTCGGCGTGGTCGTCCTCGGGCTCACGTCAGCACGTCGCACGTGGTACCGGTGGGTTGGATCGGGTCTGCTGGGCGTCGCCTACGTGCTGCGTCTCGCCGCGAGTGATGTCGACGTCGTCGAGGCCTACACGCTGCCGTTCGCCGCGTTCCTCCTGGCCGTCGGACTGTGGACCATGCGCAAGGAGGAGACCATCGGGTCGGTCCGGGCGTTGCTGCCGGGAGTGGCTCTGGCCCTGCTCCCGAGCCTGCCCCAGGCGCTCGACGAGCCGACCAGCCTGCGTGCACTACTCCTCGGCATCGGTGCCGCCCTCGCACTGGCCGTCGGCACCTGGCGCCGCTGGCAGGTGCCGTTCGTCGGCGGTGGGTTCGTCCTGACGCTCCTGGTGCTGGTCAACGTCGGTCCGCCGGCCCTCGCGCTGCCACGCTGGGTCCTCATCGCCTCGGCCGGAGCCCTGCTGCTCGCAGCCGGGATCACGTGGGATGACCGCGTTCGCGACGGTCGGGCGGCGATCCGCTACGTCGGATCCATGCGATGACTCACTGTTGCGGTGCTTGTATCAATCTGACCATCGCGACACAGTGAGGACATGTCCGAGTACAGGACCGTGCGGGAGCTGCGGCGCGACGCATTGGCACAGGACACCCTGCTGTTCTGCCTCGCATTCAGCGTCGGCGCGGCCGTCTACGCGGTCGTCCGCGCCATCGTCGACGGCCTGGCCGACTACTGGACGATCGGCCTCTCCGACGGCCTGCTGCTCAGCGGTCTGGCCGCGGGTGAGCTGTTCCTGCTGTGGAACAACGGCTACCGGCAGGGCGTGCGCGGCCACAGCATCGGCAAGCACCGCTGCGGCATCGCCGTCGTCGATCGTGGCGACGAAGCCCCCTCTGGCGTGGTCAGGGGACTGCTGCGCGGCGTGATCATGGTCGTGCTGCTTGATCTCGCCGCCGCCGCGATCCCGATCGGCCTGCCGACGGTGCTGCGCAGCGCGACGCCGGAGGCGTGGCACATCGGTGCCGCGGCCTACCTGGCGCTCATCGTGATCCTGGTGCCACTGCTGCTTCCCACCGAACGAGGCCTGGCCGACTGGCTGCTGCGCACCAAGGTCGTGCGGGCCACGGGTGCCGACGCGACGACCAAGTCGAGCCGACGCCGAGCCCTCGTGGCGCTCGACGTGGTCGGGGTCCTGGGCGTCGCAGCAGTCGCGAGCACGTACGTCGCGTTCTACTGGCCACTGCTCTGGCAGTTCCCCGGTCTCTCCTGACGGCGCTGCAGTCGCACTCTCCCCGCGAGCATGTATCTTGATATCAAGAGACTTTGGTCGACGGTGCCGGTAAGGCAGGCCTGAGATGGCGCCGGGCGACCCCGCTGGGCAGGATGGGCCTGACAGCGCGAAGGAGAGATTCACATGTCAGCGGACAGCTTCCACGCCAAGGACACCCTCGAGGTCGGCGAGGAGTCGTACGAGATCTATCGACTCGACCAGGTGACCGGCGACGGACTCGATGTCGACTCGCTCCCCTTCAGTCTCAAGGTGCTGCTCGAGGGCCTGCTGCGCACCGAGGACGGCGAGAACATCACCAAGGACGACATCGAAGCGCTGGCAGGCTGGGATGCCGATGCCGATCCGAGCATCGAGATCCAGTTCACTCCGGCGCGTGTCATCATGCAGGACTTCACCGGTGTGCCGTGCGTCGCCGATCTTGCCTCGATGCGCGAGGCGATGGCCGACCTCGGCGGCGACGCCACCAAGATCAACCCGCTCGCCCCGGCCGAGCTGGTCATCGACCATTCCGTCATCGCCGACGTCTTCGGCACGCCGGAGGCTTTCGAGCGCAACGTCGAGATCGAGTACGAGCGCAACCGAGAGCGCTACCAGTTCCTCCGGTGGGGCCAGGGCGCGTTCGACGACTTCAAGGTGGTTCCCCCGGGTACCGGCATCGTGCACCAGGTCAACATCGAGCACCTCGCACGAGTCGTGTTCACGCGGGACGACGACGGCGACACCGTCGCGTACCCCGACTCGTGCGTCGGCACCGACTCCCACACCACGATGGTCAACGGGCTCGGCGTCGTCGGCTGGGGCGTGGGTGGCATCGAGGCCGAGGCGGCCATGCTCGGTCAGCCGATCAGCATGCTGATTCCACGGGTCGTCGGCTTCAAGCTGAGCGGTGAGCTGCCTGAGGGCGCCACCGCCACCGACCTTGTGCTCACGATCACCGAGATGCTGCGCAAGCACGGCGTGGTCGGCAAGTTCGTCGAGTTCTACGGGGACGGCGTCGGCGCGGTACCGCTCGCCAATCGCGCCACGATCGGCAACATGAGCCCTGAGTACGGCTCCACCATCGCGGTCTTCCCGATCGACGAGGAGACCACCAAGTACATGAAGTTCACCGGCCGCGGCGACGAGCAGATCGCGCTGGTCGAGGCGTACGCGAAGGCCCAGGGTCTGTGGCACGATGCCGAGAAGGAGCCGCGCTTCTCCGAGAAGCTCGAGCTCGACCTCGGCGATGTCGTCCCATCGATCGCCGGCCCCAAGCGCCCGCAGGACCGCGTATCCATCACGGACGCGAAGGACTCCTTCCGCAGCGCGCTCGAGGACTACGTAGACAACGACCAAGAGCAGTCGATCGGGGAGTACGACTCGGCAGTGGAGGAGTCATTCCCGGCGTCGGATCCGCCCAGCAGCTCGGACAACGGCAAGAACGGGAACGCACCGCGCCTGACCACGGCGCCCTCCGACGGCAAGCGCGCCAGCAACCCCCAGAGCGTCAGACTGGAGGACGGCACCGAGTTCGAGCTCGACCACGGCGCTGTGACCATCGCGGCCATCACGTCGTGCACCAACACGTCGAACCCGACGGTCATGATCGGCGCCGCACTCTTGGCCAAGAACGCCGTGGAGAAAGGTCTCACCCGCAAGCCGTGGGTCAAGACGACGCTCGCCCCCGGCTCGAAGGTCGTGTCCGACTACTACGAGAAGTCCGGACTGACGCCGTACCTCGACAAGCTCGGTTTCAATCTCGTCGGCTACGGCTGCACCACCTGCATCGGCAACTCCGGGCCGCTCATCCCCGAGGTCAGCGACGCCGTCAACGAGGGCGACCTCGCTGTCGTCTCGGTGCTCTCGGGCAACCGCAACTTCGAGGGACGCATCAACCCGGACATCAAGATGAACTACCTCGCCTCGCCGCCACTGGTCGTGGCGTACGCCCTGGCCGGGTCGATGGACGTCGACCTGCTCAACGAACCGCTCGGGCAGGACAGCGACGGCAACGACGTCTTCATGAAGGACATCTGGCCGTCGCCGCAGGAGGTCGAGGACGTCATCGCCTCGTCGATGGACCCCGAGACGTTCACGAAGGAGTACGCCGACGTCTTCGCGGGGGGTGAGCAGTGGAAGAACCTCGAGACGCCTGAAGGCGACACGTTCGCCTGGGCGGACGACTCCACGTACGTGCGCAAACCGCCGTACTTCGACGGCATGGAGCGCGAGCCGTCGCCGGTCGAGGACATCTCCGGCGCGCGGGTGCTGCTGAAGCTCGGCGACTCCGTGACCACCGACCACATCTCACCGGCCGGCGCCATCAAGAAGGACAGCCCCGCCGGGAAGTACCTGGCCGACCACGGGGTGGAGTCGCGCGACTTCAACTCCTACGGCTCGCGCCGCGGCAACCACGAGGTCATGATCCGAGGGACGTTCGCCAACATCCGCCTGCGCAACCAGATGGCTCCAGACACGGAGGGTGGCTACACCCGCGACCTGATCGGTGACGGCGAGGTCACCACCGTCTACGAGGCGTCGGAGAAGTACATCGAGGAGGGCGTGCCACTCGTCGTGCTCGCCGGCAAGGAGTACGGCTCGGGCTCGTCACGCGACTGGGCGGCCAAGGGCACGGCCTTGCTCGGCGTCAAGGTCGTCATCGCGGAGTCGTACGAGCGCATCCACCGCTCCAACCTGATCGGCATGGGCGTGCTGCCTCTGCAGTACCCGGAGGGCGAGAACGCCGACTCGCTGGGCCTGTCAGGTGAGGAGACGTTCGAGGTCACCGGCATCACCGCATTGAATGACGGCGACACGCCCCGGACCGTGACGGTCAAGGCCGTGCCAGAGGACGGTGGCGACATCGAGTTCGAGGGTGTCGTGCGGATCGACACCCCCGGCGAGGCGAACTACTTCCGTCACGGCGGCATCATGCCGTACGTGCTGCGCAGCCTGCTCTGACCGATACCCGGATGCGCGAAACCACCCATCGGCCGAAAACGGAATGGGTGGATCGCTCGATGCGTGTCAGGAGCCGCCATCCCTAGCGTGAGAGACCTCATCACCTGGAGGTCATCATGTCCGTCGAACACATCGAGACGCTGATCATCGGAGCCGGCCAGGCCGGTCTCGCGACCGCTCGCAACCTGCAGCTCACTGGCCACGACTGCCTCGTCGTCGACGCGAACGAACGCGTCGGAGATGGCTGGCGGCGCCAGTGGGACACGCTCAAGCTCTACAGCCCGGCGAAGTACGACGGTCTGCCCGGCCTGCCCTTTCCGGGGAAGGCTTGGTCGTTCCCCGGCAAGGACGAGGTCGCGGACTACTTCGAGACCTATGCGCAGCACTTCGACCTGCCGGTCCGCCTGAACACCAGAGTCGACCGCCTGGCGGCCCATGGCGACGGGTACGCCGCCACCTGCGGCGAGGACACGATCCTGGCCGACAACGTCGTCGTGGCCACCGGGACGTTCGGACGGACTCCGTTCATCCCCGACTTCGCAGACGAGCTCGACCCGATGATCATGCAGCTGCACTCGAGCGAGTACCGCCGCCCGAGTCAGCTTCGCGCGGGACCAGTACTCGTGGTCGGAGCGTCCCACTCCGGCATGGACATCGCCTATGAGCTGGCGACTGACCACGCGACCATCCTGTGCGGCAAAGATCGCGGCCAGGTGCCGGCGCGACTGGACTCGCCGATGTTCAAGGTCGTCTTCCCCCTCGTGCTGTTTCTCTTCACGCGCGTGCTGAACCGGTCGACGCCGATCGGTCGCAAGAAGATGGAGGAGTTTCGCTTCCACGGCGGTCCGGCGCTGCGCGTCAAGCGATCCGATCTGAAGGACCGGGGCGTCGAGCGGCTCCAGGAGCGGGTCATCGGCGTCGAGAACGGTCGGCCGGTCCTCGACGGCGACCGCGTCGTCGACGTCACGAACGTCGTGTGGTGCACCGGCTTCAAGCAGGCGTTCGACTGGATCGACGTGCCGATCTTCGACGCAGCGGGCTGGCCCACCGAGATGCGCGGCGTCGCCAACGGGTCTCCGGGTCTGTACTTCTGTGGACTCGGCTTCCAGTACGCCGCCGCGTCGATGCTCATCGTCGGCGCCGTCAAGGACTCGGCCTTCGTCTCAGAGCACATCGTGAAGCGCATGAGCGCCCGGACGGCACCCGCGGTCAGCACTGTCTGACTGCGGTTCTCGGGCGTAGCCTTCGCTTGGAGGTCTCGGTGGACATCGTCGATGAGCTGATACGCGGGCGTGAGGCCTTTCGTCGTCACGAATGGATGGCCGCCCGCGATCGGCTGTCTGCACCCGACCTGGCCTCGCTCGATCCTGCGGATCTGCATGCCCTGGCCACCGCCGCATTCCTCGTCGGCGACATGGAGACATGCGTGCAGGCGTGGCAACGGTCCTTCCAGGTGCACAGTGACGACGGCGAAAACCTGGCCGCCGCGCGGGACGCGCTCTGGCTGACCATGGCGCTGCTCAAGTCGGGCAACGAGGCCGCAGCCCGGGGCTGGCAGGCGCGGGCCGCCCGTTCGCTTGACGCCGAGCCGGACGACGTCGCGGAGCACGGGTTCCTCAAGATGCAGCTCATGTTCCAGCAGATCTTCAGTGGGCATTTCGAGGAGGGGTTCGAGCTCGCGGTGGCCGTTGCCGAGTCCGGACGGCGGCATCGCGAACCCGATCTCGTCGCGATCGGCCTGGTGTGCCAAGGCCGGATGCTGATCTACTCCGGCCGGGTCCCCGACGGGCTCGCGCTCCTGGACGAGGCGATGGCCCTGGTTGCTGCCGGGGAGGTCTCGTCGATCATGGCCGGCCGGATCTACTGCACGATGATCGACGCTTGCCAGGAGATCGACGACATCCGCCGGATGACGGACTGGACCCGGATGCTCACCCAGTGGTGCGAGCAGCAGCCGGACCTCGTCCAGTACACGGGTCAGTCGTCCGTGCACCGGGCCCAGATCATGCGGTTCCAGGGAGCATGGGCGCAGGCGCTGGAGGAGCTCGAGCTCGCCGAGGAGCGGTACGAGTCCCTGGGCGAGCGTGACGGCATGGGCGACGTGTACTTCGAGCGCGGGGAGGTGCTGCGCTTGCGGGGCGACGCCAAGGCGGCGGCGGAGGCCTACGACCAAGCCGATGATCAGGGCCGCGACCCGCAGCCTGCTCTGGCGCTGCTGTGGCTGGCGGAAGGACGTGTCGAGGCAGCGGTCGCCGTGGTCCGTCGGCTGCTCGACGAGGTTCCGGATCCCGTACACCGGAGCCGCATGCTCATCGCCGCGGTCGAGGTCCTGACCACAGCCGGCGATCTCGACACTGCATATGCGGCCGCCGACGAGCTCGACCAGATCGCAGCCGGCTTCGGGTCGGCGGCCCTGTCCGCTTCGGCGACGTACGCCAAGGGGTCGGTGGCCCTCGCCCGCTCCGAACCCGCCGCCGCGCTGCCCGACCTCCGCCTGGCCTGGCGCACCTGGCTCGACCTGGGCGCCAGGTATCACGCTGCGTGGGCACGAACCCGTATCGGACAGGCGTTCCGCGCGATGGGCGACGAGGACTCGGCCCGCGCCGAGCTCGTCGTGGCCGGGCGGACGTTCGACGAGCTCGGAGCGGTGCCCGCGCGCAGCGAGGTCGAGCGCCTCCTCGGTGCAGGTCGACCAGACGGCCTGACCGCGCGAGAGCTCGAGGTGCTGAAGCTGGTCGCGGCCGGACGCACCAATCCTGAGATCGCGGCCGAGCTGTTCCTCAGTGAGAAGACCGTCGCGCGTCACCTGAGCAACATCTTCGCCAAGACCAACGTGACGTCGCGCACCGCGGCGGCCGCGTACGCGTTCCAGAACCAGCTGGCCTGAGGGTCAGTAGCGGCTGGGCAAGATGATCCAGAGCGCGATGTAGATCAGGAACTGCGGCCCCGGAAGGATGCACGAGAGCACGAACAGGATCCGGACGTTCCTCGGCTTCCAGCCGAAGCGCTCGGCCAAGCCGGCGCACACTCCGCCGATCATGCGGTGGTCGGACCTCGTCAGCGTTGTCGTCGTCATGTCATCGACGATGCCACCCATGTCGCCGCGAACCCATCGGTGACGACCCTGACGCGACCCGGGTTCCCGCGGCGGCTCGTACGCTGACAGGTGTGACGATCCATTCCGAGCACCCGTTCGTGCCGCCCGAGGGCGAACGCGACCCGCTGCGCCGACTCCGTGGTCAGCTGCCCGCCCCGGTGACGGTCTGGGCAGCCGGGTCAGGACGCGACCGGCGCGGCTTCACGATCTCGTCCCTTCTGGTGGCCGCCGGCGAGCCGGCTCACGTGCTCGGACTCGTCGACGAGGAGTCGCCGCTCTGGGACGAGTCCTTGACCACGCTCACCGTGAACGTGCTCGGCCCGGACCATGGCTACCTCGCCGAGGCCTTCGCCGGTACCGTGCCCGCGCCGGGCGGCCCGTTCACGCTGGGGGAGTGGCGCGACTCCGAGTGGGGCCCGGTGCTCGCCGATGCGGCGGGCTGGCTGGGCGTCCGCCTGGTGCCGGAGGCGCCTCGTCACGTCGGCTGGGGGCTGTTGCTCGACGGCGTCGTCGAGCACGTCGAGACGGTCTCGACGGAGGTGCTCACGCACGTCCGCGGCCGGTATCTCGGCAGGTCCTGACGCCTTCGTCGACCTCACCGGCACGTTCATCCGCAGTCGTTAGACTGACCGAATGGCCGTGCTCGACACCCTCGACGGACCCGCCGACCTGCGGCGGCTCTCCGATGACGAGCTGACCCGCCTCGCGGAGGAGATCCGTGAGCTGTTGATCTGCTCGGTCGCGGCCAACGGCGGCCACCTCGGCCCCAACCTCGGCGTCGTCGAGCTGGGCATGGCCATCCATCGAGTCTTCGACTCCCCGAGCGACCGCATCGTCTGGGACACCGGTCACCAGTCGTACGTGCACAAGATGCTCACCGGCCGCGCCGGCGAGTTCTCGACACTGCGCAAGGAGGGCGGCCTGTCCGGCTACCCGAGCCAGGCCGAGTCGGAGCACGACTGGGTCGAGAACTCCCATGCGTCCACCAGCCTGTCGTACGCCGACGGCATGGCGAAGGCCAACCAGATCCTCGGCAAGGACGACCACGTCGTCGCCGTCATCGGCGACGGCGCCCTCACGGGTGGCATGGCCTGGGAGGCGCTCAACAACATTGCCGCGGGCCAGGACCGTCGACTCGTGGTCGTCGTCAACGACAACGGCCGCTCCTACACCCCGACCGTCGGCGGGCTCGCGAACCGGCTCACCGCCATCCGAACCAACCCGAAGTACGAACCGGCGCTCCATGCGATCAAGGACCGTCTCAACCGCACCCGCGGCGTCGGGCCGGCCACCTACGACGCCCTGCACGCCATCAAGAAGGGCATCAAGGACGCGCTCGCTCCTCAAGGCATGTTCGAGGACCTCGGACTCAAGTACATCGGGCCGGTCGACGGCCACGATCGTCAGGCCCTCGAGCACGCGCTCACCCAGGCTCGCGGGTTCGGCGGGCCGGTGCTCGTGCACACCCTCACCACCAAGGGCCAGGGCTACGACATCGCCGTCGCCAACGAGAACGACCAGATGCACCAGGCGCCGCCGTTCGACCGCGAGACCGGCGACGCCGTCGCCGTCGCCCCGGCCGGCTGGACGTCCGTGTTCCGCGACGAGATCGTCCGCATCGCCGACGGGCGTCCCGACGTCGTCGCCATCACCGCCGCGATGCTCTACCCGACCGGCCTCGACGCGTTCGCCGACAAGTTCCCCGACCGCGTGTTCGACGTCGGCATCGCCGAGCAGCACGCCGTCACCAGCGCCGCGGGCATGGCCATGGGTGGGTTGCACCCGGTCGTCGCCGTCTACGCCACCTTCCTCAATCGCGCCTTCGACCAGGTGCTGCTCGATGTCGCCCTGCACCGGTGCGGCGTCACGTTCGTGCTCGACCGCGCGGGCGTCACCGGCGAGGACGGACCGAGCCACAACGGCATGTGGGACATGTCGCTGCTGCAGCTCGTGCCCCACCTCCGCCTGGCGGCGCCACGCGACGGCAACCAGCTGCGTGAGCTCCTGCGCGAGGCCGTCGACGTCGACGACGCGCCCACGGTCGTGCGATTCGCCAAGGGTGCCGTCGGCCCCGACGTCCCTGCGATCGAGCGACTGGGTCATGCCGACGTGCTCGCCCTCGACGACGTTCCCGACGTCTTCGTGCTGGCCGTGGGCTCTCTGGCGCAGGTCGCCCTCGATGCGGCGGAGATCGCCAGGCAGTCGGGCCTCGGCGTCACCGTCGTGGACCCTCGGTGGGTCAAGCCGTTCGACCCGGCCGTCGTCGAGATGGCGGCACAGCATCGGCTCGTCGTCACGGTCGAGGACAACGGACGTCAGGGCGGCGTGGGAGCGGCGTTCACCCAGGCCCTGCGCGACGCCGGCTCCGACGTCTTGGTGCAGATCCATGCCATCGAGCAGGAATTCCTCGATCACGCCAAGCGCGACGTCATCCTGACCCGCCTGGGCCTCACCCCCGAGGCGATCGCCGACGACATCGTGGTGGCGTCCCGACGGAATAAGCCGGACGAGTGAGGCGCTGACGATGAAGTGGCCCAACAAGCGTGACGACGAGGAATCGACGTCTCCCGACCGACCCGTTCTCATCCACGCGCTCGACGGCTTCCTGACCGCGGGTGCCGCACCCCGGCTCGCCGCGTCACAGCTGCGCACCGGCAAGGGTGAGGTCGTGCGCCGGTTCGACCTCGACGAGCTCTACGACTTCCGCGCCCGCCGCCCGTTCATCACCTTCCAGTC
Source organism: uncultured Actinomycetota bacterium (assembly GCA_963787165.1). Taxonomy (GTDB): domain Bacteria; phylum Actinomycetota; class Actinomycetes; order Propionibacteriales; family Nocardioidaceae; genus Aeromicrobium. The sequence continues at coordinate 65,547 of CAWBBT010000005.1, forward strand.
CGACCACTACCAGGACTACGAGGATCCCTCGCTCGACATCCTGCTCGAGCACGACCAGGCCGGCACCCCGTACCTGCTGCTCGCCGGACCCGAGCCCGACTTCCGCTGGGAGTCGTTCATCGACGGCATCGGCGAGGTCGTCGAGGAGTTCGACGTCCCGCTCACGCTCGGTCTGGGCGCTGTGCCGATGGGTGTCCCGCACACCCGTCCCGCCATGATCACCGCGCACGGGTCGCGTCCCGAGCTCGTCGACCGCAAGAACCTGTGGTCGGCCGAGGTCCGCGTCCCGTCGTCCGTGCAGTCGCTGCTGGAGTACCGGTTCGCGCAGCGGGGACTCGACGCTGCCGGCTACGTCGTCCACGTGCCGCACTACCTCGCCCAGGTCGACTACCCGACCGCCGCCGTGGCGCTGCTCGACGCGGTCGTCGACCGGCTCGGCCTCCAGCTCGACTACGACAGCCTGCGGGCCGCCCAGGGCGAGGCGATCGCCGAGATCGAGCAGCAGATCGCCGACCAGGACGGCGAGAACGTCCTGTCCGGCCTCGAGGAGCAGTACGACGCCTTCACCCGGGGTGCCGCGCAGTCCCTGCTCGCCGAGGACGAGTCGATCCCCAGTGGCGACGAGCTGGCCGACCAGTTCGAGAAGTTCCTCGCGCGCCAACGCAAGAACGACGAGCGCTGATCCCAGGTCATCTCGGTAGGGTGTGGCCGTGCCTGCGACCCTGACTGAGCTCATCGACCTGCTGGACCTGGAGAAGCTCGACGAGGGGCTGTTCCGCGGCCGGCAGCTGGAGAACACCGGCTTCATCCGGGTCTTCGGCGGGCAGGTCGCAGCTCAGGCCTTGGTGGCTGCGCAGCTCACGGTGCCGGACGAGCGACACGTCCACTCGCTGCACAGCTACTTCCTGCTCGGCGGCGACCTGAGCATCCCGATCATCTACGACGTCGAGAACGTCCGCGACGGCGGATCGTTCACCACGCGTCGGGTCGCGGCGCGTCAGCACGGCGCGATCATCTACTACCTGACGGCCTCGTTCCAGAAGGTCGAGGAGGGGTTCGACCACCAGGACGACATGCCGGACGTCCCGCCGCCGGACGAGTGCACGCCCCTGCCCGACGTCATCCGCGCCGTCAATCCCGAGGCCGCCGACTGGTGGGTCAAGGAGTGGTCGGCGATCGACGCTCGGCTGGTCACCAGGGGCGACGACCCGGCGACGCAGCGCCTGTGGTTCAGATTCGCCGGCACGCTGCCCGACGACCGCCGGCTCCGCAATGCCGTGCTCACCTACTTCTCCGATCTCACCCTGCTCGGCCCCACGCTCCTTCCGCACGATCGAGTGGTCAGCTCGCCGGACGTGCAGGTGGCCTCGCTCGATCACACCATCTGGTTCCACCGGCCGGCCGCGGCGAACCAATGGTTCCTCTACGACCAGCACTCGCCATCGGCGTCACGGGCCCGTGGACTCGCCATCGGTCGGGTGTTCAGCGAGGACGGCCTCCTGGTCGCCACCATCGCCCAAGAGGGCCTCATCCGGCGGGTCGACCCGGCCCGCTGAGGCCCAACAGTTGAGCCCCGTCAGGGAACCGTCGGCAGCGTCAGCTCCGACGGGTACTGCGCCGACGTGTGCACCTTCATCACGGTCAGCGTGCCCACGGCGAGGTGAGCTGCCGGCAGCAGGTGGGGGATGTCGAACGCCTGGACGGCCAGTCGCAACCGGTGGCCGGGCCGGATCGTCGCCGCGGTGGGGAACACCTCGACGTCGATCGGTGCGACCTCGCCGCGGCCGAGCTTCTTCTGGTCGGCCCGCGTGAACGGGTGGTACGGCTGGATGATCTTGCCGTCCATGTAGCGGGTGCGCGACTCGTCGAGCTTGCGGTGCGACAGCACCTGCCAGCCGCCGGTGAGCCGGCTGACCTTCCCGTTCGGTGCGACGTCCTCGACCGCGACGGAGAGCATGCCGTCACCGCTGTTGCTGGAGGCGAAGAGGTGGGCGTTGATCGGTCCCTGGATCTTGACCGGCGAGGTCACCGGATCGGTCTGGAACACGACGCCGAGCTTGTCGTTCACCCGGTTGTTCTTGAGGCAGGGATTGCGGGACCACAGCTGGTTGACGACACCCGCGGTCCACTGGTTGGCCGAGCGGGTGCAGAGCCCGGCGACCGGGACGGGCAGGACGTTCGAGACGCCGTCCTGCGAGGCTCCCGACGTGAGAGCGGCCGGCTTGCCGTTGGTGGCGGAGCCGGACAGCCGGAAGCTCGAGGCCTGCTGATGGGTGATCCACTCCGAGGAGGTCCGCCACGTGTCGGGTCCTTGGTCGAAGTACGTGAGGTTCGGGATGTCCGAGTCGAGGGCCGCGTCGGGCTGGTTCTTGAGCCAGTGGTCGAACCACCGCAGCTGGAGCTCGCCGAGCGTGCCGTAGCCGGCCTTGGCGATCTCCTTGCCGGACGAGGCCTGCAGGTGGTCCCACGGACCGACGATCATCTTGGCCGGGACGCCGCGCTTCCGGAGGTTCTCGAACAGCAGCGGCGTACCACGCTGGAACAGGTCGTACTCGCCGCTGACGAAGAACGCGGGCACGTCGATCTGGTCGGCGACGTTGATGACCGACCGCTCCTTGTAGAACGGGCCGTCGTAGTTCGGGTCGCCGCCGAGGGCAGCCTTGACGAGCAGCGGTGAGGTGAACGTGCCGGCCGCCACGAGGTGGTCGACCAGGGCGCCGATCGCCGACAGTGGCTCGCTCGGGGTGAACGCCGGCGGGATGAGCCCGGTGAACGTGACGAGGCCGAGCCACAGGGGGATGAAACCGACGTCGAGCTGGCCACCGGACGCCACGATGTCGCGGTAGACGTCCGCGCCGGGAACCTGCGGGAAGATCGCCTTCAAGCCGGTCGGCTTGGCCGAGGCGGCCCACAGCTGGCTGATGCCCATGTACGAGGGGCCGGTCATGCCGGTGGTGCCGTTGCTCCACGGCTGGGAGTGGGCCCACTCCATGACCTCGCCGCCGTCCTTGTTCTCGCGGGCGCCGAACGCGTTCCACCGTCCGCGGGACGAGCCCGTGCCGCGAGCATCGACGGTGACGTTCACGTAGCCGCGCTTGACCAGGAATCCTGGGTCAGCCCCCGCCAGTCCGCCACCGCCGGTGGCGAGCACGGTCTTGTTGTACGCCGTGATGGTGACCAGCACCGGGAGCGGTGTGGCGATCGCCTGACCCGACGCGTCGGCGGGCCGCTTGACGTCGGCCCGGAGGACGACGCCGTCGGACATCGGGATCTTGACGTCCGTCTGGGTCACGGTCTTCGGGAAGTCCTCAGGACGGGGGGTCCACCCGCTCGCGGGGGCGCTGACGAGGCTCGCGGGCTCTGCTGCCTGGAGGCCTTCGGCCCGGGTCGCACCGACCGCAGCAGGTGAGGGACCCACCAGCGTCAGGCTCGTCAGGACGAGAGCGGATCCGAGCAGGCGAGCAACGGTCGATCGTGTGGGCATGTGGTCCTCCGGGAAGGTGTAACGAGAAGTGACAGGTCGCGTCACGAGGCTGAGATCCGGCCCACCAGGTGCGTCGACGGCTTGCGCGCGGCGGTGACGCCGAACGTGGTGACCCCGCCGTCCGAACGACTGCCGAACACCACCGTGCCCGGCAGCAGGATCGGCTTCTGGAACTCGACGTCGACCGTGTAGGCGTCCGGCAGCCGGTTCTGGAGCGCCGCCAAGGCGTGAGCCTTGGTCCACATGCCGTGGGCGATGTTGCGCGGGAACCCGAAGGCCTTCGCGGTGATCGGGTACAGGTGGATCGGGTTGCGGTCGCCCGAGACCGCCGCGTAGCGACGGCCGAGGTCGCCGCCGAGCTTCCACTGGACGACACCCTCAGGTGCCTCGACGCTGGCCAGCGGAGGCGAGGTCTCCTCCTCGGCACCCTCGCGGCCTCGCGAGAACAGGGTGGTGACCTCCTCCCACACGACCTCGCCGCCGACGCTCGCGCTCGTGAGCAGGTCGACCAGACGGCCCTTGGGGTGCGAGCGGAGGTCGGCCGCCGTCACCGAGACGTCGAAGGTCTCGTCGATCCTGATCGGCCGGTGCTGGGTGATGCGGTTGCGCAGGTGGACCAGGCCGACCGGTGCGAACGGGAACGCGGTGTCGGTCATCAGCGTCATGTGCAGCGCGAAGGCCGCCATGTGCGGGTACGTGGCCGGCAGCGTGTCAGTGCGTGCGAACCCGCAGACCTCGTTGTATCTCTCGAGGTGCTTCGGGTCGGTGCCGACGCCGCGTCGCTCGAGCACCAGGTCGGGCACGGTGCTGCTGCCGTGCTTGATGCCGGGCAGCCCGCCGATGACGGGAATGGCGGGCAGCACGGCCTTGAGCATCAGGGGCGCCGTCGACGGCGCCTTGTCGAACGACCGGGTCGTCATGTCACGCACCCAGCAGGCTCTGGCCGCAGACGCGGACGACGTTGCCGGAGACCGCGGACGAGCCGGGGTTGGCGTACCAGGCGATGGCCTCGGCGACGTCGATCGGCTGTCCGCCCTGTGACATCGAGTTCATGCGGCGGCCGGCCTCGCGGATGCCGAGCGGGATGGTCTTGACCATGTCGGTCTCGATGAACCCCGGAGCGATCGCGTTGGCTGTGATTCCGTCCTTGGCGACCCGCTTGCTGAGCGAGGTGATCCAGCCGATGACGCCGGCCTTGGCCGAGCCGTAGTTCGTCTGGCCGTTGTTGCCGGCGATGCCAGCGATCGAGGAGATGCCGACGATGCGTCCGCCCTGACGGATGAGGCCCTGGTCGAGCAGCTCGTCGGTGATGCGCTGTGGTGCGCCAACGCTGATGTCGACCACGAGCGCGAAGTTCTCCGGCGTCATGTTGCGCAGCCGCTTGTCGCGGGTGATGCCGGCGTTGTGCACGATGACGTCGACGCCGCCGTGGTGCTGCTTGACGTACTTCGCGATCTCCTTCGGGGCGTCGTCGGCGGTGATGTCGAGCGTGATCGCGCCACCGCCCAGCTCGTCGGTGAGTGCCTTCAGGTCCGCCTCGAGCGGCGGCACGTCGAGGCCGACCACGGTGGCACCGTCACGGTGCAGGGTGCGGATCTCGGCGGCACCGAGGCCACGCGAGGCGCCGGTGACGAGGGCGACCTTGCCGGCCAACGGCTTGGTCTGGTCGGCGACGGCGTCGGCGTCCTTGAGATCGGTGAGACCGATGCGGACGACCTGGCCGGAGACGTAGGCCGACTTGGGGGAGAGCAGAAACTCGAGCGTGGATCCGATCGCCGACTCGCTGCCCTTGGCCACGTAGACGAGGTTCGCCGAGCTGCCGTTGCCGACCTCCTTGGCGAGCGAGCGGGTGAACCCCTCGAGGGCGCGCTGGGCGATGGCCGCGCCTTCCGACGTGGCTTCCTCGGGGAGGGCGCCGATGACGACGACGCGTCCGCACGCCTCCAGCTGGCGCAGGACGGGGGAAAAGAACTCCTGCAACGACACCAGCCCCTGGGTCGAGTCGATGCTCGTGGCGTCGAAGACGAGACCCTTGTACTTCTTGGAGTCGGCGCGGACGCCGGTGGCCTCGATCCGCGCGGCCTTGAGCGCAGCCGTGACGGCCTTGGCGACCGGAGTCTGCGTGGCCGCTCCGGTCAGGACCGTGCCCTTCACCAGTGGTCCACCCTCATAGCGCTCGAGGTACGGGGGGTTCGGCAGACCCAGGTTCTTGACCACAAACTTGCCGATCGGGTTGTGGGCCAGGTCCTGGTAACGATCCGTCATTGCGGATGTGTCCTATCTCTCGCATACCATCGGTATCTGAATGTGTCGTGAAACTGTAACCTCGTGTGACAGGACCAGTCCACTCATGTGGCGATGCGCACACGCCGCCATCGTCCCAGACTGAGAACACCCCCGAAACTGCGAGGAGCCTTCATGGCGAAGCCAACCCCGACCCCGAGCGGCAAAGTGCGTCCGGTCGCCATCATCGGCGGCAACCGCATCCCGTTCGCCCGCTCGAACACCGTCTACACCAACGCGTCCAACCAGGAGATGCTCACCGCGGCCCTCGACGGGCTCGTCGAGCGCTTCGGCCTCGAAGGCGAGCGCGCCGGTGAGTTCGTCGCTGGTGCCGTGCTCAAGCACAGCCGCGACTTCAATCTGGCTCGTGAGACCGTGCTCGGCTCGCGCCTCTCACCCGAGACGCCGGCCGCCGACATCCAGCAGGCGTGCGACACCGGCATCCAGGCGACGATCCAGGTCGCCAACAAGATCGCCCTCGGCAAGATCGAGTTCGGCATCGCGGGCGGCTCCGACACCACGTCGGACGCCCCGCTGGCCGTCGGCGACAAGCTGCGCAAGATCCTGCTCGAGGCCAACCGCGCGAAGGACAACAAGGGTCGCCTGGCCGCGATCGCCAAGATCCGCCCGCAGTACCTCGCGCCCGACCAGCCCCGGAACGCCGAGCCGCGCACCGGCCTGTCGATGGGCGACAGCCAGGCGATCACCACGAAGCACTGGGGCATCACCCGTGAGGCCCAGGACGAGCTCGCCGTGGCGTCACACCACAACCTCGCCGCCTCGTACGACGAGGGCTGGCAGGACGACCTCGTGACCCCGTACCTCGGCGTCGAGCGCGACAACAACCTGCGAGCCGACTCCTCGATGGAGAAGCTGGCCAAGCTCAAGCCCGTCTTCGGCAAGGGCGAGGGCGCCACGATGACGGCGGCCAACTCCACACCGCTGTCAGACGGCGCCTCCGCCGTGCTGCTCGCCTCCGACGAAGAGGCCGAGAGCCGTGGCTGGACGCCGCTGGCGCACCTCATCGACTACGAGACCGCTGCTGTCGACTACGTGAGTGGTGCCGAAGGCCTGCTGATGGCTCCGGCCTACGCCGTGCCGCGGATGCTGGCGCGCCAGGGACTGACCCTGCAGGACTTCGACTTCTACGAGATCCATGAGGCGTTTGCCGGCCAGGTGCTCACGACCCTCGCGGCCTGGGAGGATCCGGCCTTCTGCAAGGAGAACCTGGGCCTCGACGAGCCGCTCGGTTCCATCGACCGCAGCAAGCTCAACGTCAAGGGATCCTCGCTCGCGACCGCGCACCCGTTCGCGGCCACGGGCGGGCGCATCGTCGCCAACCTCGCCAAGCTGCTGCACGAGAAGGGGTCGGGCCGCGGCCTGATCTCGATCTGCGCGGCCGGCGGGCAGGGTGTCGTTGCCATCCTCGAGGCGGCCTAGCGCACGGACGCCGGGCCGCGCGCCATCGCGCAGGCGGACTGGGCGACGTAGTCCTTGACCTCGTCGAACGACACCGGATCGATTCGGGGACGTCCGGGGTCGAGGGCACTCACGGCGATGCGCAGTGTCGCGAGGTTCAGGACGCCCAGCGCCTGGGTGTAGAAGATGTTCGCCACCAGGCGGGGGTTCGGCACGTCGAACACACCCTCCTTCGTGCCGTCCTCGAGCACGCTCACCAGGTGGGCCATGCAGGACGACATGGCACGACCCAGCCCGAGCATCACGTCCTCGCTGACCTCCTTCATCAGCTCGTCGCCGCGACGACGCAGGAGGGCCTGCGCGCAGTCGACGAACGCCGGGTGCTCCTCGCCGTAGTCGAGGAACGCGTGCACGATCGCGACCAGGCGATCCGAGGGGCCGTCCGAGGAGCCGCCGGCGGTGGCGAGCTTGGCATCCACTTCGTCGAGATATCCGACGAGGGTCATGGCAAAGAGCTCTTCCTTGCCGGAGAAGTGCCGGTAGATGATGGCCCGGTTGATGCCGACCGCCTGGGCGATGTCCTCGATCTGAGCGTCGCGCACGCCGCGTTCGTCGAAAAGTCGGCGTGTGGCCGCGAGGATCTCTTGCCTCCGCGCCGCCCGCCGATCAGAGGGAGGCATGTCGTCAGGGTAGTCCCGGCCCATGCGCCATCGACGGCGCCTCGTCGATCAGCACGGAGAACTTGTCAGCCCAGCCACGTACGCTGGATGGAATGAGATCGCTGTCCGAGCTGCAACGCCAGGTGGCGCCCTTCGAGGTTGTCTCCGAGTACCAACCCGCGGGCGACCAGCCCGCCGCCATCGCCGAGCTCGAGAAGCGGATGACCGGTGGAATCCAGGACGTCGTGCTCATGGGTGCCACCGGTACCGGCAAGACGGCCACCACGGCGTGGCTGGCCGAGCGCCTCCAGCGGCCGATGCTGGTGATGCTGCCCAACAAGACGCTGGCCGCCCAGTTCGCCAACGAGCTTCGTGAGCTCATGCCCCACAACGCGGTCGAGTACTTCGTCTCCTACTACGACTACTACCAACCCGAGGCGTACGTCCCGCAGTCCGACACGTACATCGAGAAGGACTCCTCGGTCAACGAGGAGGTCGAGCGGCTGCGGCACTCGGCCACCTGGTCACTGCTCACCCGGCGCGACGTCATCGTCGTCGCCAGCGTGTCGTGCATCTACGGCCTCGGCTCCGCCCAGGAGTACCTCGACCGCATGATCGGCTTCCGGGTCGGCGAGCAGATGTCGCGCGACGACCTCCTGCGCACGCTGGTGCAGGGCCAATACGTCCGCAACGACGTCACGTCGACGCGCGGCACGTTCCGGGTCAAGGGCGACACGATCGAGATCTTCCCCGTCTACCAGGAGATGGCGGTGCGCATCGAGTTCTTCGGCGACGAGATCGAACGACTCATGACGCTCCACCCGCTCACCGGCGAAGTGCTGAGCGAGGACACCGAGCTCTACGTCGGAGCCGCCACCCATTACGCCGCCGGCGCGGCGACCATGGCGCGGGCCATCGACACCATCCAGGAGGAGCTCGGCGAACGGCTGGCCGAGCTCGAGGGTGAGGGCAAGCTGCTCGAGGCCCAGCGGCTGCGCATGCGCACCACCTACGACCTCGAGATGATGCAGCAGATCGGCACCTGCGCGGGCATCGAGAACTACTCACGCCACATGGACGGCCGCTCGGCCGGCTCGGCACCCAACTGCCTGCTCGACTACTTCCCCGAGGACTTCGTGCTGGTGGTCGACGAGTCGCACGTCACCATCCCGCAGATCGGGGCCATGTACGAGGGCGACATGTCGCGCAAGCGCACGCTGGTCGAGCACGGGTTCCGGCTGCCGAGTGCCATGGACAACCGGCCGCTCACCTGGGGCGAGTTCCTCCAGCGCATCGGCCAGACCGTCTACCTGTCGGCCACCCCCGGGCCGTACGAGATGGAGAAGGTCGACGGCGACGTCGTCGAGCAGATCATCCGGCCCACCGGCCTGATCGATCCCGAGGTCATCGTCAAGCCCACCAAGGGGCAGATCGACGACCTCATCGGCCAGATCAAGACCCGTACCGACAGCAACGAACGCGTCCTCGTCACCACGCTCACCAAGAAGATGGCCGAGGACCTCACCGACTACCTCCTCGAGGCAGGCATCCGTACGCGCTACCTGCACAGCGAGGTCGACACCCTCAGGCGCATCGAGCTGTTGCGTGAGCTGCGCATGGGGGAGTACGACGTGCTCGTCGGCATCAACCTGCTGCGCGAGGGCCTCGACCTCCCCGAGGTGAGCCTGGTCGCCATCCTCGATGCCGACAAGGAGGGCTTCCTGCGCTCCGGCCGGTCGCTCATCCAGACCATCGGCCGCGCGGCGCGCAACGTGTCGGGGCAGGTCATCATGTACGCCGACCGGGTCACCGACTCGATGGAGTCGGCGATCGACGAGACCAACCGGCGCCGCGCGAAGCAGGTCGCCTACAACCTCGAGAACGGCATCGACCCCACACCGCTGCGCAAGAAGATCGGCGACATCACCGACCTGCTGGCCCGCGAGGACGCCGACACGTCGAAGCTGCTCGCCGCCACGGGCGACCGCCGACGCAAGGGAGCACCGGTTCCGCTCGGCCAGCACACCGCCGACCTCGCCAGCCTCCCGTCCGGCGACCTGGCCGATCTCATCGACCAGATGAGCGAGCAGATGCACGCCGCCGCCGCCGAGCTCCAGTTCGAGGTGGCCGCCCGCATCCGCGACGAGATCCGCGACCTCAAGAAGGAGCTCCGCGGCATGCTCGAAGCCGGCGTCTAGCGGGTTCCCGGCACCTGACACACTGGGCCGCGGAGGGGAGTATTCCTTCGCCGCGGTGTCGTCATCACGTCGACCGTCATCGGACGACCGGTGCTGCGGGCCGCTTGTACTGATGTGAACGGGGCGGCGGGAGAGACCTCCGGCGTTGTCGACGACCGGAGGAAACCCTGATGCACGTCTCACAGCTCGAGTGGTTGGTCACCGTGGGGGTCACGATCGCCGTCCTGCTGTTCGACGTCGTGGTGATCGCTCGGCGGCCCCACGAGCCGACGATGCGCGAGTGCGCCATCGCGCTGTCGATCTACGTCGGGCTCGCTGCGGCCTTCGGCATCTGGGTGTGGAACTTCCACGGCGGCCAGTTCGGGATCGAGTTCTTCGCCGGCTGGCTCACCGAGTACAGCCTGTCGGTCGACAACCTGTTCATCTTCATCATCATCATGGCCAGCTTCAACGTGCCCCGGAAGTACCAGCAGGAAGCGCTGATGGTCGGCATCGTGCTGGCGCTGATCTTCCGCGGCATCTTCATCGCACTCGGAGCCGTGGCCATCAACCAGTTCTCCTGGGTGTTCTACGTGTTCGGAGCGTTCCTCGTGTACACCGCGTGGACCTTGGCCAGGGACACCGAGCACGACGACGACGGTGACAACGCCGTCGTGCGGTTCGCGCGCACGTACCTGAACACGACCGACCGCTGGGCGGGTCTCAAGCTTTACGTCAAGCGCGGCAGCAAGCGCCTGATGACGCCGATGTTCCTGGTGATCCTCGCGCTCGGCACGACCGACCTGATCTTCGCGCTCGACTCGATCCCGGCGATCTACGGGCTCACCAAGGAGCCCTACCTCGTGTTCACGGCCAACGTGTTCGCGTTGATGGGACTGCGCCAGCTGTACTTCCTGCTCGGCGACCTGATGAAGCGCCTCATCTACCTGTCGCAGGGCTTGGCGTTCATCCTGTTCTTCATCGGCGTGAAGCTCGTGCTCCACGCGCTGCACGAGAACGAGGTGCCGTTCATCAACGGCGGTGAGCACGTGAAGGTCCCGGAGATCCCCACCCTGCTCAGCCTCGGCGTCATCGTCGTGACCTTGGCGATCACGGCAGCGGCGAGTCTCTACAAGACGAGAGTCGTCGACGCCGACTGACGACCGCGTGGCTCAGGCGATGTCGTCCGGGTTGTCGATCGTGACGTTCTCGCCCTGGGCCCGTCGGTACAGGTAGATCGGCACGGACAGCACGAGGCCGACGAGGAGCAACAGCCCGGCGACCTGGTACTGCTCGCCGGCGCGCCCGGACAACGGCGTCACGAGGTAGAGGCAGGCCGCCGCGCCGACCAGGGCGATCGCGGTGTGCGTGCGGAAGTGGTCGTGGTCAACAGTGTCCTTGCGGAGGATCAGGACCGCGACGTTGACGACCGCGAACACGGCGAGCAGCAGCAGGGCGGTCGTGCCGCCGAGCACCGCGACGGCGTCAGCACTGGCGAACGACACGTACGCGATCAACCCGAACGAGAGCGCGGTGGTGAACAGGATCGACATCCAGGGCGTCTGGTTCTTCGCGTGCACCTTCGCCAGTGACCGCGGAATGACGCCCTGCTTGCCCATGCCGTAGAGCAGGCGGCTGGCCATCATCATGTTGATCAGCGCGGAGTTCGCCACCGCGACCATCGAGACGAACGGGAAGACGTCCTTGATCGGGATGTCCGGCGCGCCGCGCTCGACCACGAGGGTGAGCGGTGTGTCGCTCGCGGCGAGGTCTCCGACCGGGACCAGGGCGACCGCGCAGATCGAGACCAGGACGTAGATCAGGCCGGTGATGCCGAGACCGGTCAGCATCATCTTTGGGAAGATGCCCGGCGGATCCTTGCACTCCTCGGCCATGTTGACCGAGTCCTCGAAGCCGACCATCGCGAAGAACGCGAGCGACGTCGCCGTGGTGACCGCGAGGAAGACGTTCTTGTCCTTCGGGGTGTCGAACGCGATCACGCGGGAGAAGTCGGCATCGCCGCCGCCGATCGCCCAGATGCCCACCAGGATCACCACGACCAGGCCGGTCAGCTCGATGAGGGTGAGCACGACGTTGGCCTTGACGCTCTCGCCGACGCCGCGCAGGTTGATCGCCATCACGAGGGCCATGAAGGCGAGTGCCAGCAGCATGATCGTCGTCTTCGACACGTCCCAGCCGAAGCCGAGCGCGAGGTTCGACGCGAAGGCCTGCGACGCGGTCGACGCCGACGTGATGCCAGAGCACATCACCGCGAACGCGACGATGAACGTGAAGAAGTGCACGCCGAACGCCTTGTGGACGTACAGGGCGGCGCCGGCGGCCTGAGGGTACTTGGTGACGAGCTCGAGGTAGGAGAACGCCGTCAGCAGCGCCACGACGAACGCCACGAGGAACGGCAGCCAGGCAGCGCCGCCCACCTCGGCGGCGACCTGACCGGTGAGCGCGTACACGCCGGTGCCGAGGATGTCGCCCACGATGAAGAGGAGCAGGAGCTTCGGCCCCATCACCCGGCGCAGCTCGGTGGACTGGTCGGCCGTGTCGGTGCTCATCCATGCCCCTCAAATTCCCCGTGTGCGGATGACACGGCGCCCCCTCACCCTGCATTGGTCGCCGCCCCGCTGCAACAGCACGTGTATTTTCAAGGCGTGACTGTGGATCTGCGGGGTTTCGTGGGCGGCTGGATCGGCCGCGTCGCCGTCCGCCGCATCCGCAAGAAGGGGATCGACCTCTCGCGCGTCGCGTTCATCCCTGAGCCCACGAAGGTTCCGTTGCTGCGGATCGGCACCGATCCGATTCCCCGCATCGCCGAGCTGCGTCGCCGCGGCCCGTTGTACCGGCTGCCCATGCCGTTCGTCGACTTCCGCGTCTGGCTCATCACTGGTTACGAGGAGTCGCGCACCGTGCTGACCGCTCGCGACGGCTACAGCAGCGACATCCGCCATCTCTTCAACGGTGACGGTCCTGCCTCCTCCGACGACATCGGCGGACTGGGCTTCACCGATCCACCACTGCACACGCGGCTGCGCAAGATCGTCACCCCCGAGTTCACGATGCGTCGGCTCGCCCGGCTGGTGCCGATCATCGAGGAGATCGTCGGCGGACAGCTCGACGAGATGGAGGCGCTCGGGTCACCGGTCGACCTCGCCAAGCAAGTGGCGTTCCCGGTGCCGTTCCAGACGATCTGCGCGCTCCTCGGCCTCGACTACGAGGATCGGGACGCGTTCGCGAAGCTCGGCAGCGCGCGGTTCGACGCCACCTTCGGCGGCGCGGCGTTCGGTGCGGTGTCGGCGCAGCGGGAGTTCTTGTTCGACGCGGTCGCGCGTCAACGCCTGGCACCTGGTCCCGGCCTGCTCGGGCAGATCATCCGCGAGCAGGGCGATGCGATCAGTGACGTCGACCTCGCCGGCCTTGCCGACGGCATCTTCACCGGAGGGTTCGAGACGACGGCCGGCATGATCGCGCTCGGCACGATTGTCCTGCTGCGCGATCCCGAGCACGCGGCCTTGATCCGCGACGGGTCTCCGGAGCAGGTCGACCGCATCGTCGACGAGCTGCTCCGCTACCTCGCAGTCGTGCAAGTGGCGTTCCCCAGGTTCGCCAAGCAGGACATGGAGCTGTTCGGACAGCACATCCAGAAGGGCGACGTGCTGCTCGCTTCCTTGTCCGGCGCCAACCGCGACGCCAGCGCGGCCGGCCCGGATCCTGAGGGCTTCGATCCGTTGCGTGTGCCCAAGAGTGCCCATCTGGCCTTCGGTCACGGCATCCATCGATGCATCGGTGCCGAGCTGGCGAAACTCGAGCTCCGCACGGTGCTGCCGCTGCTGTTCCGTCGCTTCCCCGACCTGGCCCTCGCCAAGCCGGAGGAGGAGCTGAACTTCCGCCGCCTGAGCTTCGTGTATGGCGTCGACGAGCTCCCGGTCCGGTTCTGAAGGCCGAACGAGCGTTGAGCTGATCTCGACTCACGTCCGTAGTGGAACTCGCCGGTTGGTACGTCCGTTTGCTTGTGGTGGCAGGTAGGTGATGCGTGGTCGGGGTGGGTGGTCGATGGGTGTGCCGTGTTGGGTGGTGAAGTCGAATCCGGCCTGGGTGGCGGTGATGTTGAGTCGTTCGCGGTGGACGAGGTGGTGGCAGCGGACGCACAGGCCGATCATCTGGTCGAGGTCGGTGCGGCCGCCGTGGGACCACCAGGTGACGTGGTGGATCTCGAGGTGGGTGTGGTGGCATCCGGGTGCGGCGCACTCGCCGCCTTGGCGGGTGATGATCGCGCGGCGTTGTTGGCGGTTGGCGTGGCGTCGGGTGCGGCCGACGTTCAACACCTTCGCCTGCGGGCCGTTGCCGTCGGTGGTGATGGTGGTGAGGTCGGACAGGCAGGTGAGGTAGTCGAGGAGCTTGGGGCCGATCGACCCGAACCCCGCCAACCGGGCTGACGGGCCGTGGGTGTCGACGATGATCGACAGCTGCGGGCGGATGCCCTGGTCCGACGGCAAACCGGACTCCAGAACCGTGGTGAGCATCCGGTCGAACGCCTCGACCCGTCGTGCTGATCCTGGGCGTTGGTCGTCGGCGTCCCTCGGTGCGCCGAGGGTGTCGAGGACCTGGCGGAACTTCGCGCCGGTGGTGATGTCGAGGAACCCGTTGACATGCCAGCCGTCGGGGACGGGGTTGACGTGGATGTCGTGGCGGTCCATGCCGTCGATCCAGGCCTGGTCGAGCTCGTCGGGATAGATGGCCTCACGCAGGTCACGCATCACCTGCCGCAACCCAGCCGGCTCATGCTTGACCGCCACCTCCAGCAACCAAGCCTCCGACTGACTGACGACCTCGGCGCCGATGTGCTTCAACCCGTACCCGAACACCACCACATGATCGAGGCGGATCCGGCCCTCAGCAGCAGCTTGACCGACCGCCGGGAGGTCACGCATCGTGACCGCGGCCCGCACCAACGCCTTCGACGCCTTGGCATCCAGACGCAGCTCATTCCGGGCCCAGGTGGTGACGCTCGAGGCGCCGTCGAGCTCGTAGTCCTTCGACTCCTGCAACACCGCCAGCTCGTGCGCTTTCGCCGCATCCAGTGCGTCCTGCGCAGCCTGGATCGCCCTCAGCTTGGTGCGGGAGTCGCCGGACTTCAGGGCACGTGCAGCCTCACGCAGCCGCTCGATCGTGACCCCCGAATCCATGCCACCATTCTACTCGAACAGGTGTTCGACCACCAGTGGAAAACCCTGTGAATTCAGGCTATTTCAGCGCAACGTCAGGGCTAGGCCGACGTGCCCGAGTCGCACTGGCCCAGCGTGATCGACTTGTACCTGAGGAATCGCGGGGAGTTGGCGAACGCGTCGCGGTAGTCCTCGGCCGGCAGCGTCGCGTAGTACTCGACGGCCTCGAGCAGGTCGTCGGCCTTCTTCTCTTCGCTCAGCTCCGCGTAACGCTTCGCGAACACCGTCGCCTTCTCGAAATGGTCGACCGTGGCGTCGTAGTCCTTCTCGTTGAACGCATCGATGCCCGATCGCACCTCGGCGCACGTCAACGACTCGGCCGCATCGATCGCGTCCTGGTCCGGGCCGCCGATTCCGGCAAAGCCACACCCGGTGACCATGGCAAGCGCGATACCGGGTACGTACTCCCTCATGGAGAAAACTCTAGAACGACGGGGGCGCATGCCGCTTGGTGAGTTGTCAGCCGTGCCGGATGACCCGGTAGATCGTCTCCCTGCTCGGCGCGGGACGCGGCTCGTCGTGCCAGCCGATTTCTTCGGCCTTGAGTCCGATGGCGCTCTTGACCTTGGCCACATCGACCTCATCTTCGAAGAACGCGACAGACAGCCCGTTGCCGGTCTGTGGATCGACCAGGTGGTAGGCGTCGAGCACGCCTGGCACAGTCTTCGCGGCATCGATGACCCACTGACGGTCGTCGTCGGGCATCGGCTCCCAGTAGGCAACTCGAGCGAACATGGCTCCTCCTCGAAGATGTGTCGTCACATCGTAGGTCGGCGTGCCTCTACCAGCCCCGCGCTCGCCACTCGGTCAGGTGAGGCCGCTCGGCGCCGAGCGTCGTGTCGTTCCCGTGACCCGGGTACACCCAGGTGTCGTCGTCGAAGCGGTCGAAGAGCTTGGTCTCGACGTCGTCGATGAGGGTGGCGAAGTCGTCGGCGGACCAGGTCTTGCCGACGCCGCCGGGGAACAGGGAGTCGCCCGTGAACAGGTGGACGATGCCGTCGGGGTCGTCGTAGGCGAGGACGATCGAGCCGGGGGTGTGGCCGGCGATGCCGATGACCTCCAGCTCGCACGATCCGACGCGCACGCGCGCACCCGTGGTGACCGGGTTGGTGGTGGGGACGGGGATGTTCTCGGCGTCCACGGCGCTGGCGATGGTCTCCGCCTCGGTGGCGTCGACGACGGCCGAGAGGGCCTGCCAGTGGTCCGGGTGCCAGTGGGTGGTGACGACGCGGGCCAGTCCGCCGTCGCCGATCACGCGGAGCAACGTGTCCGCCTCGTCGGCGGCGTCGATGAGCGCCTGTTCACCGGTGAGCGAGCAGCGCAGGAGGTATGCGTTGTTCTCCAGCGGGCCGACGGCGACCTTGGTGATGACGAGGTCGCCGGCCTCGCGGGTGTCGGCCGGGCCGCCCACCTCGACCTCTCCGGTGTAGTCCATGTCGTCAGCCTGCCAGCATGCGGCGCGAGGTGTTCTGTCAGAGTGCCTCGATATCATGGGGGAGGGCCGAGAACGGCCACCCCGACACCCAGTTCAGGATTTCTCAGTGACCGATCGCCTTGTCATCCGCGGCGCCCGCGAGCACAACCTCAAGGACGTCTCGATCGACCTCCCGCGCGACTCGCTCATCGTCTTCACCGGGCTGTCGGGCTCGGGCAAGTCCTCGCTGGCCTTCGACACGATCTTCGCGGAGGGCCAGCGTCGCTACGTCGAGTCGCTGTCCGCGTATGCGCGCCAGTTCCTGGGCCAGATGGACAAGCCCGACGTCGACTTCATCGAGGGCCTCTCGCCGGCCGTCTCCATCGACCAGAAGTCCACGTCACGCAACCCGCGATCCACCGTTGGCACCATCACCGAGGTCTACGACTACCTGCGCCTGCTCTACGCGCGTGCCGGCCGACCGCACTGCCCCGAGTGCGGTGAGCCGATCGCCAAGCAGACGCCGCAGCAGATCGTCGACCGCATCCTGGCGCTGCCGGCCGACTCGCGCTTCCAGGTGCTGGCGCCGGTCATCCGTGGCCGCAAGGGGGAGTACGGCGAGCTCTTCCGCCAGCTGCAGTCGCAGGGCTTCAGTCGCGCGCTGGTCGACGGCACCATGCACAACCTCGCCGACGAGCCGCCCAAGCTCGCCAAGCAGAAGAAGCACACCATCGACGTGGTCGTCGACCGGCTCCAGGTCAAGGCCTCGATGAAGCAGCGGCTCACCGAGTCCGTCGAGACGGCGCTCAACCTGGCCGACGGTCTCGTCCTCGCCGACTTCGTCGACCTGCCCGACGACGACCCGCAACGCCTCCGCCGGTTCTCCGAGAAGCTCGCCTGCCCCAACGACCATCCGCTGGCCGTCGACGAGCTCGAGCCGCGGTCGTTCTCGTTCAACGCCCCGTTCGGCGCCTGCCCCGAGTGCCACGGCCTCGGCACGCGCATGGAGGTCGACCCCGACCTCGTCGTCCCCGACCACTCCAAGTCGATCGACGAAGGCGCCATCACGCCGTGGTCGTCGGCGCACGTCTCGGAGTACTTCTCCCGGCTCATCGGCGCGCTCGGTGACGAGCTCGGCTTCAGCACCGCCGCCCCGTACGGCTCTCTGTCCGAAGAAGTGCGCGAGACTCTCATGCGCGGCCACCCCACGAAGGTGCACGTCCGCTACAAGAACCGGTACGGCCGTGAGCGGTCGTACTACACGATGTTCGAGGGCGCGATCTCCTACCTCGAACGGCGCCACGCCGAGACGGAGTCCGACACCAGCCGCGAACGGCTCGAAGGGTTCATGCGCGAGGTGCCCTGCCCGGTCTGCGACGGCACCCGCCTCAAGCCCGTCATCCGCGCGGTGCTGCTGAACAGCGAGGAGAACGGGCCCAAGAACATCGCCGAGGTCTCGGCGCTGTCCATCCGTGCAGCCGCCGAGTACTTGTCGTCCCTGGAGATGACCGATCGCGAACGCCAGATCGGCGAGCGAGTGCTCAAGGAGATCCACGAGCGGCTCCGCTTCCTGCTCGACGTCGGACTCGACTACCTCAGCCTCGACAGAGCCGCCGGCTCGCTCTCCGGCGGTGAGGCCCAGCGCATCCGTCTGGCCACCCAGATCGGCGCCGGCCTCGTCGGCGTGCTCTACGTGCTCGACGAGCCGTCCATCGGGCTCCACCAGCGCGACAACCACCGGCTCATCGAGACGCTCGTGCGGTTGCGCGACCTCGGCAACACGTTGATCGTCGTCGAGCACGACGAAGACACCATCCGCACCAGCGACTGGGTCGTCGACATCGGCCCCGGCGCGGGCGAGCACGGCGGTCAGGTCATCGTGTCCGGCACCGTCGAGGACCTCCTGAACAGTGAGGACTCGCTCACCGGGCACTACCTCTCCGGCCGCGAGTCGATCCCCATCCCCGCGGTCCGGCGTCCCCGCACGAAGGGTCGCGAGGTCACCGTCCACGGCGCGCGCGAGCACAACCTGCAGGACATCGACGTCACGTTCCCGCTGGGCCAGTTCGTCGCCGTCACCGGTGTCTCCGGCTCAGGCAAGTCGACGCTGGTCAACGACATCCTCTACATGTCGCTGGCCCGGC
Organism: uncultured Actinomycetota bacterium; assembly: GCA_963787165.1. Classification (GTDB taxonomy): domain Bacteria; phylum Actinomycetota; class Actinomycetes; order Propionibacteriales; family Nocardioidaceae; genus Aeromicrobium. Next base: position 84,364 of record CAWBBT010000005.1, read on the forward strand.
AGATCTACGGAGCCAGGGCCATCCCGGGCCGGCACCGCAGCATCAGCGGGGCCGAGGAGATCGACAAGGTCATCCACGTCGACCAGTCGCCCATCGGCCGCACGCCGCGCTCCAACCCGGCCACCTACACCGGCGTCTGGGACCACGTCCGCAAGCTGTTCGCGCAGACGCCGGAGGCCAAGATGCGCGGCTACCAGCAGGGGCGGTTCTCGTTCAACGTCAAGGGCGGACGCTGTGAAGCCTGCTCGGGCGACGGCACGATCAAGATCGAGATGAACTTCCTGCCCGACGTCTACGTGCCGTGCGAGGTCTGCCACGGCGCCCGCTACAACCGCGAGACGCTCGAGGTTCACTACAAGGGCAAGACGGTCGCCGACGTGCTCGACATGTCGATCGAGGAGGCCGTCGACTTCTTCGAGGCCATCCCGGCGATCTCACGGCACATGCGCACCCTGGTCGACGTCGGCCTCGGCTACGTGCGGCTGGGACAGCCGGCTCCGACGCTGTCCGGCGGCGAGGCACAGCGCGTCAAGCTGTCCTCCGAGCTGCAGAAGCGATCCACAGGTCGCACCGTCTACGTGCTCGACGAGCCCACCACCGGCCTGCACTTCGAGGACATCCGCAAGCTGCTCGGCGTCCTCGGCCGGCTCGTCGACGCCGGCAACACGGTCATCGTCATCGAGCACAACCTCGACGTCATCAAGACGGCCGACTGGGTCATCGACATGGGGCCGGAGGGCGGCAGTGGCGGTGGGCTCCTCATCGCCGAGGGCACGCCCGAGGACATCGCGCAGAGTGCCGAGAGCTACACGGGGACCTTCCTCGCCCCCATACTGAAGGAACCCGCCGCGACCGGCGGTCGTTGAACGAGTAACGACCAGAGGCCGAAGGAGCCGTCATGACCGAGCTGACCGATCCGACCACCCGACGCGCAGTGCTGGGAGGTGTCGCGGCGGTGGGTGCCGGGGCCATCCTCGCTGCCTGTGGTTCCGATGAGCCCAAGAGTTCCGGCGGAGGTGGAAACGAGACGTCCGGCGATGGTGGTTCGTCCAGCGACTCAGGCGGGGGCGGCGCGCTCGCCACGACCGACGAGATCCCTGTCGGCGGCGGCACGGTGTTCCAGAAGGAGAAGATCGTCGTCACGCAGCCCAAGGAGGGCGAGTTCAAGGCGTTCACGGCGATCTGCACGCACCAGGGCTGCACGGTCGGCGCGGTCAACGGAGACACCATCCAGTGCAACTGCCACGGCAGCCAGTACAACGCCGCAGACGGCAAGGTGAAGAAGGGCCCGGCGCCCAAGGCGCTCGCCCCCAAGAAGGTCACCGTCGAGGGCGACAAGATCATCGTCTCCTGACGGTCTGAGGCCGGCCGTAGGCTGGTGGGGTGGCAGATCCCGCGACCTACCGGCCGGCCCCGGGGGAGATCCCCGTCGGCCCCGGGGTCTACCGATTCCGCGACGACACCGGCCGTGTCATCTACGTGGGCAAGGCCAAGTCCTTGCGCGCGCGCCTGAACTCCTACTTCCAGGACATCGCCGGGCTGCACCCACGCACCCAGCAGATGGTGCTCACGGCGTCCGGCGTCGAGTGGACGGTCGTCGACACCGAGGTCGAGGCGCTGCAGCTCGAGTACACCTGGATCAAGGAGTTCGATCCCCGCTACAACGTCAAGTACCGCGACGACAAGTCGTACCCGTGGCTCGCGGTCACCGTGTCGGAGGAGTTTCCGCGGGTCATGGTCATGCGCGGCGCCCAGCGCAAGGGCGTGCGCTACTTCGGCCCGTATGGTCACGCCTGGGCCATCCGCGACACCGTCGACACCCTGCTGCGGGTGTTCCCGATGCGGTCGTGCAGCGCTGGTGTGTTCCGGCGGGCCAAGGCCGTCGGTCGGCCGTGCCTGCTCGGAGACATCGGCAAGTGCGCCGCACCCTGCGTCGGCCGGGTCAGCGCAGAGGAGCACCGCGCGATCGTCGACGACTTCATGGCCTTCATGGGCGGACAGACCGCCGGATTCACCCGCCGCATCAAGACCCGCATGCGTGAGGCGTCCGAGGCCCAGGAGTACGAGCTCGCCGCCCGCCTCCGCGACGACCTCGCGGCCCTCAACCGTGTGCTGGAGAAGCAGACCGTCGTGCTCGGCGACGGCACCGACGCCGACGTGTTCGGGTTCGAGATCGACCCGCTCGAGGTCGCCGTGCAGATCTTCACGGTCCGGGGCGGCCGTATCCGTGGCCAACGGGGGTGGGTCGCCGACCGTCCCCCGCCGCCGCCTTCGGCGAGTATGGCGGCGGGAGGTGCCCCCACCGACGACACCGACGTCCCCGAGCTCGTGCAGCGTGCGCTCGTCACCCTCTACGGCGAGTCCGCATCAGAAGCCGTGCCGCGCCAGGTGCTCGTGCCCGAGCTCCCGGCCGACGCCGACGTCGTCACCGAGCTGCTCTCGGAGCTGCGTGGCGGTCCGGTCACGATCCGCGTCCCGCGTCGCGGCGACAAGAAGCGACTGATCGAGACGGTGGAGCAGAACGCCCTCCAGTCCATGGCTCGGCACAAGATGAAGCGCGCAGGCGACCTCACGGCACGCAGCCAGGCGCTCGAGGAGCTCCAAGACGCCTTGAGCCTGCCCACCGCGCCCTTGCGGATCGAGTGCTACGACGTCTCCAACCTGCAGGGCACCGAGATCGTCGCCTCGATGGTGGTGTTCGAGGACGGCCTGCCGCGCAAGTCCGAGTACAGGCGGTTCACGATCCGGCACGAGGGCCAGAGCGACGTCGCCGCGATGCACGAGGTCATCACCCGCCGGTTCGAGCGACTGCTGAAGGCTCGCGCCGACGGTGCGGATGAGCAAGGCATCGACCCGGAGACGGGCAAGCCGAAGAAGTTCGCCTATGCGCCGTCGCTGATCGTCGTCGACGGCGGGCCGCCGCAGGTCGCGGCCGCCCAGGCGGCGATGCGCGAGCTCGGCATCAACGACATCGCCCTGTGCGGTCTCGCCAAGCGGCTCGAGGAGGTCTGGGTGCCCGACGACGACGACCCGGTCATCCTGCCGCGCACGAGCGAGGGCCTCTACCTGCTCCAGCGGGTGCGCGACGAAGCGCACCGATTCGCGATCGCCCACCACCGGCAGCGTCGCGCGAAGGCCATGACCGGAAGCGTCCTCGACGACATCCCCGGGCTCGGTCCCACCCGCCGGCGAGCCCTGCTCAAGACGTTCGGGTCGGTCAAGAAGCTGAAGGCGGCCGGTGCAGAGGACATCGCGAACGTGCCCGGCATCGGTCCGGCTACGGCAGAATCCATCGTGGCGGCCCTGTCGGGCAAGACCCCGGCACCCGCCGTCGACATGGCCACCGGCGAGATCCTGGAGGACTGATGGGCGCGCTCGCGAAGCTCGTGCTGGTCACCGGCATGACCGGGGCCGGCAAGGGCACGGCGGCCAAGGGTCTGGAGAAGCTCGGCTACTACGTCATCGACAACCTGCCGGCCGACGTGCTGGTCGAGACGGTCGAGACCGTCGAGCGGTCCGAGGTCAACGAGCAGCTCGCAGTCGTGGTCGATGCACGCTCCGGCCCGTTCTTCGACCGGCTGGTCGACGTGCTCGATGAGCTGCGCGACCGCGGCACGTCCGTCCAGGTCCTGTTCCTCGAGGCGGCCGACGAGGTCCTGGTCCGGCGTCAGGAGGCCGCCCGCCGACCGCATCCGCTGAGCCGCGAGGGCCGGCTCATGGACGGCTTCCAGCGCGAGCGCGAGCTGCTGAGCCGGCTCCGGGGGCGCGCCGACATCGTCGTCGACACCACCAACCTCAACGTGCACCAGCTCGGCCAGCGCATCCAGGCGGCCTTCGAGGATGCCGAGTCCAAGGGCCTGCGGGCATCCGTCGTGTCGTTCGGGTTCAAGTACGGCATCCCCATCGACGCCGACATGGTCGCCGACATGCGGTTCCTGCCCAACCCCTACTGGGTCGACGAGCTGCGCCCGCTCACGGGCCTCGACGAGCCGGTCCGCGACTACGTGCGCAAGCAACCGAGGTCCGAGGAGTTCCTCGACCGGTACGAAGGCCTCGTCGCGCTGCTCACCGACGGATTCCTGCACGAGGACAAGCACTTCCTCACCATCGCGATCGGATGCACCGGCGGCCGTCATCGCAGCGTCGCGATGGCCGAGGCGTTCGCCGAGCGGTTGCGCGCCCACGACGTCCGCACGCTCGTCGTTCACCGAGATCTGGGCAGGGAATGATCCACGCATGAAGGTGGTCGCCCTCGGTGGCGGGCACGGGCTGGCGGCGAGCCTGTCCGCGTTGCGCCGTCTCGAGACCGACCTCACCGGTGTCGTCACGGTGGCCGACAACGGCGGGTCGTCCGGACGCCTGCGCGAGGAGCTGGGCGTGCTGCCACCCGGCGACCTCCGGATGGCCCTCGCCGCCTTGTGCTCCGACGACGAGTGGGGACGACAGTGGGCCGGCATCCTCCAGCATCGCTTCGACGGCAACGGGCCGCTCCGTGATCACGCCGTCGGCAACCTGCTGATCGCCGCCATCTGGGACATCCTGGGCGACCACGTGCGTGGGCTCGACCTCGTCGGCGAGCTGCTCGGTGCGAGAGGACGAGTCCTGCCGATGGCCGCCGTGCCTCTCGACATCGAGGCCGACGTCCACCTCCGCTCCGCGCCCGACCGGCTCACCGTCGTGCGTGGGCAGACGCAGGTCGCGACGGTCGACGGTCAGGTCGTCAGTGTCCGGCTCGACCCCACCGACCCACCCGCCTGCCCGGAGGCGGTCGAGGCGGTCAAGGACGCCGACTGGGTCGTCATCGGCCCGGGCTCGTGGTTCACCAGCGTGATGCCCACCTTGCTCGTTCCCGAGCTGCGCGACGCCCTGGTCAGCACCGATGCGCGCCGCGCGATCGTGCTCAACCTGCAGGAACAGGAGGGCGAGACCGAGGGACTCTCACCCACCGACCATCTCGAGGTGCTTTCCGCGCACGCACCCGATCTCGGCCTCGACGTGGTGGTCGCCGACACCTCGCTCTCGGACTCGCGTGGCAGCCTTGCCACAGTGGCTCGCGAGCTCGGCGCCCAGCTCGTCTCGGCCGACGTCGCGACCGGACCGGGTTCGGATCAGCACGATCCGCAGAGACTTGCCGAAGCCTTCCGCACGTTCTTGAGTGGCGGAATAGAGTGAGCACTGTTCATCACACCGTGGAGGAGTTCACCGCATGGCCATGACGGCCCAGGTCAAGTCCGAGCTCTCCAGCACGGCGATCACCAAGTCCTGCTGCCGCAAGGCCGAGGTGTCCTCGATCCTCCGGTTCGCCGGCGGTCTCCACATCGTCGCCGGCCGTCTCGTCATCGAGGCCGAGCTCGACACCGGCGCCGCCGCACGGCGTCTGCGCACCGACATCGCGGAGGTCTACGGGCACGACAGCGAGGTCGTCGTCATGCAGGGCAGCGGCCTGCGCAAGGGCACGCACTACATCGTCCGGGTGGCCCGCGACGGTGAGGCCTTGGCACGACAGACAGGCCTGGTCGACTCCGGCGGACGCCCCGTGCGCGGCCTGCCGACGCAAGTCGTCTCCGGCGCGTCCTGCGACGCCGTGGCGGCCTGGCGCGGCACGTTCCTCGCTCATGGCTCGCTCACCGAGCCCGGACGCTCCTCGTCGCTCGAGGTCAGCTGCCCCGGACCGGAGGCCGCGCTCGCCCTGGTCGGCGCTGCCCGTCGGCTCGGCATCAGTGCCAAGGCTCGCGAGGTGCGAGGTGTCGACCGCGTCGTCATCCGCGACGGCGAGGCCATCGGAGCCCTGCTCACCCGCCTCGGCGCCCACGAGTCACTACTGGCCTGGGAGGAGCGCCGCATGCGCCGCGAGGTGCGCGCCACCGCCAACCGGCTCGCGAACTTCGACGACGCCAACATGCGCCGCTCCGCTCGCGCCGCCGTGGCCGCAGGCGCCCGCGCCCAGCGCGCGCTCGAGATCCTCGGCGACGACGTCCCCGACCACCTCAAGATGGCCGGTTCGCTCCGGGTCGAGCACCGGCAGGCCAGCCTCGAGGAGCTCGGACAGCTGCACGATCCGCCGCTCACCAAGGACGCGATCGCCGGCCGCATCCGCCGCCTTCTCGCCATGGCCGACAAGAACGCGGAGGAGCTCGGCATCCCCGACACCGAAGCCGGTCTCGGCGCCGAAGCTCTGCCAGAGGGCTGACCCGACCGGGGTACACCGCACTCGATAGGCTGGGCCGCACAAGACCTTCGACTGCAGGAGCTTTCCCGCCGTGACCGTACGTGTAGGCATCAATGGCTTTGGCCGCATCGGCCGCAACTTCTACCGGGCGGCCCGCGCCGCCGGCGCCGACATCGAGGTGGTCGCCGTCAACGACCTCACCGACAACGCGACGCTCGCGCACCTGCTCAAGTACGACTCGATCCTGGGTCGGCTCGACGGCGACGTGAGCCACACCGGTGACTCGATCACCGTCGGCGACCAGAAGATCGTCGCCTTCGAGGAGCGCGACCCGGCCAAGCTCGACTGGACGTCCGTGGGCGCCGACATCGTCATCGAGTCCACCGGGTTCTTCACCGACGCCACCAAGGCCACGGCTCACGTCGACGGCGGGGCCAAGAAGGTCATCATCTCGGCGCCGGCCAAGAACGAGGACGTCACCGTCGTGATGGGCGTCAACCACGACCAGTACGACCCGGCGGCCCACACCGTGATCTCGAACGCGTCGTGCACCACGAACTGCCTCGCCCCGCTGGCCAAGGTCCTGAACGACGGCCTCGGCATCGAGAAGGGCCTGATGACCACGATCCACGCCTACACGCAGGACCAGAACCTGCAGGACGCCCCGCACAGCGATTTGCGTCGCGCTCGCGCGGCCGCGATCAACCTCGTGCCGACGTCGACGGGCGCGGCCAAGGCCATCGGCCTGGTGCTGCCGGAGCTGAAGGGCAAGCTCGACGGCTACGCGGTCCGCGTGCCCGTGCCCACGGGCTCGGCCACCGACCTCACGGTCCACGTCTCGCGCGAGACCACCGTCGAGGAGGTCAACGAGCTGTTCAAGGCGGCCGCCGATGACGGCCCCCTGGCTGCGTACCTCTCCTACTCGGACGCCCCGATCGTGTCGTCCGACATCGTCACCGACCCGGCGTCGTGCATCTTCGACTCGCCGTTGACGAAGGTCATCGGCGACCAGGTCAAGGTCGTCGGCTGGTATGACAACGAGTGGGGCTACTCGAACCGCTTGGTCGACCTGGTCAACCACGTCGGCGCATCCCTCTGACGCCCCGTTCGCTGACTCGCCCATGAAGACCATCGACGACTTGGGTGACCTGCGCGGACGTCGCGTGCTCGTCCGCAGCGACCTCAACGTGCCGCTCGACGGAACCAAGATCACCGACGACGGCCGCGTGCGCGCCAGCGTGCCGACCATCCGTCGGCTTGCCGACGCGGGTGCCAAGGTGCTGGTCATGGCGCACCTCGGTCGGCCCAAGGGCACGCCGGATCCCGGGCTGTCGCTCAAGCCGGTCGCCGAGCGTCTGGCCGAGCTGCTCGGCTCGCCGGTGCTGTTCGCCAACGACACCGTCGACGAGGAAGCCCAGCACATCGCGTCCGCGCTTCGTGAGGGTGAGGTCGCGGTGCTCGAGAATGTCCGCTTCAACCCCGCCGAGACCAGCAAGGACGACGACTGAGCGTGGCGCCTTTGCCGACCAGCTGGCCGCGCTCGCCGACGTGTTCGTCTCCGACGGATTCGGCGTCGTGCACCGCAAGCAGGCGAGCGTCTACGACATCGCCGATCGGCTCCCGGCAGCGGTCGGTGGGCTCGTGCAGGCCGAGATCGAGGTGCTCGAGCGGCTCACGTCGAGTCCGGAGCGGCCCTACGTCGTCGTGCTCGGCGGGTCGAAGGTCTCGGACAAGCTCGGCGTCATCGACAGCCTCATCGAGACGGCCGACAGCCTGCTGATCGGCGGTGGCATGGTCTTCACGTTCCTCGCCGCGCAGGGGCACGAGGTGGGCTCGTCGCTCCTCGAGGAGGACCAGCTGGACGTCGTCCGCGGCTACATCGAGCAGGCAGCCCAGAAGGGCGTCGACCTCGTGCTGCCGACCGACATCGTCGTCGCGCCGGAGTTTGCCGCCGACTCGCCGCCCACCACGGTGGCCGCCGATGCGATGCCCGCCGACCAGATGGGGCTCGACATCGGTCCGGATTCCGCGGCCCGATTCGCCGACGTCATCAGGTCCGCACACACCGTGTTCTGGAACGGCCCGATGGGCGTCTTCGAGATGGACGCCTTCGCGGCCGGCACCAAGGCGGTGGCCCAGGCCCTCACCGAGCTCAGCGCTCGTGAGGATGGGGGACTCTCCGTCGTCGGCGGCGGCGACTCGGCCGCGGCGGTGCGCCAGCTCGGCTTCGCCGACGACCAGTTCGGGCACATCTCCACCGGAGGCGGCGCCAGCCTCGAGTACCTCGAGGGCAAGACGCTGCCCGGACTCGCAATCTTGGAGGACGCATGACTCGCACACCGCTCATGGCGGGCAACTGGAAGTCCAACCTCAACCACCAGGAGGCTGTCGTCCTGGTGCAGAAGCTGGCCTGGACGCTCCAGGACAAGAAGCACGACCCCGAGAAGGCCGAGGTGGCGGTCATCCCGCCGTACACGGACATCCGGGGGGTACAGACGCTGGTCGACGGTGACCGGCTCACGATCCGCTACGGCGCGCAGGACGTCTCCGAGCACGACGGCGGCGCGTACACGGGTGAGATCTCGGCGGCGATGCTGGCCAAGCTCGGCTGCTCATACGTCGTCGTCGGGCACTCGGAGCGCCGCGAGCACCACGGCGAGACGGACGCGGTCGTCAACACCAAGGCCGTCCGCACGCTGGCAGCTGAGATGACGCCGATCGTCTGCGTCGGGGAGGGTCTCGAGGTCCGGCAGGCCGGCGACCACGTCGCACACACGCTCGCCCAGATCGACGGTTCGCTGTCCGGACTCAGCGCGGAGCAGGTCGCCGGGCTCGTGGTCGCGTACGAGCCGGTGTGGGCCATCGGCACCGGTGAAGTGGCCACGCCCGAGGACGCCCAAGAGGTGTGCGCGGCCATCCGATCGCGGGTATCCGAGACCTTCTCGCCCGAAACCGCAGAGGCTTTGCGTATCCTTTACGGCGGATCGGTCAAGGCGGCGAACATCGCCGCGATCATGGCGCAGCCCGACGTGGACGGCGCTCTGGTCGGCGGTGCGAGCCTCCAGGCGGAGGAGTTCGCGGCCATCGCCCGGTTCTACGACATGCCGAACCTCGGCTCATGACCCCGACGAGCACGACGAAAGGCGAGAAGTGATTCTTCTCTTCTCCATTGTCCTCACGATCGCCAGCCTGCTGATGATCGTGTTGATCCTCATGCACAAGGGCCGCGGCGGCGGACTGTCCGACATGTTCGGCGGCGGCATCTCGAGCTCCCTGGGTGGCTCCTCGGTCGCCGAGCGCAACCTCGACCGCATCACGGTCGGCATCGCGGTCGTCTGGGTCGTGAGCATCGTGGCACTCGGGCTCCTTCTGAAGGTGAGCAACTGACATGGCAGCAGGTGCGATCCGGGGCAGCCGAATCGGTGCCGGCCCCATGGGTGAGGCCGAGCGCGGGGAGGCGGCACCGCGTCAGCTGGTGACGTACTTCTGCGTCAACGACCACGTGACCGAGCTCCAGTTCTCGGTCGAGGCGGAGATCCCGGAGTCCTGGGACTGCCCGCGCTGCGGCATGCCGTCCAGCGTCGACGAGCAGAACCGTCCGACGGCCCCGAAGATCGAGCCCTACAAGACCCACCTGGCCTACGTGAAGGAGCGCCGCAGCGAGACCGAGGCGGCCGAGATCCTCACCGAGGCGCTCGAGACCCTGCGCACCAAGCGCAAGACCGGCGAGGTCATCTTCTGACGTTCAACCGGTTTCCCGGCGTGCCGTTCGGATAGATTCCGCTCCATGAGTGAGTCGGAGAACCGGAAGATCCTGGAGGGCATGTTCGGGACCAAGGGCGCGCTGCTGCTGTCCCCTGAGCAGGAGTACGAGGCGCGGTCCCCGGACTTCGTGATGGAGATGCCGCAGTCGGGCGAGCGCGTCGTCGGTCGCGACGCCATGCGCGCGATGCAGGAGGCCTTCCCCAACCCGCCTGAGGCGCAAGTACGCCGCATCACCGGTAGCGGTGACCTGTTCGTGATGGAGGCCCTGTCCGACTACCCGGGTGGCGGCGTCTTCCACGTGGCCAACATCGTGGAGTTCGCCGACGGCAAGATCATCCGTGAGACGCGCTACTACGCCGAGCCCTTCGAGCCACCGGAGTGGCGCGCCGAGTGGGTCACCACGTCATGAACCGAGCGTGCTCGCGGCCGCCTGGTCGAGGAGCCACACCGTCTCCTGACGGCCGCTGACGCCGCGGGCCGGCGTCTCGTCGACGGTTCCGTCGTCGGCCAGGGCGCGGGCCACGGCGTCCGCCTTGCCGTCGCCGGACACCAGGAACCAGGCAGCGTCGGTGCGGTTGAGCGTGGGGAACGTCATCGAGATGCGCACCGGAGGCGGCTTGGGGGAGTCGAAGAGCTCGCCGCAGGCGCGGTCGGTCTCGTGCAACAGCGCGTGGTGCGGGAACAGCGAGGCGACATGGCCGTCCGGGCCCATGCCCAGCAGCACGAGGTCGAACGTTCCGTCGGGGAGGGTCGCGGCGTACTCGTCGGCCGCCTCGGCCGCACTCAGGGAGCAGTCGTTGCCGGAGACGCTGTGGACGCGCGTGGCACCGACACGGTCGAGGAACGCGTCACGGGCCTGTTGGTCGTTGCGGTCGGCGTGCCCCTCGGGCACGAACCGCTCGTCGCCGAACCAGAACTCCACGTTTGCCCAGTCGGTGGCATCGGCGTCGATGCGCTCATAGGCGGCCGCGGCGATCGTTCCACCGGTCAGGACGATCCGTGGACTGCGTCCCTGGGACTGGACCGTTCCGACCAGTGCCGAGAGTCGCTCGGCGATCGCCTCGGCCAAGGCATCCGCGTCGGGGAGGACCTCGACGCTCATGCGTCGGCCAGCAGGTGGTCGATGGTGGCGGCGTAGATGTCGTCGGCGTCGAGCCGGCGTAGATCCTCGGCCAACAGCTCGGCCAGCGTGCGGCGTCCCAGCGGCACCTCGCGGGGCGCCGACCCCGGCACGCTGAAATGACAGGACGACGCGTCGATCCGCTCGATCGTGACGTCGCCGTCGGCCATGTGCAGCACGACCTTGGAGATCTGGTCGAGGTCGCCGCGACGTTGCGTGATCGGCACCCGCAGCCGGCTCTCCAGCCACGCGACCAGGAGAGTGGCCACCGGGTTGCCCGGGCTGAACTCCACCGAGCCGCCGGTGACCTTGCCGGACGACTGGTCGAGCGCCGCCGCGAGCAGTGCCCGCCAGGGCGTGAGGCGGGTCCACGTGAGATCGGTGTCGCCCGGGGCGTAGTGGCGTGCGGTGGCCTTGAGCGTGCGGACGGGGGAGGAGCTGCTCTCCGCGTCGGTGAGGCGACGCTGCGCCAGCTGGCCGATCGGGTCCGTCGACGGGTCCGTGGGGCCGTTGCGCGGCCACCAGGCGACGACCGGTGAGTCGGGCAGCAACAGCGGCAGCACGACCGAGTCCGCGTGCTTCACGAGCGGGCCGGACAACCGCAGCAGGACGGACTCGCCCGCGGAGTTCTCGCCGACCCGGATCTTCGCATCGACCCGTGGCGCGCCTCGGCCGTCACCCAGCACGATGCCGAGGACGCGAGAGGGATGCTCGCGCGACAGGATGGCCGCGGTCTGAAGCGCCTCGCCGACGGTCTCGTTGTCGGTGATCACCAAGGCCGTCAGCACCATGTCCATGGCCGGGCTGCCGGCCGCGATGCGGGCCTTGACCATGCCGTGCGCGATGTCGGACGAGGTGGTGTGATCCAGCGTGATCTCCATCAGGGCCGCCTCCAGGAGCGTCCGTCGCGGGCGATCATCTCGTCGGCCGACGCGGGTCCCCACGTGCCCGAGGTGTACGTGTCGATGCTCGTCTGCCGTGCCCAGTGGTCGATGACGGGGTCGAGGATCTCCCACGCGAGCTCGACCTCTTCGTGCTGGGGGAACAGCGGTGGGTCGCCGAGCAGCACGTCGAGGATGAGCCGCTCGTAGGCCTCGGGGCTGCTCTCGACGAAGGCACCGCCGTAGGCGAAGTCCATGAGCACGTCACGGATCTCCATGGTGGTGCCGGGCACCTTGGCACCGAATCGCAGCGTGACGCCCTCGTCGGGCTGGATACGCATCACCAACGCGTTCTCGCCGAGCTCCACGACGTCGTGCTTGGCGAACGGCTGGTGCGGCGCGCGCTTGAACACCACGGCGACCTCGGTGACGCGTCGGCCCAGGCGCTTGCCCGTGCGCAGGTAGAACGGGACGCCGGCCCAGCGACGGGTGGCGATGTCGATGCGCACCGCGGCATACGACTCGGTGGTGGAGCTCTGCGGGATGCCCTCCTCCTGGAGGTAGCCGCGGACCTTCTCACCGCCGGCCCAACCGGCGACGTACTGCGCGTGCGCGGTGTGGAAGTCGAGCCGCGGCGCGGGCCGGGCGTTGGCGAGGATCTTCTGCTTCTCGATGCGCAGGCTCGACGCCTTGAACGAGACCGGTTCCTCCATGGCGATCAGGGCCATCAGCTGGAGCAGGTGGTTCTGGATGACGTCCCTCGCGGCCCCGATGCCGTCGTAGTAGCCGGCTCTCGTGCCGATGCCGATGTCCTCGGCCATGGTGATCTGCACGTGGTCGACGTAATTGCTGTTCCAGAGCGGCTCGAACATCCCGTTCGCGAACCGGAACGCGAGGATGTTCTGCACCGTCTCCTTGCCCAGGTAGTGGTCGATGCGGAACACGCTCTCGGGTGGGAACACGCCGCCGACGATCTTGTTGAGCTCGCGGGCCGAGGCGAGGTCGTGCCCGAACGGCTTCTCGATGACGACGCGTCGCCAACCGTTGTCGGATTGGGCGAGGCCGTGCTTCTCGAGCTGCGACACCACGACCGGGAAGAGTCCGGGCGGGATCGAGAGGTAGAACGCGTGGTTGCCGTTGGTGCCCTGCTGCTCGTCGAGCTCGCGCATGGTGTCGCCCAGCCGTTCCCAGGCGGCGTCGTCGTCGAACTCACCCGGCACGAACCGGATGCCGGCCACGAGCTGCTTCCACACGGTGTCGCGCCACGGTGTGCGGGCGCCGTCCTTGGCGGCCTTCTTGATGAGCGCCTTGAACTCCTGGTGGCCGAAGTCGTGCCGGGCGAAGCCGACCAGGGCGAAACCGGGCGGCAGCAGGCCGCGGTTGGCGAGGTCGTAGACGGCCGGGATGAGCTTCTTGCGGGCCAGGTCGCCGGTGACACCGAACAGGATCAGGCTGCACGGGCCGGCGACCCGCGGCAGACGCCGATCCTTGGGATCGCGCAGCGGGTTCGAGAGGAGGCTCATCCGAGCAGCAGTTCGCGCAGGTCGGGGAGCGCGGTCGACGGGTCGGCGAGATGCAGCCTCAGCACGGGACGGCCATGCTCGCGCAGCACGTGGGCGTCGCCGGCGGCTTGCGAGGCGATGAACTCCCCGAACGTGAAGTCGCGGCCGGGGACGGGGAGGTCGTCGACCGGGTCGGACGTGAGCTGCAGGTAGACGCCGGTGCCCGGGCCGCCCTTGTGGTACTGCCCCGTGGAGTGCAGGAACCGCGGACCCCAGCCCCACGTGACCGGACGTCCGGTCCGCCTGGCCAGCACCTCGCGGAGGCCGGCGTACTCCGGCAGCCCGATGCGGTCGAGGTAGGCCTGCACGGAGACGTAGCCGTGGAACAGGTCGAGGAAGGCGAGCAGCTCGTCGACGGCCAGGTCGAGGGTCTGCGCCTTCGTGCCGAACGCGGCGATGCCGTTGGACTCCAGGTCGGGCTGGTCGGGATCGCTGCCACCGTCGAGGAGCTCACGGGCCGCCTTCTTGGCGCTCTCGACGTCCGGCTGGTCGAACGGGTTGATCTCGATGAGGCGCCCGGCCACCGCGACGGCGGTCTCCCACAGGAGCATCTGGGCGCCGAGCCCGCCGCGGACGCCGGCAGACCAGCCGGACTGGGCCTCGGGCGCGTCCGTGCCGCCGAGGGCGACCAGCACCGTGTCGGCCGTGCTCGGGTTGAAGTTGACGGCGTTCTCGAACGGCACGACGACCGGCAGGATGCCGCGGCCCTGCTTGCCGGTCGACTCGGCCACCAGCTGCTCGATCCAGTCGCCCAGACCGCGGCGGTTCTGGTCGGCGAGCACGAGCTTGTCGACGCCGTGACGGTTGGCGACGCCCAGGGCGACGCCGAGCCTCAGGGCCGGGTTGTCGCCGGAGTCGTCGGCGATGCCGGGCTGTGCGGCTTCGGCTTCGTCGAGCAGCTGCGCGATCGGCGCGCCGGCGAGGCCGCTCGGCACCAGGCCGAAGGCGGTGAGGGCCGAGTAGCGGCCACCCACGTCCGGGTCGGCGCGAAACACCCGGTAGCCGGCTTCGGTGGCCTCACGGTCCAGCGGCGAGTCGGGGTCGGTGACGACGACGAGATGGTCGGCCGGATCGAGCCCGGCATCGGTGAAGGCCTGCTCGTAGGCGCGCTTCAGGCTGTCGGTCTCGACAGTGCCGCCGGACTTGCTGGACACCACGACGACGCTGCGTTCGAGTCGGTCCGCCAGCGCGCGGCGGACCATGTCGGGCTGGGACGAGTCGAGGACGGTCAGCTCGACGCCGGCCGACGCACAGATGACCTCCGGCGCGAGCGACGAGCCACCCATGCCGCACAGCACGACGTGGTCGATGTCGCGCCCGACGAGCTCCTCGCGGAGGGTGGTGATCTCCTCGACGAGCGGCCGCGACGACGTGGCCAGCGACGTCCAGGCCAGGCGGATCTTCGCCTCCGACTCGGCGGCCTTGCCCCACAGCGTCGGGTCCGCATCGGCGATCCGCGAGGAGACACGCTCCTCGATGGCCCGATGCAGGGTCTGCTCGAACTCGTGCTCGCTGGGAATGGCGAGGGTCACCTCGCACGAAGTCGGCGCCACGTGTCAGGCCTTGTCGAGCTCGTTCGAGACCGTGTCGAGCAGCTCGGCCCAGGACGTGTCGAACTTGTCGACCCCCTCGGTCTCGAGGACGTCGACCACGTCGTCGTAGCTGATGCCCTCACGCTCGAGTGCGGCGATGACGTCGCGAGCGTCGTCATAGGTGCCGTGCACCGTGTCGCCTCGGACCTCGCCATGATCGGCGAAGGCGTCCATCGTCTTCTCGGGCATCGTGTTGACCGTGTCGGCGACCACGAGCTCGGTGACGTACATCGTGTCGGGGTAGGTGGGGTCCTTGACGCCGGTGGATGCCCACAGCGGTCGCTGGGTGTTCGCGCCCTTCGCTGCCAGGTCCTGGAACCGCGGCGAGCCGGCCACCTTCTCGTACTGCTCATAGGCGAGCCGCGCGTTCGCGATGGCGGCCTTGCCACGGAGCGGGTGGTCGTCGCCGAGCCGCTTGTCGATCTCGGTGTCGACCCGGCTGACGAAGAACGACGCCACCGACCGGATGCCGGAGAGGTCGTGACCGTTCTCGGTGGCCTGCTCCAGGCCGGCGAGGTAGGCGTCCATGACGCCGCGGTAGCGCTCGAGCGAGAAGATCAGCGTGACGTTGACGCTGATGCCCTTGGCGATCGTTGCGGTGATTGCGGGCAGTCCGGCCTCGGTGGCCGGGATCTTGATGAACAGGTTGGGACGGTCGACGCGCTTCCAGAGCTTCTCGGCCAGCTCGATCGTGTACTCCGTGTCGCGGGCGGCGCCGGGATCGACCTCGATCGACACGCGCCCGTCCTGGCCGTTCGTGGTGTCGTAGACGTCGCGGAGGACGTCGCACGCACTCTGCACGTCGGTGGTGGTGATCTCGAAGACGGCGTCGTCGACACTCGCACCGGCCTGCTTGAGCTCGGCGACCTGGTCGGCATACTGCTCGCCGTCTGAGAGGGCGGACGCGAAGATCGTGGGGTTCGTGGTGACGCCGACGACCCCGGACGTCTCGACGAGCTCGGCCAGTCCACCGGTGACGATGCGCTCGCGCGAGAGGTCGTCCAGCCAGATGGACACTCCCGCGTCGCTGAGGGCTTGCAGTCGGTCGTTCATGCGATCTCCTTGGATTGCAGGGTCATTGGGGTGCGTCCTCGTTGTCGCCCGGGCCGACGGGGCCGGCCGGGCGGGCGTGGAACCCGACGGGTTCGGTCGACGTCGCGGCCGCGATGGACGCGTGCGCGGCGACGACGACGGCGCTCGCGGTGATGCCGAAGTGCTCGTACAGCGTCTCGTAGTCGGCCGAGGCGCCGAAGTGCTCGAGGCTCACCGTGCGGCCGGCGTCGCCGACGACGTCGCGCCAGCCGAACGCCACGCCCGCCTCGACGGAGACACGGGCTCGCACGGCCGGCGGGATGACCGTGTTGCGGTAGCCGGCGTCCTGCAGCTCGAACCACTCGCGGCACGGCATGGACACGACCCGGGCCTGCACGCCATCGGCGGCGAGAAGCTCGCGGGCCTCGACGGCGAGCTGGACCTCCGACCCGGTCGCGACGATCACGACGTCGGGCTCGCCTTCTGAGTCGATCAGCACGTAGGCGCCGCGGGCGACACCGTCGACATCCGCGTAACCGCTCGTGCCGCGCGGGAAGGTCGGGACGTTCTGGCGGCTGAGCGCGAGGGCCACCGGGCGGTTGGTGATGCCGAGGAGCGTGCGCCATGCGGCCACGGTCTCGTTGGCATCCGCCGGTCGGACGACGTCGAGCCCGGGAATCGCACGCAGCGCCGCGAGGTGCTCGACCGGCTGGTGGGTGGGACCGTCCTCGCCGAGGCCGATCGAGTCGTGCGTCCAGACGAACGTGACGGGCAGCTCCTGGAGCGCCGCGAGCCGGACGGACGGCCGCATGTAGTCGCTGAAGACCAGGAACGTGCCGCCATATGGGCGGGTGGGTCCGTGCAGTGCGATGCCGTTGAGAATGGCGCCCATGGCGTGCTCGCGGATGCCGAAGTGGAGCACGCGGCCGTACCAGTCGCCCTGGAACTCCTTGGTGGAGCGCTCTGGTGGGAGGAACGACGGCTGTCCGTCTGGGGTGGTGTTGTTGGAGCCGGCGAGGTCGGCCGATCCTCCCCACAGCTCGGGCAGCGCCGGCGCCGCGGCGCTCAGGAACTCACCGGAAGCCTTGCGAGTCGCGACGCCCTTCTGGTTCGCGGGGTAGGACGGCACGTCCGCATCCCACCCGTCGGGGAGCGCGCGAGAGGTCATCCGGTCGAGCAGGGCCTTGGACGTGGCGTTGTCGGCGGCCCACGCATCGAACTGCTGCTGCCACTCGGCGTGGGCCTGTGCCCCTCGATCGCGGGCCTCACGCGTGTGTGCGAGCACCTCGTCGGCGACGACGAATGACTCGTCGGGGTCGAAGCCGAGCACCTTCTTGGTGGCGGCGACCTCGTCGGCCCCCAAGGCGGAGCCGTGGGACGCGCCGGTGTTCTGCTTGGTGGGCGCAGGCCACGCGATGATCGTGTGCAGCACGATGAGGCTCGGACGATCGGTCTCGGCGCGGGCCGCGGCATACGCGGCGTTCAGGCCCTCGACGTCCTCGTCGTAGCCGGTGCCGCCGTTCGTCCAGTCGACCGTCTGCACGTGCCAGCCGTAGGCCTCGTAGCGCTGGGCGACGTTCTCGCTGAACGCGACGTCGGTGTCGTCCTCGATGGAGATCTGGTTGGCGTCGTAGAGCACCGTGAGGTTGCCGAGCCGCTGGTGGCCGGCGAGCGACGACGCCTCGGACGACACGCCTTCCTGGAGGTCTCCGTCGGACGCCATGACGTAGACCTGGTGGTCGAAGACGCTCTCGCCCTGCGCGGTGTCCGGGTCGAAGAGTCCTCGTTCGCGGCGGGCGGCCATGGCCATGCCGACGGCGTTGCCGATGCCCTGGCCGAGCGGTCCGGTGGTGACCTCGACGCCCGGGGTGTGGTGGTGCTCCGGGTGGCCCGGCGTCTGGCTGCCCCACGTGCGCAGGCTCTTGAGGTCGTCGAGCGTCATCGGGTAGCCGGCGAGGAACAGCTGGATGTACTGCGTGAGGCTCGAGTGGCCGCACGACAGGACGAACCGGTCGCGACCGGGCCAGTGCGGATCGGCGGGGTCGTGACGCATGATCTTCTGGTAGAGCAGGTAGGCGGCGGGAGCGAGGCTCATCGCGGTGCCGGGGTGACCGTTTCCGGTCTTCTCCACCGCGTCCGCGGCCAGCAGACGGATGGTGTCCACAGCGGTGTCGTCGAGCGTGCTCCAGTCCAGTGCGGGGGTTGCCGTGCTCACTCGCAGGACTCCTGATCTCTCGTCGGGATGATCGCCTCGACGACCTCGTGGAGCCGTCACTTCGACACTACTAGCGAAGCATTAGACTCGCCCCCGTGAGTGCACTCGAGACGCAGGTGGCGCAGGGGGATTCCCAGCCTTCCACCGAGCACTCGCGCATCCACATCCCTGGCGTTCTCGGCGCCTACGTGGCGCTGATGAAACCGCGGATCATCGAGCTGCTCCTGCTCACCACCGTGCCGGTGATGTTCCTCGCCGCGCGTGACGTCCCGTCGCTGTGGCTCGTGGTCGCCACGGTCGTCGGCGGCACGCTGTCGGCCGGCAGCGCGAACGCGCTCAACTGCGTCGTCGACGCCGACATCGACACCAAGATGCGCCGTACGTCGCGCCGACCGCTGCCGCGCCATCAGGTCTCGTCCCGATCCGCCTTGGTGTTCGGCCTGGTGCTCGGCATCGTCTCCACCGTCTGGCTCGGGCTGCTCGTCAACTGGCTCTCGGCCGCCCTCGCTCTCGCCGCCAACGTGTTCTACGTCGTCGGCTACTCGATGATCCTCAAGCGCCGCACCACGCAGAACATCGTCTGGGGCGGCGCGGCCGGCTGCTTCCCGGCACTCATCGGCTGGACCGCCGTCACCAACGAGCTCGCGTGGACCCCGGTCGTGCTGTTCCTCATCGTGTTCTTCTGGACGCCGCCGCACTTCTGGGCGCTGGCCATGCGCTACCGCGACGACTACGCGGCCGCCGGGGTGCCGATGCTGCCGTCCGTGGCCACCTCGCGCGACGTGGCGCAGCAGATCATCACGTACTCCTGGGTCATGGTCCTCACCTCGATCGTGCTGTGGCCGGTCGCCGTCACTGGATGGTTCTATCCCGGCATCGCCATCGCGCTCGGCATCGTGTTCCTCGTCGAGGCCTACGACCTCCGCTCCCGGGCCCGCGACAGCGAGGAGCTGTCGGTCATCAAGCCGATGCGGTTGTTCCACCTCTCCAACGCCTACCTCGCGCTGCTCTTCGTGGCTGCCGCCGCCGACCCATTCCTCCGGTGATTCCCACCGACTGGCAGCCGCACCACCGCGACGACGGCGAGCTCATCGGCTACCTCGTACCTGCTGAGGGCGGGATGGTGGTTCCGGTGAACCTTGTCGGACACCCGATCGGTGACGCCATGGACCAGTTCGCCGCCGAGGAGCTGCTCGAGGATGCCGGCCTCTCCTACATGGCCGAACCATGGGTGCTCCGACACGACGACGGTTCCGAGCAGCGGGTCGTGATCGTCGAGGTGGACGCCGACCACGTCGTGGTCACGGACGCTCAGTTCGCCCTGGTGGTCGGACGTCCCTCCGACATGGCCGATCGCGTCACGCTGTCGGTCCCCACCGACCGCCTGCGCCCAGCATGACCTCCATGGGCGACTGGTCACTCGAGGCCGGCGTCACCATGCGGGTCCGCGAGATCGGACCCGACGACTGGGTCATCTGGAGGCTCCTCCGTCAGCGCTCTCTCATCGAGGACCCGCAGGCCTTCGCCGCGAGCGTCACACGATGGACCGGCGACCAGGACCGCGAGGAGAGCTGGCGGACACGACTGGCCGCACCGGGCTCCTGCTTCGTGGCTGAGCATGGCGCGGCGCCGGTGGGGATGGTCGGGGTCGTTCCGAACGATGACGGCGACGGTCACCAGCTGATCTCGATGTGGGTCGCTCCCGCGGCACGCGGTCGCGGCGTCGGCCGTGCCCTGGTCGGTCGCGTGATCTCCGCCGTCGCCGGCCAGCCGCTGTGGCTCCGGGTCATGGACGGCAACGAGACCGCCATCCGCCTCTACCAGCGCTGCGGCTTCGTGCTCGACGACAGCGACCCGGACGGCGAGGGCTGCCGCGCGATGCACCGTTCGCTCTAGGATTCTCTCCATGGACTCGAAGACCGCGCTGGCCGTCGTCGCGATGATGTTCAGCGTCGTCAGTGTGCTGCTGTCGGGGTGGTTCTCGATCCGCGCCGCGCGCATCCGGAGCGAGCTGGACGCCGAGCAGGAACGACGCAAGGAGGAGAAGTCGGCCCTCAAGGCCGCCCAGGCGGTCTACGAGCCACTCGCGCAGGCCGCGGCCGAGCTGCAGTCACGCATCTACAACATCGTGGAGACGGGTTGGGTCGGCATCGTCAAGCGGTACGAGAGCCACCACGACTACACCGAGACCAGTACGGCCTTCCTGTTCGCCCACTACTTCGGCTGGATCGAGGCACGACGCCAAGCCGTGCTCTCCTCCAGCGGCGAGGGTGGGCGCGACGAAGAGGTGCAGCGCCTCATCGACGGCGTGCTCAACACGCTGCGTCGCAACGAGTACGGCGAGGGATTCCTGTTCTTCTCCGCGGAGCAGCGGGCCATCGGCGAGCTGATGTTCTCGTGGCGTTCCACCAGGAACGCGGACCTGCTCGAACCCCACGTGATGGGATACGCCTCGTTCGTCGGTCACTACCGCGAGGATGAGGACTTCCGGCGCTGGTTCACGTCGATCGAGGCGGGCATCGACCGTGTGTCGAAGGGCGACAACCGCCGGCTCATCGACATCCACCACGCCCTCGTCGACCTGATCCTGGCGCTCGACCCGAAGCACAAGTACACGTCCGGCTACGCCCTCCAGCCGGTCGAGATCGACGTCGGCGAAGCGCCCCCACCGTCGGTCCAGCCGGTCTTCAGCCGTCGGGACGCTGACCTCGCGTCGCCCTGACGTCACGTGATGGCTGCGCCGACTGACGAGGTTCAGCCGGCTGCACTGCGAGGACGAGGCGGGTGCCGGTGGCCACCAGGATCGCCGCTCCGACGAGGTGGGCTGCCACCAGGGCGACGGGCAGATCGCTGAAGTACTGCACGAAGCCGATCGTGCCCTGGAGCAGCTCGACGCCGAGGAGAAGCAACGCGTAGCGCGCGGCGGACGTGCCGCGCAGTGCGAAAACCGTGGCGAGCGTGAGGCCCACCAGCACGTAGACGCCGGCCGCGTGGACATGGCTCATGACGTGCGGGTCCAGCCCGTTGCGCGGGGAGTCGGCGTCGCCGGCGTGTGGACCGCTGCCGGTGACCACGGTGCCGAGATAGACGACCACGACCAGCGCGGCGAACGTGATGCGAGTGAGCGCGACCGAACGGGCGGGCACGGACGTCGCGGCGGAATCGCGAACCTGCACGACGAGCAGCACCGAGCCGACGATCAAGGCCATCGAGAGCACCAGGTGCCCGGCCACGATCCATGGGTTGAGGTCCGTGAGCACGGTGATGCCGCCGATCACGCCTTGAAGCGGGATGCCCAGCGCCAGCACGACGGCGATGCGTCGTGCCGTCCGCGTCGAGGCGGCCGAGCGCCACACGGCGATCAGCGTCCCGAGCGCCACCGCGACCAGGACGTAGGTGAACATCCGGTTGCCGAACTCGATGACACCGTGGATGCCGAGCTCCCGATGCGGGACGAACGACTGGTCGGTGCACCGCGGCCACGTCGGACAGCCGAGACCCGATCCGGTGAGGCGCACGAGGCCTCCGGTGAGGACGATCGCGGCGTTGGCCACGACCGACGCCCAGGCCCAGCGCTCGACCACGGCACGGCTGGGTGCCAGGAGGGCGGCCTTCACTCCCATCGGAACGTCCTCGCTGTGAGGATGCCGGCCACCAACGCCCAGACCAGCAGCACGACGACCGGGAGCACGCCTGGGGAGGCGCCGTTGAAGGCGTCACGCAGGCCTTGTCCGAGCGCACCCGACGGCAACAGCTCGAGCGCGCGGTGGGTGCTGCCCGGGTAGCGCTCGAGCGGGACGATGAGCCCGCCGCCGACCAGCAGCACGACGTAGACGAGATTGGCGACGGCGAGCGTCGCTTCGGCGCGCAGGGTGCCGGCGATCAGAAGACCCAACGTCCCGAATGCCGCCGTGCCGAGCACGGCGAGGAGCACGAGCCATCCGAACGCGGTGGCGTCACCACGAGGCTGCCAGCCGACGAGGCGAGCCACCGTCACCAGGACGAGAAACTGGAGTAGCTCGACAACCAGAATGGCACCGATCTTGCCGCCCATCAGGCCCCAGCGCGGCAGGGGAGTGGCTCCGAGACGCTTGAGCACGCCGTAGCGGCGCTCGAAGCCGGTGGCGATCGCCAACGAGGTGAACGACGTCGACAGGACGGCGAGGGCCAGGACGCCGGGAGTGACGATGTCGATCGGCCGGCCCGGGCCGAGGTCGACGATCTCGTCGGAGCGGGTGCCCATCACCAGGAGCAGCAGCGGGATGACGAGCGTCAGGAGCAGCTGCTCGCCGTTGCGCGAGAGCAGCCGTAGCTCCATGAGGACCTGAGCCCTGAGCATCCGGCCGTTCGTCGCGGCACCGGGACGGGGAGAGAGATCGAGGCTCACCGGAGCGCCTTCCCGGTGAGCTCGAGGAAGCGATCCTCGAGGGTCTGGCGCTCGACCAGCACCGACTCCGCGAGCACGCCCTGGCCGGCGCACCACGCGGTGAGGGTGGCGAGCAGCTCGGGATCGACGTGTCCGGCGATGACGTAGTGACCGGTCTGTGTCTCGTCGACCTTGGTGTCGTGGGGGAGGGCGAGCATCAGCGCCTCGACATCGAGGTCAGGACGCGCCGTGAAGCGCACCGTGTTCTTGGCGCCGGACTCCGCCAGCTCGGCCGGCGAGCCCGAGGCGATGACCTTGCCGTCGTCGACGATGTGCACTCGGTCGGAGAGCACCTCGGCCTCGTCCATGAAGTGCGTCGTGAGCACGGTGGTGACGCCGTGCGAGCGCAGCTCGTCGATGAGTGCCCAGGTGGCTCGGCGGGCCTGCGGATCGAGGCCGGCGGTCGGTTCGTCGAGGAACAACAGCTGCGGACGGCCGATGACGGCCATCGCGAGGCTGAGCCGTTGCTGCTGACCGCCGGAGAGGCGTCGGTACGGGGTGCGTCCGCACGAACCGAGCCCGAGCCGCTCGACGAGCGCGTCGGCGTCGAGCGGGTGTGCGTGGAGGGACGCCATGTGGCGCAGCATCTCGCCGGCACGCACACCCGACCACGCGCCACCGGACTGCAGCATGACGCCGACCTGCGGCCGCAGCTCGCGGGCGTCGGCGATCGGATCGAGCCCGAGCACCCGCACCGAGCCCTGGTGGGGGCGCCGGAATCCCTCGCACGTCTCGATCGTGGTCGTCTTCCCGGCCCCGTTCGGTCCGAGGATGGCCGTGACCTGGCCGGGATCGACCGTGAGCGAGAGTCCGTCGACCGCGGTGACGCTGCCGTAACGCATCACGAGGTCGTTCACCTCGACGGCGGGTTGGGTCACCTGGTCAGTGTAGGGATCCGGCGCCCGTCAGCTCACCAGTAGTGCGCCCTCCCACCGACCGCATGGTTTGTTGCGCCGAGGATCCAGAGCACCACTCCCACGACCAGCAGGATCCCGCCGATCGTATAGAGGATGGAGACGTTGAGCACTGCGCCCAAGATCACCAGAATGACGCCGAGAATGATCACGATGTACTCCCTCTTCCAGTGCGACGACTCCCTGTCGTCCGGCCCCAGCATGCCCCCGGAGCGCGTTCGGTGCATCTCGACGCGGGACGTGAAAGTCTTTCGCCATGGACCTGCCCGTCATGCCTCCGTTGCAGCCGATGCTGGCGAAGTCGGTCAAGGGAGTTCCGGCCGCTGACTCCGTGGACGGCGGCCTGTCGTACGAACCGAAGTGGGACGGCTTCCGGGCGATCGTCTTCCGCGACGGGGACGAGGTCGTCATCGCCAGCCGGTCGACGAAGGAGCTGACGCGCTACTTCCCGGACGTCGTCACCGCGGCGAAGGAGAACCTGCCCGAGCGGTGCGTGGTCGACGCGGAGATCGTCATCGCCATCGACGGGCGTCTTGACTTCGACGCCCTGAGCCAGCGCATCCATCCCGCGGAGTCGCGGGTCAACCTCCTGGCCGAGCAGACGCCGGCCAGCCTCGTGGTGTTCGACCTGATCGCGACCGGTGACAAGTCACTCCTCGAGGAGCCGTTCTCCGCCCGCCGCAAGCAGCTCGAGAAGGCGCTGGCCATGGCGTCCGACCCCGTGCACATCACGCGACGGACGGTCGACGCGGCCGAGGCCGAGGAGTGGTTCAACCAGTTCGAGGGTGCCGGCCTCGACGGCGTGGTGGCCAAGCGCCTCGACGGACCGTACGTGCCGAACGGGCGCACGATGCTCAAGGTCAAGCACTCCCGCACGGCCGACGTCGTCGTGGCCGGCTACCGCCTGCACAAGACCTCGACGCCCCAGCGACCGCTGCTCGGGTCCATGCTGCTGGGTCTGTACGCCGACGACGGTCGGCTGCAGCACGTGGGTGTCTGCGCGTCGTTCACCGAGGCGCGCCGGGCCGAGCTGCTCGAAGAGCTCGAGCCGCTCCGGGTCGAGTTCGCCGACCACCCGTGGGGCGCATGGCAGGACGAGGCGGCGCAGGCCAGCGGACGTCTGCCCGGCGGCCAGAGCCGCTGGACCGGCACGAAGGACCTTTCCTTCATCCCGCTGGAGCCGAAACGCGTCGTCGAGGTGGGCTACGAGCACATGGAGGGGGATCGCTTCCGGCACACGGCCCAGTTCAAGCGTTGGCGTGACGATCGTGAGCCGGAGTCGTGCGGCTACGCGCAGCTCGAGGAGGTCGTCGGCTACGACCTCGCCGACGTGCTCAGCTAGGTCGCTCCCAGGGCTCCCGACCGGCGAACGCGGCGATGCGGTCGTAGGGGTCGGCGTCGTCGGGCGGCTCGACCTCGGGACCGAAGACGGGGGCTCTGTTGTCCGGCGTGAGGTTCTTCGACATCAAGGCGTACCCGCGCTCCGCCACCTCGGGATCGAGGACTCGGTCCTGGCCGGACGCTCGCACGAGGTCCCAGGTGTGGACGGCGAACTCGGCGATCTGCCAGTCGGCATCGCCTTCCTCGACCTGGGCACCCTTCTGGTGCCAGGCGTGGATCAGGTCGTCCGCGTCCGAACGGAACTGCGCGGCCCAGTCGGTCGTGGCGGAGACCGGGACCGGCGGCGCCGACCAGTCCGGGTCACCGCCCCGGACCGACTCGGTGAAGCGCGGCGCGTCCGCGAGCACGTGCCCGATCAGATGCGCCATGTCCCAATCGGGACACGGGGTGGGGTCCGAGAGCTGCTCGCGGTGGATGGCTGCGAGCACGTCACCGGTCTGGTCGAGGGCACGCGACAGCGACGCGATCGAGTCGTTCGGGCTGGACATCAGGGGCTCCCTTTCACTGTCGTCTGCCGGACACGTTTCACAGTACGTCCCATCGCCATCATCGGCCTCGACGAGGGTGCGGCATGCTGGCTCACCGATGCCGATGGTCGGGTGGGCCGTTCGAGATGTCCTCGTAGCCCGCATCCTGCAGTGCACCCCGAAGGCGTCTAGCCTCGATCACGACCGCCTCGCTCATCTCTCGCCAGATGTGCGGGGCGGTCGCCTCGCGGTTCAACCGGATGAGGCGGTGCGGCGGAAGCTGCGTCGCAGGAGCAGCACGGACACGATCAGCACCCACAGCCAGAACACCAGGTAGGGCAGCAGCCATATCTGGTTGGTCCAGCTGATGCGACTGAGCACGAGACCCGCTCCGCTCGCGATGGCCAGCCATCCAACCCATCTGGGAAGGAACCGGGTCGAGGCGATGATCCAGCCGCAGCAGACCGCGAAGCTGCCGAGCGCCACCCGGGCGTTGGCGAAGGCACCTTGTGACTCGTCGAAGGCGTACCTGGCGATCTGGGGGTCGAGGTCATCGGCACGAAGGACCGCAGCGACCTCGCTCCCGGACAGGACCAGCGCCACGCAGATCACGCCCGAGACCATCGCGATCGACGACAGCCAGGGCGCCTCGCCCTCGGCGCTCCGCAGCAAGATCGACAGCATGACGACGAACCAGACGAGCGTGATCAGCGCGACGGTGAAGACGAAGGACCGGACGTCGGACGCGACTGTGTTGGGCGACTGGTAGTGGGCGAGGAACGCGTCAGCCTTGGCGCTGAAGGCCGGTTCCTCGTGCGATCCGATGAGGACGGCGAAGATCAGGGCCACGGCGGTCAGCCCGGCGATGCCGGTAGCCCTGCTCAGGCGCTGCAACGCGGGAGCATCAGAGGTAGCGGACGTGTTGGTCATGGAGATCTCCTCAGATCTGGGCACACGCGTCGGTCTCTGAGCGCCACGCAACACCTACACGATGTTCCCCTTGGTGTCCGCGCGACTCTTGCTCGGCTGAACCCGTTTCGGCTCGCCCGGCATCTTCGGGTACTCCGGCGGGTACGGCATGTCGGTGAGCCCGTTGTCGAGGTCGCGCTTCCACCAGTCGAGCAGCGGTTCCAGGGAGTGGTGCACGTCGTCGATGGCGGCGTGGGCGTCGCCCACCGACTCGAGCCTGGCCGGCACGGTGCGGAGCGTGAACTCGTTCGGGTCCGTGAGGTCGGCCAGCTCGTCCCAGGTGACGGGCGTCGACACCGGGCCGCCTTCCTTGGGGCGGAGGCTGTAGGCGGAGGCGATGGTGCGGTCGCGGCAGTTCTGGTTGACGTCGACGAAGATGTTGTCGCCGCGCTCCTCCTTCCACCACGCCGTGGTGACGCCGTCGGTGCGGCGCTCGAGCTCGCGGCCCAGCGCGATGGCGGCATGACGGACGTCGGTGAAGGTCCACTTGGGCTCGATGCGGATGTAGACGTGCATGCCGTTCTTGCCGCTCGTCTTGGGGAAGCCGGCGATGCCGATCTCGTCGAGCAGGCTCTTGAGCTCGCCGGCCACCCGAACCGCGTCGACGAACGACGTGGTGCCGTGCGGGTCGAGATCGATGCGCAGCTCGTCCGGCCGGTCGACGTCGATCGAGCGCACAGGCCAGGGGTGGAACGTGATCGCGCCCATCTGGGCGGCCCAGGCGACGGCGGCGACGTGGTCGGGGCAGAGCTGGTCGGCCCGCCGTCCTGACGGGAAGTGGACGCGCACGGACTTCGCCCACTCGGGCATGCCACGCATGAGCCGCTTCTGATAGAACGCATCGCCCTGTGGCCCGCGCCCGTGGGTGGCGTCGCGGGCGGTGAGCTTCATGCCGGGCAGCACGCCCTTGGGCCAGCGCTCCAGAGAGACGGGCCGGTCGCGCAACGCCCGAACGATGCCGTCGGCCACCGCGACGTAGTACTCGACGACCTCGAGCTTCGTGACGTCACCGCCCAGCTCAGACGCCGGGAAGATGACTCGATCGGGGCTGGAGACCCGCACCGCGCGCCCACCCGCGTCGACCTCGACCGCTGCAGTCTTGGACGCCATGCGCCCAGCCTAGGCGTACGCGCAGGCCAGAGGGCCCACCAGGCGCGGGTAAGGTTCGCCTTCGTTGATTACCTGGAATCAATAAGAGCACACTGGTGTTGTGAAAAACGTGCGGCCAGAAGCGGGACCTCGGGAGACGTCGTCGATCGTCGACGACGCGCCCACCCGTGAGCGCGTGGCCACCACGATCATGGAGAACGGTCCGTCGACGGCTGCTGCGCTGGCCGAGCGGCTGGGCCTGACTCCTGCGGCCGTCCGGCGCCACCTCGACCTCCTGCTCGACGAAGGCGTCCTCGAGGCACGTGAGCCGCGTGTGCGTGGTCCTCGCGGTCGCGGTCGCCCGGCCAAGGTCTTCGTCATCAC
The DNA here is from genome assembly GCA_963787165.1 of uncultured Actinomycetota bacterium. Lineage (GTDB taxonomy): Bacteria > Actinomycetota > Actinomycetes > Propionibacteriales > Nocardioidaceae > Aeromicrobium. The sequence goes on from CAWBBT010000005.1 coordinate 112,350, forward strand.
CGACACCGGTCGCGACCACTTCGGTCACGCCTACGACACCCTCGCGACGGACGCCCTGCGATTCGTCGAGCAGTCCGGGGGAGACGACGCCGTCGCCGCGTTCGCCCGCCAGCGCCTGGCGCTCTTCGAGGAGCGGGTCCGCCCGCTGATCGACGCAGCCGCGCCGGCCGACCGTGCCAAGGTTCTCGCCGAGGCCCTCACCGGCGACGGCTACGCCGCGTCGATCGAGAGCAACGCCTCCGGCGAGCAGATCTGCCAGCACCACTGCCCGGTCGCCCACGTGGCCGGCGAGTTCCCCCACCTGTGCGAGGCCGAGACCGAGATGTTCTCGCGCCTGCTCGGCACCCACGTCCAGCGTCTGGCCACGATCGCGAACGGCGACGGCATCTGCACCACGCACCTGCCACACCAGACGTCCATGCAAACCGCCCCGAAGTCCGCTGCAGAGAGGTTGCCTTCATGACGACCACATCCGAGACACCGACCCCCAACGCCGTCGAAGAGGCGAATCCCGGCCTCAAGGACGTCGGACGCTACGCGTTCGGCTGGTCCGACTCCGACGAGGCCGGTTCCACCGCTGTCCGCGGGCTCAACGAGGACGTCGTCCGCAACATCTCCGCGCTCAAGAACGAGCCGGAGTGGATGCTCGACCTGCGGCTCAAGGGGCTTCGCCTCTTCCGTCGCAAGCCGATGCCCACCTGGGGCGCCGACCTCGACACCATCGACTTCGAGAACATCAAGTACTTCGTGCGCTCCACCGAGAAGCAGGCCACCTCGTGGGACGAGCTGCCCGAGGACATCAAGAACACCTACGACAAGCTCGGCATCCCCGAGGCCGAGAAGCAGCGCCTCGTCTCCGGTGTGGCCGCGCAGTACGAGTCCGAGGTCGTCTACCACCAGATCCGTGAGGACCTGGAGGAGCAGGGCGTGCTCTTCCTCGACACCGACACCGCGCTCCGCGAGCACCCCGAGATCTTCCAGGAGTACTTCACGACCGTCATCCCGGTCGGCGACAACAAGTTCTCCGCGCTCAACTCCGCGGTGTGGTCGGGCGGCTCGTTCATCTACGTGCCCAAGGGCGTCCACGTCGACATCCCGCTGCAGGCGTACTTCCGCATCAACACCGAGAACATGGGCCAGTTCGAGCGGACGCTGATCATCGCCGACGAGGGCTCCTACGTGCACTACGTCGAGGGCTGCACGGCGCCGATCTACTCCAGCGACTCGCTGCACTCAGCCGTCGTCGAGATCATCGTCAAGAAGAACGCCCGCGTGCGCTACACGACCATCCAGAACTGGTCGAACAACGTCTACAACCTCGTCACCAAGCGCGCCACCTGCGAAGAGGGCGCCACGATGGAGTGGGTCGACGGCAACATCGGCTCCAAGATCACCATGAAGTACCCAGCCGTCTACCTCATGGGCGAGCACTCCCGTGGTGAGACGCTGTCCGTCGCCTTCGCCGGCGAGGGCCAGCACCAGGACGCCGGCGCCAAGATGGTGCACTGCGCCCCGCACACGTCGAGCTCCATCCTCAGCAAGTCGGTGGCTCGCGGCGGTGGACGCACGTCGTACCGCGGCCTGCTCCAGGTGATGGACGGCGCCTACGGCTCGGCCAGCACGGTCAAGTGCGATGCGCTGCTGGTCGACCAGATCAGCCGCTCCGACACCTACCCGTACGTCGACGTCCGCGAGGACGACGTCACGCTCGGCCACGAGGCCACGGTCTCCAAGCTCAGCGACGACCAGCTGTTCTACTTCATGTCCCGCGGCATGGAGGAGGACGAGGCCATGGCGATGATCGTGCGCGGCTTCATCGAGCCCATCGCCAAGGAGCTGCCGATGGAGTACGCCCTCGAGCTCAACCGACTGATCGAGCTGCAGATGGAGGGCGCTGTCGGATGACAACCTCGGTTGATACTTCCAAGACGGCAATCCAAGACTCATCCGAGACATTCGCAGAAGGCCTGGAGTTGGATCCCGTCGAGTCGCACCTCCACCCCGCAGGTTCCTTCGCGGTCGACGACCACGTCGTGCCCACGGGCCTCGAGGAGATCTGGCGCTTCACCCCCCTCAAGCGACTCCGCGGGCTGCATGAGGACACGCCGCTCGTCGGTGAAGACTTCACGGTCGAGGCCGACACCGCTCCCGGCGTCACCGCCGTCTCGGTCCCGGTCGGCGACTCCGCCCGCGGCTCGTCGGGCTACGTGCCCGTCGACCGCGTGTCGGCACGCGCCTGGGACGCGGCCGCGTCGGTCTACGAGGTCACCATCCCGAAGGACGCGGTCGTCGACGAGCCCACCACGGTTCGGATCAAGGGCGGCCACGTCGAGCCGGCGACAGCAGCGCACCTCCTCGTGCGCGCCGGCGCCTTCAGCAAGGCCGTCGTGATCATCGACTACTCCGGATCCGCCACCTGGGCCGAGAACATCGAGGTCGTGCTCGAGGACGGCGCCGATCTGACGTTCGTCACGGTGCAGGACTGGGCCGACGACACCGTGCACGTCGTCAACCAGCACTCGCGGGTGGGGCGCGATGCCCACCTCAAGCACGTCACGGTGACGCTCGGCGGCGACGTGGTGCGCGCCAGCACCTCGGCCGACTACGTCGGCACCGGTGGCAGCGTCGAGATGTTCGGTGTCTACTTCGCCGACGCCGGCCAGCACATGGAGCATCGCCTGTTCGTCGACCACACCGCGCCGCACACCCGCAGCAGGGTCGACTACAAGGGCGCACTGCAGGGCCAGGACGCCCACACCGTCTGGATCGGCAACGTGCTCATCCGCAAGATCGCCGAGGGCATCGACACGTTCGAGCAGAACGACAACCTCGTGCTCACCGACGGTGCCCACGCCGACTCGGTGCCGAACCTCGAGATCGAGACCGGTGAGATCGAGGGTGCGGGCCACGCGTCCACCACCGGCCGCTTCGACGACCAGCACCTGTTCTACCTGCAGAGCCGCGGCATCGAGGAAGAGGACGCGCGCCGACTCGTCGTGCACGGCTTCTTCAACGACGTCATCCGCCGCATCGGTGTCCCCGAGCTGCAGGAGCGCCTCGTCGCGGCCATCGAGGACGAGCTGGCCGAGCACATCGGACGGTTGAGCACATGAGCTACGTCCCTGCCGCGCCGCTGGCGGACGTTCCCGACGGTGGTGCCATCGCCGTCGAGGTCGACGGCGTCGAGCTCGCGCTGGTGCGCGACGGCGACGTCGTCTACGCCGTCATCGACGAGTGCTCGCACGCGGCCATCCCGCTCTCCGAAGGAGAAGTCGAAGGCAACGAGATCGAGTGCTGGCTGCACGGCTCGCGCTTCGACCTCCGCACCGGCAAGCCCGTCAACCTCCCGGCCACCGAGCCGGTCCAGACCTTTTCCACGACCATCGAGGGCGACACCGTCATGGTGGACCTCTCCGCTACAGGAGCTGACAACGCATGACCACCCTGGACATCAAGGACCTGCACGTCTCCGTCAATACCGACGACGGTGAGAAGGAGATCCTGCGCGGCGTCGACCTCACGGTCAACTCCGGCGAGGTGCACGCCATCATGGGCCCGAACGGATCGGGCAAGTCCACGCTGGCCTACTCGATCGCCGGCCACCCGAAGTACAAGATCACCAGCGGCTCGGTGACGCTCGACGGCCAGGACATCCTCGGCATGACCGTCGATGCCCGCGCCCGTGCCGGCCTGTTCCTCGCCATGCAATACCCGGTCGAGGTGCCCGGCGTGTCGGTCGCGAACTTCCTCCGCACCGCCAAGACCGCGCTGGACGGCGAGGCGCCCAAGCTCCGCACCTGGGTCAAGGACGTCAACGCGGCTCTCGAGGGTGTCGACCTCGATCCGACGTTCGCCCAACGCAGCGTCAACGAGGGCTTCTCCGGCGGTGAGAAGAAGCGCCACGAGATCGCCCAGCTCGAGCTTTTGAACCCCAAGTTCGCCGTGCTCGACGAGACCGACTCCGGCCTCGACATCGACGCGCTGCGCGTGGTGGCCGACGGCGTCAACCGCTACACCTCGCAGGCCGACAAGGGACTGCTGCTGATCACGCACTACACGCGCATCCTGCAGTACATCAAGCCCGACTTCGTGCACGTGTTCGTCGCCGGTCGTGTCGCCGAGCAGGGCGGACGCGAGCTCGCCGACCAGCTCGAGGCCGAGGGCTATGACAAGTACGTCAAGGCGGCTGCCCAGGCATGACCGTTGCAGAGCCGGCCACCTACGACGTGACCAGGATCAGGGAGGACTTCCCGATCCTGGCCCGTCGCATGTCCGGTGACCGGCCGTTGGTGTACCTCGACAGCGCCAACACGTCGCAGAAGCCGACGGCCGTCATCGACGCGCTCGACGACCACTACCGGCAGCACAACGCCAACGTCGCTCGGGCCATGCACCAGCTCGGCGCCGAGGCCACGGGAGCGTTCGAGGACGGCCGCACCAAGGTCGCCGCATTCATCGGTGCCCCGCAGCGCGAGGAGGTCGTGTTCACGAAGAACGCGTCGGAGGCGCTCAACCTCGTGGCCCGCGTGCTCGGCGATGACGCCACATCCGTTCAGCACCGGGTCCGTGAGGGCCGCGACGTCGTCATCACCGAGATGGAGCACCACTCCAACATCGTCCCGTGGCAGCTCCTCACCGAGCGCACCGGCGCGACGCTGCGCTGGTTCGGCATCACCGACGAGGGCCGCCTCGACCTGTCCCAGCTCGAGCAGCTCATCACGGAGCGCACGGCCGTCGTCTCGCTCACGTGGGTCTCGAACATGCTCGGCACGATCAACCCGCTCGAGACGGTCATCCAGCGTGCCCACGAGGTCGGCGCGCTGGTCGTCGTCGACGCGTCGCAGGCCGTGCCACAGCTTCCGGTCGACGTCGCCGCCCTGGGTGCTGACTTCGTCGCGTTCACCGGCCACAAGATGGTCGGGCCCACGGGCATCGGCGTCCTCTGGGGCCGCTACGACCTGCTCGCCGAGCTCCCGCCGTTCCTCGGTGGCGGCGAGATGATCGAGACCGTCACGATGGAGCGCTCCACGTTCGCCCCGCCGCCGTCGCGGTTCGAGGCCGGCACTCCGCCGATCGCGCAGGCGGTCGGGTTGGGTGCTGCCGCCGACTACCTCTCGGCCATCGGCATGGAGAACGTGGCCGCGCACGAGCGGGAGATCACCGCCTATGCGCTCGGCCGGCTGCAGGAGATCGACGGACTCAGCGTCGTCGGTCCGAAGGATGCCGACATGCGGGGCGGAGCCGTCAGCTTCACCCTCGACGGCGTGCATCCCCACGACGTCGCCCAGCTGCTCGACTCCCGCGGGGTCGCCGTGCGAGCGGGACACCACTGTGCCAAGCCGGCCCACCAGCGGTTCGGGGTGCAGTCGACCACCCGTGCGTCGTTCTACCTGTACACGACGACGTCGGACATAGATGCGCTCGTCGATGCGTTGCACCACACGAAGACCTATTTCGGGACCTGAGGGGAGGGACACATGGACGTCGACGCTCTGTACCAGGAGATCATCCTGGACCACTACAAGCGCCCGCACGGCCGCGGACTCCGCGACCCGTACGAGGCCGAGGTGCACCACGTGAACCCCACGTGTGGCGACGAGATCACCCTCCGTGTGCACATCGACGGCGACCGCATCGCCGACGTCTCCTACGCCGCCGAGGGCTGCTCGATCAGCCAGGCGTCCGCCTCCGTGCTCAACGACCTCGTCATCGGCCGCACCGTGGAGGACGCGATGGCCCTCCACGACGACTTCACCGAGCTCATGCAGGGCCGCGGCAAGGTGGAGCCGAACGAGGACCGCCTCGAGGACGGCATCGCCTTCGCCGGCGTCGCCCAGTTTCCCGCTCGCATCAAGTGCGCCCTGCTCTCGTGGATGGCCTGGAAAGACGCCACCGCGCAAGCCCTGACCGATCACTCGACCTCCGACCTAGGGGAGAACGAATGACCACCGATCACAGCGACCTGCCTGACGTCGACCTCGAGGCTGCCGCCTCGCCGGGCGGCGCCACCACCAACGACGACGTCATCGAGGCGATGAAGGACGTCGTCGATCCCGAGCTGGGCATCAACGTCGTCGACCTCGGCCTCGTCTACGGCGTCGACGTCGACGAGCACAGCAACACCGTGCTGTCCATGACGCTGACGTCGGCGGCCTGCCCGCTCACGGACGTCATCGAGGACCAGACACGTGCCGCGCTTGACGGCATCGTCAACGACTTCCGCATCGACTGGGTCTGGGTGCCGCCGTGGGGCCCCGACAAGATCACCGACGACGGCAAGGAAATGCTCCACGCCCTCGGCTTCAACGTTGGGTGAGCTCAGACGCACTCGAGGATGACCTGGAACGGCTCATCCTCCGTCAGCCCTTCAGCTGCGCGCACGGCCTTCTTCATCGGCAGCACGTAGGCGCGCTGCTCCGCGGACGGGAACAGCGACGTGCGCCACGTCGTGGCGCCCACCGTGACCTCGACCTTGATCGATCCAAAACCGCCGGCTGACGATCCGTGCCGGTCCTCGATGTCGTCGCTCACGTCGTCTGGGACCGTGACGAACCACCACGAGCTGTCGTCCTTCCACAACCACAACGATGCCACGAATCGGTACTTCGCCGAGGTCATGGGCATCACGCTACGACGCGTCGGAGACAACCTCGCGATTCGGACATCCCGCCCGTTCTCCGTAGACTGTCCGGCATGAGGTTTCCGCTGCTGCTCTAGGTCAGGGCTCGTCATGCCCGTTCACGCCCTACCCTCCGGAAAGTCCTCATGCTCACCGTTCAGAACGTCGAGCTGCGCTTCGGCGCCCGGCTCCTCATGTCCGACGTGTCGTTCCGCGTCGCTGCGGGCGACAAGATCGGGCTCGTCGGCCGCAACGGCTCGGGCAAGACGACACTGACGCGCATGCTCTCCGGCGACGGTCGTCCTGCAAGCGGCAAGATCACCTCCACCGGCACCATCGGCTACCTGCCCCAGGACCCACGCATCGGCGACGTCACCATCACCGCGCGCGACCGCATCCTGTCCGCACGCGGCCTGGACGATGCTCTACGCCGTATGCGGGCCGCGGAGGACGAGATGGGATCGGACGACCCGGAGGTCGCGGCGCTGGGGATGAAGCGTTACACCCGTGCGGACGCCGACTTCGGCGCCGGCGGCGGGTATGCGGCGGAGTCCGAGGCGGCCACGATCGCCACCAGTCTCGGCCTGCCCCAGCGGGTGCTGGAGCAGCAGCTCAGCACGCTGTCCGGCGGTCAGCGCCGGCGCATCGAGCTGGCCCGCATCCTCTTCTCCGACGCCGACACCCTGCTGCTCGACGAGCCGACCAACCACCTCGATGCCGACTCCGTCGTGTGGCTGCGCGGATTCCTCGCGAGCTACCGCGGCGGGCTCGTGGTCATCAGCCACGACGTCGAGCTGCTCGAGCAGACCGTCACCCGGGTGTTGCACCTCGACGCGAACCGGGCCGAGATCGACGTGTACAACATGGGCTGGCGGTCCTACCTGACGCAACGGGAGACCGACGAACGTCGACGCCGTCGTGAGCGGGCGAACACGGTCAAGAAGGCCGAACAGCTCACCGACCAGGCCAACCGCATGCGCGCCAAGGCCACGAAGGCGACGGCGGCCCAGAGCATGCTCAAGCGGGCCGAGAAGATGATGGCCGGCCTGGAGGACGAGCGCGCACAGGACAAGGTCGCGCGCATCAAGTTCCCCAAGCCCGCACCGTGCGGCAAGACGCCACTCACGGCCGCCGAGCTGTCCAAGTCGTACGGGTCGCTGGAGATCTTCACCGACGTCGACCTCGCGATCGACCGGGGGAGCCGGGTCGTCGTGCTGGGGCTCAACGGCGCCGGCAAGACCACGCTCCTGCGCATCCTCAGTGGAACGGACGTGCCTGACACCGGCACCGTCGTGCCCGGTCATGGGCTCAGGATCGGCTACTACGCCCAGGAGCACGAGACGCTCGACACGTCACGGACGGTGCTCGAGAACATGCAGTCGGCGGCTCCGACGCTCACCGACACCGAGGCGCGGAGCGTGCTCGGCTCGTTCCTCTTCACCGGTGACGACACCGCCAAGCCGGCCGGGGTGCTCTCCGGCGGCGAGAAGACGCGCCTGGCCCTGGCCAGCCTGATCGTCTCCAGCGCGAACGTCCTGCTGCTCGACGAGCCCACCAACAACCTCGATCCGGCGTCGCGCGCCGAGGTGCTCGCCGCGATCCGCACCTACGAGGGCGCCATCGTGCTGGTGAGCCACGACGAGGGTGCCGTCGCGGCGTTGGAGCCCGACCGCGTCCTCCTGCTGCCGGATGGCGACGAGGACCTGTGGAGCGACACCTACGCCGACCTCGTCAGCCTCGCCTGACCAACCCGTGACGTCCGTCTCGGAGGCTTCTGCTTGCCGTGCCGAGGGAGTAGGTTCCCGACCAGGAGGAGACGCCGCACTCCAGGAGGACTCATGGGAATCACCGCAGTTGACGGCTTCGGCGGCAACCTACTCGAAAGCGGTGACGACGGCTACGACGGCGCCCGCTCGATCTTCAACGCGATGATTGACCGCCGACCCGCGCTCATCGCCCAGTGCGAGTCGGCCGCGGACGTCCGGGCCGCACTCGCGCACGCCTCGGCGAACGGCCTGGAGGTGGCGATCCGGGGCGGCGGCCACAGCGTCGCCGGAGCGAGCGCCATCGACGGTGGGATCGTCATCGACATGCGGCGCATGAATGCCGTGGAGGTCGACCCCGCCGCGAAGACGGCCACGGTGTCCGGTGGTGCGACATGGAGCGACTTCGACCGCGCCACGCAGGAGCACGGACTGGCGACCACGGGTGGGCGGGTCTCGTCGACCGGTGTCGCCGGCCTGACTCTCGGTGGCGGGTCGGGCTGGCTCGAGCGGGAGTGGGGTCTCGCGTGCGACAACCTGATCGAGGTCGAGCTGGTCACCGCCGACGGGCGCACCGTGACGGCCAGCGAGAACGAGAACAGTGAGCTGTTCTGGGCGTTGCACGGTGGAAGCGGCAACTTCGGCGTTGCGACCAGACTCGTCTTCCGGCTGCACTCGCTACCGGCGGCGACGCTGGCCCTGCTGCTGTGGCCATCCGATGCTGCTCCCGAGCTGGCACGCACGTATCGGGCGCTGATGGAGGCCGGAGCGCCGACGCAGCTCGGCGGCGGCGTCGCGTACCTGACCGGTCCGCCGGAGCCGTTCGTGCCAGATCATCTTCAGGGTGAGCGGGCGACCGGCGTCATCGGCGTCTACGCCGGGACGGAGGCCGAGCTCCGTGAGGCGATGGCGCCGATCTATGCCTTGGACCCCCCAGGCGGGCTGACCGCCGAGATGCCGTACGCCGACATCCAGTGCGCGATCGACGACCCTCCCGGATTCCGCAACTACTGGTCGGCGTCCCACCTGGCCTCGCTGTCCGACGATGTGATCGACCTGTTCTGCGGCCAGGGGGAGGAGATGATCGTGCCCTCGCCGTCCCAGCACCTGTTGATCCCGTGGGGCGCCGCCGTCGCCGAGCAGGCGACGGACTGGCCGATGACGCACCGGGGTGCGACCTGGGTGACCCACCCCTTCGGGCTCTGGGACGACGCCGGCGACGACGAACGTGGCAAGGCATGGGTCCGACGCTCCGTGGCGGAGATGAAGCCGCACGACATCGGTTCGGTCTACCTCAACTTCGTCGCGGACGCGGCCGAGGACCAGGTCCGCGCCAGCTACGGCGAGGAGAACTACGGGCGGCTTGCGGCGGTGAAGTCCGAGTACGACCCGGACAACGTCTTCCACCGGCATCACGCGATCACGCCGATGGCTCCGGCCTAGCCCGACGCTCCTTCAGCTCGACCCAGGCGAACCAGAACAGGCCGAACACGGCCAGCCCGGCGAAGAACCACCACTGGAGTGCGTAGAAGAAGTGCGGCCCCTGTCCGAGCTCGGGCCGGGGCTCGAGCGCGAGGGGCTTCGCGGCAGGTGGGTCCTGTCCCCGCAGGTTGAGGTAGCCGCCCGCGAGGTCGTACGACACGGCGGACGCCATCGCCGTGCTGGAGACGGCCCGGACCTGCCCGTCCACGGGCTTCACGGCGTTGCTGTCGGCGCCACTGTCCTGGCGCAGCCAGCCCGTCACGGTGACCTGCCCGGTCGGGGGAGGTGGCACGTTGTCCGGACGTTTGGTGGTGTTCGGTGTCGGCATCCAGCCGCGGTCGACCAGGATCGCCGAGCCGTCGGACATCACCAGGGGAGTGACGACATCGACACCGGGAGCGCCGTCGCGGGTCGTGAACGTCACCGTGACCTCGTGCTCGACGTCGTAGCTGCCGACCACTCGGACGCGCGTCCACTCCGACCTGGGGCCGACCTTGTCGCCCGGCCTGAGCGCCGTGGAGAGCGGCACGGGGTCGGTGGCCAGGTGCCGGGTGATGGCCGCGTTCTCGTCCAGTCGATGGTCCAGGCGGTGGATCTGCCAGAAGCCCAGACGGATGCAGATCGCCGCCAGCACGACCACGAAGAGCGCGAAACCGATCCAGCGCCGACTCAGCAGGAACCCCAGGGGGAATCTCGGCTGAACGGTGGACACGAGATGACGGTAGCCTCGCGCGCCCTCGCAGGTCGGCAGGGGTGGATCGCACCGCTTACGCTGGAAGCATGGCCCCGATCGATCAACCCCTCGTCGATGGGCACGGACGCGTGGCCACCGACCTGCGTGTCTCGCTCACCGACCGCTGCAACCTGCGCTGCCAGTACTGCATGCCGGCCGAGGGCCTCGACTGGATGCCCACCGAGGAGACCCTCACCGACGACGAGCTCATGCGGCTCATCGGCATCGGGGTGGAGCGTCTCGGCATCCAGGACGTGCGGTTCACTGGCGGCGAGCCGCTGCTGCGCCGCGGACTGCCGAACATCATCGCGGCCACGAAGGCGCTCCGCCCGACGCCTCGCACCGCGATCACGTCCAACGGCCTCGGCCTCAAGCGCACCGCCCAGGCACTCGCCGACGCCGGCCTCGACCGCGTCAACATCAGCCTCGACACCACCGATCCCGAGACATTCGTGCGCATCACCCGCCGAGACCGCCTTCCCGACGTGATCGACGGCCTCGCCGCCGCCGCCGACGCCGGACTCGCGCCGGTCAAGGTCAACGCGGTGCTGCTGCGCGGCATCAACGACGAGGAGGCGTCCGATCTCCTGCGGTGGTGCATGAAGCACGAGTACGAGCTGCGCTTCATCGAGCAGATGCCGCTCGACGCCCAGCACGGCTGGCAGCGCGACGAGATGGTCACGGCCGACGAGACGCTCACCCGGCTGGCCGAGGACTTCCGGCTCACCCCGCTCGACGGACGCGGCTCGGCGCCGGCCGAGAAGTTCCAGGTGGACGACGGCCCGCACACCGTCGGCATCATCGGCTCGGTGACGCGTCCGTTCTGCGGCGACTGCAACCGGGTTCGGCTCACCGCCGACGGCCAGATCCGCAACTGCCTCTTCGCGCGCGAGGAGTCGGACCTGCGAGCGCCGCTGCGCGACGGTGCGAGCGACGCCGACCTGGCCGACCGCTGGAGGGTCGCGATGGCGGGCAAGCTGCCCGGGCACGGCATCAACGACCCGTCGTTCCTGCAGCCGACCCGACCGATGTCGTCGATCGGCGGTTGACGGCTTACTCGTCGATCGGGAGCGTCTCGCGGTAGAAGCCGCGACGGTCCAGGAAGTCACGCAACGTCGGTTCGTGCTCGTCGCACGCGAGCCACGTCTTGCGGCGGTCCGGGGTGTGGATCTTGGGGTTGTTCCACACGACCTGGTGCCGGGCAGCGTTCGAGCACCCCTTCGAGGAGCAGATCAGCTCCTCGGGTGCCGGCTCGGGAGCCGGGTCAGTCACCAGTTGATCCGGGACCGATGGACCCGAACGGCTCGGGCTGGATGATGTTGCTGCCGGTGCCCTTGCGGCGGATGCCGGCGTTGGCGAGGATCACCGAGGTGTACGGCAGCACCAGTGCGCCGGCGAGCAGCAGCCACGGCACCCAGCCGCCGCCCATCGTCTGCCACGCCACCACGGCGCCGACGAAGCACAGGGTGCGGATGCCCATGGAGATGCCGTAGCGCAGCTCGCGTGACCCGAGGTCGTCGCTGTGGCCTGAGCTGGCGGACGTGATGGAGTACACCTGCTCGCCCTTGGGCTCCTTGCGGGTGTCTCGTTCCATGTCTCCAGCCTACGCCGCTTCCATCACGCCGCCGCGGCCCAGCACGCGGACCCGGGTGCGGGGCGGCATGATGGGCGCATGACCAATCGCACCTACCGCGTCACCGAGGTCGTCGGCACGTCCCCCGACGGCATCACCGAAGCCGTGCAGAACGGCATCACCCGGGCCGGCAACACGCTCCGGCACCTCGACTGGTTCGAGGTCACTGACATCCGCGGCCAGATCGTCGACACCGACGTCTCGCACTTCCAGGTCACGATGAAGCTCGGGTTCCGCCTCGAAGACGACGAATAACGGCGTCGTCAGTCGGCCGCGTCGGCGGCCTCGACCTCCTCGCGGGTGATGCCGAGCAGGTACACGATCGAGTCGAGGTAGGGCACGTTCACGGACGTGCGCGCCTGGTCGCGCACGAGCGGCTTGGCGTTGAATGCCACGCCGAGGCCTGCGGCCGCGAGCATGTCGAGGTCGTTCGCACCGTCCCCGATGGCCACGGTGTTCTTGATCGGGATGCGAGCCTCGGCGGCGAACCGGCGCAACGCCTCGGCCTTGCCGGCCCGGTCGATCACCGTGCCGAGGACGCGTCCGGTGAGCCGGCCGTCGACGACCTCCAGCTCGTTCGCCGCCACGTAGTCGATGTCGAGGTCCTCGGCGATCGGCCCGATGATCGACGTGAAACCGCCGCTGACCAGCGCGAACCGGTAGCCCAGACGCTTGAGGGTCCGCACCATGGTGCGGGCGCCGGGGGTGTACTCGAGTGACGCGCGCACGTCGTCGAGCGCCGAGACTTCGAGTCCCTTGAGCAGCTCCACCCGCGCGCGCAGCGACGCCTCGAAGTCGAGCTCTCCGTGCATCGCCTCGGCGGTGATCTGTTCGACCTCGTCGACACACCCGGCGTGCTCGGCCAGCATCTCGATGACCTCACCCTGGATCAGCGTGGAGTCGACGTCCATCACGACGAGGCGCTGGGCGTGGCGCAGGATGCCGCGCTCCTCGACCGCGATGTCGACGCCGTGCTCGTAGGCGGCGGCCGCGAGATCGGACTGCAGGACGTCGGGATCGGCGCCGGACACCTCGAGCCGCAGTGCGGTGACGGGGTAGCGTGCCAGGCGCATGATGCGGTCGATGTTGCCGCCCGCGTCGGTGATGCGTTGGGTGATCGCGGCCATGGCGGCCGGGCGCAGGGGGTGGCCGAGCAGGGTCACCTGCCCGCGGCCGACACGTCGTGGCCGGTTGTCGCCGACGCCCTCCTCGAGCTCGACCTCGAGGCCGAACTCCTCACCCACGGCCCGCATCGTGTGCTCGAACGTCGCCGTGTCGACCGGCACCGTCACCAGGGCACTGAGGATGAGCCGTCCTCGGACGATGAGCTGCTCGACGTCGATGACCTCGATCTCGAAGGTCGAGAGCTGCTCGAACAGGCGCGTCGAGACGCCACTTTGGTCGGCGCCGGTGAGGGTGACGAGGACCGTGGGATCGGTGAGGTGGGGGGTCGGTACGTGCTCGGTCATCGTCCCCGAGGCTATCGCCCACTGGCTGGTGTCGGGAGCGGGCGGCACGTGACGAAGCCCTGATGGCGCCACGATAGGTTGGACCGGACCGGACGGAACGCGAAGCAGGGAGGATGCATGTCGTCGGCTTTCGAGCTCACTCGGGTGAGCGTCGTCCGGCCCGGCAAGATCCTCCTCAGCAACATCACCTGGTCGGTCGAGGTGGGCGAACGCTGGATCGTCCTCGGGCCGAACGGTGCCGGCAAGAGCACGCTCATGCAGGTCGTCGGCGCCACGATGTTCCCGAGCTCCGGTACGGCCGACGTCCTCGGCCATCGTCTCGGCGAGGTCGACGTCTTCGATCTCCGCACCCGCATCGGCCACACCGGTACGGCCATCGCCGAACGCATCCCGCCGCACGAGACGGTCCGCGACGCCGTCATGTCGGCGGCCTACGCAGTGCTCGGCCGGTGGCAGGAGAGGTACGAGGACATCGACGGCACCCGTGCCGACCAGATCATGGGCGAGCTCGGCATCACGACGCTCGCCGACCGCACGTTCGGCACGTTGTCGGAGGGGGAGCGCAAGCGCACCCTGATCGCCCGCGCCCTGATGACCGATCCCGAGATGCTCCTGCTCGACGAGCCGGGCGCCGGACTCGATCTCGGCGCCCGCGAAGACCTGCTCGCGAGCCTGGAGGTGCTGTCGGAAGCCGATGGCGCCCCGGTGCTGGTCATGGTGTCGCACCATGTCGAGGAGATCCCGCGCGGCTTCACCCACGTGCTGATGCTGCGTGAAGGCCAGGTCGTCGCCCAGGGCCCGTTGTCCGAGACGCTCACCGCCAAGACCCTCGGCCGCACGTTCGGCATGCGGCTCGACCTGACCGTGGATGATGGACGCTACGGCGCGCGTCGGGCAGCATACGGACACCGGGCCGGGTAAGCCACGATGAGGGAGGTCGCATGATCGACTGGATGGCCGATCACGCCTGGGTCACCTGGGTGGGTATCGCCGTGGTGCTGGCCGTCGTCGAGCTGATGAGCCTCGACCTCGTGCTGCTGATGTTCGCCATCGGAGCGCTCGGGGGCGCCGTCGTCGCCGGACTGGGCGGCCCGGTCTGGCTGGCCCTGCTCGCGTTCGCGGTCGTGTCGCTCGCCCTGCTGTTCCTGGTGCGACCGCCGCTGGTCCAGCGGTTGCACGCCGGTCCGACGCTGGAGGTCGGGCACGGGAACCTCGTCGGCCGTGACGCTCTCGTCATCGAGCCCGTCGACTCGCGCTCCGGCCGGGTCAAGCTGGCCAGCGAGGTCTGGTCGGCTCGCACCGACGGCGGTGAGACGTTCGACACCGGCGCCGAGGTCCACGTCATTCGCATCGACGGGGCCACAGCCGTCGTCACAGGCAAGGAGGCCTGATGTCTGCCATCACCATCGTCCTGGTACTGCTCGCGGTACTCGCGGTCGCGATCGTCTCGATGACCGTCAAGATCGTCCCGCAGGCCCGCGCCGGCATCGTCGAGCGCTTCGGCAAGTACCGCGCCACGCTGCCGGCAGGTCTCAACATCGTCCTGCCGTTCATCGACAAGGTGCGCTACATGATCGACCTGCGCGAGCAGGTCGTCTCGTTCCCGCCGCAGCCGGTCATCACCGAGGACAACCTGACCGTGTCGATCGACACCGTCATCTACTTCCAGGTGACAGACGCGGTGTCGGCGACCTACGAGATTGCCGACTACATCCAGGCCATCGAGCAGCTCACGATGACGACGCTGCGCAACATCACCGGCGGCATGACGCTCGAGCACGCACTGACCAGTCGCGACCAGATCAACTCCGGCCTGCGCGGCGAGCTCGACGGTGCCACCGGCAAGTGGGGCATCCGCGTCAACCGCGTGGAGCTCAAGGGCATCGATCCGCCGCCGTCGATCATCGACGCGATGGAGAAGCAGATGCGGGCCGAGCGCGACAAGCGCGCGGCCATCCTCACCGCCGAAGGTGCACGGCAGTCCGCCATCTTGACCGCCGAGGGCGACAAGCAGGCTCAGATCCTGACGGCCGAGGGACAGAAGCAGGCGCAGATCCTCAACGCCCAGGGCGACCGACAGGCCGCGATCCTGCGGGCCCAGGGCGAGGGGCAGGCCATCCTCACGGTGTTCCAGGCGATCCATGACGGCAACCCCGACCAGAAGCTGTTGTCGTACCAGTACCTGCAGATGCTCCCCAAGATCGCCGAGGGTGAGAACGTCTCGACGTGGATCATCCCGGCCGAGGTCACCAAGGCGCTCGGCACGCTGGGCGGATCGTTCGGCAAGATCCCGGTCGACGGGGGCGGCAGCAACAAGCGCGTCGACCTCGACGAGCCGGTCGTGGCCGACGCGTCCGAAGACGCGGACACCCAGGCCGCAGTCGAGGCGGCGCTCAAGGCCGCCAAGGACGCCGAGGGCCCGGGTGGCGGGTTCAAGGGACCCGGAGAGGCCGAGCTCCCGTCGTCGGATCCGGTACCGCCGTCCGAGCCGCCGCCCCCGCCGGCCTGAGCGTCAGTGCTGGTACGTGCCCTGGATGATGGCGCGGCCCAGCGTCTTGAAAGCGAGGTTGAAGCTCACCACAGCCGGTGACACGTCGGCGTCCACACCGAGGTTCGGCTCGCCGACGGCATGCACCACGAAGAAGTAGCGGTGCACCTGGTCGCCTTCCGGAGGAGCGGCACCCGAGAAGTTGTGGCCACCCACGTCGTTGCGCACGTGGAAGGCGTCGCCGGGCAGGCTGGAGTCGTCGGCCCCTGCCCCGGTCGGCAGCGACGTCACATCGCCGGGAATGTCGACCGCGACCCAGTGCCAGAAGCCCGAGGGCGTGGGGGCGTCCGGATCAAAGCAGGTCACGACGAACGACTGCGTGCCGTCGGGCGCGCCGCTCCACTCCAAGTGCGGGGACGTGTCACCCAGCGCGTTGACCTGGTCGTCCTTGAGCGGCTGTCCGTCGGAGACGTCGTCGCTGATCACGCTGAACGAGGGCACCTCGGGCAGCAGCGGGTAGGGGTCAGGTGTGACGGGTCGATCGAGGTTCATGCGGCCTAGGCTAGTGCGGTGGCCGAGATGACACATGTGGACGATCTCGACGACCCGCGGCTCGGCGACTACGTGCGTCTTCGCGACGTCCAGCTCCGTACGAAGCTCGAGTCCGATCGCGGCATCTACCTCGCCGAGGGCGAGAAGGTCGTGCGTCGCGCCGTGGAGGCGGGCCATCGTCCTCGGTCGTTCCTCATGGCGCCGCGCTGGGTCGATGCCCTCGCCGACGTGCTGGACCGCTCGGACGCGCCGTGCTTCGTGCTGGACGAGCCTCGGATCGAGGAGCTGACCGGGTTCCACGTCCATCGCGGCGCCCTCGCCGCGCTCGAGCGTCCGGAGCCGGTGCCGGCCGCCGAGGTCCTCGCGGACGCGCGCCGGGTCGTCGTGGTCGAGGATCTCGTCGACCACACCAACATCGGTGCGGTGTTCCGCAGCGTCGCCGCGTTCGGTTTCGACGCGGTCCTCCTTTCTCCCCGGTGCGCCGACCCGTTCTACCGCCGGTCGATCAAGGTCGCGATGGGCGCGGTGTTCCGGCTGCCACACGCACGGCTGGACGACTGGTACGGCGCCCCCACGCTGCTGCGCGACGCCGGGTTCACGACCTACGCGATGACGCTCGCGCCGGACGCCGTGCCGCTGTCCGACGTCGACACGGACGTCGAACGGCTGGCCGTGGTCGTCGGGGCGGAGGGCCACGGGCTGAGCGACCACTGGCAGCGCGAGGCCGATGTGCGCGTCACGATCCCCATGGCCGATGGCGTCGACTCGCTCAACGTCGCCTCGTCGGTCGCCGTCGCCTGCTGGCACCTGCGCTGACGGCTAGTCGTCAGCGACGATCGGGGAGACCGGCCAGTCGGACGGATAGTGGTCGGCGAGCTCCTCGTGCTGCTTCTGCAGCTGCTTGCGCGATCGCGCCGGCAACCGGTCGCCGAAGACGGTGCCGAACAGGTGGTCGGACTCGTGCTGGAGGCACCGCGCCAGGAGTCCCGTGCCCACGAACTCGACCGGCTCGCCGTGCTCGTCCATGCCGTTGACACGGGCCTGGTCGGGGCGTGAGCACTCCGTGAACGCACCGGGCAGCGAGAGGCAGCCCTCGTCGGCGGCCTCGAGATTCCGGTCCTTGCCCTCGGGAAGCGTGAGGACGGGGTTGCACACGACTCCCGTGACGCGGGCGTCGTCGGCATCCGGGCAGTCGAACACGAACACCTTCCGGTCGACACCCACCTGGTTGGCGGCGAGGCCGACGCCGTTCGCCGCGCGCATCGTGGCCACCATGTCGCGCACCAGCGTCGCGAGGTCGTCGTCGAACGCCGTGACGACGGCGAGCTCACGGTGCATGACCGGCGTGCCCCATCGGACGATGGGTCGGACGTCGCCGCCGTCGGGCAGCGGCCGGGCCTGCGATGCGAGCACCTCAACTCCTCACTGTGGTCGTGCGGGGTCATACGCTATCGAGAGCCACCACGCCTCCGGCACGCTGGTCGGACGGTGTGACGTCGAATACCATCGGTATGCGAAGTGCAACTCTGAGTTACACTTTCTGCCGGTGGGCACGGTGTCATCGGGCCACCCACGGCCCGGCATCCCCACCCTGGATCCAACCGTTCACAAGGAGTTTCCGTGGCCAATCGCAAAGACCCCATGGGCATCGGCCTGGCGGTCCTCAACCGCATCGCCAGCTCGCCGGCCATCGACCGCCTGGGCCTGCGCAAGACCGCCGAGAAGGCCGTCTATCGAGGCGCCAAGGGCGGCTTCCAGGCCGCTGGCGCGGTCGGCCGCACGTTCAAGCGGGTCAAGGGATCCGGCCAGCCCAAGCGACTCAGCGCCGCACCCGACGCCGGAGTCTTCGACCTGGCGCCCACCGAGGACCAGGAGATGATCGTCGGCGTCGTCCGCGAGTTCTCCCACGAGGTACTGCGTCCGGGCGCCGCCACCGCCGAGGCGGCCAACGACACGCCCAAGGAGGTCCTCGCCCAGACGAGCGAGTTCGGCCTCACCCTGCTCAACGTCTCCGAGGAGCTCGGTGGACTCTCGGAGGAGCGATCCGCCGTCACGGGTGTCCTCGTCGCCGAGGCGCTCGCCGAGGGTGACATGGGGCAGGCCGTGGCCTGCCTCGCCCCCGCAGCGGTCGCCACCGCCATCTCGTTGTGGGGCACCGACGAGCAGCAGCAGACCTACCTCCTCGACTTCACCGGTGACGACGTCCCGGCCGCCGCGCTGGCCGTGGCCGAGCCGCGGGCCCTGTTCGACGCCTTCGAGCTCCAGACAACCGCCACCAAGACCGCCGACGGATACACGCTGGAGGGCATCAAGTCCGGCGTCGTGCGCGGCACGGAGGCCGAGCTGTTCATCGTCGCGGCCGCACTCGACGGCGAGCCGCGCCTCTTCCTCGTCGAGTCGAGCACGTCGGGCATCACCCTGGCCGCCGACCCGAGCATGGGCCTCCGTGCCGCCGGGCTCACCCGCCTCGGGCTCGACGACGTCGTGGTTCCCGAGTCGGCACTCCTGGGCGACGCAGACGCATACCGCGAGTGCATCCGCCTGTCGCGCCTCGCGTGGGCCGCGCTCGCGCTCGGCGCCGGCAAGGCCGTGCTCGAGTACACGTCGGAGTACGTCAAGACCCGCAGCGCGTTCGGCGAACCGATCGCCCACCGCCAGTCGGTGGCCTTCATGGTCGCCAACATCGCGATCGAGCTCGAGGGGATGCGGCTGGTGACGCTCCGCGCCGCCTCCCGCGCCGAGCAGAACCTCGACTTCGGACGTGAGGTCGCGCTCGCTCGCCGGCTCGCCTCCGAGTACGGCATGAAGATCGGCACCGACGGAGTCCAGCTGCTCGGCGGCCACGGCTTCGTCAAGGAGCATCCGGTCGAACGGTGGTACCGCGACCTGCGAGCCGTCGGCCTCATGGAAGGAGCAGTCCTCGTCTGAGGGCGGACACCACGATGATCAATCTCGAGACCCCCAAGAAGTTCCGTCTGTTCGTGCAGCAGGCCAACCAGGTCGCCGACAACTTCCTGCGCAGCAACTCGCGCAAGTACGACCTCGCCGAGCACGAGTACCCCAAGGAGCTCGATCTCCTGGCGTCACTCGTCGACGGCATGAGCGACTCCGGCCAGAGCCAGGGCGCCGGCGCGACCGGCGTCCGCCGCGGCGAGGACGACCCCGACTCCGACACGGTCGAGAAGGGCAAGGTCAGGAACGGCACCAACATGTCGTCCGTGCTCTCGGTCATCGAGATGTGCTGGGGCGATGTCGGCCTGCTGCTCTCGATGCCCCGCCAGGGCCTCGGCAACTCGGCGATCGCCTCGGTCGCCACGGATGAGCAGCTGGAGCGCTACAAGGGCACGTGGGCGGCGATGGCCATCACCGAGCCCGGCACCGGCTCGGACTCGGCGAACATCACCACCACCGCAACGAAGGACGGTGACCACTACGTCCTGAACGGCGAGAAGATCTTCGTCACGTCCGGCGAGCGCGCCGACTCCGTCGTGGTCTGGGCGACGCTCGACAAGGAGCTCGGCCGCGCCGCGATCAAGTCGTTCGTCGTCAGCAAGGACACCCCCGGCATCCGGGTGGAGCGGTTGGAGCACAAGCTCGGCATCCGCTCGTCCGACACGGCCGTGATCGTCCTCGACAACTGCCGGGTGCACCAGGACAACCTGCTCGGCGAGGCCGAGGTCGACCCGAAGCAAGGCTTCGCCGGCGCGATGGCGACGTTCGACAACACCCGCCCGTTGGTGGCCGCGATGGCGGTCGGCTGCGCCAGGGCGTCGCTCGAGGCCATCCGCGAGCTGATCGAGGAGGCCGGCGTGGTCATCGACTACGACCGTCCGGTCTCGGTGCAGGCGCACTCCGCCGCGACCTTCATCCAGATGGAGGCCGACTGGGAGGCGGCGTTGCTGCTCACCCTCGCTGCGGCGTGGATGGCCGACAACCGCGAGCCCAACTCGATGGAGGCGTCGATGGCGAAGGCCAAGGCCGGGCGCATCGCGAACGACATCACGCTGCGGTGCGTCGAGCTGGCCGGAACCCTCGGCTACAGCGAGACGGAGATGCTGGAGAAGTGGTCGCGCGACTCCAAGATCCTCGACATCTTCGAGGGCACGCAGCAGATCCAGCAGCTGATCGTGGCCCGCCGCCTGCTCAACCTCACGTCGACCGAGCTGCGCTGACGGCCCGAAACGGCCGGTTCTCCGAGTGAGTTTCCCCGAGGCAACCGGGGCGCGCCTAGTATGTCGCCATGACCACCAGTGAGATCCGTACCGACTTCGACGTGGAGTACGAGCTGACGCGGTTCCTGCGCCAGACCCGTCAGTACGCCATGAGCCGCTTGGCCGAGATCCACCCGGACCTCGACTACAACTCGTTCCTGCTGCTGGTCGCCATCGCCGATGCCGAGTCCGGTGTCCGTGCCTCCGACCTCGCCGGAGACCTTCGCGTGCACAAGTCCACGGTGAGCCGTGCGGTCACCAGCCTGGAGCGACTCGGCCTGATCGAGCGGAGGATCCATCCTGACGACGGACGGGCCCAGCTGTTGAAGATCCGGCCTGACGCCAAGGAGCGGTTGGACACGTTCCGCATCAAGAGCCATGCCTGGCTCGACGACCTGCTCGCGAACTGGAGCGAGGAAGACCGCTCGTCCTTCGGCACGATGCTCGCGCGCCTGAACTCGGCCGCCGGGCGCGGCTATGCCGGGATGATGACGATGGTCACGACCATGGCCGAGGACATCGAGCCGTTGCTGATGAACTTCAGCTGGCTCTGACGCTCGTCACAGCGACAGCATCGTCTTGATGGCCGTGCGCTCGTCCATGGCCTGGTACCCGTCGGCGACCTTGTCGAGCGGCAGTGTCTGGTCGAAGACCTGTCCTGGTGTCACAGTGCCGTCGAGCACGTCGGGCAGCAGCTCCTCGATGTAGGCGCGCGCCGGTGCCACGCCGCCGACGAGTCCGACGTTGCGGCCGAACATGGCGGGCACGTTGAGCTCGACCCCGTGGGGGACCCCGACGTAGCCGACGCGGCCACCCGGACGCGTGCTCAGCATGGCCTGCTTCATGCTGTCGGCCGTGCCGACGCACTCGAGCACCTGGTCGGCGCCGATCCCGTCCAGGATCTCGCGCACCGCGGCTGCGCCCTCCTTGCCCCGCTCGGCCACGATCTCATCGGCACCGAATGCCCGGGCGATGCGCTGACGATCCTCGTGCCGTGACATCGCCACGACCTTGGCGGCTCCGAGCCGCTTCGCCGCGAGGACGGCCGACAGTCCGACGGCGCCGTCACCGACCACGGCCACGGTGCTGCCGGCCGAGACGCCGGCGCTCACGGCCGCGTGGTGACCGGTGGGGAAAACGTCGGACAGCGTCAGGAGATGAGGGACGAGCGCCTCGTCCGGCTGTTCCGGAGTGGCCACCAGCGTGCCGTCGGCGAGGGGGACGCGCACGATCTCGCCCTGCCCGCCGTCGGCGAAGTGCCCACTGCGGTCGTCGCTGCCCCAGAAGCCGCCCTGGACGCAGGACGTGTGCACACCACGCTGGCACATGATGCAGGTGTTGTCGGAGAAGGCGAACGGGGCGATGACGAAGTCGCCGGGCGCGACCGTCTGGACGCTCGCGCCGACGGCCTCGACGATGCCGACGAACTCGTGACCGATGCGCCGGGGTCCGTCGATCTCGGGCAGTCCGCGGTATGGCCAGAGGTCCGAGCCGCAGATGCAGGACGCCACGATGCGGACGACGGCATCGCCGTCCTCCCTCAGCTCGGGGGCGTCGACGTCGTCGAGTCGGATGTCACGGGTCGCGTGGAGAACGGTGGCTCGCATGGGGCCTTTTCTACCAGCGACAACCTGACATGACAGGATCGGCACATGAGCGAAAAGCCTGAAGTCGACTTCATCGAGGGCCCTGCGCCCACTGAGCTGCAGTCCACGGACATCGTCGAGGGCGACGGGCCCGAGGCCGTACCCGGAGGAGTCGTCGACGTCCACTACGTCGGCGTCGAGTTCGACACGGGGGAGGAGTTCGACTCCTCGTGGAACCGCGGCCAGTCCGCGAAGTTCCCGCTCCCGCAGCTGATTCCCGCCTGGCAGCAGGGCATCCCGGGCATGAAGGTGGGCGGTCGGCGTCAGCTCGTGTGCCCGCCCGAGCTGGCCTACGGTCCTGCCGGCGGCGGGCACCGTCTCTCCGGCAAGACCCTCGTGTTCGTCATCGACCTGCTCGGCGTCGGCTGAATTCAGCGCAGGCCGAGCTTGTCGGCGAGCAGGGCGTAGCCCACGAACGTCACCACGTCGAGCAGCGTGTGGGCGATGACGAGCGGCAGCACCCGGCCGGTGCGCTGGAACCAGTACCCGAACACCAGACCCATGGCGAAGTTCCCCGCGGCCTGCCCGAACCCCTGGTAGAGGTGATAGGCCCCACGGAGGCCTGCGCTGGCCAGGAGCACGACCCACGGGCCCCAGCGCAGCTCGCGCAGGCGCGTCATCAGGTAGCCGACGGCGACGATCTCCTCGAGCGCCGCGTTCTGCAGGGCGGCGAGGACGAGCACGGGAATGGTCCACCAGAACGTCGTGTCCGGCACGGGGACGACATGCGCCGTGACACCCAGCGCGCGGCCGGCTGCGTAGAGGCCGAGACCGGGCAACCCGATGCCCAGGGCGAGCAGCGCACCCCAGGCCACGTCGCGACCCGGCCGGCTCCCGTCGAGGCCGAGACGGCGCAACGACCCTGGCTGGTCACGGTCGAGGCTCAGGAGGTAGAGCGCCAGCGCCACGGGAACCAGTGCGAACGCGATGCCGACCAGCTGCAGCGTGAGGTCGAGCCACTGGCGGTCACTCTGGGACCCGTTCAGGGTGGCGGTGGAGTCACGCAGCGGCCCGCGCGTCAGCTGGGCGACCAGGCTGATGAGCGCGTAGACCGCCGACTGGCCCAACGACAGGCCGAGGACGATCCAGACCTCGGCGCGAGTGCGGCCGGCGGGAGCAGGGCTGGTGCTCACCGGGTCAGAGCTGATCGGTGCTGAACGTGTCGCACTGGCCGGGGACGCCGCTCTTGTAGCCGGTCAGGAACCACCGCTGGCGGGACTCGCTCGACCCGTGCGTCCACGAGTCGGGGTTGACGCCGCCGCCCGTCGACTGCTGGATGTGGTCGTCGCCGACCGCGGCCGCGGCCGAGAGCGCCGAGCGCACGTCGTCGTCGGTCAACGGCTTCAGCAGGGTGTTGCCGTCGGCGTCCTTCGTGGTCGACGCGTGGTTGGCCCACACGCCGGCGAAGCAGTCGGCCATCAGCTCGATGCGCACGCCGCCGCTGGTCGGCCCGGTCTGCCCGTCCTGTCCGCGAGCGAGCAGCCCGAGGATGTTCTCGATGTGGTGCCCGTACTCGTGGGCGACGACGTACTCCTGCGCGAGTGCTCCGTCGTCCGCGCCGAACCGGCTGGTGAGCTCGCCGAAGAACGACGCGTCGATGTAGACCCGCTCGTCGGAAGGGCAGTAGAAGGGCCCGGTCTGGTTGGACGCCGTGCCACAGGCCGACTGAGTGGCACCGGAGTAGATCACTGTCTTGGCGGCGCGGTACTGACGCTTCTGGTCGGCGGGCAGCGCGTCGTTCCAGAACGCCTGGACGCTGTTGACCGTGCCGATGATGCGGCAGGTGTCGTCGCGGTTGGCGTCGGCGCCGGTCTTGCACTGCGAGAAGTCGTCGCCGGACTCCTGACCACCCGGCTGGACCTGGCCGGGGTCGAACGGGTTGTTCGACCCGGTGACGCCGCTCAGGTCGATGCCGAAGAAGGCACCGATCAGCACGAGGACGAGGCTGCCGATGCCGCCGCCGATGAGGGCGCCCCCGCGCCCACCGCCGGTGACCTGACTGGTGTCGAGGCCGGCACCTTCTTCAAAGCTCATGGCGAGATTCTACGCACGCAGGCGACAAGGACGGCCTGTCGTTACGCTCCCGGTGTGACCCCTGACCCCGGCTCGATCGGCCTGGCCATCCCCATGGGAGAAGGCGCCGGCGACGCCGCCAAGCTGCGCGGCCTGCGCCGCATGAAGACGTTGGCGCTCTCCTTGCTGCTGCTCGCCGCGCTGATCTACCTGCTCACCCGCGACCGCGGCGGCGTGCTCGGCTACGTGAACGCCGGCGCCGAGGCGGCCATGGTGGGAGCGATCGCCGACTGGTTCGCCGTCACCGCGATCTTCCGCCACCCGCTCGGACTGCCGATCCCGCACACCGCGATCATCCCCAAGCGGAAGGAGTCGCTCGGCGCGAGCCTGCAGGAGTTCGTCGCCGAGAACTTCCTGCGCGAGGACGTGGTGCGTGAGCGCATCACCACGACCAAGGTCGCGCATCGAGCCGGAGGCTGGCTCCGCGAGGGCGACCACGCGAAGCGGCTGGTCGACATCGGCTCGCGGGTCCTGTCCGACGGGCTCGGCCGAGTGAAGGAGTCGGATGTCGCCGCACTGGTCGAGGAGGCGATCATCCCGCGGATGCTCGACGAGCAGCTCAGCCCGATGGCGGGACAGCTGCTCGGAGAGGTCGTCCGCGACGGGGCCCACGTCGGCGCCGTCGATCTGGCACTCACCGAGCTGCACCGGTGGTTCTCGACCAACGAGGAGGAGGTCACCTCATTGGTGGGACAGCGGGCGCCGTGGTGGACGCCGGTCTGGCTCGACGATCGCGTCGCCGGCCGCATCCACGCCGAGGCGGTCGAGTGGATCGCCGAGATCCGCGACACCCCGGACCACCAGGCGCGAGGTGCCCTCGACCGCTGGCTGACCCAGCTGGCCCACGACCTGCAGCACGACCCGGCCACGCAGGAGCGCGCCGAACGGCTCAAGGAGCGCATGCTGACGCAGCCCGCGGTCGCCACGACGGCCATCGCCATCTGGGACGCCCTGAGGCGCGCCCTGGTCGGCTCGCTGCAGGATCCCGACGGGATGGTGCGCCGGCGTGCCCTGGACGAGCTGGAGTCGCTCTCGTCGCGGTTGATGACCGACGAGGCACTCGGCGAGCGCCTCGACGGCATGCTCGCCGACATCGCGGCCTACGTCGTCGACCACTACGGCAACGACCTGGCGACGATCATCTCGGCCACCGTGAATCGCTGGGACGGACGGGAGACGGCCGAGCGCATCGAGCTCCATGTCGGCCGCGATCTCCAGTTCATCCGCATCAACGGCACCGTCGTCGGTGGACTGACCGGACTCGTCATCCACGCCATCGCCTCCGTCCTCTGACGCTGTCGAAGACATCCACAAAATGTGGAAAAGATGTGCATAAGCGGCCCCAGCTTGTGGGTGACTGGCACCACTCTGTGGACGACTGAAGAAATGTGGCTGATCTGCGAAAAAAGGTTGGAAAAACTCTTGTGCACCCCGGTGGGAGGGGATACAAATAACCCACGCACTCCTTCGGGAGAGCGGGAAAGAATCCCAGATACGAATCCACGTTGAGAGCTTCGGCTCATGACACTGGCTGGTGATGCAGCTGGCGGATTCGAGATCAGGATTCTGGATGAGTGAGAACATCACGCTCACTCAAAGCGAGGCCCCGGGAACTCATACTTCCCGGGGCCTCATCCAATTGCGCAACCATCGTGCCAGAACCCAGAATCGGTGTCGATTCGAAGCCGTATGAGGCTCGACACCCACGGTTCGGAGCGGCTCTCTCGCTTTGCTAGAGTTCCTCACTGCACCACGCGCTCCGCTCGAGCGCCGGTCCGGGTGGCGGAATTGGTAGACGCGCTAGCTTGAGGTGCTAGTGCCCGGTTACGGGCTTGGGGGTTCAAGTCCCCCCTCGGACACGCATCGCCTCCACACTCTCGCCGGTGTGGGGGCTTTGTGCGTCACGGGCGGAAACCGCAGCTCGCCGTTTCACGCCCGGGGATCCGGCGGCAAGGCTTCAGCCACGGCGGTAGTCTGCGGGATGTCGCCCGACGTCAATGCCGGTGAAGCCGCGCAACATGCCACCTCGCGGCGCGACTCGTTGATCGCGCGCCGATACCGGATCGACTCCCTCATCGCCGCCGGCGGCATGGGGGAGGTGTGGCGTGCGACCGACGAGGTGCTCGGCCGCATCGTGAGCGTCAAGTTCCTCCATCCGCAGTTCGCGTCAGACGAGAACTTCCTCGAGCGGATGCTGCGTGAGGCCCGGGCCGCCTCCGCGGTCAACCATCCAGGCGTCGTGGCGGTCTACGACTACGGCCGTGTCGATCCGGAGGAGGGTCTGCCGACGTCGTACATCGTCATGGAGTACGTCGACGGGCCGTCGCTGTCCCAGATCCTGCTCGATGGGCCACTCACGGTCGACCGGACGCTGACGATCCTCGAGGAGACGGCGGCTGCCCTGCAGGCGGCTCACCAGGCGGGTGTCGTCCACCGCGACGTGAAGCCGGGCAACATCATCCTGGACCCGTCCGGCCACGTGAAGCTCACCGACTTCGGGATCGCCCGGTCGGCGGACACGTCCACCATCACCGACTCGGGCTCGATCACCGGAACCGCGCACTACCTGAGCCCGGAACAGGCATCCGGCGAGACGGCCACGTCGGCGTCCGACCTGTACTCGCTCGGCATCGTCATCTACTCGTGCCTGAGCGGCGCCGTCCCCTTCACGCGCGACGGCCCCGTCGCGATCGCGCTGGCCCACCTCCAGGACCCGCCGCCACCGCTGCCCGCGGAGATTCCGGCCGGCGTGGCGGACCTCGTGATGTCGCTCCTGGAGAAGAAGCCGACGGACCGACCGGCCGATGCCGAGGCGGTCAGGGCTCAGGCCGCGCTCCTGCGAGGGGCGGGTGGCGGCACCGAGCCGGTTCCACCCGTCGTGACAGGGACGGCCACGGCAGCGCTGGAGGACACCGCTGCCACCCCGGTGACTCCGGGTGCGACCGCGGTGGCACCGGGTGCGACCGCGGTGTCCGAAGCGACCGCCGTCACCGACGCGACCGAGCTGTCGCCGGCGCAGGAGGAGGTGCCGGAGCGCCGCAACCGTCGCAGGCTCTTCCTGATCCTCGGCGCCGTGGTGGCCGCGATGGCGCTCGTCGCCGCCTTCCTCGTGTTCGGGCGCGGCGGCGGTGAGCCGGTCACGATGCCGTCGCTCGTCGGCAAGACCCGAGCCCAGGCCGAGGACGCCCTCGACAAGCTCGGCCTCAACTCCGAGGTCGACATCAAGGACGTGCCCAAGGAGAAGGCCGGCCAGGTCGTCGGACAGAGCGAAGAGGCGGGGACAACCATCGACACCGGTACTGACGTGGTCCTCACCGTCGCGTCGGGATTGGTGTCCTTGCCCGTCGAGGAGCTCATCGGCTCCACCTTCAGGGACGCCAGGGACATGCTGGCCGAGCTCGGGCTCACCGCGAGGCGCGTGACGAAGCCCTCCGGCGCGGCCAAGGGAACCGTCATCGACATCGGCGAGAGCACGTCGCGCGTCGACGTCGGCACCACCGTGGATCTCATCGTCGCGGTGCCGAAGCCCAAGCCGAAAAAGACCACAACGCCTACGTCCACGCCCGCGCCCACGAAGACGCCCAAACCGACGCCCACACCGACGCCGAAACCAACCCCGACCCCCACGCCGACGGAAACCGAACCGCCCCCTGATGCCGTCGGCGGTTGAGCATCGACTCAGACCGGCAGCAGGCGCGTGATGAACCGGCTCAGCTGGTCGACGTTGCAGCACTCGTGCATCTCGACCACGTCGGCGTAGACCGGCGCGATCGAGTCGCCGAGCCCCCAGCGCATGTGGTGCTCGGGGTTCAGCCAGAAGACCCGTCGCGCGTGCTGGCCGATCGTGTGCAGGGCGCCGAGGTTCGGGTCCTGGTTGTTGTTGCGTGCGTCGCCGAGGATCAGCACCGAGGTGCGCGGGCCGACGGCGTTCATGAACAGCTCGGCGAAGTCGCCGAACGCCTCGCCGTAGTCGCTGCTCGTGTGCCACTTGGTGATGCGAGCCTCCTGCGAGATGCGAGGCCCGAGGTCGCCAGAGGTGTCCTTGACGATGTCGGTCACCTCGTCCATCGCGTTCACGAACGCGAAGACCCGCACCTTGCTGAACTGGTCGCTCAGGGCCTGCACGAGCAGCATCGTGAAGCCGGAGAACCCGGAGACGGACCCCGACACGTCACACATCAGGACGAGCTCGGGGCGCACCGGATGGGGCCTGGCGAAGGCGGGCTTCATCGGCACTCCGCCGGTGCTCATCGAGCGACGGAGCGTGCGGCGGATGTCGATGCGTCCTCGCTGGGCCCGGCGCCGACGGGCCGCGAGTCGTGTCGCGAGCTTGCGTGACAGCGGCCGGACGGTGGTGCGGAGCTCCTCGAGCTGCTGGCGGTTCGCGCTGAGGAAGTCGATCCGGTCGCTGCTGGAGCGGACCGCGTGCCGCGTGACGACCTCGCGCCCGCGCTGCTCGGCCGTGCGACGCCGGGCCTCGGACGCCACCATGGCGCGGAAGCGGTCGATGTTGCGCCGTACCTCGTCGCGTTCCAGCCGGTCGGTCACCTGCGGGGTGGCGGACTGGAGGCCTTGTCTCTGACCCTGGCCGCCACCACGGGCCTCCATGGCCTGCACGAGCAACGTCTGGGGACGAAGGCGCTCGAGCGTCTGGTACGCCGACCAACCGCCGGTGGAGCCGCCGCCCTCGCCCACCTGGCCGAGCAGGTCGACGGCGATCTCGGCCACCTGCTCGAGCGCGCGCGAGTCGTCGTCGGCCAGCGCCATCGCCAGCAGGTCGCGCAGGTCGTCGAGACCCACGGTGTCGCTGTCGAGCACCGCCTGGGTCGCCCCGGTGCCCGCAGGGAAGTACAGGTCGAACGTCATGTCGAAGACGTCGCGCTGGCCGCCGCGCCGCACGAGCGCCGACGCCAGACCTTCGCGGAGCAGCTCGCGACGGTCCAGACCGAGCACCTCCATCACGGCCGCGGCATCGACCGTCTCGCTCGTCCCGGCGGGAACTCCCTTGGAACGGAGCGCGCCGACGAACTCGACCAGGCGACCGGCCAGGTCGCTGTCTGAGTCCACCGGCGTGCTCACGATGGGGAGAGGACCTCGTCGAGGTCGAGGCTGTTGCGAGCCTTCGCCACGTCGTCCGCGTGCTTGAGGATGACGCCGAGGCTGTCGCGCACGACGTCGTCGTCGAGGATGTCCGACCCGAGCGTCAGCAGCGTGCGGGCCCAGTCGATCGTCTCGGCGATGGACGGCGCCTTGCGCAGCGGGAGGGCGCGCAGGGCATTGACGACGCGGACGACCGAGACGACGAGCGTCTCGTCGAGTCCGGGCACCTGGAGGCGCACGATGCGTTCCTCGAGCTCTGGCTCGGGGAAGTCGATGTGGAGGAACAGGCAGCGTCGACGCAGTGCCTCGGACAGCTCGCGGGTGGCGTTGGACGTCAGCACCACGAACGGTCGCGTGGTGGCGGTGATGGTGCCGAGCTCGGGCACGGTGATCTGGAAGTCGCCCAGCACCTCCAGGAGCAGCCCTTCGATCTCGACATCCGCCTTGTCGGTCTCGTCCACGAGCAGCACGGTGGGTCCGTCGTTGCGAATCGCGGTCAGCAACGGGCGGGGGAGCAGGAACTCCTCGCTGAAGATGTCGTTGCGTGCCTCGTCCCACGTCTCGTCGCGCCCGGCGGTGATGCGCAGCAGCTGCTTGGCGTGGTTCCACTCATAGAGCGCGCGCGCCTCGTCGACGCCCTCGTAGCACTGCAGACGCACGAGCGAGGCGCCGCAGGCCTCGGCGACGGCGCGGGACAGCTCGGTCTTGCCGACACCGGCCGGGCCCTCGACGAGCAGCGGCTTGCCGAGCTCGCTGGCGAGATACACGGTCGTGGCGACGGCGTCGGACGCGAGGTAGCCCACCGCCGCGAGCCGCTCGGCGACATCGTCGACCGACGTGAAATCCATCGTGGACATCCGCATCCTTCCGCCGTTCTCTTACCATCGTGCCGTGAAGCCCATCGAGATCGCGCGTGAGGTCCCCTTCTCGCAGGAGGAGACGTTCGCGCGGCTGACCGACTGGATGCGGCACGGCGAGATCGTGCCGCTCAGCACCGTGCGCCTCACGGACACCGGTTTCGTCGTCCGGACCGCACTCGGGCCGATCGGCTTCGACGACCCGATGGAGATCGTGCAGTGGGATCCGCCCCGGTTCTGCCGCCTCGAGAAGCGCGGGCGGGTGATCCGCGGCTGGGCCGAGATCTCCGTGTGGCCGACCGGGTCGGGATCGAAGATCGTGTGGCGCGAGGTCGCGCACACCACCGGCGTCCCGCGCTTCCTGGCGGGTGTCGAGAAGGCGGCCGGAACGGCGTTGTTCCGTCGCCTGTTGAAGGGGCTGACCCGCACGTAGGGTGGGCCGCATGGGGTACTCACCGGAGTCCGAGACGCTCGAGATCTGCCGCGACCTGATCCGTCTCGACACGACGAACTACGGCGACGACTCAGGGCCTGGCGAGCGCAAGGCCGCCGAGTACGTGGCGGCCTCGTTGTCGGAGGTCGGCATCGAGTCCGAGATGGTCGAGTCAGAACCCGGTCGCACCAGCCTGGTGGCCCGGTGGGGCAACCAGGACTCACCCAAGCCGGGACTCCTGATCCACGGGCACCTCGACGTCGTCCCGGCCCAGGCCGACGACTGGCAGGTCGACCCGTTCGCGGCCGAGATCGTCGACGGCTACCTGTTCGGACGCGGCGCCGTCGACATGAAGGACTTCGACGCGATGCTGCTGTCGACCGTGCGTGCTCGCCAGCGCGCCGGGGTGATCCCGGATCGGCCGATCACCTTGGTGTTCACCGCCGACGAGGAGGCCGGTGGTCGCAAGGGCGCGCACTGGATCGCCGAGCACCGACCCGACCTGCTGGAGGGCTGCACCGAGGCGATCGGTGAGGTCGGCGGTTTCTCCACCGAGATCCGCGGCCAGCGTCTCTATCTGATCGAGTCGGGCGAGAAGGGCATCGCCTGGATGCGGCTGCGCGCCCGAGGCACCGCCGGCCACGGGTCGATGGCCAACCACGACAACGCCATCACGCACCTGGCGCAGGCACTCATCACGCTGGGTGAGCACGAGTGGCCGAGTGAGCCCGGGCCGTCGATGCACCTCCTGCTCGACAAGGTGCGCGAGCTCACGGGTTCGGACGGCACACCGGACGAGCTGATCGAGCACTTCGGGAGCGCCGTGCGCATGGTCGGCGCCGGCATCCGCAACACCACCAACCCGACGATGCTCGAGGCCGGCTACAAGCACAACGTCGTCCCCGGCGAGGCCGTCGCGTACGTGGACGGCCGCTACCTGCCCGGAAACGGCGACACGTTCCACGACGCCGTGCGCGGCATCGTCGGCGACGGCATCGCGGTCGAGCCGTTCATCACCGACACCGCTCTGGAGTTCCCGTTCGAGGGCGACCTCGTCGATGCCATGACCGTGGCGCTGCACACCCAGGACCCCGAGGCGCACATCGCCCCGTTCCTGATGTCGGGCGGAACCGACGCCAAGGGTTGGAGCAAGCTCGGCATCACGTCCTACGGGTTCACACCGCTCCGTCTCCCGGCCGACCTCGACTTCACGGCCCTGTTCCATGGCATCGACGAACGGGTGCCGGTCGACGCGCTGGACTTCGGCTCGAAGGTGTTCGACGAGTTCCTCAACCTCGTCTGACGGCTACAGCGTGCTCCGCACGCGGATGATCTTGCGGCGCAGCCGGATCGTGCGCTTGCCGTCGGGTTCCTTGCGGAGCCAGTCGAGCTCCCAGCCGTGGTACTCGGCGGCATCGGTGAGCAGGCGGCACACGGCGTTGCGCGACTGCGTGCGGGGGACGGCCAGGTTCCAGAACTCGTACTCGACCACCTGTCATGACTCCCATCCGTGAGGCGACGACACGTCGTCGAGGGCTTGGATGATCTCGTCGGGCAGCTCGACGTCTTCGGCTGCCAGGCTCTCACTGAGCTGGGCCGAGGTGCGAGCGCCGAGCAGCACCGCCGCGACGGCGGGGCGTCTGAGCAGCCACGCCAGCGCGACGTGCGACATGGTGACCTCGAGCCCGTCGGCGGCTCGGGCGACCGCCTCGACCACCCCGGTGTGGTCGTCGTCGAGGTAGGGCGCCACGAACTGCTCCCAGCCGGAGTCGGCGGCCCGCGAGTCGCCCGGGATGCCGCCGCGATACTTGCCCGTGAGCACGCCGCGGCCCAGCGGCGACCACGCGATGACACCCATGCCGAGGTACTCGGCGGCCGGGATGACGCTGTCCTCGGCGTCGCGGCGCAGCAACGAGTACTCGACCTGGTTGCTGACGAGCGGCACTTCATGGGGTCGGCCCGCGAGCCACGTGCGGGACATCGACATCTGCCAGCCGTAGAAGTTGGAGATGCCGACGTAGCGGGTGCGTCCCGAGGCGACCGCGTGCTCGAGCGCGGCGAGCGACTCCTCGACCGGGGTGTTCTCGTCCCAACGATGGATCTGCCACAGGTCGAGGTGGTCGGTGCCGAGGTCGCGCAGGGACGTGTCGAGCTGGTCGAGGAGCGTGCGACGGGAGGAGTCGCGGACGACCTCGCCGCTGCGGTAGCCGAGCCCGGCCTTGCCGGCGAGCACGACCTGCTCGCGTGAAGACGTCTTGGCCAGCAGGGCGCCGAGCAGCGGCTCGCACTTTCCGTCGCCGTAGATGGGCGCCGTGTCGATGAGTGTTCCGCCCGCGTCGAGGAACGTCGTGAGCTGTTCCTCGGCGTCGATCTCGTCGACATCGGCACCGAAGGTCATGGTGCCGAGACCGAAGCGCGACACCCGAAGTCCGGAGTGGCCGACGCGACGCTCCTGCATGACGACAGGGTAGTCGGGGCGCTGAAGACGGCCCGTTAGGCTCGCACAGTGGATTTCCCCTCCTCCGACATGCTCAGGGCCGTGGTGCTCGGCGTCATCCAGGGCCTGACCGAGTTCCTTCCCATCTCCAGCAGCGCACACCTCGCGATCTTCCCGAAGTTCTTCGGCTGGGACGATCCGGGCGCGGCCTACACGGCCGTGATCCAGATCGGCACCGAGGTCGCCGTGGTGCTCTACTTCTGGCGCGACATCTGGACGATCGGCTCCGGCTGGGTCCGGGGCGTCTTCTCGAGCTCGGCCCGAGACGAGCCCGAGTGGCGCCGCGGGTGGTTCATCATCGTGGGCTCGGCTCCGATCGTGCTGGTCGGCCTCGCGTTGGAGAACCTGATCGACCGGGAGTTCCGCAACCTCTGGGTCATCGGCACGACCCTCGTCGTCCTTGGCATCGTCCTCGGCATCGCCGAGCGGGTCGGGCGCAAGACGGCGC
This sequence comes from uncultured Actinomycetota bacterium, assembly GCA_963787165.1. Taxonomy (GTDB): domain Bacteria; phylum Actinomycetota; class Actinomycetes; order Propionibacteriales; family Nocardioidaceae; genus Aeromicrobium. Next base: position 146,354 of record CAWBBT010000005.1, read on the forward strand.
CGATCGACGACCTCACCTGGCCGCACGCCGTGCTCTTCGGCCTCGCCCAGGCGGCCGCGGTCGTGCCAGGAGTCTCGCGCTCGGGTGCCACGATCTCGATGGGCCTGTTCCTCGGCTACGAACGAGAGGCCGCGACGCGATACGCGTTCCTGCTGGCGATCCCCGCCGTGGTCGGTGCAGGTGTCTACAAGCTCAAGGACATCCCCGGCGGCGAGAACGCCTACGGCACGATGCCCACGGTCGTCGGAACGCTGGTGTCGTTCGCGGTGGGCCTGGCGGTCATCCACTGGCTGCTGAGGTACGTCAGCACCAAGTCGTACATGCCCTTCGTCCTGTACCGGATCGGTCTCGGCGGGCTGGTGCTCGTGCTCCTGGGCGCCGGCGTGATCGGCGCGGCCACGACCGTCAGCTGATCAGAGCCAGCCTGACCGCTTGAACCGCACGTAGACGTATGCACACAGCACGGCGGTGAGGCCGAGCACCAGCGGGTACCCGAACGTCCACGTGAGCTCGGGCATGTGCTCGAAGTTCATGCCGTAGACACCGGCGATCGCCGTCGGGATGGCGAACAGCGCGGCGCCGGCGGTGAGCTTTCGCATGTCGTCGTTCTGCTGGATGCTCAGCTGGGCCAGATGGGCGCTGAGGGCGTTGTCGAGCAGCTTGTCGGTGGCGTCGATGCTCTCCGAGACGCGCGACAGGTGGTCGGCGATGTCGCGGAAGTACGGCTGGGCGTCCTCCGGCATCGCACCGAGGGCGAAGCGCTGCACCGGCTCCCGCAGCGGCATCACCGCGCGGCGGAACTCGAGCGTCTCGCGCTTGAGCCGGTAGATGCGCGAGGAGTCGCTGGTGCGCACGATCGAGAACACGGACTCCTCGACCTCCTGCACGTCGGTCTCGAGCTCGGCGGCGACGTCCTCGTACTCGTCGACCACCGAGTCGACGACGGCGTACAGCGCGGCGATGGCGCCGTGCTCGAGCTCGTGCTCGTCGCTCTCGGCCCGCTTGCGGACATCGCGCAAGTCGTGCCCCTCGCCGTGCCGGACCGTGACCAGGTAGCGCTGGCCGAGGAACGCGTTGATCTCGGCCGTCTCGATGTTGTCGTTGGTGTAGGTGACGGTCTTGAGCGACATGAACAGGTGGTCGTCGTAGCGCTCGACCTTGGGGCGCTGGTGCGCCTCCACGGCGTCCTCGATCGCCAGCGGGTGCAGCTTGAGCGGCTCCGCGATGCGCGTGAGCTCCTCCAGCGAGGGTTCGTACAGCCCGATCCAGAGGAAGTCGTCGGTGTCGGCGAGCTCGGCGATCACCTCGGCGAGGTCGTCGGGTTCGTGCGAGGTGTCCTCGCGGTGTCCCCGCCGGTAGATCGCGCAGTCGATGATCACGCCGTCCATTGTGCCGCCACCGCTCAGGCCGCGGACCATCGACTGGCCGCTCGCTTTCAACAGATACGCTCGAAGTCATGCGCAGCTGGTCGGGTCCGGACGTCCCCTCGATCGGCGGACGGGCACCGGAGATGCGCATCCACGACACCCGCACCAACGGCCTCGTCGCGAGCGCCCCGGATGGTGTCGCCCGCCTCTACGTCTGCGGCATCACCCCGTACGACGCGACCCACATCGGCCACGCGGCCACCTACCTGGCCTTCGACCTGCTCCAGCGGCAGTGGCTCGACCGGGGGCTCGACGTCGACTACACCCAGAACGTCACCGACGTCGACGACCCCCTGCTCGAGCGGGCGAACGACACCGGCGAGGACTGGACCGCCCTCGCCGAGCGTGAGATCCAGATGTTCCGTGAGGACATGCAGGCGCTGGGCATGGTCGCGCCGCGTCACTACGTCGGTGCCGTGGAGTCGATCGACCTCGTCGCCGGCCTGGTCGAGCGGCTCGGCGACTCGGTCTACCCGGTCGACGGCGACCTGTACTTCGACGTGCACGCCGACCCCGACTTCGGCCAGGTCTCGGGGCTCGACGAGGAGACGATGCTGGCGCTGTTCGGTGAGCGCGGAGGAGACCCGGACCGGCCGGGGAAGAAGCACCCGCTCGACTGCCTGCTGTGGCAGGCGCCGCGCGAGGGAGAGCCCTCGTGGGACTCGCGGCTCGGACCTGGTCGTCCCGGCTGGCACATCGAGTGTGCGGCGATCGCGCTGGAGCACCTGGGCACCGACTTCGACGTCCAGGGTGGTGGGTCGGACCTCGTGTTCCCGCACCACGAGATGTCGGCGTCCGAGGCCACGGTCGCGACCGGTGAGCCGTTCGCGCAGGCGTTCGTCCATGCCGGGATGGTGGCGCTGGACGGCGAGAAGATGTCGAAGTCGAAGGGCAATCTCGAGCTCGTCTCGCGGCTCCGTGAGAACGGCCACGACCCCATGGCCATCCGGCTGGCGCTCCTGGGTCACCACTACCGCAGCGACTGGGAGTGGACAGTTGCTGACCTCGCCTCGGGCGAGCAGCGGCTGGGCGCGTGGCGCGCCGCCGTGTCACGGGCAGAGACGGCCTCGGGCGAGGAGCTCGTCGGACGTCTGCGCGAGGTGCTGGCCGATGACCTCGACGCCCCGACCGCCCTGTCGATCGTCGACGCATGGGCGGCCGACGAGGGCACGGACGCGAGCGGAGGAGCGACCGTCAAGGACGCGGTGGACGCCCTGCTCGGCGTGCGGCTCTGACCCGGTCCGGTCAGCCCGGGTCGACGTTGCGGCGACGCAGGTAGCGCTCGAACTCACGGGCGATGGCATCGCCGCTGGCCTCGGGCAGCTCGCTGGTGTCGCGTTCGCTCTCGAGCTCCTGCACGTACTCGGCGATGTCGGGATCGCCCTCGGCGAGCTCGTCGGCGCCCCGCTGCCACGCCTCGCTGAGGTCTTCGAGGGCTCCCTGGGGCAGGCCGACGCTGACGGCGTCCTCCAGGGCTCCGAGCAGGGCCAGCGTGGCCTTGGGGCACGGCGGCTCGGCCAGGTAGTGCGGCACCGCCGCCCACAGCGACAACGACGGAATGCCTTCGAGCGCCGCGGTCTCGCTGAGCACGGCGGTGATGCCGACCGGACCCGAGTAGGTGGACGGGCGCAACGACAGCCGCTCGGAGAGGGTCGGGTCGGACGACGATCCGCTGACCGGCACGGGGCGCGTGTGTGGCGTGTCGGCGAGCAGCGCGCCGAGCGTGACGAGCTCGGTGACGCCGGCGAGCCTGGCCAGGCCCACGACGGTGGAGCAGAACGCCCTCCATCGGATGTTCGGCTCGGGTGCCCGGAACAGCAGGACGTCGCGCTCCTGCCCGGGCGGTCGCGCGAGATAGAGCGTCGGCGTCGGCCAGACGATCATGCGAGCGCCGCCCTCGTCGGGGTGGACGTGCGGCCGCTGCACCTGGAAGTCGTAGTACTCCTCGGGATCGAGCTCGGCGAGCACGTCGGCGTCCCAGGCCGTGACGAGATGGTCGAGCACCGAGGAGGCGGCGTCGCCGGCGTCGTTCCACCCCTCGAAGGCAGCAACCATCCACGGGTCGCGCAGCGGGGGAATCGAGACGTCGTCCACGTCTCCAGCCTACGTGTCGACTGTGTCGATCACTCGTTGTCGGACCGGTAGCCGAGGTTCGGCGCGAGCCACCGCTCGGCGTCGGCCACGGTCATGCCCTTGCGCCGTGCGTAGTCGGTGACCTGGTCGCGTCCCACGCGGCCCACCACCATGTACTGCGACTGCGGGTGGGAGAAGTACCAGCCGCTCACGGACGCTCCGGGCCACATGGCCATGGACTCGGTGAGCTCGATGCCGGTGGTCGCCTCGACGTCGAGGAGGTCCCACAGCAGGGACTTCTCGGTGTGCTCCGGGCACGCGGGATAGCCCGGCGCCGGCCGGATGCCCTTGTACTTCTCGGCGATCAGGGCCGCGTTGTCGAGCGACTCCTGGGGCTCGTAGCCCCACCACTCGGTGCGCATGCGCTGGTGCAGGCGCTCGGCAAACGCCTCCGCCAGACGATCGGCCAACGACTCGAGCAGGATCGCGCTGTAGTCGTCGAGCGCCTCCTTGAACTCCGTGATCTTGTCGGTGATGCCGATGCCGGACGTGACGGCGAACGCGCCCACGTGGTCGGGAAGGCCCGTCTCCTTGGGTGCGACGAAGTCGGCGAGGCTGCGATGCGGCACCCCGGGACGGTGCTCGGTCTGCTGACGCAGGTGGTGCAGCGTCGTGCGCACCTCCGAGCGGGAGTCGTCGGTGTAGAGCTCGATGTCGTCGTGCTCGACGACGTTGGCCGGGAACAGCCCGACAACGCCGCGCGCCGTGATCCACTTCTCCTCGATCAACTGGTCGAGCATCGTCTGGGCGTCGTCCCACAGCTTGCGAGCCGCCTCGCCGCTCGCGGGGTTGTTCAGGATGTCGGGGTACTTGCCCTTCATCTCCCAGGAGTTGAAGAACGGCTGCCAGTCGATGTACTCGCGCAGCTCCGCCAGCGGGTAGTCGTCGAGCACCAGCGGCTTGCCGGGCTCGATGCCCGCGGGAGCCGGTGGCGCGTAGCCCTCCCACTCGATCGGCGTGCGGTCGGCGCGCGCGTCCTCGAGGGAGAGCAGCTTGCGGGTGTCCTGGCGGGAGGCATGGCGCTCGCGCAGCGAGTCGTAGTCCTCCTTGAGATCGGCGAGCAGCTTGGGGCGGGCGTCGTCGGAGAGCAGCTGGGCGACGACCGGTACCGAGCGCGACGCGTCCTTCACCCAGACCACGGGGGAGTGGTACTTCTCGTCGACCTTGACGGCTGTGTGCGCGCGGGACGTGGTGGCGCCACCGATGAGCAGCGGGATCTCGAAGCCCTGGCGCTCCATCTCCGAGGCGACGTTGACCATCTCGTCGAGCGACGGCGTGATGAGCCCGGACAGGCCGATGAGGTCGGCGTCCTCGGCGATCGCGGTGTCGAGGATCTTCTGTGCCGGCACCATGACGCCGAGATCGATGACGTCGTAGTTGTTGCACTGCAGCACGACGCCGACGATGTTCTTGCCGATGTCGTGCACGTCGCCCTTGACCGTGGCCATCACGACCAGGCCCTTCTTGGTCTCGGCGTCCTCTGGCTTCTTCTCGGCCTCGATGAACGGGATGAGGTAGGCGACCGACTTCTTCATCACCCGAGCCGACTTGACGACCTGGGGGAGGAACATCTTGCCGGCGCCGAACAGGTCGCCGACGACGTTCATGCCGTCCATCAGTGGACCCTCGATGACCTCGATGGTGCGGCCGCCGCGCTCCTCGATCTCGGCGCGCAGCTCCTCGGTGTCCTCCACGGCGAACTGGTCGATGCCCTTGACCAGCGCGTGGGTGATGCGTTCGGTGACGGGCAGCGAGCGCCACTCCTCGTCCTCGACCTCGGCCTTCTTGCCGTCGCCGGCGAAGTCGTTGGCGATCTCGAGCAGGCGCTCGGTGGCGTCGTCGCGCCGGTTGAGCACGACGTCCTCGATGCGCTCGCGCAGCAGCTCGGGGATCTCGTCGTAGACGACGAGCGCGCCGGCGTTGACGATGCCCATGTCGAGTCCGGCCCGGATCGCGTGGTACAGGAACACCGCGTGGATGGCCTCGCGCACCGGGTTGTTGCCGCGGAAGGAGAACGACACGTTCGAGATGCCACCCGACACGTGGACGCCCGGCAGGTTCTCCTTGATCCACCGGGTGGCCTCGATGAAGTCGACGCCGTAGTTCTGGTGCTCCTCGATGCCCGTGGCGATGGCGAACACGTTCGGGTCGAAGATGATGTCCTCGGCCGGGAAGCCCACCTCGTCGACCAGGATCCGGTAGGCGCGCTCGCAGATCTGCTTGCGGCGCTCGAGGTTGTCGGCCTGGCCGTCCTCGTCGAACGCCATGACCACGGCGGCCGCACCGTACTTGCGGCACAGCTGCGCCTGCTCGCGGAACTTCTCCTCGCCCTCCTTCATGGAGATCGAGTTGACGATCGGCTTGCCCTGCAGGCAGTGCAGGCCGGTCTCGATGACCTCCCATTTCGAGGAGTCGACCATCACCGGCACCCGACAGATGTCAGGCTCCGACGCGACCAGCTTGAGGAAGCGGTTCATCGCGGCGACGCCGTCGATCATGCCCTCGTCCATGTTGACGTCGATGACCTGCGCGCCGTTCTCGACCTGCTGGCGGGCGACCGACAGCGCGGTGTCGTAGTCGCCGTCGCGGATGAGGTTGCGGAACTTCGCCGAGCCGGTGATGTTGGTGCGCTCGCCGACGTTGAGGAACAGCGAGTCCTCGGTGACGGAGAGTGGCTCGAGACCGGACAGGCGCAACGCCGGCGCGGACTCCGAAGGCACACGAGGCGCCAGTCCCTCGACGGTCTTGGCGATGTGGGCGATGTGGTCGGGCGTGGTGCCGCAGCACCCGCCGACGAGGTTGACGAAGCCGCTGTCGGCGAAGTCGCGCAGGATCGCGGCGGTCTCGTCAGGCTCCTCGTCGTACTCGCCGAAGGCGTTCGGGAGGCCGGCGTTGGGGTAGCACGACACGAAGCAGTCGGCGAGACGCGCGATCTCCGCGATGTACGGCCTCATCTCCTTGGCGCCAAGGGCGCAGTTCAGGCCGACGAGCAGCGGTTTGGCGTGCCGGACGGAATGCCAGAACGCCTCCGCGGTCTGTCCGGAGAGGGTGCGTCCCGAGGCGTCGGTGATGGTGCCGGAGATGATGACGGGCCAGCGTCGTCCATGCTCCTCGAAGACCGTCTCGACCGCGAAGATGGCCGCCCGGGCATTGAGGGTGTCGAAGATGGTCTCGATGAAGAGCAGGTCCGCACCGCCGTCGAGCAGCCCTCGGGCGGCGATCAGGTAGGCGTCGACGAGCTCCTGGTAGGAGACGTTGCGCGCGCCAGGGTCGTTGACGTCCGGCGAGATGGACGCAGTGCGAGTCGTCGGGCCCAGTGCACCGGCGACATATCGCGGCTTGTCGGGCGTCTCGGACGTCATGGCGTCGCACTCGCGACGGGCGAGCCGGGCGGACTCGTAGTTCAGCTCGTAGGCGAGCTCGCCCATCTCGTAGTCGCGCAGCGAGATGCCGTTGGCGTTGAACGTGTTGGTCTCGATGATGTCGGCGCCGGCGGCGAGGTACTCATGGTGGATGGACGCGATGATCTCGGGCTGGGTGAGGGTGAGGAGGTCGTTGTTGCCCTGCACGTCGCACGCCCAGTCGGCGAACCGCTCACCGCGGTAACCGGCCTCGTCGGGCCGGTCGCGCTGGATGGCCGTGCCCATGGCCCCGTCGAGCACGAGGATGCGCTCGCGGAGCAGCGCCGCCAACGCGTCGGTCGCGTCGGGGCGCAAGTCGGTCACGGTCGTGGTGGTCACAGTGTCCTCAGGGTGGTGGGGTTTTCGACGATACGATGCGCAACCTGCGAAATCGGCCAGGCATTCCACCGTTCGGACCAGTGTCTCATCCACCGATACGGAGCGCCTTGGGCCGGCGGACCTACGCTGTCGGCATGGGTGACTTCGCTGCCGTGCTCTGGGACCTCGACGGGACGCTGATCGACAGCGAACCGCTGTGGATGGCGGGAGAGCACGAGCTCGCCGAGAAGCACGGGTCCGCCTGGACGCAGGAGGACGGCCTCGCCCTCGTCGGGAACTCGCTGCTCGAGTCGGGCCACTACATCAAGAATCGGCTCGGATCGGACATGTCGCCCGAGGACATCGTCGACTTCCTCGTCATCCGGCTGGCCGACGCCCTGGGACGGGAGATCCCGTGGCGGCCCGGTGCCCTCGAGCTCGTCAACGCACTCGACGACGCAGGGGTGCCGCAGGCCCTGGTGACCATGTCGTACGCGGCGATCGCCCGGCCCGTGGCCGCAGCGCTGCCACTCGCGGCGGTCGTCACCGGTGACCTGGTGACGCACGGCAAGCCACACCCGGAGCCCTACCTGCGTGCCGCCGAGCTGCTCGACGTCGACGCGGCCGACTGCCTCGCCATCGAGGACTCCGGGACCGGGGCCACGTCGGCGAACGCGGCCGGTTGCCACGTGCTGGTGGTGCCGCACTTCGTGAACGTGCCGGAAGCCCCACGACGCGTCCTGCGAACGAGCCTGGAGCTGCTCAGCCCCGACGACCTCCGCGACCTCTTCTGAGGGCGGCCGAGCTCGGCGGGGCGAAGCGCCGGACCACCGCTGTCGCGGCTCCGGGCACAGATAGGTTGGACGCGTGAGCACGCCCGAGGCACCGTCGCAGCCCGCCGGCACGTGGCGGATCGGCCGGTTCGCCGGTGTCGACCTGCTGGCGAGGCCGTCCCTGCTGCTCATGGGCGTCGTGCTCGTCGTGCTGTTCGCGCCGCGCTACGAGGACCAGACCCAGATGAATCCGTACCTCGTCGCCGCCGTCTTCGTCGTGGCGCTCTACGCGTCGATCCTGTTGCACGAGATCGCCCACGTCCTGGCCGCCCGCGGGTTCGGCATGCACGTGCCGTCCGTGACGCTCCACCTCCTGGGCGGCGAGACCGCCATCGAGGGCGAGAGCCGTACGCCATGGCAGGAGCTCGCGACCGCCATCGTGGGGCCGATCGTGTCGCTCGCGATCGGTATCGCCGGCAGCCAGGCCGCCAGCACCATGGGTCCCGGCGTGCTGCACGACGTCGTCTGGTCGATCGGCTGGGTCAACATCCTCGTTGCCGTGTTCAACATGCTCCCCGGCCTGCCGCTCGACGGCGGCCGGGTGTTCAAGGCCATCGTGTGGCAGCTCACCGGGCACGAGGAGACGGGCACCCGCGTCGCGGCCTGGATCGGCCGCGCCGCCGCGGTTGCCCTCATCGCCGTGACCTTGATCCGCGCCGACTTCACCGACAACGGCTGGACCTTCGACGTCATCATCTCCGCCGTCGTGGCCTGGTTTCTCTGGGAGGGCGCCGGGCACGCGCTGGCCCACGCGAAGCGCACCACCCGGCTCAACCGGCTCTCCGTCCGCACGCTGGTCGAGCCCGGGGTGGCCCCGGAGGGCGCCCCGCGGCTGCCCGTCGACATCGGCGGATCCGTGCTCGTGCGCGCCATGGCGGCCCGGCCGGCCGAGACGTACGCCGTGATCGAGCGGGACGGTTCCGTCGTCGGGGTGCTGCACTCGGCCCGTGTCGACGAGGCATGGCAGAGCGGCCGGTGAGCACCTCGCCGGCGGGCGGTGGACCGCTCCGGGAGGGGGAGTGGGTACGGCTCAGCGACTCCAAGGGACGCAAGCACAACATCCAGCTGGTGGCCGGGCTGGAGTTCTCGACCAAGAAGGGCCAGCTCCGCCACGACGACATCATCGGACGACCGGAGGGCGTCGTCCTGGAGTCGTCGATGGGCGGCCAGTACCAGGTGTTCAGGCCGCTGCTGTCGGAGTACGTCGTCTCCATGCCTCGCGGCGCCGCGATCATCTACCCCAAGGACGCCGCCCACATCGTGACGATGGCCGACATCTTCCCCGGCGCCCGCGTGGTCGAGGCCGGTGCCGGCTCCGGCAGCCTCACGGTCTACCTGCTGCGTGCTGTCGGCACCGAGGGACACCTCGGCTCGTACGAGATGCGCGAGGAGTTCGCCGAGATCGCCCGCCGCAACGTCGAGCAGATCGTCGGGCCCGGCCACCCGGCATGGACGCTGACGGTCGGCGACGTCCGTGAGGTCGTCACCGAGACGGAGATCGACCGGCTGGTCCTCGACATGGTCGACCCCTGGACCTGCGTGCCGCTCGCCGTCGAGCGACTCGTGCCGGGCGGCATCGTCTGCGCCTACGTCGCCACCACGACCCAGCTGTCGTTGTTCGTCGAGACGCTGCGCGCCGACGGCGGTTTCACCGAGCCGGTCGCGTGGGAGACGCTGCAGCGCGAGTGGCACCTCGAGGGCCTTGCGGTGCGGCCCGATCACCGCATGATCGGGCACACGGCGTTCATCGCGATGGCACGCAGGATGGCACCGGGGGAGCGCAGCCTGGAGAAGACCAGGCGGCCGGCGCCGGGCGCGTACGGCCCCGACTACGCCGGACCACGGCCTCCGGGGCTCGATGCCGGCGGTCCTGAGACGTCCTGAAGCGTTATCAGAACGTCACCCACGCCACATCAACACGACCTACTGTGTGACGTCCGAGCAGGTAGGGTCGTTCGTACGAGCAGGAGGTGGCAGATGAGCGAACAGGACCACACCCGCGGTGCCGACGGCGCCGAGCACGAGCTCGCGTACCTGAGGGCCGAGGTCGAGCACCTGCGTCGCCGTCTGGGCAACGAGGGCTCCCTCGACTCGCGCCTGTCCGATCTCGAGGCCCGGCTCGGTTCCACCACCTCCCAGAACGACCGCCTCACCGCCACGCTGCGTGAGGCCCGCGAGCAGATCGTCACGCTCAAGGAAGAGGTCGACCGGCTGGCGCAGCCGCCCACCGGCTTCGGCACGTTCCTGCAGCGCAACGACGACGACTCGGTCGACGTCTTCACCGGCGGCCGCAAGCTGCGCGTCAACGTCAGCCCCACCGTCGACAAGGACGAGCTCCGCAAGGGCCAGGAGGTCATCCTCAACGAGGCCATGAACGTCGTGGCCGCCCTGGAGTTCGAGACGACCGGCGAGGTCGTCATGCTCAAGGAGATCCTCGCCGACGGAGAGCGCGCCCTGGTGCTCGGCAACGCCGACGAGGAGCGGGTCGTGAAGCTCGCCGACTCGCTGGTCGGCCTCAAGCTGCGGGCCGGCGACTCGCTGCTGCTCGACAGTCGCGCCAACTACGTCTACGAGCGGGTGCCCAAGAGCGAGGTCGAGGAGCTCGTCCTCGAAGAGGTCCCCGACATCGACTACGACAGCATCGGCGGACTCAAGGGCCAGATCGAGTCCATCCGCGACGCCGTCGAGCTGCCGTACCTGCATCCCGACGTGTTCATCGAGCACGAGCTCAAGCCGCCCAAGGGCGTGCTGCTCTACGGCCCGCCCGGCTGCGGCAAGACGATGATCGCCAAGGCGGTCGCCGCGTCCCTCGCCAAGAAGGTCTCGGAGAAGACCGGCGAGGAGGGGCGCAGCTACTTCCTCAACATCAAGGGCCCCGAGCTGCTCAACAAGTACGTCGGCGAGACCGAGCGACACATCCGCCTGGTGTTCCAGCGTGCCCGCGAGAAGGCCAACGAGGGCACCCCGGTCATCGTGTTCTTCGACGAGATGGACTCGCTGTTCCGCACGCGTGGATCCGGCGTCTCGTCCGACGTCGAGAACACCATCGTCCCGCAGCTGCTCAGCGAGATCGACGGCGTCGAGGGTCTCGAGAACGTCCTGGTCATCGGTGCGTCGAACCGCGAGGACATGATCGACCCGGCCATCCTGCGCCCGGGACGTCTCGACGTGAAGATCAAGATCGAGCGTCCGGATGCCGAGGCGGCCCGTGACATCTTCACGAAGTACCTCACCGTCACGCTCCCGCTGCACCCCGACGACCTCGCCGAGTTCGGTGACGACGCCCAGGCGTGCGTCACCGGCATGATCCAGCGCACCGTCGAGCTGATGTACACCGAGTCCGAGGACAACCAGTTCCTCGAGGTCACCTACGCCAACGGCGACAAGGAGGTCCTGTACTTCAAGGACTTCAACTCCGGCGCGATGATCCAGAACATCGTCGACCGCGCCAAGAAGATGGCGATCAAGGACTTCCTCGAGCACGGCGCCAAGGGCCTGCGGGTGCAGCACATGCTCGCCGCCTGCCTCGACGAGTTCAAGGAGAACGAGGACCTCCCGAACACCACCAACCCCGACGACTGGGCGCGCATCTCCGGCAAGAAGGGCGAGCGCATCGTGTTCATCCGCACCCTCATCTCGGGCAAGGGTGGCAACGAGCCCGGCCGCTCCATTGACACCGTCGCCAACACCGGCCAGTACCTCTGATCGACGTTGGTCGTCGACCTGCGATCAGTCGCGTACGGAAGCGACGACGCGCAGCTGTTGACCGCCGAGGTCCAGGCCGAGTATGTCCGTCGGTACGGGGGCGAGGGCGACACCGCGCCGGTCGACACCACCGAGTTCGAGGGTGACGGCGGCGCCTTCTTCGTTCTCTACGTCGATGACGTCCCCGCCGCGATGGGCGGCTGGCGACGTCATGGTGCCGAGGACGCCGAGATCAAGAGGATGTTCGTCAGGGCGCAGTTCCAGCGACAGGGCCTGGCGCGGTTGATCCTGCACCGCATCGAGGAATCTGCAGCCGCCGCCGGCGTCTCGAGGCTGGTGCTCGAGACGGGCTTCGAACAGCCCGAAGCCATCGCGCTCTATCGCTCGTCCGGCTACGTCGACGTGGAGCCCTTCGGTCACTACGCCGGCTACGGCGAATACGGCGTGCACCTCGGCCGCCAGCTCGGTCCTGCCTGACGTCGAACCGTCAGGCGCGCTGGTTCGGACCCTTGACGCGGGGGTCGTCGGCATCGGCTGCTTCCGTCCCGGGGATCGAGATCACGGCGCCGCCGTCGGTGTCGAGGATCGTGCCGGTGACATAGGACGCTGCGTCCGAGGACAGGAACAGGGCGCTGTCGGCGACGTCGTCGTTGGTGCCCCAGCGACGGAGCGGCATCGCCTGCGTGATCCGGTCCTTCATCTCCTGGGTCGGCGAGGCCACGTTCTCCATGCCCCACGATCCCTCGATCGGGCCGGGGGAGATGCCGTTGACGCGGATGCCCTCCGGGCCCCACTCGAGCGCCAGGACCTTGATGAGCATGTTGACGCCGGCCTTGGCGGCGCACACGTGCGCCTGGAAGTTGAGCGGCCGGACGGCCTCGGGTGCCGTGATCGCGATCAAGGACGCCCCGCGCTTGTTCAGCACGTCGTAGCCGGCGCGGAAGACATTGAACGTGCCGACCAGGTCGATGTCGACGACCGCCTTGAAACCGTTGGCGGACATCCCCGCCGCGGGGGCGTAGAAGTTGCCGGCCTGGCCAGCGACCACCAGGTCGATCGGGCCCAGCTCCTCCGCCGTGCTCTTGATCGCGGCATCGATCGCGTCGTAGTCACGGACGTCCCCGCTGAAGCCGCGGACCTCGCCGCCGATCTGCTCGAGCTCCGCGACAGCGGCATCGACGCGTTCCTGGTTCCGGCTGAGCACGGCCACCTTGGCGCCCTGCTCCGCGTATCGGCGCGCGATCGCCAGGTTCATGCCGCGAGTGCCGCCCGCGACGAATGCCACCTTGCCTGCGAGGATCCCGGTTCCAAACGAGTCAGTCATGCGAAAACTAGAACATGTTTCAGTTCTGCTGTCCACCACCACACGCCGGCCGGACATCTCTGGTCGCAATGACTGTCAGCGCGGGAGCACCTGCCCTAGCATCGCGGTCATGGCCTACTTCGTCACGGGCGCGACCGGCTTCATCGGCCGACGCCTGATCGCCGAGCTCGTCGACCACCGCCGGGGAACGATCTGGGTCCTCGTGCGGCCCGGCTCGGAGGAGAAGCTCGACCGCTATCGGTACCGGTGGAACAACTCCACCCGCATCGTCGCCGTTCCGGGTGAGCTGACGGAGGAGGGGCTCGGCGTCGACCCGGCCTGGGTCAAGGAGCACGCCGGCGAGGTGAAGCACTTCTTCCACCTGGCTGCGTCGTACGACATGACGGCCACGAAGGCCGCCAACGACAAGCTCAACACCGGCGGCACCCACAACGCGCTCCAGCTCGCGGACGCGGTCAAGGCGGGATGCTTCCACCAGGTCTCGTCGATCGCCGCGTCCGGCGACTTCCAGGGCCGCTACACCGAGGACATGTTCGACGAGGGCCAGGGCTTCCAGTCCGACTACCACCGGACGAAGTTCGAGTCCGAGAAGATGGTGCGCGACGAGGCGACCGTGCCGTGGCGGGTCTACCGTCCGGCGATCGTGGTGGGCGACTCCGAGACCGGCGAGATCGACAAGATCGACGGCCCCTACTACTTCTTCACGCTCCTCAAGCGCATGCGCGACTACATGCCGGCCTGGTTGCCGATGTTCGGCGCGGGCATGGGCAACACCAACATCGTTCCCGTCGACTACGTCGTGAAGGCCATGGACCACCTCGCCCACGAGCCGAACCTCGACGGACGCGCCTTCCATCTCGTGAACCCGAAGCCGCAGAAGAACCTCGACATCATCAACGCCTTCGCCCGGGCCGCGAAGTCGCCGTCGTTCCAGATCTCGCTCGACAACCGCGTCACCGAGATGCTGCCGACGCGCTGGCTCCAGGGCGCACTCGGACGCAGCACCGGGGGAGGGCCGGGCGAGGTCATCGCCAATCAGACGCTCGGGCGGCTCGGGATCCCCGCCGAGGTGCTCGCCCACGTCTCGCTGCCCACCCGCTACGACGCGACCGCCACGCTCGAGGCCCTCGACGGCTCCGGCATCGAGATCCCCAAGCTGCGCACGTATGCACCGACACTCTGGGACTACTGGGAGCAGAACCTCGACCCTGACATCCGATCGGACAAGTCGTCGGAGAAGGCGATCCGCGGCAAGACGGTGGTCATCACCGGAGCAACCTCGGGCATCGGCAGGGCCACGGCACTGCGCGTGGCGGCCCTCGGTGGCACCGCGATCCTCGTGGCACGTGGAGCAGAGAAGCTGGAACAGACGAAGGGCGACATCATCGCCCAGGGCGGCGCGGCGGCCGCGTACCCGTGCGACCTGTCCGACCTCGAGGACATCGACAAGCTGGCGAAGAAGCTGACCCGCGACTTCGAGGGCATCGACGTGATCGTGAACAATGCCGGGCGCTCGATCCGCCGTTCGTTGCGGCTGTCGTACGACCGCTTCCACGACTTCGAGCGCACGATGCAGCTCAACTACTTCGGCGCGATCCGCCTGGTCATGGGGCTGACGCCGCAGATGGCCAAGCGCAAGACCGGACACATCGTCAACATCTCCTCGATCGGCGTCCAGACCAACCCGCCACGCTTCGCCGCCTACGTGGCGTCCAAGGCCGCGCTCGACGCCTGGAGCCGCGTGGTGGCCTCCGAGATGATCGGCCTCGGCATCACGTTCACGTCGATCCACATGCCCCTCGTCCGCACGCCGATGATCGCGCCGACGAAGCTGTACGACGCGTTCCCGACCATCAGCCCGGCACAGGCCGCCGACCTCGTGCTGAAGGCGATCCGCGACCAGCCGCACGAGATCAACACGATGATGGGCACCGCCGGGGAGATCTCGCACGCGGTGGCGCCGCACGCGGTGTTCCGCGTGCTGAACCAGGCGTACAAGATCTTCCCCGACTCCGCGGCAGCACGCGGCGACGGCGCCGGCGAGAAGACGACCCGTCAGCAGCGCGCCCTGGCGCGGGTGCTCAAGGGCGTCCACTGGTGATGGCCGGGTCGCGCTCGTCCCTCGCGCTCACTCCGCGATTCGCTGGCGCTCACCGCGGCCCGGCCGCGGCGCTTCGCGCCGCCCATGGTTGAGACGCTGGGGCGCATCCGGGCCCGGCCCGCGGCGCTTCGCGCCGCCCATAGTGGGGATCGATCTCCGCCGTGTCCCCGTAGGCTTCTGACATGACCGTTCGCCGGGTGCAGGGCAGCGAGGTCGAGTACGGCATTGCCGTGAAGGGCCAGCCCCACGCCAACCCCATGGTGGCCTCGACCCACGTGGTCAACTCCTACGCCGCCGCCCACGGGCTCACCCGGCGTGCCCGGTGGGACTTCGAGGAGGAGAACCCGCTTCGCGACGCCCGCGGATTCGACCTGAGCCGTGAGACCGCCGACCCGTCGCAGCTCACCGACGAGGACCTCGGGCTGGCGAACATCATCCTCACCAACGGTGCGCGCCTCTACGTCGACCATGCCCACCCTGAGTACTCGAGTCCCGAGGTCACCAACCCCCGCGACGTCGTGGTGTGGGAGAAGGCCGGTGAAGAGGTCATGCGGCTCGGTGCGGAGCTGGCCGGGCGGATGCCCGGTGCCGCGCCGGTCATGCTCTACAAGAACAACGTCGACAACAAGGGCGCGTCCTACGGGTCCCACGAGAACTACCTGATGCGGCGCGACGTCCCGTTCGAGGCGGTCGTCGAGCACCTCACACCGTTCTTCGTCTCGCGCCAGGTCATCACCGGGGCCGGCCGCGTCGGCCGCAAGCAGGACGGCAGCGTCCACGCGTTCCAGATCGGGCAGCGCGCCGACTACATCGAGGTCGGCGTCGGGCTCGAGACGACCCTCAAGCGCCCGATCATCAACACCCGCGACGAGCCGCACGCCGACCCCAAGAAGTACCGCCGCCTGCACGTCATCCTCGGCGACGCGAACTGCTCGGAAATCGCGATCTACCTCAAGCACGGCACCACGTCGCTCGTGCTGGCGATGATCGAGGCCGGCCACCTGCCGTCGGGCCTGGCTCTCGCCGCACCCGTCGCCGCCATGCACCAGGTCTCCCACGACCCGACCCTGCACCAGGCGGTCGAGCTCGCCGACGGACGCACCATGACGGCGATCGACCTGCAGCGCGAGTACCTCGCGCACGCCCGCACGTTCGTGGAGCGCGAGGGTTCCGACGAGCAGACCGACGACGTGCTGGCTCGCTGGCAGAGCGTGCTCGACCGCCTGGCCCGCGATCCGCAGGAGTGCGCGCGCGAGCTCGACTGGGTGGCCAAGCTGGGGTTGCTGGAGTCGTATCGGGAGCGCGACGGGCTCGAATGGGACCACGCGAAGCTGCACCTCGTCGACGTCCAGTACCACGACGTCCGGCTCGAGAAGGGGCTGTACCACCAGCTCGTGCGGTCCGACCGCATGGAGCGGCTGGTCAGCGACGAGGAGGTCAAGGACGCGGTGGCGACGCCGCCGAGCGACACCCGGGCCTACTTCAGGGGCATGTGCCTGGCGCGGTTCGCGTCCGACATCGCGGCCGCGTCGTGGGACTCGGTGATCTTCGACCTCCCGGGTCACGACTCGTTGCAGCGCATCCCCACGCTGGAGCCGCTGCGCGGCACCAAGGAGCACGTCGGCGAGCTGTTCGCGCGCAGCGAGACGGCGTCCGACCTCTTCAGCGCCATCACCCGCCGCTGATCTGTCGTTTTTCGCCCAGAGTGAACCCGGCCTGAACAGACCGCCCCGGGTACACCCGTGGGGCTAGTGTTGCCACATGTCCGAACAGCAGCACAAGAGCACCAAGAAGTCGTCCGAGGCCGCAGAGCAGGTCGACGAGACCGAGGTCGACGCCGAGCGCAAGGAAAAGCTCGACGACGACGTCGACTCGATCCTCGACGACATCGACGACGTGCTCGAGGAGAATGCCGAGGAGTTCGTGCGCAGCTTCGTGCAGAAGGGCGGGCAGTGATGCTGCCCGAGCCCTTCACGGCTGCGGGTTCCTCCTCCTTCGCCGACTTCCTCGCCAAGCAGGCGCCCGGCCTCGTGCCCGGCGCGTCGGCGCGTGGTGTCGGCGACCTCGCCGGCGCCGCACCGCACGGCACCACGATCGTCGCCGCGACGTTCCCGGGCGGCGTGGTGATGGCGGGCGACCGTCGCGCCACGATGGGCAACGTCATCGCCCAGCGCGACATCGAGAAGGTCTTCCCGGCCGACGAGTACTCGTGCATCGGCATCGCCGGCAGCGCCGGGCTCGCGGTCGAGGTGGTGCGGCTGTTCCAGGTCGAGCTCGAGCACTACGAGAAGCTCGAGGGCACCGAGCTCTCGGCCGACGGCAAGGCCAACCGCCTGGCTGCGCTCATCCGCGGCAACCTCGGCCTCGCAATGCAGGGCCTCGCGGTCGTGCCGCTGTTCGCCGGCTTCGACGTCTCCACCCGGATCGGCCGCATCTTCTCCTATGACGTCACGGGAGGCCGTTACGAGGAGCACGCGTTCCACGCGGTCGGCTCCGGCTCGGTGTTCGCCCGCGGCGCCCTGAAGAAGCTGTATCGCGACGACCTCGACGAGACCGGCGCCATCACGGCCACCTTGCAGGCCCTCTACGACGCCGCCGACGACGACTCCGCCACCGGCGGGCCCGACCTCACCCGGCGCATCTTCCCGGTCGTGGCGGTCGTCACCGCCGACGGCTACCGCCGTGTCCCCGAAGACCAGGTCGGCGCGATCGCCGACGAGGTCATCGGTGCCCGACTCGTCCGCCCCGACGGCCCCGCGGCCCCTCTCAACTGACGGGACTCTTTCGATGATCACCCCACAGAATTGCCCCTCACGATGGAGAGGCTCCCTCACGTTCCAGAAGCAATTCTGCGGGGGCCCCGAATGACCGCACCGTTCTACGTCTCGCCCGAGCAGCTCATGAAGGACCGGGCCGACTTCGCCCGCAAGGGCATCTCACGCGGCCGCAGCGTCGCCGTGGTCCAGTACACCGACGGGGTGCTGTTCGTCGCGGAGAACCCCTCGCGGGCCCTGCACAAGATCAGCGAGATCTACGACCGCATCGGCTTCGCCGCCGTCGGGCGCTACAACGAGTTCGAGAACCTGCGCATCGCCGGCGTGCGCCTGGCTGACCTGCGCGGCTACTCCTACGACCGCCGCGACGTCACCGGCCGCTCCCTGGCCAACGCCTATGCGCAGACGCTCGGCACCATCTTCTCGTCGGGCGGTGAGAAGCCGTACGAGGTGGAGCTGTTCGTGGCCGAGGTCGGCGACGACGTCTCCGGCGACCAGATCTACCGCCTCACGTACGACGGCTCGGTCGCCGACGTCCAGGGCTACGCCGTGATGGGTGGGCAGAGCGAGCAGGTCGAGACCCACCTCGGTGAGCACTACACCGAGGGCCTCGACCTGACGGCCGCGATCCGGCTGGCCGTGGAGTCGCTGGGCCAGGACTCCACCCCGTCGCGCACGGTTCCGGCGGCCGATCTCGAGGTCGCCAACCTCGACCGCACCCGTCCGCAGCCACGCAAGTTCAAGCGCCTCACCGACGAGACGGTCACGCAGGCACTCGGCTGACAGCGACTTCGGCCGCGTCGGTCACAGACGGGAGACACACCTCCCGACTACGCTGATCCCATGGACCGGCGGATCTTCGGCATCGAGAACGAGTACGGCGTCACGTGCTCCTTCAAGGGCCAGCGCCGTCTGTCGCCCGACGAGGTGGCGCGCTACCTCTTCCGCCGGGTGGTCTCGTGGGGCCGCAGCAGCAACGTCTTCCTGCGCAACGGCGCCCGGCTCTACCTCGACGTGGGCAGTCACCCGGAGTACGCGACCCCCGAGTGCGATGACCTCGTCGACCTCGTCACCCACGATCGTGCGGGAGAGCGCATCCTCGAGGGGCTCATGATCGACGCCCAGCAACGACTGGCCGACGACGGCGTCGACGGCGACATCTACCTGTTCAAGAACAACACCGACTCCGCGGGCAACTCCTACGGATGCCACGAGAACTACCTCGTCGGCCGTGGCGGCGAGTTCAGCCGCCTCGCCGACATCCTGATCCCGTTCCTGGTGTCGCGGCAGATCATCTGCGGTGCCGGCAAGGTGCAGCAGACGCCGCGCGGCACGATCTACTCGGTGAGCCAGCGCGCCGAGCACATCTGGGAGGGCGTCTCGAGCGCCACCACGCGCTCGCGGCCGATCATCAACACCCGCGACGAGCCGCACGCCGACGCCGAGCGCTTCCGCCGCCTGCACGTCATCGTCGGCGACTCCAACATGAGCGAGACCACCACGTTGCTCAAGGTCGCCACCACGGATCTCGTGCTCCGGATGATCGAGGGCGGTGTGTCGATGCGCGACCTCACCCTCGACAACCCCATCCGGGCGATCCGCGAGATCGCTCACGACATGACCGGACGCCGCAAGGTGCAGCTCGCCAACGGCCGCGAGCTGTCGGCCCTGGAGATCCAGGCCGAGTACTTCGGCAAGGCCGCCGAGTTCATCGACAAGCACGGCCTGCGCACGCCCACCATCGACCGCGCGATGGACCTGTGGGAGCGCACGCTCAAGGCGGTCGAGTCCGAGGACCTCTCGCTGGTGGAGCGCGAGATCGACTGGGTCATCAAGTTCCGGCTGCTCGACCGCTACCGCACCGCGCACGGGCTCAGCTGGGCCGATCCCCGCATCGCCCAGCTCGACCTCGCCTACCACGACATCCGGCGCGACCGCGGCATCTTCTACCTGCTCGAGAACCGGGGCGCTGTCGCCCGCGTCACCCAAGACCTCGGCGTCTTCGCGGCCAAGTCGATCCCTCCGCAGACCACGCGGGCCCGGCTCCGCGGCGACTTCATCAAGCGAGCCCAGGAGCGCCGCCGCGACTTCACCGTCGACTGGGTGCACCTCAAGCTCAACGACCAGGCGCAGCGCACGGTGCTGTGCAAGGACCCGTTCAGGTCCCACGACGAGCGCGTCCAGCGTCTCATCGACGGCATGTGACCCTGCTCAGCGCTTTGCGGGCCCCGGCTACGCTGGGCGACGGCCTGTCCATCGGATGAAAGTCCTCATCGTGCGTCGAATCCTCGCTGCCTCCGGGGCCGCGTGCCTGCTGCTGCTCGCCGGCTGCGGGTCCGACCCCTCATCCCCGGCGGGCCTCGACGACGTCGCGGTGAGCGGCGGCACCAGTCCCAAGCTCAAGGTCGGCAAGGACTTCACCACCGGAGCCACCGAGACCCGCGTCGTCAAGAAGGGCTCGGGCGAGAAGCTCGCCGCGGGCGACAGCGTCAAGGTCAACTACGTCGCGGTCAACGGACGCACCGGCAAGCAGTTCGACAACTCCTTCACGAGCAAGAGCCCGCTCACCGTCACGCTCAACGAGTCGTCGGCGCTGCCGGGCTTCCTCAAGGGCCTCTCCGGCCAGCATGTCGGCAGCCGGGTGCTCGTCTCCATCCCGCCGAAGGACGGCTTCGGGCAGGCTCGCACCGAGCTCGGCATCAAGGCCGACGACACGATGGTCTTCCTGTTCGACATCGTCTCCAAGGTGCCGGACCAGGCCGAGGGGAAGGCGAAGAAGGCCGCGAAGGACGTCCCGGCCATCGTCGAGAAGGACGGCCATCCGTCCGCCTTCAAGCCCACCAAGACCACGCCCGACAAGATCTCGAAGGCCAGCGCGCACGTCGTGATCCAGGGCGAGGGCGCCGCCGTGCAGAAGGGCCAGACGCTCACGGCCCAGTACGTCGGTCAGGTCTACCCCGACGGCAAGGTCTTCGACAGCTCGTGGGCCAAGGGGCCGCCCGCCTCGTTCCAGCTCGACCAGGTCATCGCGTGCTGGAAGGACCTCATTCCGGGGCAGAAGATCGGCAGCCGCATCGTGCTCGTCTGCCCGGCCGACACCGCCTACGGAGACAAACCCCAGGCGGGCGGCCCGATCAAGCCTGGCGACTCGCTGGTGTTTGCCATCGACTTGCTCGACGCATCCTGACATCCTCCTGCCATGGCCGAGCGCAAGACCGAGAGGTTGATGAACCTCATCTTCGCGCTGCTCGTGAGCCGCCAGTACCTGAGCAAGGAGCAGATCCGGCAGGCCATCGCCGACTACCGCGACTCCAGCCAGCAGGCGTTCGAGCGCAAGTTCGAGCGTGACAAGGAGGAGCTCCGCGAGCTCGGCATCAAGGTCGAGATGGGCAGCAAGGACACGTACTTCGAGGACGAGGTCGGCTACCGCATCCGCCGCGACGAGGCCGAGCTGCCCGATCTCGCCCTGACCCGCGAGGAAGCCGCCGTGCTCGGCCTGGCGGCCCAGGTGTGGGAGCACGCCGGCCTCGCGGGGGAGTCCACCACCGCCCTGGTCAAGCTCAAGGCAGCCGGCATCGAGGTCGACCCCGACGTGCTGCGCATGGCCGAGCCCAAGCTGTCCGCCGACGAGCCGTCGTTCGACGTGATGTGGGAGGCGGCGACCCGTCGCATCCCCGTCGCGTTCACCTACCAGCGCCCGGGCCAGCCGGCCGCCAAGCGGCAGGTGCAGCCGTGGGGCATCATCTCGTGGCACGACCGCTGGTATCTCGGCGGATACGACCTGGAGCGCGAGGCACCGCGCATCTTCCGGCTGTCGCGCGTGCTGGGCGACGTCGAGACCACGGGGGAGCCCGGCTCGTACGAGGTGCCCGAGGGCACGGACATGACGAAGGTCGCCGCCGCGCTGTTTCCCGCCGAGCCGGACAGCCTGGCCGTTCTGCGCGTCCGCGCCGGTCGTGGACAGTCGCTGCGACGGCTCGCCAACGTCTCCATCCCGATCGACGACGAGCACGACGAGATCGAGGTGCCGTACGGCTCGGCCTGGGACCTCGCCTCCGAGATCGCCTCCTACGGCTCGGACGTCGTGGTGGTGTCGCCGCAGGAGGTCCGCGACCAGGTGGTCCTGCGCCTGCGCGCAGCCCTCGACGGAGCGTCATGACCACCCCACGAAACTGCTCGCTCGCGGGGCACACGGCTGAATCTCCATCGCCGCGCTCGCACTTTCGCGGGGACCCCGGATGAGCCGCTCCCGTCAGCAGGTCGTCCGCATGCTCGCTCTGGTGCCGTACCTGCAGGGCCACGACGGCATCCCCGTCAACGACGTCGCCGAGGAGTTCGGGGTCGCGCCCAAGCAGATCCGCGACGACCTCCGCCTGCTCATGTACACCGGTGTGGGCGAGTACGCCGGTGAGCTCATCGACTTCGACCTCGGCGCCCTCGAGGACGACGGCGTCGTCTACATCCGGGACGCCGACTTCATGCCGCGGCCGCTGCGGATCACCAGCAGCGAGGGCGTGGCCCTCATCGTGGCGCTGCGCACCCTGCGCGCGTCCGGGAGCGGGGCCCAGCTGCCCATCATCGACAGCGCGCTCGCCAAGCTCGAGAGCGCGGTCGGCCACGACGTCGACCTTCCCGTCGACGTGCTCGTCGAGCCGGCCGACCCGGTCATCCACACGACGCTCGTGCACGCGCTGGCCGAGGGCAAGCGGGTCGAGATCATCTACGGCACCGACTCGCGCGACGACCGCACCACGCGCCAGGTCGATCCACGACGCCTGTTCACCGAGAACGGCCACCTCTACCTCGAGGCCTGGTGCCTGCGCGCCGAGGACCTGCGGTTCTTCCGCCTCGACCGCATCGAGGCGGCCGAGCTGACCGGTGACGACGCTGCGGATCACGAGGCCGAGCCCCGAGACCTCGCGTCGTCGTTCTTCGAGGTCGGCGGTGACACGCCGTACGCCGTGCTCGATCTGGACCCGCGCGCGCACTGGCTCACGGAGTACTACCAGGTGCAGGAGGTCGAGCAGCGCGGTGACGTCCTGCGGGTCAAGATGTTCGGCGGCGACTGGTCGTGGCTGCGCCGACTCGTGCTCCGCAACGCCGGATCCGTGCGGGTCGTCGAGCCCCCCACGCTGGCTGCAGACGTCATCGATCACGCCCGGCTGGCACTGGGCGCGTACGATGGAACTGACCCCTCCCCGAAGGAGTAGCCATGTTCCACCAGATTGGTGCCACCGAGATTCTCATCATCCTCGGCATCGTCGTGCTGCTGTTCGGTGGTCGCAAGCTCCCTGAGCTCGCCCGCGGGTCAGGTCGCGCGCTGCGCATCTTCAAGTCCGAGGTCAAGGGCCTGCAGGACGACGAGGACGACAAGAAGCCCGAGGCTCTCGAGACGACCGAGGCTGAGAAGAAGCCCGAACAGGGCTGACACTTGGCGCTGCGTCGCGGCAAGTCCGTTCCCGAGGGCGGCACGATGCCGCTCGTCGATCATCTTCGGGAGCTGCGCAAGCGACTCGTGATCGCCGCGCTGGCCATCGTCGTCGGCACGGTCGTCGGCTGGATCGTCTACCCCGCGGTGTTCGACTTCATCAAGGAGCCGTACGTCCAGGGCGTCAAGCCGCTGCTCGAGCGCAAGGGCTTCGACGCCACCTTGGTGCTGAGCGGAGGTGTGGGCAGCGCCTTCACGTTCCGGTTGAAGCTCTCGCTCGTCCTCGGACTGGTGATCTCCTCACCGGTCTGGATCGGCCAGATCTGGGGATTCGTGCTGCCCGCCCTGCACCGCCAGGAGAAGCGCTGGGTCTACCTGCTCACCGGCATCGGTGCGCCGCTGTTCGCCGGCGGGGTGGTCCTCGGCTATGTGGTGCTGCCGAAGGGCATCGAGGTCCTCGTCAGCTTTGCCCCCGAGTCGATCCAGGTGCTGCTGAGCCTCGGTGACTACCTCAACTTCGTGATCCGGACGGTGCTCGTGTTCGGCATCGCGGCCCAGATCCCGCTCGTCGTCGTCCTGCTCAACCGCCTCGGCGTCGTCAGTGCTCGTCAGCTGGCCTCGGCTCGTCCGTGGACGATCATCGGCATCTTCGTGTTCGCGGCCGTCGCGACGCCCAGCACCGACCCGCTCACGATGCTGTTCCTGGCCCTGCCGATGACGCTGCTGTACGGCGTGTCCGAGCTCATCGCCCGGCTGACCGACAAGAAGCGCGCCCAGAAGCAACCCGCTGAGATCCGCGACGACGAGATCTCGCCCCTCGACTGACGTCCGCGGTTCCTTGGCGTTGCCCACGTACGCTGCTCCCATGCAGGTGGCGCTCGTGGTCAACCCGGTGTCGGGCAAACGCAAGGGTGAGCGCATCGCCGACGACGCCGAGCGCACGTTGACGTCACTCGGCCACGACATCGCCCGCATCCAGGGCGATGACGCCCAGCACGCCCGCGAACAGCTCAGCAAGGCGGTCGAGACCGGCGTGGACACCGTCGTGGTGGTCGGTGGTGACGGCGCCCTTCATGACGTGCTGCCGGTCGTCGTCGGGCGCAACCTCACCCTCGGTCTGCTCCCCGCCGGCACGGGCAACGACACCGCGCGCTCGCTCGGCATCCCGGTCAAGGATCAGGGCGCCGCCACCGAGATCCTGCTGGCCGGCCACACCCGCGACATCGACGTGGCGCAGACCGGGCCCGACGAGTACGTCGTCACCGTGGTCGCGTCCGGCTTCGACTCGAAGGTCAACGAGCGCGCCAATGCGATGACGTGGCCGCGCGGCAACCTGCGGTACAACATCGCGATCGTCGCCGAGCTGCGCGAGTTCGAGCCGCTCGCCTTCACGCTGACGCTCGACGGCGAGACCATCGAGCGTGAGGCCATGCTGGTGGCCGTCGGCAACGGGCCGTCATTCGGCGGGGGACTGCGGATCTGCGAGGGAGCGTCGATGGACGACGGCCTGCTCGACGTGGTGATCATCAACCCGGTGAGCAAGCCACGGCTGCTGTGGGTCTTCCCGAAGCTCTACCGCGGCACGCACGTGAAGCTGCCCGAGTTCGAGCGGCACCGCGTGCGTGAGGTGATGCTCTCATCGCCGGGCATCGTCGCGTACGGCGACGGCGAACGGCTCGGCCCGCTGCCGATGACGTCGACGGTGCGGCCCGGCGCCTTGCGAATGCTCGTACCCAGCGCCTGATCAGCCCGCCGGTAGGCTCGAATCATGTCGTCCCCGGCCGAGCGGTACGCCCGATCCCGCGCGGACCGGGCCCACCCTCACCTCGCGGAGTTCCGCGGGCTGTACCCGTTCTCACTCGACCCGTTCCAGGTCGAGGCCTGCGAGGCGGTCGAGGACGGCGACGGCGTGCTGGTGGCCGCGCCCACCGGATCCGGCAAGACGCTGGTCGGCGAGTTCGCCGTCCACCTCGCGCTCGCCACCGGCCGCAAGTGCTTCTACACGACGCCCATCAAGGCCTTGTCGAACCAGAAGTTCGGCGACCTGGTGGCGCGCTACGGCGCCGAGAACGTCGGCCTGCTGACCGGCGACAACACGATCAACGGGGAGGCACCGGTGGTCGTCATGACCACCGAGGTGCTGCGCAACATGCTGTACGCCGGGTCGCGGACGCTGACCGGTCTCGGCTTCGTCGTGATGGACGAGGTGCACTACCTCGCCGACCGGTTCCGGGGCGCCGTCTGGGAAGAGGTCATCATCGGGCTGCCCGAGTCGGTGGCCGTCGTCTCGTTGTCCGCGACGGTCTCCAACGCCGAGGAGTTCGGCGCCTGGCTCACCGAGGTGCGCGGGGGCACCACGACGATCGTCGAGGAGCGTCGCCCGGTGCCGCTCCACCAGCACGTCCTCGTCGGCCGGCGCCTGTTCCCGCTCTTCGAGGACGGCGAACGCACCGACGCCGGCGAGAGCGGACAGGTCAACCGCCAGCTCGAGCGCATGGCCCGCGAGGACGTCCAGATGTCCAGGATGAGCAAGGGCCGACCGCCCCGGGGTGGCAGACGGCCACGCAGCCGGCACCGCACGCCGGGACGCGTCGAGCTGGTCGAGAAGCTGGACGCCGAGGGCCTGCTGCCGGCCATCGTGTTCGTGTTCAGCCGCGCGGGGTGCGACGCCGCCGTGCAACAGGTGATGGATGCGCGGATCACGCTCACGACGCCGGACGAGCGGGCCGAGATCGGTGCTGCCGTCGACGCCGCATGTGCCCACCTGCCCGATGACGACCTGCACGTCCTCGGTTACTACGAGTTCCGCGAGGCGCTCACGCGCGGCATCGCGTCACACCACGCGGGGATGCTGCCGACGTTCAAGGAGTCGGTGGAGGCCCTCTTCAGCGTGGGGCTGGTGAAGGTCGTGTTCGCGACCGAGACCCTCGCACTCGGCATCAACATGCCGGCCCGGACGGTCGTGATCGAGCGCTTGTCGAAGTGGAACGGCGAGGCCCACGTCGACGTCACACCGGGGGAGTACACCCAGCTCACGGGCCGCGCCGGGCGCCGTGGCATCGACATCGAGGGGCACGGGGTGGTGCTGTGGCAGCCCGGCCTCGATCCGCGGCTCGTGGGTGGCCTGGCGTCCACCCGTACGTATCCGCTCAACTCGTCGTTCCAGCCGTCGTACAACATGGCGGTCAACCTCGTCGGTCAGGTGGGCCACGACCACGCCCGTGAGCTGCTGGAGCAGTCGTTCGCCCAGTTCCAGGCCGACCGCGCCGTCGTCGGCCTGGCCCGGCAGATCCACAAGGCGGACGAGGCGCTCGAGGGCTATCGTGCGTCGGCCACCTGCGAGCTGGGCGACTTCATGGAGTACGCCGCGCTGCGTCGCGAGCTGAGCGACCTGGAGTCGTCCGGGTCGAAGGCGCGGCGCGCGGCCGAGCGCGACCAGGTCGTGCAGTCACTGACGTCGCTCAGGATCGGCGACGTCATCAACGTCCCGGCCGGACGCTGGGCCGGCCTTGCGGTCGTCCTGGACCCCGGCCACCGTTCCGGCGCTGACGACCCGCGTCCCATGGTGCTCACGGCGAACCGGCACGCGCGGCGCCTGGCCATCGTCGACTTCCCGACCCCGGTCGAGGCCATCACCCGGATGCGGATCCCCAAGTCGTTCAACTCCCGCAACCCGCAGGCCCGCCGCGACCTCGCCTCGTCGCTGCGCGACCGCGCGCAAGGCGTGCAGTGGTTCAACAAGAAGCCCTACCGCGAGCATGGCGCCGTCCAGGACCCGCGGGTCGCGGAGGTCCGCGCGAAGCTGCGCGAACATCCCTGCCACGCCTGCCCCGACCGGGAGTCCCACGCACGCTGGGCCGAGCGCTACGCCAAGCTGGAGCGCGACACCGCGAACCAGCGCCGCCGCATCGAGTCGCGCACCAACACGGTCGCGCGACAGTTCGACCGGGTCTGCGAGGTGCTGGGAGTTCTCGGCTACCTCGACGGCGACGAGGTCACCCCCGACGGGCTCCGGCTGCAGCGGGTCTACAGCGAGCTCGACCTCCTGATCAGCGAGTGCCTGCGCGAACGGGTGTGGGACGGGCTGGATCCGGCGGACCTCGCGGCCGTGGTCAGCGGCTTGACGTTCGAGTCTCGGAACAGCGACGACACTCCGGCGCCGCTGCTGCCGAGCCGACACGTGCTCGAGGTCACTGAGACGATGAGCTCCTTGTGCACCGACCTGAAGCGGCTCGAGCGCGAGCACCGTCTGACCTACCTGCGCGAGCCCGACTTCGGTTTCGCCCACGCCGTCTGGTCGTGGGTGAAGGGTGCGTCGCTGGACGACGTCCTGCGCGAGACCGAGATGGCTGCCGGCGACTTCGTGCGCGCCATGAAGCAGCTGATCGACGTGTTGGCCCAGATCGGCGACGCTGCCGGTGCGAGCGAGCTGCGCGACACCGTGCACGAGGCGCTCACCGAGCTGCGCCGTGGCGTGGTGTCGTACACGTCCGTCGTCGCCTGAGCTCAGCCCAGTGCTTCGATGACGCGTCCCGGGACGCCGCCGAGGCCCCACTGCTCGCCGAAGGCCGTGAGGTCGGACTTCTGCGCGTCGGTGAGGGGCGAGCGGATGACGGCGACGTCGGTCGGGCAGGCGTCGGGGCTCACCGTGACGACCTTGCGGGCGATCTCGATGTACTCCTGGGAGTCGAGCAGCGATTGCCGGACCCGCGGCTTGATGTCGCTGGACGGGTCCTTGGCCGCGGCGACGATGCCGTCGAGGTCGTCGTAGGCGGCGAGCAGCGTGGCGGCGGTCTTCTCCCCGATCCCGGGAACGCCCGGGATGCCGTCCGAGGCGTCGCCGCGCATCACCGCGAAGTCGACGTAGCGGTGTGAGTCGACGCCGTACTTCGTGCGGATCCAGGCCTCGTCGACGACGTCGTGGTTGCCCACACCGCGCGCCGTGTAGAGGATCCGGATCGGCCCACCGTTGACGGAGTCGTCATCGACGAGCTGGAACAGGTCCCGGTCGCCGGTGACCACGTCGACCGGTCCGTCCCAGGCGGGCGCGAGCGTGCCGATGATGTCGTCCGCTTCGGCTCCCATGGCACCGACCACCGGAATCCCGACGAGGCCGAGCGCCTCGGCGATGAGGGGGACCTGCGGGGAGAGCAGGTCCGGTGTCTCCTCGATGTCCGGATCGCCGACGACCTCCTCGGCCACGCGGTGGGTCTTGTAGGAGGGCATCAGGTCGACCCGCCAGGCTGGGCGCCAGTCGTCGTCCCAGCACGCCACGACGGCTTCCGGGTGGTACTGGGTCGTGAGCGTGGCGACGAAGTCGAGGAGGCCGCGCACGGCGTTCACGACCGTGCCGTCGGGCGCCTTCAGCGAGTCGGGCACACCGTAGAACGCGCGGAAGTACAAGCTTGCGCTGTCGAGCAGCATCAGCCGGCCGGCCATGATCCTCCTGGGTTGTTCAGTGACGCAGATCGGCGCCGACACCGCGAGGGTGCCGACGCCGATCCTAGGTGCATCAGCGAGTCAGCGCGTGACCCTTGGCTGGCAGCTTCACCGCCTTCTGGCGCTGCTGGACGCGGCTGCCGTCGGGGAAGAGACCGGCCTTCGACAACGTCAGCACGGCCGTCGCGTGAGCGGCAGCGTCGCCGAGCTCCTTCAACGCGTCCGCGTTGAGGTTGGTGGCGGTGTCGCAGGCCTGGTGGTAGCAGGAGTCGTACGGCTCACCTGCGGTGCCGCCGTAGATCTGTGCTTCCTCCGCGGTCTTGACGCCCTCGGCGCCACTGAACAGGCCGCCGGCCGGGATGCCGGCCTCGATGAACGGCCCGTAGTCGGAACGTCCGTCGAAGTCGGTCGGAGCCGACGCCAGGTTCTGGGCGGCGAAGTAGTCGGTGAAGACCGACTCGATCGAGTCCGACCCGGGAGGACCGCTGATGCCGCCCGCCGAGCCGTCGCCGTCGTAGACGAACCGCACGTAGTTGGGCGAGCCGACCATGTCGAAGTTCAGGTTGGCGTAGATCTTCGCGAGGTTGGCCGTGGACAACGAGCTCACGTAGTGCTCAGAGCCCAGCAGACCCGACTCCTCCGCGCCCCAGAAGGCGAAGCGCACGGGACGCTGCAGCTTCTTGGTGAGCTTGAGCGCCGACATCTGCTCGGCGGTCTCGAGGATCGTGGATGAGCCCGAACCGTTGTCGTTGATGCCCGGTCCGGCAACCACGCTGTCGAGGTGGGCGCCGACGACGACGACCTGGTCGTCATGCTTCGTCTTCGTCCCGGCCGGAAGGTCCGCGATGACGTTCTGCGTCTCGCGGTTCAGGTCGACCTCGACCTCGGTGGTGACGTGGGCCGTGACCTCGCCGGACGAGATCTGCCCGACCAGGGCGACGGCGTCGTCGTAGGACAGGCCGACGACCGGGATGTCGGTCGGGCTGCCCAGCGTGCCGACGGTCAGGTCGGTGCGTCCGGGGTTTCCCTCGTTGAAGATGATCACGGCGTCGTAACCCGCCGTCTTGGCGTTGGCTGCCTTGACCGCGAAGTCACAGGCCCCGCGCTGGATGAGCGCGATGGACGGGCCTGACGGTGCCGGCTCGAAGTCGCCTGCCTCGCAACCTGAGGTGCTGCTGGGCTCCGGCGTGGCCGGGATGACGAGATCGTTGGTCGGGACGACCACTCCGGTGACGTCGCCGCTGCCGGAGTACTCGAAGATGTCGGTCTCGAGCTCCTTCTCGTCCGGCGTCAGCTGGGTGAGTGTCGGCGGCGTGGTCGACCGGAAGAACGGGAAGGTGAACTTCTGGCGGTGCACGGTGTAGCCGGCGTTGCGCATCTGGCGTGCGACGTAGTCGGCCGATGCCACGTGTCCGGGCAGGCCGGACGCGCGCGTGCCGTCGTTCGCGTTGGCGATCGACTGCAGCGCACGTTCGTGCTGCATGATGCCGTTGACCGTGACGGCCTTGGTGAGCTTGCTGGTGTCGACGTTGTCGAGCCCGCTCGCGCGCTGCTTGTGTGCGAGGGCGGGTGAGGCGGCGATGAGTGCGCCGGTGACGATGAGCGCCGCGGTAGCGGCAATGGCTCTACGCATGAAAGGACCCCCCGATCCGTTTGTGGTGGACATCACAGTAGGCGATGACGGGACCACTGTCTCCCGGGGGGCGCAGGTAGGCTCGCTGCGTGACGACGAGATGGAGCCGAGCCCAGCACCTGGCCGCCGCCCGAGGCATCGACGCCCTGCTCATCACCCCGGGTGCGAACCTGCGCTACCTGACCGGATACCACGCGCTGCCGCTGGAGCGACTGACGTGTCTCGTCCTCCCGACCGCCGGTGATCCGACGCTCGTGGTGCCGGCCCTGGAGCGTCCGGCGGCCGTCGCGGCCGGTGTCGACGTCGACATCGCGGCGTGGCAGGAGACCGACGACCCGTTCGCGCTGGTGGCCGGGCTCGTCGGTGACGCCGGCACGGTGGGCGTCGACGACCACATGTGGGCCGAGCGGGTCTTCGCGCTGCAGGACGCGCTGCCGTCCGCCCGCACCGTGCTCGCCGGACCGATCGTCCAGGAGCTGAGGCTGCGCAAGGAACCGGCCGAGATCGACGCGTTGCGTGATGCCGGCGCCGCCATCGACCGGGTGCACGCTCGTATGGGGGAGTGGTTGCGACCCGGACGCACCGAGCGACAGGTCGGCGCCGACATCGCGCGGGCGATCCTCGACGAGGGGCACGAGACGGTCGACTTCGTCATCGTCGGGTCAGGTCCGAACGGCGCCTCGCCGCACCACGACCTCTCTGACCGGGTGATCGAGCCCGGCGACCCTGTCGTCGTCGACATCGGTGGCACCACACCGGCCGGATACTGCTCCGACTCCACCCGCAACTACCTCGCCGGAGGTCCCGCCCCGCAGGGCTACGAGGAGGGCTTCGCAGCACTGGCCGCCGCCCAGCAGGCCCAGCGCGAGTACGCCCGCCCGGGGGTCACCGCCGAGTCGGTCGACGCCGTGGGGCGAGAGATCCTCGCCGACGCAGGCTACGGCGACCAGTTCATCCACCGCACGGGACATGGCATCGGCCAGGAGACCCACGAGGAGCCGTACATCGTGGCCGGCAACACGCTCGTGCTGGAGCCCGGCATGGCGTTCTCGATCGAGCCCGGCTTCTACGTCGACGGCCGTTACGGCGCCCGCATCGAGGACATCGCCGTGTGCACCGACGACGGCCTCGAGGTGCTGAACAACACGCCGCGCGAGCTCGTCGTCCTGCAGGGCTGACGTGCCCGTCCGCGCGGCATGGCCGCTCGCTCTGCTGTGCGGTGTCGTCTGCTCCCTGGCGTTCGACCCGGTGGCCGTGCCGTACGCGATGGTCGTCGGGGTGGCCGGCCTGATCGTCGTCGCCCGACGGCTTGCGGACGCCCGCAAACGCGTCGTGCTGTCGACCGGCGCGGTCTTCGGGCTCGCGTTCATGGGCCCGCTGATCTGGTGGATGAACGCGGTGAGCCATGGCGCCTACGTCGGGCTGGTGCTCGCAGAGACGGTGTTCTTCGCCGTGGTGATGCTCGCCCTGCGATCGGCGTGCCGACTGCGCCACTGGCCGCTCTGGGGCGCCGCCGTGTGGGTGCTCGGCGAGACCGCTCGCGGCAGTCTCCCGTTCAGCGGCTTCCCGTGGGGACGGCTGGCCCACACCGCCATCGACACCCCGTTCGCCTCGTACGCCCGTCTGCTCGGCATGCCGGGGACGACGGCTGTGTTGTTCGTGGTGGCCGCGATGGTGGTGGTGCTGGCGACGGCGAGCACGGGGCGTGCCCGTATCGGGGCCGTGGTTGTCGTCGTGGTTCTCGCCGGGCTCGGCGCGCTGCTGCCCACCGGAGTGGCCTCGCCGTCCGGTTCCCGTCAGCTGGCGCTGGTCCAGGGCGACGTCCCGGGTGTCTTCCTCACCTGGCAGCGGGGGGAGATCGGTGACCTGCACGTGGCCGAGACCAAGCGGCTCATCGGGCGGATCAACCGTGGTGAGGTGCCGCGTCCCGACGCCGTGCTGTGGCCGGAGAACGCCATCGACGTCGACCCGTTCCACGACGCCGGCGTGCGCGGACAGATCGAGTCGCTGTCGGCGGCGCTGAAGGCGCCGATCCTCGTCGGCGGGATCTTCGACGGACCGACGCTCGACACCGCCTACAACGCGGGCGTGGTGTGGAACGCGACCGGGCCGGGGGAGCGGTACGTGAAGCGCAAGGTCGTGCCCTACGGCGAGTACGTGCCGTTCCGTGGCGCCCTCGGTGGCATCGTGCCGCGGTTCGATCGCGACATCCCGCGCGACATGGTGCCCGGCAAGGAGGAGGGCGCGCTCCGGATCGGCGACTTCACCGTCGGCGACACCATCTGCTGGGACATCGCCTACGACGGGATCGTCCGCGAGACCGTCCAGAGCGGCGCACAGATGCTGGTCGTCCAGACGAGCAACGCCAGCTTCACGAACACGTCCCAGCCCGCGCAGCAGTGGAACATCTCCCGGCTTCGGGCCATCGAGACCGGCCGGTGGGTCCTCGTGCCCTCGACGAACGGCATCAGCGGCATCGCCGACGCGTCCGGGCACGCCGTCGCCCGCGCGCGCCTGCACGAGCCGGCCACGCTGTCGGCCAAGGTGCCTCTGGCCGAGGGGTCCACGCCGGCTCTTCGCATCGGCGGGTGGCTCGAGCTGCTCCTCGGTGTGCTCGGCGGACTGGGCTGGTGGCTCGGCACGCGCCGGCCGAAGGCGTCCGACTGATGCGCGCGCTCGTGGTGGTGCCGACGTACAACGAGGCGGAGAACCTCGACCGCGTCCTTTCGCGCCTGCATGCGAGCCGTCCTGACGCCGAAGTGCTCGTGGTCGACGACGCCTCTCCAGACGGCACCGGTCGCATCGCCGACACCCTCGCCGGCGCCGACGACCGCGTCCACGTGATGCACCGACCGGCCAAACAGGGCCTCGGAGCGGCCTACCGTGCCGGCTTCGGCTGGGGCCTGGAGCGCGACTACGACTACTTCGTCGAGATGGATGCCGACGGCTCGCACCAGCCGGAAGAGCTCGGGAGCCTGCTCATCGCCGCCGAGGACGGAGCCGATCTCGTGATCGGCTCCCGGTGGATCGACGGCGGCAGCGTCGTCAACTGGCCCCGGCGACGGCGGATCATCTCGCGGGTCGGCACCGCGTACGCACGGATCATGCTCGGCATCCCCGTGCACGACAGCACCGCCGGGTACCGGGTCTTCCGGCGCAGAACGCTCGAGCGCATCGACCTCGCGGACATCGCCTCCCAGGGCTACTGCTTCCAGATCGACATGACGCGTTGCGTGCACGCGGCCGGCATGTCCGTCGTCGAGGTGCCCGTGACGTTCGTCGAGCGCGAGCGCGGGCGGTCCAAGATGAGCGGGGCGATCGTCCGCGAGGCGTTGTGGCGCGTCACCCTGTGGGGCCTGGTACGGCTCGTGCCCGGGCATCGCCGGCGCGTCGGCAGCACGGTGGGCCCCCGCTGACGGTGCTCAGTGCCGTTCCTCCAGGCCGACCGCGTCGCGGAGCTTCTGCACCGCCTCGTCGAGCTCGGGGTCGTTTCGGGCGTGTGACTCCATCAAGGAGGCCAGTGCCTCGGCGATGACGTTCATCTTCTCCTGGGCCGCCTCCTCGGACCGGCGGCTCGCGTTCTCCAGGAGGACCAGCAGCAGGAGGGAGAGCACGCTCGCGACCGTGTGGATGGCGACCTGCCACGACTTGAGGTCGTGCCACCACGGCGCGCTGACCAGCCAGGCCACCACGATGAACAGGCAGATGAAGAAGAACGGCGCCCGACTGGCGCCCTGGTACATCTTCTCGACGAAGCCCTCGAACAGGCTGCGTCCGTCGGTCTGCTCACGGCTCTCGGCCGCCTCACTGCGCTGCTCCACCGCTCGACTCTAGGCGAATCCCGGTCCAGGCGAATCTCGAAAAGGTTCCCGGACGCAACTCGACCCCGGCCATGGCCGGGGTCGAGGTACATGCGCGCCTGGGTGCGTGACTCAGGCGCTCTTCTTCCTGCGGCGGTGCAGATGCGGCGGACCGATCTCACCGGCACGCAGGAGCTCGAGACGTTCGGTGAGGATCTCCTCAAGCTCGGACTCCGAACGACGCTCCAGGAGCATGTCCCAGTGCGTGCGTACGGGCTTCTCGTCCTTCTTGACGGGTTCGCCACCGTCCACTCGACGACCGAGCTGACCCGTCTTCGGGTCCTCCCACTCGTCGGGAACCTCGGCCTCGTCGGCCATGGTGACCGTGAACGTGTGCCCGTCCGGGCAGACGTAGGCGATCTCCTGGCGGGGAGCCATTTCGACGCCGCGCTCGTCCTCGAAGCTCTGCGCTCCGAGCCGTGCGCCGCGTAATGCGCGTTCAGCCATCGGTATCCCCCCTCCTCTGTGTGATGCCTTACTCACCTCAACGTACGGCACCACCTTGAGATTCCCCTGAACGTCGATGTGGGGCAACTCAGATGACGGTGGGCACCTCGTTGCCCGCCTCGACGACGCCTTGGCGGGCGTCCAGGCGCCACAGCAGCGCACCACCGATCACGAAGAACGCGATGAGCGCGAGAATCGCCGGGCGGTAGGAGTGCGTCGTCTGGTGCACGATGCCGAAGACGAGCGTTCCGAGCCAGCTCGTGCCACGCTCACAGGCCTGGTAGAGGCTGAAGTACTCGGCCTCGCGGCCGCGCGGGATGAGCTGGGAGTAGAACGAGCGCGAGAGCGCCTGCGTGCCACCCAGCACGAGTCCGATCGCGACCGCGAGGGTGAGGAACGGCACGATCTGCTGCTCCGGCAGCACGAACGCCGCACAGACGACCACGATCCACACGACGAGGCCGCCGCCGATGGTGCGATGCGCGCCGATCCTCGCTGCCACGCGACCGAACACGAGCGCACCCGCGAAGGCCACGAACTGCACGATGAGGATCGTGGCGATCAGGGTGCTGGTGCCGAAGCCGAGCTCCTTCTCCCCGTAGACCGACGAGGAGTAGATGACCGTCTGGATGCCGTCGTTGTAGATCAGGTAGGCGCCGAGGAAGATCAGCGTCTGGGGGTAGTTGCGCAGCTCGCGCAGCGTCCGGAACAGCTGGCCGAAGCTGCGCTGCATCAGCGTGACCCCTTCGGCCGGGGCGATCCCGCGCGGCGGGTGGTCCTTCAGTCCGCGATGGGCGACGACCGTGAAGTACGCCCACCACACCGCAGCGGACACCAGGCTGATCCGCACTGCCATCTCGGTCGATAGCCCGAACGGCGTGACGGTGACGAGCACCAGGTTCAGGCCCAGCAGCGTGCCGCCGCCGAGGTAGCCGAACGCCCATCCCTGGGACGAGATGCGGTCGCGGTCGTTCGGCTCGGCGACGTCGATGAGGATCGCGTCGTAGACGACGATCGACGACGCGTAGAACAGGTTGGCCACCACCAGCAACGCCGCTCCCAGCTGCCAGTTGCTGCCGGTCACGAAGAACATCAAGGCGGTGACGCCGGCCCCGATCCACGCCAGGCGGGCCATCAGCGTGCGCCGGGACTGGACCCGGTCGGCGATCGCCCCGACGACGGGGAGCACGAAAGCCGAGATGACGGTGGCGATCGTGACGACGTAGAACACCAGCGAGCCCGCCGAGACCGAGATCCCCAGCACCGAGAGGCTCTCGGTGCACTTGCGGTCCTCGTCGCCGACGAAGCCGCAGGCGGCGCGCTCGGCGACGCTGGTGAGGTAGGGCGCGTAGAGCACGGTCGCGACCGTCGTGATGTACGCGGAGTTGGCCCAGTCGTAGAAGAACCACGACCGCTGCTCGGGGTTGGCCCCTCGTCTGATCACGGTTCCTCCCACTCGCCCCGCTCGCGGAGCACGTCGCGCAGGACGTCGACCCGGTCGGACATGAGGCCGTCGACACCGATGTCGAGCAAATATCGCATCTCCGCGGGGTCATCGACGGTCCACACGTGCACCGGGACGCCGATCGCGTGGGCACGCAGGACGAATCCCGGTGTGACCACCGTGACCGAGCCCTTCCGGACGGGGACCTGGAGACACGCCCCGCCACGACGCGCCCCGCGGTTGCGGAGCTGCTTCACCGGAGCGAGTCGCAACAGGGCGATCTCGGCGGCGGAGAAGCACGTCGCCACGGATGGAACCGCGGCCCGGATCCGGTGCAGTCGCTCGGCCGAGAACGAAGCCAGGCACACCCGGTCGAGCGCCTCGGCCTCGTGGAGAACCACGAGCGCCGGGTCGACGACGTCGTCGGACTTGGTGTCGATGTTGAACTTCGCCTCGGGAAATTCCTCGAGCAGATCGACCAGTCGCGGAATGGGCTCACGCCCACCGACCCGGATCGCGTCGATGCCGTCGGAGTCGAGATCTCGGAAAGCCGAGACAGTGCCGGTCATGCGGTTCAGCTCGACGTCGTGGAAGGCGTACACCACACCGTCGCGGGAGCAGTGGACGTCGGTCTCGAGGTAGCGGTAGCCGAGGTCGACCGCGTTCCGGAACGCCGCCATCGTGTTCTCGATGCCCTCGTTGGCCGGGAGCAGGGCGCCGCCGCGATGGGCGAACGCCAGGGGAGTGGGGGAGTCGAGGAAGCTCAACGAGGTCGACCCCTCCGCTCAGATGTCCCCGACGGCGGAGCCGTCAAATGTCACGGAAGGTCTCGATCTGCGCGCCGAGCGCATTGAGCCGCTCGGCGAGGTCCTCGTAGCCGCGGTGGATGACGTAGACGCTGCGCAGCACCGACGTGCCCTTGGCTGCGAGCATGGCCAGCAGCACCACGACCGCTGGACGCAGCGCCGGCGGGCACACGAGCTCGGTGCCGCTCCAGTGCGTCGGCCCCTCGATGAGCACACGGTGCGGGTCGAGCAGCGTGACCTGGGCACCCAGCTTGTTGAGCTCGGTCAGGTAGATCGCGCGGTTCTCGTAGACCCAGTCGTGCAGCATCGTCTGGCCCTCGGCCGTTGCCGCGATGACGGCGAAGAACGGGAGGTTGTCGATGTTGAGCCCGGGGAACGGCATCGGGTGGATCTTGTCGATCGGCGCCTTCAGCGACGACGGGTGCGTGGTGATGTCGACGAGACGCGTGCGGCCGTTCTCGGCGGGGTACTCCTCGCTGCGGTCGTAGTGGAATCCCATCTCCTCGAGCAGCGCGAGCTCGATCTCCATGAACTCGATCGGCACCCGGCGGACGGTGATGCTGGACTGCGTGACGATCGCGGCAGCGATGAGGCTCATGGCCTCGATCGGGTCCTCGCTGGGCGCGTACTCGACGTCGGTGTTGATGACGGCGCACCCTGTGACCCTCAGGGTCGTGGTGCCGATGCCCTCGATCTGCACGCCGAGCTCCTGCAGGAAGAAGCAGAGGTCCTGGACCATGTAGTTGGGGCTGGCATTGCGGATGATCGTGACGCCGTCGTGCCGGGCCGCGGCGAGGAGGGCGTTCTCGGTGACGGTGTCGCCGCGCTCGGTGAGCACGATCGGCCGCTCGGGACCGACGCCCTTGGCCGCCTGGGCGTGATAGCTGCCCTCGGTGGCGACGACCTTGAGCCCGAACGGGCGCAAGGCGGTCATGTGTGGCTCGACGGTGCGGGTGCCGAGGTCGCAGCCGCCGGCGTAGGGGAGCTCGAACTGGTCGACGCGGTGCATCAGCGGGCCGAGGAACATGATGATGCTGCGGGTGCGCCGAGCAGCATCGGCGTCCATCGCGGCGAGGTTCAGCTCGGCCGGCACGACGAGCTCCAGGTCGTTGTCGGAGTTGAGCCAGCGGAACTTGACGCCGATGGACTCGAGCACCTCGAGCAGCCGGTTGACCTCCTCGATGCGGGCCACCTTGCGCAGCACCGTGGTGCCGGCGTTGAGCAGGGACGCGCAGAGCAGGGCGACCCCGGCGTTCTTGCTGGACTTCACGTCGATGGCGCCGGACAGCGTGGTGCCGCCCCTGACCCTCAGGTGGCTGGGCCCGGACGCGCCGACGCTGACGAGCTCGGAGTCCAGCGCGCTCCCGATGCGCGCGAGCATCTCGAGCGTGAGGTTCTGCTGGCCCTTCTCGATGCGGGTGACGGCACTCTGGCTCGTCTTGAGCTCGGTGGCGAGCTGGGCCTGGGTGAGGCCGCTGTGCTGGCGTGCGTCGCGGATGAGCGTGCCGATCCGGGCCAGGTAGTCGTCGCGTTCTGACATAGTCCCCCTACTGTATATCTCAGATATGAGATAAATCTACACCCCTGGGTGTGGCGCGTTGCGGGCCGCGAAAACGAGCCCTCCTCGCGACGATACCGACGTGGATCCAGAATCCCAGCCGCCGCGAGGTGTGGTTCAGCCGACCTCGGTCGACTCGGTCTGGCCGATCTGACGAGCGTCGTCGACGCCGCCGTGGTTCTGGACGTGGCCCCAGTAGACGCCGTACGCACGCTCGCTGAGCGCGGCATCGTGGATGGGGAACAGCGTGGCGGGGGAGACCCGGGAGACGAAGTCGACCGTCTCGCTGATCTTGGCCCAGGGGGCGTTGAGGGGGAGTGCGAGGACGTCGACCCCGTCAGGGGCGAGCTCGTAGGAGTCGCCCGGATGGAACAGCGTCGGCTGGCCCTCGGCCGACACGAGGACGCCGGTGTTCGCGATGCGGGGGAGGCTCGGCAGGATCTCGGCGTGGCGGGCGCCGACGCCCAGGACCGTCAGCCCACCGATGAAGGTCTCGTCGTCGTGCGTGTGCGCCGTCCACTCACCGTGCTCGACGACGTCGGCTGTCTCGGGGTCGCACAGGAGCGTGGCGCCGTCGTTGCGATCGAGCAGTGCGCCGATGCGGTCGGGGTCGAGGTGATCGGGATGCTGGTGCGTGACGACGATGCCGTCCAGGCCCTCGAGGTCGAACGCCTCGGGCGCGCTCACGTTGCCCGGATCGATCAGCAGACGGGTGCCACTGGCCTCGATGAGTACCGCCGCATGGCCCATTCGGATGATCTTCACGTGTCCATGATGCACCTCCACAAATCGGGCTGCTTGAGGGTGTCGAATGGACGTCATGGGGCTGTTCTCGGATGCCACGGCGCTGATGGTGCAAGCCGGCGCACGGCGTTCGGTGCGCTACGGCGACGACCTGTACTTCACGGGCCCCGACCTCGACGGTCATGAGCTCGACGAGCCGGAGACCTGGCGGATCCCGACGCGCCACGGTGACGTGCGGTGCGAGGTCTATCGGCCCCCGGACGTCGCCCGCCCGCCCATCTACGTGCACTTCCACGGTGGCGGGTTCATGATGCGGTTTCCCCGCATGGACGACTTCTTCGCCAGGTTCCTGGTCGCGGAGGCCGGGGTGGCGGTCGTCAACGTCGACTACGCCGTCGCGCCGCGGCATCGGTACCCGATCGCGCACCACCAGGCTCACGACGTCGTGCGGTGGCTGACGCAGCACGCCGGCGAGGGCGACCTGGACGGGTCGCGCATCGCCATCGGTGGCTTCAGCACGGGAGGGAACCTGGCCGCGTCAGCCTGTCTGCAGGCGCGCGACCAGGGAACCCCGCTGCCGCGGGTCCAGCTGCTGGGCGTGCCGACGCTCGACGTCTCCACGCACGTCACGCCGTCGGCCATGGCCCACCCGATGATCGGACCCGGGATCCTCCGGCTCGCCCACGGCTCGTACTTCAAGGACGAGGCATGCCGCGTCGACCCGTACGCCTCGCCGCTGCTGAGCGACGACATGCACGGACTCCCTGCCGCGATCGTCCTCACGGCCGAACGCGATGCGATGCGGATCGACGGAGATGCCTTCGCCGAACGCCTGTCGGCTGCCGGTGTCGACGTCCTGCACCGCGTGGTTCCAGAGCGCGACCATTACTTCCTCGACGGCGATCGGGTGCGGACTCGTGAGCTCCTCGACATGATGGCAAAGGAGCTGACGAGGAGGCTGGCATGAAGTTCCACTCGACGGTCGAGCTGGGCGGCAAGACGGCCACCGGCATCCAGGTGCCTGACGACGTGGTCGAGGCTCTGGGCGCAGGCAAGCGTCCCGCGGTGACGGTGTCGGTCGGCTCGCACACGTACCGCACCACGGTGGCGCCGATGGCGGGCAAGTACTACCTGCCGCTGAGCCGCGAGAATCGTGAGGCCGCGGGGGTCGAGGCCGAGGACGAGGTGGATGTCGAGATCGACCTCGACACCGAGCCGCGCGTGATGGAGCCTCCGGACGACCTGGCCCAGGCCCTGTCGCTCGACGATCCGGCGAGGGAGTTCTTCGACACGCTGTCGTACAGCCACCGGCGCGCCTACGTCGACTGGATCACCAGCGCCAAGACGCCCGAGACGCGGGAGAGGCGCATCGGCCAGGCCGTCGAGATGCTCGGCGAGGGCAAGAAGCGCTAGTCGGACACGGCGACCGGCGTGGCGTCGGGGCGGGTCCACTGGGGCACCGGCCGGCCGCCCTTCCTGGGGCCCATCGGCGCACCGTGCTCATCGGTGCGCAGGAAGGAGTGGGTCGGCATCTGTGGCCATCCCTCTGGCGAGTCCTCCCACACCTCACGGCGTCCGTAGACGGTTCTGTCGAGCAGCGCGAACAGGGGAGTCAGCACCTCGTCGCCGCGGCCGGTCGTCCAGTACGTCAGGTAGATCTTGTCGTCCCGCCGCAGGTAGCAGGCGATCCGTCCTGAATGGCCAACCGTCGGGTCGTCGAGGTGGGCGTTGGAGTACCACGGCGTGGTGTAGCCCATGAACTCGCGGAAGGCCGCGATCTCCTCGTAGGGGCCTCGGGCGAGGATGGCAAAGGTGACTCCATAGGCGTTGATGCCGGCCGCGTCGGCGGCGTCCTGCATCGGCCAGGAGTTCCTGGTGCAGCCCTCGCACTGCCACTCCCACGGCTCGCCTTCGTAGAACATGTGGCTGTAGACGATCAGCTCATCGCGTCCTTCGAACACATCAGCGAATGGCACCTCGCCGTCGGGGCCGATGACGGTCGTGTCGGGCGATACCTCGGTCATCGGCAGTCGGCGCCTGGCCGCGGCGATCGCGTCTCCTTCGCGCGTGTGTGCCTTTTCGCGCTTGCGCAGCTCCTCGAGCTGTTGCTCGAAGTCGTCGTGGTCGGTGACGGGCGGGGCTGGTGGAAGAGAACGGTCGGTGGACGCGGTTTCTGTCATGTATTTCATCCTGTGTGTCTCATGGCGACGACGCAATGGCTGTAAATCGCTGCAGGGTCTTCACGACGATTCTCGCCACATCACGCTCGTTTCAGCGTTCTGATGCTCTGTGAACGTCACCACTCCGGCTCTGCAGCGATGTTGACCGAAAAGGGGGTGTTCTGAGCGTGGAAAGGGGCGAAAGTCCCATTCGTCCCGACGCTCATCATTACGCCGATAATGCACATTATGTCAATTAAGACGTTCAGGCGGAGCCAGCACAGTCCCCTGCCCCGGGTTCGCCGCCGTCGAATCGTGCGGCCGCACTCACGGCGCTCGCCAGCGCCCAACGGCTGGTGCTCAGCAGCCCCAGGACGATGATCCCGACGCCAAGAACGAGGACGGTCCACCACACGCCGTGTTCTGCGGCGGTGTAGGCGGCCTTGCCGCGGGACAGGCTCGAACCCACGATCGTGCCGGAGATCGCGATCCCGAGGGTGGTGCCGGTCTGGCGGCCCACCGAAGCCAACGAGGCGGCCACTCCGGCCATCGAAACCGGCATGCCGGAGACCGCCGTGTTGGTGATCGGCGGGTTGACCGTGCCGAGGAAGATGCCGAACAGGAGAAAGCTGGCCAGGACACCAGGCCACGGTGTTGACGGTCCGATCCACAGTGACGCTCCCCCGCCCATCGCGAGCGCCGATCCTGCCACGGCCAGCGGCAGTCGTGGTCCGCGCGTGCCGACCAGTCGCCCCGTCAATGGGGAGATCACCACGACGAACGCGCCGACGGGAACCATGCACAGCCCGGCCGTCAGCGCCGACAGGCCGCGCACATCCTGCAGGTACTGGGTCGTCACGAAGAGAAATGCGCTGAAACCGCACAGGGCCCAGAGCGCCATCAGGATCGCCGCGCTGAACGGGACGCTGCGGAACAGCCGCAGCTCCAGCAGCGGGTCTTCGCGCCGCAGCTCGTAGCCGATGATGCCGAGTGCGCTGAGCACCGCGACGACGAGCAGGCCGCGGATGATCGGAGAGGTCCAGCCCAGTGATCGGGACTCGATGATCGCGTAGACGACGCTGCTCAGCAGCAGGACCACGAGGATCTGCCCCACGGAGTCGAGTCGCCGAGGTCGAACGGCTCGGGACTCCGGCACGAACAGCGCGGTGCACACGATCGC
Organism: uncultured Actinomycetota bacterium; assembly: GCA_963787165.1. Taxonomy (GTDB): domain Bacteria; phylum Actinomycetota; class Actinomycetes; order Propionibacteriales; family Nocardioidaceae; genus Aeromicrobium. The sequence continues at coordinate 189,068 of CAWBBT010000005.1, forward strand.
GACCGCCACGATCGGGACGTTGACCCAGAAGACGGAGTGCCAGCCGAATCCGTCGACCAGGGCACCGCCGAGGATCGGACCCAGTGCCAAGGCGATGCCGGCCATCGAGCCGAAGACGCCGATGGCCCTGGCACGCTCGGCCCGGTCCGGGAACGTGGTGGCGACGATCGCCATCGCCACCGGGTTGAGCATCGTGCCGCCGAGCGCCTGCAGCGCACGCGCGGCGACCAGCCAGCCGATGCTCGGTGCCAGGCCGCACAACAGCGATCCGACCCCGAAGGTGGCGAGTCCGATCTGGAAGATGCGCCGGCGACCGACCCGATCGGCCGTGGATCCGGCCGCGACCAGGAAGCTGGCCAGCACCAGGGTGTAGGCGTCGACCGTCCACTGCAGGCCGGACATCGAGGCGTCGAGGTCGGTTCGGATCGCCGGCAGCGCGACGTTCACGATGGAGATGTCCATGACCACGACGACGATGCTGGCGCAGCAGATCGCCAGCACCAGCGATCGACGACGCCGGTCGGGCTCCCCCATCGCGCGCTTCCGCAACGTTGAAAGTCTCATGATGACGACGTTAGGATTTAGAGCGTGCTCGAAGTCAACCCACAGCCGATACCTGAGCGGGGCGTGAGCATCGCCGAGGCCGCCCGACGCACCGGTGTCGGTGCGCACACCTTGCGCTACTACGAACGCGCCGGCCTGGTCGTCACGCCGGTCGACCGCACCAGCGGCGGCCGGCGCCGCTACCAGCAGCTCGACCTCGACTGGATCAACGTCTGCACCAGGCTGCGGGCCACCGGCATGCCGATCAAGACCATCCGGCGGTACGCCCAGCTCGTGTCCGCCGGTCAGGGAAACGAGCAGGACCGGCTGGCCCTCCTGGAGACCCATCGCGCCGACGTCACGGCCAAGCTCACGGAGATCCAGGAGAACCTCGAGCTCATCGACCACAAGATCGACGTCTACCGCGGCCGGCTCGCGGCCGGTGACGCCGACCAGCTGTGGGCCCCTCGCCGTACCCGCACCTGATCGGTCTACCCGCAGGCGGCCGACTACTGTCGATTCATGCCGACGAGGCCTGAACCCGACGCCGCGGAGACGATCTTCTTCCGCGATGCCGCGGAGTTCGAGGCCTGGCTCGACGACCACGTCGATCACCAGCCTGGGGTGTGGCTCAAGATCGCCAAGAAGAGCTCAGGCATCCCGTCGCTCACCGACGACGAGGCCGTCGACAGCGGTCTGTGCTTCGGCTGGATCTCCGGACAGCGCAAGGGCCTGGACGAGACGTACTACCTGCAGAAGTACGTGCCCCGCCGACCACGGAGCAGGTGGTCGCAGGTCAACGTACGCAAGGTCGGGGAGCTCTCCGCGGCCGGGAGGATGCGGCCGTCAGGCCTGGCCGAGGTCGAGGCCGCCCGGGCCGACGGACGCTGGGAAGCCGCGTACGAGTCGCAGAAGGAGGCGACCGTCCCGCCCGATCTGGCCGAGGCGCTCGCTGCCAATCCGTCGGCGGGCCGGGCCTTCGAGGCACTCGGCAAGACCGAGCAGTACGCCGTCATTCTCGACCTGATCACCGCCCGCAATCCTCGGACCCGTGCTGCGCATCTGGCCAAGGCGATCGCTGCCCTGGAATCATGACCGACGTCGCCGACGTCGTTGCGGCGATCGAGCAGCTCCGTGTCCGGGCCGACCGTGTGGTCGTGGGTGTCTCGGGGTTCGCCGGTGCCGGCAAGTCGGTGCTCACGCGCCATCTCGTCGACGCGGTGCCTGATGCTGTGCGTCTGCGCGGCGACGACTTCCTCGACCCGCCACGTGTGCACCGCCGCTCGCCCGACTGGGACGGCGTCGAGCGCATCCGGATGCGCACCGAGGTACTTGAGCCGTTCCGCGCCGGTCGACCGGTGGCCATCCGGCCGCTGGACTGGAGCACCGGTCGCCTCGGTGACCCCGCTCCCCTCCCCCGTGCGTCGGTGCTCCTGGTCGACTCGATCGGGATCTTCCATCCCGAGCTCCTCCCCTGGTTCGACCTCACCGTCTGGGTCGACGTCGACCTCAGGACGGCCCAGGCCCGCGGCATGAGGCGCGACCAAGGAGCTGGGCACGACCACGACCTCCTCTGGACCCACGTGTGGACGCCGAACGACCACGAATTCGAACAGACGTTCTCCTCCAGCACTCAAGCCGACATGCGGTGCATGCCTCCGCCGCCCGGTGCAAGGATCTCGTCATGACGAGCGAGCTGAGAACCCTGCTCACCGGGCGCGGTCTCGTGGAGTCACCGCGCTGGCACGACGAGAGGCTGTACTTCTCCGACTGGTCGGCCGGCGAGGTCATCGCGGTCGATCTGGCGGGTCGCAGCGAGGTGATCGTTCAGGTTGCGTCGTTGCCGCTGTGCACGGCATGGCTCCCGGACGACCGGCTGTTGATCGTCTCCTCCACCGATGGACGCCTGCTGCGCCTCGAGGCCGATGGATCGCTGATCCCGCACGCAGACCTCGGCGATCCGGGCTGGAACGACATCGTGATCGACGGTCGAGGCCACGCCTACGTCAACCGCCCGGGATTCAACCCGATGGCCGGTGAGTCCTTCACCCCGGGTTCGGTCTCGCTGGCCACGCCGGACGGCGTGGTCCGCCGTGTGGCCGACGACCTCGCGTTTCCCAACGGCATGGCCGTGACGCCGGACAACAGCACGCTCATCGTCGCCGACTCCTACCGGCACAGCCTCGTGGCGTTCGACATCGCCGAGGACGGCGGGCTCTCCGGCCGGCGCGACTGGGCTGACCTCGGCGAGGGCACCCCCGACGGCATCTGCATCGATGCGGAGGGGGCCGTCTGGTACGCCGACGTGCCGAACCGGCAGTGCGTGCGGGCCACCGAAGGTGGCGCGGTGGAGCAGGTCGTGGAGCTCGACCGAGGTGGTTTCGCCTGTGCTCTCGGCGGCTCGGACGGGACGACGTTGTTCATCGTGGCGGCCGAGTGGCGGGGCATGTCCGGGACCGAGCTGGTGTCACCCGGCAGCGGTCAGGTGCTCACGATCGAGGTCGACGTGCCCGGAGCAGGCTGGCCCTGAACAAACGCCCGAAGTACTGGCGCGGCGACCCTCCGCAGGCCATCATCGGATCGTGAGTGACGACACAACGATCGATCGCGATGCGACACGAGTCCTGTTGGTGGCGGTCCTCGCCGGAGCTGCCGTCTCGGTGGCCCTGGGCGTGTACGGCGGCCAGCATCAACCCACGTTCGAACCGATCACGACGCTGGGCTTCGCCAGCATGATCCAGATGAAGGTGTGGCTGGCTGTCGTCGCGGGTGTGCTCGCACTCGGACAGCTCGTCGGCGCACTGTGGATGTACGGCAAGCTCGGCATCGCGGCGCCGCCCTGGCTCGGCAAGGGGCACCGGGCTTCCGGGTACCTGGCGATCCTCGTCAGCCTGCCGGTCGCCTTCCACTGCCTGTGGTCTCTGGGCTTCCAGCACACCGACGCCCGGGTCCTGGCGCACTCGCTGCTGGGATGCACGGTCTACGGCGCGTTCGTCGCCAAGATCGTCACGGTCCGTTCCCGCGACACCGCCTCCTGGCAGTACCCGCTCGTCGGTGGACTGCTGTTCACCGCGATGGTCGCGGTCGTGCTCACCTCGGCGGGCTGGTACCTCAGCGAGTTCGGCGCTCCGGCCTAGTCGTCGTCTGGATCCTCCAGCTTCGACTTCACGATCTTGCCGGTCGCGTTGCGTGGGAACTCGTCCAGCACGACGAACTCCTTGGGGACCTTGAACTTCTCCAGCCGCTCGCGGAGGAAGTCACGGAGCTCGCTGTCATCGGGCGCCTCGCCGGACGTCGTCGTGATGTACGCGCGGAGCACCTGACCGAACTCCTCGTGCTCGATGCCCACCACCACGGCCTCGTCGACCGACGAGTGCTCACCGAGGACCTGCTCGACCTCCAGGGGGAACACGTTCTCTCCCCCGGACACGACCATGTCGTCGTCGCGACCGTCGACGTAGAGCCGGCCCTGGTCGTCGAGGTGGCCCATGTCGCCGGTGTTGACGTGCTTGTCGACGACCTCCTTGGCGTCCGGCGTGGAGTCGCCGTCCTCGGTGTAGCCGTCGAACATCAGGCCACCCCGCATGAAGATCGTGCCCCGCTCCCCCGTGTCGGCGACCGTTCGGTCATCGCGCAGGATGCGGACCGAGATGCCGATGCCCGGGCGCCCCAGCGTGGACGGCTCGTCGGCCAGGTCCTCAGGCGTCGCCATCGAGACGATCCCGGTCTCGGTAGAGCCGTAGACGTTGACCAGCACCGGTCCGAACGCCTCGAGGAACTCGGCGACGGTGGACGGTGGGATCGGCGAGGCGCCGGTGAGGGCCACCCGGATGGACGAGACGTCGCGCTCGGGCTGCTCCTCCTTCACCTTCAGCAGGCGCTGCAGCATCAGCGGCACGCCGGTGAGGATCGTCGCCCGGTGTTCCTCGATGTCCTTCAGGAGCTGCTCGGCGTCGAACGTGCGATGGCTCACGATCGTGCCGCCAACGGACAGCGTGCTCAGCAGCATCGCAAAGCCCAGCGCGTGGAAGAACGGAGGCGACACCGCGGTGACGTCGCCGTCGTGCAGCTTCATGACACTCATGCCGGTGGCCGCGCTCTCGGCGACGCCCATGAGGTTGATGCCGCGTGACACACCCTTGGCGAGCCCGGTCGTGCCCGAGGTCAGGAGCGTGAGCTTGGCCGAGCGGTGGTTGGCCGGCGCCCTCGCGTGGTCACCGACGGCGAGCGAGTCGAGGGTGAGCCGGTCGTCGACGTCCTTCTCGTGCCATGCCAGCACGCGACGTCCGTCGTACCCGCAGGCCTCGACGATGTCGTGGTACTCCTCGTCGTGCACCAGCACGTCCGGGCTGTGCCGTTCCAGGATGCGGCCCAGCTGGGACTCGGTGATCTCGGTGTTGAGGAAGACGACCTCGTGCCCGAGGCGGGTGCCGACCGCGAACGCCTCGAGGAAGCCGCGGTGGTTGCGGCAGAGCACCGCGAACGTGGCCCGGCCCTTGCGGCGCGTGGACAACGCACCGGCGATCGACTCGATCCGCTCGTTCAGCTCGCGGTAGGACGTCGGCCCGACGTCGTCGATGATGACGTCGCGATCGGGATGGCGTGCGGCGCCGATCGCGATCGCGGCGGCCGGCGTCAGACCGGTGCGCCAGATACCGGAGATGATCTTCGCGCCGGCACGTGGCCCCACGGGTCGCAGGAGTCCGGAGTGTGCGGTCGCCGTCGCGGCGTCCTTCCAGCGGCTGAGGTCAAGGGGTGAGGCCATGTCGGGCATTCTGCCGCAGGCTGCGCACGTCGGCTCTCCCACGTGCCTCGTGCCTATGCTGGAGTCCGACCATGAACGACGAACGGCACGACCGGCAGAACCACGCGAGCGCGCGCGACCGCCGGTTGGAGTACCAGGCGCGCTGGGTCGACCTGCAGGTGCAACGCGCCATCGAGCGCGGTGAGTTCGACGGCCTGCCCGGCACCGGCAAGCCGATCGACGACCTCGGCACCACGCACGACCCCGACTGGTGGCTCAAGCGGCTCATCGAGCGGGAGCAGATCACCGGCGTCCTCCCGCCGGCCCTCTCGCTGCGGGTCGAGGACGCCCAGCTCGACGACGTCCTGGATGCGGAGCGATCCGAGCGGCGCGTGCGGGAGCTGCTCGAGGACTTCAACGCCCGCGTGGTCGGAGCTCGTCGGCAGCTGCAGGGCGGGCCACCGGTCATCACGCCCACCCGGGACGTCGATGCCGAGCTTGAGTCCTGGCGACAGCGGGGTGCGGCCAGGCGCGAGCGCGCTCAGCGTCCGCCCGCGGTCCGTCGGGTCCCTGACCCAGAGGTTCGACGCCGACGCTGGTGGCGCAGACTCGTCCCATGACGGATGGGCCATCGCTGCATCGCACGGTGACCTTCTCCGCCCCGGTCGACGCGGGACGCACGTGGTCGGTGCTGCGACGCGGTGGCGGCGACCCCACGTTCCGGCGCGTCGGCCCCGCGATGTGGCGCACCAGCCGCATGGAGTCCGGCCCGGTCACGGTCTCGGTGGTCCAGACCGACCGAGACACGGTCGAGGCAGATGCCTGGGGCCCTGGTGCTGCCGAGATGCTGGCCACCCTCCCCCAGGCGCTCGGCTGCGACGACGATCCGTCGGAGTTCGTGCCGGTGCACCCGTCGGTCGCCGATGCGCATCGACGATTCCCGGGCCTGCGGGTCCCGCAGACCGGTCGGGTGCTCGAGGCGCTGCTCGCGGCGATCATCGAGCAGCGGGTCGTCGGCAAGGACGCCCGTGACTCGTGGCGGCGCCTGCTGCTCGAGCACGGCGACGCGGCGCCCGGACCGGCACCCGAGGGCATGCGGGTCTTTCCCACCGCCGAGACGTGGGCGTCCCTGCCGTCGTGGGCATGGCATCAGGCGGGCGTCGACCCGCAGCGGTACCGCACCGCCCAGGCGTGTGCGCGTGTCGGCGTCCAGCTCGAGCGCGTGGCCGCACAGCACGACCAGGCCGCGACGTACCGGGCGCTGCGCAGCATCCCCGGCGTCGGCGTCTGGACGGCCGCGGAGACCGGCTCACGTGCCCTCGGCGATGCCGACGCCGTGCCGTTCGGCGATTTCCACCTCGGCCACCTCGTCGGCACCGGGCTGGTCGGACGACGCCTCCACGAGGACGACGAGATCGCCCGGGCCCTCGAGCCCTACCGTCCTCAGCGCTACCGCGTGGTGCGGCTGCTCGAGCTGAGCCCGCTGGTCAGGCTCGAACGCCACGGACCGAGAGCCCCCCAAGTCGACCACCGGAGTCGCTGACGTGGCCGATCGACTTCCGCCGTGGGTTCGGGTGGCCGCTGCGATGTTCGCGGTCGGCTGGGGCGCCAACCAGTTCGCCGCGATGCTGCTCGTCTACCGAGACGAGGACGGCGCGTCCGCCGAGGCCGTCACCGCGTTGTTCGGCGCCTACGCTCTGGGCCTCATCCCGGCCCTGCTGGTGGTGGCGCCGATCTCCGACCGCATAGGACGCCGGCGGGTCATGAGACCCGTGCTGGTGCTGTCGGTCGTCGCCACCGTCCTGCTGCTCGCCGGCGGCGACAACCTGACCCTGCTCCTGCTCGGGCGCATGGCCTCCGGCATCGCTTCTGGCGCCGCCTTCGCGCCCGGCACAGCCTGGGTCAAGGAGCTCTCGGCCGACCGACCAGGTGGTACCGGCGCCCGTCGTGCCGCGCTCTCGCTCTCGGCCGGCTTCGGAACCGGTCCGCTCGTCGCCGGCATCTGCGGCCAGTGGCTCCCCTGGCCCACCGTGACCCCCTACGTCCCGCACCTCCTGCTCATGGCCGTGGTGCTGGCCGTCGCCTGGAACGCGCCGGAGCCGGCACGTGCACCGCGGGTCGGAGGGCCACGCAGCAAGGCGGTGGTCCAGGCCGTCGGCAGCCGTGTGTTCCTGCTGCGAGTCGTCCTGACCGCTCCGTGGGTGTTCGGCGCCGCCGCCACAGCGTTCGCGACCGTGCCGACGTTCGTGTCGCTCGACGTCGCCCCGGTCGCCGTGATCGGCGCGCTCGCCGGCCTGACCCTGCTGTCGGGTGCCTTGGTACAACCGATCGGGCGCCGCCTCCACGACCCACGCCGCATCCTGGTGGCCGGCCTGCTGGCCTGCTCGGCGGGCCTGGCGTGCGGGCTCGGAGTCGCCGCGCTCGACTCGGCATGGCTGGTCGTGCCGTCGGTCGTGCTCCTCGGAACGGCGTACGGCTGGATCCTGGTCGGTGGGCTCACGACCGTCGAGGAGGTCGCGCACAGCGACGATCTCGGCACGGTGAATGCCGTCTTCTACAGCCTCAGCTACCTGGGGTTTGCCGCTCCCCTGCTGAACACCTTCGCGCTGAGGGTCATGTCGCCCGAGCGGCTGATGCTCACCGGCATCGCCGTGGCGCTCCTGACGATCCCGGTCGTGCTCAGCGGGACGGTCAGAAGTCGTCCTCTTCGTGCTGGATGATCGACAGCACGTTTCCGGCCGGGTCGGTGAACCAGGCGATGTCAGGCCCCTCCCCCGTCGCCACTCCGAGCTCGTCCTGCGGCGCGCCGTCGTAGCGCAGGAACTCCACGCCCTTCTCCGTGAACTCGGCGACGGCGGCGTGGACGTCGTCGACGGGAAGGTTGAGCACGGTGAAGGAGGCCGGCTGGTGGTCGTCCTTCGGGTACATCAGCACGACGGTGTCGCCGTCCAGGGCCAGCTGCAGGAAGCCGTTGCCCAGCTCGCGGACGTCGAGCCCGAGCGTGTCGGTGTAGAACTCGCGCGCGGCGTCGGAGTCGTTGATCGAGAATCCGCTGAATGGCTTGTGGAACATCGCTCTCCTCGTGGTGGTGGTCAGGCCAGGACTCGGGTGAAGACCTCACGGTCGACGTTGCCACCGGTCACGACGAGGCCCACGCGCTGACCGGCCAGGGTGTCCTTCTCCTTCAGTGCGCCTGCCAGCGCGGCCGCGCCGGATCCCTCGGCGACGTTGTGGGTGGCGGTGAAGATCAGCGCCATGGCAGCCGCGACCTCCTCGTCGTCGACCTCCACGAGGTGGTCAGCGCCGGCACGGATGCGTTCCAGCGCGTCGGGCATCGGCGTGCGGACAGCCATGCCGTCGGCCAGCAGCGTCGTGGCCGGCACCGAGACCGGTTCGCCGGCTTCCCACGACCGCGCATACGCGGGCGCTCCGGCCGACACGACACCCACGACCCGGGTGGTCAGGCCGAGGGCGTCACGGACGGCCATGGTGGCGCAGATGCCGGACCCGAGACCGATCGGCACGTACACGACGTCGAGGTCGGGCACGGCCCTGAACAGCTCGAGCGGGTAGCTGGCGACTCCAGCGAGGAGGTCGGGATGGAAGTTGGCGACCTGGTGCCACCCGTGCTCGGCGGCGAGGGCGGTGGCGTGCTCGAACGCCTCCTGGAAGTCGTCGCCGTGCTCCACCAACGTGGCGCCCTGCGCGCGCATCGCCTCGTTCTTCTCGCGACTGTTGCCGTGCGGCACGACGATCGTGAGCGGCAGTCCGTGAAGGCGGGCCGCCATGCCGATGCCCTGCCCGTGGTTGCCGCGGGTGGCGGTCACCAGTCCGGTCGGCCGCTCGCGCTCCACCAGGCGATGCATGTAGACGATGCTGCCGCGGATCTTGAACGCGCCCAGCGCGGTGTGGTTCTCGTGCTTGAGCCACGTCTCGGTGCCCAGCGCCTCCTCGATCAGCGGCCAGCGATGCTGCGGCGTGGGCGGCACCTGCTCGTGGACGAGCTTGGCCGCGTCCTCGATCTCCTGGAGGCTCAGGTCCACCGCGCTCATGCTCAAAACCTACCCCCGAGCGGTTCGCGTTTGAGCGCTGCTCAGACGAAGCGCGTGGTGTCCCCCGCGCCGACGCGCACGATGTCCGGCACGCCATCGACGAAGTCGATGACCGTCGTGGGCTCGGCCGCGACCTCGCCGGACTCGATGACGGCATCGACGGCGGAGTCGAGCGCCTCGTTGACGGCCCAGCCCTCCGTCATGGCGTCGAACTCCCCCGGCAGGATCAACGTGCTGGAGAGCAGCGGCTCCTCCAGCGCTGAGAGCAGGGCGTGCACGACCGCGTGGTCGGGGATGCGGGCGCCGACGGTCTTCTTCTTCGGGTGCAGGAGCCGTCGCGGGACCTCGGGCGTCGCGGGCAGGATGAACGTGTACGGACCCGGCGTCGCGCTCTTGACGGCGCGGAACACCGAGTTGTCGACATGAACAAACTGCCCGAGCTGCGCGAAGTCGCGGCACACCAGCGTGAAGTGGTGCTTGTCGTCGAGTCGGCGAATGGTCCTGATCCGCTCGAGCGCGTCCTTGTTGCCGAGCTGGGCGCCGAGGGCGTATCCGGAGTCGGTCGGATACGCGATCAACCCGCCGTCACGCAGGACCGAGACGGCCTGTTCGACGGCTCGCTGTTGCGGGTTGTCGGGGTGGATGTCGATGAAGCGGGCCATGCGCCGACCCTACGCGCCGCACGTGGCGGCGGCCCTACTTGAAGATGGAGTAGCCACCTGGCCCGACCACGAACGCCAGAACGATCAGGATGATGCCGAAGAGGATGTCGCCGCGGATGAGCCGCAGGACGCCGAAGATGCCGATGATGACGGCGATGATCCACAAGACGGTGGTCACGGTGTTCTCCTTCTGTCGTCGTGGCTGTCACCGTAGACCCACGGCGTTTCATCCGCCTGTCGAGCGCGCCGCACGTCTGTCCACGACTCGGACGGGGAATATCCGCCGCGTCGCCGGCGTCTACCTTGGAAGACGCCCTGGAACGCCGCCCGCGAAGGAGGTCGACGATGTCGAGCACCACCACGTCCTTGGCCGATCAGCGCCAGCGGCAGGTCGACCACGACGCCGCTCGGGAGAAGCACCACCTCGAGCGGGCCTCCAACCTGACGCCGATCCGCAGCCGTGACGAGCTGAAGGCCCTCGCGGAGGAAGCGTCCGAGCGGCTCGCCGACGCCAGCACCGCCGAGGTGCTCGCCTGGGTCGCCGAGGAGTTCGGCTACCGCACCGCCGTCGCGTGCTCGATGGCCGACGCGGTCCTGCCCGACGTCGTCGCCAAGCACCTCCCCTGGGTCGACACGCTCTTCCTCGACACCGGATACCACTTCGCCGAGACCATGGGCACCCGCGACGCGGTCGAGTCCACGATGCAGCTGAGCATCGTCGACGTCACCCCGAAGCGCACCGTCGAGCAGCAGGACGCCGAGTTCGGCAAGGACCTGTTCGCCCGCGACCCCGGCCTGTGCTGCGAGATGCGCAAGGTCGAGCCGCTCGCCGAGACGCTCGAGGGCTACGAGGCCTGGATCACCGGTGTCCGCCGCGAGGACTCCTGGCTGCGTGCCAACACGCCCCTGGTCGACTGGGACGAGAAGAACGGCATGGTCAAGATCAACCCGCTCGCCGCATGGACGTTCGACGAGCTGATCGAGTACGCCACCGAGCACGACGTCGTCATCAATCCCCTGATGAACGACGGCTATCCGTCGATCGGTTGCGCGCCCTGCACCCGTCGGGTGGAGCCGGGCGAGGATCCGCGGGCGGGCCGCTGGGCGGGTCTCGACAAGACCGAGTGCGGGCTCCACGCCTGATCGGTGGCTTCTCCCGAAGTTGCGAGCGTCCGGGGACCGAGGTTGCATCGACGTCATGGCAGACGACAACGGCAACGACACCGAGAACGATACTGAGAACGACAGCGACGACGAGTCCCAGACCGATGACGACCACAACCTGAAGGTCCATGACTCGGGCGGCGACGGTCGGCCTGTGGTCCTCATCCACGGGTGGCCGCTGTCAGGACTGTCGTGGTCGGAGCAGACGGGGCCGCTCACCGAGGCCGGCTACCGGGTGCTCGCCTACGACCGGCGCGGGTTCGGCGAGTCCGACCCGGGCGACAAGTACGACTACGACTCCCTCGCCGACGACCTGGACAACGTGCTCACCGAGCTGGACCTGAACGACGTCACGCTGGTGGGCTTCTCGATGGGCGGCGGCGAGGTCGCCCGGTATGCGTCGAAGCACGGCGAGGACCGGCTGCACTCCGTGGTGTTCGCCGCAGCCATCCCGCCGTTCCTCCTGAAGTCCGACGACAATCCGGATGGTCCGCTGAGCGAGGAGGCCGCCAAGGGCATGCGCGACGGCCTCGAGGACGACCGGGACGCCTTCTTCGACGACTTCATGACCACGTTTTTCTCGGTCGACGACGACCTCAAGGTCTCCGAGGAGCAGCGTGAGAACGCCCTCACGCTGTGCAAGCAGTCGGACGAGGAGGCCGCGCTCGGCTGCATGGACGCGTTCAGCCGCACCGACTTCCGCGACGACCTGCCGAAGATCACGGTGCCGACCCTGGTCATCCACGGCGACAGCGACCTCATCGTCCCGTTCGAGGGCTCGGGTCAGCGAACCCACGACGCGATCGAGGGCAGCGAGCTGGTGGTCCTCGAGAACGCACCCCACGGCTGCAACGTCAGCCACGCGTCGGAGTTCAACGAGGCACTGCTCGCGTTCCTCGAGAAGTGAGGCAGCCGGTCCGCCCGCCACGGACCAGGCGACGCTGGGGATAAAGTCGCCCGCATGACGTCAGCAGGGAGCTTCCCCCTCACCCTGCGCATCACCGGACGCAGGGTGGTGGTCGTGGGCGGGGGTCACGTGGCCACCAGACGCGCGCATGCACTCGTCGAGGCCGGCGCCGATCTCACCGTCGTCTCGCCCACGCTCACTGCACGGCTCACCGAGCTCTCCGAGCAGGGCCGTATCACCTGGATCCAGCGGACGTACGAGGACGGCGACCTCGACGGTGCCTGGCTCGTGCAGACAGCCACCGCTGACGCCGCCACCGACGACCGGGTGGCCGCTGATGCCGAGGCGCTGACGATCTGGTGCCTCAAGGGTGGCGACCCGGAGGCCGCCACGGCGTGGACGCCCGCTGTCGCCCGTGTCGACGACGTCCTCATCGCGGTGAGCGGCGGTGGCGACGCCGGCCGTGCCTCGTCGCTGCGTGACGGAGTCGCGGCGGCGCTCCAGGCCGGCGAGCTGCCCCTCCGTCACCGCACCCACCATCCGGAGGGCTTCGTCGCCCTCGTCGGCGGCGGACCCGGCGACGCCGGCCTCCTCACGGTGCGCGGACGCCGGCTGCTGGCCGAGGCCGACGTGGTCGTGGTCGACCGCCTCGCCCCCACCGCTTACCTGGCCGAGCTGGCCCCGGACGTCGAGGTCATCGACGTCGGCAAGATGCCCGACCACCACCCGATCCCGCAGGACGAGATCAACCGTCTGCTGATCGACAACGCCCGTCAGGGCCGCATCGTCGTCCGGCTGAAGGGCGGCGACCCCTACGTCTTCGGTCGCGGCGGAGAGGAACGCCAAGCCTGCGAGGACGCCGGTGTCCCGGTCGAGGTCGTCCCCGGCATCACCAGCGCGGTGGCCGTCCCCGCGGCGGCCGGCATCCCCGTGACGCACCGTGGCCTGGCCCGCGGGTTCAGCGTGCTCACCGGCCACGAATCGATCGGCGAGCTGCCCCGCGACCGCGGACACACCCTCGTGCTCCTCATGGGCGTCAAGCGCCTGCGCGAGACCGCCGACGAGCTCGTGGCCGCCGGGCACGACCCGGACACGCCCGTCGCCGTCGTCGAGAGCGGCTGGTCCGACCAGCAGCGCGTCACGGTGGGCACCTTGGCGACGATCGCCGCTCGTGCCGCCGAGTCGGGCGCGCGGCCGCCGGCGGTCACCGTGATCGGCGACGTGGTGACGCTGTCACCCCACTGGGTCTGAGTCTCCGGCCGCCTGCTCGCGCAGCCACGCGTTGAGGCCCCGCTCCCCCGCCCGCATCACCGCGTCGTGCGCCAGCACGAACACCGGCCGCAGCACGAATCGCATCCTGCGCATCCACGGCTGGGTCACGTCGACGTGCCAGCTGACGTCGATCGTGCTGCTCGTGGCGTCGGCGGGACTGAGGCGGAGGTCGGCGCTGCCGAGCAGGTCGCCGTCCGCCTGGAGCTCCACCCGTTCCTTGGGTGTCTGGACCAGGTCATGCAGGCGGAACCGCAGCGTGTAGCCCATCGGGCTGCCGGCGTCGACGTGGATGTCGCCACCGCCGTCACGCGTCGACGCCATGCCGGGCCACCAGACGAACGGATCGTCCGACGACAGGAGATCCTCGAAGGTCGTCCAGACCCGCTCGTGGGGAGCGTCGATGTGCCAACGGGAGCTGAACGAGTACTGCGATTCGGCCGTGTCGCTACCGGGATCCGTGGGGCTCGTGGGATTCAATGGTCTCGGCCCCGCGTGGTATGAGTGCGCGGGGCCTTGAGCTGCCCTGGAGCGGATTCGCGCGTGCGCCGCAGCCACCACAGGCCCACGAACGGCAGCACCAGCGGGATGAAGACGTACCCCGCGCCGAAGTCCGACCACACCGTCTGGTCGGGGAACAGGCCACCGTCGACGAGGGTCAGGACTCCCACCGACAGCACCCCGATCAGCTCGAACCCGATCGTGGCGGTCGCCAGGCGGCGCCGGTCGGTGGCCAGCGCGAAGGTGGCGACGACGTAGATCACACCCGCGAGCGCGGACAGCGCGTACGCGACAGGGGCCTCGTCGGCGCGGGTGGCCAGCTGGTAGATGGACCGCGCGGACGCCGCAAGCGCGAACACGGCGTAGACGGCCACCAGGACGCGGCCGAAGCCGTGGCCGGTACCCGTGTCAGACATTCGTGCCCTTCCAGATCTGGAGAACTCGCACACAGAGTACGGCGACCGTCAGCATGGCCACGACGACGACGCCGGTCCCCCAGCGGCTCTTCTCGGCGATCCCCCAGAGCACCGCGGCAGGAGGGATGACGACGAGCGTCACCAGGTAGGACACGAACAGGACGCCGTTGACGTCGCGGGACGTGGCGGCCAGCGCGATGCAGCCGGCCACGAGCATGCCGAGCAGCGCGATCTCCAGCAGGGCCGCCGCATAGAACAGCGGGTTGCTGAACGGGAGGCGTCGCAGCGTGTGCCACCCGGCGAAGGCAGCCACGAGCACGGCCATGACCGCGACGATGTCGGCCGCGGCGTCCGTCATGCATGTCCTTCGCGGCTGGGGGCGCTGTCATCAGGCCTCGGTCCGGGCTCCCGGGAGGCCAGGATGGTCTCGATCGAGGTCTTCACGAAGCCGTTCCACACCCCGCGGCGGCGCAGCATGAAGTGCCCGGCGGACGGCAGGGCGGTCCAGGTGGCGCTGTGGGCGATGGGCTGGCTGCGCTCGACGTACTCGCGGCTCCAGCGCGCCGAGGTCCATCGGTCGTGGGTCCCGTGGATGACGTGGAGGTGGCGGCCCGTGATGGTCACGTTCGGCTCACCCTCGGGCAGCCACGGTGCCAGCGCGACGACGCCGGCAACCTCAGGGTCGTCGGCGACCCGGCACGCCGTCCTGCCGCCCATGGAGTGCCCCACGAGGACCACGGGCACGCCCGGGTTCTGTTCCTTCAGCCGGTCGAGCGCCCAGCGTGCGTCACGCACCGGTGCCGGGTCGGCGGACCCGTTCCACCCGCGGACGCGGTACTGGAGCAGGTGCAGGCTGAGGTCGTGCCGGGCCGCGAAACGGCGGAGCGAGCGGGCCATGATCGCGAGGCGCCACCAGCTGGCATGGCGGTTGCTGACGTCCTCGGTGCTCTGCTCCTGCCCGCCGTGCAGCATCAAGACGCTCGCCCGCGGAGTCGCGGGCTCGTGGAAGGCGTCGAGGCGTGGTTCTCGCATGCAGAAAGGGTTTCACGTGCCCGCACGGCACGCAGACCAAGGGTCGTGTCGCCGGTCAGGCGGACCCGAACGCGTTCTCGCCGGTGAGCGCCTGTCCGAGGATGAGCGTGTGCATCTCGACCGTGCCCTCGTAGGTGAGGACGGACTCGAGGTTGTTCATGTGCCGGATGACCGGGTACTCCAGCGAGATGCCGTTCGCGCCGAGAATCGTGCGTGCGGTGCGGCAGATCTCCAGTGACTCGCGGACGTTGTTGAGCTTGCCGAAGCTCACCTGCTCCGGGGTGAGCCCGACGGCGTCCTTGCGTCGGCCGAGGTGCAGGGCCAGCAGCATGCCCTTGTTGAGCTCGAGGCACATGTCGGCCAGCTTGGCCTGCGTCAGCTGGAAGCCTCCGATCGGCCGACCGAACTGGTTTCTGGTGCGGGCATAGTCGAGAGCGGTCTCGTACGACGACCTGGCGGCACCGAGGCAGCCCCAGACGATGCCGTACCGGGCCTCGTTGAGGCACGACAGGGGGCCCTTCAGCCCGGTGAGCTCGGGCAGGGCGGCGTCGGCGGGCAGCCGCACGCCGTCGAGCACCAGCTCGGACGTCACGGAGGCACGCAGCGACATCTTCTGCTTGATCGTGTTCGCAATGAACCCGTCCGTCGCCGTGGGGACCACGAATCCGCGGATGCCCTCGTCGGTCTGCGCCCAGACCACGGCGACGTCGGAGATCGAGCCGTTCGTGATCCACATCTTCGTGCCGTCGAGGATCCAGTCGTCACCGTCGCGGCGGGCCCGGGTGCGCATCCCGCCCGGGTCGGAGCCGTGATCGGGCTCGGTCAGGCCGAAGCAGCCCACCGCCTCGCCGCGTCCCATCGCGGGCAGCCACTCGTCCTTCTGCTCGTCGGAGCCCCAGCGCCAGATCGCGTACATGGCGAGTGAGCCCTGCACCGAGACCATCGATCGGATGCCCGAGTCGACCGCCTCCAGCTCGACGCAGGCCAGGCCGTAGTCGACCGACGACATGCCGGGAAGGCCGTGCCCGTCCAGGTGCATGCCGAGCAGGCCGAGCTCGCCGAACGCGCGGATCAGCTCACGCGGCTCGTCGACCGTGCCCGACTCGAACCAGGCCGCGACGTGCGGCTGGACCCGATCGGCGAGCATCGTCCGGACCGTGTCACGGACCGCGATCTCCTCCGTGCTCAGCAGATCGTCGATCGACAGCGGGTCGAGGCGGTCGAAGGCAGGTGGACGGTGCTCGCTCATGGAGCCACCGTACAAGCGCCCGCGGCCTAGACTGCGAGGTGCGGGGCTCGATTCGTGCCCCTGTGGACCCATCTCTTGCAGAGGCAGCAACGAATGCCAGGTAGACCCCGATTCGGTAGGGAGAGGAATGTGGCCCAGACCCACGCCGCAGACCGGCACCTTCGCGTAGCCGGCACGGGCGACGCCGTCGACCTCTCCGACCTCCTCCTGCAGGTGGCGCGGGGTGACGAGTCAGCCTTCGCTGCCCTCTACGACGAGCTTGGACCGGCCGTCTACGGCCTGGCCCGCCGGGTCATCCGCGATCCCGCACGGGCCGAGGAAGTCGCCCAGGAGGTCTTTCTCCAGGTGTGGCAGACCGCGGCTCGATTCGACCCCGAGCGTGGTCGCGCCAAGAGCTGGGTGCTGACCCTGGCACACCGCCGCGCCGTCGACGCCGTCCGGCACGACCAGGCGGCCACCAATCGCGACAAGGCCTATGACTGGTCGGCCGGACCCGACTACGACGAGGTCAACGAGACGGTCACCATCCGCCTGGAGCACGAGCAGGTGCGCCGCTGCATGGAGGGCCTGACCGAGCTGCAGCGCGAGGCCATCGATCTCGCCTACTACAAGGGCTACACGTACGCGGAGTGCGCCTCCGTGCTCGACGCGAACCCCTCGACCATCAAGACCCGGATGCGCGACGGACTGGTCCGTCTGCGCGACTGCATGGGAGTCGTGGCATGACTGTAGACCTCCATCACCTGATCGCCCCGTACGCGCTCGACGCGTTGGAGGCAGACGAACGCAGCCGTTTCGAGGCCCACCTCGCCCAGTGCGAGCAGTGTCGTGTCGAGCTGGTGGGATTCCTGTCGACCGCCGCCCGCCTCGGCGAGGGCGAGGCCGTCACGCCTCCGCCCGAGCTGCGCGAACGGCTCGTCGCCATGGCCGCCTCGACCCCGCAGGAGCACCCGGTCGTCACCTCGTTGGCCCAACGCAGCCGGATCCGGCGGGTCGCACCGCGGCTCGCCCTCGTCGCGGCCGTGGCCGCCGCGGTCCTGGGAATCGGCGGCTTCGTCGCCGAGCACCAGCGGGCGGACGAGCTGCAGCGCAGACCGCTCTCACATGGTGGCCGTCATGTCTGCCGAGGATGCCAGAACCACCGTGGGCAAGGCTGCCGGCGGTGGAACGGTCAGGGTGATCGCCTCTTCAGACAAGGACGCCGCGGTCCTGGTCGGCACCGCACTCTCGAACCTCGATGCCGACCGGACCTACCAGGTGTGGCGGATGCACGACGGTCGGCCCACATCGGTCGGACTCATGGGTCGCGGCTCGGGAGTGATGTACGTCGACGGGATCAAGGGCGCCGACGCGTTCGCGGTCACCGTCGAACCGTCCGGCGGGTCGCCCAAGCCCACCAGCGAGCCGATCGTCGCCACTCCGGTCTGAACCGCCCGTACTGCTGCTGCCACCATGGATCGCGTGAGCGCTCCTGTCGTCCTGATCTCGTCCGCGATGGCGGTGCCGTCGCGGTTCTACGCCCCGCTTGTCGACGCCTTCGGCGGGCGCGGCTGGGACGCGGTGGCTCTGCCGCGGCGCGGATTCGAGCGTGGCCTCCCGGTCGCCTCACGGAGCGTCGACTGGAGCTACGACGACGAGATCGACGACATGGCCGATGCTGTGGCCAAGGCCCGTGCCGAGGATCCATCCCGTCCGGTCGTCCTCCTGGGGCACAGCCTGGGCGCGCAGCTCGGTGCCGGGCACGAGCTGCATCGTGTCCCAGCAGACGGGTTCGTGTGCGTGGCCGCCTCCGTGCCCCATGCGAAGTACTACCCCAAGGCCGGGATTCCGCTGCGCACGCTGGGCTCGCTCATCCCGCTCGTGACGGTCGTGCGGGGATTCCAGCCATCACCGTTCTTCGGCGCTCCCGGAGCCCGCACGATGATGCGCGAGTGGGCGCGCTTCGTCCGCACCGGCAAGCCACCCTTCGACGTCCCGCGCCGCATCGTCACGCCCACGCTGGTGGTCCGGCTCGAGGGCGACACGTACTCCGTCCCCGCCGCGAATGATCGTTTCGTCGAGCTGTTCATCGAGCCCGCGGCGCTGACCGACTGGACGTACCGCAAGGACGACGTGCCCGAGGGCGGCACCACCCACCACGTCCACTGGGTGCGCACACCGGAGCCGGTGGCCGACCGGGTCGTGGCGTGGTGGAACGAGCGGTCCGCGACCTAGGCGAACGCCTCGATCGGCGGGCAGGCGCACGACAGGTTGCGGTCGCCGTAGGCCTGGTCGACGCGGGCAACGGGGGGCCAGTACTTGTCCTCCGTGGACCCGCTCGGGAAGCAGCCGGTGGCGATCGAGTAGCCGTGCGACCAGTCGAGCAGCTCGCGTGCGGTGTGCGGCGAGCCGGCCAGCGGGTTGTCGTCGGCCGGGTACTCCCCCGCCGCCACGGCATCGATCTCGGTGCGGATCGCCAGCATCGCGTCGCAGAACCGGTCGAGCTCGGCGAGGTCCTCTGACTCGGTGGGCTCCACCATGAGCGTGCCGGCGACCGGGAAGCTCATGGTCGGGGCGTGGAAACCGTAGTCGATGAGCCGCTTCGCGACGTCGTCGACGCTGAGGCCGGCGGCCTTGACGCTCGGCCGCACGTCGAGGATGCACTCGTGGGCCACGAGGTCGTGGTCGCCGGCGTACAGCACCGGGAACGCGCTCTCGAGCCGCTTGGCCACGTAGTTGGCCGACAGCACGGCCACCGAGGTGGCCTCGGCGAAGCCGTCGGCGCCCATCATCGCGATGTACGCGTACGGGATGGGCAGGATGCCGGCGGAGCCGTAAGGAGCCGCGCTGATGGCGCCGATGCCCTTGCGACGCGCGATCACGGGGTGCAGCGGGTGGCTCGGCAGGAACGGCACCAGGTGCTCGGCCACGCCGACCGGTCCCACACCCGGGCCGCCGCCTCCGTGCGGGATGCAGAACGTCTTGTGCAGGTTGAGGTGCGAGACGTCACCGCCGAACTCACCCGGCAGTGCGTGCCCGAGCAACGCATTGAGGTTCGCGCCGTCGACGTACACCTGGCCGCCGTGGTCGTGCACGACGTCGCACAGCTCGACGATGCCGTCCTCGTAGACGCCGTGCGTCGACGGGTAGGTGACCATGATCGCCGCGAGGTCGTCGGCGTGGGTCTCGCACTGGGCCCGCAGGTCGTCGAGGTCGACCTCGCCACGCTCGGTGGACTTCACGATGACGACCTTCATGCCGGCCATCACGGCGGAAGCCGCGTTGGTTCCGTGAGCCGACCCGGGAATGAGGCACACCTCGCGATGGTCGTCGCCCCGGCTCCGGTGATAGGCCCGGATGGCCAGCAGGCCGGCCAGCTCGCCCTGGGAGCCGGCATTGGGCTGGATCGACACGCCGGCGTACCCCGTGACCGTGGCCAGCCACGACTCCAGCGTGTCGATCAGCTCGATCATCCCGGCAGCGTCCTCGTAGGGGACGAACGGATGAAGGTCGGCGAAGCCCGGGTAGCTGATCGGCTCCATCTCGGCCGTGGCGTTGAGCTTCATCGTGCACGAGCCGAGCGGGATCATGCCGCGGTCGAGGGCGTAGTCGCGGTCGCTGAGCCGGCGCAGGTAGCGCAGCATCTGCGTCTCGCTGTGGTGCTGATGGAACACGGGATGGGTCAGGATCTCGTCCGTCCGCAGGAGTGAGTCGGGAATCGAACTCGATTCCCCCCTGGACCATGAGCCAATGGCCGGAACGGCCTCGATGCTGAAAGCGGTCAGCACGCGGGCGACGTGGTTGGTGGTCGTGATCTCTGACGTCGTGATGCCGACGTGGTGGTCGTCGACCAGCCGCAGGTGGATGCCGTCGGCGTGTGCCGACTTGACGACGTCGGCCGCTCGGCCGGGAACCTGGGCGACGACCGTGTCGAAGAACTCCTCGGCCACGAGCTCGACGCCGCCGGCGCGCAGTCCGGCTGCCAGCAGTCGTGCTCGGTCGTTGACGTGCTCGGCGATGCGGCGCAGGCCGTCGGGACCGTGGTAGACGGCGTACATCGACGCCGCGACGGCCAGCAGGACCTGGGCGGTGCAGATGTTCGACGTGGCCTTCTCACGGCGAATGTGCTGCTCACGGGTCTGCAGGGCCAGTCGGTAGGCGGGGCGACCTGCCGCATCGACCGAGACACCCACCAGTCGTCCGGGCAGCTGTCGCTCCAGCCCGTCGCGCACGGCCATGAAGGCGGCGTGCGGACCGCCGTAGAACATCGGGACACCGAAGCGCTGCGACGAGCCCACGACGACGTCGGCGCCGAGCGAGCCGGGCGACGTGAGCATGACCAGGGCGAGCGGATCGGTGACGACGACCGCGAGTCCGCCCGTGGCGTGCGCAGCCTCGATGGCCGGGGTCGGATCGACGATCCTGCCGTCGGCGCGCGGGTAGGCGATGACCACACCGGCCGCCCCATGGATGACACTGTCGTCGGGCACGCCCTCGGCGAGATCGGCCTCGACCAGCGCGATGCCAAGGGCCTCGGCGCGGGTCTCGACGACGGCGCGCGTCTGGGGCAGCAGCCCCGCGTCGACCACGATCGGCAAGTCGTCCTTGCCGCGAGTGGCCCGCCGGATGAGGGTGAGGGCCTCCCCCGCCGCGGTCCCCTCGTCGAGCAGCGATGCGTTGGCCGTGGCCAGGCCGGTGAGGTCGGCGACCATCGTCTGGAAGTTGATCAGGGCCTCCAGTCGTCCCTGGGAGATCTCCGGCTGGTAGGGCGTGTACGCCGTGTACCAGGACGGGTCCTCGAGGACGTTCCGGCGGATGACGGCGGGCGTGATCGTCGGGTGATAGCCCAGGCCGATCATGGCGATGCCGGGCCGATTGCGATCGGCCAGGTCGCGGAGGCGGGTCAGCACCTCTGCCTCGCTCAGAGCGCGTGGAAGTGCTTCCAGTCCGGGATGCTGGATGCCCTTCGGGATCGCCGCGGCCATGAGTGCATCGAGCGATTCGTACCCGAGCGTGCTCAGCATCTCCTGCTGCTCGTCCGGGCTGGGACCGATGTGGCGGCGGACGAACGGATCGGTCAGGTTCGGCACGGCTTGGCTCCTGTGGGGTCGAGGCGATCAGGCCCCTCCCCTTCTGTCACCCACTCCTGCGAGCACTGCTCCAGAATTGCCTCGATCACGTGGTCCTGGTGCCTGAGAGGTTCCGGGGAGGAGTTGCCCCTTCGGCGCCGTCACATGGTCTGACGAGCTCTCCCACGTGCGATCTGCGGCGAGTCCAATCTACCAGCGTGGCCAGCAGGACGCCCGGAAGCGTCCGCCCTGCGAGAGGGTGTCGGTCAGCTGCCGAGACGTGCGGCGCGGCGTGCGGCGAGCTCGTCGCCGGCGACCGGCTCCTCGAGTGCCCGTTCGCTCGGGAGCTCGTGCAGCGAGCCCTCGATCTCCTTCCAGACACCGCCGATGGCGATGCCGAAGACGCCCTGGCCACCCTGGAGGAGGTCGATGACCTCGTCGGCCGAGCGGCACTCGTAGACACTCGCCCCGTCGCTCATGAGCGTGACCTGCGTGAGGTCGTCGGTGCCGCGCAGGCGCAGGTGGTCGACGGCGATGCGGATCTGCTGCAGGGAGACGCCGGCGTCGAGCAGGCGTTTGATGATCTTGAGCAGCAGGATGTCCTTGAAGGAGTACAGGCGCTGGGTGCCCGAGCCGGTCGCGGACCGGACGGACGGCTCGACCAGCTTGGTGCGGGCCCAGTAGTCGAGCTGACGGTAGGTGATGCCGGCGGCGCTGCACGCGGTCGGACCGCGGAAACCGGTGTCCTCAGGCATGGGAGCGACATCGTCGTTGAAGAGGAGACCCTGGTCGCCGGCCCGGTTCGTGGCGTCCGTGACTTCCGGGGTCGTGGCGTCGTCGCGTCGCTCGATCATTGGTGTGCCTTCCAAACGTCGTAGGGGAAGACTACCTCCACGAAACTACACCCGTGGAAACCCGGCAGCAGTCTCAAGGTAGGCGTGAGGGTTTGCCGGGTCAACGACCCAGCGTGACCCCGGGCGTGTCGCCAACCCTCAAGTTCTCCTTGAGGGTTTGGGATTCAGGGCGCTTCGAAGTCCTCGGGCTCGACCTCGTCGAGGAACTCGCGAAACTTTTCGATCTCCTCGTCCTCCTCGCGCGTGGAGGTGATGCCGGCGGCGTCGAGCACGTCCTCGGCGCAGAGGATCCGGGTGCCTGATCGCAGGGCGAGCGCGATCGAGTCCGACGGGCGCGCCTCCACCGTCGCGCCGGACTCGAAGTGCAGCGTCGCGTAGAAGACTCCCTCGTCGACGTCGTCGATGCGCACCTCGCGCAGCTCGTCGCCCAGGGCGGCCACGAGGCGCTGCATGAGCTCGTGCGTCAGCGGACGCGGGGTCTCGGTGCCCTGCTGGGCGAACGCGATGGCCGACGCCTCGACCGCGCCGATCCAGATGGGCAGGTAGCGATCGCCCTCCAGCTCGCGCAGGAGCACCAGCGGCTGGTTGGTGGGCATCTCCACCCGGACTCCGACGACCTCGACCTCACGCATGGCTCAACCGCGCACGCGATTCCGCACGAGAACGGTGTGGAGGCGCACCGACAGCGCGGCGAGCACTGCCGCGGCCTGCGCGGCGGCCTCCTGGTCGAGGCTCCTCGCCCGTGGCGAGATGATCTGCTCCACCAGACTGGCCTCGCGGTCGGCCTGGGCGCCGAAGTGGCGCAGGTGCCGCGGCTCGAGGCCCAGCTCGGCGAAGTCGGCGACGAGTGCGGCGACCTGGAGGTCGTCGCCGTCGTAGTAGGTCTGGGTGGGTCGCCGGCTGATGAGCCCGAACTCCTCGACCGCGTCGAGCACGGCGGAGTCGAGGCCGGACGACTCCAGCAGCTCCTCGCGCGAGAGCCTGAGCTGGCTGCGGCCCTCCTTGAAGGTCTCGGCGCTCGGCAGGCCGTCGTCGGCGAGGCTCAGGTGCGGGACGCGCGACCCCTGGCCCATGGTCGTGTCAGGCACGCGACCGCGATCCATGTCGTCGAGCACCTGACGGATGTGGCTGAGCGGCCAGAAGTTCGGGGCGGCCTGCTGGCGCAGGATGAACCGCAACCGCTCGACGTCGGCGAACGTGAACTTGCGGTAGCCCGACGCCGTGCGCCCAGGCTCGACGAGGCCTTCGGACTCCAGGAACCGGATCTTGCTGATGGTGAGCGTCGGGAACTCGCCGTGCAGCTCCTCCAGCACCTTGCCGATGCCCAGCCGCGAAAGCTCTGGCAGGGCGCCGGCGTCGGTCACGCGGAGTCCTTCGAGGACCCGGCGAAGTAGATCAGCCGGTACTTGCCGATCTGGACCTCGTCGCCGCCGGTGAGGGTGACGTCGCTGTCGATGCGGTCGCGATTGACGTAGGAGCCGTTGAGGCTGCCGAGGTCGGAGACGACGTAGCCGGCGTCGCCGCGGGTGAACGTGGCATGGCGGCGCGAGACGCTGATGTCGTCGAGGAAGATGTCGCTGTCGGGATGACGCCCGACCGTGACGACGTCGGTGTCGAGCAGGAACCGGGCCCCCGCGTCGGGGCCACGCTGCACGAGCAGCATCGCGCTGCCGGCGGGGAGGTTCTCGACGGCCTGGACGTCGTCGGTCGTCATCTCCTCCGTGTCGGCATCGATGATGGGGATGTGCCGGGTCTCCTCCGCCCGCGGGACGGGGTTCACCGCGTCACGATCTTGGCCATCCGCTGGGGCATCATCAGGCGATGACATCGGCGATCACTCCTGCATCGGGCCGGGCTCGGCGTTGTTGGTCGGGACCTGCACTCATTCCCAAACGTAGCACTCGGCCGCTCGCCGATTGGCGAAGAATCGCCTACTCCGAGACGAGCGCTCCGTATGCCTCGGGAGTCAGGAGCGACTCCACCACATCCGCGTCGGACGCTCGCACCTTGATGAGCCAGCCCTCGCCGTAGGGATCGCTGTTGATGACCTCGGCGCCGCCGTCGAGTGACTCGTTGCGGGCCATCACCTCGCCGGTCAGTGGTGAGAACACGTCGCTGACCGACTTGGTGGACTCCAGCTCGCCGATGACCGTGCCCGACTCGATGTTCTCGCCCACCTGCGGGAGATCGACGTAGACGATGTCGCCGAGCTGTTCCTGGGCGTAGTCGGTGATGCCGATCGTGGCGACGTCGTCGTCGAGGCGCACCCATTCGTGCTCTTCGCTGTAGTAGAGGTCCTCAGGAATCACCGGTGCTCCTCGGGCTTCGGTACCGACCAGGGTGGGGTGGGGTCACGATCTGGGACGAGCGTACTCGGGGCCCTTGATGTCGGCCAGAGCGGTGATGGTGACCTTCGTCCGCTCGGTCACGGTGGCCTTTCCGCCGACATTGGCGACCCGGTCGATCAGCCCGCCGCGGAACCGGACCGCCTCGGCCATCGTGTCCGGATCGCCGATCGCCTCGATCACGAACGGCCGCTTCAGCTCGCTGCCGCCCACGACGATGACGCGGTCGTCGTCGAGGAAGTAGGTCTGCGCCACGACACGTGCGGTGCCGTTGATCGCAATCGCCTCGGCGCCGGCGTCACGGAGCTCCTGGACCGCATCGAGCAGCTGGTTGGCGGACACCGCCTCGTCGGGATCCTCGATCGTCACGGCCACTCCCGGTCCGGTGGCGCCGGCCGACCCCGCGAGGATCGCGAGCTGCTCCGAACGCTTGCGCGCCTGCTTCTCGGCATCCTCGGAGCGTTGGGAGCTGGAGAGCAGGTCGTCCCGGGTCGCGGTGAGGTCGTCGATCTGGGTGGCGAGCCGTTCGTTGGCGGCGTCGATGGACTTCAGCAGCTCGACGAGCTCGACGCCGCGCACGGACGTGAAGTCGGTGGCGTCGTCCTGGGCGATCTGGGTCGTCATGCCGAACGCCAGGGCGCCGATGAGGAGCGAGACCAGGACGTGCATGCCGGTGGGACGGGACCAGCGCCGGAACCGCGACATCTGCTGGTCAAGCATGGAAGATCCGTCGGCGGATGGCTGCGGCGTTCGCGAAGATCCGGATGCCGAGCACCACGATGACGCCGGTCGACAGCTGCGAGCCGACGCCGAGCTGGTCGCCCAGGAACACCATCGCCGAGGCGATGATCACGTTGGAGATGAACGAGATCACGAAGACGCGGTCGTTGAACCGTTTCTCCGCCAGCGCACGGAGGGCGCCCACGACGGCGTCCAGGGCCGCGACGATCGCGATCGGCAGATATGGCTGCAGCCACGTGGGCACGGTCGGTTGCAGCCAGAGTCCGAGGCCGAGGCCGACCACCAGACCGATCACCGGGATCATCGGTTCTCCTCCAGGCTCGTGGCGTGCTTCGGGTCGAGTCGTTCGTCGGGCGCCGCGGGCACCGCGATGTCCGACGATGGTGTCACGGCGTACTGCACCCCAGCACGCTTCCTCCGGTTCTCCCAGTACGCCCCGGCCGGGTTCTGCGCGAGCCGGGTCTGGAGGCTCTCGGTGTCGCCGAGCGCGACGACCGTGTACGGCGAGCTGATCGAGCGGTAGTTGATCGTGATGGCGTCCCCTGCGGTGCGGATCGAGGTGAGCGTGCCGACCCGGTTGTCGTTGACGGCCACGGCCTCCGCGCCGGCGTACCAGAGACCATTGACGAGGATCTGGAGATCGCGGTCGGTGATGCGCCCGGCATCAGCACCGTCGCGGCTGCTCTCGGCCGCGATGACGATGCCGGGACCGTGCGCGGGCTCGGCGCCCGCGATGAGCCCCAGGTCGGCCTGACCGGCTGTACCGCCGTTGCTCGACCGCCGGAGTGACTGGACCTCGGCGCTGAGTCCGGCAGCCGTGGATCGCCGCTCATCGAGGGTCTTCTGTCGTGCCTCGATGTCGGCCGCCAGGGTGCGCCGCTCGAGCTCGGTGGCGGGGCGGTCGTTGCGGGTCTGGACGGCGGCGGTCGTGACGAACACGGCGAACACCGTGAGGACGAGTCCGACCACGAGCCTGGAGGTCCGGGTGGGGCGAGGTTCCGCTCCGCGAAAGACGTAGTAGTCGTCGTCCAGCGCCGTCTCGGCGACCTGCTCGAGCAGTCCCTTGCCCGACCAGGTGCGGTCGCTCATGATCGCGCGGCGACCCGCGGCGTGGTGGCCATCAGGCGGCGGACCTGGAACGCGTACAGCACGCCTCCCCACCAGTACAGGCCGACACCCCAGATCGCGAACGCCCAGCCGAACACGTCGGCGAGGTCGGCCACCGTGCCGTCGCCGTCGCCCAGCAGCAGGAGCGGGAACGCATACAGGAGCCCGGCCGTGGCCGCCTTGCCGAGGAAGTGGACCGGCAGCGAGCTGTAGCCGCGGGTGCGCAGGAATGGGACGAGGCTGAACAGGAAGACGTCGCGCAGGGGCAGGATCACCGCCACCCACCACGGGATGATCTCGCGCATCCACAGGCCGTACACCACCGCGAGGATGAACAGGCGGTCGGCGACGGGGTCGAGGATGGCGCCCACGGTCGAGGTCTGGTTGAGGCGCCGGGCCAGCTTGCCGTCGAGGTAGTCGGTGACGCCCGCGAACATCAGCACGAGCAGCGCCAGCTCGTCCTTCTCTGGACCGAGGACCAGCCAGAGGAACACCGGCACGAGGAGCAGCCGGATCACGCTCAGCAGGTTCGGGATCGTGACGATCCGGTCGGTCACGGGTGAAGGTCCTCTCGGCGATGATGCTCGTTCAAGCCTAGGACATCGCCTCCGCCCCCGGACCGCTGACGTGCCAAGCCGCCGGGCCCCCCACTCCCTGGTCTTGCGTCCGACCAAGGGACTGACAGACTGAGCGAAGAACCTGATGACGTGACAGTCAACGGCACCGTCAGTGCCCTGTCAGAGGAGGATGCGTGGCCGACTACTCACTTCCGGACCTGCCCTACGACTACGGAGCACTTGATCCGCACATCTCGGGCAAGATCATGGAGCTGCACCACAGCAAGCACCACAACAAGTACGTGAACGACCTCAACACCGCGCTGGAGAAGCTCGAGGAGGCCCGTTCGTCTGAGTCGTTCGACACGATCAACCTGTTGGAGAAGAACCTCGCGTTCAACCTCGGCGGTCACATCAACCACTCGATCTTCTGGAAGAACCTCTCCCCCGACGGCGGCGACAAGCCCGACGGCGACCTCGGCGCAGCGATCGACGACAACTTCGGGTCGTTCGACGCGTACCGGGGCCAGTTCGAGGCCACGGCGCTCGGCATCCAGGGTTCCGGCTGGGCCATCACGGCGTGGGACACGCTGGGTCAGAAGCTGGTCATCGTCCAGCTCTACGACCAGCAGAGCAACATCCCCGCCACGCTGATCCCCATCTCGCAGCTCGACATGTGGGAGCACGCCTTCTACCTCGACTACCTCAACGTCAAGGCCGACTACGTGAAGGCGTACTGGAACATCGTCAACTGGGCCGACGCCCAGGAGCGGTTCACTGCGGCCACCGGCGGCGGTCAGGTGCTGTTCTGACCGGCACCTCCACCACGGATCAGGCGGCGGGACCCCATCAGGGGTCTCGCCGTCGTCCGTTCTCGGCGAGGTCGCGCAGGTAGGCGTTGTAGGCCTGGAGCTCGGCGTCGTCGTCACGGTCGGCGGCCCGGTCCAGTCGGCGCGCCTCGCGTCGGTCGGACCGGATCCACTGCACGAACAGCGCAGCCAGGACGAGCACCAGCGGGATCTCCCCCATCGCCCACGAGATGCCACCGCCGAGGTACTGGTCGGCGAGCAGGTCGGTGCGGAACGGCCGGTCGATGGTCGTCCAGTACGACTCGGCGATCACCCGGTTCGACGACATGACCGCGATCGCGAAGAACGCATGGAACGGGATCGTGACGAGCAGCAGCCCGAATCGCACCAGCGGCTGCAGCGACCTCGGCGACGGGTCGACCCCGACCAGCACGTAGAAGAACAGCGTCCCCACCGCGATGAAGTGCAGCTGCATGGCCGCGTGGCCCCAGTGGCTGTCCATCAGCTCACCGAACACCGGCGAGAAGTAGAGCCCGTAGAGGCTGCCGACGAAGAGCGCTGGACCGACGAGCGGGTGGGTCACGATCCGCGCGAAGCCCGAGCCCAGGAACGACGTCAGCAGCCCTCGCGGTGACACCTCACCCGGCTGCCGCGGGCCCGGCAGCGTGCGCAGCGCCAGCGTGACGGGTGCCGCCAGCACGAGGAAGATCGGCGCCACCATCGACAGCACCATGTGCGAGACCATGTGCGCGCTGAACAGCACGTGGGCGTATTGGGAGAGGCCACCGATGCCGGCCCACGCGATGAGCGCCAGGCCGATCATCCACGAGACCGTGCGACCGGCCGGCCAGGCGTCGCCTCTATGGCGGAGCACGAGCAAGCCCTTGACGTAGAGCGCGAACCCGAGACCGACGACCGCGAGCGCGACCCCGGTCGGCTCCCAGCCCCACGCCACGTGCGCCACCGTCGGCGCCGGAGGCATCGCGTCCCCCGATGAGCTCCTCGGAGCGGGTGGCGACGACGTCGCTCGCCGGCGTGGGTGTGCGCGACAGCGCGACGGCCAGCCCATCGTCGCGGTCATGAGCAGCAGCTCGGTGACCGCGAGGGTGAGGAACCCCTGGCCCTGGGCGACGATGCGCTTGCGCTGCCGCCAGCCGATGGTGGCGAGCACGGCCAGGGCGACGACCTTCGCAACGACGAGCCGTCCGTACGAGGTCCCGAAGATGTCGCCCCACCCGAGGAGCCGCACCGACGCGTTGGCGACGTCCGGACACGGCGACCACCGCGATGGCCCAGAGCGCGAGCGTCGAGTACCTCGCGATGGCGTCTGGGAGCCGCTTGCTGCCGCGCAGCGCCACCCAGCCGAGAGCGGCCAGGCCACCGACCCACAGACCGAGATGCCGACGACGTGGAGGAACAGGCTCGTCAGTCGCGAGATCGTGCGACGCGGACGACGAGGAGTGACCGGTCAGGGACACCGGCAACAGGGCGGCCAGGGTGACGCCGAGCCAGAGCGCCAACGGCCGGACACCGATCGTCCACCGGCAGGCGACGGCAATGGTGGCTGCAGTGAGCGCCTGCGCGAGCAGTGCCCTGCCGAGAGAAGAGTCGAAGCGCCAAGCGACGTGACCAGTGAGAACGAGAGATCGGTCAGCGATCGGGCGAACACGTCGCTGACCGTGAGAACGAACACCAGGACGCTCGCGATCGACCAGGCAGCCGCCCAGCGGGAGGCGAGCGCGACCGCGGAGACGGACAGGCCCTCGACCACGTCCTTGGACGACGGCAGCAGGAACACCGCGGCGAGCAGGAATCCCGGCGACGACGACAGCGGAGATCTGGGTCAGGAAGGTCATGGCCGGGAGCGCCCAACCCACGAGCAGGCCTGGGTCGGGGATGCCGAGCCGGGCTCGGCTCCGGGGCCCCGCCTCCGATCTGGAGGGCGATGACCATCACGAGGAGGCCCACGGCGAAGCCACTGAGCGACAGTCGGACGGTGCGCGTCATGGGTTTCGTCCCCTGCGCAACGGGGTGAGGACCAAGCCGATCGCCACGACTGCGACAGCCAGAGCGATCACCAGGTGCCCGCGGTGGCGATGGACGAACGACCTCTGGTCGGCGGGATGGGTCGTGGTGCCGACCGTCCGTCCCGTGGTGGTGGTGAACGTGAACTTCCGGAGACCGGATGTCCGTCAGCGGACACGATCCGGTAGGCGACCGTGTAACGGCCGCGTTCGTCGCTGGCGGCGACGTCGGCCGCGGCACGTGATCCGACGGAGATGCGGACGGCGGCGGTCTTCACCTTCGTTCCGTCAGGGGCCGACGACGGCCACGAATCCCGACCCGACGTTCTCGCTGAACGTCATCGAGACCTTGCGTGGGGCTTCCGCCAGGCTGGACCCGTCCGCGGGATCCGACCCGACGAGCGACGCGTGCGCCGCCGCCGGACCGGACTCCACGACCAGGATGGCCAGGACCGAGACGAATGCACTGACGAGCAACCGACGCACGTCGTCGATTCTGACGCAGCGTCAGGAACAGCGCGACGAGGCCGGTGGCGAGGGCGATTCCGGACAGTGTGCGTGCGAGGCCGTCGTCAGAGTCGACGGGTTCGGCCTGCGCAGCCTTCTCGGTGTCCGCTGCGGCGAGCTCGAGGGTCGGAGCCGGGTGTTCCGGTTCTTCCGCGCCGGCCTTCGTCGGCTCGTCCCACCCGACGACGTCGCCGTCGTCATACGTCTGCTCGGCCGCGAACGACATCGATCGAACCTTGGGGAACGGTCCGGCCGACAGCGCGAACTCGTCGAACTCGCCGGGAGCGATGCCGTCACCGGACGCCGTCCAGGTGACGGTACGGACGGCCTTGGTGAGGGTGGAGCCTTCAGCGGTGATCGGCTTGTCCAGCTGGGCTTCCTCGACCTTGATCGTCCAGCCCGGCTTCGGTTGGGCACTGACGAAGGCGAACGGTGTGTCCTTCGGCAGTGTGATCCGGACCTTCGTCGTGGAAGCGGTGTCGGACTCGGTCGGCACGCGGAAGACGACCTTGCCGAACCCGCCGGCGGAAGCGTCCGGGCTGGAGACCGTCACGTGGGCCGAGGCCGGACCGGCGGCCAGGACGAGAACGGCGGTGAGCAGCGCAGCAGACAGCCGCGTCAGATGTCGTGACATGAGAGGTGATCCTTCTGTGAGGAGCTGGTGGGGTGTCGGACGGTTCAGGCGAGACCGGCCGGTGGACCCCTCCCCTCGATGACGTGGCTGAGGAGCACACGGCGGCGTGCGCGGACTGGCACGACGGGGGCGCCAGCGGGTCGCCGCGGAGCGACGGCCACGAGCGAGGTGACCTCGCCGGGCCGAAGGCCCAAGCGCTCGGCCAGCGTCCAGAGCGCATCCTCGCCGTGTCGAAGCAGCCACGCGCTGAGTGCCGTGCCGGCGACGTGGGCGCCGACCATCATCGCGTCGCTGCTCGCTCCGTGGGCCGGCGCGCACACCAGATGCACCACGACCTGGCCCAACAACAGCAGGCCGAGAAGCTGGCCTGTGGTGAGGTGTCGCTTGGCGAGACCAGCGGCCGCGAGCAGGGTGCCGAAGAAGACCGCGATCACGACCGAGGCCGATGCTCGTCCGCCGGCGGTCAGGTGTGCTCCTGCGGCAGAACGGTGCACACGAGCGCGACGCCGGACGCGCGTACGAGCAGCATCACCAAGCTCGTGGGGCGCAACACGGCGTCGATTTGCGGTGTGTGCACGCCCCGAGGATAGCCTGACGACATGGCTACCGTTTCCGGCGACTTCATCACGCTCGACGAGCAGTGGGGAGCCCACAACTACCACCCCCTTCCCGTCGTGATCTCGGCCGCCGAGGGAGCGTGGGTCACCGACGTCGAGGGCAACCGGTACCTCGACTTCCTGTCCGGGTACTCGGCGCTGAACTTCGGCCATCGCCATCCCGCGCTCCTCCAGGCCGCGCACGACCAGCTCGACCGTCTGACGCTCACGTCGCGTGCCTTCCACAACGACCAGTTCGGCATGTTCTGCCAGGAGCTGGCCGAGCTGACCGGCACCGAGATGGTGCTGACGATGAACACCGGCGCCGAGGCCGTCGAGTCCGCGATCAAGGTCGCCCGCAAGTGGGCCTACGAGGTCAAGGGCGTCGCGTTCGACTCCGCCGAGATCATCGTCGCCTCGGGCAACTTCCACGGACGCACCACCACCATCGTCTCGTTCTCCGACGACCCGGTCGCGCACGACAACTACGGTCCGTTCACCCCGGGCTTCATCACGGTGCCGTACGGCGACGCCGAGGCGGTCCGTGAGGCGATGGGTCCGAACACGGCCGCCGTGCTGATGGAGCCGATCCAGGGCGAGGCCGGAGTCGTCGTTCCCCCGGACGGCTTCTGGGCCGACGTTCGCGCTGCCTGCGACGAGAACGGCGTGCTCATGATCGCCGACGAGATCCAGTCGGGCCTGGCCCGCACCGGCGAGCTGTTCGCCCTCGATCACGAGGGGGTCCGTGCCGACCTCTACACGCTCGGCAAGGCCCTGGGCGGCGGCATCGTGCCGGTGTCGGCCGTCGTCGGCCGACGTGATGTGCTCGGCGTCCTCAAGCCGGGCCAGCACGGCTCGACGTTCGGCGGCTATCCCGTGGCCTGTGCGGTGGGTCGCGCGGTCGTCAAGCTGCTGGCCACGGGTGAGTTCCAGCAGCGCTCGACCGAGCTCGGCCACCACCTCCACGACCGGCTGCACGAGCTCTCCGGGCTGGGCGTCGCCGAGGTCCGTGGGCGCGGGCTCTGGGCCGGCGTCGACATCGACCCCACCGCCAAGACCGGTCGCGAGGTCTCGATGGCGCTGCGCGACCAAGGGGTCTTGTGCAAGGAGACCCACGAGCGCACCTTGCGCATCGCTCCCCCACTGGTCATCACGCGCGAGGAGATCGACCACGCCATCGACGCCCTGGCCGGTGCGCTGAAGGCCTGACGGCCTCCTCGCTACTGCGGGAGCGAGGCGCGGAGGGACTCGAGGGCCGAGTGCTTCGGTGCCCATCCCAGCTCGGTGCGCGCCTTGGTCGTGTCCATGATGGCCGGATGGCTCATCGCCTCGACCCATTGCATGCCCGACGGCAGGAACGGCAGCGACGAGATCGCGCGGGCGACGGCCGCGACGGGCTTCCCCGGGACCGCCAGCGGCAGGAAGCCGAGCTCGCGCAGCACGTCGGCCCCGTTCACGACGTCGTCGGCTGCGATGTTGTAGGCGCCCGGCGGTCCGGCCGCGTCCACGCACAGTTGCAGGGCGGCGGCCACGTCGTCCTGATGGATCAGCTGCATGGGCAGGTCAGGGGCCACCGCTGGGACCACGCGGAGTCGACGAATCCCGCTGTGCACCGTCTGGAGCAGCTGCAGGAGGCCGGGCGACAGCTGGGCCTTGGCGCCGACCGCGTCCGGACCGAGCACGATCGGTGGACGCAGCAGGTAGAGATCGGTCTCCGGATGCTTCTCGGCCTCGGCCTGGAGCAGGTGCTCCAGCTCGGCCTTCTCCTGGGCGTAGAACAGGCGCTCCGCCGGTCGGGTCGGCCAGTCCTCCTTCATGCCGATCGGATTGTCGTGGTGGAAGCCGTAGGCCGCGATCGAGGACGCGTAGACGAACCGTCGCGCTCCTGCCTCGGCCGCCGCGCGGAACGCATTCAGCGTGCCCTCGACGTTGATCGCCTGGGTGGTCTCCTTGTTGCCGCTGATGATCAGGAAGGCGAGGTGCACGACGACGTCGGCGCCGTCGAACGCCGCCTCGAGGGCCGCGGGATCGCGCACGTCTCCCTGGCGGTACTCCATCTTGGTCCAGCCTCGTTCGGCCGGGTCGAAGGGCCGACGGGCGATGCCGATGATCCGGGCGACCTTCTCGTCGTCCTGGAGCAACGGCATCAGGGCCACGCCGAACGTGCCGGTCGGGCCGGTGACCGCCACCGTGAGATCGGCTTCGTCCGTCATGTCG
Source organism: uncultured Actinomycetota bacterium (assembly GCA_963787165.1). Taxonomy (GTDB): domain Bacteria; phylum Actinomycetota; class Actinomycetes; order Propionibacteriales; family Nocardioidaceae; genus Aeromicrobium. The sequence goes on from CAWBBT010000005.1 coordinate 223,046, forward strand.
GCAGAGTAGCCCCGTGTCCAGTCGACCGGTATTCGATCAGTCGCGGGCGTCGGGCGCATGCTGCGCGGCGAGCCGGACGGGGGCGTTGGTGGCTCCGTACCCGTCGTATCCGCCACGACGCTGTACGACCTCGAAGAAGACGGAGCCGACGGTCGCCGTGTAGAAGTGCGTGAAGTCGCCGTGGTCGTCGCGGTCGTAGAGCACGCCAAGCTCCTGCATCTCCCCGACGACGTCGGTCGGGAGGTCATACCGGGCAGCCAGGTCGTCGTAATAGTTCGCCGGGATCGGCAGGAGACCCAGTCCCCGGTCGCGGGCCGCACGCGCGACGGCCATGACGTCCGGGCTCGAGAAGGCCACGTGCTGTGGGAAGCCGTGCGGGCGGTCGAACGCCATCGGGGCCACGTTCAAAGCGAGACGGACCGCCCCGTCGTGACTGCGGACCACCTGGCTGCGCACCAGCCCGGACGGCGCCGCCACGTCCTGGCTGCTGCCGGACTCCAGCGTGAGGACGCTGCTGTAAAACAGGACGGCCTCGTCGAAGGTCTGCCACGGATGGGCGAGGTTGATGTGGTCGACTCGTGTGAGGAGGCCGTCGTCGAGGTCGTCCTCTCCCCCTTCGAACTCCGGCACCCATCGCGTGTCGCCGTCGGCGACATCGGCCAGGAAGACTTCGGTGCCGTCGGGTGCCTGGAACGCGGCCAGGTCCTCCTCGGTCGCCAGCGTCCGCCGGTACACCGCGGGTGCGTCGAGCCGGCGGGCACGATCTGCGGACGCTGCCGGGTCTGCGACCTCGAAGCCCACCGCGGCGATCGTCGGCACCCAATCGCGGGCCTGCTGCTCGTTGCACACCACTCGGGCCCGGCCCTGGGTCCACAGCCGCACCGGCTTGCTGCGGTGATGGCCCCGGAACGTGAAGCCGAGCTGGCGCAGCATCACGTCGACGTCGCCGGCATCCTCGGCCTTCACCTCGACGAAGTCGAAGTCGGTCGGCTGCTCGACGTCGGGCAGCCGCGACGGACGATCGGGCCGAGACGCCTCCAGAGGCAGCCGGGCCACCTGGTCCTCGAGCCAGGTCAGGGATCGTTTGGCCTGCTGGGCGGTGCGCAGCACGTCGGTCTGCCGGAACGTGTCGTTGAAGACCTCCAGCGAGATCGGCCCTCGGTAGCCCGCGGCCAGCGCGTGGCCGACGAAGTGCGGCAGGTCGAACGCACCCTCACCCGGGAAGAGACGGTGGTGGCGACTCCACGACAGCACATCCATCGTCAGCGCCGGGGCATCCGCCAGCTGCAGGAAGAAGATCTTCTCCCCAGGGATCTGCTCGATCTGCGCGGGGTCGTGACCGCGGGAGAGGATGTGGAAGCTGTCGAGGCACACGCCGACCGCGGGATGGTGCGCCAGCTCGACGACCCGCCACGCGCGCCGGTAGTCGTCGATGAACCGGCCCCACGCCAGCGCCTCGAACGCCAGGCGGACGCCGTGCTGCTCGGCCACGTCGCCCAGGCGCCGAAGCTGGGAGGCCGACACCTCGTCGTCGTCCACGGTGGCCGTGCCGACGTTGCTGCACACGAGCATCGTGTCGATGCCCAGCCGTTGCATGAGCTGGAACTTCGACCGGGCCCGATGCAGGACCGACGTGAAGACGTCCTCGGTCACCCCCTCGGCGTCGCGGAACGGCTGGTAGAGGTCGAGCGTCAGGTCGAGGCGACGGGCCAGGGCGATGATCTCGTCCGGGCTCGACGACGAGGCGACGAGGTCGGGCTCGAAGATCTCGACGCCATCGAACCCCGCCTCAGCGCAGGCGTGCAGCTTGTCGGTCAGGGACCCGCTCAGGCACACCGTCGCGATCGACGTGCGCAGGGTCATGGGGTCTCCCGCGCACCATGGCCCGTGAGCGCTGGCGCAAGCAGCCGGGCGGGATTGACCACCAGCATCTCGTGGACGTCCTGCTCCGTCGCGCCTCCTTCGCGCAGCTGCGGGACGATACGGCTCGGGATGTTCTCCATGTGCCAGTTCGGGGTGTGCTCGGCCCGCCATGACGGTGGTGTCACACGGCTGAAGAACGCGGCGTCGTGGGACAGCACCATTCGCTCGGCGTACCCCAGCCGCAGCAGCTCGAGCACGGTTCGGACACGCCGGTCGTCCGGAAGCACGTGCTCCATGCCGAACCGATCCATGCCGATGGTGGCCCCCGCGTCCATCAGCTCGCGCAGGTAGTCGAGGTCCTCGCTGTCGCCGCAGTGCCCGATGATCAACCGCTCGGCCGCCACACCGTGACGGATGAAGAAGGCGAGCTGGTCTCGGCCGTTGTGCGATCGCGCGTGCGTGTGCGTCGTGATGGGAACGCCGGTCTGCTGGTGCGCTTTTGCCGCGGCGACCATGACGCGCTCCACGTCGGGGGTCATGCCCGGACGGTCCGTGACGACCTTCAACATGCCCGCGCGTACTCCGGTGTCCGCAACACCCTTCTCGATGTCCCGGACGAACATCTCGACCAGGGGCTCGGGCTCGTCCACGAGCAGGCCGGGGCCGTGCGCGTGGAAGTACGGCGGCAGGACGTCGGCCGTGTAGTAGCCGGTCGATGCCACCAGGTTCACCTTGGTGCGGGCGGCGACGGCGGCGACCCGAGTGACGTCCCGACCCAGTCCGAGAACCGTCAGGTCGACGACCGTCCGGACGCCGAGATCCCACAGCCGTTCGAGACCCGCGACCGCCGCGTCGACCAGCTTCGGTTCGTTCCACTCGGGGTGGGGGAAGTTCAGGTCCAGCTCGGTGTCGCCGACGAAGACGTGCTCATGGATGAGCGTCGTCCCCAGGTCGTCGATGTCGACGGGTCCCTTGAAGGTCTGCACCTCCCCCACCACGGTCACTTGGCGGATTCCCGGATGCCCTCGTACACCGCCAGCTGCTCCTTGTTGAAGTTCTTCCGCAGGTAGGAGTCGACCTGGGTGCGGAACGCCTCGACGTCGACGTCGTCGACGACCTTCAGCGAGCCGGACTTCTTCCACTTGGCGAGCGTCTTCTGCTCGTCCTCGTCCACGCATCCCGGGACCTGGTCGACGGCCTTGTCGACGGCGGCCTGCAGGACCTTCTTCTGCTCGGCCGACAGCTCGTCCCAGACCTTGCCGATGATCACGAGGTTGGAGTTGGCCTGGTGCGACGACAGGCTGATGTACTTCTGCACCTCGTCGAGGCTGATGGCGTCGATGTTGACGATCGGGTTCTCCTGCGCGTCGACCGTGCCCTGCTGGAGTGCCAGGAACAGCTCCTCGTAGGCGACCTCGGTGGCGTTGGCGCCGAGGGCCTTCGCGTTCATCAGGAACTGCGGCGAGTTGGCGAACCGCACGCGCAGACCCTTGAGATCGCTGGGCTTGCGGATCGGCTTGTTGGCCGTGAACTGCCGCATCCCGGCAGACCACATGCCGAGCGTCTGGATGCCCGTCTCGTCCGCGAACGACGTGACCAGCTTCTTCGAGGCGTCGCTCTCGGCATACCTGGCGAGGTGGTCGGCATCGTCGAACGCGTACGCGGCGTCCAGCGTGGCGACCGGTTCGTAGACCGCGCCGAGTGCGGAGGCGCCTTGGATGTCCATGTCGACGTCACCGGAGACCACCGAGCCGATCCGGTCGGCGTCAGCACCCAGCTGGCTGGCCGGGAAGATCTTGACGGTCATGCCGACATCAGCCTTCTCGACCTCGTCCGCGATGACCTTCGCGCCGCATCGGTGCTGGGGCTGGGCCTCGGTGTAGCTGTGGGCCAGGGAGATCTCGACCTTCCCGCCCTTCTTGCCTCCGTCGTCCCCGCCGCAGGCGGTGAGCACCATGAGTGGAGCGACGGCACCAGCAACGAGCGCGACGCCCCTTCGTTTCGTTCGTGCTTTCATCATTCGTTCCTCTCTCTGGATGGTTCCCGAGCAGGTGGACTGGCGCGGTGGGCGGTCTCGTCGACCTCGGCCTCGACCATTTGGTCGAAGTCACGAAACATGGCGTCCCGGTGAGCAGGACGTCCGGTGATCAGCTCGAACGAGTCGGCGGCCTGGTGGACGGCCATGCCCGCTCCGCTGAGCGTCTGGCACCCGAGCGTGCCCGCCGCTCGCAAGAGCTCGGTCATGAGTGGCCGGTAGACGATGTCGGCCACCCAGAGGCTCGGCTGGAGCAGCTCGGGTGAGACCGGGCTGCCGGGATGGTCGGCCATGCCAACCGGCGTGGCATTGATGAGGCCTGACGCGTTCGTCAGCGCATCCGGAAGATCGTCCGCCGTCAGGGTCCCCACGTCGGCGTCCTGCGACAGCAGGCCGGCCGAGCGCACGAGGGTCTCGGAGCGCTCGGCGTCAGGGTCGACGACGCGCAGGCGTCGCACGCCGAGCCGCACCATGGCGTTCGCCACCGCCGTGCCTGCGCCACCGGCGCCCAGCAGCACCACGTCGTCGATCGCCGCGTCCGGCAGTCCCTCGCGGAAGGCCTTGGCGAAACCGGTGACATCGGTGTTGTGGCCCGTGGTCACGCCGTCATCGATCAGGACCGTGTTGATCGCGCCGATCGCGCGGGCCTCGGAGGTCACGCGGTCCACCAGCGGGACCATCGCCTGCTTGATCGGATGCGTGACGTTCAGACCGTCGAAGCCCAGCTCGACGGCGAAGTCGAGCAGGTGGCGGAGATGTTCCGGCGTGGCGTGCCGATCGTCGAGCTCGACGCTCTTGTACACGTAGCGGATCTCCTGGCGCTCGGCCTCCCGCTCGTGCAGCTCAGGGGTCAGGGACGGCTTGATGCCCTGACCGAGGAGCCCCGCCAGGAAGGAGCGGCGTCGGTCGGAGGAGCCGTAGGTCGTGGTCACAGGTTCAGTCTTTTCGGCAGGTAGAGGATCGCGTCCGGCCAGAAGATGATGGCGACGCACAGCAGCAGCAGCGGGATCATGAACGGGACGGATCCCCAGAAGACCTCCGACATCCTGGCCTTGGCGATGGCCTGGAGGACGAAGATGACGGTGCCCACCGGTGGGGTGAGCAGCCCGATCATCTGGGACACGATCATGAGCACGCCGAGGGCAATCGGGTCGACGTGGTACTGCTCGCTGATCGGGAGCAGGATCGGCACCGTGAGCGTCAGCACGGCGATCGCGTCCAGGGCGGTGCCGAGCACCATCGACAGCGCGAAGACCAGCAGCAGGAAGACCGTGGCGTCGGACGTGAGCCCGAGCATCCACTCGGAGATGGCTTGCGGCACCTGCTCCCGCGCGAAGATGTAGCCGAGCAGGTTCGCCGAGGCGACGATCAGCATGATGGCTCCGGTCGTCACGACCGTCTCGGTGAGCACCTTCGGCATGTCGCGGAACGAGAGCGTCCGATAGGCGAAGCCCAGGACCACCATGTAGGCCGCGCCGACTGCGGCCGCCTCGGTCGGCGTGAAGATGCCGCCGAGGATGCCGCCCAGGATGAGGATCGGCGCACCCATGGGCGCGATGACACGTCGTCCGGTCTCCCAGACTCGGTCCCAGCTGAACTCGGTCCGGACGATGTTGGGGTCCCTCCGGACCCAGATGAACACGACGACGGCCAGTCCCAGCCCCATCAGCAGTGCCGGCACCACCGACGCCGCGAACAGCGCTCCCGTCGAGACGGCGGCCAGCCCCGCGTAGATGACGGCGGGGATGCTCGGCGGCATCACCGGAGCGATCAGCGCGGCCGACCCGGTGACGCCCAGCGCGAACTTCCTCGAGTAGCCGTTCCGCAGCATCGCCGGGATCTGGAGCTTGCCGAGCGCGGCGGCGTCGGCCACGGCGGAACCGCTCATCCAGGAGAAGCCGAGGCTCACGCCGATGCTGACGTACCCCAGGCTCCCCCGCACCCTGCCCAGCAACGCGAGGGCGAAGTCGAACAGCCGGTCGGCGATGCCGGCATGGTTGGCCAGGCAGCCCAGCAGGATGAACAGCGGCACGGCGAGGAGCGGGAAGCTGGCGGTCGAGCTGGCGACCAGGCGCAGGGCGAGCCCCAGCGACTGGTCGGTCGTGAGCATGTAGGCCAGCGCCGGACCGATGAACGCGAAGGCGATCGGCACCCGGATGACCAGCAGCAGGGTGATCAGCAGCGTCAGGACCAGCAGGCTCATGCGACGCCCAGCTCCTCGTCTTCGGGGCTGGGCTCGGGCACGCCGACGACGGCGAACACGACCGCCGCGACGGCCGCCCGGATCGTCGTGCTGACGAACCCGATCAGGGAGATGCCGTAGAGCCATGACATGGGCATCCGCATCGCCGGCGACTTCAGGACGCCCTGGCTCATCGTGAGCTCCCAGGCCTCGGCGGTGAGGCCGACGCCGATCGTGGCGACCACGAGGCAGGAGATCACCCGGACGACACGACGGATGAGTGGGCTGCGGACGGAGTCGACCATCTCGAGGGCGATGTGTGAGTCGCTGGTGACGAGCACCCCCGCGACCACGAACGTCAGCCAGACCAGCGAGAACCGTGCCAGCTCGCCGGTCCACGACCAGCCCTCGAAGGGCAGGTAGCGCTGACCCGCCTGGACGAGAACCAGGAAGAAGATCACCAGCAGGGCCAGAGCCCCGATCGTCAGCTCGATCGCCGTGACGACCCGGACGGTCCTGGACACCCATGCCGGCGGCTCGGTGAAGAACGACCTCACCGGAAATCCCTGCCGCATCGCGCGAGCGTGATGGGAGTCATAACCGCGAACCTAGGGATCCTGCGGCAAGACATGCCAAGGGGTTGCCATTTGTTGCCAAAGCGGGTTGATTGGCCCCGTGGCCGATCCCACCATCTACGACGTCGCCGAAGCCGCGGGGGTCGCCACGTCCACCGTCTCCCGGGCCTTCTCGACGCCGTCGCGGGTCAGCTCCCGCACGCGGGAGCACGTGCTGGCGGTCGCCGCCGAGCTCGGATACCGGCCGAACCCCCACGCCAGGGCGTTGCTGTCCGGTCGGAACCACACCGTGGCGATGGTGGTCTCCGACATCACGAACCCGCACTACTTCGAGCTCATTCGCGGAGCCGAGATGCGTGCCCGGGCCTCGGAGTACACCCTCGTCCTGGTCAACGCCGAGGAGTCTCCCCGCATCGAGTACGACCAGATCCAGCGGCTGGTGTCGTCGGTCGACGGGTTCCTCCTCGCCGCCAGCCGGCTCCCGGACGAGAACCTGGAGCAGATCGCCGCCCAACGGCCACTGGTGCTCATGAACCGGGAGCTCGCAGGCCTCCCCAGCGTCGTGCTCGACCATGTCACCGGCTGCCGCCAGATCGTGGACCACCTCGCGTCGCTGGGCCATCGCGACCTGGTCTATCTGGCCGGCCCGAGGAACTCCTGGATGGCCGCAACCCGGTGGTCGGCGCTGCAGGCAGCAGCGGAGGAGCTCGGGCTCGGCGCGCAATCTTTGGGGCCGTTCACCCCGCGCGTCTCCCAGGGCGGGGCGGCAGCGGACGCGGCCCTGAACGCCGGCGCCACGGCGATCGTCGCCCACAACGACCTGCTGGCGCTCGGCGTCGTGCAGCGCCTGACCCAGCGGTCGGTCCGTGTCCCGGAGGACGTCAGCGTGGTCGGCTTCGACGACATCTTCGCCGCGGACCTCGCCACCCCGAGCCTGACCACGCTGGGCGGAGCCCACGCGGATGTCGGACGCGCCGCGATGGAGATCCTCCTGGACTCGGTCGCCCCGATCCGCAGCAAGGACGCAGCACCTCAGGTGCTGCTCCCCACCGAGCTGGTGCTGCGGAGCTCCACCGGCCCGGTTGCGTCACAGGTCTCGGACGGCGGGACTGCACGGTCGGGCTGACAGGATGTGACCCTGCGACCCCGTGAGCCCAGGTAGCGGCCTAGCGTCCGCGCACGGTCGTAACTGGGCAGTTCGCGCTCAGGCTCACGTCGCGATCAAGTCAAGAACGCCCCGGGCGGCCCGTTCTGCGAGGACGACGTCATGGGGATCGTGCCCGGCAAGGTAGATCACGACCCCTTCGATCGCGCCCAGATAGGCGAGCGCCAGCGCAGCGGGTGGCGGACCTGGTGGGATGGCCCCTGTTTTTCGTCCGGCGGCGATGAGTCGCGCGCAGTCCTTGGCGACACGGTCAACGGTTTGCTTGACCGCCTCACCGATGGGGTGGTCGCGGCCGTCGAACTCGGCCCTGAGCGTCATCAGGACGCGGGCGATCTCGCGGCGACTGTAGATGGCGCTTCCTCTCGCCACCGCCAGCAGCGCTTCCACAGGGTCGGGCTCCTCGACGAGGAGGCGGCCCACCTCGTCGTACCAGGTCTGCTCCAGCCAGTGCACCACCGCCAGCGCCAGCTCCTCCTTGTCGGCGAAGAGGTGATACAGGGCTCCTCGCGAGTATCCGGCTTCACTCGCCACCTGCTCCAGGACGAGATTCCCGTATCCATGACGGGACAGACCTCTCGCCGTCGCTTCCAGCAGGGCGTACCGGGTCCGCGCGCGGCGATCAGCCTGGGTCAGCCTGTCGGGCCCTGAAGGGGCGGGCAGCGTCACTTCTCTCGCGCTTGCCATTCAGATCGTCGGCCTTGTCTCGATCTTGTCGTCCAGTCTCATGAGACCTTCCCTTCGATCGGGTATCCGCCCTCACCCACCGTGGGTTGCACGCACTCGGGTTCCGGCGGCGCGACCAGCTGTCGGCACGTCGTTTTGTCGTCCTCTGTCTAGGAGCGGCATGGGAGGAGAACATGACGGATGGGCGCCGCGAGCAGCCGCCACACACCACGCCGCGCGCACGGCTCGTCGAAAGGCAATGTGGAGGTCAGGCGCGACGCCCCGCGGCTATCTCCGCCGCGTGAGCGGGGCGGTCCTTCGTGCCATTACTGCGCTGGGACGTTCTCTCGAAGGAAGGCGAGCTGGTCGGCGATGATGTTGGTGAACGCGGGGTCGACGTAGGGGTCGAAATGGCTGCAATCGTAGATGCGGACTGTCGCGTGAGGGATACGTCGAGCCGCCCTTTCGGCGACGGCGCACGGCGTGATGGCGTCGTGCCTGGCGATCTGGATCAGGGTGGGGCAGCCGATCTTCGACACGACCCGCTGGGGTGAGTACAGACCGATCTTGAGGCCGATCCGTGCCGCAACATCTTGGCGATAGGCGTCTGCTTCGAGGTTTGAGGCGACGATGAGCTGCTCCAGCCCGGGCAGTGCATCAGGTGTCGTCATGATCCCAAGATCGCCGGGTCGGCCCACCAGCGGCACGTACACAGGTTGCCGTCCCAGGAACCCGTTGATCTGATCGCGCATGGCGTACGGAGCGATTCTGAGCGAGGAGGCGAATCCGGTCGCTCGCACAGCCGCGGGACCACTGATGTGCGGCACTTGTGCGATGACAGCGGCAAGCGACTCACCGCGTCCGGCGACGGTGAGGACATGTCCGCCACCGAATGACGTTCCCCACGCCACGATCTTGTTGGCATCAATCCCTGGAATCGAACGCGCAAACGTCAGCGCTGCCTTCCAATCGGCGTGCTGCATGGAGACGTCCAAGAGCTGGCGTGGCTCGCCATCGCTGTCGCCGAACCCTCGATAGTCGAACACCACGGCTGCATAGCCCGCCGCCGCGAAACGCTCCGCGTATGCGTAGAGGCGCAAGGCGCGTGGAGACCCGAAGCCGTGCGCCATCACGATCGCCGGTATCGGCAACTCTGCGGACTCTTCCGGACGAAACACGGTGGCCGCACACTGAGTGCCGTCGGAAAGAAATGAGGTCTGTTCCGATGCGAAGGGGATGCTGTCAGATGCGGTCACGGACGCTCCATCGTTGGGTTGGGGTAGTCCCCTGGCCGGGGCAGCAGACCCGGGTCATCGTCACGGGTGAGAACCCGCCGTCTCCGCCCAGGCGCCGCACCCGGACACTCGCGGTCGGGCTGACAGGATTTGAACCTGCGACCCCGTGACCCCCAGTCACGTGCGCTACCAAACTGCGCCACAGCCCGTTTACCAGCGGTAACCCTACCTCAGCGGGAACGCGTCTCACGCACCCCGCCCGGGTCAGCGGCGGCGCTTCTCGCGGGGGCGCTGCATGATGTGGATCGGGGAGCCCACGAACCCGAATTCCTCCCGGAGACGACGCTCGATGAAGCGCAGGTAGGACGCCTCGAGCTTGCCCGACGTGAACAGGATGAACGTCGGTGGCGCCACCGAGGCCTGGGTGCCGAAGAGGATCTTCGCCTGCTTGCCGCCGCGCACCGGGTGGGGATGCTCGGCCACGAGCCGGCCGAGGAACGCGTTCAGGGCGCCCGTGCCGATGCGGGTCTCCCAGCCGTCCAGGGCGGAGTCGAGTGCTCGGACCAGGCGATCGACGTGCCACCCGGTGCGGGCCGCGACGTTGATGCGTGGCGCCCACGCCACCTGGACGAGCTCACGGTCGATCTCGCGCTCGAGGTAGTACCGCCGCTCGTCGTCGACGAGGTCCCACTTGTTGAAGGCGATGACGAGGGCGCGCCCCGTCTCGGCCACCGAGCTGATGATGCGGGTGTCCTGCTCGGTGAGCGGTTGGCTGGCGTCGACGATCATGACCGCGACCTCGGCGCGCTCGATCGCCGAGCTGGTGCGCAGGCTGGCGTAGTACTCGTGGCCGGACGCCTCGCGCACCCGCCTGCGGATGCCGGCGGTGTCGATGAAGCGCCACAGCCGGCCGCCGAGCTCGACCAGCTCGTCGACGGGATCGACCGTCGTGCCCGACACGTCGTCGACGACGACGCGGTCCTCCCCCGCCAGCTGGTTGAGCAGGCTCGACTTGCCGACATTGGGCTTGCCGACGATCGCGACCCGGCGCGGTCCGCCGACGGGGTCCCTGTCCGGTGGCGCATCCGGCAGCGCGTCGAGCACGGCGTCGAGGAGGTCGCCACTCCCCCGCCCGTGCAGCGCCGAGATCGGGTACGGCTGCCCGAGGCCCAGGTTCCACAAGGAGGCGGCCTCGAGCTCGCCGCGCTGGTCGTCGACCTTGTTCGCCGCGAGGATGACGGGCTTCTTGGTCGTCCTGAGGATGCGGACGACGGCTTCGTCGGCGTCGGTGATGCCGACCGTGGCGTCGACGACGAACAGCACCGCATCGGCGAGCTGAGCAGCGATCTCGGCCTGGGCGGCGATCCGCTCGGCCAGGCCTCGGGCATCCGGGTCCCATCCGCCGGTGTCGACGATGGTGAACGCGCGACCGTTCCAGTCGGCTTCGTACGGGACACGGTCGCGGGTGACGCCGGGAACGTCCTCCACGACGGCTTCGCGGCGGCCGAGGATGCGGTTGACGAGCGTGGACTTGCCCACGTTGGGCCGGCCGACGACGGCCAGCACGGGAACGGGGCCAGAGTCTGCGCTGGATTCCATGGGAGGTTCAGTCACTGGTCGAGCCCGACGGAAGAGGTCCGGGAAGGCCGCGACCGGTGGCGCCCTTCGCCCAGTTGAGGTGCTGGCGCATGCGGTCGAGGACCTGGTCGGTGACGTCACTGAGCATCTCGGGCGTGCGCGGCCACGGCGCCATCGGGAACTGGATGGGTTCGCCGTACACGACGTCGATGCGGGCACCCTTCTGCGGGCGGGACTCCGAGGCGCCACCGGGCTCACGGGTTCCGAAGATGGCCACGGGCACGATCGGGGCGCCACTGACGAGCGCCAGCCAGCTGATGCCGTTCTTGATCCTGCGCAGCTCGCCGTCGCCCCGGCGTCCCTCGGGGTACACGATGACGACCTGCCCCGCGGCCAGCGAGTCGGCGGCAGAGCGCAGTGCACCCACATCGGTGTGGCGGCGGTCGAGCTTGATCTGGCCGGCATAGTTCAGAAGCCTGCCCGTGCGTCCCACGAACGCCTCGCTCTTGACCAGCGCATGCGCGGGCCGCGGGGCCTTGAGGAAGAGCAGCGGCCCGTCGAGCCAGCCGATGTGGTTCGAGGCGAGGATCGCGGGGCCCTCGTCCGGCACGTTGGACTCTCCGCGCTGGTGGATCTCCCACCGCCGGTCGAGCCACGGCTGGGCGTACCGGCGCAGGGTCCGCAACCCGTTCTCCGGCAGGCCGCGCGGTCGGGCCAGCTGGGCGGTCGAGAGGATCTGGTCGCTCATCGCGGGTCCGCCTGGGTGACGTCCTCCACGAGCGCGACGATCGCGTCGACGACCTGCTCGAGGGTCAGGTGGGTGCCGTCGATCTCCACGGCGTCGGGGGCCTTGGCGAGCGGTGAGGCCGCGCGGGTGGAGTCGATCTCGTCGCGTCGGGCGAGATCGGCCTCGGTGGCCGTGGCGTCGATGTCGCCGAGCTCCGCCGCGCGCCTGGCCGCACGGGCCGCCGGGTCGGCGACCAGATAGACCTTGACGGGTGCGTCGGGGACGACGGCCGAGCCGATGTCGCGTCCTTCCACGACGATGCCGCCCAGCGCGGCGTCGACCGTGTCGCGCTGGCGCTTGACGAGCAGCTCGCGCACGCGGGGCACGGCGGCGACCAGGCTGACGTTGTCCGTGACGTCGGCGCCACGGATCGGTCCTGACACGTCCTGGCCGTCGACCTCGATCGTGGGAGCCATCGGATCGGTGCCGGAGGCAATGACGACGTCGGCGGCATCGCGCGCGATGGCCTCGGGATCGTCCAGTTCGGTGCCTCGCTGCAGCAAGGCCCACGTCATGGCGCGGTACATCGCTCCGGTGTCGAGATAGGCCAGGCCCAGGCGATCGGCGACGCTGCGGGCGGTGCTCGACTTGCCTGACCCGGACGGTCCGTCGACGGCGACCACGAGAGCAGAACGCTCGGGACGGGGGCTCAAGGGTTCCTCCTCAGCGGTAGGCGGACCAGCCGCGTGCGGTCAGGGCGTGGACAAGGGCATCGGCGCGCTCGGTGAGGACCGCGATCTCGACGAGGCCCACCGGCCGGCCGAGCTCGTGGTCGATCCGGAGGTCCTCGATGTTCACGTCCGATTCTCCCGTATGGACCATGAGACGCTGCAGCTCGCCCGGATGGTCGGCGATCGGCACGAAGACGGTGGCCAGCTCGATCGGACGCTCGCCGTGCTTGCCGGGGATGAGCCGGGTGCCCGCACGGCCGGACTCGAGCACGTCGGACACGGTGGGTTCGTCGCCACTGAGAGCGTCGATCAGGCCGTCGAGATCCGTGCGTACCAGCTCGAGGAGCAGGCGCACCTCCCCCGCGTTGCTGCGCAGGATGTCGGACCACAGCGCGGTGTCGGCGCCGGCGACGCGCGTGACGTCGCGCAGGCCCGGACCCGCCAGGGACAGGTGCGAGCTCGGAGCGTCGGCGAGACGAGCGGCGGCCAGCACGCTCAGGACGTGCGGCACGTGGGACACCAGGGCCACGGCGCGGTCGTGCGACTCCGCGTCCATCGTGATCGGCACCGCGTCGACCAGCCCGGCCACGGCCTCGACGATCTGCACCAGCTGCTCGTCCGCACCGTCCGAGGGCGTGATGGCCCACGGTCGGCCCTCGAACAGGCGCGCCGAGGCGGCCATGGGCCCGGATCGTTCGCTGCCGGCCATCGGATGGCTTCCGACGTAGCGCTCGGCACCGGGCAGCGTGGCGATGCGTGTGGCGAGGTCCGACTTCACGCTGGCCACGTCCGTGACGACGGCGCTCGGCCAGCTTTCGAGTGCACGCCCGACGGCGTCGACGACGCTCGACGGGGGCACCGCGACGACGACGAGGTCGGGAGCGGAGGGCGGCACCGCGCTCCCTGCGCCCCGCGAAACCGCGAGCTCGAGGTTCGAGCGGCTGATGTCCTCCAGATGCACGTCGACACCGTGCTCACGCAGGGCGAGCGCGATCGAGGTGCCGATGAGCCCACACCCGATGACCAGCACGGATTCGGGTGTGTTCATGCGGGGCCCCCGGGAAAGCGCGCGCCACTGGCGGAACACCTCGCGCGCAACGCGCACGCGGGCGCGCGGTTTTCCGGGGAAAAGCTCATGTGTCCACGCTATCGAAGAGCGCCCCGATCTCGTCGCGCGACAGCTCGCGAGTCGTGCCGACCGCAAGATCGCCGAGCTTCAGCGGCCCGAAGGCCGTGCGGGTGAGCTCCTCGACCGGGTGCCCGACGCGGTCGAGGATCCGGCGCACGATGCGGTTGCGGCCGATGTGCAGCTCGATCTCGACCAGCGAACGTCCGCGGGAGCGGTCGATCACCCGGAAGCGGTCGACCTGGGCGGGGCCGTCGTCGAGCTCGATGCCTTCGAGCAGCCGGGTGCCGACGCTGTCGGCCACGTCGCCCGCCACGAGCGCCACGTACGTCTTGGCGACCTCGAACGACGGGTGGGCCAGCTTGTGGGCCAGGTCGCCGTCGTTGGTGACGATCAGCAGTCCGGACGTGTCGGTGTCGAGCCGCCCGACGTGGAACAGCCGCTCCGGACGGCCGGCCAGGAGGGACTGGAGGTCGGGTCGGCCGCGCTCGTCCGACATCGACGTGACGACACCGCGTGGCTTGTTGAGCAGCAGGTACGCCTGATCGGTGGCGGGTGGGACGCGACGCCCGTCGACGCGGATCACGTCGTTCACGGGGTCGACCCGCGCCCCCATCTGCGTGATGATCTCGCCGTTGACCTCGACGTGCCCCTCCGCCATGAGCTGCTCGCACCGTCGCCGGCTGGCGATCCCGGCCTGGGCGAGCACCTTCTGCAGGCGGACGCCCTCGACCGACTGCGGCTCAGTCACTGGTGGAGGAGCCCGCGGACGGATCTTTCGGGATCGATGCTGTGCTCGTTCTTGGTGGGCTCGTCCATGGTGGGCTCGTCCATGGTGGGCTCGTCCATGGGAACCCCGACCGACTCGGTCCAGTCGTCCTCGCCCATCTCCTCGATCTCCGGGAGCATCGGGGCGATGTCGGGCAGCTCGGAGAGGTCGGCCAGGCCCATGCGCTCCAGGAAGTAGCTCGACGTGCGGTACAGGATGGCGCCGCTCTCGGCGTCGATGCCCGCCTCCTCGACGAGCCCACGGGTCACCAGCGTGCGGACCACGCCGTCGACGTTGACGCCGCGGATCGCAGAGACGCGCGATCGGCTGACCGGCTGGCGGTACGCGATCACCGCGAGCGTCTCGAGCGCCGCCTGCGTGAGCCGCGCCTGCTGGCCGTCGAGCACGAACCGTTCCACGGCAGACGCGTAGGCGTCGCGCGTGAAGTACCGCCATCCCCCGCCGACATTGCGCAGCTCGAAGCCGCGCTCCTGGTCGGTGTACTCCTGGGCCAGCTCGGCCAGGGCCTTCTCGACGTCCGGCGGTGGATGCCCGACGGCCTGGGCCAGCGTGAGGTGGTCGAGCGGCTGGTCGGCCACCATGAGCACGGCCTCCAGGGCCGGGCGCAGCTCGAGCGTACCCAGCTCGAGCTCCTGCGGGCCGTTCGGCGGTGCGGACTCAGACATCGGCATCCTCGAGCGTCTCGGTGGTCGTCTCGTCATCGGGCAGGTCGGCCACGGCGGTCAGCTCGGGACGCGTCGCGGACGGTTGCGGGTCGTCGAACTCCTCGCCGACGTCGATGTCGCCCTCGTCCGTGCCGGTCCAGCGCAGGTGCAGGTCGCCGAGCGGTGTGGCCTGGTCGAAGCTCAGCACGCCCTTCTGGAAGAGCTCCAGAACCGCGAGGAACCGGGCCACGGTGGTGACGACGTCGGCATCGGCGGCAAGGGCCCGGAACGTGATGCTGCCCTGCCGGCGCAGCCGGTCGACGACGAGATGGGCCTGCTCGCGCACGCTCACCCGAGGCGCGTGCAGGTGGGCCAGGGACAGCACCGGCACCGGCTTGGGCTCGAGGGTCGCCGCCGCGAGCAGGGCGAGGTCGTCCGGACCGATCGACATGATGACCTCGGGCAGCAGCTCGGCGAACCGGGGCTCCAGGGTCACCGAGCGCGGGTGGCGGCTCTGCTCCTCGGCCAGGCGCGTGGCGATCAGGCCGGCGACCTGCTTGAAGGCGCGGTACTGCATCAGGCGGGCGAACAGCAGGTCGCGAGCCTCGAGGAGTGCGAGGTCGTCCTCGTCCTCCACGTCGCCCTGTGGCAGCAGCCGGGCCGTCTTGAGGTCGAGCAGCGTGGAGGCCACGAGCAGGAACTGCGTCGTCTGCTCGAGGTCGTCGCCGAAGTCCTTGATGTAGCCGATGAACTCGTCGGTGACCTGCGACAACGCGACCTCGGTGATGTCGAGCGTGTGCTTGGAGATCAACGACAGCAGCAGGTCGAACGGGCCCTCGAACACCCCCAGGCTGACCGAGAAGCCGGCCGTCGCGGCGGCGGCATCTTCATCCACGATGTCGAGGGCGCGCTCACGCGCGGCACTCATGACGCGCTCAGCCGCTGGGCGATCTCACTGTCGGTGCCGCGTGCCTCGAGGTCACCCAGCGCGATCGCGATGGCGGCGCGCACCAGTCGGCCGCGATCGACGTTGCGGCCGAGCTCGCCGCGCAGCTTGAGCCTGGCCTGCTCGACGGCGAGCAGCTCGTCGGACGTGAGGTAGACGGTCATCTTCTCGTTGTGCTTGACGCGGCCGCTCGCGTCGTTGGACGCCGGCTCGTCGTCGGCATCGTCGCTGTCGTCGCGCGGAGGAGACGCGGTGGCACGGAAGAGCTCGTCGGCCGTGGGGAGGTTTACGCGTCGGGGCATCGGCTCAGCACCTCTCGCGCAAGCTGGCGGTAGGACGCCGCCCCCGGAGACGTGGTGGCGAACTCGGTGATCGGCTCCCCCGCCACGGTGGAGTCGGAGAACTTGATCGTGCGCCGGATGACGGTGTGGAACACCAGATCGCCCCAGCCCTCGACGAGGGTCTGGAGGACCTCGCGTCCGTGCAAGGTGCGTCCGTCGTACATGGTGCCGAGGAGTCCGATGATCTGCAGCCGCACGTTCGTGCGGTCGCGCACCTTCTCGATGGTCTCCTTGAGCAGGGCCACACCGCGCAGGGCGAAGTACTCACACTCCAGCGGGATGATGACGCCGTCCGCCGCAGTGAGGGCGTTGACGGTGAGCAGGCCGAGTGACGGCTGGCAGTCGATGAGCACGATGTCGTAGTCGTGCAGAACGGGGTGCAGGACACGGGCGAGCGCCTGCTCACGCCCCACTTCGGTGACCAGCCGCATCTCCGCGGCCGACAGGTCGATGTTGGAGGGAGCGAGGTCGAGCCCGTCGACGGACGTCTCGAGCACGATGTCCTTGATGCCCAGCTCGCGGTCCATCAGCACGTGGTAGATGCTCTGCTCGAGCTCGTGGGCGTTGAAGCCCAGGCCGACGGTCATCGAGCCCTGCGGGTCGAAGTCGACCAACAGCACCTTGCGCCCGGCCTCGACCAGCGCAGCACCCAACGTGATCGTGGTGGTGGTCTTGCCGACACCGCCCTTTTGATTGCACATCGCGATGACGGTGGCGGGTTGTCCGGCACGCCTAGGAGTCGGTTCTGGCAGCTTGGGAATCGGACGTCCAGTGGGTCCGAGGTCCTTGCTCATCTACGTCCTTCGCCCTCGCCGTGCAATTGCGCGTCACTCTACCGCTCACCGTGAGGCGCGTGGATGAGCCGTGGCGTAAATCTCGCGAAGTTTCTCAACGGTGACGAGCGTGTAGACCTGAGTGGTCGTCACGGACGCGTGACCGAGCAGCTCCTGGACCACGCGGACGTCGGCGCCACCGTCGAGCAAGTGGGTGGCGAAGGAGTGCCGGAGGGTGTGCGGCGACACCTCGGTGGTGATGCCGGCACGCTTCGCGGCCTTCGCCAGGACGGTCCAGGCGCTCTGCCGGCTCAGGCGTCCACCCCGGGCGTTGAGGAACATCGCCGGTGACGCGGCTTTGGCCGAGACGAGCGTCGGCCGGGCCACCGTCAGGTAGTCGTCGACGGCGGCGAGCGCGAAGCTGCCCACCGGCACGAGCCGCTGCTTCCCGCCCTTGCCGCGCAGCAGTGCCGTGCCCTCGGTGCGATCGAGGTCGTCGACGTCGAGCCCGACGGCCTCGGAGATGCGCGCACCGGTGCCATACAAGACCTCGAGCAGGGCCCGGTCGCGCTTGGCCAGGCTGGTGCCGGCTTCGCCCGACGCCGCCAGGATGGCCTCGACGT
Source organism: uncultured Actinomycetota bacterium (assembly GCA_963787165.1). Classification (GTDB taxonomy): domain Bacteria; phylum Actinomycetota; class Actinomycetes; order Propionibacteriales; family Nocardioidaceae; genus Aeromicrobium. The sequence goes on from CAWBBT010000005.1 coordinate 241,043, forward strand.
CCGACAGCGGCAGCGCCTTGGGCAGGCGGGCCGCCGGGCGCGGTGGCTTGACCGCGGCCGACACGTCGGTGGCCACCAGGTGCTCGCGGAGGCAGAAGCGGTGGAAGCCTCGGACGGCCACGACGGCCCGCGCCGCGCTGGCCGCGCCGAGAGCCGGGTGCTCGGAGTCGCCCGTTCGGAGTGCGCCGAGGAACCCCAGCACGTCGGTCTCGGCGATCGCGCCGGGCGTCTCGATGCCACGTCCGTGCAGGTGAGCGGTGTAGCGACGCAGGTCGCGCCGGTAGCTGTGCAGGGTGTTGTCGGCCAGGCCGCGTTCGACCCCCAGGTGGCTCAGGTAGTCGAGCACGGCCCGATCGAGGTCCGTGGACACCTAGTCCCGCGTCCGTCTGACCTGTTCGGCGAGCAGGGCTGCGATCGTCATCCCGTCGCTGATCCGGCCGCTGAGCACGGCCGCGACGGCGTCGTCGAACGGCAGCCACCACTGGGTCATGTCGGCTTCCTCGGCGACCCGGTCTGTTCGGTCTTCGTGCGGAACCGGACGCAGGCCGGAGGCGCGGAACACCGTCCAGCGTTCGCTGGAGTAGCCGGGTGTGGCGTACAGCTCGAGCTCCTCGGCCCAGTCGTCCGCGGCGAGGTCGGCCTCCTCGGCCAGCTCTCGCACGGCAGCTTCGAGGGGGTTCTCCCCCGCGACGTCGAGCGTGCCTGCCGGGATCTCCAGCATCCGGTGTCGCACCGGATGCCGGTACTGCTCGACGAGCAGCACGCGGTCATCGGCATCGACGGCGAGGACGCCCACCGCGCCATGGGGCTGCACCACGACGCGCGCGTGCTCGTCACCGCCCGGATCGACGATCGTGTCGACGTCGACCTTCAAGTAGGCGTTCGAGAAACCCTCGGCCGTGGCGCTGACCGGCCAGGACTGCGGACTGTCGGCGATCGTGGCGGAGTCGGCGAGCTGGCCGGGCAGGTTGGGATGAGGGCTGCTCATCCTTCCACCGGCTGGGCGTCCTTCGACGCGGCGAGATCGCTCTCGACCGGGAGCCGGGTCTCGCGCTGGCGCTCGAGGGCGGCCTCGATGAGACCGGCGAACAGCGGGTGCGGACGGGTCGGACGCGAGCGAAGCTCCGGGTGCGCCTGGGTGGCGACGTAGTACGGGTGGACGTCACGCGGCAGCTCCACGAACTCCACCAGGGTGGAGTCGGGCGACGTGCCGCTGAACACCAGGCCGGCAGCCTCCAGCTGGTCGCGGTAGCCGTTGTTGACCTCGTAGCGGTGACGGTGGCGCTCCTCGACCTTGTCGAGCCCGTACGCCTCGGCGACGATCGTGCCGGGCTTGAGGGCCGCCGGGTAGAGGCCGAGCCTCATGGTGCCGCCGAGATCGCCCGCGCCCTCGACGAACGCCTCCTGCTCGGCCATGGTCGCGATGACCGGTGCGGTGGCCTGGGGATCGAACTCCGAGGAGCTGGCGCCGTCGATGTCGGCCACGGACCGCGCGAACTCGATCACCATGCATTGGAGGCCGAGGCAGAGCCCGAGCACCGGGATCTTGCGGGTGCGCGCGTAGGAGAGCGCCCCGATCTTGCCCTCGATGCCGCGGATGCCGAAGCCGCCGGGCACGCACACCCCGTCGACGTCGCCGAGGTGCTGGGCGGCACCCGCCTCGGTCGCGCACTCGTCGGACGGGACCCACCGCAGATGGACCTTGGCGTCGTGGGCGAACCCGCCGGCGCGGATCGCCTCGGCCACCGAGAGGTAGGCGTCGGGCAGGTCGACGTACTTGCCGACCAGGGCGATGGTGACCTCGTCGGCCGGATCGTGCACGCGTCGCAGCAGCTCGTCCCACTGCGTCCAGTCGACGTCGCGGAACGGGAGGTCGAGCCGGCGCACGACGTACGCGTCGAGGCCCTCGCTGTGCAGGACCCGCGGGATGTCGTAGATGGAGGGCGCGTCGCTGGCGGTGACGACCGCCTCCTCCTCGACGTCGCACATGAGCGAGATCTTGCGCTTGACGTTCGCCGGGATCGCCCGGTCGGAGCGGCACACGATGGCGTCGGGCTGGATGCCGATGGAGCGCAGCGCGGCGACGGAGTGCTGGGTGGGCTTGGTCTTGAGCTCGCCGGACGGCCCGATGTACGGCACGAGCGACACGTGCAGGAAGAAGACGTGGTCGCGGCCGATCTCGTGCCGCACCTGGCGGGCCGACTCCAGGAACGGCTGGCTCTCGATGTCGCCGACCGTTCCGCCGATCTCGTGGATGACGACGTCGACCTCGGGACCACCCATGGAGAGCATGCGGTCCTTGATCTCGTTCGTGATGTGCGGGATGACCTGCACGGTGTCGCCCAGGTAGTCGCCGCGGCGCTCGCGGGCGATGACGTCGGAGTAGACCTGTCCGGTGGTGACGTTGGCGCGTCCCACGAGGTCCTCGTCGAGGAACCGCTCGTAGTGGCCGATGTCGAGGTCGGTCTCGGCGCCGTCGTCGGTGACGAACACCTCACCGTGCTGGAACGGGTTCATCGTGCCGGGGTCGACGTTGAGGTACGGGTCGAGCTTCTGCATGGTGACCCGGAGGCCGCGGGACTTGAGCAGTCGTCCGAGGCTGGAGGCGGTGAGGCCCTTGCCGAGCGAGGACGCGACCCCGCCGGTGACGAAGACGTGCTTGGTAACCGCGTTAGCTGCCAAGGTGACTCCCGTGGGACAGTGCTGTCGAGTTCTGGGTCGACGAAGCGACGGGCCGATGAACTATTCGATGCTCCACGGGACTCCAGCCTATCAACAGGTGACTGTCTCGGACGAGTCGACACTCGCGGGTGATCCGTGGCTGCGCCACTCGAACCTGAGGAGGCCGGTCGGCCCGGCTGGGTGGGTCAACGTGGGACGGAGCCGTCTGCGCTGCGTGACGTGCCCCAGCTGCCCGACTGGCCCTTGGCCTCGCGGGCCAGTGCCAGCGCCACGACGACGCGCCCGGCAGCGGTGTCGGTGACGTCGACCGTGGAGACCTGGGACGCCGCGTCGCTGTCGCGCAGCGCGGCCAGGACGCCGCCCTCCTGGCTCGACGTCGAGGGGCCGGCGAGCACCGCGCCCGATCCGGCGCCGTCGATCGCCTTCGCCAGCTGGGCGGAGACCGACGCGGCGTCGCCGGCGCGCCCGGGCCCGCTGACGATCACGGCGAGGTTGGCGAACGTGTCGGGCTTCGAGGAAAAGGCGAGGAGCTGACCCTCGTCGAACGCCGAGCCGATCGTGGTCGCCGTGGTGTCGAGCTTCTTGCCCGCGCTGCCCAGCACGGAGCGGCCGAGGGCGGTGCCGATGCGAACGTAGCTGTCGCCGGCGCCCGTGACGCCCTTGACGTCGGAGGCGGACTGCTGGGCGACTCCCTCGGCGAACTGGCGGTTGGCCGGATCGACGAGCTTGGCGGTCAGCTGCACCTCACCGGTGATGTCGGCGCCGGCCTTCTCGAGATCGGCGCGGACGTCCTTCGTCTCCTCGGCGCGCGCACCCGGCAGCGTCAGAACGACGACCGACCCGCCCTTGAGCGCGTCCTTGAGGAGCGCGCCCGAGGTGCGGGCCGCGTAGCCGGACTCGAACCGCGCGATGGCGGGGTCGGCGGACGTGCCGGAGTCGCTGGAGCTGCCGGACAGCACGGTGTTGTCGTCCAGCGGCCCGGCGCCGAGGGCGACACCGGCAGCCAGCGCCAGCAGGACGGCCGCGATGGACACGAGGTGGTAGCGGAAGCTGATCACGAGAGGAGTCCTTCGATCCAGGTGCGTGCATCGTCGATGTATTGGCCCACGGAGTCGAACCAGTCGCCCCCGACCGGCGTGACGGCGACCGCGGTGACCACCGCCACGACGCCGGCGAGCAGGAGCAGCAGCACGGGCCACATCGGCGTCGCCTGGGCCGCGAAGTGGCCGGCCGCCTTGGCGTCCACGAGGCGTGAGCCGGCACGCAAACGGGTGACGAACGAGCTGGCGACGTCGGCGGACCCCCGCTCGAGGAACTCCATGAGGCCCTGCGGTGCACCGACCTCGACGATCACGGGCGCGTCGTTGGAGTCCGCGAGCACGATCGCGAGGTCCGTCGCCGACCCCGTGGCGATGAACCAGACCGGATCGACCTTGGCCTTCTCGAAGCGCTCGGCGCCACCCTTGTCGTGGGCAGACGTGGCGGTGACCACCACCAGGGCTCCGCTGTGGAACGCGCGGGCGGACAGCTCGTCGAGTGTGCCCAGCACGACCTGCGGCTTGTAGCCGGCGTCGAGGAGGGCATCGGCGCCGTCGGCGACGCCGATCAGCACGGGGTCGTGCTCGCGGATCCAGCGCTTGATGCGGCGCAGGTCCGTCTGCCAGCCGAACGTCTTGCTCACGACGACGACCGGACGATCGCGGAGGCGCTTGCCGAGCCGGGGCACCTGAGCGCCCTCGAGCAGCATGGCGTGCTCACGCTGCAGGTGATCGGTGGCGTTCGCCATGAGCGACTCGAGGCGGGTCGAGAGGTCCTTGTCGGCCACATCGAGGCTGGCCGCGACCGTGGCCTCGTCCTGTGCGATGCCCTGCACGACCAGCTCGTCGCCCTTGAACACGCGGTTGCCGTCGATGCGGACCGTCTCGCCGTTCTTCAACCCGCTCCACACGTCGTCACCGACCTGGTCGATCAGGGTGATGCCCGCGTCGGCGAGGATCCGCGGCCCGAGGTTGGGGAACCGGCCGGTGCTGGACTCGGCCGCGTTGATGACGGCGCGCACGCGACGGTCGACCAGCGCCTGGGCCTGGGAACGGTCGAGATCGATGAGGTCGACGACCGCGATGTCGCCCGCACGCAACGAGGACGCGGCGTCGTCGCCGCGGCGCGCGAAGCGGACCACGCCGGTGAATCCGGGAGCGGTATCGGTGGGCGTGGATCGGCGGTTCCAGGGAGTCATCGCGGTCCATCGTGCCACGCACTCCGGTGGAATCCCGGGAGGCGGGAGGGTGCCAGGCGTGTCCGAGATCGACTGGTCTCACGAGCCGTGTGTCAGAGTTCTTTCGTGCCCCTGACGACCGTCGTGCTTGCCGTCCTGCTGGCACTCCTGCTGGCCGCGCTGATCGTGCGGCAGGTGCAGCTGTCCCGCTCCCGCCGCGAGGTGAAACGCCTGCGCGAGATGATCCAGCGCCAGGGCAGGGGCCTCACCCGCCGCGAGCGACGGGCCAAGCGGGTGAAGGACATCGTCGAGCGCACCGTCGACACCGCCGCCATCGTGCGCGACCGGGGGGTGACGGGGCTGCTGATGTCCTCCATGGACGACATCGCCAGGTGGAGCCAGGAGGACCGCACCGAGATCGCCAAGGTCGCCAGTCGCGACGGGTCGGTGACGATCCTGTTCTCCGACATCGAGGACTCGACCGCGCTCAACCAGCAGCTGGGCGACGACGCCTGGGTGCGACTGCTCAACTCACACGACCAGCTCGTCCGGGACCAGGTCGAGAAGTATCGCGGGCACATCGTGAAGTCGCAGGGCGATGGCTTCATGATCGTCTTCAGCGAGCCCGCTCAAGCCGTTCGCGCCGGCATCGAGGTACAGGACGCGCTGAGCGAGTCCGGTGACCGTCGGCTCCGCAAGACGCCCATCAAGGTGCGGGTCGGCATCCACTGCGGAACGGCGATCGAGCGTGACGGTGACCTCTTCGGCAAGAACGTCGCCATGGCCGCCCGGGTGGCGGCGCAGGCGCAGGGCGGCGAGATCCTGGTCAGCGATGACATCCGCACGGCGCTTCAGGACGTCGAGGACATCGTGCTGGTGGACGGTCGCGACACCGAGCTCAAAGGCATCCCGGGCGTGCATCGCCTGTGGGAGGTCGCCGTCATCTGACGGCTGACGTGTCAGTGGCCGGCGAGCTCGAGCAGCTCGCGGGCGTGGGCCTGGGCCGCGTCGGAGTCCTCCTGGCCGGCGAGCATCCGCGCCAGCTCGTCGACGCGCTCGTCGCCCGTGAGCCGGGTGACGGAGCTGCTCGTCACCACACCGTCGTCGTCCTTGATGACGCGGAAGTGGTGGTGGGCGAACGCGGCCACCTGCGGGAGGTGCGTGACGGCGAGGACCTGCGCGTTCTCGGCCAGCCGGGCGAGGCGGCGGCCCACCTCGACGGCCGCCTTGCCGCCGATGCCGGCGTCGACCTCGTCGAACACCAGGGTGGGCACGGTGGTGCGATCGGCGAGGACGACCTCGAGCGCGAGCATCAGGCGGGACAGCTCGCCGCCGCTTGCCCCCTTGGCCAGCGGCCGCGGGGCCGCGCCGTTGTTCGCGGCGAAGAGCAGCTCGACCTCGTCGAGGCCGTACGGTCCCGGTGACGCGTCGGCCGGGGTGTCGACCCGGACCTCGAGGTGCGCCGAGGGCATCGACAGCTGGGCCAGCTCGACGTCGACGAGGTCGGACAGCCGTGCTCCGGCCTCGCGGCGCAGCTCACCGAGCTGCTCGGCCAGCCGCTGGACCTCGGGTCGGAGCCGGTCCCGTTCGGTCTCCAGCTCGCTGATCGTGTCGTCGTCGGAGCCGAGCTCGTCGAGGCGGGCCACAGCCTTCTGCTGCCAGGTGAGCACGTCGTCGAGCGATGGCCCGTACTTGCGCTGGAGGCCAGTGAGCGCCGCGATGCGATCCTGCACCGTGGCCAAGCGGGCCGGGTCGAGGTCGACGGACGTGGCGTAGGCGCTGAGGTCGGTGGCCGCCTCGTCGAGGAGGATGCCGATCTCGCGCAGTCGGGAGGCGAGCTGGTCGAGCTCGGGGTCGTGCCCGGCCGCGTCGTCGAGGCCCGCCACCGCGCCGGCGACCTGGGTGCGTGCCGATCCGGCGTCGTCGATGTCACCGGACACGGCCTCGTGTGCGCCCAATGCGGCGGAGACCAGTGTCTCGGCATGAGCGAGTCGCCCTTCCTCGGTCTTGAGCTCGTCGTCCTCGGACTGGCGAGGCTCCACCGACGCGATCTCCTCGAGACCGTGCTGGAGCAGGTCGAGCTCTCGGGCCCGCTCCTGCGCGTGGGTCCGAAGCTCGTCTAGGCGGCTCTCGACCGCGCGCAGCCGCCCGAACGTGGGTGCGTACTCCCCCATGACCGTGCTGAGCGGCCCGCCGGCGAACGTGTCGAGGGCGTGCCGCTGGGCGGATGCCCTGAGCAACCGGTGCTGGTCGGACTGCCCGTGCACGGCTACCAGCTCGTCCGTGACCTCGGCCAGCAGCGCGGCCGGCACGGTGGCGCCGCCCGCGAACGCGCGGGATCTCCCTTGTGATGAGAGCGACCGGCCCAGCACCACGACGCCGTCGTCGAGTCGACCGCCGGCCTCGGTGATCGCGTCGGCGACACCGGTGCCCTCGGGAACGGTGATGCTCGCCTCGACCCGGGCCTGGTCGTCGCCGGTGCGCACGAGCCCGAGATCGGCGCGGTCGCCGCGGAGGAGGCCAAGTGCCGTGACGACCATGGTCTTGCCGGCGCCGGTCTCGCCCGTGATGACGGTGAAACCCTCACCGAGCTCGAGCTCGGCGGAGTCGATGACGCCCAGCGACGACAGCGTGAGGTGTTGCCACATCAGTCGGCCCCGTTGTTCCGTCGCTCGGCGGAGCCGCGCCAGCCCGTGACCGGAAGGTCGAACTTGCGCACGAGCCGGTCGGTGAACGGTGCGGCATGGAGGCGTGCGAGCCGGACCGTCTCGTGGCCGCGCACGACCTCGACCCGGGCGCCGACGGGGAGATCGGCCGCGCGGCGGCCGTCGCACCACAGGACCCCGGTGGCCTGCTCGCCGACAACCTCGATCGCGAGTGTCGCCTCCGGCGAGACCACGAGCGGCCGGGCGAACAAGGCGTGGGCACTGATCGGCACCATGAGCAGTGCCTGCACCTCGGGCCAGACGATCGGCCCGCCGGCGCTGAAGTTGTAGGCGGTCGATCCCGTGGGAGTCGCGCAGACGACGCCGTCGCAGCCCCACCGGGACACCGGCCGGGCGTCGATCTCGACGACCAGCTCGAGCATCCGTTCGCGGGCGGCCTTCTCGACGGATGCCTCGTTGAGCGCCCAGTTGGTGGCCACGACCTCACCGCCCACGGACACCGAGACGTCGATCGTCAGGCGCTCCTCCACGGTCCACGTGCTGTCGACGACCCCACGCACGACCTCGTGGATGTCCTCGACATCGGCTTCCGCCAGGAACCCGACGTGGCCGAGGTTGACGCCCAGGACGGGCGTGGACGTGCCGCGGCACATCTCGGCCGCCCGGAGGATCGTGCCGTCGCCGCCGAACACCACGGCGAGCTCACATCCGGCCGCCGCACCCTCCCCCGCCGGCACGATCTCGGCGTCGTCGAGGCCGACGAGCCGCAGGGCGGCTGCGTCGGTGTCGAGCACCCGGATCGCGAGACCCGCCTGCCGCAGGTCGGTGGCGAACGTGGCGGCGACCTTGGTGGCCTCCTCACGCACCGTGTGGACGATGATCAGCACTCTTCTCATGACATCGGTCTCATGACTCTGGCCCCAGGGGTCCGATCGTGACGACGTCGCGTGCGGCTTCCTCGGACGGCGTGTCGGCGTCGGTGCGGAGCCAGCAGAAGTACTCGACGTTGCCGGCCGGGCCGGGCAGCGGGCTGGGTGCGAGGGCGCGGGTGCCCCAGCCGTTCTCGTGTGCGGACAGGCACACGCGGTGCACCGCGTCGGCGTGCATCTGTGGGTCGCGAACGACGCCGTTCTTGCCGAGGTTGTCCTTGCCCACCTCGAACTGCGGCTTGACCATCAGCACGATGTCGCCCTCCTGCACACAAGCTCGGGTGAGTGCCGGCATGACCACGGTAAGGGAAATGAACGACAGATCAGCGACGACGAGCTCGACGGGGCCGCCGATGTCGTCAGGCTCCAGTGTGCGCACGTTGGTGCGGTCGTGGACGCGGACGCGCTCGTCGGACTGCAGCGACCACACCAGCTGGCCGTAGCCGACGTCGACGGCCACGACCTCGGACGCCCCGCGTCGGAGCAGCACGTCGGTGAATCCACCGGTGGACGCGCCGGCGTCGAGGCACCGCCGGCCCTCGACCACGAGGCCGAGGGGTTCGAAGACGGCCAGCGCTCCCAGCAGCTTGTGCGCACCGCGCGATGCCCAGCCGGGATCGTCCGTCTCCCGGACGACGATGGCCTGATCGGTGCCGACCTGGGTCGCGGGCTTGGCCGCGACCTGACCGCCGACCAGCACGTGCCCGGCGTCGATGAGGGTGCTCGCGTGCTCGCGTGAGCGGGCGAGATCACGCCGCACGAGCTCCGCGTCGAGTCTGACGCGCCGCGTCATGGCACGTCCGGAGCCTGAGCCTGCCCCGCGTCGGTCGGCCCCACGTCGTTCAGTGCCGCGCGCAGGGCTCGGTGGATCGCGTCGAACTCGGCCGGGTGGTCATCGAGATCGGCGTCATCGAGTGCTTCGAGCCTGCGGAGTGCTTCCTCGAGCCCGGGGTGCCCGGCCGCTGCCTCCCGCGCCTGGGCCAGGAGGTCCTGGTCGACCCCAGTGGTCGGCCCAGTGGTCGGCCCAGTGGTCGGCCCAGTGGTGGGCTCGACCTGCTCGTCGCTCATGCGTCCAGTGTCCCATCCAGCTCGATGTCAGTGCCGGAACGGTCACCCCACGACCACGCCAAGGCAGTGACGGCGCGAAGTGCGTCGAGCGTTCCCGGTTCGCCGCGCGTGAGCCTGACCGAGCCGCCGACCACCGTGGCGGTGGCAGCTCCGCACGTCGCCGAGTCGTCGTCGACGTCGACCTCGGGATGCGTTGCGACGAGGGACGACAGGTCCGGGCCCACGAAGGTCGGACGCCGCCCGGCCGGAAGCGTCACGATCTCCTGCAGGGTCGTGACGCCACTCAGGACGACCAGGCTGTCGATGCCGGCGTTGATCGCTCCATCGATGTCCGTGTCGAGACGGTCGCCCACCATGAGCGGCCGGTCGGCGTCGATCCGTTCGAGGGTCTCGTCGAAGAGCGCGCGCTCGGGCTTGCCGGCCACCGTGGGCGTGGCGCCGGTCGCCGTGCGGACCGCCTGGACGAGCGCCCCGTTGCCGGGAGCGATGCCGCGAGCGGTGGGGATCGTCAGGTCGGTGTTGCTCGCGAACCACGGAAGTCCGCTCTCGATCGCGTACGACGCCTCGGCGAGGGCCTTCCACCCGAGGTCGGGGTGGAAACCCTGGACCACGGCGACGGGCTCGTCGTCCAGGCTGGTGACGCACCGCAGGCCGCGTTCCTCGAGCGGGATCTGCAGCCCCTCTCCCCCGACGAGGAGCACCGCCGAACCGTGCGGCACGGCGTCCGCCACGAGGTGTGCCACCGCTTGGGCGGCGGTCACGACGTCGACGTCGTCGGCCTCGATGTCGAGCTCGCGCAGGTGCGCGGCGACATCGGCAGCGGGCCTGGCGGCATTGTTGGTCAGGAACGCCAGCCGCATGCCGGCCTTGCGCGCTGCCGTCACCGCCTCGACCGCACCGGGGACCGCCTTCGGTCCGATGTAGACCACGCCGTCGAGATCGAGCATGCCGAGGTCGTAGTCCTCGTAGAGGGGACGTGTCGACGACCCGAGGCTCATGGAAGCGAGGCTATCGGTCAGTCGTCGTCAGCCAGTGTTCCGGCCGTTCGTTCGCAGGTCTCGAGATCGACGTTGACCCAGCTCATCGGACCGCTCGCGCCGCGGGTGAACCGCCGACGCAGCTCGCCGGTGACCGTGACGGCATCGCCTGCCTCCAGCCGGCGGACCGCACGTCGGAGCCGAGCGGTCCACGCGGAGCACTCGATCGTGTCGACGCTCTGCTTGGACCGGCGCCTGGCGGCCGCGCTGCGGGGCACGACGAGCCGGAACGAGACCACCTCGTCTCCGCTCGGCAGCATGCGCGCCTCGGGCGCCGCTGACACGCGCCCGCTGAGGCGGACGGCATTCGTGCTCTGGTGGTCGGGTGGTGCGGTACTGGTCTCCTGGGTCATGCCTCGACCCTGCCGGGCGGGCCGTCGCGGAGAAAGCGACCCGGGCTGGGCTGTTGACATCCCTACCGGGGCAGCACCCTGTGGATCCTCAGGACAGCGCCGCGAGCCGCTCCTCGGCGTCCGTGACCTGGTTCCCGTCGACGGCGACGACACGGTGGAACCACTCGACGGCGTCCTCGACGCGTCCGGCCTCGAGCAACGTATCGGCGTAGGCGTAGCGCAGGCGGGCCACCCACTCGGCGCGGGACTTGCTGTGCAGCGGCTCGGTCTCGAGCAGCCGAAGCGCGGCCTCGACCTGCCCGAGGTCGCGACGCGCACCCGCGATGACGATGGACAGCTCGATCTGGCCGGCGTCGTCGAGCTTCGCCCGCAGGTCGGGGGTGTCGTAGGCCAGTGCCTTCTCGGGACGTCCCAGTGCTCGCTCGCAGTCAGCCATCATCGGCGCGTAGTACTGCTGGCCGTTCATCCTGCGGGCGGCTCGGAACTCCGACAGTGCCTCGGCGAACTTGCCGGCCGCATAGGCCGTCTCACCGCACGCTTCGCGGATGAGGCCGTTGCGGGAAGCGCGTGCACGTGCGGCGAGCGCATGCTTGTAGGCGGTCTCGGGGTCGTCCTGCATCAGGAGGCCGGCCATGACCAGGTGTCGTGAGACGCGTTCAGCGAGCTTCTCGGGGATGGACTGCAGCTGCGCACGGGCCTGCTTGTCGAGATCCTTGGCGCTGATGTCGTCGGGGATCGGCGGACCGTCGTAGATCGCCTGGTCTTCGGTGCGGGTGGGCACGGCATCGCGTCGATCGTCACGACGGGGCGCGCGCCGGTCGTCGCGGCCCTTGCTTCCGCCCTGGGAGCTGCGGGCCGTTGGCCTGCCTCCGGTGCGCCGCTCGGGTCGCTGGTCGGGACGTCCGCGTCTGCGGTCCGGCCCTGATCCGCCCTGTCGAGGGCGCTTGGACTCGCTCATCTGGCTCGTCCTCCTGTTGTCTGGTGACAGTGTCATGCAGATGAAATGCAGCGAGGCCGCTCCCGAAGGAGCGGCCTCGCGCAAAGATTGTCCGGCGACGTCCTACTCTCCCACGCAGTCTCCCACGCAGTACCATCGGCGCTGAGAGGCTTAACTTCCGGGTTCGGAATGGGACCGGGTGTTTCCCTCTCGCCATGGTCGCCGAAACTCTATGGAGATATCAAAACCTTGACGACTCTGCTGAGTCGATTCAGGCTCCCGACCATATCTCGGGAACCTCACAGTGGACGCGGTGAATCTTTGTAAGAAACAAGCCCTCGGCCTATTAGTACCGGTCAGCTCCATGCATTGCTGCACTTCTACTTCCGGCCTATCAACCCAGTGATCTGCTGGGGGCCTTACCTGGTAAACCAGTGGGAAACCTCATCTTGAAACGTGCTTCCCGCTTAGATGCTTTCAGCGGTTATCACTTCCGAACGTAGCCAACCAGCCGTGCTCTTGGCAGAACAACTGGCACACCAGAGGTTCGTCCATCCCGGTCCTCTCGTACTAGGGACAGCCTTTCTCAAGTTTCCTGCGCGCGCGGCGGATAGGGACCGAACTGTCTCACGACGTTCTAAACCCAGCTCGCGTGCCGCTTTAATGGGCGAACAGCCCAACCCTTGGGACCTGCTACGGCCCCAGGATGCGACGAGCCGACATCGAGGTGCCAAACCATCCCGTCGATATGGACTCTTGGGGAAGATCAGCCTGTTATCCCCGGGGTACCTTTTATCCGTTGAGCGACGCCGCTTCCACTTGCCAGCGCCGGGTCACTAGTTCCGACTTTCGTCCCTGCTCGAGCCGTCACTCTCACAGTCAAGCTCCCTTGTGCACTTACACTCGAAACCTGATTGCCAACCAGGCTGAGGGAACCTTTGAGCGCCTCCGTTACATTTTAGGAGGCAACCGCCCCAGTTAAACTACCCACCAGGCACTGTCCCTGATCCAGATAATGGATCTAGGTTAGATATCTAGTACGATCAGAGTGGTATTTCAACGGTGACTCCACTCGAACTGGCGTCCGAGCTTCATAGTCTCCCACCTATCCTACACAAATCGAACCAAACACCAATACCAAGCTATAGTAAAGGTCCCGGGGTCTTTCCGTCCTGCCGCGCGTAACGAGCATCTTTACTCGTAGTGCAATTTCGCCGAGTCCATGGTTGAGACAGCGCCCAAGTCGTTACTCCATTCGTGCAGGTCGGAACTTACCCGACAAGGAATTTCGCTACCTTAGGATGGTTATAGTTACCACCGCCGTTTACTGGGGCTTAAGTTCTGCGCTTCGCTTGCGCTAACGCGTCCCCTTAACCTTCCAGCACCGGGCAGGAGTCAGTCCGTATACGGCGTCTTTCGACTTAGCACGGACCTGTGTTTTTAGTAAACAGTCGCTTGGGCCTGGTCTCTGCGGCCTTCAACGCTTCTCGGAGCAAGTCCGATTACGCATCCGGCCCCCCTTCTCCCGAAGTTACGGGGGCATTTTGCCGAGTTCCTTAACCATGGTTCACTCGATCACCTTAGTATTCTCTACCTGACCACCTGAGTCGGTTTGGGGTACGGGCGGCTCTGAAACATCGCTAGATGCTTTTCTCGGCAGCATAGGATCACTCACTTCGACTAGTACGTCTCCCCATCAGTTCTCAGACATGTGAACGGCGGATTTGCCTACCGTTCGTCCTACGACCTTGGCCGCGGTCTACCATCGCCGCGGTTGAGCTACCTTCCTGCGTCACACCATTGCTTGCCTACTACCAGTTTGGGTCGTGCGCTCCGCCGGCCAGTGACTCCGAAGAGTCTGAAGGCCGGTTTCGGGCACTTAGCATCACTGGGATCGGCAGGGTCGCTTCAGTGCCGGTACGGGAATATCAGCCCGTTGTCCATCGACTACGCCTGTCGGCCTCGCCTTAGGTCCCGACTTACCCAGGGAAGATTAGCTTGACCCTGGAACCCTTGGTCATTCGGTGGAAGAGTTTCTCACTCTTCATTCGCTACTCATGCCTGCATTCTCACTCGTGTCGCATCCACGGCTGGGTCACCCCGCCGCTTCTCTCGCGACACGACGCTCCCCTACCCATCCACACACCTGGACCTCTAGGAGGCCGGGTACATATGTGAATGCCATAGCTTCGGCGGATTGCTTGAGCCCCGCTAAATTGTCGGCGCGGAATTACTTGACCAGTGAGCTATTACGCACTCTTTCAAGGGTGGCTGCTTCTAAGCCAACCTCCTGGTTGTCTTTGCGACTCCACATCCTTTTCCACTTAGCAATCGCTTAGGGGCCTTAGCTGATGGTCTGGGCTGTTTCCCTCTCGACTACGGAGCTTATCCCCCGCAGTCTCACTGCCGCGCTCTCACTTGCCGGCATTCGGAGTTTGGCTGAGTTCAGTAAGCTTTTAGGCCCCCTAGCCCATCCAGTGCTCTACCTCCGGCAAGAAACGCGCGACGCTGCACCTAAATGCATTTCGGGGAGAACCAGCTATCACGGAGTTTGATTGGCCTTTCACCCCTATCCACAGGTCATCCCCCCAGTTTTTAACCTAGGTGGGTTCGGTCCTCCACGCGGTCTTACCCGCGCTTCAACCTGCCCATGGATAGATCACTCCGCTTCGGGTCTAGATGGTGCAACTCAATCGCCCTGTTCGGACTCGCTTTCGCTACGGCTACGGCTCTCGCCTTAACCTTGCTACACCACGCTAACTCGCAGGCTCATTCTTCAAAAGGCACGCTGTCACCCTTCACAAGGAAGAGCTCCAACGGTTTGTATGCACATGGTTTCAGGTACTATTTCACTCCCCTCCCGGGGTACTTTTCACCTTTCCCTCACGGTACTAGTCCGCTATCGGTCATCGAGGAGTATTTAGGCTTAGCGGGTGGTCCCGCCAGATTCACACCGAATTTCAGGGGTTCGGTGTTACTCGGGGTGACGCAAAAGAGCCATGAGCTTACGTGTACGGGGGTCTCACCCTCTGTGCCGCGACTTTCCAGTCGGCTTCAACTTCACTCATGGTTTCTTACTCTTCGTCCGCTCGGCAGAACGGACCATGCGGCCCCACGACCCCTCAGCGACAACGCCTGCCGGCTGTCACATCACTGAGGTTTAGCCTGTTCCGGTTTCGCTCGCCACTACTACCGGAATCACTGTTGTTTTCTCTTCCTGTGGGTACTGAGATGTTTCACTTCCCCACGTTCCCTCCAGACGCCCTATGTGTTCAGGCGCAGGTACCTGGACTTTCCTCCAGGTGGGTTTCCCCATTCGGACATCCCCGGATCACAGCTCGGTTGTCAGCTTCCCGGGGCTTTTCGCAGACTCCAACGTCCTTCATCGGCTCTCGATGCCAAGGCATCCACCATGTGCACTTAGTAGCTTGTTGTTACTACAAAGATGCTCGCGTCCACTGTGAAGTTCTCAAAATACGGTCGGTCCCGCAAAAGGTCCCCGCTTGCCTGGCTCCCTGGTGGGATCCGGGTAGTTCGAGGGGGTTTGCGGTCCAGAGGTTCAGCTCGAGAGCTGATCCCTCAGGACCCAACAGTGTGCCTGAGTCGTCGCTGTGTCCGGCCGAGGTTCCGTCCTGCTCCACACATCGGCGGGGCAGGTGTACTGACGGCCTTTCAATAACGACGCACCAAATAGTCGACGTCCACTAGTGAGCGGTGTTGCGCAGGACGTACGCCTGCGAACAACACCCCTGGACAAGCTCGACCGAGGCCGGCCTGCCCAATCTCCTATTACAGAGTGCTCCTTAGAAAGGAGGTGATCCAGCCGCACCTTCCGGTACGGCTACCTTGTTACGACTTCGTCCCAATCGCCAGCCCCACCTTCGACGGCTCCCTCCACAAGGGTTGGGCCACCGGCTTCGGGTGTTGCCGACTTTCATGACGTGACGGGCGGTGTGTACAAGGCCCGGGAACGTATTCACCGCAGCGTTGCTGATCTGCGATTACTAGCGACTCCGACTTCATGGGGTCGAGTTGCAGACCCCAATCCGAACTGAGACCGGCTTTTTGGGATTCGCTCCACCTTGCGGTTTCGCAGCCCTTTGTACCGGCCATTGTAGCATGCTTGAAGCCCTGGGCATAAGGGGCATGAAGACTTGACGTCATCCCCACCTTCCTCCGAGTTGACCCCGGCAGTCTCCTATGAGTCCCCACCATTACGTGCTGGCAACATAGAACGAGGGTTGCGCTCGTTGCGGGACTTAACCCAACATCTCACGACACGAGCTGACGACAGCCATGCACCACCTGTATGGAGCCCAAAAGGACCTCACATCTCTGTGAGTTTTCCCCATATGTCAAACCCAGGTAAGGTTCTTCGCGTTGCATCGAATTAATCAGCATGCTCCGCCGCTTGTGCGGGCCCCCGTCAATTCCTTTGAGTTTTAGCCTTGCGGCCGTACTCCCCAGGCGGGGCGCTTAATGCGTTAGCTGCGGCACGGAGACCTTGGAAGGTCCCCACACCTAGCGCCCAACGTTTACGGCATGGACTACCAGGGTATCTAATCCTGTTCGCTCCCCATGCTTTCGCTCCTCAGCGTCAGGTCATGCCCAGAGAACCGCCTTCGCCACCGGTGTTCCTCCTGATATCTGCGCATTCCACCGCTACACCAGGAATTCCGTTCTCCCCTGCATACCTCTAGTCTGCCCGTATCGAACGCACGCTCAGGGTTAAGCCCTGAGTTTTCACGCCCGACGTGACAAACCGCCTACGAGCCCTTTACGCCCAATAATTCCGGACAACGCTCGGACCCTACGTATTACCGCGGCTGCTGGCACGTAGTTGGCCGGTCCTTCTTCTGCAGGTACCGTCACTTTCGCTTCGTCCCTGCTGAAAGAGGTTTACAACCCGAAGGCCGTCATCCCTCACGCGGCGTTGCTGGATCAGGCTTTCGCCCATTGTCCAATATTCCCCACTGCTGCCTCCCGTAGGAGTCTGGGCCGTGTCTCAGTCCCAGTGTGGCCGGTCACCCTCTCAGGCCGGCTACCCGTCGTCGCCTTGGTGGGCCGTTACCCACACCAACTAGCTGATAGGCCGCGAGCTCATCCTTCTCCGCCGGAGCTTTCCACCTCCGATCATGTGAAAGGAGGTCGTATTCGGCATTAGACGTCGTTTCCAACGCTTATTCCGAAGAGAAGGGCAGATTGCTCACGTGTTACTCACCCGTTCGCCGCTCGTGTACTCCCGAAGGAGCCTTACCGCTCGACTTGCATGTGTTAAGCACGCCGCCAGCGTTCGTCCTGAGCCAGGATCAAACTCTCCGTTGAAAATTTCACCGACTAGGTCGGCTCAACATCTTGTTCGATCCCGACAAACTATTTGCTGACAAATAAATTGTCGGAATTGTTCCATCGATCACCTCGACGAGCCGAAGCTCGCCGAAACCATCGACGGGGGTATTTCTGATTAATCTCGTCGACTTTTGGCACACTGTTGAGTTCTCAAGGATCAGACGCACACCTCAGCGCCCGGTCTTTCGACCGAAACCGCTTTGGGGCAACTCGTCCAATTTACACGGTGCGTTTGCGCCGGTCAAACTGGGGTTCCTGCCCGGTTCCGGGTACCCGATCTCTGTGGATCTTGCACCCCGTCGTCGCAGGCAACGACCGCAACATTAGGTGGTTCGCCGACCACGGTCAAATCGCCCCCGACATGACCGTGGACGCGCTCCGGACTCAGGTCAGATGGACCCCGGAAACGGAGCGTTTTCCGCGTCTCAGGACGGCCCAGGAGCCGTGGAGGAGATCGGCGCCGGCGAGGTCGAGATCGGGGTCGTCGACGCGCTCGTTGTTGACGTAGGCGCCGCCGTCGGCGACCGCGCGGCGTGCGGCCGACCTACTCTCGACGAGCTGCGTGGCCACGAAGGCGTCGGTGAGCGTGGGCGCGTCGGCCCGCGGAAGATCGACGGCGCCGGCCTCGCGGAGGGCTGCCTCGAGCGTTGCCTCCGGCAGATCGGCCAGGTCGCCGCGGCCGAACAGGGCACCTGACGCCAGCTCGGCCGCCTCGACCTCCGAAGCCCCGTGCACCAGCGTCGTGACCTCCGCGGCGAGCCGGCGCTGGGCGACGCGGCGCCCGGGGGCCTCGAGGTGCTCGACCATGAGGGCGTCGATCTCCTCGACCTCCAGGAACGTGAACTGCTTGAGGTACTCCCCCACCTTCGCGTCCTCGGCCTGGATCCACGACTGGTAGAAGGCGTACGGGCTCATCAGCTCGGCGTCGAGCCACACCGTGCCGGACTCGGTCTTGCCGAACTTCGTGCCGTCGGCCTTCTCGATGAGCGGGGTCGCCAGGGCGTGGACGCGGGCGCCGTCAGCACGCCGGACGAGCTCGACACCGGCGGTGATGTTGCCCCACTGGTCGCTGCCGCCGGTCTGCAGGATGCAGTCGTAGCGGCGGTGCAGCTCGAGGTAGTCGAGCGACTGGAGGAGCACGTAGCTGAACTCGGTGTAGCTGATGCCCGACTCGAGGCGGCTGCTCACGACGTCACGAGCGAGCATCCGGTTGACCGGGAAGTGCTTGCCGATGTCGCGGAGGAAGTCGAGGGTGCCGAGTGACTCGGTCCAGTCGAGGTTGTTCACCATCGTCGCCGCGCTGTCGCCGTCCAGGTCGACGAACCGGGTGACCTGCTCGCGGATGCGCTCCACCCATCCGGCGACCGTCTCCTTGGTGTTCATGACCCGCTCCCCCGCCTCCTTGGGGTCGCCCACCAGGCCGGTGGAGCCGCCGACCAGGAGCAGCGGGCGGTGGCCGGCCAGCTGGAGCCGGCGCGCCGTGAGGATCTGGAGGAGGTTGCCGACGTGGAGGCTCGGCGCGGTCGGGTCGAACCCGACGTAGAACGTGATGGGTCCCGCCGACAGGGCGTCGCGCAGCGCGTCACGATCCGTCACGTGTGCGACGAGACCGCGCGCGTCGAGGTCGTCGAGGACGTGAGTCACTGCTGCTCCTGGATCGGTGTGCTCCGATTCTTGCTCATCGGGCCGCCCGCGGGTTGCGGCGGTAGGCCGACACGCTGGGCTCTCCGGGAAGCCAGAACCGCCAGGGCACGTCCGCCGCCCGGGAGACGCCCACGCGTGGGCCGCTGAGCACGCCCTCGGCCATGGCGACCTCAGGCCCGAGGCGGACGCCGTCGGGGGCCAGCAGGTCGGTGCCGAGGTCGTCGAGCGTCAGTGCCAGTGCCTGGGCGAGGTTGCCCGGGCCACGGGCCAGCCCGTCGTCGGGGACAAGGTCGCCGCGGCGCTCTCTGGCGACGTCGAGGCCGTCGACGACAGCGCCGGCACGCACCAGCACAGCGGCCGCCTGCTCGCGGGGGCCGGTGACGACGTTGGCGCAGTGATGGATGCCGTAGGACCGGTAGACGTACAGACGCCACGGCGGGCCGTACATGATCTCCGAGCGCGCGGTGCGGGTGTAGGCGTGCGAGGCCGGGTCGGTGATGCCCCCGTAGGCCTCGACCTCGGTGATCCTGACCGTGACGCCGTGACCGCGCAGCTCTCGTCCGAGCAGGCTCTGGGCGTGCAGCACGACCTCGTCGGACTGCTCGTCGACTGGCTTCACCCGACGAGTATGCGATGCATCACCAGGCGGTCAGGACGCGACCTCGTCCGACGACGCGATGCGCTGGCGGCGTCCCAGCACGACCGAGCCGACCAGCACCAGCGCCATCACGACGTAGACGACTACCGCGACCGGTTCGCTCCACAGCGCGCTCACGTCGCCCTGGGAGATCTGCAGCGCCTGGTTCAGCTGGTACTCCAGGCTCGGGCCGAGGATGACCCCGACGATCAGGGGCAGCACCGGGACGGCGAAGCGACGCATCGCGAAGCCGAGGAAACCCAGCAGCAGGAGCAGCACCAGGTCGAACCGCTGGCTGTTGACGCTGAACGCGCCGAGCGAGGCGAAGAAGATGATGCCGGAGTACAGGTACGGACGCGGCAGCTGGAGCAGCTTCGCCCACAACGGAGCCAGGGGCAGGTTCAGCACCAGCAGCATGGCGTTGCCGATGAACAGGCTCGCGAGCAGTGCCCACACGAGGTCCGGCTGGCTGTCGAAAAGGCCGGGTCCCGGCTGCAGCCCGTAGCTGCGCATCGCCGCGAGCATGATCGCCGCGGTCGCCGTGGTGGGCAGCCCGATGGCCAGGAGCGGCACCAAGGTGCCGGCGGCCGAGGCGTTGTTCGCTGCCTCCGGTCCGGCCACGCCCTCGATCGCGCCCTTGCCGTACTCCTCCGGACGGCGGCTGAGCCGCTTCTCCGTGATGTACGACAGGAACGTCGGGATCTCCGCGCCACCGGCCGGCAGCGCGCCGAACGGGAACCCGATGCCGGTTCCGCGAAGCCACGGCCGCCACGACCGGGACCAGTCGTCGCGGTTCATCCAGGGCTGTCCCACCGGGATGACCTCCGGGGGGCGTCGCCGAAGATGTGCCGCGACCCAGAGCGCCTCGCCGATGGCGAAGATCGCGACCGCGACGACGACGATGTCGATCCCGTCGGCCAGGAGGTCGTTGCCGAACGTCAGCCGGGGCTGGCCGCTCGTGGTGCCGACGAGGCCGATCGCGAGGCCGAGGAACAGGGAGATGAACCCGCGCAGCTTGGAGTCGCCCAGGACTGCGGTGACCGAGATCAGGGCGAGCGCCATGATCGCGAAGTACGACGGCGCGCCGAGCTGGACGACCCAGTGGGCCACCGTGGGCGCCAGGGCCACGAGCAGGACCGTGCCGATCGTGCCGGCCACGAACGAGCCGATCGCGGCGGTGGCGAGGGCCTGTGATGCGCGTCCGTTCTTGGCCATCTTGTTGCCCTCGAGGGCGGTGATGACCGACGAGGACTCCCCCGGGGTGTTCAGCAGGATCGACGTCGTCGACCCGCCGTACATCCCTCCGTAGTAGATGCCGGCGAACATGATCAGCGCACCGGTCGGCTCGACGCTGTAGGTGATCGGGAACAGCAGCGCCACCGTCATGGCGGTGCCGACACCGGGCAGCACGCCCACCGCCGTGCCGAGGATGACGCCGATCGCGGCGTACGCCAGGTGCGCCGGGGTGATCGCGCTCGCGAAGCCGTCGAGGAGGAGGCCGAACGAGTCGCTCACAGGATGCCGTCCAGGATGGCGGCCGGAAGCGGCACTCCGAGGCCGACCGTGAAGAGGTACCACGAGCCCACCGAGAGCACGGCACCGATCACGATGTCCCTGACCCAGGTGCGGCTGCCCAGCACCGCGGCGCAGCCGGCGAACAGCATGGCCCCGGTGATCGCCCACCCGAGCAGGTCGATGAGCAGGATGTTGGCCACGACGACCCCGATGAGCATGGCCACGGTGCGCCAGTCGGTGCCGCCGACGAGGTCGATGTCCTCGCCCTCCTCCTCGTGCGGGACGTCGCCGCGCCATGTGGCCACGGCGAGGAGCGCGCCGAGCACGACCAGCGCGATGCCGACGACGACGGGAAAGTCCCGCGGGCTGATCGCCGCGTTGCCACTGCTGTCGCTGAGGCCGTACGCATCGATGGCGACGTACGCGCCGGCGGCCATGATGAAGGCCGCCAGCACGTACTGCGCCGAGTCGACGGCGGCTGGTGCCCGCCCGTCCCGGTTCTCCTCGGTCATGTCAGCCCGAGCTCCTGGAGCGTCGTGGCGACGCGCTCGTCCTGCGAGGTGAGGAAGTCGCCGAACTCGTCGCCCGTGATGAAGGCGTCGATCCAACCGTTCTTCTCCAGCGCCTTCTTCCAGGCCGCGGACTCGTGCATCTTCTCGAACAGCCCGATGAGCTCGTCACGCTTCTTGTCTGAGATGCCCGGAGGGGCGAGCACTCCGCGCCAGTTGATGAACTCCAGGTTGATGCCCGACTCGATCAGCGTGGGCGCGTCGATGCCCTTCAGCCTCTCCTTGCCGGAGACCGCGAGGACCCGCAGCGAGCCGTCCGCGATCTGGCCCTCGAACTCGGCCGGGCCCGACATGCCGACGTCGACCTTGGAACCCAGCAGGGCCGAGGTGAGCGGGCCGCCGCCGTCGTACGTCACGAAGTTGACGTCCTTGGGCGTGACACCGACCTCCTTGGCCAGCTGCATCGGGAACAGGTGGTCGGGGCCGCCGGGAGCCGAGCCGCCACCGACGGCAACCTTTCCCGGGTCCTTCTTCCAGGCGGTGACGAAGTCGTCGACCGTCTTGAACGGCGAGTCCTTCGGCACGAGGATCGCCTCCTGGTCCTCGATGAGCCGCGCGATCGGCGTCGCCTTCGACACCTTGGCGTCGGACTTGTTCGTGTAGACCGCACCGACGACGCCCAGGCCCATCGTCATCACCAGGTCGTCGGCGGCCTTCTCGTTGAGGAGGCGCTGCATGGCCACGACGCCGCTCGCGCCGATGACGTTCGAGATCTCGAAGCGGCCGGTGATCTTCTCGCTCTCCAGCACCTGCGCCGCGGCACGGCCGGTCTGGTCGTATCCGCCGCCGGGACTGTTGGGGATCATCATCCGGAGTCGCTGCTGGCTCGCGTTGCCGCCGCTGTCGTCGGACGAGCCGCTCACGCCGCACGCGGCGAGGACGACGGCCGCGGCGAGTGCGATCGCGCCGACCCGCACCGGACGCGATCGAGCGAGACGGTGGATGGGACGCTTCATGTCTTCCTCCTGAAAGTGGTGTGCGCCCCATGCTCGACGGACGATGTGGTGTGCGTCACGATTGCGAAGGCAAAGGAGGTTGTGTTCGTTGTGGTCACCGCGTCCACGCCGGCTGACGCTGGCGGGACAGTTCCTCGCTCTCCAGCTGATCGTCATCGCGCTGGTGCTCTCGATGGTGGCCGCGATCTCGGTGCACCAGTCGACGCAGGAGTTCCGCGACGTCCGCGGCCGCCAGATGCAGAGCATCGCCGAGTACGTGGCGAACCAGTCGGTCGTGCGCAGCGAGGTCGCGACGCCCGAGGCCTCCCGCGTCCTCGCGCATGCGCTCACGGCGGCGCAGAACCTGTCGGGCGCCGCGGACGCGACCATCGCCGACCCGGACGGCATCGTGATCGCGTCCACCGATCCCACCTCGATCCGTGACCGTGCACCGCTCGGCACGAGCGAGGTCCGCGACGGGCGTGGATGGCGCGGCGACGTCGTTGTCGACGGCGTCCGGTCGGTCGCGGGTCACACTCCGATCCTGGACGACGAAGGCACGCTCATCGGTCTGGTCCTCGTCAGCGACCCGTATCCGAGCGTGTGGCAGCGCCTCGTCGACGCCGCTCCCGACCTCACCCTGCTCGTCGGCATCGGTGGCCTGTTGTGCCTGATCGGGTCCTGGCTGCTGTCGCGGTTCGTGCGGCGCCGAACCCGTGGCCTCGAGCCGCGGGAGATCGCCACACTCGCCGACCACCGCGAGGCGCTGCTGCACAGCATCGGTGACGGCGTGATCGCGGTGAGCCAGGACGGTCGCGTCACCGTGATCAACGACAGCGCGTGCGAGCTGCTGGGCCTGTCGCAGGACAGCGTCGGGCGGTCGGTCCACGATCTGGGGCTGCCTTCGCACCTCGTCGACGTCCTGACGACCGGGCGAGACGCCCACGACGAGATCGTGCTGCTGGGTGACCGGGTCCTCGTGCTCGACCAGCGGACCGCCTCGAGCGCCGGCGAGGGCATCGGTGCCGTCACGATCGTCCGCGATCGCACCGAGCTGGTGGCCATGCGCAGTCGGCTCAGCTCGAACCTCGCGATCACGGACACGCTCCGCAGCCAGACCCACGAGTTCGCCAATCAGCTGCACACGATCTCGGGGCTCGTGCAGCTCGGTGAGTACGACGAGGTCACCACGCTGGTCGGCAACCTCACACGCCGTCGCGCCGAGATCAGCGACTGGATCACCGGACGCATCGCCGACAAGGCCGTGGCGGCCCTCCTGGTCGCCAAGACGAGTGTGGCGAGCGAGGCCGGCGTCCGGCTCGACCTCGACGGGGACTCCTCTTTGCCGGTACTGGACGCCGCGGCGTCGGCCGACCTCACGACGATCCTGGGCAACCTCATCGACAACGCGATCGACGCCTGCCGCGCCGAGCCTGAGCCGCGGGTCGAGGTCGTCCTCGAGCACACCGGGTCGGGCATCCACCTGGAGGTGTGCGACAACGGCCCCGGCGTTCCCGACGAGCTGTCGGAGTCGATCTTCGTCCGCGGCTTCTCCACCAAGTCCGACGACGCCGAGGTGCGCGGCATCGGCCTCCCTTTGGTGCGGATGATCTGCGACCGCCGCGGCGGCACCGCCACCGTCCGCCGCGACTCGGGTGCCCGGTTCGTCGTCGACGTGGGCCTGTCTCCGGTGGAGGTCGGCCGGTGATCAACGTGCTCGTGGTCGACGACGACTTCATGGTGGCGGAGGTCCACTCGAAGTTCGTGAACGGCACCGAGGGGTTCCACACCGTCGGTGTGGCTCGCACCGGCGCCGAGGCCCTGCGGATGGTCGACGAGCTGCAGCCGCAGCTGATCCTCCTCGACGTGCACCTTCCCGACATCAGCGGCCTCGAGGTCCTCGGGCGGCTGCGGGCCGGACCGCATCTCGTCGGCGTGTTCGTGGTGACGGCCGAGAGCGACATGGACGCCGTGCGGGAGGCGTTGCACGGCGGGGCCCTGCAGTACCTCGTCAAGCCGTTCACCCAGGAGGACCTGCGCTCGCGGCTGGTGCACGTCAAGTCCACGCTGGACCGGCTGACGTCCGGCCAGGCCGACCAGCAGCTGATCGACCGCGCGTTCGGCGTCCCCCCGGCGTCGACCCACACCGAGGTGCTGCCGAAGGGCCTCAGCGCCGAGACGATCGTCCTCGTCCGCGACATCATGGCCGACGCCAGCGAGGTGTCGGCGAGCGAGTGCGGCGACCGCGTCGGGATCTCCCGCGTGAGTGCGCGCCGCTACCTGGAGCACCTCGTGGCGCTCGGTGAGGCGGAGGTCAGGCTGAACTACGGGTCTGCCGGCCGGCCCGAGCGGCGCTACCGAGCGATCCCGCGCTGAGGGGCAGGCGTCAGAGCCGGGAGCGCAGCTCGGCGAGCTGCTCACTGACCCTGGCCAGGGCGGTGCCGCCGCGGGCATCACGCGAGGCGATCGACCCTGCGACGGTGAGAACCGTGCGGACGTCGGGCGTCAGGTGCGGCGACACCGCGGCGAAGTCGTCGTCGGACAGGTCGGGCAGATCGATGCCGCGCTCCTCGCAGACCTGGACGCAGACGCCGGAGATCTCGTGCGCCTCGCGGAACGACACACCCTGGCGGACGAGCCACTCCGCGATGTCGGTGGCGAGGGCGAAGCCCTGCGGAGCCAGCGACTCGAGGCGGGCCGCGTCGAACGACATCGTGGCGACCATGCCGGTGAACGCCGGAAGCAGGACCTCCAGCGTGTCGACGGAGTCGAACACCGGCTCCTTGTCCTCCTGGAGGTCGCGGTTGTAGGCCAGTGGCAGCGCCTTGAGCGTCGCCAGCAGGCCCGCCAGGTTGCCGATGAGACGGCCCGCCTTGCCGCGCGCGAGCTCGGCGACGTCGGGGTTCTTCTTCTGCGGCATGATGCTCGACCCGGTGGAGTAGCCGTCGTCGAGCGTGACGAAGCCGAACTCCTGCGTGTTCCAGATGATGATCTCCTCGGCGAAGCGTGAGACGTCGACGCCGATCTGTGCCGTGATGTAGGCGAACTCGGCCACGAAGTCGCGGGCCGCCGTGCCGTCGATGGAGTTGGGCGTCGATCCGGTGAAGCCGAGATCGGCAGCGACCTGCTCGGGGTCGAGGCCGAGCGACGACCCGGCCAGTGCTCCCGAGCCGTACGGGGAGTCCGCGGCGACCCTCGCGTCCCACTCGACCAGACGATCGAGGTCGCGCACGAGCGGCCACGCGTGGGCCAGCAGATGGTGCGACAGCAAGACGGGCTGGGCGTGCTGGAGGTGCGTGCGTCCGGGCATGGCGACGCCGAGGTGCCGTTCGGCCTGCGCGGCCAGGGACTCGATCAGCTCACGCACCAGCTGGGCGACCTGGCGTCCGTGGTCACGCAGGAACAGCCGGAACAGCGTCGCGACCTGGTCGTTGCGAGACCGGCCGGCGCGAAGTCGTCCACCGAGGTCCGGACCCAGCCGCTCGATGAGTCCGCGCTCGAGCGCCGTGTGGACGTCCTCGTCGTCGGGCTGGGCGACGAACTCACCCGACAGGACGTCGGCCAGGAGGGCGTCGATGCCCTCCATCAGCGCCGCGAGCCCATCGTCGTCGAGCAGCCCGGCGCGGTGCAGGACGGCGGCGTGAGCCTTCGAACCGGCGAGGTCGTACGGCGCGAGCCGCCAGTCGAAGTGCGTCGACTTGGAGAGCTCGGCGAGCGACGTGGTCGGTCCAGAGGCGAACCGGCCGCCCCACAGGCTGGTCGGCTGGTCCGGATCGGTGGCGTCGCTCATGGCTGCAGTCTCTCTTCGTGCGTCAGGCGGGGAGGTCCGCGAGGGCCGTGAACCGGTCGGCCATGCGCGGGCCACCCAGCGGGTCGCGGCAGATCAGCATCACGGTGTCGTCGCCGGCGATGGTGCCGAGGAGCTCGGGCTGCGCGGTGTGATCGATCGCCGAGGCGAGGAACTGCGCGGCTCCCGGCGGAGTGCGCAGGACGACGAGGTTGGCCGACGCGTCGGCCGAGACGACGAGGTCGCGGGCCAGCCGCTGGAGCCGGCCGTGGGCGGCCGCGCTGTCCTCGGCGGCTCGCGGCGTGCGGTCGCCGCCCTCGCCGGGGACCGCGTAGACCAGCGTGCCGTCGGGGTGCCGCACCCGGACGGCGTCGAGCTCGACGAGATCTCGCGACACCGTGGACGGGGTGGAGTGAACCCCGTGGGCGGTGAGGAGGCCCACCAGGTCACCCTGCGAGCGCACGGCCTCCTTGCCGAGCAGGTCCGCGATGAGCTGCTGACGCGCCGCCTTGGTGGCGGGGATGCGTGCCTCGGTCATGGTGTCTCCTTGGCCCGTTCGAGCAACCAGACGAGGAGGGCCTTCTGGGCGTGCAGCCGGTTCTCGGCCTGGTCCCAGACGACGCTCTGGGGGCCGTCGAGCACCTCGGCGGCGATCTCGAGGCCGCGGTACGCGGGCAGGCAGTGCAGGACCACCGCGTCATCGGCAGCGAGCGCCAGAGCATCGACCGTGACGGAGTACGGGCCGAACATCGCGAGCCGCATCTCCTTCTCTTCCTCGTCGCCCATGGAGACCCACGTGTCGGTGATGACCACGTCGGCGCCGGCGATGGCGGCAGCGGGGTCGTCCGTGACGAGCACCGATCCGCCCGTCTCTGCGGCGATCTTCTCGGCGTCGGCGACGATGGCGGGACGCGGCTGGTGGCCGGCCGGAGCTCCGATGCGGATGTGCATGCCGGCGGTGGCGCCGCCGAGCAGGTAGGAGTGGCCCATGTTGTTGGCGCCGTCGCCGAGGTAGACGGCGGTGAGCCCCGCGAGGTGGCCCTTGTGCTCGATCACGGTGAGCCAGTCGGCCAGGATCTGGCACGGGTGGAAGTCGTCCGTGAGGGCGTTGACCACCGGGACGCCGGCGTGGGCCGCCATCTCCTCGAGGTCGGCCTGCCGGAACGTGCGCCACGCGATGGCCGACGTCATCCGGCCGAGCACGCGGGCGGTGTCGGCCACGGTCTCGCCGCGTCCGATCTGGGTGGTGCCGGTGTCGAGGACGAGCGGCATGCCGCCGAGGTCGGCGATGCCGACCGAGAACGAGACCCGGGTGCGGGTGGAGGCCTTGTCGAACAGGACGGCCATCGTCTGGGGCCCGTCCAGGGGTCGATGTCCGTACGGGTCGGCCTTCACCTCGCCGGCGAGCGCGAGCACGGCGGCCTGCTCGTCCGGGGTCAGGTCGTCGTCGCGCAGGAAGTGCCTCATGACTTCGAACCTTCCGCCCCAGTTCCATCAAGCCCAGCCTCGTCGAGGAGCATGCGCAGGGTCTTGACCGCGCCGTCGGCCTGGTCGGTGGTGAGGATCAACGGCGGAGCGAGACGCAGGCGGTTCGGTGTGGGGTTGTTGATGATGAGACCAGCGTCCAGCGCTGCCTTCTGGACGTCGGCCGAGACCTCACGGGTCAGGACGACGCCGATGAGCAGGCCGCGACCCGTGGTGCTCTCGACCAGCGGATGGTCGGCGAGACCGTTGCGGATGCCCTCGCCGACCGCGATGGCGTTCTCGAGCAGCCCGTCGTCCTCGATCGTGGAGATGACGGCCAGGGCGGCGGCCGTCGCGACGGGGTTGCCGCCGAACGTGGTGCCGTGGTTGCCCGGCTGCAGGAGAGTGCCGGCCTCACCGAGGGCGATGCACGCGCCGATCGGGATGCCGCCGCCGAGGCCCTTGGCCACGGTCACGAGGTCGGGCTTCACGCTGTGTTCATCTGGCCGCCCGTGGCCCGGCAGCCCCGCCGGGTGGTGCTGATGGGCGAACCACTCGCCGGTGCGACCGATGCCGGTCTGCACCTCGTCGAGCCACAGCAGCGCGCCATGCTCGGTCGCGATGCGGCGCGCGGACGCCAGGTAGTCGTCGGGCGGGTCGACGACGCCGGCCTCACCCTGGATCGGCTCCAGGAGCACGGCGGCCACGGAGTCGTCGACGGCTGCCTCCAGCGCGGCGGTGTCGCCGTAGGGAACCCACCGGACGTCGCCGGGCAGTGGTTCGAAGGGCTCGCGGTACGCCTCCTTGGACGTCAGGGCGAGCGCGCCCATGGTGCGTCCGTGGAAGCTGCCCTCGGCGGCAACGATCGTCGTGCGGCCGGTGCGACGGGTCGCCTTGAACGCGGCCTCGTTGGCCTCGGCCCCCGAGCTCGTGAAGAACACGCGTCCCCCACCTTGGACGGCATCGCTGCCGATGAGCTCGAGCAGCTTCTCGGCCAGCTCGACCTGTGGGGTGGACGTGAAGAAGTTCGAGACGTGCCCGAGTGTCGCCAGCTGGGTGTTGACAGCGTCGAGGATCGCCGGATGGGCGTGGCCGAGCGCATTGACGGCGATGCCGCCGAGCAGGTCGAGGTAGCGGTTGCCGTCGACGTCCCAGACGTAGGGCCCCTCGCCGCGCACCAGCACGCGTTGCGGCGGACCGAACGTGTTCATGAGCGCGCCCTGGTACCGCTCGATCCACTCCTGCCCGGTGCTCTCCTGTGCTCGTCCCTCGAAGGTCATGGCTTCGCCTTCGGTCCGCTGGTCGTGTAGACGGCCGTCCGCACGCGCGTCGGCACGTCGGGCAGCACCTGGGTGCCGACACCCTCGTCGGTGAAGATCTCCAGCAGCACCGAGTGCGGCTCGCGTCCGTCGACCACCGTCGCACCGCTGACTCCGCCCTGGACCGCCTTGAGGCAGGCGGTCATCTTCGGGATCATGCCGCTCGCCAGGTCCGGGATGAGCTCGGCCAGCGACTCCGGGGAGATCTCGCCGATGACGTCGGTGCTGTTCGGCCAGTCGGCGTAGAGGCCCTCGACGTCCGTCAGGACGAGCAGCTTCTCGGCGCCGAGCGCGATGGCCAGGGCCGCGGCGGCGGTGTCGGCGTTGACGTTGTGCACCTGGCCGTCGACGTCGGGCGCCACCGAGGAGACCACCGGGATGCGACCGGCCTCGATCAGGTCGAGCACCGCCTCAGGACGCACGGAGACCACCTCGCCGACCAGTCCGACGTCGACCTCCTGGCCGTTGACGAGTGGCATCGTCTTCTCGGCCGTGAACAGTCCGGCGTCCTCACCGGAGAGCCCGACCGCCAAGGCGCCGTGCCGGTTGAGCAGGCCGACGAGCTCGCGCCCGACCTGACCGGTGAGCACCATGCGCACGACGTCCATGGCCTCTGGTGTCGTGACCCGGAGCCCGGCGCGGAACTCCGACTCGATGCCGAGCCGGTCGAGCATCGAGCTGATCTGCGGGCCGCCACCGTGCACGACGACGGGATGGAAGCCGGCGAGGCGCAGGAACACGATGTCCTCGGCGAACGCCGCCTTGAGCGTCTCGTCGGTCATGGCGTTGCCGCCGTACTTCACCACGACGACCTTGCCGTGGTACTTCTTCAGCCACGGCAGCGCCTCGGCGAGGGCGGTGGCCTTCGACGTGGCTTCCTGCCACGTCTCCGGGCTGTGTCCGTAGTCGGGATCGACCTCGAGCGAGTCGTCGCTCGAGGTCTCGCTGTCGGCGGTCTGTTCGGGTTCGTTCATCGTCTCGCTCATGTCGAGTAGGCCGAGTTCTCGTGCACGTAGGCGTGGGTGAGGTCGTTGGTCCAGACCGATGCTCGCGCGTCACCGGCCTTGAGGTCGACCGTCACGCTGACGGCCCTGTCCTCGAGGCTGACGGACTCCGCCGGCTCCCCCGGGCCGCTGTTGCGGCACACCCAGACGTCGTTCAGGGCGACGTCGAGGTCGGCCGGGTCGAAGGCGGCGTCGGTGGTGCCCACCGAGGCGAGCACGCGGCCCCAGTTCGGGTCCTTGCCGAAGACCGCGCACTTGAACAGGTTGCTGCGGGCGATCGAGCGCCCGACCTCGACGGCGTCGTCCTCGCTGGCGGCGTTGACGACGTCGATCGTGATCTCGTGGTCGGCGCCCTCGGCGTCGGCCAGGAGCTGGAGGGCGAGGTCCTGGCAGACCTCTTGGAGGGCCTCGGCGAACTCGGCGGGCTCGGGGACCTCGGCGGACGCCCCGCTCGCCATCAGCAGCACCGTGTCGTTGGTGGACTGGCAGCCGTCGGAGTCGAGCCGGTCGAACGTCGTGCGCGTGGCCGCGCGCAGGGCCGCGTCGGCCTCGCCCGGCTCCAGCACCGCATCGGTCGTGATGACGACCAGCATCGTGGCGAGGGCCGGGGCGAGCATGCCGGCGCCCTTGGCCATGCCGCCGATCGTGTAGCCGTCGCGAGTAGCGACGGACAGCTTGGGGACGGAGTCGGTCGTCATGATCGCCTCGGCGGCGGCGGGCCCGCCTTGTGGATCAAGCGACTTCACGGCGGCACGGACTCCAGACAGAAGGTCGTCTCGGTCATTGAGCATGCCGATCAAGCCGGTCGAGCAAATCTGAACCTCTATGGGTCCGATTCCCAAGAGTTCGGCAACCAAGTCTGCGGTCGCGTGAGTGACGGCATAGCCGGCCGGGCCCGTGTAGCAGTTGGCGCCGCCGGAGTTGATGGCCACCGCGCGTGCGGATCCGGCCTTGATCGCCTCCTCGCTCCAGAGGACCGGGTTCGCCTTGCAGCGATTGCCGGTGAAGACGGCCGCGGCGGTCGACATCGGGCCGTCGTTCACGACCACCGCGACGTCCGGCTCGCCGCTGGACTTCAGTCCCGCCGCGACACCCGAGGCCCGGAAGCCCCGGGCTGCCGTGACCCCGGTGGCTGAGCTCATGGCGCGACTCCGACCGTGGTGAGGCCGGTGGCCTCCGGGATGCCGAGCGCGAGGTTCATCGACTGCACCGCTCCCCCGGCCGTGCCCTTGGCCAGGTTGTCCATCGCACCGATGGCGACGAGCTTGGACGCGCGCGGGTCGACGGTGGCCTGGACGTGCACGGCGTTGGATCCGAGCACGGCCTTGGTCTGCGGCCAGGTGCCCTCGGGCAGCACGTGCACGAACGGCTCGTCCGTGTACGCCTTGGTGTAGGCCTCGCGGACATCGGCCAACGAGATGTCGTCACGCAGGGGCGCGCTCACGGTGGCGAGGATGCCGCGGGCCATCGGCGCGAGGATCGGCGTGAACGAGACGACCGGGTCGGTGGAGCCGACGGCGCGCAGGTTCTGCTCGATCTCCGGCGTGTGCCGGTGGACGCCGCCGACACCGTAGGCGCTGGCCTGTCCCATGACTTCCGAGGCGAGGAACGTCGCTTGAAGCTTCTTGCCCGCGCCGGACGAGCCGGTGGGAGCGACGACGGTGAAGTCCGGGACCACGAGGTCGGCCAGGACGGCGGGCATCGCGGTGAGCGTCGAGATGGTCGGGAAGCATCCGGGCACGGCGATGCGGCGGGTACCGGCCAGCACCTCGCGCTGGCCCGGCAGCTCGGGCAGTCCGTACGGCCAGGTGCCGGCGTGCTCGCCGCCGTAGAACTCCGTCCAGTCGTCCTCGCTGTCCAAGCGGAAGTCGGCACCGCAGTCGATGACGAGCACGTCGTCACCCAGCATCTCGGCCACCTCGGCCGAGGCCCCGTGCGGCAGGCCCAGGAACACGACGTCGTGCCCGGCAAGGTGCTCGGCATCGGTGGGGTCGAGCACCCGGTCGGCCAGCGGCAGCAGGTGCGGCTGGAGCTCGCCGAGCCGGTGTCCGGCGTTGGACGACGCCGTGACGCTGCCGATCGTCACCTGGGGATGGCCCAGCAGCGTGCGCAGCACTTCGCCGCCGACGTAGCCACTGGCGCCGGCGACCGCCACGGTGATCTGCGATGTGGTCATCCCTCCACCTTTTCAGACATCAGTCGGTTCCGGACTCCATGGCCGCGGCATCGAGTGCTTGCTGCTCCTCGCTCTCGGCAGCGGGGTTGGCCTCGATCCGGGTGGCGCCGCCCGCGGGCAGGTCACCGAACAGGGTGCCGTTCTCGACGAGCACCTGGCCCTGGTCGAGGGGCTGGGCCGCGTAGAGCTCGAGCATCGCCCGTGAGTCGGCGATGTCGAGATTCCGCATCGTCAGCTGGCCGATGCGGTCGGTCGGCCCGAACGCCGCGTTCTCGGTGCGCTCCATCGAGAGCTTCTCCGGGTGGTACGAGAAGTTGGCGCCCTGCGTGTCGAGGATCGAGTAGTCCTCGCCCCTCCGGAGCCGCAGCGTCACGTCACCGCCCACGACCGAGGCGATCCAGCGCTGCACCGACTCGCGCAGCATCATCGCCTGCGGGTCGAGCCACCGCCCCTCGTACAGCAACCGGCCGAGTCGACGACCGTGCTCCTGGAGGTTGGCGATCGTGTCCTCGTTGTGGATCGCGTTGACGAGTCGTTCGTACGCGATGTGCAGGAGGGCCATGCCCGGCGCCTCGTAGATGCCACGACTCTTGGCCTCGATGATGCGATTCTCGATCTGGTCGGACATGCCCAGGCCGTGACGGCCGCCGATTGCGTTCGCCTCGTGGACGAGCGCGACCTGGTCTCCGCCGAACGTGACGCCGTTGATCGCGACCGGGCGGCCCGCCTCGAAGGTGATCGTGACGTCCTCGGTCGCGATCTCGACCTCGGGGTCCCAGAACTTCACGCCCATGATCGGGTCGACGGACTCCAACGACGTGTCGAGGTGCTCGAGCGTCTTCGCCTCGTGGGTCGCACCCCAGATGTTCGCGTCGGTCGAGTAGGCCTTCTCCTGGCTGTCGCGGTACGGGAGGTCGCGCTCGGTGAGCCACTGGCTCATCTCGGTCCGGCCACCCAGCTCGGCGACGAAGTCGGCGTCGAGCCACGGCTTGTAGATGCGCAGCTCGGGGTTGGCGAGCAGCCCGTACCGGTAGAACCGCTCGATGTCGTTGCCCTTGAACGTCGAGCCGTCACCCCAGATGTCGACACCGTCCTCGTGCATCGCGCGGACGAGCAGCGTGCCGGTGACCGCGCGGCCGAGCGGCGTCGTGTTGAAGTACGTCCGGCCGGCCGACCGGATGTGGAAGGCGCCGCACGCCAGCGCAGCGAGTCCCTCGTCGACCAGGGTCGAGCGGCAGTCGACGAGGCGCGAGATCTCGGCGCCGTACTCGCCGGCGCGGGCCGGGACGGAGACGATGTCGGGCTCGTCGTACTGCCCGATGTCGGCGGTGTAGGTGCAGGGAACGGCGCCCTTGTCGCGCATCCAGGCGACGGCGACGGACGTGTCGAGGCCTCCGGAAAACGCGATGCCGACACGCTCCCCCAGAGGCAGGGTGGTGAGGACCTTGGACATGGCTCACATTCTTGCACAACGCTGCAAGTTCTTGCACAGCGGGGTTCCGGCCTGCGGTGGAGCGTCTGTCGGCAATCGGCCAACGCTGCGCCGCGCGAGCCCTACTGTATGGGCCATGAGACGGATCCTCCTGCGTGTGTTCGCCATCCTCGCGGCCGGAGCCCTCCTGTTCATCCCCCTGCTGGCCGGGCTCGTCCCCACGTCGCAGTCGTCGTCGCCCGACCCGGTGCGGATCATCCAGTACGACGCCGATTATCGGGTGTCCGCCGACGGCACGCTCTTCGGCAAGGAGACCCTCGTCGGGGACTTCCCGTTCGGGCGCCACGGCATCTTCCGCTACTGGGACCTCCAGGACGCCGGCGACCCACACGTGCGCCTGGTGCCCAAGGACATCGACATCACCCGTGACGGCGAGGTCGAGCCGCGGGAGATGCTGTGGGAGGGCGGACGCCGGTTCCGGGTCGCCAAGGTCGGTGACGCTGACGTGACGCTCGCTCCGGGCAAGCACACCTACGTCATCACCTATCGCATCGCCGGAGCCCTCGCTCCCCCGTCGATCAGCGCCGGCACCTCGTCGAGCTGGAGCGTGAAGGCCTCGAAGATGTCGGTCTTCGACTGGCAGGTCGTCGCGGGCGGCTGGGCCATGGCGATGGACAGCGCCTCGATCACGATCAGGCTGCCGAAGGCGGCCGACGAGGCCAAGTGCGCGATCCGGGACGGACGCTCGTGCACCGTCACCGGCGTCGGCACCGACAAGCTCACGATGTCTGCGAAGAACCTCGCGCCGTACACACCCATGACCGTGCGCGCCGACGTGCCGGTGACCACGCCCGACCGCCCGAGCGTGCCCTGGGACATCAGCTACGACCGGCTCCTCGGACGCAGCGAAGGAGCCGCGACCTTCGTGGGCATCCTCGGCGCCCTCGCCCTCATCGTGGGCTACGCCTGGGATCGTCGTTCGCGCGAGCGCCAGCCCGGCTACCCCGTCATGTACGAGCCGCCGGCCGGCCTCGGGCCCGTGCAGACGGCCTACGTCACCAGCGAGCGCGTTCCCAAGCGCGCCCTCACCTCGACGCTCCTGTACCAGGCCTCGCAGGGCCTCACCAAGCTCACGCAGGACGGTGACGACTGGACGATCGAGGGCATCGGCGACGAGAAGGCGTGGGCCGCGACCGACGACATCACCCGTCACGTCGGCACGAGCCTCGGCGTCACCACGCCCGGATCCACGTTCGAGGCCAACGGCACGGCGTCGGCCGGCAGCAAGCTGCAGTCGCTCAAGACCAGCATCGGCACGGTCGCGGACGCGTGGGCCACCGCGGCAGGTGTCCAGAGCCCCGCGGCGTCGGAGAACCTGGGCAAGACCCTCGTCGGTGTCTCCGCCATCGCCGCCGTCGTGCTGACGTTCTTCCCGGCCGGCAGCTCGCTCTTCGTCATCCCGTTCGCCGCCTTCACGGTGGGTGCCATCGGCCTGCTGGTGCCCGGCGTCGGTCGACGCCGCACGCTGCTCGGCC
Organism: uncultured Actinomycetota bacterium; assembly: GCA_963787165.1. Taxonomy (GTDB): domain Bacteria; phylum Actinomycetota; class Actinomycetes; order Propionibacteriales; family Nocardioidaceae; genus Aeromicrobium. The sequence continues at coordinate 276,296 of CAWBBT010000005.1, forward strand.
GCGACGTGTGGTCGAAGGCCGGCGGGTTCGAGCGGCTGCTCTCGACCGACTCCGCGAAGGAGCGGTTCGACTTCAGCGGCAAGCGCGACCTGTACACCGCCTACATCCCGTTCGCCGTGGCGTTCGACTGCGCCGAGCGCTGGGCCCGCAAGTACGAGCAGGCCACGGGAACGGAAGCGCCGACGCCCATGTGGTACAGCGGTGGCACGCCGTCGACCCACAACTCGTTGTTCAGCGGTTCCGGCGACTCCTTCTCCAGCTTCGAGTCATCCTTGTCATCGTCCATCTCCGCGTACGCCGCGACCCAGTCGTCGTCCTCCTCCGGTGGGGGCGGCGGTGGTGGTGGCGGCGGTGGCGGAGGCGGCGGTGGCGGAGGCTCCTGGTAAGCCCTGCACCATCACCCTCGAGGAGAAACAGCATGACTCTCATCATCATCCTGGTCGTCGTCGCGGCCCTGGTCCTGTTCGGCGTCGTCGCGTTCAACAAGCTGCGCCGCGTCGACATCAGCGCTCAAGAGGCGCTCGGCGGCGTGGACGTGCAGCTGACCCGGCGCGCCGACCTGATCCCGAACCTCGTCAACACCGTCAAGGGCTATGCGCAGCACGAGCGCGCGGTGTTCGACGAGGTGACGAAGGCACGTGCCGGAGTCTCCGAAGCGGCGAAGAGCGGAACCATCCAGGAAAAGGTGGCCGCCGAGGCGCGACTCGACAAGGCACTCGTCGACGTCCTGGCCGTGGCCGAGGCCTACCCCGACCTCAAGGCGTCGGCGAACTTCCAGGAGCTGCAGGCCGCTTTGGCCGACACCGAGAACCAGCTGTCGTTCTCGCGCCAGTTCTACAACGACGCCGTCAAGACCCTGAACAGCCTCGTCAAGACGATTCCGTGGCTGTTCTTCACCGGGATCGCCGGCGTCCACGAGCGGGAGTTCTACGACGCGCCGGAAGGCCAGGACGCACCGCCCGCCGTGCAGTTCTGACTGCCTGTGCCCATCGCCGCCCGGGGCCCGGCACCCCCAGCCGGGGTCGGGCGCTAGCGTCGTGTGATGGCCTACGACGAAGTTCTGGCCGAACGCATCCGTGAGCTCCTCGATGCCGAGTCCGGCGTCGAGGAGAAGAGGATGTTCGGCGGCCTGGCATTCCTGGTCAACGGCAACATGTCCGTTGCCGCCAGCGGGCAGGGCGGCCTGATGGTCCGGGTGCCGCCGGACGACACCGAGTCGCTGCTCGAGGGTGAGCACGTCCGGCCCATGGTGATGCGGGGCCGGGAGGCGCGCGGATGGCTGCGGGTGGACACCGAGGGCGTCCGGACGAAGCGGCAGCTCGAAGCCTGGGTCCGTCGCAGCGTGACTTACGCGAGGAGCCTCGCTCCCAAGTAGGCCGACGGCGTCAGGTGCGGAGCGTGGCGCCTGCCGCGGCCGCGGCGGCTGCGACCGCTGCGTCGCGCACGGCAGAGATGTCCTCGTCGGTCAAGGTGCGGTCGGGAGCGCGCAGGCGCAGGGCGAACGCGAGCGACTTCTTGCCGGCCGGCACCTGGTCGCCGGTGTAGACATCGAAGAGTCGCACCGACTCGATGAGCGGACTGGCCTGCGCCAGCGCGTCGTGGACCACCGCCGACAGAACCGCGGCGTCGACGACGAGCGCGAGGTCCTCCTTGGCGACCGGGAAAGTCGAGAACTGCGGACGTGGTCCGACCTCGGGCGCCGCGTCGATGAGGGCGTCGAGGTCGAGCTCGGCCGCAGCCACCCGGCCGGCGAATCCATAGCTCCGAGCCACCCGTGGGTGCAGCTCGCCGGCGTGACCGACGACGGTGCCGTCGACCAGCAGCGCGGCACATCGACCCGGGTGCCAGGGTGCACGCTCGGCGGGCTCGACGGTCAGCCGCAGGTGCAGCGCACCGGCCACGCGGTGCGCGATCGCCACAGCATCACCCCAGGCGACTGACCGCCCGGGGCCGGCCCATCCGCCACGCACGCGCTCGCCGCCCATGACGTAGGCGACGTGCTGCGGCTGCGACGGCAGCGCGGCGACGAAGGCCTCGAGCTCCTCGTCCGTTGGTCGGCGGTCGACACCGTAGATCGGCGCCGCGGGCTCGTCCGGCTGGGGAACGAACACCCGGCCCGTCTCGACGATCTGGACGTCGGTGTGGCCCCGTCCGAGGTTGAGCTCGGCAGTCGACAGCAGCCCGGCCAACAGGGTCGTGGTCATGCCTGGCTGTTCGGCCGACAAGGGGTTCTCGAGCAGCACCTGTCGACGGCGTTCGTCGTCGGTGGGCAGCCCGAGACGGTCGAAGTCCGACGGTCCGGCGAACGGGAACGTCTTGACCTCCACGAGTCCGGCACCCGCGAGCACCATGCCGACACGGCGGCGCAGCACCTGGGCGGTGGTGAGCCCGCGCCCCGCAGGGGCCGGCGGCAGCACGGACGGGACCTGGTCGTAGCCGACGACTCGGAGGACGTCCTCGACGAGGTCGTAGGGATCGGTGAGGTCGAAGCGCCAGCTCGGCGGCATCAAGGTGATGCGCCCGTCGGCGTGCTCCATCTCGCCTCCGCCGGCGGCAAGGGCCGCAGCCGCGGTGTCACCGTCGATCGGGAATCCGCTCACGCGACCGGGCAGGTCATCGGGGATGGTCACCGCCGTCCGTTCCGGCGGCTGGCCGACGACGGTCAGGCCCGGATCGATCGTGCCGCCGCCGTGCTCGACCAGCAGCTCGGCGACGCGCTGCGTGGCACGCGCCGGGAGGGCGGGGTCGACGCCACGCTCGTACCGCTTCGACGCTTCGGACGACAGCTTGTGCGTGCGTGCCGTGCGGGCGATCATCGGCGCCTTCCAGTGCGCCGCCTCGATCAAGAGGTCGGTCGTGGTGGCCGACAGCTCGGTCTCCGCGCCGCCCATGACGCCCGCCAGACCGATCGGCCCGCGGTCGTCGCACACGACGGTGTCGTGGACCGACAGGGTGCGGACGGCGCCGTCGAGCGTCGTGAGCTTTTCCCCCTCGGTGGCCCGCCGCACGACGATGCCACCCTGCAGGGACGGGAGGTCGTAGCCGTGGATCGGATGGCCGAGCTCGATCATGACGTAGTTCGTGATGTCGACGGCCAGCGAGATGGAGCGCATTCCGGCCTGCTCGAGGCGCCGTGCCATCCACCCCGGCGAGGGGCGCGAGGGGTCGAACCCGGTGACGGTGCGAGCCGCGAACACCGGGCACGCGTCTGGGTCGTCGACCCGCACCGGGTAGCCGTCGCCCGTGAACGGGACCTCCAGCTCCGCGGGGTCGTGGAACGGCAGGTCGAACGCGAGGGCGGTGTCGCGAGCCACCCCACGCATCGAGAGGGCGTAGCCACGGTCGGGATTGACCTCGAGCTCGAGCACCTCGTCGTGCAGGCCCAGCAGCGCGGCCGCGTCAGCGCCGGGTTCGGCTTCCACACCGAGCACGATGATGCCGCCGGCATCACCGGGCAGGCCGAGCTCCGGCGGGGAGCAGATCATGCCGTCGGACACGTGTCCGTAGGTCTTGCGTGCGGAGATCGCGAATCCGCCCGGCAATACCGCGCCCGGCAACGCGACGACGACCAGGTCGTCGACGCCGAAGTTGTGGGCACCGCAGACGATGCCGCGGGGCTCACCCTCCCCCACGTCGACGGAGCACCAGTTGATCGTCTTGCCGTTCTTCTGCGGCTCGGGCTCTGCGCTGAGCACACGGCCCACGACGAGCGGGCCCTCCAGGCCGGCGCCGGCCGTGTGGATCTCCTCGAGCTTGAGGTCGAACGTGGTGAGCCGAGCGGCCAGCTGAGCGGTGTCGACGGAATGTGGCAGCTCCACCATCTCGCGCAGCCAGGTGACGGGAACGCGCATCACAGACCGACCCCGAACGGTTCGGTGAAGCGGATGTCACCGTCGAACAGGTCGCGCAGGTCGGCGATCTCGTAGCGTCCCGTGATCGTGCGGTCGAGGCCCATGCCGAACGCGAAGCCGGAGTACCGCTCGGGATCGATGCCGCAGGCGATCAGCACGCGCGGGTTGACGACCCCGCAGCCGCCCCACTCGATCCAGCCCTCGCCCTTGCACGTGCGGCAGTCGTCGACCACCCCCGGCTCGTTGCGGCAGACGTGGCAGAGCAGGTCGACCTCGGCGCTGGGCTCGGTGAACGGGAAGTACGACGGACGGAATCGCGTGGTGATGCCGGGCCCGAACATGGCCGCGGCGAAGTGGTCGAGGGTGCCCTTGAGGTGGGCCATCGAGAGGCCCTCGTCGACCGCGAGGCCCTCGACCTGGTGGAACACCGGCGAGTGCGTGGCGTCGAGCTCGTCGGTGCGGAACACGCGTCCCGGGACGGCGACGTAGATCGGAGGCTCGCGCGTGAGCATCGTGCGGGCCTGCACCGGCGACGTGTGGGTGCGCAGCACCATGGCGGATGCTCTCGGGCTTGACCCAGAACGTGTCCTGCATCGTGCGGGCCGGGTGGTCGGGTCCGAGGTTGAGGGCGTCGAAGTTGAGCCACTCGGCCTCGACCTCGGGTCCCTCGGCGACCTCCCAGCCCATGGCGATGAAGATGTCGGCGACGTGGTCGGAGATGGTCGTGAGCGGGTGCCGCGAGCCGACCGGCTCGACGTCCCACGGCAGGGTGACGTCGACCCGCTCCGCCGCGAGCATGCGCTCCTCCTCGGCGGCCTCGACCTCGACGGTCCGGGCCGCGAGTGCCTCGCCGATGGCGCCCCTGGCCTGGCCGACGCGCTGGCCGGCCTCCTTGCGCGCCTGCGGCGGCAACGCCCCGATCTCCCGATTGGCCAGGGCCAGGGGCGACCGGTCGCCGGCATGGTCGAGCCGCGCCTGCTTGAGTGCTTCGACCGTGTCCGCGGCCCCGATGGCCGCCAACGCCTCGTCGCGCATGCGCTCAACCTCGTCGGCTCGCAACGGCGTGACCTCCACGGGGTCGTAGTCGGAGTTGGGCGCGGACATGCTGGCCTTTCGCACTCGGGGACGCAGGACAGTCTAGGGCGCGCCTCCTCCGCCAGGTTCGGTCAGGGAGCGGGTCGATCGCGCCCGATCCGGCAAGGCCGAGGAGGGATGCGCACCGGGGTTGTGCTCAGACCGACGAGAACGCCGCCGGTCGGGATGCGACGGCCCGCGAGCCGGACCTGGAGGAGGAGGCGCGTCCTAGGGGCGCGCGCAACCCTCAATCCGTGAGGGCGTCCGGCTCGTTGATCGGGAACCAGACCCGGATCAGGGCGCCGCCACCGTCGGAGTCCAGGATGTCGATGCGGCCGCCGTGCTGCTCCACGATCCCCCGCGCGATGTACATGCCCAGGCCGCTGCCGGCGCCCGGTCCCGACCGCCAGAAGCGACTGAAGACGCGCTGGCGCATCTCCTCGGGAATCCCCGGCCCGTTGTCGTGGACCTCGAGGCTCACCCCGTCTGCTGAGCCATCGGCCTGACTCGAGTTCTCCAGCAGGACCTGCTTGAGCCCGAAGCCGTGCCGCGCCGCGTTCTCGACCAGGTTCGTCACGACCTGGATCATGCGGTCGTCGTCTCCCCACACGACGTCGAGCTCGTCCTTGACGGTGGGCTCGAACGGGTCGCTCGCGCCGCCGGACATGTTCGTCAGCACCCGACGGACCAGCTCGTCGAGCCGTACCGGCCCACGTCGCAACGTCAGCCGGCCGGCGTCGATGCGAGCGGCATCGAGGAGCTCGGTGATCAGCCGGCTGAGCCGGTCGGCGTCGGCGTCGACGGTCTCGAGCATCAGGTGACGCTGGTCCTCGGAGAACCGGTCCCACTTGGTGAGCAAGGTCGACGTGAAGCCCTTGATGCCCGTGAGCGGTGAGCGCAGCTCGTGCGCGACCGTGGCGACGAGGTCGGACCGCTCCCGGTCGCGCTGGTTGCGCACGCGCGCGTTGCGCACGCTCACGATGACGCGCTGCACGGGTCCGCCCGGCTTGTCCCGCACGAGCCGAGCCGTGATGAGGTACTCACTCCCCCGCGGCGACCACCAGGCCTGCTCGGAGATGCGGGTCCGGGTGGCGAGGCCGTCGTAGGGCCGGCTGCACGCGTACCAGGTGTTGCCGTTGAGGTCGTCAAACGGCAGCGCGTCGTCGACGTGCATGCCGATCATCTCGTCGCCCGAGGCACGCGCCATCGACCGGATGCGTTCGTTGACGTACTCGACCTTTCCGTCCGGCCCGGCGATGAGGACGCCGTCAGGGAAGTCGTCGAGGTCCACGAGCGTCAATCTAGTACGAACGGACTACGACGACGCTTCCGTGGCGCGACGCGCCCAGGCCGTGGCGTACAGGCACACGGCGGCTGCGGTCGCGAGATTGAGGCTCTCGGCCCGTCCGAAGATGGGCACCGACACGACGGAGTCGGCCAAGGCACGGATGTCCTCGGGGAGCCCCCACGCCTCGTTGCCGAAGATCCACGCCGTGGGCGGCACGAGATCGACGCGGGTGTCGAAGATGTCGAGGTCGCCCGACGCGTCGGCGGCGACGACCTGGAGACCCCGCGAGCGCAGGTCGGCCACCACCTCGGCGACGTCGCGGTGGACCACGAGCGGGAGGTGGAACAGGCTGCCGGCGCTGGCGCGGACGGCCTTGGGGTTGAGCGGGTCGACGCTGTCGCCGGCCAGGATGACGGCATCGGCGCCGGCCGCGTCTGCGCACCGCACGACTGCGCCGGCGTTGCCCGGGTCGCGGATGTCGGCGCACACGACGACGAAACCGGCATCGGCCGGGAGCTCGGCCAGTGACCGCACCATGCTGTGGCAGCGAGCCACCAAGCCCTGCGGGGTGACGGAGTCGGCGACCTCGGCCACGACGTCGTCGGTGACCACGTGCCACTCGACGCCCGCGGCGTCGGCCTGCGTCACGAGCTCCGGGTACCGCTCCGATGCCTCGACGGTCGCGAACACCTCGATCGCGATGCCGGTCTCGGCGAGCGCCTCGCGCACCGCCTGCGGGCCCTCGGCCAGGAACTCACCCTCGCTGGCCCTGAACGCACGAGTGGCGAGCCGTCGGGCATGCTTCACCCGTCCACTACGGACGGTGAGCTCACCGGGGCTCGCCACGCGTGTCGGCGATCAGGCTGCGTCGTCGGCCGAGGCGTCGTCCTTGGCGGCGGTGCTGTCACGAGGTGCATTGACGTCGGCCGGCAGGTTGTCCTTGGCGACCTGGACGAGCGCGGAGAACGCGGCGGGCTCGCTGACGGCGAGCTCGGCGAGGATCTTGCGGTCGACCTCGACCTCCGCGGCCTTCAGGCCCTGGATGAAGCGGTTGTAGGTCATGCCCTCGGCGCGGACGGCAGCGTTGATGCGCTGGATCCAGAGGCGGCGGAAGTCACCCTTGCGCGCCTTGCGGTCGCGGTAGGAGTAGACCAGCGAGTGCGTGACCTGTTCCTTCGCCTTGCGGTACAGGCGTGACCGCTGACCGCGGTAGCCAGATGCGCGCTCGAGTGTCTCGCGGCGCTTCTTCTGTGCGTTGACAGAACGCTTGACGCGTGCCATGTCAATTCTCCTTCAAACGGGAACGTGGGGGCTTGCCTGTGTGCTCAGAGGCCGAGCAGCTTCTTGACCCTCTTGGTGTCGGCCTTCGAGACGTCGACCGTGCCGTCGAGGCGACGCGTGCGGGTGCTCGTCTTGTGCTCCAACAGGTGTCGGCGGTTGGCCTGTTCACGGCGCAGCTTTCCCTTGCCGGTGATCTTGACGCGCTTCTTCATGCCCGAGTGGGGCTTGAACTTCGGCATCTATGCCTCCATGTCTGGATCGAGGTTCTCTGAACGCCGTCGGGGCTTCTTGGGCGTTGCGGTCTTCTTCGCGGCTTCGCGGTGGGCCTTGTCGGCCTCCGCCTCGGCCTCTCGTTCGGCGGCCTTCTCGGCGGTGCGATGGGCCTTCTCGGCCTTCACCTCCGCTTGAGCCTCGGACTTCTTCTTGAGGGGCGCTATCACCATCGTCATGTTGCGGCCGTCCTGGCGCGGATGCGCCTCGACGATGCCGAGATCCTCGACGTCCTCGGCCAGCTTCTGCAGCAACCGGTACCCGAGCTCGGGTCGGTGCTGCTCGCGGCCTCGGAACATGATCGTGATCTTGACCTTGTCGCCTGCCCGGAGGAACCGCACGACGTGACCCTTTTTGGTGTCGTAGTCGTGCTGGTCGATCTTCGGGCGAAGCTTCATCTCCTTGATGACGGTGTTCGTCTGGTTGCGACGCGACTCGCGTGCCTTCTGGGCGGCTTCGTACTTGAACTTGCCGTAGTCCATGAGCCGGCACACCGGCGGACGTGCCGTGGGTGCCACCTCGACGAGGTCGAGATCGGCTTCGGCGGCCAGGCGAAGGGCATCTTCGATACGGACGATGCCGACCTGCTCACCGCCGGGGCCGACGAGACGGACCTCTGGGACGCGGATGCGATCGTTGACGCGCAGCTCTGTGGTGATGGATCCTCCTGATGGTCGTGAGGGAGGCTGCGCTCGCAACCTCCTCCGGAGGCCAAGAAAAATGGCCCCCGTCCTGAGACGAAGGCCACCATCGGCATCACGCACATACCTCGCGGTACGGCCGGTGCCGTCGGCCGGGCGTACCGGCCGCTACCCCACGATCTTGCGATCGAGAAGGTGGGAGGTGGACCTCCGCTTCAGGCATCCAGAGTACCAGCGAGCGCGTGCGCTCGTGAAATCGGCCGCCTACGCCAGCCAGGCCGGCCCCGCGTCGGTGCTGACGAGCCGGTGACCAGCCGCCAGGTGCCCGACGTCTGCAGTCTCCACGACGGTGAACGTGGGGCTCCCGAGGTCGAGCAGGACGGCTGTGGCCTGCTCATCGAGTGCAGCACGTGCGGCGTCACGTCCCCAGACCGGCACCGGACGGGCGTCGCCGCTCCACGCCGTCATCGTGGCCACGCTGCTGAACGCCAGCAGTGCCGTGCGCCCGTCGGCCCCCGTCATGAGGACGGCGGCCATGTCCGCTTCCTTGTCCGAATCCGCGGGGGTGTCGCCCACCAACGCGACGACAGGGACGAACACCCGCACGCCGCCGAGCACCTCGAGCACCTGGGTGTCGTCGCCGAACGCGGCTTCGAGCGCGGGATCGACCGTGCCGTCGTCGTCGGGGAAGGCCGGCTCGGCCAGAGCCGACCCTGGGGGCACCTCCCGCTTGCGGGGGACCGTCACGAGATCCTCCGCACCAGGTCCTGCACCGCGTCGCTCGCGGCGTCGCCGTCGGTGCCCTGGATGGCGAACAGCATGACGCGCTCGTCGTCGTGCAGCACCAGGGTCGGCCATGGTGCGCCGCGGTTCATCGAGACACCCCGCATGACACCCCACGGGATGCGACGCCGCCGGTAGCCGTTCAGGACCTCGAGCCCGTCGTCGTCGACGCGGACGTAGCTGCGCCCGATGCCGTGCAGCACCGCCAGGACTGCCAGCAACGTGAACGCCAGGGTCACGAGCTCGAACGGGGTGAACACGATCTCGGGCGGGAGGGCGATGCCGATGACGATCGTGACGGTGATCAGAGCCACGCAGCCGCCGTAGGCGACAATTCGGGCTCCCACCGGACGGTACGTCGTCACAGCCGGCACGCCAGGATGTCCGTGACCAGGATGCCGCGGGCGCCGACCTCGAAGAGCCGGTCCATGATCTTCTGCGCTCCGTCGCGCGGCACCATCGACCGCACCTCGACCCACCCTTCGCGCCGCAGCGGCGAGATCGTGGGTGAGTCGATGCCGGGGGTGAGCTCCACGGCGCGTTCCACGTGCTCGGACGGGATGTCGTACTCCATCATCACGTAGGTGCGAGCGACGAGGACGCCGTCGAGACGACGCTTGAAGATCTCGTACCCCGCGGGCATCGTGCCCTCGCCGTCGTCGTGAGTGATGAGCACCGCCTCGGACGACAGGATGGGGTCGCCGAACACCTCGAGATCGGCCTGCCGCAGCGTGCTGCCGGTCTCGACGACGTCGGCGATCGCGTCGGCGACACCCAGCCGCACGGACGACTCGACGGCGCCGTCGAGCCTCACGACCGACGCCTCGATGCCCCGTTCGGCGAGGAAGGACTCGACGATGCCCTGGTAGGACGTGGCGATGCGCGCACCGGCGAGGTCGGCGACGTCGCTCATGCGTCCGGACGGCGCGGCGAAACGGAACGTGGACGCGCCGAATCCCAGCGGCATCGCCTCGGCCGCATGAGCGCCGGAGTCGAGCAGCAGGTCACGACCGGTGATGCCGACGTCGAGCGTCCCCTCCCCCACGTAGATCGCGATGTCGCGGGGTCGCAGGTAGAAGAACTCGACGTCGTTGTCGGCGTCGATCGTGACGAGGTCCTTGAGGGTGCGGCGCTGGCGGTAGCCGGCCTCCGCCAGCATCTGCGCGGCGGACTCGGCGAGGGCGCCCTTGTTGGGCACGGCAACGGTGAGCATGTGTCTCTCTTTTCAGGCGAACGTGACGGGCTGGTCGAACGGTCTGGGGCACGGATGGACGGGGATCCACCCGTCACAGATGCGCGTAGACGTCCTCGAGCGCGATTCCCTTCGCGAGCATCATGACCTGCGCGTGGTAGAGCAGCTGGCTGATCTCCTCGGCGGTGCGGTCGGCACTCTCGTGCTCGGCCGCCATCCACGACTCGGCCGCCTCCTCGATCAGCTTCTTGCCGATCGCGTGCACGCCGGCGTCGAGCTCGGCGACGGTGCGCGAGCCCTCGGGACGTGCGAGCGCCTTGTCGGCGAGCTCGGCAAACAGCTGGTCGAAGGTCTTCATCGTCCTCCCAGCGTATCGGCCCCAGCCGTCGGCACTGCTTCCGGATTGCTGTCGCCGCCCGCGATACGTGGCATCCTGTCGCCACGATGAGGCTCCCGAACGCGGCCCACGAGTCGTATCCGTGGCGGATCCGCGAGATCGTGCCGGACTTCACGCTCGAGGACGTCTGGGAGCTGCCCGTGCGCGGTGGCGTCGACGACTTCCCCCAGCTGCTCGTCCTCGGGACGTCCCTCGATCCGGCGAACGCGGAGTCCCTCCCGGCCCGTGCCCTGTGGCGCCTCCGCGACCGGCTGGGCGCGTGGTTCGACCTCGGCACGATCTCCGAGCCCGATGACGGCACCCACTCACTGCCGATCCCCGGCACGAACGAGACCTCATTGGCCGACCGGTTGCCCGCCGACCTGCGCGCCGCCACGTGGGGCCACGACTTCGGCTCCCTGCCGTTCAAGCCCTTGTATCGCACCGACACCGAGGCGGCGGCGGAGATCTCGAACAAGACCGTGCACGCCGTGATGCACCTCGGGTGGGCCCGGCAGGAGGGTGCCGACGATGAAGGGGGCTACCAGGGGCAGATGGCCGTCTACGTCAAGCCGCGCGGGCGGTTCGGACAGGCCTACATGGCGTTCATCAAGCCGTTCCGGTACTGGATCGTGTACCCGGCATTGATGCGCCAGGTCGAGCGCCGCTGGAACGCCCGCTAGTCCTGCCGAAGACCTTTCAGGACGCTCCACGTCGACAGCGCCGCCTCGGCGGCCTCGCGGCCCTTGTCCTCATGGCTGTCGGGCAGCCCGGCGCGGTCGAGGGCCTGCTGCTCGTCGTCACAGGTGAGCAGCCCGAAACCGATCGGGACACCCGTGTCGAGGGCGACGCGGGCGAGGCCGTCGGTGGCGGCGGCGGAGACGTACTCGAAGTGGGGTGTGCCGCCACGGATGATCACGCCCAGCGCCACGACCAGGTCGTACCCACCGGTGGCGCAGGCCTGCGACACCAGCGGCAGCTCGAACGAACCCGGTGCACGGTAAATGGTGACGTCGGTGACGCCGGCCTCGTCGAGCGCTCGTCGGGCACCGGCGAGGAGTCCGTCCATCACGACCTGGTGCCAGCTGGACGCGACGACCGCGACCCGGGCGCCCGACCCGTCGACCTGCAGCTCGGGCGCGCCGTGGCCGCTCACTGGTCGTCCTCGGTCGCCTGGGCGAGCTCGGGCAGGTCGTGCCCCATCCGGCGGGCCTTGGTCTGCAGATATCTCAGGTTGTCCGGCGTCGGCTCGACCGAGAGGGTCATCCGCTCGGCCACCTTCACCCCATACGTCTCCAGCCCGGCTGCCTTGTCCGGGTTGTTGGTCAGGAGCCGCACCGAGGTGACGCCGAGGTCGCGCAGGATCTGGGCACCGGCGGCGTAGTCGCGCTCGTCCTCGCCGAAGCCGAGGTCGAGGTTCGCGTCGACGGTGTCGCGGCCGCCGTCCTGCAACGCGTACGCCTTCAGCTTGCTCAGCAGCCCGATGCCGCGTCCCTCGTGGCCGCGCAGGTACACGACGATGCCGGCGCCCTCGGCGGTGATCGCCGCCATCGACGCCTGCAGCTGGGGGCCGCAGTCGCAGCGCCGCGACCCGAGGACGTCGCCCGTGAGGCACTCGGAGTGCAGCCTGACGAGCACGCGGTCCTGACCGGGATCGCCGTGCACGAGCGCGATGTGCTCGGAGTGGTCGATGACGTCGCGATAGCCGAGGGCGGTGAACTCGCCGAACTCGGTGGGCAGCCGCGTCTCGGCGAGCCGCTCGACCTGCGACTCGTGCAGGCGTCGGTACACCTGCAGGTCGGCGATCGAGACGAGTGCCAGCCCATGCTCGTCGGCGAACTCGCGAAGAGCAGCGGTGCGCATGAGCGTCCCGTCGTCGTGGACCAGCTCACCGATGACGCCCGCAGCCGTCAGACCGGCCAGGCGGGTCAGGTCGACCGCCGCCTCCGTGTGACCGGCCCGGGCCAGGACGCCCCCGTCGTTGGCGCGCAACGGCAGCACGTGGCCGGGCTGCACGAGCTCGAACGGCTCGGTGGCGGAGTCGGCGAGCACCCGACAGGTGCGGGCGCGGTCGGCAGCCGAGATGCCGGTCGTGATGCCGTCGCGGGCATCGATGGAGATCGTGTACGCCGTGCGCATCAGCTCGCGGTTGTGCGGCGTCATCAGCGGGATGCCGAGCCGGTCGAGCGTCTCGCCGGTGATCGGCGCGCAGACGTAACCGCTGGAGTGCCGCACGAGGAATCCCATGAGCTCGGGCGTGGCCTTGCTCGCAGCGAAGATGAGGTCGCCCTCGTTCTCGCGGTCCTCGTCGTCGATGACGACGACGGCCTTGCCCTCGCGGATGTCGGCGACTGCGCGTTCGATGCTGTCGAGTCGGACAGTGGTCATGACGGGTTCTCCTTCGACCGTGCTGGAGCTTGCTGGGCGGCGAGGAGCCGCTCGACGTACTTGGCGAGGACGTCGACCTCGAGGTTGACGAGGTCGCCGGGCTCGAGGGCGCCCAGGGTGGTGTCGGTGAGCGTGGTGGGGATGAGTGACACGGAGAACCACGCCTCGTCCGGGCCCGATGCGTCCACGATCTCGACGACGGTGAGCGACACCCCGTCAACCGTGACCGACCCCTTCTCCACCAGGTAGCGGGCGATGTCTGCGGGCAGGGCGAACCGGAGAACATCCCAATTCTGGCTGGCACTGCTCTCGCTGGATGTTCGATCGATCAATTGCGCCGTGCCGTCGACGTGGCCCTGCACGATGTGGCCACCCAGGCGCGCGCCTGCCGCCACGGCCCGCTCGAGGTTGACCTCGGACCCCGCGACGAGGTCGCCCAACGACGTGCGGGCGAGCGACTCGGCCATGACATCGGCCGCGAACGTGTCACCGTCGAGCTTGGCGACGGTGAGGCAGCAGCCGTTGACCGAGATCGAGTCGCCGTGCGCCGCGTCCGACGTGACGACGGGGCCGCGGATGACGAGACGCACCGCGTCGCCGAGCTGGTCCAGCGCGGTGACGGTGCCCTTCTCCTCGACAAGTCCGGTGAACATCAGTCCATCTCCTCCCGCGGGGCAGCGCCAGGCGTCCCGATGATGCGGATGTCCGGACCGATCCTGCGCAGGTCCTGGATCTCGATGGGGCGCAGGTCCGCCAGCGTGGTCGCCTCGCCCTCCAGCGCCGCGCGGCCCGAGCCGAGCATCGCCGGGGCGATGTAGCCGATGACGCGGTCGATGTAGCCGGCGTTCCAGAACGCGCCGGCCAGGCGGGGCCCGCCCTCGAGCCACACGTGCCGGATGCCTCGCTCGACCATCGCTGCGAGCACCGCGTCGGGGTCGCGGGTCGGCAGCACCAAGGTGGGCGCCACGCGGTCGAACACCCGGTAGTACGACGGGATCGGGGTCTCGCCGACCACGACCCGCAGCGGCTGCCGCTCGACCGGCAGCGGGAGGTCGTCCTTGCCCCGCGCGGTGAGCCGCGGGTCGTCGGCGAGCACGGCTCCCGTGCCGGCCATGATCGCGTCGACCTCGGCCCGGAACACCTGGACGTCGGCGCGCGCCTCGGCGCTGGTGATCCACTTGCTGCTGCCGTCGGGCGCGGCGCTCAGGCCGTCCATCGTCGCGGCGTACTTCCAGGTCACGAACGGACGCCCCTCGGTGACCGCGTATGTCCACTCGACGTTCAGGGCCTCGGCCTCGTCGGCCAGGACGCCGGACTCGACGTCGATGCCGGCCTTGCGGAGCACCTTCGCTCCCCCCGCTGCCGCCGGGTCCGGATCGGTCTGGGCGTGCACGACCCGGGCGATGCCGGCGGCGATGAGCGCCTTGGTGCACGGGCCGGTGCGTCCGGTGTGGTTGCAGGGCTCGAGGGTGACGACCGCGGTGGCACCCTTGGCCTCGTCTCCCGCCTGGGTGAGCGCGTCGATCTCCGCGTGCGGAGTGCCCGCGCCATGGTGGACCCCCACCGCGATCTGGGTGCCGTCCGGGCGCAGCAGGACGCACCCCACGCGGGGGTTGGGCAGGGTGCGGGGCACGGCACGCGCCGCCTTGATCGCCGCCCGCATGGCAGCACGGACGTGATCGTCAGAGATGGTGCTGCTCGCCATCTGCTCCTCCGGTCCGGTCCTGCGCACACTCTGCGCTGTACCGGGGAGACAGGACGTCGCGTCGCGCTGGCGCGACACGAGACTGGCGTGCACCTCCCATCCGGACTTTCACCGTCGGTACCGGAGTTCCACCGGTTCAACCGAGTCCCAGACTTCAGGACCCGGGTCGCGGACTATGACCGCCGGCTCGGAATTTCACCGACCCCGGAGCACGCGAGCGTGAGCTCGTCTGTGGACAGTCTAACCGAGCGGCACTCAGGGGTGACTGTGTTGTTCGGCACTCGACCGCAGCTGGGCCACCATGGCGTCCGGGTCGTCGGCGCCGAACACGGCGGAGCCCGCCACGAAGACGTCGGCGCCGGCCTCGGCACAACGGTCGATCGTGTCGGCGGAGATGCCACCGTCGACCTGGAGCCAGATGTCGCCACCATGCTTGTCGAGCAGCTCGCGCGTGCGGCGGATCTTCGGCACACAGACGTCCAGGAACGCCTGGCCCCCGAATCCGGGCTCGACCGTCATCAGAAGAACCATGTCGAGCTCGGGCAGGAGGTCCTCGTAGGGCTCGATCGGCGTGGCCGGGCGGAGCGCCATGGATGCTCTGGCGCCCTTGGCCCGGATCTCGCGCGCCAGCCGCACCGGTGCCTGCGCGGCCTCGACGTGGAACGTGACGCTCTGGGCACCCGCCTCGACGTATCCGGGCGCCCACCGGTCGGGATCCTCGATCATGAGGTGGGCATCGATCGGCTGCCGGGCGACCTTCGCGAGCGCCTCGACCACCGGGACACCGATCGTCAGGTTCGGCACGAAGTGGTTGTCCATGACGTCGACGTGCAGCCAGTCGGCCCCGGCAATTCGCGCGGCCTCGGCCTCGAGGTTCGCGAAGTCCGCCGCCAGCATGCTCGGGGTGATCTGGATACCCATGGCGTCAGCGTAGTGGGGAGACGCCGCGTTGCTCAGGAGGCGGAAGGGTCGCGCAGGACCCCCTGGATCACGATGTCGAGCATCGGGATCGACTGATCGAGGCTCATGCCGGCCTCGTCGGCGACGCTCGCGACGCCACTGACCAGACGCATGACCTCGCGGGAGTCGACCCCCGCGCGCAGCTCGCCCATCGCGTCGATGTGGGCGAGGACCTTGTCGTTGGCGCCGACGAGCACCTGGCACTTGCGGTAGATCGGCGACGACTCGTCGTCCATGGCCGACATCACCTTGGCGGCTGCGCCGCGGTAGATGCCGATGTTCTCGACGAACTTGCCGAACCAGGTCGTCAGCGTCGCTCGGGCATCGAGGCCGGCCTGGACGACGTCGTCGCTGTCGGCCTCGACCTGGACGGTCCATTCGCGCATGACGGCGTCGATCAGGTCGTCGCGCGTCGGGAAGTGGCGGTAGAGCGTGCCTGGCCCAACGCCGGCACGCTTCGCGATGTCGTCGAGAGAGGCCTGTGCCCCGTGCTCGCGGAAGGCGTCGCGCGCTGCGTTCACGAGCTTGTCGTAGTTGCGCTGGGCGTCGGCTCGCAGCGGCTTGGTGGCCTGGTCGGCCGCCTCCGCCATGTCGTCGATGTGAGTAGGCGTGGTGGACACCACGACACCACCCTCCTTGCTAACCGGAGACTCTCTCCGTATAGTGTGAGAAGAACCGGAGCCCTTCTCCGTTCCAGTGTACGTCAACTCGTCTCGTGCAACAGAAAGCCTTCCATGACTGTCATCACCACTCCACCACCCGCACCTCCCACGCAGCGCCGCGCTGCGTTCGGACTCGCCATCGTCCTCACCGCCCAGCTCATGCTCATCCTCGACATGACCGTCGTGAACGTCGCCCTCCCGCTCTTGCGGGTCGACCTGGGCTTCAGCGCGGCGAACCTCTCCTGGGTCCTCAACGCGTACGCCCTGGCGTTCGGCGGCCTGCTGCTCTTCGGTGGCCGGCTCGGCGACGTGATCGGACGCCTGAGGACCTTCGAGCTCGGCATCGGGCTGTTCTCCGTCGCGTCCCTCCTGGGCGGCCTGGCCCAGAGCCCCGCCATGCTCATCGCCTCCCGTGCCCTCCAGGGCGTCGGAGCGGCGATCGCCGCTCCGAGCGTGCTCGCCCTCATCACCGCCGGTGCGCCCGACGAGGCCACACGCAACCGCGGACTCGCCCTGTTCAGCGCCGTGTCCTCGGCCGGCGCGTCGATCGGCCTGATCCTCGGTGGCGCCCTGACCGGGTTCGCCTCGTGGCGCTGGGCCCTGATCATCAACGTGCCGATCGGCATCCTGGCCGTCGTGCTCATCCGGCGGTTCGTGCCGGAGACCAGTCGCGAGCGTGGCCGTTTCGACGTGCTCGGCGCCATCACCGCAACAGCCGGTTCGGTCGCCCTCGTCTACGGCTTCATCAATGCAGCGGACCACCGCTGGTTGTCGTTCGGCACGGTGACCGCGTTTGCGGCCGCTGCAGTGCTGCTCGGCGCGTTCGCGAGCATCGAGCGGCGGGCCCGCCAGCCCCTGCTCGAGCCGTCCCTGCTGCGCGCCCGGTCGCGCGTCGCAGCCCTGGTCACCATGACCGTGATCATCGGCGCGCAGTTCTCGCTGTTCTTCCTGATGGTGCAGTTCATGCAGCGGACGCTCGGTCTCGGTGCCTTCGAGTCCGGCCTGGCGTTCCTGCCCCTGAGCCTCGCGATCTTCGGGATCTCCCGCGTGACGCCGAGACTGGTCGCCCGGTTCAGCCCGTGGCCGCTCATCGCCGCCGGGGCGACGCTCGGCCTGATCAGCCTCGTCTGGCTGCGTGAGCTCACCGATGCCAGCACCTATTGGGCCGACATGGCCGCACCGTTGCTGATCAACGGCATCGGCGCGGGACTGGTGTTCATGCCGATCACCGTCGTGGCACTGACCGGCGTCGAGGACCGTCACGCCGGCACCGCCTCGGGACTGCTGCAGACCACGCAACAGATCGGCGGGGCCCTGGGTCTGGCGGTCATCGTGACGGTCTACGCGTCCTACTCCGTGCCCGGCGAGTTCACCCCGGGACTGCGCGAGGCGCTCGACACCGGATCGATCCTCGCCCTGCTCGCCGTGCTGATCGCCGGGACCATGGCAGTGCTCGGCCGTCGGCCGGCCCGGGCTCGCGAGGTCGTCTCAGCCTCGGCGGAGTAAGGCGCAGAACATCGCGTCGGTGCCGTCGATGTGGGGCCACCACTGGTGGGTGGTCTCCACGTCGACGTCGTCGCGTCCGCCGATGACCGCGTCGACGACACCGCGGGTCTCCCGGACGTGCGGCGAGCAGGTCGCGTAGACCACGACTCCCCCGGGACGCACGAGCTCGAGAGCGCGACTCAGCAGGGCCTCCTGCAGCGGCACGAGGGTCTCGAGGTCCTCGGCGCTCCGGCGCCACCGAGCCTCGGGACGGCGACGCAGCGCGCCGAGGCCAGTGCATGGCGCGTCCACCAGGACGCGGTCGAATGATCCCTCAGGCCAGGGGCCCTCGCGTCCGTCGTCCTCGGTGACCTCCACGTTCGCCAGCAGCCTCACGGCCTGGCGGACCAGGTCGGCCCGGTGTGACTGCAGCTCGTTCGCGACCAGGGACGCGCCGCGCTGGGCGGCGAGGGCCCCGAGCAGCGCTGCCTTGCCGCCCGGGCCGGCACACAGGTCGAGCCACCGTTCATCGCGGCCGACGACGGCGGCCTCGGCGAGCGTGATGGCGACCAGCTGGGAGCCCTCGTCCTGGACTCCGGCCCGGCCCTCGCGCACGGCCTGGATCTCGCCAGGATCGCCGCCGCCGAGGATGCGCGCGTACGGCGAGTGGCGACCCGGTTCGCCCGGCAGCTCGTCGGGCTCGCTCAGTCCGGGCCGGGCGACGAGCGTGACCCGCGGCGGGGCGTTGTCGGCCGCCAGCAGGGCCGGCAGGTCGCCGTCTGGGCCTAGGGCGTCGCGGAATGCTTCGACGATCCAGACGGGGTGCGACGTGCTGATGGAGATCGCCTCGTCCTCGTCGAGACCCCGCGTGAGGGTGGACAGCCACCCGTCGAGGTCGTGCTGGCCGATCGAGCGCAGCAGCGCGTTGGCGAAGTGGACGGGCTTGTGCCCGACCTCGCGGCGCACGACGTCGACCGTGGTCGACACGGCGGCGTGCGCAGGCACCCGCATGCCGAGCAGCTGGTGCGCGCCCAGCCGGAGCGCGTCCAGGACCGGCGGGTCGATCGAGCCGAGACCCTTGCTCGCGACGCTGTCGATCACGGCGTCATACGTGCCTTGACGTCGGATCGTGCCGTGGACCAGCTCGGTCGCGAAGGCGGCGTCGCGCCCGGTGATCTGGTGCTCGGTCAGCATCGCGGGAAGCACCAGGTTGACGTAGACGTCGCGCTCGGCGACGGCGCGCAGCACGTGGAACGCGACCAGCCGGACCGGATCGGTCACGTGAGCTCCCGAACGGAGTCCGTCATGTCAGCACTGCGAGGTCGGGGAGCGTGGTGCCGCGGCCCCAGTCGGCGGCCGGCATGCGCTTGCGGCCGAACGACTGCACGTCACCGAGCACGATGTCGGTCGTGGCCGTGCCCACCCGCACCTCGCGCTTGCCGACGTGGAGCTGCCCCGGCTGGAGCCGTGGAGCGTCGGGCGCGGCCTCCTCGGCGACGCTGGCCGGCCCGAGCTTGATCCGCTCGTCACCGAGCATCGACCAGGCTCCGGGATCAGGGGTGCAGCCGCGGATCTGGCGGTCGACCGCGAAGGCGGGACGATTCCAGTCGATGCGCGCGTCGTCCGTGGTGAGCTTGGCCGCGTAGGAGACTCCGTCCTCCGGCTGTGGGTGGGCCGCGATGTCGCCGTCCTCGATGTGGTCGAGGGCATCCACCAGCAGACCCGCGCCGTCCCGCGCGAGGCGGTCGAGGAGCGTCCCGGCGGTGTCGTCGTCGCGGATCCGCTCGGTGATCGTCCCGAGCACCGGCCCGGCGTCGAGCTCCTCGACCAGGCTGAACACGGTGGCGCCGGTGACCTCGTCCCCCGCCATGATCGACCGCTGCACCGGCGCGGCACCGCGCCAGGCGGGGAGCACGGAGAAGTGCAGGTTGACCCAGCCGAGCTCGGGCACGTCGAGCGCCTCACGACGCAACAGGGCGCCGTAGGCCACGATCGGGCAGCAGGCGGGACCGATGGCACGCAGGCGGTCCAGGAACTCGGGGTCGGACGGAGTCCGGGGCGTCAGGACCTCGACGCCACGAGCGGCCGCATGCTGGGCGACCGGAGACGGGATGAGCTGACGTCCGCGGCCGGACGGCGCCTCGGGCCGGGTGAGCACCGCCGCGACCTCGTGACGGCTGTCGAGGAGCGCGTCCAGGGTCGGCACGGACGTCTCTGGCGTCCCGGCGAACACGATCCTCACGGGCCCGAGTGTAGGAGGCTCGCCGAGTCCTAGAACGTGAGCGGGTCGACGCGGACCCGGACCGGCGGCATCTTGGCCGCGCTGCGCTCGGCCTGCACCGCCTTCAGGGCTGCTGCCAGAGCAGCGCCCTCACGGCGAGGTGCCCGGAGGACGAGTCGTTCTCCATCGACCTGGGGCACCGGACCGAGCACCTCGGTGTTCGGGGTCCATGTCCGGCCGGCCAGCGGCTCGACCACGTCGGCCGGTCCGTCGACGGTGCCAAGACGGCCGACCGGCGGTAGGTGGGTCTCGGCGCGCGTGGCCAGCTCACGCGACGCGAGTCCGATCGGGTCGGCTCGCACGAGGGCCTGCAAGGTGACCGCGTCGCCGACCGCCACGGCCGGTGCGGTCTCCCGCGCCAGGGCGAGTGCGTTGAACCAACGCCGGTGCGACTCCTCGACCACGCGGACGTCGTCGCGCGACAGCATCAGCCAGGTGTCCATGAGGACGACGAGGGCATAGCCGCCCGCCGCGCGCGGCTCTGCCCCGGGAGTCGCGAGCACGATGACCTTGCCGGACTCGATCGTCTCGAGGATCGACTCGCCGCCCGACGTGACGACTACGTGCTCGGGAAACGCCTTCGCGTACTCCTCGGCCGTGCGGAGGTGACCGATGCTCGGCGCCCGGACCTCGACTCCGCCGCAGGCAGGACACGCCCACGACGAGGGCTGCGTGCCGCACCAGCGGCACGCCAGCGGCTGACGGGCGCCGGCCTGGCCCAACGGCCCGTTGCACTGCGTGCAGCGGGCCGGAGCGCGACACCGCTGGCAGGCGAGCGACGTGCGATAGCCGCGCCGCGGCACCTGGACGAGAACCGGCCCGTCAGCGGCTCGGATCGCCGTGAACACGGGGTGCGGCAGGCGGGCAGGGGCGCCACCGTCGACGGAGCCGTCGGTGACCTCGACCGTGGGCCAGCGTCGCCGCCGGGTGACGGGTTCGGCAACGAGGTCGGAGCACCAGCCGCTCTCGACCAGGGCCTGGGCCTCCGGTGTGCGCGCGTGCCCGCCGACGAGCACCGCGGCACCCTCGCGGGTCGCGCGGGTCAGCAGGATCTCGCGGGTGTGCGGGTACGGCGCGCGTGGCTCGGCGAAGAGGTCGTCGCCGTCGTCGAAGATCGCCACCAGGCCGAGGTCGGCCACGGGTGCGAACGCGGCCCCGCGAGTGCCCAGGACCACCCGCACCGCGCCACGGGCGACCGCGAGGAACGCGCTGTACCGCTCGTCGGGCTTCTGCGAGCCGGTGAGCACGACGTGTCGCCCCTCCCCCAGCACCGCGGTGAACGTCTCGTGCCACCGCGCCACGTCGCGCACGTCGGGAACGCACACGATGCTGCCTCGCCCGGCGTGCAGTGCCGCGAGAACTGCCTCGGCGACGGCCTCGGCCGGGTCGTGGGCCGGCAGTGCCGCCCAGCAGGCGCGCGGCCGCTCCCCCGCCGCGATGGCGGCGACGAACGACGGGCCGTGCGGCCACAGGGTCCAGGAGTCGTCGGTGATCGCCGGCAACGGGCCGTCGGTGGCCGTGCTCGGCCGTGCTTCGGCGCGCGCGTGCCGTGGCGGCACGGCGAGTCGCAGGACGTCGCTGAGCGTGCCGGCCCAGCGATCGGCGACCGCGCGACACAAGCCCAGGACAGCCGGTGACAGGGCCGGCTCCGGGGAGACGACCTTGCTCAGGAACGCCAGGTCGCCCTCGTGGTCGCTCGTCTCGACCCGGTCGATGACGAAGGCGTCGGTGAGACGTCCGGAGAACCGGACCCGGACCCGGCACCCGGGAACCACGTCGGCATCGAGCGTCGTGGGCACGGCGTAGTCGAACGGGCGGTCGAGGTGGGCGAGGGGCGAGTCGACGACCACGCGGGCCACCGGCAGCACCGACGCTCGCTCGGGTGCCGGGCGGTCAGCCCGTTGGCGCGGGCTGGACTTCTTTGGGACGGACGGCCGGGGTGGCGGCGGCACCAGCTCGAGCTGCTCGTCGTCATCCACGTGGCAGTTCTACCAGCCGCGGACGACAGGGTTCAGGCGCCGGCTGCGGCCTTCAGCGCGTCGGCGCGGTCGGTCTTCTCCCACGTGAAGTCGTCGAGCTCGCGGCCGAAGTGGCCGTACGCCGCGGTCTGGGCGTAGATCGGGCGCAGCAGGTCGAGGTCGCGCACGATGGCGCCCGGGCGCAGGTCGAAGACCTCGAGCACGGCGGCGCGGATGGACTCGACCGGCACGGTCTCGGTGCCGAACGTCTCGACGTAGAACCCGACCGGGTGCGCGACGCCGATGGCGTACGCCACCTGGACCTCCGCCTTGGTGGCCAGGCCGGCCGCGACGATGTTCTTGGCCACCCAGCGCATGGCGTAGGCCGCGGAGCGGTCGACCTTGCTCGGGTCCTTGCCGGAGAACGCGCCGCCACCGTGGCGGGCGTATCCGCCGTAGGTGTCGACGATGATCTTGCGGCCGGTGAGGCCGGCGTCGCCCATCGGGCCACCGATCACGAACTTGCCGGTGGGATTGGTGTGCAGCTTGAAGTCGGAGGAGTCGATGTCGTAGTTCGAGAGCACCGCCGAGATGACGTGCTTCTCGAGGTCCGGCCGCAGCTGGGTGTCGAGGTCGATGCCGTCCTCGTGCTGCGTGGAGATGACGATGGCCTCGACCCGGACCGGCTTGTCGTGGTCGTCGTACTCGATGGTGACCTGGGTCTTGCCGTCCGGACGCAGGTACGGCAGCGTGCCGTCCTTGCGCACCGCGGTGAGCTGTTCGGCGAGACGATGCGCGATCGTGATGGGCAGCGGCATCAGCTCGGGCGTCTCGTCGCAGGCGAAGCCGAACATCAGGCCCTGGTCGCCGGCGCCCTGGAGGTCGAGCGGGTCGACGGAGCTGCCGGCGCGCGTCTCGTGCGCGGTGTCGACGCCCTGCGCGATGTCCGCCGACTGCGCGTCGAGGGTGACCTGCACGGCGCAGGACTCCCCGTCGAAGCCCTTGACCGAGGAGTCGTAGCCGATCTCGAGCACGCGGTCGCGGGCGACGCGGGCGATGTCGACGTACGACTCGGTCGTGACCTCACCACCGACGAGCACCATGCCCGTGGTGACGAACGTCTCGCAGGCGACCCGGCTCTTCGGGTCGTCGGTCAGCAGGGCGTCGAGGACGCTGTCGCTGATCTGGTCGGCAATCTTGTCCGGGTGTCCCTCGGTGACGGACTCGGACGTGAAGAAGCGGCTCACTCAAGTTCTCCTGGAAGCGAATCGGTGCCGACGGGCAGCCCGCCGGTCAGCACAGGACTCACGCAGTCTAGTCGGAACGTCCACATGCTGGTGCAAAGGTCCGGATGCCGAAATGTGGCTACTGGTCCAGCCCGGCGACGGCGTCCCACACCGCGTGGGCGAGGGCGATCTTCGGGCCCAGCGCGACAGGGGTGACCGAGCCGTCCGAGCCGAGGATGACGGCCTCGTTGTCGTCGCGGCCGAACACCCGCTCACCGCTGACGTCGTTGACGACCAGCAGGTCGCAGCCCTTGCGCTCGAGCTTCACGCGGGCGTGGTCGAGCACCGACCCGTTCGCGTCTCCTGTCTCGGCGGCGAAGCCGACGACGACCGGGCGCTTGCTGACCCGGGTGCGGACGAGCTCGACCAGGATGTCGGGGTTCTCGACGAGGCGGATCTCGGGGGCGTCACCGCCCGGGGTCTTCTTGATCTTCGACTCCACCTGGGACTCGGGGCGGAAGTCGGCCGGCGCGGCGGCCATCACGACGGCATCGGCATCGGCGGCGGCCAGCAGCATCTCGCGGCGGAGGTCCTCCGTGCTCACCACCGGGATCATCTCGACGCCGGCCGGGTCGGGCAGGGACACGTTGGCCGCCACGACCGTGACGGTGGCCCCGCGGGCAACGGCGGCCTCAGCGAGCGCATAGCCCTGCCGGCCCGAGGAGCGGTTGCCGAGGAAGCGCACCGGGTCGAGGTACTCGCGGGTGCCACCGGCAGAGACCACGACGTGCTTGCCGGCCAGGTCGCGGGGCCTGGACTCGAGGACGTTGAGGCACGCGGCGAAGATCTCTTCGGGCTCGGGCAACCGGCCTGGACCCGTGTCAGTTCCGGTGAGGCGCCCGGACGCGGGCTCGAGCACCAGCACGCCGCGAGACCGCAAGGTCTCGACGTTCGTCCGCGTGGCGGCGTTCTGCCACATTTCCGTGTGCATGGCCGGGGCCATCACGACGGGACACCGCGCGGTGAGCAGGGTGTTCGTGAGGAGATCGTCGGCGAGGCCATGAGCCGCCTTCGCCAGCAGATTGGCCGTGGCCGGTGCGACGACCACGAGATCGGCGTGCTGGCCGAGGCGGACGTGCGGCACCTCGTGGACATCCTCGAAGACGTCGGTGCGCACCGGCCGACCGGACAGCGCCTCCCAGGTGGGGGCGCCGACGAAGCGCAATGCGGCCTCGGTGGGAACGACGGTGACGTGGTGGCCGGCCTCGGTGAACAGGCGCAGCAGTGAGGCGGCCTTGTACGCGGCGATGCCGCCCGAGACGCCGAGAATCACCTCACGACGCCCCTCAGGCGCGGTGTCATGACGCCTCTCCGGCGCGGTGTCATGACGCCTCTCCGGCGTGGGCTCGCTCATCCGTGCCTCCAGTCGTCAGGAGGGGTCAGGCCTCTTCGGGCTCGATGTCCTCGACGGTGAGCAGGTCGCTGTTGATCTCGCGCAGCGCGATCGAGAGCGGCTTCTCCTGCACGTGGGTCTCCAGCAGGGGGCCGACGTACTCGAGCAGGCCCTCACCGAGCTGGGAGTAGTACGCGTTGATCTGGCGGGCGCGCTTGGCGCTGTACAACACGAGCTTGTACTTGGAGTCCGCCTTCTCGAGAAGGTCGTCGATCGGGGGGTTGGTGATGCCCTCGGCGACGGAGCGCGTGGTGGTCACAAAGCCTCACAGTGCAATGGGTTCGAGATCGAGATGGTCACGGCAGACCGCCGGAACGGATCAAGTCTACCAAGGCTTTGCACGCCGACGTGACATCGGTGTTGACGATGGTGACGTCGAACTCGCCCTCGGCGGCCATCTCTTCCCGAGCGGTCTCGAGCCTGCGGGCGCGTTCCTCGGCGGTCTCGGTGCCCCGGCCGACGAGTCGGCGCTCGAGCTCGGCCTGGCTCGGCGGGGCCAGGAAGACCATCAGGGCCCCGGGCATGCGCTCGCGCACCTGGCGGGCGCCTTGCAGGTCGATCTCGAGGAGGGCGGCCTGTCCGGCGGCCAGGTGCTCGTCGACGGGCGCTCGTGGCGTGCCGTACCGCGCCATGCCGTGCACGACGGCCCACTCGAGCAGTCCGTCGGAGGTGATCAGACGGTCGAACTCGTCGTCGTCGACGAAGTGGTAGTGCACGCCGTCGACCTCACCCGGACGGGGTCGCCGTGTGGTGACCGAGACGGAGATCCAGATGTCGGGATGGTCCTGGCGCACGCAGGCCGCCACCGTGCCCTTGCCGACCGCGGTGGGGCCGGCAAGGACGACGAGGCGAGAAGGAGCAGTGGTTCGGGGGGATGGCGGGGTGGACCCGTCAGCCACCTGACTTGCTCCCCCTGCTGCCGAACTCCTTCAGGAGTGCCTGGATCTGGTTGGCGCCGAGGCCACGCAACCGCCTGCTGTCGGCGATGCCGATGCGGTCCATGATCTCCTTGGCGCGGACCTTGCCCACTGTGGGCAGCGACTGCAACAGGTCCCTGACCCTCAGCTTGGCGATGATCTCGTTGGCCTTGGACTCCTGGAGAACTTCGGCGAGCGTGGTGCCTCCAGTCTTGAGGCGATTCTTCACCTCGGCTCGCAACTGACGTGCCTGTGCGGCCTTCTCGAGTGCTGCCTGGCGTTGCTCCGGCGTCAAGATGGGGAGTGCCACAAGTTCACCTCTCTGTTGAGGAACACGGTCACGCGAGTGTGATGTCGCATTCCTGCTTGACATTCTTCACGACGGCCCGGCGTTGCGGGGTCGTCTTGTTGAACGCCTCATACGCGTTGTTGAGCGTCTTGAGCTGCTCCGTGCTGAGCTTCTTGACCTTGGCCTGGTCCGACATCTCCTCCAGCTTGATGTCGACCTTGTCGTGGGCGTTCAACACGGATGCGGTGACCTCGGCCAGCTCCGTCCAGTCCTTCTTGACGGCGGGGGGCGAGACCTTGGCGACGGACCGGAAGGCTCGCGCGTACGAACGATATGCGGCGTTCGTACGCTTCTCCCCGAGCGAGTTCAGCGTTGACTTCTGGTCCTTGACGGCGGTGCAGTAGGGGCTCTCGCCGGCACATGCGGTCACCATGGTGAACACGACGACAGTCGTGATCACGGTCGTGACGGCACGCATCATTGAGGACTCCTCGGCGTACGGTGCATCAGAGCGAGCGTACAAGTTCAGCATTGACCTGAGCAGCAGAATCGCGGAGTGCCGTGACATCCGGTCCGGCGGCCAAAACCCCTCGTGACGTGGACGGAAGCACGTAGTCGGCGACCGAGCCGAAGAGACGCGCGACGTCGTCGACGGTTCCACCCTGTGCACCGAGGCCCGGTGCGAGGAGGGGGCCGTTGATCGCGAGGTCCTCTTCCGTCGACCCGATCGTCGCTCCGACGACGGCGCCGAACGGTCCCATGGGGGCCTGGTCGCCGTTGAGCGCTTTGAGCTGGGCCAGGACGCGACCCGCGACGGTGCTGCCGTCACTGACGGCCTGCTGGACCTCTGGACCCTCCTGGTTCGACGTCAGCGCCAGCACGAAGACCCCGCCGTCGTGCTGCTCGGCCACCTCGAAGAACGGCTCGAGCGAGCCGAAGCCCAGGAACGGGCTGACGGTGATCGCGTCGGCACACATGGGGCTGTCCTCGTGAAGGTACGCCTCGGCGTAGGCCGCGGCGGTGCTGCCGATGTCGCCACGCTTCACGTCCAGCACGACGAGGGTGCCGGTGTGCCGCAGGTCCTGGATCGTCCGTTCGAGCACCGCGACGCCCGCCGAACCGAAACGCTCGAAGAAGGCCGACTGCGGCTTGACGAACCCGACGTGGCCCGCGAACGCCTCGACGCAGGTGGCGGCGAACCGCTCCAGCCCGTCGACCGAGTCAGGCAGCTGCCAGTCGTCGAGCAGCGCGGCATGCGGGTCGATGCCCACGCACGCCGGCCCGTAGGCATCCATCGCCGCCCGTGCACGAGATCCGAAGCTCACTCGCCGCGACCCTTGCGCACGACCTCGGCCCACTCCTGCAAGGAGGCGACCTCGACGCGCTGGTCGATGAGCGCCTCGATGCCCTGCACGGCGGCGCCGAGTCCCTGGACGGTCGTGATGCACGGGATGCCCTCGGCGACCGCCGCCGTGCGGATCTCGTAGCCGTCGAGCCGTGGACTGCCGCCGGCGGTCGTGCCGTGCGGCGTGTTGATGATGAGCTGGATGTCGTGGGTCCGGATCTTGTCGACGATCGTGCTGGGGCCGTCGCCGTCGTCGGCCGTGTGCTCCTCGTGGAGCTTGCGGATCACGGTGGACTCGACGCCGTTGCGCTTCAGCACGGAGGCGGTGCCGGTGGTGGCCAGGATCTCGAACCCGAGGTCCGCCAGCCGCTTGACCGGGAAGATCATGTGCCGCTTGTCGCGGTTGGCCACCGAGACGAACACCTGGCCCGACGTCGGCAGGCCGTTCTGCGCGCCGGCCTGGCTCTTGGCGTACGCGATGCCGAACCCGGCATCGATGCCCATGACCTCGCCGGTCGAACGCATCTCCGGTCCGAGCACCGTGTCGACATAGCGGCCGTCATACGTGCGGAAGCGGTTGAACGGCATGACCGCCTCCTTGACCGCGACCGGGGCGGAGTCGGGCAGGATGCCGCCGTCGCCGGTGGCCGGGAGCACACCCGCCGCGCGAAGCTCGGCGATCGACTCCCCCAGCATGATCCGCGCGGCGGCCTTGGCCAGCGGCGTGGCGGTGGCCTTGGAGACGAACGGCACGGTGCGCGAAGCGCGTGGGTTGGCCTCGAGCACGAAGAGCGTGTCGGACGACAGGGCGTACTGGATGTTGATGAGGCCGAGCACGCCGACACCCTGCGCGATCGCCAGCGTGGACGCGCGGATGCGCTCGATCTCCTCGCCGCCGAGGGTGATGGGCGGCAGGGCGCAGGCGGAGTCGCCGGAGTGGACGCCGGCCTCCTCGATGTGCTCCATGACGCCGCCGAGGAACAGGTCGGTGCCGTCGAAGAGCGCGTCGACATCGATCTCGACCGCGTCGTCCAGGAAGCGGTCGACCAGGACCGGGTGCTCGGGCGAGATCTCGGTGGCGCGGGCGATGTAGTCCTTGAGGGTCGACTCGTCGTAGACGATCTCCATGCCGCGTCCGCCGAGCACGTACGACGGCCGCACCAGCACCGGGTAGCCGATGTCGTCGGCGATGTGCTTCGCGGCGTCGAACGTCGTGGCCATGCCGTGCTTGGGCGACGGGAGGCCGGCCTCGTCGAGAACGCGTCCGAACGCTCCGCGCTCCTCGGCGAGGTCGATGGCGGCGGGCGACGTGCCGACGATCGGCACCCCCGCGGCCTCCAGGCCGGCGGCGAGGCCGAGCGGTGTCTGTCCACCGAGCTGCACGATGACGCCGGCCACCGGGCCGGCCTGTTGCTCCGCGTGCACGACCTCGAGGACGTCCTCGAGCGTCAGCGGCTCGAAGTACAGGCGGTCGGAGGTGTCGTAGTCGGTGGAGACCGTCTCCGGGTTGCAGTTGATCATCACCGTCTCGTAGCCGACTCCCCCGTTCCGTGACGCCGACAGCGCGAGTGCCGCATGGACGCAGGAGTAGTCGAACTCGATGCCCTGGCCGATGCGATTGGGTCCGCTGCCGAGGATGAGCACGGCCGGGAGCGTGCGCGGCTCGACCTCGGTCTCCTCGTCGTACGTCGAGTAGTGGTACGGCGTCTTCGCGGCGAACTCGGCGGCGCAGGTGTCGACGGTCTTGTAGACCGGCCTGAGGCCCAACGCGTGCCGAACGCCTCGCACGACCTCTGGGCTCATGTCGCGGAGCTTGCCGATCTGGACGTCGGAGAACCCGTGCCGCTTGGCGCGGCGCAGCAGCGGCAGGGTCAGCTCGTCGGCGTCGAGGATCTCCACGGCGACCTCGTTGATCAGCAGGAGCTGGTCGATGAACCACGGGTCGATCCAGGTGGAGTCGAAGATGTCTTGGGGGGTCGCGCCGGCACGCAGCGCATCCATCACCTTCTTGAGCCGTCCGTCGTGCGGGACCTTGATCTCCTCGAGGAGCGCGTCCTTGTCGAGGTCGACCCACTGGTGGCTCCAGTCGAACGGCGCCGACGGGTTCTCCAGGCTGCGGAGCGCCTTCTGCAGCGCCTCGGTGAAGTTGCGGCCGATCGCCATCGCCTCGCCCACCGACTTCATGTGGGTCGTGAGCCGCGGATCGGCGGCCGGGAACTTCTCGAACGCGAACCGGGGCACCTTGACCACGACGTAGTCGAGCGTCGGCTCGAAGCTCGCCGGCGTCTCTCGGGTGATGTCGTTGGGGATCTCGTCGAGGGTGTAGCCGATCGCGACCTTGGCCGCGATCTTCGCGATCGGGAAACCGGTGGCCTTCGACGCGAGGGCGCTGGAGCGGGACACTCGCGGGTTCATCTCGATGACGACGATGCGGCCGTCGTCGGGGTTGACCGCGAACTGGATGTTGCAGCCGCCGGTGTCGACGCCGACCTCGCGGATGACGCCGATCGAGATGTCGCGCAGGCGCTGGTACTCCACGTCGGTGAGGGTCATCGCCGGGGCCACCGTGATGGAGTCGCCGGTGTGCACGCCCATGGGGTCGAGGTTCTCGATCGAGCAGACGATCACGACATTGTCGGCGGTGTCGCGCATGACCTCGAGCTCGTACTCCTTCCAGCCGAGGATCGACTCCTCGAGGAGCACTTCGGTGGTCGGGCTGAGCACGAGACCGGAGCCGGCGATCCTGTGCAGGTCGTCCTCGTCGTAGGCCAGGCCGCTCCCCGAGCCGCCCATCGTGAACGACGGCCTGACCACCACGGGGTAGCCGAGCTCCTTCACCGCCGCGAGGCAGTCGTCCATGGAGTGGCAGATGACCGAGTCGGCCACCTCGGCGCCCCACTCGGGAGGGAGTCCCTCGACCACAGCCTTGAACGACTCGCGGTTCTCGCCCTTCTCGATCGCCTCGATCGACGCGCCGATGAGCTCGACGCCGTATCGCTCGAGGACGCCGTCCTCGGCGAGACGGATGGCCGCGTTCAGGGCCGTCTGGCCGCCGAGGGTGGCGAGCAGGGCGTCGGGGCGCTCCTTCGCGATGACCTTCTCGACGAACTCCGGCGTGATCGGCTCGACGTAGGTGGCGTCGGCGAACTCCGGGTCGGTCATGATCGTCGCCGGGTTGGAGTTCACCAGCACGACGCGGATGCCCTCCTCGCGCAGCACGCGGCAGGCCTGGGTGCCGGAGTAGTCGAACTCGCAGGCCTGGCCGATGACGATCGGCCCGGACCCGATGACCAGCACCGACTGGATGTCGTCGCGACGTGGCATCAGGCGACCTTCCCGGTCGACTCGCTCATCAGCTCGACGAACCGGTCGAACAGGTAGGCGGCGTCGTGCGGCCCGGCCGCGGCCTCCGGGTGGTACTGGACGCTGAACGCCGGCTGCTCGAGCAGCGCGAGCCCCTCGACGACGTCGTCGTTGAGGCAGACGTGCGTGACGCGTGCCGGTCCGAAGGGCGTGTCGAACGTGGTGTCCAGGGGCGCGTCGACGGCGAAGCCGTGATTGTGCGCCGTGACCTCGACCTTGCCGGTCGTGCGGTCCTGGACCGGCTGGTTGATGCCGCGGTGGCCGTAGACCAGCTTGTAGGTGCCGCGCCCGAGTGCTCGCCCGAAGACCTGGTTGCCCAGACAGATGCCGAACAGCGGGATGCGACGGCTCAGGACTCCCTGCATCACCTCGACGGCGTGATTCGCCGTCGCCGGGTCACCGGGACCGTTCGAGAAGAACACGCCGTCGGGCCCCTTCCCCTCCGACCCAGTTGCGAGGACGTCGTCGAGCGACGCCGTCGCGGGCAGCACGTGCACCTCGATGCCGCGTTCGGCCAAGCGGCGTGGCGTCATGCCCTTGATGCCCAGGTCGATCGCCGCCACCGTGAACAGCTTCGCTCCGACCGCGGGGACCACGTAGGCCTCCGTCGTCGTGACGTCGGCCAGGAAGTCGGAACCCGCCATCCCCGGCGCCGCGTTGACCCGCGACAACAGGTCCTCGACGTCGTCGGACTCCGAGCTCACGGCAGCTCGCATGGAGCCGCGTTCGCGCAGGTGCCGGGTGAGTGCGCGGGTGTCGACGCCGCTGATGCCCACCACGTCTTGCTCGATCAACAGGTCGTGAAGACTCCGGTTCGATCTCCAGCTGCTGTGAACTCTCGCCGGATCGCGCACGACGTAGCCGTCGACCCAGACCTTGCGGGACTCGAAGTCCTCGTCGTTGACCCCCGTGTTGCCGATGTGCGGCGCCGTCATGACGACGATCTGGCCGCGGTACGACGGGTCGGTGAGCGTCTCCTGGTAGCCGGTCATGCCGGTGGCGAACACGACCTCGGCGATCGTCGTGCCGACGGCTCCGTACGCCTCGCCGCGGAACGTGCGCCCGTCCTCCAGCACGAGGACGGCGCCACTGTTCATGCGGGGTCCCCGCGAAAGCGCGAGCGGCCGGATGTCTCTTCCGGACCGGCGTTGAACGGAGCGAGTGGTTTCGTGGGGTGCTTCATACCAGGACTCCCTGGAGCTCGCCGTCGAGCACCGTGGCGCGGCCGCGCAGGAACGTCGCCATGATGCGACCGGGCACCGTGAGACCGGCATACGGGGTGTTGCGTGACAGCGAGGCCGTGGCGGAGGCATCGACGGTCCACGACGCGTTGGCGTCGACGAGCGTGAGGTTGGCCGGCTCACCCAGGGCGATCGGGCGGCCCTGGTTGACGACGCGGCCGATCTCGGCCGGGCGGGACGACATCCGCTCGGCCACCTCGGCCCAGCTCAGCAGGCCGGGATCGACCATCGTCTGCTGGACCACCGAGAGCGCGGTCTCGAGACCGAGCATGCCGAAGGCGGCGGCGGCCCACTCGCACTCCTTGTCCTCCATCGGGTGCGGCGCGTGGTCGGTCGCGACGACGTCGATCGTGCCGTCGACGAGTGCCTCACGCACGGCCTGCACGTCGTCGGCCGAGCGCAACGGCGGGTTGACCTTGTAGATCGGGTCGTAGCTGCGTACCAGGTCGTCGGTGAGCAGCAGGTGGTGCGGGGTGACCTCGGCGGTGACGTTGATGCCGCGGCTCTTGGCCCACCGGATGATCTCGACCGAGCCTCGGGTGGACACGTGGCACACGTGAAGACGCGACCCGACGTGCTCGGCCAGCAGGACGTCGCGGGCGATGATCGCCTCCTCGGCCACCGCCGGCCACCCCGTGAGTCCGAGCTCGCCGGACAGCGGTCCTTCGTTCATCTGGGCGTGCTCGGTGAGGCGGGGTTCTTGCGCGTGCTGGGCGATCACGCCGTCGAACGCCTTGACGTACTCGAGCGCCCGGCGCATGAGCACCGCGTCGGAGACGCAGATGCCGTCATCGGAGAACACCCGCACGCCGGCGGCCGAGTCGGCCATGGCGCCGAGCTCGGCGAGGCGCTGCCCGCCGAGTCCCACGGTGACGGCACCGACGGGCTGCACGTCGCAGTAGCCGCCCTCGCGTCCCAGCCGCCAGACCTGCTCCACCACGCCGGCGGTGTCGGCGACCGGGTCGGTGTTGGCCATCGCGTGCACGCAGGTGAAGCCACCCCGTGCCGCGGCACGCGAGCCTGTGAGCACCGTCTCGGCGTCCTCGCGTCCGGGCTCCCGTACGTGGGTGTGAAGGTCGACCAGGCCCGGGAGCATGACCAGCCCGCTCGCGTCGACCTCGTCACGATCCTCGGGCGCCTCGAGGTCGGTGCCGATCTCGCTGATGATGCCGTCGGTGGCCACGAGGTCGACCACGTCCTCGCCGAGCAGGCGGGCACGGCGGATCAAGAGCGTGGTCATTCGGTTTCCCCCTCGTCGGTGGTCTCCTCGGCGGAACCGCCGAGCAGCAGGTACAGCACGGCCATGCGGACGGCGACGCCGTTGGTGACCTGCTCGACGATGACCGAGCGCGCGTGGTCGGCGACGTCGGCGCTGATCTCCATGCCGCGGTTCATCGGGCCCGGGTGCATGACGATGGCATGCTCCGGCAGCCGGTTCATGCGAGCCGTGTCGAGCCCGTAGCGGCGGCTGTACTCACGGGCGCTCGGGAAGAATGCCGCGTTCATGCGTTCCTGCTGCACGCGCAGCATCATCACGACGTCGGACTTCTCCATCATGGAGTCGAGGTCGTAGGACGTCTCGACCGGCCAGCGGTCGACACCGACCGGCAGCAGCGTGGGCGGGGCGACCAGGGTGACGTGAGCGCCCAAGGTGTCGAGCAGCAGCGCGTTCGAGCGGGCAACCCTGCTGTGCAGGACGTCACCGACGATCGTGATGTTGCGGCCCTCGAGCCCTCCGTCGTTCAGGTGACCCAGGTGCCGTCGCATCGTGAAGGCATCGAGCAAAGCCTGCGTCGGGTGCTCGTGCGTGCCGTCGCCGGCGTTGATCACGGCGCCCTGCGTCCACTTGGCGTGGGCCAGGCGGTGCGGTGCGCCGGAGTTCTGGTGACGCACGATCACGGCGTCGGCGCCCATGGCCTGCAGCGTGAGCGCGGTGTCCTTGAGGCTCTCGCCCTTGGAGACGCTCGACCCCTTGGCGGAGAAGTTGATGACGTCGGCGGAGAGTCGCTTGGCGGCGGCCTCGAACGAGATCCGGGTGCGGGTGGAGTCCTCGAAGAAGAGGTTGACCACGGTGCGTCCGCGCAGCGTCGGCAGCTTCTTGATCGGCCGGCTCGCGACCGAGAGGAGCTCCTCGGCCGTGTCGAGGATGCGGACGGCCTCGTCGCGGCTCAGGTCGCCGGCGCTCAACAGGTGGGTCAGCGTCATGCCGCACCACCACCCTTCTCGATCTCGCTGATGACCACGCCGTCGGACCCGTCGGTCTCGGTCAGGCTGACCTTGACCTTCTCGGCCAGCGACGTGGGGAGGTTCTTGCCGACGAAGTCGGCGCGGATCGGCAGCTCGCGGTGCCCCCGGTCGATCAGGACGGCGAGCTGCACGGCGCGTGGACGCCCGAGGTCGTTCAGGGCGTCGAGGGCGGCCCGGATGGTGCGGCCGGAGTAGAGCACGTCGTCGATGAGGACGACGATCTTGTCGTCGATGCCTCGACCGTCAGAACCTGGCGGGATGTCGGTGTGCTCGAGGGCCCGGGCCGGCTTGAGGCGCAGGTCGTCGCGGTACATCGTGACGTCGAGGGCGCCGGCCGTGATCTCATGCCCTTCGACCTCGCCCATGCGGTGGGCGACCCGCTGCGCGAGATGGACACCGCGAGTCGGGATCCCGAGCAGCAGGACGTCGGCGGAGCCGCGATTGCGCTCGAGGATCTCGTGGGTGATGCGGGTGAGTGCCCGGGCGATGTCGTTCTCGTCGAGAACGGTGCGTGCCTGCGGGAGGCCCTCTGAGGGGCTGTCGGACTGGTTGTCAGGCTGGTTGTCAGGCTGGGGCGCGTCAGCGGACGCAACCATGGCTGACCTCCTTCTCCGCCTCACGGGACGGCCGTTAAAGGATGTCGATGGTCGTTCAGGCGTCACAGTACCAGCGGGCTCCGACCGTCTGGGCAGACTCGTCGGATGTCACCCGTCCGCTGCGACGATCATCGCGAACGCCGCCCGCACGGCCGAGCCCGCTTACGCTGGAACCATGACCGAGAACGGCAGCGAAGCTGGCACGCCGCGGTCACGCGCGCGGTCGCGGTCGAAGCGCCGGCAACGTGCTCGCCTGGTCGCGGGTGTCGTGGCGGTCGTCCTCGTGGGAGGCCTGGCCTTCTTCCTGCTGCGTCCGCCCGCCAGCACCCCGGTCGCCGCGACTCCCACGCCGTCGGCCACCACCCCGACCCCGTCCCCCACGCCCAGCCCGAAGCCGTCACCGTGCGAGACCCAGACCTCCGAGGAGTTCACACCGACTCGCGTGACGGTCCCCGGCGTGGTGCGCAACGCGTCGGTGCTCGCGCTTCCCCGTGACGGCCGCAACGTGCCGTCGGTCCCTCCTGTCTCGGAGACGGGCAAGCACCAGGTCGCCTGGGACCGCCCACCGGGGATCAAGCCGGGCGCACCGAAGGGCAACGTGCTGCTGAACGCCCACACGTGGCCGGACGGGTCGGCGCTCGGCAACAAGCTCCTCGCCGATCTCGACAAGGGTGGCCGGATCATCGTCCGCGGCGACGGTGCGACGCTCTGCTACGAGGTCTCCAAGCGCGTGGAGGTCCCCGGCACGAGCAACTATCCGCCGTACTTCGACCGGGAGGGACCGCCGCAGCTGGCGATCATCGTGTGCTCGGGCAAGCGGCTCGGGCCGGGCAACTGGACGCACCGGACGATCTGGTTCGCCTCGCCTGCGTAACGACTACTCGCTGGGAGCGGCCGTCGCCTTCGACTGGACGATCGCGCTCAGCAAGCCGTTGACGAAGCCGGGCGACTCGTCGGTGGAGAGGTCGCGGGCGAGCTCGACCGCCTCGTTGACGGCCACGGCGTCGGGCACGTCGTCGACGTAGAGGATCTCGTAGGCGGCGACACGCAGGAGGTTGCGGTCGACACCAGGCATGCGGTCGAGCGTCCACCCACGCGCGTGCTCGGCCAGGAGCGCGTCGATGCGTTCCTGCTCCGCGACGACGCCCTCGACCAGCTGGACGGTGTACTCGTTGACGGGCGGGTCGTTCAGCTGACGCCGTCCGGCCAGCGAGCCGCCGAGGCTGAGGCCCTGGAGCTCGGACTCGAAGAGGATGTCGAGGGCTCGCTTGCGGTACTTGGTGCGGGCAGACATCAGGTGGACACGCGACCGAGGTAGCTGCCGTCGCGGGTGTCGACCTTGACCTTCTCGCCGGAAGTGATGAACAGCGGCACCTGGATCTGCTTGCCGGTCTCGAGCCGCGCGGGCTTGGTGCCGCCGCTGGAGCGGTCGCCCTGCAGGCCCGGCTCGGTGTACTCCACGGCGAGCTCGACGGACGCGGGCAGCTCGATGTAGAGCGGCTGTCCGTCGTTGACGGCGACCATCGCCTCACCGTTGTCGAGCAGGTAGTCCTTGGCGTCGCCGACGACCTCGTCGGGCAACGAGACCTGGTCGTAGGTCGAGGTGTCCATGAACACGTAGGCGCTGCCGTCGTGGTACAGGTACTGCATGTCGCGCTTGTCGACCTGCGCGATGTCGACCTTCACGTCGGCGTTGAACGTCCGGTCGACGACCTTGCCGGACAGGACGCTCTTCAGCTTCGTGCGCACGACGGCGCCGCCCTTGCCGGGCTTGTGGTGCTGGAACCACACGACGGACCAGAGCTGTCCGTCGAGGTTGAGAACCATGCCGTTCTTCAGGTCGTTCGTGGTGGCCATCAGGCGATCTCCAGCAAGTCGGTGGTCATCGTGGTGAGCACCTCAGGATCTCCCGAGGTGACGAGAAGCGTGTCTTCGATGCGCACGCCCCCGCGACCCGGGACGTAGATCCCCGGCTCCATCGTCAAGGTCGTGCGACGGGCCAGTCTACCGGCGTGCCGATGGCTGATGAACGGGTCCTCGTGGATCTGGAGACCGACACCGTGCCCCAGCCCCGTCGTGAACTGCTCGAGCCATCCGGCGTCGGCGAGCACCTGTCGCGCGGCCTCGTCGGACGCCGCGACGGGAGCGTCCTCGCGCAGGGCAGAGACACCCGCAGCCTGGCTGGCTTGCACGGCGGCGTGCACTTCTCGCTGCCATTCGTCGGCCGTGCCCAGCACCACGGTCCGCGTGCAGTCCGCGTGGTACCCGTCGACGCGCGCGCCGAAGTCGGCCTTCACCAGGTCGCCGGTCTGCAGCACCCGATCGGTGGGGCTGTGGTGCGGGATCGCGGAGTTCGGCCCCGACGCGAGGATCGTCTCGAACGCGATGCCCTCCGCGCCCAGCTCGAGCATGCGCCACTCGAGGTCGCGGGCCACCTCGGTCTCGGTGCGGCCCAGGAGCGGCCCGGCAAGAAGACCGTTCAGCGCCTCGACGGAGAGCCGGCAGGCGCGCCGCAGCGCGTCGATCTCGCCCTCGTCCTTGACCTCACGCAGGCCTTCCACGATCCGTGCGGCCGGCACGGTCGAAACGCCCGCCGCGCCCAGCTGCGCGTACACGTCGACGCTCAACGTGTGCGTCTCACACGCCCACAGTCCCGACATGCGTCCGGCAGCATCGCCCATCAGGTCGCGGGTGATGTGGTGGTCGAGGCCCGGGACCTCGTCGGCGGCCTGGTCGCGGTACCGGCCGTCGGTCAGGAACGTGCCGGTGCCGTCCGCGGCCAGAAGGAGGGCACCGTTCGACCCGGTGAAACCGGTGAGGTAGCGGACGTTGACGAGTGTGGTCACCAGCAGGCCCTCCGCGCCAAGCGCAGTGAGGGCGTCGACCGCGCGGGCGCGGCGGTCGACGAGCTGCCCCGCAGTGGGCGCGCTCATTTTTCGGGGTCCCCGGGAAAGCGCGAGCCTCGCGGGACCTCAGCCCCTGCGAACGGGGTGAGGGGCGAGCGGTTTTCTGGGGTGATCACCGGCGGAGGGCTTGGTGCGCCTCGCGCAACACCTGCTCGTCGGGGTCGGCCAGGACCGCCGGATGGGCCAGGCCGTCGAGCACGACGAACCGGAGCTGCGTGCCGCGGGTCTTCTTGTCGAGGCGCATGGCCGCGAGCAGGTCGTCGAACGCGGTGTCGTCGTGGATGGGCAGCCCGAGAGAACCGAGGATCGATCGGTGCCGCGCGAGCAGGTCGGCGTCGATGCGGCCGAGACGATGCGCCAGCTCGGCGACGAACACCATCCCGACCGAGATCGCCTCGCCGTGCCGCAGGCGGAAGCCGTGCACGCGCTCGAGCGCGTGGCCGAGGGTGTGGCCGTAGTTGAGCGCCTCGCGGCCGATGCCCGACTCCGCCCCGGTCTCACGCAGGTCGTCGGCCACCGTCGCCGCCTTGACGGCGATGCCCTTCGCGATCAGCTCCGCGAGGAGCGTCGATGCCGGGTCGAGCACGCTCTCGGGCGCGGCCTCCACGAGCTCGAGGATCGTCGGGTCGGCGATGAAGCCGCACTTGACGACCTCGGCCAGGCCGCTGCGCATCTCTTCGACCGACAGGGACGTGAGGGTGTCGAGGTCGCACAGCACGCCAGCGGGTTCGTGGAAGGCGCCGACCAGGTTCTTGCCGGACGCGGTGTTGATGCCGGTCTTGCCACCCACGGCTGCGTCGACCATGCCGAGCACGGTGGTGGGGAGGTTCACGAACCGGACACCGCGCAACCAGCTGGCGGCGACGAAACCGGCGAGGTCGGTTGTGGATCCCCCGCCGAGCCCGATGACGACGTCGGACCGGGTGAAGCCGGCGTCGCCCAGCTCGTCCCAGCACCGCGTCAGGACCTCGGCCGACTTGGCAGCCTCGCCGTCCGGTACCTCCACGAGGAGGACCTCGATGTCGACGAGGGCGGCACGGAGCAGG
This sequence comes from uncultured Actinomycetota bacterium, assembly GCA_963787165.1. Classification (GTDB taxonomy): domain Bacteria; phylum Actinomycetota; class Actinomycetes; order Propionibacteriales; family Nocardioidaceae; genus Aeromicrobium. Next base: position 315,120 of record CAWBBT010000005.1, read on the forward strand.
TCGGCACGGTCACGCAGCGCCGGCGAGTGGATGATCGCGACGCGACGTGCATCGTCGCCCACCAGGTGGCGCGCCTCGTCGGTGACACCGTGACCCACGACGACCTCGTACGGCGACGCGGTGTGGACCGTGAGCCGGGTGGTCATGGGCTTCCTTCCAGGAAGGCGGCGGCCTGGTCGGCGACTTGCGACGGGTCCAGGTCGTCGGTGAGCACGGTCAGGTCGGCGACCTCACGATAGAGAACCTCCCGGGCGTCCATGAGCTGCTTGAGCTGTGCACGGACGTTGCCGAGCAGCAACGGCCGCCCGGTGCCGAGCCCGACGCGCCGGACGGCCTGGGTGAGGCCGACGTCGAGGAAGATCACCCGGTGGTCGCGCAGCCGCTTGCGGGTGCGGTCGCTGAGCACCGCTCCCCCGCCGAGTGCGACCACGCCGTCGTGCTCGTCGAGAGCGCGGGCGACGGCCTCCTCCTCGAGCGCACGGAAGTGGGCCTCGCCGTGGTCGATGAAGACGTCCTGGACGCTGGTGCCCGTCTCGGCCTCGATGTCGGCGTCGGTGTCGCGCACCGTGACGCCGAGACGTGCCGCGAGCTCCTCGGCCACGGTGGACTTGCCGGCGCCCGGCGGCCCGACGATCACGACGACCGGTTTCATCGGAACTTGAGGTTCGCGAGGTATCCCTCGACGTTGCGGCGGGTCTCCGGAACCGAGTCGCCGCCGAACTTCTCGACGACGGCCTCGGCCAGCACGAGCGCGACCATCGCCTCGGCCACGATGCCGGCAGCCGGGACGGCGCACACGTCGGAGCGCTGGTGGTTGGCCGTCGACTCCTCGCCGGTCGTGACGTCGACGGTGCGCAGCGCGCGGGGAACCGTGGAGATCGGCTTCATGGCCGCGCGCACGCGCAGGATCTCGCCGGTGGACATGCCGCCCTCGGTGCCGCCGGAGCGTCCGGAGACCCGTCTGATTCCATCGTCGGTCGGCACGATCTCGTCGTGGGCCAGCGAACCGCGGGTGCGGGCGAGCTCGAAGCCGTCGCCGACCTCGACACCCTTGATGGCCTGGATGCCCATCAGTGCACCGGCGAGTCGGGAGTCGAGACGGCGGTCCCAGTGCGTGTGGGAGCCGAGCCCCGGTGGCAGGCCGTCGACGACGACCTCGACCACGCCGCCGAGGGTGTCGCCGTCCTTGTGGGCGGCGTCGATCTCGGCCACCATCGCCGCGCTGGTGTCGGCGTCGAAACAGCGCACGGGGTCGGCGTCGAGCGCCTCGAGGTCGCGACGCAGCGGCACGACGCCGGCCGGCGCCCGCACGGTGCCGAGCTCGACGACGTGCGACACGAGGGTGGCCCCGGTGGTCTGCTCGACGAACTGGGCGGCGATCTCGCCGAGGGCGACGCGGGCGGCCGTCTCGCGGGCACTGGCCCGCTCGAGCACGGGGCGCGCTTCGTCGAACCCGTACTTCTGCATGCCGACCAGGTCGGCGTGGCCCGGCCGCGGACGGGTGAGCGGCGCTCCGCGCTTGAGACCGGCGAGCGTCTCGGCGTCGACCGGGTCGGCGGCCATGACCTGCTCCCACTTGGGCCACTCGCTGTTGCCGATGCGCAGCGCGATCGGGCTGCCGAGCGTGGAGCCGTGCCGGATGCCGCCCACGATCTCCAGGTCGTCGGCCTCGAAGCTCATCCGTGCCCCTCGGCCGTAGCCCAGCCGACGACGGGCCAGTGCGGCCTGGATGTCCTTGCTGGTCACCTGCACACCCGCCGGCAGTCCTTCGAGGACGGCGACGAGTGCGGGGCCGTGTGATTCACCGGCGGTCAGCCAACGGAGCATGCCGTCGATTCTCCCATGCGCAGGCCGCTCAGCTCACCAGTGTGGTCTTCGGGCGCACCACGCAGAACTCGTTGCCCTCCGGATCGGCGAGCACGTCCCACGACTCCTGACCGGTCTGGCCGATGTCGACCCGCCGCGCTCCGAGGCCGAGCAGTCGCTCGATCTCGGCGTCGCGGTCGTCCGCGGACGTCGTGAGGTCAAGGTGCACCCGGTTCTTGACGGTCTTGCTGGTTTCGCCGGCCGGCATGAGGCACAGCCCGACGGGCGCGTCGACGCTCGGCCCCACGACGACCTCGCGCTCCCGCGCCGACAGCACCGTCCAGTGGAGGGCTTCGGCCCAGAAGTCGGCCAGGGCGGCGAGGTCGTGGGCGTCGATGACGATGTGGTGCAGACGAACCGGCATGGCGCCATTCTCGTGCAGCGCCGGCGTCACATGGGCCAGATCGACGGACCCCACGCCGCGCCGACGATGGCCCCGACCACCATGTACGGCCCGAACGCGAAACCCTTCCGGTCGACCCAGCCGAGCCGCGAGAACACGAATCCACCGACGGCACCGAGAACGAACCCTCCGTACGCGCCGGTGAGCGTCTCGGCAGCACCGAGCGCACCCAGCGCCAGGCCGACGACACCGGACAGCCGCACGTCCCCGTAGCCGAACGCTCCACCGCCGAAGAGCCGCCCGACCTGGTACACGAGCCAGAAGGCGGCGAACACGGCGACGTTGCCGATGACGGCCGTCACGAGAACACTCCAGTCGTCCAGCAGGAAGGCGCCCAGCACCACGAGAGCCAGCGTCGCGACGTACATCGGGGCCACGACCAGGAACGGCAGCAGCCGGGTGCGCCAGTCGACGTAGGCCAGCCAGCTGCCCACTCCGGCGAACACGACCCACACGGGCACGAGCTCGTGCGGCACCTTCCACGCTGCGAGACCGGCCATCGTGGCAGCCCCGGCAGCCAGACACCAGGTCAGGAAGCGGGCGCGGGCGAGCCCGGCATAGGCGATCTTGTCGTCGTCGGCGTCAGGGGGCTCGGGCAGCCGGGCGATGACGAACGGCCCGGTTGCACCGATGACGGCGGCCGCAAGAGCGGCGATCGCGACGACCACGGGCCCGTCAGGTGGTGAGTGCCGCGAGTGCGGCCCTGCGCAGGAGATCAGGGTCGATGGTGCTCCCCGTCATGAGCTCCACCTGGAGCGCGGCCTGGTGCGCGAGCAGGTCGAGCCCGGTGACGACGGGGAGGCCGGCCTGCTCCGCGGCGGTGGCCAACGGGGTGGGCCACGGGTCGTAGGAGACGTCGAGGACCGCGCGCGACGACTCGGCGAGCTCGTGCGACCGCGACCCGATCGCGTCGCCCGGGACGGTCGAGACCAGCAGGTCGACCTTCTCCAGGAGCGGGTGGTCGAGCGATTGCACGACCACGTCGGCACCGGCGCGGCGCGCCACCTGGGCCGCGACGTCGGCCCGTGACGCGTCGCGGACGACGATCTCGAGGTCGGTGAGTCCGAGCGCGGCGAGCGCGTAGGCGATGGACGCTGCCGTGGCACCGCCACCGACGATGCGGACGGAACCGGGCTCGTCGAGCCGGTGCTCGCGCAGGGCGGCCTGGACACCGGGCACGTCGGTGTTGTCACCCGAGCCGCGCCCCTCGTCGGGTCCGAGCAGGATCGTGTTGACCGACCCGACGGCGGTGGCGACTGCGCTGGATCGCTCGACCAGATCGAGCGCGACGCGTTTGAGCGGCATCGTCAGGGAGAGGCCACGCCAGTCGTCGGTCAAGCTCCCGAGGAAGGCCTCGAGACCGTCCTCGTCGACGTCAACGGCCTCGTACGTCCAGTCGAGCCCGAGCTCGCCGTACGCCGCACGGTGCACGACCGGCGACAGCGAGTGGGCGATCGGTGACCCCAGGACGGCACAGTGCTTGCCGGATGGGGGCTTGCCGGACGGGGACCTTGCACCCGAGGTGGCGGAGGCGGGCATCAGCAGATCGAGTCGTCCGCGGAACGGCAGTACTCCTGCAGCTTCGCGACCGCCCGGTTGTGGTCCTGGATGTTGTCGGAGAAGACCGTCTCGCCGGTCTCGAGGTTCACGGCGACGAAGTAGGTCCAGTCACCCTTGGCCGGGTTGAGCGCAGCCTCGATGGTCTTCTCGCCCGGAGAACCGATGGGTCCCGGTGGTAGCCCGGTGTGCTTGTAGGTGTTGTACTCCGACGGGTCGGCGCGTTCGGCCGCCGTCGTGAACACGTCGCCCTTGCGCTTGCTGACGTAGGAGACGGTCGAGTCGAGCTGCAGGGCCTGGCCGGCCTTGATGCGGTTGTAGAGGACACGAGCCACCTTGGGGTAGTCCGAGTCCTTCTTGGCCTCGTACTCGAGGATGCTCGCCACGGTGAGCACCTCCTCGCCGGTGAGCCCGAGCTTGCCGGCCCGTGTGTTGATGTCCAGCCGTTTCGTGACGTCGACGGTCTTGGCCACCATCTGCCGAAGCAGGTCGGTCGCGGACGTGCCCGGCTCGACGACGTAGGTGGCGGGGAACAGGTAACCCTCCGGGTTGAGCTTGGCGACGGCCGGCAGGCCCAGCGACTTCGGCTTCTTCAAGGCGGCGGTGAGGTCCTCCTCCTTGATGTCGGAGCCCTTGGTGATGAGCGTGACGATCTGGCCGACCCTGGCGCCCTCCGGCACCGTGACCTTGCCCTCGACGCGGTTCTTGCGGTCGACCAGGGCGTCGAGCGCCGCCTTGGACGACATCTGCTTGCGGAGCTGGTAGAAGCCGGGCTGGATCGACTGGGCACGGTCGTCGTTCAGGGACAGCTGGTAGAACGCCTCGGCGCTCTTGACGACGTCCTTCGACGCCAGGACGGAGGCGATCTGCTGGCCGGCCGCGCCGGCCGGGATCTCGACGACGATCTTGCCCTTGCCTTGACCGACGTAGTCGGCCGGCCCGGCGAGCAGATCACGGACCTTCATGAAGGCGAACACGATGGCCACGACGACGAGGACCAGCATCAGGAGGCGGAACAGGCGACGGAACGGGCTGGGCCCACGAGGAGCTCTGCGGTGACCGGTCCTCGGCCGGCCGGACCCGGACCCGCCTCCGCTCAGCATGTCGATCCTGCTGTGGCTCATCGCGTCCTCACCAGATCTCGCCCGGGGCTGTCCCGCGCGTCCGTTCGGCGTCGAGCGCTGTCTGCAGGATCACCGTGGCCGCGGCCTGATCGATGATCGCGCGCTTGCCGGCGCCTGACCGTCCACTCTCACGCAGCAGACCGTCAGCCGTCATCGTAGACAGTCGTTCGTCGATGAGCCGAACGGGCACGGGGGCGATCGTGTCACGGAGCCCGGCCGCGAACTCGCGGACCTTGGCGGCCGCAGGGCCCTCGCGGCCCGACAAGGAGAGCGGCAGCCCGACCACGCACTCGAGCGTCTCCTGCTCGGCGACGATCGCGGCCAGGCGCGCGAAGGCGTCAGGACCTGCGGCAACGGTCTCCAGCGGCGTCGCGAGCATGCCGTCGGGATCGCTCACGGCGACGCCGATGCGGACGTCGCCCACGTCGACGCCCACGCGGCGGCCCCTCCTCACGTCAGGACCTCGCGAGCTGCGCCTGCACGGCGGTGAGTGCGGCCTCGATGCCGCCGAGGTCGGTGCCGCCGCCCTGTGCGACATCGGCCTTGCCGCCGCCGCGGCCACCGAGGTGGCCCACCGCGACGTCGAGCAAGGCGTTGGCTGCGATGCCCTTGTCGCGAGCCGCGTCATTCACTGCGACCACGATGGAGGGCTTGCCATCGCCGGTGCCGATCACGACGACCACGGCGGGCCCGTCCTGCAGGCGTCCACGCACGTCGAGCGCGATCGACCGGACGTCGCCCCCACCGGCGCCCTCGGCCCGGTGTCCGACGTAGGCGACTCCCCCGACGTCGACGGCATGGGCGGCGAGGTCGGCGGCTGCTCCGACGAGCTCGGCCGACCTGAGGCGCTCCAGCTCCTTCTCGGCGGTGCGCACGCGGTCGACGAGCTTCTGGACCTGCGCGGGGACGTCGGGTGGGCTCGCCTTCAGCATGGCGCTGAGCTGCTGGACGAGGTCGCGCTCGCGCGCGAGGTAGCGGAAGCCCTCCAGACCGACCACGGCCTCGACGCGGCGGTTGCCCGCACCGACCGAGCTGTCGGAGGTGAGGACGACGGTGCCGATCTGCGAGGCCCGATCGACGTGCGTGCCGCCGCAGAGCTCGCGCGACCACGGGCCGCCGATCTCGACGACGCGAACGTCCTCGCCGTACGTCTCGCCGAACAGGGCCAGCGCACCGATCTCCTTGGCGCGCTCGAGCGGCATGGTCGCGACCGTGACTGGCAGGTCCTCGCGCAGCGCCCGGTTGGACGCCTCCTCGACGTCGTGCATCTGCGACTGAGACAGGCCACCGGACCAGCCGAAGTCGAGCCGCAGGTAGCCCGGGCGGTTGTACGAGCCGGACTGCAGCGCGGTGGGGCCGAGCACCTCACGCAGTGCCGCGTGCACGACGTGCGTGCCGGAGTGCGCCTGGCGAGCGCCGAGCCGCCACTCGGGGTCGACCTGCGCCTCCACGGTGGCGTCGAGGATCAGCTCGCCGTCGAGCACCCGCACCTGGTGCACCACGAGGCCACGCACGGGCCGCTGGACGTCGAGCACCTCGGCCCTTCCCCCGTCCCACACGATCGTGCCGGCGTCGGCGTTCTGCCCGCCGGACTCGGCGTAGAACGGTGTGCGGTCGAGCACGACCTCGCCGATGGAGCCGGACGCGAGCGCGGGCACGGCTGCGCCCTCGGCCAGCAGCGCCAGCACGCGGGACTCGGTCGTCAGGGTCGTGTACGCCTGCCAGTCGGTGGGTCCATGGGTGTCGAGCGCTTCGCGGTAGACGCTGGTGTCGGCGTGCTGGCCCTTCTTGGACCGCGCGTCGGCCTTGGCCCGGGCTCGCTGCTCGGCCATGAGCGCGCGGAACCCGTCCTCGTCGACGCTGAGACCCTGCTCGGAGGCCATCTCCAGCGTCAGGTCGATCGGGAACCCGTACGTGTCGTGCAGGGTGAAGGCGGCATCGCCGCTCAGCCCGTTGGCCGAGGCCCTGGCCCGGTCGGCCTCGAGGTCGAAGATGGTCGTGCCCTTGTCGAGCGTCTGGCGGAACGCCTCCTCCTCGGCGTACGCGACCTGCGAGATGCGGGCGAAGTCGCGCTCGAGCTCGGGGTAGGACAACTTCATGCGCTCGAGGCTCACCGGCAGCAGCTCGGGCAGCGCGGGATCGTCGTGGCCGAGCAGCCGCATGGAGCGCACCGCGCGACGGAGCAGGCGCCGCAGCACGTAGCCGCGCCCCTCGTTGCCGGGGGTGACGCCGTCGCCGATGAGCATCAGCCCGCTGCGGACGTGGTCGGCGATGACCCGGAAGCGCACGTCGTCGTCGTGGTCGGCGCCGTAGCGACGGCCGCTCAGCGCGGACGCCTTCTCGATGACCGGGAACACCTCGTCGATGTCGTACAGGTTGTGCTTGCCCTGGAGCAGGTAGGCGACCCGCTCGAGGCCCATGCCGGTGTCGATGTTCTGGCTGGGCAGCGGCTGGACGACCTCGAAGTCGTCCTTGGCGCGGACGTTGGTGATCTCCTCCTGCATGAACACGAGGTTCCAGATCTCCAGGAAGCGGTCCTCGTCCACGACGGGCCCTCCGTCGGGGCCGAACTCGGCGCCTCGGTCGACGTAGATCTCGCTGCACGGGCCACCCGGGCCGGGGATGCCCATGTGCCAGTAGTTGTCGAGCAGGCCGCGACTCTGGATGCGCTCGTCGGGCAGGCCGATGACGTTCTTCCAGATCAGCCGTGCCTCGTCGTCGCCCTCGAGCACGGTGACCCAGATCGAGTCTGCGTCGATGCCGTACCCGCCGTCGTCGAGCGACCCGGTGACCAGGTTCCAGGCGTGCTCGATCGCGCCTTCCTTGAAGTAGTCACCGAAGGAGAAGTTGCCGTTCATCTGGAAGAACGTGCCGTGCCGCGTGGTCTTGCCGACCTCCTCGATGTCGAGGGTGCGGACGCACTTCTGGACGCTCACCGCTCGGTCGAACGGCGGCGTCTCCTGCTGGAGGAAGTACGGCTTGAACGGCACCATGCCGGCGTTGACGAACAACAGGTTGGGGTCGTTGAACACCAGCGGTGCCGATGGCACCACCGTGTGACCGGCGTTCTCGAAGTGCGCGAGGAAGCGTCGGCGGATCTCCGCGGTGTCCATCAGGGGGCGTCGCTCTCGTTCGGGAACTGGTGTCGGTCGAGCCCGGCGGCGACCTCGCGCTCGTACTGGGTCATGCCGTCACGCAGCTCGCCGGCGAACGCGCGCCAGCCGAGACCGGCGGCGGCGGCCTGGTCGATGAGACCGGGCATCGACAGACGGTAGGCAGCGCGACGTGCCTTCGCGGTGGCGTACACGCCGGCCGCGGTGCCGGCGACGAACCAGAGCGTGCGGCCCCTCATGAGTCCACCGAGGCCTTCGAACGTGGCTTGGCCGGCAGCTCGCCGATCCAGGGCTGCGTCATCCAGTCGTCGGCAGAGGTGGGACGCGTAGCCCGGACGGCACGGCGGCCTGCCGCGAGTCGTTCGCTGCGGCGTCGACGGTACTCGCGGCGCATCAGCGCCGCGATGCGGTCGCGGCTCTCTGGCCGCAGGGCGTAGGTGAGGCCGTGCAGGAGGATCGCGATGCGCACCTGCGGGCGGCTGAGTGCGGCTCCGACGACTTGCTGACCCGTGGGTGGCACCACGACGCGGCCGTTGACCTGCACGGGCGTCGGCCGGTACGTCTCACCGTGCTGGTCGAGCGGCACGGGCACTGCCACGCGAGGCAGGCGCTTGGGAGCGCCGGCCTGGATCTCCGGCACGGATGTGGCGACAGGTGCCTGGGGCGTGTCGGAGGACTCGGCTGGTGCTGCGCGGCGCGCCGCACGGACCGCCACGAGCGCAGCCACCAGCGCCATCACCGCGAGCAGAGCGGTCACGACCAGCAGGACGACATCGGTGGGCACGGGTACGAGGTTACTCGCCGCGCTCTGCTCGACCACTGGGCCCGATGACGGGCCCGGTCACCGATCGCGCAGGATCGCCCGGATGCGCTCGAGCCGCTCGGCGATCGCGGCCTCGGCGCCGTGCTCGCCCGGCTCGTAATAGGTGGCGCCGTCGACGTCATCGGGGGCGTACTGCTGCCCGACGACGCCGCGTGGGTCGCTGTGGGCGTACAGGTAGTCGTGGCCGTGCCCGAGCTTCTTGGCTCCGGCGTAGTGGGCATCGCGCAGCGCCGGAGGCACCGCGCCGACCTTGCCGGCCTGGACGTCGGCCTGGGCCGCGTCGATGGCGCGGATGACGGCATTGGACTTGGGCGCCGCGGCGAGCGCGATGACGGCCTGCGCAAGGGTGAGCCGCGCCTCCGGAAACCCGATGAGCGCGACGGCCTGTGCCGCTGCCACGGCGGTGGGCAGTGCGGTGGGATCGGCCAGGCCGATGTCCTCGCTCGCCAGGATCATGAGGCGCCGGGCGATGAAGCGCGGGTCCTCCCCCGCCTCGATCATCCGGGCCAGGTAGTGGAGCGAGGCGTCGACGTCGGACCCGCGGATCGACTTGATGAACGCGCTGATGACGTCGTAGTGCTGGTCGCCCTGCCGGTCGTAGCGCACGGCCGCGCGGTCGACGGCCAGTGCTGCGTCCTCGACCGTCACCTCCTGGCGGTCCTGAGCCGTGGCGGCCCCGGCTGCGGCCTCGAGGTAGGTGAGCACACGGCGACCGTCTCCCCCGGCCAGACGGACCAGGTGGTCCTTGGCCTCGACGCTCAGCGTGACGGCGCCGCCCAGGCCGCGTTCCTCGGTGAGCGCACGATCGAGCAGCACGCCGACGTCGTCGTCGGAGAGCGAGCCGAGCGTGAGCAGCAGGGATCGGCTGAGCAACGGCGAGATCACGCTGAAGTGCGGGTTCTCTGTCGTGGCGCCGACCAGGGACACCCACCGGTTCTCGACGCCGGGCAGCAGGGCGTCCTGCTGGGTCTTGCTGAAGCGGTGCACCTCGTCGACGAACAGCACCGTCTCCATGCCGCTCTGCGCGAGGGCCCGGCGTGCCCCGGCGATGACGTCGCGCACCTCCTTGACGCCGGCAGACACCGCGGAGATCTCGACGAACCGGCGGTTCGTGTGCCGGCTGATGAGCGAGGCGATCGTGGTCTTGCCGGTGCCCGGCGGACCCCACAGCAGCAGCGTGAGCGGCTGGTCGGCGTCGATGACCTGCCGTAGCGGCGACCCGGCAGCCAACAGGTGCTCCTGGCCGACGAGCTCGTCGAGCGTGCGCGGCCGCATGCGCACCGCCAGTGGCGCGGACGCGTGGTCGCTGCCGTCGAGACTGCCGCCGCCCGGTGTGGGCACGGGGGCATCCGGCAGGTCGAAGAGCCCGTCAGTACCCATGAGACGAACCCTGTCGCCCGGCAGCCATGCCGTCGAGCCTAGTGCTCGGTGGGGACGTCGCCCGGCTCCGGAAGCGTGGGCTTGCCGGGATCGGGCCCAGAAGCCGGTACAGCGTCAACTCCCGCCTCCTTGCGCTGGGCCGCCGTGATCGGGGCGGGCGCGGAGGTGAGCGGGTCGTAGCCGCCGCCGGACTTCGGGAAGGCGATGACGTCGCGGATCGACTCCGCGCCGCTCAGCAGGGCGCAGATGCGGTCCCAGCCCATGGCGATGCCGCCGTGCGGTGGGGCGCCGTACTTGAAGGCGTCGAGCAGGAAGCCGAACTTCTCCTGCGCCTCCTCCTCGCCGAGGCCCATGATCGCGAACACGCGCTTCTGGACGTCCTCGCGATGGATACGGATCGAGCCCCCGCCGATCTCGTTGCCGTTGCAGACGATGTCGTAGGCCCACGCGAGCGCCTCGCCGGGCTCGGTGTCGAACGTGTCGAGGTCCTTGGGCGAGGTGAACGCGTGGTGCACGGCCGTCCAGGAGCCGGAGCCGACGGCGACGTCACCCGCGGCGGTGGCCTCCGAGGCCGGCTCGAACAAGGGCGCGTCGACGACCCAGAGGAAGCTCCAGGCGGACTCGTCGATGAGGTCGCCTCGCCGGCCGATCTCGAGGCGGGCCGCGCCGAGCAGGGCTCGCGTCGACTTGACCGGTCCGGCGCCGAAGAAGACGCAGTCGCCGGGCTCGGCATCGACGTGTGCGGCCAGCCCGGCGCGCTCGTCGTCGCTGAGGTTCTTGGCGACCGGGCCGCCGAGCTCGCCATCGTCCTGCACCAGGACGTACGCGAGACCCTTGGCCCCGCGCTGCTTGGCCCAGTCCTGCCAGGCGTCCAGCTGGCGCCGCGGCTGCGAGGCGCCGCCCGGCATCACGACGGCGCCGACGTACGGCGCCTGGAACACACGGAACGGGGTGTTCGCGAAGTAGTCGGTGCACTCGACGAGCTCCTGGCCCATGCGCAGGTCCGGCTTGTCGGTGCCGAAGCGCCGCATCGCCTCGGCGTAGGTCATCCGCGGCAGCGGCGTGGGGACGTCGACGTCGATGAGCCGCCACAACGCCACGAGGACCTCCTCGGCGATCTCGAGGACGTCGTCCTGCTCGACGAAGCTCATCTCGACGTCGAGCTGGGTGAACTCCGGCTGACGGTCGGCGCGGAAGTCCTCGTCGCGATAGCAACGCGCGATCTGGTAGTACCGCTCCATGCCGGCGACCATCAGCAGCTGCTTGAACAGCTGCGGGCTCTGCGGCAGCGCGTACCAGCTGCCGGGACGCAGCCGGGCGGGCACCAGGAAGTCGCGGGCACCCTCGGGTGTCGAGCGGGTGAGTGTCGGCGTCTCGATCTCGACGAAGTCGTGCGCGTCGAGCACGTCGCGCGCCGCCCGGTTGACCTTGCTGCGCAGCCGGATCGCCGCGGCCGGCTCGGCGCGGCGCAGGTCGAGGTAGCGGTGCTTGAGCCTCGCTTCCTCCCCCACGGAGCCAGACCCCGACGACGGAGTCTCGTCGATCGGGAACGGCAAGGGTGCCGCGGCGCTGAGGATCTCGACGTCGTCGGCGATGACCTCGATGTCGCCGGTGGGAATGCCGGGGTTCTCGTTGCCCTCGGGTCGCTTCTCGACGATGCCCGTCACCTTGAGGCAGAACTCCGACCGCAGCTGGTGCGCGACGTCTTCGCGCACGACCACCTGCACGACCCCTGAGGCCTCACGCAGGTCGATGAACGCGACGCCGCCGTGATCGCGCCGACGTGCCACCCACCCGGCGAGGGTGACCCGGTCGCCGACGTTCTCGGCGCGCAGGCTTCCGGCGTCGTGGGTGCGGATCACGTGTGGGGCTCCTTGATGTGGGGTGCGAGGTCGTCGATGGGCGGGGTCCACTCGTCCGGGTCGGCCTCGACCTGGTCGCCGGAACGGATGTCTCGGACCCGATGGGCGCTCTCCGCGCCGGGGACCTCATGCGGCGCACTCTGTGCATCACCGCGCTCGGTGGCGGGGAACCAGACGAACGGGATGCCACGACGCTCGGCGTAGCGGATCTGCTTGCCGAACTTCTGGGCCGTGGCCGCGACCTCCGTGGGGATGCCGCGGGCTCGGAGCAGCGACGCGACCTCGTTGCTGGTCTCGCGGGACTCCTCGTCGACGAGCGCGACGAGGACGGCGGACGGCACGGAGCGGTCGCTGGTCAGGCCGTCGGCCAGCAGCGGCACGAGCAGGCGCGAGACGCCGAGCGAGATGCCGGTGCCGGGATAGGTGTGGCGCCCGTCTGAGGCGAGCTGGTCGTAGCGCCCGCCCGAACAGATCGAGCCCAGCTGGTCGTAGCCGGCCATCCTGGTCTCGAACACGGTTCCGGTGTAGTAGTCGAGGCCGCGCGCGATGCGGAGGTCGGCCACGACGGTCACACCGTCGACCGGCCGGACCGACCCGATGACCTGGGCCAGCTCGGCCAGTCCGGTGTCGAGCAGCTCGTGGGTCACGCCGAGCTCGCGAACGCGCTCGACGAACGACGTGTCAGCCGTGCTGATCTCCGCGAGGGCCAGGACCGACGTCACCTGCTCCTCGGTGAGGCCCAGCTCGCCGAGCTGGGTGGCGACGGCGTCGGCGGGGACCCGGTCGAGCTTGTCGACTACCTGCATCACGGCGGTCGGCCCAACTGGTGACCCTGTCACGCCCAGACCGAGGTAGAACCCCTCGAGCACCTTGCGGTTGCTGATCTGCAACGTCAGGTGCGGCACGGGCAGGCCGCCCAGCGCCTCGGCCATGACCTGGGCGACCTCGACGTCGAAGTGGAACGGCAGCTCGTCCTTGGCGACGATGTCGATGTCGGCCTGGGTGAACTCCCGGAACCGACCCTGCTGCGGACGCTCACCGCGCCAGACCTTCTGGATCTGGTAGCGGCGGAACGGGAACTCGAGGTGTCCGGCGTTCTCGAGCACGTACCGCGCGATCGGCACGGTGAGATCGAAGTGCAGGCCGAGATCGGTGTCGCCATCGCCATCCGTGACGTTCAGACGGGTGAGCCCGTAGACCTCCTTGTCGATCTCGCCCTTCTGCAGCAGCGCGTCGGTCGTCTCGACCGCCCTGGTCTCGATGTTCGCGAAGCCGTGCAGCTCGAAGACGTGCCGCAGGTGGTCGAGGATGTGGAGCTCGACGTTGCGCTCCGCCGGCAGCAGCTCGGGGAACCCACTCATCCCGGTCATGACACGAGCTCCGCCAGAAAGGGGTTGGTGGCGCGCTCACGCCCGATCGACGTCTGCGGGCCGTGGCCCGGCAGCACGACGATGTCGTCGGCCAGCGGCAGCACGCGCTCGCGCAGGCTCTCCTGCATCTGCGGGTGCGATCCGCCGGTGAGGTCGGTGCGACCGATCGACCCGGCGAACAGGAAGTCGCCGGAGAACATCAGCTCCGAGACCGGCTCGGGTCCGTCGTACGCGATCCGGTAGACGACCGTGCCCGGCGTGTGGCCCGGCACGTGGTCGACGGTGAAGGTGAGCCCGTCGACCTCGATCGACGCGCCGTCGACCGCGTCGTGGACGTCGTCGGGCTCGGTGAACTCCGGCAGCTCGGCGAGTCCGACCTGCATGCGGAGCATCGCGGCCGACTCCCCCGAGATCGCGGCCATCGGGTCGCCCAGCAGGTGACGGTCGTCGGGGTGGATCCACACGGCGCAGCCGTACTCACGCGCGACGTCCTGGACACACCACATGTGGTCGAAATGACCGTGCGTGACCAGCACGCCCTGCGGCGTGAGGTTGTGCTCCGCGACCACCGCGTGGACCCCTTCCATGGCGTCCATCCCCGGGTCGACGAGCGCGCATCCCGTGCCCGGTCCACGCGCGACCACGTAGCAGTTGGCCTGCAGCGGGCCGGCTGGGAAGGAGGTGAGAAGCACGACCGACAGGGTACGCGAGAGCGCAGTGCCGCCGAACGGCCCCATCTTCTCCAAAGCAGAGCCTCCTACACTGTCCAGCATGTCTTCCGCCTCCGAGCACCCGTGGGGCCGCGTCGACGCCGACGGAACGGTGTACGTCCGGACGGCAGACGGCGAGCGCGCCATCGGCCAGTGGCCGGGCGGCGATCCGCAGGAGGCCATGGCCCTCTACGTGCTCCGCTTCGAGGGGCTCGAGGTCGAGGTCGACCTGCTGGAGAAGCGCCTCGCCGGCGGCACCCTCGGGCCCGACGACGCCGAGAAGGCCATCGCCACCGCGCGCGAGCAGATCGCCGGCGCCCAGGCGCTCGGCGATCTCGACTCCCTGCTGGTGCGACTCGACGCGCTGGCTCCGGTCGTCGAGAAGCAGCGTGCGGAGCGCAAGGCCGCGCGCGCCGCGAAGTCGGCGGAGGCGCTCGCCGCCAAGACCCGCATCGCCGACGACGCCGAGAAGATCGCCGCCGGCACCGACTGGCGCGGCGGCGCCGACCGGTTGCGAGCCCTGCTCGATGAGTGGAAGTCGCTGGCGAGGCTCGACCGCAAGACCGACGACGAGCTCTGGCACCGATTCAGCTCCGCGCGCACGGCGTACACCCGGCGCCGCAAGACACATTTCGCGGAGCAGAACGTCCAGCGCGAAGCGGCCCAGTCGGTCAAGGAGAAGCTCATCGTCGAGGCGGAGGAGCTGTCGTCGTCGACCGACTGGGGGCCCACGTCCGGCAAGTACCGCGACCTCATGTCGCGCTGGAAGGCGGCCGGCTCGGCGCCGCGGAACGTCGAGGACAAGCTCTGGAAGCGCTTCCGGTCGGCCCAGGACGTCTTCTTCACCGCGCGCGACGAGGCCAACGCCGCGCTCGACCAGGAGTACGAGCAGAACGCCGTCGTCAAGGAGGCCATCCTCGTCGAGGCCGAGAAGCTGTTGCCGATCAAGGACCTCGAGGCCGCCCGCCGCGCATGGCTCGACCTCGCCGACCGGTGGGAGGCCGCGGGCAAGGTCCCGCGCGGCCGTGTCAAGGAGATGGAGGGCCGGCTGCGCACCGTCGAGCAGGCCGTCCGCGAGGCCAGCGACCAGGCCTGGACCCGCACCGACCCGGAGAAGTCCGCCCGCGCCGACGACATGATCGGCAAGCTGCAGAAGGCGATCGACGACACCCGGGCCGACCTCGAGAAAGCCGAGAAGGCCGGCGACGCCAAGAAGGTCAAGAAGCTGAAGGACGACCTCGCCTCCCGCGAGAGCTTCCTCGAGATGGCCGAGAAGGCCCAGGCCGACTTCTCCTGACCTACCGCACCTACTGCGTCAGTCGGTAGACGTCGAAGACGCCGTCGATGGTGCGGACCGCCGCGAGCACGTGCCCGAGATGCTTCGCGTCGGCCATCTCGAAGGTGAACTTCGACTTGGCGACGCGATCGCGGCTGGTGCTCAGGGACGCAGACAGGATGTTGACGTGCTGGTCGGAGATGATCCGAGTGATGTCGCTCAAGAGGCGGGGACGATCGAGGGCCTCGACCTGGATGGCCACCAGGAACGTGCTCTTCGCAGTCGGGGCCCAGTGCACCGCCACCAGTCGCTCGGGCTGGTTCCGCAGGTCAGCGAGGTTGAGGCAGTCGCCGCGGTGCACCGAGACTCCCGATCCACGCGTGACGAAGCCCTGGATCTCGTCGCCCGGCACGGGCGTGCAGCAGCGGGCGAGCTTGACCAACAGCTCGCCGTCGACACCTTCGACGACGACCCCGGCGTCGCCGGAGTCGGGTCGCGACCTGCGCCCCACGCCGGGCATCGAGGTGGCCTCGGCGAGGTCCTCCTCGGCACCCTCACGCCCGCCGGCGATCGTGATGACGTGCTCGACGACGTTCTGGGCGCCGACGTTGCCCTCGCCCACCGCCGCGTAGAGCGCTGACACGTCGGCCAGGTGCAGGTCCTTGGCGACGGCGTCGAGGACCTCATGGTTGAACAGGCGGTGCAGCGGGAGGTTCTCCTTGCGCATCTGCTTCGCGATGCTGTCGCGGCCGCGCTCGATCGCCTCCTCGCGGCGCTCCTTGGTGAACCACTGGCGAATCTTGTTGCGGGCCCGGGGGCTCTTGACGAACTCGAGCCAGTCGCGGCTCGGCCCGGCGTCGGGCGCCTTCGACGTGAAGATCTCCACGACGTCGCCCGTCTGAAGCTCCGACTCCAGCGACACCAGGCGACCGTTCACCCGGGCCCCGATGCAGGCGTGGCCCACCTCGGTGTGCACCGCGTAGGCGAAGTCGACCGGCGTGGCCTCGGCGGGCAGCTGCATGACGTCGCCGCGCGGCGTGTAGGCGTAGACGCCGGCGTTGTTCATCTCGAACCGGAGCGAGTCGAGGAAGTCGACCGAGTCCTCGGTCTCGGACTGCCAGTCGATCAGCTCTCGCAGCCAGGCCATGTCCTGGCCGTTGGGCGCCTTGTTGTCGTGGCGACCACTGTCCTCCTTGTACTTCCAGTGCGCCGCGACGCCGTACTCGGCGCGACGGTGCATCGCGAAGGTGCGGATCTGCAGCTCGACCGCCTTGCCCTGAGGGCCGATCACCGTGGTGTGCAGCGACTGGTACATGTTGAACTTCGGGACCGAGATGTAGTCCTTGAAACGTCCCGGGATCGGGTTCCAGCGCGCGTGCAGCACGCCGAGCACGCCGTAGCAGTCGGCCACCGAGTCGACCAGGATGCGCACGCCGACGAGGTCGAAGATGTCGGTGAAGTCGCGGCCACGCACCAGCATCTTCTGGTAGATCGAGTAGTAGTGCTTCGGCCGCCCCTTCACGGTGGCCTTGAGCTTCGCGTGCCGCACGTCCGACTCGACGTCGCCGATGACCCGCTCGAGGAACTCCTCGCGCGACGGCGCCCGATCGGCGACGAGGCGCACGATCTCGTCGTAGACCTTGGGGTGCAGGGTCGCGAACGCGAGGTCCTCCAGCTCCCACTTGATGGTGTTCATGCCCAGGCGGTGCGCCAGCGGGGCGAAGATCTCGATCGTCTCGCGGGCGATCCGCTCCTGCTTGTCCTGTCGCAGGTACCGCAGCGTGCGCATGTTGTGGAGCCGGTCGGCGAGCTTGATGACGAGCACCCGGATGTCACGGCTCATCGCCACGACCATCTTGCGGATGGTCTCGGACTGGGCGCTGTCGCCGTACTTGACCTTGTCGAGCTTCGTGACTCCGTCGACGAGCTGGACGACCTCGTCCCCGAAGTCCTCGCGCAGGCGGTCGAGCGTGTACTCCGTGTCCTCGACCGTGTCGTGCAGCAGGGCCGCGCACAACGTCGGTGCCGTCATGCCGAGCTCGGCCAGGATGGTGGCGACGGCGAGCGGGTGGGTGATGTACGGGTCGCCGCTCTTGCGGAACTGGCCCTCGTGCATCTGCTCGGCGATCGAGTAGGCCTTCTCGATGGCGTCGACGTCAGCCTTGGGATGCGTCTCGCGGTAGACCTTGACCAGCGGGTCGAGCACCGGGTTGACCGACGATCCACGGCCGATCCGGGCCAGGCGGCTGCGGACGCGCTGCGAAGCAGGCGCCGAGTCGGCCGGTTTCGGTTCGGCCGCCGCCTCGGACGCCTGTGAGCCCACGTCGATGCGTTCGGCCACCAGACCTCCTGATCTGGGCTTCTGCCCAGACCTCCATGGTAGTTCAGGGCCGGAGGGCGGCTCCCATCAGCGCAGACGTCACATCTGGTTGAGCAGGGTGGCCGCTGTCGCGAGGACCAGCACGGCGACCAGCACGAGCGCCACGACGCGCACTTGGTGGGGGTTCATGGTGTCTCCTCTGGGTGTGGACGGGTCAGAAGCTGGCGAGCGAGCGCAGGGGTGTGTCGGCCAATCGCGAGCGGCCGTCGAGGGCGGGCAGCTCGATCGCCACGAGGTAGCCGGCCACTGTGGCGCCGGCCTCGGCCACCAGCGTGGCCGTGGCGGCCAGGGTGCCTCCGGTGGCCAGGACGTCGTCGACGACGAGCACCCGGTCGCCGGCCTTCAAGGCATCGGTGTGGATCTCGATCGTCGCCTCGCCGTACTCGAGCGCGTAGGAGACCGACAGCGTCTCCGCGGGCAGCTTCCCGTCCTTGCGCACGGGAACGAAGCCTGCCCCGAGCTTC
This sequence comes from uncultured Actinomycetota bacterium, assembly GCA_963787165.1. Taxonomy (GTDB): domain Bacteria; phylum Actinomycetota; class Actinomycetes; order Propionibacteriales; family Nocardioidaceae; genus Aeromicrobium. The sequence continues at coordinate 333,448 of CAWBBT010000005.1, forward strand.
AGCGCGACCGGGGCGCCGACGATGAAGCCACGGGCCTCGATGCCCAGCACGGCGTCGATCGGGCCGAAGTCCTCCCCGGCGGCCGCCATGGCGTCGATGACCGCGGCGAAGGCATCCGGCTGCGCGAGCAGCGGCGTGATGTCACGGAACGTGACGCCTGGAGCCGGCCAGTCCGGGATGGGCCGCACCCACCGTTCGATGAGTGCGGCTGCCCGATCGGGTTCAGCGCTCAGGATGAGAGGTTGACCTTGCAGACGTCCTTGGCGTGCTTCTCGATCGCCTTGGACGCCTTGTCGAACTCGGCGCTGTCGAGCTTCTGGAACTCGGTGGCCAGGCCCTGCAGCTTGGCGACGTCGACGCCCTCGGGCATCTTGCCTTCCTGCAGCGCGGCGAAGTCGGAGAACTTCAGGCCGGCGTCCTTGAGGGCCTTCTCGACCGAGGCGATGCCCTTGTCGAGGGTGGCCCAGTCGGACTTCACGTCACTGGGGGCCTCGTCGGCCAGGGTGTGGAAGGTCTTGAAGGCTTCGTCGAGCTTCGAGACGTCGTTGGAGGAGAGCGAGTCGAACTGCGTCGACGCGGATTTGAGGTCCTTGCAGTATTCGCTGTCGGGGCCGTCGTCGCTGCCCCCGCAACCGGTGAGAGTCACGGCCAGAAGTGCAGCCGTCGCGAGAGCGAGAGGGGTCTTCATGGAGTCTCCTTGATCGGCGTCCCCGGTTGTGGTCGGTGACGCGGGTGGGACCAGCATGGCACGTCCGTGGGGGGGATCAGCGCTGGCCCTTGGGCCGTTTCGCGCGAGTGGTGCGCGTCGGCTGGTTGCGCTTGGCCGAGCCGGAAGACGCGACCGGACGTGACGGTGTCGGCGGCACGGTGACCCGGGCGGGTTCGGACAGCTCGTCGTCGGTCGGCACGGCCTTCGGATCGGGACCACGCTTGGAGATGACGCGAGCGGTGTGCGCGGCGATGGCCGGCTCCCGGTCCTTGAGCTGGACCGCCAGCGGCGTGGCGATGCAGATCGAGGAGTAGGTGCCGGCGGCCATGCCCACGAAGAGCGCGAGGGCGAGGTCCTTGAGTGGTCCGGTGCCGAGCACGGCGGCTCCGACCAGCAGCAGTGCGGCAACCGGCAGCAGAGCGGTGATGGACGTGTTGATGGACCGCACGAGCGTCTGGTTGACCGCCAGGTTGGCGCGCTCGGCGTAGGTGCGCGTGGTGGAGCGCAGGATGCCGCGGGTGTTCTCCCGGACCTTGTCGAAGACCACCACGGTGTCGTAGAGCGAGTAGCCGAGGATCGTCAGCAGGCCAGTGACCGTGGCGGGCGTGACCTCGAAGCCGGACCACGCGTACACGCCGGCGGTGATGAGCAGGTCGTGCGCCAGCGCCACGAGCGCGGCGACCGACATCCTCCACTCCCGGAAGTAGGCCCAGATGAACAGCACGACGAGCACGAGGAAGACCAGCAGGCCGGTGAGCGCCTTCTGGCCCACCTGCTTGCCCCAGGACGGGCCGACGAGGTTCTGGCTGACCTCCGTGGCCCCGGCGTCGGTGAGCGACTTCTTCACCACCAGTGCCTCGTCCTGGGTGAGTGCGCGGGTCTGGATGCGCACGGTGTCGCTGCCGGACGTGTTGACGATGGGGTCGCCGGCCGCCGAGACGCCGGACTCCTCCACGGCGGTCGTCATGTCGTCGACCGCGGTGGTGTCGGCCTTCTGGACCTGGGCGGTGAACTCGACGCCGCCCTTGAACTCGATGCCCATGTTGAAGCCGCGCACGACGAACGCGACCGCGCAGAGCACGACGATCGCGGCGGAGATCGAGTACCAGAGCTTGCGACGTCCGACGAAGTCGAACGAGACCCGTCCGGAGTAGAGGTGCTGGCCGAAGGTGCTGATGCGTCCCATCAGGCGTCATCCTCCCCGGAGCGGCTGGGTGGGACGGTGACGGTCGCGGACTGCTTGCGGTCGGGTGGCGTCGCCGCGGGTGGAGCGGTGGGTGTCGACCGGCCGATCTCGGTGACCTTGCGGCCGCTGATGCCCAGGTGGGCGGCGTCGAGACCGGAGAGCCGGTGGCCCTGGCCGAAGAACTTCGTGCGCGCGAGCACCGAGATCAGGGGCTTGGTGAAGCCGAACACGACCAGGATGTCGATCAGCGTCGTGAGGCCGAGGGCGAAGGCGAAGCCGCGCACGACACCGATCGCGAAGATGAACAGGATCAGCGCTGCCAGGATCGACACCGCGTCGGCCGCCAGGATCGTGCCCCGGGCCCGGACCCAGCCACTCTCGACCGCCAGGCGCAGCGACTTGCCGTCACGGACCTCGTCACGCAATCGCTCGAAGAACACGATGAAGGAGTCGGCGGTGATGCCGATCGCCACGATGAGACCGGCGATGCCGGGCAGTGTCAGCGTGAAGCCGACGCCCTGCCCCAGCAGGAGCACCAGGGCGTACGTCGTGGCCGCCGCGACGAGCAGCGACCCGATGGCCACGAGGCCCAGACCGCGGTAGTAGAACAGCAGGTACAGGACCACGAGCACCAGGCCGGCGAGTCCGGCGAGCAGGCCGGCCTTCAGCTGTGTGCCGGCGAGGGTCGGACCCTCGAAGGAGCTGTTGTTCAGCTGGAACGTCAGGGGCAGCGCGCCGTACTTCAGCTGGTTGGCGAGCGCCCGCGCCGACGTCGCCGTGAAGTTGCCGGAGATCTGCGACGAGCCGTCGGTGAAGTGGCCGTTCGTCGTGGGTGCACTGAGGATCTCGCCGTCGAGGACGATGGCGAAGCGGCTGGTCTGGTCGCTGCCCGCCTGCTGCTGGGCGTAGAGCGCCTCCGTGACGGTGTCGAACGTCGTCTTGCCCTTGCCCTTGAGCTGCAGGGCGACGACCCACGACACCTGGTTCTGCGGCACGACGGCGCTGGCGCTCTTGACGTCGGTGCCCTCGATGACGGTGGGGCTGAGGATCGAGACCTCCCCGCTCTTGGTGTCGCACGTGATGAGCGGTCGGTCGGAGCGGTCCTCCTGCGGGAGGTTCTTCTTGGTGCAGACGAAGTTCTTGGCTTGCGCGTTGAGCGCGTTCAGGCCGGGGATGTACTCCTTGGGCAGCTTGTCGACGCCCTCGGTCTCCGCCTGGATGACCTGCGCGAGCGTGAGCTTCGACCAGTCGGTCTTGGCGATGGCGTCGTTCTGCTTCTTGAGCTCGGCCGCGTCGACCGGTTCGGGCTTCGTCGCACTCTGGGTCGAGGCCCACACCAGCCGGAAGCGCAGCTGGGCGGTGCGGCCGACCTGGTCGACGATGTCGCTCTTGTTCTGGCCAGGGATCTCGATGATCACCTGGTCCTTGCTCTGGGTGGTGACCTCGGACTCGGTGACACCGCTCGCGTTGACGCGCTGGTCGATGATCGAGCGCGCTTCGCGCAGCTTCTCGGGGGTGACGTCACCCTCGGAGGCCTTCGCCTGCAAGGTGATGCGGGTGCCGCCTTGGAGGTCGAGCCCGAGGCGCGGCTTCCAGACGCTGTCGTCCTTCGCGGACCCGGTGATGCTCAGCACGGTGAGCAGTCCGAACAGCGCGACGACGGCCGCCAGGAAGAGCACCAGGGTGCGGCGCGGATTCGGGAGGTTGCGCCGGGTGGGCGGAGCCGCCATCAGTCGGTGGTCCCGGGCGGCTCGGTGGGCTCGCTCGCCGGCGGTGCGTCCTCGGGCACGACGACCTTGGCGACGGCCTGCCGGGCGACCGTGACGACGACGTCGGGAGCGGCGATGCGGATGTCGACCTCGTCGTCACGCACCGAGATGAGCTCGCCGAAGATGCCGCTGGCCAGCATGACCCGCGAACCGGGAGCCAGGGAGCCCTGCGTCGCGAGGAACTCCTTCTGCCGGTTGCGTGCCGGACGCAGGACCAACAGCCAGAACGCGAAGACGACCAGGACCAAGGGGAGGTATGAGACCCAGCTGGACACGGTGTGTGCTCCCGAAAGCGTTGAGATCCCGCCGAGTGACGACGGATGGCGCGAGGGCCAACGGGTAGTCTAACCAGCCCGACAATCGATCGTGAAATGGCTCACGCTTCGGCGTCGGGATCGTCGAACGGCAGCTGTCCGCCGCTGGGCACGGCGAGTCCGAGATGGCGCCAGGCCGGTGGCGTGGCCACGCGGCCGCGCGGCGTGCGGGCCAGGAATCCCAGTCGCACCAGGAACGGCTCCGCGAGCTCCTCGACCGTCTCGCGCTCCTCGCCGACCGCGACGGCGAGCGTCGCGACCCCCACCGGTCCGCCGCCGAAGCTCTCGCACAGCGCCGACAGCACGGCGCGGTCGAGGCGGTCGAGGCCGAGGTCGTCGACCTCGTACAGCGTCAGCGCCGCGCGCGCCACCGTCTCGTCGACGGTGCCGTCGGCGCGCACCTCCGCGAAGTCACGGACGCGCCGCAGCAGGCGGTTGGCGATGCGCGGCGTGCCGCGCGAGCGTGAGGCGATCTCGCGGCCGCCCTCGGCGGTGACGTCGAGGTCGAGGAGACCGGACGAGCGGTCGACGATGCGGTGGAGCTCGTCGGTGGCGTAGTAGTCGAGCTGGGCGGTGAAGCCGAACCTGTCGCGCAACGGGCTCGGCAACAGGCCGGCCCGCGTGGTGGCCCCGACCACCGTGAACGGCGGGATCTCCAGCGGGATGGCGGTGGCTCCCGGGCCCTTGCCGACGATCACGTCGACCCGGAAGTCCTCCATCGCCATGTAGAGCAGCTCCTCGGCCGGCCGGGACATGCGGTGGATCTCGTCGATGAAGAGGACGTCGTGCTCGTTGATGCTGGACAGGATGGCGGCGAGGTCGCCGGCGTGCTGGATGGCCGGGCCGCTCGTGATCCGGAGCGGCGCCCCGAGCTGGTGCGCGATGATCATCGCGATCGTGGTCTTGCCCAGCCCCGGCGGACCCGACATCAGCACGTGGTCGGGCGTGCGGCCGCGGGCCACCGCCGCCTCGAGCATCAACGACAGCTGCTCGCGCACGCGCTCCTGCCCGATGAGCTCGTCGAGGGTGCGCGGACGCAGCGCGGCCTCGAACGCCCGCTCCTCCGGTGTGGCACCGCCCCAGGTGGTGACGGGGTCGGTCCCGGGATCGATGTCGAGGTCGAGGTCGTCGTCCATCATCAGGCCTTCGAGAGCGTGCGCAGGGCGGCACGGAGCAGGGTCGGGACGTCGGGCTCGGCAGTGCCGTCAGAGGGGCGGGCGTGGTCGGCGGCGACCGTGTCGACCGCCTGGTCGGCGTCGCGGGTCGACCAGCCGAGGCCCTGAAGAGCGTCGCGAACCTGGTCGCGCCAGCCGGCACCTCCGGAGGAGATGGACGTGACGGGTGTGCCGACGCGGTCCTTGAGCTCGACGACGATGCGTTCGGCACCCTTGCGCCCGATGCCCGGCACGGCGGTGAGGGCCGCGTGGTCGGCACCGGCGATGGCGGACCGCAGGCGCTCGGGCGGCAGGACGGCGAGCATCGCCTGCGCCACCTTGGGGCCGACGCCACTGGCCGTCTGGACGAGCTCGAACATGTCGCGCTCATCGACGTTGGCGAAGCCGTAGAGCGTGGAGGAGTCCTCGCGGACGACCAGCGACGTGGCGAGCTGGGTCTCCGCACCCAGGCGCAGGTCGGCGATCGTGCCCGGCGTGCAGAACACGTGGTAGCCCACTCCCCCGACGTCGATGACGGCGGCATTGAGGGTGAGGGCGGCGACCCGGCCGCGCACGAATGCAATCATCGTGTCGCCGCCTTCGCCCCCGCGGCGCCAAGCCGCAAAGATCGCACGGCGGCGTCGAGCCGGGCGTCGGCGCCACCTCGCCACACCTGGCAGATGGCCAGGGCGAGCGCGTCGGCGGCGTCGGCCGGCTTGGGCGGCTCGGTGAGACGGAGCAGGCGGGCCACCATCTGGGCGACCTGGGCCTTGTCGGCGCGGCCGCTCCCGGTGACGGCCGCCTTGACCTCGCTGGGTGTGTGCAGACGCACCTCGATGCCGTGCCGCGCCGCCACGACCATGGCGATGCCACTGGCCTGCGCGGTGCCCATGACCGTGCGGACGTTGTGCTGGCTGAAGACCCGTTCGACCGCGACGACGTCGGGACGGTGCTGCGTGATCGCCGCCTCGATCCCCTGCTCCAGCAGGTGGAGGCGACGGGCGATGTCGAGGTCGGCCGGGGTGCGCACGACGCCGACGTCGACCAGCGTGAGCGGGCGTCCGACGCTGCCGTCGACGATGCCCACACCACATCGCGTGAGGCCCGGGTCAACTCCGAGCACTCTCACCGACTGCGAACGCATGTTCGACAGACTAGTCGGCCGACCACGCCCGACTGCGGCGACGCGCCGTGCCTGAGTCCCCCTGGCCGAGGGTCGGGTCAGCCCGCCTGCTCCATGGCCTGGGCCATGACTTCGTCGGATGCGTCGAGGTTGCTGAAGACGTTCTGCACGTCGTCGAGGTCCTCCAGTGCGTCGACGAGGCGGAGGATCTTCGTGGCCGAGCTGACGTCGACCTCGACCGACACCGACGGGACGAACGAGACCTCGGCGGAGTCGTAGTCGAGGCCGGCATCCTGCAGGGCGGTACGCACGGGCACGAGGTCGGTGGGCTCGCAGATGACCTCGAACGAGCCGTCGAGGTCGTTGACCTCCTCGGCGCCGGCGTCGAGCACGGCCATCAGGACGTCGTCCTCGGACGTGGTGCCACCCCCCGATCCATCAGCACTGTGCTCGACCGGGACGAGGATGACGCCCTTGCGCGTGAACAGGTAGGTGACCGAGCCGGGGTCGGCCATCGTGCCGCCGCTGCGGGTCATCGCGGTGCGGACCTCCATGGCGGCGCGGTTTCGGTTGTCGGTGAGGCACTCGACCAGCAGCGCCACGCCGCCGGGGGCGTAGCCCTCGTACGTGATGGCGACGTAGTCGACTCCCCCGCCGTCGAGCCCGCCGCCGCGCTTGACGGCGCGGTCGATGTTGTCGTTGGGCACCGACGACTTCTTGGCCTTCTGGATCGCGTCGTAGAGCGTCGGGTTGCCGGCGGGGTCGGGGCCGCCGGTGCGGGCGGCCACCTCGATGTTCTTGGTGAGCTTGGCGAACATCTTGCCGCGCTTGGCGTCGATCGCCGCCTTCTTGTGCTTGGTCGTCGCCCACTTGGAGTGGCCTGACATCCGGAAATCCCTTCCCTGCCTATGACGCTGTCGCTCTGACGAGATCCAGGAAGTACCGGTGGATGCGGAGGTCGTCGCCCACCTCGGGGTGGAAGGACGTCGCAAGGACCGGACCCTGCTGGACCGCCACGATCCTATCCCCGACCCCTGGCAGCTCGACGCTCGCGAGCACCTCGACGTCGGGTCCGACGTCCTCGACCCACGGAGCGCGGATGAACACGGCGTGCACGGGATCGTCGAAGATCGTGAAGTCGATGTCGCCCTCGAAGGACTCGACCTGCCGGCCGAAGGCGTTGCGTCGCACGGTGATGTCGAGGCCGCCGAACGTCTCCTGCCCGGCGATGCCGTCGCGCAGGCGGTCGGCGAGCATGATCATCCCCGCGCAGGTGCCCAGGGTCGGCATGCCGGTCTTGATGCGATCGGCGAACGCGTCGAACACGTCGAAGGCGCGGGCGAGCTTGACCATCGTGGTGGACTCCCCGCCCGGCATGACGAGGGCGTCGCACCGTTCCAGCTCCTCGAGGCGGCGCACGGGAAACGCCTCGGCTCCGAGAGCCGACAGCGCGAGGAGGTGCTCACGGACGTCACCCTGCAGGGCGAAGACGCCGATGGCTGGAGTGGACACTCCTCCAGCGTAGATCCCCAACCAGACGACGGCGGTGGATATGGGGTGGGCCTCACCACCGCCGTCGCTCCCTCTCGGTTCCCTCCCGATTGGGATGGTTGAGGGAGGCGTCGGCGCCATCCGCAGACGTGACGACTCCCTCGCGGGACGTCACGCGGAGACTCCCGGCTCCGTGATCGTGACGCTGGGAATCAGCATACGACGTGCCCGGGTGCACCACCTCTCGAATCCCTTGAAATTCCGCTGAGATTCCAAGAGGTTGCTATCACCAACCGCGTTCGGACAACCGGTGGGGCTCGGGGACGTCGTCGACGTTGATGCCCACCATGGCCTCGCCGAGGCCGCGGGAGACCTTGGCGATGACGTCGGGATCGTCATGGAAGGTCGTGGCCTTGACGATGGCCTCGGCGCGCTGCGCGGGGTTGCCGGACTTGAAGATGCCGGACCCGACGAAGACGCCCTCGGCGCCCAGCTGCATCATCATCGCGGCGTCGGAGGGGGTGGCGATGCCGCCGGCGGTGAACAGCACCACCGGGAGCTTGCCGAGCTCGGCGACCTCGCGCACGAGCTCGAGCGGTGCCTGCAGCTCCTTGGCGGCGACGTAGGCCTCGTCGTCGGACAGGGTCTGGAGGCGGCGGATCTCCGCCCTGATCTGACGCATGTGGGTGGTGGCGTTGGAGACGTCGCCGGTGCCGGCTTCGCCCTTGGAACGGATCATGGCCGCGCCCTCGGTGATGCGGCGCAGGGCCTCACCGAGGTTGGTGGCGCCGCACACGAACGGGACGGTGAACTGCCACTTGTCGATGTGGTTGGCGTAGTCCGCCGGGGTGAGGACCTCGGACTCGTCGACGTAGTCGACGCCGAGGCTCTGCAGCACCTGGGCCTCCACGAAGTGGCCGATGCGCGCCTTGGCCATCACGGGGATGGAGACGGCCTCGATGATGCCGTCGATGAGGTCGGGGTCGCTCATGCGGGCCACGCCGCCCTGCGAGCGGATGTCGGCAGGGACGCGCTCGAGCGCCATCACGGCGACGGCGCCGGCGTCCTCGGCGATCTTGGCCTGCTCGGCGTCGACGACGTCCATGATGACGCCGCCCTTGAGCATCTCGGCCATGCCGCGCTTGACGCGGGAGGTTCCGATGGTGGTCTCGTCGTTGCTCACGGGGGAATCCTTCAACTGGCTTTCATGAATGATGCCAGTCTACGCGCCGTCCTGAGCCTTCCCAGCCGCCTGCCCGTGCACCATGGCCATGCGCTGGACGATCGTCACGGCGCTGGCGGCGGTGAGGGCCCACAAGGTGATCTCGGTCAGGAAGGGCAGGTCGAAGATGCCGTTGAATCCGGTCATCACCAAGATGGCGACCAGCCGGTCGGCCCGCTCGGCGATGCCGCCCTTGGCGGTCATGCCGAGGCTCTCGGCGCGGGCCCGCGCGTACGACGTGATGTTGCCGAGCACGAGACAGGCCAGGCTCAGGCCCAGGTAGAGCATCGGGCTGCCGAGGTCGGTCTTCGCGTCGGCGTGGGCGTAGTACAGCACCAGTCCGCCGAAGATGGCCGCGTCCCCGAAGCGGTCCAGGGTGGAGTCGAGGAACGCACCCCACGCCGACGACTGCCCGGACTTGCGGGCCATGTAGCCGTCCATGATGTCGCCGAAGACGAAGGCGGTGATGACCAGGACTCCGACGAGGAACTGGCCACGGGGGAAGAACCACAGGGCGCCGGCACTCACGCCGATGGTGCTGACGATCGTCACGTGGTCGGGCTTGACGCCCAGCCGCAGCAGGCCGTCGGCCAGCGGTGCCCACACGTTGGTCCAGAACTGCCGGAAGCGTTCGAGCACGCTCTAGCCCTCCTCGTTCGCGTCGACCCACGCGGCCGCCAGCATCTCGCGCGTCTCGCCGAGCAGCTGCGGGATCGTCTTGGTGCGCCCGATGACGGGAAGGAAGTTCGAGTCGCCGCCCCAGCGCGGGACGACGTGCTGGTGCAGGTGCGCGGCGATGCCGGCGCCGGCGATGTTGCCCTGGTTGATGCCCAGGTTGAAGCCGTGCGGATTCGTGATCGAGCGCATCGCGGTCATCGACTGCTTCGTCAGCAACGCGACCTCGGCCGTCTCCTCGTCGGTGAGGTCGGTGTAGTCGGCCACGTGCCGGAACGGGCAGATGAGCAGGTGCCCGGCGTTGTACGGGTAGAGGTTCAGCACGGCGTACGCCACCTCGCCTCGGCGCACGACCAGTCCCTCGGCGTCGTCCATCTGCGGGATGCGGCAGAACGGGCAGTCGTCCTCGGCGTCGGACTCGGGCTTGTTCTCGCCCTTGATGTAGACGATGCGGTGTGGCGTCCAGAGTCGCTCGAACGCGTCCGGCTCCCCCACGCCGTACTGCGTGTCCGGCTCTCCGCCGGCGGGCTGCCCAGTCACCCGGGAAACTCTAGGGCGCCGAACTCGCACCGGGCGTGGCGGGTGCAGCCACGTCCGGTGCGATCGGCTTACTGGATCAGCCCTGTCAGCGCCTTGTCGGCGAGGTCCTGACGCGATGCGTCGTCGGACAGCTGCTCCAGGCCGAAGCCCAGCAGCAGCGAGTCCTTCGTCGAGACTCCGCCGAAGGCCTTGACCAGCGTCTCCGAGATCTTCCAATTGCCCGCGTTCGGCGGGCTTCCTGCGGCCGGGCCGCCGACGGTCCACGTGCTCGAGGCGCCCTCGAACCCGTCGGCGTCGGTCGTGCCGTCCTTGGTGATCTTCGTGTCGTCGACGAACGCGCCGATGCCGCCGGTGTTGGGGTCGGTCACGTACGTGATCGACACCTCCACCTGCTGGCCGAGGTACGGGTCGAGGTCGAATGCCACGTCCTTCCAGCCGTCGGTCGAGCCCGTGATCGAGTTCCACTGGCCGCTCGAGCCGGGGTCGGTGCAGCCCGCGCCACCGAGGTAGTGCGCAAGGAACGGGTGCAGGTCGAGCAGGAAGCCGTCCGGCTCGCACTCCGCGGGCGGGTCGGTGGTGGTCAGGCCGCCGGTGTCCGGCAACGTCGTCCAGTTGTCCTGACCGACCTGGTGCGCTTCCACGATCACGTGGTCGTAGCCCTCTTCGGTGTTCGCGGAGAGCTTGAACGCCAGCTCGGCATTGGACGACGTCGAGCTCAGGTCGATCGTCTTGGTCAGGCGCATGTAGGACGCATCCTGATGCACGGCGCCGGCGTACTTGGTGCCCTCCACCGGGCCATACGGGTCCTGCCCGGCCGAGGTGTACGTGGCCGCGCCCTTGCTCGTGAACTGGGGGAACTCGGCGGGCGGCAGGACCTCGCTGGTCGGCTGGAACACGCCCGCCTCGTCGAGCGGATTGTCGCCCTCGACGACCGGCCCACCGAACGTCCCGTTGAATCCGTCGATGGGAGCAGCGACTCCGGTCACGCCCGACGGGTTCGCATTGTCGGTGCGGCTGAAGCCGCCGAGGTAGTACTGCCGGAAGTCGTCGGCCATGATCAGGCAGTCCTCGAAGAAGCCGGGAAGGGTGTCGACGACACACTCGGCCTCCGGATCACCGTTGAGCCCGTAGAACAGGCCGCCGACCGAGTCGCTGACGCCGGGCAGGCCGGAGTACTGCGCGGTCTCGCCCGCGTGGACGAGCTTGCCGCCGGCGTTGAGGTAGTCGCGGACGGCCATGGTGGTGTACTGCTCGCGCTCGGCCACCGCGATGTCCGGCAGCTCGCCCAGCGGGGTCGAGATGGTCTCGTCCTCGGGATCCTGGGTGAGCCGGTTGTCGCCGAGGTACCAGACGACCGCCTTGTAGTGGTCGAGGACGCCGAGGTCGTGCGGCACGCCACGAGCGTCGATGTCCCAGACGTCGGTCGAGTAGCCGGCATCGTTGAGGGCCTTTTCATACGTCGCGGCGTACTTCGGCGAGGTGACGCTGGCCGGGTAGTCCGGGTTCACGCCCTTGTAGTCCTCGTCGGCCAGCACGAGCACGTCGTCGCCGCTGTCGGAGGCCAGCGTGTACGTGAACGGCGGGGCCGAGATCCGGCCCTTCCCCAGCTTGAACCCGCTGAACGTCACCTGGACCTTGTCGCCCGGTTTGGCACCCGTGACGAGACCGCGGTACTCGGCGTAGTAGTCGTCGTTCTCGTCGCCGTAGCGCTCGCCGCCCTTCCACTCCGCGACCTGGGTGTGCTTGATCCGTCCGCCGTTGATGCGGTACGACATGCGCAGCTGCTTCATCGCCCGCTTGGCCACGACGGCGACAGTCTGCGGGTCGCCGTAGGACACGTCGAAGGAGTCGACCACGAAGTCGGCCGCGGTGCGATCCACCACCGACTTCGGGTCGTCGGGGTCGGCCGCGGACTCCGCGACCGAGAGCGCGAACGGGATGTTCTTCTCGAACTCCGCCTGGATCAGGTTCTCGTCGTCCGGGAAGTGGAACCCGCTCTCGCAGTCCGCTGCTTCCCACTGGTCGTTGGGGTCGGAGTCCGACGCCGACTCACAGGTCGACATCTCCGGCGTGAACCCGAGCGTCTTGTACGCCTTGGTCAGGTGCGTGTCCGTGTCGCCATTGGTCGTGTAGAGCTCCGCCGAGATGTCGGGGTCGTAGCCCGGCACGGCAGGGTGCTCGTCGTCTCCGGCCATCGCCTCGTAGATCGCGTCGTCCGGAGTGGGTGTGGAGACCTGCCATCCCGTGCCGTAGAGCAGCAGCTGGGCGGCGGAGTGGTAGTTCACGAGGAACTGGAAGCCGATCCTCCTGGCGAAGTTGTCCAGCGCCTTGGTCTCCGGCTCCGAGCCCGCGGAGGGACCGCGGTAGGTCTCGCTGGCCGTGTTGGGCGAGGAGCCCTCGTTGTCGTAGCCCCACTTGGTCTTGTAGTTGCGGTTGAGGTCGACACCGTCGCCGGCGTCGATCACGCCGTCGTCGTTGTTGTCGCGCAGGTTCTTGCGCCACATCCGGTTGTCGGGCTCGAACGTGAAGTCGTAGCCGTCCGGGTTCGCCACCGGGACGAACCACAGCTCGTTCTTGTTCACGATGTTCGTGATCTTCGGATCGGTGCCGTACTTGTCGATCACGTGGTGCATCAGGCGACGGTTCATCTCCGGCGTGATCCACTCACGGGCGTGCTGTGCGCTCGTGTACAGGACCGACGGCTTCTTCCCGTCCCTGGTGGTGTCTGCACGCTGGCTGACCTTCATCGCGATGATGTCCTGGCCGTTGACGGTCTTGCCGATGTTGACGATCTTGGTGATCTGCGGTGCCGCGGCAGCAGCCTGCTCGAACTCCGCCTTGATCCCGTCCGGCCCCGCGTACTTCTTGAAGACGTCGTACCCGTCGGCGGCCAGCTGGTTGGAGCGCTCGGTCGCGGTCTTGCCCTTGATCTCCTTGGGCTTCATCTCCACACCCTGACGGGCGAGCTTCTTGGCCTGGGCGCCGCTGATGATCGCCTCGACCCGGACGCGCGCCTTCTTGCCCTTCTCGCCGGAGATCTTGTGGAGGACCAGATCGTGGCGGTCGACACCGAGGGCGACGACCGAGGAGATCTGGCTCATCGACAGTTCGCCCACGTAGACGTCGAGATGGTCGTCGGCCGGAGCGGCGAACGAGGCGCTCGTGCTCAACGTGCCGGCGACCAGCGCCAGGACTGCGAGAAATGACAACGACAGACGACGCATGTGTGCCCCCGATGGAAGGTGAACCCTAGGCAAAACCTGACCCCGTTTCACTGCGTTGTCAATGAAATCGGTCGCTCAATTCTGTACCGGCGGGTAGAGACGGCTCTGGTTCGGCACACGGACTCAGGCTGAGCTCAGAGGACCGTTCTCTCACGAATCTCTGGCGGACGTGGCCACGGATGACTAGTCCGGGTAGTCGTCGACAGCCATCTTCGCCTGCGATGGCACCCAAAGCGGCCTGCGCCGCTACGTTCGAGCGGAGTCGGGAACCCATCGGCTCTCCGCCACTCTCACCAGAGAGCCTCATTCATGTCGGCCCAGGTTCCCGTGCGCCTTCGCAGTGTTGTTCTTCTGTTCGCCGCCACCTTCGTTGTCCTCATCGGCACGAGCCTCCCCGGTGCGGCGGCGCCCACCGTCCAACGGTCACTGAGCCTCAAGGCCACACCGAGCACCGTCGTCGCCGGCGACCCGGTCGTCCTCAGCGGCACGATCACCAGGTCGCCGGTCGGTACCGACATCGTCGTGTCCCATCTCGACGGCGCCACGTGGACGCAGGTGGCGGCCTTCAAGCTGGCGAACCCGGACGGAACGTTCTCCACCACCGTCACGTCACCGGCCCAGGACGGTGCACATCGCTACCGGGCGACTTCACCCGCGACAACCACGCTTCGAGCCGCCACCTCCCCCAACGTCACCGTCACGGTCCTCAAGAAGGTTGCCGTGACGATCGCGGCCAACCCGGAATCCCCGTTGGTGGGCGAGTCGTTCTCGATCACCGGGACCGCGGCGCCAGCGCGGGCCCAGAGCGGGGTGACCTTGCAGGAGAAGGCCGGAACATCCTGGAGACAGCTGAAAGTCATGCCCGTCGATGCGGCCGGGCACTTCTCCTTCCCGCGCACACGCACAGCCGGCACCGCGACGTTCCGCGTCGTGAAGGCCAGGGACGGCACCTACGCAGCAGCCACATCCAACGAGATCCGGGTGCCCGGAGCTGCCCCGGTGGTCGGCCCGACACCGCCGGAGTACAGCGAGGACTGGGCCGACCTCGCTGACGTGGCCGCGACCGGGGTCGCCGTGTCGGGCCACCGGCTGTACGCGGGCGGGGCGTCCGGCACCCGCGGGTTCGTCAAGGCCCTCGACGTCCCGCCAACCGGCCTCTGGCGCTACCAGCAACTGATCTACAACAAGGGCGGCGGCTCCCCCGCTCCGACCGTGAAGCTGGGCGTCTCGTGCGGCGAGCCCGGCACTGGCCTCGTGGCGAGCGACCCCGACGCCGTCGGCTGGCAGGTGCAGTACGGCACCCGCGCCCGCTCCTCGTTCAAGGGCAGCAGCCTGTCATCCGTGGAGATCGTGAAGAAGACGATCGCCGGACCGAGTCTTGGCGACACCAACGACGGAACATTCCTGTTCACGATCGACGCCGACGAGACGTTCATCTCCTTCTCGCTGACCCGGGTCGGGAACCTGCGGGAGATGGCCACGTTCAAGATCCGCCGCGCCGATCTCGCCGCCGCGGGCAAGAAGATCACCAAGATCTACGCCTCCATCACCGACGGTCGCGCCACGTCCGGATCCTCGCTCAGCCCGTTCACCTTCCAGACCGGGACGCTGCGGCCGGCCGAGAACAGGACCATCGGCGGACAGCTGATCGACGGCGCTGGGCAACGCGTCATCAGCACCGGCATGACCGACTCCAGCCCGATGGACTGGTACGTGGCGCTGCCGCCGACCTACCGGGCGAACTCCCCCCTGGTGATCCACGTTCCCCAGTCGCTGACCGGCGAGGGCGACGACTTCTGGACCGATCTCCGCATGGAGCCCGTCACCAAGGCGCTCACCGAAGCGGGATTCATGCTGGCGTCGTCGACGGACACCAAGGACCGCTTCGGCAACCAGGTCGAGCTGGACAACTACGTCGCGCTGCGTGACTGGGTGATGCAGCACTTCGGTTCCGACCGGGACGTGTTCCTCTACAGCGCGTCGATGGGCACGATCGCCGCGATCAACCTGACCGGACGCGATGGCCTGGACGCACGAGCAACCGCCACCGTCGGCTTCATCGGCGGCTTCGACCACATGTGGAACAACATGAGCGAGAAGCGTCCCGAGATCAGGGCCGCGTACGACTTCGATGGCGATCCGACACCGGAGGAGCTGCACCAGTACACCGCCGGCTACGACCCACTGCTGTCGTTCATCCAGAGCCCGGCCTTCGAGGGCAAGGGCTTCCGGTTCTACACCGGCCCGACCGACACGCCGACGCCGGCCGCGCTGTCGGAAACGATGGCCGGGATCGTCGACGATGCCGGTGCCACGGAAGCCGAGGTCGTCATCGCCAACGGTGGGCACCTCGACAGGTCGCAGTTCCAGGGTGACGACCTCGTGGCCTTCTACACCCGCCACATGACCAGGTCCGGGCCTCCAGCTCCGTAGGCCGCCGGCTCAGACCTGCGCGCGGGTCTCGATCGCCTCGACGATGCGGGCGATGGCGTCGTCCACCGGGACGCCGTTGTCCTGGTCGCCGCTGCGGTAGCGGAACGACACGGCACCGGCCTCGATGTCCTGGTCGCCGACGATCACCATGAACGGCACCTTCTGCGTCTGCGCGTTCCGGATCTTCTTCTGCATGCGCTCGTCGGAGTGGTCGACCTCGACCCGGATGCCCCGCGCCTTCAACGTCCGGGCGACCTCGTCGAGGTAGTCCGAGTGGCGCTCGGCCACCGGGATCCCGACGACCTGCACCGGCGCGAGCCAGGGCGGGAAGGCACCCGCGTAGTGCTCGACGAGCACCCCGATGAAGCGCTCGATCGAGCCGAACTTCGCCGAGTGGATCATGACCGGCTGCTGGCGTGAGCCGTCGGCCGCGACGTACTCGAGGGCGAAACGCTCCGGCGACGGCTGGTTGAAGTCGTACTGGATCGTCGACATCTGCCAGGTACGACCGATCGCGTCGCGTGCCTGGACCGAGATCTTGGGACCGTAGTAGGCGGCGCCGCCGGGGTCGGGCACGAGCTCGAGCCCGGACGCGGTCGCGACGTCGGCGAGGACCTGGGTGGCCACGGCCCAGTCCTCCTCCGAGCCGATGAACTTGTCCGGCTTGGAGTCGTCGCGGGTGGACAGCTCGAGGTAGAAGTCGTCGAGCCCGAAGTCGCGGAAGAGGCTCAGGCAGAAGTCCAGCAGGTGCTGGATCTCGCCGGGTGCCTGCTCCGGGGTGACGTAGGAGTGCGAGTCGTCCTGGGCGAAGCCGCGGACGCGCGTCAGGCCGTGCACCACCCCGGACTTCTCGTGGCGGTAGACGTGGCCGAACTCGAACAGGCGCAGTGGGAGCTCGCGGTAGGAGCGCAGCCGAGACCGGTAGATCAGGTTGTGCATCGGGCAGTTCATGGCCTTGAGCCGGTAGTCCATGCCGTCGACGTCGAGGGGCGGGTACATGGCCTCGCCGTAGTAGGGCAGGTGGCCGGAGGTGTGGAACAGCTCCTCCTTGGCGATGTGCGGCGTGCCGACGTACTCGAAGCCTTCCTCGATGTGCCGACGGCGGACGTAGTCCTCCATCTCCCGCTTGATCACGCCGCCCCTGGGGTGGAAGACCGGCAGGCCGGAGCCCACCTCGTCGGGAAAGCTGTACAGGTCGAGCTCCTGTCCGAGCCTGCGGTGGTCGCGTCGCTGCGCCTCCTCGATCCGGTGCAGGTACGCCTCCAGGTCCTCCTTCGACGGCCAGGCGGTGCCGTAGATGCGCTGCAGCTGTTTGTTCTTCTCGTCGCCTCGCCAGTAGGCCGCCGCGCTACGCATCAGCGAGAACGTCGGGATGCGCTTGGTGGTCGGCAGGTGCGGCCCGCGGCAGAGGTCCTTCCAGGCCAGCGACCCGTCACGCTTGAGGTTGTCGTAGATCGACAGTCCGCCGTCGCCCACCTCGACGCTTGCGCCCTCGGCCGCGTCACTCGCCGTGGACTTGAGCCCGATCAGCTCGAGCTTGTACGGCTCGTCGGCCAGCTCCTCGCGGGCCGCGTCGTCGGAGATCTCGCGCCGGTCGAACTTCTGACCCTCCTTGACGATCTTGCGCATCCGCGACTCGATCGCCACGAGGTCGTCCGGGGTGAACGGCTCGGGCACGTCGAAGTCGTAGTAGAAGCCGTCGGTGATGGGCGGACCGATGCCCAGCTTGGCTTCCGGGAACAGGTCTTGAACGGCCTGTGCCATGACGTGGGCGGTGGAGTGCCGCAGGATGTCGAGCCCGTCGGGTGAGTCGATCGCCACCGGTTCGACCGTGTCGCCGTCGCTCAGCTCCGTGGCGAGGTCGCGGAGCTCTCCGGCGATGCGGGCGGCGATGACCTCGGGGTCGTCGGCGAACAGCTGCCAGGCCTTGGTTCCCGTGTCGACCGATCGATCCTCGGACTGGACGCTGACGGAGATCCCAGTACTTGAATCCGGCACGGCACACCTCGGTTTCCCTGACGCGCCCTACGAGTGGCGCGTTCTGCTTGCGCCCAGCCTACGTGAGGTCAGACCAGCGGTCCGACCTCGGCCGCGGCGCGTTCGCCGGACCGGACCGCGCCGTCCATGAACCCGGCCCAGTACGTGGACGTCTCCGTGCCGGCCCAGTGGATGCGGCCGGTGGGCTCGCGGATGGTCGAGCCGAACGACGTGATCGCACCGGGGACGGGCGCGGCGATGGGGCTGCCCATCGTCCACCGCTCCTTCGTCCAGTCCTGCTCGACGTACTCGATCGGGTTGAGCGCCTCCTTGCCGACCAGCTTGGCGAAGCCCTCGAGCACGGCGGCCTTGCGGTCCGCGAGCGACTGGGTGCCGTACGTCTCCCAGGTGGATCCGCCGACGAACGCCAGCAGCACGCCGACCTCGGCGTCCGGTGGCGAGTTGTCGAACATCGCCCGGACCGCGCCGAACGTCGTGACGCCCGAGCCGGACAGGCCCTTGTCGCGCCAGAACGGCGTGTCGTAGACGGCGTCGCACTTCATCAGCGTGCCCATCGGCATTCGCTGCAAGAGCTGCAGACGCCGTGGCGGGAGCAGGGGCGACCAGTCGATGCCGAGCGCCAACGGTGGCGGCACGGCGACGATGACCCGCTTCGCCTTGACCGTGCCGCGGTCGGTCGACACGCTGACGCCCGAGCCGGTCTGCGAGATGCGCCGCACCGGAGCGTTCAGGGCGACGCGTGAACCGAGGGCGTCGGCCATGCGTTCCGGGACCAGGCCGGAGCCGCCGACGAAGCGCGAGTCCTGGGCGGCGTTGGCCGTGCCGGACGACCGCGCGAACGTTCCGGGGTGGGTCTCGTCGCCGGCGGTGGCGATGTACCAGAGCAGGAACAGCAACGACAGGTTCAGGCCGTCCGTGCCGAAGGATGGCTGGAGGTAGGCCAGGATGACGTCCTCGACCTTGGGGATGACGCTCTGCTGCTTGATCCACTGGCTCACGGTGATCGCATCCCACTCGGCGGCGCGCTTGGCCGTCCACGGTGCGTCGACCGGGACCTGCTTCGAGAACTGGTCGATCTTCAACGACAGCTGGGCCGCGTCGGCGAGTATCAGGGGGTCGGGAGGAATGGTGCCCGTGTACTTGATGACCGGCCCCTTGGGGCTGGACGCGTAGGTGTTCTTGCCGGCGACGTACTCCTTGAACGTCTGGACGTCGAGCTCCTTCGCCAGGGCGAGGATGTGGTTCTGGGTCGGCCCGACGAAGGCACCGCCGGACTCGATGACCGAACCGCCGCCCAGCGTGTGGTTGAGCACCCGGCCGCCGACCCGGTCCCTGGCCTCGACGACGAGCACGCTCTTGCCGGCCTTCACGAGCTTGCGGGCCGCGACCAGCCCGGAGATGCCGGCGCCGACCACCACCACGTCGACCGTGCCCGGGAGCGAGCCGGACGTGCTGGCGGCCTGGGCCGGCTGCGTGAGTCCTCCGAACGCAAGAGCGGCCCCGCCCGCAGCGGCACCGCCGATGAGTCCCCGTCGACTGATTCTGGACGTCTCGTCCATCCACTCCACCTCTTCCGGGAGACTCAACGACGGCGGATGCGAAAGGAAACGTTTCCCGTTCCCAGCCGTGCCGACCTAGTCTTCGTCCCAAGCTCCTGCCTGAAAGGTAGACGCATGACATCGATCGGCATCATCGGCTCCGGGTTCGGGGGTGTGTCCGTCGCGGTGGAGATGCTCCGCGCGGGTCACGACGACGTCCGGCTGTGGGAGCGCGGCGACGACCTCGGTGGGGTCTGGCGCGACAACACCTACCCCGGAGCGGGGTGTGACGTCCCGTCGCCGCTCTACTCCTTCTCCTACGCGCCGAACCCGAACTGGACCCGTCGCTACGCGTTGCAGGAGGAGATCCACGCGTATCTCCGCGACGTGGCCGACCGGCATGGCGTGACGCCGCGCATCTCCTACGGCCGCGAGGTCACGGCGGCGACGTGGGACGCCGGCACCGCGCAGTGGACCGTCACCTTCGCCGACGGCTCGGCCGAGTCCGTCGACGTCCTCATCAGCGCGGTCGGGCAGTTGTCCGAACCCACGCTGCCGACCATCCCGGGCATCGAGTCGTTCGAGGGGCCGTCCTTCCACTCGGCGCGCTGGGACCACGAGGCCGACGTCCGCGGGCGCACCGTCGCGGTGGTGGGTTCGGGTGCCAGTGCCGTCCAGCTCGTGCCCCATCTCGTGCGGGACGGCGAACGGGTGGTGCTGTTCCAGCGCTCGCCCAACTACCTGCTGCCCAAGCCCGACATGCCCTACAAGCCGTGGCACGCCGGCCTGTTCCACCGGATCCCGGCGACCCAGCAGCTGGAGCGCGGCGGCATCTGGTCGATCATGGAGCAGTTCGCGCGCGGGCTCGACGCCTCGTCACGGGTGGGCAGGATCAACCACGCGATC
The DNA here is from genome assembly GCA_963787165.1 of uncultured Actinomycetota bacterium. Taxonomy (GTDB): domain Bacteria; phylum Actinomycetota; class Actinomycetes; order Propionibacteriales; family Nocardioidaceae; genus Aeromicrobium. The sequence continues at coordinate 353,730 of CAWBBT010000005.1, forward strand.
GCGATGCGCCACCTGCACTCACAGGTCAAGGACCCCGAGCTGCGCGCCAAGCTGACCCCCGACTACCCGATCGGCTGCAAGCGAATCCTGTTCAGCAACGACTTCTACCCGGCCCTGGCTGAGCCGACGGTCGAGGTCGTGACCGAGGCGGTCACCGAGGTGCGTCCGCACGGGGTCGTCGACGCAACCGGGCGCGAGCATCCGGCCGACGTGGTGGTGTACGCCACCGGGTTCGACTCCCAGGACTTCCTCGATTCCATCGACGTGACGGGCGTGGACGGAGAGAAGCTGGCGACGCGCTGGGCCGACGGGGCGCGGGCGTACCTCGGCATGTACGTGCCCGGATTCCCGAACCTGTTCGTGACCTACGGCCCCAACACGAACCTCGGTGGCGGCTCGATCATCTACATGCTGGAGGCCCAGGCACGGCACATGCGACAGCTGGTCGACCGGCTCGAGGCCGGCCGCTACGAGCGTGTCGAGGTGACGACCGCGACGGACGAGGCCTACGACCGCGAGCTGAGCGAGAAGCTGGAGCGCTCGGTGTGGGCGAGCTGCGAGAACTGGTACCGGCACCCGTCGGGTCGCATCACGTCGAACTGGCCGGGCGCCACTCTCCCGTTCGCGCGGCGTACGCGCACCTTGGAGCCGACCGAGTTCGCCTGGGCCTGACCGGCCCTACACCATCCCCGGCTTGCGGCCGATGGCGATGAACCCTGCGAACCAGAGCTCGGCGTCGGGGAGGGACGTGAACCGCTGACGCGCTGCTTCCCACGCGTCGGTCTCGTCCGCGGAGAGGACGCCTGACGCGATCATCGCCTCCTGGGCGGAGACGAGCGGCCCTCCCGCCGCCATCAGCAGGGCGGGGATCCGCTGGAAGCTGCCCTGGTGCTCGGCGACCTCCAGGCCGGCGGCGCGCAGGAGCGCACCCAGTCGCGCTCCGATCCTGACGTCATTGCCCAGTGCCTGGTGGAAGGCCGAGTACCGCTCGAACTGCTCCCGGATGTCCGGGTCGGGCGGGGACGTGCGAGTCGCGTCGAGATCGACGTCGACCAGGTACAGGTGGCCGCCGGGAGCGAGCAGCGTGGCCAGGTGGGCCACGATCCGTTCGGCGTCGTCACCGGTGTGCGTGAGGACGTGCCGCATCATCACGCAGTCCCACTCGCCCGGCTCGAGTCCGCTCGCCTCACCGTCGCCCGCGCGCACCTCGACGTGGTCGAGTCCGAGCGCGTCCAGCTCCTCGCGCGCAGCCTCGCGAGCCGGCTCCCCTGGCTCGACGCCCACCGCCGTCCCCTCCGGACCGACGATCTGCGCGATCTCCACGAGCACCGCCCCGGGACCGCAGCCCACGTCGGCCACCCGAGCGCCCGGCACGATGCCGGAGTATTCCCACAGGTCGGCCTCGTTCTCGCGAGCGTTCTCGGCCATCATCCGGTACCGCATACGCTCGGGTTCGCTCAGCTGGAGGGTGTAGCCCTGCTCGGATTCCTCGGCCATGGCGTGGTCCTGTCGACGGCAAAAGGGTACTGCGCCGTCGCTGGCACAGGAGTAAGTTCACGCTCGAAAGAAGGTGCCCCATGTTCGAGAACTCATCATGCTTCGCCGTCCTCCCGGCGTCCGACCTCGCCCGCTGCCGCTCCTTCTGGCACGACACCTTCGGCATCGACCCGGTCGACGACGGCTTCGAGGAAGGGCTGGCCGAGATGTACGAGATCGGCGGCACACGCGTCCTCATCTACGAGACGCAGTTCGCCGGCACAGCACAGAACACCGCGCTGGGCATCGACAGCGACGACTTCGACCGTGACATGGCCGACCTCAAGGCCAAGGGCGTCAGGTTCAACGAGTACGACCTGCCCGGTGTCACCACGGTCGACGGCGTCGTCGAGATGGACGGCACGCGGACGGCGTGGTTCAACGACAGCGAGGGAAACATCATCGCCCTCGGCGAACGCGCCTGAGGGCAGGTCGCGCTCAGCGGCAGAGCGCGTCGAGCTCCTTCTGGATCGTCTCGTTGCTGGCGACCTTGCCGAGTCCCTCGATCTTGATGCGGGCATCGATCTGGGAACCGGCGTCGGCGACCAGCTTGACGACGTCCTCGCGAATCTTCGGCGCGGCGTTGTCGCCTGCCTTGGCGAGCCGGTCGAGGGCGTCGTGCATCTCCTTGGCGTCGGCTGCCGTGAACGGGTTCGAGTTGTTCTTGTACTTGTCGAAGACGGCCTGGACGTCTTCGACCGCACCGGAACCGACGATGCCCTTGCAGCTCTTCGCCTCGCTGGACGGTGTCGCGTCCGGCAGGTTCGTCGGTGTGGCCGATGCGCTCGACTCGCTCGTGGACGCCGAGGGTTCGTCGTCGCCACCGCAGGCCGTCAGGCCGACGGCGATGATCGCGGTGAGAAGTCCGAGCACGGGGACAGGGATCGAGGTGCGGGGAGTCCGGGGCATGCTCCAACGATATCCGACCACGTGATGTGCCACGGTGGGTCCATGGCCGACTTCAGAATGCGCTCGGACGACGGTGACGTCGTCGACACCGCTACCCACCCCGACGACCAGGCCGCCGTGGCCTGGCGCTCGTCCCACCCGTTCACCTCCGGCAGCGCGGGCGGCGGGAGTCGGCAGCTCCGTCTGGAGAAGCTCGTGGACGGCCACTGGGTGGAGATCGACGCCCTCGGCACCGCCGAGATCGACTGACCCGCGACATCCGCCGAAACGTGAGGGGTCACGCGGATCGCTGGGATAGCGTGGCCTGCGATTGAGATGACCGAGACCACAGAAACGATCCGCGTTCTGCTCGCCGAGGACAGCTATGTCGTCCGCGAGGGGGTCCGCGCGCTGATCGACACCCAGGACGAGCTGGAGCTGGTGGGCGTCTGCGGGGACCTCCCGTCGCTCATCGCCGCGGTCGAGGCGAACCCGCCCGACGTCGTCATCACGGACATCCGGATGCCTCCGGACCAGACCGACGAGGGTGTGCAGGCGGCGCAGTGGCTCCGCGAGGCCCATCCCGACATCGGCGTCGTGGTGCTCTCGCAGTACGTCGAGGAGGACTACGCGCTTCGGCTGTTCGAGAAGGGATCGTCCGGCCGCGCCTACCTCCTGAAGGAGCGTCTGGGTGATGTCGACGAGCTGGTCGACGCGATCCGGGAGGTGCTCAACGGCGGCTCCGTGGTCGACCACGCCGTCGTCGACGCCCTGATCGCGGCGCGCACCCGGCAGCGCTCCCCCGTCGACGAGCTCACGTCCCGGGAGCGAGAGGTGCTGTCGCACATCGCGCAAGGCAGCAACAACAAGACGATCGCCGAGAAGCTCGTGCTGTCACCACGCGCCGTGGAGAAGCACATCAACTCGATCTTCGCCAAGCTCGGCATCGCCGAGGAGACCGACAGCCACCACCGCGTCCGAGCGGTCTTGCTCTACATGGCGGCCCTGAATGCACCGGAGTCCTGAGGTGATGGAGACACCCCTGCTCAGGCGCGTGCCTTCACGGTTCCGTCGTACCCACGGTCGTGACATTCTTTGGCTGTGAGAGCGGATGTGACGGTCCTGATCGTCGACGACCAGGCCCCGTTTCGCGACGTGGCCCGTCTGGTGGTCGACATGACGGACGGGTTCGAGGTCATCGGCGAGGCCGTCGACGGCACCAGCGGCGTGGCCGCTGCGGCCGAGCTGCACCCGACCCTGGTGCTGATGGACCTGAACATGCCCGACATCGACGGCTTCGAGGCGACCCGACGCATCCGCGAGGCGTCGGCCGACACGCGCGTGCTGATGCTCTCGACCCACGACCCTGCCGACTTCCGCGACCAGGCGATCGAGGCCGGAGCGTTCGACTTCATGAGCAAGGCGACGTTCGACCCGGTCGTGCTGGAGGATGCGTGGATCGCCGAGGTCGCGGACGCCTAGCTGTACTCGGCTGGGACGTTGGTGACACGGGGGTTGTGAACGAGGAGGACCTCCCGGCTTAGTGGAGATGTCTCGTCTTCACTTCCAGGAGGTCCTCGTGTCCCACGCTAATGCGCGATTGACTGTTCACGGTCGTCGTCTGCTTGTTGATCGGGTGATCAGGGACGGCCGGCCGGTCGCCCACGTCGCCAAGGAGTTGGGTGTTTCGCGCCAGTGCGCTCACCGTTGGGTGAACAGGTTCCGCGCCGAAGGCGCAGCTGGACTGGTCGACCGGTCCTCGCGACCACATCGCTGCCCACGCCGGACTCCGCTTGAGGTTGAACTGGTCGTGGTCGCTCGGCGGTTGGCCGAGCGCAGGGGTCAGGACCGCCTAGGTCCGGAGCTCGGGATCGCACCGAGGACGGTCTCAACGATTCTGCGCCGCCATCGAGTGCCCTATCTGCGCGATTGCGACCCGCTGACCGGCGCAGTGATCCGGTCCTCCAAGACCACAGCTGTCCGCTATGAGAGGCCGTTCCCGGGCGATCTGGTCCACATGGACGTCAAGAAGATCGGCCGCATTCCCGTCGGCGGCGGTTGGCGAGGCCGCGGAGAACTCATCAGCAATCACCAATCACGACCCGACAAGCGCACCAAGATCGGCTTCGACTACGTCCACTCACTGGTCGACGACCACTCCCGCCTGGCCTACTCAGAGATCCTGCCCGACGAGAAGGGCTCAACCTGCGCGGCCTTCCTCCTACGAGCAGCGGCCAACCTCGCCACCCACGGCATCACCATCCGCCAGGTGATGACCGACAACCACCTCAGCTACAAACGGTCCAATGATGTCCGCGATGCCATCGCAACCATCGGCGCCCAGCACATCTTCATCAAAGCCCACTGCCCCTGGCAGAACGGCAAAGTCGAACGCTTCAACCGCACCCTCCAAGCCGAATGGGCCTACCGACAGGCGTTCACCAGCAACGACGAGCGCACCGCAGCCCTTGCCCCTTGGCTCGACCTCTACAACACTCGACGACGCCACTCAGCCATCGGAGGCCTGCCACCGATCAGCCGACTGTCATGAACGTGTCAGCCGAGTACACCTAGCCGACGGCCGGCTCGAGAGCGGTGACCGGGAGCGACAGCGTGATCGTGGTGCCGCGGCCGGGGTGGGAATCGACGTCGAGCACTCCACCTGCCGCGTCGGCCCGGTCGTACATGTGGGTCAGTCCATCCCGCTGCGGCGTGACGTCCAGGTCGAAGCCGATGCCGTCGTCCGAGACGATCACGGTCAGGCCGGCGTCCTCGCTGTCCAGCTCCACATGGGCATGGCCCGCGTTTGCATGGAGTGACGCGTTCATCAGGGCCTCCCTGACGCAGAAGAACGCCGTGGCCTCGATCTCGCGGGAGTAGCGCATGTTGGTGCGGTCGAGCACGGTCACGGCCAGGTCGGCACGGCGGGCTTGGGCGGTGAGGGCGGCCGCCAGGCCCTCGGTCTCCAACAACGGTGGGTAGATGCCACGGGCCACGTCGCGGAGAGTGTCGACGGCCTGGTCGGCGACGGTGATGGCATCGGCGAGCCGCGTCGCCAGCTCAGGTGCGTCTTCCCTGGTCGCGATGGTCCGGGCGAGTCCGAGCTTGACCTTGAGCGCCACGAGCTCCTGCTGGGCGCCGTCGTGCAGGTCACGCTCGAGGGCATGTCGCGCCCGGTCGTGGGCGGCCAGCATGCGTCGGCGCGAGGCACGCAGCTCCTCCAGGCGATCGCTGAGCCGTGAACGGAGGCGGGTGTTCGCCAGCAGGAGCGCGGCCTGACCGGCGAGCTCCTCGAGGAGGCGGCGGTCGGCGGAGCTCACGCCTTCGCCGGGACGCTTCGCCAGGCTGAGCGCCCCGACCAGGTGCCCCTCGTGACGCACGGCCTGGACGACGGCGCCGGCGATCTCCGGTGGCTCGTTGCCGTCCAGCTTCAGCGGCGCAGGTGCCGCCAGGCTGTCGCCGGCGGTCGCTCGTGGCACCAGCGACCCTTCTCGCGTGACCCAGACGACCGCCTGCGCCGCACCGGTCCCCTCGGCCAGCAGCGTTGCGGCCTCGTTCAGTGCGGATCCCGGATCGGCAGAGTCTCCGAGCTTCCCGGTCATCGCCGCCAAGGTCTCGTACGGGGTTGCCCTCTTGCCGTACACGAGCCGGTTGGCCCAGTGCTGGACGCGCAGGCGGACCGGCTCGAACGCCACAGCCACCAGGGCGGTCGCCATGATGGCCAGCCCGAGATTCTGCTCACCGACCGGCAGCAGGCGTCCGAGCCCCACCACGACACCGGCATAGACGGCCGTGATGAAGCCCGCGAGAGCCGTGAAGACCACCGCCTTGTTGATCACGACGTCGATGTCGTACAGCCGGTACCGCAGGATCGAGAAGGCCACCCCGACTGCGAGGATCAGCAGCCCGAGCAGCAGCATGGCGAAGCCGACGTCCTCTCCGGCGGTCTCCGCCGTCGGCATGATGAACAGGAACGGGAACAGCACCGCTGCGCTCGCCACCCACTTGATCTGCTGGCGCTCGATGTCCACGGATCGCCGGAACCGAACGACGAGCGAGACTGGGCCGGCGAGGAGTCCGAGGACCATGAAGCCGGATGCCAGCACGTTGACCAGCTTCACCACGTCGCCGAGGAATCCGCCCGCTCCGACCGGGTTCTCCACCGGATACTGGTCGTACACATCCGTGAACTCGCCGGGCGCGAAGGCTGCCCCGATGAACGACGTCACGACTGCCGCGACGAAGACCCACTCGACCCATCGCCATCGTGGCGACGGCGGTCGACCGGTCGGGAAGTACAGCGGAAAGAGCATGAGGGCCGGCATCATCGCGAAGATCCAGATCCAGCTGACCAGCCACGCGCAGAAGACCGCCAGGCCGCTCGGCGTCGGGTCCTCGAACGCCAATGCCCAGTAGAGATGGGAGGCGACGATGACCACCCCGATCCACAGGGCGATCGAGCTGAGGATCCACCCGACGGGGTTGCGGGGCTGCCGCGATGCCACCACTGCGCCGATGATGGCGATCGACGCGAGCGTCAGCGTCTCGAACGCCGCCACGGGAATGCCGCCACCCGGGGCGGTCGGATCCTGCAGCTTCTCCTCGGTCAGTGGCGCGATGATCGCCAAGGCGAAGCGGGTGCCGGCCACCACGAGGGTCAGGGCGCAGACCACCCAGGCCGCCATGGCGAGCCGTGGGGACTTCGTGGCGGCGATCATGGCGTCGCTCCGGCCAGGTCAAAGGTGTGGTCGCCATGAGCCGCCGAGTCGACGACAGGGATGCTGCCCGAGACCGTCGTACCGGCGCCAGGGTGCGACGTGATCGTGACGGTCCCGTCGACCGTGTCGAGCCGGTCGACGATGCCCTGGAGCCCGGTTCCCATCGTGACGGTGTCGGAGTCGAACCCGGCTCCGTCGTCGGTGACCTCGAAGGAGAGCCGGCCCGCTTCGTGCGAGAGGCGTACCCGGACCGCGTCGGCATCGGCGTACTTGGCCACGTTCTGCAGCGCCTCAAGGACCGCGAAGTACACGGCCACCTCGACATCGGGTGGATAGCGTCCGACGCCCGTCGCCACCACCTCGATCCGCACGGCCGCCCGACCGGCCTGCTCGGAGAGAGCCGGCACCAGACCATCGGCGGCCAGCCTCGGCGGGTAGACCCCGGCAGCGAGCCCGGCGAGGGTGTCGAGCGCGCTCTTCGTCGCCGTCACGAGCTGACCCAGCAGCATGGCGCTCTTCGGCGTGCGCTCCGGGTCGACATCCTGCGCGAGCAGCGACAGCTGGTCGCCCAGCGTCTTGAGCTGGGCGCGCGTTCCTCCCCCGAGCTCGACCTCGATCCGGCGTCGTGCCTCGTCCTGGGCGCTGACCAGACGGCGACGCGAGCTCTCGATCTCCTCCAGCCGCTCGGCCAGCTCGGCGTCCAGCCTCAGGTTTCGCAGCAGGACGCCGCTTGCCGCCGCCAGCCGTTCCACCAGGTCGACGTCGATCTCGGTGACGCGCTCACCACGAGGCTTCGCGATCGTCAGGACCCCCAGCAGCTCATCCCTTTCACGAACGGGCACCGCCAGATCAGCGTCGGGGAGTGGCGGCACCGTGTCGGCGTCGATCGTCGCGGAATGACCAGTGGTGTGCTGCTCGATCGGCCAGGAGGCCGCGGGTTGAAGGTGCGAGCCGACTCGCAGCCACACCCGCGCCGGCTGCGCACCGGTTCCGTCGGCCATCAGCTCGGCCAGACCGACCAGCGTCTCAGGCGTCGCCTCGGCCGCACCCACGCGCGTCGCGAACCCGCTCAGCACGTCGTACGGCGTCGCCCGGCGCCCGAAAACCATGCGGTTCGCCACCCGCTGCAGCTGGCGCCGCACCGGCTGGAACGCCACCGCCACGAGTGCTGTGGCCGCGATCGACAGGACGAGGTTCGGTTCGTCACCCCGGCCGACCAAGGAGCCGACGCCCACCACGATTGCCACATACGTCACCGTGATGAAGCCGGCCAGCCCCGCCACCAGCAGGGTCCTGCTGATCACGACGTCGATGTCGTAGAGCCGGTAACGGAGGATGGCCACCCCGGCAGCGATCGGGATGATGCAGAAGCCGATGCCCAGCGTGACGGCCCGGAACAAGTTGAGGGCAGCGGTGCCGTCCTCCTCCGCCGCGAAGAAGCTCACCACGTCGAGGACGATCATCAGGCCGGCGATCGAGGCGGCGAAGGCCACCCACTTCAGCTGCTCGCGCTGGAGCCCGTGAGATCGCTTCAGTCGGCTGCGCATCGCGGCAGCGGCGAGCACCGTGCCGACGGTCATCAAGGGCCAGCCGAATGCGGACACGTTCTCCCAGAGGGCGAACTGACCGGAGGCACCGAAGGGGTTGACCACGGTCTCGAACGGGGCGTCGAGCTTTCCCGGGCGAAGGATGTACCCGATGACGGTGCCCGTGGATCCCACGAGAGCAGTTGCGGCTGCCGGCCACCAGCGACGCGATGGTAAGTGCCCGTCGGGAAAGATCATCAGAGCGACGGCGACGAGCCCGAACACCGGTGGAACGAGGGCATTCTGCAACACGGCTGCCGCGGCGCCTCCGGGCAGACCTGATGCCGACCCGTAGAGGACCTGATCGGCGTACTGGTAGACGAGATTGCCGACCCCGAGGCCCAGGCCGATGACGCTGAACACCCAGCCGACGTTGTTATCCGGAATCCGATGCGAGATGAGCGCACCCACGGTGCCGAAGGCGAGGCCCGCGAACGCGAACGCGAAGCCGCCCGTCCCGCCGAGCACGAACGTGTCGCCGGGCGTCGACTGACCGGTGCCCATGGCGAGGAGGGCGAACGAGGCCAGCGCGGCCACCATGCAGATGACCCATGAGGCGAACGTCGCTCTGCGCAGGATCGTGCTCATGTGGCCGCCTCGGCCAGAGTGGCGACGGCGACGCCCTGGTGTGACACGCCGATCGGGACCGTGCCCATGACGTCTGTGCCCTTCCCCGGAGTCGACTGGATCGTGATGGTGCCGTCGACCGTGTCGAGCCGGTCGACGATGCCCTGGAGTCCGGTGCCCAAGGTCACGGTGTCGGAGTCGAACCCGGCACCATCGTCCGAGACCTCGAACGTCAGCGTGCCCTGGTCCTCTGACAGCCGGATCCTTACGTGGGTCGCGTCGGCGTACTTCGCGACGTTCTGCAAGGCCTCGAGAACAGCGAAGTAGACGGCTGCCTCGACGTCGGCGGGATATCGGGCGACACCCGACTCGTGCATCTGGACGGGAACGGCGGCCCGTGCGGTCTGCTCCGTCAGCGCGGCCACCAGGCCGTCGGCCGCCAACCGTGGCGGGTAGACGCCGGCAGCCAGGCTCGCGAGGGTGTCAAGCGCGCCGTTCGTCGATGCCACCAGCTGGCCGAGCAGCACGGCCGACTTCGGCATCATCTCGGGGTCGACGTCACCGGACAGCTTCTCCAGCTGCTCACGCAGCGTGCGCAGCTGCGCTCGCGTTCCCCCGCCCAGCTCGGCCTCGATCCGGCGTCGCGCCTCGTCCTGGGCTCCAACCAGCCGCTGACGCGATGCTTCGATCTGCCCCAGCCGTTCGGCGAGCTCGGCATCCAGCCTGAGGTTGCGCAGCAATACGCCGCTCGCCGCCGCCAACCGTTCCACGAGGTCTACGTCGACCTCCGTCACCCGCTCACCGCGCGGCTTGGCGATCGTCAAGACGCCCAGCAGCTCGTCCGCCTCCTGCACCGGGACCGCCAGGTCCGCATCCGGCAGCGCAGCCGCCGCATCGAGACTGGCCTCCAGGGTCTGATCCAGCGCCTCCGACCCCGGCGGCCACGTCGCAGCGGACCGCAGGTGCGACCCAACCCGCAGCCACACCCGAGCCGGTTGCGCACCCGTCCCGTCTGACATCAGCTCGGCCAGGCCGACCAGCGTCTCCGGCGATGCTTCGGCCACACCGACCCTGGTCGCGAAACCGCTCAGCACGTCGTACGGAGTGGCCCGGCGCCCGAACACGAGGCGGTTCGCCACCCGCTGCAGGCGTCGGCGCATGGGTTGGAAGGCCACCGCGACCAGCGCTGTGGCCGCGATCGACAGGATGAGATTCGGCTCGTCGCCCCTGCCGACCAAGGACCCGATGCCCACGACGATCGCCACGTAGGTCACCGTGATGAAGCCCGCCAGCCCTGCGACCAAGAGGGTCCGGCTGATCACGACGTCGATGTCGTAGAGCCGGTAGCGCAGGACCGCCACCGTGATCGTCACCGGGATGACGACCAGCGGCGGAACCGCCCATATCGCGCCGGCGGCGCCGTAGAAGAACCCCGAGGTGCCGAGGACCAGCATCGGGACGCTGATCGCGAGCCCGTAGAACACCCATTTGAGCTGCTGTCGCTCGGCCCCGGTCGACCGGCGATAGCGCAACACAAGGGGCACGACACTCGCCAGACCGGCCAGCGCGAACACCAGGAACGCCACACCGACCAAGGGCGGATAGCCATCCGGGTCGATGAGGAAGACCACTGACAGGAACACCGTGGCGACGGCACCGAACCAGGCCAGCGGACGCCATCGGCGCGAGAGCAGGCGTCCGTCGGGGACGAGCTGCGGGAGCCAGATGATGATCCCCGCGACGGTCGGCACCCACATCCACGCGAGCAGCTCGATCGTCGAGAGCGGCGGGTATCCGTTCCGGTCGGCCAGGCCGAACAGCTCGTACAGATCCGGGACACGGGTCAGGAAGTCGAAGCCGCCGATGGCCACCAGTGTCCAGCCGATCAGGTGACCTGGCCGCCGCCACAGGATGAGTGAGCCCAGCACGGAGAAGAGTGCTGCGCTCTGCGCGTAGTAGCCCGACATCACCTCGTCGAAGGACAGATCGCCGGCGGCGAAGGCGAACGGAAGCAGGACCGTCGCGACGACCGCCAGGACCGCGGTGCCGTATGCCAGGCCGTTGGGCAGTGGCAGGACGAGCTCGACGGAACCTGGGTCTTCGGTCATCCAGTCGTCCCCGGGATGCCGATCTTGAAGGCCCGTACCTCGCTCACCCGGCCCTTCACCAGGGCCGGTGGAAGCTCTTCCGCCTCGACCGGGGAAGCCAGCGCATCCATGGTCGGCGCGCTCAGGACGGTCTCTCCGGCCTCGGCCCACTGCTGCAGCCGGGCACTCAGGTTCACGATGTCCCCGACCACGGAGTACTCGACCCGGTCTGCCGAACCGAGCAATGCTGCGGCAACCTCGCCCGTCGACAGGCCGATCCCCAGCCCGAACGGCTCGAGACCTTGGGAGAGGAAGGAATCGTTGACCTCGTGCTGGGCGCGATGCATCCCGGCCGCCGCCGCGACCGCCCGGTCGGCGTGGTCGGTGCTGGGCTCGGGTGCTCCGAACACGGCCATCACCGCGTCACCGACGAACTGCATCACCGTCCCGCCTTCGGCGTGGATGGCGTCGTTCATGCTGGCGCGGTGTGAGTTGAGCTGGCCGGCGAGGGCACTGGGGTCGGTGTGCTCGGCGATGGTCGAGTAGCCGCGGATGTCCGACATCAGGACGGTGACCTCGAGGCGTTCCGTCTCCCCCACCGCGTGACCACCGGCGCGCAGTCGGGTCGCAATGCCGTCGGGCAGGAGCCGGGACAGCGACTCGCCCTGCTCCTCCCGGTCGACGATCGCCTGCTGCAACGTCTTCAACCGCACGAGGAACTGCTCGTCGCCCGCGCTGAGGCCCTCGGCGAGCCGGACGAAGAGTCGCTCGATCCGGGTGGCCACGTCCGCGGGCGTCGTCTTGTCCGACACCGCGATCGCCTTGATGGGGGTTCCCTCCGCCACCTGCTGGAGGAGTCGTTCCTCGTCCGGGCTGAGATCGCTGCGCCGCACCGGTTGGGTGAGGGCAGCGACGATCTTGGGGTCGAGCATCGAGCCGCCGGAGGCCACTTCGCGCACCGCACGGGCGAGCTGGTCGCCCTCGGCCACCCGATCCTTCAGCAGATACGCGTAACCGGCCGAGCCCTCCGAGAGCAGCGCGACCGCGTAGTCGGGGTCGTCGTACTGGCTCAGGATGACCACGCCGGTGCCTGGGTGACGCTTGCGAATCTCCTTGGCGGCGTCGATCCCCTCGCGCGCGAAGGCCGGTGGCATCCGGATGTCGGTGATGACCACCTGGGGCGCCGCGGCCTCGGCCCCGGCCACCAGCGTGTCGTAGTCGTCGGCGGTGCCGAGAACCTCGAAGTCGTCCTCCATCTCCAGGAGCACACGGACTCCCTCGCGGACGATGAGGTTGTCATCGGCCAGGAACAGTCCGATGCGAGACGGTTCGGTCATCTGTTCTCCTGGATCGGCCGGAGCCGGCACTACGACTGATACGAGTGTCGGGCGTTATCCACGAGGCTGGCGGACTTTCGCGAAATCCGACACCGTGCAGACGGGCAGACCACCGGTGGTGCCTGCCCCCTGTCCGGCCCGCAGGACCTCACCCGGGCGGCCGCCGCAGCGAGCACAGCAATTCGCGCCGCGCCTCCTGGGTGGAGACGCGGCGCGAATGCCTTTCGCTGGCGAAGTGTGCTTACAGCGGCGAGCAGCCGAAGGCGAAACCGAGGTTGCCGTTCCGCAGCGTGTAGAACGCGTCGACGCAGATCTCGTAGTCGGTCGACAGCGGCACGGTCACCTTGTCGGTCTCATACGTCGCTCGAGCGTCGTCCTCGTCATGGATGTCTGCGACCTGCGAGCCGAAGCCGCTGCTGTAGAGGAAGCAGTCGATCGACACGTGGGCCAGGTTCTTGAACCCGGCCTGGCCGTTCCAGCTCGTCTTGGCGGTCAGGCGACCGCGGACCGTGGAAGCGGCGTAGTTGGCGCTCGTCACCGTGAACTGACAGAGGGTCTTGATGTAGGTGTCGTTCACCCTGACGATCGCGGGGTCTGGCAGAGGTGCTGCGCTGGCCGGAGTGGCGACCAACAGGCTCCCCACTGCAGCAATCACTGCGGTGGCGAGCGACAAACGCAATCCGTGCCTCTTCGTTGAAGGGAATTGCATGGGTCCTCCTGGGAGTTTTCGCCGACGGTGGGAGCCGAGCGACGAACAGAGATACCGGTCACTGGGGCGGCGGATGTCACCAGCCGTCGACGGCTGACGCCTCAGTGATGTTGATCCTAGGGACGCCGAATCCCTTCGGGCATGACCCGATGGGACCAGAGAGCACTAGTCCTTGCGGTCCCAGGCGATCTCCTCGACGAGCTCCCGGCTCCGCCAGCCGTCGGCCGTGCGCACGAGCTGGTGCAGGTAGTAGCCGCCGACCTCCATGCGCCACGCGCTGCCGTCCGGCTGGGCGATCGCCATCGGGTTCATCAGGTAGACGCGCGCCTCGGCACTGTCGCCGTCGAGGGTGACTTCCTTCTGGCACACGTAGTGCTGCATGGTCGCAAACATCGGGAGCGTCTCGGCGAGCCAGTCCCGCACCTCGTCGCGCGTGCCCTTGATCCCGCCGCTCGCGGTGTAGTCGATCGTGGCGTCCGGGGTGAAGACTGTGTCGAAGCGCGACCAGTCCAGCGTGTCGACGGCTCGCGTGTACGTCGTGATCAGGTCGTCGATCTCGATGCGGTCGGAGATCGCTTGCAGTTCCAGCATGTCCAGACCCTAGCCCCAAACTGGAACACGTTCTAGTGTCTCGAGTCCCACAGGAACATCGAACACATGTTCTACTCTGACTCCTGTGGGGATGAATGCGAGCAGGCGCGACACGTGGCCGGCGTACCGGCCGACCCGCCACGTCCTGGTGCTCCGCAAGCGCCGGTACGAGCGGCCCTGGCAGGGCTACGTCGTCGACTGGAAGCACCACAGCTACCAGTGGCAAGCGCTGGTCGTCTACCAGGACGAGACGCTCGAGGGCTCACCGCTGGTGTGGAAGTGGTTCCCGGTCGACGAGCTCTGGCCGCTGTACCCGGATCCGAACCCGCGGCGAGAACCGAACTTCTGAGCCCGGTCGTGCGAACACGTCCGGAGCGAGAGTCGCCCGGCGTACGCTCAGCCCATGACGGACCGTCCGCCCCCGGACTTCACGGGCGATCCAGCCGATGTGGCGTATTTCGAGAAGCTGGTCGACAACCACGTGACGCGGACCTTCGTGAGGATGATGCGCGTCCTGCCGTCCGAGCCACGCTGCCGGCTGTGCCGTGCGCCCTTCGGAGGCGGTGGCGGGCGCATCATGCGGCGCTTCGGCTACGGCCCGTCGCGCAAGAATCCGACGATCTGCAACACGTGCTTCGAGGGGGCCCCGATGGGCGGGGTCGAGACCGAGATCGGGGTGCTCTTCGCCGACGTCCGCGGCTACACCTCGCTCTCGGAGACCATGGCGCCCGACGACGTCGCGCTCCTGATGAACCGGTTCTACGCCGCGGCGTCCAAGGTCCTGACGAGGACGGCGATCGTCGACAAGCTCGTCGGTGACGAGGTCATGGCGCTGTACCTGCCTCCACTGATTGGCGCGAACTGGGAGGACCAGCTGATCCGCGATGCCTCCGACCTCCTGTCGGCGGTCGGCTACGGCACGAACGAGGAGCCGTGGCTGGATCTCGGCATCGGGATCGACGTCGGACGCGCCTACGTCGGCAACGTCGGCGCCGGCGACGTGAAGGACTTCACGGCGCTCGGTGACGTCGTGAACACCGCCGCCCGCCTGTTGTCCGCCGCGACGGGAGGACAGGTCGTGATGTCGGAGCGGCTGTACGACCGCCTCGGCACTCCCCCAGAGAAGGCCACGGTCGCCACCCTCGACCTCAAGGGCAAGAAGGACCCAGAACCGGCCCGCGTCCTCGACCTGAACACCGTCAGCACCAGTTGAGCCCTGGAATCCCCGGCTCATCGCTGCAGAAGGATGACGTCATGAAGTGGTCGGCCGACACGCGCATGGTGGTGTGCGAACAGCGGGCTGGGGGGCGTAACGTGCTGTACGGGCCGTACGTCAGATGCATATGCCGTGCGGTGGGCCGCTATCCGCGACCGAGATGGCCGGTTGGACAACATCAGCCGGCCATCTTTCACGTGCACACCCGGCGTGTGGTCGCCCGGTGTTCTCCCCAGCGGCGGGTCGCCGGCAGGTCGGTCGATGGAGTTGTTCCCGCCGTGCGACCAGCTCAGCTGGCCTACGGTCGAGCCATGGCCACGCGTCCGACCTTCTTCGCGGCACTCGCACTCGCTGGTGTGCTGTGCGCATGTGGGGGCACGACGACGAGCAGCGACCAACCCAGCGAGGGCCCGACCTCTGCCGACAAGCCCGAGAAGGTCCGATGCCTGAAGGTTCCGAATGCGTTGTCGCGCAGGATCGCGAATGCCGCTGTCGGCACCAACATGAAACCCACGAAGGCCAAGGCCGTGAAGTCGCCAGACGTCGAGGTCTACTTCGTGGCGATCAGGTTCCACGCGACGGGCGTCTCGAACCTCGTGGGCGTCTGGGCCACGAACTCGCTGGATCCAGGCAGCACCCAGTTCCTGACCGTCGACAACTGGGCGGAGAAGCTCACCCCGAACTTCCCGGACGCGAGCGGTGCGGGCGCAGCAGTCGACGACCCGTCGGCCTTGGCCGCCAAGGCTTGCCTGTGTCGCGACCGACATGTCAGAGCGGGAGACGCGGCTCGTCGTAGAAACCAGGCGGGCCGGCACGGAACGCCAAGCCCTCGAAGTCTTCACCGACGAGCTTGCCAGCAATGAAACGGATCACCGTGCCATCGGGATCCGGGATGTCGAATGCCACGCCGTGTTCGCCGCGTTCCTGCACGTCCTCATGTGGGATCCCGCGTTCGTCGCATCGACGCTCCAGGGCTTCGACGGAGTCGCGGTCAGCGAGCTCCAAGGCAACGACATCAAAGCCCGCGAGCACAGGTTTGCTCGCGCAATGACTTCGTTCGCGCAGCGCGATGACGAAGCCAGCAGCATGGTCGGCAAGAACGACGCCACGTACCACTCCATCCTCCTCGAATTCCATGGCGACCTCGAGGTCAAGCAGATCGCGATACCACCGTGCGCTCGATGCCAGGTCGGTCACCGGGATCTTGACCTGAAGGATGCGCAGGACGCCGACACTCATGGCCGCAGAGTACGCGGACTTGAACCTGTCCGTCGAGAACGCAACAACGAGCTCCTCGCACCTGGCACGGATGTTCCACACGGCTGAGAACCAAGACGGCTCACGACCATGTATTCGCTGGTCAGGAGCCGTTTCCTGCTGGTGGGCGATACTGGGTTCGAACCAGTGACCTCTTCGGTGTGAACGAAGCGCGCTACCACTGCGCCAATCGCCCGGTGACGGAGAAACACTAACCTACGGTTCGTGACCATCACGAATGCGGTGTCGCAGCCCGCGCTGGCCCGCACAGCCATGATCGTCGACGTCGTGGCGAAGGTCGGACTGGTCATCCTGCTGGTCATCGCGGTGGCGTATCCGGACCTCGGCAACGTGCGTGGCAAGGCCGCCGGCCTGCGGGCGGTCGCGTACCCGCTCGGCGCTCTGGTGGTGCCCGTGCTCTGGTGGCTGCGCTGGCGTGGCCGGCCGTTCCCGTGGCTCGGCGACGCGCTCGTGACACTCCCCTGGTTCACCGACACGCTCGGCAACCGGCTCGACTTGTTCGACACGATCGACGCGTTCGACGACTGGATGCACTTCTTCAACTGGGGGCTGCTCACGGCCGGAGTGCTGGTACTCACACTGTCCGCCAGCACAAGGCCGAAAGCCGTTCTCGAGCGCGCGCTGGCGTTCGGCGTCACGGCAGCGCTGGGCTGGGAGCTCTCCGAGTACGTGGCCTTCATCCGCACGTCTCCCGAACGGGACACGGCATACACGGACACGCTCGGCGACCTGACGATGGGATCGCTCGGGTCGATCGTCGCTGCCCTGGTGATCGGCGTGCTGTGGCATCGAGGGGTGTTGAAGACGTCACCGCATCTCGACTCACGTCCGTAGTGGAACTCGCCGGTTGGTACGTCTGTTTGCTTGTGGTGGCAGGTAGGTGATGCGTGGTCGGGGTGGGTGGTCGATGGGTGTGCCGTGTTGGGTGGTGAAGTCGAATCCGCTCTGGGTGGCGCTCAATGTTGAGTCGTTCGCGGTGGACGAGGTGGTGGCAGCGGACGCACAGGCCGATCATCTGGTCGAGGTCGGTGCGGCCGCCGTGGGACCACCAGGTGACGTGGTGGATCTCGAGGTGGGTGTGGTGGCATCCGGGTGCGGCGCACTCGCCGCCTTGGCGGGTGATGATCGCGCGGCGTTGTTGCCGGTTGGCGTGGCGTCGGGTGCGGCCGACGTTCAACACCGTCGCCTGCGGGCCGTTGCCGTCGGTGGTGATGGTGGTGAGGTCGGACAGGCAGGTGAGGTAGTCGAGGAGCTTGGGGCCGATCGACCCGAACCCCGCCAACCGGGCTGACGGGCCGTGGGTGTCGACGATGATCGACAGCTGCGGGCGGATGCCCTGGTCCGACGGCAAACCCGACTCCAGAACCGTGGTGAGCATCCGGTCGAACGCCTCGACCCGTCGTGCTGATCCCGGGCGTTGGTCGTCGGCGTCCCTCGGTGCACCGAGGGTGTCGAGGACCTGGCGGAACTTCGCGCCGGTGGTGATGTCGAGGAACCCGTTGACATGCCAGCCGTCGGGGACGGGGTTGACGTGGATGTCGTGGCGGTCCATGCCGTCGATCCAGGCCTGGTCGAGCTCGTCGGGATAGATGGCCTCACGCAGGTCACGCATCACCTGCCGCAACCCAGCCGGCTCATGCTTGACCGCCACCTCCAGCAACCAAGCCTCCGACTGACTGACGACCTCGGCGCCGATGTGCTTCAACCCGTACCCGAACACCACCACATGATCGAGGCGGATCCGGCCCTCAGCAGCAGCTTGACCGACCGCCGGGAGGTCACGCATCGTGACCGCGGCCCGCACCAACGCCTTCGACGCCTTGGCATCCAGACGCAGCTCATTCCGGGCCCACGTGGTGACGCTCGAGGCGCCGTCGAGCTCGTAGTCCTTCGACTCCTGCAACACCGCCAACTCGTGCGCTTTCGCCGCATCCAGTGCGTCCTGCGCAGCCTGGATCGCCCTCAGCTTGGTGCGGGAGTCGCCGGACTTCAGGGCACGTGCAGCCTCACGCAGCCGCTCGATCGTGACCCCCGAATCCATGCCACCATTCTACTCGAACAGGTGTTCGACCACCAGTGGAAAACCCTGTGAATACAGCGAATGCTGGTTACGGATCGATGTCTTTCGCGGCCTCGCGAGCCCAGATCTCCTGGGCCTTGGCGGTGACCGGTCCGGGTGCTGCGACCTCGCGATCGTCGACCTTCTCGATCCCCTGCACGTCGCGGGTCGTGCCCACGAGGATGACCTCGTCGGCGTCGCGCAGGACCTCGATCGGTGCGTCCTTCTCTACGACGTCGAGCTCGCCGGCGCACCACTCGAGCACGAGCGCGCGAGTGACACCGGCGAGGCAGCCGGACTCAAGCGTCGGGGTGATCAGCTGCTCGCCGACGACGTACATGATGTTGGAGCCGGTGCCCTCGCACAGCTGCCCGACGGTGTTCGGCATGACCGCCTCGGACGCGCCCTCAGCGATGGCGGCCTCGACCATCTTGGCGTTCTCGGCGTACGACGTGGTCTTGAGACCGGACAGCGCTCCGCGCTCGTTGCGGGGCCACGGCACGGTGATGATCGAGCTGATCGACGGCGGACGGTCGCACGGCTCGGTGATGACCACAGACGTCAATCCGTGTCCACCTCGCGGCGACCCCAGCGGACCCGAGCCGGACGTCACCGTGACGCGGATGCGTCCGAACGGCAGGTCCTGTCCCTCCATCGTCGCGGCGACGCCCTCACGGATCGCCGACACGTCCGGCTTGCCGATGCCCAGACCTTCTGCGGACCGCACCAGACGGTCGAGGTGGCGGGTCAGCGCGAAGGGCGAACCGTCCTCGATCTTGATCGTCTCGAACACGCCGTCACCCACGATGATTCCGTGGTCGAGCACCCCGATCGCGGGTTGTTCCGGCGATTCCAACAACTGTCCATCGAGCCATGCCAACATGCCGTCACGGTACCCCGGCAGGCGCTCGCCCCGGTTTGGGATCGCTCGCGCGAATCGGCTAAGGTTTCGTGTCGGCCCCAGTTGAGACAGTGCAGTTGAGGCAGCGCGGACGTGGCTCAGTGGTAGAGCATCACCTTGCCAAGGTGAGGGTCGCGGGTTCGAATCCCGTCGTCCGCTCGGAGGGTCTCGACCCATCCACCGGTGGGTTGGCCGAGAGGCGAGGCAAAGGACTGCAAATCCTTCTACACGGGTTCAAATCCCGTACCCACCTCGAACACCGACAACTGAATACGCACCACCCTGAACACGGGCGATTGGCGCAGCGGTAGCGCGCTTCCCTGACACGGAAGAGGTCACTGGTTCAAACCCAGTATCGCCCACCCATATCGGCGCAGGAAGACACACATGGCGAGTACCGCTCATGCGTCTCGCCGTCGGGCAGCAGGCGCACCCGCTCGCCGAACGAGAGCGTCGCCCAGGTCAACGCTTGGAAATTGACCTAGGCGACGCCATGCGGGCGAGTGCGTCGTTCCAACTCCCGGAGGAACGGTGCCGCCCATAACGGATGAGCAACAAGGACTGACAAAGTGACGGACGTTTTGGCTGCCATCTCGATGGGTGGTCATCTGCGGATCACTGGTACGACACGACCGCCTCGCGCCTTTCGCAGCGTGTGCGGGGCGGTCGCATGTCGTGAAGCGGTCTTCTCTACTCTGGCTTTCCTTGCTCACTCTGCGGGTACGCAGAGTGAGCGGCTCAATCTCCTTCCGAAAGAAAGAGGAACGGCATGCTCAAGGACTTGTCCGGGATCGGAAGCCTCCAGGACTCTCTCGCCAAAACCAATGCACTACTCGCTGATGTTCTGGCCGAGCTCAAGGAAACCAACTCTGAACGGCTTGAAGCCATTGCTACAGCGCTTCAGGTGCTCAACAGCAACTTGGAGCAGGAGTCGCCCGGTCAATGAATGACTGCTCGCCGACCCTCACATGGGCGGGTGAACCATCAAGGGTTCCACCTGAAGTCCCAAGTGCGCGCGGCCATGACGTCGACGTCGGCGAGTGCGGGCAGGGCGCTGGAGTAGACGGCTTGTGCGTGTCGGACGTCTCCGACTCAGCTGGCCGGCGCGATGGGCAGCTTGAAGGCCTTCGCGAAGTCCGGGGCGGTGCGTTGCTTGCCGAGTCGCGGCGTGTGCCCGAGGTCCGCCAGCAGTCCGCCCACTGAGTAGAGGTCGACCGGCACGTCGGTGGTGGCGTTCTTCAGCGACGGATGGATCACGATCATCGGGATGTCGTTGGTGCCGTTCTTGTTGTCCTCGTCCGCGGTCACGATGATCAGGAGACGACCGCTCTTCCAGTCCGGCCCGCCTTGCAGGAGCTGGACGTTGTCGGCAATCCAGTCGTCGGCCTGCTTGAGCTGGGTGGCCCCTTCGCCCGGGCAGCGGTCGTGCGAGTTGTGGCAGTTGTCCGGGATGACGGCGCCGATGTTGGGGAGCGCTCCGCTCTCGACGTCAGCGGTGAGCGTGTTCGAGTGGACGGTGTAGCGGACGAAGTTGTCTGCCTTCTCCTTCGTCGAGACGAACGGGACGGTGAACACGTGGCGACCTGCGTACTTGCCGATGTCCTTGCGGCGATCCCGGACGGATCCGGGGAGGTTGTCGGCGTACACCTTCATCGTGCGTCCGGCGGCCAGGGCGTTGTTCCAGATGTCCGGCTGGGACAAGGTCTTGATCTGGTTGGACGAGAGGTACTTGCCGCCGGCACTGAGACAGACGTAGTTGGGTTGTGACGGGTGCCCGCACGGGGCGACGGCTTGAGGTGCGTTGCCGAACTTGTCGGCGAGCGCGGACAGTCGTGGGGCCCCGGACCTGATCTGCGCAGCAGAGTGATTCTCCAGGACGAAGACGAGGGCCTTGTCGATCTCGTCATTGACCTCGACGACCGGGGTCTCCAGTGGGGTTGGCGTGGCCACCGGCGTCGGCACCGGTGCAGGGGTGGGCAACACCCGGGGTGACGCGGACGGCGTGGCGTCGGTGGAGGCCCTGAGGAAGGCCGGCGGCTGGATCACGAGGGCGGCGAGAGCAGCGATGACGAGCAGCGAGCCGGCGACCAGGCCGATCCGCTTGCGGATCTGGCGCCGGCGCCGGCGCTGCGAACGCGTGCTGCGCTTGCTGTGCCCGGCCATGCCTAAAACGATAGGTGGGATTGCTCGACCGGGCGAAGGATTGCGAGAACTCGAGCGATCGGACGAACATCCGTTTGACCGGCAACGCCGCTCGCCCGAAACTGGCGCCATGACGGACGACCCGACCGAGACCAATCCCGACCACTACATGGTCGTGTTCGAGAACGAGCGCGTTCGCGTGCTCGAGTACCGGGACGAGCCGGGAGATCGCACGACACCGCATCGCCATCCGGACAGCGTGATGGTGACGCTCAGCGACTTCGACCGACGACTGACGGTCGGCGACCAGTCACGCGAGGTGTCGCTCACGAGCGGGCTGGCGAACTGGCTGCCGGCGCAGAGCCACATGGGCGAGAACATCGGCTCCTCCCCGACCCACGTGATCTTCGTGGAGCTCAAGGAGGGCGGACCGGCGACCGGCCAAGGCGGATCGGTCCTGGGTCCGCAGTAGGTCAGACGTCGGAGGCAGGTTCGGCGTCGGCGTCGCGAGGATGCCGCTCCACGTCGATGGCCGCGTTGATCGCGGCGCCGATCAGCACCGAGATCGACAGCACGTACAACCACAGCAGCACCGCGATCGGCGCGGCGAGCGGGCCGTAGATCGACGTCCCGGCGGCGGAGTAGCCCAGCGCCCAACGGAGGAAGAAGCTGCCCAGGATCCACATCACCAACGTGAAGGCCGCGCCCGGCACGCCTGACCGCCACGTCTTCCTCGCCGGCACGGACAGGTGGTACAGCGACGTCATGAACCCGACCGAGAGCACGAGGACGGACGGCCAGTACGCGCCGCGCACGGGGGCGATCCGGTCGGGCACGATGTCGGCCACGACATCCGGGCCGGCCAGCACCAGCGGCACGAGCACGATGCCGATCAACAGGGCCACGACGTAGAGCGAGAACGACAAGGCACGGGTCTTGACGATGCTGCGGTGCCCACCGAACCCGTACATGATCGAGATGGTGTCGATGAACACGTTGAGCGCTCGGGAGCCCGACCACAACGCAAGGACGAAGCCGAGCGAGATGACGTCGATGCGGCCGCCGCGCAAGACATCGTCCATCGTCGGGGTGATGACTTGCTCGACCGTGTCCGGCGTGAGCGCCTGCGACGCGAGGTCGATGACGCGGTTCTTGAGGATGTCGACCTGGGCGACCTGGAACTGCCGAGCGATGTAGCCGATGGTGCCCGCGAGCCCGAACACCAGCGGCGGCAACGACAAGATGGCGAAGAACGCAGCCTCGGCAGCGAGGCCCGTGACGCGGTACCTGAAGCAGCTGCTGACCGTGCGCGCGACCAGTCGTCGAGCGACGTCGACGGCTTGCTCGCGGCCCTGTTCAGGCACGCCCGGCTGATCTACCGGTTCCACCGCCATGGCCATACGGTAGCGACATGGATCCGCTGCAGCGCGCACCGAGCAACCAGTCGGTGCCGCTGGTCGGCTACGACGTCGCAGCCGCTGATCAGGCCCTCCTCGACGCGGTCGACGCGTTCGGCGGCGACCACGCAGCCGACATCCGCGACTCGCTGACCCCCATCGGACTCCTCGCGGGTTCGGCCGAGACGCGTGAGCACTGGCACCTGGCCAACGAGAACGAACCGGTGCTGCACACCAGCGACCGGTTCGGCAGCCGCATCGACGAGGTGGAGTTCCACCCGTCGTGGCACTGGCTGATGACCCAAGGAGTCGGTTTCGGGCTCACCGCCACGCCGTGGGTCTCGCAGAGCCCCGTGGCCCATCTCCAGCGGGCCGCGGGCTTCTTCACGTGGGGTCAGTCCGAGCAGGGCCACATGTGCCCGATCACCATGACGTATGCCGTGGTGCCCGCGCTGCGCGCCGACGACGCCCTCGCCAAGCAGTGGATCACGGGTCTTGCCTCCACGACGTACGACTTCGGCCTGCGACCGCCGGAGGAGAAGTCCGGGCTGCTCGCCGGCATGGGCATGACCGAGAAGCAGGGCGGCTCCGACCTGCGCACCAACACCACCACGGCACGTCCCACCGACACGCACGGCGAGTACCTGCTGACGGGGCACAAGTGGTTCACGTCGGCCCCCATGAACGACGTCTTCCTCGTGCTCGCGCAGGCGCCGGACGGCGTCACCTGCTTCGTGGTCCCCCGCGTCCTGCCCGACGGCAGCCGCAACGGCCTCCAGATCGTCCGGCTCAAGGACAAGCTCGGCAACCGCTCGAACGCCTCGAGCGAGATCGAGCTGCACGACGCGGTCGGCACGCGGCTCGGTGACGAGGGCCGCGGCATCCGCACGATCATCGAGATGGTCTCGGCCACCCGGATGGACTGCATCCTCGGCTCGGCGAGCATCATGCGCAAGGCGCTGGCCGAGGCATCGTTCCACGCCGCCCACCGTGCCGCGTTCGGTGCCACGCTCGCCGACCAGCCGGCGATGATCAACGTCCTGGCCGACCTCGCCGTCGAGAGCGGGGCCGCGACGACGGTGGCGCTCCGGCTCGCCGCGGCGGTCGACCGGCCACACGACCCTCACGAGCAGGCCCTGCGCCGCATCGGGCTGGCCCTCGAGAAGTTCTGGGTCTGCAAGCGGACGCCGTTCATGGTGGCCGAGGCGCTGGAGTGCCTAGGGGGCAACGGCTATGTCGAGGAGTCGGGGATGCCCCTGCTCTTCCGTGAGTCGCCGCTCAACTCCATCTGGGAGGGCAGCGGCAACGTCAACGCCCTCGACGTCCTGCGTGCGCTCGGCCGCGAGCCGGAGAGCCTCAACGCCTGGATCACCGAGGTCGGAGCCGCCCGCGGCGAGGACCACCGGCTCGACGCGGCCGTCGAGGACGTGCTCACCGAGCTGGCCGATCTCACCGATGCCGAGCACCATGCGCGACGCATCACGGCGCGGATGGCGGTGTGCCTGCAAGGTGCCCTGCTGGTGCGTCACGGCGACCCGGCCGTCGCCGACGCGTTCTGCGCCTCCCGGCTCGGCGGCGACTGGGCGGGTACGTTCGGCACACTCCCCCGCGGCCTCGACCTTGCCGGCATCGTCACCCGCACCACACCAGACATCGACTGAGGAGTCACCGGATGCGCTCACTGACCGTGGCGGCGCTCCTTGCCGCCATCACCACGTTCGTCGCCGCGCTCGCGCTGCGGGCTCCCGACGCCACCGTGGCCGTCCTGGCCACGGCCGCCGTCGCCGTCCTCGTCACCTGGATCGCGGCCCTGCACACGACCGAGGAGGAGTCGGGGCTCGCCCTCTCCAATCCCACGGCCGCAGTGACACTCGCGCTGGTCGGTCGCCAGTCGACCTCGTTCGTGCTGCCGATCATCGCCGCCCAGGTCGTCGGTGCCGTGCTCGGAGGACTGGCGGCCCTGGGTCTCGACGACCGGCTCGGCGGCTCGCTCGTCTGGTCCGAGCCGTCGCGTGTCGGCACCGGTGTCGTCGTCGCGGTGCTGGCGATCCTCGCCGCCTGGGTCGTGCTGGCGGTCGACGGCGGCGAGCATCCCGCCTGGGCCGCCACTCCTCCGCTGCTGGCAGGAGCGTCACTCGGCGTGGGGCTGGCGTTGGCACTCAACCCGGCCGCGGTCCTCGGCCTCGCCACGGCCGGACTCCTCTCCTGGACGACGGCCGGGATCGCCGCCGGCGCCGGGCTGATCGCCTCGGCCATCGGCGCCTACGCGATCACGCTGGTCACGCCAGCGGAGTGATCCAAGCCACAGTGCGCCGCTCCCGCCGACAGCGCTGTCTCGCATAGTGGTCGAGCGTCCCATATATCGAGACACCTGTTTGTCCTGACGATGGCTCGGTCCCCACACTGTCTTCATGCTGATTGCGCAGACCGTCTGGCTCGTGGAGCGACTCCACGTCGACCTCGGCCGCGCGCGCACGATGATGTGTCGCTGACCTTCGCGCGCATCCACCAGCACTGACCCCTGGCGCGCGGCGAGCCCGCTCTCCTGACGCGTCCGCCGTGTGCCCTCCCCGAAGGAAGCCCATGGCACCGAGCAGCGAGACCCGGACGCCGAGTCGTCCGACGCGCCCGCGCCAGAAGCGCGGCGAGGGCCAGTGGGCGCTCGGCTACCGGGAGCCCCTCAACCCCAACGAGCAGTCCAAGAAGGACGACAACCCGCTCAACGTCCGCGCCCGGATCGAGAACATCTACGCGCACCGCGGCTTCGACTCGATCGACCCCGGCGACATGAGGGGCCGGTTCCGCTGGTGGGGCTTGTACACGCAGCGCCGCCCCGGCATCGACGGCGGCAAGACCGCGACACTCGAGCCCGAAGAGCTCGACGACCGCTACTTCATGCTGCGCGTGCGGATCGACGGCGGCCAGCTCGACCTCGAGCAGCTGCGCACGATCGCCGACATCTCGGTGGATCATGCGCGCGACACCGCCGACCTCACCGATCGGCAGAACATCCAGCTGCACTGGATCGACGTCCGTGACGTGCCGACCATCTGGGAGCGCCTCGAGTCCGTCGGCCTCTCGACGCAGGAGGCCTGCGGCGACTGCCCGCGGGTCATCCTGGGCAGCCCCGTCGCGGGTGTCTCCGAGGACGAGATCATCGACGCCACACCCGCGATCGAGGCCATCGAGAGCCACTACATCGGCGACAAGGCGTTCTCGAACCTGCCGCGCAAGTACAAGACCGCCATCAGCGGACACCCGGGCCATGACGTCGTCCCGCAGATCAACGACATCGCGTTCGTCGGCGCGGTCCACCCCGAGCACGGCCCGGGCTTCGACGTGTGGGCCGGCGGCGGCCTGTCGACGAACCCGATGCTCGCCCAGCGCCTCGGCGCCTGGGTGCCGATCGACGAGGTCCCCGAGGTGTGGGAAGGCATCACCAGCGTCTTCCGCGACTACGGCTACCGGCGGCTCCGCTCGCGCGCCCGGCTGAAGTTCCTCATCGCCGACTGGGGCATCGAACGCTTCCGCGAGGTGCTCGAGACCGAGTACCTCGACCGCAAGCTCGTCGACCTCGAGGCACCCGAGGCCCCCGAGACACCCGTCGACCACGTCGGCGTGTTCCGCCAGAAGGACGGCCGCTTCATCGTGGGCGCCGCCCCGAGCGTCGGGCGCATCTCCGGCACACTGCTGCACCAGGTCGCCGACGTCGTCGAGGCGCACGGCTCGACCCGCGTGCGCACCACGCCGATGCAGAAGCTGCTCGTGCTCGACGTCGAGGAGGACCGGGTCGAGTCGCTGATTGCCGCGCTCGACGAGCTGGGCCTCCGCGCGCGTCCGTCGCAGTGGCGGCGCAACACGATGGCCTGCACCGGCATCGAGTACTGCAAGCTCGCGATCGTCGAGACCAAGGAACGCGCCGCCCGGCTCGTCACCGAGCTCGAGGAGCGCGTGCCCGAGCTCGACACCCCGATCACCGTCAACGTCAACGGGTGCCCCAACTCGTGCGCCCGCATCCAGACCGCCGACATCGGCCTCAAGGGCATGCTCGTGCTCGACGAGAACGGCGACCAGGTCGAGGGCTTCCAGGTGCATCTCGGTGGAGCCCTGGGCCTCGAGGCCGGGTTCGGCCGCAAGCTGCGCGCCCACAAGGTCACGACCGAGCACCTGACCGACTACGTCGAGAAGACCGTCCGGCACTTCCTCGACGACCGCCACGACGGCGAGACCTTTGCCACGTGGGTCGCCCGTGCCGACGAGGAGATCCTCCGATGAGCACTGGCGCCAGGGCCGTCCCCTTCCACTGCCCCTACTGCGGTGACGAGGACCTGCGCCCGCACGGCGAGACCCACGGCGAGTGGGAGTGCCGCTCGTGCCAGCGGGCCTTCAGCCTCAAGTTCATCGGCATTCTCAACCCCCATCACGACACCGCACCCAGCACCGTGACCCCTGAAAGGAGGGATGCATCATGACCGCTCCAGCACTCATCGCGCTGGCCCACGGCAGCCGCGATCCGCGCTCTGCCCAGACGATCACTGCCCTGACGGAGGTCGTGTCGTGCATGCGTCCCGACCTGCGCATCGAACCGGCGTTCCTCGACCTCGTCGAGCCCGACTTCGACGAGGTCGTCGACCGACTCGTGGCCGAGGGGCATGGCGAGATCGTCGTGGTGCCGCTCCTGCTGAGCGATGCGTACCACGCGTCCGTCGATGTCCCTGACGTCGTCGACACCGCTCTGCGCCGTCATCCGGGCATCAAGATCGCGATCACCAAGGTGCTCGGCGTCGAGCAGGCGCTCTTCCACGTGCTCGACAAGCGACTGCGTGAGGCGCTCTCGAAGAACCGCGTGCGCGAGCTCGATGCACTCGTGCTGGCCGGGGCCGGTTCGTCCGACCCGGTCGCCAACGCCGCCATCGCCCGGGCCGCCCGCGCGTGGGGATCACGGCACAAGCTGCCGACGATCGCCGCGTTCGCCTCCAGTGCTCCGCCGGCCGCCGGTGAGGCCGTGCGCACGCACCGCGCCGACGGTCGGCGTCACATCGCCGTGGGCACGCTGTTCCTCGCACCAGGCTTCCTCACCGACCGCGTCACCGAGCTCGCGGTCGAGGCCGGCGCGGTGGCCGTCGCCGAACCACTGGGTGCCGACTCCGTCGTGGCCGAGGTGATCCTCGCCCGCTACGCCGTGGGTGCGGTCGACCTCGTCCCGCTGGAGGCAGCCTTCAGCTGACGTTTTCGCCGAAAACACCGCGAGAACGGCGTGGCTTGGGCCATTCTGTGAAGCGGACGAAACCACCGTCTGCCTTAGGCCGCTCGAAGGGCCAGAGCCGTGATCACGCGCCATGTCACGCAGACGGTGGTCGCCACCGTCGCGCTGGTGTTGTCCGCCGGCACCCTCGCGCTGACGACCGCGCCCGCGCAGGCCTTCAGCGACGACCGCTTCACGCTCGTGGTCATCCCGGACACCCAGAGCTACACCGCCGATCCGGCGCTGGCCCCGACGATGGGTGCGCAGACGCAGTGGATCGCGAGCCAGAAGGACGCGTTGAGCGTCGCGTTCGTGACCCACGTCGGCGACCTCGTCGAGTCGCACCCGAACGTGTCCCAGTGGCAACGGGCGAGCCAGTACATGAAGACCCTCGACGACGCGGGAGTCCCGAGCGCCGTGCTGCCCGGGAACCACGACATGAACGTCGCCACGGGGGACGCACCCAACTATGACCAGTTCTTCCCGCCGAGCCGGTACTCCCAGGCGTCCTGGAACTCCTCCAAGGCGTCGTACGGCGGCTACTACGGACAGAACCTGTTCGGCCCGGACCCGGCCAACCGCGGCAACAAGGACAGCTTCTCGTTGTTCAGCGCCAGCGGCCTGAACTTCCTCCTGCTCAGCCTGGAGTACGACCCGACCGACGACGTGCTCGCCTGGGCGCAGAAGGTCATCGACGCCCACCCGACGCGACAGGTGATCCTGTCGACGCACAGCTTCATCCACACCGCCGGCGGGAGGTCGACGACCACGACCCGCACCGGGCCCGGCGTGAACACCCCCGAGCAGGTGTGGACCAAGCTCGTGCGGCCCAACTGCTCGATCTTCATGGTCGTCAACGGGCACTGGCACGACGGCGACCTCGGCGAGGCACGACGCACCGACAACAACGCCTGTGGCAAGCCGGTGCACCAGCTGCTCTCGAACTTCCAGGAACGCGTCAACGGCGGTGACGGCTGGCTCAGGTACTACACGTTCGACCCGTCCGAGGACACCATCGAGGCACGGACCTACTCCCCCACGCTCGACCGGTTCGAGACCGACGCGAACAGCCAGTTCACGCTCTCCTACGACATGACGCCGCCCACGGCCACCGACCGCACGTTGATCGCGTCGGGTGCGTCGTGGGCGTGGCGCTACTCCAATGCCGCTCTCCCGGCGGCCTGGACCGGGACCAGCTTCGACGACACGTCCTGGAGCAACGGCCCCGCCACCCTCGGCTTCGGCAGCTACGGACCCACCACCAACATCGACGTCCCACCACCGACGTCCGACCGACCCCGGAGCGCCCAGTTCCGCCGCAGCTTCACCGTCGCGGACCCCTCCGTGCTCACCGACATCACCCTGACCACCCGCGCGAACGACGGCATCGCCCTCTACCTCAACGGCACCGAGCTGCGACGCGTCAACCTGCCCACCGGCACCCTCACCCCGACCACCTACGCCACCGCGGCACCCAGCAACCAGACCGCGACCAACAACCCCGTCACCTTCACCGTCCCGGCCAGCGCGCTCCGCACCGGCACCAACACCCTCGCCGCCTCCGTCCACCTCAACTACCGCGCCACCCCCGACATCTCCTACGACCTCAAGCTCACCGCCAAGGAGACGGGACCCCCGCCACCTCCTCCGCCCCCGCCGGTCGACACGACGTTGATCGCGTCGGGTGCGTCGTGGGCGTGGCGCTACTCCAATGCCGCTCTCCCGGCGGCCTGGACCGGGACCAGCTTCGACGACACGTCCTGGAGCAACGGCCCCGCCACCCTCGGCTTCGGCAGCTACGGACCCACCACCAACATCGACGTCCCACCACCGACGTCCGACCGACCCCGGAGCGCCCAGTTCCGCCGCAGCTTCACCGTCGCGGACCCCTCCGTGCTCACCGACATCACCCTGACCACCCGCGCGAACGACGGCATCGCCCTCTACCTCAACGGCACCGAGCTGCGACGCGTCAACCTGCCCACCGGCACCCTCACCCCGACCACCTACGCCACCGCGGCACCCAGCAACCAGACCGCGACCAACAACCCCGTCACCTTCACCGTCCCGGCCAGCGCGCTCCGCACCGGCACCAACACCCTCGCCGCCTCCGTCCACCTCAACTACCGCGCCACCCCCGACATCTCCTACGACCTCAAGCTCACCGCCAAGCGGCCCGGGCCCTGACCGGCGGCCCGGTCAGCCGGCCGCGAGGCGGGTCTTCTCGGCCTCGATGTCGAAGTCGGGTTCCGGCCAGGTGAGGTCGAGCTCCCGCAAGTGCTCCAACATCAGCGTGGCGACGGCCCAGTTGCGGTACCACTTGCGTCCGCTCGGCACGACGAACCACGGAGCGGCCTCGGTGGAGCACCGCTCGAGGGCGACTTCGTAGGCCCTCTGGTACTCGCTCCACCGCGCTCGCTCATCGAGATCGGCAGGGTTGTACTTCCAGTGCTTCGCCGGGTCCTCGAGGCGAGCGCCGAGCCGCTTCTTCTGGTCGTCGGCGGAGATGTGCAGCATGCACTTGACGATGGTGCCGCCTCCATCGACGTAGGCCTGCTCGAAGTCGTTGATCGCGCCGTAGCGTCGTTCGATCTCGTCGGGCGGCGCGAGCTCGCGGACCCGACAGATCAGCACGTCCTCGTAGTGCGACCGGTCGAAGACCCCGATGACGCCCGACTGCGGCAGCCCCTTCTCGATGCGCCACAGGAAGTCGTGATCGAGCTCTTCGGTCGTCGGCTTCTTGAA
The DNA here is from genome assembly GCA_963787165.1 of uncultured Actinomycetota bacterium. Lineage (GTDB taxonomy): Bacteria > Actinomycetota > Actinomycetes > Propionibacteriales > Nocardioidaceae > Aeromicrobium. The sequence continues at coordinate 384,732 of CAWBBT010000005.1, forward strand.
CGACGTGATGCGGAGCCCGAGGGGGTCGACCAGCCCGACCGCGCGTCGGATCACGCCGCCCTTGCCGGAGGTGTCCATTCCCTGGAGGACGAGCAGCATCGACCGCGGGTCCTGGTCGTCCCCAACGCCGTTCGCGTAGAGCCGTCTCTGGAGGTCGGCAAGCTCGTCGCCCAGGGAAGCCAACGCCTTCTTGGCGTGCTTCTTCCCGCCGTCGAACCCCGGCGTGGAACGGGAGTCGACCTCGGCCAGGGAGGAGACGCTGGACAGCTGATCGCGCAGTGAGCTCGCCATGTCGGCAGTATGCCCGAGGAGCAGGCGGCCTACTCTCGTCGTCATGGATCCCGACCTCTACGCCTATCCGGACACTGACCGGCCGTGGCTCCGCACGAACTTCGTCTCCACGGTCGACGGGGCCGCCCACGACGACAGCGGGGTCACCGCGTCGCTCGGCGGCGACGCGGACCACGAGGTCTTCCAGCTGCTCCGCCGGCTTGCCGACGTGGTGATGGTCGGCGCCGGCACGGCACGCATCGAGAAGTACCGCACGTCGAGCACACCGCTCGCCCTGGTGAGCCGGCGTCTCGACATCCCCGACGAGCTCGTCGGGCCCGACCTGATCGTCATCACCATGACGGACGCCCCGGCCGACCGCATCGCCTCGCTGCGTGCGGCCGGTGTCGACGTGATGGCGCACGGCGAGATCGAGATCGACTGGACCGCCGTGCTCGCCGAGCTCGATGCGCGGGGATGGCGTCACGTGCTGTGCGAGGGCGGGCCGACCCTGCACGGAGACCTGGTGACGCTGGACCTCGTGGACGAGGTGTGCCTGACGATCGCCCCCACCATGACCTCGGGCGACGCGCCGCGCATCGCGCACAGCCGGCATCCGGTCACGCGCGGCATGACCCTCGCGCACGCCGTTCCCGTGGGCGACGTCCTGCTCACCCGCTGGGTACGGGATCGGTCGTAGCATGGGCGTATCCGGCGAAGGGAGCCGACATGTATGACGTCGCCCTGCTCATCGAGCGCCAGCTCACCGACCTCGACGCCGACCAGGTCGTCGCGCTGCACGAGGGACTCGACGACACGGTCCGCTACCACCTGCTCCTGCCCGTCGACACGTCCGCGTCGATGCTGGCGTCGTCGATGAACGCCTTCGGAGGTGGCCAGGTCATGACCATCGCCGACGCCGACATGATCACCGACGTGCAGGACGAGCTGTCCTCGGCCGGCCGCGCGGAGCTCGACGCGAGCGCCGCCCTGCTCACGGCGCGCGGCCAGCAGGTCACCGCCGCCCTCACCGAGGACGACCCGATCGAGGCGTTCAGCGACCTGGTGACCCAGACATCGTCCTCGGAGGCGATCATCCTCACCGAGCCGCACATCGTGCGGGAGTTCCTCCACGTCGACTGGACGTCCCGTGCGAAGCGAAAGCTCGACGTGCCGACCGTCCACCTGCTCGAGCACGTGCCGTTCTCCGGCCAGGCCTGACCGGGCGTCACCACCTCGTCACGCCCGACGCACCCGATCCGCTGGTCCACCTCAGTAGCCTTGAGTCATGGCATACGAGGTGGAGAAGACCGACGACGAGTGGCGCTCCGAGCTGAGCGCGGCCGAGTACCACGTGCTGCGCGAGGCCGGCACCGAACAACCGTTCAGCCACTCCTACGAGACCGACCCGACGGTGGGCGTCTACGCCTGTCGCGCCTGCGGCGCCGAGCTGTTCCGCAGCGAGACGAAGTTCGACGCGCACTGCGGCTGGCCGGCGTTCTACTCCCCGCTCGCCGAGGACCGCGTCGAGTACATCAAGGACAAGTCGCTGTTCCAGACCCGCACCGAGGTGCGGTGCGCCAACTGTGGCTCCCATCTCGGCCACGTCTTCGAGGGCGAGGGCTTCGACACCCCCACCGACCAGCGCTACTGCATCAACGGCATCAGCCTGAAGCAGGTGCCGGACGAGGGCTGACGTTCGTCAGGGCCACAGGATCGTGAGCTCGGTCATCGAGTGGGCCCGTCCGGTGTAGAACGGGATCTCCTCGCGCACGTGGCGCCGGGCCCGGCTGGCGCGCAGCTCGCGCATGAGGTCGACGATGCGGTGCAGCATGTCGGCCTCGAAGGCCAGGATCCACTCGTAGTCACCCAGGCCGAAGGAGGCCACGGTGTTGGCCCGCACGTCCGGGTAGTCGCGTGCCTGCATGCCGTGCTCCTTCAGCATGTCGCGCCGCTCCTCCTCGGGCAGCAGGTACCACTCGTACGAACGGACGAACGGGTAGACGCACACGAAGGGGTACCCGGGCTCGTCGGACATGAAGGCCGGCACGTGGGACTTGTTGAACTCGGCCGGCCGGTGCACGGCCATCTGCGACCAGACCGGCGCCATGCGCGACCCGAGCGCGGTGCGCCGGAAGTCGTTGTACGCCGTCTGGAGGGCCTCGGGCGTCGACGCGTGCCACCAGATCATCAAGTCGGCATCGGCGCGCAGGCCACTCACGTCATACGTGCCGCGCACGACCACGTCGTCGCCGGCGAGCTTCTCGATCAGCGCATCGACCTCGGCCGCCTCCTCGGTGCGGTCCGCGTCACCGAGAACACGCTCGAGGCGGAAGACCGACCACATCGTGTAGCGGATCGTCTCGTTGATCTCCTTGGCCAGCTTGCCCTTGTTCTCCACAGTGCACCCTTCTCTTGGGTCTCTAGTGTCCCAAGTCGGCGAGCAACCGCAGCACGGCGCCGTGGGCCGAGGCGATGACGGCGGGCACGCCCACGCCATGGTAGGCGGCGCCGCACAGCTCCAGGCCCGGCTCGGCCGCAATCGCCCGCTCCACGACGGCGATGCGATCGAGGTGGCCGACCTCGTACTGCGGGAGCGCGCCACCCCACCGCTGCACGTGCCACGCGGCCGGTTCGGGCAGGTGGCCCACCGCCTCGCGGAGGTCGGCGAGCGCGGTGGCCGCGACGGCCGTGTCGTCGTGGTGCAGGAGGGAGGTGTCGCCCGCGCGCCCGACCGACGCCCGCAGCACCGTGCGGCCGGGCTCGGCCAGCCACGACCACTTCTGCGACGAGAACGTGGCGCCCTTGATGTCGGTGCCGTCGACCGGCGGCACCAGGAAGCCGGAGCCAGCCAGCCGGAGGTCATCGTCGAACACGAAGGTGACGATCGCCGTGCTGGCGTAGGTGAGGTCGGCGAGCTCGAACGACGCCTCGGGGGCGGTGTCGGCAAGCAGTCGTGATGCGGCCGGGCCCGGTGCGGCGACGACGACCGCGTCGACCGTCTCCGTGCCGCCGACCAGGGTCAGCGCCCATCCGCCGTGAGCGCGTTCGATGTCACGGACCACGGCCTCGGTGCGGATCTCGGCACCGGACGCCTCTGCCAGCGCGGAGGGAAGCCGCCCCACCCCGCCCACGAGACCGGCGAAGACCGGTCCGCCCTCGGACGTCGCCCTCGCCTTGGCTGCGCCCGCCAGCAGGTCCTCGCCCAGCGCCAGGATCTGCGCCCCTGCGGCTGAGAGGGACAACAGGTCGGCATGGCCGGCGTAGACGCCGCCCAGGAGTGGCTCCACGAGCCGTTCGAGCACCTCGTCGCCGACGCCTGCACGCACGAACTCGCCGACCGAGACGTCGTCCTTCGGCGCCGGAACGGGTCGCGAGACCGGCGGACGGTCGACGATCCCGGACGCCATCAGGGCGTCGACGTCGGCCGGGATGCCCAGCACCGTCGGCGGCATCGGTCGCAGAGCGCCGCGCGTCCAGATGGCCGCCGAGGTGGCCGACGGATGCACGACGGTGTCGCCGAGGCCGAGCTCGGCGCACAGGTCGGTCGCCTCGGGACGCCGGGCCAGCAGCGCCTCGGCGCCCACGTCGAGCGTCACGCCCCCGACCTCGGCGAGCCGGAGCTTTCCGCCGATCCGGTCCGACCCCTCGAGCACGACCACGTCGACGCCCGCCTTGCCGAGCTCGTACGCAGCCGTGAGTCCGGCCACGCCTCCGCCCACGATGGCGACGCGCATCAGCCGCTCAGCCCGACGCGTGGACGAAGTCGACCAGCCGGGCCAGGGCGTCGGGATCGGTGGCCGGCAGCACCCCGTGGCCGAGGTTGAACACGTGGCCGCGAGCGGTACGCCCTGCGGCGATGACCTCGGCCGCGCGGGCGTGGACCAGCTCGGTCGGTGCGAACAGCACCGTCGGGTCGAGGTTGCCCTGCACGGACCGGTCCGGGCCGATGCGTCGGACGGCTTCGTCGAGCGGAACCCGCCAGTCGACGCCCACGACGTCGGCGCCCACGTCGCCCATGGCCCCGAGCAGCTCGCCCGTGCCGACGCCGAAGTGGATGCGTGGGACGTCGAGGTCGGCCACGGCGGCGAGCACGGCCTCCGAGTGCGGCGCGACGTACTCCAGGTAGTCGGTGAGCGACAGTGCGCCGGCCCACGAGTCGAACAGCTGGATCGCCGAGGCGCCGGCCTCGACCTGCAGCCGCAGGTACTGCCCGGCGATCACCGCGAGGCGCCCGAGCAACGCGTGCCAGAGCTCGGGCTCGCCGTACATCAGCTCCTTGGTGAGCCGGTGGTCGCGCGACGGCCCGCCCTCGACGAGGTACGACGCGAGGGTGAACGGAGCGCCGGCGAACCCGATGAGCGGCGTGCCGCCGAGCTCGCCGACCAGCGCCTTGGCCGCGTCGGTGATGCTCGCGACGTCGTCGGGCTCGAGATCCCGGAGCTGGTCGAGCTGGTCGCGCCCGCGAATCGGCTCGGGCACCACCGGTCCGGTGCCCGGGACGATGTCGAGATCGACGCCGATCGCCTTCAGCGGGACGACGATGTCGGAGAAGAAGATCGCCGCGTCCACGCCGTACCGTCGCACCGGCTGCATGGTGATCTCGACGACCATGTCGGTGCGAAAGCACGACTCCAGCATCGGGACGCCCTCGCGGATGGCGAGGTACTCCGGCAACGAACGGCCGGCCTGGCGCATGAACCAGACGGGCACATGGTCGACGGGCTCGCCGCGGCAGGCGCGCAGGAAGGCGCTGTCAGAGGTCGCGGTCACACTGACCAGTGTGTCAGGGCAGACGCAAGCGAGTCAGGCGACCATGCTCACGTCCCTCAAGGGCATTGCGGGAGTGTCGGAGCCCTCACGTGACCGCCGACACGCCTACGATCACGGTGTGGGTGTTCACAGCGAGATCGATCGCACTCCCCCGGCCTTCATCGCAGCAGTCGAGCAGGTGGGCCGCGCTGTCTTGCGTCCCGAGGTCGTCGTCGACACCATGCCGGCGCCCCAGCGCATCGCCCCGTTCGCGCATGCCGTGAGCGGCGACGTCCTGGTCGGCATCCCTCCCGGAGCGTCCGGCGAGGAGCTCGGCACCGGGCGGTTCATCCTGTTGCACGACCCGGCCGGCAACGACGCCTGGGGCGGCACGTTCCGCTGCGTCACCTTCGCCCGCGCCGACGTCGAGCCCGAGATGGCGGCCGACCCGGCGCTGCCCACCGTCGGGTGGAGCTGGCTCACCGACGCCCTCGACTCCCACGGTGGCCACTACATCGCTCCGAGCGGCAGCGTCACCGTCGTGCACACCGAAGGGTTCGGAGAGATGGCCCCCGACGGAGCGGACGCCCAGATCGAGGTCCGTGCCTCCTGGACACCGTCGTCCGACGACATGGGTGCGCACATCAGCGCCTGGGCCGACCTCCTGTGCGCGATCGCCGGGCTGCCGCCCCTCGCGCCGGGCGTCATTCCGCTGCAGCCGCGACGGCGAGGTACCCGTTGACCGCTGAGGAGGTCGCTCCACCTCCACCCCCGCCGCCGCCTCCACCGCGACTGGAGCTGCGCGATCCCCTTCCTCCCGTGATCGAGGACGCTTCCACGCTGCAGCCCTACTGCGACGCGATCGCCGCCGGCTCCGGCCCGGTCGCCCTCGACGCCGAGCGCGCCTCCGGCTACCGCTACTCCCAGCGCGCCTACCTCGTGCAGGTGCGTCGCGAGGGCGCGGGCACGGCCCTCATCGACCCCATCGGGTTCGACGGGCTGGCTCCGCTCGACGCCGCCATCGGGGACTCCGAGTGGATCCTGCACGCTGCCACCCAGGACCTCGTGTGCCTCGCCGAGATCGGTCTGACGCCCCGCCGGCTCTTCGACACCGAGCTCGCCGGGCGCCTCCTCAACCTGCCGAGGGTCGGTCTGGCCTCTCTGGTCGAGCACTACCTCGACCACAGCCTCGCGAAGGAGCACTCGGCCGCCGACTGGTCGACCAGGCCGTTGCCGGAGCCATGGCTCGTCTACGCGGCCCTCGACGTCGAGGTGCTCATCGAGCTCCGCGACCACATCGCGGCAGACCTCGACGAGGCCGGCAAACGGGAGTGGGCGGAGCAGGACTTCGAGGCACTGCTCTCCTTCGACGGCCCACCCACACGTCACGAGCCGTGGCGGCGCACGTCGGGCATCCACCAGGCCCGCGGACGGCGCGCGCTCGCCATCGTGCGCGAAGTCTGGGAGGCCCGCGACGCCATCGCCGCCGAGCGCGATGTCACGCCCGGACGCATCCTCCCCGACCCGTCGATCCTGGAGATGGCCCGCACGGCACCGGCGAGCCAGGCCCAGCTCAAGGAGATGAAGGTCATGCGCAACCGCGGCCCGCGACGCTTCGCGAGCCAATGGCACGAGGCCATCCAGCGAGCCCTCGCGCTGCCCGACACCGACCTGCCGACCACCTCGCCCCGACGTGACGGCCCACCACCCCCACGGGCCTGGCCCGAGAAGTTCCCCGAGGCCGCGAAACGCCTGGGCCGCTGCCGCGAGGCCATCACCGCACTGGCCGACGAGCACGACCTCCCGACCGAGAACCTGCTCTCCCCGCAGCTCGTGCGCGGCCTCGCTTGGGAACCACCCGACGACATCTCGGCGGGGTCGGTGAGCGACGTGATGACGGCGGGCGGAGCGCGTCCGTGGCAGGTCGACCTGACGGCGGCGGCGGTCGCCGATGCCCTTTTGTCAGGTTAGCCAACCCTGCGTAGACTGCCCGTGTGCTGGGCAACTTCCTGATCGGGCTGCGTGAGGGCCTCGAGGCGAGCCTCATCGTCAGCATCCTCATCGCCTACCTGGTCAAGTCCGGACGACGACGCGAGATCCGGTTCGTGTGGTGGGGCGTCGGCACCGCCCTCGCGCTGGTCGTGGCTGTCTTCACGGTCATCACCCTCGTGGTCGACCAGCTCTCCTTCAGGGCCCAGGAGATCGTCGGCGGCACCCTGTCGATCATCGCCGTCGGCATGGTCACCTGGATGATCTTCTGGATGCGTCGCACCGCGCGGCACCTCAAGCGTGAGCTCGAGTCCCAGATGTCCGACGCGCTCGCGCTCGGATCACTGGCGCTCGCGACCGTGGCCTTCCTGACGGTCGGACGCGAGGGTCTCGAGACGGCGGCCATCATCTGGGCGACGATCATCGGCAGCACCACGAGCGGGCCGTTCGTCGGCTCCACCCTCGGCATCCTCGTCGCGGTCGCCCTCGGCTGGCTCATCTACCGGGGCGCGCTGCGCATCAACCTCTCGGTCTTCTTCACCGTCACCGGTGCGCTCCTCATCATCGTGGCCGCGGGCGTGTTCGCCTACGGCATCTTCGACCTCCAGGAGGCCCGCGTGCTCCCGGGTCTCACGAACCTCGCGTTCGACATCACGAACATCATTCCCAAGGACAGCTGGTACGGCACGCTGCTCAAAGGCACCGTCAACTTCCAGCCCGACCCGTCCTGGCTCCAGGTGATCGCGTGGATCGCCTACGTCGTGCCGGTGCTGTGGCTCTACCTCCGCAAGGCGCCCACGCCGGCGCCGCGCGAGGAGGTCCGCGCGTCCTGACCATGTGCGGACTAACGTGTCCCCATGACCGAGCGCATGAGCGGCTACCGCCGACCATCCTTGCCCGGGCCCCAGGTGTTCGAGGCCCAGGCCGAGGACGCCGATCCTGCTGAGCTCGCCGCCGCCGGTCATCGCATCGCCCACCTGCTCGTGCGCGGCCCCCACGACGAGACCGACGCCGGGTTCGTCACGCGCGTGCTCCACCTCGCCGACGAGGAAGGGCTCGGCGTCATCGCCGACCTCTGGTCGCACGCCGCACCCGACACCGTGGCCGGCGCGCTCTGGCGCCTCTACCTGCTGCGCACCTGGGTCCACGGTGAGCCCGAGGAGGCGGCCCGTGAGTTCGCGGCCGGCAAGGCCTACGCACCCGTCCACGAGGTGCTGGCCGGCGTCGTCGACCCGCCCGGGCCCGACGAGGTGCTGATGCTCGTCGACACGGTCGTGCGCGGCATCGTCGGAGAGGACTTCGACGTCACGCTCGACCGCGCGGCCGCGTTCGCGCACATCGTGGGCGTCGGGCGGGCACAGCTCGAGCACTGCGACGCGGCCAGTGCCGCGCGCATCGTCGACATGGCCACGCACCTGCGCCGGGCCGCGTCGCTCGAGCGTCAGGGCACGTTGCACTGAACCGCGCGTCCCGTTTCGCGAACCGCGAAACGTGTCCGGTTGGTGTTGTCTGGTCGCCACCCTCGGTTAGGCTGATCAGGCGTCGGGCCGTGGCAGCCCCGGGTCCCAACATTTAGCCGCTACGAGCGGCCACGCGCCGTGAGGCGCTTCCCGGCCCGACGCAAACTCTTCTCCCGACGTCAGTCGGCGAACGTCGTGTACGACTGGGTCGCGCGCCCGATCGACGCCAGCTCGTCGAGCTCCTCGTCCGAGGGCTCCCAGGTCGCCGCCCGCACGTTGGACTCGACCTGCTCGGGACGGGTCGCCCCCGCGATGACGCTGGCGACCGCGGGCTGGGCGGCGAGGCCACCGATCGCGACCTCGAGCAGCGAGACGTCGTGCGCGTCGGCGAACGCCTGCAGCGCCTCGATCCGGTCCCAGTCGGCGTCGGCCAGCCGCCGGGCCTGGGACGACAACGACAACCGCGAGCCGGCCGGGGCGTCCTCGCCGCGCCGGTACTTGCCGGTGAGCAGCCCGTAGGCGAGCGGGAAGTAGGGCAGGATGCCGATGCCGAGCTCCAGGCAGGCCGGGGTCAGCTCGAGCTCGGCCGTGCGGTTGTACAGCGAGTACTCGTTCTGTGCCGTGACGAACGAGGCGAGGTCGCGTGTGCGCGACGTCCATGCCGCGTCGACCACCTGCCAGGCCTTCAGGTTCGAGCACCCGATGGCCCGCACCGTTCCGGCCGTCACGAGGTCGTCGAGGGTCTCGAGGGTGTCCTCGATCGGTGTCCGCGGGTCGGGGACGTGCAGCTGGTAGAGGTCGATGTAGTCGGTGCCGAGCCGTCGCAGGCTGGCCTCCACGGAGGTGCGGATGTAGGCCGGCGAGCCACGGCGTCCGCCGTCGTCGCCGCTGTGGCCCTTCATGTCCATGCCGAACTTCGTGGCGATGACCACGTCGTCGCGACGGGAACCGAGCGCACGGCCCAGCAGCTCCTCGCTCGAGCCGAGCCCGTAGACGTCGGCCGTGTCGAAGAACGTCGCTCCGTGCTCGATGGCCGCGTCGACCACGTCCGTGACCTGGTCGAGGTCCATCCGTGTCCCGAAGGCGTTGCAGCCGATGCCGACGACCGGCACGGTCAGCTGGCTGGACCCGAGCTTGCGGTGCGAAAGGCTCATGCATCCAGCCTACGGATCAGCCGAACGGCAGCACGTCCGGAGACAAGGCCGCGGCCCGTGCGGCAGCGGCTGTCATGCGACGCCGGTGGTGGCGACGGCACAGGACCTCGTAGCCGATCGAGGGCTCCGGACGGTCCTCGTCCTCCATGTCGCCGACGACGATGACCTCGCCCTCGGTGACCATCTCACCGTTCTCGGTGCGCGCGTTGTGGGTCGCTCTCTCACCGCACCAGCACAGCGCCTCCACCTGCAGGGTGTGGACGCGATCGGCGAGCTCGACGAGGCGCGCCGAGCCCTCGAAGAGCCGCGACCGGAAGTCGGTGAGGATGCCGAACGCGAACACGTCGATCGACAGCTCGTCGACGACCTTGGCGAGCTGGTCGACGTGCTGCCGGGTGTAGAACTGGGCCTCGTCGCAGACGAGGTAGTCGATGCGTCCGCCCTGGGTGAGCTCGTCGACGACGTAGTGCCAGAAGTGCAGCTCGGGCGTGACCTCGATGGCGTCGACCTCGAGACCAAGGCGGCTCGACAGGGTGGCCTCGCCGGCGCGGTCACGGGACGTGAAGACCCGCCCGACGCGGCCGCGGGAGCGATGGGTGTGGTCCATCTGGAGGGCCAAGGTGCTCTTGCCGCAGTCCATGGTGCCGGAGTAGAAGTTCAGCTCTGCCACGTCGTCATCCTCGCAGACCCGACGGCCCGGCTCAGCCGGCAACGAGCAGCGGGATGCCCAGCTCGTCCTCGGTGACGGAGCCGTGGAAGCCGTGCATCTTCATCTCGATCGCGAAGTCCTCGGAGGAGAACACCGCGAAGTCGCCGAGCGCCGCCACCACGACGTCGCCGATGCGGCCGCGCACCTCGGGGGCGATCGGCCCGAACCAGTCGCCCAGGGCCTGCTGCGTGCTGACGACCGCTCGCTCCCCCAGGCGTTGCTGCCAGCGCGCGGCGACGTCGTTCTCGGCGCCGCTGCGGGTGTACAGATGGCGGAACCGCGCCTCGCCGGCGATCATCACGACGTCCTCGCGCAGGCCGGGCTGGGCGTCGACGTCGAACCGGTTGCGCTGCGGGAGGTCGATCATCCCGTGGTCGGCGGTGACGAGGAGGACGCTGTCGGCAGGCAGCGCGGCCCGCATGTCGGCGACCTCGGCGTCGACCGCGGTGAGCGCCTCGCGCCAGTCCTTGGAGCGACATCCCTTGGCGTGTCCGGTGTGATCGAGCCGCGACTCGTAGGCATAGACCACGCCTCGAGGCGCGGACTCCGCGACGTCGATGACGACGTCGAGTCGCTCCCAGGTCGAGTTGACGCCGTGGAAGGGAACGCCGCGCTGGCTGCACAGGGTGAGTCCCGACGACGCGAACTTGGCATCGTTGACCGAGGCCGCCATGACGCCGGCGTCCTGGATCAGCTCGAGGACCGTGCGGTGCGGCTGCCACTCCTCCGGCACGACCGGCTGATCCCACGTGAGGGCGTTGAGTCGCTCGCCCGTGGCCGGCACCCGGCTCGTGTAGCCGACCATGCCGTGCTCACCGGCGCGCAGGCCGGTGCCGAGCGACGTGAGGCTGGTGGCCGTGGTCGACGGCACGCCGCAGACCATGTCGTCGATGCCCGGGAGGGAGCTCAGGAACGGTGCAGACGCGGCGTTCTCGCGCAGGAGGGACGTGCCCAGCCCGTCGATGACCATCACCACGAATCGCGGCGCCTCAGGCAGCCCGAGGACGTCGGTGAAGCCGGGGATGCCGAGGGCACCGCCCACCGACGGCAGGATCTCGTCGAGCGAGTGCCGGCCCCGTGGGCCGTACGAGGACACGGCCGGACCGGTCAGCTCCATCACGACAGTTCCCTCAAGATGGGGCCATCAGGCGTGACCGGCCGCGGTGGCCTGCGTGGTGGCGGCGGACAGGGTGCGGGCGAAGTCGAGCAGTCGGCGGACTGCCGCACCGCCGTCGGCCGCCGTGCTCAGCCGCAACGAGAAGTCGTCACCGGTGAGGTTGCCGGTGTAGCCGTGGTCGGCCTCGCAGTCGGGGTCGTCGCACGCCGCAGGCTCGATGTCGAGGCGCGAGACCGCGCCCCACCCCACGGTGAGCACGACCTCCTCGAGCTGCTTCGACGTCGTCGACACCATGCGCGTGACCACGACCGAGCGCACCTGCGAGACGGGCACCGCCTCGCTCGTGGTGGACGTGTAGGGATTGGGGAGCAGGTCGTCGGGCGGGTGCTCGTCGGTGTGCACCAGCACGACTCGGCCGGGCGTGAGCGCGAGCACCGTCATGTGGCGGCGGATCTCGTCGCGATCGAACGTCGGCTCGTGGTGCAGGACGTAGGCGGTGACGGACTCGTCGGCAAGGGCGTCGCGGAGCCCGTCGGCCACGATCTCCGGGTAGTAGCCGCTGCGCGAGACCTCGTCGAAAACCTCAGGCGTGCGGTCGATGCTCATCACGTCAGCGTATCTCCCGTCACCACCTGCCGGCTGAGCCGCCGAACGTACCACTCACCTCGCCGATCGGCCGACGGCACGACCTTCGCCCGGGCGCTCAGGGCGGTGAGGCCGTTCTTGCCGACGAGCACCGGCTCGAGGTCGAGCTCGGCGATCTCGGGGAGGTCGTCCTTCATCGACGCGAGCCGCAGGATGACGTCCTGCACGGCGTCGACGTCGACCGCGTCTGAGCCCCTGTAGCCGTACAGGAGGGGCGCGGAACGCAGACCGGAGATCATCGACGTGGCATCGCTGTCGGTGAGCGGCGGGATGCCGTAGGACCGGTCGCCGAGCAGGTCGCTCGGCGCGCCGGCCAGCCCGAACGAGACCAGGGGGCCGAAGAGCGGGTCCTCGGTGACCGCGAACGACACGGGGATGCCGTCGGGCGCCGCCGCCTGGACGAAGAACCGGGTGTCGGAGCGCATGCCGGTCCAGCCGGTGAGGTCGTCCCAGGCCTGGGCCATCTGATCGGCGTCGGTCACGTCGCGCCAGATGTGGATCAGGTCGGGTCGGGCCCGCAGGTGCTCGCTGCCCGCCTTCAGCACGACGTCCCAGCCGAGCTCCTCCCCTGCCGCGATGGCCTCCTCGCGGGTGTGCACGTTGATCCACCGCCACAGGTCGATGCCGTAGCAGGCGAGCAGGTCGTGGACCTGCTCGGTGGAGAGGATCGCGCCGCGCGGCGCCTCGGCGAGGACCTCACGCACGAGCGCACGAGCGTCGCCCGTGCGATGGTCGAGCGCGGCCTGGAACGTGCCGTGGTCGCGTGAGCACCACTCGGCGTAGTTGACCACGCGGGCGAGGGCTCGCACCGCGGACTCCGGTGCCGCGTACGACGGCACGGAACCGCGGCCGGCAGCGCCACCCTGCACGTCGGTGACGCGCAGGAGCTCGGGCACGCCCTCGCTGCCGAGGAACGTCGAGACGATCGGCTTGTCGGACTGCTCCCCCACCGCGGCGAGCACGTTGGCCACCTCGTCGCCGCTGGTGTTGATCGGCGGGACGTACACGGCCATCAGGGCGTCGACGTCCGGACTGGCGAGCGCCGTCTCCAGGGCGATCTCGAAGTCGTCTGCTCCGGCATTGGCGCCCAGCGACACGGGTTCGGAGACCTGCAGCCCGGCCTCGGTGGCGGCGTCGGTGACGAGGAGGGCCATGGCGTCGGAGTTGCCGACGACGGCGACCCGGTTGCCGGACGGCAGCGGCTGGTGGGCCAGCAGCTGGGCGACGTCGAACATCTCGTCGAGGTTGTCGACCTGGATGACGCCGGCCTGGCGGAACATCGCGTCGACCGCGGCCTGCGGAGCCGAGCTGCGCTTGACCGCGTGGCCGACCGGGACTCCCTGCGTCGACCGTCCGGACTTGACCGCAACGATCGGCTTGGTCTGCGACACGCGCCGGGCGATGCGCGAGAACTTGCGCGGGTTGCCGATCGACTCCAGGTACAGCAGCACGACCTCGGTGGCGGCGTCCTCCTGCCAGTACTGGAGCAGGTCGTTGCCCGAGACGTCGGCGCGGTTTCCGGCCGAGACGAACGTCGACAGGCCGAGGCCGCGCCGCGACACCGACTCGAGGATGGCCGTGCCCAGTGCGCCCGACTGGCAGAAGAACCCGACCCGACCGGGTGGCGGCATCGTCGGCGCGAGGGACGCGTTGAGCTGCAGGTCGGGCGCGGTGTTGATGACGCCCAGGCAGTTGGGCCCGATGAGTCGCAACCCGTAGCTGCGGCTCAGGTTCACGAGGGCGCGCTGACGCTTGCGTCCCTCCGATCCCTCCTCGGCGAACCCTGCGGAGATGACGATCAGGCCGTGCACGCCCTTGGCCGCGCAGTCGAGCACGACGTCGGTGACGGACTCCGACGGCACGGCCACGATCGCCAGGTCGACGTCGTCGGGGACGTCCTGGACGGTCTTGTACGCCGGCAGGCCGGAGACCGCCTCGGCCTGCGAGTTCACCGCGTAGACGCTGCCCTGGTAGTCGCCGAGCACGAGGTTGCGCACCATGGCCTGCCCGATCGAGTCCTGGCGGCGACTCGCGCCGACGACGGCGATGCTGCGGGCGGCGAAGATGCGCTCGATGGACGCGGCCTCGGCCCGCTGCTCACGGGCGCGCATGACGCCGATGGCCGTGTCGGTCGACTGGATGCGGAAGGCCAGCCGCTGCACGCCCCCCTCGACCGTGCCCTCCACCTGGTAGCCCATCTCGCGGAAGATCTGCAGCATCCGGTTGTTGGCCGGCAGGACCTCGGCGACGAAGCGTCGCACTCCACGCTCGCGACCGGCCTGCGCGAGGTGCTCGAGCAGCAGCTGGCCCACGCCACGGCCCTGGTGGGCGTCCTCCACCAGGAACGCCACCTCGGCGGTGTCGTCATCGGCCCCGTCTGCGCCGAGCACGTCGGGAACCACGTCGTAACGTCCGACCCCGATGATGAGATCGTGGAGCGTGACCACGAACGCCACCCGGCGATCGAGGTCGACGTGGGTGAAGCGCTCGACGTCCTTCGCCGAGAGCTTCGGGTAGGGCGCGAAGAATCGCATGTACTTCGACTCGTCGGAGACACGTGAGTAGAAGTCGACCAGCCGTTCGGCGTCATCGGGGACGATGGGCCGCAGCTGGGCGACACGACCGTCCTTGAGCAGGACGTCGGCGTCCCACTGCGGGTCCTCGACGGGCAGGTCGCTCACGGAGCCAACCTAGCGGCCGGTATCGGTCGCGGCACACGGCGTGGCAGGAGACACCCGGCCCGCGAACGCGGGAGAATGAGGGTTCGACAGACAGGCTTCGGCACGCACGGTTCGACGGTCCGGGAGAGGACGCATGGCTCGCAAGACGGCAGCACCGGTGGAGGAGTTCGACGAGCACATCATCGACACCGACATCACGGACGAGATGAACTCGAGCTACATCGAGTACGCCTACTCGGTGATCTACTCCCGCGCGATCCCTGACGCCCGCGACGGCCTCAAGCCCGTGCAGCGGCGCACGCTCTACACGATGGACGACCTGAACCTGCGGCACGACCGCGGTCACGTCAAGAGTGCCCGCGTCGTCGGCGAGGTCATGGGTCGCCTGCACCCGCACGGCGACGGCGCGATCTACGACGCCCTGGTCCGCCTGGTGCAGCCGTGGTCGATGCGGCTCCCGCTCATCGACGGGCACGGCAACTTCGGCTCGCCAGACGACCCGCCGGCGGCCATGCGCTACACCGAGTGCCGCATGGACCCCTCCGCCGAGGCGATGACGGCGTCGATCGACGAGGACACCGTCGACTTCCGCCCCAACTACGACGGTCGCGAGACCGAGCCGTCCGTGCTCCCGGCCGCACTGCCCAACCTCCTGGTCAACGGAGCGTCGGGCATCGCCGTCGGCATGGCCACCAACATCGCCCCGCACAACCTCGTCGAGGTCGTGCAGGCCCTCCGCCACCTCATCGACCATCCGGCCGCCGATCTCGACGACCTGATGAAGTTCGTCCCCGGACCCGACCTCCCCACCGGCGGCAAGATCGTGGGCCTCGACGGCATCCGCGACGCCTACGCCACCGGCAACGGCTCGTTCCGCATGCGCGCCACCGCCCGCATCGAGAACGTCACGCCCCGCAAGCGCGGCATCGTCGTCACCGAGCTGCCCTACAACGTCGGCCCCGAGAAGGTCATCGAGGCCATCAAGAAGCTCGTGCAGTCCAAGAAGCTGCAGGGCATCTCCGACATCAAGAACCTCACCGACCGCCACAAGGGGCTGAACCTCGTCATCGAGGTCAAGAGCTCGATCAACCCCGAGGTCCTCCTCGACCAGCTCTACCGTTCCACGCCGATGGAGACGTCGTTCGGCATCAATGCCGTGGCGCTCGTCGACGGTCAGCCGCGCACGCTCGGGCTGCACGAGATGCTCACGGTGTTCCTCGAGCACCGCTACGACGTCGTCCGGCGGCGCACGTCCTACCGCCGGCGCAAGGCGGCTGAGCGCCTGCACCTCGTCGACGGCCTGCTCATCGCGATCCTCGACCTCGACGAGGTCATCCAGCTCATCCGCGGCAGTGACGATCGTGCCCAGGCCCGCGAACGCCTCACCAGCGTCTTCGACCTGAGCGACCTGCAGGCCGACTACATCCTCGATCTCCAGCTCGGCCGGCTCACCAAGTTCTCGCGCCTCGAGCTCGAGAAGGAGTCCGAGCAGCTGCGCGCGACCATCGACGAGCTCGACGCGATCCTGGCCGACGACGCGATGCTGCGCTCGGTCGTCGGCGACGAGCTCGACGAGATGGCCCAGCAGTTCGGCACCCCTCGTCGCACCGTGCTGCTCGAGGCGGCCGGCCAGGCCGTCACCGCCGCCGCACCGCTCGAGGTCGCCGACGACCCCTGCTGGGTGCTGCTGTCCGCCACCGGGCTGCTGGCCCGCACCACCGACGACGCACCGTTCGGCGAGATCGGCCGCCGGGCCAAGCACGACACGATCGTCGCCGCCGTGCGCACCACCGCACGCGGACAGGTCGGGCTCGTCACGTCGGGCGGCCGGGTGCGCCGTCTCAGCGTCGTGGAGATCCCGTCGATTCCGCCCACCTCGTCTGCTCCGCACCTGCAGGGCGGCGTCCCGCTGCGTGAGCTCGTGCACCTCGACGACCGCCCGCTCACGCTCATGACGTTCGACGACGACGGCCCCGGCATCGCCCTCGGCACCCGCGCCGGCGTGGTCAAGCGGGTCAAGCCCGACCACCTGAGCAACCGCGACGAGTGGGACCTCATGTCGCTGGCCGACGGCGACGAGGTCGTCGGGGCGGCTCCGCTGCGCACCGGCGACGAGCAGCTCGCGTTCGTCACGTCCGACGCCCAGCTCCTGCGGTTCGACGCGTCCGTCGTGCGGCCCCAGGGTCGATCCGGCGGAGGCGTCGCAGGCGTCAAGCTGGCCGACGACGTCAAGGTCGTCGCGTTCGGGGTCGTGAGCGACGTCGACAGCGCTCACGTCGTCACGGTGGCCGGTTCGAAGGACGCGCTGCCCGGCACCCAGACCGGCAGCGTCAAGGTCAGCCCGCTCGGCGTCTACCCCGCCAAGGGCCGTGCCACCGGGGGCGTGCGCTGCCAGCGCCTGCTCAAGGGCGAGGACGGCCTCATCCTGGCCTGGGTCGGTGACGGGTCACCCGTCGCGTGCGCCACCAGCGGATCGCCCGTCGAGCTGCCCGAGCCCACCGACCGGCGCGATGCCTCCGGGGTCCCCGCCGCGCAGCCGCTGCTGGCCGTCGCCGGTCCGGTCGCCCAGCTGCCCGGCGTCTCGCCGTAGATCAATACAGCGTCTCGCCGTAGATCAGTACAGCGTCTCGCCGTGATCAGTACAGCGTCTCGCCGTGATCAGTACAGCGTCTCTGAGCGAACGAGCCCTTCCCCGGCCCGTGCAAGACTGAGCCCGTGCGAACCCGACTCCTGGCAGCGCTGGCCGCTGCACTGCTCCTGGCCGGGTGCCAGGGCGATTCCGGCGGCAAGAAGGCCGACACCAGCGAGCTTGCGAAGCGGCTGTCCGCCGCCCGCACCACCATCGACGAGGCCGAGACGGTCAACATCTCCCTCTCCACGCCGTCGCTGCCCGACGGCGTCACGGGCCTCCTCTCGGCCACCGGGCAGGGCAACCACACGCCGGCGTTCAAGGGCAAGGTGAAGGTCGTCACGGGTGGGTCGACGCTCACCGCCGACGTCGTCTCCGCGGACGGCACGCTCAAGGCCAAGACCAGCTTCTCGCCGCTCTACCTCAAGATCGATCCGGCTTCGCTCAAGGCTCCCGACCCGGCAGCCCTGCTCGACGCCGAGAACGGCATCACCCAGATCCTCGAACGCACCAAGAGCCTGAAGGCCGGCAAGAAGTCGCGCGACGGCTCCGACGTGCTCACGTCCATCACCGGCACGTTGCCCGGCAGCGTGGTCCGCACGATCATCCCGTCGGCGGACGATGCGTCCATCTTCACGGTGAAGTACCGCCTCACCGACAAGGACGAGCTGCGCGACGCCACCCTGTACGGGCCGTTCTACCCCTCGGGCGGCGACGTCGCCTACACCGTCAAGCTCTCGACGTCCGACAAGCCCGTCACGATCAAGGTCCCGTAGGGACGATGAGGCAGACCGCGCCACGGGTCCTGCTCGGACTCGCGGCGGCAGCGATCATGTTCGCCGCCGCCGACACGTACGTCGTCGTCCTGGCACTGCCCGACATGATGACCACGGTCGGACTCGACCTCGACCAGCTCCAGCGCGCCGCCCCGATCGTGTCCGGGTTCCTGCTCGGCTACGTCGGCGTCCTGCCACTCATCGGGCGCATCTCGGACCTGCGCGGACGCGTTCCCGTCCTGCTCGGCTCACTCATCGTGTTCGCGATCGGCTCGGTCATCACCGCCGCCGCCTACGACCTGCCCAGCATCGTCACCGGCCGACTGATCCAGGGGATCGGTGGCGGCGGCCTCATCCCGCCGACCCTCGCCCTGGTGGCCGACCTGTGGCCGCCAGCCCGACGGGGCCTCCCGCTCGGGATCGTCGGCGCCGTGCAGGAGCTCGGCAGCGTCGTGGGTCCGCTGTACGGAGCGGTCGTCCTCTCCTTCGGGTCGTGGCGCGACATCTTCTGGCTCAACTGCGCCGTCGGCCTCGTGCTGGCCGCCGCCATGGTCCGGATGCGCGATGTCGAGGAGAAGACCCCCGACCGACCCGGACGCTTCGACGCCGTCGGACTGGCACTGGGGCTGCTCGGACTCGTCGGCCTCTCGCTCGTGATGCTCGAGCCGGACGTGCTCACCACCGGGGTGACGAGCGGCTTGGCGTTCCTCCCGGTCGTCGGCGAGTCCCGCTGGCTCACGCCGATCGCCCTGTCGACCTTCGGCATCGCCGCGGTCTTCATCATTCGTCAGGCCACCGCCCGTCGACCGCTTCTCGCCTGGCGCGACTGGGCCCATCTCGGCCGCGAGACCGACCTGCGCGGCGCGCTGATGCTCACTGTCGGGCTGGGGGCGATCATCGTCGCGTTCGCCTCGGCCGAGCCGGAGAGCGCGGCGATCTCGCCCAGCGCACCCTGGCTCCTGCCGCTCGCAGCGGTCGCCTTCGCCGGGTTCTGGTGGCGCCAGCGCACGGCCCCACGGCCGTTGGTGCCGCGCGGCGCCCTCGGCTCACGGCCGGCCTGGGGAGCACTCGTGGTGTCGTTCTTCATCGGTGCGAGCCTCATCGCCGCGCTCGTCGACATCCCGTTCTTCGCCCGCCTGACGGTGTACCGCGACTCCCAGCTCGACGCCGCGCTCGTGCTGCTGAGGTTCCTCATCGCCCTGCCCGTGGGAGCGGTGCTGGGCGGATGGCTGCTGCGACGCGTGCCGGCCCATGTGCTCACCGCCGTCGCGATGCTGCTGAGCGCCATCGCGTTCGCGCACATGGCCACCTGGGACGCCGAATCGCTCAAGCACCAGATCGAGACGTTCTCGCTCGTGCTCGGTGGTCTGGGCTTCGGGCTCGCCATCGCTCCCGTGAACGCCGCCCTCCTCGAGCACACCGAGGGGCCCGTGCACGGTGTCGCCAGTGCGCTGCTGATCGTGGCCCGGATGGTCGGCATGCTGCTCGGGATCTCGGCGCTCACGACGATCGGCCTGCACGCGTTCTACGACGCGTCGAGCAAGATCCCGCCCGCCGCCGAGCTCTGCGGCGGTTCGGCCTCCGCGTGCCAGGCCTACCGCGACGCCGTGCGTGACGCCGGCATCACCCAGCTGCACGCCGTGTTCGTCGGGGCCGCGGTGTGCGCGGTGGCGGCGGCCGTGCTCGCCCTGGTGCTCCTGCGCCCTTCCGCCGCCCGGGTCTCGGCCGATGCCCACGAGCGCGCCGGATAGGCACGCCCTAGGCTCTCGGCCATGGCCGACTTCGCCGACCTCCTCGCGGCCAACCGCGAGTTCGCCGGGAACTTCACGCTGTCCGGGTTCGACGGCGTGGCGCATGCCGGCGTGGCGATGGTCACCTGCATGGACTCGCGCATCGACCCGCTCGGCATGATCGGCCTGTCCCCCGGCGACGCCAAGATCCTGCGCAACCCTGGCGGACGCGTCACCGACCAGGCGCTCGTCGCCCTCGTGCTCGGCGTCAACCTGCTCGACGTCGACCGCATCCTCATCGTCGAGCACACCCGCTGCGCCATGGCGTCCTCGACGGAGGACGAGCTGCGCAGCCGGCTGGGCGACAGCGCGGGCATGGATGCGTCGTGGATGTCGCTCGGCGTCATCGACGACCAGAGGGCGACCGTGCTCGGCGACGTCGAGAAGGTGAAGGCGCATCCGCTCATCGGTGACGACGTGCTCGTGGGCGGCTTCCTCTACGACGTCGACACCGGACTGCTCGAGCCGGTCACCGAGCCCTAGCCCGGCGTGCCGCCGGTGACGTTGCCCTTCAGGTCGTAGATCGACCATCGTGACAGGCGTCCGGTCTGCTGCACGTAGACCATGATCGACGGCTGCCCACTCACCGTGTTGACGATGAGGTAGGCCGAGTCGAAGTCGGGCATCTTCTGCCGTTCCGCCGTCTTCTCGGGCAGGCCGGCGATCAGGTCGGCGTCGATGTCCGCAAGGTCGATCGGCCGACCGTTCGCCGGGGTCACCGGGCTGTTGAACAGGTCGAACTTCCCGCCGCGGTAGACGTACCGCATCGCCCCTTCGTCCGCGACGGCGTTGACCGAGGCGTACTCGGGGTAGACGACGGCGTCGTACACCCGGCTCGTGCCGGTCTCCTTGTCGATGGCCGTCACCAGCTCGGTCCAGCCCTTGGCGGTCTGGAGGTTCACGGTCTGGGCAGGGGTGCCGCCGCCACCCGGGTTGGCGACGTCGTTGATGCCGCTGAAGATCGCCGTCACGATGCCGGTGATGCCGAGACCGCACAGCAGGAAGAACCCGACCACGACGATCAGGATGATCCGCCGCACCTTCTTCACGTTGGCGACGCCCAGCGACCCCACGGCTTCCCTGACATCGATCGTGGGCACCGATCGGCCGTGTGACATCGCTCTCAGCTGGTCGGGCGGGATCGCCGAGCCGAGCGACGTCGGGGCCTGCGCCTGCTGCGGGCCAGGTGTCGTCGTCGGCGCCGGCGTGGTGTCGGCGGCGACCGTGGCGGACGCTGCGGCCGCGGGGGCGATCCTGGTGAGGTCGCGCACGATGATGGCCAGATCACCCTTGGTGTGGGCGGAATCCACCCGCTGGGTGCGCAGGGAACGGTCCGCGGCAGTCAGCTGACCGGCGGCATAGGCGGCGTCGATGACCTTCTGCGCGCGCTTGCGATCCCGGCGGCCGACCCGTCCCGGATCGCTGATGTCGCTCACGCCGAGATCGTATCGATCTCGGGGTGGTCAACGGGCCTCTTCGCGACATTGGAAATGCGGTAAATGCGCCGATCAGCGGCGATGTGGCGGTATCGTCAACACGTCCAGACAAAGTGACAAGCATCTCCACCGATGCGACCTGTTCGTTGGCCATGGACGGCGGCTTCTCTGTAAAGTGAGACGCGTCTTCCTCATCACGTCCGCCCCCGATGGCCTCCGGCCGTCACGTTATTTGAGTTGAGAAGCTCGGGATCCCTCATATGAACATTTCAGCCGACATCCTCGACCTGCTGGGTCGCTTCGGTATCGACATCCTCACCATGCTCCTTTTGGTGGGCGTCCTCTACCGCAGCCAGCAGTCGGTCCCGTCGATGCCGCTGGTCCTGTCCTCGCTCAACATCGGGCTCTTCGCGGCCCTCGCCGCCATGACGCAGGGCAACTTCCCCGCGGCCATCGGCTTCGGCCTGTTCGGCCTGCTGTCGATGCTCCGCCTGCGCAGCGCCGCCTTCACCATCAAGGACGTCGCCTACACGTTCCTCGCCCTGATCATCGGGCTCATCAACGGCCTGCCCGATCGACCGTTCATCCTGCTGCTCATCATCAACGCCGGGCTCCTGCTCGTCGTCGCCGTCACCGACAACACCCGCGGCGACTCCCCGACGCGGGTCATGCGGCTGACGCTCGAGCACGCGTACTCCGATCCCGCCGAGGTGCGTGCCGCGCTGGAGCAGAAGCTGGCCGTCAACGTCACCAGCATCGTCATCGACGAGATCGACTTCGTGCGTGAGACCACGCAGCTCACGATCTCCTACGTCGTCGACCCCGCATGGGGACGCGCCGAGGCTGAGCAGCTCCACGCTGATGGCGGAGCGATGAACCCATGACCGCGCTCGTCACCGAGCCGCACAGCGGCGACACCGTCACGACGCTCCAGCCCGTCCTGACGTCCGACATCGCCCGTGCCCACCTGCTGGGCGTCGACGCCCTTCGTCCCGTCGGCCTCGAGGAGCTCGTCGAGCACGCGGCCCTCATGCACCGCACCGACCGCAAGTACATCGCCCCGCTCGACACGGTGCGCGCGCTCGTCGCCGACCTCGCCGACTCCCACCGCGTGCTCCACATCAACGATCGCTACTACACGACCTACCGCACGTTGTACTTCGACACGCTCGGCTTCGAGGCCGCCCGGTCGCACGTCCAGAAGCGCCGGCGCCGCTGGAAGGTGCGCAGCCGTCTTTACGTCGAGGACGGCCTCTGCCGCATCGAGGTCAAGACCAAGGACAACCGCGGCGAGACCCAGAAGGTCATGGGCATGAGCGATCCCGCGCGCTACGGCTACCTCGAGGGCGAGGAGGCCGACTTCGTCGCCTTCCACCTCGCCGGCCACCCCGAAGTGCGGGTCGACGAGCTCGTCCCGGCCGCCGAGGTCTGCTACACCCGCGCCACCCTGGCCGACATCACCAACGGCACGCGGGTCACGATCGACTGGAAGCTGGTCTGCCACCTGGAGACCGGTGACGTCTGGATGGACGACAGCTATGCGCTGATCGAGACGAAGGGCCCGTCGACGCCCGGTGTGGCCGATCGTGCCCTCAACCGTCTCGGCACCCGGCCACGGTCGTTCAGCAAGTACGTCGCCGCCGCCTCGACGATGAACACCGGAATCGCCGACAACGACGTCCGAAATCTGCAAGGCAGCGTGCTGCACAACCGCGGTGTGGGATTCTGACCCGATGGACTCCACCACCCGGTCCCGGTCGGCCCGCTATGTCTTCATCTCGATCCTCGCGCTCCTCGCGATGCTGGTCGGGTTCACGGGCGACAAGTACCTGCCGATCACGGTCGACGAGGGTCCGGTCGTCAACACCGCGAACACGCCGGCGCCCGCCAAGACCTCCAAGCCGGCAGCGACGACCGCCAAGGATCCGCTGGCGTCCGATCCTGCACCCCCGCTGCTCGATGCCGGCGACCTCCGCACGGTCAGCGGTGTGGTCGACAAGCAGAAGGGTCCGGCGAGCACGCTGATCCAGCGCTGGTGGAGCGAGAACGGCACCGGCACCGCCGACGAGGGCTTCGTCTCCTGGGCCGCCGCCCAGCTGCCCGCCGAGCCCTCCAGCATCCAGCGTCAGACCGAGCAGACCACGATCAAGCAGCTCAAGTCGTCGCGTGACGCCGCCGGCAACCGAGCGGCGTCGTGGCTCAACGAGCACGGCTGCAACGACGTCTGGTCGTCGTTCACGTCCGAGCAGCTCTCGCTGCGCTCGACGTCGGACGACGAGCCCAGCGCTGCGGAGATCAAGACCGTGCTCAAGCTGGCGTCCGAGGTCGCCTCCGCCGCCCAGGACCGCTCGGGCAGCCCCGCCGCGAGCCAGCCGAAGCCGTGCAGCGGCGCCAAGAAGCCGGTCCGCTCCGACTGCTCGTGCAACTACCCGTCCACCCAGGCCACCATGAGCGCCGCGGCCCGCAGCTACCTCGGCAAGCTCTCGCCGTACCGCAAAGACCAGTACGCCTGGATGGAGCAGCAGGTCGACCTCGCCGCTCTCTACGCCGGACTCGAGCTGCCCAGCGACGTCTCATCGGGAGCCCTGCTCGGCGATCTCGTGGGTCAGTACGTCCTGGTGACGCGCGGCCACGCCAAGCCCTGACGGTCCTCACACATCACTGGTCGTAGATCTGCTTCTGGCCGGGGTTGATCGTGGTGCCGAGCAATCGGTTGACATGCCTGACATCCCAGATCGATGCCACCAGGAAGATGATCACGAAGGTCAGAACCATGACTGCTCCTCAGGTCGGGACTAGTGCCCCTGCCTGAAGTGTGAGTGTCGCGGCGGGCTGGCCCGTATGACGTAGCGCACCTGTGCAGCATGACTCCGGCCACACTGCCCGACGAACCTCAGGCGTCGATCTTGTCGGCGTCCAGCTCGTAGGCGCTCTGCACGATGAACTCCATCAAGGGTGCATCCGACCGGTCGAGAAGCGACCCAGCAGCCTTCGGGGTCGGCTCAATCGCGACAAGCCATCGCGATTCAAGGCCATACTTGCCGGAAGTATGTTCATCGCGGTGATGACTTGGACGAGGTCATGGAAGGATTCCTGTGACGTGACCGCTCAGCCGGAGACGTTGTTCGCCGACGGGCCAGAGGGGCAAGTGGCCTATCAGGTGTGGGGAAGCGGTGCCCTCGACCTACTGTTCGTCACGCCATGGCTTTGGAACATTGATTTGATGTGGGAGCAGCCTCGCATCGAACGATTTCTCCGTAGGCTCGGCAGCTTCAGTCGGGTCATCGCATTCGACAAACGGGGAACAGGTGTCTCTGATCCAGTCCCGCTTGGTGCACTGCCAACGCTTGAGCAGTGGACGGACGACATCCGAGTCGTCCTTGACGATGCCGAGTCCGCTGAAGCGGCGATTCTGGGCAACATGGAGGGCGTTCAAATGGCCTTGCTCTTCGCTGGCCTTCACCCTGAGCGAACTCGTGCTCTCGTGGCGCTCGATGGGGCTGCGAGTTACCTACGTCGCGGGGACTACCCAATTGGCATGCCTGAGAGCCTGGTGGATGCGTCCACAGAGGCCATCTTTGGAGCTGAGTCCGACCGCCTCAAGATGTGGGCCCCCAGCCTCGCAATGTGGGCCCCCAGCCTCGCATCAGACCAGTCGTTCAAAGCTTGGTGGCCACGTTTTCGGCGATCCGCTGCCTCTCCATCCGTTTCCTACCGCATGTACCGGAATGGCACCAAGTGGGATGTCCGGGCAGCGCTGTCGGCCATCAGCGCACCGACCCTTGTCCTGCATCACTCAGGCAATCGGTACATGCGGGCCAACAACGGTCGATACATCGCTGAGCACGTTCATGGCGCGAAGTACACCGAACTCGCTGGTGCGGACTGCTTGTTCTTTGCGGGCGATCAGGATGCCGCACTTGGCGAGATAGAAGCCTTCCTGACGGGCACACGCAGCGCCCCCGAACACGACCGTGTACTCGCGACAGTCCTATTCACCGACGTTGTTGCCTCGACGCAGCAAGCCACTGAGCTCGGTGATGCACGATGGCGTGACCTGCTTGACATGCACGACCGGATAGCTGCCGACGAGGTAAGCCGGTTTCGCGGGAGGGTCGTCAAGAACACAGGCGACGGCGTCCTCGCAACATTCGACGGACCGGCTCGTGCGATTCGCTGCGCCGCCAGCATCGGCGAGTCAGTCCTCTCCCTCGGTATCGAAATCAGGGCCGGTCTGCACGCCGGTGAAGTCGAACTGCGAGGCGACGACATCGGCGGGATCGCCGTCCACACAGCCGCCCGAGTGATGGGCCAAGCAGGCCCTCGCGAAATCCTCGTTTCTAACACCGTCAAGGACCTCGTCGTAGGTTCAGGTATTGAGTTCCTCGACCGAGGCGAGCACGAACTTCGCGGTCTCGACGGGCCAAGGCGATTGTTCGCTCACCAGTCGTGACTTTGACGGAAGTCACAAAGCGGTCAGAAATCGAGACTGTCGGTCGTCAGCGGTCCAGTCGACACGAGGAACTCCTTGCGCGGGGCGACGTCGTTGCCCATCAGCAGCTCGAACACTGCGGTGGCCCGCTCGGCGTCGTCGACCGTGAGGCGGCGCAGCGTGCGGTGCCGCGGATCCATCGTGGTCTCGGCCAGCTGGTTGGCGTCCATCTCACCCAGGCCCTTGTAGCGCTGGATGGGGTCCTTCCAGCGGACGTTGCGTCGCTTCAGGTCGGCGAGGATGCGCTGCAGCTCCGGGTCGGAGTACGAGTAGACGTACTTCTCCTGCCCCTTCTTGGGGTTGACGAGCTCGATGCGGTGCAGCGGGGGCACGGCCGTGAACACGCGGCCCGCCTCGACCAGCGGCGCCATGTAGCGGAAGAACAGGGTCGCGAGCAGGCAGCGGATGTGTGCGCCGTCCGAGTCGGCGTCGGCCATGAAGATGATGCGCCCGTAGCGCGCGGTGTCGATGTCGAACGTGCGGCCCGAACCGGCGCCCACGACCTGGATGATCGATGAGCACTCGACGTTCTTGAGCATGTCGCCGACGCTGGCCTTCTGGACGTTGAGGATCTTGCCGCGGATGGGCAGCAGCGCCTGGAACTCCGAGTCGCGGGCCGACTTGGCGGTGCCGAGCGCCGAGTCGCCCTCCACGATGAACAGCTCGCTGCGCTCGACGTCGGCCGATCGGCAGTCGGCCAGCTTGGCCGGCAGGGCGCTCGACTCAAGCGCGTTCTTGCGGCGCTGTGTGTCGCGCTGCTGGCGCGCCATGATGCGCGTGCGGCTCGCGCTCACGACCTTCTCCATGACGAGGCGGGCCTTGGACTTCTGCGCAGCCTTCGTGGACGTCAGGAACGCCTTCAGCTCGCGCGTGACGACCTTGTTGACGAGGCGTGCCACGGGCGGTGTGCCGAGCACCTCCTTCGTCTGTCCCTCGAACTGAGGCTCTGCGAGGCGCACCGTGACGACCGCGGTCATGCCCTCCATGACGTCGTCCTTGATGACGTCGTCGTCGGCCTGCTTGAGCTGGCGGCCGGCGCGCAGCACCTCGTTGAACGTCTTGGTGAGACCCCGCTCGAAGCCCTGCACGTGGGTGCCGCCCTTGGGGGTCGCGATGATGTTGACGAACGAGCGCACCTCGGTGTCGTACCCCGTGCCCCAGCGCAGCGCGATGTCGACCGCGAGGTCGCGGGTGACCTCCTGCGGCGTCATGTGGCCCTTGTCGTCGAGCAGCGGCACGGTCTCGGTGAACGAGTCGTCGCCCTGCAGTCGCACGACGTCGGTGACGGCCTCGTCAGGGGCCAGGAAGTCGCAGAACTCCGTGATGCCACCGTCGTGGCGGAACGTCTCGGTCTGCACTTCATCGCCGCGCTCGTCGCGGATGACGAGCTCGAGGCCCGGGACGAGGAACGATGTCTGGCGTGCCCGGATGACGAGCTCGTCGTAGCTGTAGGCCGCACCTTTGATGAAGACCTGCGGGTCGGCCCAGTAGCGGATGCGCGTGCCGCTGACGCCCTTCTTGACCTTGCCGAGCTTGCGCAGCTCGTTGCCGGCGACGAAGTCGGCGCCGAAGCCGTCCCCGGCGAACTCCCCCGGCGTGCCACGGCGGAACGACATCGCCCAGGTGGAGCCGTCCTTGTCGACCTCGACGTCCAGGCGGGCGGACAGCGCGTTGACGACGGAGGCGCCGACACCGTGCAGACCACCGGTCGCGACGTAGGAGCCGCCCCCGAACTTGCCGCCGGCGTGCAGCTTGGTGAACACGACCTCGACGCCTGACAGACCGGTCTTCTTCTCCTTGTCGACCGGGATGCCGCGACCGTCGTCGGTGACCTCGACCGATCCATCGGCGTGCAGCACGACGAGGATGTTCTTGCAGTGGCCACCGAGGGCCTCGTCGACGGCGTTGTCGATGATCTCCCACACACAGTGCATGAGGCCGCGGGTGTCGGTCGAGCCGACGTACATGCCGGGACGTTTGCGGACCGCCTCGAGTCCCTCCAGGACGAGGAGGTTGCGGGCGTCATAGGTCGACATCGAGGGGGTGGCCTTTCCAGGCTGGGGAATCCCCCTCAGGATATCGGCGCCTCGGCGACGCTCGGTCCTGACACGCACACGCCGACGGTGCGCCTACGTCGGTTTGGACTGCTCGGGGAGTATGTATGTCATATGTCGGTCCACGACGCGAGGAATAGCAGCCCGTGTAAGGATGTTGTTCCGGATGTCATCGTCAGCAATGAATTGAGGTCATCGTGACGGCACTCGCCCAGTTGTCTGGTCTGTCAGCCATCGATCGTTGCGATCGTTGCGGCGCCCAGGCCTATGTCCGCGTCGAGCTCGCAGGCAACGCCGAACTGCTGTTCTGCGCCCACCACGCGCGTCAGCACGAAGACAAGCTGCGCGAGGTGGCCATCACGATCCACGACGAGACCGAGAAGCTGGCTGAGGTCCCGGCCACTGCACCCCTCGACGAGATCTGACCTCCACACCGCTTCACACGAATGCCCCGTCCACAGGACGGGGCATTCGTCTGCCCAGCCGAGCGACTACAACAGGCGGCGACGCCCTCGCATGCCACCGCCACCGATCAGGACGACCCCGAGCACGAGCTCGACGACGCCGGCGACGACCCCGCCCGTGACGACGCCGATCAGGGTGAGGATGCCGAGAACGATGAGAACGATGCCAAGCAGTCCGATGAGGTTCATGCAGGGAGCCTAGGGGCGATGACCCGGATGCGCCTGTCCACCGCCGATGCCGCGTCAGGCACCGGTCTCGGTGTGCGGGTCGGCAACCGGCTTGGACTCCGCTGACCCCCGGTAGCGGAGGTAGACGGAGGCCCAGACGATCACGGCCACGGCCAGGAACTCGCTCTGCCAGTTCTGAAACGACTCGAACCAGAACTGGGACGTCCCCATGTACGAAAGGGTCGAGACTGCCGACCCTCCGTGGTCGAGCTGCTCCTCGGAGTACGCAGAAGCGCCGCCCGCGGCGTGGAGCCACACCGACATCACGAACAGCACGAGGAACAGGATCGCGAGCGAGCGCTCGTAGACATGGAGGACCCAGCCGCCTCGTCGCACCGGCCACGGCGCCTTGGCGTCATTGCCGTGCTGCCGTGGATCCGCATCCTGAGGTGCCTTCTTCCCGACGGGCTTCGACTCGGACGAGCCGCGCTGGAAGAGATATGCGGTCAGCACCACATACATGCCCATCTGGAGGAACTCGCTCTCCCAGTTCTCGAACGTGGCCTCGACGACGTCGCCCGAGTGCAGGTACTGCCCCAGGCTGGTCGCCGCATGGCCGTGATCGACCTGGTCGTCGCTGTAGACCTTCGCCCCGGTGAGGATCATGCCCACGAAGAAGACCGCGAACAGTGCGAGGTTGGCCAGCAGCAGTCCGTGGTCACGGACCCATCGGGAATTCACCATCCGATGGTCGCCGTGGGCAGTGACCTCCGCAACACCGCCGCTCGCGCAGATTCGCTTGCACAGGAACGCCCCGCCCATGCGGACGGGGCCTTCGTCTGTGTGCGGCTAGGCGCAGACCGTGGAGAGGTTGACCGGGATGCCGTCGGTGCGGCGGTACTGCGCCTGGACACAGACGAAATATCCCGTCGCGACGGGCACGGTGAAGCGGTCGGACGCGTACGCGGCGTGCAGCCCGTCGACGTTGGAGATCTGTGCGACCTCGGCGAAGGTGTCCTTGGAGTAGAGGAAGCACTGGACGTGGACCTCGGCGACGTTCCTGGCACCGCTGAAGCCGTTGGCCCGGACGTTCGTGGTCAGCCGGCCACGCACGGTTCCCACGGCGTAGTTGGCGCTCGTGGTGGTGAAACGACACTGAGACTTCACGTAGACGTCGTCAGCGTGCGCCACCTTGGAATCGGGCGGCGGTGGGACGGCGGCGGCAGGGCTGACGAAGATCAGGCCGGCCAGGACGGCGCCGAGGGTGCTGGCCAACGCCAGGCGCAGGCCACGGGTCGAGCGGATGTACGGAGGTTGCATGGTCCCCTCCTGAGGGAGTTCGGCCGCCAGAACGGCAACCGTGCGGATGGAGCCAAACCCCCGACGCCCCGAGCGTAGGACTCGGCGGTCGGTCCCGGCAGCGAAATCACGAAGTCTGAATCTGGGCCTCACCAGCTGCTCGCCGACGCATTTCGGACCTCGGCACGAACCTGGGCAGGCGGTCCGGCAACGAGGTCATGAACACGCGATGAACGTCTCGCCCTACGGCGAATTCGGCTCGAATTCAGCACGGACGGCCGTGGACACTGGAGTCATGACGTTCTATCGCACCCTCCTCGACTCCGGTGAGTTCGAGTACGCCCGCGACCATGGCGATGACCGGGCCGACTACTTCGACGACGAGCTCCGCATCTGGGTCGCCTGCGATTCGCTGCATGCCGAGATCAGGGACGACGGCACGTGGACGCCCTGCACCGAGCACGAGGCCCAGCATGTCGCCGAGGCCTGGCCCGGCATGAGCTTCGACGTCGGCCGCGTGCTCGCCTAGTTGGTGACCTTGAAGGTCTTGGTCTTGTTCCGGCCGTCGTACAGGCCGGTGACCTTGACCGAATGAGTGCCGACCGTCGTGCCGACGTTGAAGGACAGCGTGTACTCGCCGCTGGAATTCGCGGTCGCGCCGGACGGCGAGACAGTGGCGTTGTCGTAGCGGACCCGCACCGCCTCGCCCTTCAGCAGCCCTTCGACATGAATCGTCTGGGTGCCGCCCTTCTTCACCGAGCTCTTCAGCTCCACGTCAGGGTCCGAGGGTGACTTGAGGGTGAGCGCGTCGTCGTCGAAGCGATCCTCGAACGCACCGAAACCGGTGATGGTGTGGCTACCCGCAGCAATCGTCAGCGGCACCTTGACCGTGGTGGACACCTTGCCTTCGGAGCTCGCGACCCCGGTCTTGACGACGACGTCGTCGATCCGGATGGTGTAGGCCTCTCCCTTGGCCAGCTTCTCGATCTTCACGGTCAGGGTGTTGCCCGCATAGGTGCTGGACGAAGTCTCCAGCTCGAGATGCTTGGCCGTCAGCGAGCTGACCAGCGGTGTCGGGTCGGAGAGATCCGACGCTTCGGTGATGCCGGCCTTCTTGGCCGTCACCTTGACCGTGATCGCCTGGCCCACTTGCGCACTCGTGAGGGTGAAGGTCTGGTTCGTCGCACCACCGATCGCCACCCCGTTGGCGTACCACTGGTACTCATACGAGTCCGGCGTCGGCGAGGCACTTCCCTCACCCGCAGTCAGCGTCGAGCCGATCCGAGCCGTTCCGCTGATGGCCGCGGTCGGACCCGGGTTGAACTCCACCGCATGCACGGTGATGGTCACCGTGACGGTGCTCGAGTCATGGGTGGCCGTGAGATCGACGATCTTGTACTGGAATGTCGCAATGCCCGCGAAGTTGGCGGCGGGCGTGAAGGTGAAACCTCCGTCGCCGGCGAGCGTCACGGACCCGTTGGTGGCGGTACCAACCTGGGTCGTGGTGCCCGGACCCGTGTCGTTGCCACGCACGCCCGGCGCCGCCTTGGTGAGGGCCACGCCCGCGTCCGTGTCGTAGGAGTCAGCGACCGCGACCGGTGCGGGCCCGCCGACCGTGATGGTGACCGTGGCCTTCTTCTCCACGTTGGTCGTGTTGTCGTGCACGCCGTACTTGAAGGTGTCCACTCCGCGGAACCCGGCATCCGGGGTGTACTCGAAGGCTCCGCCGTCGTGGAGGTCGATGGCTCCGTGGTCCGGGGCGTCGCCGGAGTCCTGGAAGCCGAATACGTCGGACGGGAGGGTGTCGTTGCCGAGGAATCCGGGTACGGCCACCACGAGCTGCTGCCCCACCGGCGTCTGGTACGCATCGTCCACGAGCACGAAGGGTTCGGCGGCTGCAGCTGGGGCCGTGAACAGGGCCACGGAGACCATGGCGGCGGCGGTGGCGATGAGCGTACGTCGGCAGGAGATCATGCGGGAGTCCTCACAGTTCTGAGCGGATGCTCTCGCATGCTACGCGCGTGAAAGGACGCTGGTCAGGCAAAATGCCGAAGTCCCGACGGAGGCTTGCGGGAGGTGAACTGGTTCCTCCCCGCGATTGCAGGACATTCGCATGTCCTGCCGTCGGAGTGTCAGTCGAGGTAGTCGCGCAGGACCTGGGAGCGCGAGGGGTGACGCAGCTTGCTCATCGTCTTCGACTCGATCTGGCGGATGCGCTC
Organism: uncultured Actinomycetota bacterium; assembly: GCA_963787165.1. Taxonomy (GTDB): domain Bacteria; phylum Actinomycetota; class Actinomycetes; order Propionibacteriales; family Nocardioidaceae; genus Aeromicrobium. The sequence continues at coordinate 416,836 of CAWBBT010000005.1, forward strand.
ACGGGTGACGCCGTAGACCTTGCCGATCTCGTCGAGGGTCTTGGGCTGGCCGTCGGTGAGGCCGAAGCGCATCGAGACGACACCCGACTCGCGCTCGGAGAGCGTGTCGAGCACCGCATGCAGCTGCTCCTGCAGGAGCGTGAACGAGACCGCGTCGGCCGGGACGATGGCCTCGGAGTCCTCGATCAGGTCGCCGAACTCGGAGTCGCCGTCCTCGCCGAGCGGGGTGTGCAGGCTGATCGGCTCGCGACCGTACTTCTGGACCTCGACGACCTTCTCGGGCGTCATGTCGAGCTCGATCGCCAGCTCCTCCGGCGTCGGCTCGCGGCCGAGGTCTTGCAGCATCTGGCGCTGGACGCGGGCGAGCTTGTTGATGACCTCGACCATGTGCACCGGGATGCGGATGGTGCGGGCCTGATCGGCCATCGCGCGCGTGATGGCCTGGCGGATCCACCAGGTGGCGTAGGTCGAGAACTTGAAGCCCTTGGTGTAGTCGAACTTCTCGACCGCACGGATGAGGCCGAGGTTGCCCTCCTGGATGAGGTCGAGGAAGAGCATGCCGCGTCCGGTGTAGCGCTTCGCCAGCGAGACGACCAGACGGAGGTTGGCCTCGAGCAGGTGGTTCTTGGCCCGGCGCCCGTCGATCACGATCCAGTCGAGCTCTTCGGACATCTTGGCCGAGATGCGGCCACCCTTGGCGAGCTTCTCCTCCGAGAACAGGCCGGCCTCGATGCGCTTGGCGAGCTCGACCTCCTCACCGGCGGTGAGCAGGGAGACCTTGCCGATCTGCTTCAGGTAGTCCTTGACCGGGTCGGCCGTGGCACCGGCGACCATGACCTGCTGAACCGGCTCGTCACTCTCGTCGGCCGCCGACAGGGTGAAGCTGGACTCCTCGTCCTCCTTCAGCGTCGGGTCGTTCTTGAGGTCCTTCTCGAACTCCTCGTCGGGAATGTCGGGCAGGACCTTCTTGCCCTGGGCGTCGACCAGCACGGCGGTGTCGCCGGCGGGCACCTCGAGCACCTCGGCGATGTCGACGGAAGCCACGGCTGCCGCAATGTCGGGCTTGGAGTCCTTCGCCGCGACCTTCTTGGCGACGCCGTTCTTGACGGAGGACTTCTTGGCGGCCGCAGTCTTCTTCGCGGCGGGAGCCTTCGTGGCAGGAGCCTCCTTCGCGGGCGCGGCCTTCTTGGCGGGAGCCTTGTTCGCCGCCGCGGCTTTGGCGGGCGCCTTCTTCGCTGCCGGAGCCTTCTTCGCGGGCGCCTTCTTGGCAGGAGTGGCCTTCTTTGCCGCGGCCTTCTTGGCCGGAGCCTTCTTCGCAGGCGCCTTCTTGGCGGGGGCCTTGGCGTTGGGCTTCTTGGCGGACGACTTCTTGGCGGCCGGAGTCGCGGTGGACTTCTTGGCGGCCTTGGCAGATGTGGACGTGGTCACAGTCTTTTCTGTTTTCGCGTTGGTCTTCTTGGCCGGTGACGCCTTGGTCTGGGAGTTGTTCCTCGTGTGAGTGGCCTTCTTGTCGGTGGCGCTCTTCCCGCCGGGCAGGCGGCGTGTGATGGCGCGGAGTGGGGATCCAGTGGCGGGATTCACCGGCACAATCAACCTCACCAATCAGTAGAAGGGCGCAACAATGAGGCCTGTGGTCAACCTCTGGGTCCCAGTGTGCCATGCCTCACCACACGTTCCAGCACAACCCTCGACTCAGTCGCCCGTTCCGCTGAGGGGCCACGTGTGCACCGGCTCGTTGCGGTGCATCAGCTCCTGGTAGCGCCGCGTCGTGGCCCGCATGGCCTCCGGCCGATCGCCGCCCGAAGCCTCGAGCCGATGCTCGAAGTCGTCGATCAGCCAGGTGGAGCCGTTGCGCCCGGTGATGCACCGCTGCTCGATGATCCCGAGCAGGCGGTCGCGGACGTCGGTGTCGACGCCCATCTGCTCCAGGCCTGCATGCGCGAGCGGCAGCAAGTGTCGGAGCACCAGCTCGGGCGCCGGAGCAGCGCCCACCGACGGCCAGTAGAGCTCGGTCTCCAGCCCGGTTCGCGCGGCCTGGTGGAAGTTGTCCTCTGCCGCGCGGAACGACATCTGCGTCCACAGGGGGCGGTCGCTCGTTCCGATGACGGTCACCAGGCCGTAGAACAGGGCCGCGTTGGCCAGCGTGTCGGCCACCGTCGGGCCGGCCGGCAGGAGCCGGTTCTCGATGCGCAGGTGCGGCCGTCCGTCCGAGGTGTCGTAGATGGGCCGGTTCCAGCGGTAGATCGTGCCGTTGTGCAGGCGGAGCTCGGGCAGGTTGGGCACCCGGCCGGCTTCCATCTCCTCGAGGGGATCCTCGTCGTCGACGATCGGCAGCAGGGCCGGGTAGTAACGGACGTTCTCCTCGAACAGGTCGAACACCGACGTGATCCAGCGTTCACCGAACCAGACACGCGGCCGGACACCCTGGATCTTCAGCTCCTCGCTGCGAGTGTCGGTGGCCTGCTCGAACAGCGGGATCCGCGTCTCGTGCCAGAGCTGGCGGCCGAGCAGGAACGGTGAGTTGGCTCCCACCGCCACCTGCACCCCGGCAATGGCCTGGGCGGCGTTCCACATCGGTGCGAAGTCGTCGGGCTCCACCTGCAGGTGGAGCTGGGTGCTGGTGCAGGCTGCCTCGGGGATGATCGTGTCGGCGGTCGTGTCGAGCCGGTCGACTCCGTCGATGACGATCTCGATGTCCTCGCCCCGTGCGGCCAGGATCTGCTCGGACAGCAAGTGGTAGCGCGGGTTGGGTGCGAACGTCTCGCGTGCCAGGTGCTCGGGCCGCAGCGTCGGCAGGATGCCGATCATGATGAGGTTGGCGCCGACTTCCTTGGCCCGTGACTGGGCGATGTTGAGGTCCTCGCGCACGGCCTCCTCGAGCGTGGTGAGCCCGGCTCCGGCCGCGCGGCTGGGTGGCACGTTGATCTCGATGTTGAACAGGCCGAGCTCGGTCTGGAAGTCGTCGTCGGCGATCGCCTCGAGCGCCTCGGCGCTCTTCATCGCCGGGTCGCCGTCGTCGTCGACGAGGTTGAACTCGATCTCGACGCCCACGTGCGGGTGCTCCACCGAGAAGTCGTGCTCGCTGAGCATCCGGGCGAACACGTCGAGACATCGACGGACCTTCATCCGATACCGCGTGCGGTCCTCGCGCGTGAAAGCGCGGTCGTCGACGTCCTGCCCCATGGGGGAAGCCTAGGCGCTCAGGGGTTTCCGGCGCCCGGCAAAGGCTCAGGCGGACGTGCGCTGCCCCTCGCCGATGAAGCGCCAGGACGACGGTGGCACACCCACTTCGAGCATCCGCTGGAGCAGCCCGGCCAGCGGGTAGTGGGGATCGATCGCCAGGGCCCGCTCGACCGCGATGAGCGCGAGCGCGCCGTTGCCGGACAGCCAGGACGCGAAGCCGGCCAGGCAGAGCGATGGAGGCGACGCCCACGACGGTGCACAGCGGGCCGCGTGCGACCAGAGCCCGACCATGTCGCGGGCATGGTCGGGAGTGATGAGGGCCCACAGGGCGTCGCGCACCGGGACGACGGTCGCCCACACCGCGAGCCGCAGGGTCGCGTCGTCGGTGAGGCTCCGTCGCGCCAGGACGGCGTCGAGCGTCGGCGCAAGGTCACACATGCCGATCTCCAGGTCGGTGAGGTCCGGATGCGTGTTGAGCGCGGCCACGACCTGGTCCGCCACGGTGTCGGCAGCATGGTTCAACCAGATGCGCCGCGGCCCCGACTCCGGCTCGAGCTTCGCGGCGAGCGCCGCACGGTTCGGGAGGATCTCCTGGCCACCCGCGATCGCCTGCACGACGGCGAGGTGGTGTTCGGACGTCTCGTACGGATGGCCGGCAGCATCGCAGTCGTCGAACGTCGTCCAATAGCGCTTGCCGTCGGCCCACACGCCGACGACCGGGCGGATCGTGCCGAGCCTCCGCTCGATCTGAGGGACGAGCTGCGCGGCCACGTCGGTCTTGTCGGTGACGGCGACGACGATCGCGCCCTCGGCACCCTGGTGCGCGAGATGCGCGACGATCTGTCCGGCCGCCGTTCCGACGTGCTCGAGGGCGGGCATGTCCATGCGCATGCGGAAGCCGAGTCGGTTGCGCCGCCCGAACGTGGCGATCGCGACGACCGAGTCTTCCGGCGTGAAGCCGAACAGGGTCGGCAGCGTGTTGATCAGGTCGGGGATGTCGTGGGCCGTGAAGACCGAGGAGTCGTCGCTCATCGGTCCACGATCGTCGGCTTACGGTGCCGGCGTACGCCTGTCGACGCCTCGTGTGGACGGCCCTGCGAGGCCAGGCGCGGATGTGGACGACGGTGTGTCGGCCGGTCAGGTCACAATGACGCCATGCGGTCCACGGCGTCGGTCATGCACCTCGACCTCGACGCCTTCTTCGCGTCGGTCGAGCAGCGCGACAAGCCGTCGCTGCGTGGCAAGCCCGTCATCGTGGGCGGCATCGGTCCGCGCGGCGTCGTTGCCACGGCGTCGTACGAGGCGCGCGTGCACGGCGTCCGGTCGGCCATGCGCACCGCCGAGGCCCGCGCCCGGTGCCCGCACGCGGCATTCCTGGGCGGACGCTTCGAGGCCTACAGGGCGGCCAGCCGTCTCGTCATGGAGCGGCTGCGCGAGGAGTCCGAGCTGGTCGAGCCGCTCTCCCTCGACGAGGCCTACGTCGACCTCGCCGCCTCCCCTGCCTTCGACCCCGAGCGGGTCGACGAGGTGGCCGAGCGAATCCGGGCGGACATCACGGAGGTGACGCACGGTCTCACCGCGTCGGTCGGCGTCGCCTCGTCCAAGCTGATGGCCAAGATCGCGAGCGAGATCAACAAGCCCGACGGGGTCTTCGTGGTCGCCCCCGGCACCGAGGTCGACGTGCTCGGGCCGATGCAGGCCACCGCCATTCCCGGCGTCGGACCGGCCACGGCCGAGCGGCTCCGCAGGGTCGGCATCAGCACCGTCGAGGACCTCCGGACGCCGAGCGAGGACGAGCTGGTGCGCCTCCTCGGTGCGTCCGCGGGGGCGTCGATGTGGCGACTCGCGCGAGCCATCGACGACCGGCCCGTGGTGGCCGAGCGGGAGGCCAAGTCGGTGAGCGTCGAGGACACGTTCGAGCACGACATCACCGACCGAGCCCTGCTGACCGGCGAGGTCGACCGCATGTCGCGCGCGGTCGCCGACCGCCTGCGTCGTCACGGCATGTCCGGCCGCACGGTCACCCTCAAGGTGCGGCACCACGACTTCGAGACCCACACCCGGTCGAGCACGCTTCGCGGGCCCACCGACAGCTCACGGGTGCTGGCCGAGACGGCGCGCTCCCTGCTCGACGGTGTCGACCTCGCCGGCGGGCTCCGCCTGCTCGGCGTCGGGGTGAGCGGGCTCGCCGACTGGGTCCAGGACGACCTGTTCACCGAGGACGACGACGGTGACGAGCCCGACGAGGCCGTTCCCGAGCTTCGGCCACGCATGCGCGAGGTGCGGTGGTATCCCGGGCAGGACGTCCACCATGTCGACCACGGCGACGGATGGGTGTGGGGAGCCGGCCTGGGCCGGGTGACGGTCCGGTTCGAGACCCGTCTGACTCCCCCGGGCCCGGTGCACACGTTCTCGGAGGACGACCCCGGGCTCACGCCCGGCCACGGCGATCCCGATGCCCCGGCCCCGGATACGGTCGAGGCATGAGCGAGCAACCCCCAGAAGCACCTCGGCGGCACCTCGTCCGCAGCCACCACGGCGACGAGGTCGTCGACGAGTACGAGTGGCTCCGCGACGCCGAGGACCCGGACACGATCGCCTACCTCGAGGCCGAGAACGCCTGGGCCGAGCAGCAGACGGCCCACCTGGCCGATCTGCGCGAGCAGGTCTTCGAGGAGATCCGCACCCGCACGCTCGAGACAGACCTCTCGGTGCCGGTGCGACACGGCGACTGGTGGTACTACTCGCGCACTGTCGAAGGTCAGCAGTACACGATCCGGTGCCGGTGCCCGATCGCCGAGGGTGGGAAGACCTCGTGGGACCCGCCGGAGCTCGAGGCCGGGAGCGAGGTCGACGGCGAGCAGGTGCTGCTCGACTCCAACGCCGAAGCGGAGAACCACGACTTCTTCTCCCTCGGCGGCTTCAACCTCAGCGACGACGACCACCTGCTGGCCTGGTCGGTCGACGTCGTCGGCGACGAGCGCTACACGATCCGCGTCAAGGACCTGCGCACCGGTGAGCTCCTGCCCGACACCGTGGCCGGCACGAGCGGTGGCATCACGTGGTCGGCAGGATCATCGGGTTCTGGCGCGACGCACTTCTTCTACACGACCGTCGACGACGCCTGGCGTCCGTTCCGCGTGTGGCGACACGAGCTCGGCAGCACTGCTGACGACGTCCTCGTGCACGAGGAGACCGACGAACGATTCTTCACGGGTGTCGGGCGCACCCAGTCCGAGCGCTACCTCGTCATCGGATCGTCGTCGAAGGTCACCAGCGAGGTACGGGTGCTCGAGGCCGACGACCCGGAGGGCGAGTTCCGCGTCGTCCGGCCGCGCGAGAGGGGCGTCGAGTACTCCCTGGAGCATGCCCAGCTCTCCGGCGACGACGTGTTCCTGATCCTGCACAACCGCGACGCCCTCAACTTCGAGCTCGTCGCCGTTCCGGCGGCGGGCCCCTACGACGACGGCCCAGACTCTGATGGCAACGTGCTCATCGGTCACCGCGACGACGTGCGGCTCGAGGACGTCGACGTCTTCGCCAAGCAGCTCGTCGTCAGCTACCGGCGCGACGCGATCGCCCGCATCGCGGTCATCCTGCTCGACGACGATGCTCCGAACGGGCTCGCCGAACCGCACGAGATCGACTTCGGGCAGGAGCTGTTCGTGTCCGGCGTCGGAGCCAACGCGGAATGGGACCAGCCGCTCGTGCGGGTCGGATTCGGCTCGTTCGTCACGCCGGCCACCGTGTACGACTACGTCGTGGCAACCGGCGAGCTGATCCTCCGCAAACAGGCGCCCGTGCTCGGCGGCTACGACCCCGACGACTACGAGCAGCACCGCACCTGGGCCACGGCCGACGACGGCACGAAGATCCCGGTGTCGATCGTCTGCCGCGCCGGCACGAAGCGCGACGGTTCCTCACCCGCCCTGATCTACGGATACGGCTCGTACGAAGCCAGCATGGATCCTGGCATGTCGGTGCCACGCCTGTCGCTGCTCGACCGCGGCTTCGTCTTCGCCATCGCCCACGTGCGGGGCGGAGGCGAGCTCGGCCGCACCTGGTACGAGCAGGGCAAGATGCTGCACAAGAAGAACACGTTCACCGACTTCGTGGCCGCGGCGCGGCACCTCGTCGACGAGGGCTGGACATCGACCGACCGTCTCGTCGCCGAGGGTGGCAGTGCCGGTGGCCTCCTGATGGGCGCTGTCGCCAACCTCGCGCCGAACGCGTTCACCGGCATCGTGGCAAGCGTCCCGTTCGTCGACGCCCTCACGTCGATCCTCGATCCCTCGCTGCCACTCACGGTCATCGAGTGGGACGAGTGGGGTGACCCCCTGCACGATCCCGACGTCTACGCCTACATGAAGTCGTACACGCCCTACGAGAACGTGGCGGCCCGCGACTACCCCGCGATCCTGGCCGTCACGAGCCTGCACGACACGCGAGTGCTGTTCGTCGAGCCTGCCAAGTGGGTGGCCAGGCTCCGCGCCACCGCCACCGGGGACGCTCCGCTGCTGCTCAAGACCGAGATGAACGCAGGTCACGGCGGTGTCAGCGGTCGATACGCGGCCTGGCGTGAGCGGGCGTGGGAGCTCGCCTGGATCATCGACACGGGCACCAGGAACGTCAGCAGCGGTGCTGAGCCGCCTGCTGCCAGCACCGAGTGACAACCGTGCAACTAAGAACACACTGAGAGCGGAATCCCCGGGCCACCTGCGGCGTTGCACCAGTACAGACACCGTTGGGAGGCGTTTCATGACCGTCACGAAGAGCGAGAGCATCGAGGGCAAGGACAGCGTCGGCATGTACCTGGCCGAGATCGCTCGTACCCCGCTGCTCGACGCGGCTCGCGAGGTCGAGCTCAGCAAGACGATCGAAGCCGGCCTGTATGCCCGTCACCTGCTCGCAGAGGGCCGCATCGGCCGCGCGAAGGGTGGCGCTCCCAAGCGCGCCACCGAAGAGGAGCTGCGCTGGATCGCCGACGAAGGCGACCGCGCACAGATGGAGTTCGTCCAGGCCAACCTGCGCCTGGTCGTCTCGATCGCCCGCAAGTACGGTCGCTCGGCCATGCCGATGCTCGACCTCGTGCAGGAGGGCAACACCGGCCTCATCCGCGCGGTCGAGAAGTTCGACTACGCCAAGGGCTTCAAGTTCTCGACGTACGCCACCTGGTGGGTGCGTCAGGCCATCACCCGCGGCATCGCGCAGCAGGCGCGTGTCGTCCGGCTCCCGGTGCACGTCGTCGAGGAGCTCAACCAGGTCACGGCCGCGCGCCGCAACCTCGAGCGCCAGCTCGGCTACGAGCCCGAGCCGCACGAGATCGCAGTGGAGCTCGACATGGACGTCGACCGCGTCATCGACCTGCTCTCCTGGGGTCGCGACCACGTCAGCCTCGACACGCCTGTCGACGAGGACGGCGACACCTCGCTGGGCGACCTCATCGCCCGTGAGACGCTGCCCGGCCCGGATCTCGCCGTCATCGACGACGAGACGCGCGAGCTGATCTCGACGCTCATCGACCATCTCGACGAGCGCGAGGCCGACATCGTGCGAGCGCGCTACGGCCTGCTCGACGGTCGCCAGCAGAAGCTGGCCGACATCGGCAAGCGTCACGGCATCTCCGCCGAGCGGGTCCGCCAGCTCGAGCGCCAGGCGCTGATGACCTTGCGTCGCATCGCCGATCCCGACTTGGCTGCGTAACAGCCTCACGATTCGAACCCGTCCCGCCCTCCCCCGAGCGGGGCGGGTTCGTCTGTCTAGGGGCGGATCCGCTGGGCCCACAGCTCGTCGACGCGCGCTTCCAGGTCCTCGATCGAGCCGGTGTTGTCGAGCACGACGTCCGCCTCGGCGAGCCGCTCCTCGCGGGATGCCTGCGCGGCCATGCGGGCCCGGGCATCCGCCTCGGTCATGCCTCGCGTCGTGACGAGCCGCTCGACCTGGACGTCCTCCGGCGCATCGACGACGACCACGAGGTCGCAGAACGCCGCCATGCCCATCTCGACGAGCAACGGATGGTCGTGGACGACCACACCGTCGTCGGGAACCGTCGCCTCGCGCGCGATGGCGAGCTCGACGATCGCGGGGTGGGTGATCGCCTCCAGGTCGGCCCGTGCGGCGTCGTCGCCGAACACGATCGATCCGAGCCCAGGACGATCGAGCGAGCCGTCAGGCGCGATCACGTCGGGCCCGAAGCGCTCGGCGATCGCGGCCAGCGCCGGCGTGCCGACCTCGACCGCGTCGCGGGCCAGCTGGTCGTAGTCGATGACGACCGCACCGTGGCTCGCGAGCCGGGCGCTGACCGTGCTCTTGCCCGAACCGATACCACCGGTCAGGCCGAGTCGGAACATGGAGTCCGGCGTCCGTCAGGCGGTGCCGCTGTTGCCGTACGTGGTGACGTGGACGTGGTCCATGTGGTTCGCCGTGGGGCTGCCACGGTTGCTCATGCCGCGCCAACCGGCCGACGTGGCGGGACGCCAGATGCGCTGCTTCCAGATGAGGTACTCGATGCCGAGCTTGGCCCGGTTCTTCTGCAGGAATGCCGCGACGTCGTTGCCGATGGGATTGCCGTTGCCGACCATGATGTCGAGAGCCTGGCCGGTGGCGTGCTCGCCGCCGCCCGAACGACCGCCGTACCGGCTGATCGAGGGGAACTTGGCGCACACGGCGCGGTAGACCCGGACCGTGTCGGGCTGGAGGCCGGCCTCGACGCCGGAACCGTTGGCGCACGGCTTCGTGCCGAGCGGCTCCTGATCGTTGAGTCCCGAGGACTTGACCCAGCGCGGCAGCGACTTGTGGACGATCTGCGTCCAGCCCTTCTGCTTCTCACCGGTGACGGCGACCTTGTCGCCCGGGGCCAGCACGGCGAGGACGGGCGAGGTGTCGTCGGCGTTGGCGTAGACGTCGACGGCGTCGGAGTCGATGACGTACATGTGTCCCGTGACGAGCTTCTCGGCCTCGGCCTCGTTCGGCAGCGGCGCGCGCTCGGCGCTGCGGCTCAGCTGCTGGTCGGACTCGAGGGCCGCGGCGATGAGGTCGCGCTTGTCGCCGGCCGACGCCTTGGCCACGACCGGGCCGGATGAGTTGTTGAAGACGACGACCGTCGAGATGCCGACGAGGGTCAGGAGCCCGGCGGCCGGGATCGCCAGTCGGGCGATCCGCCTGCGGCGCTTTGCAGCCGCGTGTGCGCGGGCATGGCCGTTCGGTCGGGCTTGCTTGTGGCTGGTTGCCACCGATGATCACCTACGAGCAAGTTGGGGGATTTCCAACGGCCGAGTGAAGCATACTTGGCACCCGAGCTGCCAGCCAGCCGCACACGGGATAACGAGTCAAGCGTGTCGAGGTGACGCATCTCACCAGGAGGTTCCGTGGCCCTGCCCGTCGTCAGCGCGCGTGAGAGCGAGTCGACGCAGCGGCGCGTGGCTGGGGCCCTCATGGCCCATGACCTGCACGAAGGCGACCGCATGGTGCTGTCGGTCACCGGTTCCGTCGACTACGTGAGTGTCGTGCTCGGCGCGTCCCGCTCGGGCGTCGTGCCGGTGCCGATCGACCCGCGCCTGACCGCGTACGAGCGCGACGCGATCATCGCGGACGTCGAGCCGTCGCTCGTCGTGGACTCCCCCGACGCCCTCGCCGCCCTGCTCGACGGCCCAGAACCCGACAGCAGAGCAGCAGACCTCGACGCGTGGCCGCGCTGCCGTCCGATGCACTTCACGTCCGGCACGACAGGCCGTCCGAAAGGCGTCTGGTCGGGGATGCTGTCGCCCGAAGACGCCGAGGCGCTCGTGCGCGAGGAGCGCGACCTCTGGGGCTTCGTCCCCGACGACGTCGACCTCGTGGTGTCGCCGATCTACCACTCCGCTCCCCTGCGGTTCGCGATGGGAACTCTGCTGGCGGGCGGATCGGTATCGGTGCTCCCCCGCTTCGAGCCGGACGCGTTCGTGGCCGCCGTCCACGAGGTGCGTCCGACGTCCATGTTCTGCGTTCCGGCCCACCTGCAACGGCTGTTCGCCTGGCTCGACGAGACCGACGCGACCGTCGACTCGTCCTCGTTCCGCCTCGTCGCCCATGCGGGTGCGCCCTGCCCCGACCCGATCCGCCGCCGGGCCCACGAGCTGTTCGGACTCGATGTCGTGTGGGAGTTCTACGGCTCCACCGAAGGCCAGTTCACGGCCTGCCCGGCACCGATGTGGGTGGAGCACCCCGGGACGCTCGGGCCGGCGCGGCCGGGGCGCGTCGTCACCGCCGACGAGGACGACGAGCTCTGGTGCGCCGTTCCGCCGTGGGCGGCGTTCACGTACTGGCGCGACCCGGAGAAGACCGCCGCCGCGTGGAAGGACACCGACGACGGTCCGGCGTTCACCGTGGGCGACCTCGGCCGCGTCGAGGACGGTCTGGTGTGGCTCGACTCGCGGCGCAGCGACCTCGTGATCTCCGGCGGTGTCAACGTCTATCCGGCCGAGGTCGAGGCTGCCCTGGCGGATGCACCCGATCTGGAGGACATCGCCGTCTTCGGCCGCCCGGACGAGCGCTGGGGTCAGCGGGTCTGCGCCGTCTACGTCGGTGCGGTCGACGAGCAGGTGCTGCGCGACCTGGCGACCGAGCGGCTCGCGCCGCCCAAGAGACCGAAGGAGTACGAGCGGGTCGACCAGCTTCCCCGCACGGCGACGGGCAAGGTCAGGCGTGCCGACCTCTAGGCCGGTACTTCTTCCTCCACGCAGGTGAACGTCTTGCGGTAGGCCTGCGGCGTGGTGCCGCGCGATGCCGTGAAGTGATGACGCAGCGTGGCGGCGTTGCCGAACCCGACCCGTGAGGCGATCTGCTCGATCGACAACGCCGAGTTCTCGAGCAGCTCCTCGGCGAGCGCGAGTCGCTGGCCGGTGAGCCACTGCAACGGCGTCGTGCCGGTCTCGTCGCGGAAGCGTCGCGCGAACGTGCGCGGCGACATGTGCGCTTCGGCAGCAAGCCGCTCGACCGGCATCGGCTCGTCGAGACGCTCGGAGACCCACTCCAGCAAGGGCGCCAGCGTGTCGGCCTCGGTCTGGCCCATCGGCGTGCGGACGAACTGGGCCTGTCCGCCATCGCGGTGCGGCGGCAGGACCATGCGTCGAGCCGTGTTGGCCGCAGTGCGAGCACCGAACGTGCGACGCATCAGGTGCAGGGCGGCGTCGATGCCGCCAGCGGCTCCCGCGCCGGTGAGGACGTTGCCGTCGAAGACGTAGAGGACGTCGGGATTGACCCGCGCGTTCGGGAAGTCCTCGGCCAGCCGCTCGGCGTACCTCCAGTGGGTGGTGCACTCGCGACCTTCGAGCAGCCCGGCGTCACCCAGCAGCCAGGCACCGGTGCAGTGGGCCGAGATGATCGCTCCCCGGTCGGCCGCCTTGCGCACGGCGGCGACGACCCGGGGGTCGTTGTTGCGGAAGTCGCGCTTCGGGACGATGCACACGAGATCGGCCGTCTCGAGGGCTTCCAGCCCGTGATCGACCATCAGGTCGAAGCCAGACGGCGCCTTCACTCGGCCGGGATCGGCAGTGCACACGGTGAACTCGAACACCGGGTTGTCGTCCTCGGGGTGATAGGGCTCGGCCCAGACCTCGCAGATGGATCCCAGGCCGAAGGGCTCGGCTCCGTCCTGCACGACCACGGCGACATTCTTCATGCGGAACAGCATCACACAGATGTGGCAGCAAATCAATGGAGTGTGGCATTTCTGCCACTGGTGGCAGTATCACGATGGAGGCATAGTTACTGCCATGTTCACTTTCGCAGTCATCCTCCTGGTTCTCGCAGCCGGGATCGGCCTCAAGGTCATCCCGAATGACGGGTACGGCACCCGCCCCGGTCCGCGCAGTCATCTCGACCCGTTCGAGCCGCGCCCCCTCATCTAGTCCCTACCCATCTGCCGCACACACTCGGCATCCGAGCCAGGCAGACGAACAAGACCCCCGGCCCATCAGGGCCGGGGGTCTCGTGCGTCTGTGCGGAGGTGCGACTACTCGTTCTCGTTGCCCGTGAGCTTCTCGCGGAGCGCCTGCAAGGCCTCGTCCGAAGCCAGTGAGCCGCCCTCGTCGTCGGTCTCCTCCTCGGCGCCGGCGGAGTAGCTGCCGGCGTCGGCGGCCTCGATGCCGGCCTTTTCAGAGTCCTCGATCTGCTTCTTGTGCGCTTCCCAGCGCTCGTGAGCCTCGGCGTACTGCTTCTCCCACGTCGCGCGGGCTTCGTCGTACCCTTCCTGCCACTCGCCCGTCTCGGGGTCGAAGCCATCGGGGTAGATGTAGTTGCCCGCCTCGTCGTAGGACGACGTCATGCCGTAGAGCGTCGGGTCGAAGTCGTCGCTCTCGGCGGCCTCGGTCTCGTTCGCCTGCTTGAGCGACAGCGAGATGCGCCGACGCTCGAGGTCGATGTCGATGATCTTGACCATGACCGAGTCGCCGATCTGGACGACCTGCTCGGGGATCTCGACGTGGCGCTCGGCCAGCTCGGAGATGTGCACCAGGCCCTCGATGCCCTCGTCGACCCGCACGAACGCGCCGAACGGGACGAGCTTGGTGACCTTGCCCGGCACGATCTGCCCGATCTGGTGGGTGCGGGCAAAGTGCTGCCACGGATCTTCCTGCGTCGCCTTGAGCGACAACGAGACGCGCTCGCGCTCCATGTCGACGTCGAGCACCTCGACGGTGACCTCGTCGCCGACCTGCACGACCTCGTTCGGGTGGTCGATGTGCTTCCAGGACAGCTCGGAGACGTGGACCAGGCCGTCGACGCCGCCGAGATCGACGAACGCGCCGAAGTTGACGATCGAGGAGATGACGCCCTTGCGGATCTGCCCCTTCTGGAGCTCGTCGAGGAACTTCTGGCGGACGGCGGACTGGGTCTGCTCGAGCCAGGCACGGCGCGACAGGACCACGTTGTTGCGGTTCTTGTCGAGCTCGATGATCTTGGCCTCGATCTTCTGACCGATGTAGGGGTCGAGGTCGCGGACGCGACGCATCTCGACCAGCGACGCCGGCAGGAAGCCGCGCAGTCCGATGTCCATGATGAGGCCGCCCTTGACGACCTCGATGACGGTGCCTTCGACGACGCCGTCCTCGGCCTTGATCTTCTCGATGTCGCCCCAGGCGCGCTCGTACTGGGCGCGCTTCTTGGACAGGATCAGACGGCCTTCCTTGTCCTCCTTCTGGAGGACGAGGGCTTCGACGGTGTCGCCCACGGCGACGACGTCGTTGGGGTCGACATCGTGCTTGATGCTCAGCTCGCGGGAGGGGATGACGCCCTCGGTCTTGTAGCCGATGTCGAGGAGGACCTCGTCACGGTCGACCTTGACGATCGTGCCGTCGACGATGTCGCCGTCGTTGAAGTATTTGATGGTCGAGTCGATGGCGGCGAGGAAGTCTTCCTCAGAGCCGATGTCGTTGACCGCAACCTGCGGTGCCGCAGAAGGAGTTGCGATGCTGCTTGTCATATGGGGATTGCTCCGATGAATGGATGGAATTGTCGGTTGGCGGGCAGCCCTTGGATCGTGAAATGCCGAGGAGATGGGCCCGACACGGGCACGAGCACGGCCCTGCTCCGTCCGAGGAACGCGCAGGCCACCAGCGCCCCACAAGCGTACGGGATCGACGAGTCAGGCGGGAGGGCGGCCCTGCGGCGCGAGGAATGCGGTGAGCGCCCGGACGTACAGGCCGACGTCTTCGGTCGCCATCACCTCACGGATCGAGTGCATCGCCAGCTGCGGGGCGCCCACGTCGACGGTGATCATCCCCGTCCGCGCAGCGCTGGCGGGTCCGATGGTGGAGCCGCATGGAAGGTCGGCCCGGTGCACGTAACGCTGGAGCGGCACGCCGGCCTGCTCGCACGCGACCGCGAACGCCGCCTCACCGTGCGACTCCGACGCGTAGCGCAGGTTCTGGTTGACCTTGAGCACCGGTCCCCCGCCCAGGGCGATGTGGTGCAGCACCTCGTGCCGTTCGGCGTGGTTCGGGTGCGTCGCGTGTGCCATGTCGCCGGACGCGCACATCGATGCGGCGATCGCGCGGTGGTAGTCGTCGCGTGAACCGCCCGCCGCGAGCACGATGCGCTCGAGCACGGTCGCGAGCAGGTCCGACTGGGCACCACGCTCGCTGGTGCTGCCGACCTCCTCGTGGTCGAACAGCACGAGCATCGGCCGCACGCCGTCGACCGGCTCGGCCGCCAACAGGGCTTGAAGGCCGGCGAAGCAGGTCGCCTGGTTGTCGAGCCGCGGTGCTGCGACGAGCTCGCCGTCCGCACCCACGCGGGCGCCGGGCTGGACGGAGTGGGCCATCAGCTCGAAACCGAGCACGTCGGTGCTGGTCAGACCCTCGCGCTCGCACAGCCATGGCAAGAACTCCCGCGGCTCGACACCCCAGATCGCGTTCAGGTGTCGCTGCGGGTCGATCTCGGCGCCCTTGCGGTCCTCGGTGAGGTGGATCGCCAGCTGGGGCACGCGAAGGACAGGCTCGTCCAGCCGCACGAGATGCTCCGAGCCGTCACGCAGCACCAGACGTCCCGAGACACCGAGGTCGCGATCGAACCAGGTGTGGAGCAGCGCGCCGCCGTACGGCTCGAGCGCGACGACCGCAGCCGACTCGGCGCTGACGTCGTGGTGCTGCTTGAGTCGCAGGTTGGGGCTGTCGGTGTGACCGGCGACCACACGGAACGGATCCGCCGGCGCGGCAGCAGACTCATCTGACCAGGCCACCAGCGACCCGGCCCTGATGACGTAGTGGCGCCCGGGCTCCGTGGGCCATGCCTCACGCTCGTCGATCCGCGTGAAGCCGGCCTCGTCGAGTGCCGCGGCAACGGTGCGGCACGCATGGAAGGGCGTGGGTGAGTCGTCGATGAATCGAAGCAGCTGGTCGGCGGCGGCGCCGTCGGTGGTGCTCATGCTGGGGAGCCTAAGGCACGACCTCGACGGAGCAGGTCGTCCACCGTTCACGCGGACACGCGGTTAGGGTTCCCGGGTGAAGGCCACCCGGACGACCGTCGCCGGCGGCACGCTCGTCGCGGCCGGGATGATGACGATGAACGTCACCACGTACGCGTTCAACGTGCTGGCCGCCCGGGTGCTCGCCCCTCAGGACTTCGGCGCGCTGACCGCACTCTTCGGCATCATCCTGGTCGGCTCGGTCGGGTCGCTCGGCCTCCAGGCGGTGACCGCCCGTCGCATCGCCGTGGCGCCGGAGTCGCAGGCCGAGATCGTCGCCTCGATCATGCGCCTCACCGTCGAGATCGCCGTGCTGGTCGGCCTCGCCGTGGCGAGCACCAGCTGGCTCCTGACCCCGTCCCTGACGCTGGGGAGCTACTGGGCGGTCGTGCTGTGTGGGGCTGCGCTCGTGCCGATGACGCTCATGGGCACCCTGAGCGGCATCGCGCAGGGAACGTCGCGGTGGGGGTCCCTGACCGCCGTCTACGTCGGCAACGGACTCGGCCGGTTGGTCGGCGGCACCGTCGGGCTCATCGTCAGTCCCACGCCGACAGCGGCGATGATCGGCATCGCCATCGGCGCCTGGACACCGGTGATCGCCGGTGCCCCGATGCTGCGGGAGTGGCACCTCGGCTCGGGAACCGGTCGGGCCCGTCGAGCGATGTTGCGTGAGTCGTTCCTCTCCACCCACGCGCTGCTGGCGTTCTTCGCGCTGAGCAACATGGACTCGCTCATCGCCCGGCACCGGTTCGACCTCCACGAGAGCGGCCTCTACGCCTCCGGCCTGATCCTGGCCAAGGCGGCGTTCTTCTTCCCGCAGTTCGTCAGCGTCGTCGTGTTCCCAGCCCTGGCCCGGGCGCGGACGCACCACGCCCGGGTCCGGGCGATCGCGTTGGTCGGCGGCTTCGGTGCCCTCGCCGTGGCCGGCACCGCCGTGCTGCCCCAGTGGGCACTCGTCCTGGTCGGCGGCCACGAGTACCGCGCCATCACGGACCGCCTCTGGATGTTCGCCCTGTCGGGCTCACTGTTGGCCCTCGTCTACCTGCTGGTGTTCGACGCCCTCGCCCGCCATGCGCACGGGGTCGTGGTGTTGGTGTGGACCGCGGTGCTCGCCGTGCTCGCGGTCTCGTACGGATGGAACCTCTCCATCACCGGACTCGTCCTCACCATCGCCACGGTCGCCGGGACCCTCGCCATGGTGGTGGGCGTCGCCCCGATGCTGACGCGCCGGGGCCGAGACATGTTCTAGTGGCCGGCCTCGTGCCACGTGCGCCCGATGCCGACGGACACGTCGAGCGGCACCGAGAGGTCGGCCGCGCCCGCCATCTGCTCGCGCACCAGAGCCTCGAGGGCCTCACGCTCCCCCGTCGCGACCTCGAACACGAGCTCGTCATGCACCTGCAAGAGCATCCGTGAGGACATGGACGACGCGCGCAGGGCCCGGTCGACACCGAGCATCGCCACCTTGATGATGTCGGCGGCGGAGCCCTGGATCGGGGCGTTGAGCGCCATGCGCTCGGCCATCTCGCGGCGCTGGCGGTTGTCGCTCAGCAGGTCGGGCAGGTAGCGACGCCGGCCGAGGATCGTGGCGGTGAACCCGGTGCCGCGCGCCTCGTCGACCAGGCCGCGCAGGTAGTCGCGGACCCCACCGAACGTCTCGAAGTAGTCGTCCATGAGGGCCTGCGCCTCGCTGGTGCTGATGCCGAGCTGCTGGCTCAGGCCGTAGGACGACAGGCCGTAGGCGAGTCCGTAGTTCATCGCCTTGATGCGGGCCCGCAGTCCGCCGTCGATCTCAGCGGCGTCGCGCTCGAAGACCTTCGCCGCCATGACGGTGTGGAAGTCGTGACCGGAGCGGAAGGCCTCGATGAGGTCGGCGTCCTCCGACAGGTGCGCCATGATGCGCATCTCGATCTGGCTGTAGTCGGCGGTGAGCAGCGTCTCGAACCCCTCGCCGACCGTGAACGCCTCGCGGATGCGGCGACCCGACTCGGTGCGGATGGGGATGTTCTGCAGGTTGGGGTCGGCCGAGCTGAGTCGCCCCGTCGCGGCGATGGTCTGGAAGTACGTCGTGTGGATGCGTCCGTCGGGCGCGATGGTCTTCTGCAGCCCCTCGACGGTCTGCCGCAGACGCGTGACGTCGCGGTGCGCCAGCAGGTGCTCGAGGAATGGGTGCTCGGTCTTCGCGAACAGCCCCTGCAGCGCCTCGGCGTCGGTCGTGTAGCCGGTCTTGGTGCGCTTGGTCTTCGGCATGTCGAGCTCGTCGAACAGCACGACCTGGAGCTGCTTGGGTGAGCCGAGGTTGACCTCCTTGCCGATGACGTCGTACGCGTCCTGTGCGGCTCCGAGCATGCGGGTCGTGAACTCGGCGTGGAGGGCGTCGAGATGGCCGGTGTCGACGGCGATGCCGTCGGTCTCCATGCCCAGCAGGACGTCGACGAGTGGCAGCTCCACGTCACGCAGCAGCGTGAGCGAGGCCTGCGACTCCAGCTCGTCGTCGAGGACGCCCCACAGCTCGAGCGCCGCATGGGCGCGCTGCACCGCGACCTCGGCGCCGCCGTCGTCGTCGAACGACAGCTGGCCCGAGCCGTCGTCGGCGGACATCAGCTCGCGGTGGAGATACCGGACGGACAGGTCGGCGAGGTCGTAGGCACGCTGGTCGGGCTTGACCAGGTAGGTGGCGAGGGCCGTGTCGGCCGAGACACCGGCCAGCGTCCATCCCTGGGCGGCGAGCGCGTGAGCCTGGCCCTTGGCGTCGTGCAGCACCTTGGGACGGTCGGTGTCGGACAACCAGGCGGCCATGGCCTTGTCGTCGTCGGCGTCGAGCTGATCGACGGTGATCCACGCCGCCGCACCGGACGCAGTGGCCAGGGCGAGGTGCTCGGCCCGGGCATCGACCGGCCGGGTGATGCCGACGACCTCCAGGCCCACCGGAACGTCGACAGCGTGCTCGGACAACCACGCGGCCACACCACCCGGCGCGACGTGCGTGACAGCCAGGTCGGCCGCAGCGTCGGGCGTGGTCGACTCGTCGCCGCCGCCGAGGTAGTCGAACAGCCGCTCTCGAAGGGCCGCGAACTCCAGGGCGTCGAAGACCTCGTGGATGGCGTTGCGGTTCCACTCGGTCGTGAAGGCCAGGTCGGTGGGGACGGCGGGCAGGTCGAGGTCGCAGACGAGCGCGTTGATGCGCCGGTTGCGGAGCACGTCGTCGAGGTGCTCGCGCAACGAGTCGCCGGCCTTGCCCGGGATCTGCTCGACGTCGGCCACCAGCGCGTCGAGCGTGCCGTAGGAGGCGATCCACTTGGCGGCGGTCTTGGGCCCGACGCCGGGAACGCCGGGCAGGTTGTCGCTGGTCTCGCCCACCAGTGCGGCGAGGTCGGGATAGTGGTCGGGGGTGACGCCGTACTTGTCCTCGATCGCGGTGGGCGTCATGCGCGCGAGGTCGGAGACGCCCTTGCGTGGGTAGAGCACGGTGGTCGTGTCGCTGACCAGCTGGAAGGCGTCGCGGTCGCCGGTGCAGATGAGCACGTCCATGCCGGCGGCCTTGGCCTGGGTGGTGAGGGTGCCGATGATGTCGTCGGCCTCGAAGCCGTCCTTCTCGAACGTGGTGACGCCCAACGCCTCGAGGACGTCCTTGATGAGCGAGATCTGACCGGTGAACTCGGCCGGGGACTTGCTGCGATTGCCCTTGTAGTCGGCGTAGGCCTCGGTGCGGAACGTCTTGCGGGAGACGTCGAACGCCACGCCGACATGCGTGGGCTGCTCGTCGCGCAGGACATTGATGAGCATCGACGTGAACCCGAACACGGCGTTGGTGTGCTGTCCCGTGGTGGTCGAGAAGTTCTCGACGGGGAGGGCGAAGAAGGCTCGGTAGGCGACGGAATGGCCGTCGATCAGCAGCAGGCGATCCACCTGACCGACTCTAGCCACGTGCTGCGACACCGGAGTCAGGCGACCCGAGTCCCCTTGACGGCCCACGCCCCGGCCGTCAACCCGATCGGTCCGTCGTCCGGTGCAAGGCGATCGTGAAGCGCTTCACGCAGCCGATCGAGATCCACGGACGACAGCGACGCGCAGTAGCCCGGCGCCGGGCCCTGGCCGCTGAGGAACGGGTTCCAGTAGTCGTCGAAGTCGGCGAACTCCGTCGTGACCGTGATGTCGCTCTGCTCCACGTCGGCCATCCCCGCCGCCTCGAACAGGCGGCGGAGCGGTTCCGGGCGGCACAGCGGGAAGCGAGTCGCCTCGTCGAGGTCCGCGGCCGCGGGATCGAGCTCCACCGCGACGTCCCAGAACACGCGCAACATCTGCATGCCCTCGGCGTAGTCCCACACGTACGCGGCGATCGTCGACCCGGCCCTCGCCACGCGCGACATCTCGGCGAGCGCGGCGTCCGGATCGGCGATGAAGTTCAGCACCAGGCCGGAGACCACGTAGTCGACGGATTCCTCGGCCACCGACAACGCCCCACCGTCGCCGACGGCGAACTCCGCCCGCTCGTCGTCGATCGTGCTGCGGGCGTGGTCGACGAAGTCCGGAGACGGGTCCACACCGACCACTCGGGAGGGTCGCGCGTCACGGAGGACCGCTGCGGTCAAGGCCCCGGAACCGCATCCGACGTCGAGCCACGCGGCGTCCGGACGCGGGTCGAGCCAGCGGACGAAACGCTCGGCGACGGGGCGGCTCCACCGGCCGATGTAGCCGTCGTAGGCGGCTCCACTCGACCAGTTCTCGGCCATCTCAGTCAGCGGGGTGGAGGGGCTGCCGGTCGTCCTGACGGCGGCGCATGGTGCGACGAACGGCGATGAGCTTGCCGGTGTCGCGGGAGTTGGTGGCCTTGGAGGTGAGGCGTGAGCGCAGCTTGCTCGCCTGGATGCCACGCAGCACGGCGATCTGGTTGAACCCGATCTTGGTGAGGTAGCGGTTGGGTTCACGCGCGTGGGCCGGGATCGCCGCGACGACGATCTCGCACCCGTGCTCCTCGCCGTACGAGGCCGCGGCCGACAGGAGCGTCGACGCCACGGTGCGGCGGCGGCGGCGCGGTGACACCTGGATGTCCGTGACCACCAGGATCTTGTTCATGGTGACCGGCGTCAGCGTGCTGATGTCGCACACCGTGGCGCCGACGATCTCGCCGTCCTGAAGGGCCACGATGATGCGCTTGTCCGGACGCCGGCTGGCGAACTCGATGGCCTCAGCCGCCTCGGGTACGTCGGGTTCACGCCACAACATCTGCTGGGTGAACGCCTCGGATCCTCCGTCGCGGCTGGCGTGGGCGCACTCCGACCACAGGGCGATGAGGGCGGCGGCGTCTTCACGATCCGCGTCACGCAGCACGATGGGATGACGACTCGACATGTGTTCCTGTCCTGCTCAAAGGGCAACGTGCTACCGGCGCTGGTGGGTCGGATGGGATGAGACACTACCCGAGCATCAGCGTGGTTGATAGATCTATCACCTGCGAGAAAGGAACCTCCACCATGTTCATCGGCGCCGGCACCCTGACGAACGTCGTGGCGGTGCTGGTCGGGTCCGGTGTGGGCATGCTGATCGGCCATCGCCTGCCGGCCCGCGTCCGCACCACCGTCACGACCGCCCTCGGCCTGGTGACCCTCCTCATCGCCGCGCAGTCCGCTGCCGACGTCGCCGCGCCCGAGCTCGTGGCCGCGGCCGGCACGTCGGCTCCGACGCTCGTCGTCCTGGGCTCGCTCGTGCTGGGTGGCATCGCCGGGTCGTTGTTGCGGCTCGAGGCCCGTCTCGAACGGTTCGGCGGCTGGATGCAGTCCCGGATGTCGCAGCGCACGCCTCGCCGCCCACGGCCCGGCGCCCCCGCCCCAGGGGCAGGCGAGACGCGCGAGCGCTTCATCGAGGGATTCGTGCTGAGCTCCCTGGTGTTCTGCGTCGGACCGCTGACGATCCTGGGTTCCATCAACGAGGGCCTCGGCAACGGCGCCGACCAGCTGATGCTCAAGTCGGTGCTCGACGCCTTCGCCTCGCTCGCCTTCGCCGCATCCTTCGGCATCGGCGTCATGGCCTCCGCGCTGTCGGTGGCGCTGATCCAGGGCACCCTCACGGTCTTCGGTGTGCTGCTCGGCTCCTTCCTCCCCGACGCCCATCTGTTCGCGCTCACGGCCACCGGCGGTCTCGTGCTGATCGGCGTCGCGGTACGGCTGCTCGACCTCAAGCCCATCCCGGTCGCCGACCTGCTGCCTGCCCTGATCGTCGCGCCGATCCTCACCCAGATCGCCGTCTCGGTTCACTGACGATCGCACATCCGCCGACCTTCATCGAACTGTCACCCGGAAACGTTCGTGCAGGGTGGCGCCAGTGACTCTCCGGTGTGGTTATGCTCCGAGGAACGAACGCGGTCATCACCGCGCCCCGACCCCAGGAGTACTGCGTGCGACTGCGCATGGTGGCACTGCTTCCACTGCTCGTCTTCATCTCGTTGCTCGGCGTCACGGCCTCGGCGGAGGCAGAACCCGGAGACGACGTCCTCGACGTCGTGGGCACCCTCGTCGACACCCGCTCCGACCCGGCCAAGCCGGTTCCCGGCGTCGTCATCAACGTCGAGATCGATGGCAAGGTCGTCGCCACCGGCACGTCGGACGCCCAGGGCAAGTACTCGATCGCCCTGCCCGGTACACCGGACGAGCTCGTCGGCCAGAAGATCAAGGTCACCCTCGACACGTCCACGTTGCCGTCCGGCACGACGCTCACCGACGAGAAGAACATCTCGCGCACCGTCACCATCAAGACCAACTTCGACATCCCGATCGGCTACCGCATCGGACCGAAGGCCGACGACAGCAGCGAGATCGTCCGCAAGGCGTCCCAGAGCTTCATCAACGGCATCTTCCTCGGGCTGCTGCTCGCCCTCGCCGCCCTCGGCCTCTCACTGGTCTTCGGCACGACCGGGCTCACCAACTTCGCACACGGTGAGCTGATCACGTTCGGCGCGCTGGCCGCCTTCACCTTCCAGGACCAATGGGGCTGGGCCTTCCTCCCGGCGGCGGTCCTCGGCGTCGTGCTGTCGGGTGCCTTCGGCTACGCGAACGACGTGTTCCTCTGGAAACCTCTGCGCGGACGCGGAACCGGCCTCATCGCCATGATGATCGTCAGCATCGGCCTCGCGATCTTCCTGCGGAACGTCTACCAGTACTTCTTCGGTGCCGACAACCACCAGTTCCGCGACGTCCCGATCCAGCGCAAACCCTGGGAATTCGGACCGATCGACATCTCGGCACGCACGTTCTGGAGCGCGATCATCTGCATCGTGGTCCTGATCGTCGTCTCGATCGCGGTGCAGCGCACGCGGCTCGGCAAGGCCACGCGTGCCGTCTCCGACAACCCGCCCCTCGCCGCGTCGTCCGGCATCGACGTCGACCGAGTGATCCTCACGGTCTGGATCGTCGGCGCCGCGCTCGCCGGCCTCAGCGGAATCCTGTGGGGCATGAACTACGGCTTCGACTACCAGTTCGGGTTCAAGATCCTGCTGCTGGTGTTCGCCAGTGTGACGCTCGGCGGCCTCGGCACGATCTGGGGCACCATGGCCGGCGCCCTGCTCGTCGGCCTCATGGTCGAGATGTCCTCGCTCGTGCTGCCGCCCGAGCTCAAGTACGTGACCGCGCTGGTCGTGCTGATCCTGGTGCTCCTGGTCAGACCACAGGGCATCCTCGGACGCGCCCAGCGGGTCGGATGAGGGACGGGAGACGACGATGAGCTGGTTGGACGTCATCAGCGGGGCCATCGAGCAGGCGCTCGGCCCTCAGGCGATCATCTACTGCCTGGCCGCGATCGGCCTCAACATCCACTTCGGCTACACGGGCCTGCTGAACTTCGGCCAGGCCGCGTTCATGATGGTCGGCGGCTACGCCGTCGGAGCACTCGTGCAGACCTGGGGACAGAACCTCTGGCTCAGCATGATCGTCGGTCTCCTGGCCGCCGTCGTGCTGGCTCTCGTCCTCGGTGTGCCGACGCTGCGTCTGCGCGCCGACTACCTCGCGATCGCCACCATCGCGGCCGCCGAGGTCATCCGACAGGTGCTCGGTGCCGCGAGCCTCAACAACCAGTTCGGCGGCCAGGACGGTCGCTACGGATTCGCCGACGACCTCAAGGCACTCAATCCGATACCCGCCGGCGGTGCCGACTTCGGGTTCGTCGCGTGGCGGAGCTACGACTTCTTCATCATGATCGTCGGCTGGACGCTGGCACTGGCGCTCTGCGGGATCGTGTTCCTGCTGATGCGCAGCCCGTGGGGCCGCGTCCTGAAGGGTATTCGCGAGGACGAGGACGCCGTGCGCAGCCTCGGCAAGAACGTCTACTCCTACAAGATGCAGGCGCTCATCCTCGGCGGTGTGATCGGCGCGATGGCCGGCATCATGAGCGGCGTCGCCACCGACAACGTCGCACCGTCGGACTTCGCGACCGACACGACGTTCTTCGTCTACACGGTCCTGCTCATCGGCGGCGCGGCTCGCGTCTTCGGCCCGGTGGCCGGCGCACTGATCTTCTGGTTCTTCCTCAACGGCCTCGACCTCTTCTTCGACAAGGCGACGGGCGACAACCTCATCCCCGACTGGATCATGACCTCCGACCAGGCCAGCCTGATGCGACTCATCGTCCTGGGCCTCGTGCTGATGCTGTTGATGATCTACCGGCCGCAAGGCATTTTCGGAGACCGAAGGGAGCTGGCGATCGATGGACGTTGAGACAGAAAAGGTCACGGCACCCGGGCAGTCCAAGAACGACGCGATCCTCGTCGCCGACAACGTCGTCCGCGCGTTCGGCGGCCTGAGGGCGGTCGACGTCGACCACTTCGAGATCGAGCGGGGCAAGATCACCGCCCTGATCGGGCCGAACGGTGCCGGCAAGACGACGTTCTTCAACCTGCTCACCGGGTTCGACCGTCCCGACACCGGCACGTGGACGTTCAACGGACAGAGCCTCGACGGCGTGCCGCCGTACAAGGTGGCCCGCCGGGGCATGGTGCGCACCTTCCAGCTCACCAAGGTCCTCTCGCGCCTCACGGTCATCGAGAACATGCGCCTCGGCGCCACCGGCCAACGTGGCGAGAAGCTGCTGTCGAGCATGTTCAAGTTCCTGTGGCGCGACCAGGAGTCGTCCAACACCGAGCGCGCCGAGGACCTCCTCGGGCGCTTCACGCTCGACACGAAGCGTGACGACTTCGCCGGCTCGCTCTCCGGTGGCCAGCGCAAGCTGCTCGAGATGTCCCGTGCCCTGATGGTCGACCCCGAGCTGATCATGCTCGACGAGCCGATGGCCGGCGTGAACCCGGCGCTCAAGCAGTCGCTGCTCGGGCACGTGAAGTCACTGCGAGACGAAGGCCGCACAGTCCTGTTCGTCGAGCACGACATGGACATGGTCCGTGACATCTCCGACTGGGTGGTCGTCATGGCGCAGGGCAAGATCGTGGCCGAGGGGCCGCCCGACGACGTCATGGCCGACCCTGCCGTCATCGACGCCTACCTGGGCGCCCACCACGACGCGGAGCTGTCGTTCGAGGACGAGGCGAAGATCGCCGCCGAGGCCGAGGCCGAGATCGAGGCCGAGATCCAGGCAACCGAGGAGAGCTGATGTCAGATTCCGACGCGGTACCAGATTCGGCCGCCTCCTCATCCAGGGACATGTCCTCGCCGGAGGGCGCACTGCTGCGCGCCGACGACCTGATCGCCGGCTACCTTCCCGGCGTCAACATCCTCAACGGCGCGAGCCTGCACTGCCACGACGGCGAGCTGGTCGGGATCATCGGCCCCAACGGTGCCGGCAAGTCCACGTTCCTCAAGTCGCTGTTCGGCCTCGTCAACGTCCACGAGGGCACGGTCAAGCTCAAGGGCGACGACATCACCAACGAACGAGCCGACAAGCTGGTCGCGTCCGGCATCGGCTACGTCCCCCAGACCAACAACGTCTTCCCGTCGCTCACCGTGGGCGAGAACCTCGAGATGGGCATGTACCTGGCCCCGAAGAAGTTCACCGAGCGGTTCGAGTACGTGGCCGGCATCTTCCCGCGGTTGGCCGAGCGCAAGGACCAGCGGGCCGGCTCGCTGTCCGGCGGCGAGCGGCAGATGGTCGCCATGGGCCGAGCCCTGATGATGGAGCCGTTCGTGCTGCTGCTCGACGAGCCCTCGGCGGGCCTCTCCCCCGCGCTGCAGGACGAGGTGTTCGTCCAGACCAAGCACATCAACGCGGCAGGCGTCTCCATCGTCATGGTCGAGCAGAACGCTCGGCGCTGCCTGCAGATCTGCGACCGCGGCTACGTGCTCGACCAGGGCAAGGACGCCTACACGGCCAGCGGCGAGCAGCTCATGAACGACCCGAAGGTCATCGAGCTCTATCTCGGGACGCTCGCGAAGGCCTGAACGCCACGGCCGCCCACAGGGCGAATCCGAACAGCAACAGCCCGCAGACGATGTCGGCGATCACGTGCGCCTGCCGCCACCACACCATGTCGGTCGCGCCCGGCACCGCGTAGTGGCCGAATCCCACCAGGCCGCTCCCGGAGTAGACGGCGATCGCGACGGCCGCGGCTGCGATGCGCCCGCGGATGAACAGCCACACCCCCAGCACGCCGAACGCCGTGAAGATGAACCACCCCGCCGCCACCACGGTCTGGCTCGGTGAGACGGCGGCGAGTGCCGTGCCGGGGTCGGCCTGCGGATAGTCGGCATAGTTGACGGTGTTGTCGACGTAGTGCACGACCGACACCGCAACGGCCACCCCCATCAGCCCCAGCAGGAGACGCAGCGCGGATCTGGTGTCCATGCGCGCGACGCTATCAGCGGCACGCGAAAGGGCCCCGACATGATCGCCGGGGCCCTTCGCTGTGCGAACTAGATCACTCGACGACGCCGGTGATGTAATCCGTGTTCTTGTACTGGTTGTTGTCGTCGTACTTGAAGATGCCGATCGTCGCCTTCGACGGGGAGCCCGTCTTGTTCAGGTCGACCGGTCCGGAGACACCGTCGTAGTCGATGTCCTTGCCGTCCTTGACGAGCTTCACGCAGTCGGTGAACGTGGTGCACTTCTCACCGTCGCGCGACACCTTGATCAGCCAGTTGGCGATGGCCTGGCCGGAGTCGTTCTTGGCTGCCTCGGCTGCCAGGGCCGACATGACCGTTGCGTCATAGCTCTCGGGACCATAGGTGAAGTCCTTGAGCTTCGGGTTGACCTCGAGCATCCGCTTCTTGAAGTCGTCCTTCAGCTGAGCACCCGGGTAGGTGGCCTTGACACCATTGAGCGTGCCCTTCGGGAAGTCCTTCTTGTAGTCGGCGGTGTTGCCGTCGACGAAGTAGGTCTGGACGTCCTGGGGGCCGATGCCGGCGGACTCGAACTCCGGAATGATCTTCGTGGTCTCGTTGAACGCGATCAGCACGATGGCATCGGGCTTGGCGTCCTTGATCTTCTGCACCTCTGAGGTGTAGGACGTGGCGTCGACGCTGTAGAGCACCTTGGCCGCGACGTTGCCGCCCTGGTCCTTGACCGTCTTCTCGACGTTGTCAGCAAGCGCTTCGCCATATGCCTCCTGGCGAGCCATGATCGCGATGCTCTTGGCACCGTCCTGGAGCACCAGGTTGCCGAGCACGTTGCCCTGCAGCACGTCGGACGGCGCGGTGCGGAAGTACAGGCCCTTGTCGTCGTAGGTGTCGAAGGCGGTCGAGGTGTTGGCCGGCGAGAACTCCACGACGCCGGCGTTGATGATCTTGTCGATCACGCTGAGCGAGACGCTGGAGCTTGCCGCACCGACAACGACGTCGGACTTGGCCGAGAGCAGCTTGTCGACAGAACCGGGCGCGATCTTCGGCGTTCCGTCACCGGAGTCGGCCTTGCTCTGGGCAACGTCCTTGCCGAGCACGCCGCCGGCCTCGTTGATGTCCTTGACGGCGAGGTCGATGCCGGCGAACTCCGGCGGGCCGAGGAAGGCGAGGTCGCCGGTCGAGGGCAACAGGGAGCCGACAGTCAGCACGCCGTCGCCCTTGGCGACCTTGCCACTGCCACTGCCTCCGCCCTTGGTGTCGTCGCCTCCGCCACACGCGGCCAGCACGAGCGCGCCAGCTGCGGCGACAGCGGCAAGACGCAAAGTCTTGGTACTGCGCTTCATCTATCCTCCGGATGGTCGGTCGATCGGCCCGGGACGGACCGATGAACGGGTATGCCCGAACGTAGTCGTCTGAGGGGTCAGATGGGTGCGCCAGAGGCGATTGTCTCGCTTCGTAGTCCTTTTGTAACCAGCCGCGTCAGGGGCCGCGGCGGAGCTCAGGACCCTTCTCGATGACCTGGCGCGCGACCTCGTGCATCGACAGGCGCAGATCCATGGCCGTGCGCTGAATCCAGGTGAACGCCTCGGGCTCGGTGAGGTCGAGAGCCTCCTGCAACATCGACTTGGCTCGCTCGACGAGCTTGCGCGCCTCCAGCCGCTCGGTGAGGTCGTCGACCTCCCGCTCGAGACCGGTGATCTCGGCGAACCGACTCACGGCCATCTCGATCGCCGGGACCAGGTCGGTGATGGTGAACGGCTTGACGAGGTAGGCCATGGCGCCGGACTCCCGAGCCCGCTCGACGAGCTCGCGTTGGCTGAACGCGGTGAGCATCACGACCGGGGCGACACGGTCGCGGGCGATCTGGGCCGCGGCGGCGATGCCGTCGAGTCGCGGCATCTTGACGTCCATCACGACGAGGTCGGGCCGATGCTCCATCGTGAGCGCCACGGCCTGCTCGCCGTCACCGGCCTCCGCCACGACGTCATACCCGGCTTCGGTGAGCATCTCGGCCAGATCGAGCCTGATCAGCGCCTCGTCCTCGGCGATCACGACGCGCTTCCGGGCCGCCGGGGCGGGGTCGATCGGCTGCGCGTTCACGTGAGAAGGTTATCCGGCGAACGACGCTGGGCCGGGATGGCGGAACGGTAGACGCGATGGTCTCAAAAACCATTGTCCGAAAGGGCGTGCGGGTTCGAGTCCCGCTCCCGGCACGTACTCACGGCCGCACGGGCGCGGCAGTGCACTCCTCGTCGTGGGCGGCCAGGATCTTGCGACGCTCGGGGCTCGGCGGGCAGAACGGCAGGGCGACGAGCGTGATGGCGGCGGCTCCCACGAGGGCGGGACCGTGTCCGCCGTACTGGATGGCGATGCCGGCCAGCACGGGTCCGGCCAGCGTGCCAAGGGTGAGCGCCGTGCTGAAGGCGGCGAGTCCGGCGGCGGGATGGCCGGCGAAGACCGTGGCGCTCCAGATGCCATAGGCGGCGATGACCGTCGCGTAGAAGGCGCCGAACAGGATCGCGGCGACCAGCACAGCGGCCAGGTTCGACGTGGCCAGCGCCAGGAGACCCAGGGACACGGCCAGCAACGCGATCGAGCCGATGTAGCTCGGCCGCAGGCCACGACGCTCAAAGACCACTCCGCTGAACGAGCCCAGGAGCATCGCCGCTCCGCAGACCGCGTAGACGATGCGCGCCGACGTGGCGTCGAGACCGGCGTTCCGCATCGCATCGACGCAGAACACCCACCAGACGGAGCTGCCGGCGCCCACCAGGACGGCCGACACCAGCAGAGGACGGGACCTCGGACAGAAGAACCAGCTGAGGCTCAGCTGCGGGCGTCGGAGCCGATCGGGACTTTGGGCCGGGGCCAGGAGCACCGCCACTGCACCCACGGCAACGGTCATGACGACGAAGACGGCCCAGGCGATCCGCCAGTGGTCGCCGGCGCCGATGGCGATCGGACCGGCCAGGGCGACGCCCCATCCCGTGCCCGAGCTGATCGTGGACCACACGACGTCGCGACGCTTCTCGTCCACCTCGCGATCGACGATGTCGCCGTACGGCGGAAAGGCCATCCCCGCCGCGGCGCCGGCCAGGAAGACACCCACCGCCAGGAGGGTCACACCCTCGGCCATGGCGATGGCGGCCATGCCCAGGGCCGCGAAGGCCGCGGCGCCACCCACGGCGACGCGAGACCCCCACAGCGTGGTCACACGGACCACACCGATGTTGGCCACGAGATACGAGGCGTAGGACGCCGAGGAGATCAGCCCCGCGGTGCCGGCGCTCATGCCGATGTCCCCGCGCATGTCCGGCAGCAGGAGGCCGTACCCGTAGCGAGCCAACCCGAACGTCACGGCGATCATCAGCGTGCCCGGCACCAGCACACGCATCACGGCCGTCGGCTGTTCCCGGGCCTCAGTCATCGGACACCCCCTCGCCACCAGTCAACCGTCCGCCGGGTCGTCCGCATTCCCGCCGCAGCCATACTCACCCCATGGAACCGTTCTACGCCCAGCTCGACGAGAACACCTTCGCCAGCAGCCCGTGGACGGCGGGGCCGTGGGGTCCGGACAAGCAGCACGCCGGTCCCCCGTCCGCCCTCCTGGCCCGGGCGATCGAGGGCTTCGAGCCTCGTGAGGGTCACCGCCTCGGCCGGGTGTCGGTCGACGTGCTGGGTGCGGTGCCGGTGGCGCCGCTGCGGATCGAGGTCGAGCGGCTGCGCTCCGGGCGCAGGCTGGAGCTGTTCGAGGCGACGGCGCTGGCCGACGATCGGCCTGTGCTCGTCGCTCGGGCGTGGCGACTGGCGTGCACGCCGGACGACTTCCCATCAGTTCCCGAGCGTCCCGCGCTGGATCCGCCGGAGCTCCCTGAGGAAGTGCCCATCCGGCTT
The DNA here is from genome assembly GCA_963787165.1 of uncultured Actinomycetota bacterium. Classification (GTDB taxonomy): domain Bacteria; phylum Actinomycetota; class Actinomycetes; order Propionibacteriales; family Nocardioidaceae; genus Aeromicrobium. Next base: position 447,625 of record CAWBBT010000005.1, read on the forward strand.
CACGGCATCCACCTGGACGGTTACCTGTCGGCGGTCGAGTTCCGGTTCGAGCGCGGCTCGTTCGACGAAGCCGGCCCGTCCATGGGATGGGGTCGACAGAAGGTCCCTCTGCTGGCCGACGAGACGCCGACCGGCTGGCAGCGGGTCCTGCTGCTCGCGGACTCCGGCAGCGGGATCAGCCTGGCCCTCGACCCGAGCGAGCATCCGGCGATCAACTGCGACCTGTCGGTGACGCTGCACCGTGACCCGACGACGGAATGGGTTGGGCTCGACGCGGCCACGACGATCACCGCCGGGTACGGCGCGATGACCACGACGACCCTCCTCGACCGCACGGGGCCGATCGGGATCGCGACCCAGACCCTCCTCGCCGGTTGACGGTCAGGGCTGGAGCCTCACGGCTTGGGGATGGCGTCGCCGAGGATGTTGTCGTCGTCGAGATCGGGGTCGTGGTACGCCGGTGAGACGCGGTTGATGGCGTCCCCCATGTTGTGCACGCGCAGTGCGTTGGTGGAGCCGGCGATGCCCGGCGGGCTGCCCGCGACGATGACGACCTGCGCGCCCTCCTCGCACCGGCCGATCTCGAGCAGCGCCTTGTCGACCTGCAGCACCATGTCATCGGTGTGCTTCACGTACGGCACGGCGAACGTCTCGATGCCCCAGCTCATGGCGAGCTGTGAGCGGACGACCGGGTCGGGCGTGAAGGCGATGACCGGTACCTGTGAGCGGTAGCGGCTCATCCGTCGCGCCGAGTCGCCCGAGGTCGTGAACGCCACCATGTACTTGGCATCGATGGCCTCGGCGACATCGGCGGCTGCCCGGCTGATGACACCGCTCTTGGTCTTGGGCTTCCAGGTCAGGGATGCCATCCGGAGCACGCCGTGCTTCTCGGTGGACTCGATGATCCGCGCCATCGTGCGGACCGTCTCGATCGGGTACTTGCCGACACTCGTCTCGCCCGACAGCATCACGGCGTCGGCGCCGTCGAGCACGGCGTTCGCGACGTCGGACGCCTCGGCGCGCGTGGGGCGGGGCGCGGAGATCATCGACTCGAGCATCTGCGTCGCGACGATGACGGGCTTGGCGTTGCGCCGGGCCTTCTCGACGATGAGCTTCTGGACGATCGGCACCTCCTCCAGCGGCAGCTCGACGCCGAGGTCGCCGCGGGCCACCATCACGCCGTCGAAGGCGTCCATGACCTCGTCGAGGTTCTCGACCGCCTGCGGCTTCTCGATCTTGGCGATGAGCGGCCTGAGGATGTCCTCCTCCCGCATGACGTCACGGACGTCCTCGGCATCCTTGGCCGACCGCACGAACGACAGCGCGATGAAGTCGACGCCCTGCCGGAGGGCCCACCGCAGGTCGTCGATGTCCTTGTCGCTCATCGCCGGCACGCTGACGTGGACGCCCGGCAGGTTGATGCCCTTGTGGTTGCTGACCTGGCCACCGACCTCGACCCTGGTCGTGACGTCGGTGTCGGAGACGTCGGTGGTGCGGAGCCGGATCCGGCCGTCGTCGATGAGGATCTCGTCGCCGGGCTTCACGTCGCCGGGCAGCCCCGCGTACGTGGTGGAGCACCGGTCGGCGTCGCCGGCGACCTCGTCGGTGGTGATGGTGAACGTGGCACCGTCGGCCAGGACCACCGGCCCGTCGGCGAAGGTGCCGAGCCGGATCTTCGGGCCCTGCAGGTCGGCGAGGATCGCGATGGCCTTGCCCATCTCGGCACTGGCCCGGCGCACGTGCTCGTAGACCTTTTCGTGGTCGACACGCGTTCCGTGGCTCATGTTGAGGCGGGCGACGTCCATGCCGGCATCGGCCAGCTCGCGCACGCGTTCATACGTGTCGGTGGCTGGTCCGAGGGTGCAGACGATCTTGGCTCTACGCACTTGTCAAGCGTAGTGGCAGGACCATGGGCCCTACACGGCGAGTGATCGAGCTGTGGGTGCGATCGGCGACGGCAGGTTCGTCGAACCTGACAGGAACTCGTCGACGCCGGCGGCCGCCGCGCGTCCCTCGGCGATGGCCCACACGATGAGCGACTGCCCGCGCCCGGCGTCTCCCGCGACGAACACGCCGTTGACGCTGGACATGTAGCTCTCGTCGCGCACGATGTTCCCGCGCTCGTCGAGATCGACCCCGAGCTGCTCGACGAGCCCTTCCTGCTGCGGGCCGGTGAAGCCCATCGCGAACAAGACCAGCTGCGCGGGGATGGTGCGCTCGCTGCCGGGGACGTCGACGAACGAGCCGTCCTTCATCTCCACCTCGGAGATGCGCAGACCGGTGAGCTGACCGTCTTCCCCCACGAACTCCTTGGTGGAGACCGAGTAGACCCGCTCACCGCCCTCCTCGTGGGCGGACGCGGTGCGGAAGATCATCGGGTACATCGGCCACGGCTGGTTCTCGGGGCGGTCCTCCCCCGGTTGCGACATGATCTCCAGGCTCGTGACCGAGCGTGCGCCCTGGCGGATGACGGTGCCGAGGCAGTCGGCACCCGTGTCGCCGCCGCCGATGATGACGACGTCCTTGTCGGTCGCGAGGATCTGGTTCTCGACCTCTTCGCCCAGGGCCACGCGGTTGGCCTGAGGCAAGTACTCCATGGCCTGGTGGATGCCGGACAGCTCACGGCCCGGCGCCGGCAGGTCGCGGCGCACCGTGGCGCCGATCGCCAGCACGACGGCGTCGTAGCGGTCGCGCAGCTGTGTTCCGGTGAGCGATTCCCCGACCTCGATGCCACTCCGGAACACGGTGCCCTCGCGGCGCATCTGGTCGATGCGGCGGTCGACCTGGATCTTCTCCATCTTGAACTCGGGGATGCCGTAGCGGAGCAGGCCGCCGGGCTTGTCGTCGCGCTCGTACACCGCGACGGTGTGGCCGGCACGGGTGAGCTGCTGGGCGGCGGCCAGTCCAGCCGGGCCGGAGCCGACGACAGCGACGGTGCGACCGGTGAGCCACTCCGGCGGCTCGGGACGCACGTTGTGCATCTCCCACGCCTTGTCGATGATCGACACCTCGACGTTCTTGATCGTCACCGCTTCGCGGTTGATGGCCACCACGCACGCCGGCTCGCACGGTGCCGGGCACAGCCGTCCGGTGAACTCGGGGAAGTTGTTCGTGGCGTGCAACCGGTCGATGGCCTCTTCCCAGTCGTCGCGCCAGACGAGGTCGTTCCACTCCGGGATCAGGTTGCCCAGCGGGCAGCCCTGGTGGCAGAACGGGATGCCGCAGTCCATGCAGCGTCCGGCCTGCTCGGAGATGATCGGCAGCAACGCATGGCCCAGTCCCCCGGGATAGACCTCGTTCCAGTCGTTGATGCGCTCCTCGACGGGCCGCTTGGGCGCGAGCTTGCGCGGTGTCGTCATGAATCCGCGTGGGTCAGCCACGTGCGGCCACCTCCATCATCCGAGCGGTCGTGTCCTCGTCGGAGAGTCCCTCGGACTCCGCCTGCTCCTGCGCCTCGAGGACCTTGCGGTAGTTGACGGGCATGATCTCGGTGAACCGTTCGAGCGACTGCTCCCAGTGGCCGAGCAGCTGTTCGGCCACGGCCGAGCCCGTCTCCTGCTGGTGCTTGCGCACGAGCTCCTGGAGTCCGTCCGCCGCGTCGTCCGGCACGGGTCTCAGCTCGACGAGCTCCGGGTTCACGAGGGAGTGGTCGAGGTCGAGCACGTACGCCGTGCCGCCGCTCATGCCGGCGGCGACGTTGCGTCCGGTGGGGCCGAGGATGACGACCTTGCCGCCGGTCATGTACTCGCATGCATGGTCACCCACGCCCTCGACCACGGCATGGGCGCCGGAGTTGCGCACGCAGAACCGCTCGCCGACCTTGCCGCGCAGGAAGATCTCGCCGCTGGTCGCGCCGAAGCAGATGACGTTGCCGGCGACGATCTGTGCTTCCGGCGTGAACTGTGCCTCCCTCGGCGGGCGCACGATGATGCGTCCGCCGGACAGGCCCTTGCCGACGTAGTCGTTGCCGTCGCCCTCGAGGCGCAGCGTGATGCCGCGCGGCAGGAACGCGCCGAACGACTGGCCGGCCGAGCCGATGAACGTCAGGTCGATCGTGTTCTCGGGCAGGCCCTCACCGCGGTAGCGCTTGGTGAGCTCGTGACCGAGCATCGTGCCGACCGTGCGGTTGACGTTGCGGATCTCGAGCTGGGCGCGGACCGGCTCGCCCCTCTCGAGGGCGTCCTCCGAGAGCGCGATGAGCTCCACGTCGAGAGCCTTGTCGAGCGCATGGTCCTGGCCGACGGTCTGGTGCAGCACGGCATCGGCCGCGAGCTCCGGCACGTAGAAGATCGGCGCCAGGTCGAGCCCGTCGGCCTTCCAGTGGTCGACGGCCGAGCGCGTGTCGAGCAGCTCCGCGTGGCCGATGGCCTCGTCGATGGACCGGAAGCCCAGCTCGGCCAGGTACTCCCTCGTCTCCTCGGCGATGAACTCGAAGAAGTTCACGACGTGCTCGGCCTTGCCGGTGTACTTCTGCCGCAGCGTCTTGTTCTGGGTCGCGACGCCGACCGGACACGTGTCGAGGTGGCAGACGCGCATCATGATGCAGCCGCTCACCACGAGCGGCGCGGTGGCGAAGCCGTACTCGTCGGCACCGAGCAGCGCGGCGATCATCACGTCGCGCCCGGTCTTGAGCTGGCCGTCCGTCTGCACGACGATGCGATCGCGCAGGCCGTTGAGCAGCAGCGTCTGCTGGGTCTCGGCGAGGCCCAGCTCCCACGGTCCGCCGGCGTGCTTGAGCGACGTGAGCGGTGACGCGCCCGTGCCGCCGTCGTGGCCGGAGATGAGCACGACGTCGGCCTTGGCCTTGGAGACGCCGGCCGCGACCGTGCCCACGCCGATCTCGGCGACGAGCTTGACGTGCACACGAGCCGACGGGTTGGCGTTCTTGAGGTCGTGGATGAGCTGCTTGAGGTCCTCGATCGAGTAGATGTCGTGGTGCGGCGGCGGTGAGATCAGCCCGACACCCGGCGTCGAGTACCGGGTCTTGGCGATCCACGGGTACACCTTCGGACCGGGCAGCTGGCCACCCTCGCCCGGCTTGGCACCCTGCGCCATCTTGATCTGCAGGTCGTCGGCGTTGGTGAGGTACTCACTCGTGACGCCGAAGCGTCCGGATGCCACCTGCTTGATCGCCGAGCGGCGCTCCGGGTCGTGGAGTCGTTCCGCGTCCTCCCCGCCCTCGCCGGTGTTCGACCGGCCGCCGATCCGGTTCATGGCGATGGCCAGCGTCTCGTGCGCCTCCTGGCTGATGGAGCCGTAGGACATCGCGCCGGTGTTGAACCGCTTGACGATCTCGGAGACAGGCTCGACCTCGTCGATCGGCACCGGCGGCCGGATGCCTTCCTTGAACCCGAGCAGGCCGCGCAGCGTCATGAGCCGCTCCGACTGGTCGTCGACGCGCTTGGTGTACTGCTTGAAGATGTCGTAGCGCCCCGTGCGGGTGGAGTGCTGGAGGCGGAAGACCGTCTCGGGGTCGAACAGGTGCTCCGGGCCCTCGCGGCGCCACTGGTACTCGCCGCCGACGTCGAGATGACGACGCGCGCCGACGATGCCGTGCGTGGGGTACGCCTTGGCGTGCCGCGACGCGACCTCCTGCGCGATGACGTCGAGGCCGACGCCGCCGAGCTTGCTGGACGTGCCGGTGAAGTAGGCGCTGATCATGTCGTCGGACAGGCCGACGGCCTCGAAGATCTGCGCGCCGGTGTAGGACGCCACCGTGGAGACGCCCATCTTGCTCATGACCTTCAGGACGCCCTTGCCGAGCCCGTACGCAAGGTTGCGCAGGGCCTGGCCCGGTTCCATGTCCTGGACGAAGTTGCCCTCGCGCGCGAGGTCTTCAGCCGACTCCAGGGCGAGGTACGGGTTGACCGCCGTCGCGCCGTAGCCGATCAGCAAGGCCACGTGGTGCACCTCGCGGACGTCGCCGGTCTCGACCAGGAGCCCGGCCTGCGAACGCAGCTTCTCCCGCACCATGTGGTGGTGGACCGCGCCGGTCAGGAGCAGCGAAGGGATGGGCGCCAGGTCGGCATCGGAGTGCCGGTCCGAGAGCACGATGATGCGAGCGCCGTCGGCGACCGCCCGTGACACGTCCTCGCAGATCTCGTCGAGCTTGGCCTTGAGCGCCTTTCCCCCGCCGTGGACGTCGTACAGGCCGCGAACGACGTGGACCGCGAATCCGGGCATGTCGCCGTCGCGGTTCATGTGCCGGATCTTGGCCAGCTCGTCGTTGTCGATGACCGGGAACGGCAGCTGGAGCATGCGGCACGACGCCGGGCTGGGCGTGAGCAGGTTCGCCTCGGGACCCATCGTGCCGGCGAGCGAGGTGACGACCTCCTCGCGGATGGCGTCGAGCGGCGGGTTGGTGACCTGGGCGAACAGCTGGCTGAAGTAGTCGAACAGCAGGCGCGGCCGGTCCGACAGCGCGGCAATCGGCGTGTCGGTGCCCATCGAGCCGATGGCCTCGGCGCCGGTGCGGGCGATCGGCGCCACCAGGATGCGCAGCTCCTCCTCGGTGTAGCCGAACACCTGCTGGCGTCGCGTGACCGAGGCGTGGGTGTGCACGATGTGCTCGAGGTCCGGGAGGTCGTCGAAGCGGACCAGACCGGAGTACAGCCACTCGTCGTAGGGATGCTCGGCGGCCAGCGTCGCCTTGACCTCGGTGTCCTCGATCACCCGGTGCTCGGACAGGTCGAGCAGGAACATCTTGCCCGGCTCCAGCCGGCCCTTGCGGGTGATCGTCTTCTGGTCGATGTCGAGCACGCCCGCCTCGGAGGCGAGCACGACCAGGCCGTCCTCGGTGATCCAGAAGCGTCCGGGACGGAGGCCGTTGCGGTCGAGCACGGCACCGATCTTGTTGCCGTCGGTGAACGACACGCAGGCAGGGCCGTCCCACGGCTCCATGATCGAGGAGTGGAACTCGTAGAACGCCCGGCGAGCGGGGTCCATGACCTCGTCGTTCTCCCACGCCTCGGGAATCATCATCATGACGGCGTGCGGGAGGTCGCGGCCGCCGAGGTGGAGCAGCTCGAGCACCTCGTCGAAGGACGCGGTGTCGCTGCCCTCGGGGTCGCAGATCGGGAACAGGCGCTTGAGGTCGCCGGGGATCAGGTCGCTCTCCAGCGTGGCCTCGCGGGCCCGCATCCAGTTGCGGTTGCCGCGGGCCGTGTTGATCTCGCCGTTGTGCGCGATGAAGCGGAACGGGTGCGCCAGCGGCCAGCTCGGGAACGTGTTGGTCGAGAAGCGGCTGTGCACGATGCACAGGGCCGACTCCATGCGCTTGTCGCGGAGGTCGGGGAAGAACGCGTCGAGCTGCTTGGTGGTGAGCATGCCCTTGTAGACCAGGGTGCGGGCCGAGAGCGACGGGAAGTACACGCCGGCCTCGTGCTCGGCCCGCTTGCGCAGGCAGAAGGCGAGTCGGTCGAGGTCGATCCCGCTGCGCGGCTCGCCGGTGGCGGTGATGAAGACGAGCTCGAACGACGGCATCGCGCCGCGCGACATCGAGCCCAGGATCTCGGGGTCGACCGGCACCTCACGCCAGCCGAGGACGGTCAGGCCCTCCTCGCCGGCGATCGTCTCGACCGTCGACTTCGACTCGGCGGCCTGATCGGCATCGACCGGCAGGAACGCCATCCCGACCGCGTACGTGCCGGCCTCGGGCAGCTCCACACCTGACATCTCGGTCTTGGCGATCTCCCGGAGGAAGCGGTCGGGAACCTGCAGCAGCATGCCCGCGCCGTCGCCCGTGTCGGGCTCGCCGCCGACGGCGCCGCGGTGATCGAGGTTGCGCAGGGCGGTGAGGCCGTGGGCGACGATGTCGTTGCTGGGGACGCCGGTCAGGGTCGCGACCATGGCGACACCGCACGAGTCGTGCTCGTACCGCGGGTCGTACAAGCCCTGCGCGGGAGGCTGGGTCGAAAACTGGCTGTGCACTGCTGGCCCCTTGCCTAACGTCGACGGATGGATCGGAGCGCTGCTCTTCGAGAAGCCCTGCTCATCAAACCCGGGACGACGCTGGCCCTAGTCAGTGGTTCAGAGATTACACGGGGCCCGACGGCTCGGGCGAGTCGGCACGCGTCATCCGAGCCTCGTGCCGACGAGGTCGCCGATGACGTAGGTGAGGCCCGCGGCCGCACCACCGAGCACCAGCTGCCGCACGCCGCCGTACCACCAGGTGCGGCTGGTCAGGTTGGTGACGAGCGCGCCACAGGCGAACAGGCCGACCAGGGACAACACCACGATCGGCCAGACCGCCTCGATGCCGAGCAGGAGCGGCAGGAGCGGCAGGACGGCGCCCAGGGCGAACGAGAAGAACGACGAGACCGCGGCGAGGCGGGGCGAGGCGAGGTCGTTCGCGTCGACGCCGAACTCTTCGCGGGCGTGGACCTCGACCGCGTGGCCGACGTCGCGGTGGATCTGGGCGGCCGCGTCACGTGCGGTGTCCTCGTCGACGCCCTTCTCGACGTACATCGCCGCGAGCTCGGCCTCCTCGGCCGGCCCGTTGTGCTCGATCTCATGGCGCTCGATCTCGATCTGCGCGAGCGCGAGCTCCGACTGGCTCGCCACGGAGGTGTACTCCCCCGCGGCCATGGAGAACGCGCCGGCGGCGAGTCCGGCCAACCCGGCGAGCAGCACGGGCTTGGTGCCGTCGCTGCCGCCGGTGACGCCCATGACGAGCGCGAAGTTGGACACCAGTCCGTCCATCGCGCCGAACACGGCCGGACGCAGCCAGCCGCCGGTGACGTCGGGGTGCTCGTGGCCGACCGTCATCGGGTCTGGCAACGGCTCGTCGTCGTCGGGCGGGGCGGGGAGCTCCAGGTCGGTCACCCCTCAAAACTACTGCCGGGCACCCGATCCGTCATCGAAGGCTTGGCTCCCCTCAGTCGCGCGTCGCCGGGCGATGAAGTACGCCGTGGCCAGCGCAAACATGACGATCGACGTCCATACGTTGAGCCGGAACGGGCCGAGGTGGTTCACGGTGTCGATCCGCAGCATCTCGATCCAGACGCGGCCGGCGGTGTAGAGCATCACGTAGAGCGCGAACGCCCGGCCTGCGGTGAGCTTGAACCGGCGGTCGATCAGGATGAGCAGCCCGGCGGCGGCCAGGTTCCAGAGCATCTCGTACAGGAACGTCGGGTGGAACGTCGCGAACTGCTCGTAGCCGGACGGGCGATGGACCCGGTCGATCTCCAGGCCCCACGGCAGGTCGGTCGGCTTGCCGAACAGCTCCTGGTTGGCGTAGTTGCCGAGACGTCCGACGGCCTGCGCCACGAGCAGGCCGGGTGCGAGCGCGTCGGCCACGGCGCTGAAGGGGACGTCGTAGCGCCGGCAGGCGATCCAGGCGCCGATGGCTCCGCCGCCGATGCCGCCCCAGATGCCGAGGCCGCCCTCCCAGATGTAGAAGGCCTGGATGGCGTCCCGGCCGGCACCGAAGTAGAGCTCCGGGTCGGTGGCCACGTGGTAGATGCGGGCGCCGACGATGCCGAACGGGATCGCCCAGATGGCGACGTCGCCGATCAGGCCGGAACGGCCGCCGCGTGCGGTGAACCGCTTCTCCCCGATCCAGAGCGCCAACAGTGCGCCGATGATGATGCCGAAGGCGTACGCCCGCAGCGGCAGCGGCCCGAGGTGCCACACGCCGGACGACGGGCTCGGGATCGACAGGACCAGCGACGTCGTCATCGCTCCACCCCGTCGCGCAGCTCGCGAGCGAGGTCTCGGACGGCATCGACGCCGCTCGCCGCGTCCGGCGCGTCGAGGAGGCACCGCACCAGGGCTGAGCCGACGATGACGGCGTCGGCGAACTCGGCGACCTCGTGGGCCTGCGCCCGATTGCTCACGCCGAGACCCACGCCGACAGGCTTGTCGGTGACACTGCGCAGCCGCTCGACCAGTGTGGGTGCGAGCGAGCTCGTCTGCTCACGCTGTCCGGTGACACCCATGATCGACGTGGCGTAGACGAAGCCGCTCGACGCCTCGGCCGTCATGGCGAGACGCTCGTCGGTGGACGAGGGCGCCACGAGGAAGATCCGGTCGAGATCGTGGGCTTCCGACGCGGCCATCCACTCCGACGCCTCGTCCGGTGTGAGGTCGGGGGTGATGAGGCCGGATCCCCCGGCGTCGGCCAGGTCGGCGGCGAACCGGTCGACGCCGTAGCGCTCGATCGGGTTCCAGTACGTCATCACGACGGTCGGCACACCGGCGTCGGACGAGGCGCGGACGACCGTGAGGACGTCCGCCGTGCGGGTGCCGCCGGCCAGGGCGCGGTCGGCCGCGGCCTGGATGACCGGGCCGTCCATCACCGGGTCGCTGTAGGGCAGACCGACCTCCACGAGGTCGACGCCGCCGTCGATCATCGCTTCGATGGCGGCGATCGACGTCTTCAGGTCCGGGAACCCGGCCGGGAGGTAGCCGACCAGCGCAGCACGGTTCTCGTCGCGCGTCCTTTCGAAGAGCTCGTCGATGCTGGATTCACGGGGCGAGCTCATTCCTCGACCCCCTCGTCGAGAACGACCGGACCGTCGAGGAGCCCGAACCACTCGGCCGCGGTGTGGACGTCCTTGTCGCCGCGGCCGGAGAGGTTGACCAGGATCGTGGCGTCCGGGCCGAGCTCCTTCGCCAGGACGAGCGCACCCGCCAGGGCGTGCGCCGACTCGATGGCCGGGATGATGCCCTCGGTCTTGCAGAGCAGGTCGAACGCGTCCATGGCCTCGGCGTCGGTGGCAGGCACGTACTCGGCACGACCGGTCGCGGCGAGGTGCGCGTGCTCGGGACCGACACCCGGGTAGTCGAGACCCGCAGAGATCGAGTGCGACTCGATGGTCTGGCCGTCCTCGTCCTGGAGCAGGTACGAGCGCGCACCGTGCAGGACGCCGACCTCGCCGGCCGAGATGGTCGCGGCGTGCCGTCCGGTGTCGAAGCCGTCACCTCCGGCCTCGATGCCGACCAATCGCACGTCGTCGTCGAGGAAGGCGGTGAACAGGCCGATCGCGTTGGAGCCTCCACCGACGCACGCGACGGCGGCGTCGGGCAGCGACCCGAGGAGCTCAAGGCACTGGGCCCGCGCCTCGTCGCCGATGCCGCGGGTGAGGTCACGCACCATGGACGGGAAGGGATGCGGACCAGCGGCGGTGCCGAACAGGTAGGACGTGTGGTCGACACTGGCGACCCAGTCGCGCAGGGCCTCGTTGATCGCGTCCTTGAGGGTGCGGCTGCCGGTCGTGACGGGCACGACCTCGGCGCCGAGCATGCGCATCCGCGCGACGTTGAGTGCCTGGCGCTCGGTGTCGACCTCGCCCATGTACACGGTGCAGTCGAGGTCGAGATACGCGCAGGCCGTGGCGGCGGCCACGCCGTGCTGCCCGGCGCCCGTCTCGGCGATCGCCCGGGGCTTGCCGATGCGCTTGGCCAGCAGCGCCTGCCCGAGCACGTTGCGGATCTTGTGCGCACCGGTGTGGTTGAGGTCCTCGCGCTTGAGCAGGATGCGAGCACCTGCCGCTTCGGAGAAGCGGGTGGCGTCGTAGAGCAGGCTGGGAACGCCCGCGTACTCGCGCAGCATCCGGTCGAGCTCGGCCATGAACACCGGGTCGGCCTTGGCGTCGGTCCAGGCCCGGTCGAGCTCGTCGAGCGGGGCCACGAGGGCCTCGGGCATGAAGCGGCCGCCGAACGGGCCGAAGTGGCCGGTGGCGTCAGGCTGGGTGTAGGTCATGGATGCGCTTTCAGACAAGGCGAACGTGATGGGGCAGGCAGGGGCGGGCCTCGAGCGAGGACTCGATCACCAACGGTGCTGCAGTGCCGGGTGCGCGCCGGCCGCCACGAGGTCGGCCACGCTGGCTCGGGGGTCGTTGTCGCGGACGAGCGTCTCGCCGACCAGCACGACCTGAGCACCGCACTTGGCGTACTCGAAGACGTCGTGGGGGCCGCGGACACCGGACTCGGCGATCTTGACGACACCGTCGGGGATGAGCGGTGACAACCGCTCGAACGTGCCCCGGTCGACCTCGAGGGTGCGCAGGTTGCGCGCATTGACGCCGACGAGGTCGGCACCGGCCTCGGTCGCCCGCTGGACCTCGTCCTCGTCGTGCACCTCGACCAACGGCGTGAGGCCGATGGAACGGGCCCGCTCGACGAGACTCTCGAGGGCGTTCTGCTCGAGGGCGGCAACGATCAGCAACGCCATGTCGGCGCCGGCCGCCCGAGCCTCCCAGAGCTGGTACGAGGTGGTGATGAAGTCCTTGCGCAGCACCGGCACATCGACCTTGGCGCGCACAGCGCGGAGGTCGTCGAGCGTGCCGCCGAAGCGACGCTCCTCGGTGAGGACGCTGATGGCGGCCGCACCGCCGGCGGCGTAGTCGGCGGCCAGGCCTGCCGGGTCCTTGATGGTGGCGAGCGTGCCCATGCTGGGACTGGCGCGCTTGACCTCGGCGATGACGGACACGCCGTCGGCACGGAACGCTGGCATCGGGTCGAGGGCGGGGTTCTGCCGATCGGCCTGGGCCTTCAGGTCGTCGAGGGAGACCTGGGCCATGCGGTCCTCGAGATCGGCCGCCACGCCGGCGAGGATCTCAGCCAGGACGCTCATGGTTACCTCCCTCGTCGACTTCGGATCCCTTCAAGAGTAGACCTGAGCCGATGCATCTCCCGAAGGGGTGCCGGATCGGTTCGCGAGTCACTAGGGTCACGGTCATGACCTCAAACGAACCTCCTCCGTACCCGGGCGGCGACACGCCGTCTGATCCGCCGTCTGATCCGCCATCCGCACCGCCACCACCCAGTTCGGACACTCCGGGCACCTCTGGCCTGCCCAGCTATGGATCCGTCCAGCCGCCGGCCGACGAGACCCCGCCCCCGGCACCTCTGCCGCCGCCTCCGGCGCCGGGCGGATCGGCCGAGGGCTTCAGCGCTCCCGACGCGATCGGCTGGGGCTGGGCCAAGTTCAAGGACAACGTCGCGCAGTCACTGATCGCGATGCTGATCCTCATCATCACCACCGTGGTGCTGGGTGTCATCGCCTCGCTCGTCGGTGGCGGCGGCGGGATGATCCCCACCAGCGGTGGCGTCGACGTCGACGGCGGCTCGTTCATCGTGTCGTTCATCGTGGGCGTGATCGTGAGCGCCGCGAGCTTCATCGTCACCGTCGCCATCTCGCGTGGCACGCTCGACGTTGCCGACGGCGGAAGCCTCGACATCGGTGCCGCGTTCGGCAAGGTCGACATCGGCACTGCCGTGGTGGCCGGTCTGCTCGTCGGCCTGCTCACCCAGATCGGGTTCCTGCTGCTGGTCGTGCCGGGCATCATCGTGACGTTCTTCGCCTACTTCACGTCGTACTTCGTGGCGGAGGGGTCGGGTGCGGTCGAAGGGATCCAGAAGAGCTTCAGTCTCGTCGCGGCGAACCTCGGCGACGCACTGGTGCTGGCGATCCTGTCGATCCTCGTGATCATCGTCGGTGTGATCGCCCTGTGCGTCGGCATCTTCGTGGCGGCCCCCGTCACGTTCTTCGCGGCCGCCTACGCGTTCCGCAAGTTCCAGAGTCAGCCCGTCGCGGCCTGACGCGTCGGGCGCGTGGCCGGCTCCGTGGCGTCACGGAGCCAGCCACGCACCCCACGGCGTGTTGCGGACGATGCCGAAGACGACGAAGACCACCACGACGATCACGCCGATCCGCTCGTTCACCCGGATCATGGGTCCGCCGTCACCCCGCCATCGCCGGATCGCCCAAAGCAGCCAGGTGACGCCGACGACGCCCACGAGCACGACGGCGAGGGCGTTGCTGCTGACGGCACCGACGAGGTCACCGTTGGTCAGGTCGTTGACGGCCCGCAGACCCCCGCAGCCCGCACACGGGTGACCGGTGAGCACCAGGAAGGGGCAGAAGCCGTAAGTGCCCTGGCCATGCGGGTCGCGGAGGTGAAGCACCATCGCGCCCGCCAGGCCGGCAGCGCCGACGAGAGCCGGTGCGCTCAGCAGATCGACCCGGGATCGAGGAGTCGCCTGCTCGACGGTCATGACAGACCTTCGCCGAAACCGTCCGTCGCTATCAGCACGACGATGAAGGCGATGTAGATCGCCGAGGCCACCGTCGAGATGATGCCGAGCACGAATCCGGCCGTGGCCATCCCCCGTCCGTCGTACTCCTCGGGGGCGGCGTCGACCTCGCGCTGGGCCTGACGACCGAGAATCATCGCCGGGATGCCCGCCAGCAGGCAGCAGATGATCATCCCGATGATGCCCAGGACCAGCGCCCAGACGGCCTTCTGGTTCGTGCGTCCCGGGGTCCCCTGCGGGGGTGCCTGGGGTGGTGGCGTGCCACCATCCGCCGGCGGGTGGCCATAGGCGGGCGGCGCTTGGCCAGATGCGGGTGGAGGAGGAGGTGGGGACGAGGGTGGCGGTTGCGGCGGGGGCGGGACGGGCTGATCCTGATCGTCCTGACCCGGGTACGTCGGGTACTCAGGTCCGGTCACGACGGTGTCACAGCTCGGGCTGGTCCAGACCCAGGCCCGCGGCGGCCATGACGCGGCCGATGATGCCGGACAGGAGGGTGATGCCGACGCCCACCCAGAACAGGGTCCAGTTGGGATCGGGGATCAGGGCGAGACCACCGATGGTGATGCCGAGGAGGCAGACCAGGACGGCGGTCCAGGCCGCGGGTGACGATCCGTGCGACATGCGGGCTCTCCTCGGGGAGTCGTGATCGATCGGGCGCCAGCCTACTCGGTCGGATCGCGTCCTTCGTCGAGGGCGGCCCAGAGATCGTCCTCGGTGCGGACGTCGTCGGCCTGGCCGATCGGCGCCTCGTACCGGCTGCCCATCGTGGGCCATGTCCCGGCCAGTCGGATGACGACTGTTCCGAGCATCGCCGCCACGACGAACGAGACTCCGGCGAGGACCGGCCAGACGACGACGCGGTGTCCGTCCGGGGCGTTGGAGCCGGTGAACGCGGTCGAGGAACGGACCGCATGCGTGAGGGCGTCGTCGAGCGACGATCCGCCGGTGGCGACGAGGACGACCGCTCCCAGGCCGACCACGACCAGCAGCACACCGACGACCCTGCGCACCCGCACCGAGGCGGCGAGGACCGCGAGTCCGCCCGTGACCACGACCAGAGCCAACGCGGGGACGAGCGGCTGCGCGTCGGTGCCCGAGACCGCGACGGCGTCGTTGGGGAGACCCTGGGCGTGGATGGTCGCCTCGATCCACGTGCGGGACGCGGCGAAGAAGGCCAGGCCACCGCAGGCGAGCAGCGTCAGCACGACCGGGGCGTACAGGCGCCGCGAGGTCACAACAGCTGGTCCGAGTCGAAGCAGGTGCGGTCGCCGGTGTGACAGGCCGGTCCGTGCTGGTCGACCACGAGGAGGATGGTGTCGCCGTCGCAGTCCAGCCGCACCTCACGCACCTCCTGGATGTTTCCGGACGTCTCGCCCTTGACCCAGTAGTCCTGGCGGCTCCGGCTCCAGAACGTGCCACGGCCGCTGGTGAGCGTTCGGTGCAGGGCCTCGTCGTCCATCCATCCGACCATCAGGACGTCGCGGCTGGCGGCGTCCTGGACAACGGCGGTCACGAGGCCACTGGCGTCGCGCTTGAGGCGCGCGGCCACGGCCGGATCGAGGGAGCTCACGCCCACCATTGTCTCAGGCGACCGGAGGGGGGTCGGTGACGGACAGCTGGGACTGGGCGACCCAGCTCGCATACAGGCGCGAGTACACGCCGTCGGCGGCGACGAGCTCGGTGTGCGTGCCGTCCTCGACGAGTCGGCCGGCGTCGAACACGAGGACGCGGTCGGCGTTCTCGGCGGTCGAGAGGCGGTGCGCGATGGTGACGCTGGTGCGCCCGTCGAGCAGTCGCCCCAGGGCGCGAGTGGCCCGCAGCTCGGTCTGCGGGTCGACGGCGCTCGTGGCCTCGTCGAGCACCAGGAAGTCGGGATCGGCCAGCGCCGAGCGCAGCAGGGCCACCAGCTGCCGCTCCCCCGCCGACAGTGACTCCCCGCGTTGACCGACTCGGGTGTCGAGTCCGTTCGGCAGGGTCGCGAACCAGTCGACGAGGCCGATGTCGTCGACGGCGGCGAGGAGCGCCTGGTCGTCGGCGCCCGGAAGCCCGTAGCGCAGGTTCTCGCGCAGCGTCGCATCGAACAGGAACCCCTCCTGCGGCACCATCAGCACGTGTCCGCGCAGCTCGTCGAACGACACCTCGGACACGTCGACGCCGCCGAGACGCACCGTGCCGACCGACGGATCCATGAGCCGGGTGAGCAGCTTGGCGAACGTCGTCTTGCCCGAGCCCGTCTCGCCGACGACGGCGATGCGCTGGCGCGGGGCGATCTCGACCGCGACGTCGCGCAGCACGTCGGGCCCGCCCGGGTAGGCGAACGTGACGTGGTCGAACTGGGCGCCGAGGACTCCGGACGGGAGGGCACGGCCGGCCGGGCCGGGATCGACGACGTCGGCCGGGGTGTCGAGCAGGTCGATGACCCGCCGCCAGGAGGCGATGGCGTTCTGCGCCTCGGTGAGCACCTGGGTGGCCATCTGCACGGGACCGACGAGGAGCCCGACCAGGAACGCGAACGCGATGACGGTGCCCATCGACAGGTTGCCGGCGATCCCGAGCGCGACGCCGGCGATGATCACGCCGCCGTTGGCCAGGCCCCCGGCCACGCCGGCGGACGCGAACGTGACGGCGACGAGCCGCTGGGCCCGGACGTTGGCGCGGAGGTTGGTGTCGATGCCGTCATCGACACGTCGCTGGGTGCGCGCCTCGATCGCGTGCGAGCGCACGACCGACGCGCCGACGACGGGCTCGGCGATGACCGCCAGCATCTCGCCGACGGTACGCCGCACCGTGTCGTAGGCGGTGCTCAGACGGCTGGCGAACCAGCGCAGGCTGATGACGAGCGGCAGGAAGCAGACGAGCACCACGATCGTGAGCTGCCACGAGTACCAGGCCATCACCGCGGTGGCGACGAGCATCTGACCGACGGAGATGACCATGAAGATGCCGGTGAACTGCAGGAACAGCGACACCTGGTCGACGTCGGACGTGACCCGTGAGACCAGCACCCCGCGTCGTTCGGAGTTCTGCGTCAGCATCGACAGGTCGTGGACGTGCCGGAACGCCTCGACCCTCAGCTGGGTGAGGCCACGCTCGCTGGCGACGTAGAGACGCACGCGCATGATGTAGGCGCAGACCGCCGTGGCCGCGATGAGGACGAGCGCGACCACGACCCACCGCTGCACCACGCCGCGGTCGATGTCGCCGCCCTCGCCCAGGCCGGCGTCGATCGCGACCTGGATGACGATGGGCACGACCGAGCCGCCGACGGTGCTGAGCACGGCCAACAGCATCGTGATGCCGAGACCGTCCTTGATGGCCGGCGAGAGGGAGATGCCACGGCGGATGATCGCCGTGCCGGTGAGCCGCGCGGACTTGGCCTCCTGCGCGTCGAGCGGGTCGACGACTCGGTCGCCCGTGGTCGGGTCGTCGACGTCGATGTCGGCGGTCACGATTGCGCCTCGCGGGCGTGGTCGTAGGCGTCGACGAGGAGGCGGTAGTCGTCGGAGCGGGCGATGAGCTCGGCGTGGGAGCCGCGGTCGGCGACCTTGCCGTCGGCGAGGAAGACGACCTCGTCGGCCAGGGCGATCGTGGCCTTGCGGTAGGCGACCACGACGACCGACGGTCCGTCGGCGTCGGAGGTGTGGGCCGCGAGGGCGGCGAGGATGCGCTGCTCGACCTCCGGGTCGACGGCGCTGGTGGCGTCGTCCATGACGAGCAGTCGCGGCCGGCGCACCAGCGCACGCGCCAGGGCGAGCCGCTGCCGCTGGCCGCCGGAGAGCGTGGTGCCCCGCTCGCCGAGCTGCGTGTCGAGGCCCTTCGGCAGCGCCGAGACGAATCCCTCGGCCTGGACCGTGCGCAGCGCCGCCCAGATGTCGGCGTCCGACGCCGGCTCGCCGAGCGTGACGTTCTCGCGTACCGAGTCGTCGAACAGGAACGTCGTCTGCGGCACGACGGCCACGGCATCGGTGAGCGCGGCGTGGGTGAGCTCGCGCACGTCGACGCCGTCGATGCGCACCGTGCCCGAGTCGGGGTCGACGAGCCTGGTGAGGAGCTGCGTGAGCGTGCTCTTGCCGGAACCGGTGGCGCCGACGACGGCGACCACGCGTCCGGGCGTGAGGTCGAGGTCGACCCCGCGCAGCACCTCGGGGCCGTCTTCGTACGAGAAGCGCACTTGACCAAGCGCTAGGCGGGCCGGTCCTTGGTCAGGCAGGCCGCCATTTCCGTATGTCATCTCACCTGACGCGTCGAGCACCCGGCGGACCCGGTCCCAGCCGACGACGCTGCGCGGCAGCTCGCCGAGCACCCAGCCGATGGCGCGCACCGGGAAGGCCACGACGGTGAACAGATAGGCGACCTGCACGACGTCGCCGGCGTCAGCGGCGCCCGAGGCGACGCGGTCGATGCCCAGCAGGATGACGGCCAGGACGCCGAGGTTGGGCAGCGCCTCGAGCAGCGGGTCGAAGATGCTGCGGATGCGTCCGACGTTGATGTTGGCGTCGCGCAGCTCCTCGGCATGACGGGCGAAGCGGTTGGTCTCGTCGGTCTCGCGGCCGAGCGACTTGACGACGAGCGCACCGTCGAACGACTCGTGCGCGACCGCGCTGACGTCGCCGCGGAGCGACTGCGCGTAGGCGACCTTCGGCGACAGCCAGCGCTGGTAGAACACGTTGATGCCGAACAGGGCCGGGAACACGACCAGGCCCACGATCGTGAGCACGACGTCGGCCAGCAGCATCGCGACCACGGCGGCGACGAGCATCGCGATCACGCCGATCGCCATGGGCAACGGCATGAACACGGCCCAGGCCGCCTCGACGTCGGCGTTGGCGTTGGAGAGCAGCTGGCCGGTGGGGTGACGGTGGTGCCATGCCATCGGGAGCGCCAGGTAGCGACGGGTGACGCGTCGGCGGTACTCCGCGACGAGGCGGAAGTAGACGACGCCGCCCACGAGGCGGCGGGCGATGACGCCGAGCGCGCGGAGCACCGCGACCGTCATGAACAGCAGCACGGCCACGACGAGGGCGCCCTGAACGACCTCGCCGCGCTGGAACGACGGACGGATGACGTGGTCCGTGGCCCAGCCGAGCACCCAGGCGTCGGCGACCGTGGTGGCGCCGAACACGACGCTGCCGACGACCGAGACCGTGAACAGCCACCGCTGCTCGGAGATGCCACGACCGAGCAGGCCGAATCCTCGCCGCATGACGTGGTCGGTGTCGGTGCGCAGCTGGTCGGAATCGGGCGCGGCGCTGCCCGACGTGTCGACGTCTACTCCGGCGTCGTCCTGATCGGGCGGGGCGGTCTTATCTGACATGGTGTCCGGCTGCTCGCAAGGTGTTCTTCACGTCTCCGATGGTCAGCTCGCCGAAGTGGAACACACTCGCGGCAAGCACGGCGTCGGCGCCGGCCTCGACGGCCTCGACGAAGTGCTCGAGCCGGCCGGCGCCACCACTCGCGACGAGCGGTACTTGGGTAACGTCGCGGACCGCCCGAATCATTTCCACGTCGAACCCGTTCTTGGTGCCGTCGGCGTCCATCGAGTTGAGCAGGATCTCCCCCACGCCGAGCTCGCAGGCCTGCCGGACCCAGGCCAGGGCGTCGAGCCCGGCCGACTCACGACCGCCGTGCGTCGTGACCTCGAACCCGCTCGGCTGCGCGCCGTCGCCGGACGTGGGGCTGCGCCGTGCGTCGACGCTCAGCACCAGCACCTGGTTGCCGAAGCGCCGGGAGATGTCACCCAGGACGTCGGGTCGCGCGATGGCGCCGGTGTTGATGCCGACCTTGTCGGCGCCCGCGCGCAGCAGCCGGTCGACGTCGTCGGCCGTGCGGACGCCGCCGCCGACCGTGAGCGGGATGAAGACCTGCTCGGCGGTCTGCCCGACGATCTCGTAGGTGGTCTCCCGGGCGGCGCTCGACGCCGTGATGTCGAGGAAGGTGAGCTCGTCGGCGCCCTCGGCGTCGTAGACCTTCGCCATCTCGACGGGATCGCCGGCGTCGCGGAGATCGACGAAGTTGACGCCCTTGACCACCCGACCTGCGTCGACGTCGAGGCACGGGATCACGCGCACGGCCAGGCTCACCACTGGAGCGTATCTTTCGGTTCCGACGTCGACGGTCTCGGCCGTGCGGCAGGATCTGGGCCATGAAGCGCTCGCTCGTCGCCCTCGTCGCGGCACTCCTGGTTCTCAGCGGTTGCGGGTCGGACGACCCGCCCAAGCCGGAGCCGACGTCCTCGGCGTCGCAGGAGCCGAGCGCGACGGCCACTCCGACGCCCACGCCGCCCGACGCACCGACACAGGCCCCGTCCAACGTGCTGATCGTCGTGCCGGGCGCGGTCGGGCCCGTCAAGGCCGGCATGTCGAAGGCCGACGCGTTGAAGACCGGGCTGTTCGACGCCGACGTGCCTCCGCCGGTCGAGGGGTGCCCGAACTTCCCGCTCAAGTGGAAGAAGCAGTTCAAGGGGGTCGACGTCCTCACCAGGGACGACGGCTCGATCTCGTCGCTCGGCGTCTTCAAGGGCGGTCCGAAGACCAGCAAGGGCATCGGCTACGGCAGCACGCTGGACGACTTGACGAAGGCCTATCCCCACCTCTCCCCCGTCGTCGATGCCGGATTCAACCAGGCCGGCGCCTACGAGTTCACCGACAGCGAGTTCATCGGCTTCCTGTTCGGCGATGCCACCGTCTCGAGCATCAAGGGCGCGTCGAAGATCTCGTTCATCGAGGTCACGGTCGGCGACAAGCCCGACCTCATCCGCGACGGCTGCTGACCAGGCCGCGATCACCGCACCGCGGCGAGCGCCTCGGGAAGCGTGAACGCGCCGGCGTAGAGCGCCTTGCCGACGATGGCGCCCTCGACGCCGAGGTCGGTGAGCGACGCGATGGCCCGCAGGTCGTCGAGGCTGGAGACGCCGCCGGATGCGACGACGGGCTGGTCGGTCGCGCCGCAGACCTGGCGCAGCAGGTCGAGGTTCGGCCCCTGCAGGGTGCCGTCCTTGGTGACGTCGGTGACGACGTAGCGGGCACAGCCGTCGCGCTCCAACCGCTCGAGCACCTCGAACAGGTCGCCACCCTCCTGGGTCCACCCCCGCGCGGCGAGGGTGCGGCCGCGGACGTCGAGGCCGACGGCGACCTGGTCGCCGTGCTTCGCCACGACCTTCGCGCACCAGTCCGGGTCCTCGAGGGCGGCCGTGCCGAGGTTGACGCGGGTGCAGCCCGTGGCCAGGGCCGAGGCCAACGAGGCGTCGTCGCGGATGCCCCCGGAGAGCTCGACCTTGACGTCGAGCCGGCCCACGACATCAGCCAAGAGGTCGCGGTTCGAGCCGGTGCCGAAGGCGGCGTCGAGGTCGACGAGGTGGATCCACTCCGCGCCGTCGGACTGCCACTGCATCGCTGCGTCGAGCGGTGAGCCGTAGGACGTCTCGCTGCCGAGCTCTCCCTGCACCAGGCGCACGGCCTGACCGCCGGAGACGTCGACGGCGGGCAGCAGCTCGAGAGTCACGCGAGCGATCGTATCCGCCCGTCTCGACGGCGACGTCATGTGTCGGACGGCGGCGTTACGTTCGATCCGTGAAGCTCATCCTGGTTCCCGGACTCTGGCTCGACGCGTCGTCGTGGGACGGCGTGGTTCCCGCGCTGCAGGCGGCCGGCCACGAGACGTTTCCCGTCACCCTGCCCGGCCTCGAGTCGGTCGACGCCGACCGCACCGGCATCGGGCTCGAGACGCACATCGATGCCGTCGCCGCACTCATCGACTCGCTCGACGGTCCGGTCGTGCTCGTGGGGCACAGCGGCGGCGGACCGGTCGTCCACGGTGCCACCGACCGGCGTCCCGACCGGGTCGCGCGCGTCGTCTACGTCGACAGCGGTCCGGGCGCCGAGGGATTCAACGTCAACGACGGCATCGCGCACGACGACGTCGAGATGCCGCTGCCGCCGTGGAGCGAGTTCGGCGAGGAGGAGCTGCGCGACTTCACTCCCGAGGGGCTCGACACCTTCGCCGCGCGGGCCATCCCGTCGCCGTCGCACGCCGCGACCGACCCGCTGCACCTGCACGACGAGCGTCGCTACGGCGTGCCCGTCACCATCATCACGAGCACCTTCCCGCGCGAGCAGATGCTGACGATGATCGCTGAGGAGCACCCGTACACCGGCGACCTCGTGCGCATCACGGACGTCTCGATCGTCGAGCTGCCCACCGGCCACTGGCCGCAGTTCACCAAGCCCGACGAGCTGGCCCAGGCGATCATCGACGCGCTGTGACGAGCCGCCCCTCCCCTAGGCTGACGAGGTCCACGACCGGAGGCGACACATGCCGTTCTCATCCCCGCGCACCAAGCTCCTTGCGATCCTGCTCACGATCGTGGCTCTCATCGCGGCGGTTGCCGTCGTCATCATCGTCAGCAACCGGTCCGGCGGAGCCCTGGCCGGGGATGACCGCGGAACCGGCGACTCGTTGTTCCCCCGCGTCGGCACCTCGACGTATGACGTCAAGCACTATGCGATCGACCTGACCTACGCGGAGGACGGCTCGGTCCGCACCCGCACGACGATCACCGCCAACGCACGCCACCCCCTCGCCTCGTTCGCACTCGACTACGTCGGGCCGACGATCGACAAGGTCACCGTCGACGGCACCCGGGCCAAGGTGACCAGCGCGAGGAAGAAGGTGACGATCACCCCGGAATCCTCCGTCGAGGGCACCTTCAAGACCGTCATCGACTACCGCGGCACCCCGAAGACCTACAAGGATCCGGACGGCTCGAGCGAGGGCTGGATCCCCACCGACGACGGGGTCACCGTGATGTCGCAGCCGCTCGGCGCGATGTCGTGGTTCCCGAACAACAACACCCCCACCGACAAGGCCACGTTCGACATCAGGCTCACGGTGCCCGCGGATCTCGAGGCCGCCTCGAACGGAGTGCTCACGTCGAAGAAGCCCGGCAAGGACGGGACGACGTGGACCTGGAAGCAGCCCGAGCCGATGGTCCCCTACCTCGCGATGATCTCGATCGGCCAGTACCAGGTGTTCGAGTCGTCGATCACGCTCGCCGACGGACGGAAGCTGCCGGTCTGGTCGTTCATCGACCCCTCGTTCGGCCCGCTCGAGAAGAAGCGTGCCCTGTTGGAGGAGTCCATCCGGCTCGGTGAGCGCCTGTACGGTCCGTACCCCGCTGCGAGCGCCGGCATCATCGTGGAGAAGGTCGGCGTCGACTACGCCCTCGAGACCCAGGATCGTGCCGTCTACGACGGTGACCCGGACGACCTGACGATCATGCACGAGACGGCGCACCAGTGGGTGGGCAACGCCGTGGGCCTCGAGGACTGGGGCGACATCTGGATCAACGAGGGCTTCGCCACCCACGCCGAGTGGTCGTGGACCGCCGAGCACGGCGGCGACAGCCTGGAGAAGTCGTTCACCAAGACCTACGACGACTACGACGCGGACGACGAGTTCTGGAAGGTGCCGCCTGCCGACCTCGGCTCGGCAGCCAACCTGTTCAGCGACGCCACGTACTACCGGGGGGCGATGACCCTCGAGGAGCTGCGCCAGCGCATCGGTGATGCCGACTTCGCCGCACTGCGCAAGGCCTGGCCGACGCGCAACAAGGGCCGCACCGCCACGACCAAGGAGTTCATCGCGCTCGCCGAGAAGATCTCGGGCGACGACCTGGCCGACTTCTTCCAGACGTGGCTCTACAAGCCGGGCCGGCCCTCGCTCGGAACCTGACCTTCTACAGCGTCGCGAGCCAGTTGCGCAGCAGGGCGGCCCCGGCGTCCCCGGACTTCTCGGGGTGGAACTGCGTCGCCCACAGCGGTCCGTGCTCGACGGCGGACACGAAGCGGTCGGCCTCGTAGTCGGTCCACGTCACTTCCGGCACCGGGAAAGGCGGCGTAGCCTGCAGCACCCAGTCACGCACCCCGTACGAGTGCACGAAGTAGAACCGTTCCTCGGTGATGCCGGCGAACATCTGCGAGTTCTCGGGAGGCTCGACGGTGTTCCAGCCCATGTGCGGCACGATCGGCGCCCGCAGACGTTCCACCGTGCCGGGCCACTCACCGCAGCCCTCGGTGCGCACCCCGTGCTCGATGCCCTCGGCGAACAGCACCTGCATGCCCACGCAGATGCCCAGCACCGGACGCGACGCGATGAGGCGGCGTTCGATGATGCGCTCACCGCCGACCGACCGCAGCCCCCGCATGCAGGCCTCGTACGCCCCCACACCCGGCACGACCAGGCCGTCGGAGCCCTCGGCCACGGACGGGTCGGAGGTGAGCGTCACCTCCGCACCGGCTCGCTCGACTGCGCGAACGGCCGAGCGGAGGTTGCCAGACCCGTAGTCGAGGACCGCGACACGCGGTCCGGTCACAGCGCCGGTTGCTTGCCAGGCCGGCGCCACATCACAAGGCGCCCTTCGTGGACGGGATGCCGGACTCACGTGGGTCGATGGCCACCGCGTCGCGCAGGGCGCGGGCGACCGCCTTGAACTGTGCCTCGGCGATGTGGTGCGGGTCGCGGCCCTCGATCAGGCGAACGTGCAGCGTGATCGCGGCGTGGTGCGCGATCGACTCCAGCACGTGGCCGGTCAACGAGCCCGTGTACTGCCCGCCGATGATGGCCGTGACCTGGCTCTCCGGCTCGCCGGAGTGGACGAAGTAGGGCCGGCCCGACACGTCGACGACTGCCTGGGCGATCGCCTCGTCGAGCGGCACGACGGCATCGCCGTAGCGACGGATGCCGACCTTGTCACCGAGCGCCTCGCGGAGCGCCTCGCCGATGCAGATGGCGGTGTCCTCGACCGTGTGGTGCGCGTCGATGTGGAGGTCGCCCTCGGCCCGAACCGTGAGATCGATGAGTGAGTGCCGCGACAACGCGGTGAGCATGTGGTCGTAGAAACCCACGCCCGTGGAGATGTCGTGCGTGCCCGAGCCGTCGAGATCCAGCTCGACGACGACGTGCGACTCCGACGTCTTGCGCTCAATTCGTGCTGTTCTCATCGTGCCGTCACCTCTTCCAGGGCTGTGTAGAACGTCGACATCTCGGCAGGCGTGCCCACGGACACGCGCAACCATCCTTCCGGACCAGTCTCCCGTATCAGGACGCCTCGGTCGACCAGCCCCTGCCAGACGGCGTGGCGGTCGTCGAACCGCCCGAACAGCACGAAGTTGGCGTCGGACTCCGCCACCTCGTGTCCGCGGGCCGTCAACCAGGCGGCGAGGTCGTCGCGAGCCGCCCGCAGATCGTCGACCCGGGCCAGCAGCTCGTCGGCGTGGCGCAGGGCCGCGAGCGCCGTCGCCTGCGACACCGCCGACAGGTGGTACGGCAGCCGGACGATGCGCAGCGCGTCGATGATCGCGGCGTCGGCGGCGAGGTAGCCGAGGCGTCCACCGGCGAGCGCGAACGCCTTGCTCATCGTGCGCGAGACGAGCAGGCGCGGGTGGCCGTCGAGCAGCTCGAGCGACGTCGGCGTGCCGGCGCGGCGGAACTCGGCGTACGCCTCGTCGACGACGACCACGCCCGGCGCCGCGTCGAGCACGGCCTCGACGGTGTCGAGCGGCAGCGCCGTGCCGGTGGGGTTGTTCGGGGACGCCATCAGGACGACGTCGGGCTGTTCCTGGCCGATCAGGGCGACCGCGCGATCGGGGTCGACCGTGAAGTCGTCCTCCCGCTGTCCGGTGACCCACCGCGTGTGCGAGTCGCGGGCGTACTCGGGATACATCGAGTAGGTGGGCGCGAACGACAGCGCGGTGCGTCCCGGACCACCGAACGCCTGCAGCACCTGCAGCATCACCTCGTTCGACCCGTTGGCCGCCCAGATCCGCTCGGGCGTGAGGCCGTGGCCGAGGTAGCCGGCGAGGGCAGTCCTCACATCGACCGCCTCCCTGTCGGGATATCGGTTCAGGCTCGCCGCGGCGGCACGTACCGATTCCGCGATGTCCGCAACGACACTGGTGGCGGGTGGGTACGGGTTCTCGTTGACGTTGAGGTTGATGATGTCGCGGATCTGCGGGGCGCCGTACGGCTCGAGCTCACGGAGCTCGTCACGCACGGGCACCCAGTCGGGGAGGCCCATGGGGCTACTCCCCCGCTCGATCGGTGCGAGCCGTCACGGCGGCACCGTGCGACGGCAGGTCCTCGGCGGCGGCCAGGTGCACGACGTGGTCGCCGACCGCGCGCAACGCCTCCTCGGTGTACGTCACGACCTGCATGTTCCTGCAGAACGCGCGGACCGAGAGCCCTGACGAGTGGCGCGCGCTCCGGCCGGTGGGCAGGACGTGGTTGGAGCCCGCGACATAGTCGCCGAGCGAGACGGGGGTGTGCGGTCCGACGAAGACGGCGCCGGCGTTGACGACGCGAGCGGCGATGCCGGCGGCATCGACCGTGTGGATCTCGAGGTGCTCGGCGGCGTAGTCGTTGGCGACGTCGACGGCCTGGTCGAGGTCACGGACGACGACGATGGCGGACTGTTGTCCGCCGAGCGCCGTGCGGATGCGCTCGGCGTGCTTCGCTGCCGGCACCTGCCGTTCGAGCTCGGCCACGACGGCGTCGGCGAGCGTCTCGCTGTCGGTGACCAGCACGCTGGCGGCCACGGGATCGTGCTCGGCCTGGCTGACCAGGTCGGCGGCCACGAACGCCGGGTCGGCGGAGTCGTCGGCGATGACGGCGATCTCGGTGGGACCGGCCTCGCTGTCGATCGCCACGGTGCCGTGCAAGTACCGCTTGGCCGCCGCGACGTAGATGTTGCCGGGCCCGGTGACGAGGTCGACCGGCTCGACCGAACCGCCGGTGGACGTCGTTCCGTACGCCAGCATCGCGAGCGCCTGCGCGCCCCCGGCGGCGTAGACCTCGTCGATGCCCAGGATCGAGCACGCAGCGAGGATCGTGGGGTGCGGCAGGCCGCCGGCGTCGGCCTGCGGCGGCGAGGCGAGGGCGATCGACCCGACACCGGCGACCTGGGCGGGTACCGCGTTCATCACGACCGTGCTGACCAGCGGCGCGAGGCCGCCCGGCACGTACAGCCCGACCCGCGACATCGGCACGATGCGTCGTTCGACGGTCGCACCGTCGGCGACCTGGGTGACGACGCTCTGCTCGAGCTCGGCCTCGCAGGTGCGTCGCAGTCGGGCGATGGATGCCTCGAGCCCGGCACGGACCTCGGGGTCGAGCGCCTCAGCGGCTCGGGCCAGCGCCGCCGGATCGACGCGGAGCGTAGCCGGGCGGACCCGGTCGAACCGTTCTCCATACTCGAGAACGGCCTCCTCGCCACGCAGCCGGACGTCCTCGCACAACGGCGCGACGACCTCAAGGGCGTGCTCCACGTCGAGCTGGGCGCGCGGGAGCACCCCCTCGTCGCGGCGCAGGTCGAGTCGTCGGATCACCCGCGTAGTCTACGGAGGCCCGAGGAGGTGACCGTGTCCGCGTCCACGCCGGCGTTCGCCGCGCTGAGCAGCGCAGGCATCACGTTCACGCCCCACGCGTACCAGCACGACCCCCGCTCGGAGTCGTTCGGACAGGAGGCGGCCGATGCTCTCGGCGTCGATCCGGCCCGGGTGTTCAAGACCCTGCTCGTGGACGTCGACGGTGAGCTCTGCGTGGGCGTCGTCCCGGTCACCGGCTCGCTCGACCTCAAGGCGCTGGCAGCCGCGCTCGGCGGCAAGAAGGCCACGATGGCCGACGTCACCAGGGCCGAGCGCGCCACGGGCTACGTCGTCGGCGGCATCTCGCCGCTCGGTCAGAAGCGCCGCCACCGCACGGCGATCGACCTGAGCGCCGACGACTGGGTCACGATCTTCGTGTCGGCCGGACGTCGGGGGCTCGAGGCGGAGCTCGCTCCCGCCGACCTCGCGTCACAGACCGACGCCGTCATGGCGCCGATCGCCCGCTAGCGCTCAGGCGGCGTCCGCCGTCAGGTCGTCGGCGTCCTCGTCGCTCCGGTCGAGCCAGGCCGCCAGCAGCAGACCGATCAGCGCGAACATCGGCCACACCAGGAACGGTGCGACGGCATCGATGTCGAGCTGGGCCGGCAGCCGGTCGCCGAGCGAGGGGTTGCCGGTCTCACGCGGGTCAGACGGACCGAGGGCGGCGCCCAACCGCCAGGCGATGACACCGGCGAGCCCGGCCGCTGCCGCGAACACCGGGACGAGCACCCACCCGAGCTCGCGCAGCGCCCGACCGGCCACCAGGCCCCAGCCGACGCTCAGGGCGGCCCCCACGATGATGAACGTGACGACCACGGCGAACTGTCCGCGGGCGGCCTCCTCGGTGAGGATGATGCCCCGTGCGGTGACCTCCCACTCGGCCGGGTCGGCCAGCCAGAGCCAGGCCAGGCCGCCGACGGCGCCGAGGACGAGCATGGCTGCCGACCACGGCAGGATCCGCCTCAGGCCAGGCACCCTGCTCATGACAGACAATGGGGCCCCAGCAGCTCCTTGAGGTCGGCGATGAGTGCCGAGGACGTCTTGACCCGCAGCGAGTCGTCGAGTCGCATGATCTTGACGCCGTCGTTGCCGACCAGGCGCAGATGAACCTCCGTGACCCCCGGATGCGCGGCCAGCACCTGCTTGAACCGGCTGACCACGTCGCTGGTGCACCGCGCCACCGGGAGGCTGACGACGACCGGGGCGTCGGCGGCACCGAGGCCCGTGGCCGGCACGGTGATCTCCATGGCGTTGACGTCGAAGCCGTCGTCGGTGCGACGGATGCGCCCCTTGATCACCACGATGGTGTCGGGAACGAGCGCCGGCGCGGCCAGCTGATAGGCCGCGGGGAACACGAGGACGTCGAGGGCCCCCTCGAGGTCCTCGACCGTGACCGTGGCCCACGTGTCGCCCTTGCGGCTGAGCTTGCGCTGCACGCTCGTGATGAGCCCGCAGAGCCGCACCGTGCTGCCGTCGGGTCGCTCGGTGTCGGTGATCAGCTGCCCGATGGTGCAGTCGCTGCTGGCGCGGAGCACGTGCTCGAGTCCGAGCAGCGGGTGGTCGGAGACGTAGAGGCCGAGCATGTCGCGCTCGAACGCCAGCAGCTGCGTCTTCTCCCACTCGGGCATCGTCGGCACGGTGACCGAGATGCCGGTGAGTTCGTCGTCCTGTCCGCCGAACAGGGAGTCCTGGCCGATCGCGGCGTTGCGCTTGAGATCGATGTAGACGTCGACGGCATCCTCGGCGATGGTCGTGAGGGCCCGGCGCTGGTGACCGAGCGAGTCGAAGGCGCCCGCCTTGATCAACGAGTCGAGCACCCGCTTGTTGCACACGTGGGCGGGCACCTTCTCGAGGAAGTCGGTGAAGTCGGTGTAGGGGCCGCCCTCCTCGCGTCCGGCCACGATGCCTGCCACCACGTTGTCGCCGACGTTGCGGATGGCCGACAGCCCGAAGCGGATGTCGTCGTCGACCGACGTGAAGTTGGACGACGACTCGTTGACGTCGGGCGGCAGCACCTGGATGCCGAGCCGCCGGCACTCGTTGAGGTAGATGGCCGACTTGTCCTTGTCACCCTTGACGCTGGTGAGCAGCGCGGCCATGAACTCCGCCGGGTAGTTGGCCTTGAGGTAGGCCGTCCAGTACGACAGCACGCCGTACGACGCGGAGTGCGCCTTGTTGAACGCGTAGTCGGCGAACGGCACGAGGATGTCCCAGAGCGCCTTGGTGGCGGGTGCGGAGTGGCCGTGGGCGGCCATGCCCTCGGAGAACGGCACGTACTCCTTCTGCAGGATCTCGGCCTTCTTCTTGCCCATGGCCCGGCGCAGGTTGTCGGCCTGTCCGAGCGTGAACCCGGCGAGGTCCTGCGCGATCTGCATGACCTGCTCCTGGTAGACGATCAGGCCGTAGGTGGTGCCCAGGATCTTCTCCAGCGGCCCGGCGAGCTCGGGATGGATCGGGGTGATCTCCTGCTTGCCGGTCTTGCGCTTGGCGTAGTTGGTGTGGCTGTCCGCACCCATCGGGCCCGGGCGGTACAGAGCGATGACGGCGGAGATGTCCTCGAAGTTGTCTGGATGCAGCGCACGCAGCAGCTGGCGCATCGGCCCACCGTCGAGCTGGAAGACGCCGAGCGTGTCGCCGCGGCCGAGCAGGGCGTAGGTGTCGGGGTCGTCGAACGGGAGGTCCTCGAGCACGAGGTCGACGTCGCGGTTGGCCTTGATGTTGTCGACGGCGTCGTCGAGCACCGTGAGGTTGCGCAGGCCCAGGAAGTCCATCTTGACCAGCCCGAGCGCCTCGCACATCGGGTAGTCGAACTGCGTGATGATCGCGCCGTCCTGCTCGCGCTTCATGATCGGCACGATGTCGATCAGCGGCTCGCTGCTCATGATGACGCCGGCGGCGTGCACGCCCCACTGCCGGATCTGGCCTTCGAGGCCGACCGCGGTGTCGTAGATCTTGCGGACCTCGGCGTCGCTCTCGTGCAGCTCGCGGAAGTCGCGGCCGTCGCTGTAGCGCTTGTGCTGGGGGTCGAACAGCTCCTTGAGGGTGACGCCCTTGCCCATGACGTCGGCCGGCAGCGCCTTGGTGATGCGCTCGCCCATCGAGAACGGGTAGTCGAGCACGCGGTTGGCGTCCTTGATGGCGGCCTTGGACTTGAGCCGTCCGAACGTGGCGATCTGCGCGACCCGCTCCGAGCCGTACTTGTCGCTGACGTACTGGATGACCTCGCCGCGCCGACGCTCGTCGAAGTCGATGTCGAAGTCGGGCATCGACGGGCGCTCGGGGTTGAGGAACCGCTCGAAGATCAGGCCGTGCTGCAGCGGGCAGAGGTCGGTGATGCGCAAGGCGTACGCCGCGATGGAGCCGGCGCCGGACCCGCGGCCTGGCCCGACCCGGATGCCGTGGTCCTTGGCCCAGTTGATGAAGTCGGCGACCACCAGGTAGTAGCCGCAGTAGCCCTTGTCGCGGATGACCTGCAGCTCCATCTCGGTGCGCGCCCGCACGTCGTCGGAGAAGTCGGCGCCGTAGCGGTGCTCGATGCCCCGCCACACCTCGTCGACGAACCACGACTCCTCGGTGTGGCCGTCGGGGACGTCGGCGCGGGCCATGTAGCCGCCGTTGGACTCGGCGAACTCCGCCTGGCACCGCTCGGCGATGAGCAACGTGTTGTCGCACGCCTCCTTGAGGTCGTGCTTGTCCTCCCAGAGCGAGCGCATCTCCTCGGCGGACTTGATGTAGTAGCCGTCGCCCTCGAACTTCATCCGCTTGGGGTCGGAGATGGTGGTGCCGAGTCCGACGCACAGCAGGGCGTCGTGGGCGACGCGGTCGTTGGCGTGCACGTAGTGGGAGTCGTTCGTGGCGATGACCGGCAGGTCGAGGTCCTTGCGGAGCCGGAGCAGCCCCTCACGGACCCGGGTCTCGATGTCGAGGCCGTGGTCCATCAGCTCGAGGAAGAAGTTCTCCTTGCCGAAGATGTCCTGGAACTCGGCGGCCGACGCCCGCGCCTTGTCGTAGTCGCCGATGCGCAGCCACGTCTGGATCTCGCCGGACGGGCACCCCGTCGTGCCGATGAGCCCCTTCGCGTACTCGTGCAGCAGCTCGCGGTCGGCGCGCGGCTTGTAGTAGTAGCCCTCGAGGCTGGAGCGCGACGACAGGCGGAACAGGTTGTGCATGCCCTCGGTGGTCTCGGCGAGGAGCGTCATGTGCGTGAACGCTCCGCCACCGGCGACGTCGTCCTCGCCGCCCTTGTTCCACTGCACCCGCTTCTTCTCGCTGCGGTGGGTGTCGGGGGTGAGATAGGCCTCCATGCCGATGATCGGCTTGACCCCCGCTTCACGTGCCTTGGCGTAGAAGCCGAAGGCGCCGTGGACGTTGCCGTGGTCGGTCATCGCGATGGCCGGCATGCCCAGCTCGGCGGTGCGTTCGAACAGCGGACCGAGCAGCGCGGCGCCGTCGAGCATCGAGTATTCGGTGTGCACGTGCAGGTGCACGAAGGACGAATCGCTCGACACGACGCAAGGCCTCCTCAGGCGATCGGGGGGAAGACCTTCAGACTAATCGAGCGCCCTGACGACATGGCGGAGACGCGCTGCGGACTCATCCCTTCGGTTCGGGAAAGGAGAAGACACCGATGTCGAAGCGGTCGCCGGCGGGCTCACTGACGTCCTCTCAGCGGGCGCGCGAGTGGCCTCAGACCTGCTGGTAGGTGCTGAGGAACGTGCCCAGGCGCTGGATCGCCTCGGAGAGGTCCTGCGCCCATGGCAGCGTGACGATGCGCAGGTGGTCGGGGTCCGGCCAGTTGAAGCCCGTGCCCTGGGTGAGCAGGATCTTCTCGCTCAGCAGGAGGTCGAGCACGAGCTGCTGGTCGTCCTTGATCGGGTAGACCTCCGGGTCGAGCCGCGGGAAGACGTACAGCGCGCCCTTCGGCTCGACGACGCTGACGCCGGGGATCTTGCGCAGCTCGGCCACGGCGGTGTCGCGCTGCTCGCGCAGGCGCCCGCCGGGCAGGATCAGCTCCTTGATGCTCTGGTAGCCGCCGAGGGCCACCTGGATGGCGTTCTGCGCCGGCACGTTCGGGCAGAGCCGCATCGACGCCAGCAGCGTGATGCCCTCGAGGTAGTCGCGGGCGTTCTCCAGCGGCCCGGTGACCACGAGCCATCCGGCCCGGTAGCCGCAGACGCGGTAGGCCTTCGACAGACCGTTGAACGTCAGGGTCAGGACGTCCTCGGCGACGCTCGCCATGGGCACGTGCACGGCGTCGTCGTAAAGGACCTTGTCGTAGATCTCGTCGGCCATCAGCACGAGCCCGTGGCGGCGCGCGAGGTCGGCGATGCCGACGAGCGTCTCGCGTGAGTAGACCGCACCCGTGGGGTTGTTCGGGTTGATGACGACGATCACCTTCGTGCGGTCGGTGATCTTGGACTCGAGGTCCTCGAGGTCGGGGTTCCAGTCGGTCGACTCGTCGCACCGGTAGTGCACGGGGACGCCACCGGCGAGGTTGGTGACGGCCGTCCACAACGGGTAGTCGGGGATCGGGATCAGCACCTCGTCGCCGTTGTCGAGCAGGGCCTGGAGGGCGAGCGAGATGAGCTCGGAGACCCCGTTGCCGAGCCAGACGTCGTCGATGTCGATCGACGGGAAGCCGTCCTGGAGCTGGTAGTGGTGCACGACCGCACGCCGGGCCGACTGGATGCCGCGCGAGTCGGAGTAGCCCTGAGCCGTGGGCAGTCCGGCGATGACGTCCTGCAGGATCTCGGCCGGTGCGTCGAACCCGAACGGTGCCGGGTTGCCGATGTTCAGCTTGAGGATGCGGTGACCCTCGGCCTCGAGGGCAGCGGCTCGCGCACTGACGGGCCCGCGGATGTCGTACAGGACATCCCTCAGCTTTTCGGACTGGCGCACGAGCGAGGACATGAGCACATTGTCCCAGACCGTCCTCAGCGTCCGAGCGACTCCACGGTCTCCGCAGTGGGCAGCGCCGCAAGCACGGCGCCGGGGAGCAGGAGCTTCGACCGGCGCACGCCCGAGCCGATGACCAGCACGGGGGCGGCGGCGACGTCGGCGTCGACGAGGACTCGCCAGTCGTCCGGCAGGCCGATCGGGGTGATGCCGCCGTACTCCATCCCGGTGCGCTCGACGACGTCGTCGCGACCGAGGAACGTCGCCTTGCGGACGTCGAGGCGGCGGCGCACCACGTTGTTGACGTCGGCGCGCGTCGTGGCGAGCACCATGCAGGCGGCGACCCGTTCGACGCCCTCGCGACGGCCGGCGACCACGACGCAGTTGGCGAGCGTCTCGAGCGGCAGGTCGTAGGCCTCCTGCGTCAGTGCGGTGTCGGACAGCTCGGGATCGACCTCGACCACGCCGACGTCGTCGAGCAGACCCCAGCGCTCGAGCGCGGCATGGGTGGGCGCACCCACCAGGTCGACCGCGGATCTGACCGGCACGGACGTCAGCCGCCCGACCGTGAAGACGCCCATCAGTCGAGCTCTCGCACGGCGTCGAGCGCGTGCTGCAGGTCGTCGGGGTACGACGACTCGAAGTCGACCCAGTCGCCGGTGCCGGGGTGCTCGAAGCCCAGGTGCACCGCGTGCAGCCACTGACGCTCCAGGCCGAGCCGCTCGGCCAGCGTCGGGTCGGCGCCGTACTGGAGGTCACCGACGCACGGGTGCTTGAGGGCACTCATGTGGACGCGGATCTGGTGCGTACGGCCGGTCTCGAGCTTGATCGTGAGCAGGCTGGCGAAGCGGTGCGCCTCGAGCGTGTCGTAGTGCGTGATGCTCGCCCGCCCGTCGGACCGCACGGTGAACTTGAAGTCGTGCTTGGGGTGCCGGGCGATCGGCGCATCGATCGTGCCCGTGTGCGGGTCGGGATGACCCTGCACGAGCGCGTGGTACGTCTTGTCGACCGATCGGGTGCGGAACGCCTGCTTCAGCACGGTGTAGGCGCGCTCGGACTTGGCGACGGTCATCAGGCCGCTGGTGCCGACGTCGAGCCGCTGCACGATGCCCTGACGCTCGGGTGCGCCAGACGTCGAGATCCGCACACCGGCTCCCGCGAGGTGCCCGACGACGGTCGGCCCGCTCCACCCGACACTCGGGTGCGCCGCGACGCCGACCGGCTTGTCGACGACCACGATGTCGGAGTCCTGGAACACGATGTCCATGCCCTCGACCTGCTCGGCCACCACGGTGACCGTGCGAGCCGCGGGAATGGACGCCTCGAGGATCGAGCCGGGCTCGACCCGCGCCGACTTCTGCGGCGGGTGGCCGTCGAGGGTGACGAGCCCGTCGGCCACGAGCTCGCTCGCCCGGGTGCGGGAGAGGCCGAGCAAGCGGGCCAGCGCGACGTCGACCCGCTCGCCGGCCAGCCCCTCCGGGACCGACATCACCTTGTGCTCGAGGGGATCCGTCATCGCGAACCGTCCATGGAGACGCCGCGCCAGGTGCGCAGGATGATCGTGATGGCAGCGAACGTCAGCGCCACGTCCGCGACGTTGAAGACCGGCCAGTGGGTCAGGTGGAGGAAGTCGACGACGTGGCCCCGCAGCGGCGCGGGCTCACGCAGGATGCGGTCGGTGACGTTGCCCAGGGCGCCTCCCAGCAACAGCCCGAGCCCCAGCGCCCACCATCGGTCGCGGAGCCTCGTCGCGAGCCGCAGGACGGTGATGACCACGGCGATCGCCACGAGGCTGAGCAGGATGGTGAAGCCGGTCCCGGTGCTGAACGCGGCACCGGCGTTGCGGGTCAGGGTCAGCCAGAAGACGTGCGGTACGACGGTCACCGAAGCGCCGTCGTCGAGCCATCGGACCGCCGCGGTCTTGGTGACCTGGTCGAGTCCCCACACGAAGACGGCGGTGATCCCGAAGAGACCCACCGCCGCGTTTGCGGTCCGGGCCGGTCCGGGTACCGCGTCGTCGGGCTGGGAGCTCAGCGACGCTCCTCGCGCTGCTTGCACGTCATGCACAGCGTCGCGCGCGGGAAGGCCATCAGGCGGCCCTTGCCGATGGGCTCGCCGCAGGACTCGCAGTGCCCGTACGTGCCGCGCTCGAGCCGGTCGAGAGCCTTCTCGGTCTGCAGCAGCAGCTCGCGCTGGTTCGCGGCAAGGGACATCTCGGCATCGCGCTCGAGGCTGGTGGACCCGACATCGGCCTGGTCGTTGCCCGCGCCGTCGACGCCGTCGCGCAGGAGATCCTGCAGCTCCTTGGCCGAGAGGTCGAGCTCCTTGCGCAGCCGGACGAGGTCGTCCTCCAGCTCCGCGCGCACGGCCTTCTTCTCTGCGGCGGTCCACGGCTTCTCGTCCGCACGCACGGCCAGGGTCGTCTTCGGCATGCGGGGACAGTAGACCGCCCGTGGGCGAATGGCAACTCACCCCGCCCGCAAGCTCGCGCGCGGGTGAAACCCGCCGGAAGCGCGATGGGCGGCGCCGCAACCACCACAAGCAGAGCCGTAGACTTTCGCGGGTGACCTCGACCGATGGCTCTCGCGCTGGGTATCGCCCCGTTCCGGCCCATGTCGACCTCCCGCAGCTCGAGCGCGAGGTCATGCAGCTCTGGGACGATCAGGGCACGTTCGACGCCACGCTGAAGGCCACCGAGGGCGCGCCACGCTGGACGTTCTACGAGGGTCCGCCGACCGCCAACGGCACCCCCGGCACGCATCACGTCGAGGCGCGCGTGTTCAAGGACGTCTTCCCGCGCTTCAAGACCATGCAGGGCTTCCACGTGGAGCGCAAGGCCGGCTGGGACTGCCACGGCCTGCCGGTCGAGATCGCCGTCGAGAAGGAGCTCGGCTTCAACGGCAAGCCCGACATCGAGGCGTTCGGCATCGCGGAGTTCAATGCACAGTGCCGCGAGGCGGTGATGCGCAACGTCGACCTCTTCGCCGAGATGACCGACCGGATGGGCTACTGGGTCGACATGTCCGACCCCTACCGCACGATGGATGCCGAGTACGTCGAGAGCGTCTGGTGGGGTCTGAAGCAGATCTTCGACCGCGGGCTCCTCACAGAGGACTTCCGGGTCGCGCCCTACTGCCCGCGCTGCGGCACGACCTTGTCCGACCACGAGCTCGCCCAGGGGTACGAGACGATCACCGACCCCTCGATCTACGTGCGATTCCCCCTCACGTCGGGGCCGTACGCGGGTCAGGCGTCCCTGCTGATCTGGACCACCACGCCCTGGACGCTCGTCTCCAACGCGCTCGTGGCCGCCAAGGCCGACGTCACCTACGTCACCGCCACCAACGGCACCGAGACGCTCGTCGTGGCCGAACCGCTCGTCGAGAAGGCGCTCGGCGACTCCTGGACGGTGCAGGACTCCTTCACCGGCGCCGACATGGTCGGCTGGACCTACGAGCGGCCCTTCGAGATCGTCGAGTGGCCCGAGCGACCGGCGCCGGAGGCGCTTGATGATGCTGCGGGGCCGGCCCAGCCCCGAGCCCACTTCGTGGTCACCGAGGACTACGTCACGACCACCGACGGCACTGGTCTCGTCCACCAGTCCCCCGCGTTCGGCGAGGACGACTTCGCCTCGGTGCGGCGCCACGGCATCGCCATGGTCAACCCCATCGACGAGGCCGGCCACTTCGAGGAAGGACTCGACCTCGTCGGCGGTGCGTTCTTCCGCGACGCGAACGACGCCCTGCTCACCGACCTCACCCAGCGCGACCTGCTGTTCCGCCAGCTGCCGTACGAGCACTCCTACCCGCACTGCTGGCGGTGCCACACGCCGCTCCTGTACTACGCCCTCCCGGCCTGGTACATCCGCACCACGGCCATCAAGGACGAGCTGCTGGCCCAGAACGAGGGCACGGCCTGGTACCCCGAGACGATCAAGCACGGCCGCTACGGCGACTGGCTCAACAACAACATCGACTGGGCCCTGTCTCGCAATCGCTACTGGGGCACTCCCCTGCCGATCTGGCGCAACGACGAGGATCCGTCGCGGATGGTCTGCGTCGAGTCACTCGCGCAGCTGACCGAGCTCACCGGTCGTGACCTGTCCGACCTCGACCCGCACCGGCCGTTCATCGACGAGATCACCTTCGAGATCGAGGGCGAGTCGGGCACCTATCGCCGAGTCCCCGAGGTCATCGATGCCTGGTTCGACTCCGGCTCCATGCCCTTCGCGCAGTGGGGATACCCACACGTTCAAGGGTCCGTGGAGAAGTTCGAACGCGCCTACCCGGCGCAGTACATCTGCGAAGCCATCGACCAGACCCGCGGGTGGTTCTACTCGCTGATGGCCGTCGGCACGCTGGTGTTCGAGCGCAGCTCGTACGAGTCGGTCGTGTGTCTCGGTCACATCCTCGCCGAGGACGGCCGCAAGATGAGCAAGCACCTCGGCAACATCCTGCTGCCGATGCCGGTCATGGACGAGCACGGTGCCGACGCGCTGCGCTGGTTCATGGCCTGTTCCGGGTCGCCGTGGTCGGCTCGCCGCATCGGGCACACCGCCCTCTCGGAGATCGTCCGCAAGGTGCTCCTCACCTACTGGAACACCGTCGCCTTCCAGTCCCTGTACGCCCGCGCAGCCGACTTCGTCCCGGGCGAGACGCCCGCGCCACCCGTGGAGGAACGCCCCGTCCTCGACCGATGGGCCCTGTCCGAGGCCCACCGCCTGGCCCTGGCCGTGGAGACGGCCCTGGAGGACTTCGACACCCAGCGCGCCGGACGCCTGCTGGCGGCCTACGTCGACGATCTCTCCAACTGGTACGTGCGGCGCTCCCGCCGCCGTTTCTGGACGGGAGACCCGGCCGCGCTGGCCACCCTGCACGAGTGCCTGTACGTCGTCACCCTGCTGATGGCTCCGATCGTCCCGTTCATCACCGACCGCGTCTGGCAGGACCTCTTCCGCCCGACGTCCCCCGGCCTCCCCGACTCCGTCCACCTCGCCAGCTGGCCGAAGATCGACCCCGCCGGAGTCGACGACTCGCTGCC
Source organism: uncultured Actinomycetota bacterium (assembly GCA_963787165.1). GTDB lineage: Bacteria > Actinomycetota > Actinomycetes > Propionibacteriales > Nocardioidaceae > Aeromicrobium. The sequence continues at coordinate 486,018 of CAWBBT010000005.1, forward strand.
AGGCCCCATGGCCATCGCCCGGCGCCTCGTCGAGCTGGGCCGCGCGGCTCGCGCCGAGAGCGGCGTCAAGACCCGCCAACCGCTGCGCCGTGCACTGGTCGGCTCGGCCGCCTGGTCCGCGCTCGGCGAGGAGCTCCGGGCGCAGGTGTGCGAGGAGCTCAACATCGGCACCCTCGAGTCGGTCGGCGACGCCGGCGCCGACCTCGTCGACCACAGCGCCAAGGGCAACTTCCGCAACCTCGGCAAGCGCTTCGGCACCGAGACGCCGAAGGTCGCCGCCGCCATCGCGGCTGCCGATGCTGCCGCCCTGGCCGCATCGCTCAGTGCCGATGGTGCGGCCAAGGTCGAGGTCGACGGCACCGTGATCGAGCTGGGCCCCGACGACGTCATCATCTCCGAGCGGCCCCGCGAGGGCTGGTCGGTCGTCAACGACCAGGGCGAGACGGTCGCCCTCGACCTCGAGCTCGACGACGAGCTGCGACGCGCCGGCCTCGCCCGCGAGGTCGTCCGTGCCGTCCAGGAGGCACGCAAGGCGTCAGGCCTGGAGATCACCGATCGCATCAGCCTGCGCTGGACCGGCGGCGCGGACATCGCCGCGGCCATCCACGAGCACGCCGACGAGATCGCCGCCGAGGTGCTCGCCGTCACCGTCACCGAGGACGCGTCGGCCGCCGACCACGGCGACGACGGCCTCGGGCTGCACTTCTCGCTCGCGAAGGCCTGAGGAGAGCAAGAGAAGGAGCCGCCACCAGTCGGTGACGGCTCCTCTCTGAGTCTTGCGCTGAGTCTTGCGTCGGGCCTAGATCGCACCCGTGTCGTCGTCGCCGAGCAGCGACCGGAGGCGACGCGGTGAGGCGTCGGCCGGCGTCTGCACCGACGAGGTCGAGTTGGTGTTCTCGTTGGCCGCGAGCTGGTCGAGCTGGCTCTGGAAGTAGTTCTTGAGCCGGGCCCGGTACTCACGCTCGTAGGCACGCAGGTGCTCGACCTCGCGCTGGAGCTCGTAGCGCTCGCGCTCGATCGTGGCGACCGCCTGCTGACGGCGCTCGTTGGTCTCGTCGTCGAGCTTCTGCGCGCGGATGCGGGCGTCGGTCTCGAGACGGTCGGCCTTGCCCCGCGACTCGTTGGTGATGCGCTCGGCCTTGGCGCGAGCCTCACCGATGATGCGGTCGGCCTCGTCCTTGGCCTGCTCCATGAGCTGGTCGGCGTTGGCCGATGCGATCTCGAGCAGCCGGGCCGCGGCGACGGACGCATCGCCCATCGTGGGCGCCGTGCTGGTCGCGGCTTCGGGGACCGACGCCAACGTCGGGATCGACGGCGCGGGCTCGGGAGCGCGATACGGCTCGGGCTCGGGCTCGGGCGGGGGTGGCGGGGGCTGGGCTTGGACGGCGGGCTGTGGCGCCGTCTCCTGGACGGGGATGAGACCAGTGGGTTCACCGCTGGATGCAGCGGCGACCTTGGCGCGAAGCTCGTCGTTCTCGACGGTCAGTCGCTCGAGCTCGGCCTCGACCTCGTCGAGGAACTGGTCGACTTCGCCCATGTCGTAACCCTCGCGGAGACGGACCGGAGTGAAGCGCTTGTTGCGCACGTCTTCGGGCGTCAGCGGCATGAGTACACCTCGTGATATCGGTTAGTCAGAGACTCTGTAAGGGCCCACGGTACTCCGTGGGGTTTCACCCCTGCCACATATGCCCCCATCTGGGCGTGTGCATGAGCACGTCTGGCTAGAACATCGTCGCTGCGACGATCTTCTGGAGGATGAAGATGGCGATCAGCAGGATCATCGGCGAGAGGTCCAGGGCGGCCCCGCCGAGCCGGATCGGAGGGATGACCCCACGTACCAGGCGCAGGGGCGGGTCCGTGATCGAGTAGATGGCCTCGCACAGCGCTGCGACCGCCCCAGACGGTCGCCACGACCGTGCCAGCAGCTGCACCCAGTCGAGCACGAACCGGGCCAGCAGGATCACGACAGCGACGTACAGGACGAACAGGATGATCTCGCCGACTACCGCCATGAATCAGCTCTGGTTGTAGAAGCCGCCCGCGGCGATCCGCTGCCGGTCCTCATCGGTCACCTCGACGTTGGCCGGCGACAGCAGGAACACCTTCGCGGTGACACGGTTGATCGATCCGTGGACGGCGAAGACGAGGCCGGCGGCGAAGTCGACCAGGCGCTTGGCATCGTCGTCGTCGATCTCGGACAGGTTCATGATGACGGGCACGCCGGAGCGGTAGTGCTCGCCGACCGTGCGGGCGTCGTTGTAGGTGCGCGGCGTGACCGTCTCGATGCGGTACAGGCTCGTGCTGGGCTCGGCCGACGATGCGGACGAGCGGGGGGCACGGCGGTGCTCCTCGATGTTCGAGACCGTGGTGGGACGGACGACAGCGGGACTCCGCTCGGGCTCGCGCTTGACCGGCACGGGCGTCGAGATCTCGTCGTCGAAGTCGTCGTCGAAGTCGGCCTGCTCGACGAGGCCGAGGTACTCGCCTACTTTTCGCATTGCGCCAGCCATGGGGTTCTCCGTCGTCCGATCTGTGCCAGATGTGACACCTGTGACACTACCGGAGCACAGGCCGCTCCCCGAGGATCGAACGCCCGACGCGCAGGTGTGTCGCGCCGGCCCTCACGGCCTCCTCGAAGTCGTCGCTCATGCCGGCGGAGACGACCTCGGCGCCCGGGTGATCAGATCGCAGCCGCGCCGACAGCGCCACGAGCTCGTCGAACACCGGACGCGGGTCTGCGTCCAGGGGCGCGACCGTCATCAGCCCGTCGAGGCGCAGGCGGGGCAAGCCGGCGATCTCGGCGGCCAGGGCGTCGACGTCGCCGGGTGCGGTTCCCGACCGCCCTCCGGACCCAGACCCGGATTCCGTTGCTGCGTCGAAGTCGACCTGGACGAGGCATCCGAGGTCGCGCCCGGCGGCCTCGGCCCCACGGGAGAGCGACCGCGCCAGCTTGGGCCGGTCGACGCTCTGCACGACATCGGCGTACCCCGCCACGGCGCCGGCCTTGTTGGTCTGCAGGCCGCCCACGAAGTGACGGCGGATCGAGTGGGTCACCTCCGCCCACTTGTCCTCGGCCTCGGGATGGCGGTTCTCGCCGACGTCGGTGACGCCGAGCTCCGCCAGGAGGTCGACGTCGGACGCGGGGTACGTCTTGGTGACGACGACCAGGGTGATCTCCTCGCGGGATCGCCCGCTCTCCGCACAGGCGGACTCGATGCGCTGCTCGACCGCCTCGAGGTTGGCGGCCAGCTCGGCCCGGCGACCCGTGAGGTCGTTCACCGGTGGTCCCGCAGCACCGCGACGGCACCGAACCGTCCGGCCTCCGAGCCGTCACGTCGATGCGAGAAGAACCGCTGGTCGGCCACCGTGCACACGTCGGCACCGATGTCGCGGATGTCGACGTCGCGAGAGCGGAGCTGGGCCATGGCCCCCGCGCCGATGTCGGCAGCTGGCGTGCCCCACGACGTCGTGGACCGGGACTCGGGGACGGCGGCGGCGACCTCGTCGGCCATGTCGGCCGGAAGCTCGTAGCACCGCCCGCAGACGCGTGGCCCGAGCCAGGCCTGCAGACGCCCGGCGCCACGCTCGCGCAAAGACTCGACGGCAGCCGGCACCACGCCGGCCATGAGGCCCACCCGTCCGCAGTGGACGACTCCGACGAGTCCGTCGTCGGGAGCGGCCAGCACGATCGGGAGACAGTCCGCCACGCGGACCAGGAGGCCCAGCGAAGCCTGGTCGGTGAACATCGCATCGGCGTCAGGGCGGTCGGCGTCGCTGGACATCCACGCCACGTCGCTTCCATGGACCTGGTTCATGGTGGCGACCGCGCCGACCCCGGTGGCAGCCACGAGGCTGCCCTCGATCTTGGGGTCGTGGTGTCTCCTCAGGTCGAGCGACCGGTCGGTGAACCAGAACTCGATCGGACCGGTGGCCTCGTGATGGAAGAACACGCCCGTGAACCTATCGGAGGCGTCGGGAGTGTCGGCGGAGTGACACTCAGCGCAGGAAGTCGGGGATGTCGAGATCGTCGCCGTACTCGGTGGGCGGCGGGTCGGCCGGGACGGTGACCGCCTGCTGACCGTCGAGCAACGGATCGGGCGAGAGGTACGACTCCGCGGTGGGCGGGGCGTCGCTCGGCGTCTCCTTGAGCAGGGCCGGCTGCGAGGCGTCGCGCACCTTGGGCTCACCGCCGTCGAATCCCGCGGCGATGACCGTGACCCGCACCTCGTCGCCGAGGGCGTCGTCGATGACCGCCCCGAAGATGATGTTGGCGTCCTCGTGCACGGCGTCGGCGACCAGGCCGGCCGCCTCGTTGATCTCGAACAGGCCGAGGTCGGAGCCACCGGCAATCGACAGCAGCACGCCGCGGGCACCCTCGATCGACGCCTCGAGCAGTGGGCTGGAGACCGCCATCTCGGCGGCGACGGCTGCGCGGTGGTCGCCGCGCGCCGACCCGATGCCCATGAGCGCCGAGCCGGCATCGGACATGACCGACTTGACGTCGGCGAAGTCGAGGTTGATGAGGCCGGGCGTGGTGATGAGGTCGGTGATGCCCGACACGCCCTGATGGAGCACCTGGTCGGCCTGGCGGAACGAGTCGAGCAGGCTCACGTTGGGGTCGCTGATCGAGAGCAGCCGGTCGTTGGGGATGACGATCAGGGTGTCGACCTCCTCGCGCAGGCCCTGGATGCCGATGTCGGCCTGGCCGGAGCGGCTGCGTCCCTCGAACGTGAACGGGCGGGTGACCACGCCGATCGTGAGAGCGCCGAGTGACCGGGCGATGCGGGCCACGACGGGAGCGCCACCGGTGCCGGTGCCACCGCCTTCGCCGGCCGTCACGAAGACCATGTCGGCACCCTTGATGGCCGCCTCGATCTCCTCGGCGTGGTCCTCGGCAGCACGCTTGCCGATCTCCGGGTTGGCCCCGGCACCGAGACCGCGGGTGGAGTCGCGGCCGACGTCGAGCTTGACGTCGGCGTCGCTCATGAGGAGGGCCTGCGCGTCGGTGTTGATCGCGATGAACTCGACGCCCTTCAGCCCGACCTCGATCATCCGGTTGACGGCGTTGACGCCGCCACCGCCGATGCCGACGACCTTGATCACGGCGAGATAATTCTGAACCGCCATGGTGTGTCCCTTCGCTGACGTGCTCGAGGTTGGGCGAACTCTAACCCTGAGGTGGAGGTTTATAGTTATGTCAACCTGGTGTGTTGGGAACGACGTTACGGTCGGGCGGCCGTCCTGCCGCGACGACACGCCGCGCCGGCCCGGCAATGTCGGTCAACGACGGGTGGTGGGCTGTTCCGGCGCGCTCACGTCGTAGCCGCGGGCCTTGATCTTCAGCAGCGGGCGCAGCACCCTCAGCTTCTGCTCGCCCTTCGCCGCACTCCCCCACGTGACGGTGCGGTTCTTGCCCAGCACCAGCTGGACCGAGTCCTTGGAGCTGACCCGCACGTACTGCACCTTCTTCAACAGGTCGGGCTCGTCGGTGCGCAACAGCCCGAGGACGGCCGTCGCGCTCTCGAGCCCCTGCTGACGCTTGCGCGAGACCACGGTCTCGACCCGGACCTCGACGAGGTCCTTGGGCGCGACCCGGTAGGACCTGAAGTCGACGCCGTTCCGGTCGAGGGCTCGGATCGACCCACCCGACAGCACCCACGCGACGGCCTTGCGCTCGACCACCTCGATCCGGATGGTGCGCGGCCAGTGGCGCGAGACCGCGACGTGGTCGATGCGCTCCATCGCGGCCACCCTGGACTCGATGGCGATCGTGTCGACGCGCACCAGTGGTTGGCCGACCCGGACCGCGGCCTGCGAACGGATGTCCATCGGCTTGACCGTCGTGGTGCCCTCGATCACGATCCGGTTGACTGCCAGCGCACTCGAGAACCAGACCACCCAGACGAGCCCGCCCAGGACGCCGAGACTGACAACGCCGAGCAGGACCCGAAGGATCCGGCGACGGCGCACCGTTCGGCGCCGTTCGGCGAACCGCTCGTCGGTGGTGGCATTCGAGGAACTCACGAGGTCTCCAGCAGGGCGAGCACCTGTGGACCCACCGTCGTGATGTCGCCCGCGCCGAGAGTGAGGAGCAGATCACCTGGTCGAAGCTCCGGGACGAGCAGAGCCGCCAGCTCAGCGACCGGTCCGCCCAGAGTGGCGACGGGGCCGTCGACCGCGTCGACGACCAGCTGCGCCGTGACGGCCGGATCGGCGTCCTCGCGGGCGAGGTAGAGGTCGGCCACGACCACGCGGTCGGCGGCGGAGAGCTCGCGGCCCATCGCCGGACCGAACAGTCGCGTGCGGCTCACGAGGTGGGGCTGGTAGGCGACGACGAGCCGGCCCCCGGCGGCCAGCGCCCGGGCGGCTGCGAGGTCGGCGCGGATCTCCGTGGGGTGGTGGGCGTAGGAGTCGTAGACCCGGACTCCGCCGACGTCACCCAGATGCTCCATGCGGCGGTTCGCGCCCGCGTACGTCGACAGGCCCTCGGCCAGCGCGTCGGCGTCGTGGCCGAGGACGAGGCCAGTGGCCAGCGCGAGGAGCGCGTCCTGCGCGTAGTGGGCGCCCGGCACGGCGAGGACGACGTCGACCAGGGGCGAGCCGTCGCGCACGACCGAGAACGTGGTGCGACCTGCCTCCACGACGAGGTCGGTGGCCCGGAGGTCGGCGTCGCCGGCCAGGCCCGTGGTGACGACCTCGAGTTCGCGCGCCTCGGCCACAGGGACGAGCGCCCGGGCGCCTGCGTCGTCGATGCCCAGGACCACGAACCGTCCGATGGTGCCGATGAAGTCGGCGAAGGCCTGCGCATAGGCCTCTTCGGTGCCCCAGATGTCGAGGTGGTCGACGTCGACGTTCGTGACGACGGCACCCTCGGGCTCGTAGACGAGGAACGCGCCGTCGCTCTCGTCGGCCTCGGCGACCAGCACGTCGCCCTGCCCGATCCGGGCGTTGGTGCCCAGCGCCGCCACCTCGGCCCCGATCGCGAACGACGGATCCGCACCGACGGCGAGGAGGGCACAGGTGAGCATCGCGGTGGTGGTGGTCTTGCCGTGAGTGCCGGCGACCGCGACCGTGCGACGTCCCTCCATGACCGAGCGCAAGCCGGCCGAACGCGGCCACACCCGCAGCCCGAGACGCTGCGCCGCCTCGATCTCGGGGTTGTCCTCACGCACCGCCGTCGACGCGATGACGGTGTCGGCACCAGCGAGCTGGTCGGCCGCATGGCCGACGAAGCAGGTGATCCCCTCGGCACGAAGCGCGCGGAGCACCGGCGAGTCGACCGCGTCGCTGCCGCTCACCTCCACGCCCTGCTGCGCCATGAGCCGCGCGATCGCCGAGAGTGCGGCACCGCCGATGCCGATGAAGTGCACGTGTCCGAGCCGGTCGACCGGGGGAATCTCGTCCGGGATCGGGATCCTCATCCACCACCACCCGGCGGCGGAGAGCCGTCATGACTCAGCGGAGATCCACCGGAACCCCCGGCGGCGGCGATGACCATGTCCGCGAGGAGGGCGTCGGCGTCGCGGCGCACCAGGTCGGAGGCGGCACTCGACATGACGGCCAGGCGCGCGGGATCGGTGACCAGGGGAACGAGCACCCGGTCGATCCAGGTCGGCGTGAGGGCCTCGTCGTCGATGAGCAGCGCTCCCCCGGCCCGGACCACGGGATGCGCGTTGTGCGCCTGCTCGCCGTTGCCGATCGGCAGCGGCACGAACGCCGCGGGGAGGCCGACCGCGGCCACCTCGGTGACCGTGTTCGCGCCGGCCCGGCACACGATGAGATCGGCCGCTGCGTAGGCGAGGTCGATGCGGTCGATGAACCGCTCGACCATGTACGGAGGGTCGGTCGGACGCCGCTCGATGACGACCTCCTCGGGACGTCCGGCTGCGTGCAGGACCTGGACGCCGGCATCGGCGAGGTCGTGGGCGGCGGCCGCCATCGCGAGGTTGATGCGACGAGCGCCCTGCGAGCCGCCCGTCACCAGGAGGGTGGGCCGGTCGGGCTCGAGACCGAAGTACTGACGCGCCTCGTCGCGCATGGCCGCGCGGTCGAGGCCCGAGATCTCACGACGGATCGGGAGGCCGATGTACGTGGCGTGCAGCAGGTCGGTGCCCGGGAAGCTCGTGGCGACGTGCTGGGTGAACTTCGCGCCGAGCTTGTTCGCGATGCCGGGGATGGCATTGCCCTCGTGCACCACGATCGGCACGTGCCGCTTGCGCGCCACCAGGTAGGCGGGCACGGAGACGTAGCCACCGAAGCCGACCACGACGTCCGGGCGCACGCGGTCGAAGACGCGGCCCGTGGCCCTCGCAGCGCGGCCCAGCTTCAGCGGCACCTGGGCCAGTGCCTTGCCCGGCCGACGCGGGAGCGGCACCGGCGGCACCAGCTCGAGCGGGAACCCGGCCTCGGGGATCAACGTGACCTCGAGGCCACGCGGCGTGCCGAGGCAGGTGACCTCGACGCCGCGCTCACGCAGGACGATCGCGGTGGCCAGCAACGGAGACGTGTGGCCCGCGGTGCCTCCGCCGGCGAGGAGGACGCGCATCAGGTCACCGTCCTCCGGTCGCCCGATGTCCACGGCGGCGCTGGCGGCGTGTCTTGCCCGCGTCGAGGGCTCGCCGAGCGCCCGGCTCGGTCGTGGCGCAGTTGAGCAGGATGCCGCACGCCACCAGTGTGACCAGCAGGCTCGACCCGCCGTAGGACAGCAGCGGCAGCGGGATGCCGATGACCGGGAGCAGGCCGAGCACCATGCCGATGTTGATGATCGCCTGGGACATGATCCAGATGACGATGCCGGCCGCGGTGTAGCGCACGAACGCGTCGCGGGTGCGCGTGGCCGTGCGGATGCCGGCCACGGCCAACAGCGCGAACAGGATCAGCACGACGAAGCTGCCGACCAGGCCGAGCTCCTCACCGATGACGGCGAGGATGAAGTCGGTGTGCGCCTCCGGCAGGGATCCCCACTTCTGCCGGCTGCCGCCCAGGCCGACGCCCCAGAAGCCGCCGCGGGCGAAGCCCATCATGCTGTGGATCGACTGGTAGCCCGCCTTGTCGGGATCGGCCATCGGGTTGAGGAAGCTGAGCATGCGGGTGACGCGTTCCTGCTCGATCGCGACGAAGAACACGGACACGACCGCGAACCCGGCGATCACGGCACCCATGGGCCGGCCGGGCAGCCCGACGACCCAGAGCATCCCGACGATGACGGCGAACAGCACCAGGGCGGTGCCGAGGTCACGCTGGCCGACGACGAGCGCCGCGACACCACCGGAAATCGGCACCATGGGCAGGATGATCGATCTCGCGGAGCCCAGCTGACGATGGCGGCGCGCGTACAGGTCGGCGATCCACAGCACGACGGCGAGCTTCGCGAACTCCGAGGGCTGCAGCTGCAGGCTGCCCGGAAGTGGAAGCCAGTTGCGGTTGCCGTTGACCTCCAGGCCGACGCCGGGGATGAACGTGGCGATGATCAGCAGCACCGACACGATGAGGAACGGGCGGATCAGCTTGCGCAGGAGCGACAACGGCATCCGGGCGGCGATCACGGCGCCGACCAGCCCGACCACGGCGAACAAGGCCTGACGCTCCACGATCGCGAAGGAGTTGTGGTCGTAGATGCTGTACGCGAGCACCGAGCTGGCGCTCAGCACCATGATGAGCCCGAGCCCGAGGAGCAGCCCGGACGTGCCGAGCACGAGCTGGTACGACGCGAGCGGCCGGTCGAGGGTGCGCCGGGTCGCCTCGACGATCGCGGGCGTGTGGTGCGGTCCCTTCTGGGCCGTGGTGGTCATGCGTCCGCCCTTCAGGATCGACGGCCGAGGCGTCTGACCGCTTCGGCAAAGGCGTTGCCGCGTGCTTGGTAGTCGCGGAACTGGTCCATGGATGCGCATCCCGGAGCCAGCAGCACGGTGTCCCCCGGCCGTGCCATCTTCGTCGCGGACTCCACGACGCGATCCATGAGGACATCTTTCCCGGTCACGACCTCGACGACGGGTACATCCGGCGCGTGTCGGCCGAGCGCGTCGGCCACCACGGCGCGGTCGGCGCCGATCAGCACGACGCCGCGCAGCCGGTCGCGGGCCGCCAGGACGAGCTCGTCGAACGTCGCACCCTTGGCCAGGCCGCCGGCGATCCAGACCGCCGAGTCGACACCCAGGAGCGACGCGAGCGCGGCATGCGGGTTGGTGGCCTTGGAGTCGTCGACGTAGCGCACGTCGGCGATCTCATCGACGAGGGCGATCCGGTGCGGAAGGCTGCGAAAGGCCCTCAGTCCGTCCCGGACCGACCTGGGTGTCACGCCGTGCGCTCGTGCCAGGGCCGCCGCTGCCAAGGCGTTCGCGACGACGTGCGGCGACTGGTCGTGGAGGTCGTTCAGGTGGGCCAGCTCGGCCGCCTTGTTCTGCCGGTCGTCGACGAACGCGCGGTCCGCCAGCACGTCGTCGACGAGCCCGACCATGCCGGGCTCGGGAAGGCCGAGGGTGAACCCGATCGCGCGGGCGCCGTCGACGACGTCGGCCTCGCGCACGAGCCGCTCGGTCCAGGGGTCCTGGACGTTGTAGACGCACGCCCGCTCGACGTTCTCGTAGATGCGACCCTTGGCCGCCGCATAGCCCTCGGGCGAGCCGTGCCAGTCGAGGTGGTCGGACGCGATGTTCAGCACGGCCGCGGACTCCGCGGCCAGCGACGAGCTCCAGTGCAGCTGGTAGCTCGACAGCTCGACCGCGAGCACCTCGGGGCCCTCCGGATCCATCACCGCCTGGAGCACAGGACGCCCGATGTTGCCGACGGCTCCCGACCGCAGGCCTTCGGCCGACAGGATGGCGTCGAGCATCTGCACCGTCGTGGTCTTGCCGTTCGTGCCGGTCACGCACAGCCAGGGCGCCGGGTCGTCGCCGCGCAGGCGCCACGCCAGCTCGACCTCGCCCCACACCGGCAGTCCTCGAGCGGCGGCGGCCACGAGGATCGGGGCGGACGGCGACCATCCCGGCGACGTGACGACCAGGTCGACTTCCTCGGGCAGGGAGTGCGTCGTGCCGGGCCCGAGGTGCAGGTCTGCGCCGAGGAACTCCAGCAGCCGCACGTTGTCGGTCTCCGCCGGCACCTTCTCGTCCACGACGGTCACGGCGGCGCCGAGGTGGACCAGGGTGTCGGCGGCCGCGAAGCCGCTCGCACCGACCCCGCACACGACGGCTCGCACTCCCTCCCAGGATGACGAGCGTCCGAGCTGGGCAGGATCCGGTGTGCCCGCTGGGGTCATACGCCGGTGACCCATTCCCAGTAGAAGATCCCGAGCGCGCTGATGACCGACAGTCCGCCGATGATCCAGAACCTGACCACGATCGTGATCTCGGCCCACCCCAGCAGCTCGAAGTGGTGCTGCAGGGGTGCCATCCGGAAGATGCGTTTGCCCTTCGACAGCTTGAAATAGGCGACCTGCAGGATCACCGATGCCGTGATGGCGACGAACAGTCCGCCGATGACGATGAGCAGCAGCTCCGTGCGCGTCATGAGGGCGAACCCGGCCATGGCTCCGCCCAGGCTGAGCGACCCGGTGTCGCCCATGAAGATCTTGGCGGGCGAGGCGTTCCACCACAGGAACCCGAAGCAGGCACCGGTGAGGGCGGAGGCGACGACCGCGAGGTCCAGCGGGTCGCGGACCTCGTAGCACTTCAGGCCCGGGTTGTACTGGCAGTTCTGGTTGTTCTGCCAGATGTTGATGAACACGTAGGCGCCGAAGACCATCGTGGCGGAGCCGGTCGCGAGTCCGTCGAGCCCGTCGGTGAGGTTCACCCCGTTCGACGTGCCGGCGATCATCACCAGCACCCAGACGAGCAGCAGGACGGTGGGCAGCTCCCAGCTCTCGAAGTCGCGGGTGAAGGAGATGGCGTGCGTGATGACGGTGCGGCCGCTGTTGTCCTCCCACCCGATCGCCGCGATCGCGAACGCGAGGCCGACGACCGCCTGGCCGATGAACTTGGTCTTGCTGCGAAGCCCGAGGCTGCGCTGCTTGGAGATCTTGATGTAGTCGTCGATGAAGCCGATCGCCCCGAGTCCGCAGAACAGGAACAGCAGCAGCACCGTCGACGCGCTGGGCGCGAATCCCGTGGCCAGCTTGGCCAGGGCGTACGCGACGAGCACCGAGATGATGATGACGAGCCCGCCCATCGTGGGCGTGCCGCGCTTGGTGTGGTGCGACGTCGGACCGTCGTCGCGGATCAGCTGGCCGTACCCGCGTCGCACGAGGATCTTGATCGCGAAACGCGTGCCGATCAACGTGCCGAGGAGGGCAAAGCCGCCCGCGATCAGGATGGCCAACATCGCGCTAGGGATCCTTCCTCGGTCGACAGGACCTTGGTCGAGTATGCCGTCAGTGACCCAGCAGCGCTTCGGTGACGCGCTCCAGACGAATGCCTCTCGATGCTTTCACGAGCACGACGTCGGTCGGCGACAGCCATGCGGAGAGAGTCCGCACCGCCTCGTCGACGTCGCCGACGGCGGTGGCCCGCTCCCCCGCACCCTCGGCGATCCCGGCGGCTCCGGCGCCCACGGCCACGACGAGATCGATGTCGAGCCGTGCGGCCAGCCGGCCGAGCTCGAGGTGCGACTCGTCGCTCACGTCGCCGAGCTCGAGCATCTCGCCCAGGACCGCGACGCGCCGACCCGCTCGCATGTCGGCCAACGCGTGCAGCGCGGCCGCCATCGACTCCGGGTTGGCGTTGTAGGCGTCGTCGATCACGACCAGCCCGTCGTCGCGCACGTGTCGCGACATCCGCATGGGTGACCGGGCACCGGCGTGGTCCAGCCGCTCGGCGACGGCCGGCAGGTCGAGCCCGAGGGCGAGCGCCGTCGTGGCCGCCGCGGCGGCGTTGGCCGCGTGGTGGCCCCCGATCTGCGGCACGTGGACCTCGACGCTCGTATCGGAGTGGGCGAGCGTGAAGTGCGGCTCGCCGGCGTCGTCGAGCCGCACGTCTCCCAGGACGACGTCACCGGTCGCGCCGAACGTGAGCACCCTGGCCGACGTGCGGGACGCCATGGCCGCGACCCGGGGGTCGTCCGCGTTGAGCACGGCGGTGCCCTCGGCCGACAGCGCCTCGACGACCTCGCCCTTCGCCCTGGCGGTGACGTCGGGCGAGCCGAACTCGCCGACATGGGCCTGGCCGACGTTGAGGACCACGGCGATGTCGGGTGGAGCGATGCGGCACAGGCTGGCGATGTGACCGACGCCGCGCGCGCCCATCTCGATCACCAGGTAGTCGGTCTCCTGGTCGGCGCGCAGCACCGTGAGCGGCACGCCGAGATCGTTGTTGAACGACCCGACCGGGGCGATGGTCGTGCCCGAGGGCTCGAGCACCTGGGCCAGGAGGTCCTTGACGCTGGTCTTGCCCTGCGAGCCCGTGACGGCGATGACGACGGGATCGAGCTGGCCGAGCACGTGGGTGGCGAGCTGCGCGAGGGCGACCGTCACGTCGTCGACCACGATGCACGGCTCGTCGACCGGCCGCGACGAGATGACGGCGGCGGCCCCGGCGGCGAGGGCTTGCGCGGCGAAGTCGTGCCCGTCGACGTGCTCGCCGGCCAGCGCCGCGAACAGTCCGCCGGGCTGCGCGTCACGCGAGTCGAGCGTGGCCGGGGCGATGACCGGCGTGGACCCGTCGCCGTGGACCTGCCCGCCGACCACCTCGGCGACATCGGCCACGCTCATGACGATCATGCGTCGGCCTCCGTGTCGTCTGCCGCCCCTCCGGCACCCCCGGCAAGGATCAGCTCGCGGAGCACGGCGCGGTCGTCGAACGGGTGCACGAGACCCTTGATCTCCTGACCCTGCTCGTGGCCCTTGCCCGCCACGACCAGGGTGTCGCCGCGGTGCGCGAAGGCCACCGCGTGCGCGATGGCGTCGCGGCGTCCGGCCACCTCGACGGTGACACCGGGACCGGCGGACGCGCCCGAGAGCAGCGCGGCACGAATGGCCGCTGCCTCCTCGGTGCGCGGGTTGTCGTCGGTGACGACCACGAGGTCGGCGTGCCGTGCCGCCGCCTCACCCATGATCGGCCGCTTGCCGTGGTCGCGGTCCCCGCCGGCGCCGATCACGATGATCAGCCGACCGGGAGTCACCGGTCGCAGCGCCGCGAGCACGGCGGTGACGGCATCGGGCTTGTGGGCGTAGTCGACGAATGCGGTGAACTCCTGCCCCGCGTCGACGCGTTCCATCCGGCCGGGCACACCGGTGCTCTCAGCGATGCCGGCGGCCAGCTCGGCCGGGTCGAGCCCGGCCGTGGTGAGTGCGGCCACGACGGCCACGGCGTTGGAGACGTTGAAGATGCCGGGCAGCGGCACGGAGAGCTCGACCTCCTCACCCGCCGGTCCGAGCACCTGCAGGTCGGTGCCGAGCCGGTGCGGACGGATGTTCGCGGCCCTCCAGTCCGCCGGGCTGCCCTCGGTCGAGAACGTCGTGACCGGCAACGGGGTGAGGTCGAGCAGGCGCCGGCCGTGCGCGTCGTCGATGTTGATGACCGCCTGTCGTGCGTGCTCGGGCGTGAACAGCGCAGCCTTGGCGAGGAAGTACTCGTCGAGGTCACGGTGGAAGTCGAGATGGTCGCGGCCGAGGTTGAGGAAGACCGCGACGTCGAAGGTGAACCCCTCGACCCGCTCCTGCACCATCGCGTGGCTGGACACCTCCATGACGCAGACCTCGACGGCCTCCTCGCGCATCACGGCGAACAAGGCCTGCAGTGCGGGCGCCTCGGGCGTGGTCAGGGTGGACGCGGCGGGTACGCCCGCGATGCGGGTGCCGATCGTGCCCACCAGGGCGGAGCGCCGCGACCCGAGTGCCGCCTCGGCTAGGTATGTGGTGGTCGTCTTGCCCTGGGTGCCGGTGACGCCGATCGTCGTGAACGCCTCGGCCGGGTGCTCGTAGAACCAGGCGCACAGGTCGGCGAGGAGGGCCCGCGGCTCGTCGACGACGAGCATGGGAACGCCGAGCTCCTCGATGCGAGCCCCTCCATCGGCATCGGTCAGCATCGCGACCGCACCGGCGTCCAGCGCCCCAGCCGCGTAGGCGGCTCCGTGCGAGCGGGTTCCCGGCAGCGCGGCATAGAGATCGCCGGGCTCGACGTGTGCCGTGTTGAGGCTGATGCCGGTGACCACTGTGCCGTTGAGCTCTGGGCCGTCTCCGGCAGCCAGCCCGAGATACGCGGCGACCTCCGCGAGGGTGCGGTGGGGCGGATCAGCCGGCCTCACCCGCATCACGTCGCCCACGGTGCGACCTTATCCGCCGGTCGTCTTCACCAGGTCTGGCGGACCTTGGGTGACTTCGAGCCGGTGGGCACGACGCCGAAGCGCTCCAGCGCCATCGACATGATGTCGTGGAACACCGGGGCTGCGGTCACGCCGCCGCCCGCGTTCGCATACGGCTTGTCCAGGACGATGTAGGTGAGGAACCGCGGCTTGTCGGCCGGCGCGAAGCCGATGAACGACACGGTGTTCTGGCCCCGCACGTAGCGACCCGTCACCGGGTTGACGCGCCACGCCGTCCCCGTCTTGCCGGCGACGCGGTAGCCCGGGATGGCTGCCGCGGGTGCGGTGCCGTCCTTGGCCGTGACGGCCTCCATCATGCGGGTGACGATCGTCGACGCCTTCTTCGAGACGACCCGTCGCGTCTTGGTCGAGTCGGCGTCGGTGCGCTTGCCGTCGGGCGACACGAAGCCGTCGACCACCGTGGGGTCGACCATGACGCCGCCGTTGGCGATGGCTCCGACCGCCCGCACCATCTGCATCGCCGTGACCGAGATGCCCTGGCCGAACGCGATGGTCGCGTGGTTGGCCCGGCTCCACTCGCTGCCCGGCTTGAGGATGCCCTGCGACTCGCCCGGCAGCTCGACACCGGACTTCGTGCCGAACCCGAACTTGCGGAACGAGCGGTACATCGACTGGTCGCTCATCTGCTGCGACGCCACGATGGTGCCGAGGTTCGACGACTTCGCGATGACACCCGCGGCGGTGAGGTGCAGGACGCCGTGCTCCCAGTAGTCGCCGATGTGGAACTTGTCGATCGTCATGCCCGACGGCACCTTGATCGGCGTCTCGGGAGTGATCTTGCCCTTGTCCGCGAGCGACGCCATCGTGACCGTCTTCAGCACCGACCCGGGCTCGTAGACGTTCTGCACGCCGCGCGAGACGGTGTTGTAGTCCTGCATGGACTTGTTGGTGTCGGGATTGAACGTCGGCGCCTGTGACATCTGCACGATCTGCCCGGTGCGGACGTCCATCGTGATCGCCAGCCCCCAGTCCGAGTGCGATGTCCGCACCGCATCAGCGAGTCGCTGGTCGCCGTACCACTGGAGGTCGCGATCGATCGTCGAGAGGACGTCGCCGCCCGGCTTCATCTCCTTGACCGTGCTGTCGGCCATGGGGATGCGTTGTCCGCTGGGCGAGACCTCGTACGTGCTGGAACCGTCCACGCCCGTGAGCTGCTCGTCGTACTGCCGTTCGAGACCCTGCACACCCTTGCCGCTGCCGTCGACGTATCCGATGAGGTTGGCCGCGAGTGAGCCGCCCGGATACGTGCGCAACGACTCCTTGGTGGTGAAGACCCCGGTGAAGCCGGCCTTGCGCACGGCCGCGACGGCCTTGTTCGCCGACCAGGCCGGGACGTTCTTCTCGAGGTAGATGAACCGGGCGCCCGGCTTGCGCAGCTTGTCGATCGTGTCGAAGTAGTCGACCCGTTCCGAGCCGAGCTTCTCCACCAGGATGCGGGCGATCCGCGGGGCGTTCTTCGACGTCATGCTCGGGTCGGCGGTGATCGTCATGCCGTCGACGCTGGTGGCGAGGTCCTTGCCGTTGCGGTCGAGGATCTCCCCACGCGGTGCCGGTACGGCGTTGCGTGCCGTGCCCGCCTCGACCGCCATCGCCGCGTACGCCTTCGTGTCGAGCCCCTGGATCTGGAACAGGCGCAGTCCGAAGATGACGAACAGCGCGACGACGAACGCGAGACAGGCACGGGCCCGGCGCCTCGACAGGCGCTGTCGCGTCACCGGGTCACCTGCCTGAAGTTGCTGCGCGGGAGGGCCGGCTTGGCCTTGCCCACCACTTTTCCGTCGGACATCCGCAGGAAGACCGGGTTCGCGTTGGGCACCATGCCGAGCCGCAGGGCCCTCGACGCGATGCTGGACGGGCTCTGGAGGGTGTGGACCTCGCGGTTCAACGCCTGGTGTCGCGACTCGAGCGCGGCGGTCTCCTGGTTGAGCTTGGCGACCTCGAACGACTGGGCCTGCAGCACCGTGCTCATCAGGATCAGCCCGACCAGACCGATCCCGACCAGCACGAGCACCACGACGACGAACGGCGCCTTGCGGGCCCGGCTGCTGACCGGACCGACGAGGCGGAGCGCGCGGTTGCGCGGCTGCGACTTCTGCGGGCGCAGCCGCGGCGCGGCGAGGTGCTGGAGGGCGTTCACGCGGCGATCCGTTCGACGGCTCGGAGGCGGACCGAGCGGGCTCGCGGGTTGGTGGCGGTCTCGGCGTCCGGCGCCTGTTCCGCGCCCCGGGTCAACAGGCGGAACACCGGCTCGTGTCCCTCGGGGACGAACGGGACGTCGCGCGGCACGTCGGTGGTCGTGACCCGCGCGAACGCACGCTTCGTGAGACGGTCCTCGAGCGAGTGGTAGGCCAGCACGACGACTCGGCCACCCGGCTCGATCACGCCGAGTGCGGCGGGCAGGGCACGCTCGTACGCGCCCAGCTCGTCGTTGACCTCGATGCGCAGCGCCTGGAACGTGCGCTTGGCCGGGTTGCCCCCGGTACGTCGGGCGGCAGCGGGGATCGAGGTGCGAATGAGGTCGACGAGGCGGCCGCTCGACGTGAACGGCTCGTCGGAGCGCGCCGCGACGACCGCGGCAGCGATGCGACGGGCGAACTTCTCCTCGCCGTACACCTGAAGCACCCGGGCGAGGTCGCCGACGGCGTAGGTGTTGAGCACGTCCGCGGCAGTCAGGTCGTCATCGGGGTTCATGCGCATGTCGAGCGGCGCGTCCTGCGAGTACGCGAACCCGCGCTGGGCGAGGTCGAGCTGCATCGAGGAGACGCCGAGGTCGAAGAGCACGCCGGACACCGCGTCGAAGCCGGCGTCGCGGACGACGTCCTCGACCTCGTCGTACACCGCGTGAGCGAGCGTGACCCGGTCGCCGAAAGGCTCCAGCCGGCGACCGGCCCGGGCGAGCGCCTCGGGATCGCGGTCGATGCCGATGACGTGCAGGTCGTCGAACCGGGTGAGCATCGCCTCGGCATGGCCGCCCAGCCCGAGGGTCGCGTCGACGACCACCGGGCGATCGTTGGCGAACGGCTCAGTCACGGGTGGGGCGAGGAGCTCGAGCACTCGCTCGAGCAGGACCGGGATGTGGCTTGCGCTCGTCGGCTCGCTCATCCGAGCCTCGTCAGGAGTGCGAGCGTTCCGGCCAGGCCGACCGACATGCCGAGGGAGAAGACCATGAGCACGGCGGCATCGGCGACATCGTGTCGCACCCGTCTCGTGGTCTTCATCGTCGCTCCTGGTTGATCGCTGGCTGGTTCTCTCGTGCCCGGTCCCTGGTGGTCGTGTGGCCTGAACCCCGCCCGTTCGGTTCTGACACCGGGGAAGTGATGTCAGATCCAGACGGGCGGGTATCGAGCCACACGACGACGGTCAGAAGATTCCGGGCATCACCTCGTCGGACATGTCGGAGTAGGCCTCTTCGTTCTCCTCGAGGAAATCGGCCCAGCGGCCGGAGTCCCAGATCTCGATGCGGTCCATCGCCCCGATGACCGTGACGTCCCGTTCGAGTGACGCGTACTCCCGCAGCACCGACGGGATCGACACCCGACCCTGCTTGTCGGGCACCTCTGACGACGCGCCTCCGTAGAGGAGCCGCACGAACTTGCGGACCTCCCGGTTCGTGAACGGGGTGTCGCGGATGCGATCGGTGAACGCGCCGAAGGCCTCGGGCGTCCATCCGTAGATGCACTTCTCCTGGCCCTTCGTGAGGACGACGCCGGCCTCGAGACGGGGTCGGAACTTCGCCGGGAGGAAGAGCCGGAACTTGTCGTCCAGGCGCGGCGTGAAGGTGCCGAAGAAGTTGTTGACATCCAGGCTCACCCCGCTCCTCCTCACTCAGGCGGCCGGCCACCGGTCAGCCGTGCACGATGGGCTGGCACTCCATTTCGCCCCACCGTACTCCACAACTCCCCACCTCGACACCGTTTTCACCCCGAAATTGCCGTCGTGTCGCCACGGCGAACAGGCGCACCGGAGCCGGCTCCGGGCGGTGGGCGCAGCAAAAAGACCGCCCCGTGCGGAGCGGTCAGCTGGTGGTGGAGCGATGTGGGGCGTCAGCCCCGAGGGAACGAGCTAGAGGTCGTCGCCGTCCTGGCGGCGCTGCCAGCGCTCCTCGAGCCGGTCGACGAACGAGCCCGACGGCTTCTGCGGGGCCACCTCGTCAGCGCTCTCCTCGGCCTGGCCGATGCCGCGGCGCCAGGCGGTGACGAAGACGTAGGCGGAGCCCAGCATGACGACGAATCCGAGCACGCCCACCGGCGTGAGTGCCGCGACGGCGCCACCGAACAAGATGGCGATGCCGGCGAGGAATCCGAGGACGGCGAGGATGGCGACGCGTCGGTTGTGCGCCAGGAACTTCGATCCGCGCAGGGTGGACGCGAAGTCGGGATCCTCAGCAGCGAGCGACTGCTCGAGCTGGTGGAGCAGTCGTGCCTCTTCATCAGACAATGGCACGAGGGCCTCCTCGGTCGGACGGTTCTGCTGTCAAGTCTAGGCGTGCGATGCTCTGGAGACCACCGGAAAGTGAAGTCATGTCGGGAGCAGCTCTGACCAGCCGCTCGAGCGCGAACAGTCGGTCACGTGCGCCAGGCTCGACATCCACCAAGGTACTCGGCACCAGATCCGCGAAGACTCGGAGGGCGTTGGTCTGCACCGGCGTGAAGCCGTGCGCCGCCAGCAACGCGTTGACCTCGTCGATCACGAAGCGACGTGGGCCCGAGGCGCGGAGGTCCCAGGATCGTGCATCGGACTCGTACATCGACTGGGCCCCGGTGAAGTCGCCGGCGAGGGCTCGGGCAAGAACCGCAGCGATCCGACCGGCGACGACGACGCTGACCAGTCCGGCTGCGCGCAAGGCCGCGGCCGTGGCGTCGAGCGCCTGCCCCGGGTCGTCCACGTGCTCGAGAACCCCGTGGCAGACCACGAGGTCGAACGACGACGGCTCGATGTGATCGGCCAGGTCGGTCGTGTCACCGAGGACTCCCCTGACGCTGCCGTCGGCACCGAGGTCGGCCTCGGCGGCGCGGCGATCGAGCGAGGCCAGCGCGTCCGGACTCGGGTCGACGACCGTGACGCGGTGCCCCAGGAGGGCGAGCCGGACCGCGTCGCCGCCCGTGCCACCACCGAGATCGAGCACGTCCAGGCCACCACTCGTGGTCGGCGCGGCCTCGACGGCGTCGAGCACCGACTGCCACATGACCTCGGTGCGCACCGGACCCATGGGGGTCACTCTTTCATCCCCTGTCGCTCGTGACCCGGCACCCCCGTCCTCGTCCCTGGTCGCTCATGGGGGGACATCCGCACCGGGGAGCCGCTGTCGTACTACGGTCTGGTCATGGTCACGGACCTCGTCCCGCTGGTCTTCAGCAGCGGATGGGCCAGTGGTGTCAACGCCTACATCACCGTGTTCGTGCTGGGACTGTTCGCCCGCTTCAGCGACACCAGCGTCGTGCCCGACGCCTTCGGCCGGACGGACGTCCTGATCGCCGCGGGCGTCATGGTGCTGATCGAGCTCGTCGTCGACAAGGTCCCGTGGCTCGACTCGGCGTGGGACGGCATCTCCACGGTCGTGCGGCCGGTCGTCGGCGGCGTCGTCGCCTACCAGCTCGCGGGTGACACCGGCGGCGTCGACCAGGCGCTGCTCACCGCGCTCGGCGGATCCACGGCCTTCGTCTCGCACTCGGTGAAGTCGGGCGTGCGCCTGGCCGTGAACACGAGTCCCGAGCCGTTCTCGAACATCGCGGTCAGCACGGCCGAGGACGTCAGCGTGGTCGGGGTGGTGGCGCTCGCCGTGGCTCACCCGTGGGTCGCGCTGGGCGTCAGCGCCACGCTGCTCCTGATCGGTCTCGTCCTGGTGATCCTGCTGGTGCGCGTCATCAGGAGGGCGCGCGCGAACCGGCGGCGCCGGCGCGCAGGCACCCGGGAACCGCCCCAGTAGTCTGCGCGCATGGCGCAGGTCGTGGTGGTCGGTGGCGGCTTCGCGGGTCTGTCGGCTGCAGCGCGGCTGGCCAAGCTTCGCCACGACGTGACGCTGATCGAGGGCAGCGACGAGCTGGGCGGTCGGCTCCGCGGGCACACCATCGACGGACGCACCTGGCAGCTCAGCCCGGACACCGTGACCCTGCCTGGGGTGCTGCGCGACCTGTTCCGCAAGTCGGGACGCCCGATCGAGCGGGTCGTCGACCTCGTCCAGGTCGACGGCCGCCGGCACGTGTTCGCCGACCGCTCGGTGCTGGACCTCCCGATGGGCAACCGGGGCGACCAGCACGAGGCCGTGGTCGAGGCTTTCGGCGTGGACGAGTGGTCGCCCTGGGTCGACACGCTCGCCGACCCGTGGGACGTCCTGCGTCGCAGCGTGCTCGAGCGGCTTCTCGACGGCCGTGACGACATCGACCGGTCCACGCGCCGCCCCCTGGACGTGCGGCGCACACTGGCCCGCCTCGCCCGCAAGGACCTCTCCGACGATCGCCTGCGCGAGATCGTGCTCGACGGCGTACGGCTCGACGGGCACCATCCGCCGGCGACTCCGGGGTTCCTCGCCGTCGAGCACTACGTCGAGCGGAGCTTCGGCCGATGGCGGGTCGACGGTGGCCTGCCGGCGTTGGCCGACGCCCTCGTGACCCGGCTCGAGGAACGCCAGGTCGACGTCCGGACCGGCGTTCGAGCCCACGAGCTGGAGATGTCGTCGGACCGGGTCACCGGGGTCGCCACCCAGGACGACCGGCTCGACGCCGAGGTCGTCGTGTGGTGCGCGCCCACGTGGCCGGCACCCCTGGCCCCTCCCCCTGCCATGCCGGCGATCCCTGCCAGCCGCACCTTGCTCACGCTCGACGACGAGGCCCCCGAGCTGCCCCTGGACCTGATCGCCCACGGCGACCCGCCGGTCCGGGCGTGGGGCGACGGGTCCGGTCAGTGGACGCTGGCGCACCACAACGCCGAGGACCCGGTGACGGCACTGGCCCGCGTCGGCGTCCGGGTCAAGGACCACGTCGTGGAACGGCACGACCTCTCCCCCACCGACCTGGTGCGACTCGGGCACTGGGGTTGGACCTGGCAGGGCTGGACGAGCCTGTTCGACCGACCGGGCGTCGGGACCAAGCAGAGGTTCGGCGGCACGCTGTTCATGGCCGGGGCGCACGCCCATCCCGGCGGCACGATCGAGGAGATCGGCTCCGCCACCGCCGCGATCGCCGAGGCGATCGGGCCGGCACCTCGCTAGACGAGGCCTCCGCCGCTGCGCCTAGAATGCGGCCTTCGCCGCGGAGCGCCTCGAAGATCTCCCGCGTGGCCTTGGACCGGTTCAGCGTGATGAAGTGCAGGCCCGGAGCGCCACCGGCGAGGAGGTCACGGCACAGCTGCGTCGCCAGCTCGATGCCCTTGGCCCGCACGGCCACCTTGTCGTCGGCGATCGGCTCGACCTGGTCGAGCACCTCGCGGGGAAGCTCGGCGCCCGAGAGCTCGGCCATGCGCGCCACCTGCGCGAAGTTCAGGATCGGCATGATGCCCGGGATGATCGGGATGTCGCAGTCGAGTGCTCGCACCCGGTCGACGAGGTCGAAGTAGTCCGACGACCGGAAGAACAGCTGCGTGATGGCGTACTCAGCCCCGGCTCGCGCCTTGGCGACGAGCACCTCGGCGTCCGCCTGGATGCTGGCAGCATCCGGATGACCCTCCGGGAACGCCGCGACACCCACGCAGAACCCGCCGAGGTCACCGGCGAGCTCGACGAGGTCGATCGCGTACGTCATGCCGTCTGGGTGCGGCTCCCACGGAGCCCGAGGGCCGCCCTTGGGATCCCCGCGCAGGGCCAGCACGTGGTCGATGCCCGCAGAGGCGTACTGCTTGAGGACGGACTCGATCTCGCCCTTGCTCTGCCCGACCAGCGTGAGGTGGCCGATGGCGCGCATCGACGTCTGCTCGGCGATGCGCGACGTGATGCGGACCGTGCGCTCCTGGCTCGTGCCGCCGGCGCCGTAGGTGACCGACACGAAGGTCGGGTCGAGCGGCTCGAGCTCGGAGATGGTGTTCCACAGGACCTCTTCGCCCTCGTCGTCCTTCGGCGGGAAGAACTCGAACGAGAAGCTCGGTCGCTCGGCGCGCAGGTGCGCGGCGAGCGAGAGGTCGCGATCGGCCATGTGGGCAACGGTATCGTCCGGATCGTGACGGTCGCAGACGATGACGCATTCCGGACACGGATCGACGCGGCTCTCACCGAATTCAGCAGCCGACAGCGCGAGGCGCTGTCCGTTCTGGGCCCTGACCTCGACGAATTCATCGATGCGGCCGTCGATTTCGTCCGCGGCGGCAAGCGACTGCGGCCCCTGTTCTGCCGCGCCGGCTGGCTCGTCGCCGGCGGCGACCCGACCGATCCGCGCCTCGACCACGCGGCCGCGGCGCTCGAGTGGCTGCAGGGCAGCGCCCTGGTGCACGACGACCTCATGGACGGCTCCGACACCCGGCGCGGGCGCCCGAGCGTCCATCGCGACTTCGAGGCCAGGCATCGCAGCGCTGGCTTGGCCGGTGACCCCGCACGGCACGGCACCTCCGTGGCGGTGCTCCTCGGCGACCTGATGCTCTCGTGGGCCGACGAGCAGTTCCGCTCCAGCGGCCTCCCGCGCACGACCGAGGCACTCCGCTTCCTCGACCTCTGCAAGTCCGAGGTGGTGGCCGGCCAGTACCTCGACGTCCTCGCCCAGACACGGCTCTCGGTCGGCGTGGAGGAGGCGATGCGCGTGGTGCGATACAAGTCGGCGAAGTACACCGTCGAGCGACCGCTCCACCTCGGAGCCGCCCTGGCAGGCGCCGACGAGACGCTCATCGCCGCCCTGACCGACGTCGCACTCCCCCTCGGTGAGGCGTTCCAGCTGCGTGACGACGTCCTCGGCGTGTTCGGCGACCCCGATGTCACCGGCAAGCCCGCCGGTGACGACCTGCGCGAGGGCAAGCGCACCGTCCTCGTCGCCCGCACGGCGGATCTCGGCACCGACGCCGACCGCGCCCTGCTGGCGCGCGCGCTCGGCACGTCTGACGGTGTCGACACGCTGCGCGACCTCGTGGAGCGGACCGGGGCCCTGACCGCGGTCGAGACCGACATCGACCGACTCCAGCGTCAGGCCGAGGCGGCGCTCGAGGCCCTTCCGGCCGGTGGGCGCGAGGTGATGGAGCCACTGCTTCTCACGGTCACGCGCCGCTCACGCTGACGACGTCACGCGTGGCGATCGTCACGCAGCACGCGTGACACGCATCGCCGCGGCACGCTGACCGCGTCCTAGTCCTTACAATCGGCACAAGGCCACCCCCCGATGCGGCCGAGGAGGAGACGTGGCAGTGATGGGCGACGAGGCTCTCGTCGGGCGCGTCCTCGACGGTCGCTACCTCGTCGGCGAACGCATCGCGCGCGGCGGCATGGCCAGCGTCTTCAAGGCCACCGACCAGCGGCTCGATCGCGAGGTGGCCGTCAAGGTCATGCACCACGGCCTCGGCGACGACGCGACGTTCACCCAGCGCTTCGAGCGCGAGGCCCAGTCCGCGGCCCAGCTGAACCACCGGCACGTCGTGTCGGTGTTCGACCAGGGCCAGGACGGCGAGATCACGTACCTCGTCATGGAGTACGTGCCCGGACGTACGCTCCGCGACCTCATGCGCGACGAGACACCCATGAAGCCCGCCCGGGCGCTCGAGCTCCTCGCGCAGGTGCTCGTGGCCCTGTCCGCCGCCCACGCGGCCCACCTCATCCACCGCGACATCAAGCCCGAGAACGTGCTCATCACGCCCGACGGCGAGGTCAAGGTCGCCGACTTCGGCCTGGCCCGGGCCGTCAGTGCGGCCACGACCGCCACCGGCGGCACCCTGATCGGCACCGTCTCCTATCTCGCACCGGAGATCGTCGTCAACGAGGGCGCGGACGCCCGTTCGGACGTCTACGCGTGCGGGGCGATGCTCTACGAGATGCTCACCGGCGAGAAGCCGCACTCCGGCGAGTCGCCCATCCAGGTCGCGTACAAGCACGTGCACGAGGACATCTCCGCCCCGTCGAAGGTGCAGCCGGGTCTCCCGCCGTACCTCGACGCGCTCGTGGCCCGCGCCACCTGCCGCGACCGC
Organism: uncultured Actinomycetota bacterium; assembly: GCA_963787165.1. GTDB lineage: Bacteria > Actinomycetota > Actinomycetes > Propionibacteriales > Nocardioidaceae > Aeromicrobium. The sequence continues at coordinate 511,422 of CAWBBT010000005.1, forward strand.
GACCAGCGCTCCACCGATGCCCGCGTGCTGCTCCAGCAGGTGCGCCTCGTGCAGCGCGCGCTGGAGGAAGGCGTCGAGGACGATCCCGAGCTCACCGCCGACCTCCTGCCGTCCCCGGTGCACCAGCCGGCCGGCGTCGAGGAGGACACGCAGCAGGTCAAGATCCCGGCCGGAGCGGTCGCCGCGACCGCCGGCGCTGCCGCGGTCGTGACCAGCACGGCGACCTCGTTGCCCGACGCGCCGACCGAGGTGGTCGACCGCACGGGTGGCGGCGGACCTCCCGAGCACACCGTCCAGTGGGGCGACGTCGACCCCGAACCCGACCCGGTACCACGCGGACTCCTCCCGCCCATGACGGTCGAGCAGTACCGCGAGAGCAAGCAAGGAGAGACTCCGAGCCGCCGCGGACGGTTCATGCTCATCGGCGTCATCGTCGCCACCCTGCTGGCCATCGCGCTCGGGTGGTACGTCGGCGTCGGCCGCTACGTCGACACCCCTCAGCTCGTCGGGCGCACCGAGGTCCAGGCCATCAAGGACGCCAAGGACGCCGGCTTCACGTTCAGCGTCGAGAAGAGGTCGTTCTCCGAGACCGCTCCGCTGGGCACCGTCATCAGCACCACCCCGGGGCCGGGCGATCGCATCCTGCCCGGCGACACGATCGAGGGCGAGATCTCCCAGGGCAAGGAACGCTACGAGATCCCGAACCTCAAGGGCCAGACCCTCGACGAGGCCACGACAGCGCTGGACAAGCTGCACCTCAACGTCGGCGACGTCACGAGGGCGTTCGACGAGAAGGTCGACCAGGGCAAGGTCGTGAGGGCGGCCGACTTCCGGGTCGGGACCCAGGTCAAGCGCAACACCGCCGTCGACCTCGTGGTGAGCAAGGGCCGCAAGCCCATCGACATCAGCAACTACACCGGCAAGAAGGAGTCCGAGGCGACGGCCGGGCTCGACAAGGCCGGGTTCAAGGTCAAGGTCGACCGCGCCTACTCCGACGACGTCGACAAGGGACGCGTCATCAGCCAGTCGCCCAACAGCGGCACGGGCTTCAAGGACGACACCATCACGATCAAGGTCTCGCGTGGACCGGAGGCGATCCCCGTTCCCAACGTCGTGGGCAAGCTCCGCAACGAGGCGGCCAAGATCCTGAAGGACGCCGGATTCGAGGTGCACCCGTTCGGACCAGGCAACTTCACCGTGAAGGCCCAGACCCCCAAGGCCGACACGAAGGCGAAGATCGGCAGCGGAGTGACCATCGCGGGCTTCTGATGCTCCACCCCCTAACCTGTTCGCCATGACCACCCCCCGGATCACGCCCGGCGGCCTGCGCGAGCTCGGCGTCGTCAACCACGTCATCAGCGGCATCGCCGCACGCGCCACCGGAGGGCAGCGACCGAACGTGTTCACGACCCTCGGACGCCAGCGCGGACTCTTCCGGGCCTGGCTCTGGTACAGCGCGAAGATGATGCCGGGCGGTCGCCTCCCTCGCCGCGAGACCGAGATGGTCATCCTCCACGTGGCGACCCTGCGGGACTGCGACTACGAGCGAGGCCATCACGTGCGCATCGGCCGTCGCGTCGGCCTCAGCCGCGAGCAGATCGAGCACGCCGGCGACGACACCTGGGACGGCTGGACCGACCGTGAGCGAGCGGTGCTGAACGCGGCCACCCAGCTGGTGCGCGTGCGTGACATCGACGACCCGACGTGGGCGGCTCTCCGGGCGCACCTCGACGAGGCCGAGACGATCGAGCTGCTGATGCTGTGCGGTCAGTACGACGCACTCGCGACCACATTGATGACGCTGCGCGTGCAGCCGGAATGACGGAGCTGTCGCTCAGCGACCGCTGAGCATCTCGGCGACGAGGAATGCCAGCTCGAGCGACTGCTCACGGTTGAGCCGCGGGTCGCACAACGTCTCGTAGCGGTGCGACAGGTCGGCGGCCGAGAGCTTCGCTCCCCCGCCGACGCACTCGGTGACGTCGTCGCCGGTGAGCTCGACGTGCATGCCACCGGGCCACGTGCCGAGCGAGCGGTGCACCTCGAAGAAGCCGCGCACCTCGTCGATGACGTCGTCGAACTCGCGCGTCTTGTAGCCGTTGCTCGCCTCGAACGTGTTGCCGTGCATCGGGTCGCAGACCCACGCGACCTCGATCCCGGCCGCCGTGACCTTCTCGACCAGGTGCGGCAGCAGGTCGCGGATCTTGCCCGCCCCGAAACGGGTGATGAACGTGACGCGCCCCGGCGTGCGCTCGGGGTTGAGCTTCTCGTACAGGGCGATCGCGTCGTCGGGCGTCGTGGTGGGACCGAGCTTGACGCCGATCGGGTTGGCGATGTGGCTCAGCAGCTCCACGTGGGCGCCGTCGAGCTGGCGCGTGCGCTCGCCGACCCACACGAAGTGCCCCGACACGTCGTAGGGACGATCGGTGCGTGAGTCGATGCGGGTGAGCGAGTGCTCGTACTCGAGGATCAGCGCCTCGTGCGAGGAGTAGAAGTCGACGGAGTGGAACTCGTCTGGGTCGACGCCGATCGCGTCCATGAACGCGAGGGCGCGGTCGATCTCCGCGCCGATCTGCTCGTAGCTCACGCCCACCGGGCTGCGCTTGACGAAGTCGGTGTTCCACGCGTGCATCTGGCGCAGGTCGGCGTAGCCACCCGTCGTGAAGGCGCGCGCGAGGTTCAGCGTGGCCGACGACGCGTGGTAGACGTCGACGAGTCGCTGCGGGTCGTGGACGCGCGACTCGGCGGTGAAGTCGAACCCGTTGACCGCATCGCCCCGGTAGGCCGGAAGCGTGACACCGTCGCGCGTCTCGGTGTCGCTGCTGCGCGGCTTGGCGTACTGACCGGCGAGGCGCCCCACCTTGACCACCGGAACGCTGGCCGCGTAGGTGAGGACGACCGCCATCGACAGCAGCACCCTGAGCTTGTTGCGGACGTTCTCGGCTGTGACGCCCTCGAACGTCTCGGCGCAGTCGCCGCCCTGGAGCAGGAACGCCTCACCCCGGCCAACCGCGGCCAGGCGATCGCGGAGGTCGTCGCACTCACCGGCGAAGACGAGCGGCGGCATCCGGCGCAGCTTCTCGACCGCGTGGTCTCGCGCAGCGACATCCGCGTATGTGGGCTGCTGGGCAGCACCCATCGCATGGAGGTCGTCGAGACTGGGGATGCTCACCCCCAGAGGATACCGGCCGCGCTCAGCGCGTCGGCCGTTCGTCCCGCCCGGATCACCCGAACAGGACCTCGACCTCTTCGTAGAGCTCGGGCCGCACGACCTTGAGCTCGCTGGTGCCCTCCGACAGCGGCACCCGGACGATCTCGGTGCCACGCAGCGCGACCATCGTGCCGAAGGCCTCGTCGGTGACGGCCTGGATGGCGTGCAGGCCGAAGCGGGTCGCGAGCCACCGGTCGAACGCCGTGGGCGTGCCGCCGCGCTGGACGTGCCCGATCACGACGGCGCGGGCCTCCTTGCCGGTGCGCTCCTCGATCTCGTGGGCGAGCCGGTCGCCGATGCCGCCGAGACGCACGTGGCCGAACGCGTCCTTCTCGCCGCTCACGAGCTCCATGGTGCCTTCGGCCGGGGTGGCGCCCTCGGCCACGACGATGATCGGCGAGTAGTGCGTCGCGAAGCGGCTCTCGACCTGGGCGCACACCTTCTCGATGTCGAACGGCCGCTCGGGGATGAGGATGATGTTCGCGCCGCCGGCGAGTCCGCTGTGCAGGGCGATCCAGCCCGCGTGCCGCCCCATGACCTCGACGACGAGCACCCGGTGGTGCGACTCCGCGGTGGTGTGCAGGCGGTCGATCGCGCCGACCGCGATGTTGACCGCGGTGTCGAAGCCGAACGTGAAGTCGGTGCCCGAGAGGTCGTTGTCGATCGTCTTCGGCACACCGACGACCTTGACGCCGAGGTCGGAGAGCTTGGTGGCCACGCCGAGGGTGTCCTCGCCGCCGATGGCGATCAACGCGTCGCAGCCGTGCGCCGCGAGGTTGTCCTTGATCTGCTCGACGCCGCCCTCGATCGCGAACGGGTTGGTGCGCGACGACCCGAGGATCGTGCCGCCGCGGGGCAGGATGCCCCGCACCTCGTCGATGCCGAGCGCCATCGTGTCGTTCTCGAGCGGGCCCCTCCAGCCGTCGCGGAACCCCACGAAATCGTGGCCGTGGGCTTTCACGCCCTTGCGCACCGCGCCGCGGATGACCGCGTTCAACCCGGGGCAGTCTCCGCCACCGGTGAGCATGCCGACTCGCATCGTTCCTCCTGCTTGGTCGTGGACTGTGGGGTCGTGCGCCATTCCGTCGTGAGCAGTGTTCCGCAGAGATCGTTCAGTCTGGCTTGATCTCTTCCCAGACCTCGTCGGCCTCGGCACGGGCCACGACCTTCGCCGCCTCCCGCTCAGCGTCGCGCTCGCGCTTCTTCGCGTCCTGCGCATAGAGGTCGACGTACTCCTGGCCGGACAGCCGCATGATCTCGTACATGATCTCGTCGGTGATGGCCCGCAGGATGTAGCGGTCGTCCTGCAGTCCTTCGTATCGACTGAAGTCGAGCGGCTTGCCGAACCTGACGCCGGGGCGGGCCATCGACCCGAACACCTTGCCGGGCGGCGCGATGATGTCGGAGTTGATGACGGCGACCGGGATCACCGGAACGCCGGCCTCCAGCGCGATGCGGGCCACGCCGGTGCGTCCGCGGTAGAGCTTGCCGTCGTGGGACCGCGTGCCCTCGGGGTAGATGCCGCAGATCTCACCCTGTTTCAGCAGCTTCAGCTGGGCCGAGATGGCACCGGCGGCCGCGCTGCCGCTGCTGCGGTCGATCGGCACCTGGCCCGCGCCGGAGAAGAACGTCTTCTGGAACCATCCCTTGATGCCCGGTGTTTCGAAGTACTCGGCCTTCGCCACGAACGTCACGCGGCGCGGGATGACGACGGGCATGAACAGCCAGTCGCTGTACGACAGGTGGTTGCTGGCGAGGATGGCCGGGCCCTCCTTGGGGACGTTCTCGGTTCCTTCGGCCCACGGCCGGAAGATCAGCTTGATCAGCGGACCCAAGGCCAGGAATTTGAGGAACCAATAGAACACGTCGCCTCCTTCAGGCTCATCGAGAGCCTACTCTGCACGCCGCCTGCACGAGGACCGCGCCATGAGCGAAGATGGAGGCATGACCGACACCCTCGCCGTCGTCCCGGGAGCCGAGCCGTTCAGCAGCGACGGCGGGCCGATCGGCGTCCTGCTGAGCCACGGATTCACCGGCTCACCAGCGTCGATGGCACCGTGGGCGCAGTACCTCGCCGAGCGTGGCCACACCGTCCGGGTGCCACGACTGCCCGGTCACGGCACCACCTGGCAGGACATGAACCGCACCGGATGGGACGACTGGTACGCCACCGCCGACGACACCCTCACCGAGCTGTCCGGTCGGTGCGAACGGGTGGCCGTGTGCGGGTTGTCGATGGGTGGCGCGATCGCGTTGCGCCTGGCCGAGCTCCGTCCCGACGTCGTCGACGCCCTGGTGCTCGTCAACCCCGTCGTCGACCTCAAGAACTGGCAGCTGAAGATCCTGCCCGCCCTGAAGTGGATCGTGCCGTCCATACCCGGCATCGGCAACGACATCAAGAAGCCCGACACAGACGAGATCGGCTACGACCGCACCCCGCTCAAGGCGATGGCCTCCCAGGTGCGCGCTTGGCGCGACATCCGCGCCGACCTCGGCAAGGTCACCGCTCCCCTGCTGATGTTCCGCGCGACCGACGACCACGTCGTCGACGCCACCAGCCTCGGCCTCATCCGGGCCGGCGTGTCCTCGGCCGTCGCGGAGTACGTCACGCTGGAGGACAGCTACCACGTGGCGACCATCGACCACGACGCCCCGATGATCTTCGAGCGGTCTGCCGCCTTCATCGCCGAGCACGCGAAGGTCGGCCATGGCTGACCACGAGGACGACTTCGACGAGATCGTCCAGCGCCTCGATCTCGACCTCTCCTTTCTCGACGGGCCGCGCCCGGAGAAGCCGGAGCATCCGAGTGTGCGGCGTCAGCGGAGGGCGGACGCGCATCATGCAGCGGCGGACGACGAGCCGCCGTCGTTCGACGACATGCCCGACGAAGCCTTCTACCGGCGCGTCGAGCCCCCGCCGATCCGTCCGCGCCACAAGGGCCGCACGCTCGCCTGGATCGCCGTCCTGGGCTCGCCGGTCGCCATCATGGTGTTCACCCTCGCCCACATCTGGCTGCCGAAGTCGGTGCTGCTCGGTGTCGGGCTGACCTTCGTCGCCGGGTCGATCTACCTGATCTCTCAGCTGCCGGAGTACGGTCCCGGTCGTCCGGGCTGGCCGGACGACGGCGCGGAGCTCTGACGCCGGGTCTCCTGTCGGGCCAGGTCGGCTGCGCCGATGAGACCCGACTCGGATCCGAACCGGGCAGCCACGATGCGCGCCTCGGGCCGATGTCCGCGGCCGGTCAGGGCGCGTGAGAACGAGGTCCGCGCCGGCCCGAGCAGCAGGTCACCGGCTTCGCTGAGGCCACCGCCCACCACCACGACGCCAGGGTCGAGTGCCGCCGCAAGGTTGGCGATCCCCACACCGAGCCAGTCGCCCACCTCGGCGATCCATCCCGTCGCCTCCTCGTCCCCCTCACGCGCCGCCGTGGTGACGTGCATCCCGTGGATGTCGTCGACGGAGCCACCGGCAGCGTCGAGGAGTCGCCGGCCGAGCGGCGTGCCCTCCTCGGCCGCGGCTCGGCCCCGGCGGGTGAGGACCCGCCCGCTCGCGTACTGCTCCCAGCAGCCGCGGTTGCCGCAGTCGCAGGGCAGTCCGTCCGGCACGACCTGCATGTGCCCGAACTCTCCCGCGACACCGAAGTGACCGCGGTATGGCTTGCCGTCGATGACGATGGCGCCGCCGATCCCGGTGCCCAGCGCCACCAGGACGACGTCCGGCTCGCCCTGGACGGCGCCGAAGCGCCACTCGGCCCAGCCGCTGGCGTTGGCGTCGTTCTCGACGACGACGGGTAGGCCGGTGCGTTCGGCGACCTTGTCGCGGAGCGGCTCGGCCCGCCAGGCGACGTGGGGCGCGAACAGGACGATCGACCTCGTGGAGTCCACGAATCCGGCTGCGCCGATGCCCACGGCCGCAATGTCACCAACACCGTCTCGATGCTCCTGGCGGAGCTGATCGACGAGGTCACCGATCGTGTCCAGGACGGCCGCGGGATCGGAGCCGGGCGTCGTGCCGAGCCTGCGCGCGAGCACCTGGCCGTCCTCGTCGACGACACCGGCAGCGATCTTGGTGCCACCGATGTCGATCCCGATGGCGAGCGTGCCGGGCACGGCGGTCAGCCGTCTTGTGAAGCAGAACGGGCGAGGTCGGCGGCGCCGATGATGCCGGCGTCGTTGCCGAGCGCGGCCAGCCGCAGCTCGGCGATCTTGCGGTGCTCGCGCGCCGGGAGGTGCTCCTCGAAGGCGTGCCGCACGGGTTCGAGCAGGAGGTCGCCCGCGTCGGCGACGCCGCCTCCGATCGCGATCACGCTGGGATCGAGCACGGCCGCCAGCGTCGCGATGCCCTCGCCGACCCACTGCCCCACGTCGTGGAGCAAGTCGACGCACATCGGGTCGCCCTGCTGCGCGAGTCCGGTGACCATCTGGCCGGTGATGGCCTCGGCGTCGCCGGCGACGGCGAGCAGCGGCTCGGCCTGCGGGTCGCCGGTCGCGACGCGATCACGGGCGTCGCGCACGAGGGCACGGCCGCTCGCGTACTGCTCGAAGCAGCCGTGCTGGCCGCATCCGCACAGCCGGCCGTCGGGGACGACCCGGAGGTGGCCGATCTCGGCCGCGGCGCCGAAGCCGCCGCGCAGCAGCGTGCCGCGATGGACGATGCCACCGCCCACGCCGGTGCCGATCGTGACGAACAGCAGGTCGTCGGTGTCCTCGCCGGCGCCGAAGCGGTACTCGCCCCAGGCGGCCGCGTTGGCGTCGTTCTCGACGACGACGGGAAGGTCGACGAGCTTGCCGACGGCCTCGGCGAGTGGTTCGTCGATCCAGTCGATGTTCGGGGCGAAGCGTACGGTGGCGCGATCGACGTCGACGAAGCCCGCCGCACCGATGCCGATGCCGCCCACCTCGATGTCATCGGACTCCTCGAGCAGACGCTCGACGAGCGTCGCGACCACAGGTGCGATGCCGGTGGCGTCGTCGGGAGTGGGTTCGCTGGCAGACCGCACGATGCGGCCGTCGGACGCCACGAGGCCGGCAGCGATCTTGGTGCCACCGATGTCGACACCGATGCCGTGCGGCCCAGATCCCTGCAGCCCAGCTCCCTGCAGCCCAGCTCCCTGCTGCGCAGCGGTGGGCCCGGAGCTCATGCCTCGTCCGTCGGCTGTTCCGTCGTCGTGTTGGCGGCCGCCAGGCTCTGCTCGAGCATGTCGCGCACGGTGCGGCCGAGCTGCACGGCCGCGTCGGTGACCTGCTCGACGACCTCGGGATGCTCGTGGACGAAGCCCACGACCTGGCAGATCGGGCACCAGCCGGTCGTGCAGACGTGTTCCCCTGCCGTGGCCCCAGCGCTCATTCCCTCAGCGCCGGTGTCGGCCGTGCCGGTGCCATCGGCAGCCGGTTTGCGTGCCTCGGCAGCCAAAGCGTGCAGGAGACGGGCGGTCTCCTGGGCGAGCGAGCCGACGGCCTCAGGCTCGCTCACGTCGCGCCCTCGACGTGTCGCTTCAACCCCTTGAGGGCCGTGTCGATGATGACCTTCTCGGCCTTGCGCTTGAGCATGCCGAGCATCGGGATGGAGACGTCGACGGACAGCTGGTAGGTGACCCGGGTGCTGTCGTCGCCGACCGGCTCGAGCTCGTAGCTGCCGTCCATCGAGGTGAGCATCGAGCCACGCTCGACGAGGTGCCAGGTGACCGAGTGGTCGCCGTCCCAGGTGTAGCCGAGGTCGTACTGGTCGCGGATGGGCGCGGCCTCGAGCACGAAGTGCACTCGTTCGGCCCGATCGCCCGACGTGGCGACCACGTCGGCGACCCGGACACCCGTCGCCCACGAGGGGTAGTTCTCGAAGTCGGCGATGACGTCCATGATGCGGCTCGGTGGAGCTCCGATGACGATGTCGCTGGTCGTGCGTGCCATCAGTGCTCCTCTTCGTGGTTGGGTTCCATCGTAGTGGCCGCCACGGGCTCGCCACCTGCGGGGCGACGGCATCGCGGGCCCGCTCGGCGTCCGCCACCCGGGCCTTCAGCGGTCGCACACCACGAGCGTGAGGGTAGCCTGCCGTACGTGGCTCAGACCTACTCGACCGCCGACGGCAACCTCACCGACGACGTCCTCGACCGGCTCTCAGTCGACGCCGATGCCGTGGCTGTTTCCCGGCGTGTGGACGGCGAGTGGCGCGACGTCACGATTGGCGAGTTCCACCGCGAGGTCACCGATCTCGCCAAGGGCCTGATGGCTTCCGGGGTGGAGCCGGGTGACCGGGTCGCCCTGCTCTCCAAGACGCGCTACGAGTGGACGCTCGCCGACTACGCGATCTGGTGGGCCGGAGCGGTCACGGTGCCCGTGTACGAGACGTCGTCGCCGTCACAGATCGCGTGGATCCTGTCCGACTCCGGTGCCGTGGCCGCCATCGTGGAGACCGCCGAGCACGCCTCTCGCTGCGACGAGGCACGCAAGACCGCGACCGAGCTGAAGCACGTCTGGACGATCAACGAGCCACGAGACGGCGCCGCCGGCGCATCGAGCCTCGACAGCGTCGTCGAGGCCGGCACCGATGTCGCCGACAACGCCCTCGACGGCCGCCGCAAGGCCCTCGGCCCCGACTCGCTCGCGACACTCATCTACACCTCCGGCACCACCGGCCGTCCCAAGGGATGCCAGCTCACCCATGGCAACTTCCGCGGCGAGGTCGCGGGGGCGCTCGAGGCGTTGCCCGAGCTGTTCGAGCGCCAGGGAGCCTCGACGCTGCTCTTCCTACCCCTGGCCCACGTCTTCGCCCGCGTCATCCAGGTCGGGGCGATCCGCGCCGGTGCCAAGCTCGGCCACACCTCGGACATCAAGGACCTGGTGAACCACCTCGGGGACTTCCAACCCACCTTCATCCTCGCCGTCCCCAGAGTGTTCGAGAAGGTCTTCAACAGCGCCAGCAGCAAGGCCTACGCCGACGGACGCGGCAAGATCTTCGACCGGGCCGTCCAGACGGCGATCTCATACAGCCGGGCCCAGGACTCGGGCAAGCCCGGCGTCGCGCTGCGCACCCGGCACGCCCTCTTCGACCGCCTCGTCTACGGCAAGCTTCGCGACGCACTCGGTGGTCACACCGAGTGGGCGATCTCCGGCGGCGCGCCCCTGGGTGAGCGGCTCGCGCACTTCTACCGCGGCATCGGCGTCCCGGTGCTCGAGGGCTACGGCCTCACCGAGACGACGGCGGCGCTGTGCGTCAACACCCCGGAGCACCAGCGCGTCGGCACCGTGGGCCGGGTCTTCCCGGGCACCGAGGTCGACGTCGCCTCCGACGGCGAGCTGCGATTCCGTGGGCCGCAGGTCTTCCCCGGCTACTGGAAGAACCCCGAGGCCACGTCCGAGACCCTCGACGACGACGGCTGGTTCGCCAGCGGTGACGTCGGCGACGTCGACGACGACGGCTTCATCCGCATCACCGGACGCAAGAAGGAGATCCTGGTCACGGCCGGCGGCAAGAACGTCTCCCCGGCGGTGCTGGAGGACCGCGTGCGCGCGCACCCCTACGTGAGCCAGTGCCTCGTCGTCGGCGACGGCAAGCCCTTCGTCGCCGCACTCGTCACGATCGACACGGAGGCCTGGACGGGCTCGCTCGACGACCCGTCACTGGAGTCCGCCGTGCAGGACGCGATCGACGACGCGAACGCCCAGGTCTCGCAGGCCGAGGCGATCAAGAAGTTCGTGATCCTGCCCGACGACTGGACCGAGGAGAACGGCTACCTGACCCCGTCGTTCAAGGTCAAGCGCAGCGCCGTGCTGCGCGACTTTCACGACACCGTCGAGGCGCTCTTCGTCAGGTAGTCGCGCCACTGCCCGGTGAGCTGCTTGACCGACAGGTCGAAGGCGCGACGCACGGCTGCATCGACGTCGGTGCCCGACAGCACATCGCGGTAGAACCGGACGATCGTGGCGTCGTCGTGGCGCTCGGCGAGCATCCGGAACACCATCCAGGCCGACTCGTAGACCGCGCCCAGGCCGTGGTCCCCCTGACCGAAGTCCCCTGCTGTCGGCAGCGCCTGCGGAGCTCCGTCCTTCTTCACCTGACGCAGCACCTGACCGGCGCTCAGCGAGAGCGGCGCCGTGTCGTCGTGCAGCGCCACGAAGTCCGCGAACCCCTCGGTCACCCACGCCTCGGCGTCGGACCCCAGCGCGCCGGTGAGCACGTGAGCAGCCTCGTGGCTGACGACCACCTGGGAGGCGCGGGCGTCCATCGTGGCGAACTGTGCCGGGTTGAGGACGATGACGCGGGCGGTCTTCGTGCTCCCGTCGACCGAGGTCGTGATCGCGGCAATCGGCGCGACCTCTCGCTGCGGACGACCGACGAGATCGGCCGTGAGAGCACGCGTGCGGGGCGAGACGATGGTGAGGTCGTCGTCGACGCCAGGCACCACCTCGCGCACGCGTTCACGGGCGACCCGCGCCATCGCCGGAGCGTCGATGCCGGGCACACCGCCATCGACCGTGACGACCCGGATGCCGGATGTCGCGCTCGACCGCGATGCGACCCGCCAGCCACACCGGCAGGGGTTGCTCGTGGGCTGTGGCCGAGCGGACAGCGAACGTGCCGTCGCGACGTGGGTCGAGACGGAAGTCGACCGTGGCGTCGCGGACGGAGGTGCCGGCCACGGCCGAGCCTTGGCCGGCTCGCCACGACACGGCGACCTCGGCGACCGTCGATCCGTCGGAGCGATCGGCGACCTCACCACCGCGCAGGTATCGCAGCTCGACCTCATCGACGTCGAGCGCCGTCCTGGCGTCCCAGGCGTTCGCGGCGAAGGTGCGTGCCGTCTTCCCGGACCCGGCCGCGGCCACGAAGGCGGCACGCGTGTCGGCGTCACTCAGCTCGCGGAACTGTTCGTTGAGCAGTGAGGAGGCGTCGTCGGGCAGCGGCACGACGTCGCCCGACGTCGAGTTCTGCCACGGTCGCTGCCAGAGGAGCAGCGCGGCGACCAGGACGATCAGGAGCGCTCCGGCCGCCAGGTTCGGCGAGAACCGGCGAGTGTCAGCCAACCCGCCCGGCTCTGCTGAACCCGCCGACGCCGGTGATCTCGACGCTACGACCCGGGTGCGGCGCGTGGATGACCTTGCCGTGGCCGATGTAGATGCCGTCGTGCGACATGTCGCCGTAGAACACGATGTCGCCGGGCTGGAGCTGGCTCATCGAGATGTGGCGGGTGGCTCCGTACTGCGGGCCGACCACGCGGGGCAGGGACACGCCGGCGGCGCGGAAGGCGCCCTGCACGAGGCCCGAGCAGTCCCACGAGTTGGGACCGGTGCCGCCGTACACATAGGGGTCGCCGAGCTGGGCGGAGGCGAACTTGACGGCCTTGGCCGCGCGGCCGCTGGCCGAGATCTCGAAGTCGAGGTTGATGTCGCTGTTGCCGAACGCTGCCCGCTGGGTGGCATCCAGGAGGGCGAGCTTGCGCTTGGCCTCCCTGAACTTGGCGCGGATGCGGTCGCGCTCCTTCGCCATGTCCTTCTTGTCGGCGGCCAACGAGGTCTCGCGGTCCTCGAGCTGGTCGCGACGGTTCTTCAGCTGCTTGGCGGTCTTGCCGAACTTCTCGAGCTGGTCGGCCCGGGTGCTGTTCAGCGCCTGCACGGCGCCGAGCCCGTCGAGGAACTTGTCGGGGTCGCCGCTGCCGAGCAGGTTGACCGTGGGGCCGAGCGGGGCGTCCATGTGCTGCTGCACGATGGCCGAGCTCAAGGCGTCCTTCTGCTCCTGGTAGTCGACCATCTGGTGGTCGATGTCACCGGAGAGATCGGAGATCTCCTGGTTGGTCTGCTTGATCTGCACCGAGAGCTGGTTGACCTGCTCCGAGGCCGCCTCGGCCTCGTGGAAGGCCTGCTTGACCTCTTTGACGTCCGTGCTCGGCTTCGCCTGGGCGCCGCCGACGAGGCTGACCGTCACGACAGAGACGGTGGCGACCGCCACGGCAGCTCTGCGCCATGAGGTCGCTCGGTGGACCGGGGGGACAGTACGGATACGCGAAAGGCGCACGCACAACTCCTACACATTTCCTCGACGCCTACCGGGTGAGCTGACGGATTCGGGCCAAGGACGCCCTACGGCTCAACGTGCGAGCCGATTCACCCCACACACATGGTTCCCCGGTACGTCGCGGTTGTCTTCCCCACATCCGCGATGTTTCGGCGGTGCGCCCGATGTCGGCCAGGTCGGCCGCGCATACTCCGGGCGCACAAGCGCCCACTCTAGAGGCGGATGAGGGGTCGATCAACTCCCGACCGCGTGCGTGTCGGGCGCCGAGAGGGGGATCACCAGCCTGAGCGGCGGCACGAGGCCCCCGTCGGCCAGCGCTTCGAGGGCGGCGACGTCGTCGCTGTCGAGCTCGATCCCCGCAGGTGGGGCACCCAGCAGGACGGTGACGACACAGTCGCCGCAAGCGCCGGGACTTCGGACCAGACACTGGTCGCAGTCGACGACCACGGATTCGCTCGGATCAGTCATGGGAACACCTCCTGGTGGACGTCTCGAACGCTAGCCGCCACCGCCGACACAAAACTCTCGTCACACCAGTCACTCCGGTTGTCGGACACTCGAACTAGTGTTCGATGTGTGGAAGCTGTCCAGGCCTCGTTCGACGACCTCGGGCGTCCCCTGTCCGACGTCACCTTCTGCGTGGTCGACCTCGAGACCACGGGCGGTTCGGCCGCTCGCGGCTCGAAGATCACCGAGGTCGGTGCGGTCAAGGTCCGCGGTGGCGAGGTGCTGGGCGAGTTCCAGACGCTGGTCAATCCGGACGAGTCGATCCCGGCGTTCATCACGGTGCTCACCGGCATCACCGACGCCATGGTCATCAACAAGCCGCGCATCGCCGAGGTGCTGCCCAGCTTCCTGGAGTTCGCCCGCGGCTCGGTGCTCGTGGCGCACAACGCGCCCTTCGACACCGGCTTCCTGAAGCACTACAGCCGCGAGCTGGGCATCCCCTGGCCCCGGTTCGAGGTCCTCGACACCGCGGTGCTGGCCCGCCGCACCCTGCTGCGCGACGAGGTGCCGAACTGCAAGCTCTCCACGCTGGCCCGTGTCTTCCACGCCACCACCACGCCCAACCACCGAGCCCTGTCGGACGCCCGGGCCACGGTCGACGTCCTGCACGCCCTGTTCGAGCGGCTCGGCCCGTTGGGCGTCACCTCGCTCGAGGAGGTCTCCACCTTCACGGCGCGGGTCACGCCGGCCCAGCGCAAGAAGCGCCACCTCGCCGAGCATCTCCCCCAGGCACCGGGCGTCTACCTGTTCCGCGACCGGCGCGACGCCGTGCTGTACGTGGGCACGTCGCGCCGGCTCCGGGCCCGGGTCCGCTCCTACTTCACCGAGTCCGAGACCCGCACCCGCATGGGCGAGATGGTCATGCTGGCCGAGCGGGTCGAGGGCATCGTCTGCGCCACCACGCTGGAGGCCCAGGTGCGCGAGCTCCGGCTCATCGCCCGGCACCGGCCGCCGTACAACCGGCGCTCGAAGTTCCCCGACCGGCTGTCCTGGCTCAAGCTCACCCGGGAGGCGTGGCCGCGGCTGTCGGTCGTCAAGCGCATCCTCGACGACGACGCCGACTACATCGGGCCGTTCGGCAGCCGGTCGTCCGCCGACGACGCACTCGCCGCCCTCCACGACACGTTCCGCATCCGCCAGTGCACGCCCAAGCTGGCCAAGCGGTCCCGACGCAACGCCTGCGCCCTCGCCGAGCTCGGCCACTGCCTGTCGCCGTGCGACGGGTCGGTCGAGCCCGAGACGTACGCGGCCGAGGTCTTCCGCGTGCAGCGCGCCATGACAGCCGACCCGGTCGAGCTGGTCGACGCCATCCACGGCCGCATGGGCGACCTCGCCGCGAACGAGCGCTACGAGGATGCCGCGCGCTGGCGCGACCGCCTCACGGCCCTGCTGCGCGCCGTGGTGCGTACGCAGCGCCTTGCCGAGCTCACCGCCCTCCCCGAGCTCGTGGCCGCCGCCCCGCACGCCGAGGGCTGGGAGATCCACGTGCTGCGGCACGGACGCCTGGCCGCCGCCGGGGTCATGCCGCGCGGCACCCACCCGTCCGGCTGGGTCGACGCCCTGCTCGCCACCGCCGAGTCGGTCGAGGCCGGCTACGGACCGATCCCCGCGGCCACGGCCGAGGAGACCGAGTGCCTGCTGCGCTGGCTCGACACCCCCGGCCTGCGGGTGGTCCGAGGCACCTGGCAGGCACCGCTGGCCGCCGGAGGCCGCCATCTCGAGCGGCTCACCACTCTGGCGTCGCACGCCAAGGCGACTACGCTGACGTCGTGATCACCGCGATCGTCTTCATTCAGGCCGACGTCTCCCGACTCTCCGAGATCGCCGAGAGCATCGCCGACATCCCCGGTGTCAGCGAGGTCTACTCCGTCACCGGCGACCTCGACCTGCTCGCGATGGTGCGGGTGCGCACCCACGAGGCCATCTCCGACGTCGTCGCCGGCCAGCTGAACAAGGTCGACGGAGTGCTGTCGACGCAGACGCAGATCGCGTTCCAGACGTTCAGCCACCACGACCTCGACGAAGCCTTCAGCATCGGGCTCTGACCGAGCCCCGCCCGCAACTATCGTGATGGCGTGAGTCCTCCCGTGTATCCCGACTCCCCGTCGATCGTGGCGGCGCGAGAACGAGCCCGGCTGGCTGCGGAGAGCAAGGCGACCGGGGACGCGGCGACCGACTTCAGTGTCCGGTTGCTCCGCACCTTCCTCGGGCTGTGCGAGAACCCGAGGACCCGCCAGCGCATGCTGAAGATGGTGAAGTCGTCGGTCGGCAAGGGTGGCGCCGATCGAGCCCTGTACCGGATGCTCAACCGGACCGTCGTCACCCCGACCGCCCAAGCCACGGGGATCAGTGCGTCGGCTCTGCGCTACGAGCTCGTCTGCGGCCAGCTCGTCGGCCTGGCGATGATGCGGTACGTGCTGCAGGTCGAACCCGTGGCCTCGACGCCCACCGACGAGATCGTCCAGGTGTTCGCACCGGCCATCCGCGCCACCTTGAAGGGCTAGGGCTCAGGGGCTCGCGAGCGTGACCTAGGCGAGCGACTGCGTCGTCTCGACCCACCGGGTGAGAACGCCACGACCCGCGCCTGAGTCGATCGACTCACGGGCCCGTTCCAGACCGGCGGCCAGCCGTTCTTCCAGCTCCCCGTCGGCGGCCTCGAACGCCGCGATGCCGGCGCCGGCATTGAGCAGCACCGCATCACGCACGGCGGACTTCTCGCCGTCGAGCACCCGCTCGAACACGGCGGCGTTGAACGCCGCGTCGCCGCCGGTGAGGGCGGACGGTTCGGACAGGTCGACACCGAGACGCTGCGGATCGATGACCTGCTCGCTGACCTGGCCCGTGTCCGGGTCGCCCACCCAGACGTGCGACGTCGTGGTGGTCGTGATCTCGTCGAGCCCGTCGTCACCGCGGAAGACCAGGGCGTCGGCGCCTCGCGCGGCGAGGACGCCGGCCATGATCGGCGCCATCCGCGCGTCGGCCACGCCCACGGCCATCGCGTCGGGCCGCGCGGGGTTGGAGAGCGGACCGAGGAAGTTGAACGGCGTCGGGATCCCGAGCTCGCGCCGTGGCACCGCGGTGAACCGGAACGACGCGTGGAACACCGGCGCGAAGCAGAACGTGATGCCGACGGTCCTCAGCACCTCGACGAGCTTGAGCGGCGGGACGTCGAGTCGCACCCCCAGCTCCTCGAGCACGTCGGCCGAGCCACTGGCGCTGGTGGCGGCCCGGTTGCCGTGCTTGACGACGGGAACGCCGGCTCCGGCGATGACGACCGCCGACATCGTGGAGATGTTGACGGTGCGCGCGCGGTCGCCGCCGGTGCCGACGATGTCGACCGAGCGACCCTCCACCGTCATGGGTGCCGCGTGCCGGTACATCGCGTCGACGAGGCCCTGCATCTCCGCGAGCGTCTCGCCCTTGCTGCGCAACGCGACGGCGAAGCCCGCGATCTGGGCCGGTGTGGCGTTGCCGGAGAGGATCTCCTCCATCGCCCACGACGTGGACCCGGAGTCGAGGTCGTCACCGGCGACCAGGGTGGCCAGGACGTCTGGCCAGGTACCCGGCGGGGATGCCGGGCCGCGGGCGGCTCCGGACGAATCGGTCATGGCTCTAGGCCGACTGGAGCACGCCGCGCGCGAGCTCGATGACGGTCTCGGCCAGGCGCAGCGGGTCGATGGGGTGCGGCAGCGCGGCCTCGGCGCGCGACCAGGTGGCGAGCCAGGCGTCCTGCGGACGTCCGGTGAGCACCAGCACGGGCGGCGCCTGGTAGATCTCGTCCTTCATCTGCCGGGCGATGCCCAGACCACCGGCCGGGACCGCCTCGCCGTCGAGGATCACGAGGTCGAAACCGCCCCCACCTTTGACACTGTCGAGGTTCCGCCACACGACCGGCTCGGTGGCGCACTCGACGTACTCGAACGCCGGAAGATCGGGATGCGGACGGGCGCCGAGCGCTGAGATGACCGTCGCGCGGACATCTCGATCGTCGCTGTAGACCAGGACACGCAGGGGCTTGTGCTCACTCACGATCGAATCGTACATAATGTTCGCGTGGCGACTACCTCTGTGATTCCCGCGTCCCGGCTCCATGGCACCGACGGACGTCCGTCCATGGTGACGGTGGGCACCATCGTGTGGCTCTCCAGCGAGCTGATGTTCTTCGCCGGCTTGTTCGCCGCCTACTTCACGATCCGCAACATCGCGCCCGACCTCTGGGACATCGAGACCGCGAAGCTCAACCTCCCGTTCGCCACCATCAACACCACGATCCTCGTGCTCTCGTCGGTCACCTGCCAGTACGGAGTCTTCGCCGCCGAGCGCGGACGCGCCGGCCGGACCGGCGGCATCCTGCAGTTCACCAAGTGGGGCATGCGCGAGTGGTTCGTGCTCACCTACTTCATGGGCGCCGTCTTCATTGCCGGCCAGGCCACCGAGTACGCGGCCCTCGTCACGGAGCACACCACCATCTCCTCGTCGCCGTACGGCTCGATGTTCTACCTCGCCACCGGCTTCCACGGCCTCCACGTCCTGGGCGGCCTGCTCGCCTTCATCCTCGTCATCGGGCGCACGTTCATGGCGCGTCGATTCACGCACGAGCAGGCCATCTCCGCCATCGTGGTCTCGTACTACTGGCACTTCGTCGACATCGTGTGGGTGGGCTTGTTCGCGACCATCTACCTGATCCAGTGAGCCCATCCGACGCAGGTCCACCTAACGTCCCCGACGCGGAGCCTCCTCGGTACTCTGAGTCGACCTACCAGGAATGAGGCTCTCGGTGCGGAATCTCTCCACCCGCCGCCGGCACCCACTCGCCGGCTTCGTCGTCCTCCTCATGGGGCTCGTCGTGGCCGGGGGCCTGTACGCGGCGTTCGCGCCGCGGGCCGCCACCGCCGAGGAAGCGTCCTCGCGTGACGTCGAGGCCGGCCGACAGCTCTTCCTGATCGGCTGCGCCAGCTGCCACGGCAAGAACGCCTCCGGCATCACCACGAAGTCCGGCGGCAACTACGGCCCGTCGCTCATCGGTGTCGGCGCCGCTGCGGTCGACTTCCAGGTCGGCACGGGGCGCATGCCGCTGGCCCAGAGCGGGCCGCAGGCGCCGCGCAAGGATCCCGAGTACACCGCCGAGGAGACCAGCCAGCTCGCCGCGTACGTCGCCTCCCTGGCCCCCGGTCCCGCCATCCCGGAGAGCGAGTACCTCGACTGGCGAGCAGCCAACACCGAGGAGGTGCGTGAGGGCGGCGAGTTCTTCCGCACCAACTGCACGGCCTGCCACAACTCCGTCGGCGCCGGCGGCGCGCTCCCCAACGGCCGGTACGCACCGTCGCTCGACAACACCAGCGCCAAGCACATCTACGAAGCGATGCTCACCGGACCGCAGCAGATGCCGCTGTTCTCCGACGCCGTCATCACGCCCGACGACAAGCGCAACGTCATCGCCTACGTCAAGACTCTCCAGCAGCAGCCCGACTACGGAGGACTCGCCGGCGGTGGCCTCGGCCCCGTGGTCGACGGCATGTTCACGTTCATCATCGGCATCGGCGCCCTCGTCGGCTTCGCCGTCTGGATCGGTGCCCACGGAGCGAGAGTGAAGAAGCAGCGATGAGCCCAGAAGACGGCGCCGACCACACAGACCTCGAGCCGCGCGCCCAGGACGAGCCGGTCGACAACCCCGGCATCCAGGCACACCAGTGGCGTCCCACCGACGTCGACCAGCGCCTCGAGCGTCGCGCCGAGCGTCAGATCTCCGGCATGTTCGGCCTCGCGACCCTGCTGCTCATCCTGTTCGTCCCCGCGTACCTCCTCATCGACGCCGACCAGACGTTCCTCGGCTGGTCCGC
This sequence comes from uncultured Actinomycetota bacterium, assembly GCA_963787165.1. Lineage (GTDB taxonomy): Bacteria > Actinomycetota > Actinomycetes > Propionibacteriales > Nocardioidaceae > Aeromicrobium. The sequence goes on from CAWBBT010000005.1 coordinate 530,986, forward strand.
CCAGAACTTCGCCTTCGGCACGTGCATCGGCGGCGCGATGCTGCTGATGGGCTCGGGCATCATCCAGTGGGCCAAGAAGCTGATGGGCGACCACGAGATCGTCGAGATGCGCCATCCCACCCGGTCGTCCGACGAGGACCGCGCCGCCGTGATGGAGGACATCAACGCCGGTCTGAACGAGTCCGGCATCGGCCGACGCCCGATGATCCGCAACAGCCTGCTCGGCGCCGTCGCCGCACTCGGGCTCCCGACCGTCTTCATGCTCGGCGACCTTGGCCCGCACCCGTACGGTCACACCAACACCGTCTGGAAGAAGGGCATGCGGGTCGTCAACGACGTCTCCGGTGCGCCCATCAAGGCGGCCGAGCTCGAGGTCGGCCAGCTCGTCAACGCCGAGCCTGCGGCACTGTTCGAGGAGGACGAGAACGGCGAGCGCGTGATCCACGGCACGGCCGCGCTGCAGGCCAAGTCCAAGGCCGCCGTCATCCTCGTGCGGATGCGCCCAGAAGACATCACCCCGGCCAAGGGCCGCGAGAACTGGGGCATCAACGGCGTCCTGTGCTTCTCCAAGATCTGCACCCACGTGGGCTGCCCGATCAGCCTGTGGGAGCAGCAGACGCACCACCTGCTCTGCCCGTGCCACCAGTCGACCTTCGACCTCGGCGACAACGGCAAGGTCATCTTCGGTCCCGCCGCCCGATCCCTGCCGCAGCTGCCCCTCGGCGTAGACTCAGAGGGGTACTTGGTCGCGATGAGCGACTTCACCGACGTCATCGCCCCGAGCTATCCAGAACTGGCCCGCGACCAGAAGAAGTTGGATGAGCGCTCATGAGTGACTACACCGACATCCAGGACACCTCGGTGGGCAAGAAGGCCGGTGGACCGGTCGGCTGGCTCGACGATCGGCTCGGTCTCGCGGCCGGCGCGAAGAAGCTCATGCCGGTGCGCAAGGTCTTCCCTGAGCACTGGTCGTTCATGCTCGGTGAGATCGCCCTGTGGTCGTTCATCGTCCTGCTGCTGACCGGCGTCTTCCTGACGTTCTGGTTCCAGCCGAGCATGGCCGAGACCGTCTACGACGGCCCCTACGCCCCGCTGCGAGGCCTCGAGATGTCGCAGGCCTTCTCCTCGACGCTCGACATCTCCTTCGAGGTGCGCGGCGGCCTGCTGATCCGTCAGATCCACCACTGGTCGGCCGCCATCTTCGTCGCCGCGATGATCGTGCACATGCTGCGCATCTTCTTCACCGGTGCGTACCGCAAGCCGCGCGAGGTCAACTGGCTCGTCGGCCTCGGACTCCTCACCCTCGCCCTGGTCGAGGGCTTCGCCGGTTACTCACTCCCCGACGACCTGCTGTCCGGAACCGGCCTCCGGTTCGTCGACGGCCTGGTCCGGTCGATCCCGCTCGTGGGCTCGTACCTGGAGTTCCTCATCTTCGGCGGCGAGTACCCCGGCGACGTCATCATCCCGCGTCTGTACATGGCCCACATCCTGCTGATCCCGGCCATCCTGCTCGCCTTGATCGGCGCCCACATGGTGCTGCTCGTCTACCAGAAGCACACCCAGTGGCCCGGGCCCGGACACACCGAGAACAACGTCGTGGGCTACCCGTTGCTCCCGCAGTACGCGGCCAAGGCCGGCGGCTTCTTCCTCGTCGTGTTCGGCTTCACCACGCTGATGGGCGCGATGCTGCAGATCAACCCGATCTGGCTGTACGGCCCATACAATCCGTCCGAGGTCACGGCGGGCTCCCAGCCCGACTGGTACATGGGCTTCGTCGAGGGCGCGGTCCGCATCATGCCGCCGCTGGAGTTCGACTTCCTCACGTACACGTGGTCGCTGAACGTCTTCATCCCCGGCGTGCTGCTCATGGGCGTGCTGTTCACTGCCCTCGGCGCCTGGCCGTTCGTGGAGCAGTGGATCACGGGTGACAAGCGCGACCACCACCTGCTCGAGCGTCCGCGCAACGCCCCGGTCCGCACGGCCTTCGGCGTGGCCGGCATGACGATGTACGGCGTGTTCTGGATCGGTGGCGGCAACGACATCATCGCCACCAAGTTCCACCTCAGCCTGAACGCCATCACGTGGTTCGTGCGGATCGGCTGGATCGTGCTGCCGATCATCACGTTCATGATCACCAAGCGCATCTGCATCGGACTTCAGCGAGCCGACGCCAACCGCATCCTGCACGGCTACGAGACCGGAGTCATCGAGCGCACGCCCGACGGGAGCTACTCCGAGCGTCACGCTCCCCTGTCGGTGCCCGGCCAGTTCGTGCTCACCACGCACGACCGATTGCCGGCGCTCGAGGCACCCGTCGAGGAGGACGCGAACGGCGTCCCCGCGCCCCATGGCCGGATCGAGCGCCTGCGCGCCCGGTTCCAACGGTTCTACTACCACGGCGCTGTCGACAAGCCCACCGAGCACGACGTCGAGCACGCCGCGGAGCACTTGGCCGAGCACAACGGCCACCCGGTCACGCTGGGCGAGGACTTCCAGGGCGTCTCCGAGACAGGCATCCCCCGCTCGCACTGAGAGACGGGCATTCCCCCGCTCTCACGAGGGCACGAGACTCAGCTCAGCGCGGAGCCGGCCTTCCAGTCGTCCCACGAGACGTTCCAGTCGGTCCAGCCGTTCTGGTCCTCGATGCCGCGGGGGCTGTTCTTGAACTTCACGACGTCGCCGCGCCTCGAGTGGTGGAAGAGCCAGTCGGCGTTCGCGGTGCTCATGCCGGTGCAGCCGTGGCTGACGTTCGCATGCCCCTGTGAGCCGACGGACCACGGCGCGGCATGCAGGAACTCGCCGGAGTTGGTGACCCGCATGGCCCACTTGACGTCGCTGAGGTCGTAGTAGTCGGGGTCCTCGGAGTCGACGCCGGTGGTGGCGGCGTCCATGTCGACCTTGGAGAACTTCTCCATGATGATCTTGGTGCCCTGGCGGGTGCGGTGCTTGGCGTCTCCGGTGGAGACCGGGATGCTGCGCGCCCGCTTGTCGTCGATGTCGACGGTGAGCCGGTGGCTGGCGATGTTGACCGTGCTCACGACCTTCTGGCCGATCTTGAACGGCACCTTCTGGTTCTGCTGGCCGTAGATGCCGTTGCCGGCAGGGAGCCCGTTGAGCCGCAGGTTGACCGTGACCTTCGTGCCGGCCGGCCAGAAGTCCTTGGGCCGGTAGTGCACGACGCGGCTGTTGATCCAGTTCCAGGAGCCCTCGACGTCCTTGTCGGAGGTGACCTGCATGTTGCGCTCGAAGAGCGCCTTGTTCTTGACCGGGATGTCGAACGTGACGATGACCGGCATGCCCACACCGACGGTCTCGTTCTTGAGCGGCGCGACGGACGGGTAGGTCTGCTGCTGCAGGGAGAGCTTCTCGGTGGTGAACGTGCGCTCGAGCGTCTTCTCCTTGTCGTCGTCGCCGGAGCCCTTGACGGTGAGCTTGTACTCGCGCCCGGGCTCGAGGCGTTCGGACGCGACCCACTGCGTTCCGCTGACCCGGCCCTTGACGGTGGACTTGCCGTCGGACGTGGCGAGCGTGACGTCGGAGATGGAGCCGTGCTCGGCGTCGGCTGTGACGATCGTGTCGACGGTGACGCCCTTGGCCTTGTCCTTGACGCTGGCCGAGAGGGAGACGGGGTCCTCGGGCGTGACGGCCTCCTTGACCTTGCTGCCGGAGCAGCCGGTCAAGACCAGCGCCGCAAAGCCAGTGATGAGGACCGAACGAAAGTTCACCACGTCATCCTACGTGGGCAGATGGGCACAACCGAATCCGTGCCAGGTGGGTTCCGACACACCTCGGACGCAGGAATATCTCAGTGGGCGTGGACGCCGCGGTAGTACTCGAAGATCCAGCCGCTGAGCGTCAGCATGCCGATGCCGGCGCCGATGATGAACAGCCACCAGCCGATGATGATGCCCAGGGCGGTGGTCGCGAGCGCCATCGCGCAGAACATCGGCCACCAGCTGTAGGGCGGGAAGAATCCCTGCTCGCCCGCTCCTTCGGCGATCTCGCCGTCGCTGCGGTCCTCCGGACGTTCAGGGATCTGCTTGGCGACGACGCCCAGGTAGAAGCCGAGGAGCGCACACAGCAGGAACGTCATGACGAGGGCGGTGGTGCCGGTGGGGTCGTAGGTGATCCACCAGTAGATCGGTGCGGTGACGGCGAAGAACAACGCACAGCCGGCGATGGTCCAGTACTCGGCCTTCATGGTCAGGCGTCACCCTTCGAGTCGGAGAGGGCCTCGCCCCGGCCCTCGACGTCGGGAGCGTCGGCGAAGCCGCCGCCCGGACCCTCCTCCGGATTCTGCGCCAGCTCGAGCTCGACGACGTCGGGGTGGTGCAGGTCGAAGGCCGGGCTCTCCGAGCGGATGCGCGGCAGCGAGGAGAAGTTGTGGCGCGGCGGAGGCGAGCTCGTGGCCCACTCCAGCGACCGTCCCCAGCCCCACGGGTCGTCGAGCTTGACGAGTGGGCTCCGGCGCGACTTCCACACGTTGAAGAGGAACGGCAGCGTCGACGCGCCCAGCAGGAACGCGCCGATCGAGGAGATCTCGTTCAGCGTCGTGAATCCGTCGTTGACGCCGTAGTCGGCGTAGCGACGGGGCATGCCCTCGACGCCGAGCCAGTGCTGCACCAGGAACGTCATGTGGAAGCCGATGAACAGCAGCCAGAAGTGGATCTTGCCCAGCTTCTCGTCGAGCATGCGTCCGGTGAGCTTGGGCCACCAGAAGTAGAAGCCCGCGAACATCGCGAACACCACCGTGCCGAAGACGACGTAGTGGAAGTGCGCGACGACGAAGTAGCTGTCGGACACCTGGAAGTCGAGCGGCGGCGCGGCCAGGACGATGCCGGTGAGGCCACCGAAGAGGAACGTCGTGAGGAAGCCCAGCGAGAAGATCATGGGGGTGTCGAAGGACACACTTCCCCCCCACAACGTGCCGATCCAGTTGAAGAACTTCACGCCGGTGGGCACCGCGATGAGGAACGTCATGAACGAGAAGAACGCGAGGTTGACCGCGCCGGTGACGAACATGTGGTGCGCCCAGACCGCGACCGACAGGACCGCGATCGTGAGGGTGGCACCGACCAGGCCGATGTAGCCGAAGATCGGCTTGCGGCTGAAGACCGGCAGAACCTCGGTGATGATGCCGAAGAACGGCAGCGCGATGATGTAGACCTCGGGGTGGCCGAAGAACCAGAACAGGTGCTGCCACAGGATCGGGCCGCCGTTGGCGGCGTCGAACACGTGGGCGCCGAGCCTCCGGTCCGCCTCGAGCGAGAGCAGCGCGGCCGCGAAGATGGGGAACGCGATCAGCACCAGCATGCTGGTGACCAGCGTGTTCCAGACGAAGATCGGCATCCGGAACATCGTCATGCCAGGTGCCCGCATCGTGAAGATCGTGGTGACGAAGTTGACGGCACCGAGGATCGTGCCCAGGCCGGCCATCCAGAGCCCCATGACCCAGAGGTCACCCCCGATGCCCGGTGAGTTGACCGCGTCGCTCAGGGGCGCGTAGGCGAACCAGCCGAAGCTCGCGGCTCCACCGGGCACGGCGAAACCGCTGATGACGGTGAGCCCGCCGAACAGGAACAGCCAGTAGCTGAACATGTTCAGGCGCGGGAAGGCGACGTCGGGCGCGCCGATCTGCAGCGGCATGACCGCGTTGCCGAACCCGAAGAACAGCGGCGTCGCGAACAGCAGCAGCATGATCGTGCCGTGCATCGTGAACAGCTGGTTGTACGTGTCCTCGCTGACGACCTTGGAGCCTGGCTGGGCCAGGTTCGCCCGGATGAGCAGTGCGAGGACGCCGCCGAACAGGAAGAACAGGAACGACGTGACCAGGTAGAGGTTGCCGATGACCTTGTGGTCGGTGGTCGTGGCGACCATGACGATCTTCTGGCCGAGAGTGCGCTCCCGAGCGGCCGCGCGGTCGGCGCCTTCGTCGAAGGCAGCTGTGGTCGCCATTAGTTACCTGCTCCTTCCTGGACGTCTTCATCCTGCTTCGTGCCCTCGTTGAGACCTGCGATCTGGTCGGCCTCGGAGGCTCCCTCGGGAGCGCCGACGTCGCCGGCCGCCTTGAGCTCGGACAGGTGCTGGTCGTACTCGCCGCGCGGGACGACGTGGACCTCGAAGAGCATGCGTGAGTGGTAGAGCCCGCACAGCTCGGCGCACCGCCCGGTGAAGGTGCCCTCGCGGGTGGGGGTCAGGTCGAAGGAGTTCTGGCGGCCCGGGACGACGTCCATCTTGAAGTAGAACTCCGGGATCCAGAACGAATGGATGACGTCGGGCGACCTGAGCTCGAAGCGCACCGACTCGTTGACCGGGAGCCACAGCTCGGCTGGGTCCGCGGGCGTGCCGGAGTCGAAGACGTCGTCGCCCTGGGTGGCGTCCTCGTCGAGGTAGTTGAAGCCCCACTGCCACTTGCTGCCGACGACGGTGACCGTGTGATCGGGGTTCTTGACCTCTTTCAGCATGTCGTTCTGCGAGGTGACGGTGTGGAAGAAGAAGACGGCCACGACGATGATCGGCGCGATCGTGTACAGCGCCTCGATCGGCAGGTTGTAGCGCACCTGCGCCGGCACCTCGTCGTCGCTGCGACGGCGGTACCGGACCATCGCGTAGACCATGCCGCCGAAGACGAGCACGAAGACGATGAGCACGGCGATCCAGGCGCCCAGCCAGAGATTCCACATCGGGTCGGTGCGATCGCTGCCGGCCACCGGGAGGGCGAGGCGCTTCACGTCGGTGTCGTCGACGGGAGAACAGCCGCTCAGCACGAGCACGGCGGCGGCGAGCGCCATCAGCTTCATCCGACCCACGGGACGCCTTCCTGATCAAGCCCATCTTCCGACGGCACAGCCATCGATGTCACCAGCACCTTACTGCAGCGATCACCCCAGTTTGAGCGCGGCATCGACCTCGGATGCGGCCGTGTCGCCGTAGGCCGCGCCGAGTCGCTTGAGGAAGCCGTCGCGCGTGAGCTCGTACTCCTGGGTGCCCTTGGTCTCGACGACGCTGGCAGCGATCGTGCAGCCGATCTGTGCCGACCGCTCGAGGTCGAGATCGGCGGCGACACCGGCCAGGAACCCGGCCCGGAAGCTGTCGCCGACCCCGGTCGGGTCGACGGCCACGACGCCCTCGATGGCCTTCACCTCGACCGCCGGCCCGTCGGTCGGGTAGACCGAGACGCCGTCCTTGCCGCGGGTGACCACGCGGGTGCCGACGTGCGCCTGGACATCGGCCGACGTCCACCCCGTCTTCTGCTCGATGAGGGCGGCCTCGTAGTCGTTGCTGAACAGATAGGCGGCGCCGTCGATGAGGTCGCGGATGAGCTCGCCGTCGGCCCATGCGAGCTGCTGCGACGGGTCGGCGGCGAAGGCGACACCGCGCTCGCGGAGGCTGCGGGTGTGGCGTTGCATGCCCTCGGGGTCGTCGGGGCCGACGAGCACGAGGTCGAAGTCCTCCCCCAGCTCGGCGAGGTCGATGTCACGGGCCTCGGACATCGCGCCGGTGTAGAACGTCGCGATCTGGGCCATGGAGGAGTCGGTGGTGCACACGAAGCGCGCCGTGTGGCGCGTCTCGGAGACGCGGACCCCTGAGGTGTCGACGCCGGCGTCGTCGAGCCAGCCGCGGTACTCGGTGTCGAAGTCACGGCCGACAGCACCGACCAGCAGGGACCGGTGACCGAGTCGGGCGAGGGCGAACGCGATGTTGGCTGCGCACCCGCCTCGGCGGACGTCGAGGTCGTCCACGAGGAACGACAGGGCGATCTTGTCGAGCTCCTCAGGCACCAGCGAGTCGGCGAACTTGCCCGTGAAGGTCATCAGGTGGTCGGTCGCGATGGAACCGCAGATGGCGAGGCGCACCCGCACAGGATAGACAACGACCCTCTGCGATCGCAGAGGGTCGTCGAAGGCGGTGCTGAGGGGTCTAGTGGAACGAGTCGCCGCAGGCGCAGGAACCCGTGGCCATCGGGTTGTCGATCGTGAAGCCCTGCTTCTCGATCGTGTCGACGAAGTCGATCGACGCTCCGTGGAGGTAAGGAAGGCTCATGCGGTCGACGACCACGTTGACGCCGTCGAACTCCTTGACCTCGTCGCCGTCGAGCGTGCGCTCGTCGAAGAAGAGCTGGTAGCGGAGACCGGAGCAGCCACCGGGCTGGACGGCGATGCGCAGCGCGAGGTCGTCGCGACCCTCTTGGTCGAGCAGGCTCTTGACCTTGGCGGCGGCACCGTCGCTGAGGAGGACGCCTTCGGTCGTGGTCGAGGTTTCGGTGCTCGTGCTGTCGACAGTCATCTAGGTCTCCCAGGTGGGGGTCACGTCGTCAGTTCCAACGCACGTGATGCGGTCTTCATTCCATGGTACAGACGTCTTCGCGTGATGGACGTCCCAGCACGCAGTGACACGCTCTAGAGTGCCCGAATGGCCAACACGTCGTACGAGCGAGTGGGAGCGGCCGCCGTCCTCACGATCACCCGCCGGGAGCGCCGGAACGCGGTCGATGCCGACACGGCGGCGGAGCTGCTCGACGCCTATCGCCGATTCGAGTCCGACGACGAGGCCCGCGTGCTCGTCCTCACCGGCGAGGGGCCGGAGGCGTTCTGCGCCGGCGCCGACCTGAAGGCGGTGGCCGAGCGTGGTGCGGCCTTCATCGGCGACGACCCGCAGGTCGCGGTGGACGAGTGGCTGGACACGGTGCCGGACGGCCCGATGGGGTTCACCCGGCTCACCTCGAGCAAGCCGACGATCGCCGCGGTGTCGGGCTGGTGCCTGGCCGGCGGGCTCGAGCTGGCGTTGTGGTGCGACCTGCGGATCTGCACATCGAGCGGACAGGTTCGGGTACCCCGAGCGCCGCTGGGGCGTCCCGCTGATCGACGGCGGCACCCAACGGTTGCCGCTCGTCGTGGGCATGGGCCGTGCCCTCGAGCTGATCCTGACCGGACGGATCATCGATGCGTCCGAGGCCCACGCCTGGGGCCTCGCCAACGAGGTCGTGGACGAGGGCCACCACGTCTCGCGAGCCCTCGAGATCGCCGAGGCGCTCGCGTCCTTCCCCCAGCCGACGATGCTCTCGGACCGTGCCGCGGCGATCGACGGCGCCGGCCTGTCGCTGGACGAGGGTCTCGCGCTGGAGGATCGGCTCGGCCGGCAGTCGGTCATCACCGGCGTGCTCGGTGCCGCTCGTTTCGCCGAGGGCGAGGGACGCGGCGGCCAGGGAGCCGGGGCCTGACCCGACTCCGGGATCAGGGGCGACGCGGCGACCACGTGCGAGCGACGCGCTCGGCCAGCGAGGCCAACGACCCGTTCGGGTCGTCCATGGCGCGATCGACGCCGACCAGGTCGGCGGCCGCATAGGCCGACTCGACCCCCATGGCGCGCATCTCCCGCGACCCGACCGTGACCTGGCCGGCCAGGACGATGCACGGCCGGGCGGCTTCGGCCGCCGTCGTGGCCACGCCGTGGACGACCTTGCCGCTGCGGGACGAGTGGTCGTAGGTGCCCTCCCCCGTGACGACGAGGTCGTGATCGGCGCACGCGGCAGCCAGGCCGACCGCGTCGCGGACGAAGTCGACGCCGGGCCGGGTGGTCGCACCGAGCAGCATCAGGGCGAAGCCGAGGCCACCGGCCGCACCGGCTCCCGGTTGCTCGGCGACCCGTCGGTCGGCCGGAGCCGATCCGCAGGCGGCGACGACGAGCTCGTCGAGGATGCGGTCGACGACGAGGATCTCGTCCTCGGCGAGACCCTTCTGCGGCCCGTACGTCTTGGTGGCGCCGAACATCCCGAGCAGCGGGGTGACGACGTCGATGGCCGCGACGAGGGTCAGTCCGTCGAGGCGATCGTGGGCCGGCGCGAGGTCGACGTGGGTGATACCGCGCATGCCGGCGGCACCTGCGTCGAGCGGCACGTCCGCGGTCGCGCCGAGCGCCCCGAGCAGCCCCGCTCCCCCGTCGTTGGTGGCGCTGCCGCCGAGTCCGACGACGATGGTGGTGGCACCGGCGTCGACGGCCGCCGCGACGGCCTCGCCGACCCCGGCCGTCGTCGAGTTCCAGGCATCCGGCTCGTCGAGTAGCGGGTGTCCGCACGCCTGGGCCGACTCGACGAACGCGGTGCCCTCTCGAAGGAGGATCGTGACGGGTGTGGGCCGCCCGAGCGGCCCTGCGACGGTGACGACCTCGAGGTCACCACCGAGGGAGTCGTGCAGGACGTCGACGAACCCCGGACCGCCGTCGGCCATCGGCAGCGTTGTGAGCTGGTCCTCGGGAGCATGGCGGGACCACCCCTCGACGATGGCGCGCGCAGCCTCGGGCGCGGTGAGCGTGCCGGCGAACGCGTCCGGTGCCACGAGCACCTTCATCGGCACCTCAGGAGGTGAGATGCTGCTCGGCGGCGGCGAGCAGCACGCAGGTGGCCAGTCCGTCGATCGCCGTGCGCAGCTCGTCGATCGAGGGGAACGTCGGCGCGATGCGGATGTTGCGGTCGCGCGGGTCGTCGCCGTACGGGAAGGAGGCGCCGGCCGGTGTCATCGCGATGCCGGCCTCGCGGCACAGCTCGACGACCCGTGACGCGGTGCCGTCCGCGACGTCGAGGCTCACGAAGTAGCCGCCCTTCGGCTCCGACCACGTGGCGATGTCGTGAGAGCCGAGACGATCGCGCAGGATCTCCAGGACGGCCTCGAACTTGGGGGCGATGATCGCGCGGTGAGCCTCCATGAGCTTGTGCACGCCCTCGACGTCGCCGAGGTAGCGCGCGTGCCGCAGCTGGTTGATCTTGTCGGGGCCGATGGTGCGCTTGCCGAGGTTCGTCAGGTACCACTCGACGTTCTCTTCGGAGCTGCCGAGGAAGCACACGCCCGAGCCGGCGAACGTGATCTTCGACGTCGAGGCGTACACGATGGCGCGGTTCGGATGCCCGGACGCGGCGCAGAGACCGACGATGTCGGCGGTCTTGGTGCGCTCGTCGGTGAGGTGGTGCACGGCGTACGCGTTGTCCCAGAAGATCCGGAAGTCCGGCGCGGCCGTCTCGAGTGCGGCGAGCTCCGCCGCCACGGCCTCGCTGACCACCGCGCCCGACGGGTTGCCGTAGGTGGGGACGAGCCACATGCCCTTGACGGACGGGTCGGCGGCCAGCTCGCGGACGGCCACCATGTCGGGGCCGTCGTCGTGCAGCTCGACCGGCACCATCTTGACGCCGTACTGCTGGGTGAGGGCGAAGTGGCGGTCGTACCCCGGCACGGGGCAGATGAACGTGACCTCGTCCTCCTCGGCCCACGGGCGTGGCGAGTCGGGCGTGCCCCTGAGCAGGGAGAACACCAGGGTGTCGTGCATCATCGCGAGGCTCGCGTTGTCGCCGGCGACGACCTGGTCGACCGGCACCTGCATGATCTCGCTGAAGATGGCCCGCAGCTCGGGCAGTCCGTTCAACCCGCCGTAGTTGCGGGTGTCGGTGCCCTTCGCGTCCTTGTACTCGTCGCCGGGCATCGACAGGAGCTCGAGCGAGAGGTCGAGCTGCTCCGGCGACGGCTTGCCGCGGGTGAGGTCGAGCTTCAGCCCGGCGTCCTGGAGGGTGCGATACGCGGCGAGCTGCTCGTCGTGGAGGGACTGGATCTGGTCGGGGGTGAGGGATGCGAACGTCACGGCCCCAATCTATCCCGGGTCGAGGTGACCTTCCGTCTCAGACATCGAGCCCGGGTGCGCCCCAGAGGGCGAGCCACCGGTCGAGCTTCGACTCCACCGGGACGTCGCCGTCGACGAGTCCGCGCATCTGCAGCTCGAGGGGGTTGTCGCGGTGGCGCCCGGCGGTCGGGACGAACGGGTAGAACGTGCCCTGCTTGAAGAGGTAGACGAGCGCGCACGGGCCGCCGGCGGGCGTCGTGAAGACCACCGTGGAGCAGAGCAGGCCTCCGCCGAACGCGGCGTCGACCAGCGAGGAGTTGACCGCGTGCAGGTCGGTGACCAGGCCGGTGACGTCGCCGGCAGCACGGGTGACGGTGAGCCAGCGGAACCCGTGGGCGTCGTCGGTGACCTCGATCTTCACCGACGCGTCGGTGCCGATGAGCTTCTGCGCGTCGGTGATGACGGCGTCGTCGACCTGGCCCTCCGCGTCGCGGAAGCACACCGACCCGAGGCCGGTGGCGGTGAAGCCCGCGACCTCGAGCGACAGCGCCGCCTGCGGGACGGCGAACAGCACGTCGAGGTCAGCCGGCGGCGGCTTCGAGCGCCCCAGGATGGCGTCGAGGAAACCCATCGGTCAGGCCGGTTCGGACAGCTCGGCGCCGACCCTGGCGAGCTGGTCGAGGCGTTGCTGCAGCGGCGGGTGGGTCGACATGAGGGCGCCGACCGACTCGCGGTTGATCGCCGGCGCGATGAAGAACGCACTGAGCGCCTGGGCGTCGCGGAGGTCCTTGTTCGGGATGAGGCTCATCTCGCCGGAGATCTTGACCAGGGCCGACGCCAGCTTCGACGGCCGCCCAGTGAGATAGGCCCCGCTGCGATCGGCGCTGAGCTCGCGGTAGCGCGACAGCGCGCGGGTGAGCAAGAAGCTGACGAAGTAGACGACGAGGCTGACGAGGAACACCGCGATGAAGGGCACACCGCCGCCGTTTCGGTTGCGTCCGCCGCCGATGTACATGCCCCACCGCGTGATGAACCCGGCCAGCAGACCGAGGGAAGATGCGACGGTCATCACCGAGACGTCACGGTTGGCAACGTGCGCCAGCTCGTGTGACAGCACGCCCTCGAGCTCGTCGGCGTCGAGCCGCTGCATGATGCCGGTCGTGACACACACGACGGAGTGGCTCGGCGTGCGTCCGGTGGCGAACGCGTTGGGCATGTCGGTGACGGCGACGGCGACCCGCGGCTTGGGCATGTCGGCGAGCACGCACAACCGGTCGATCATGGCGTGCAGCTCGGGTGCCTGCTCAGGGGTGACCTCACGGCCTCCGATCGACTTGAGCGCGAGCCGGTCGGAGAAGTACCACTGGCCCCACGCCATCCCCAAGGTGATGACGAGGCCGAAGATCCAGTTGCCGGAGTAGAAGATGAGGACCGCGCCGAACGCGACATAGAGGGCGCCGAGCCCGAGGCCGACGCCACCCATGCGCAGGCTCAGCCCACGGTCACTGCGAAATCTGCTGCGGGCCATCTTCCCCTCCTTCGAGCGTGGAGTCTTCCAGCTCGGCATCGAAGCGACGCTGCTCAGCGTCGTCGGCGCTCTCCCCCGGCTTGCTGATGATGCCGCCGTCGACGAGCTCGTCGACGGCGTCGGCCTTCGCCTCCAGCTCACGGGTGTGGCGCTCGGCCGACTCCATGGCCTGGTTGACGTCGCTCATCGACGAGGCGATGCCGCTGCCGGCGCCGGTGATCTCGGCGCGGGCCTCGGCCGCCGAGTGCCGCGCCGAGAGGGTGTCCTTGCGGCGTCGGAAGTCCTCGATGCGCTGCTCGAGGTCGTCGGCGGTGCTGATGAGCTTCTGCTCCTCCGACAGCAGCGCGCCGTGGCGATCCCGCAGGTCCTCGGCGGCCTTTTCGAGCGTGACCTTGCGGGTGAGGGACGCCCGGGCGGCGTCGTCGTCGTTGCGGGCGACCGCGGCCTGGGCCTCGGTGTCGAGGGTGGCGGACTCCTGGGCCAGGCGCGCGAGCTGGACCTCGACCCGCCTGCGACTGGTCACGACGTCGGCGACACCGCGGCGCACCTTCTGCAGGTGGCTCAGCTGTGACCGGTACGTCTCGTCGAGCCGTTCGGCCAGCGCCCCGACGTCCTCGCTGCTGTTGCGACGAGAGCGGAAGATCTGCACGATCCGGCCACCGATTCCCATGGGGCCAGCCTACGGCGGCCCCGGGTAGGGTGACCGGGTGGACGAGAACATCCCCGACGCCAAAGGCCGCAAGACGCCGAGCCGCAAGGAAGCCGAAGCGGCCCGCAAACGGGCGATGAAGACCCCGCTCACGCGCAAGGAGCAGATGAAGCGGGAGCGTGAGGCGCGTTCGCAGATCCGTCAGCGTCAGCAGTCGGCGCTGAAGACCGGCGACGACAAGTACCTGCCCCTTCGCGATCGAGGGCCGGTGCGCAGGTTCACCCGCGACTACATCGACCGGCGTCGTGTCGTGGCCGAGTACCTGCTGCCCATCCTCGTCGTCTCGTTCGTGATCACCACCATCCCGGCGGTGGCGGGGATCGGCCTGTTCCTGTGGCTCCTCGTCACGGTGCTCACCGTCGTCGACGAGTTCCTGCTGATCCGTGGGCTGAAGAAGGCGCTGAGGCGTCGCTTCCCGGACGAGAGCCTGAAGGGCACCACGATGTACGTGCTGCTCCGCAGCACCCAGCTGCGCCGGTTCCGGCTGCCGAAGCCCCAGATCAAGCGCGGCGCCGACCTGGCCCAGCGGTATTGACCCAGCGCTGTGGACCCAGCGTCATCCGCTGGGTCGGCCTCTGAACCAGTCAGCCGCCGTCGTGCTCCGCATGCAGCGACATCGGTCCGAAGACCTCTTTCTCGCCCTCGAACAGGCGCACCTGGTCGACGCCCTGCTCGACCAGCTCGGGATACGACTCGCCCACCCAGGACTCGGCGTCGCTACGGCTCTCGAAGGCCTCTGACCGGCCCGCCGACTCACCGTCCGACTTCTCCAGCCCCCACGTCCAGCTCATTCAGTTCTCCTTGGTCGAGGGTTGCACGAAAGGTGGCTTGGTGACGGTGAACGGCTCCATACGTCCGCGCACGTCGACCAAGACCGTCGAGCCCTCCTCGACCGATCGGTCGAGCAAGGCGAGTCCGATGCCTTGACGCCTCGTGGGCGAGAACGTACCGGAAGTGATCTCGCCAAGTACGGCTTTTCCTGACTCGTCATCGTCTTTTCCTGACGGGCCGTCGCCTGCGGTCACACTCATGCCCGGACGCGGGATGCCCCTGCCCTGTGCGACGAGTCCGCGAATGGTGGGCACGGTGGCCTCTGCCCGCTGTCGTTCCAGGGCTTCCTTCCCCCAGAACGCGGGCTTGGACCAGCCGACCGCCCAGCTCGAGCGGGCCATGACGGGGCTGATCTCGGGCGACAGCTCGTGCCCGTGCAACGGGTAGCCCATCTCCGTGCGCAACGTGTCGCGGGCGCCGAGACCGCACACACGGATGCCGTGCGGCGCGCCAGCCTCGACGAGTGCGTCCCAGACGTCGAGAGCGCCCTCGGTCGACACGATCAGCTCGTACCCGCGCTCGCCGGTGTAGCCGGTGCGGCAGACCGTGAGCTCGTGCCCGGCGACGGTGCCGTCGGCGAACGACATGTACTCGTGGTCGACGGGCAGCTCGAGGGCCGTGAGCACTTCGTCGCTCAACGTTCCCTGCACGGCCAGGACGGCGTGCTCACGATGCTGGTCGGTGACCTCCATGCCGTCCGGGGCGGCGGCACGCAACCGCTCGACCACCGCCGCGGTGTTCGCGGCATTCGGCACGAGGAACACCTCGAACTCGCTGCGCAGGTAGACGATGATGTCGTCGACCGTTCCGCCGTCCTCGTCACAGCACAGCGTGTACTGCGCCTTGCCCGGCTGGATCCTGCCGAGGTCGTTGGTGAGGCAGGAGTCGATGAAGACCGCGGCTCCGGAACCGCGCACCAGGACCTTGCCGAGGTGGCTGACGTCGAAGACCCCCACCGCTTCCCGCACCGCGGTGTGCTCGGCGAGGACTCCCCCGCCGGCGTACTCCAGCGGCATGCTCCAGCCGCCGAACTCTGCGAATTTCGCACCCAGGGCGACGTGTCGGTCATGGAGGGGAGAGTGGAGCAGATCCATGGCCGCAACCTATCGCGGGCGACCGTGGACCCTCACCTACAGTGGCGCCATGGTCTCCGTCTCGCTGAGCACGTCCAAGCCGACCACGGCCCGAGCCGACGCCCTCGTCCTCGGGATCCGGAGCGAGGAGGACCACGACGTGTTCGGTCCGAGCCTCGAGGCGGTCGGCTTCACCGGCGAGAAGGGGCAGGTCGCGACGTTCCCCGGCGGTGACCTCACGCGAGCCCGCTTCGTCGTCGCGGTGGCGCTGCCGTCGGAGCCGACGGCCGAGCACCTGCGACGAGCCGCCGGTCAGGGGGTCCGTGCCGCCACGAAGGGGTCCGCGACCTCGGTGGCCGTCGCCCTGCACCCGGCCGGCGTCGACGAGGTGGCCGCGATCGCCGAGGGCATCGAGCTCGGCGCGTACACCTACGACGCCTACAAGTCGGAGAAGCGCGGCAAGGGTCGGGGCAAGGGCGGGTCGAAGCGCAAGAAGGACAAGCTCACCTCGGCCGTGGTGCTCAGCCCGTTCGCTCGTCAGACCACGGCCGCACGCGCCGTCGAGCGCGCCGCGACCGTCACCCGCGCCGTCAACACCGCCCGCGACTGGGTGAACACACCGCCCGGCGACCTTCGTCCGCCCGCGTTCGCCGACGCCATCGGCACCCACGCCGGTGACACGGTGAAGGTCTCGATCTGGGACGAGAAGCGTCTCGCCAGGGAACGCTGCGGCGGCATCCTCGGCGTCGGTGTCGGGTCCGACGCACCGCCGCGACTCGTGTCCCTCATCTACGACCCACCCGGCGCCAAGCAGCACCTCGCACTCGTCGGCAAGGGCATCACGTTCGACTCCGGCGGACTCTCGCTCAAGCCGGGCGCGTCCATGCAGACGATGAAGCTCGACATGGCCGGCGCCGCCGCCATCGTCACGGCCACGGTCGCGATCGCCGAGCTCGGGCTGCCGATCAAGGTCACCGCGTTCGCCTGCCTCGCCGAGAACATGCCCAGTGGCACCGCGACGCGGCCGGGCGACGTCCTGTCGATGCGCAACGGCACGACGGTCGAGGTGCTCAACACCGACGCGGAGGGACGCCTCGTGCTCGCCGACGGTCTCGTCCTCGCGACCGAGGGCAAGCCCGACCACATCGTCGACGTCGCGACCCTCACGGGAGCCTGCGTCGTCGCCTTGGGCGACAACACGACCGGCATCCTCGGCAACGACGACGAGTTCCGCGACCTCGTCTTCGACGCGTCGAAGACCAGTGGCGAGTCGATGTGGCCGCTGCCGATCGCCGAGGAGATGAAGGAGAAGGTCACGTCATCGAGCGTGGCCGACCTCCGTCAGCACAACCCCAAGCCGGCGGGCGGCACCCTGTTCGCCGCGGCGTTCCTGCGCGAGTTCGTCGACGACACCTCGTGGGTGCACCTCGACATCGCCGGTCCGTCGTTCAACGAGGGTTCGGCCAGCGGCTACACGCCGGTCGGCGGCACGGGCGTGGCCGTCCGCACGCTCGTGCAGGTCGCGACCGAGCTCGCCGACGCACGGTGAACCGCATCCAGGCGTCCACCGCCCTGGCCCTCTCGCACCGTCTCGCCACGGAGCAGTCGGAACGCCGCCTGCCGTCACTCGTCGCCGGTGTCGTCCGCGACGGTGACCTCGTGTGGTCCGGCGCCTTCGGCACGCTCGACGGCCGACACGGTGGTCCGGCCCCCGGCGACGGCACGCAGTATCGCCTCGGCTCGATCAGCAAGACATTCGTCGCGGTCGAGGTCATGCGCCTGCGCGACGAGGGGCGCCTCGACGTCGGCGACGTCATCGGCACGCATCTGCCCGAGCTCGACCTCGGACCCGTCACGATCGCCCAGCTGCTCACGCACACCTCCGGGCTGCAGGCCGAGACCGACGGGCCGTGGTGGGAACGCGTCCCGGGCGAACCGTGGGATCCCAAGGCGGCGTCCGCGGCACACCTGCGCTTCACACCGGGCACGCGCTTCCACTACTCCAACGTGGGCTACAGCGTGCTCGGTGAGCTGGTCGCGCGCCTGCGCGATGAGCCCTGGCACGCGGCCGTGAAGGCCGGCATCCTCGACCCGCTCGGCATGACCCGGACCACCACACGGCCCGAGCCGCCCGCCGCGCCCGGTATCGCGGTGCACCCGTTCGCCGACCTCCTCCAGCCCGAGCCGGAGCACGACGCCGAGGCCATGGCGCCGGCCGGCCAGCTGTGGTCGACCGTCGGTGACCTCGCCCGCTGGGCCGCCTTCCTCGCCGGACGCACGGCCGGCGTGCTGAAGCCGGAGACGCTTGACGAGATGCTGCACCCCGTCGCCATCAACGACGTCCCCGACGTCGCGTGGGGCGGCGCGCACGCACTCGGGTGGCAGGTCTGGAATGCCGACGGCCGGCGGTTCGCCGGCCACGGAGGGTCGATGCCGGGCTTCCTCGCGGTGCTGCGCGTCGACCTCACCAGCGGCGACGGTGTCGTCCTGTTCACCAACGCCACGACGGGGCTCGGCACCGCCGCCACGGACCTGCTCAACCTGCTCGCCGAGACCGAGCCGCACGCACCCGAGCCGTGGTCAGCCGATTCCACCCAGGCCGACGACGTCGCGCTCACCGGCGAGTGGTTCTGGGGCACGCAGTCGTTCACGCTCGTGCTCCAGCCCGACGGCGGTCTGCGCCTCGGCACGCCCGGTGACGGCCGCGGTGCCCGTTTCGTCCGCCGCGGCGACGGCTGGGTCGGCCTCGAGGGCTACTACGCCGGAGAACCCCTGACGGTGCGTCGCGACGACGACGGTCGCCCGGTGCAGCTCGACCTCGCGTCGTTCGTGTTCACTCGCACGCCCTACGACCCCGCGGCCGACGTGCCGGGCGGCCTCGATCCTGACGGCTGGCGCTGACATGTCCCTCTGGCGGGAGTACGTCGCGGAGCATCCCGAGCACCGGGACGAGCAACCGCCCGTGGAGAGCTTCGGCGACTCCCCCGCCATGGCCGACGAGCTGCTCGCCCTGGTGATCGACGGCCCCAAGCGAGCCACCGCCGGCCTCGTCGCCGCCTACGAGGCCGACAACGACATCCTTCCGTCCGCCGGGTCGCACTGGATCGTCACCGACGGATCCGGCGTCGAGCGGGTGGTGCTGCGCACCACCGACGTCCGTCTCGGGCCGGTCGACTCCGTGGACGACTCCTTCGCGTACGACGAGGGCGAGGGCGAGCGGACGCGGGAGTCGTGGCTGCACGACCACCGGCGCTTCTTCGAACGCCAGGTCGCCCAGCGCGGCATCCCCACACCGGACGGGCTCGACGCCATGATCTGCATCTTCGAGCGGTTCGTCATCGTCTGGCCGCCGGAGCACGCGGACTGAGCTAGCGTCCCTCGCCCTGCAGGCCCAGTGCACGGGCCGCGATCTCGACCTCGTCCCAGGCGGTGCGGTCACCGCCACGGCGGTCGGGGTGGGCCCGGGAGCGTGCGAGCCGCCAGATGCGACGCAGCTCCTCGGCATCCGGCTCACCCGTGGTCTCGCCCACGCCGGCGATCGCCTCGAGCGCCGCGATGGCGCGCAGCTCGTCCGGAGAGCGACGACGTGCCTCGGTGGTCGGCGAGCCGGACCGCGGGTCGCCCGGACCCGATGACGAGCCGGACGAGCGGCCGGAGACACGGACGGAGTAGTCGCGCATGCGCTGCGGGTAGCCGACGCGGTTCGTGTCGTACACCGGGATGCCGGCCTTGCGGGCGAAGTCGGCGGCCGCCTGCGGGGACGCGACGCGCCGCCGGGTGAACTCCCCGTCGCCGGCCACGAGCAGCAGTGTCGTCTGCGTGACGGACGTCTGCGGCTCGACGAACGCCTCGACACCACTGCGCTGCGACGACCATTCGCGCAGCTGGGCAAGGTCGTCCTTGGTGGCCTTCCGGCCGCCCTTCGTGCCGCGGCGACGGCTGAACAGACCCATGGCTCCAGTGTGCCCGACCCGGCCCAGTGGAGGGGTGAATGCCGATTCACCCCGGTGGCAGGGTCGACCACTGTGGTGACAGGATGGCTTCCGAAGGATTCCAAACGGGAGGCGACAGTGGCGGACAGCCCTGCGGACACCAACAACTTCGACATCGTGGTTCTCGGGGGCGGTAGCGGCGGGTACGCCTGCGCGCTCCGGGCCGTCCAGCTGGGACTGTCGGTGGCCCTGGTCGAGAAGGGCAAGCTCGGCGGCACCTGCCTCCACAACGGCTGCATCCCCACCAAGGCCCTGCTGCACGCCGCGGAGGTCGCCGACTCGGCCCGCGAAGGCTCCGTGTTCGGCGTCAAGAGCACCTTCGACGGCATCGACATGCCCAAGGTCAACGAGTACAAGGACGGTGTGGTCGGCCGGCTCTACAAGGGCCTTCAGGGCATGATCAAGGCCGCCGGCATCACCGTCGTCGAGGGCGAGGGCAAGGTCGTCGGCGACCGCACCGTCGAGGTCGACGGCACGCAATACACCGGCAAGAACCTCGTGCTGGCCACCGGTTCGTACGCGCGCACCCTGCCCGGTCTCGAGATCGGCGGTCGCGTCGTCACCAGTGACGAGGCCCTCACGATGAGCGAGGTGCCAGACGACGTCGTCATCATCGGCGGCAGCGTCATCGGCGTGGAGTTCGCGTCGGTCTGGAAGTCCTTCGGCGCCGAGGTCACGATCATCGAGGCGCTCCCGTCCCTCGTGCCGCTGGAGGATCCCGCCCTCGCCAAGCAGCTGGAGCGGGCGTTCCGCAAGCGCAAGATCAACTTCAAGACGGGCGTCAAGTTCAGTGGCGTCGAGCAGAACGACGCCGGTGTCACGGTGTCGCTCGAGAACGGCGACTCCCTCAAGACCGACCTCGTCCTGGTGGCGGTCGGTCGCGGACCGCGATCCGAGGGCTTCGGCTTCGAGGAGGCCGGCATCACCACCGATCGCGGCTGGGTACCGACCGACGAGCGACTGCACACCAATGCCGAGGGCGTCTTCGCCGTCGGCGACCTCGTGCCAGGCCTTCAGCTGGCCCACCGCGGCTTCGCCCACGGCATCTTCGTGGCCGAGGAGATCGCCGGCCTCGACCCGCAGCCCGTGATCGACTCCGGCATTCCACGCGTCACCTACTGCGAGCCCGAGGTCGCGTCGGTCGGCCTCACCGAGCCCCAGGCCCGCGAGAAGTACGGCGATGTCGACACCTACGAGTACAACCTCGGCGGCAACGGCAAGAGCCAGATCCTGCAGACGGCCGGCCTCGTCAAGCTGGTGCGGGAGAAGGACGGCCCGATCGTCGGTGTCCACATGATCGGCGCCCGTTTCGGCGAGCAGGTCGGTGAGGCGTCCCTCATCGTCAACTGGGAAGCCTTCCCGGAGGACGTCGCGCAGTTCATCCACGCGCATCCCACCCAGAACGAGTCCCTCGGGGAGGCGTCGCTGGCCCTGGCCGGCAAGCCCCTCCACGCCCACGCCTGAACCGGATCTGAGGACACCATGGCCACGTCTGTCACCCTTCCTGAACTCGGCGAGAGCGTCACCGAGGGCACCGTCACCCGCTGGCTCAAGGAGGTCGGCGACGAGGTGGCCGTCGACGAGCCGCTCCTCGAGATCTCCACGGACAAGGTCGACACCGAGATCCCATCTCCTGCGGCCGGCACGCTGCTGGAGCAGAAGGTGGCCGAGGACGAGACCGTCGAGATCGGCGCCGAGCTCGCCGTGATCGGTGACGAGGGCGAGTCGTCCGGGGGCGACAGCGGCGAGTCTGATGAGTCGTCCGACGAAAGCGCCGACGAGAGCGCCGACGAGAGCGCCGACGAGAGCCAGGACGAGGAGCCGGAGCCCGCTCCGGAAGAAGAGCAGGAAGAAGCCAAGGCCGAGCCCGAGTCGCCCGATTCCGACGACACCGATTCCGACGACACCGAGTCCGATGACGCTGGGTCCGATGACGCTGGGTCAGATGACGCTGGGTCAGATGACGCTGGGTCGGACGACAGCGGCGGTTCCGACGACGCCGCTGACCAGGAACCCCACCTCGAGACCAAGAAGACCGGCGACGGCACCGCGGTGACGCTGCCCGAGCTCGGTGAGAGCGTCACCGAGGGCACCGTCACGCGCTGGCTCAAGGCGGTCGGCGACGACGTCGCCGTCGACGAGCCGCTGCTCGAGATCTCCACCGACAAGGTCGACACCGAGATCCCCTCCCCCGTCGCCGGCACGCTGCTCGAGATCAAGGTCGACGAGGACGAGACCGTGGAGGTCGGTGCCGAGCTCGCCATCATCGGCGACTCCGACGGTTCGTCGTCGGACGAGAAGGAACCCGAGCCCGAGAAGGAAGAGGCGAAGTCCGAGCCCGAGCCGGAGCCCGAGCCTGAACCGGAGAAGGAAGAGGCGAAGGCCGAACCGGAGCCGGAGAAGGAAGCCGAGCCCGAGCAGGAGTCCGAGCCCGAGCCAGAGCCGGCGTCGAGCTCGTCGGAGCCGCCCGATCCCGAGGAGGCTCCCACTCCCCCGCCCGCACCGTCGTCCGGCACGTCCGACTCCGGCACCTCAGGCGCCGGCACCCAGGGCGGCGGCGACACCTACGTCACCCCGATCGTCCGCAAGCTGGCCAAGCAGCACGGCGTCGACCTCGCCGCCATCACCGGCACCGGCGTCGGCGGCCGCATCCGCAAGCAGGACGTCCTCGACGCCGCCGACAAGACACCGGCGGAAGCAGCATCGAGCACGTCGGCTCCAGCCGCGACGGAGCCGTCTCCCCTGCGCGGCAAGACCGAGAAGCTGAGCCGGCTGCGCAAGACCATCGCCAAGCGCATGGTCGAGTCGCTCCAGGTCTCGGCCCAGCTGACCCAGGTCCACGAGGTCGACGTCACCGAGATCGCCCGCCTGCGCGCGCGGCAGAAGGACGCCTTCCTCGAGCGCGAGGGCGTCAAGCTCACCTTCCTGCCGTTCTTCGCCAAGGCCGCCGTGGAGGCCCTGAAGGCGCATCCGAAGGTCAACGCGGCACTCGACGCCGACGAGGGCACCGTCACCTATCCCGACGGTGAGCACCTCGGCGTGGCCGTCGACACCGAGCGCGGTCTGCTCGTCCCGACCATCCGCGACGCGGGTGACCTGTCGATCGCCGGTCTCGCCCGCAAGATCGCCGACGTCGCCGAGCGCACGCGCACCAACAAGATCTCGCCCGACGAGATCTCCGGCGCCACGTTCACCGTCACGAACCTCGGCAGCAACGGCGCGCTGTTCGACACGCCGATCATCAACCAGCCGCAGGTCGCGATCCTCGGAGTCGGCGCCGTCGTCAAGCGGCCGGTCGTCATGACCGACGACCGCGGCGGCGAGAGCATCGCGGTGCGCAGCATGGCGTACCTCGCGCTCACCTACGACCACCGCATCATCGACGGAGCCGATGCCGGTCGCTTCCTCACGGCCGTCAAGGAGCGTCTCCAGAACGGGTCCTTCGAAGCCGAGCTGGGTTCCTGAGCACCGGGATGCACGTCGTCATCGGGGGTGCCTCGGGCTTCCTGGGCACGGCACTCGTCGCCCACCTGCGCGAGCAGGACCACCAGGTCACCCGACTCGTCCGCACGGACGACTCGTCGTCAGACGCCTCGCTGTGGGACCCGCGCACCGGCCGGCTCGACCAGATCGTCATCGACCGGGCCGACGCCGTCGTCAACCTGTCCGGCTCGTCGGTCGGGCGCTTTCCTCGCACGAGTCGCGTCCGTCGTGAGCTCCTCGCCTCGCGCATCGACGCCACCACCACCTTGGCGCGGGCCGTCGCGGCATCCGACAACAAGCCGGCCCTCCTGTCGGGGTCGGCCATGGGCTACTACGGGCCCGATCGCGGCGACGAGATCCTCACCGAGTCGAGGGAGCCCGGCACGGGATTCCTGTCCGAGCTCGTGCAACGTTGGGAGCAGGCGACCCAGCCGGCCGACGACGCAGGCGCGAGGGTCTGCATCTTGCGCACCACGCTGCCCTTGGACCGCCGGGGCGGGTTGCTCGGTCCGTTGGTGCCGATGTTCAAGCTCGGCGCCGGCGCGCGACTCGGCACCGGTCGGCAGTACATGGCGATGGTGTCGCTGCACGACTGGCTCCGCGCCGTGACGTTCCTCCTCGAGCACCCGACCGCTTCGGGGCCCTTCAACATCGGCATGCCGCAACCGCCCACGAACGCGGAGTTCACCGACGCGCTGGGCGACGCACTGCATCGACCCACCGTGCTCGTCGCGCCGACGTTCGTGCTCAGGACGGTCCTCGGCAAGGTGGCCGACGACCTGCTCGGCTCGCTGCGCCTCGACTCCCTCGCGCTGCGCGAGGCCGGCTTCACGTTCGACCACCACGACATCGTCGAGGCCCTCGAGTCGGCGCTGCGCTGACGCCCGATCCCGCGCACAGACCCGCGAGACGGACTCAGCCCCTTCGCACGGCCGCGACGCGCCACCCGTCGGCCGTGTGCGCGAGCACGATGGTTCGCCGGGTCGGCCGGTCGCGGGGCAGGCCACGGCGGTGACCGTCGGCAGTTCGCACCGTGGTGCGGCCGAGGCGGTCGACGACATCGAACGTCAGTTTGCGCTTCGTGCGATCGAGGACGCGACACGACTCACGCACCAGCAGCATGCCGTCGAGCCGCAGCCCGCGCTCGCGGTAGGACTCGAGCACCTCGACATCGGGTCGGGCCGCGTGCTCGTCGACGTAGACCTCGCTCAGGCGCTCGCGGTCGCCCGTGGTGAACGCCTGCGCCCTTGCGGCGTCGAGACCACCCAGCAGCAGGCACTCCGCATCGTGGTCGGCACCGCCCAGCCAGGCCGCCACCAGCCAGAGCAGTCCGATCAGCGCGTCCATCCGGCCAGTCTCGTCGGGCCGGTTCGCCGGCAGGGGCCGTCATCCACAGCCGCAGTAAACTGACGAGCATGCGGATCCTCGACGACTGGTACGGCGACGACGCGCTGCCGTACGACGAGGCCTGGGAGCTCCAGCGGAAGCTGCTCACCGACCGCGCCGACGACCTGATCGACGACACCGCGCTGTTCCTCGAGCACCCGCCCGTCTACACCGCCGGCAAGCGCACCGAGCCCCACGAGCGACCACTCGACGGGACCCCGGTCATCGACGTCGACCGCGGCGGCAAGATCACCTTCCACGGCCCGGGCCAGCTCGTCGGCTACCCGATCACCAAGCTGCCGTCGCACGTGCTGGTCGTCGACTACGTCCGACGGGTCGAGGAGGCACTGATCCGCGCGGTCGCCGACCTCGGCGTCGGCTCAGGACGGGTGCCGGGTCGCTCCGGCGTCTGGCTTCCCGCCGACGGAGGTCGGCAATCTGGCAGAGCCGATGACGCGCGGCTCGAGCGCAAGATCGCGGCGATCGGCATCCGGGTCTCGCGCGGGGTCACGATGCACGGGTTCTCGCTGAACGCCGACGTCGACATGTCCTGGTACGACCGGTTCGTGCCGTGCGGCATAGCCGACGCGGGCGTCACGTCCCTGAGCATCGAGCTCGGCCGTCGGGTCACCGTGCCCGAGGCCGCCGACGCGGTCGCCCCGCACCTCCGGGAGCTGCTCACCTGGGATCCGTACACGCCGTCGCCCGACCTCGAGACCGTCGACCATGCCGTCGTCCCGGTGCTCGGGCTCAGCTCTCACTGACGCCCGGGTGAGCGCCTCGCGGTAGCCGATCCGGTTGCCCGTGCGCAGCAGCGTCCGTTCGTATGCCGCCGCACCCACGCGCACCATCAGCAGCGCCGCCACCAGCGTCGTGAGGATCGCGACGGCCACCTGCCACCCGGGCACCGGGCCCTCGGCCATCCGGGCCGGCATCATCATCGTGGACACGACCGGGAGCATCGAGACCACCGTCTTGACGCCTTCACCCGCGGTCACGGCGAGGATGTACGGCGCGAAGAGCAGGACCTGGCCGGGCATCGTCGTCGCCTGCAGGTCCTGCTGCCGCGACGCCAGCGAGCCGGCGACGGACCAAAGACTCGCCAGCGCCACGAAGCCGAGGACGAAGAACACCACGTACCAGCCCATGGCGGGGCCGACGACGCGCAAGTCGTCTCCGCGACCCGTCAGCAGGAGGGCGACTGCACCCGTGGCCACGAGCAGCACGACCTGGCCGATCGCGAGCACCGTGTTGCCGGCGATCTTGCCCCACAGCAGGGCCCTGATCGGGACGGCGGCGGCCAGGATCTCCACGACCCGGCTCTCCTTCTCCTGTGTCACGCTCTGCGCGATCATCATCCCGGAACCGAGAGCCGTCACGTAGAACACCAGCACGAACACGAAGGCCGCGATCTTCCGCATCCCGGAATCCTTCGATCCGGGGTCGAGCAGTCTTTCGTCGACCGCCGTCCCTGCCTGCAGCCGGTCGAGGTCGACGTCGAGGGCTCGGGCGTTCTGGTCGAGCACGGCGGTCGCCACCGTCGCGGACAGCGCCTGGGAGGTGACGTCGTCGATCTCGCCGTCACCGACGACCTCGTAGCCACGGTCTGACGGCACGAGCGCGGCGTCGACCTTGCCACTGCGCACGCTCGACTCGGCGGAGGCGACGTTCTCGACGGTCCGCGCCGTCAACGACGTGTTCTTGTCGAGCCTGGTCGCGACGTCCGTGGCCTTCTCGACGATCGCGCGGCCGGCCGGATCGACGACTGCCACGTCACGCTCGTGGTGGCGCCCGGACATCCAGCCCATGATGGCGATGGACCCGATGAGCACCACCAGCATGACCGCCGTGCTGACGAGGAACGTCTTGTCGCGCATGCGGGTCGTGATCTCGCGCTCGGCGACGATCCGCCACAGCCCGCGGGTCGTGTCGGCTGCTTCGGTGCTGCTCTGCGTGTTCATCGGACGGCCTCCCGGAAGATCTCGGACAGTGGCTGGCGGGCGCGGGACAGCTCGACCACCGAGCTGCGCTCGACGACGATGCGGGCGAGGTCGGCGGCCTTGAGCCCGTCGAGGTCGAGCAGGGCCACCGAGCCGTCGACGTCGACGACCTCGAGACCGCGAACGTCGCGGAGCCATGCTGCGTCCTCACCGTCGAGCTCGACCCGATAGCGGTCGGCCCCGCGCCGGCTCAGCTCGTCGACCGGCCCGGAGGCCACGACGCGTCCGTCGGCGAGGATCACCAGGTCGTCGCACAATCGCTCGACGAGCTCGAGCTGGTGGCTGGAGAACAGCAACGGCAGGTCGGACGCCTCGTCGCGCAGCAGGTCGACCATCGAGTCGACGGCCAGCGGGTCGAGCCCGCTGAACGGCTCGTCCAGCACGAGGGCCGTGGGCCAGTGCACCAGCGCGGCGGCGATCTGCACCCGTTGCTGGTTGCCGAGCGACAGCGTGTCGAGCAGGTCGTCCTCGCGGTCGTCGAGCCCGAAGTGGTGCAGCAGAGTGCGGGCCCGCTCACGTGCGTCAGGAGTGGAGACACCGTGCAGGCGGGCGAAGTAGGTGAGCTGCTCGAGCACCTTCATGCGCGGGTACAGTCCGCGCTCCTCCGGCATGTAGCCGAACCGGCGGCGCTCGGCGGGACCGGCCGGCTCACCGTTCCAGAGCACGATGCCCGAGGTCGGGGCGAGCACTCCCATGAGCATGCGCATCGCGGTGGTCTTGCCCGCGCCGTTGGCGCCGACGAATCCGGTGATGCGACCGGGGCGGACCTGCAGGTCGATGTGGTCGACGACGACCTTGTCGCCGTAGGTGCGGGTGAGCGAGCGTGTCTCCAACATGCCCACCACGCTAGGTATGCACCGCGGTCCAGATCATCGCCCGCGAGGAGGATCCTCCTATCGGCCGGGAGGGGGATCCATCAGGCCGGACTCGTGCGCGGCGATCACGGCCTGCACACGGTCGCGGGCGTCCAGCTTGGTGAGGATGTGCGAGACGTGCGACTTGACCGTGGCCCCGCTGACGAACAGGTCGGCGGCGATCTCGGCGTTGCTCATGCCGCGGGCCAGGGCGATGAGGACGTCGCGTTCTCGCTCGGTCAGCAGGGCGATTCGCGGATCCTCGCTGCGGTCGTGCCCGGCCGTGGACCGCTCGATGACCCGCTGCGTGACCTCCGGGGCGAGCAGGGCGTGGCCCTCGGCCGCCAGCCGGATCGCCTGCACCAGGTCCTCGGGCGGGCAGTTCTTGAGCAGGAAACCGCTGGCTCCGGCCTTCAGGGCCGCAAACAGGTAGTCGTCGTCGTCGAACGTGGTGAGGATCAGGACGCGGCTCTCCGGGTGGTCGCGCGCGACCTCGGTGGTGGCGGCGATGCCATCGGTGCCAGGCATTTGAACATCCATCAGCACGACGTCAGGCGTCAGGGCGGCCACCTGCTGCACGGCCTCGTCACCGTCGCGCGCCTCACCGACGACCTCGATGTCCGGCTCGACCTCGAGGATCATCGAGAAGCCGACCCGCACGAGCTCCTGGTCGTCCACGAGAAGCACCGTGGTGGGCGCACTCATCCGGAGCCCACCGGGATGCGGACCCGTACGCGGAACCCGCCTTGCGGCCGTGGACCGATCTCGGCCTCTCCCCCGTGCATCGCGGCACGCTCGCGGATGCCGGTGAGCCCGAAACCGCCGTCTCCCCCGCCGCTGGTGTCGGGGCCTCGACCGTCGTCGGTGACCTCGACCTCGGCCGCCCGGACGCCGTCGTCCACGTAGCGAACCACCACGGCGGCGCGGCGCGCCAGTGCGTGGCGCCGCACGTTGGCGACCGCTTCCTGGGCGACGCGGTAGAGAGACAGCGCGACCGTGTCGGACACGTCGAACGGCTCCCCCACCACGCGGTGCTCGACGACCGGCACGGCGTCGGCCGAGGCGAGCGTGGCGATGTCGGCGAGCCCCGGCTTCGGCCCGCGGTCGTCGGCCGGTGCCTCGTCGGTCGTCCGCAGGAGGCCCACGAGCTGGTGCATCTGGGTGACGGCCTGACGTGACGAGTTCTCGATCGTCGTCAGCGCCTCGCGGGCGGCTTCGGGCTCGACGCCGATCACACGCCCGGCGCCCGCTGCCTGCACGCCGATGCCGCTGACGTGGTGGGCCACGACGTCGTGCAGGTCGCGGGCAATGCGAACCCGTTCGGCCTGGACGGCGCTCTCCCGCTCGGCGGCCTGACGCGCCCGCTCGCGCTCGGCTTGCTCCTCGATCTGCGCGCGCTGCCGGGCGCTTCGCCACGCCGAGTGACCCCAGGCGATGGCTCCGAAGAAGAAGATGATGTTGATGGCGACGCCGTAGATGACGGTCGCCGTGAAGGCGTCGAGCATCCCGACGTCGGGGTTGCGCGGAACCCGGTCGGGCTGCGTGAACGACCAGGACAGCCAGCCGAACATCGCCACCAGCACGACGCCGGTCACGACGACGAGCGCCCTCGATCGGCGCGACCAGGCCCAGGCTGCGTAGATCGAGGCGAACAGGATCATCTGGATCGTGAAGACGCCGGCCAGGGCCTGGAGCCGCTCACCGATGACGATGAACACGGCCGACTCGACCATGAGCGTCGACAACGGGAAGCGTCGACGGCCGGCGAGCGCGAGCCCTGCGAGGCCGAACCAGATGAACGCCTCGACGCCGCGCCACCCGAGGGACGCACCGTACGCGCTGTGCCAGACCTCCGTGCTGGCCACCGACAGGATGGCCACCGCCGCGGCCATGTAGACGTCGCGACGCGCCTGCACGCGAGTCGGCCCTGGACGCGCCCAGTCACGATCGAGGGAGGGCATTCTTCGAGACTAAGGTGTCTCTCCTTGTTCCGGTTCGAGGGGCGCGTGGTGACGCGCTCGGCTGGCAAGGCAGAGGAGGGAGGCGCACCGGGGTTGTGCGGCGACCGACGACAACGCCGCCAGGCGAGATGCGACGCCGCGCGAACCCGGATCGGAGCAAGGAGAGGCGCCTTGAGGCGATCCTGCGGCGTTGCCCAGCCCGCGTACAGTGGAGGGCGTGACAATCGCTCCTGAAGGCCGCAAGATGCTGCGCCTCGAGGTCCGCAATGCCGAGACCCCCATCGAGAAGAAGCCGGAGTGGATCAAGACCCGGGCGAAGATGGGTCCGGAGTACAACGAGCTGATGAACCTCGTCAAGAGCGAGGGCCTGCACACCGTCTGCCAGGAAGCGGGCTGCCCCAACATCTTCGAGTGCTGGGAGGATCGCGAGGCCACGTTCCTCATCGGCGGCGAGCAGTGCACCCGCCGCTGCGACTTCTGCCAGATCGACACCGGCAAGCCCGACCCGCTCGACCGTGACGAGCCGCGCCGCGTGGCCGAGAGCGTCAAGAAGATGCAGCTGCGCTACTCCACGATCACTGGCGTCGCCCGCGACGACCTGCCCGACGGCGGTGCGTGGCTGTACGCCGAGACCGTCCGGCAGATCCATGAACTCAACCCCGGCACCGGCGTCGAGAACCTCATCCCCGACTTCAACGGCATCCCCGAGCTGCTCGAGCAGGTCTTCGACTCGCGCCCCGAGGTGCTGGCCCACAACGTCGAGACCGTGCCGCGCATCTTCAAGCGCATCCGCCCGGCGTTCCGCTACGACCGCTCCCTCGACGTGCTCAGGCAGGCGCGGGCCTACGGACTCGTCACCAAGAGCAACCTGATCCTCGGCATGGGCGAGACCCGCGAGGAGATCAGCCAGGCCATGCGCGACCTGCACGACGCCGGCTGCGACCTGCTCACCATCACGCAGTACCTCCGTCCGTCCAAGCGGCACCACCCGGTCGAGCGGTGGGTCAAGCCCGAGGAGTTCGTCGAGCTCAAGGACGAGGCCGACGACATCGGGTTCGCCGGAGTGATGTCCGGTCCGCTGGTGCGGTCGTCGTACCGCGCCGGACGCCTCTACCAGCAGGCGGTGGCCGCCCGCTCCCACGCCGGCGACCCCGTCATCGGTACAGCCATCGGCCAGTAGACTCGACGCCATGTCCACCGCCACCCCTGAGCCAGCCAAGGGACGCCTGCGCCAGATGCGCCAGGCGTACACGATCACCAAGCGCACCGACCGCAACATCGGGCTCATCCTGCTGCTGTGGTTCCTGGTGGTGGGTGGCGTCTTCGCCGTCGCCGGACTGTTCGTCTTCGGCCAGGGCGGGTTCGGGATCACGATGGCCGTCATCTTCGGCCTGCTCACCGGCCTGCTGGCTGTGCTCATCGTCTTCGGACGTCGAGCCGAGCGAGCCGCGTACGCCCAGGTCGAGGGTCAGCCCGGTGCCGCCGCCGGCGCGCTGCAGATGCTCAAGCGCGGCTGGAACGTCAAGCCGGCCATCGCCTTCACCAAGAACCAGGACGTCGTGCACCGCGTCGTCGGACGCCCGGGCATCATCCTGGTCGGCGAGGGCAACCCCGCTCGCGTCCGCGGCCTGCTCGGAGCCGAGCGCAAGAAGCACGTCCGCATCGGCGGCGACGAGATCCCTGTGCACGAGGTCGTCGTGGGCAACGGCGACGGCGAGGTCAAGCTCACCAAGCTCAACAAGCACATCCAGAAGATGAAGAAGACCATCAGGCCGGCCGAGCAGACCGGCGTGCTGAACAAGCTCAAGGCCCTCGACGCGATGCGTCCCGCCGCCCCGATGCCGCGCGGCCCCATGCCCACGAGCATGAAGGGCGCCCGCAAGGCGATGAAGGGCTGAGCCTCAGCTCCCGAGCTTGACCACGCGCGACCGCGCCGCGATGTCGTGGAGCCCGCGGCGTTCGTGGTTCATCAGCAGCGCCGGGATCACGAGAGACAGCAGGAACGTCCGCAGCAGCGCCCTCGGTACGCCGATCGGACGACCATCGGGACCTTCCACCTCCAGGCCCACCAGCCGCTTGCCGATCGAGAATCCGAGCAGGCCCGTCAGCAGGCCGACCTCGACGATGAACACGCCAGAGACGAGGAACGACTCGCGCAGGCCCTCGGGCGGCACGGTGCTGCCGGCGACCGCGGCGGCGCTGAGCACGGCCGCGAACCAGTCGATGACCAGCGCGACGATTCGTCGGCCGATGGAGACGGTCTGCACGACCCGGAGACTACACAGCGAGCATCCGGGCCCTGACGGCCACCGACGCGCATCCCTCGCGTGACTTGTAACATGCCCGAAACAAAGCGTTGACGGTCGGGAAACTGCCTGACCATAACGTCGGTAAGACAAGCGATGGCCGCGGATGACCGCGGCCGAGGAGGCCCCATGTTCGGCAACGCCGACGAGCTGTTCAAGTTCATCAAGGACGAGGGTGTCGAGTACCTCGATGTCCGATTCACCGACCTTCCCGGCATCCAGCAGCAGCTCACGTTGCCCGCCTCGACGTTCGACGCGGACATGGTGCAGAACGGCGTGGCCTTCGACGGCTCCTCGGTCCGAGGCTTCCAGACGATCGACCAGTCCGACATGGTGCTGTTCCCCGACGTGAGCACGGCCTACGTCGATCCGTTCAAGGCGCGCATGACGATCGCGATGGACTTCTTCGTCCACGACCCGATCACCGGCGAGGCGTACTCCCGGGACCCGCGCAACATCGCCCGCAAGGCGGAGGCGTACCTCGCGACCACCGGCATCGGCGACACCGCGTACTTCGCGCCCGAGGCCGAGTTCTACATCTTCGACCGGGTCAACTACGGCACCAGCGCCAACAAGTCGTTCTATGAGATCACCTCGGCGGAGGCCGCCTGGTCGACCGGTGACGACATCCAGGACAACCGCGGATACCAGGTGCGCTACAAGGGCGGTTACTTCCCGGTCGCGCCGACGGACAAGCTGGCCGACCTCCGCAACGACATGATGACCAACCTGCAGGACGCCGGACTCGTCCTCGAGCGCGGCCACCACGAGGTCGGCACGTCCGGCCAGGCCGAGATCAACTACAAGTTCAACACCCTGCTCCGGGCCGCCGACGACCTCATGAAGTTCAAGTACATCGTGCGCAACACGGCCTGGGCCAACGACAAGACGGTCACGTTCATGCCGAAGCCGATCTTCGGCGACAACGGCTCAGGCATGCACGTGCACCAGTCGGTCTGGAACGACGGCTCGCCCTTGTTCTACGACGAGGCCGGCTACGGCGGCCTGTCCGATCTCGCCAGGCACTACATCGGCGGCATCCTCAAGCACGCTCCATCTCTGCTCGCCTTCACCAACCCGTCGGTCAACAGCTACCACCGTCTGGTGCCGGGCTTCGAGGCCCCGATCGCCTTGGTCTACTCGGCCCGCAACCGGTCCGCCTGCGTCCGCATCCCGATCACCGGCTCGAACCCCAAGGCCAAGCGGATCGAGTTCCGCTGCCCCGACCCGTCCAGCAACCCGTACCTCGCCTTCTCGGCGCTGCTGCTGGCCGGCCTCGACGGCATCAAGAACAAGATCGAGCCGCCCGCCCCGGTCGACAAGAACATCTACGAGCTGCCGCCCGAGGAGTACGCACAGATCGACCACGTGCCGACCTCCCTCAACGCGGTGCTCGACTCGCTCGAGGCCGACCACGAGTTCCTCACCGCCGGTGACGTGTTCACGCCCGACCTGATCGAGACGTGGATCGAGTACAAGCGCACCGAGGAGATCGCGCCCGTGCAGCTCCGCCCGCACCCGCACGAGTTTGAGCTGTACTACGACATCTGAGCCGCCACTTGCTGGTTGAGCTTGTCGAAACCACGAAACCCCGGGATCCAACGGAGCCCGGGGTTTCGCTTGGTTGACCAAGCCGACTGTGCACTGCGTCAGCGCTCGGCAGAGCGCGCCGGGAGGTGCTGCCCGGATCTCGCATCTAAGGATGCAAGTCCCGGATCTGAGGGGATGGTTCGGATGTGGCTGGAGTCCGCGGCAACCAGAGTCGAAGTGCCGAAACACAGTCTGGAAGGAATCCATCATGAAGCGAAACACGAGCAGCAAGATCGCCTCCACGCTCGCCGCGTTCGGGCTCATCTCGTTCGCGACCGCCCTGCCGGCGGCCGCCATCACGGACCCGGGGCTGCCGACGACAGAGCACCTTTGCGTCTTCGAGGTCTCGAGCCTCCCGCGAACGGCCGACGCGGCGGAGCACTGGGCCGCCGACTGCAATCGGATCCTGCAGTCAGCTCCCGTCGGCGGACTGCCCCGGACCCCGGACGCGGCCGCTGCCCGGCTGGTCTGACGTGCCGGTCAACCGCTTTCCGGCCGGCTCCTTCACCCGAAGGGGCCGGTCGGCATCTTCGGCGCGCTGCGTCGGGCCATTTCGGCAACCTCGATCCGGCTTGAGGTCCCGGTCTTGCGCAAGACGTTGGAGACGTGGACGCTCACGGTCTTCTGGCTGATGAAGAGGGAGGCGGCGATCTCGGCGTAGGTGCGGCCGGCGACGAGGTGGGAGAGCACCTCGCGCTCCCGTGCGGTCAGCGTCGCCCACACCGAGTTGTCGTCCGTCGGTGCGGTCTCCGCTGACACAGGTTCGTCGAGCGGGATGCGGGCATGGCGGGCCAGCCCGGTGACTTCATCCAGGATCGGCTGCGCGCCGAGGTCCGAGGCGATCCGCGCTGAGCGGCGCAGTGCGGAGGCGGCGGCGTCCCGCGCGCCACGGGTGTTGAGGATCGCCTGCGCCAGGCGGTATCGGGCCAGAGCCTCCTCCCACACCAGTCCGGCTTCGGCACAGGCCGTGGCGGCGGCATCCCACAGTAGCGGCTGATCCGGTTCGCCGAGGCACCGAGCACGCTCGGCGGCGTGGATGTGCCCCTTCGCGGGATGCAACAGGTCGTCGGGAGAGCACGGGGGAAATCGGGGCCCGTCACCGCGCAGACGATCGATCCGATCGTGCCACGCCACCGCCTCAGCCCGCTGGCCGGACTCGGCCAGATCTGCGCACGACCGCGTGGCCCAGAGGAGCATCTCGTCCGCGTCCAACCCGATCTCGGCGGCCCTGGGCATCAGCGTCTCGACCAGGGCGAGAGCCTGATCCCCATCGCCGGCCAGCCACAGGGCCTGGGGCTCGACGCGGTTCACGAAGCTGCCGGCCGCCCGGTCCTGGGGCAGCAGCTCCCGCACCCGGGCCAGGTGGTCTCCGGCCAGCTCTTCATCTCCGTTGCGCAAAGCGAGAACCGCGGCGCAGATCCGGACGTCCATGGCGTCGTCGGGGGCGAGGCGACGGCTCAAGGCCTCGCGCAACAGAACCCGCGCCTCGGCCGGGCGGCCGAGATCCGCCAGGGTCAGGGCAGCGAGCGCCGGCGACGCGACCATCGCGTCGTGCACCGACCCGGCGGCCACGATCTGGTAGTAGACCTCCAGGATCGAGTCGGCGACGTCGGTCAAGCGGCCGAGCCCCATGTACGCGGCGGCGCGGTGGAAGGCAGCCCTCCCCAAGAGAACCCGGTCCCCGGTCGAGCCGGCGAGGGACACTGACCGCTCGGCATCCTCGAGTCCCTCGGGAGTCCCGAACCGGGTCTGGGCACGGACGCCGAGTGCGGTTGCGAGGGCCTCGTCCGACTCCAGGTCGAGCGCCTGTTGCACCGCTTGCCCAGCATGCTCCGCGGCCTCGGGCCGGCCGTTCCAATACTCGGCGTTGGCCAAGGACGCCAGGGCGAGCGCATGCTCCACGGTGTCCGGGCATTTCTCCGCGAGCTCGAAGACGGCCGCGCTCACCCGGACGTCGGGGCCGACCTCGAGTCCGCTCACCACCCGGAGGTCGTGAAGAGGGAGCCGCAGGCGCACGGCGCGGGCCGGGTCGGCCTCGGGTTCGACGAGCGCGACAGCCTGCTCCCGCAGCTGCACCGCGAGCATGTGCTCGCCCGCGCTCCGGGCACTCACACTGGCGCGCTCCAGCAGGTCGGTGCGCTCCCCGGCGGAAATGCGCACCTCGAGCGAGGCCTGCTCCCACAACTCACAGGCGCGGTGCAGGTGCTCGGACTCCTCAGCGAACGCGCGCACCCGGCCGGCCTCCTCGGCGGCGCGCAACGACCAGCTGAATGCCTCATCGGGGTGCCCGGCGCCGTGATGATGCAGGGCCAGATGCGCCGCCCGCGAAGCCGGTGCCAGATCGGTGCCGGCCTCGAGCACCGCGACGTACTCGCGATGGATATCCAGAAGGTCGAGCGGCTCGACGATCGAAGCGACAACCTCGGCCACCAGTGGGTGGTGGAACCAGACCTGTCCTCGGTCTCGGATGAGGAGTCCGGCGCCGGCCGCCTCGTCGAGGGAGGATCGGACCAACCCTCCGCCCAGCCCCCGTGCTTCAGCCATCCGCTCGAGGACATCGGTATGGAGAGGGCGTCCACCGACGGCCAGCAGCTGCAGCAGGCCGCGGGCCGGCGCCGCCAACCCATGCCAGGACGCAAGCAACACCTCCTGTAGGACGGTGTCCTCGGGACCGTCAGCCGCGCTTCCACGGTCACGGACCAGCAGCTCGGTCAGGTACGGATTTCCCGCCGAACGCTCGAACACCTCCGCGGCCTGGCTACCCGAGCGCGGCTGCCCGACGAGTCGGGCGATGAGCTCCTCGGTCTCGGCGAGTTGCAGCCGCTCCAGCCGGATCCGCGAGATCGCCGGTAGCCGCACCATGTCGGCGAGCCAGCCATGCAGCCGGTGCCCCTCACCCAGCTCGGTGTCGCGGTATGTCGCCAGAACGGCCAGCCGCTGGCCCGCACCGAAGCCGGCTAGCAGGTAGGCCAACAGATCCAGGGAGGCGCTGTCGGCCCACTGGAGATCATCGACCACCAGCACCGTGGGAGTTGCTGCCACGATACGGTCCAGCACAGCCGCCGCGAGTGGGATGAGCTGCCCCGGTTCCACCGACGGGTCACCGACCCCGAGGGCAGGCGCGATCGTCGCCAGCTGCCCCGCTCCAGCGAGCACTCTCTCGCGATCCGCCGGCGACGCTGCGCGGTGCCACTGGGTGAGCAACTGACCGATCGGCAGGAACGGAGAGGTGTTCGCACCGAACCGCAGGCAGTTGCCCCACAGCACGGTGTGGCCGGCATCCGTAGCCACCGCGGCAGTCTCCCGCACCAGACTGGTCTTGCCGGCACCGGCCTCTCCGACGACCATGACGGCCCTCGGCGATCCGGCCGCGGACGCCTCCAGCGCCGAGCGCAGCATCTGACGCTCGACGTCGCGGCCAACCAGGAACGTCCTTTCGCCCATGGGTCATTGTCCACCCGAAAGCACCGATCGATCACGAGCCCAGCTCGCTCGACGCGGTGCTCGACCCACTCGGGGCCGACAGGAGTACCTCACCGCCGGCGACGTGTTCACGCCCGACCTGATCGAGACGTGGATCGAGTACAAGCGCACCGAGGAGATCGCGCCCGTGCAGCTCCGCCCGCACCCACACGAGCTCGAGCTGTACGACGACATCTGAATCGCCGTCGGAGTGACCGTGGGGCCGAAGGTCCTCCGGGTGACCCTCGGCGCGCCGAGCGGCGCGATGGCGGCATGGTCATCTCGCGGGTGAGGACGCGAGGGTGCTGACCGATCGACCGTCAAGCAAGCCAGTACCCAGGTTGGCTGCGTTCAGCCACTTCAGAGGCCATGGGCCTGGGCGCATGATGAGCACGACTTTGGGTACTTCCAGCTCAAAGGCGGATCACACGGGCTCACGCAGAACTCCGGGTGGTCCGCCCATCTGTTGCTGTGACCCTTCCGAGCTCAAGCCGTCCAGTTCGTCGCGCTTGCTGATGATCTCTCTTCGGCCATCTCCAAGAGCTTGACGTTGCGGTCTTGGGAGAGGCGTCGCATGAAGGCGACGCGGTGCGGGATGCGCGGCCGGCCGCACAGGGCGACGATGGCGACAAGGCATCAACAGACGACCATCGACTACTAGGAGATCTCGATGAGCGAGACACCTCAAGAACCACCTGACGTCACCCCCCAGGGCGATCCGCTCGAAGATCAGCCTGGGTCGCCGGACGAGGCGGATTCCGAGCCCGAGGTTGAACGCGCTTCAGGGTTCGAGCCACCGGCATGATCTGCGACCGCCCTGCACGTTGTGGACCCACTGTCCCTGACAGTGCAGGGCGGTCGATGCCTTGAGACTAGGCCGGGCACGACGCTGCTCGTATCGTGCAAAGGGCTGATCTTCCTCACCCAAAGTCTTAGTCAGAACTGACCATCCACGCGCGGGCGCACGCATGGTCAGGACGACAGAAGCGGTGCGTACTTGGCCAGCTGCTCCTGCGCGACGTGGTACGACGTCGCAGGGGCGGGGCGTCCGTCGTCGCGCACCGCGGTGGCCACGGCGACCGCGGCGTCGACGGCGGCGCGGTACGGCAGTGAGCCGGTGCTGATGCGCCGGATGCCGAGCCGGCCCAGCTCGGTGAGGGTCAGGGTCGGGTCGACGAGGACGTTGACCGGGACCGGGACGTCCGAGGTGATCATGGCGAGGTCCTCGGGTGAGACGGCACCGGGGACGAAGGGGATGAAGATGCCGTCCGCGCCCGCCTCGACGTACGTGGCGGCGCGTTCGAGCACTGCGGCGATCGTGGCCTCCTCTCCGAACCAGTAGTTGTCGATTCGGGCGTTGATGAACACCTCCGGCGTCCGGGACTTGATCGCGGCGACCTTGGCGGCGTGGCGATCTGCGGGAGTCAACGCCCCGTCGGCGCTGTCCTCGATGTTGATGCCGGCGACACCCAAGCCCGCGACGAACTCGGCGACAGTGTCGGGATCGTCAGCAAATCCGTCCTCGACGTCGGCCGTGACGAAGGCCGGCAAACCCTGCAGGGCGTGGACCAGCGCGACGGTGGCGTCCTTGCTCGCCCCGTCTCCGTCGGGCCGGCCGCTAGCCGCGCTGACCCCGAAGCTGGTGGTGCCGATCGCCTCGAAGCCGGCATCGAGGAACGCGATGGCCGATCCGACGTCCCAGGCGTTGGGAAGCACCAGCGGGGCGTCCGCGTGGTGGAGGTCGTGGAAGGTCACAGGCACAGCCTGTCAGTAGCCGCCCGTGCCCGATCCCGAGCCTCCTGAGCCGAGGTCGACGCCGAAGAGCACGCCGAGCAGGACGATCACGGCGATGGCGACGAGCAGGATGACGATCGCGCGTTTGGTGGTCATCCACCCATTGTCGACCCGGACCTACTCGTTTGCTCTGGCCACTTTCGGACAGTCGACCAAGTGCCATTCCCGCAGCACGGATGATCCATCCGGCGCGTCGACGAACTCGAATCGCCACGTCGGGCAATACGAACAGGGCTCCGGCGTCTGGGAGGCGTCAAAGTCGACGGCAACCAGCTCGCCCAGGGGGGTGGGCTCGATTGTCATGGAGGAAGGCTGCCAGAACTGTCACGGACCCGCGCGCAGAATGTCGTGCTCATCTGCGGTTATTCCGCGAGCACTCCACCGTCGGCTCGTTGGTCGCTCTGGTCGAACCAGCTGGCCGTGATCGCCTTGCCGTGCTTCCGTGAAGCGACGTCCCAGGTGTCGACCAGGTGGTCGACGATGCTGAGGCCACGTCCCGCAGTGTCGTCGGGTGTCGCGCTGGTGGGGGTGGGCCATCCGCCGGCGTCGTCGATCACCACGAGGTCCAGGCGTTGTGCCGTGATGGTCACGCCGATCTCCACCGTGGTGGCGCCGGCCTGCACGGCGTTCGTCACCAGCTCGCTGGCGATGAGCACGACCCTCTCGACGAGCACACCCGCAGGCAGATGCGATGTCCCGAGCAGAGTGGCGACGAAGGCCCGAGCCTCGCTGGGTGCGTTGATGTCCGCGGCCAGGGTTGTCTTCATGAACTCAACCGCCGGAGGGCGAGGACGGCAATGTCGTCGGCGGCGTCCTCGTCGCGCAACGACGTCAGCACCTGGTCGACGAGAGCCTCGACGGGATCCGACGCGATGGGTCCAACCACATCAGCCAGACGGCGCATGCCGGTGTCGATGTCCTCGGTGCGCCGCTCGATCAGCCCGTCGGTGTACAGGATCAACGTGGACCCACCGGTCATCGTGACGGTCGTGGACTCGTAGGACGACGGCCCGATGCCCAGCGGCGGTCCCGCTGGTATCGACACGTACTCGGTCTGGCCGTCGGTGACGAGCAGCGGCGGCGGATGGCCGGCGTTTGCCATGACCATCTCGCCAGAACGCCAGTTCCCGATTCCGGCGATGGCGGTGACCATGTGGTCGTCGACCGAGATGTCGAACTGACGCGAGCACTTCTCGAGGGCTTGCTGCGGGCTGTCACCGTCGACCAGGTACGCCCGGAGGGTGAACCGGGCGTGGGCCATGACGGCTACGGCGTCGACACCATGGCCCGAGACGTCTCCCACGACGAAGGCGAAATGGTCGTCGTCGACGGCGATGACGCTGTACCAGTCGCCACCGATGTCGACGCCCTGGGCGCCCGCCACGTACTCCGAGGCGATCTCGATCTGCGGGATGTCCGGGATGACCTGCGGCAGAAGCGCCCTTTGGAGGCGCACGAAGAGAGAACGCTGCTCCTCGTGGAGCACGTCGTCACGCTCGTACAGGGCGGTGATCGTCTCGGTGTTGGCCTCCGCCTCGCTCCGCGCACGGACGAGCTGGCGAGCGACGAGCGCCGCGATGATGGTCAGCAGCAGGCCGCCGACTCCGAGGATGAGCGGGAGGCGCTGGCTCAGAGGACTTCCGAGGTGGCGCCTGGGAGACGTGACCAGGGTGATCACCGTGTCGGCGAAGGGCACTTCCGTTCGATACGTCACGCCCTTCAGCGGCAAGTCGGCTGGATCGACATCCGTGGTCGACAAATCGGCCAGATCGGTCCCCTTGCCGATGTAGATGGCGTAGCTGAGATCAGCGAACGCCGAGTCCCGGTCCACGCGTGACCTGCGGTCAGCGGGGACGGCACGTTCCGCGTAGACGACATATCCGGTTTCAGGGTCGGCGAGCGCCCACGCAAGGCGGACCTGACCTCCGACGTCGACGCGTTGCACGACCGCCGTGGAGGCCTTGAGGGCGCGGCCGAGGAACGCTTGCCCGTCCGGCCCGCTGCCGTCCACTCCCGGGCTCACTCCCAGCTTCGCCACGTTGCGGATCCGACCCTGCTCCTGATGCCACAACGAGGCCGAGACGAATTGTCCGTCATCAGTACCGACGCTCGTGCCCATGCCACGCTCGAACACGGATGCGCGGCCTCCCTCGGCGAACGCCTGCACGTCGAGCGCCGCCTTCATCGGCTGCTGGACGACGAGAGCGGCGCTCGAGAGCACCGCTGCCGCCTGCTTGGACTGGACCTGAAGCAGCCGTTGCTCGGTGTTCTCGTCGGTTCGGGCCACTCCCCAGGTGGAGAGCACCGTCAAGGCGAATCCGACGATGCTGATGATGGCGACAGCCCGGAGGGGATGCTTCGGGACTCGAGCGGCAGCGGCGTCGCGTCCGTCGGGGCGGATGTAGCCGTCCTCGGGCGGGACCGAGCTCATGGCTGTTCCGCCCTTGGCGTGGGGCAGCTCGGGTTCCGCATCGTGATCGCTAGTCCCGCGTGGCGCGGATGTCGAAGTAGTCGAGGAGACCGGTGAGCTGGAGCAGCCGGTCCGTTGATGCGGTGACCCTGGTGAGAGACAGGGAGGCATCTTGCCCATCGGCTTCCTTGCGCAACCGAACCAAGGCCCCCAAGCCGCTGGAATCCATGAATGTGATGTCGCCGAGGTCGATCTCGACCGCCGAACCGCGGCTCAGCGATCCACGGACGACTCCGATGAACTCCTCGACCGTCGCCAGGTCGAGCTCCCCGTCGGCCCGAACGACGCACACTCCATCGCCGCGGACCTCTTCTGAGAACTGAGCCATCAGTCTCCTAGACCGAACGAGTTGTGAGGAACTTAGCAGGACTCGACTGTGTCCGGATGGCTTTGCCGAGCGACGGCCGAAATGCCCTCGCACGCCTTCTGCCATAGCATTCGGACGCCCGGCCCGATCGGGGTCCGACGAAAGGTCCGCTCATGTACTTCGGTGGAGCTCTTGCACTCATCGCCGCTGGTGCCGTACTGGTATTTGCCATCCAGGATCGCCTCGGCGGCGTCGATCTGGTCGCCGTGGGTTACATCCTCATGATCGTCGGTGCGCTCGGCATCGTCCTCTCGCTGATCGTGAACTCACAGCGGACCCGTCGCGGTGACGTCCGACGTGACGATCCGCCGTTGTAGGCCGTCCTACCGATCGTCCGAACGCGCGAGAACACTGATCAGGACGGACCGCGCAAACGCTGGCGCGGAGAGGCCCTCCTCGGCGGCAAGCTGCCTGATCTGGTCGAGCTCGTCGTCGGTGAGACGCACCTCGAGACGACGGCGCGACTTCTGACCAGACGTGGCCGATGTGCTGGGCAGCGGTGCATCGGGAACGGTCTCGGTGCTGACTGCCTTGGCGGCCTTGGCGGCCTTGGCGGCCTTGGCCGCTC
This sequence comes from uncultured Actinomycetota bacterium, assembly GCA_963787165.1. Classification (GTDB taxonomy): domain Bacteria; phylum Actinomycetota; class Actinomycetes; order Propionibacteriales; family Nocardioidaceae; genus Aeromicrobium. The sequence goes on from CAWBBT010000005.1 coordinate 572,964, forward strand.
TCGCGGCATTGGTCCTCGCAGTGTCGGCTTCCTTCGCGGCCTTGGCGGTCTTGGCCTCCTTGGCCTTCCTGGCCGCCCGGGACACGCTGGCCGCCTCAGCCGCCTTGGCCGCATCCACAGCACGTGCTGCGGCAGTCGCTGCGGCTTCGGCCGCCTCGGCAACCTTGGACTCGATCCGGACGAGCTTCTCCAGGCGCTCTTTCCTGGGTTCGTCTGCACTGTCCATCCTGAAAGTGTCACACCAGATGCGACACGGTGCGTCCCGAGTGGCCGCTAGGCGGCCCCGCGCCACCCGGGCAGTGCGGCATCCATCCACGCCTCGCCCTCGGCCGTCAGCGTTCCGTGGTCATGGGCGACTCGGGCCCAGTCCGTGATCACTGCCGTGAACTTGGCGGGGTTGTAGACGTCCTCCTCCTTGGAGAACAGGCGGTCGCCGGCGTACGTCAGGATCGTGATGTTGGCGGCCTCGTGAATCGACCCGTCGCCCGGGTCCTGCATCCGGTTGAGGATCTCGCAGACGATACGCCCGCGCTCCTCGTCGAGGACGTACCAGCTGCTCGGGTAGTCCGGCATCCAGCAACCCGGCATGGTCGTCATGGTCTTGATGATCCAGGCGCGGATCTCCTCGCGACCGCGGAACAATCCGTAGAGGTGCTCGTCATACGTGGCGTCCTCGGTGAAGAGGTCCGCGAAGCGGCCCCAGTCGTTGTTCGCGCTGGCCGCCTTCACCTCGGCGGTGTAGTGCGCGAACGCTCCCTCGAGCTCATCGCGGGTCCATCGAGTCACGACTGAACACTCCCAGAGGTCTCGACGGGCGCCGCATAGGTCCCGCGTCCGGTGGGCAGCGGCAGGTCGAGCGTCGTGCGGATGCCCGGAGCCGCGGCGATGACGTCCGGAACCGCGTTCACGATCCGTCCACAGGCGGCGACGATCGCAGCGTGGTTGTGGTCGCCGTGCGCGCTGCTGGGGACGATGTCGACCACGTAGCTCGGCTCGCCGATGATCTCGACCCGGTACGAGCCGCCGCCGGCAGACGGCCGGGCCCAGTCGGGCCGGAGGTCGTCGCGCGTCCTGGTGACGTGCTCGATCACGATCGCCGGGTGCCCGGCCACCAGGCCGGAGATCGAGAACTTGAGCGCTGCGATCGTGCCCTTCTCGATCCTGCCGGCGGCGATGTCGTAGGACTCGGGTGCCGGCTCGGCCTCCCAGTCCTCGACGATCTCGTCCACCGTGATGCCCAGGCCCGTCGCCATCATCCGGATCGCGGTTCCCCACGCGAGGCCCAGCACGCCGGGCAGGAAGAGCATCGGGGTCTCGGTCAGCGGCTGGCCGAAGCCCATGAGGTCGAACATCACCTCAGCACCGTCGTACGTCGCGTAGTCGGCGAGCTCGTAGCAGGTGATCCGCTCGACCCGCTGGCAGGTACTGGCCAGCGTGAGCGGGATCAGGTCGCTCGCGAAGCCGGGGTCGACGCCGGTGACGTAGACCGACGCATTGCCGGCGCGGGCAGCGGCCTCGACCTTCTCGATCACCTTGTCCGGCATCGTCTCCCACGGGTACTGCAGCGTCCCCGGTGCCGAGCCGACGACGTCGATGCCCGCACGGAGGAGCGCGCAGACGTCGTTGGTGGCCTCGACCGGACGGGTGTCGCCCATGGCGCAGTAGACGACACACTCAGGCTCGGCCGCGATGACGGCCTCGAGGCTCCCCACCGCCGCCACGCCGGTGACGACGTCGAGACCGGCGAGCCCGCCAGCGTCCTCGCCCACTTTCTCCCCGGACGAGACGCCGACCGCCACCAGCTCGAACCGATCGTCCTGGATGAGCTGGCGCAGCGTGAGACTGCCGGCGTTGCCGGTGCCGACCTGGGCGACACGGATCGTCACGGGGCTCCTTCCGCGTCCTGGACGCAAGTAGAACGTGTTCTACCCTACGGCGAATCGATGTTATCGTCCCGCGCATGGGACGTGTCGACGGCAAGGTCGCCCTGATCAGTGGCGGCGCTCGCAACATCGGTGGAGCCAGTGCACGGATGCTGGTCGCCGAGGGCGCCAACGTCGTGATCGGCGACCTGCTCGACGATGAGGGCGCCGCCCTCGCCGACGAGCTGGGCGACGCAGCCCGCTACGTCCACCTCGACGTGACCAGCGACGACGACTGGCGCAGCGCGGTCGATCTCACCGTCAGCGAGTTCGGCAGGCTCGACGTGCTCTTCAACAACGCGGGGATCTTCAACGGCGGCACGCTCCAGCGCTACGGGTCCGAGCAGTGGCAGCAGATGCTCGACGTCAACCTGACCGGCGCCTTCCTCGGCATGCGCGCCGCCGCCGACGCGATGATCGCCGCCGGCGGTGGCTCGATCATCAACACGTCCTCGATCGAGGGACTACGAGGGACGCCGTGGGCGCACGGGTACGTCGCCTCGAAGTGGGGCCTGCGCGGCCTCACCAAGTCGGTGGCCATGGAGCTCGCCCCGCACGGGATCCGCGTCAACTCGCTGCATCCCGGTCGCATCAGCACCCCGGCCACCGACGCGATGCCCGATGACATGATCCCGATCCCGCTCGGCCGTCCGGGCCGGCCCGACGAGGTGGCGACGTTCGTGGTGTTCCTCGCGAGTGACGAGTCGTCGTTCGCGACCGGCTCCGAGTTCGTCATGGATGGCGGGACCGTCACGCAGATCCCGACCAAGGTCTGACGGACTACGCCGGACGCGCTCCCTTGCGCTGGTCCAGGTACCACCGCACGGCCGCGCGGATCGAGCCCTCGGTCGGCGTGGGCTGCCAGCCGAGCTCGCGAGTCGCCTTGCCGTGGTCGAGGGCGGACTGGATGTGCATCAAGCGAACGCTCGTCGGGGACACCACCGAGTCCTTGCGCAACACCCGGGAGACTCCCCCGCCAACTGCCCCCATGACCCGCATCACCGGATGCGGGATGCCGAACCTCGGTGGCGCGACACCGCCCTCGTCGGCCGCGATGTCGAAGAGGTCCTTGTAGGACAGGAACCCTTCGGAGACGATGTACCGCTCACCAGGCCTACCGTGCTCCTCGGCCAGGAGGAAGGCGGCCGCCGCGTCCTCGATGCCGACCACCTCCATCGAGCCGCCCTTCGCGTACGCAGGCATCCTGCCCAGAGCAGCGGAACGCACCAGGTTGCCATGCGGAGTACGGCCGTGGTCGCCCGGCCCGTAGGTCGTCCCGACGTTGAGCACGATGGCTGGCAGGCCCTTCTCGCGGTGGTACTGCAGGACCAGGTCCTCCGCCTGGATTCGACTCTCGATGTAGTCGCCGCCCAGGCGTCGCCAGTTGTGCGGCATCGTCTCGTCCGCGACGCCGGACTTGGTGCTGGCGATCGTGCCGACGGTGCTGCAGAAGACGAACTTCGGCACGCCGACCTCGACGGCCGCATCCAGCGCGTGGCGCAAGGATTCGACGTTCGTGGCGTAGAGCGGCGTCGGGTCGCGGAGCCACGCGCGAGTGTCGACGATGCAGTAGAAGACGGTGTCGACGTCCTTCATCGCCTCGCGCAAGGCAGCGTCGTCTTCGAGCTCGCCGAAGTGGCGCTCGACGTCGAGGTCGTCGAAGGCAGCGGTCGAGCTGGACTGCCGGATCCACACCCGGACGTCGTCACCGCGTTCGACGAGCTGGCGAGTCACGTGCGAGCCGAGGAAGCCGCTGGCTCCCATCACGAGCTTGGTACCGCTCACGGCTTCACTCCTTCTCCCCGAATGCGTCGTCCACGGCGTCGGCGAAATCGGCCATGGACGTGAACTCGCGGCTGTAGGACCAGTCCCCTGATGGCTCAGGCGTCGCTCCCCACCCGGGGCTGTCGTGCCTCCGATTGATCCACACCGACGTCAGGCCCTCGCGCTTGGCCGGCACGTGGTCGTGGAAGAGGCTCTGGGCGACGTGAAGCAGCTGGGTTCGTTCCACACCGAGCTCGACAAGACTTCTGTCCAGGGCGCGGAAGTGGTTCTCGGCGGGCTTGTAGGCACCGACGTCCTCGGCCGTGATGACCGCCGCAAAGTCCCCGTGCAGATGCTGGTTGCTGCCGGCGAACCCGTCGCGGTGCACGTTGGACAGGATGATGAGCTCGTAGTGGTTCCTCAGTCGACCAAGCGACTCGGCGGAGTCCGGAAAGGCCGGCCAGTCGGGGACGGAGCCACCCAGTCGCTGCGCCCACCCTTCGCTCACCCCTTCGCCAAGAACCTCGCCGGTCCGCCTGAACGCAGTGGCGAGGACGTCCGGGTAGAGCGATGTGGGCGATTCCTTCTCGACGGCCGCCTCGTTGTCCGCGTAGGCCAGCAGGAGTTCCTCATCGGTCAGGTCGAGCTGCCGTTCGCGCGCCCACGGCGACAGGACCGCGGCGATGCCGGCCTCCCAGTCGATGAGAGTGCCGTAACAGTCGAAGCTGAGCGCCGTGAACTCGGTCAGGTTGAGGTCGGACACGAACCGAGACTAGACGACCGCCACGCGCGCTCTGACATACGCTGGGCGGTCGGGCCGCTGATGGACAGGCGTCTCGCTGGGTTGGTGTTGCGGCGCCACGAAGGCGGACTTACGGTTGGTTCGCCGGTTGAGAAGAAGGCGGTCCACTGGGGTGGAAGGGCCTTGCCATGTCCGACTCACCGCATCACCCGCACTGGTCCATCGAGGTCTACCAGGTCCTCGACCAAGGACGCCAACAGCACATCTTGGAGGCATTTCGTGACATCGGTCGAGCCGATGTCACGGCGCTCGGAAGCCAGAGAGGTCACGCCTGGTTCGTGATCGTGGAGACCAGATCCGGCAACGACAAGAACTTCGCGCGAAGCACCATCGCCACCATCGACAGGCACGCGACACGCGCGTACTCGTACAAGAACAGTCACCTCACCGGAACGCTTCCGGCATCCTGAATGTCCTCGCGCGTTCTACACCGCCGAGACTCCCTCCCCGCGGCCCAGTTCTTCACGGTTGCCGATGACCTCTTGCGCGATCTTGAAGAGCTTGATGTTGCGGTCTTGAGACAGCCGGCGCATGTAGGCGAATGCTTGGTCGGAGTTGATGCTGAAGGCATGCATGAGGATGCCCTGGGCTTGACCGATGGTCGTCCTGGTGCCGAGAGCCTCATGGAGCTCGCCACGCGTCTTGGCAGCGGCGATGGCGACGGAAGCGTGCGCGGCAACCAGCGTCATCACCTCGACGTCCTCATCGGCGAACGCGTCCACGGCTCGGGCGTAGGCATTCAGTGAGCCGAGACGCCTTGACGTCGTCTCGAGGCTCGAGCTGATGACGCTGTGATACCCCAGGCCCGCAGCCGCCTTCCCCCAGATGGGCCACCGGGCGTCATCGAGAGTGTTCGACACGCGATAGCTCTGCTCTCCGCCGGACAACGCGGCCACGCACGGGCCTTCACCCAGCTCGGCTTGGAGCTCGTGAGCCCGGTTCACCTCGGTGCTGGTAGCGGCTGGTGTTTCCACCGTGTCACCGGTCACCAGCATCACGCCCGCATCATCGGCGTTGACGGCGACACGCGCGTAGTGGGCCACTGTTTCAAGGGCCCGATCGGTCGAGTCGAACGCTTCGAGCTCCAACGCCATCTGAGAAAAGAGATCGTCGCGAACCATCGACGTGCCTTCCACTGCCGTGAGTCAAGTCGCTGAGTCAGAACGACGAGATGTCCCCAGCGTTTCACACAATCGCCAAGAGGGCAGTGCAGCCGTGGTGTAGTTCTCGCTTGTCGGGGTACGGATGGGGTGTTGCGTGCAGAGGTGCACCTGTCCTCGTGGCACGAGACGCCTCGGCGTCGGAACGGCCGGTTGAGACCACAGCCGGCTGTTCTTCGCGTTCGCGACCTCCTGCGTCGGGACGTTTGAGAGCTCGGGCCACGACCGCGAACCATTCCTGGTCGGCGCGCTCCCGCCGCCCGATGACCCTGTAGACCGAAGCGCGCTTTCGGGCCCGGCCCTCTCATGGAGCACGGTGTTCATGCTGGCCACGATGATGTCCCCGGCCAGACTCGTCGAGGCCATCTCGGAGCCCGCGCAACGACAACGACTGGACGTGCCCGGCGGCTTCGCACCGTCAGAGTCGATGAAGATACACGTCCCGCAGGTGCCCGTCGGCGGCTTCGGCCGTCACGTAGGTGCAGAACGGCTGCCGGCGACGGTCTGTGGGTGAACCGGGGTTGAGGAGACGGAGCCCGGTCTCGGTGACGGTGTCCCACGGGATGTGGCTGTGACCGAAGATGAGGACGTCACTGTCGGGATACTCGGCCGACATGCGCTTCTCGCGTCCGCCGGCGGAGCCGGTTTCGTGCACGACGGTGAACCTCAGCCCAGCCAAGGTGATGTGGGCTCGCTCCGGCATACGAGAACGAAGATCTGGCCCGTCGTTGTTGCCCCAGCAGGCTACGAGGTGCGCTGACCTGGCGGCAAGGGTCTCGAACAACGCCAGCTCGACCCAATCGCCCGCGTGGAAGACGACATCGGCCTTCTCGACCTCCTGCCATACCTGCGACGGCAGATCTTTGGCGCGCTTCGGTACGTGCGTGTCGGCGAGGAGCAGCAACTTCATCAGGTGCGCCGGTCGCTACGGCGCCTCACCTGCGCTGGCATCGTCATCGGCTGGGACGGCATCACTGCTGGGATCGATCACGGTCTCCGGATCGTCACCGGTGACGTCGGGTTCCGTCACCGGCTGTTCCTCAGGATCGGTGTCCGGGATGTCCTCTTCGGGTGGCGTTTCGGTCATGGTGGCTCCTTCCGTTGTGGGTGCGACGCTAGGTGCACTCGCCTGCACCTGCCTCTCAAGAAGCCCATCTTCGCCGGAGTTGCGGAGCTCGCGAGTCCTGCAAGGGTTGATGTCTGTCGTTTCGTACGTCGAGAGGAATTGCGATGTCTTCCACGGACCCCACCGGCCGCGGTGCCGGTGACACGCATGAGTTCGGCGATCTCCAGGTGTCGACCGGCTCCCAGTCGGCCTACGTCACCATCGAGCTGATCTTGTACCTGCTCGCCACCCTCGGGATCTTCATCACCGCCGCCGTCATCGACGAGGGCGAGAACGGCCAGGGGTTCGGCGCATCAGAAGCGTGGTTCTACGTGACGCTGCTGACCGTCGGCTTCCTCCTCAGCCGAGGTCTGGCGAAGCTCGGCGGCCGACACGACTCGCGTGTCCTCTGACCCTCGGCCTGCATCAGGGCGGGTCGCGAAGAGCCTGGTGGTCGCCGGTGCCTCGCGCATTGCGGGCGGGGTGCTGGAGGGCGTGTTCACCGCGGCCGCCCGCCTCAGACCCGCGGCCAAGCCACTGCACCCCCAGGGTGAGACTCTCGCCGCAACCATCGCCCGTGCTGGCCTCACACCTGCGGTGGGCGTCCCGTGGATCGACGAGCCCGGCGTTGACGAAGGTGTCGTGAGAGTTTCCCGTGCCGTCGGCCTTCCTAGCGGCTGGCCCGACATCTTCGGGCTGGCGATGCGTGTGCCCACCGTTTCCGGTCATGGCGACGTGTTGTTCGCGACCACCGGGCGAGGAGCTGTCGGGAGGTTCCTGCTCCTGCCCGGACGCTCGACCTCGTCCTGGACGTACACGACGCTGCTTCCGTACCGCACGGCGTCAGGACCACTGCTCCTTGCGGCAGAGTCCGACGGCCCCGACGCATTCACGCTTGCATGCGCGCGAATCACCGGCCCGTGGACAGATTTCGGCCACATCGAGCTCGACGCCGCGTCCGGCTCTGGCGCCGATGACGCCCAGGGCACCGGTCCAGCGTTCGATCCCGTGCTGAACCAGATACCGGGGTTGTCGTACTACCCGTGGGCGGCCCGACTTCGTGAAGGCTCGTATCGAGCCGCTCGATACTCACGAGGGAAGAATCTGAACGGTTCACCGCCCGAGTGACTCGGACTCCTCCGTCTCGTCCGCAACCGCCGAAGATGCGGGCTGTCCCGGGCGTTCCTACGGTGGGCCCATGAACAACGACAAGATGGAAGCGATTCAAGCAGTCGTGGAGCGGGTCTCGTCCTACCAGGACGGAGCCACGGAAGGCACGGTGGAGGACGAGCTGAGGAACGGGTTCGTCGAGGCCGGCGTCGAGCTCGACGATGCTGACATCCGACGACTTGCCGAGGCCATCGAGAACGAGCACGGTTCCGTCTCCGCCCAAAACGTCCTCGGCTGAGAGCAAGGCGACGGGCGAGCCGTACCACCACACCGCCAACAGGGCGCGTGAGTCATCAAGGAAGCGTGCTCGACTTGCGGGCCCCGAGCACACACATAACCTGACACTGACAGCGGGTCACACGGGCTCACGCAGAACGCCGGGTGACCCGCTTGCTGTGCGAAAGCCGACCCGACGCGTTGCTTCACGGTGGTGGACACGTAGCATCACGACCTCGCGGACGTAGTTCAACGGCAGAACATCGACCTTCCAGGTTGAAGATGTTGGTTCAATTCCAGCCGTCCGCTCTCCAAATTTGCGTGATCGGAATCTCGCGGCCGCCCAAGAGACAGATGGCCCCGGACGTCCTAGACTCGGCACCAAGACATCGATACCCGAGCTGCCCGAGACCCCGGCGGTGCACACGCACTCCAGGTGATTCTCGTGGACCATCAGGACATCCGATCGCACGCATCTGTCCGCGCCGATGAGAACTCTCGTGTCGAGTACGTCCTCGTCAGTCGCGATCTTCACACCTACCCCGGTGCGCTCATGGCGTGGCGGCGTGAGCAGGACCCGGACGGCTCCCTCAGGCGATCTGCCCTGGTCGTCTACCTCGACGACCACCAGACGCTTCGCGAGAGCTGGTTCCCCGAGACATCCGTGATCGCGGTGCGCGACAAGCCACATCCCACCAGCTAGTCGCCGCGGAGCACCGCGGCGATCGTGCCCCACGGGATGCCGGCTTCGCGCGCCCGTGCCACCGCCGCCGCGACGTGCTCGTCGACCAGATCGCGGGCAGCGCCACAGGCGCGAGCAAGATCATCGAGATGCGCAAGCGGCATGGCATCGAGAACGCTGAGATCCTCCGTGCCAAGAGCCATGCGCAGATCTTTGCACCGGCTCCAAGCCCCCGCGACTCGAGGTGTCGTTGACGATCAGCGTGGATGGAGACGAGTGAGCTGAGTGACGTGCCCGGGTTCCAGCTCGTCCACGCTGGTGACGCCGAGAAGGCGCATCGTGCGCTCGATCTCGGTGCGCAGGATCTCGATCGTGCGGTCGACGCCACGACGACCTCCGGCCATCAGGCCGTAGAGGTAGGCGCGGCCGATCATCGTGAAGTCGGCGCCATGAGCAAGTGCTGCCACGACGTCCTGGCCGCTCATGATCCCGGTGTCCAGGTGAATCTCGACGTCGCTGCCAACCTCGCGCTTCACGAGCGGGAGCAGGTGGAACGGCACGGGTGCTCGGTCGAGCTGCCGGCCGCCGTGGTTCGACAGCAGGATGGCGTCGACTCCGAGCGAGGCGAGCTTCACTGCGTCGTCGACGCTCTGCACGCCCTTGACGACGAGCTTGCCGTGCCACTGGTCCTTGATCCAGGACAGGTCCTCGAACGTGACGGTCGGGTCGAACATCGTGTCCAGGAGCTCCGCGACGGTGCCCGACCACTTGTCGAGGGAGGCGAAGGCGAGCGGCTCCGTCGTGAGGAAGTTGAACCACCATGCCGGGCGTGGGATCGCGTTCAGCACGGTGCGAGCCGTGAGCGTCGGCGGGATCGTCATGCCGTTGCGAACGTCCCGGAGTCGGGCCCCGGCGACCGGCACGTCGACCGTGACGAGCAACGTGTCGAAGCCTGCCTTCTCGGCCCGCTCCACCAGCGCCATCGACCGGTCCCGGTCCTTCCACATGTAGAGCTGGAACCAGTTGCGGCCGGCGGGCGCCGCCGCGGCGACGTCCTCGATCGCGGTCGTGCCCATGGTGGACAGGGCGTACGGGATCCCGGCCGCCTCGGCAGCGGTGCAGCCCGCGATCTCGCCCTCGCTCTGCATCATCCGGGTGAAGCCGGTCGGGGCGATGCCGAACGGAAGGGCCGAGCGCTCCCCCAGCACCGTGACGGACGTGTCGACCTTCGAGACGTCGCGCAGGATCGACGGGTGGAACGTGATGTCGAGGAAGGCCTGGCGTGCCCGGCCCAGCGACAGCTCGGCATCGGCGGCGCCGTCGGTGTAGTCGAAGGCCGCCTTGGGCGTGCGCCGCTTGGCCACCGTGCGGAGGTCCTCGATCGTCAGTGCCTTCTGCAGGCGCCGGCGCGACGGGCGCAGCACCGGCTTCTTGAACTTGAGCAGCGGCAGGAAGTCACGGGGCCGCGGGATACGACGACGCTGGGCCATGGTGGTCCTTTCCTGCTTCGAAGCGTTCGGGTGGATGGGTCTTGGCGATGAGTGCTCGCATCTGCTCGAGGTCGCCGGGTCCGGTGCCCAGCGTGCGAGCCTGGACCAGCACGTTGCCGAGCGCCGTCGCCTCGACCGGCCCCGCGAGCACGATACGTCCGCTGCGATTCGCCGTCGACTGGCACAGGAGTCGGTTGAGCGAGCCGCCGCCGACGATGTGAACGACTCGAATCGGGCGGCCGGCCAGGCGCTCGGCCGTGTCGAGCGCGGATGCGAACGCCGCCGCCAGGCTCTCCACGATGCTGCGCACCATCTCGGCGGGGCCGTCGGGCGGGCGGAGACCCTGCTCCCGGCAGAGCTCGGCGATCCGGCTCGGCACGTCACCGGGCGGCACGAAACGCGGATCCTGAACGTCGAAGACGGTGACGTCGCCGGTGACCTGACCGGCGGCGTTCAGGGCGTCGGACAGGTTGATCGGGCTCCCGTCGCGCTGCCACTGACGCAGGGTCTCGCTGATCATCCAGGTGCCCATGACGTTGGTGAGGAATCGCGTGCGTCCGTCGACTCCTCCCTCGTTCGTGAAGTTGGACTCCCGGGCCTCGTCGGTGATGACCGGCGCATCCAGCTCGACGCCAACCAGGCCCCACGTGCCGCACGAGATGTAGGCAGCGTCGTCGGTCTGCATCGGCACTCCCACCACGGCAGAAGCGGTGTCGTGCGAGCCGACCGCCGTGACCGCGAGGCCCGGTGCGCCGATCCGCACGCCGACGTCGTCCGTGACGGTGCCGATCATCGCGCCCGGATCGACGAGCTCGGAGAAGAGCGATCTGCGAATGCCGACCTTGCCCATGAGGTCGACGTCCCACTCCCCCGACCGTGGATCGAGCAGCCCGGTCGTCGAGGCATTCGTGCGCTCGGTGACCATCTCCCCGGTGAGCCAGAAGCCGATCAGATCCGGGATGAGCAACAGCCGATCCGCATCGGCGAGGTGGGTGTCGGCGGCCAGCTGGTAGATCGTGTTGAACGGCAGGAACTGCAGGCCGTTGCGCGCGTAGAGGTCCTCGGGCGGGACGAGCGCGTGGACCTGCGCGACGCCGTTGGCGGTCCGCTCGTCGCGATAGTGGAACGGTGCGTCGAGCATGCGACCACCACGCATCAGGGCGTAGTCGACCGCCCACGAGTCCACGGCCACACCGGCCAGTCCGCCGGAGGCCTTCGCGGCCGTCAACAGCCCGCCGAGTGCGTGCTCGTAGAGCGCGAGGAGATCCCAGCGCAGCCCGTCCGCCGTCGTGACCGGCTCGTTCGCGAAGCGTGCCACCGGGTGCAGGTCCAGGTGGTCCGACCCGACGTCGCCGACCATCACGCGGCCGCTGGAGGCCCCGAGATCGATCGCTGCGACGGAGATGGACATGGCCCTACCGCAGGAACGCCGCAGCGACGCCGGCGTCCACGGGGATGTGGAGGCCGGTCGTCTGCGTGAGGTCGGGTCCGACCAGCGCGTAGACGGCGTTGGCGACGTGGTCGGGCAGGACCTCGCGCTTGAGCAGGGTCCGTTGGGCGTAGAACGCGCCGAGGTCCTTCTCCTCGACTCCGTAGACGGCAGCACGGTTGGCGCCCCACCCGCCGGCGAAGATGCCCGACCCCTGCACGACACCGTCGGGGTTGATGCCATTGACGCGCACGCCGTGCTCCCCCAGCTCGGCCGCGAGCAGCCGCACCTGGTGTGCCTGGTCGGCCTTGGTCGCGGAGTACGCGATGTTGTTCGGCCCCGCGAACACCGAGTTCTTCGACGAGATGTAGACGATGTCGCCGCCGAGCTGCTGCTCGATGAGGACCTTCGCTGCGGTGCGCGAGACCAGGAACGAGCCCTTGGCCATGACGTCGTGCTGACGGTCCCAGTCGGCGACGGTCGTCTCGAGCAGCGCCTTCGACAGCGACAGGCCGGCGTTGTTGACCACGAGGTCGAGCCCGCCGAAGGCGAGCAGCGTCGCATCCACCGCCGCCTTGACCTGCTCCTCGTCGCTGACGTCGGCTTTGATGCCGACCGCGACGTCTGTTCCTCCGATCTCAGCGGCGGCGGCCTGCGCCTTCTCGAGGTCGAGGTCGGCGATCGCGACGACCGCGCCCTCGGCTGCGAGCTTGTGCGCGATCGCCTTGCCGATGCCCGACGCCGCGCCGGTGACCAGAGCGATGCGGGTCGCGAGGGGCTTCGGCTTCGGCATGCGCTGGAGCTTGGCCTCCTCGAGTGCCCAGTACTCGATGCGGAACTTCTCGGCCTCGCCGATCGGCGCGTACGTCGACAGTCCTTCCGCGCCGCGCATGACGTTGATCGCGTTGACGTAGAACTCACCGGCGACGCGCGCGGTCTGCTTGTCCTTGCCGAAGCTGAACATGCCGACGCCGGGCACCAGCACGATCAGCGGATCGGCCCCGCGGATCGCCGGCGAGCCCTCCACCGCGTTCCGGTCGTAGTAGGCCTGGTAGTCCTCGCGGTACGCGGTGTGCAGCTCGCGCAGGCGGACGATGGCGTCGTCGACGCTCGTCGACGCCGGCAGGTCCAGCGCGAGCGGCTTGACCTTCGTCCGCAGGAAGTGGTCCGGGCAGCTCGTGCCCAGGGCGGCGAGTCGCGGGTGCTCGCTCGCGGCCAGGAAGTCGAGGACAGCCTCACTGTCGGTGAAGTGCCCGACCATCGGCCGATCCTGCGAGGCGATGGAACGGATGGTCGGCGCGAGCGCGGCCGCCTTGGCGCGCCGCTCCGCCTCCGGCAGTGCGCCGTAGCCATCGAGAGCCGGGCCGAACGGCTCGGGCCGTGAGTGCTCCTCGATGTAGGTCGCCGCGGTGTTGATGATCCACAGTGAGTTCGCCTCGGCCTCGTCGCTGGTGTCGCCCCACGCAGTGATGCCGTGGCCGCCCAGGATGCAGCCGACGGCCTCGGGATTCTTGGCCTTGATCTCGGCGATGTCGAGGCCGAGCTGGAAGCCGGGACGACGCCACGGCACCCACACGACCTTGCTGCCGAACACCGTCTCCGTCAGCTGCTCGCCGTCGGCGGCCGTCGCGATCGCGATGCCCGAGTCGGGGTGAAGGTGGTCGACGTGCGCGGCGTCGACCAGTCCGTGCATCGCGGTGTCGATGGACGGCGCGGCACCGCCCTTGCCGTGCAGGCAATAGTCGAACGCGGCGACCATCTCGTCCTCGCGTTCCACGCCCGGGTAGACGTCGACGAGGGCGCGCATGCGGTCGAGCCGCAGCACGGCCAGGCCGTCCTCGGTGAGAGTGCCGAGGTCACCGCCGGATCCCTTGACCCAGAGCAGCTCGACGTCCTCACCCGTGACCGGGTCGGTCTCCGTGCCCTTGGCCGACGTGTTGCCGCCGGCGTAGTTCGTGTTCCGGGGGTCGGCGCCCAGGCGGTTCGAGCGCGCGATCAGCTCGGCTGCGGTGACGTTGGTCATCAGGTCCATCCTGCTTGGGTTCCGCCGACGCGGTCGGCCTCGATCTGCTCCTGGTAGCCGCTGCCGAGGTACGCCTTCATGGGGTCACGCGGGAGGCCCTTCTGCTCCCGCCAGTCGGCGAGGTCGGCGCGGACGTCGGTGTAGAACGCGTCCATGAAGATCTCGTTCGCGAGGAGGACGTCGCCGGCCTCCTGCGCCTTCTCGAGCGCGACCGTGTCGACGAGCAGCGCGCGGGCGGTCATCTCCTGCACGTTGAGCACCGAGCGGATCTGGCCGGGGACCTTCTTCTCGATGTTGTGGCACTGGTCGAGCATGAACGCGACGTCGCTGTCCGGGCCGTAGCCGCCACCACGGATCACCTCGTAGAGGATGCGGAACAGCTGGTACGGGTCGGCGGCCCCGACGATCAGGTCGTCGTCGGCGTAGAAGCGGCTGTTGAAGTCGAACGAGCCGAGCTTCCCGAGCCGGAGCAGCTGGGCGACGATGAACTCGATGTTGGTTCCCGGGGCGTGGTGCCCGGTGTCGAGGCAGACGTAGGCCTTGTCGCCCAACGCGGCCACCTGCACGTATGACGTGCCCCAGTCGGGCACGTCGGTGTGGTAGAACGCCGGCTCGAAGAACTTGTACTCCAGCACGAGGCGCTGGTCGTCACCGATGCGTGCGTAGATCGTGGCCAGTGACTCAGCGAGCCGGTCCTGGCGGCCGCGGATGTCGCCCTGGCCCGGGTAGTTGGTGCCGTCGGCCAGCCAGATCTTGAGGTCACGTGACCCGGTCTGGTCCATCACGTCGACGCAAGCCAGGTGGTGGTCGATCGCCTTCCGGCGGATGCGCGGATCGGTGTGCGTCAGGCCGCCGAGCTTGAAGTCGTCGTCCTGGAACGTGTTGGAGTTGATCGTCCCGAGGCCCATGCCCAGGTCCTCGGCGTAGCGGCGCAGGGCGCCGAAGTCGTCGACGAGGTCCCAAGGGATGTGCAGCGAGACGAGCGGCGCCAGGCCGGTGAACTCGTTGACCTTCGCCGCGTCGGCGATCTTCTCCTCGATGGTGCGGGGGGTACCTGCCGAACCGAACACCTTGAACCGGGTGCCGGAGTTGCCGTACGCCCAGGACGGGACCTCGATGGCCTGCCCGTCGAGCTGCGCGCTGATCGCGTCGAATGTCGTCATCTCACGTCTTCTTCTGAGTCGTCGTTCGCCTGTCGTGCCCGGTCGAGCTGGTCCTCCAGGTGGAAGATCTCCTCGAGCACGAGAAATCCTTGATCTGGCTTCTGGTCGCCGAGGTCCTCGAAGAACTCGGCCATCTCGGCCTGCCAGCGGCCGTTCACCTCTGTCTCCTGCATGCCCGCCTGGGCCTGCTCGATCGACGGCGTCTCGACGTAGCCGATGAGCAGCCCGTCCTCCCGAAGGAAGAGCGAGTAGTTGTGCCACCCGGTCGAGGCGAGCGCCTCGAGCATGTCTGACCAGACCTCGACATGACGCTCGCGATACTCCGCGATCCGCTCTGGTTTCACCTGGAGCTGGAAGCAGACGCGTGGCATGTCATGGCCTTTCGGAGGGGTGCGCCGGCCGGCTCGGGGGGACGCCGGCCGGCGCTGACAACTCAGAAGTCGAAATCTCCGATGTTGTCCTTGTTGAACTTGAACGGATCGCCCAGCAGCACGGTCGCGTCCTTCTCCACGGTGAACTCTCCGAGCTTGCCGGCGGTGAACGTGTCACCTTCGTCGCCCTTGATGTCACCGTCGACCAGGGCCTTGGCCGCGTACGCCGCCAGGTAGCCCAGGTCCTCGGGGTTCCAGAGCGCGAACTCGTCGACGGTCCCGTTCTCGACGTACTTGCGCATCTGGTTCGGGGTGCCGAGACCGGTCACCTTGACCTTGCCCTTGAAGTTCGAATCAGAGACGTACCGCGCGGCCGCGGCGATGCCGACGGTCGTGGGCGACACGATGCCCTTGAGGTTCGGGTACTTCTGCAGGAGGGCCGACGTCTTGTCGAACGACGTCTGGTCGTCGTCGTTTCCGTAGACGGTGTCGACCAGCTTGATGTCCGGGTGGTTGGCCTTGAGGTCAGCCTCCATCGACTTGATCCAGGCGTTCTGGTTCGTGGCGTTGGCTGCCGCCGACAAGATGGCGATGTCACCCTTGTCGCCGATCTGCTTGGCAATCATCTCGACCTGAACCTTGGCGATGCCTTCGGCGCTGGCCTGGTTGATGAACAGGTCGCGGTAGGACGGCTCGGTGTCCGAGTCGAACGTGACGACCTTGGTGCCGGCGTCACGAGCCTCGTTCAGCGCGTCGCCGATCGCCTTGGGGTCGTTCGCCGAGACGACGAGCGCGTCGACACCCTGCTGGGCCGCCGTGTTGATGAACGGCACCTGGGAGTCGGGGCTGGCTTTCTCCGGGCCGACCTGGGCGAACTTGCCGCCGAACTTCGCGGCCGCTGCCTTGCCGCCCTTGGCGCTGGTGTCGAAGTACGGGTTGCCGAGGTTCTTCGGCAGGAAGGTCACCGAGGTTTCCTTGCTGCCGCCTCCGCTCTTCCCACCCTCGTCAGAGCCGCCGCCGCACGCCGTGAGCACGAGCGCAGCGGTGACAGCCACCGCAAGTGCGCTGGCCTTCCTTCTGTGGAACTTCATGGGTTCTTCCCTTCGTGGTGAGCTGACGCCGGCTGCTGCTGGCGTTCGTCGGAGCTCCTGGAACTGCGTTTCTTGATCCCTGCCGATGCCCGAGACACCAAGGACAGGAAGCTGGTGGACATCACCGAGAGCACGAGCAGCAGGCCGATGATGATGTTGATGACGTTGACCGTGACGTCCTCGAGGCGAAGCGCACTCGAGATGACGCCGATCAGGAGGACGCCCGCGACGACACCGTGCAGCGCACCCCGGCCGCCGAAGATCGAGACGCCGCCGAGGAGCACCGCCGCGATGACCTGGAGCTCGAGCCCGGTGGCGTTGTCGCCACGGGCGCTGCCGAAGCGGAGCGTGATGTAGATGCCGGCGAAGGCCGAGACGGCACCCGCGAGCACGAACAGGATGAACTTCGTCCGCGCGACGTTGACGCCGGAGAAGTGGGCCGCCTCGTCGTTCAGGCCGATGTCGAAGACGCCCCGGCCGAACGACGTGAAGTGCAGGAGCAGCGCGAACACGACGGCGAGCACGACGAACGGGATCACGATCACCGGATAGCTGCTCTCGCCGATGTGCTGCTTCGCGAGGTCCGTCCACTTCTCCGGGAAGTCCGTGACGGCCTTGGTGCCCAGGGTGCCGACCGCGATGCCGCGGAAGAGAGCCAGCGTGCCGATCGTGACGGCCAGGGACGGGAGACCCACGTAGGCCACGAGGAAGCCGTTGAAGGCGCCGCACAGCGTGCCGACGGCGATGGCGACCAGAGCAGCGACGGGGATCGAGGCGCCATGCTGGTGCAGGACGCCGACCAGGACGCTGCTCAGCGCGACGGTGCTCGCCACGGAGAGGTCGATCTCGCCCGTGACGATGATCATCGTCATCGGGAGGGCGATCAGGAGGATCGCCGCGGTGTCGAGCAGGAGGTAGTACAGCGTCAGGGGTCCGCCGAACGCCGGGACCTGGCTGCGGGAGTAGACGAACACGGCGACCAGCAGGGCGATCACGGCGAACTCGCGCGTGAGCAGGGCCCGCTGCCAGAGCGGCTTGGCGTGTGCGGCGTAGGTGCGGTCCGTCATGAAGAGTCCCTCGCCCGGATGAGCTTGCGGGTCCGTCGTGCGGCGAGGGCCCGGTCGAGCACGATCGCGCCGATGATGAGCGAACCGACGACGGCCTGCTGCCAGAAGTCCTGCACGCCGAGGATCGGCAGTGCGCGGTTGATGGTGATCAGGAGCCAGGCGCCGATCGCGGCACCCCACACGGAGCCGCTGCCGCCGAAGATCGCCACGCCACCGATGACCGCCGCGCCCACGGCCTGGAGCTCGATGTCCTGACCGGCGCCGGAGCTGATGGTGCCGTATCGCGCGGCGTAGACCACGCCGGCGAGGCCGGCCAGTGCGCCGCAGAGGACGAACGCACCGATGACTCGACGCCGGACCTTGAGGCCGTACAGCTCGGCTGCACCCGGGTCCGACCCGATGGCATAGAGCTCGCGTCCGCCGCGGGCCGTGTGCAGGTAGTAGCCCACCAGCACGAGGACGACGAGCGCGATGACCGTGAGGACCGGGATGGAGAGCACGGTCTTCGTGCCCAGGGACAGGAAGCCGTCGGGCATGTCCGAGGCGTTGATCCGGTTGCTGCCCGCCCACGACAGGACGACCCCGCGGTAGATGTAGAGCGTGCCGAGCGTGATGACCAGGGCGGGCACGCGGCCGTAGCCCACCAGCACGCCGTTGATCACGCCGAGGCCCGCTCCCACGACCATCCCGATCACGAAGACCACGACGATCGGGATGCCGGGGTTGTCGACGAACAGCCGACCGGTGAGGTACGCCACGATGGCCAGCGTCGACCCGACGGACAGGTCCACGTTCCGGGTGATGATCACGACGGCCTGGCCAGTCGCCAGGAGCAGGAGGATCGACGGCGCGAGCAGGAGGTCACGCCAGCTGTTGTCGCTGAACAGGAAGCTGTGCGTCTTGAGCGTCGCCAGGCCCACGACGATCACGAGGACCAGCGCGATCGCGGACTCCCGTGACGTGAACAGGGTCGACACCGCGCGTTGCACGGGTGACTTGCGGCTGGGCTCGACCAGCAAGGTGTCGGTCACGCCGAGACCTCCGCCGAACCGGTGGCCGCCGTCATGACGCTCTCCGGCGTCGCGTCGGCGCGGTCGATGTCGGCCGTGATGCGGCCCTCGGCGACCACGAGGACGCGGTCGGCCATGCCGAGCACCTCGGGCAGCTCCGAGGAGATCATGAGGATCGCCATGCCCTGGCCGGCGAGCTCGGAGATGAGCCGGTGCACCTCGGCCTTCGTGCCGATGTCGATCCCGCGCGTCGGCTCGTCGATGATCAGGAGCGCCGGGTTGGTGGCGAGCCACTTGGCGATGACGACCTTCTGCTGGTTGCCGCCGCTCATCGTGGTCGCGTGCATGTCGAGGGCGTTGGTCTTGACCTCGAGGCGCCCGGCCCAAGGCGCGGCGGACTCGGTCTCGCGGCCGGTCGTCAGGAGGCCCCATCGCGCGATGCGTCTACGGATGACAGATGCGACGTTGTGCGCGACGGATGCGTCGGTCACCAGTCCCTGCTGGCGCCGGTCCTCCGGGACGAAGCCGATGCCGGCACGCACGGCGGCGCGTGGATTTCGGGGTGGGACCGGCCTCCCCTTGAGCGTGACGGCGCCTGCGTCGTAGGCGTCGATGCCGAACACGGCGCGGGCGATCTCGCTGCGACCGGCCCCGACCAGCCCGGCGAGGGCGACGATCTCGCCCGACCGGACGTCGAAGTCGACGCCGTGGAACACGCCGGCCGACTCGAGGCCGCGCACCTCCAGGACGGTGTCGCCGATCGTGGCGGGCGTCTTGGGGAAGAGGTCGTCGACCTCTCGGCCGACCATCTTGGCGACGATCTGCGCGCTCGTGGTGTCCTCGATCGGGTCGGTCGAGACGTAGTCACCGTCGCGCATCACCGTGACCTGGTCGCACAACGCGAAGACCTCGTCGAAACGGTGGGAGATGAACACCAGGGCGCGACCCTCGTCGCGGAGGCTGCGGGCCACGGCGAACAGGCGCTCCACCTCGACGCCGCTCAGCGCGGCCGTGGGCTCGTCCATGATCAGCACGCTGGCGTCGAGGGAGATCGCCTTCGCGATCTCGATGATCTGCTGGTCGGCGATCGAGAGTCCCTCGGCCAGACGGCGAGGGTCGAGGTGCACGCCGAGACGGGAGAAGAGCTCCAGCGCCTCGTCGTGCATCGCCTTGCGGTCGATGCGACGGCCGGTACCCAGCGGCTGACGGCCCATGAAGATGTTCTCGGTGACCGACAGGTCCGGGAACAGGGTCGGCTCCTGGTAGATCACGGCGATGCCTGCGTCCTTGGAGGCGGCCGTGGAGGCGAAGTCGACGCTCTCGCCGTGCAGGAGGAGGTCGCCACCGTCGCGCTGGTAGACCCCGGCGACGATCTTGACGAGCGTGGACTTGCCGGCGCCGTTCTCACCGACGAGCGCGTGGATCGAACCGGAACTGACCGAGAGGCTGCCCGACCGGAGGGCCACGACAGGACCGAACGACTTGCGCACCTGCACGAGCTGCAGGGCGACCGGGTCGTTCTCGGTCATGTGGGCTCCGAACGTATGGGGCGGATGTGCTGAGGCTGCGTGAGCCATCGGCCATCGCGACTCTAAATCGATTCAATGGATTCTCACCACCATATGACGCCCGTCACAGAGACGTCAAGGTGATCGGGTTGAATCGTGTTAATCTCCTCGGCATGGCCGTGGCCCAGGTACGTGATGTCGCTGCCCTCGCAGGCGTTTCACCGGGGACGGTGTCCAACGCGTTGAACCACCCGGACAAGGTGCTGCCCGCGACCCTCGAGCGGGTCCAGGCGGCCATCGACGAGCTGGGGTACATCCGCAACGACGCGGCCCGCCAGCTGCGAGCCGGCACCAACCAGGCCATCGGGATGATCGTGCTCGACGTCGCGAACCCGTTCTTCACCGACGTCGCCCGAGGCGTCGAAGACGTGCTCAGGGAGCAGCGCCGACCCTTGATCCTCGGCAGCAGCGCCCAGGACGGCGAGCGCGAGAAGACCTATCTCGACCTGTTCGAGCAGCAGCGGATGAGCGGCGTCCTGATCACCCCGGTGGGCACGGCGATCGATCGACTCAAACGCCTGCGTGATCGCGGCACGAGCGTGGTGCTGGTCGACCGGATGACACGGGCCAAGGAGTTCTCGTCGGTCTCCGTCGACGACAAGACCGGTGGCCTGCTCGCCACCGAGCACCTCCTCTCCATCGGCCGCCGCCGGATCGGGTTCATCGGCGGCCCGGCGAGCCTGCCGCAGGTGAAGAACCGCCTCGCCGCGGCACGAGCCGCGGTCGATCAGCACGACGGCGCCGAGCTCACGTTCGTCGAGACGATCACCATGAACGCCGACGCTGGTCGAGCCGGCGCCGAACAGCTGATGGACCTGCCGAAGCGAAAGCGCCCCAACGCCGTCTTCGCCGCCAACGACCTCGTGGCTCTCGGCGTCCTGCAGGCTCTGACGCTCGCCGGCGTCCGCGTGCCCGACGACATGGCGATCGTCGGCTACGACGACATCGACTTCGCCGGTTCGGCCGCGATCCCGCTCACGTCCGTCCACCAGCCGGCCATCGAGATGGGGTCCACCGCGGCGAAGCTGCTGCTCGACGTCATCGCTGCCGGCAACGACACGGCCCACGTCCAGCACATCACGCTGAAGCCCGAGCTGGTGGTGCGCCGTTCAACGGTCGGCAAGACCAAGAGCAGCTAGCCGTCAGCGGTTCCGAACCTCCCCGAGCGCGGCCGGCCAGACGGGGTCCGTCCAGAACCGGCTGTGCCCGTGAAGCGTGTTGATCGGCGCCTCCAGCAACGGCCCCACGCCGTCGGGCAGGTGCGCAAGCCGTCGGAACGGGTCGGGCAGGCGCCAGTCGTCGCCACATCGCCAGACCTCGAACGCCGTGGCTACGCGGTCGACATCGACCAGAGCGGGATTCGTGGCACGTTGCCGGCCGCTGGCCTCGTCAGGAAGAGCGAATTGCTCGGACGTCCACTGCGCCCCGTCCCACTGGTGATTCCAGGAGAGCACCGGTCCGGCCAACGGATCGGTGTCGCGCCACAGGTTGACCCACGCCGACCCGAGGTTCTGA
Organism: uncultured Actinomycetota bacterium; assembly: GCA_963787165.1. GTDB lineage: Bacteria > Actinomycetota > Actinomycetes > Propionibacteriales > Nocardioidaceae > Aeromicrobium. Next base: position 594,512 of record CAWBBT010000005.1, read on the forward strand.
CGAAGGGCCACGATCGCGTCGTGGTTCACGTAGGCAGGGAATGCCCTCGGGAAGATCACGCGCAGCTGTGAGCCGAAGGTCACGAGTCCGATGCGCTCCAGCTCGTCGTCGGACATCAGGTTGAGCGCCGCGAACGAGATGAGGCTCCCCTGGCTGTGCCCGCAGACGATCACGTGCCGTTCTGGTGCCGGATCGTCCTGCGCGGCGGCCACGTGATGACGGATGCGCTCACTGAGGTCGACGACGGTTCGCTGCGAGTACGGCATCGGTGTGAACGGGTGGACGGCGTGCGGCCAGAAGGCGATGACGTCCCAGATGATGTTGATGCCCCGACGCGTCTGCTCGTCCTTCACGGCCTGACGACCCTTGGCGACCAGCAGGACGATCAGGCCCAGCAGCACCCACGACCCGATCTGCGTGAACACGGGCGCAACCGCTTCCCAGAAGCCGTCAAGACCTTCGACCTCTCCGGACGAGACGCTCAGGGGCCGGAGCGGTCCCGGGACCTCACCACCACTCAGGCGGGCGATCTCGGCCCACCCCAGGAACGCGGCCAGCACTCCACCGGTTCCGACGATGAACCACACGAGCCCGGCAGCCTGGTTCTTGAGGCGGGCCTTCCAGACGTCCGACATCAGGGCGGCCCGCCACTTCTTGAGACGCGGCGCGGGATAGGGCGAGGCATCGGCCCGCGCGGCCGGATACATGATGTTGGCCGGGTAGCCCACGCGTGCGTGGGTCCGCAGCGCGTCGCGACTCTGGATCCGGCTCACCACGAGCCACGTCAGGATGACGGCGAGGGCGATGAGGATGCCGAAGCCCCACGCGTAGGCGACACGGTCGATCAGAGGTGTCGACCCGCTGATCGAGTCACTGTCCTTGGCGGAGACCCTCACCTCCCTGAGGCCGAGCGCCGTCGAGACGCCGGTGACCGAGGCCGCGGCGAAGCCCACGCCGAGCAGGACGGCCAGGTTCGCGAACGCCACCGAGGCACGGCCGCCCGAGTAGGCCCGAAAGTGCCAAGCCGGTTCGTCGGGGGTGGCTTCCCAGGTGCGGCTCCGTCGCGCGAGCAGCTGCGCGGGGATTCCGGCGGCCAGCGCGGAGACGAGTCCCAGCCCGATGAGCCATCCACCGAGCACGTCGAACACCTTGACACGCTCTCCGAACTTCGGGATGACGAACTGGTCCTTGCCTTCGAGCGCGGTGTGGGCAGCCCCGGTCGGCGGCCCGTGGGAGAGCACGTTGGCGGCGGCCAGGAGCAACGCCACGATCGCGAGGGCGAGCAGCACGAGGGCGGTCCGTGAGAGCCAACGATGCCAACGGAGCATCCGCTCGGTGTGCGCCTCGTCCTGCAGCGCGGTCGCGGCGCGCTCCGGATCGCCCAGCACGATCGTGGCTGCGATCGTCACGCCGAGCAGGACGAAGATCATCGTGTCGAGACCAGGACCCGACGACCACAACGTCTCCTGGCTGAACCGCTGGGCCATGAGCCCGACCGTCAGCAGCCCTGCAGCGACGTGCAGGGCGAGCAGCGCCGGCGTGTCGGAGTCGCCCTGGTAGAACTCGGACCTCGCGAACGGCGTGCGCCGAGCCACCGGATCGAAACCGATCGGGTCGCGAGGCACGACCGAGTCGACGGGCTGCAGGGCAGGCTCCGGGTCCAGCGTCGCCGCGGGACCGGCGATGAGTCGGCTGGGCCGCAAGGTGCGACCGAAGATCGCGAACACCAACCCGGCTGCCACGACGGCAGCCGCCGGAACCCATCGTTCGAGCCCGTCCGGGATCGAGTCGAGGTTCCGGTACGTCCAGCGCGTGCCGACGATGTCGATCAGCAAGAGCCCGTTCGCGAAGGCGAACGTGACCGTCAGGAAGATCGCCTGCAGCCGGAGGCCCGCCATGGCGCCGATGCGCCATCGCCGCGCGATGGTGTCGACCGTGCCGTCTCGACGCTCGGCCGCCGGGAGCATGAAAGTCGCCGCGTTGACCAGTCCGAACGGGATCAGCGAGAGCCACAGCGCCTTCAGCCACGTGCCGGAGGTGTAGCGACCCCAGTGGAACCCCTCGACCGTGTGTCCGTCGTTCGCCCGGATCTCACGATCGTTGCCGTCCACGGCGCGGAAGAAGCGCGACTTGTCGTCACCGTCGACCTGGAGGACGTGCGGCTTCTCCAGCATGTCCTCCGGAGGGGCGCCGCTGACGCCGTGCACCCGTAGCTCAACCCAGGATCTGTCGTGTGTCGCGGGATCATCCACCATCGTCGCGCTCCCCTCACTCAGCATCATGCCCGCTCAGGGAGGGTTCCTGAAGGACCACGACCCGCAGGCGGCAGGATGGATCCGTGAGCGATCGGGACCTCGTGATGCGGTGGGTCCGGTCGTGGGCGCACGTCCGCGGGCTCCGCGTCGAGATGGTGGGCGACTGGCCGCTCGTCCACGTGAACGGACGGTCGCGTGACACCGAGATCGTCTGCGTCGACCCCGGACGCGCGGCCTTCGAGCGACTCGCGCAGCACACGGCGCACGACCCGCGCGAGATGCTCACCGTCTTCAGCCAGGACCTGTCGCCCTACGTCGAGCCTCCCCTGCCGGAGGGCCTGCGCGTCGACCGCGACGACGAGCTGTTCATGACGACCACGCTCACGCCGTCAGCCGGGCCAGCGCCGGACGGGCTCGTCGCACGCTGGACGATCAGCGGTGCACGGGCCACCTACTCCCTCGACGACGGCACCAGTGTCGCCGCCGAGGGCACGGCCGGGGTGCTCGCCACCGACGCCGTGTTCGACATGGTCGAGACGTCTCCTCGGCACCGCCGCCGCGGCTTGGGCCGCCACGTGATGAGCGCGCTGACCAGGTGGAGCGTCGACCAAGGAGCGACGACCGGCATGCTCGCGGCGTCGGCCGACGGAGCCAGGCTGTACACGTCGCTCGGCTGGGACAGCGGGCTGGCGATGTGGTCGCTCATGGGTCTCGACGACGACTGATCGTCAGTCGAGCTGGAACTCGATCCAGAGCGGGTAGTGGTCCGAGATGCGCCACGACACCTCGGCCTTCGTCATCCCCGCGAAGGCGTGAGGGAGGAAGTCGAAGGAACCCGCGACCCCGTCGTAGCGCAGGCCGGTGAGCACGTTCTCCATGTTCTGGAAGTCCGAGAACCAGGCGATCTGGTCGTAGAAGTTCTTGTTCTTGTCGTTGGAGAAGATCGTGCGCGGGACGTCGTTGAGCTCGGCCGGTGGGAACAGGCCGGTCGAGAACAGGGCCTTGTACAGCTCGCTGCCCAGGCGGTCGATGTTGAAGTCGCCGAGCACGAGCAGGTTCCGGTTCCAGTCCGTCGGTCGGTCGGCCCACGCTCGCATCCAGGTCGCGAACTCGGTCAGCTCGGGGATCCGCTCGGTCACGTTCTTGCCCCAGATGATGTGCACGGTCGTCAGGATGAACTCGATGCCTTCCCGACGGAAGCTCGCCGCGTAGGGCGTCCGGGCGAACTGCTTCGTCGGATCGGAGACCATGCTCGGGAGCACGATCTCGCCGACCAGCCCGGACGGCTGGACACGCGTCGAGTCGTACACGAAGCTCAGCCGTTCGCCGTTGCCCTCGTCGCCTTCCGTGACGTCGGTCGTGATCACCCGCCAGTCGGACCCGAGCCGTGACAGCAGGAATCGAAGCGACTCGGTCTCGCGCCGGACCTCTTGGACGGCGATCACGTCGAAGCGCTCCAGGACGGCCGCGATCAGCGCCACCGCCCGGAAGTCACGCTTCGGGGAGTCCTTCGGCGCCGCGGACCACTTGGGGGTGAGATCACCGAAGGCCCGCAGGTTCCAGCTGCCGATCAGGAGGTTCTTCGGCTTCTTCGCCGGTACCACGGCACGGACGGCCTTTTGGAGCGCGCTGATCTCCTTGGCGACCGGTGCCGGGACGTCAGGCATGTCTCCAGTAGAGCAAACAAGCGTCCCGATGTTCGGGCTTTGCCGACTGCGATGGAGGTCCGGCTCAGCCCGCGGCGGTGCGGCGGCAGATCTCGTCCCACGGGAGGGGCTCGAGGCGGAAATGGGAGCGTGAGGCGGTGTCGTCGAGCACGTACGGTCGCACCCACTGGTACGACATCTCGCGCACCTCGCGCAGCATGGGCACCACCATGGCTGCCGAGGCAAGGACTGCTCCCGGCAGGGCGGAGACCTTCGCCTCGGGAAAGCCTCCGGCCCGGGCGACGTCACCGATCACCTGACGCTGGGTGCGCGGGGCGTGGGTCGGAGCGTGCCAGACGCGGCCGTGCGCCGACTCGTCCTCCGCCGCGGCCACCAGTGCGACGGCCAGGTCACCGACGTCGGTGAACGAGTGCGCCTGGTCGGCCGATCCGATGACCCACGCGCGCTTGCCGGCCTTCAGGGTGGCGAGGTGACGGGTGACGTGACCGTTGTCGCCGACGCCCGGACCGACGTAGTCGGCGGCCCGCACCTCCACCACTTGCACCCGTCCGTCGCTGTGGGCGGCCAGAGCGCCGGCCCACATCGCGGCGCGCAACCGGCCCTTCTTGTCCGTCGCGACATCCGGATGCGACTCGGTCATCGGCTCGACGAGCGGACCGTACGGGTAGAGGTTGCCGGTGATCGCGTAGGTCGCCCCGGTGCGTTCTGCCGCCGTGAGCATCGCCGACGCCAGCGGCGGCCACACGGACACCCATGTCGTGTAGTCGCCCGGGTTCGCGCAGTTGTAGAGCACATCCGCGCCGTCGACGATCTCGGTGAGCCCGTCGGCGTCTGACGCGTCGGCCGCGACGTGCTCGACTCCCCCGGTGCCCGTGTTGGTGCCCGATCGCGTCACGACCGTCACGTGGGAGCCCCGCTCGGCGAGGTGCTCGGCGACGGCTCGCCCCGCGGCACCGGCTCCGACGATCACGTGGTGGTCGGCCATCACGACTTCCAGTCGCGGAAACCGAGCACGACCATCCGCATCTCCCGACGCGCCTTGCGCTTGATCTCCTCCTCCAGGTCGGGACGCCCGTCGGGGGTCTCGACGACCTGCTCGGCCCGGTACACCATGTTGCGCACGAAGAGACCGGAAACCATCGTCACGTCGTTGCTGCTCCACCCAGACAATTGAGGGACACGTGCCAGGAACACGGCCAGCTCGCTGATGAACAGCTCGAGCTCGTGCTGGATGGCCGCGCGCACCGCGGCCGACCCGCCGAGGCGTTCGCGGGCGACGAAGGCGAAATGCTCGCGGTTGTGCTTGACGGCGGCGACGAGGACGTCGGCCGACGCATCGATGAGATTGTCGACGATGTCCGGGTCGCGCTGGGCGCCGCGGATCATCTCCCGCAGCGTCCCGAACGACTGCTCGACGAGCGCCAGGCCGACCTCGTCCATCGAGTCGAAGTGACGGTAGAACGCCGTCGGCACCACTCCGGCGGCTCTGGTGACCTGGCGCAGGCTGAGCTGCGCGAACCCGTGGTCGTGGCTCAGACCGAGCGCAGCGGCGAGGATCGCCTCACGCGTGCGCTCTTTCTGGGCCTGCCGAGAAGGCACGGGAACGGACACCGGGCCAGTGTAGTGGGGGTTTTCGGTGAACATCTGTATTCATCGTGGCTCAGGTCACGGAGAACGCGGTTGCGCATGAGCGTGCGGCCGTGCCACTATTTGAGTGTACAAACGTTCACTCAACCGGAAGGGTCGCCATGGGCGTCATTCGCCGAACGCTCGGCTCGAAAGCCGTCGCGTCCCTGACGTCGCCCCACACCGTCGACCACTACCTCGAGCAGGTCCATCCGCTCCTCACCGTCGACGAGGTTCGCGCCCGCGTCGTGGACGTCGTCCACGAGACCGGAGACGCCAGCACCGTCGTGCTGCGCCCCAACGGCGCCTGGCGCGGCTTCGTGCCCGGCCAGCATGTGCAGTTCGGCGTCGAAGTCGACGGCCGGCGCCGCGTCAGGGTGTTCTCGGTCTCCAGCTCCCAGGCGAACCGCGACGGCACGTTCAGCGTGTCCGTCAAGGCCCACCCCGACGGCTACGTGTCGCAGTTCCTGCACCACGAGATCGCGCCCCGCACGATCATCCACCTGTCGCAGGCCGAGGGCGAGTTCGTGCTCCCCGACGAGCTGCCCGACCACGTGCTGATGCTCAGCGGCGGCTCCGGCATCACCCCGGTCATGTCGATGATCCGCACCTTGCGGGATCGCCGCCACGCCGGTGAGATCACGTTCCTGCACTACGCCCGCTCCCGCGACGACGAGATGTTCTCCGACGAGCTCGACCGCCTGGCGGAGGAAACGAACTTTCGTGTTGTTCGGGTCTACACCCGCGTACCCGCCAACGAGTCTGAGCTCCAAGGTCGATTCGCCGTTGACCACCTCAAGCACCTCGGCGTCGATGCGTCCGACACGCTCACCTACGTGTGCGGGCCGGCCGGGCTCATCTCGTCCGTCCGCGACACCTACGACGACCTCGGCGCCGGCGATCAGCTGCGCGCGGAGTACTTCAAGGTGCCGACGGTCGACCTCGACGCCGCCGACGCCACCGGCACGCTCACGTTCGACGCCAGCGGCCGCACGGCCGACAACTCGGGCGCCACGATCCTCGAGCAGGCCGAGGCCGCCGGCCTGGAGCCCGCTTACGGCTGCCGCATGGGCGTCTGCAACACCTGCGCCGTCAAGAAGCTGCACGGAGCCGCCCGCCACGTCGTCAGCCGCGAAGTCCAGGCCGACACCGACCAGACCATCAAGATCTGCGTTCACGTCCCCGTCGGGGACGTCAGCGTCGCCCTCTAGCAAGCCAGCCAGGAGAGATACGCCATGTCACGCAAGCGCACCTACGCTCCGATCGAGCCGCACAGCGCCAGCAACCACAACGAGGCGCCGAATCCGCTCACGTCCGACGATCCCGATCACCAGTCGAACATCGGCCTCGAGTACATGTCCCGTGCGGATCTCGACGCGTTCGGCCGCGACCTCGACGACATCCGGCAGCGCGTGCTCGACGACCTCGGCCAGAAGGACGCCGACTACATCCGTCGCGTCATCCGCGTGCAGCGCGCCATGGAGGTGCTCGGGCGCATCGGCCTGTTCATGCCGTTCTTCCTGCCCGCGTTCATCGCCGGCCTCGCTCTGCTGGCCCTGGCCAAGATCATCGAGAACATGGAGATCGGCCACAACGTCATGCATGGGCAGTACGACTGGATGAACGACCCGACGATCAACGGGAAGACCTACGAGTGGGACATCGTCGTCCCTGGACATGACTGGAAGCGCACCCACAACTACGTCCATCACACCTACACGAACATCCACGGGATGGACAAGGACATCGGCTACAACCTGTTGCGCATCGATGACGGCCAGGTCTGGTACCCCAATCACCGGTTCAACCTGCCGCTGGCGTTCGTGCTGATGCTGATCTTCGAGTGGGGTGTCATGTCGCATGGCGTCGAGTACGGCGACTTTCGTGCCGGACGCATCTCCGAGGCGGAGTTCCTCGGGCAGAAGGAGCGTGCGTGGCGCAAGATCCGGCGCCAGCTGGTCAAGGACTACCTCGCCTATCCGCTGCTCGCCCTGCCCCTTGTCCCGTTCGTCGGCTGGTGGGCGCCGCTGGCCGTGCTCGGCGGCAACTTCGTCGCGAACATCATCCGCAACATCTGGACGTTCCTGGTCATCTTCTGTGGCCACTTCCCCGCCGAGGTGCAGACGTTCGAGGAGGAGGACGCGCTGGGTGAGTCCCGCGGCCAGTGGTACGTGCGCCAGCTGCTCGGCTCGGCCAACATCTCCGGGTCAACGTTGTTCCACGTCATGACCGGCAACCTGAGCCACCAGATCGAGCACCACCTGTTCCCGGACATCCCGGCCCGCCGCTACCCGATGATCGCCCCGGAGATCCGTGCCCTCATCGAGAAGAACGGGCTGCAGTACAACACCGGCCGACTGGGTCGCCAGATCTTCAGCGTCGCGCGGCAGCTCGTCGTCTACGGGCGCAAGCCGGACGACCCGTACCGCATCGGCAACAGCCCCGAGTCGAAGGCTCTGCGCCGGGCCAAGCGTGAAGAAGCCGCGCGTCGCGAAGAGACCGCCGAGGCTGCAAGAATGGCGGCCTAGCCACTCCGACCGCCGGACAGCCCCGGGCAGGGATGCCGGGCCTGGCGGCAAGAATGACAAGGAGCGACGTCCATGCCCCTGAGTCGCCGCGAAATCGCCAAGGACGTCGCGCAGCAGTCGGTGGAGGCCGCGTTCGCCACGGCCGGTCACGTCGCCACGATCTTCTTCGACGCGGCTCGCCGCATCACCAGTGAGCTGGGTGCCTTCGGCACCGAGGTCTTCGAGATCGCCGAGGCCAGCCGCAAGGCGAACGAGGACGACGCAGATCACATCCCTGCGACCCATCCAGCTGACGGTTGAGCACGAATCACTGACATGAGCCCGTCAGTCGCAGTCGTCGGGTCGGGCGTCTCCGGCCTCACCGCCGCCTACATCCTGGGGCGCGACCGCGATGTCACGCTGTTCGAGTCGGACGACCGCTTCGGCGGCCACGCGCACACGCACCAGGTCGATGCCCACGCGGTGGACAGCGGGTTCATCGTCCACAACGACCGCACGTATCCCCTGCTGCGACGCCTGTTCGCCGAGCTCGGCGTCGAAGTGCACCCCACCGAGATGAGCATGAGCATCCACTGCGACGGGTGCGGCCTCGAGTACGCCGGTGGTCGCGGCGCCACGGGCATCTTCGCCCAGCGGCGACGCGTCGCCGACCCGCGCTTCCTGCGCCTGCTGACCTCGATCAAGCGGTACCAGCGGCTCGCCCTGGCCCTCCTCGACCAGGAGGAGTCGACTGACGATCCGCAGACCTACGGCGAGTTCCTCGCCAGGCACGGCTTCTCCGACCACTTCGTCTCGCACTACGCCATCCCGGTCGTCGCGTGCGTGTGGTCGTCCGGGCAGGAGACGGCCCTCGCCTACCCCGCGCGCTACCTGTTCGAGTTCCTCAAGCACCACGGGTTCCTGTCCATCAAGGGCTCGCCCCAATGGTTCACGGTCCGGGGTGGCTCCCAGGCGTACGTGCGCAAGGTGACCGAGGCGATCGGCGACGTCCGTTCGTCGACACCCATCCGCGCCATCTCGCGCAAGCCCGACGGGGTGGAGCTGCTTGACGCCCACGGCACGGTGCACCGCGCCGACTCCGTCGTCCTCGCGACGCACGCCGACGACGCGCTCGCCCTGCTGACCGACGCGACCGACGACGAACGGCGCGTCCTCGGCGCGTTTGCGTACTCCCGCAACGAGACGGTGCTGCACCGCGACGCCAGGCTTCTGCCCGCCGCCGAGCCGGCCCAGTCGTCGTGGAACTACCGGATGGACGACTGCGACAGCCGGCTCGACTCCACGGCCGTCACGTACTGGATGAACCGCCTGCAGGGCATCGAGAGCGACGAGCCGTTCGTGGTCACGCTGAACTCGACCGACCGCATCGACGCCGACAAGGTCATCGCGACGATGCATTACACGCACCCGATCTACACCACGGAGTCGGTCGCCGCGCAGCGCGACCTCCCGGCGCTGTCGAGTGAGCGCACGGCGTTCGCCGGCGCGTACCACGGGTGGGGCTTTCACGAGGACGGCTGCCGCTCCGGCGTGCAGGCCGCCGCGGCCCTGGGAGTCGACTGGTGAGCACACCGACCCTCCCCGATCTCCCCGCCCTGGTCACCGGGCGGGTGTCGCACGCCCGTCGCACACCGCTGACGCACCGGTTCCGCTACCGCGTCTACCAGTGGCTCGTGGACCTCGACGCTCTACCGAACGAGAAGGGGCCGCGGCTGCCGTGGTGGCTGCGACCGTTCTCGACGTTCAAGGCGGCCGACCACATCGGCGACCCGGCATCCGACATCCGCAGCAACATCGAGCGCTTCTGCGCATCCGAGGGCGTCGACGTCACCGGACACCGCATCCTCATGCTGGCCAACGCCCGGGTGCTCGGGCACACGTTCGACCCGCTCAGCGTGTTCTGGACGATCGCCCCCGACGACTCCCTGACCTGCATCGTCGCCGAGGTGCACAACACCTACGGCGAGCAGCACGCCTACCTGCTGCAGACCGACGAGACGGGGCGCGGCCAGGTCGACAAGGCCTTCTACGTGTCGCCGTTCTTCACGGTGGCCGGCCGCTACGACCTCAAGTTCGAGCTCACGCCCGACGTCGTGTCCTCCACGGTGGTGCTCAAGCAGGACGGTGAGTCCGTCTTCAGCGCGACGTTCCGGGGTGAGCCGAGACCGCTCACGCCCGGACGGCTGGCAAGAACCTTGATCTCGATGCCCTTCATGACCCATCGAACCAGTCTCCTGATCCGAATACATGGCGTGTGGCTCTGGCTGCGCCGCCTGCCGGTGGTCCCCCGACAGGCACACCGAACCCAGGAGGGAACACGATGAGTGAAGCCGTTCAGGCCCGTTGGCCCGGTGTCGCCCACACGCCCCGCACCCCGCTGAAGGCGCGCGTGGCCAAGATGATCATCAAGCCGGCCGCGCAACGCGTGCCAGTGCGACTGACGTTCCCCAACGGCACGGTCTGGGGGGCGGGCGGCGCCCACGCCCCCGAGATGGCGATCAAGCGCCCGAAGGCGTTCTTCGCGCGGCTCGGCCAGGACACCAAGATCGGGTTCGGCGAGGCCTACATGGCCGGCGACTGGACCACCGGTCCCGGCACCGACCTCGCCCAGCTGCTCACCCCGTTCGCCGCGCGACTGGCCCACATCGTGCCCAAGCCCCTGCAGAAGCTCCGCGTCCTCGCCGACGACCGGCTCCCCCACCACGAGCGCAACTCGATCGAGGGCTCCCGCTCCAACATCGAGCGCCACTACGACCTCTCCAACGAGCTCTTCGCCGAGTTCCTCGACCCGTCGATGACCTACTCGTCGGCATGGTTCGCCCCCGGACTCGAAGGCGAGGCCGAGTCGCTGGAGTCGGCGCAGGAGCGCAAGATGGACGGCATCCTCGACCAGGCCGGCGTCCGCGAGGGCAGCCGCGTGCTCGAGATCGGCAGCGGCTGGGGCTCGCTCGCCGTTCGTGCCGCCCAGCGCGGCGCGCACGTCACCACCATCACCATCTCCCAGGAGCAGGCGGCACTCGCCCGCGAGCGGTTCGCCGCGGCGGGTCCTGACGTGGAGTCCCGGATCGACCTGCAGCTCCTCGACTATCGCGAGATCCAGGGCGAGTACGACGCCATCCTCAGCGTCGAGATGATCGAGGCCGTCGGCGAGGAGTACTGGCCGGTCTACTTCAGCACGATCGACCGGCACCTCGCGCCCGGCGGAAAGGTCTCGATCCAGGCGATCACGATGGCCGACCACCGCTACCGCGCCACCCGCAACTCCTACGGCTGGATCCAGAAGTACATCTTCCCGGGAGGCCTGCTCCCCTCGCCGGAGGCGATCGACCGCACCCTCGCCGAGCACACCAGCCTCGCCGTCACCCACCGACGGCCACTCGGGCAGCACTACGCCCGCACGCTGCGGATCTGGCGCGACCGGTTCGAGGAGAACTGGGCCGCCATCAACGCGCAGGGATTCGACGAGACGTTCCGGCGCATGTGGGAGTTCTACCTCGCCTACTGCGAGGCCGGGTTCAGCACCGGCTACATCGACGTCGTGCAGCTGCAGATGCAGCGCCCGGCCGAGGCTGGGGCCCTCTGATGGCCTCCATCGACCGGCTCCCCAAGCCCGTCCAGACGTCGTACGAGTGGCAGTACCGCAGCGCCTGCCGTGAGGTCGACCCGGAGACATTCTTCTCCCCCGAGTTCGAGCGGGGCCCGCGCCGCCGCGCCCGCGAGGCCGCCGCCAAGGATCTCTGCGCCCGCTGCCCCGTCGTGGACGCGTGCCTGAAGCACGCCATCGACGTCCGCGAACCGTACGGCGTCTGGGGCGGGCTCAACGCCACCGAGCGCGAGCACCTGCTCCGCGCGAGCTAGGACGTTCCGGCACTCACGCCCAGAAGACGCGCTCCACCACGCGGCGCGCGAGGCGCGTGGTGCGCAGGTACTCATCGACCATGCGTTCGCTCTGGTCGATGCCGTAGCCAAGCAGGTGCGCGACGCCGGCACGTTCGGAGGCCTGCTCGACCATCGACTCCGCCGACTTGCCACGCATGAGCACCACGGCGTTGCGGATCCGGCTCACCAGCCGCCAGGCCGACTCGAGCTGGCTGGCGTCCTCCGAGGTGATCAGGTCGGCCTCGGACGCAGCGTGCAAGGCCTCGAGCGTCTGCGTGGTGCGCAGGCCCGGTATCTCGTGCGCGTGGCACATCTGCAGCAGCTGAACGGTCCACTCGACGTCGGCCAGTCCGCCGCGTCCCAGCTTGAGGTGGGTGTTCGGGTTGGCGTTGCGGGGCAGTCGCTCGGCGTCGACGCGTGCCTTGATGCGACGGATCTCACGGATCTCGGCATCGCTCATGCCGTTCGCCGGCCAGCGCAACGGGTCGATCAGCTCGGTGAAACGGGAACACAGGTCGGCATCGCCCACGACCGCCCGCGCGCGCAGCAGTGCCTGCGCCTCCCAGACGGCCGAGTACTTCTCGTAGTAGGACCGGTAGGCGCCGAACGTGCGCACGAGCGGGCCGTTGCGGCCGTCCGGTCGTAGGTCCGCGTCGACCTCGAGCGGAGGATCGTCCGACGGCGCAGCGAGCATCGTGCGGAGACCGGAGGCCACGGCGGTCGCCGCCTTGGCCGCATCGTCCTCGTCGGCACCCGCGACCGGTTCGTGCACGAACATCACGTCGGCGTCGGAGCCGTAGCCGGACTCGCGGCCGCCGACCCGGCCCATCAGCACGATCGCCATGCGGGTCGGCAGCTCGCCGCGCTCCGCCTCCACCGCGGCCGTCGACGCCACCAGCGCGCTCGACAACGTCGCCGCGGTGATGTCGGACAGGGCCGAGCCGACTTCGACGATGTCGAGCCGCCGCAGCACGTCGGCGATGCCGACGCGGGAGAGCTCACGCCGCCGCACCCGCCGAACGGCCCGGATCGCGTCGTCGGGCTTGCGATGACGGCGCGCGGCCAGCTCCATCTCCGAGTCCAGCCGTTCTGCGTCGCGTGGCACCAGCTCGGCGTCGTCACCCAGCAGGGCGACCGAGTCGGGAGCACGCAGGATCAGGTCGGTGACGTACCGGCTCGAGCCGACGACCTGGGCGAGCTGCTCGGCACCCTCTCCCTCGTCGCGGAGCTTGCGCAGGTACCAGTGCGTCTCCCCCAGTCCCTCGGAGATCTTGCGGAAGGCGAGCAGCCCGGCGTCGGGATCGGGTGACTGCGCGAACCACTCCAGCATCGCCGGCAGGAGGGAGCGCTGGATGGATGCACGACGCGAGACACCGGACGTGAGCGCCCGGATGTGCGCCAGGGCGCCGCTGGGATCGACGAAGCCGAGCGCGGTGAGCCGCTGCTCGGCCGCCTCCGGCGTGAGGCGCAGGCGATCGGTCGGGATGGCGGCCACGGCCTCGAGCAGTGGTTGGTAGAACAGCTTCTCGTGGAGGCGTCGCACCGCGCGCTTCTGCGCCTGCCACTCCTTCTCGAGGCTCTCGGCGGGCTTCTGACGAAAGCCCATGCTGCGTCCGATGCGACGCAGGTCCTCCGCGTCGTCGGGCACCATGTGGGTGCGGCGCAGCCGGTGCAGCTGGATGCGATGCTCCAGCGTCCGCAGGAACTCGTAGGCCTCCTCCATCGCCGCGCCGTCACGCCGACCGACGTAGCCGCCGTCGATCAGGGCCGTCAGCGCCTTCAGTGTGGTGGGACTGCGCAGCGACTCGTCCGCGCGGCCGTGCACCAGCTGCAGCAGCTGGACCGCGAACTCGACGTCGCGCAGCCCACCGGCGCCGAGCTTGAGCTCGCGGTCGCGGTGCTGCGACGGGATGTTCTCGACGACTCGGCGGCGCATCGAGCGCACGTCCGGCACGAAGTTGTCGCGGGTGCTGACCGACCACACCATGGGCGAGACGGCGTCGAGGTACGCCTGGGCGAGCTCCTCGTCGCCGGCCGCGAATCGCGCCTTCAGCAAGGCCTGGAACTCCCACGTCGCGGCCCACCGCTCGTAGTACGACACGTGGCTCGCCAGGGTGCGCACGAGTGCTCCGTCACGGCCTTCGGGACGCAGGTTGGCGTCGACCTCCCAGATCACGCCCTCCGCGGTGTGCTCGCTGCACAATCGCATGGTCGCCGCCGCCAGGCGGGTCGCGGCCTCCACGGCCTTCTGCTCGTCGGCTCCGTCGGCCGGCTCGTGCACGAAGATGACGTCGACGTCGCTGAGGTAGTTGAGCTCTCGTCCGCCGGTCTTGCCCATCGCGATGACGGCCAACCGGCACGTGTCGGCGTCCGCCTCGTCCTCGCGGGCGATGCGAAGAGCGGCGCCCAACGTCGCGACAGCGAGGTCGGCAAGCTCGGCCGACGACTCCTCGAACGACGTCAGCGCGGTGAGGTCGCGAGCGGCGATGCGCAGGAGCATCCGTCGGTACGTGATGCGCAGCTCGTCGGCGTCGGTCGCGCTCTCCATCACCGCTCGGCGTTCGGCGAGCGGCAGCGGCGTGGGTGAGAGCGTGTCGCCCGCGAGCTCCTCGATGAACTCCGGATGCTGGGAGAGGAACGCGCCGAGCGCCTCACTGGTGCCGAGCACGACGAGCACGCGCTGGCGCAGATCGGCGTCGCCCTCCAACGCCTTGAGCAGCTTCGTGGTGTCCCAGGACGCGGCGATGGCGACGAGGGAGGCGAGAGCGGTATCCGGGTCGGCCACGCCGGCGATCTGCTCGACGAGCTCGTCCGAGATGCCCGGGAGGCGTTCGAGGTTGGCCGCAGCGTTCTCGCCGTTGCGGAAGCCGCGCCGCGCCAGCGTCAGGTCGAGCGTCTCCGATGCCACTCGTGCAGGTTAGCCCGACATGACGAGCCCAGCCTGCGTCGATGGGCTCAGAGGACCGGCATCAGCCGATCGATCTCGAACTGGGTGACCTGCGAGCGGTAGCCCTGCCACTCGGCACGCTTGTTGCGCAGGAAGAACTCGAAGACGTGCTCGCCCAGGGTCTCGGCCACGAGCTCGCTGTCCTCCATCGTGCGGATGGCCTCGTCGAGGTTGCGCGGGAGCGGCGCGAGGCCCATGGCCCGGCGCTCGTTCTCGCTGAGCGACCACACGTTGTCCTCGGCCTCGGGCGGCAGGTCGTACTTCTCCTCGACCCCCTTCATGCCGGCCGCCAGCACGAGCGCGAAGGCGAGGTAGGGATTGCAGCCGGAGTCGATGCCGCGGTGCTCGATGCGTGCGGAGCCGCTCTTCTGCGGCTTGTACATCGGCACCCGGATGAGCGCTGACCGGTTGTTGTGGCCCCAGCACACGTAGTTGGGAGCCTCGCCTCCACCGGCCAGTCGCTTGTAGGAGTTGACCCACTGGTTCGTGACCGCCGTGATCTCCGGCGTGTGGTGCAGGATGCCGGCGATGAACGCGCGACCGGTCTGGGAGAGCTGGTACTCGGCGCCGGCCTCGTAGAAGGCGTTCTCGTCACCCTCGAAGAGCGAGACGTGGGTGTGCATGCCGGAGCCCGGGTGCTCGGTGAACGCCTTGGGCATGAACGAAGCCCACTTGCCCTGGCTGAGTGCGACCTCACGCACCACGGTGCGGAACGTCATGATGTTGTCGGCCGTGGACAGGGCGTCGGCGTAGCGCAGGTCGATCTCCTGCTGCCCGGGCCCCGCCTCGTGGTGGCTGAACTCCACCGAGATGCCCATGTTCTCGAGCATGGTGATGACCTCGCGACGGAAGTCCTGGCCACCACCCTGCGCCGTGTGGTCGAAGTAGCCGCTGTCGTCGACCGGCACCGGACGCCCGCCCATGTCGGGCTTGCCCTTGAACACGTAGAACTCGATCTCCGGGTGCGTGTAGTACGTGAATCCGGCGTCGGAGGCCTGCTGGAGTGCGCGCTTGAGCACGTAGCGGGGATCGGCGAACGACGGCGTGCCATCGGGCATCAGGATGTCGCAGAACATCCGGGCCGTGGACGGGGTCTCGCCGCGCCACGGCAGGATCTGGAACGTCGAGGGGTCCGGCTTGGCCAGCATGTCGGACTCGTGCACGCGCGCGAAGCCCTCGATGGACGAGCCGTCGAAGCCGATGCCCTCGTTGAAGGCGCCCTCGAGCTCGGCCGGTGCGATCGCCACGGACTTCAAGGAACCCAGCACGTCGGTGAACCACAGGCGGACGAAGCGAACGTCGCGTTCCTCGAGCGCGCGGAGGACGAAGTCTTCCTGCTTACCCATGGTGCCAGTCTCGCACGGCGAATGTTACGGAAGTGTTTCCTGACCAGCGAGGTCCGAGCCCGACCGGTGCCGGAGCCGGTCCAGCTGGTCCCAGTGCTTGGCCACGCGCTCGGCTCCCGTAGCCGTCAGTGTCACGTTGGTGTTCGGCTTCTTGCGGACGAAGCGCTTCTCCACCGCCACGAGTCCGGCCTCCTCGAGCTTCGACAGGTGGCTGGAGAGATTGCCCTTGGTGAGCCCGGTGGTGCGTTGCAGGAACACGAAGTCGGCGCCCTGGACGGACGTGAGCACGGTGAGGATCGCGAGTCTCCCCGGTTCGTGGATGAGCCGGTCGAGGACGATGTCGTCAGTGGGCTCCGGCACGATCATCCTCCGGCTCCGAGGCGCGCGGGCCGAACCTCCGCACGAGGACACGGTGATCGAGCAGTCCGCCCAGGATGGCCGCCGCTCCGGCCAGGTACAGCCCGGCGTTGCCGCTCATCCCGCCCCGCTCCCACACCGGAATCGCACCGACGAGGAGCAGCGCGCCATAGATGACGACGTGGTGCCGTCGCAGCCCCACGGTCGCCGCGAACGAGATGAGCAGGACCAACCCCAACGAGATCGCGGTGGCGTTCACCGGAAGGTCCAGCGACCACGAGGCGCGGCTGGAGAGGAACAGCGACCCGATGATCACCGCGGGAACGGCGACGACGAGCGCGAGCACCATCCTCCACTCGTATCCACGTGACGGCGTCGCTCGACCGAAGTGACGGTTGTAGTAGCGCGAGGCTGCCCACGCCGCCAGGGCCAGCACGGCGACGGCCGGCACGAAGACCCAATCGCTCACGAATGGCCAGCGCTGGTCATTGCGGAGCGCGGAGAGGATCGCCAGCACCCCGCCTACCACCACGAAGAGCCCGCGCAGGTGGGTGTTCTCCGCGACGGCGGTGTCGACGTCCTTGCGATCCATGATCGTGCTCCTCAAACTAGTCCGTGCTGCAAACTATGCGATGAGACCGCGCGTGTCAAACTAGTCTGTGTGGCAAACCTGATTCCAGTCGATAGGCTCGACACGTGCCCCAGCTGCGCCTCGCCCTCGCCCAGGTGAACGCCCGCGTGGGCGACCTCGACGGCAATGCCGACCTCGTCGTCGAGCAGTGCCTCGCCGCGCAGGAGGCAGGCGCGCACCTCGTCGTGTTCCCCGAGATGATGCTCACCGGCTACCCGATCGAGGACCTCGCCATGCGGGCCTCGCTCATCCGTGCCTCACGCGCAGCCGCCCACGAGCTCGCCGGGCGCCTGGAGCGGGAGGGCTGCGGCGACCTCGTCGCGGTGGTCGGCTTCCTCGACCGCGCCGACGGCCTGGAGGACCGGGTCGGCATCCCGAAGAACGCGCCGCTCAACTCGGTCGCGGTGCTGCACGGAGGTGCGATCGTCGCCCGGCAGGCCAAGCACCACCTCTGGAACTACGGCGTCGGCGACGAGATCCGCAACTTCGTGCCCGGCGACACCATCAACATCATCCAGGTGGGCGGCGTCGACGTGGCGATCGCGATCTGCGAGGACCTCTGGCGGGATGGTCCGTCCGCGGCCGCCAAGGCCGCCGACGCAGCCCTGCTGGTCGTCCCGAACGGGTCCCCCTACGAGGCCGACAAGGATGACGCCCGCCTCGACCTGTGCACTCAACGGGCCCGCGAGGGCGACTGCGTGCTCGCCTACGTGAACCTCGTCGGCGGTCAGGACGAGCTCGTCTTCGACGGCGACTCCATCGTGGTCGCGCCTGACGGCACCGTGCTGGGACGCTCCCGTCAGTTCGTGTCCGAGCTGCTGGTCGTCGACCTCGACCTCCCTGCCGCCACGGCGACGATGCCGGATCCGGCCGAGAGGTTCGGGGGCCTGGCCATCAAGCGCACCGTCATCTCTGCCGATCCGGTGCCGTCGTACGAGCCTCTCGAGGTGACGGAGCACGAGCGGCTCCCCCGGTTCGAGGAGATGTATCGCGCGCTCGTCGTGGGGCTCCGCGACTACGTGGTCAAGAACGGCTTCTCCAGCGTCCTGATGGGCCTGTCCGGCGGCATCGACTCCACGCTCGTCGGCACGATCGCCGTCGACGCGCTCGGCGCCGAGAACGTCTTCGGCGTCTCCAACCCGAGCGACTGGTCGAGCGAGCACTCACGTTCCGACGCTGCCGAGCTCGCCGAGCGCACCGGCCTCCGGCTCGACACGATCCCGATCGCGCCCATCTTCGACGCGTACCAGCAGGCGCTGAAGCTCGACGGCCTCGCCGAGGAGAACCTGCAGGCCCGCATCCGCGCGGTCATCTGGATGGGCCTGTCGAACCAGCACGGTCACCTCGTGCTCGCTTGTGGCAACAAGTCCGAGCTCGCCACCGGCTACTCCACGATCTACGGCGACGCGGTCGGCGGCTATGCACCCATCAAGGACGTGCCCAAGACGCTGGTGTGGGAGCTCGCCCGCTGGCGCAACGCCTGGGCCGAGCAGCACGGCGAGACGCCACCCATCCCCGAGAACACGATCTCGAAGCCGCCGTCGGCCGAGCTGCGTCCCGGCCAGCTCGACACCGACTCCCTGCCTCCCTACGACGTGCTCGACGCCGTGCTCGACGCCTACGTCGAGCGCGACCTGGGTTCAGCCGACGTCATCGCGGAGGGCTTCGACCCAGCCCTGGTCGCCAAGGTCGTCACGCTCGTCGACAAGGCGGAGTACAAGCGACGCCAGTACCCGCCCGGACCCAAGATCTCCCGGCGCAACTTCGGGCGAGATCGGCGCGTACCCATCACCAACCTCTGGCGCGAGGACCTGTAACCAGCCTCACAGCGCAATCGGGCCGATGTCTGTCAGGCTTGAGGTGTCCGTGGACCCCGAACGGGGCTGCGAGATCGGAGAACCAGCATGAGCACGAACCTGCCCGAAGAACCCGCACCGTACGGTTCCGGCCCCACGACCTCCCCCGACGTCCGCAAGGTGCGCACCCACCACCTGCAGCAGTGGAAGCGTGACGGCGAGAAGTGGGCCATGCTCACCGCCTACGACCAGTACGCGGCGCAGGTCTTCGACGAGGCCGGCATCCCTGTGCTGCTCGTCGGCGACTCCGCGTCCAACAACGTCTACGGCAACGAGACATCGCTGCCCGTCACGGTGGACGAGCTCATCCCGCTCGTGCGAGCCGTCACCCGCTCGGCCCACCGCGCCCTCGTCGTGGCCGACCTGCCGTTCGGCTCGTACCAGGGCTCGCCGAAGCAGGCGTTCGACACGTCGGTGCGGTTCATGAAGGAGGCCAACGCGCAGGCCGTCAAGCTCGAGGGCGGACTCGCGATGGTGCCCCAGGTCCAGCTGCTCACCGACGCCGGCATCCCGGTGATGGCGCACATCGGATTCACCCCGCAGGCCGAGCACCATCTCGGCGGCTATCGCGTGCAGGGTCGCGGCGACGCCGCCCAGAAGCTCGTCGACGAGGCGCTCGCCCTGGAGCGGGCCGGCGCGTTCGCGGTGGTCATGGAGATGGTGCCGGCACCCGTGGCGGCCGAGGTCACCAAGTCGATCGGCATCCCGACGATCGGCATCGGTGCCGGGCCCGACTGCGACGCCCAGGTGCTCGTCTGGCAGGACATGATGGGTCTGCGCACCGGCAAGGCCCCACGGTTCGTCAAGCGGTACGCCGAGCTGCACGACGTCATGCTCGACGCCGCCCGCACCTATGCCGACGAGGTCGCGAACGGCGTCTTCCCGGCCGAGGAGCACTCGTTCGACAAGTGAGGGTCAGCCTCCACATTTCCGACCACGCGGCCTGAATCTCTGCCAGACTTCGGGAACTTGTCACCGAGGTCGAACCCACCTGCGTCGGGAGAGAACTGCGAATGATGCGCCGATGGCAGCTCCTCCTGATGCCGACGCTCATGCTGGCCTCGGCCCTCGCGGCGACCGCCCCGTCAAGCGCTGCAACCCCGAATTGCGGCGCCGCAGTCAGCAAGCCCAACGGAACGGCCTGGGTGTGCCGATTCGCCGATGAGTTCAACGGCAGCGCGATCGACGGCACCAAGTGGGTCGCCCAGAGGACCGCACTCAGCGGGCTCAGCGGTGGCGAAGCCGACTGCTGGGTCGACAGCCCCAACAACATCTCCGTCGCGAGCGGCACGCTGCGCCTGACCTCGCGCAAGGAGGCGGCACCGTTCATGTGCGACAGCCCGCACGGCCGGTACTACACCCCTTACTCGTCGGGCTCGGTCAGCACCCGCGGGAAGTTCGTGCAGACCTACGGCCGGTGGCAGATCCGGGCCAAGTTCCCGAACGTGAAGGTGACGGGGTCGCACAGCGCTCTCTGGCTCTACCCGCGGGACCACACGTACGGCGACTGGCCGGCATCGGGCGAGATCGACATCGCCGAGTACTTCACCCGCCTGCCCGACCGGGTCATCCCGGTCATCCACTACAACGCGCTCGGCCGGTCCAATCGAACCCTCACCAACAAGAAGTGCCTGGTCGCCGACGCGTGGAACTTCCACACCTACACCGCCGAGTGGACCACCAGCACGATCCGGATCTGGATCGACAGCAGGCTCTGCGTCGACCACACCATCAACGCGCGCGGCGCGCTGACCGGTGCGGCGCCGTTCGACCAGCCGTTCGTCACGTACCTCACCCAGTCCCTGGGTGTCGGCCAGAACCGCTTCCGCGACGGCCGGAACCCGACGCCGCTGCCGCTGCGGACCGAGGTCGACTGGGTCCACGTCTGGTCGTGAGTGCCGATTAGCTGTCGGTGCTCCAGCCGAGGAGCAGCACGCCGACGGCGTTGACACCCAGCCAGGCGATGAACGCGAGGCCCGGAACCCAGGTGCACCACACCGGATTGGTCCTGGCCCACGACCTGAGCAGCGGCACGAACGCCGCCAGCACCACGACGTGAAGCAGCACGCCCCACCACGGGGCGTACAGGACGGTCGAGATGACCAGCCACAGCATCACGAAGAGTCCGGCGACGCCGATCCACGGGCCCGACCGTTCGAGCTTCAGGTTCATGCCGGGAGGGTACGCGAGGGATCCGCACGAGCAGGTGTTGCCGTCCCGCACGTCCTGTCATCATCGGGTCAGGGCGTCGAGAGGATCGACATGAAGATGGCCTGGCTCCTGTGCGCGACACTCTTCGTCGGCGCGGGCTGCTCATCGGGTGAGAAGCGGAACGACGAGCCCGACCAGCTGAAGCCCGTCACGCCGCAGCTCCCCGCGGCGACGTCACTGGATGACGCCGAGCACACCGGCCTGAAGGACCTGAGAGCGACCCGTCTCGGCGTCGCGTCGCCGGACCGGTTGGTGCTGGCCGGCGACTGGCTGTGGGCCAAGCTCGACGACGGCCGGGTGGCCCGCATCGACCCGACAGCACTCAAGGTCGAGTCGTACGTGGAGACCGGGTATGACGACCTTCCGGCCTGCCTCACCGTCGGCGTGCACCAGGACGACATCTGGGTGTGTGCGGGCGAGAACCAGGTGACCCGCATCGACTCCGCGACGGCCAAGGCCGAGGAGCCGGTCGAGATGTCCTACCTCGGCGACGAGACGCGTTTTCCCTCGGTCGGTGATCGCCTGTGGGCGATCGCCGCCGATGGCGAGACCCTGGTGGGCCGGTCGGAACCCGGCTCAGATGATGCGGTCGAGATCGATCTCGGCGGTATCTGCACCGACGTGAACGGCACTGGCCGGACGGTGTGGCTGGCCTGCCCCACCGACGGGCGCGTGCTCGCCGTCGACATCGACAAGAAGAGAGTCGTCGCTGACCTGCGGCTGGACGATCCCCGACAGGTCGCCGTCAGTGATGACGAGGTCTGGGTCGGCACAGCCGCCGGAGTCGTCTCGCTCGACCCGGAGTCCTCCAAGGTCACGGGTCTCTACGACGTCTCCCCCGGCCTCGGCGGGGCGATCTGGGCGACCGGGGACACCGTGTGGGTCCGCTCCGAGGATCCCTTCCTGACCCAGATCGACCCGGCGTCGCGTCGTGTCGTCCGTGTGGTCGAGGCTCCGGACCTGCCCAGCGGTGGTGACGTCGTGTCGGACGGCACTTCGGTGTGGGTGAGCGCTTACGACGACGGCACCGTGGTGCGGCTACCCGCCGGCTGAGCGCGGCCCGGAGCCCGGGCCCTCGTCGTTCCAGTTGGGATCGTTGTCCCACTCCTCGTTGCGCTCCTGCACCTTCTCCAGTGCTCGCTCGGCCTCGGCCTCGCTCGGGTACGGTCCCAGCCGGTCGGACGCGGGGCATCCCTCGGCGCCTTCGACCGCGTGGTGCTTCAGGCAGAAGTAGTAGTGCTCGGCCTTGGTCTCACCGCTCATGCCCTCATCCTGCCCCACCTTCCGGCCCCTCACCTTCTCGACGGCGGGCTGGCTCGATGCGCCTCGATAGGATCGCCGGGTGACCGTCCTGACCGCCGGCAGACTCTCACCTCGTCGCCCCGTTCCCGACCACATCGACGAACCCGAGTACGTCGGCCAGCCCGCCCCGCTCCCCTATCGCGGCCCGATGGTGCGCTCCGAGGAGACGATCGCCGCCATGCGGGTCGCCGGGCGGATCGCCGCCGAGGCCCTCGACGCCGTCGAAGCCGCGATCGCACCGGGGGTCACCACCGACGAGCTCGACCGGGTGGGTCACGAGTTCCTGATCGAGCACGGTGCGTATCCGTCGACCCTCGGCTACCGCGGCTACCCCAAGTCCCTGTGCAGCAGCGTCAACGAGGTGATCTGCCACGGCATCCCCGACGACCGGCCGCTCGCCGGTGGCGACATCGTCAACATCGACATCACGGCGTACGTCGGTGGTGTCCACGGCGACACCAACAAGACGTACCTGGTCGGTGACGTCGACGAGGAGTCACGCCTGCTGGTCGAGCGCACCCATGAGGCGATGATGCGGGCCATCCGGGCGGTGCGACCCGGGCGTCAGATCAACGTCATCGGTCGGGTCATCGAGTCGTACGCCCGGAGGTTCGGCTACGGCGTGGTCCGCGACTTCACCGGCCACGGGGTCGGGCCGGCCTTCCACGACGGCTTGGTCATCCCGCACGTCGACGACCCCGACGCCGACACCGTGATCGAGGCGGGCATGACCTTCACGATCGAGCCGATGCTCACGCTGGGCACGGTCGAGTGGGACCTCTGGGACGACGGCTGGACCGCCACGACGCAGGACGGACTGCGTACCGCCCAGTTCGAGCACACGCTGCTCGTGACTCCTGACGGGGCAGAGATCCTCACGATGTAATTCAAGCGGCCAGAGTGACCAATGTGGCCAATGTGATCCCTGTGACTCAGTTCTGTGCCATGCTCCTCGGCTAGTCGCTGCATCGTGCGACGACTGATGGCAGAGGGAGCCTCAGATGCGCATCATCACGCCGGCACTTGCCGCATGTGCGCTGATTGCCGCTTTCATCGATCCTGCGACCGCAGCGTCGACCACGAACCGCGCCCACACGGTGGCCTCGGTCGCCGCGGATGCCAAGCCGTGGCAGTGCGGTCTTCCGTTGCGCAAGCCCGACGGGTCGGCCTGGACCTGCCGGTTCGTCGACCACTTCAGCGGGACACGTCTCAACACCGCGAGCTGGACAGTGCAGAAGAGCTCCAACAGCGCCGCCGCTCCCGCGCTGGCGTGCTGGGAGGACGACCCCGAGAACGTGCGGGTGTCGGGCGGCTCACTCCACCTCACCGTCCGCAAGAAGAGCGCACCCTTCCTGTGTCAAAGCCCGTGGGGTGACTTCACCACGCAGTACACCGGCGGATCGATCAGCACCTGGGACAAGCTGGAGATGACCTACGGCCGCTACGAGATCCGGGCCAGGTTCCCGACCGCCACGGTGGCCGGCATCCACAGCGCCATCTGGTTGTACCCGCGGGAGATGACGTACGGGCCATGGCCCAGGTCGGGTGAGATCGACATCGCCGAGTACTTCACCAAGTACCCGGACCGGGCGATCCCGAACATCCACTACAACGACGCCGGCCTCGACCCGTCGACCAACAACCAGTGCTACATCAGGAACCCCCGCATGTTCCACACCTACACCGTGGAGTGGACGCCGGGCCTCATCACGATCGACTACGACCGCAAGCGCTGCCTGACGCACCGCATCAAGGCTGCGTCGCTCACCGGTTCGGCCCCATTCGACAAGCCGTTCTTCCTGGTCCTCACCCAGACCCTCGGCATCGGGCAGAACCCGTTCAACGCGAGCACCACCCCGCTCCCCCAGACGATGGAGGTCGACCGCGTCCGCGTCTGGAAGTGACGCGACCGTTTGACCGGGTACCAGATGAGCAGTCCTCACATCGCGCCACCACGTCGGCGATGCGAGGATCTCTTCATCACTCCCACCGGTCGATTCCTTGGGGGTGCGAATGCTTTCCTTTCCGCAAGAACCAATGCTGGCCCGTCCCGTTCACCAGATCCCGGAACCGGGCGCGCTTCCCGGTGGTTGCGTCTACGAGCCGAAGCTCGACGGTTATCGTGCGCTCCTGTTCGTCGATGACATGGGGTGTCGCATCCAGTCGCGGCGCGGCCAGGACATCACGGCCTCGTTCCCTGACGTGGCCGCGGCCGCGGACGATCAGCTGCCTGCGGGTGTCGTCCTGGACGGTGAGCTGGTCGTGTGGAGCGATGGCCGGCTCGAGTTCGCCGAGCTCCAGCGCCGGCTGGCCTCCACGGCCAACGCCGTACGTCGGGCCCACTCACAACCCGCGAGCTACGTCGCCTTCGACCTGCTGTGCGTCGGCGGTGCGGACGCCCGCATGAAGACTTTCCGGGATCGACGTTCTGCCCTGGAGGCGCTGTTGACGGAAGGAAGGCTGCCGCTCCAGCTGGCTCCCCAGACCGGCGACCACGAGGAGGCCCGGCAGTGGATGAACGACTACGCCGTCGACTCGATCGGCGTCGAAGGCGTCGTGGCCAAGGGCCAGGACCAGCCGTACAGGTCGGGCAAGCGCGACTGGATGAAGGTTCGTGCCCGCGACACCGTGGAGGTCATCGTCGGCGCAGTCACGGGTCCCATCTCGGCACCGGACCGGCTGGTGCTCGGGCAGTACGACATTGCCGGAGAACTGGTGATCCTGGGCGGAACGAGCAGCCTGGGCGGACGCGAGCGCCGTTCGATCTCGGGGTTGCTGGAGCTGCCCAAGAAGGAGCATCCGTGGCCGAGCGAGATCTCGTCCGGACGTCTCGGTCGCTGGACTCGTGAGGGCCTCACGATCACCCGGGTCGAGCCGAGCCTCGTGGTCGAGATCTCGCTGGACCGGGCCACCGATCCGGGACGCTTGCCGGACGTTGCTACGTTCGTTCGCGTCCGGCCCGATCTGACCGTGGATGAGACCGAGGTGCTCTAGCTCGATGCCGCGTCGACGGGCACGCACCTCCCAGGATGCGGGTGAGCCACGTGCACGAATACGATGACGGCCCGGTCGAACGAGCGGCCGTTCACGCGCTTACCCCGGGAGCGTGACGTGACCGTAGCCATCATCGGCCTGTTCACCAGCCTCGCTGTCTGCGCGCTCATCGGATGGGGATTCATCCGACTCCTCGGAGTCGCCGCCGGCCGAGTCGGCCGGAACCGGAGTGCCTCCGATCAACCACGCGTCGAGCCGCCCCTCATGTTCCGCAGCGGCGCGCTCACCCTGCAGGAGGAGCAGCCGGAGGTGGCTCGCGATGAGACCACTGAACCCGAGACCGACCCTGAACCCGAACCCAAGCCCGAGACCCGACGCGACATCGAGACGTACTTCGACAAGGGGCGCTGGAAGAACAAGGTCCAGGGCAGCTCGCGGGCTGCCCACGTCCACGCCACGAGGGCCGATGCCCTGATGATGGGCCGTGACATGGCCCGCAAGCGGCGGGTGGAGCACGTCATCAGGAACAAGGACGGGTCGATCGGCGAGGACACCGAGCGTGACGACCCACGCTCCGAGGCCGGCTGACCCTGCGGTCGAGCTACGTCACAGGCTGGGCCCGAGCCAGCTCGAGCTGATCGGGGAAGCTCGCCTCGATCTTCTCCGGAAGCCCGGCGAGCACCGGGACCGGACCGGACTCCGTGAGCCATGCTCGGAATCCGCCCACGTCCGCGTACGCTCCCTCGGCGTCGTTGTCCCTGGCTCGCTGCACGGCGCGAAACGCTCTGGGCAGGCCGAGACCTGCGTCGATGGCCCGATCGAAGCTGTCGAAGAGCCACCGGTTGTCCCATCTCGTCCAGGCGAAGCCGTACGCGTTCAGCGATCGGAGCTCGTCGCCCGCCGCCCGGTCGCGAACGAGCGCGGCCATCAACGCGTGGTGGCCCAGGTCGAGCTGCCCGTGCTCGAAGTGAAGGGATGCCAACCGCAAGCGTGCTCGCGGGTTGTCAGGATCGTCGTCGACGGCGGCCGAGACCATGGCCACGGCTTCGTCATAGGGCCGCTCGTCGCGAGTCCGGTAGTACGCCGCCCACCACGCGAACGCGCGTTGCAGCGGGTGGTACTGGTCGCCATGCTTCGCCAGGTCGGCCCGGGTGATGTTCACCCCGTCCTCCGGCGAGATGAGCCGCAGGTACGGCTCAACCGACTTCCCGGTGATGTTGGCTGCCAGGCCCGCGAAGCCGCTCCTGGCGCCGATGATCCGCTCGCACCGCGACATCAGCACGATGTCGAACATGGACTGCTGATGACTGGACATCCCCGGTCGCAGCGTCTCCGCCTCGATGGCTCCGGTGTCCTCACACAGGTGTCGAACCAGGTCAGCGTCCTGCCCGAACACGAACACGGAGCGCGACTCGTCGCGGAGCTGCTCGATGAGTGCACGGGCGATCGGCGCCGGTATGCACTTGTCCCAGAACCGGTTGAGCGTGCGCAGGGGACCGAACAGCACGTCGCCGGCTCGGAGGTGGATGCCCACCGAACCCTCCCCGAGAGGAACCTCCCGGGCTCGGGTCATGGCCGCATGGACGTCCGGGTGGAATTCGATGAGATCGAACTCGGCAGCGAAGCTCCCGTCGACGTCAGGGACGCTCGGGCCGACGACCTTCCTGAGCGGACGGTTGGGTGCCGCCAGCCCCAGCGGTGTCTCGTGCAGCTGCGACCGGAGATCGTCGAGGTCCTCGGCACGCTTCGGAAAGCCGAACCCCTCGCCGGGATCACCCTGATAGCGGTGCCTGCGCAGGAACGACTCCGAGAAGAACTCCTCGGCCGCGACGATGCTGTGGTCCTCACGAGCCGCGGCGCCTTCGCCGTCGACGGGCCACGTCAGCCTGAACTCCGCGTCGAGGAGGTTGGCGAGGCGCAGGCCGTTCAGGATGGCGCTGAGGCGCTGACCGAGGCCGTCAGAACGTCGTGCGAGCACGAGCTTGCGGTTGCTGCGGCGCTTGCGGAACGACCACGTGGACACCGCGACATGCTAGTGCCGGGTGGCTCAGCGGGCGTTGACGGGCGGACTCGTGCGTTCCCGACCCACGACGAGGAACGCCACGTTTCGGCTGGCCGAAGCCGGGGTACGACCACGATGGGCGGGCTGCCACCTCTACGCAGGAGTCTCCGGCAGCCCGCCCGTCAGGCAACCGAGGAGTGAGGAGAAGCCCATGAGCAAGACGTCACCGCTTCTCACACCAGCTGGTGACGCTCCCTCGGAGGGGTACGCGTCGGCAGGGACGGGCCGCAGCGCATCACTCGTCTGGCGGCGGCTCATTCTTCACCACGAAGGAGCAGCGCGTGCCTGAGGGCAGCATCGAAACCTACTTCGAAGACAACGTGTGGAAGAACAAGGTCGAGGGCAACCTGATCGAGCACAATTCCCATGAGCGCAAGACCACCGCTGTCCTGGTCGGCCGTGACATGGCGCGTGCACGCGAAGTCGACCACATCATCAAGAACGAGGATGGCACCATCAGCGAACGCCACAGCTACGGCAAGGATCCAGGCGACAGTCCAAGCTGACCAGCCATCCGCGTCCGGCCCGGCCGACGCCCCTCGATCAAGGTCGAAAGGTCAGGATGCGTCCTCCGCCCGACCTGTGCCGCCGACGTGGCTTGGACCGGTTTCGCCGGTGCCCTCGCCCGGGTCATCGGACTCTTCCTGCGCTGGCTGCTCGTCGGGCGGTGAAGCTGTCGCACTCCCGCCAGCCTCCTCCTGCCCCGGCTCACTCACCTCGCCGTCGGACGAGGTGGGAGCGGCGGCCCCAGCCGTGCTCGGATCCTCACTTGCAGTTCCCTCGCCGGAGTCGGCCGTCTCCTTGCGGTCGTCATAGGGCGGGACGGTGGTTCCTTCGGTGTCTGGACTGTCCGGATCGGGGATGGTGGTCATGTCAGTCTCCGCTCTGAAGATCCGGGGACGCGGGGTCGACAGGCTGCTCATCATCGATTCCAGTGTCGTCGTTGTCGTCCGCTTCTCCGGCCGGCCTGTCGACCGGACCGCCGCCAGGCTCGTCTGAGCCCTCGTCACGCGACCCCATGGGACCACGTTCCGATTGAGGCTCCTCTTGAAGTCCTTCTTCTCCTGATGTGTCGCTCATGATTCCTCCTCATCCCACTGTTCGTCGCGGTGCCCAGCGCCGCAACTCGAGCCAGGAGCCAACCCGCCCCCTGGACTGATCGCGCCTCCGAGGCTGGACACGGTCGATAGCCACAGCTGTGGGTGAATGAGCCGGCCTGTAAGCCGGATTCTGTCCTCGTCGTGAGACGAGGGGCGGTCATCCATCTGGGACCCGCATCGCTGCGTGCCTCGTGCGACCTACCCGCTGACCTTGGACGAGCAGCCCGTCAGCGCAGGCACCGCTCCGCCGAAACGGAATGGGCCCTCTTGGTCTTGCTCCCGGTGGGGTTTACCTAGCCGCTCCGGTCACCCGGTGCGCTGGTGAGCTCTTACCTCACCGTTTCACCCTTACCCGCACCCCCACCTCCGAGGAGTTGGGGGCCGCTGGCGGTTTGTTCTCTGTGGCACTGTCCCGCACGTTGCCGTGGGTGGCTGTTGGCCACCACCGTTGCTCTGAGGAGTCCGGACTTTCCTCGACGCCCCTGTTCGAGACAGGTGCGCCGCGACCGCCCGGCCGACTCATTCGAGCCGAATCCTACGCGTGCACGACCACGGGTTCGAGCTCTGCCTCCGCTGCGGGCCGCCGTTCCAGCCTCGAAAGGCCGAACATGACCGCGGCGACGACGCCCCAGCCGAGCAGGATGTCGAAGACGTAGTGGTCGCCGCCCCACACGAGGGTGAAGCCCATCGCGACCGGGTAGAGCGCGAGCAGCGGCCGCCATCGTCGCCGAACCAGGGGCCAGGCGAAGACGGCGATGAGCATCGCCTCGGCCCCGTGCAGCGACGGAACAGCAGCCACGGGGTTCGACGCGTCGATGCCGGTCTTGATGAATCCGTCCGTGACGTGCATGCCGGGAATCGCGAAGAACCCGCGCGTCGTGATCCGTCGCACGACCGGCGAGAACTCGTTCTCCGGATGAATCCGCCGCAGCACCGTGTCGCTTCGAGCCGATGGGACGTTGTCGTCCATGCAGGCCGGGCTCGCGGGATGGTCGACGACTTCAGCATGGGTGCACCGCGCAGCCGCCCACGGTGGCGCCGAGGGCACGACGACGTAACCGACCACGGCGATCGCCGAGATCACCATGAGTCGTGTCATGAACCGCACGAACTGCGTCCGCGACCGCATCCAGAAGAACGCGGCAAGCACGAACGGCACGACGAAGAAGCTCAGGTAGACGATCGACGAGATCGTCTCCCACCACGGAACCGCGTCGTAGCGTGCGGCCGTGCGCTCCTGGAGCCACACCGCCGGGACCTGGCCACCAAACATCGCGCGATCGATCCGGGCCGGCAGCTCCCAGTGCGTCGGGAAGCCGACGGCCGACGCCATGCCGCGGCTGTAGTCGTACACGAGGAAGAACACCATGAAGGGCGCCCAGTCCAGAGGGGCCCGCCACCACGGTCGGCGGCCGACCGTGAAGGCCACCAGCGCCGTGATGACCCAGAAGACGACGGTGAAGCGTTCGAAGCTGAGTCCGCCGAGCGCGATCCACGCGATGAACGCGACGCTCCAGATCGCCGGAGCGACCACTCGGACAGATCTCACGGCGGCACCGTATCTCAGCCGAAGACCAGCCCGGTGTCGCCACGCGGTCGGCTAGACTGGAACACGAAAGGGAGTAGTCCACAACGGCTGCGTCGACATACTGACCCCCATCCTTCGGGTAACTGGGTCCGGTGCAGCAGGCCAGAGCAATCTGGCGGACGAGACTTTCGACCGAATTGTCGTACGACAATCCTGGTCGAGGTCTCAGAAATCCGGCTCCTCGTCCAGGTGACGAGGAGCCTTTGTCCATGTATGCGGTCCTGCTGAGTGCCGTGCTCGTGTTCGTCGCCGAGCTCGGCGACAAGAGCCAGCTGCTGTCGATGACGTTCGCGACCCGATACCGGGCGCGCACCGTCATCCTCGGTGCCGGCCTGGCGTGCGCCGTCATCAACCTCGCCTCCGCCCTGGTGGGCGACTTCATCGCCGGTGCGCTCCCCCGTGACGCCGTGCGGGTCGCCGGCGGCGTGCTGTTCCTGGTCTTCGCCGTGCTGGCCCTGCGCAACGCGAACGGCGACGAGCCGCGGCCGCGGGCGCGCGGCGGTCGCGCCGTCGTCGTGGTGGCCGTGGCGTTCACCCTGTCCGAGATCGGCGACAAGACGATGCTGGCCACCATGACGCTGGCCACGCAGTACCACTGGCTTCTCGTCTGGATCGGGAGCACGCTCGGCATGCTCGTGTCCATCGTGCTGGCCGTGCTGGTCGGTCGCACGCTGCTGACCGTCGTCCCGCGCCGCCTGATTCATCTCCTCTCGGCGGCGCTCTTCGCGATCGTGGGGGTCCTGCTGCTCGTCGGATAGGTTCGCCGCGTGAGCCACGACCTGTCGTCCCTGACTGCCGTCGTCGGGTTCCTCGTCGCGATCATGGTGCTCGCGAAGGCGTGCACGGACGAGGGCCTGTTCGAGGCCTGGGGCGCTGTCGTCGACCGCTCGTCGGACCACTCGCTCACGCGGAGGCTCGCGCTGACCGTCGTGCTGGCGGCCGTCGTCACGGCCGTCCTCAGTCTCGATGCGACGGTGGTCCTGCTGGCTCCGGTGCTGCTCGTCGCGGCCCGAGGCGCGCGGCGTGCGACGTCGATGGCCACGGTCCGGATCGCCAACACCGGGTCGACGCTCCTTCCTGTCTCGAACCTCACGAACCTGCTGGTGTTCGCCGGCACCGGTCTCGCGTTCGTCGAGTTCGCGTGGCTCATGCTGCCGGTCTGGGCGGTCGGCGTGGCCGCCGAGCTGGCCGTGCTGAGGTGGTGGTTCCGCCGCGACCTCCGCGACGACCCGGCACCGGACGTCGTCGAGGCGCCTTCCGTGCCGCTGTTCCCGAGCGCCGTCGTCGTCGCGGTGCTGATCGGCCTTTCCGGCGGTGCCGCGCCCTGGGTGCCGGCAGCAGCGGGAGCGATCCTCCTCGGCGGGTACGCACTCATGCGCCACACCACTACGTGGCGCGACCTGGTCGAGGCGGCGAACCTGCCGCTCGCGGCCCTCGTGCTGGTGTGGGGACTGGTCGTCGTGTGGCTCGGCCACACCAGCGCCGCCGACGGCATCGGCCACCTGGTGCCGAAGGGCCATGGGCTCGGTGCCCTCCTCGTGACGGCACTCGTGGCGATGATCGCCGCCAATCTGGTCAACAACCTCCCCGCGACGCTGCTCCTGCTCCCCGCGTCGGCCGCTGCCGGGCCCGTCACGGTGCTGGCGCTCGTCATCGGGCTCAACGTCGGCGCCAACCTGACCGCCATCGGGTCGCTCGCCAATCTGCTCTGGCGCCAGTCCTCGCCCACCACCGTCACGTCCTGGCGGACGTTCCATGCGATCGGTCTGACCACGACACCGGTGATCGTCGTCCTGTGCACCACGGTGCTGTGGGCCTGGACCTCACTCGTGCGCTGAAACGCCGGGCCGATCGGCCGACGGATCGCTTAGGCTCGCCGGGTGCTGATCCTGCTGCCGCCGTCGGAGACCAAGACTCCGCCGCTGGCCGGGAAGCCGCTCCACCTCGAGTCGCTCGACCTGCCCGACCTCACGTCCACTCGTGAGCGACTGCTGCGGGCCCTGGTGACGGTGTGCCAGGGCAACCGGACCCGCGCGATGAAGCGTCTCGGCCTCGGCCACACGCAGGCCGAGGCCGTCGAGCGCAATGCCCGTCTGACCGAGGAGCCAGCGGCGCGCGCCGACGAGGTCTACTCCGGCGTCCTGTACGCGGCGTGGGATCCGGCCACGCTCAGCGCGGGCGCACGGAGGCGGGCCGAGGAGTCCGTCGCCGTGGCGAGCGCCCTGTTCGGGCTGGTCAGGCCCGGCGACCACATCCCCGCGTACCGGTTGTCCAGCACCGTCGTGCTCCCTCGCCTCGGCAGCGTCGCCAGCGTGTGGCGCCCGCGGCTGGGACCGTCGCTCCACCGGCTCGTCGGTGACGGCCTGCTGATGGACCTGCGATCGGGCAGCTACGTGAACCTGCACCGTCCGAGCGGCGACCTCGCCTCTCGGACAGCGACGATCCGGGTGCTCCACGAGCAGGGCGGCACCCGCAGGGTCGTCAGTCACTTCAACAAGGCGACGAAGGGCCGGATGGTGCGTGGCCTGCTCGAGAGCGACGCCCGACCGTCCGACATCGGCCAGCTGAGGGACGCACTGGGCGATCTCGGCTGGACGGTCGAGCGCGACGACAACCGGCTCGACGTCGTGGTGTCGGCGCTCTAGTCGGGAACGACCGAGAACTCCTTGATGACGGGCCAGCCGTCGGACCACCACTGGATGGTGGTGATCGACGCGGGCGCCAGCTCGAAGCGGTGGACGACTTCCATGTCGGCGGCGAGGGCGAGCTTCAGCATCATCTTGATCGGCGTGACGTGGCTGACCACGATCACGGTCTGCCCCTCGTAGTCACGGAGGAGTCGCTCGCGTGCCTCGTCGACGCGCTCGGACACGGCGTCGAGTGACTCGCCATTCGGCGGGGCGATGGCCGAGGAGTCGAGCCACGACTTGATGTCGTCGGGCCAGCGCTCCATCACGTCGGGGAAGGCGAGCCCGTCCCAATCACCGAAGGCCGCCTCGGCGAACCCCGGTTCGAGCTGCACGTCGAGCCCCAGCTCCTCGGCCACGACCTCCGCCGTCTCTCGCGTGCGCCGCAGCGGTGAGGAGATGATCGCGTCGATCGGTCCGCGCTTGGCCAGCCGAGCCGCGGCGCGACGGGCCTGCTCGCGCCCGAGGTCGGTGAGGCCGGGGTCGTCGCCGCCTGACCCGCTGAACACCTTGTTGACGGTGTGCTGGGTGACCCCGTGGCGGAGCATGACCACCGTGGTGGGCGACTCCTGCCGACGCTTGCGCCACGTCGCGCTGAGCTGCTCGTAGGCCGAGCTCCTGGTGGCCGGTTTGTCGATGGCAGGTGCCCCGTTTCCGGGGTTGTCGGCCTCGTCAACCTGGGCCCCGACCCGGTCGACCGAGCCGGACTCGGAGTCGAGTGCCTCGTTCACCAGAGCATCGGCCGCCTTGTTGGAGGCGCGCGGGACCCACGTCCACGTGACGGTGCCGGAGACGAGGCGCTGTGCCTGGAGCGCCAGCGGCTTCATGTCGACGTGCTTGATCTTCCAGCGTCCGGCCA
Source organism: uncultured Actinomycetota bacterium (assembly GCA_963787165.1). GTDB lineage: Bacteria > Actinomycetota > Actinomycetes > Propionibacteriales > Nocardioidaceae > Aeromicrobium. Next base: position 628,407 of record CAWBBT010000005.1, read on the forward strand.
TCTGCTCGACGACGAGCTTGGAGTCCATCCGCACCTCGACCTCGGCATCGGGGACGTGCTCGCGCACGAGCTCGAGGCCGGCGATGAGGCCGCGGTACTCCGCGACGTTGTTGGTGGCGATGCCGATCGCCTCGGCGCGCTCGGCGATCACCTCGCCGGTGTCGGCGTCGCGGACGAGGGAACCGTAGGCGGCCGGGCCCGGGTTTCCCCTGGATCCGCCGTCGGCCTCGACGATGACGCGACGCGTCACAAGCCGGACTCGGCGGTGCGGACGAGGATGCGACTGCACTCGGGGCAGCGGAGCACTTCGTCGTCGGGCTTGGCCGCGATCTCGCGGAGGTCGGCCCCGTTGATCTCGAGCCGGCAGCCCTCGCAGCGTCGGGCCCGGAGCTCGGCGGCCGCCAGCCCGCCGTACTGCGCCTTGACCTTGTCGTACAGCGCCAGCAGGTCGTCCGGAACCTGCGCGACCACCCGGTCGCGCTCCGCGGTGACGTTCCCGGTCTCGGCGTCGATGGCTTCGATCGCGCTGTCTCGTGCGCTCGTGACCTGCTCGAGCTCCACCGTGACCGTGTCGAGATCGGATGTGGCGTCGCTCAACGCCTTCTGCGCCTCCTCGAGCCGCTCCATGACCTCCAGCTCCTCGTCCTCGAGGGTCGAGATCCTGCGCTCGAGGGCACCGAGCTCGTGCTGGAGGCTCTCGAGGTCCTTCGGGTTCGTGATGGCGCCAGAGCTGAGTCGCTCCTCGTCGCGGACGCGACGGGCCTTGACGTGCTCGACTTCCGCGTCGGCCTTCGACTGGGCCCGGGTGAGGTCGCCGACCGCGGTGTCGGCCTCGATCCGGCGGCCGTCGAGCTCCTCGGCCCGTGCCTGGAGCTCGGCGATGCGGGCGTGCTCGGGGAGCGACGAACGGCGATGGAGGAGCTGGGCCAGGGCGGAGTCCTGGGCCTGCAGGTCGAGCAGGGTCAGCTGGGCAGACGGTTCGGCGTTCAGCGTGTGCTCCTCGTGCTCGGGACGACCACGTGCGTCCACGGGTCGGTGACGATCGTCGACACTTTCGTCTCCACCGTATCGCCACACCGGGCGGCGACCTCGCGCGCTGCGACCGGCAGCCAGGTCCACTCGGCGGCCCAGTGCGGCACGTCGACGACGGCGCACGCACCCGGACGCTCGGTGTGCTCGCTCACCGGGTGGTGACGCAGGTCCGACGTGACGTAGACATCGGCCCCGGACGCGTCTGCGGCGGCCAGCAGGAAGTCACCGGATCCGCCGCACAGTGCGACGGTTCGCACGGTCGCGTCGAGGTCGCCCGCCACACGCGTGGCGCTGTTGTGGGCCGGGAGGCGGTCGGTGACGTGTGCGGCGAAGTCACCGACACTCATGGGCTCGGCCAGCTCTCCGATGCGCCCGCTCCCCCGCTCTGACGCCCGTGGCGCCGTCTCGACCACCGTGTAGGCCACCTCCTCGTACGGATGCGCGGCCAGCATCGCGGCGCGCACGGTTTCGCGAAGGCCGACGTCGGCGACCATCTCCACCCGGGTCTCGGCGACGCGCTCGACCTCGCCGACCTGCCCGATGGCAGGGGTGGCTCCGTCGAGCGGCCGGAAGGATCCGGTGCCGGAGGACTGGAACATCGCCCGGTCGTACGCACCGATCGCGCCGGCGCCGGCTTCGTGCATGGCCGCGGCGACCGCATCGGCGGCGTCGTCGGGCACGTAGACGACCCAGGCGTCGGTGGTCGCTGCCGCGTCGACCTCGAGCGGACGGATGTCGGTGAGCCCGAGGGCCAGGGCCATCGACTCGGAGACCCCGAGCGGTGGGCTGTCGGCGTTGGTGTGGCAGGTGTGCAGAGCGATGCCGTGCGAGATGAGGTCGTGGACGACGCGGCCCTTGGGCGTCGACGCGGCCACCGACGTGACGCCGGACAGGTAGAGCGGGTGGTGCGTGACGACCAGGTTCGCGCCCCAGGCGATCGCCTCGTCGACGACGGCCTGCACCGGGTCGACGGCGAACAGGATCCGGGAGATCTCGGCCTCCGGATCCCCGGCCACCGTGCCGACCGCGTCCCAGTCGTCGGCCCGGCGCGGGTCGTACAGCTCGTCGAGGACGGCGACGACCTCACGCAATGCAGGCATGGAGCGAGCCTAGTGCGGGTGCGCGCTAGGCGATCGCGCCGAGGGCGAACGGCAGCACGGCGTCGGCTCCGTGGCGTCGCAGCTCTCGGCTGGCGACCGTCATCGTCCATCGGCTGTCGACGACGTCGTCGACGAGCAGGACCGGCCCCGTGGTGTCGGCCAGTGCCGCGGCGAGCTCGGACCCGACGCCGAAGCGTCCCCACACGCCGGCGAGGCGGTAGGCGCTGTTGCCTCCGGCGGTGCTCGCTGGAGCACCATCGGCGATCTCGAGCTCTCCGAGCAACGGGAGGCGCCCGAGCCGGGCGATCCCCTCGGCGATCGACCGGACGAGCTGAGGCCGCGCGACCGACCCGATGGCGACGACACCGACCGGCCGCTCGGCCCAGTCCCAGTCGCGAAGCACGCGGACACAGCCGCCGAGCAGGTCGTCGCTCACGGGAACGTCCGGCGCACCCGCGGCGAACAGCTCGCGCAGCACTCCGCCCCACCCGAGGTCGGTGAGCCGCGCGACCACACGACCGGTCTCTGGTCGCTCGTCGGCCGCGATCTTGCCGGAGGCGGGCTTGCCGTCGACCTCCACGCCGAGCCGTCCGGCACCCGTCGGCCACTGGCCGCGTGGCTCGATCGGGACGCCGACGCGGTCGAGCGCGCCCGTTGCCGCGGCGACAGCCTCAGGTGTCGCGTCGGTGGGGTACCACGCGCCGGCGCACACGTCGCAGCGTCCGCACGGTGCCGCGGTGGGGTCGTCGAGCTCGCGCTGCAGGAGCTCCATGCGGCAGCTCTCGCCGCGCTCGTAGGCGAGCATCGACTGCTGCTCGGCGCGGCGGGACTCCGCGATGCGCTCGTAACGCTCCTCGTCGTAGACCCACGGCTGTCCGGTGACGACCCAGCCGCCCTGGACCCGCCGGACCGATCCGTCGACGTCGAGCACCTTGAGCAGCAGCTCGAGCGGCGTGCGGCGTATGTCGACCCGGGCCTCGAGCGCGGGCGTGGACAACGGTTCGTCGCCCAAGGCGTTGAGCACGGCCGACGCCTTGCCGGGGCTGGGCATCGACGCCGTCGCGAAGTAGTGCCAGATGTCGGCATCTTCGTGTCCGGGCATCAGCAGGACGTCGGCGCTCTCGGTGGCGCGGCCGGCGCGGCCGACCTGCTGGTAGTAGGCCACCGGCGAGGAGGGCGCACCGAGGTGCACCACGAAGCCCAGGTTGGGCTTGTCGAACCCCATGCCCAGCGCGCTGGTGGCCACGAGCGCCTTGAGCTCGTCGTTCTTGAGTGCCTCCTCGAGCCGGATGCGTTCGTCGGGATCGGTGCGGCCGGTGTAGGCATGGACGGCATGGCCCGCCTCGGCCAGCAGGCGCGCGGTGTCTTCGGCGCCCGAGACGGTGAGCGTGTAGATGATGCCACTGCCCGGCAGGTCGGGAAGGTGGCTGAGCAGCCACCCCAGGCGTTCGCGCGATGTGGGCAGGGTCAACGAGCCGAGCCGCAGGGACGTGCGGGCCAGCGAGCCGCGCAAGGTGAGGACGCCGTCGGCCGCCCCGCCCGAGCCGAGCTGCTCGGCCACGTCGGTGACGACGCGCGCGTTGGCCGTGGCGGTGGTGGCCAGCACCGGGACGCCGTCGGGCATGGAGGCGATGAGGTCGGCGAGGCGCCGGTAGTCGGGCCGGAAGTCGTGGCCCCAGTCGGAGATGCAGTGGGCTTCATCGACGACGAGCAGACCCATCCGCTGCCGAAGCACCGGCAGCTGTTCCTCGCGGAAGCGCGGGTTGGTGAGCCGCTCGGGCGAGACGAGCAGGACGTCGACGTCGTCGGCGGCCAAGCGGGCTCGCACGTCGTCCCACTCGTGCGCGTTCGCCGAGTTGATCGCCACGGCCCGCACGCCCGCTCGCTCCGCGGCGGCCACCTGGTCGCGCATGAGAGCGATGAGCGGCGAGACCAGCAGCGTGGGGCCGGAACCCTGCTGCCGGAGCAGCGAGGTCGCGATGAAGTAGACCGCGGACTTGCCCCACCCGGTGCGCTGGACGACCAACGCACGGCGCCGGTCGTCGACCAGCGCGCTGATGGCCTCGAGCTGACCCTCGTGGAACGTGGCGTCCGGCAGCCCGGTCAGTCTGCGCAGGGCCTCCAGCGCATCGGTCTCGGTGTCTGTGCCGATTTCTGGGGCCATGACCTCATCGTGTCAGTGGCCGCAGACGTCGAGCCTGCGACCGTCCACAGTCGCTCAGTGCTGGTGGTACTGGTGCACCACCGCGTGGCCCTTGCCACGACCGATCAACCACCGGTTGACCGGCACGGCGACCACGAAGGCGATGAGGAGCGAGAACGCCAGCGACGCCCAGAACAGGAAGCTCAGGAGCCCCGCATTCATCGCACCCGGCACCAGCAGCAGGACGGCGTTGTCGACGATCTCCATCGTCAGGATCGACAGCGTGTCGGCAGCGAGGGCGACACCGATCGCGGCCGAGAGTGCGACCCCGGCCTTCAGCACCGGCCGCATCGTCAGGCCGTAGCCGAAGAGGAACGCCAGGACGATCGCGAGCACGATGCTCGGTCCGTTGCTCCAGCCCCACCACGTCGCCAGCACCATGCCGAGGACCTCGCCGATGGCACAGCCCGTCAGGCAGTGCAGTGTCGCGGAGATCGCGACCCGCGTCAGCGACGTGCCGGTGTCGTGGTGCTCGTGATGATGTGTGTGGTCCGTCATGGTGACTCCTCAGTCAGATACCCCCATAGGGTATATGACACCGAAGTCGTCGGCCACACCGACTAGTCCTTCGGCGCACCCTTGCCCACGGGAGACGACGGATACAACGGCGCGTCGGCGGGAACCCGCCGCGCAAGGATCCAGGCCGCGACGCGCAGCGAGACCACGATCGAGACTGCGCCGGCCACGCCGCCTGCCGTCGCCGTCACGCCCAACGGCGGGGAGAACGCCGCCGCGACCGCGATCCCCACGGCACTGCCGCCGACGACGCCGTTGATGGCGGCAACGACGCTTGCGAAGCTGAAGATCTGCGGACGACGCGTGGCCGGCACGCCGGCGTTCTCGAACACGCCGCGCGCGTCGTCGTGGCCGCTGAGGAGGAACAGGCGGGCCTGGTCGCCGGCCAGCTCGCGGTAGTAGCCGCGGATGCGGTTGATGGCCATGCCGTACATGACGTCCTCGACCCCGCACTCGACCAGCCGGATGTGGGTGACGATGCCCAGCCCGTAGAGCGTCGGCAGGACGATGAGGGCGAAGACCCGGAACGGCGTGCCGATGTCGGAGACCTGCCCGATGAAGCCGAGGGCGATGAGCGAGCTCGACACAGCACCGACGTAGACCGTGGCGCGCGACGAGCTCTCGGCCAGCGTCTGGGCGCGAGCGCCCTGGAGCGTGAAGTGCTCGGTCGTGAGCGCGGTGAGCAGCTGCTGACCATCGGGAGAATCGGCCACCTTCGGAGTTTACAAAGCAGCCGCCGGGATTCCACCGGATCTTGCGGGCAACGACACCTCGTTGCGTACCGTCGATGACAGAGTGCACGACGTCCGCGTACCCATCCGACGACCAGGAGTGTCGCCACATGGCCCCGTCCACACAGACCATCGACGCCGTGGTGTCGCGTTCCGGCGGCGACCTCGCCAACCCTGAGAGCCTGATCGATGCGCAGCGTCCCGTGCCGGAGGCCACAGGGCGCGATCTGCTGGTCGACGTCCGCGCGCTCTCGGTGAATCCCGTCGACGTCAAGGTCCGCGCTTCTGACCATCCGTCTGGCAAGGACCGCGTCCTCGGCTGGGACGCCTCGGGGGTCGTCGTCGCCGCCGGCCCTGACGCCTCACTGTTCAGCGTCGGCGATGAGGTCTACTACGCCGGAGACCTGACGCGGGACGGCTCCTACGCGACCCACCAGCTGGTCGACGAGCGAATCGTCGGACGCAAGCCCCGGACCCTCTCCCACCCCGAAGCAGCCGCACTCCCGCTGACGACCATCACCGCATGGGAGGGCCTGTTCGACAAGCTCCGTCTTGATTCGACCAGCGCCGGGACGCTCCTGGTCGTTGGCGGAGCGGGTGGCGTGGGATCGATCCTGATCCAGCTCGCGAAGAAGCTCACCAGCCTCCGCGTCATCGCGACCGCGTCCCGGCCAGAATCCCAGGCCTGGGCCCGCGAGATGGGTGCCGATGAGGTCGTCGACCACAGCGCTGACCTGGAGGCACACATCCGGCAGGTCGCGCCCGACGGCGTCGAGTACATCTTCACGACCCAGACCGAAGGCAAGCTGCCGGTCTTCAACGCGGTCATCAAGCCGTTCGGCCAGATCGTCGCCGTCGACGACGCGAAGGACATCTCGTCGTTCAAGTCCAAGAGCGTGAGCTGGCACTGGGAGTTCATGTTCGCCCGCTCGATGCACCAGGCGCCCGACATGGTGCGCCAGCACGAGCTCCTCAACCGAGTCGCGGACCTGGTCGATGGAGGCGAACTCCGCACCACCCTGACCGAGACCTTGTCACCGTTCTCTGCAGACTCAGTGCGCCGTGCGCACGCCATGATCGAAGCCGGCCACACCATCGGCAAGGTCGTCATCAGCCGAGACTGACGGAGACCGAACACGGGTGGGCGAAGAGGGGCTCGAACCCCCGACCTTCCGGGTGTAAACCGGATGCTCTAGCCAGCTGAGCTATTCGCCCGGGACCCGAGCACACTACCGCAAGAAATCGGCCTGCCAGAGAAAGGCCGCAGCCGCCAAGGTCTCGGGTCCCGGGCGGCTGCGGCAGCTCAATCAAAGCGTATCCCAGACCACCATCGCAGGCTTTTTCAATAACTGAGAGCGGTCTCAGGAGAGCGTCGCGAGGGCTTCGCGATAAGCACCCAGATCACGTGGTTCTCCGATACCCTGTTCAACTTTCCAGCGCACGACACCCCCACCGTCGATGACGTAGGTGCCCCGTTCGGCGACCCCCACGTCCTCGTTGAAGATGCCGTACGCGCGGGCCACTTCACCGTGCGGCCAGAAGTCGCTGAGCACCGAGAACTCGAGGTCCTGCGCATCCGCGAAGGCGCGGTTCGCGAAGAAGTGGTCGCACGAGATGGCCAGCACCTCGGCCCCGTGGAGCTCGGCAGCGTGGTCACGGATCTCGGCGAACTCACCGGTGCAGATGCCGCTGAACGCGAACGGGAAGAACACCAGCACGACCGGGGCGCCACGGAACGACGACAGTGAGATGTCTTCACCATGTTGGTTCTTGAGCGTGAAGTCGGGAGCCGGGTCGCCGACCTCGAGAACCATGCGGAGCGAGGGCTAGCGCTTGTGGGTGGACAGCTTCGTGGCCGACCACTCCGCTGACGCGGACGACGTCGTGGTGGTCGACAGGCCGGCGATCGGTGCGGCCTCGGCGACGTCGGCACCCGACACGTAGCCGGGACGACCCACCTTCGGCGTGATCAACCAGACGGATCCACCGTCGGCGAGATCCTGCAGCGAGTCGACGAGGGCATCGACGAGATCGCCGTCGCCGTCGCGCCACCAGAGGATGACACCGTCGACCACGTCGGAGACATCACCGACCAGCTCATTGCCGCACTGGGACTCGATGGCCTGCCGAAGCTCTTCGTCGACGTCTTCGTCCCAGCCGAGCTCCTGGATGACGGTGTCGGGGGCGAAGCCCAACCTGCCGGCGTCCAACGGGTCCTCCTCATGAATGCGATTCGGCTACCCGGAAGTAGCCCTGCGGCGCTGTTGCCGGTCTCACAGTAGCGAATGCTGCGTGGGAAGATGGAGGGGTCCACAAGACGCGTCAGGAGTCATACATGCCCACCGGCCCTCAGACCTCCGGAACCACACCGTCGGGCGCCGAGCGCCCGCCCGTGATCCACGAGGGTCTGCCCACGCAGCTTCCCGACATCGACCCGGAGGAAACGGCCGAGTGGGTCGGCTCGCTCGACCAGATGGTCGACGAACGTGGACGTGCCCGCGCCCGCTACGTGATGCTCCGTCTCCTCGAGCGGGCTCGCGAGAAGCAGGTCGGGGTGCCGGCGCTGCGCAGCACCGACTTCATCAACACCATCCCGCCCGAGCGCGAGCCGTGGTTCCCCGGCAACGAGGCCATCGAGCGGCGCATCCGCGCGTTCATCCGCTGGAACGCCGCGGTGATGGTGTCGCGCGCGAACCGTCCGGGGCTCGGCGTCGGCGGGCACATCGCCACCTATCAGTCGGCCGCCAGCCTCTACGAGGTCGGTTTCAACCACTTCTTCCGCGGCAAGGGCCACCCCGGCGGCGGCGACCAGATCTACTTCCAGGGCCACGCCGCCCCCGGCATCTACGCCCGCTCCTACCTCGAGGGACGGCTCACCGAGGAACAGCTCGACCGGTTCCGGCAGGAACGTTCACACGGCCTGGGCAACGGGCTGTCCTCCTACCCGCACCCGCGGCTCATGCCGCACTACTGGGAGTTCCCGACCGTCTCGATGGGGCTCGCCGCGATCAACTCCATCTACCAGGCGCGCTTCAACCGCTACCTCCATCACCGCGGCATCAAGGACACCAGCGGCCAGCGCGTGTGGTGCTTCCTCGGCGACGGCGAGATGGGTGAGCCCGAATCCCTGGGCGCCATCGGCATCGCCGCCCGCGAGGAGCTCGACAACCTCACGTTCGTCATCAACTGCAACCTGCAGCAGCTCGACGGACCGGTACGAGGCAACGGCAAGATCATCCAGGAGCTCGAGTCGTTCTTCCGTGGCGCCGGCTGGAACGTCGTCAAGGTGGTGTGGGGACGCCAGTGGGACGACCTGCTCGCCCGCGACTCCGACGGCGCGCTCGTCAACCAGATGAACCGCACGCCCGACGGCGAGTTCCAGACCCTGTCGGTCGAGTCCGGTGCGTACAACCGCGAGCACTTCTTCGGCGCCGACCCGCGCCTGGCCAAGATGGTCGAGCACCTCAGCGACGAGCAGATCGAGCGACTCCCCCGCGGCGGGCACGACTACCGCAAGGTGTACGCGGCGTTCGACGCGGCGGTGGAGCACACCGGCCAGCCGACCGTCATCCTCGCCCACACCATCAAGGGCTGGCTGCTCGAGTCGTTCCAGGGCCGCAACGCCACCCACCAGATGAAGAAGCTCACCAAGGACGACCTCAAGCAGTTCCGCGACCGCCTCGCCATCCCGATCTCCGACGAGCAGATCGACGGCGACGACCTCGCGCCGTTCTACCACCCCGGGAACGACAGCGAGGAGATCCAGTACATGAAGGGTCGCCGCGACGCGCTCGGCGGCTCGATGCCGGTGCGCAAGGTCGACCCGACGCCGCTCAAGCTGCCCGGCGACGACGTCTACGCCCCGCTCAAACAGGGCTCGGGCAAGCAGGAGATCGCCACCACGATGGCGTTCGTGCGGCTGCTGCGCGACCTCATGAAGGATCCCGAGATCGGCCAGCGCATCGTGCCGATCGCGCCCGACGAGTACCGCACCTTCGGCATGGACTCGATGTTCCCGTCCGCCAAGATCTACAGCCCGCACGGCCAGACATACGAGTCGGTCGACCGCAAGCTGCTGCTGGCCTACAAGGAGTCCGTGACCGGCCAGCTCCTGCACGAGGGCATCAGCGAGGCGGGTGCCATGGCTTCGGCGATCGCCGCCGGCAGCGCGTACTCCACGCAGGGCGAGCCGATGATCCCGGTCTACATGTTCTACTCGATGTTCGGCTTCCAGCGCACCGCCGACTCGATCTGGTCGATGGCCGACCAGCTGGCCCGGGGCTTCCTGGTCGGCGCCACGGCGGGCCGCACGACCCTCACCGGCGAGGGACTGCAGCACGCCGACGGTCACTCGCCGCTCATCGCGCAGACGAACCCGGCGATCGTCCACTACGACCCCGCGTACGGCTACGAGATCAGCCACATCGTCAAGGACGGCCTGTCCCGGATGTACGGCGCCACCGACGAGTTCCCCCACGGCGAGGACATCATCTACTACCTCACCGTCTACAACGAGCCGATCAAGCAGCCGGTCGAGCCCGACGACGTCGACGTCGAGGGCATCCTCATGGGAGCCCACCTTCTGAGCAAGGGCGATCGTGGATCGATCAGCGCGCGCATCATGGCGTCCGGTGTCGCGGTGCCGTGGGCGCTCAAGGCGCAGGAGATGCTGGGCGAGCGCTACGACGTCGCCGCCGACGTCTGGTCCGTCACGTCGTGGAACGAGCTAGCCCGCGACGGAGTGGAGTCCGAGCAGTGGAACCTCAACCATCCCGGCGACTACACGCGGGTGCCATGGATCACCACGAAGCTCATGGACCGCGCGTCCGTCACCGTGGCGGTCAGCGACTACATGCGGGCGGTGCCCGACCAGATCGCGCGCTGGGTGCCCGGCCCGTGGCAGTCGCTCGGCACCGATGGATTCGGCTTCGCCGACACCCGGGCCGCCGCCCGCCGCACGTTCCAGGTCGACGCGGAGTCGATCGTCGTCACGGTGCTCCAGACCTTGGCGCAGCAGTCGAAGGTCGATCCGAGCGTCGTCCGCGAGGCCTTCACGTCGTTGCGGATCGACGACCCCACGGCCGTCGTCGGAGTGGCCCAGGAAGGGACCGACGCCTGACGGGAGGCGTCCCGTCGCTGGTCAGGCGCGGGAGATCGTGATCGTGCACACATCTGGCCTTAAGGAGTCGCTCAGGAGTGCGTCCTAGGATGTTCGCCATGCGTCGATGGCCGTACACCTTCGTGGTGATCCTGTCCGTCGCCGTCGGGCTCACGGCCATCATCTCCTCGCAACGTCTGGGGGTGCCGCTGCGCGACCCGGACGGCTTCCTCGGGCCTGCCTACATCCGCCTGCCCCTGATCGGGTTGGCGTTCTTCGCCGCGGGCATCATCCCCCAAGCCATCCGCGCCAGCGGGTGGCGCGGTGCCTTCGGGGCCATGCGCACCATCGTCCGCGAGGAGTGGACCTGGGGCCGGGTCGGCAACATCGTCGCCGGACTCGTCTCGTTCTACATCTGCTACGTCTGCTACCGAAACCTCAAGAGCTACCTGCCGCTCGTGCGCAAGGACACCCTGTACGACCACGACATGCTGCAGCTCGACCACTTCCTCATGTTCGGCAACAATCCGGCGCCCTTGCTGCACGACTGGATGGGCACGGGGTTCGTCGCCCAGGTGCTGGCCAGCTCCTACCTCGCCTACCTGCCGCTGATCCCGCTCACCCTCGGCCTGGTCCTGACGTGGAGCAGGAACGTCTCGCTCGGCGCCTGGTACGCCACGGCCCTGAGCCTCAACTGGGTGCTCGGCACGGTGAGCTATTACCTGCTCCCGACCCTCGGCCCGGCCTTCTTCCAGCCCTCGATGTTCTCCGCCCTGCCCGACTCGGGTGTCTCCGCCCTCCAGAGCTCGCTGTTCAAGAACGGGGTCACCTTCAAGGCCGACCCCACCGGCAGCGACATCTACGGCATCGCCGGCTTCGCGTCGCTCCACGTCTCCGTCGTGGTCACCGCGTGCCTGTTCTTCGTGCGCACCGGTCAACGCTCGATGATCCGCATCGCCGGATGGACCTTCCTGTGCACCACGGTGCTGGCCACCGTCTACTTCGGCTGGCACTACATCGCCGACGACGTCGCCGGCGCGCTCATCGGGTGGGTGTCGGTGTCGGTCGGCGCGTGGGCCACCGGCAACCGGGGCAGACGCAAGCGGCGACTGGCCGCGGAAGGTCAGCCGGCGACGTCGACCACTGGGCCGACCACTGGGCCGACCACTGGGTCGACCACTGGGCCGACTACTGGGCCGACTACTGGGGCCGACTCCGGCGAAGCGGTGCCCAGCGTCACCTGATCGCCCCTGCGCATCATCGTGCGCCACTTGCCGCGGTGGTACCGGGCCGGCTCGTGTGCCGCGACGAAATCCTCGACCAGGCGCACGATCTCCTCGGGATGATCCTTGTGCGGGAAGTGTCCGGCGTCCGGGAGCACGTGCACGTCTGACCACGCCTGCTGACGCGCTGTGACCGCATGCGTCGCCGGGATCACCCGGTCGTCCGCGCCCCAGATCACGAGCACCGGCAGCACCCGAGCCAGGTACGTACGGTCGGTCATCGTGACGAACTGGCCCTGCCAGTTGAGCACGTGGCTCGTGACACGCTGCACCGCTCGCCGGTGTGCCGGGTCGGCGAATGCGGTGTAGATGTCCGCGACCTCGTCGAGGTCGCGGAGCGCCGAGATGCGGGTGCGTGACAGCGCTCGCAAGGTGCTGGAGACGAGCGGGCGCCACGGGCGGAACGTGGCCACGGCCGACGCGACCCCGCTGCCGGGCAGTGTGAGGAAGCGGATGATTCTGGTGACCTCGCGCCCGAGCCCGCCGGTGGAGATCAGCACGATCCGTTCGGTGCGCTCGGGGAACTGGTAGGCGAACTGCATCGCGACGCCGCCGCCGAAGCTGTGCCCGACGACCGTGACCGTGTCGATGCCCAGCACGGTGAGCAGGTCGCGCATGCCGTTGGCGTAGCCGCCGAGTGAGTAGTCGGCGTCGGGCTTGTCCGAAGCGCCGTGTCCGAGCAGGTCCGGAGCGATCACGGTGAAGTGCTCGGCCAACGGAGCGATGACCGTGTCCCAGGTCGACGAGTCGCAGGCCAGGCCGTGCAGGAGCAGGAGCGTCGGGCCCGATCCGGCCCGTCGGTAGGCCCTCCGGTGACCGTGAACCACGATGTACTGGAGGTCGTCGTGGCTGGTCATCCGGACATCGTAGGGTACGAGCGGCCGGTAGACTCGCGGAGTGCCCCACCCCGACGACACGCGTTCCGAGGAAGTCCGCTCCGAGCTGACGGACATCCTCGTGCAGGTCGTCGACTGCGCCCCGACGGACGTCGTCGACAGGGCGAAGCTCAAGGATCTCGGGGTCGATTCCCTGGCCATCGTGGAGATGGCCGACGAGCTCGGCCGCCGGTTCGACGTCTACCTGCCCGACGAGTCGGTCAACGAGCTGCGCACGGTCGCCGATGCCGTCGCGGCCGTCGCCCTGCACGACGGAATTCGATCGCCCCGCAGCACCACATATGCCGCGGCGTCGCCCGCGGCTTCCAGCCTGGACGATCTCCCGCCGCCAGAGCCCGAGCCGACGCCCGCCGCCGAGGTCGACCCGGGCGAACGGCGAAGCGCGTTCCGGCGGATGGCGTTCTGGTTCGCCGCCATCGGTGCGGCGGTCGGCATCGTCTTCGGCCTCGGCAGCGCCGCTCTCATCGGCGTCACCGGCCTCGGCGACACGACCCTCCCGCCACTGGCTCTTCCGAGCACGCCTGCGCCGACCACACCCACACCCACGCCGACCCCCACTCAGACACCCGACCCAGAGCAGACGGCCGATCCCGACCCGACCCTGACCATCCCGAACACCCAGGTGCCGCCCGGCGAGCGGTTCACGCTCGAGGGTGCCTTCCCGGGCCTGGACAAGGGCGAGACCCTCCAGGTGCAGGTCAAGGACCCCGGCGAGTCGTGGGACGAGTTCCCGGTCACCACCAAGACGCGTGATGGCGGCGCCTTCAAGACCCAGATCTACACCTCACGCACGGGCGAACGGCAGTTCCGCCTGACCCATGTGCAGTCGGAGAAGACGACGCCGGCAGTCAAGGTGACCATCGGCTGAGCTCGCCGGTCAGATCACCTGGTGCAGCCAGCGCACGGGCGCGCCGTCACCGGCATGGCGGAACGGCTCGAGCTCGGCGTCCCACGCCGCGCCCAGGAGTCCGTCGAGGGCCTGGTCCATGGAGATCTCACCCAGGGCGGCCTTGGCCCGGAAGGCCTTGATCCGGTCCTCCGGGATGAGGACGTCGCCGTGCAGCCCGGTCATGGCGTGGAAGATGCCCAGGTCGGGCGTGTAGCTGTAGCGGGCACCCTCGGTCGTTGCCGTGGGCTCCTCGGTGACCTCGAACCGCAGGCGCTCCCACCCTCGCAGGGCGGACGCGAGCGCGGCCGCCGAGCCGGTCGGGGCCTGCCAGGAGATCTCGGTGCGGTACGTGCCGGACTCAGCCGGCTGTGCCACCCAGTCGACGTCGACGGATGTGCCGAGCACGCCGGACGCCGCCCACTCGACGTGCGGGCACAGCGCGGACGGCGCGGAGTGGACGTACAGGACGCCACGGGTCGGGATGCTCATGGTGCCTCCTGGTGGTTCGAGAATCCGTCTTCCCCAACGTCTCTCGTCCACCGGCACCGGCGATCCGGTCCCACGCAGGCTTCATTCTGCCTCATCAGCACCATCGCCACCAAGCACCACGACATGTGGCGGGTTGAACGGCGTGGGAAAATTGCCATATGACGACGTCCGTGACCGACAATCCCTCTGCTTCACGCTTCGAGATCACTGTCGACGACGAGCTGGCCGGCTACCTCGACTACCGCGAGAGCGACGGCGAGTACTCGATCCCCCACACCCGGGTCTTCAGCCAGTTCGAGGGCCACGGCCACGGATCCACGCTGGTCGTCCGTGCCCTCGAGACGATTCGCGACAGGCGCGGCACGGTGCTGCCGTACTGCTCCTTCGTGCCCAGGGTCATGCGCGAGCACCCCGATCTCGCCGAGCTCGTTCCGGAGTCCGAGCGGGCGTCGTTCGGCGTCTGAGTCAGGGCTTGGCCGGGACCACGCCGGCGAGCTCGGTGACCAGACTCACGGTCGCGTCCTCGGACAGCACGTCGCGGCAGAACGCATACCCACGCTCGCGCTGCTCCGCCAGCAGGGCCGGGTCGGCGGCGAGCGTCTTGAGCACCTCGTGGACGTCGACGGCGGGCGCGTAGATCGCCGCATCGCCGAGCTGCGGCCTGTACTCCGGATCGATCACCACGATTGCACCCTCGGCGAGGGCAGCCACGGCGGGCCACGGGAGCTCGGGTCCCCAGGATCGCGACGGGACCGCGACGAACACGTCGAGCTGCCGCAGGAAGCCGCGAAGCGGCGTGGACTCGTCCATCACGAGCCAGCCCGGCGGCACCCGGCGATGTTTCAGCACGGCTTGGACGACGTTCGGATCGGCGCGGAGTCGGACGTCATACGCATCGTCACGCGGGAGTCGCCTGCGCAGTGACGCCCACGACGGACGATCACGGCGTGGCAGCTCGAGCGCGGTGGTGCCGACGATCAGGCGCGCGCCGCCCCGGATGCCGGGGTTCTGGCGGCGCCGCACGCGGGGCACGACCCGGAGCGGGTGCGGGGTGAGGATCGTGCTGGTGGCGCCTTGGGCGCGGAGCTCGTCCGCGATGTCGCTGTGCGCGGGTAGCCATTCCGGCTCGGTCTGGAACATCCGCGCGGCGTTGCGCTCGACCGAGGCCGGGTCGTAGGTCAGGAACCGACCGTGCGGTGCCGACGGTGGGTGGCCGGCGACGACGATCATCCGGTCGGCGGTCAGCTGGATCGAGTCCGGTGGCCGCGTGAGGGCCAGGAGCTCGGGGTCCGTGACGAACAGGACGCGCGCGTGCAACGGCTCGGCCCAGATCGCGAACCGGGTGAGCCCTTCGGCCTGGAGCCGCATGATGTCGTCGTCCTTGTGCAGACGGTCACGGTCGGCGTGCCGCACGGCTGTGGCGTGGGCGACGACGGTCGACAGTCCGGCGGAGCCGACGGCCTCCACCTGGGCGCTCGCGCCGCCGTAGCGACCGATGCCGCTTCGCCAGTCGGAGATCCACAGGACGTCACACGTGAGCGGCGCGGTCTTGCGACCGGTGAGGAACCGAGCCGGCGCAGGAAACTGACGCGGACCCTCTGGATCCAGGTGCGCCGACGCCCGGCCGGCGACGATCTCGCGATGCCAGAACCGGAACGCGTCGCCGTAGACGATGCGCGACCCGTGGTGCCACCCGAACGCGAAGTCCGTGCGCGACAACGACCCCTCGGTGAGCTGCGTGAAGACGAGCACCTCGGGCAGGTTGTAGGTCGCGTCCTCCCCAAAGACGGCCGTGATGCGCTCGGCGAACTCGGTGTCGGCCCCCTTGCGCGTCTCGTCGAAGGCGCCCAGCGCGGCGAGCACGATGTCCTTGCGGAACATCAGGGACGCCGCTGCCATGCGGAACGAGTTGTAGCCGACCTTGACGGTGCTCAGGTCACCGAGCACGCGGACCGATCGGGCGTGGGTGGCGACCAGCCCGGTGGGCTCGAGCAGCGGCGCGACCTGCCGCGCGATGCGCTCTGGGTGGGCCCAGTCGTCGGAGTCCTGGAACGTGACGTACGCGCCCCGGCACTGCGCGATGGCGTGGTTGCGGATCTTGTACGTGCCGCCGTTGACGGGCATGCGGATGAACCTGATGCGCGGGTCCATCGACGTGACCGACTCGAGCAGCTCGTCGAACTCCGGCGGCGAGCAGTCGTCGACGACGAGGATCTCGAGGTTGCGCCACGTCTGCGCCACGAGCGAGGACACCGCGGTGCGGAAGCTCTCGTCGGGCTCGAACGTGGACATGATGACGGTGACGAGCGGAGTGCCCGGATCGTCGACCATCATGTGGTCGGGGACGTCGGTGGTCAGCCGGTCGAAGTACGAATGCTCGGTGCGGTCGTCGAGTGTGACCGGCAGGAGCCCGAGGTCGGTGAACCGGGCATTCAACGCCTTGAGCCATTCCTTCTCCGTGGCACCCGGTCGCCCCTTCACCGGGTGGGCGAGCTCGGCCTCGGCCATCCAGCGCGTGTCGTGTCCCAGATCGGTGCTGAGGAGCCGCTCCACGTAGTCGAACCGTCCGACGGCGATGTTCGCCTGGGCCTCGATGCGGGTTGCGTCACGGGCCAGCCGGACGGACCCGCGGATCTTGCGCACGGCTCGGGTGATGTCCGCCGTCTCGGCGAACTCCTGGCTCGGCGTCGACAGGGACGCCATCAGCCTGGCCAGCGAGGACAGCGGGTACGGGTCGAGCACGGCCCGGGCCTCCGTCGCGGTGATCCGGCCGTCGAGGAGGTCGTGGACGACGTCGAGCACCTGCGCGTAGTCCATCTGGCCGCGGCTGGCCATCAGCGCGAGCAGGTCGGCCGACTCCTCGTACCGGTACCTGGCACTCTCGTACGCGATCGTCAGCGGGCTCTTGCGCACGTGGAGAGCAAGGTCGCGCATGAACGGCGTGATGGCCGGCTGGCTGCCTGACATCCTTCTTTCCACCCCTCGCTGATGTCATGTGCGGATGTGGTGTCGACTGGTGGCGAGTGCCCTCGGATCCTAATGCCTCGGGCGTCCGAACCTTCGGACTTCGGCGATCTGCCCTACGTTCGTGGCGTCTCGCTCCTCTGGAGCGTGCTGCCGAGCTCCTCGATCAATCCGCTGAGCTCGCGGTGCGTCGCTTGCGACTCCGTGACCACGCGTAGCGCGAGGTTGTCGATCTTGCGCTCGATGCGTTCGAGGTCACCCGTCCTGATGGTGTCTTGCCGCTTCAGGGCGAGCACGATGACCGCGGCGAGCAACAGCGACAGGGCACCGAGGAGGGCGATCGACCACCGCCAGGAGTCCAGCAGGACGGCCGCCAGGAGACCGGCACCCAGGGCGCCGGCAGCGACCACCGCCACCATTTCCTTGGGAGTGAGATTCATCGGTCGTCCTCTCCGCTTTCGGTGAGGTGCTGCAGGGGGGACGTGGCAGGGAGCGACCTGCTCGACATGTTCCATCCCCTCGTCGACTCGTCGCGGACGCGGGTGCCCGCTGCAACAGAATCCTAGTGCGTCGGCTCAGACCGCGTGCACCGTGATGCCTCGCGACTTCCACAGCTCGATGATGTCTGCGCTGTCCTCCCACGCCTCGGTCACGCTCCACCCGTCGGCCTCGATCTGGTCGAGCATCTCGGCCTTCACGATGTCGTCGGCCCGATAGTCGCCGACGATGCGCATCACGAGCTCGTCGTAGGGGATCTCGTGGGCGACGAGCCAGTCGAGGGTCAAGTCGCGCCAGACGAACTCCCGCGACGTGACGATCAGGACGGCGTGGCCCGCGTCGTGGGCGGACCGGACCGCGTCGGCGACCTCGTCGTGCGGCGGGCAGTCGGCCGATGCGGCGTGGAACGCCGCGAAGTCGCGCTCCTCGCCCTCCCCCTCGACGAAGTGGAGGATGCCCGACACGTCGCACAACGTGCCATCAAGATCAGCGATCACGGCGGTTTTCATCGAGAGTTAGCCTAGCCACATGGCGCCGTCTCGATTGGAACGCCTCTTCCGCCGTGGTGCGGCCGCTCCCCCGGATGCCGTCGAGGGTGCGCTGCCGACGTTCATCACGATCGGCACCATGAAGGGCGGCACCAGCTCGCTCCACAGCTATCTCCGCGCCCACCCGCAGATCGGGATGTCCCGCCCCAAGGAGACCGACTTCTTCTGCAAGCCGGACCACGGCGGCCACGACCTCGCCTGGTACCGAGAGAGATTCAGCGATCCGGGTGAGCAGCAGGGCGAGTCGTCACCGAACTACACGAAGCGCCACCTCTTCGACGGCGTGGTCGAGCGCATCCACAGCGTGCTTCCCGACATCCGCCTCATCTTCATCGCACGGGACCCGATCGACCGGGCCGTGTCGCACTTCCTGCACAACGTCGAGAAGGGCCGCGTCGACCACGACCAGTTCGCGTCCTACTTCGAGGACCTCGACAACCCCGTGCTGCTGACCAGCCGTTACGGCTACCAGATCGAACCGTTCATCGAGACCTACGGGCGGGAGCGCATCCTGGTGCTCGCCTCGGAGGACCTCCGCGACGACCGGGCCGCCACGCTCTCGCAGGTCTTCTCGTTCCTCGGCGTGGATCCCGACTTCTCGTCGCCGACGTTCGCCGTCGACCGGCACGTGACGTCGGAGAAGACGTCGGCAGTTGGTGATCCACTCGAAGGGCTCACCTTCTCTCCCGACCAGCGCGCGAGGATCGCCGATCACCTGCGGCCCGACATCGACGCCTTCCGCGGCCTGGTCGGCAAGGAGTTCGCGCACTGGTCGGTCTGAGCGATGTGGGGGGCGACATGAGTGACGACACGTGGGCCGGCCTGGCCGATCCGTTTGCCGACGGCGCGTACGCCACGGTGAAGGGACGCGTGCGCACGTACGTCATGCATCACCAGCTGCTGGAGCACCTGCCGTCGACGCCGGCGACGGTGCTCGACGTGGGTGGCGGCGCGGGCCACCAGTCGTTTCCGCTGGCGGAGGCCGGCTACGACGTGACACTGCTCGACCCCTCGCCGGCGATGCTGGACAAGGCCCGGCAGCGACTGGAGCGGCTGCCCGAGGAGGCCCAACGACGAGTGACGCTGGTGGAGGCCGACGGCGAGCACGCCGACGAGGCAGTGGACGGTCAACGCTTCGATGCCGTGCTGTGTCATGGCGTGATCGGGTATCAGGAGCGGCCGGAGCCGTTGGTCGAGCAGCTGTGCCGGTGCGTTGCGGACGGCGGCGTCGTCTCGATCATGGCGGGCAACGCCCACGCGATGGCCGTGCGACCCGCCTTGGAACGGCGATGGGACGACGCCCTGGCATCGTTCGACGCCAGGAGCGAGACCGGCGTGCTGGGCGTTCCGACGTGGGCGTTCACGGTGGACGAGCTCAGCGACCTGCTGCGCGGCGGCGGCGTCGAGCCGCTCGACTGGTACGGGGTCTGGCTGTTCGTCGACTGGCTCGACTTCGGCGGCGTCGAGCTCGACCCGGACGACACCGAGCAGGTGGCTGCGACGGCCGCCGTCGAGCTCGAAGCCGGTCGGCGTGACCCGTACCGCCAGCTCAGTCGCGTCTTTCACCTCGTCGGGCGCAAGGGCTCGAGCTGAACGACTCATGAGTGTTGGTGGGGAGGGTGGGGCTCGAACCCACGACCTCAGGATGATGAGCCTCGCGACTGAACGACTCATGAGTGTTGGTGGGAAGGGTGGGGCTCGAACCCACGACCTCAGGATGATGAGCCTCGCGACTGAACGACTCATGAGTGTTGGTGGGAAGGGTGGGGCTCGAACCCACGACCTCAGGATGATGAGCCTCGCGACTGAACGACTCATGAGTGTTGGTGGGGAGGGTGGGGCTCGAACCCACGACCTCAGGATGATGAGCCTCGCGACTGAACGACTCATGAGTGTTGGTGGGGAGGGTGGGGCTCGAACCCACGACCTAAGGATTATGAGTCCTCTGCTCTGACCGGCTGAGCTACCTCCCCGCCCGAGATAGCCTAGTCACATGGATCGCCCCCCTCTGGAGCCCGTGGACGAGTCGTGGGAGAGCGCGCTCGTCGTGGTGGCGCATCCTGACGACATCGAGTTCGGTGCGGCCGCCGCCATCGCCCGCTGGACCGACCAGGGCAAGACCGTCGTCTACTGCATGGTCACCAGCGGCGAGGCCGGCATCGACGGCATGACGCCCGAGGAGTGCCGCGAGGTGCGCATCGGCGAGGAGATCGCGTCGGCGCAGATCGTGGGCGTCGAGGCCGTGGAGTTCCTCGGCCTGCCCGACGGCATCGTCGAGTACGGCCTGCCCCTGCGACGCGCCATCACCGAGGTCATCCGCAAGCACCAGCCCGACATCGTCATCACGAACAACTTCCGCGAGTCGTGGGGCGGCACGTTCCCGAACCAGTCCGATCACATCGCCGTCGGCCAGGGCGCGCTCGACGCGGTGCGCGACGCCGGCAACCGGTGGATCTTCCCCGAGCAGCTCACGGATGGACTCGAGCCGTGGGGCGGCGTCAAAGCGGTCTGGGCCTCGGGTTCGCCGCAAGCAGCCCATGGCGTCGACACGACCGAGACGTTCGACCGGGGCGTGGAGTCGCTGAGGGCCCACGAGGCGTACATCGACGGCTTGGGCTGGGAGAACTTCGATCCGGCCGAGTTCCTCGAAGGCCTCTCGCGGCCGGCGGGCTCACGGCTCGGCGTCACGTACGGCACGACGTTCGAGGTGTTCTCGATGGTGTTCGGCGAGTAGCTGGCTCCCCCGGTTGGACTCGAACCAACAACCCTCCGGTTAACAGCCGAATGCTCTGCCAATTGAGCTACAGGGGATCGGCTCCCGCATCAGTCGAACTGCGAGGAGCACGGTGGCCCACCTTAGCAAGTCGGGCGCGTAGGTGTGTCATGGCCCGCGCCTCATCCGCACGCACCTGAGCGACCGTCAGACCGAGCCGCATGGCCACCTCTTTCCGGCTTCGAGGCGGCCCTGCCAGCTCGCCCAGGCGGTAGCGCAGACGGATGACGGCGGCGAGCCCCTGCGGCAGGTGCGCGAGCTCCGGGCGCAGGTCGTCGGGCAGGTCGACAACCGTGGCCGAGTCGATGGCGTCCCACGTGCTGTTCGGCACATCTGGCCGCATGGTGGTGCGGATGGCCGCCGTGATCCACGGCCAGGCGTAGGTGGCGAGACGGGAGCCGCGGTCGGGGTCGAACCGGTCGACCGCCGCGATCAGGCCCAGCGTGCCCGACTGCATCGCCTCGTCGAGAGCATCGCCGCGCAAGCCCAGGTGAAGTGCGCGGAGCGCCACGAGCCGCAGGCTCTCGCGGACGAGATCGTCGCGCGCCGCGCGGTCGCCGGCGCGCGCCGCTCGGGCCAGCATGCGCTCACGATCCGGCTGGAGGGGCGGCTGGGACAGCAGGCGACGTGCGAGGGAATCCACGAGTTCAGCGTCGATGCGGCAGGGCTGCACCGGCGGACATTCAGGCGCGAGTGTGGACAGGTTCGGGCTGGGGACGTGGCTCAGGTTCTCAACGGAACGCGTTGGTCGGTTCGTCGGGCTTGTGGTGGCAGGTAGGTGATGCGTGGTCGGGGTGGGTGGTCGATGGGTGTGCCGTGTTGGGTGGTGAAGTCGAATCCGGCCTGGGTGGCGTCAATGTTGAGTCGTTCGCGGTGGACGAGGTGGTGGCAGCGGACGCACAGGCCGATCATCTGGTCGAGGTCGGTGCGGCCGCCGTGGGACCACCAGGTGACGTGGTGGATCTCGAGGTGGGTGTGGTGGCATCCGGGTGCGGCGCACTCGCCGCCTTGGCGGGTGATGATCGCGCGGCGTTGTTGGCGGTTGGCGTGGCGTCGGGTGCGGCCGACGTTCAACACCGTCGCCTGCGGGCCGTTGCCGTCGGTGGTGATGGTGGTGAGGTCGGACAGGCAGGTGAGGTAGTCGAGGAGCTTGGGGCCGATCGACCCGAACCCCGCCAACCGGGCTGACGGGCCGTGGGTGTCGACGATGATCGACAGCTGCGGGCGGATGCCCTGGTCCGACGGCAAACCCGATTCGAGAACCGTGGGTGAGCATCCGGTCGAACGCCTCGACCCGTCGTGCTGATCCTGGGCGTTGGTCGTCGGCATCCCTCGGTGCGCCGAGGGTGTCGAGGACCTGGCGGAACTTCGCGCCGGTGGTGATGTCGAGGAACCCGTTCACATGCCAGCCGTCGGGAACGGGGTTGACCTGGATGTCGTGGCGGTCCATGCCGTCGATCCAGGCCTGGTCGAGCTCGTCGGGATAGATGGCCTCACGCAGGTCACGCATCACCTGCCGCAACCCGGCCGGCTCATGCTTGACCGCCACCTCCAGCAACCAAGCCTCCGACTGACTGACGACCTCGGCGCCGATGTGCTTCAACCCGTAACCGAACACCACCACATGATCGAGGCGGATCCGGCCCTCAGCAGCAGCTTGACCGACCGCCGGGAGGTCACGCATCGTGGACGCGGCCCGCACCAACGCCTTCGACGCCTTGGCATCCAGACGCAGCTCATTCCGGGCCCACGTGGTGACGCTCGAGGCGCCGTCGAGCTCGTAGTCCTTCGACTCCTGCAACACCGCCAACTCGTGCGCTTTCGCCGCATCCAGTGCGTCCTGCGCAGCCTGGATCGCCCTCAGCTTGGTGCGGGAGTCGCCGGCCTTCAGGGCACGTGCAGCCTCACGCAGCCGCTCGATCGTGACCCCCGAATCCATGCCACCATTCTACTCGAACACATGTTCGACCGACCAGTGGAAAACCCTGTGAATTCAGGGAATTTCCGTGCCGATGGCGCGGCTCCGCATGGCGCGGTGCTGCTGCTCCAGGGCGATGAGCTCACCGAACATGCGGTTGTAGCTCTCGGTCTGCTCGACCGGGTTGGTGCGCTGCAGCTTCGACTTCAGCTCGGCGATGCGGCGAGCCAGGGTGAGCGCCTGCAGCTGCGCGATCGTGGCGGCGACGACCGCCTGCATCGACTCCTCGCGGGCGCGCATCGGCTCCACCGCGGCGACCGACAGCACGTGCCGCAGGTCGTCGGACGGCAACGCGTCGGAGATGCGCGGGACCCACGACGAGTCGGCGCTGCTGGGCCACTCCTGGGCACTGATGTGGCGCCAGATCTCCTGCGCCACGGGATGCGAGAAGTCGTTCTCGTGCACGTCGCCCACGTGCTCGCGGGCGAGGTGCGGGAACTGCGCGATCGCCTTGAGCGCCTCGCGCTCGTCGGCGAACTGCGCATCACCGAAGCTGATGAAGGGTGCGGGCTCGGCGGTCGACTCCTCGGACCCAGCTGGGGTCCCGGGCTGCACCTGAGGCTTCGGCGGTGCCGCCTTGTGGCGCCGGTGCTCGGCGCGCACCTGGTCGATGTCGACGCCGACCTTCGTGGCGATCTCGCGGAAGAACGCCTCGACCTTGCTCTTGTCGCGGATCGCCGTGGCCAGGCCGACGGACTCCCGCACGGCATCGACGCGCTGGTCGCCACGGTCGAGGTCGTAGCGCGCCAAGGTGTTCTCGAGGACGAAGCGGTAGAGCGGGATGCGCGACGCCACGAGCTCGCGCACCGCGGCGTCGCCGTCGGCGAGCCGGAGGTCGCACGGATCCATGCCCCGTGGCTCGACGGCCACGTAGGTCTGGGCGACGAACTGCTGGTCGCCGGCGAACGCCTTCATGGCGGCTCGCTGGCCGGCCTCGTCGCCGTCGAACGTGAAGACGACCTCGCCGTGGAAGGCGTCGTGGTCGAGCAGGACGCGACGGAGGATGCGTGCATGCTCCTCACCGAACGCGGTGCCGCTCGTGGCGACAGCTGTGCGCACGCCGGCCTGGTGGCAGGCCATGACGTCGGTGTAGCCCTCGACGACGACGGCTTGGCTGGACGACGAGATGTGCTTGCGGGCGAGGTCGAGGCCGTACAGCACCTGGCTCTTCTTGTAGATCGGCGTCTCGGACGTGTTGAGGTACTTGGCCTCGACCTTGTCGTCGTCGAACATCCGCCGGGCGCCGAACCCGATGATCTCGCCGGTCATCTCGCGAATGGGCCACAGCAGGCGGCCGCGGAACCGGTCGTACAGGCCGCGCTGGCCACGCGAGGCCAGCCCGCCGACGGTCAGCTCCTCGTCGGTGAAGCCTTTCCCCTTGAGGTGCGAGACCAGCGCCTCTCCCCCGCGTGGCGCCCAGCCCATGCCGAACGTCTCGGCGGCCGACTGGTCGAATCCGCGGTCGGTGATGAATTTCCGGCCCGGCTCGGCGTCGGGTGAGGTGAGCGCCGAGGCGTAGAACTCCCCGGCCAGCCGGTGCGCCTCGAGCAGCCGCTGACGTTGCCGCGGGTCGCGCCGCGGGCCCGACGGTGTGCCCTCGTCGTAGCGCAGCTGGATGCCGTACTTGCCAGCCAGCCGCTCGACCGACTCGACGAACGTGAGGCCCTCGATCTCCATGAGGAACTTGATCGAGTCGCCGCCGACACCGCAGCCGAAGCAGTGGTAGTAGCCCTGGGCAGGCCGGACGTTGAACGACGGCGACTTCTCGTCGTGGAACGGGCACAGACCCTTGCGCGAACCGCCGCCGGCGTTGCGCAGCGTGACGTACTGCTCGACGACCTCGTCGATGCGGGCGCGCTCACGGACGAGCTGGATGTCCTCATCCTTGATGAGCCCCGTCATGCCAGCACCGTCATGGGGCGATCCTAAGCCGTGCCGCCTACAGTCCACGCCGACTGCTTGCAGGTCGGCGTCATCAACACAGCCGGTGTGCCCAGAGGGGTGCGGAGATGTCCGTGAGGCCGGCGACCTGGTCGATGACGGCCCTCAACCGGCCGGCGTCGTCGGGTGCCGCATCGTGGTCGGCGCGGATGTCGGGCTCGAGCTCACGACCCTCGGACGCCACCAGCGCCTTCACCAGGCCCTGCAGCAGATCACGCTGCGAACCGAGATGATCGGCGCGGTCGCCGGCCAGCATGACGTAGTGGGCCGCCATCGACTTGAGGACCGTGATCTCGTCGCGCGTCGCCTCCGGCACCTCGAGATCGGCGTCGTACCGCACGAGCGGGCCGCCTCCCCAGCGCTGGACGGTGGCTGACTGCGCAGCCATGACGAAGCGTCCGATCAGGGCACTGGTGAGGCTCTTGAGCAGGGCGCGGGAGCTGCGGCTCTGGTCGAGGGGCGTGCGCGGCCACTCCGACATCGACTCCAGGCGTTCGAGCGCCGACGAGAGGCGTGCGGCATCGAGGCCGTCGTCGTACCAGTCGCGGGCGACAACATGGACTGCCGAGGTGTCGAGGGAGGCGAGGTCGAGCGTGAACCAGCCACCGACCACACCGTCCTCGACATCATGAACCGAGTAGGCGACGTCGTCGGAGAGGTCCATGACCTGGGCCTCGATGGGTCGCCGCCGCGGCTCGGCGTTCCCACGCACCCAGTCGAACAGGTCGGCGTCGTCGGCGTAGACCCCGAACTTCTCTCCGCCATCCGGTGCCTCGCCGCGCGCCCACGGGTACTTCACGCAGGCGGCCAGCGTCGCGCGGGTGAGGTTGAGGCCCACGCTTCGCCCGTCCGGCGCGAACGTCTTGGCCTCCAGCCGGCTGAGCAGGCGCAGCGTCTGGGCGTTGCCCTCGAAACCCCCGCAGGACGCTGCGACCTCGTCGAGCGCCTCCTCGCCGTTGTGGCCGAACGGAGGATGGCCGAGGTCGTGGGCAAGTGCAGCCGAGTCGACGATGTCGGGATCGCAGCCGAGCGACGCACCGAGCTCGCGGGCCACCTGCGCCACCTCGAGGGAGTGGGTGAGCCGGTTGCGGATGAAGTCGTCGCTGCCGGCGCCCAGCACCTGGGTCTTGGCGGACAGCCGTCGGAGCGCCGCGGAGTGCACGACGCGCGCGCGATCACGCTCGAACGGCGTACGCCCCGCACGTTTTGGCGGTTCCGACACGAAGCGGGCGCGCGCCTCGATACCGTACGGTTCGTTCATCGCTCGCAGGCTATCTCGCAGTCAGCCACCCTCGGACGATGATCGCCGCACGACGACGAAAGGCGCGGCCGTGGAGGTGCTACGACGGATCGGCATCGGGGTCCTGATGGGTGCGCTCAGCGGGCTGGTGGTGGGCGGACTCGGCGGCCGGCTGTTCATGTTCGTGCTGGCCCAGCTCAACCCGGACGCGACCGGGATCCGGACCGACGACGGCTTCGAGATGGGGCAGTTCACGGCGTCCGGGACGACCAACCTGCTCCTCGTCACGACGATCATCGGTGTCGTCGGCGGGCTGGTGTTCCTCGCCCTGCGCGGGCTCCGCTTCGGCCCGACCTGGTTCCGCGTCCTGAGCATGCCGGTCGGCGTGACGATCGTCGTCGGCTCGATGCTCGTGCACAGCGACGGCGTCGACTTCTCGCTGCTCAAGCCGCACTGGCTGGCCGTGGCGATGACGCTGGCCGTCCCGTTCCTCTACACGCTCCTGCTCGCGTGGCTCGTCGACCGACGGCTCGGCGTCAAGAGCCACGTCTGGCAGGCCTTGCCGACCGCGGCTCCGTGGATCGCCCGCGTCGCGCTCACCGTGCTCGTCGTCGTCACCCTCGTCGACCTCGTGTCAACGGTCGACGACATCATGCACCCGTTCCAGTTCGACTGAGGCTCACCAACGACCGTTCCGCGGTCTCTACCACTTGCCGCTCCGCGGCCGGGGCTGACAGGTCGGGCAGCGATAGGACGAGCGGTTCATGAACGGTTCCCGCCGGATCGGGGTGCCGCAGCGCCGGCACGGCAGGCCCTCCTGCCCGTACACCGCGAGCGAGCGCTCGAAGTAGCCGCTCTCGCCGTTGACGTTGACGTAGAGCGTGTCGAACGAGGTGCCACCCTCGTCGAGCGCCTGGTGCATCACGGCGACCACGTGCCCGAGCAGGCTGTCGATCTCCCGCGTTCGCAGGTGGCGGGTGTTGCGGGCGTAGTGCAGGGGCGTGCGCCACAGCGACTCGTCGGCGTAGATGTTGCCGATGCCGGAGATGAGCGTCTGGTCGAGCAGGGCGCGCTTGACGCCCGTCTGTCGCTTGCGCAGCCGGGTGGCGAACGCGGCGGCGTCGAACACCGGGTCCAGCGGGTCGCGGGCGATGTGCTCGATCTGCGACGGGAGCTCCGCGCCCTCCTGGTCGACGGTGACCTCACTGAAGGCCATGCCGCCGAAGATGCGCTGGTCCGCGAAGTGGATCCGCACACCGTCGTCGAGGTCGAGGACGATGCGCAGATGGCGAGGCGCTTCGGTGTCCGGGTCGCCGACGAGGAACTGCCCGCTCATGCCGAGGTGGCACAGCACGGCCTCTCCCCCGTCGAGGCTCAACCAGAGGTACTTGCCCCGGCGCCGGACGTCGACGACGTTGCGGCCGGTGAGGCGGGCGACGAAGTCGTGCGGGCCGGCGAGATGGCGGCGGACGGAGCGTGGGTCGAGCACGGTGACGCCGGTGATGGTGCGACCCACGACGTGATGGGCGAGACCGCGGCGGACGACCTCGACCTCGGGGAGCTCAGGCAATGTCGTCTGCCGCGTCAGCCCCGACATCTTCGTCGGGCTCGTCGTCGGACATGATGGCGCGCCAGGCGATCTCCGCGACCTCCTGCTCGGCTTCCTTCTTCGAGCGACCCGAGCCGCCCGGGAACACCTGCTCGCCGACATGGACCTCCGCGGTGAAGCGCTTGTCGTGGTCGGGTCCCTCGCTCTCGAGCACGTAGCGCGGGACGCCGAGGTCATGCGTGGCGGTGACCTCCTGGAGCGACGTCTTCCAGTCGAGGCCCGCGCCGAGCTCCGCGGCCTCGGCGATCACGGGGTCGAAGATCGCGTGGATGACCTCCGAGGCACGGTCGATGCCGAACTGCACGAAGATCGCGCCGAGGACGGCCTCGACGGTGTCGGACAGGATCGAGGGCTTGTCGCGCCCGCCGGTGGCTTCCTCGCCACGACCGAGCCGGACGTGGTCGCCGATGCCGAGGGTGCGAGCGACCACGGCGAGCGCCTTGGCGCTCACGACCGCGGCGCGGAGCTTCGCCAGCTGGCCTTCGGGCAGGTCGGGATGATTCGTGAAGAGCGTGTCGGTGACGACCAGTCCGAGCACCGAGTCACCCAGGAACTCGAGGCGCTCGTTGTTGGGCACCTGACCGTTCTCGTAGGCGAACGAGCGGTGCGTGAGGGCGTGCTCCAGCAGCTCGGGATCGAGATCGGGGACCCCGAGGACCTCACGCAGCTGGTCCATCGAGACGAGTCGCGTCAGAGGACCTGACGACGATCGCCGCGCGGACCGTACTGACCGCACACCGGGCAGGCGCGGTGAGGGACGACCTTGGAGTCGCAGGACGGGTTGGCACAGTCGACCAGCTGGGTGGCCGTCGCCTTCCACTGCGACCGGCGGTGGCGCGTGTTGCTGCGCGACAACTTCCGCTTCGGTACTGCCACGATCTACTCCTTGATGTCTGCGTGAATGTCTGGGTCGATCACTTGGCTCAACGCCGCCCATCGTGGGTCGATCGCCTCGCCGTGTGTGTGGTCTGGATCATCCGCGAGCCGCGCCCCGCACTCGGGGCACAGTCCCGGACACTCCGGATCACACACGGGCTTGAACGGCAGTGCGAGCACCACCGCGTCCCGCAGGACAGGTTCGAGGTCGAGCAGGTCGTCCTCGAGCGACAGGTCGTCTTCTCCAGCTTCTGCGTACAGGTAGAGCTCCTGGAAATCCACGACGAGGTTCTCGTCGAGCTCATCCAGGCACCGTACGCACTCGCCGGTGGCCTGCGCCGAGGCGGTTCCTGTTGCCAGGACCCCGTCCATGACCGCCTCGAGCCGGAGCTCGATGGCGATGTCCGAACCCTCGGGCACACCGAAGACTGCACTGCCCAAGTCCGCCGGTGCGGCGACGGAGAGATTCTTGGTGCGTTCGTTGCCCGGTCGACGACCCAGCTCGTGGGTATCAACGACCAGAGGTCCCGACAGCACTTTTTCGTCCATCCATCGACGTACACGACATTCGACCTGCGAACAGGCCGACGATCATGGTATCGCCTGAGCCCACAGAGCCCCTAATCGTAGGTGTCTCATGGAACAATCGAACACATGACCGAAGGAACGGTGCTCCACGCCGACCTCGACTCCTTCTTCGCGTCGGTCGAGCAGCGCGACGACCCGAGCCTGCGCGGGCGCCCGGTCATCGTCGGCGGCGGGGTGGTGCTGGCGTGCAGCTACGAGGCGAAGGCCAAGGGAGTCCGCACCGCCATGGGAGGCCGGCAAGCCTCCCGCCTGTGCCCTGACGCGGTGGTCGTCTCGCCGCGCATGGAGGCCTACAGCCAGGCGAGTCGTGACGTGTTCGACGTCTTCCACGACACCACACCGCTCGTCGAGGGCCTCTCGATCGACGAGGCGTTCCTCGAGGTCGGTGGCCTGCACCGCATTCGTGGTGCTCCGTCCACCATCGCGCAGCAGCTGCGCGTCGACGTCCGCGAGAAGGTCGGCCTGCCCATCTCGGTCGGGGTCGCCCGCACCAAGTACCTCGCCAAGGTGTCGAGTGCGCTCTGCAAGCCCGACGGTCTGCTCGTCGTGCCCATCGAGGACGAGCTGCGATTCCTCCATGCGCTCGTGGTCGAGCGGCTGTGGGGCGTCGGGCCGGTCACGTCGGAGAAGCTGCATGCCGTGCGGCTGCACACGGTGGGCCAGGTGGCGGCACTCGGGCTGCGTGAGCTCCAGCAGCTGATCGGGCCGGCGGCGGGCCGCCATCTGCACGCTCTCGCCAACAACCGCGACCCGCGCCGGGTCCAGACCGGGGCGCGTCGACGTTCGATCGGCTCGCAGCACGCCATCGGGCGCGGCCCCCACACCGCGGCCGATCTCGACCGCGTGCTCGCCGGCGTCGTCGACCGCGTCACCCGGCGCATGCGTGCAGCCGAGCGTCCGGGAAGCACTGTCACGGTGCGACTCCGCTTCGACGACTTCACCCGTTCCACCGTGTCGCACACGTTGTCGCGTCCCACCGTGAGCACCGACCTCGTCCTCGACATCGCCCGCAGGTTGCTGACCTCGCGGATGCCCGACATCGAGGAGAAGGGCTGCACCCTCGTGGGGCTGGCGATGTCCGGGCTCGACGACAACCCCGCTCAGCTGGTGCTGCCGTTCACGACGTCCAGCGGCTCTGCCGGCCCGGGCCGGGAGCTCGACGAGGCCGTCGACGCCGTGCGCGACAAGTACGGCACGTCAGCGGTACGTCGAGCCGTGCAGGTGGGCCGCGCCGAGCGCCCGGCGATGCCGATCCTGCCGGACTAGGCGCGCCGGCAAGAGGTCTACGGCTGGAGATTGTGCAGCTCGTACGCCGTCTCCTCGGGCGGCGTCTCGAATCCGCCGTCGATGCCTTGCTCGAGGGCCGGCATCAGCGTCTCGTCGCGGAACCGCTCCCAGCTCTCCTGCGAGTCGTGGACGGCGAAGACCGTCCAACCACCCGGCGCAGCGCCTGCGGCATGGAAGCTCTGCCCCTCGGGGAGCGAGTCGTGGCTCGGGTGGACGACCGCTCGCACTGCCTCGTACTGATCTTGGGTACCACCCGGGAAGTGGTGGGTGACTGCGTATGCCATGGCACGTCTCCTTCAGGCTTCGGCCTGCGTCGATCCGGCGCGGACCACTCACTTCTCGAAGTTAGACCCGTCGACCGGACCGGACGGCCGATTCGAGAAATCCGGATCTACGCGGAGAAGCGTTCCTTCATCAGGTCGAGGACGAAGTCGGGCACCAGCCGGCTGACGTCGCCGCCGCCCTTGGCGACTTCCTTGACGAGGCTGGAGGCGAGGAACGAGTACTCAGGGCTGGTGGGGATGAAGACGGTGTCGACCTCGGTGAGGCTGCCGTTCATCTGCGCCATCTGCAGCTCGTAATCGAAGTCGGAGACGGCTCGGAGGCCCTTGACGATCGCCTGGACCCCGTTCTCGATGCAGAAGTTCACCAGAAGGCCGCGGAACGACGCGACGGTGACGTTCGCCAGGTCGGACGTCGCCCGGCTGAGCATGTCGAGGCGCTCCTCGAGGGTGAACATGCTCGCCTTGCTCTCGTTGACGAGGACCGCGACGACGACCTCGTCGAACAGCCTGGACGCCCGCTCGACGATGTCGAGGTGACCATTGGTGACGGGGTCGAAGGAACCGGGACACACGACCTTCGTCATGTCAGCGACCGTACCAAAGCCGCGTCTCCCCATAGGCCTTGTCTCGCAGACCCGTCATGACGTCTGGCCAGGCGAAGGGCGTGCGGGTGGAGCGCTCGACGACGACGACGCCGGCCGGGTCGAGTCCGCCGGCCTGGACGACCGCCGTGAGCAGGACGCCGATCTCGTCGGAGTCCAGCGCGTAGGGCGGGTCGAGGAGCACGAGGTCGTACGGTTCGGGCGGCAGGTCGCCGACGAACCGCTCGACCGGCATGCGATGAACGCGCGCACCGTCGGCCGACAGCGTCCGCACGTTCGCCGCGATCACGTCGGCAGCCCGGCGGTCGGACTCGACGAGGTCGGCGCTCTTCGCACCCCGCGACAGGGCTTCCAGCCCGAGCGCGCCGGACCCGGCGAACAGGTCGAGCACGCGGCATCCGTCGAGACCACCGAGCTCGGACTCGAGCGACGAGAACATCGCCTCGCGCACCCGGTCGGACGTCGGGCGGGTGCCGTCACCCTTGGGCGTCTGCAGCGTCCGGCCGCCCCACAGCCCGGCCACGATGCGGGTCACGTCCGCTCCAGATAGTCGGCCTGCTCGGTCTCCTCCAGCGCGTGCACGGCGGCCGCGAGTGCCGGGTGATCGGCAAGCGTCGGGTCCGCGGCGACGACCGTCTGAGCAGCGTCGCGCGCGTCGGTGATGACGTCCTCGTGCCGGACGACCGACAGCAGCCGCAGGCTCGACCGCACCCCGGACTGCCGCGCACCGAGCACGTCGCCCTCGTGCCGCAGCTCGACGTCGAGGCGCGACAGCTCGAACCCGTCGGTGGACGCGGCCACGGCGGCGAGCCGCTCACCGGCCGGCGAGTCAGGGTCACTCATCGTGACCAACAGGCACAAGCCGGGCTCCGAGCCACGCCCGACCCGGCCGCGGAGCTGGTGCAGCTGGGAGACACCGAATCGGTCGGCGTCCATCACCACCATGACGGTGGCGTTGGGCACGTCGACGCCGACCTCGACCACGGTGGTGGCCACCAGGACGTCGAGCTCGCCTGCCGCGAACGCGTTCATCGTGGCGTCCTTCTCATCGGACGGGAGCCGGCCGTGCAGCATGCCGATCCGCAAGCCGGCAAGCGGACCTGCGGCCAGCTCGGCGTGGACGTCGAGCAGCGACCTGGTCTCTTTGTCTTCCGACTCGTCCGCGACCCCGATGCGGGAGACGACCACGTAGGCCTGGCTGCCGCCGTCGACCTCCTCGCGCACGCGCTGCCAGGCACGGTCCATCCAGGCGGGCCGTTCGGCGGCCGGAACGACCGTGGTCTGGATCGGCTTGCGCCCGGCCGGCAATTCCCTCAGGGTCGACGTCTCCAGGTCGCCGAACACCGTCATCGCCACGGTGCGCGGGATCGGCGTGGCGGTCATGACCAGGACGTGGGGCTTGACGTCGGACCGGTCGACGAGGGCCGACCGCTGCTCGACACCGAAGCGGTGCTGCTCGTCGACGACGAGCAGTCCGAGGTCGGCGAACTGCACGTGCTCCTGGATCAGCGCATGCGTGCCGACGACGATGCCGGCGTCGCCCGACGCGGCATCGGCCAGTGCTTCCTTGCGCGCCTTGGCACCGAGCGACCCGGTCAGCAGCTGGACCCGCGTGGCGTCGTCGGCTCCCCCGAGCATGCCGCCCTGCGCGAGGTCGCCCAGCAACGCGGTGATGGCTCGGTGGTGCTGGGAGGCGAGCACCTCGGTGGGGGCGAGCAGCGCCGCCTGGCCGCCGGCGTCGACGACCTGCAACATCGCCAGAAGTGCGACGACGGTCTTGCCCGACCCCACCTCGCCCTGCAGGAGCCGGTGCATGGGGTGGGTCTGCTCGAGATCGGCGCCGATGACGTCGGCGATCTCCTTCTGGCCGGCGGTGAGGACGAACGGCAGGCGCTCGGTGAACCGCTCACGCAGGCCGCCGCCGACGGGTGGACGCGCCGTCGCCGTGTCCCGCTCGAGGGCATGGCGACGCTGCGCGAACACCGTCTGCAGCACGAACGCCTCCTCGAAGCGGAACCGGTCGCGCGCTCGCTGCCACTGTTCCTTCGCCCGCGGGCGATGGATCTCCTCCAGCGCGGTCCGCACGTCGGTCAGTCCGCGCTGGGTGCGGACGTCCTCGGGCAGCGGATCGTCGAGCGGCGCCAACCCGTCGAGGCACAGGGCCACGGACTGCTCGATGCGCCACGACGCCAGCTTCGCGGTCGCCCGGTAGAGCGGGATGATGCCGCGGCCCAGGCGTGAGTCCTCGCTGATCTCGCCGGAGCCGTCGACGGGCTCGAAGTCGGGGTGGGTCAGCTGCAGGCTGCCGCGGAACTCTCCGACCTCGCCGGCGAACAGGCCGACTTTGCCCTCGGTCATCGTCTTGAGCCGCCAAGCCTGCTGGAAGAACGTCAGGGTGAGTCGCCCGGTGCCGTCGGTGACGACGACCTCGGTGCGCGTGCGACGCCCGCCGGGTCCGAAGGAGTAGTTCTTCGCGGACACGACGCGGGCCATGATCGTGACGTGCTGCCCGGGGCGCAGGTGGGAGAGGTCCGTGAGCTGGCCGATGTCTGCGTAGCGACGTGGGTAGTGACGCAGGAGGTCGTCGACGACGGTCATGTCGAAGGCGGACTCCAGCACCTTCGCGGTCTTGTCGCCGACGACGGAGCGCAGGCGACTTGAGGGCTCGACCTGCATCATTCCACCGCGACGAACAGCGGGTAGTGCTCCTGTCCGCCGTCGTAGAGGACGACGTCGACGTCGACCCGCTGGTCCTTGACGTGCTGGCTGACCTTCTCGGCCAGACCGGTATCGGTGTCGGCTCCGGTGACGAGGGTGAGCATCTCCACACCCGGTGACAGGAGCCGGTCGACGACGTCGCAGGCCACCTGGCCGAGCTCGGAGCCGACGAAGGCGAAGTCGCCCGCCACGACACCGAGCACGTCTCCGGCCTCGCACGGACCGGCCATCGTCATGCCCGGCTCGGTGGCCACCGTGACCGCGCCGTGCTGCGTGTGTGCGGCGGCGCTCGACATCGCCACCACGTCGTCGTCGAACCCGATGCCCGGGTCGTGGACGGCCAGCGCGGCAAGTCCCTGCACCTGCGCGATCGTCGGAATGACCGCGACCCGGATGCCGTCCTGCCGGACCTCCTTGGCCGCGGCCTCGAACAGCCCGACGTACCGGTAGTTGTTCGGGAGCACCACGACCTCGTCGGCGCCGGCGCTCACCAAAGCGGCGCGCATCCGGTCCACGACGAGCGGCTCGGAGCGGGTGAACTCGAGGACCTCGGCACCCGCCTCGCGGCACAGGTCGGCGAGCCCGCTGCCGGTGGTGGCCGCCACGACGACCCGCGAGCGGCTCACCGTGCGCTGCCGGGCGATCTGGTCGGCGAAGTGGGTGACGGCGATGCGGTACGGGCGTCCGGCGGCGAGACCGGCCTCGATGGCGGCGCCCACGTCGTCGACGTGCACGTGGACGTTCCACAGCCGGTCGCCGCCCACCACCACGAGGGAGTCGCCGAGCCCGTCGAGCGTGGCGCGCATGGGTGACACCCGGTCGTCGTCCGCCTCCAGCAGGAACATCACCTCGTACGCCGGCCCGCCCGCGACGAGATCGTCCCCGGTGGCGGCCGTCGGCACCGGCACCTGGTGGAGGACGCGTTCGGGGACCCGTCCGGTGAAGGCCTGCTCGGTGGCGTCGAGCACGACCACGAGGGCGCGTCCGCCGGCGTCGACGACTCCGGCCCGGGCGAGACGCTCCAGCTGCATCGGCGTGCGGGCGAGGGCCTCACGGGCCGCTTGTCCGGCCCGGGCGAACGCAGCACGTCCTTCCACTCCGTCGGCGGCTGCGGCTTCTGCGCCTTCTGCTGCGGCGGCCGCGACGGTCAGGATCGTGCCCTCGACCGGCCGGCCGACCGCGGCGTAGGCGGCGTCGGCCGCAGCCCGGAACGCCCGGGCGACATCGGTCGCGGTCAGCTCGCCGTCGGTGTCGAGGCTGCCGAAGCAGGCCCGGACGAGCTGCGACATGATGACGCCGCAGTTGCCCTTGGCGCCCAGCAGCAGGCCGTCGGTGTACGCCTTGACCAGGACCGGGAGCTCGACGTCGGCGCCGAGGGACTCCACGGCATCCGCACCGGCCACGAACGTCAGGTAGGCGTTGGTGCCGGTGTCGCTGTCCGGAACCGGGAAGACGTTGAGCGCGTCGATCTCGGCACGAGCCTCCGACAGGGCCGCCACGCACAGCTGCGTCCAGGCGCGGAAAGCGTCGGCGCGGAGCGTCAGAGGCATGGAGCGAGGTTACCCGTCGCGGGCCCTGAGTCGTGGGCACCGATTCGGGCCCTGCCCAATTCGCTTCCATCGCGCACCGTCGGCTATCCTTGAGCGGTTGCCTGCCGGCGAACATTCGCTGCGGGCTCATTCGTTCCAGACATTGATTCTCAGGAGTGGTCGCCGTGGCAGCGGTCTGTGATGTGTGCGGAAAGGGACCGGGCTTCGGCCACAACGTCTCGCACTCGCACCGACGCACGAAGCGTCGTTTCGACCCCAACATCCAGCGTGTGCGCGCGGTCGTCAACGGCAGCCCCAAGCGGCTGAACGTCTGCACCTCCTGCCTCAAGGCCGGCAAGGTCTCACGCTAGAGTCCACCGGCATGAGCGGCTCGACTCGCATCCATGCCTTCACCGACGACGCCCTCGGCGATCTCGACGCGGTCGGGGTCGCCGCGTCCATTCGGTCCGGCGAGATCGGCGCGCGCGAGGTCATCGAAGCGGCGATCGCCCGCGCCGAGCGGATCGACCCGGTCCTGAACACCTTGGTCGTCCGCGACTTCGAGCGCGCGATCGACCAGTCGTCCAGCCCGCGGCCGGGCGTCTTCTCCGGCGTTCCCAGCGTGATCAAGGACAACACCGATCTTGCCGGACTCCCCACGCGCCAGGGGTCGGAGGCCGTCCCTCCGCGCCCGGCCGTGGCCGACGCCGAGTTCACCACTCAGCTGTTGTCCACCGGGGTCATCCCCATCGG
Source organism: uncultured Actinomycetota bacterium (assembly GCA_963787165.1). Taxonomy (GTDB): domain Bacteria; phylum Actinomycetota; class Actinomycetes; order Propionibacteriales; family Nocardioidaceae; genus Aeromicrobium. The sequence continues at coordinate 664,832 of CAWBBT010000005.1, forward strand.
CAAGTCGACGATGCCGGAGTTCGGCTTCAACGCCAGTACCGAGTTCGAGAACCTCCCACCGACCCGCAACCCGTGGAACACGGACTACTCCGCTGGCGCGTCGTCCGGCGGCTCGGCCGCCCTGGTCGCGTCCGGCGTGCTGCCCATCGCGCACGCCAACGATGGCGGTGGCTCCATTCGAATCCCCGCGGCGGCCTGCGGCCTCGTCGGGCTGAAGCCCACCCGTGGGCGGGTGGCCGATGCCGCCGATGCGGCGAAGATGCCGGTCAACATCATCAGCAACGGCGTCGTCAGTCGCACAGTGCGCGACACCGCACACTTCATGGCCGGGGCCGAGGCGCACCGCGCCGCGAGCGGCCTGCCTCGGATCGGACTCGTGGAGAGCGCTTCGGAACGCCGCCTCCGCGTTGGGCTCGTGCTCGACAACGAGACCGGGAATCGCACCGACGACGAGACCCGTGCGGCGGTGCAGGATGTGGCGATCCTCTTGGAGAAGCTCGGTCACACCGTCGTGGAGGTCACGCCACCCGTCACGCAGCGCTTCGCCAACGACTTCATCCACTACTGGGCCCTATTGGCGTTCTCGAGCCATCACTTCGGCAACCGGGTCATGGCCCGCGGCTTCGACAAGTCCCGCACCGACTCTCTGACCCGCTATCTGGCCGGGCGATTCGTGCGTCAGGCATGGCGCACGCCCATGGCCATCCGCGGTCTCAAGCGCAGCGAAGGCGTGTACCGACAGGCGTTCGCCGACAACTGTGTCGACCTGGTGCTGACGCCGACCTTGGGCCACACCACGCCCCGGTTGGGCCACCTCTCCCCCGCAGTCGAGTTCCCCGAGATGTTCGAGCGACTCGTCCGCTACGCGGCCTTCACTCCGCTGAACAATGCAACCGGAGCACCAGCCATCTCGCTTCCGCTCGCGAGAACGTCCGAGGGTCTTCCGCTCGGCGCTCACCTCATGGCCCTGCACGGCGACGAGCGCACGCTGCTCGAGATCGCCTACGAGCTCGAGGACGCCCGACCGTTCGCGCGGATCCAGGACTGACCCACGGCTTCGGGCGCTGCGAGCGGTTACGTGAAGTGGCGGTGGCCGGTGGGGCCGTCGAACGGCGAGCCGTCGACGAGGACGCCGGCACTCTCGTCGTTGCGAGGGTCGCGGACGGTGCCGATGCGCTTCCAGCCGGCCGGCAGGTCGGTCGCCGCGCTGAACGTGGCGACCAGCGCGTAGTCGTCGCCTCCGGTGAGCACGAACCGGATCGGCTCGGTGCCCAGCGCCTCGGCCACGGTGGAGACCGCCTCAGGGATGGCGAACGCCACCGTCTCCAGGTCGATGACGACGTTGCTCGAGACAGCCACGTGTCCGACGTCGGCGAGCAGGCCGTCACTGACGTCGACCATCGCGGTGGCCCCGGCGGCGGCGGCCTGAGGCCCGGCGGCATAGGGAGGATGCGGGAGCCGGTGCGCGTCGACGGCGGCCTTGGGCGAACGAAAGCCGCGGCTCAGCGCCGCGAAACCGGCGGCCGCCAGACCAAGGATTCCGTTGAAGGCCACCACGTCGCCGGGAGCCGCCCCGTCGCGGCGCACGGGATGTGCGGTGTCGCCCATCGCCGTGACCGCGATGACGATCTGGTCTGCTGCCGTGACGTCGCCACCCACGACATGGGCGCCGACGAGCTCGCACTCGGTCTCGAATCCCTCGGCGAGCTCCAGCACCCAGGACGCCGGGAGGTCGGCGGGCAGTCCGAGCGCAACCGTCAGCGCCGTGGCGACGCCGCCCATCGCATTGATGTCGGACAGGTTGGCCGCGGCGGCCTTGCGCCCGACCTCGGTGGCGGACGACCAGTCGCGACGGAAGTGGCGGCCCTCGATCAGCAGGTCGCTCGAGACGATGAACGTGCCGTCACGGGTCTGGATCTGGGCGGCGTCGTCGCCCGGGCCGATGAGCGTCTGGCGGTTCGCACCGGCACGTTGACGCACGAGATCGATCAGCGCGAACTCCCCGACCTCACCGACTGTCCGCTGATCTGAATCCACGCGTCCATCATCGCGCAGGCACGAACGCGGTCGGCGGACACCGTCGGGTAGCGTGTCACCCGGTTTCCCAACTGTCGGGGCCAGATCCGTGAGCACCACAAGGAGTCGTGATGGTCGTCCAGGCATACGTCCTCGTCCAGACCGAGGTGGGCAAGGCGGCCGACGTCGCGAAGGCGATCGCCGCCATCAAGGGCGTGACCCTGGCTGAGGACGTCACCGGCCCCTACGACGTCATCGTCCGAGCCGAAGGTCCCACCGTCGACGAGCTCGGTGCCCTCGTGGTCTCGAGCATCCAGAACGTGCCCGGCATCACGCGTACCCTCACGTGTCCCATCGTCACGTTCTGATCGTCGGGGCGCTCCTCGCGCTCCTCGCCGGCTGTGCCGGCTCCTTCGACGTGGACGAGTACCCCACCGTGAAGGGCACCAAGGTCGACTGCGAGGCGCTCATCGCCGACGTCCCGCGCAACGTCGCCGGACAGCAGAACCTCGACGTCCCCGGCCGGGTCGCGGCCGCCTGGGGTGACCCCGCGATCATCCTGCGCTGCGGCGTCGAGAAGCCGGAGGCCCTCAAGCCCACGTCCCGCTGCTTCGACGTGAGCGACGTCGGCTGGCTGGCCGAGACGACCGCCGACGGCTACTTGTTCACCAGCATCGGGCGGACCTTCAACGTGAGCGTCGAGGTGCCGAAGGCCTACGACCCGGCGGCGGACGCCCTGGCCGACCTCGCCTCGACAGTCAAGAAGCACGACCCCGAGAAGGAGCCCTGCGTCTAGCTAACGCAGCCCGACCGGCCGGTCGAGGGCCAGCTGGAGCAGCCGGTCGACGAGCTCGGCGTACGTGAGTCCGCTCGCCTCCCACAGCAGCGGGAACATCGAGTACGGAGTGAAACCCGGCATGGTGTTGATCTCGTTGATCACCAGCTCGCCGTCACCGTCGAGAAAGAAGTCGACCCGGGCCAGCCCCTCGCACCCGATCGCCTCGAACGCCCGAACGGCGTAGCCGCGGATGCGGTCGGACAGGACGTCGGGGATGTCGGCGGGCACGATGTTGGTGCTGGTGCCGTCGAGATACTTCGCCTCGAAGTCGTAGAACTCGTGCGCGGTTCCCTCCTGCACGGTGATCTCGCCGACCACGCTGGCGACAGCCGTGCCGTCGAGCTGCTGGATGACCCCGCACTCGAGCTCGCGCTTGCCTCGCACCGCGGACTCGACCATGACCTTCGGGTCGAAGTCGCGAGCCTTGGTGATCGCGGAGTCGAGCTCGTCCCAGGAGTCGACCATCATCACGCCGGAGCTCGAGCCCGCCCGCGCCGGCTTCACGAAGACCGGCAACCCCAGGGCCTTGATGCGAGCGGCGACCCGCGCCCGGTCGTCCTCCCACTCACGAGGCAGCACGGTGACGTACGGGACCTGCGGCAGGCCTGACGCCGCGAACACCGTCTTGGTGAACGGCTTGTCCATGGCGACCGAGCTGGCCAGGACTCCGGCGCCGACGTAGTGGACGCCGGCCATCTCGAACATGCCCTGGATCGTGCCGTCCTCGCCCCACGGACCGTGCAGGAGCGGCAGCACGACGTCGACGTCGCGCAGGTCGTCCCAGTCGTACGCCGGCATCTCCGCGCGGACCGCCGGCAGAGTGCCCGGAGCCAGGTCGGGCCAGGATGCCGACTCGCGCACCCAGTCGCCGTCGAGCGTGATGCCGATCGGCGTGACGTCGAACCGGTCGCGATCGACCACCTGGAGGACGTTTGCCGCGGTCAGGCACGACACGCCGTGTTCGCTGGAACGTCCGCCGAAGACGACGGCCAGACGAAGCTGGGAGGTCGAGGGGAGGCTCATTGCCGAGCACCTTACCGTTCAGGGCACAATGACCCCATGAACGGAGACCGACTGTCTGCGGAGACCATCGCCGTCGGAGCCGGAAGGCCAGAACGCGTGCCCGGCGCCCCGTTCAACGCGCCCATCACCATGGCGTCTGCCCTCGCGCCGGGAGGCACGTCCGAGTACGCCCGCGACGGCAATCCCGCCTGGGAGTCGTTCGAGTCGGTGCTCGGTGCACTGGAGGGCGGCACTGCCCGGGCGTTCGCGTCCGGCATCGCCGCGGCCACCGCGGTGTTCGACCTCGTGCCGGCCAAGGCCCCGGTCGTGGCGCCCCGGCACGCATACTCCGGCACCCTCACCCAGCTCCGTGAGCGTGCGCGCCGCGGCCTGATCGACCTCCGACTCGTCGACATCGACGACACCCGTGAGGTGCTCGACGCCGCCTCCGGCGCCGCCCTGATCTGGATCGAGTCGCCCACCAACCCCATGCTCGAGATCGCCGACATCGAGGCCATCAGCCGCAACGCCGCCGAGGCCGGCACCGCCGTGGCCGTCGACAACACGTTCGCGACTCCGCTGCGCCAGCGCCCGCTCGAGCTCGGCGCCGACTTCGTCGTGCACTCGGCGTCCAAGCTGCTCTCCGGGCACAGCGACGTGGTGCTCGGCGCCGTCGTCACCAACAGCAACCGCGCCCTGCGTGCCATCACTGTCCGTCGCACCAATCTCGGAGCGATCCCCGGTGCGATGGAGTGCTGGCTCGCCACGCGCGGCATGCGGACGCTCCACGTCCGCCTCGATCGGGCCGAGTCCAACGCACGCGAGCTGCACAAGCGCCTGTCCGCGTCGCGCGGCATCCAGTACTCCCGCTACCCCGGCTTCGGCACGATCATCGCGTTCGAGGTCGTGGGCGGCGCCGAGATGGCCCAGAAGCTCACCGAGCAGAGCCAGGTCATCGTCTACGCCACCAGCCTCGGTGGCGTGGAGTCGTCGTGGGAGCGTCGTCGACGTCATCCGGCCGAACCGACGTCGGTGCCCGAGGGCCTCATCAGGTTCTCGGTGGGCATCGAGGACGTCGAAGACATCTGGACCGACATCGAGCGGGCGTTGTCGACGATCAGCCGGTACTAGTCCTTCTCGGGCTTGGCCTCGCGCGAGATCAGCGCCTTGACGAGGGTCGCGGGGTCCATCTCACCGGCGATCAGCGACGCCACGTGCTCCACGATCGGCATCTCCACGCCGTGCATCTTGGCCAGCTCGCTGACCGACTGGCACGACTTGACCCCCTCGGCCACCTGACGTGTCTGAGCCGTGACCTCCTCGACGCTCATCCCCTGCCCGAGCTTCTCGCCGAACGTGCGGTTGCGCGACAGTGGTGACGAGCAGGTGGCGACGAGGTCGCCCATGCCGGCCAGGCCGGAGAACGTCTGGGGATCGGCGCCGATGACAGCACCCAGCCGCGCCGTCTCGGCGAGGCCACGGGTGATGACGGAGGCCTTGGTGTTGTCGCCGAAGCCGAGGCCGATGCACACCCCCACGGCCAGGCCGATGATGTTCTTGGTGGTGCCACCGAGCTCGCAGCCGATGACGTCGGTGTTCGTGTAGGGACGGAACGCCCCCGAGTGGCAGATCTTCTGCAGCCGTTGGGCGACGGAGACGTCCTCGCAGGCCACGACGCTGGCAGCGGGCTCCCGGGCGGCGATCTCACGGGCGAGGTTCGGTCCGGTGACGACCGCGATGCGGTCGGGGCCGGCCCCGGTGAGCTCGGCGATGACCTCGCTCATGCGCATGTGGGTGCCGAGCTCGACGCCCTTCATGAGGCTCACCATCACGGCGTCCGACGGGATCGACGCACCCCAGGTCTGGAGGTTGACCCGCAGCTGCTGTGATGGCACGGCCAGCACGACGACCTCGGCGCCGTCGAGTGCCTCGGCCGGGTCGGCATGGGCCACGACGGCCTCGGGCAGCTCGACACCCGGCAGGTAGTCGGCGTTCTCGTGGGTCTCGTTGATCGCCCGGCAGAGCTCGGCGCGCCGCCCCCAGAGGTGCACGTCGTTGCCGGCGTCGGCCAGCACGAGCGCGAATGCGGTCCCCCACGACCCGGCCCCCATCACAGCGGTGCGCGCCATCACTGCTCTCTTTCGTCGTTGTCGGGCCGCGGGCCGGAAACCTCGACGGCTGGCTTCGTCGAACCGTGCTTGCCGATCGTGTGCGCATCGATGCGTGGCGTCGACGGGAGCTCGCCGCGGACGTCGGCCATCATCGCGGTCAGGGTATCCATGAGCCGGTCGGTGGCCGCGCGCAACAGCGTGTCGGTGAGCTCCTGTCCCTCGAGGTCGGACAGGTCGAGGGGATCGCTCACGCGGATGTGGATCGTCTTGCGCGGCAGCAGGCGTGGCCGCTTGGTGTAGGGCCAGAGGATTGCTTCTGGCCCCCACTGCATGACGGGCACCAGCGGCGCACCGGTGGACAACGCGACGCGGACCGCACCGGTGTAGCCGGTCATCGGCCACGCGGCCGGATCCCGGGTGATCGTGCCCTCGGGATAGATCGTGACGACCTTCCCTTCCCGTACGGCCGCCTCGGCCGGGCCGAGCGAGTCCTTGGCGTTGGCCGTACGGCGGCGGACGGGGATCTGCTCGGCCGAGCGCAGGATGGCGCCGACGACCGGCGCCGTCATCAGCGTGTCCTTGGCGAGGAACCGTGGCGTGACGCCGTGGTCGACCATGAAGTGCGAGATCGTGAACGGGTCGAGGTGCGAGATGTGGTTGGGGGCCAGCACGTAGCCGCCGGTCTGCGGGAGCTTCTCGGCGCCCTTCCAGTCGCGCTTCGTCAGGAGCATCAGCAACGGTCGAATGATGAAGACGATCACCCGCGTGGTGCGCGGCAGAAACGTGCGTCTGCTCATGGATGGGAGCCTAGGCCATCCGCTGTGACCCCGGCCCGCTCGCCTTCAGCCGCTCCGCCAGACCGGACGCGCGCTGCACCTGGCGGCCGATGGCGTCGCGGATCGCGGCCTCGCTGCCGACGATGCGCACCCGCTCCTGGGCCCGGGTGACGGCGGTGTAGAAGAGCTCGCGGGTCAGCATCGGCGAATCCTCGGGTGGCATCACGACGCTGATGACCTTGGCCTGGGAGCCTTGGGACTTGTGCACCGTCATGGCGTAGACGGTCTGGACGTCGGACAGCCGGGTGGTGGCGAGCTCGCGAGGATCGCTGGTGCCGTCGGACAGCGCGACCATGAGCCGGCCGTCGGGTCGGCGCACGGTGACGCCCACGTCGCCGTTGAAGACCCCGAGCCCGTAGTCGTTCGCGGTGACGAGGATGGGCCGTCCGGCGTACCACTCCTCGTAATGAGTGACGCCAGTGGCGTCGGCCACGAGGCGCTCGACCTCCCGGTTCCAGCCGTTGACGCCGTGGCGCCCCTGGCGGTGGGCGCAGAGCAGCCGGTGGTCGTCGAGCGCCGCCACGGCTGCGAGCTTGTCGCCGTCCTGGGCGGGAAGACGAACGCTCAACGCGGCATCACGGACGTCTGACCTGAAGGACGCCATGGCGTCGGCGTCGGTGGGGTCGATGAGCTCGACGTCGTCGTGCCCGGCCCGGAGCAGCGTCATGACCGTGTCGGCGTCACCCTCACGAAGCGCGGTGGCGAGCTCGCCGATGTGACCGCCGAACCGGTGCGTCACCGTGAGGCGGGACACCGGCGACGCCGGGTGGTCCTCGAGCCCGCGCACGACGTCGGCGAGCACCGCGCCGGCCTCGACCGAGGCCAGCTGGTCGGCGTCGCCCACGAGCACCAGACGCGCGGTGGAACGCAGGGCGTCGAGAAGGCGAGCCATGTGGGTGAGCGACACCATCGACGTCTCGTCGACGACCACGACGTCGTGCGGCAGCCGGTTGTCACGATCGTGCCGGAACCGGACGCTGCTGCCCGGCCGCCAGCCGAGGAGGCGGTGCAGCGTGAGGGCCGGGATCTGGCCCAGCCGGTCGCGATCGACCTCGGACAGTCCGGCCGTGGCCTCCGCCACCGCCTCCTGAAGCCTTGCCGCAGCCTTCGCCGTGGGCGCGCACATCGCGATGCGCGGCAGGCGTCCGGTGCCGATCTCGTGCTGCTCCGCGACCAGCGCCAGCAGCCTGGCGACGGTCGTGGTCTTGCCGGTGCCCGGGCCGCCGGTGAGCACGGTCGTCCAGCGGCGTGCCGATGCCTCGGCGGCGTCGCGCTGCTCGTCGTAGCCCGGGTCGCCGAAGACGCGGTCGAGCCCGGCGGCGAGGGCCGCTGCGTCGACGTCAGGGGCGGGCCGGCTGAGTCGCGTCAGGAGTGCCGTGCAGACCTGCTCCTCCTCCCGCCAGTACCGGTCGAGGTAGAGCCGGCTGTCCTCCAGACGCAGCACCGACTCGCCGACCAGCGGGCTGACGGCCACCCGGGCGATCCAGCCGACCGGGTCGGGCCAGGTCAGCTCGACGTCGTCTTCCTCCCGAGGCACCTCGGAGACGGTGGCGAGGTCGACGCACACCGAGCCCTGACGGACCGCACGCACGGCGAGCGCAGCGGCCAGGAGCACCTGCTGGTCGGTCTCACCGAGCATCGCCCCCAACCGGGAGGCGACGTGCACGTCGGCCGCGGCCAGGACGTCGGCCTGGTTGAAGTCGGCGAGGACATCGGCGGCGCCCAACGCCAGGCGGCGGTCGTGGCGATCGTCGATCATGCGGCGACCTCCTGCCCGGCCAGGAGCTCGGACAGCTCGACGATCATCGCGGCCGGGGGCTTCCAGGTGAAGACACCGCACGGCACTCCGTCGACCTCGGGCGTGTCGGCACCGCACATGCCGCGGACGTAGAGGTAGAGGATGCCGCCGAGGTGTCGCTCGGGGTCGTAGCCCGGCTGACGCCACCTCAGGTAGCGGTGCAGCACGACCGAGTACAGCAGGGCCTGAAGCGGGTAGTGCGAGTGCAGCATCGCGTCGCTCATCAGCGGCTGGGTGTAGTCGAGGGCCGTGAGCGGCTGGTCGGGACTGCCGAGCTTGTTGGTCTTGTAGTCGACGACGAGGTACCGGTGGCCGTCGGCTCCGTCGGGAACGCGCAGCACGACGTCGATCGAGCCGCTCAGGTAGCCGCGCAGCTCCTGGTCGCCGAGGGACGGGGTCTCCAGTCGGTCGGCGTACGCACGCATCGGGTCGTCGTCGGAAAGATGCCGGCGCAGCACCGCGGCGACCTCGCGCAGCTCCGTGTCGCGCACACGGCTGCTCGGACGGTCGCCGCCCACGAGCGGGAACTCGAAGTCCAGCTCGCAGAGTCGGTCGGACGCGGGGATGTCGGCCAGGCGCAGGCCGCCCGCCAAGGGTCCGAGCGACGTGACCTGCATGGGAAGGAGTGCGGCGGCGAGATCGTCCGGCGAGGCATCGACCGGCCACCAGCGGAGCTGCTCCGCGACGTGCTCACGCAGCTCGGCGCGGAGGTCGGCCGCCTCGGGGTCGGCGTGCTCGAGGACGCCGTGCACCAGCGAACCGAACGTCGCGCCGGCGGGGAGGTCGTTCATCGGCGAGACCAGGGACTCACCCACCTCGTCGGCCGGACCCTGGACGTCCGGCACCTCGTCGTCGTCGGGCGGGTCCTCGTCGACAGTTCCGGGCTCCTCGGGCTCGACGTCGACCACGGCGGTGACGATCTGCTCCTCGGCACGGATCAGGCCCGAGTAGGAAGTGCGCCGCCACGTGGTGTCGAGCTCGCGGCCGAACGTGCGGATCGCGATGGCCGCATCGTCGGGGTGCTCGGCGACGACCGATGCCGGGTCGGCCTCCACGACCTCCAGGTGGAGGGCTCCGGCGGCCTGCCAGCCCTCGAGCGTGGCGGCGATGTCGTCGTCGGACGGACCCTGCTCGACCTTGTCGGGCACGGCGGGTTGGCCGGGCTGGCGGCCGAAGAGCAGCCGGCTGAGCCCGGAGGTCTCGGCGTTCCAGCTCGGGGCCCACCAGCAGACGACCTGCGACTGCGCCCGCGTGAGCGCGACGTAGGTGAGTCGCAGCTCCTCGGCGGCGTCCTCGGCGGCGGCCTGCCGCCGCACCTCGCGATCCGGATCACCGCCGACGTCGAGCATCCGCCGGGAACCGTCGTGGAAGAGCGGTGTCGTCTCGTCGGGCACCCATCGGTTGAAGAGCATCGGCAGGTAGACGACCGGGTACTGCAGGCCCTTGCTGCCGTGGACCGTGACGAACTGGACGGCCGCTGCGTCGCTGTCGAGACGACGGGTGCGCTCGGTGGACGTGGATGCCTCACGGCGCTCGCGACGCAGCCACTCCAGGAGCGCGGGCAGGCCGAGCCGCTCGCGGTGGGCGACGTCGTGGAGCACCTGACCGAGATGGTGCAGGTCGGTGAGCAGCCGCTCGCCATCCGGGCGCGCCAGGACCCGCTCGGCCAGGCCGCCGGCCCGGATCGACTCGTGCACGGCCGCGATGCCACGCGCGCGGAAGAGGTCGAGCCAGCCGCGGACCTGCTCGGCGATCGCGTCGGTGAGGTCGTCGCCGCCGCGGTCGAGCGACGGCGGCGTCTCGCCCACGAACGACGTGAGGGCCACGGCCCGGACCCGCGCGGTGAGCTGCTTCTCGAGCGCCTCCAGAAGGGTCAGCCACTCGTCACACGCCGGGCTCAGCAGGACGCTGCCGCCGCTCGTGACCACGCTCGGGACGCCGCGGCGGCGCAGCTCGGTGCGGAACATCTCGACCTGCCTGAGGCTGAACATCAAGATGGCGACGTCGCCGGCCCGCACCGGGCGGGTCTCGTGACCGTCGTCGAAGGTCGCGCCGGACGAGAGCAGACGCGCGACGTCGTCGGCGAGATCGGCCGCGATGCGGGTGCGGAGCTCGTCGACCGGGATCGTCGACTTGTGGCCGGTGCGCTTGACCTGACGCAGTCGCACCGGGTGCGGGACCGGGAGCCCCGAGAACCGGCTGCCCTGGTGGTGCGCCGTCACCTCGTGCACGGTGATGCCGGGCCCGAGCTCGGCGCCCCCGGTGAGCACCTGGAGCGCATCGACCACCGGCCCGTCGGAGCGGTAGTTGGTGGCCAGGGTCTGCTTGGTGCCGGCGGTGGCGGCTGCCTCGAGGTAGGTGAAGACGTCGCCGCCGCGGAACGCGTAGATGGCCTGCTTGGGGTCGCCGATCAGGACCAGCGAGGCGTGGCCGGAGAACGCCCGGTCGAGCACGGCCCACTGCACCGGATCGGTGTCCTGGAACTCGTCGACGAGCACGACGCTCCAGCGTTGCCGCATGCGGTCGCGGGCGGGTGCGTCGTCTTCCGCGAGTGCGTCCGCGAGGCGGCTCAGCAGGTCGTCGTAGGACAGGATGCCCAGCCGCTGCTTGCGACGCTCGATCTCGTCACGCACCGCGTGGGCGAAGGAGACCCGGGCCTCGACCGGCTCCGACTCGGTGTCGGACGGCGAGAGCGTGGCCTGGGGATCCCGCACCGCGGCCAGCGCCAGCTCGAGGGCCGTCGCCCGGCTGAAGGGCGGCTCGTCGGCGTCCTGCCCGAATTGCCTCAGGTAGAGGTCGTCGACGACCTCGACGACGAGATCGTCGAGCGACTCGACGAGCTCCACGCCGGAGTCAGAATCGCCGGCGATGCCCAGGGACCGCAGGACGAGGTGGCAGAACTGGTGGGTCGTGGCGATGGTGGCGCCGTCGAAGCCGGCCAGCGCATCGGCAAGCCGCTTGCGACGGGTCGCGACCTGCCCGTCGTCGCCCTCGGCGAGGTGGGCGATCAACCCGCCGGCCGTCCGGGCCTGCCGCGGATCGGCGAGCGCCCGCTCGGCCTCGACCAGCTGTTCCCGGACCCGCTCGCGCAGCTCCTGGCTGGCGACCCGGCCGAACGTGATGACCAGCATCTCGTCGAGGGTCGCCTCTCCCTCGGCCACGTAGCGCGTGACGAGGGCGCCGACCGTGTACGTCTTGCCGGTGCCGGCGCTGGCCTCCAGCACCGTGGTGCCGGTCGGGAGCGGACCCGTGACGTCGAAGGCGTCCATCAGCGGATCCCCCGTTCGAGGATCGGCCGCCAGAACGTGACGGCCATCGCGCCGAGCCGAGTGGCCTGGCCGTCGACCTCCTCGCCCGGGGCCGGCGTCTGCGCCAGCAGGACGTCGAGCCCGGCGTGGTCTCCCCAGACCCGCACGTGGTGGGGGTCTTGGTTCTCCGGGGCGAACCGGTCCTTCGCCCATGGCTGCTCGGCCGCGGCACGGGACGCCACCTCGTTGCTCTTCGACGCCCACGCGTGAGCGGTCTTCAGGGGGAGCGGGAGCGGTTCGCGCATCCCGGCGTCGTAGATGCGGACGACGTCGCGCAGCAGGTCGACGGCGTCGTCGACGCGTGGAAAGACCGTGACGGCAGGCTCATCACGAGCCCGCCCGATGGCGCCCGCACTCCAGTCGCGATCCGGCCAGGTGCCACACAGCGCGAGCAGGGAGAGCCACGCCACGAGCTCGTGCTGCGGCCCGAGCCGGGAGTAGCCGGCCTTCACGACCCGGTCGCCGTACAAGTCGGTGACCGTGCCGCGGAGACGGCGCCCGTCGCCGAGGTCGACGTCGACGTCGATCGACGTGACGGGCTGCCCGTCGATGACCCGCAGGGCCTGCTCGGCGATGGGACGGGCCTGCTGGCTCACGCGCTGCGCCTGCCGCCAGCCGAGACGTCCCGGCGGCAGGACGCCACGGCGCCATTCCATCTGCAGCGCCTGGTCGGGATCGCGGCCGCGCAGGACGTCGCGGAGCAACCGCTCCCCCACGGCCCAGAGTGAGAGGTTGTCGACGTCGACCGGGAGGCCGTCCTGCACTTCCGCACCTTCGTCGGGCAGCGTGACGTCGAGTCGGCGCCGGAAGAACTGTCGGACCGGGTGCCGCATGAACGCGGTGAGGGCCGCGAGGTCGAGGTCGGGCGCCTTCTCGTCGGCCAGCGGGCCGCCGAGGAATCCGACCGGTTGGTGCCGCTCCCCTGCCGCCGCCTTGGCTCCGGCCAGGGCAGCCGGGTCGAACGAGAACGGCTGGCTCGGGTGGACGTCGCCGGAGACGAGATTGCGTCGGTCGAACGGCTGCAACGGGTGGCGCCAGAGCACGTGATCCTTGCCTCCGGGCGCCGTGACGTCGAGGGCGTCGAGCAGCTCGCCGAGCGGCACGGCGGGTGGATGGGGCCGGCCGGTCGTCTCGTCGGCGCCCGTGTAGGTGACGACGAGGTGCTCGGTGGCGGCAAGGACCGCGTCGAGCAGCAGCTGACGGTCCTCGCTGCGCGGGTCGCGCTCGCCCGTGAGCGGCGTGCGGGCCAGCACGTCGTCGCCGTCGACGATGGTGGCACGCGGGAAGACGCCGTCGTCGAGACCGAGCAGGCACACCACCCGATGGGGCACCGAGCGCATCGGCACCATCGTGCAGACCGTGAGCGAGCCGCTGCGGAAGTTGGCCCGCGTCGGCCGACCGGCCAAGCGCTCCGACATCAGCGAGCGCATGTCGGGCAGGCGCAGCTCGGCCGTCTGCGCGGCGGCGGCCAGCCCGGCCAGCTCGCGCTGCACCTGGCCCAGCTGCCACTCGTCGCCCCAGGCCACGTCGGTCATCGCCGCGATGCCGTCGCGCAACGTGTCGAGCCAGTGGTCGACCGGGTGCGTGCCGCTGAGCCGGTCGGTGACGTGCCGGAGCCGGTCGATCAGCTCGGCCAGCCGCCCGGCGAGGTCGATGCTCGTGGAGCCGACGTCGTCGAGCGGCAGCGTGGTGCCGATCCAGCGTTCCGCGTCGTCCGAGACCGCCACGCCCGCGAGCACGCGGTCGAGCCCGAAGCGCCAGGTGTTCTGCACGTAGTGCTGGAGCCCGAACGGGGTGCGGTGATCGGCGTCATAGGCCCAGCGGATGCCGGCCTGCTCGACCCACGTGGTGATGGTGTCGAGGTCGTCGTCAGACAGCCCGAACCGGCGTCGGACCGGCTCGAACGCCACGAGGTCGAGCACCCGGCTGGCCTCGGCTCGTCCGTCGGCGAGGTCGAGCAGGACACTGGCCACCGCGAGCAGCGGGTTGGTCTGGGTGAGCGCCCGGTCGGCGAGCCGGACCTGCAGCCGGTGCCCGGGGTGCCAGGTCGTGGTCTGGCCGGTCGTCACCGCCGCGCTGCCCAAGCCGAACGCGGCCTCGACCAGCGGGGCGTAGGCCTCGATGTCGGGGCACATGACGAGGATGTCGCGCGGCTCGAGCGACGGATCATCGGACAGCAGGCCGAGCAGCGCCTCGCGGAGCACCTCCACCTGGCGGGAGGGGCCGTGGCACGCGTGCACCTGCACGCTGCGATCGGCGGGGTCGACGTGGCGCTCTGCGTCGGAGGTCGTGTTCGACCCGATGTCGTGCTGCAGCCAGCCGAGCAGGTTAGATGCCGGCGCCGGTGCCTCGAGCGCCGGTTCGACGACGTCGACCACAGGTTGCAGCGCGCGCTGCAGCTCACGCACGTCGCGCCCCAACGAGGCGAGCACCGGGTGCGCCGCGCGTTCGTGGGAGACGTCGTCGGACCGGACGACCGGCCCTTCCAGGTCGGTCAGCCGTTGCCACAGCGCATCGGACGGGTGCGGCAGCCACAGGTGCACGTCGCGATGACGGCCCAGGGCGCCGAGCAGCTGAGCCTCGGTGGCTGCGATGCGGGTGTGGCCGAACAGCGAGAACCGGGACGGCAGCCGGGTCGCCTCGGGACCGGACTCGAGCTCCGCGATCACGCGCGCATGACGTTCGTTGGGCGTCGGCGCGGCGACCTCGGCCGTGAGGTGACGCCACAGCTCGGGCTGCCAGAGGAGGTCTGATGCGATCTCGTGGCCGGCGCCGTCGGTGTCGTCGCCCTGCTCCCACTGCGCGAGCAGACCCGGCCGCTGGGTGGCGTAGGACGCGAACAACCCGGCCAGGCGGCGCGCGACGGCGTAGCGGCGGCCGCGCCGGAGCTCGCCCTCCTCACCATCGAGACCACGGCCGAGGTGGTGGTCGAGGGTGGCGCACCACGGCTCACCGGCATGCTCGTCGAGCACCGACAGCAGCGGCCAGACGAGGAGGTCGGGTGCCCACGGGTCGTCGTCGCGCGTGCCGGTGACCTCCGCGACGAGAGCACGCGGCGTGCGGAACTCGACACCCGCGCAGACACCGTCGCCGTGGCCTCCGTCGCCGAGATGGTGCGACAGGCGCTGGCTCAACCAGCGCTCGACACCACGGGCCGGCACGAGCACGAGCTCACCCGAGAACGGATCGGGCAAGGGTGTCTTGAGGAGCTCGGCGAGTGCGTCGGCGAGGAGGTCGGCTCGGACGGCGCGGTGGAGGATCAGCGGCATGCTGACGGCGACTCTACGGCCCCCCAAGGACAAGCACAGTCGACATGCACACCGGTATCGTGACCTCATGCAGGGCACCGTCGCGAACTACGACCCGGTCTCACGGTCGGGCGACCTCCTCACCGACGACGGGCTACGCATGCGCTTCGGCGCCGACACGCTTGCCGAGCACATCCGGCACCTGCGGCTCGGCCAGCGGGTGCACATCGATGCCGACCATCACGGGGTCACCGGCATTCGCTTGTGGTGAGATGTCCGCCATGGGACTCATCCCCGGCAATCCCGCAACCATCCTGAACCGCGCCGACAAGGTGCTCGGCACGGTCGACGGAACGCTCGGACGCGTCGACGGCACGCTCAGCTCGGTCGACGGCACGCTGTCGACGGTCGACGGCACGCTGTCGGACGTGAGCACGACGCTCACCACCGTCGAGAAGACCCTCATCGAGACGCGGTCGACGCTCGACGAGACCAAGGCGACATTGTCCGAGGTGAAGGGCCTCCTCGAACAGCTCGACTCGAAGCTCGACCTGCTCGAGCAGGTGCCGCACCTCGTCCAGCAGCTCGACGAGGTGCACAGCGCAGTCACGAAGGGGTAGTGACGAAGGCCTGAACGCTGGTCAGCCGAAGTGCCGCGCGAGCCGGCGGTGCCGGTGCGCGAAGAACGCCGCGAGAAGTCGGCGCAGCAGCCCCGCCGACGGACGCAGCAGCAACCGCGGCTCGAACGTGATCCGGTCGTGCACGCGCGTCTTGTCGTCGGACGTCGGCGTCAGGGACCGCTCGTGCTGCCACGACCGCATGCTGAGCATGGTCGACCTCTCGTGGAACGAACGGCCCGGTTCGAGCGCCGCGATGCTCAGGCGGTCGTAGTCGAACGGCAGGACGCCGAACAGCCTGATCCACGCGCGCCCCAGTGGCACGCCCAGCTCGACGGTGTCGATCGTGAGGGCGGCGGCACCGCGCGGCATGCTCATCGTGAGCCACGGCCGCATCTCGTCGTTGATGCCCTCGGGCGAGATGACACGCTGCCAGACCAGGTCGATCGGAGCGGCGACGTCCGATCGCTGCTCCACCACCCGCGGGCTCATGGTGTCAGAGCGTCGCAGGCTTGAAGGAGGGCCGCTGACGCTCGTACGCGTCGATGTCCTCGGCGTGCGAGAGCGTGATGGCGATGTCGTCGAGCCCCTCGAGCAGGCGCCAGCGGGTGTAGTCGTCGATCGTGAACGAGTCCTCGATCGCGTCGACGCCCTCCCCTGCCTTGACGGTGCGCGACTCGAGGTCGACCGTGATCCGCGCGCCCGGCTCGGTCTCGAGCAGGTCCCAGAGCCGCTGCACGACCTTCTCGTCGACCTCGGCCGCGAGGAGACCTGACTTGCCGGCGTTGCTGCGGAAGATGTCGCCGAACCGCGGGCTGATGACGACCTTGAAGCCGTAGTTCAGCAGCGCCCACACGGCGTGCTCGCGCGACGAGCCGGTGCCGAAGTCGGGGCCGGCCACCAGCACGGTGGCGTCCTTGTAGGCGTCCTGGTTGAGCACGAACGACGGGTCGTTGCGCCAGGCGGCGAAGAGACCGTCCTCGAACCCGGTGCGCGTGACGCGCTTGAGGTACACCGCCGGGATGATCTGGTCGGTGTCGACGTTGCTGCGGCGCAGCGGAGCGCCGACGCCGGTGTGCGTGGTGATCTTGTCCATGTCAGGCGTCCTGCAGGTCGGGGAGGTCTGCGGGACTGGCCAGGTGCCCGAGGACTCCGGTCGCGACGGCGACCTCGGGTGAGACGAGGTGGGTGCGGCCGCCCTTGCCCTGACGTCCCTCGAAGTTGCGGTTGGACGTCGAGGCACTGCGCTCGCCAACCATGAGCTGGTCGGGGTTCATGCCGAGGCACATCGAGCACCCTGCGCCGCGCCACTCGGCGCCGGCCTCCTTGAAGATGACGTCGAGGCCTTCCTCCTCCGCCTGCAGGCGGACGCGGACCGACCCCGGCACCACGAGGATGCGCGTGTCGTCGGCGACGTGCCGTCCCTCGATCAGCGACGCGGCGGTGCGGAGGTCCTCCATGCGGCCGTTGGTGCACGAGCCGATGAAGACCGTGTCGACGTCGATCTCGCGCATCGGCGTGCCCGGCGTCAGGCCCATGTAGACCAGGGCGCTCTCGGCGGCGATGCGCTCGTTGTCGTCCTCGAACGACGCGGGATCGGGCACGGAACCGGAGAGCGGCACGCCCTGGCCGGGATTGGTGCCCCAGGTGACGAACGGCGCGACCTTCGACGCGTCGATCGTCACGACCTTGTCGAACTCGGCGTCGTCGTCGCTGACCAGGCTCGACCAGTACGCGACCGCATCGTCCCATGCGTCGCCGGTGGGCGCGTGCTGCCGACCCTGGATGTAGTCGAACGTCGTCTGGTCCGGCGCGATGAGCCCGGCCTTGGCCCCCCACTCGATCGACATGTTGCAGATCGTCATGCGGGCTTCCATCGACAGGTTGCGGATGGCCTCACCGCGGTACTCCACGATGTAGCCCTGCCCGCCGCCGGTCGTCTCCTGCGTGATGAGGGTGAGGATGAGGTCCTTGGCGGTGGCGTCCTCGGGCAGCTCGCCCACGACGTCGACGGCCATCATCCTGGGGCGGGCCTGGGATAGCGACTGGGTGGCGAGGACGTGCTCGACCTCGCTCGTGCCGATGCCGAAAGCGATCGCGCCGAAGGCGCCGTGCGTGGACGTGTGCGAGTCGCCGCACACGATGGTCATGCCGGGCTGGGTGAGGCCGAGCTGCGGGCCGATGATGTGGACGATGCCCTGATCGAGGTTGCCCATCGGGTACAGCCGCACGCCGAACTCCTCGGCATTGCGGCGCAGCGTCTCGACCTGGGTGCGGGACACCGGGTCGGCGATCGGCTTGTCGAGGTCGGTCGTCGGGATGTTGTGGTCCTCGGTGGCGAGCGTCAGATCCGGACGCCGCACCTGCCGTCCGGCGAGCCGCAGACCGTCGAAGGCCTGTGGACTCGTGACCTCGTGGATGAGGTGGAGGTCGATGAACAGCAGGTCCGGCTCGCCATCAGCGTGCCGGACGACGTGGTCGTCCCAGATCTTCTCGGCAAGCGTCTTTCCCATGATTCTGACGATAACAGTTGTGTCTCATGATGCGATACGTCAGTATCAGTACATGGACACTGGGTCTTCAGGCTCTGGCAGCGGGGTCGGCGTTCTCGACAAGGCCGCGCTCGTGCTCGCCGCGCTCGAACCGGGCCCCGCGACGCTCGCCGGCCTGGTGGCCAGCACCGGTCTGGCCCGCCCCACGGCGCATCGACTCGCCGTCGCTCTCGAGCACCATCGCCTGGTCGCTCGCGACATGCAAGGCCGCTTCACCCTCGGCCCTCGGCTCAGCGAGCTCGCCGCAGCGGCAGGCGAGGATCGCCTCCTCGCCGCCGCGGGCCCTGTGCTGGCGCGCCTGCGCGACATCACCGGCGAGTCCGCCCAGCTGTTCCGCCGTCAGGGCGACTTCCGGGTCTGTGTGGCCGCCGCCGACCGTCCCACCGGCTTGCGCGACTCCATCCCGGTCGGCAGCCAGCTGACGATGAACGCCGGTTCAGCGGCCCAGATCCTCCTCGCCTGGGAGGACCCAGAACGCATGAACACGGGCCTGCTCAAGTCGACGTTCTCAGCAGCCGAGCTCTCCGCCGTCCGCCGCCGTGGTTGGGCCCAGAGCGTCGGCGAGCGCGAGACGGGCGTCGGCTCCGTGTCGGCCCCGGTCCGCTCCCCGTCCGGCAAGGTCGTCGCCGCCGTGTCGGTCTCCGGCCCGCTCGAGCGACTGACACGCCAGCCGGGACGCATGCACGCCCCGGCCGTCGCCGCCGCAGCGGAGCGGCTCAGCCAGGGGCTGCGCCGCGCCGGCTGACCGCAGGCGCCTGGTTGGGTCAGAACAGCCCGGGCTGCTCCAGCGCCAGGAGCGTCTTCTTGCGCTCGATGCCGCCCGCGTAGCCGGTCAGCGTTCCATTGGCGCCGATGACGCGATGGCACGGCACGATGATCGGGATCGGGTTGGCCCCGTTGGCCGCGCCCACTGCTCGCGAGATCACGGGTTCGTAGCCGAGCCGACGCGCCACGTCGCCGTAGCTCGCGGTCTCGCCGAACGGGATGCGCTGGAGCTCGCCCCACACCTTCTTCTGGAACTCGCTCCCCTCGCTGGCCAAGGGCAGGTCGAACGTCGTGCGGTCGCCGGCGAAGTACTCCGTCAGCTGGCGCTCGGCGTCGTCGAGCAGCGGGTCGGCCACGCGGCCGCGGCGCGGCCGGGCGTCGAAGTCGATCGCCGTGATCAGGCCGGCGTTCGCGTGCAGCCGGAGTCCGCCGATCGGTGAGTCCATCCATCGTGTGGTCATGAGGGGATCCTTTCGCCCGCGGCGGATGGCCGCAGAGTTGGTGCAGCGCTGGCGCGCCAGAGGTGGAGCGCGGCGTAGGAACGCCACGGCTGCCAGGTGGTGGTGCGGGCGGCATCGATGCCATGGCCTTTGAGCATCCGCCGGATGTAGAGGTCGTCCTCGAGCATCACGTCGGGATGGCCGAAGGCCCGCATCACGATGTAGCCGGCCGTCCACGGCCCGATGCCGCGGTGGGTCAGGAGCTGCTTGTGGGTGTCCTCCCGGTCGGCGCCCGGATCGAGGTCGAGCTCGCCGGAGGCAACCGATCGCGCGACGCCGATCAGGGCCTGCGCCCGGGAGCGCGGCATGCTCATCGCGGTGTCGTCCGAATCCGCCATCGACTCCGCGGTGGCGAAGGCGTGCGTGAGGCCGTGCTCGGCGGCGAGGTCGAACGCGACCGGAGTGCCGTACGTGGCGGCGAAGCGGCCCAGGATCGTGCGTGCACCGGCGACCGAGACCTGTTGTCCGACGATCGCGCGCACGGCGACCTCGAATCCGTCGACCTGACCGGGCAGGCGTTGTCCCGGCACCTCGCGCACGAGCGGGGCCAGGAGCGGGTCGGCGCCGAGCACCTCGCCAATGGCGATCGGGTCCGCGTCGAGGTCGAGCAGACGGCGGCACCGCTCGACGGCCACCGCGGTGTCGCGCAGGTCGTGGAGCTCGAGCTCGGCGACGACCCGGTCGTCGTGCGGCGTCAAGCGCACGGCACCGAGGCCGTGCGGCAGCCGGAGCACCCGGGCGTAGACCGTGTCGTCGACGTGCTCGACGCCGGCGATGGCTCGTTCGCCGAGGAACTCCAGGAGCCCGGCCCAGGCGAACGGCTGACGAACGGCGAGCCGGACGGTGAGTCGGCCGGACGGCTTGGTGCGCCGACGGCCTCGCATGTCCGTGGGCGACATCGCATAGACGTGCCGGACGGAGTCGTTGAACTGCCGGATCGACGCAAACCCCGACGCGAAGGCAATGTCCGCCATCTTCATGTCGGTGGTCTCGATGAGCACGCGCGCGGATTGGGCGCGGCGGCTGCGGGCGAGCGCGAGCGGTCCGGCGCCGAGCTCGTCGGTGACCATGCGGTTGACGTGCCGGGTGCTGAACCCGAGCCGCGACGCGAGTCCGTCGACGCCCTCGCGCTCGACCACGCCGTCGCCGATGAGCTGCATGGCTCGCGCCACGGCGTCGGCGCGGACGTTCCACTCCGGCGAACCGGGTGTCGTGTCGGGCCGGCAGCGACGGCAGGCGCGGAATCCGGCGTCCTGGGCTGCGGCCGCACTGGCGTAGAACTGCACGTTGCGCTGGTGGGGTGTCCTGGCCGGGCACGACGGACGGCAGTAGATGCCGGTGGTGCGGACGCCCGTGTAGAAGACGCCGTCGAAGCGCGCGTCGCGCGACTTCACCGCCCGGTAGCACCGATCGTGGTCATCAATCATGTCTCCATCATGACGACCGGGAGTGACACTTTCTGGCGGGAATCGGACATCCTCGTCCCGGCGGTGTCACGGCGCTTGGAGCGCTCCCAGGATGGCGCCCATCGCGGCAAGACCGATCACGACGTAGGCGGCGTTGATCGCCCAGAACTTGACCGACTTCGACTCGTAGATCGCGTTCTGCGCCATGACGGCCGCGCCGATGCCGAAGCCCGTGCCCGCCCCGATCTTGATGCCGCAGGCCACGCCCTGCTCCTTGATCAGGAGGCCCAGCGTGATCGCGATGACGAGTCCGCAGAGGAAGGACCCGATGAACATGACGGGCTGCGGTGAACCCACGTCGGCCTCCGCGATGCCCATTTCCCCGCGCCACATCTTGCCGAACAGCACCGTGTACCACAGGCCCCCGATGAAGAAGAAGGCCAGGGAGGCCAGGATGACGCCGAGTATCGACAGATCGCTCATGCTGTGAGCGTACGCCTACGCAGCCCCGTTCAGCCGGATTCGCTGTCACCCTCGATCACGACGCGTCGAAAGCTCTCGTCGAGCCTGACGTCGACCGTCGAGCCATCCTTCTGGGTGACCTCGACCTCCCAGGTCGCACCGTTCTCGGAGTCGCGCTCGACGGAGTTCGCCGTACCGCCGTCGGTCAGCTTCAGGGCCGCCGCCGTGGCTCGGTCCGCCTGCGCTCCGGTGACGGTGGACTCGCCGTCGTCGGACGCTGCGGCATACGCGATGCCGCCGGCCGACACCACCAGGACGGTGGTCGCGCCGATGCTCGCGATGATGGTCCGCTTGTTCATGGTCGTCATCCCCATTCGTGGATGTCCGGTTGACTACGACCCACGCTACGCCGCGGTTCCTGTAGCCACGCTGAATCAGGGTTGCAGGCCGACGTCCCGAAGGCTGGTGATTTGAGCCTGCGCGAGGAACTTCTTGAACTCGGTCGGACATTCCTTCTTGGTGGCCTTGTCGACCTCGGCGGCGCTGAGCTTGGCGTTCTCTGCCGGGTCCAGCTTCAGTGTCAGCTGGGCGAGGTAGGCCGCGCTCTTGGCGTCCGGATTGAGCTGGCTCTGGACCTCCTTGATCGCCGAGCAGAAGGTCCTGCCGACCTTGGGATTCACACCGCCGGCCGCGCTGGCATCGTTGCCATGGCCGGAGCTGGCGCCTGCATCGGTCGCTCCGGAATCGCTGCCCCCACAGCTTGCAAGCGCGACCGAGAGGATCGCCGCGGCGACCGAGGTCGTCAGCATCCTCGTGACATTGGTCCATTTCATGATTCCCCCTGCGCCCACCGCCTGCCCGATGCAGGGCGGCGACATCTGCTCCACCTTGCGGCAGGATCTGGGTGCTGTGCAATCACCGTCACGACGCGAAAGACCCCTGCCTGCGTCTCCGCAGGTCAGGGGTCTTTCGATGGTAGCCCCGACGGGATTCGAACCCGCGCTACCGCCTTGAGAGGGCGGCGTGCTAGGCCACTACACAACGGGGCCAGATGGTCGGAATCGACCGGATGAAACCGTATCAGAGCACACAGAAAGGAGATGAAAGGGTATCGCTGGGGTACTAGGACTCGAACCTAGAACGACGGCACCAGAAGCCGCTGTGTTGCCAATTACACCATACCCCACCGGCTCGGAGCGTCCCCGAAACCGAGTGCCGACTTTACCCGACCAGCGACCCAGCACCCAACCGGGTCAGACCGCGTCGGCGAGTCGGCGCAGTGACCTTTCGCGCCCCAGGAGCTCGAGCGACTCGAACAGCGGCGGCGAGATGCGACTGCCCGTGACGGCGACGCGGACCGGCCCGAACGCAACCCGCGGCTTGAGGCCCAGGTCGTCGACGAGGGCGCCCCGCAGAGCACCCTCGATGGCCTCGGTCGTCCACTCCCCCAGGCCCTCCAGCGCGGCGTGTGCGGCCCGGACGACGTCGAGTCCGGCGTCGTCCAGCTGCTTGGCCCGATCGGCCCCGTCGATCACGAAGTCGTCGTCGGACACGAACAGGAATCGCAGCATGTCGACGCCCTCCGTGAGCAGTGCCATCCGCTCGTTGACCAGCGGCACGGCGGCGTCGAGCAACGTGGCCTGCTCGGCCGTCAGGGGGTCCCCCACCAGCCCGGCCGACTGGAGATAAGGCACCAGTCGGTCGCGCACCTCGTCGACCGGGAGGAGCCGCATGTGCGAGCCGTTGATCGCCTCGCACTTCTGCAGGTCGAACCGGGCGGGATTGGGGTTCACCCGGCCGATCTCGAAGGCCTCGACCAGCTCGTCGAGCGTGAAGACGTCGCGGTCGTCCGCGATCGACCAGCCCAGCAGCGCCAGGTAGTTGAGCAGTCCCTCTGGGAGGAAGCCCTGGTCGCGGTAGCCGAGGAGGTTCGACTCCGGGTCGCGCTTGGACAGCTTGCGGTTGCCGGCTCCGGTGACGTACGGCAGGTGAGCGAACTCCGGCGTGCTGCCGTTGCCGACGCCGATCTGGGCGAATGCCTCGTACAGCGCGATCTGACGCGGTGTTGAGCTGAGCAGGTCCTCTCCACGCAGCACGTGGGTGACGCCCATGAGGGCGTCGTCCGTCGGGTTCGTGAGCGTGTACAACGGCTGTCCGTTGGCCCGCACGATGACGAAGTCCTGGACGTTCTCGGCACCGAACGTGATGTCGCCGCGGACGAGATCGGTGAACGTCCAGTCCTTGAGCGGCATCGCGAAGCGGATGACGGGCTCGCGACCCTCGGCCTCGAACGCCTGTCGTTGCTCGGGCGTGAGGTCGCGGTGCAGCCCGTCGTAGCCACTCGCCCGGCCCTCGGCCCGCGCCTTCTCGCGACGCTCCTCGAGCTCCTCGGCGGTGTCGTAGGCCTTGTACGCGAGCCCGGCGTCCAGGAGCCGCTGGGCGACGTCGGCGTAGATGTCCATGCGCTCGGACTGGCGGTACGGGCCGTTCGGTCCGCCGACCTCCGGCCCCTCGTCCCAGTCGAGGCCGAGCCAGTGCATGACGTCGACAAGCAGGCCGTAGGACTCCTCGGAGTCGCGGCTGGCGTCGGTGTCCTCGATGCGGAACACGAACCGTCCGCCGTGGTGGCGCGCGAACGCCCAGCTGAACAGCGCCGTGCGCGCCATCCCGACGTGCGGGTTGCCGGTCGGAGACGGGCAGAACCGCGTGATGACCTCAGCCACGGGCCAAGACGCGGTTGGTGAGGGTGCCGATGCCCTCGATCGTGACGTCGACCGTGTCGCCGACCTCCATGGGTCCGACACCATCGGGCGTGCCGGTGAGGATGACGTCACCGGGCAGCAGCGTCATGAAGCTCGAGACGTACTCGACGATGTCGGGCACCGAGAAGACCATGTCGGACGTGCGACCGTCCTGCTTGGTCTCGCCCTGCAGCATCGTGGTGACCGCGAGATCGCTCGGGTCGAGCGACGTCTCGATCCAGGGGCCGAGCGGGCAAAAGGTGTCGAACCCCTTGGCACGGGTCCACTGACCGTCCTTGGCCTGGAGGTCGCGGGCGGTGACGTCGTTGCCGACGGTGTAGCCGAAAATCACCTTCTCGGCGTCCGCGGCCGAGATCTCACGGCAGATGCGGCCGATGACGACGGCGAGCTCGCCCTCGTAGTGCACCTCGGAGCTCTGCCCGGGATAGAGGATCGGCTCGCCCGGCCCGATGACGCTGGTGTTGGGCTTGAGGAAGATCAGCGGCTCGTCCGGCACCTCGCCGCCCATCTCGGCGGCGTGACGGAGGTAGTTCTTGCCGACGCACACGACCTTGCTGCGCGGGATGACCGGCGCGAGCAGGCGCACGTCGTCGAGGGGCACCTTCTGGCCGCTGAGGTCGAGACCCGCATACAGCGGGTCGCCCCTCAGCACCCCGATCGTGGCGACGCCGTCCTCGTCGCCGATGACACCGAACTGGGGGTCGTCGTCCCCCGCAAACCTCGCAATACGCACGGTCGCCAGCCTAGGCCGTGCCGTATCGGCGGGTGCGCCGGGCGTACTCCTCGACCGCGGTCCAGAGGGCGCGCCGGTCGACGTCGGGCCACGCCACGTCGGTGAAGACCAGCTCGGCGTAGGCGGCCTGCCAGAGCAGGAAGTTGCTGGTGCGCAGCTCACCCGACGTGCGCCAGAACATGTCGACGTCGGGCATGTCGGGCTCGTCGAGATAGCGGGCGAACGTGCGCTCGGTGACCCGACCGGGATCGATGCGTCCGGCGGCGGCGTCACGAGCAAGAGCCGCAGCAGCGTCGGCGATCTCGGCGCGTCCGCCGTAGTTGACGCACATCGTGAGGGTGAGGACGGAGTTGTGGCGGGTCAGCTCCTCGGCGACCTGGAGCTCCTTGATGACGCTCCGCCACAGCCGCGGGCGCCGGCCGGCCCAACGCACCCGGACCCCGAGCTCGTGCATCTGGTCGCGGCGGCGGCGGATGACGTCGCGGTTGAAGCCCATGAGAAAGCGCACCTCATCGGGTGAGCGCTTCCAGTTCTCGGTGGAGAAGGCGTAGGCCGACACCGCGCCGATGCCGAGCTCGATGGCGCCCTCGACGACGTCGAAGAGTGCGGCCTCGCCCATCTCGTGACCGGCGGTGCGCGGCAGCCCACGAGCCTCGGCCCAGCGGCCGTTGCCGTCCATGACGATGGCGACGTGCTTCGGCACCAGGTCGGCCGGGACGGGCGGCGGGGTCGCCCCGGACGGATGCGGCCGCGGCGCTCTGTGCTGCGACGGTTCGGGCGTCACCGGTCGACGTGGCTGAGCGAGCGCAGGCCGCGCTCGAGGTGCCACGAGAGGTAGGCGGCGACGATGCTGCTCGCCTCGCGGCGCGAACGCTCGTCGGAGCCGGCCGCGGACTCCCAGTCGCCGCTGAGCAGCGAGGCCAGGAGGGAGACCGTGAACGGAGACGGCGCGGCGGACCCGGGCACCCGGCAGGTGTGGCAGAGCATGCCGCCCGACGGGGCATGGAAGTCGCGATGGGGTCCCTCGCGGCCGCACCTGGCGCAGGTGTCGAACGTCGGGGCGTACCCGGCCACGGCCAAGGCCCGCAGCTGGTAGGAGTCGAGGATCAGTCCGGGGGCGCGATCGTCGGAGGCGGTGAGCGCCCGGAGCGCACCGACGAGCAGCTGGAGCTGTTGCACCGCCGGCTCGCCGTCGTCGTGGACGAGCCGCTCGGCGGTCTCGAGCATCGCCGTGCCCGCCGTGTACGCGGGGTAGTCGCCGCCGAGGTCGCGGGCGAACGCGGAGATCGTCTCGACCTGCGTGATGATGTCGAGGCTGCGTCCCTCGGCGAGCTGGAGATCGACGTGCATGAACGGCTCGAGCCGGCCCCCGAAGCGTGACGTGGTCTTGCGGATGCCCTTGGCCACGGCACGGACGAGCCCCCGTTCACGTGTGAGGAGCGTGATGATGCGGTCGGCCTCACCCAGCTTGTGGATGCGCAGCACGACACCTTCGTCTCGGTAGAGACTCATCGGGCACAGCCGCAGGAGAGACTCACCCCACCATCGTGCCGTACGACACCCACGTTCTGTCGCAGCGCGCAGCGCATGGGCGGACTATCCTCGGCTCATGACCGACGCGGGCTACTCCGCCACCCCCCAGCTGCAGAAGCTCGGCATCGTCCCCGGAGTCCGGCTGCGCATGGTCGGAGCCGATCCCGGCTGGTCGTTCGCCGAACGACTCGACGACATCGAAGTCGTCAACGAGGGTCCCTGCAACATCGCGCTCATCTTCGTCCGCACGCTCGCCGAGCTCGACAACGTGTTGCGCTGGGGTGAGCTGGTCTACCCGTCGGGAGCGTGCTGGGTGGCATGGCCACGCAAGGCGGCCGGCCACGTCAGCGAGGTCGACGAGAACGCCATCCGCGATGCCGCCCTCGCGGTGGGGATGGTCGACGTCAAGGTCGCAGCCATCGACGACGACTGGTCGGGCCTCAAGATCGTCTGGCGCAAGGAGAACCGCACGGGGCGCATCTCCAAGACGGCGATCCAGGACGCACTGCGCAACGACGCATCCTGACAGTTCTCACTCTTGGTCGGTCGACGCCGCGATGGCACGCTCGACGCTCGCACGCCGCGCGAGGAGCAGGACCAGCGTCGCCGCGGCCAGGGCGGCCAGCAGTCCGTAGGCCGCATCGTCGCTGGAGGCGTCGGCGAACGCAGGAATCGCGATCGCGCCCGCGGTGTGGCCCAGGCCCCAGCCGAGGTTCACGATGCCGAACGCGAGGCCTTGGTCGACACCACTCGACTCGGCGCCGTCGGAGAGCATGGCCATCGCCGGCGACCACAGCATGCCGATCCAGGGTGCCGCCACGACGACGACCACGCCGAGGACCAGGGCCGAGTCGGGCAGCGAGATGACGATCGCCGCGACCACGCTTGCCACCAGGCCGAAGGCGCTCGGTCCCAGACGCCCCCGGCGGTCCGAGATGCGTCCTGCCACCGGCGCCACGATCGCCTCGAGCCCCGCTGCGAGGAGGAACACGGCCGCGATGGCGGTCGACCCGGCACCGAGGTCGTCCAGCTGGAGCGGGACCAGCACCTCGATCGCTCCGAAGACGAGTCCGGGGACGAGGATCAGGACCATCCCGAACCGCACGGCGCTCGAGCGTGCCGCGCGGGCGAGCCCTCCGGCGCTCGACGGCACGCGCGTCGGCGCCTCGACACGGAGCATGAGGGCGATCAGGCCGAGGCCGACGAGTGAGACCGCCAGGAACATCGGCCCACGGCCGACGGCGTCCGCCGCGGCTCCGAGGGCAGGACCGGCCAGGACGCCGGCGATCGCCGCAGCCATCGCCGACCCGATCATCTCTCCGCGTCGCTCCCGCGGTGCCATCCGCACGAGCCAGGCGAGCGCCCCGGCCCAGGAGAAGGCTCCTCCCACACCCTGGAGGAAGCGGCTCGCGACGAGCAGGACGAAGCCCTGGCCGAGTGCGAACCCGACGCCGGTCAGGCTCATCAACGACAACCCGACCAGCACCGTGCGCCGAGGACCGAAGCGAGCCGCGAGCATGCCACCGGGCAGCGCGGCGACCAGCGTTCCGGCCGCATAGGAGCCCGAGAGGATTCCAGCCTGGGTCTTCGAGAGATCGAAGTCATCGGACAGGCCGGGCAGCAACGGGACGATCGCCGCGAAGAACATCGTGTCGACGAAGACGATCGCGGACGCCAGGATCAGGAGCCGGCGCATGGCACCCACTCTCTCGTCGGCCGATCGCGCCACCCTAGGGCACGGCTCAGTCGAGGCAGAATTCGTTGCCCTCGGGATCGTGCATCGTGATGAAGCCGAACTCCATCGGCGGGTCCGGCTCGACCCGGTAGGCGCGGCTGGCACCCAATGTCTCGAGCCTGGCGGCCTCGGTCTCCAGCGCCTCCATGCGCTCGTCGCCGGTGAGGCCGGGAGCCGCGCGCACGTCGAGGTGCACCCGGTTCTTGACCGTCTTGCCCTCGGGCACCTGCTGGAAGAAGACCCGCGGTGCGGTGCCCTCGAGGGGGAGGATCGCGGACTTGGAGTTCCACTGGTCCTTCGGCACGCCGAACGCCTCGAGCGCGGCCTCCCACGAGTCGAATCCGTCAGGAGGTGCCTGCACCTGGTAGCCCAGGACGTCGGCCCAGAATGCGGCGAGCGCGGCCGGGTCGGCACAGTCGAACGTGATCTGTACTTCTCGAGTCATGTCACCAGCCTCGCAGCGCGCTCAGACGAATTCGACACCCTGCGCGAGCGGGAGCTCGGTGGAGTAGTTGACCGTGTTCGTGGCCCGCCGCATGTATGAGCGCCAGGCGTCCGAGCCCGACTCGCGGCCGCCGCCGGTGTCCTTCTCGCCGCCGAACGCACCGCCGATCTCGGCGCCGGACGGGCCGATGTTGACGTTGGCGATGCCGCAGTCGGAACCGGTGGCCGACACGAACGTCTCCGCCTCACGCACGTCGAGCGTGAAGATCGACGACGACAGTCCCTGCGCGACGTCGTTGTGCAGGGCGATCGCCTCGTCGAGGTCTTGGTACGACAGCACGTAGATGATCGGCGCGAACGTCTCGGCCTTGACGATCTCGGTCTGCTTGGGCATGTCGACGATCGCGGGGTGCACGTAGTAGCCGCCACCCGTGGCTTCGCTCGCCTCGACCGCCTGCGAGCCACCGGTCACGAGCGTTCCGCCGTCGGCCTGGGCCTGGGTGATGGCCGCGCCGAACGCCTGGAACGCGTGCTCGTCGATCAGGGGGCCGACGAGCGTGGTCGACTCCAGCGGCGACCCGATGGGCAACGTCTCGTAGGCGGCGCGGAGCCGGGCGACCAGGTCGTCGCGGATCGACTCGTGCGCGATGACGCGGCGCAGCGACGTGCAACGCTGGCCGGCCGTGCCGACCGCAGAGAAGACGATGCCTCGCACTGCGAGGTCGAGGTCGGCGCTCGGAGCGACGATGGCGGCGTTGTTGCCGCCGAGCTCGAGCAGCGAGCGGCCGAGACGGGCGGCCACGCGAGGCGCGACCTCCTTGCCCATGCGGGTCGAGCCGGTGGCCGACACGAGGGCGACTCGCGGGTCGTCGACGAGAGCCTCGCCCACACTGCGCTCACCGAGCACGACGCTGGACAGATGCTCGGGTGCGCCGGCACGGCGGGCCGCCTCCGCGAGCAGCGCCTGGCAGGCCAGTGCCGTGAGCAGGGTCTTCTCCGACGGCTTCCAGATCACGCTGTCACCGCACACGAGGGCGAGCGCGCTGTTCCACGACCACACGGCGACCGGGAAGTTGAACGCGGAGATGATGCCCACGACACCCAGCGGGTGCCACTGCTCCATCATCCGGTGGCCGGGACGCTCGGTGGCGATCGTGAGGCCGTGCAGCTGGCGCGACAGGCCGACGGCCAGGTCGCAGATGTCGATCATCTCCTGCACCTCGCCGAGGCCCTCGGAGACGATCTTCCCGGCCTCGACGGACACGAGGGCGCCGAGATCGTCCTTGTGCTGACGCAGCAGCTCGCCGAGCTCTCGCACGAGGGCGCCGCGCACCGGTGCCGGCACGCTGCGCCATTGCTCGAACGCTGCCTGCGAGCGCCCGACGACGTCGGCGACCTCGGACGCCGTGTGGGCCCGGAGCCGACCGATCTCGCGGCCGTCGATCGGCGAGACGCAGGACAGGTCGCCGTCGGGCACGAACGGGTCGCCGGCGCCGAGGCGCTCGAGGATGTCGCGGGTACGCGCGCTGATGTCGGTCATGTCAGGGCCCTTTCGGACTGGGTGATCGTTGAATGGTCGTCGAAGAGTCGGCCGGCCCGGGTGTCGAGGAGGTCGGACAGGGCGATGTCCTCCTGCCTGACGAAGCCGGAGCCGGCCAGTCGTCCGTCGGCGACGAGCTCCACGACGGCGACTGCCGACGCTGCCGTCGTCCAGGAGATGGCGCGCCAGATCCGGCCGCCGATCTCGATCGGCAGGTAGCCGCGCACGTAGTTCTCGCGGAACGGCGCGGCGGCCTTGACGCCCTCGACGGCGGCGTGCAGGTAGACGATGTCGTCGTTGACGGGCGGCTTGGCGTCGACGAGGAGGCCGCCGATGAGCTCGCGCTGGTCGCGCAGGTTGAGCTCGTCGAACAGGAAGTGCATCTGGCGGAAGTGGCCGGGATAGCGCAGCGTCTTGTAGTCGAGCCGGTTGACGCGGCCCTCGTAGGTCTCGCACATCGTGCCGAGCCCGCCCGACGTGAGAGCCGCCTCGAGCTCGATGCCGCCGATGAACACGCGCTCCTTCTCGGTCATGGCCGGCACCATCTGCCGATGTCCGGAACGCAGCACCTCGCAGTCGTTGAGGTACTCGTTGACGACGCCCTCGGCCGACCAGTTGAACGCGTAGCCCAGCAGCCCGGTGGGGTTCTGTGGCAGCGCACCGACCTTGAGCTCGATGGACCGGATCTCGTCGAATCCCTCTGCCAGGGAGGCGCCGACGATGCCGATCAGCCCGGGTGCGAGGCCGCACTGCGGGGCGAACGTCGACTGTGCTCGACCGGCGGGGGGCCGCGTCCTGGACAGTTCCAGCACCCGCTGGGTCGTGGCGACGTCCTCGGTGAGGTCGAAGTAGTGCACGCCGGCGTCGTGGGCGGCCTCGGCCACCGTGACGTTCAGGTGGTACGGCAGGCAGGAGACCACGGCGTCGACGCCGCGCAACGACTCGCGGAGGCTCGCGTCGTCGGCGACGTCGAGTGGCCTGACCTCCAGCTCCACGCCGTCGGCCGTGAGCACCGGCCGGGGGGCGGCATCGAGCCCGACGACCTTGAACCCGGCGTCGGCCAGCAACAGGGCGACGAGCTCGCCGACCTTGCCGAGCCCGAACACCGCGACCTGGTTGATGATGCGCGCCACGAAACCTCCTCGCCCAGATGGATCACATCGGGCTCCGACCGTGCGCCGAGGGTCGTCAGCGCCACGCCGATCGTATCGCGGCCCGGTTCGGGTGTACCGGCTGGCCGGTACACCCGTCAGCCGCGCGGGTGGTTGATCGCGTGCGCGCGGTTGGCCGCCGAGACCACCGCTCGCAGCGACGCCATCACGATGTTGGCGTGGATGCCGACACCCCAGACGACCGTCCCGGCGATGTCGCACTCGATGTAGGCCGCGGCTTGGGCGTCGCCACCGGACGAGAGCGCGTGCTCGCTGTAGTCGAGCACGCGGATGTCGTCGGATCCGGCGTCGTGCGCACCCCGGATGAAGGCGTCGACCGGACCGTTGCCCTCACCCTCGAACGACGTCGCGCGTCCGCGGATCAGCAGCTCGACGACCTGGTGGGCGCGTCCGTCCTGATCGGTCGACGAGCTGAAGGTGACGAGGGAGAACGGGTCCTCCCGCGCGAGGTACTCCTCCTCGAAGGTCTTCCAGATGACGTCCGGCTCGACCTCGCTGGTCTCGCCCTCGGTCATGGTCTGGACGATGCGGCTGAACTCGATCTGCAGTCGTCGCGGCAGGTCGAGCTGGTGCTCGGCCTTGAGGATGTACGCGACTCCGCCCTTGCCGGACTGGCTGTTGACCCGGATGACGGCCTCGTACGTGCGACCGACGTCGTGCGGGTCGATCGGCAGGTACGGTGCAGACCAAGGGAACTGTCGGACTGGGACTCCGGCTTCCTCCGCACGCTTCTCGAGGTCTTCCAAACCCTTCTTGATGGCATCTTGATGGGAACCCGAGAATGCCGTGTAAACCAGGTCGCCCGCGTACGGGTGACGGGGATGCACCGGCAGGTTGGTGCAGTACTCGACCGTGCGCCGGATCTCGTCGATGTCGGAGAAGTCGATCAGCGGGTCGATGCCCTGGCTGAACAGGTTCAGGCCCAGCGTCACCAGGTCGACGTTGCCCGTGCGCTCGCCGTGACCGAACAGGCAGCCCTCGACCCGGTCGGCGCCCGCCATCATCGCCAGCTCGGTGGCGGCGACGGCGGTGCCGCGGTCGTTGTGCGGGTGCAGCGACACCGCGACGTGCTCGCGATGGTTGATGTTCCGGCTGAACCACTCGATCTGGTCGGCGTACGTGTTCGGCGTGGCCATCTCGACGGTGGCCGGCAGGTTGAGGATGATCTCGCGCCCGTCCTCGGGCTGCCACACGTCCATGACGGCGTTGCAGACCTCGACGGAGTAGTCGAGCTCGGTGCCGGTGAAGATCTCCGGGCTGTACTGGTACCCGAACTCGGTGCCCGGCAGCAGCTCCTCGGCGTACTTCATGACCATCTCGGTGCCGCGCGTCGCGATGGCGCGCACGTCGTCACGCGAGGCGCCGAAGACGACCCGCCGGAACAACGGGGCCAGCGCGTTGTAGAGGTGCACGTTGGCCCGCGGGGCGCCGACCAGCGACTGGACGGTGCGCTCGATGAGGTCCTCACGCGCCTGCGTGAGCACCGAGATCGTGACGTCGTCGGGGACGACGCCTTCCTCGATGAGTGAGCGCACGAACGCGAAGTCGGTCTCGCTGGCCGACGGGAAGCCGACCTCGATCTCCTTGTAGCCCATGCGCACGAGCAGGTCGAACATGCGGCGCTTGCGCACCGGCGTCATGGGGTCGATGAGTGCCTGGTTGCCGTCGCGCAGGTCGGTGGACAGCCAGCGCGGCGGCTGGGTGATGACGGCGGACGGCCAGGTGCGGTCGGGCAGGTCGATCGGCGTGAACGCGCGATAGCGCTCGAACGGCATGCCGGACGGCTGCTGGGGTGATACCGAGTTGTTCGCTGTGCTGCTCATTGGGGAATCCTCATGGGTGCGGTTCGTCGGGGCTGGTGCGACCGGTCGTGACGAACTCCGCGTCGAGGGGCCCGGTCTAGAGGGCCTCGACGCGGCGGCGAAGGAGCAGGTTCGCGATCCGCATGGTTCCAGCATCGTACCAAGAGGCCGAGCCGGCCGGAACGGAACGTGTCGGTGCCCGCGAGGCCGACGCCTGTTCGTAGGATGTGCGCGTGGCCGAGATCGCACTCCCCAGGGGGCATCACTACGCGGTGATGTGGGGAATCCCCGACAACTACGCCGGCATGACCAACTCGATGCTGCACCGCTCGAGATCGTTCGTCGCGCTCGCCGGCACCGACGTCACGATCCTCACCTACGAGCACCGCGACGACTACGACGCCGTGCGCGCGCGGCTGCGCGAACGCGGCGGCATCGTCGATGGCATGCACATCGCCAACCTGTGGGAAGACCTCCGGAGCTGGGACGACGGGCAGCTCAAGCAGGCCGCGACGACGTTCGATCCCGGCGTCGAGTCGACGTTCGAGCCGCTCGGAGAACGTGGCGACCACGCCAGCCCGCTCACGCACGTCCTCACCGACGACGACGGGAGGGTCACGCAGGTCGACTACTTCCGCGCCGACGGGACGCTGCTGGGTTCGGACCGCCGTGACGTGCCCGGCGACGAGCCGCGGGCGTTCACGCTGTGCGACACCTCCGGTGAGCCGCTCGGCGGCTGGCTCAGCATCTGGGGGCTCTACCACTGCTGGCTCGACTCGCTCCCCCGTGACCCGGTCGCCTGGATGATCGCCGACTCGAAGACGAGCGCCAACCACCTCGCCGACTATCGCCGCGACGACGTCGTCACGCTGCACGTCGTCCACGGCTCGCACCTCGAGCCCGAGACCGGTAGGCCGATGGGAACGATCCGGAAGACCCGGCAATACGTCCTCGAACGGCTCGACCAGTGGGACGCCGTCGTCTTCCTCACCCGCCAGCAGCTCGAGGAGGTCGACGCCCTCCTCGGCACGGGCCCCAACCGGCACGTCATCCCGCACGGTCGATTCGTGCCGAAGGAGTCGCCGAAGCTCAAGCGCTCGAGCCGGCACGGCGTGATGCTCACCAGCCTCACCAAGCGCAAGCAGATCTCGCACGCGATCAAGGCCATGGACCGCGTCGGACGGCTCGGGCTCCGGCGCCCGACGCTCGACGTGTGGGGTGAGGGTCCGTACGAGGAGAAGCTCAAGATCGCCATCGAGAAGACCGACGCCCCAGTCGAGCTGCGCGGGTACTCCGACCAGGCGGCGAAGGAGTTCGACACGGCGTCCTTCTCGCTGCTCACCAGCAACAACGAGGCATTCGGCCTGGTGCTGGTCGAGAGCATGGGCCACGGCTGCATCCCGATCAGCTACGACATGCCGTACGGACCGGGCGAGATCATCACCCACGGGGTCGACGGCTTCCTGGTGCCACCCGACGACATCGCCGGTCTGGCCACCGAGATCCGTCGCATCGCCCGTGCCAAGAGCTCTGACCTCGCGCCGATCCGCGAGGCCGCCTACCGCCGTGCCCTCGAGTTCAACGACGAGCACGTCACCGCGAAGTGGGCCGCGGTCATGGAGGAGGCGCTCGCCTCGAAGCGCAGCGCATGACGTCACCACCCCCCAGCCTCGCCCTGCCCGACGGCGCCCTGTACGCGCTCACATGGTCGATCCCGCGCCAGTTCGGCGGTCTCACCAAGTCGTTGCTGCAACGCTCGTGCCAGCTCGCCACGGCGTCCGGACGCGAGGTCGTGGTCATCACCCTCGCCGTCCAGCCAGATCTCGATGCCGACCGGGCGTCCCTGCGCGAACGCGGGCTGCTGGTCGACGGAGTGTCGATCCTGAACCTGTGGGAGGAGCTGGGGAGGGCCGACGACAACATCTGGGCCGACGCCCCGTTCGACACGACCGTCCAGGGTGAGCTTCGGGAGGCCGCCGACGACGTCGTCGAGATCCTGCGGCCCGATGGCAGTGTCCTCGTCCGTCAGCGATGGCAGACGCTCGGCGAGTCCAGCACCCTGACGCGACGCGGCGACGAGGTCGTCCGCACCGAGGTCTGGGGACGCGACGGCACGTTCCGTGGCGGTTGGCACGGCGTGTGGCCACTCTGGCGATGGTGGCTCGACCGCACGCTGGCGCGACCTGCGCACCTGATCGTCGACAGCGCCAACGTGGCCGACTGCTTCGCCGCTGCACCTCTCGCCGACATTCCCACGACCTACGTGGTGCACAACAGCCACGTGTCCGGCACCCGCGAGGCACCGTACGGCCGGCTGGGTCGCTGGCGCTCCTACACCATGATCAGGGCCCACCGGTTCGACGCGGTCGTCTACCTGACCCGCGCGCAGCGCGACCACGTCGACCTGCTGTTCGGTTCGCAGGACAACGCCCATGTGGTGCCCCACGGCATCGATCCGGCGACCAGCGACCCCAAGCGCAAGCGCCCGGCCGGGCGCGGCATCGTCATGGCGAACCTCGAAGGGCGCAAACGCGTTCCGCATGCCGTCCGAGCCGTGGCCGCGGCGTCGGGTGTCGCCCCATCGGTCGAGCTGAACATCTACGGCCGCGGTCCGGAGCACGAGGCGGTGCTCGCCGTGATCGACGAGCACGGCGCACCCGCGCGGCTCGAGGGATACACGTCCGATCCCGCCGGGGCGTTCGCCGACTCCTCCTACATGTTGCTCACGAGCAGCCACGAGGGATTCGGTCTCGTGCTCGTCGAGAGCATGGCCGCCGGCTGCCTGCCCATCGCCTACGACATCGAGTACGGACCCGCCGACATCGTCCATCACGGCGACGACGGCTTCCTGGTGCCACGCGCCGACGAGAAGGCCCTCGCCGATCAGGTCGCCGAGGTCGCGAACGCATCGCGTCGACGACTTCGTCGCATGCGCAAGGCGGCCCGACGTCGCGCCGCCGACTTCCTGCCGTCCGCCGTGCTTCCCGGCTGGGGCCCGACTCTCGAGAGCGCTGCCGAACGGGCTCGAGCCCGCGCCGGCCGCCCCGAGCCGTCGCTCGCCGACGTCAGGGAGCTCGAGCGGGCTGCCGGCCTGCACCGATTCACGGACTGCCGGCTCGAAGCCACCATCACCGACGTCACGTGGGACGACGACTCGGTCGCCAGCGTGGTCGTGTCGTGCGTCATCGCCGGCGCCGGCGACCAGTCCGGCGAACCAGACGTGGATGTCGAGCTCATCCACCGCCCGACCGGCACCCGCTGCGCGCCGCCTGTCGTGGAGAAGCTCGCGTCCGACCAGTCAGCCGGTCACCCGACCACGATCCTGCGCATCACCCTCGACCCCGCGACCGCGGAGCAGCCGGCCGACCACGTGGTCGTCCTCCGCGCACGCCTCGGCGCCATCGACGTCCTCGACACTCCGCAACCCCCGGTCGACGCGCCGACCTGGCTTCCGCTGCCCAAGCCTGCGACGTCCCGGCCGGTGCTGATACCCGCGCGCCGCAGCGGCCTCCGCCTGGTCACGGCCTCGCCGCGCGCCGCAGGTTCCGCCGTGCTGGCGCCCGACCATGTGCTGCTCGACGTCACCGATATCGTGAACGGCGACGAGGTCACCGCTGTCGACGCCGCCGGTCTCGACGGAAGCCCGTCACTCGAGGCAGAGCGCCAGCCGGACGGCCGGCACCGCCTGACCGTCGACGCCGACGGGGAGTGGAAGGTCCGCGCGCGCATCGGTGGACGGTGGCGCGACGTCGCCTGGCGCGGGCCGGAGCCGGTTCCCGTCAGCGCGGGTGAGCTGCACGTCGAGCTCAGCCCGCGCGGCTACATCCGCCTGCGTCGCGGGGGCACCGAACCGACGATCTAGGGCAGCAGCACCTTCGCGACGAGCATGTTGTGGTCCGACGGGATGGTGCCGGCGAGCTTGCCGCTGGAGTCGAGGTCGAGCACGGTCTCCCACGAGAGCGTCCGCATGCGCGTGGTGAAGATGTAGTCCATGTTGCTGCCGTTCTCGTCCGACGCGAAGTGCGGCACGGTGCGCAGGAAGCTGTTGTGCGAGTTGTAGTTCGCGCGGATGCGCTTCTCGACCGTGGCCTTCGACGAGACCTTCGGCGACTTGTAGATCTGTCCGAGCGGATCGATGAACCCGTGCGACAGGATCTCGTCGTACGGCGCGTTCGTCGGCGTCGCGTAGCGCGTCGAGTTGAGGTCACCCACGACGAAAGCCGGCAGCCCGCTGGGCAGGCGCTTGTCGACCTCGGCCATCATCGACTGCGTCTGCGACTTGCGCAGGCTGTAGTAGCTCGACCCGTACTCGATGTGCGTGGTGGCGAAGAAGAACTTCTGGCCCGAGGACTTCTGCTCGAGCAACGCCCAGGACACGTAGCGCGTGTTGCAGCCCGAGCACCCGGGCAGCTTCTTGGAGCCCTGCGACACGAGCTTCACCGAGTCGGTGTTGAAGAAGACCCTGGTGCCTTGGGACGCGCCGCGGTCCTGGAACTTGCATCCGGACGGGGTCGTCGACTTCACGCAGTTGTTCCGGTACGGGTTCGTGACCTCGTACGGCGTGCCGCCTGAGCGCAGGCGGTTCCGCAGGTCCTCGAACTGGGCGAGGTCGATCTTCTTGCCGCCCGAGACCAACCAGCCCTGCGACGCCTCCTGGATGCCGATGACGTCCGGCTTCTTCTTCAGGATGCTCGCCACGACCACGCCGCGTCGCTCCGACCAGGGACGTTCGAGGTTTTGCCCGGTGTAGCAGTTGGCGCAGCGGATGTTGTACGAGGCGACGGTCAGTGCATCTCCACTCCCCGACGGCGGCGGCTCCTCACCAGCGTCAGCCGGCTTGACGGTGACGGCCGGGGAGTAGCTGCTCAGGTTGACGCCGTCCTCGGTGATGACCCGCACCTTCGCGTAGTACGTCTTGCTCGCCGTCAGTCCCTCGACGGTTCCGGTGGACGGGGTGAAGCGGTGATAGGTCGCGCCGCTCATGGACGAGTTGTCGGCGATCTGGATCCGGTACTTCGGCGCGCCCGACACGTCGGCCCAGTCGAACGACGCCGCCGTCCCGTCGCGGTTCGTCACCTTGAGCCCGGTGGGGACGGAGAACGACGTCCAGGCCCGCACCGCGCTCGAGTAGGCGCTTCGGTTGACGCCGTCGGTCGTGATGACCCGAACCTTGACGTAGTAGCCGCGACCGGCCTGGAGACCCTTCAGGGTCGCGCCCGTCGCGGTGGAGCGAAGGTACGTGGGGTTCGACATCGACGAGCTCGTGCTGATCTGGAGGCGGTACTTCTGGGCCTTCGCGACCGGAGTCCAGATCATCGAGACGCTGGTGGACGTCGCGGCGGACTGGGCGAGACCTGTCGGCGGGGCGGACGGCCATTCGGCAGCCATCGCGGGAGCCGCGAGACCAGCGAGCAGGGTCACCGCAGCAACGACGATGCCTGGGCGCAAGAGCGAGCGCATGGGAGCCCCCCGGGGAAGATGTGACAGAAGTGACAAGAGTGGCTGAAGGGGACTCTAGCCCGGATTTGAGCCCAGCGGCAGCGTTCCGGCGAAATTTCGAGGTCAGGCCGACACGAGGTCGTGGTCGTCCGCCGGCCGAGCAGCTGCGGCGCGTGGACCGAGCGAGCGTGGCAACAGCCGCGCCCGCCACCGATCTGAACCAGGCCGTCCGGCCCTGAGCGCACGGGTCAGGTCCACGACGTCCTGCACCGCTC
This sequence comes from uncultured Actinomycetota bacterium, assembly GCA_963787165.1. Classification (GTDB taxonomy): domain Bacteria; phylum Actinomycetota; class Actinomycetes; order Propionibacteriales; family Nocardioidaceae; genus Aeromicrobium. Next base: position 703,726 of record CAWBBT010000005.1, read on the forward strand.
CCGCATCGCGGGCGACATCGACGTCCCGGGCGAAGCGGGCGAGCTCGACCCGGTGCAGCAGGCGATCGAGCGACTCGGGGTCGACTCCGGGATGTTCACCGAGTCGGCCTGCGAATCCCCGTGGCGTGTCCGTGAGCGGCACCTCGAGGCCGAGATCGAGCGCGACATCCTCCAGCTCGCGCCACACCGTGTCGGGCGAGCCGGTCCGCAGCCGACGCCGGCGGTGCAGCTCACGAACCACCCCGGGTGTGGCCAGGATCAACAGGACGACCGCGCCCGTGACTCCGACCGTGCGGGGCGCCGTACCGTTCGACGTGCTCCCTCCACTGGTCGTGTCGACTCCCTGGTTGCGGTCGTTCGGTGTCGTCTGGGTGGACGAATCGCCAGACGTCTCGTCCGGCGTCGTCGAGTTCGGTTCCTGGAAGCGGGTCGCCGTGCCGATGCTGGCCGTCGGGTCGAAGCGCACCCAGCCCGCGCCCTCGAAGAACAGCTCAGTCCAGGCGTGCAGGTCGTCGGACGTGTTCACGTACACCGTCTTGCCGTCCTCGATACCGGTGACCCGCCCCGGTGCGTACCCGACGGCGACCCTGGCCGGGATGTTGAGCGTGCGCGCCATCACCGCCATGGCCGAGGCGAAGTGCACGCAGTAGCCGGCCTTGCGCTGGAGGAACTTCGCGACCACGCTCAGGCCGTTGCCGTCGTAGTCGTCGGCGACGGGCGCTGTCTCGGAGTAGCGGAACTCGCCGGTGCGGAGGTAGTCCTGCAGGGCGAGGGCCTTGTCGTAGTCCGTGGAAGCCGACGCGGTGACCTCACGCGCCGTGTCGGTGATCACCGCCGGCACCTTGGCGGGCAGGCTCACGAACGGACGCAGGCTCGGACCGATCACCGTGGTGAATCCTCGCATCTGCTCGGCGGTGGGGGTGATCGTGAGGCTGGTGACGGTGTAGTCCTGGCCGCGGGTGTCGGCGGTGTCCGATCGCACCGTCACGCCCATGCGTTCGAACCGCCAGGCGCCCTCGAGGCCCCTGGTGTCCTGGGCGACGTACGGCACCGGGAGCAGCGGACTGTCGAGGCCCTTGATGGTGATGCGCGTGGTGTCGATCTTGGTCTCGACCGCGCCACGCAGCCCGAGGTTGCCCTCGAACCGGTCCTCCGGGAGCGAGGCGCCCGGACGCCAGGTCTTGCCGCTGAAGTCCCTCAGGGTCGCGACCTTGAGGTACAGCGGGTCCTCGGACGTGGTCGTGTACGAGAGGGCGACGGTCGTGGAGTTCCGGCGCAGGTTCTGCCCGAGCTCGAGGATGGGGTTGATGCCGCGCCCGAAGACGCCCGGCGGCGGCTTGCCCCAGGCGGCCGCGGCGGCCCGGATGTCAGGGGCCACGGTCGGCAGGACGAGTGCGCATCCCAGCGACACGACGGCGAGCACCACGGCCGGACCGTGCATCGCGAGATTGCGTCGGCGGCGCACGGTCGGCGTCGTCCCGCTGCGCAGGAGCACGAGCCACGGCACGGCCGCGACGACGAACAGCCAGAACCCCGGGGTACGGCCGGACACCATGGCCGGCACGGCGAACACGCCGAGCAGGAGGAGACCGATCCACGCGGCGGATCGGCGCAGGTCGAGGAAGGCGTCGGCGACGACGACGAGAGCTCCGAAGGCGGCGGCGAGCAGCAGCACGATGCCCCGTGCTGCTGCAACCGGCGCCTGCTCCTCGACGATGACTCGTTGAGCTCCGGCGATGAGATCGGAGAGTGCACCCAGCGACCCGGGGGTCGGAATGCCCGCCGTGAGCGTGTCCGGCACGAACACCCAGGCGATCGTGACGAACAGGACGACTGCGGCGATCGGAGCGACGAGCCGCACGCCGAGTGCACGCAGCACGCCGCAGGTCAGGATCGCGACGAACGTCACGAGGAGCGTGGTGATCCACCAGTCCTTGCCCTCGACGACAGAACGGTAGCCGGCAGTCAGCACGAGCAGGCTGGCGGCGACGAGCCCGCGGTCGAGCCACCGCGACGGGCGGCCCGTGGCGCTCGACCGGCGGGAAGGATCAGCCCACAGCACGAGTCACCACCCGGTCGAAGGCGAGCCATCGCTCGGCCTGGTCGTCATGCACGCGATATGTGACGACGCTCCACCTGGTGCCGTCGAGGCGCTCGAGCGCATCCGGTCGGGTCGTGTCCGCGACGAACGCGTGCACGGTGTGGGCATGTCCGAGCACCCGGATCCAGTGCTCGGCACGGGCGGCATCGAGGCGGCCCGTGACCAGCACGACGGACCGCTCCGGCGGCTCGACCGCGTCGATGTCGTGCTCCCCCGGTTCGACGGTGGCGAGGTCGAGCATCGCGTCGGAGATCGTGTCGTGGCCGTCGCCGACCCGCCGGTCGATCGTGCGGTCGCTGGAGCGCAAGGCCACGATGCAGCCCTCGGCCACCAGGTGGGTCATGACCGACGCGGCCGCCACCACGCACCACTCCAGCACCGGTGCGTACTCCCAGTCACCGACGCGGTCGCGGGCCGTGCCCAGCGTGGTCGGGTCGCAGTCGAGGTACACCGCGGCCCGCGGGTTCACCTGACGCTCTTCCTGGCGGACCATGAGCTCTCCGCGGTGGGCCGTTGCCTTCCAGTTCAGTCGTTTCATGGCGTCACCGGGCAGGAGGACCCGGGCGATCACGTCATCGGCGCCGTTGCCCGCATGCTGTGGCGCCGGATGCCCGGAGCCGTCGTCGGACAGACCCAGGGATCCGAGCGCCGCGAGCTCGCGTCGGCGCGGGAGGACGATGACGGGGCTCGTGTCGCCGAGACGGTGTCGCCGGCGCGCGAGGCCGAACGGATCGACCGCCTCGAGCTCGAGCGGTCCGACGAGATGGCGGCCGCGTCGCTGGGCCCGCAGGTCGTAGCCGAGGACGAGACCCGCGCGCCCGCGCCGCGTCCGGGCCAACGTCGGCAGGTGACCGGTGGCAGCCCCGGCCAGGCCGGCCGGCAGGTGGTCGAGCCACCGCGACGACGGCAGCGGCAGGCGGGCGAGGTTGACGAACCGGAGCGTGACGCGCGCGCCCAGGTCGGGCTCCAGCACGGGCGGCGCGAAGACCCGGGTGACGCGGGCCCGGGGCGCGGCGACGAGCACGTAGATCGCGGCCAGCACGACGAGCCCGAGCAGCAAGCCGGTGGCGTCGACCAGTGCCGGCAGCGACAGCACGGCCGCGAGGACGAAACAGATGGCGGCGACGAGCAGGCACCACCCGCCGCGACGGGTCAGCGCCAACGAGCGCACCGTCCTCACGTCGGTCGGATCGCTCCGTCGGGCACCGGGGTCTCGGAGACGATGCGGTTCACGATGTCGGTCGCACCGGCGGCGCCACGGTGGGCGATGAGCCGGTGCGGCAGGACCGACGACACCAGCGTGTCGACGTCGTCGGGAAGCACGTAGTCGCGTCCGTGGACGGCCGCGAGGGCCTTGCTCGCCCGGACGAGCTGGAGCGTGGCCCGGGGGCTCGCACCGAGGCGCAGCTCCGGATCGGTGCGCGTGGCACGCACGATGTCGATGGCGTAGCCCTCGACGGCTGGGGACACGAAGACCGCACGGGCCGCCGCGATCATCGCGTGGAGCTCCTCGATGGAGGCCACCGCCTCGAGCTCGTCGAAGGGGTTGGAGTCGTCGCGTCCGCGCACCATCTCCAGCTCGGCCTCGGCGTCGGGGTAACCCATCGAGATGCGGGCCATGAACCGGTCGCGTTGGGCTTCCGGCAGGGCGTAGGTGCCCTCCATCTCGTACGGGTTCTGGGTGGCGACGACCGTGAACGGAGAGCCGAGGCCGTACGTGGTGCCGTCGACCGTGACCTGTCGCTCCTCCATGGCCTCGAGCAGGGCCGACTGGGTCTTGGGGGACGCGCGGTTGATCTCGTCACCGATGACGATGTTGGCGAACACCGCTCCCGGCTTGAACTCGAACTCACGCTCGCGGACGTTGAAGACCGAGACGCCGGTGATGTCGGACGGCAGCAGGTCGGGCGTGAACTGGATGCGACGCACCGAGCAGCTCACGGACCGCGCCAGGGCCTTGGCGAGCACCGTCTTGCCGACTCCCGGGACATCCTCGATGAGCAGGTGGCCTTCGGCGAGGAGGACGACGAGCGCCGTCTCCGCCACGTCCGCCTTGCCGTCGATCACGTGCCCGATGTTGTCGACGATCGCAGTGGCCGACCCCTCGAGATCCATGCCCGAATGGTAAGCACATCGGTGGTCACCGCGCCGCTGAGGTCGGGTTCTGTCGTCCTAGAGCGTGATGACCGAGCTGATCATGTTGTGGTCGGACGGAATCGTGCCGTTGATCATCAGCGTCGACGCGTTGAAGTCGATGACGACCTTCCACTTCTTCACGCGCAACGCGTTGGTGGCGAAGATCCAGTCGATGCCGTTGCCGACCTTGTCGTGGCGGTCGGCGTAGGAGTACAGGCTGACGTCGCGCCGCCAGTCGTTGAAGGAGTTGATCCACTGGTTCGTGGTCGCTTCCGCGCGTGGGCTGCGCGGCGGGTTGATCGTGTACTCCTGGTTCATCACGTCGCCGAAGCCGGCACTCTTCATGGCGGGCAGCATGTCCTTCGCGGCGTCACCGAACTTCGACGTGTTGAAGTCGCCGCTGACGACCACCGGCAGCGAACCGGTGTTGAGCGACTTGACCTTGGCGACGAGCTCCTGCCACTCCTTCTTCTTGACCGTCGAGCTGTCCGGGCTCAGGTGGGTGTCGGCGAAGAAGAACTTCTTGCCGCTCGCCTTGTGCTCGAAGGTCGCCCAGGCGAGATAGCGGTCGGTCTTGCCGCTGACCTGGTTCACGTACTTGAACTCGCCCGACGTGAGCTTCGTGACGGTGTCGGTGTTGTAGAGGATGCGGGTGCCCTTGCCGACGCTGCGATTGGTGTTCGTGACCTCGAACGGCTCGCCGGCCGCGTTGAGCCCGTTGCGCAGGTCCGTGAACTGGTCCGTGCCAGAGGGCAGCGAGTCGCCCGTGCTCCAGAACGCCTCCTGGGTGCCGAGCACGTCGATGTCCTCACCGATGACCTGTTGGACGACCACGGGCTTGCGCTGGGACCAGATCTTCTGGTCGCCGGTGGCCTTGGGGTCGTTGTTCGAGCCGGAGATGTTGAACGTGCCGACGTGGAGGTCCGAACCTCCGGTCGGCGGGGTGGCCGTCTTGGCCGAGATCTTGCTCGAGTACGGGCCGAGGGTGTCGTGTGCGGCGGAGACCACCTTGACCAAGACGTAGTACGTCGTGTTGGCCGTCAAGCCGGTGGCGATGCCGTCGCTGCTCGAGAACCACTGATAGGTCGCGTTGGTCATGGTCGAGCTCGTGGACATCTTGACCTGGTACAGCGGAGCTCCGGAGACCGTGCTCCAGTCGAGCGACAGGGTCGTCGCAGTCGCGCCGGTCGACGTCAGGTTCGTCGGGGCCGGGAAGCTCGTGGGTGCGGCGCTGGTCGTCGGCGAGATCTTGGTGGAGTACGGGCCGAGCGTCGAGTGGTCCGCTGCGACGACCTTGACCATGGAGTAGTACTTCGTGCTGGCCGCAAGGCCGGTGACGGTGGCGTCACTCGAAGAGAACCACTGGTAGGTGGCGCTGGTCATGTCCGAGCTGGTGGACATCTTGAGCTGGTACAGCGGCGCACCGGAGACGGTGCCCCAGTCGAAGGTCAGGCTGCTCGCCGTGGCCCCCGTGGACGTGAAGCCGGTGGGCGCGGGAAAGGTGTCCGCCGCCGATGCCGGCGAGGGCACCCCGAGAGCAGCAGCCAGACATGCGACGACGACGAAAACCCGAGAAAGTTTCATGGCTGATGTTAAGTCCGGCCCGCTCGGGGAAGTGCCGAAACGGCGATTTCAGCGCTTGGCGCGCGACCAGGTGAGCAGTCGGTCGAGGGACCAGGTCGTGACGACGCGATCGAGCGGAAGCCCGAGCTGTTGCACGCGGGCTGCTCCGTGGTCGAGGAAGTCGAGCTGGCCGGGCGCATGGGCATCGGAGTCGATGCTGAACAGGCATCCGGCGTCGAGGGCGACGGCGATGAGCTTGTCGGGTGGGTCGCGACGCTCCGGACGGGCGTTGATCTCCACCGCGACGTCGTTCTCGGCACAGGCCGCGAACACCCGCTTCGCGTCGAACTGCGACTCCGGACGCTTGCCGCGCGAACCCTCCACGAGACGTCCGGTGCAGTGGCCGAGCACGTTCGTGGCGGGATCTGCCACGGCCTTCAGCATGCGACGGGTCATGCCGATGCGATCCATCCGGAGCTTGGAGTGGACGCTCGCCACCACGACGTCGAGCCGGGCCAGCATCTCCGGCGTCTGGTCGAGCGAGCCGTCCTCGTTGATGTCGACCTCGATGCCGCGCAGCAGGCTGAAGTCGTCGAGGCCGTCGTCGACCTCGGCGACGACGTCGAGCTGTTCGGCCAGACGCTCCGCGCTCAGCCCGTTCGCAACCGTGAGTCGAGGTGAGTGATCGGTGAGCGCCATGTACTGGTGGCCCAGACGACGTGCCGTGCTCGCCATCACGGCGATCGGCGATCCGCCGTCGGACCAGTCGGAGTGGGTGTGCAGGTCGCCGAGCAGCTTCGCGCGCACTTCCTCGCCACCGGGTGCGAGCGGGCCAGCGCCACGTTCCCTGAGGTCAGCCAAGTAGGACGGAATCTCGCCGTCGAGCGCCTGCGCGATCACCTCGGCCGTACGCGGTCCGATGCCGTGCATCGAGGTGAGTGACGCGCGGCGCGCTGCCAGATCCTTGATGCTCAAGTCGGCGATCGCGCTCGCCGCGTTGCGGAAGGCTTCCACGCGGTATGTCTTGGCGCGTTCACGCTCCAGGAGGAACGCGATTTCTTGAAGGGCTTCAACCGGTTCCATGCCCCCATCGTGGCGCACCAAGGAGAGCGTCACATCCGTCGTGGGTGAGGATGGTGGGGGCGGGGCTGGTGTAGGTGTGGCCGGTGGGGGTGCGCCAGATGGTGTCGCGACCTTGGCTGGTGACGCTCCATCCGGGTTGGTGTTTGAGGGTGTGGCTGCGGCGGCAAAGCCCTTGACCGTTGCCGCTGGTGGTGGGGCCGCCGTCGGTGTGGGCGGTGATGTGGTCGATGTCGCCGATGCCGCAGTCGCAGCCTGGTTGTCGGCAGCGGTGGCGGTCGCGGGCTCGGATGAATCCGTTGAGTGGTCCGTCGAAGCGGCGGCGGCGCGGGTCGCGCCCGACCAGGGTGTGGTCGAGCGGGTCGGTGATCAGGCGGCGGTAGAAGGTGCGGTGGGCCCGGGAGATGAGGTCGTCGACCAGGCCGGGGGTGATGGGTCCGTATCCGTCGAGCTCGGCCGGGTTGTCGCCGGCACCGAGCAGCGTGTCGGCGCCCAGGACGATGCCGACCTCGATGTCGATGGCGTCGGCGTGGGCCAGGCCGGTGACCCGCTCGACCAGGGTGGCGCACATGATCTGACCCGTCGACCGCTCGTCACCGGTCGCGCGGAGCCCCTTGGCCCAGGTGGTCAACGCCCGATGCGCGGCGAGGAGCTGTTCGGCGGGCCCGCGAACCTGCAGGATCGCGACACCATCGACCTCCGGATGCAGGCTCACCCGCTGATCGGCCCGGTTGCGCTCGGCACGCTCGATGCGCGGCGTCGGCATCCAACGCGATCACATGGTGCCGGGCCAGCCGTGCCGCCCGACCGGACGTCAGGCCGGGGAGCTGGTCGGCGATCTCGGCGTCCAGCACGATCCGGTCGTCGCGGTGCAGCGCATCGCTCTCGCGCACCACGGCTCGGGCCGTCGCCTCGCTGATCTGTCCGGACGTCAACGCGGCCGCGGTCTGCGGCAGCTCGGCCAGCCCGACGGCGGTCGCGAACTGGGTGCCCGCCGCGCCAGGGTGAGACGTTGCGAGCCATCGCGACCTCACCGATCACCGACAACGCAGGATCGGCCGACCGGAACGGGACCTGCTCGACCCGCTCCGCATACAGGGCGTTGATCTGCGCGAGCTGACCGGCCTGAGCCGCTCGGATGATCCGTTCGTAGGCCACGATCGCGTCGATCCGCGCCGCACCGAAGTCCAGATCAGAGTCCGTAGAGAAGTCATGGGCGTCGATCGTCGAGAACAGACCCCCGACCTCAACACTCTCGAACATACTGAGCGATTATACTCGTAAAACCGCAGGTCACACAAGGTTTCGTGCACAGGACGCCGAACCGATTAGGGTGATTGAGTGGTGAGGCGCGCGGTGATCGTGAGCGGTCGGGTGCAGGGCGTGTTCTTCCGGGCCAGGTGCCGCGACGAGGCGAGGTCCGCGAATGTCTCCGGGTGGGTGTCGAACGAGCCGGACGGCACCGTGCACGCCGTGTTCGAAGGTGAGCCCGAGGCGGTGGACGCCCTGGTCGAGTGGTGCCGGCACGGGCCGCCCCAGGCCGTCGTCACCGACGTCGAGGTGACCGAGGAGGAGCCACGCGGCGAGCAGGGCTTCCGGGCTAGCTAGGGCTGGATCAGAACCCGAGCTTGCGCAGCTGCTTGGGGTCGCGCTGCCAGTCCTTGGCCACCTTGACGTGCAGGTCGAGGAAGACCGGACTGCCGAGGATGCGCTCGATCTGCGTGCGCGACGTCGTGCCGATCTCGCGCAGACGCGATCCTTGGTGGCCGATGATGATGCCCTTCTGGCTGTCCCGCTCGACGTAGACGCTGGCGCGGACGTCGACCAGTGGCCGGTCGGCGGAACGCCCCTCACGCGGAACCATCTCCTCGACCACGACGGCCAGCGAGTGAGGCATCTCGTCCTGCATGCCCTCCAGCGCTGCCTCGCGGATGACCTCGGCGACCAGCGTCTCCTCGGGCTCGTCGGTCAGCTGGCCCTCCGGGTACAGCGGCGGACCCTCGGGGAGCGTCGCGACGAGCAGGTCGGCGAGGAGCTGGACCTGGTCGCCGGCGACCGCGGAGACGGGAACGACCTCGCGCCACGTGAGACCGGCCTCGTCGCCGGCCCGCTGGATCGCCATCAGGTGCTCGGCCAGACGGTTGGGCGAGACCAGGTCGGTCTTGGTGGCGATCGCCAGCACGGGCTTGCGACGCAGGGCCGCGATCTCGCGCACCAGGAAGCGGTCACCGGGGCCGATGCGCTCGTCGGCAGGCAGGCACAGGCCGACGGTGTCGACCTCCGACCAGGTCGCGCGGACCAGATCATTGAGCCGCTCCCCCAGCGTCGTGCGCGGCTTGTGGAGGCCGGGGGTGTCGACGAGCACGAGCTGCGCGTCGTCACGATGGACCAGACCGCGGATCGCGTGCCTGGTGGTCTGCGGTTTCGACGACGTGATGGCGATCTTGTCGCCGACGATGGCGTTGGTCAGGGTCGACTTTCCCGTGTTGGGCCGGCCGACGAAGCAGGCGAACCCCGAGCGAAAGGTCGTCATGAAGCTCTGACCGACACGATCGTCCCGTCGTCGTCGGCGACATAGACCGGGACGTCATGGCCGGCGAGCTCGCGCATCGCGCTGAGGTCGACGATCTCGCCCTCGTGTCCGGACACCACCGCGCCAGCCTCCAGGCCCGTGGCCCCGGACGAGATCGCCATGGCGATCGCGAGGTCGAGCGCGCTGATCTCGAGCGACGGCAGGGTCACGGATGCGGCGGCGTAGGTGCGTCCGTCGAGGTCGCGGACGGCCGCGCCCCGGAGCGACTGCGTGCGGACCCGCGACGTGCGGGCGAGCGTGACGAGCTTCTGGTCCTCAGGACTCAGGGTCATGCCCATGTCCGTTCGACCTGGCTCCGTTCGACGATCCGCCATGCACCGAGGCTACCGACTGCGCTTGGTCGACCCGGCTGACGTGAACCCTGCCGATGCGGTTGCGGCGGCCCGAGGGTGCCTCCGCGCGCAGCTCCAACCCTGCGACCTCGACCGAGCTGCCGGGGATCGGCACCTTGCCGAGGTGCTTGGCCAGCAGGCCACCCACCGAGTCGACGTCGTCGTCGTCGATGCGGACGCCGAACAGCTCGGCCAGGTCGTCGACGTCGTAGCGGGTGGTCATCCGGTAGGAGCCGTCGCTCAGGGCCTCGAGCTGGTCGGGCTCGGTGTCGTACTCGTCGGTGATCTCGCCGACGATCTCCTCCAGGATGTCCTCGATCGTGACCATGCCGGCCGTGCCGCCGTACTCGTCGACGACGATCGCCACGTGGGTGCGCTGCGCCTGCATCTCCTTGAGGAGGTCGTCGGCGACTTTCGTGTCGGGGACGAACAGGCACGGACGCATGATCGAGTCGACGTGCTCGGTCGACTCCGCCGCGCGGTTGTCGAAGATCCGTTTGGTGATGTCCTTCAGGTAGGCCATGCCCAGCACGTCGTCGAGGTCGTTGTCCTCGATGACGGGGATCCGCGAGTACCCGCTGCGCAGGCACAGGGACATCGCCTGCCGGAGCGTCTTGGTGCCCTCGATGTAGACGAGGTCGGTGCGCGGCACCATGACCTCGCGCACGACGGTGTCGTTCAGGTCGAAGACCGACTGGATCATGCGCGACTCGTCGGACTCGATGAGCGAGCTCGCGGCCGCGAGGTCGACCAGCTCGCGGACCTCGACCTCCGACGCGAACGGCCCCTCGCGGAATCCCTTGCCGGGGGTGAGCGCGTTGCCGAGCACGATCAGCAGCCGCGGGAGTGGCCCGAGCAGTCTCGTCGCGCCGATGACCGGAAGGGCCGACGACAGCGCGATCCGCTCGGCGTTCTGGCGTCCCAGGGTGCGGGGACCGACCCCGATCAGCACGTAGCTGACGACGACCATGATGAGGACGGCGATGGCGATTCGCGTCCACAGCCCGTCGATGCGGTTGGCCACGACGAGGGCGACGAGCACCACGCTCGCCGTCTCGCAGAACACGCGCATCAGCAGCACCGAGTTCAGGTACGGGGCCGGGTCGTCGAGGATCTGCCCCAGTCGCACCGCTCCCCCGCGGTTCTCCTCGGTGAGCTCCTGGGCGCGGGCCCGCGAGAACGAGGACAGTGCGGCGTCGATGCTGGCCAGCACCCCTGCTGCCACGGCCAGCAGGACCGACGACACGACGAGCGGGACGATCACGACGTGCTCGCCGGCGCGGAGTCATGAGAGCCGTCCGGCTCCGGATCCCCGCCGCGCTGCCACTCCAGCAGCAGTCGACCCTGGACAGTGAACATCTCGCGGTGCTCGTCGGGTGAGGCGTGGTCGTAGCCGAGCAGATGCAGGATGCCGTGCACGGTGAGCAGCTGGATCTCATCAGATGTGGTGTGCCCGGCGGCCGGTGCCTGCTGGGCGGCGACCTGCGGGCACACCGCGATGTCGCCGAGGTACCCCGAGTCCTGGTCGTCCGGCTCGTCCGCGTCCCCGGGCGTGAGCTCGTCCATGGGGAACGACAGCACGTCGGTGGGCCCGGTGGTGCCCATCCACTGCTGGTTCAGCACGGCCATCGTGTCGGCGTCGACCAGCCGGACCGTGAGCTCGGTGGCCGGGTGCAGCCGCATGCGGCGCATCACGAACCGGCAGAGCTGGGTCAGGGCGACGACGTCGGTGTCGGCCCCGGACTCATCGAGAACGTCGACGTTCATGCCCACCCTCGGTGTACGCCGGATCGGCCTCGAACTCGTCGTAGGCGGCGACGATGCGGCCGACGAGCTTGTGGCGCACGACGTCGTGGGCGGTGAGCGTGCTGAAGTGGATGTCGTGCACGCCGTCGAGGATGTCGCGCACGACCCGCAGGCCGCTCTTGGCGCCCGTCGGGAGGTCGACCTGGGTGACGTCGCCGGTGACGACCATCTTCGACCCGAAGCCCAGCCGCGTGAGGAACATCTTCATCTGTTCCTGCGTGGTGTTCTGGGCCTCGTCGAGGATGATGAACGAGTCGTTGAGCGTGCGGCCGCGCATGAAGGCCAGCGGGGCGACCTCGATCGTGCCGCTCGTGAGCAGCTTGGGGATGGACTCGGGGTCGATCATGTCGTGCAGGGCGTCGTAGAGCGGGCGCAGGTACGGGTCGATCTTCTCGCTCAGCGTGCCCGGCAGGTAGCCGAGCCGCTCCCCCGCCTCGACCGCGGGACGGGTGAGGATGATGCGGGTGATCTCCTTGGCCTGCAACGCCTGCACGGCCTTGGCCATCGCGAGGTACGTCTTGCCGGTGCCGGCCGGGCCGATGCTGAACACGACGGTGTGCTTGTCGATCGCGTCGACGTAGCGCTTCTGGTTGAGCGTCTTGGGCCGGATGGTGCGACCACGGTTCGACAGGATGTTGAGGCTCAGCACGTCGGCCGGGCGCTCCTGGGTCTCGGCGCGGAGCATCGAGATGCTGCGCTCGACCAGCTCGGCGCTGAGGGCCTGACCCGTGCGCACGATGGCGACGAGCTCGTCGAGCAGGCGCTCGATCAGGGCCGCCTCGCCGCGCTCGCCGGTGACCGTGATGACGTTTCCGCGCGCGTGGATGCGCGCCTCGAACGATGACTCGATCAGGCGGAGGAACTCATCGGCCGACCCGAAGAGGGACACGGCATCGACGCTCGCGGGCACCGTGAAGGTGTGCGGCACAGACTCTTCGCTCATAGGTGGCCGATTCTATCGGTCACCCGGGCGGCCAGCCCAATGTGCGACCGGCCAGCACGTGCGCGTGGCAGTGGAAGACGCTCTGCTGCGCGTCGGCACCGGTGTTGAACACCAGCCGGTACGTGCCACCGGCGTCGTCGGCGATCGTCCGGGCGAGCCGCAGGAGGTCGATCGTCGCCTCGGGTTCGGCCTCGGCCAGGCTGCCGATGTCGGGCTGATGGACGCGCGGGATGACCAGCACGTGCGTCGGTGCCTGCGGGTTGACGTCGCGGAACGCCACGGCGTGGTCGGTCTCGGCCACGATGTCGCTGGGCACGTCACCGGCCACGATGGAGCAGAAGAGGCAGTCGTCGGTCATGATTCCCTTTTTACCGGAAGGCGTCCTTGATGCGACCGAACACGCTCTTGTGCGACGCGCCGAGGCGAGCCTCAGGGCGTTCCTCGGCACGGAGCACCGCCAGCTGCTGGAGCAGGTCGCGCTGGCCGTCGTCGAGCTGGTCGGGCGTCTCCACCATCACCTGGACAACGAGGTCGCCACGGCCGGGGCCACGCAGGCGCGGCACGCCCTGACCGCGCACGGTGACGACGTCGCCGGACTGCGTTCCGGGCACGATGTCGATGCCGACGGTGTCGCGGTACTGGTCGTGATCGGACTCGTCGCCCTTGTCGTCGCGGTCCTTCAGGTCGGACTCCAGCGTCGGGATGTCGAGGTGGGTGCCAAGGGCGGCCGCGGTCATGGGCACGGTGATCTGGCAGCGCAGCTGGTCACCCTTGCGGGAGTAGACCGGGTGCCGGCTCACGTCGATCTCCACGTAGAGGTCGCCGGCGGGGCCGCCGCCGGGGCCGACCTCGCCCTCGCCGGAGAGCTGGATGCGGGTGCCCTGATCGACGCCCGCCGGAATGGTGACGGTGAGCGATCGGCGCGTCCGGACGCGTCCGTCGCCGCCGCACTCGTGGCACGGATCGGGGATCACGGTGCCGAAGCCGCGGCAGGTCGGGCAGGGCCGCGACGTGCGGATGTCGCCGAGCAGCGAACGCTGCACGTGCTGCACGTCGCCGTGGCCGTGACAGGTGCCGCAGGTGACGGGCTCCGATCCTTCGTTGGCGCCGGAGCCGCCGCAGGTCGTGCAGACGACCGCGGTGTCGACCTTGAGGTCGTGGGTGACGCCGAACGCGGCCTCCGCGAGGTCGATCGTCAGGCGCAGCAGTGCGTCCTGCCCGCGCTGGGTGCGCGAGCGCGGCCCACGGGCGCTGCCCTGGCCGAAGAAGGCGTCCATGATGTCGTCGAAGCTGAAGCCCTGGCCGAACCCCTGGTGCCCGCCGCCCAGCGGGTTGCCGCCGCGGTCGTAGATCGACCGCTTCTGCGGATCGGACAGCACCTCGTAGGCCGTGGTCACTTCCTTGAAGCGATCGGCGGCGTCGGGAGCCTCGTTGACGTCGGGGTGGAGCTGACGAGCGAGGCGGCGATAGGCCCGCTTGAGCTCGTCGGCACCGGCGTCACGTCCGACGCCGAGCAGCTCGTAATAGTCCTGTGCCATTGATCCTCTGGTTCGTCAGCCGTCTGCCAGCAGTCGACCGACGTAGCGGGCGACGGCGCCGACGGCGGCCATGGTTCCGGGGTAGTCCATGCGGGTGGGTCCGAGTGTGCCGAGTGTCGCCAGCGCCTGGCCGTCCGATCCGTAGGGCGACGAGACGACGGCCGTTCCGACCAGGTTCTCGTTGCCGGTCTCGGCGCCGATGCTCACGTGCGTGCCTGCCGTCGCCTCGCCCAGCAGGCGGAGCAGGACGACCTGCTCCTCGAGCGCCTCGAGCACCGGGCGGATGGCGGTGTCGAAGTCGGAGCCGAAACGGGCGAGGTTGGCCGTGCCGCCGACTGCGATGCGCTCGTCGGAGTGCTCGTTGGAGAACACGTGGGTGAGCGTGGTGACGACCGACGTGACGATCGGGCGGTCGGCCGGTGCGAACGTATCGAGCAGGTCGGCGAGCTTCAGCGACGCCTCGGGCAGGCGTTCGCCGACCGTGGCAGCGGTGAGGTGACCGCGCAGCTGCAGGATGAGCTGCTCCGACGGCGTCTCCACCAGCTCGACGATGCGCTGCTCGACGCGACCGCTGCTGGTGATGACCACGAGCAGGACCCGGGCGTTCTCGAGCGCGACGATCTCGACGTGGCGCACGATCGACCGGGTGAGCGAGGGGTACTGGACGATGGCGACCTGGTTGGTGAGCTGGGCCAGCACGCGGACGCTGCGCTGCACGACGTCGTCGACGTCGACGGCGCCGGTGAGGAACGTCTCGATGGCCCGGCGCTCGGCCCCCGAGAGCGCCTTGACCGTGGCCAGGCGGTCGACGAACATGCGGTAGCCCTTGTCGGTGGGTACCCGGCCGGCGCTGGTGTGGGGCTGCGCGATGTAGCCCTCCTCCTCGAGCACGGCCATGTCGTTGCGGATGGTGGCCGACGAGACGCCGAGGTGATGGCGCTCGACGAGGGCCCGGGATCCGACCGGCTCCTGGGTGGCGACGTAGTCCTCGACGATCGCGCGCAGCACGTCGAGGCGTCGGTCGTCCGACATGGGCACTCACTTCCTGGTCCGGCGCGTCGTGCTGGCACTCTCCTGGGGCAAGTGCCAGTCTAGCGAGATGGAGGGAATCGTTGCGGAGGGTGACGCGGTGGTCGTCACCGGCAGCGAACGCACCCTCACCTACCGGCCCAGGCAGGTGTCCGTCTCCGACGGCACCACGGTCGAGCACGAGTCCCGGGGCGGCACCCTGAGCGCCGTGTGGGCCACGGATCTGGGCGACCGCTACGTCGAGGTCGTGCACCTCGGGCACGGTCCCGACGGCGGAGAGCTCGTGCTGGTCGTGCCCGACGCCGACACCGTCGCGGTGGGCGACCTCGCGAGCAACGACCCGGACGGCGCTGCTGCCGCCACCGGTGAGTGGGCCGCGGCCGTCGACCTCGCCATCGGGCTCACCCGTCCGAGCACCCAGGTGCTCACGACCGGTGGGCCGATCTCCCGCGACGACCTCGAGGCGTTCCACCAACGCCTGCTCGGAGTCCTGTATGCCTGACCGCCACGGGCATCCCGGTCCTGCTCGCAGGGACCGGTATGACGGAGTCCTGTCATCTGACTGGCGGGAGCCACCGCGAGGCCGCTCCGAGAACGCCGTGGCCGAGCGAGGCCTCGTGGTCGAAGAAGCCGTCACGGGATTCTGCGGCGAGATCATGCGGGTCGAGCGCGACCTCGGCACCGTCGAGCTGGAGGACCGCCACCTCGTCCGCAAGGTCTTCCCGCTCGGGCCGGGGTTCCTGCTCGAGGGTCGGCCCGTCGTGCTCGTCGCACCCTCCCGTGCCGCCCCGTCGCGTCCCACCCGGACCGCATCGGGCTCGCGCGCGGTTGCGGACGCTCGCGCGCGGGTCGCCCTGCCGAGCCGCATCCATGTCGAAGGGCGCCACGACGCCGAGCTGCTCGAGAAGGTGTGGGGCGACGACCTCCGGGCGGAAGGTGTCGCGGTCGAGTACCTGGGCGGCATCGACGACCTGGTCGGCGTCGTCGAGGAGTTCGGGCCCGACGCCGGGCGCCGCCTCGGCGTCCTCGTCGACCACCTCGTGCCCGGCTCGAAGGAGACACGTATCGCGCAGCGCCTGTCTGGCCGCGCGCACGTGCTCGTGGTCGGGCACCCGTACGTCGACGTGTGGCAGTCGATCAAGCCGGACCGCCTCGGTCTCGACCGCTGGCCGGTGGTTCCCCGGGGCACCGACTGGAAGCACGGTGTCTGCGAGGCGCTCGGGTGGCCGCACGCCGAGCAGGCCGACATCGCCCGCGCCTGGGCCTCGATGCTGGGCCGCGTCAGCTCCTACGCCGACCTCGAGCCGGCATTTCTCGGCCGGGTCGAGGAGCTCATCGACTTCGTGACGGCACCGATCGTCGGCCCGATCACGGGGTGAGGTCGCGCACCACGGCGTCAGCCAGGAGCCGACCCTCCCGGGTGAGCACGAGGTGGTCGCCGGTGATCTCGACGAGACCCCGCGCGGTCAAGGACGACACAGCTCCGCGCCCGCTCTCGAGGATGCCGAGCGGCAGCCCCTCGCGCAGCCGGGCCTCGAGCATCACCCGCTCGACCACCGACATCGACGGGTCGAGGATCTCGTGGTCGAGCATGGGCGACTCCCCCGCGGCGAGCCGCTGCGCGTAGGCGGCGGGGTGCTTGACGTTCCACCACCTCACGCCGTCGACGTGGGAGTGGGCTCCTGGACCAATCCCCCACCAGTCGGCGCTGTGCCAGTACAGGAGGTTGTGCCGGCACCGGGCCTCGGCGTCGCGGGCCCAGTTGGACAGCTCGTACCACCCCAGTCCGGCCGACGTGAGCACGTCGTCGGCCATCAGGTACATGTCGGCCATCGCGTCGTCGTCGGGCGCCGGGATCTCCCCACGGGCGACGCGCCGGGCCAGCGCGGTGCCCTCCTCGACGATGAGGGCGTAGGCGCTCACATGGTCGGGCTCGAGACTGAGGGCGTGGTCGAGGCTCGCCTGCCAGTCGTCAACGGACTCGCCCGGCGTGCCGTAGATGAGGTCGACGCTGACCTGCTCGAACCCGGCGTCGCGCGCCCATTGCACGGCTTCGGGCACCCGTTCCGGATCGTGCGTGCGGTCGAGGGTGGCCAGCACGTGCGGTACTGCCGACTGGACCCCGAACGAGATGCGGGTGAACCCGCCGTCGCGCAGCTCGTCGAGGGATGCGGGTGTGACGCTGTCCGGGTTCGCCTCCGTGGTCACCTCGGCGTCGGGGACGAGGCCGAACACCGAGTCCAGGGAGTCCAGCATGCGCACGAGGTCGACTGAGGGCAGCTGGGTCGGGGTGCCGCCGCCGAAGAACACCGTGCCGACCCCGGGGACATTGCCCACGGAGCCGAGCGAGCGTGCCGCCATCTCGATCTCGGTGATCGCGGTGTTCGCGTACGACGCGCGCGTGGCGCCCTCACCCAGCTCGTCCGCGGTGTAGGTGTTGAAGTCGCAGTAGCCGCAGCGCACCGAGCAGAACGGCACGTGCACGTAGACGCCGAACGGGCCGTCCACCGGCGGGATGGGCGGTCCGTCGATCGAGGTCATCTAGCCAGAGTAGAAGCCGTCGAGGATGTCGCGGTAGTTCTCCTCGACGACCTTGCGCTTGAGCTTGAGGCTGGGCGTCAGCTCGCCGGACTCGACCGTGAGGTCGTGGTCGAGGATCGCGAACTTCTTGATCGTCTCCCAGCGGTTGAGCTTGGCGTTGAGCGCCTCGACGTCGTGGCTGATCACCTCGTGCATCTCCGGCGACGCGACGACCTCGGAGTACGGCTTGCCCGACATGCCGTGCGACTCGGCCCAGGCGGCAACGGCGTCGGCGTCGAGGGTGATGAGGGCGCTGCAGAAGTTGCGGTCGTTGCCGTGGACGATCATCTGGCTGGCCAGCGCGCAGACGCCCTTGAACGTGCCCTCGACGTAGGACGGGGCGACGTACTTGCCGCCCGACGTCTTGAAGAGGTCCTTCTTGCGGTCGGTGATGCGCAGGAAGCCTTCGTCATCGATCTCGCCGATGTCGCCGGTGGCGAGCCAGCCGCCGGGCAGCAGCGCGGACGCGCTCTCGGAGTCGAGGTTGTGGTAGCCCTGCATGATGTTCGGGCCCTTGAGCAGGACCTCACCGTCCTCGGCGATCTTGACCTCGGTGCCCGGCATCGGCAGGCCGACTGTGCCCAGCTTGTAGGCGTCGGGCCGGTTCACGAACGCACCGGCGGACGTCTCGGTGAGGCCGTAGCCCTCGAGGATGAGGATGCCCGCGCCGTGGAACCACTCGGCGATGTCCTGCGAGAGCGCCGCGGCGCCGGAGATGAAGAACTTGACCCGGCCGCCGAAGCGCTCACGGACCTTGGCGAAGACCAGACGGTCGGCGATGGCGTGCTTGGCCTTGAGGACGGGTGAGATGGACTTGCCCGAACGGACGGCGCGCGAGTAGTCGCGTCCGACGCCCTCGGCCCAGCGGAAGATCGCGAGCTTGGCGCCGCCCTCTTCCTCGACCATGCTCACGATGCGTCCATAGGCCTTCTCGAAGATGCGCGGGGCCGCGCCCATGAACGTCGGCTTCACGATCGCGAGGTTCTCGACGATCTTCGGCACCCGGCCGTCGATGGCGCAGGCGTAGCCCTCGGCGAGCTGGGCGGTGAGGAGCACCTTGCCGAAGGAGTGCGCCATGGGCAGCCAGCGGAACTCCAGGTCGTCGGCCGACAGGAATCCACCGGCCTCGAGCGTGGCGCCCTCGAACGTCCAGCCATCGTGACTGAGGCGGACGCCCTTGGGACGGCCGGTGGTGCCGGACGTGTAGATGAGAGTGGCGAGGTCGCCGGGCTCGATGGCCGCCACCCGCTCCTCGATGACCTTCGGGTCCGTCTCCAGGAGGTCGGCACCCATCTGCTCCAGGTCGTCGTAGCCGATGACCCAGTCGCCATCAGTCTGACCGTCGAACGTGACGACCTTGAACACATCGGGCAGCTCGGAGCGCTTCTCGACGAGCTTCTTGATCTGGTCGTCGTCCTCGGCGAACACGATGCGGCTGCTGGAGTCGGCCAGGATGTAGGCGACGTCCTCGGCGGCGGTGCTGGGGTAGACGGTCGTGGTGGCCGCGGCGGCGGCGTTGATGGCGAGGTCGGCGAAGATCCACTCGTACCGGGTGCCGGAGGCGATGGCGACGCGCTGCTCGGGCTCGATGCCGAGGGCGACGAGGCCCGCCGCGAGGCGCGTGACGTGCTCGCCGGTCTCGGCCCAGGTCAGCGAGTGCCAGACCTCGTTCTCGTCCGGGTAGCGGTAGGCCTCGCGATGGGCCGACTTCTCGACGCGGTCGTAGAACATCCGGGCGACGCTGCGCGAGCGGTTCTCGATGATCTCGAGCTGCTCGGGCGTGGCTACGACTGGACTCATGAGCATCCTTTTTCGACGACGATCTGAACGAAAGTGGTGCCGATCACCCTAACTCACGGCGTCGCCGGTCGAGAGCGCAGCGATGAAAGCTTCCTGCGGCACCTCGACCCTTCCCACCATCTTCATCCGCTTCTTGCCCTCCTTCTGCTTCTCCAGCAGCTTGCGCTTGCGGCTGATGTCGCCGCCGTAGCACTTCGCGAGCACGTCCTTGCGGAGTGCGCGGATGTTCTCGCGGGCGATGATGCGGGCGCCGATCGCGGCCTGGATGGGCACCTCGAACTGCTGTCGCGGGATGAGCTCCTTGAGCCGTCCGGCCAGGGCGACGCCGTAGGCGTAGGCGTGGTCGCGGTGCACGATGGCGCTGAACGCGTCGACCGCTTCGCCCTGCAGGAGGATGTCGACCTTGACCAGGTCGGCCTCCTGCTCGCCGGTCGGTTCGTAGTCGAGGGACGCATAGCCCTTGGTACGGCTCTTGAGGGCGTCGAAGAAGTCGAACATGATCTCGCCCATCGGGAGCGTGTAGCGGATCTCGACCCGGTCCTCGGACAGGTAGTCCATGCCCTCCAGCTGCCCGCGGCGCGCCTGGCAGAGCTCCATGATCGCGCCGATGTGCTCCGATGGGCTCAGCACGGTCGCCTTGGTGACGGGCTCGAAGACGCGCGCGATCTTGCCGGTCGGGTACTCGCTCGGGTTGGTGACGACGACCTCGGTCTCGTCCTCCATCTCGACGCGGTAGACGACGTTCGGTGCCGTGGAGATGAGGTCGAGGTCGAACTCGCGCTCGAGCCGCTCGCGGACGATCTCGAGGTGCAGCAGGCCGAGGAAGCCGATCCGGAAGCCGAACCCGAGCGCGCCGGACGACTCGGGCTCGTACGACAGCGCGGCGTCGTTGAGCTGCAGCTTGTCGAGGGCATCGCGCAGGGTCGGGTAGTCGTCGCCGTCGATCGGGTACAGCCCGGCGAACACCATGGGGTTCGGGTGGCGATAGCCGCCGAGCGCCTCGGTGGCGCCGTGGACGCTCGACGTCACGGTGTCTCCGACGCGGCTCTGCCGGACCTCCTTGACGCCGGTGATGAGATAGCCGACCTCGCCGACGCCGATCTTGCCCGCCTTGACCGGATCGGGTGAGATGACGCCGACCTCGAGCATCTCGTGCACGGCGCCGGTCGACATCATCTTGATGCGATCGCGGTGCGTCAGCGACCCGTCGAAGACCCGGACGTACGTGACGACCCCACGATACGTGTCGTAGACGGAGTCGAAGATCAGCGCACGGGGAGGCGCGTCAGGATCACCCTGCGGCGGATCCACCTCGTCGACGATCGTGTTGAGCAGCGTCTCGACGCCTTCGCCGGTCTTGGCCGAGACGCGCAGCACGTCGTCGGGATCGCCGCCCAGGATGTGCGCCAGCTCGGCCGCGTACTTGTCGGGCTGGGCGCCGGGCAGGTCGATCTTGTTCAGCACGGGGATGACGTGCAGGTCGGCCTCCATGGCCAGGTACAGGTTCGCGAGCGTCTGGGCCTCGATGCCCTGGGCGGCATCGACCAGCAGCACAGCGCCCTCGCACGCCTCCAGGCTGCGGCTCACCTCGTAGGTGAAGTCGACGTGGCCGGGGGTGTCGATGAGGTTCAGCACATACGTCGTGCCGGCGTCGTCGCCCGTCGATTTCATGAACGGCAGCCGGACCGCCTGGCTCTTGATGGTGATGCCACGCTCGCGCTCGATGTCCATCCGGTCGAGGTACTGGGCCCGCATGGCGCGGCCCTCGACGACGCCGGTGTGCTGCAGCATCCGGTCGGCGAGCGTCGACTTCCCGTGGTCGATGTGCGCGATGATGCAGAAGTTGCGCAGGATCAGGGGATCGGTCGCACCGGGCTGGGGGGCAGTGGTGGCGGGGTGCTTGGGCATCGTCCGCTCATTGTTTCATTCAGCCCCCGCCGAACGGATTTGGGAGGCGGCGGACGCCGCTGGTATCGTGAGAGGTCGCGTGTCCAGCGCACGCACCATCTCTTGCATCACCACCCACCAGCGGAAAAGACAGGTCGAACACGTGGCGAACATCAAGTCGCAGATCAAGCGCAACCGTCAGAACGACGCGGCGCGCGAGCGCAACAAGTCGGTGCGCTCCGCCCTGAAGTCGGCCGTGCGCCGCTTCCACGAGGCTGTCGACGCCGGCAACACCGACGAGGCCAAGACGCTGTCGGTCGCCGCGGGCAAGAAGCTCGACAAGGCCGCCTCCAAGGGCGTCATCCACAAGAACCAGGCCGCCAACCGCAAGTCGGCGATCGCCAAGAAGGCCGCCTCGCTCTGAGCTCGGCCCACTGAACGCCCCGGGATCACCCGGGGCGTTTTTTCATGCCGCCGGGCTCAACGAGCTTGACCGCGGGCCGCTGCCACCTGCAGCACCATGCGCTCCACGGCGTACGCGGGGTCGGCGGCACCACCCTTGACGTCGATGTCTGCACCGGCCACCGCATCGAGGGCCGTCGCCAGAGCGCCGGTGTCCCAGGCGCGCAGCTGCCGGCGCAGGATGCGGATCTTGAACGGCGGGGCGCCGATGTGCCGGGCCAGCTCGGCTTCAGAGAGCCCATCGGGCGCGTCGGCCAGCTTGGCGAGCGAGCGCAGCCCGCTCGCGAACGCACTCGTGATGAGCACCGGGGCGACCTTGGCGGCCTCGGCCCATCGAGCCTGCTCGAGCGCGACGTTGATGCGGCCGTCGATCGCCGCGTCGGCGATCTCGAAGCCCCGCACGTCGGCGCGGCCGCCGAAGTAGCGACGCACGACCTCGACCGTGACGGCGCCCACGGTGCTGTTCGCCGCCCGCGGCCCGGCACCCCCGCCGGGCTCGATGGTCGACACGAGCTGGTCGGCGGCTCCGGCCAGGGCACGCAGATCTTGTCCGACCGACGCGACCAGGAAGGTGGCGGCCTCCTCGTCGACGACCGCTCCGAGGTCGCGCAGCTCGGTGCGGACCCACGCGGCGAACTCGCGCTCGTACTTGGGCGCCTCGACCTTGACCTCGGTGACGCTGGCCTTGCCACGCAGCAGGTCGAGCAGCTTCTTGCCCTTCTGGCCACCGGCGTGGATGAGGACGACCGCGACGTCAGGTGACGGCGCGGCGGCGTACGCGGTCAACTCGTCCTGGGCGACCTCGGGGAGGTTCTCGAGCTCGGTGAGCACCAGCGCGGACGAGGTGCTGAACAGGGAGGGGCTGGTGAGAGAGGCGAGCTCGCCCGGTCCCAATCCCCCGGCCGACGCGGTCGCGATCTCGCACTCCGGCTGCTCGGCGGTGACGGCGGCGATGGCGCGCGCACGCGTGCGGTCGGCGAGGAACTCGGCGTTGCCGCTGATGAGGAGGATCTTGCCGAACGCCGTCACGCAGCCAGCCTAGTGGCGGGTCACGACGGACAGACGACCGTCGCGCATCACCACCGCGATGTCTCCGTCGATGTCCGTCCGCCACCAGGCGACGTGGTGCTC
The DNA here is from genome assembly GCA_963787165.1 of uncultured Actinomycetota bacterium. Classification (GTDB taxonomy): domain Bacteria; phylum Actinomycetota; class Actinomycetes; order Propionibacteriales; family Nocardioidaceae; genus Aeromicrobium. The sequence goes on from CAWBBT010000005.1 coordinate 726,707, forward strand.
GCGCAGCAGCCGGAGCGCCGCAGCGGCCGGATGTCCGTAGTCGTTGTCCTCGCCGGCGCTGATCGTGGCGACCCGCGCGCCGACCGCCTCGAAGAAGCGATCCGACTGCCGGCCGCTGCCGTGGTGCGGCATCTTGACGACGTCGGCGGCCAGGTCCGGCTGCAACCGCAGGAGGGCTTCCTGGGCGTCGGGCTCGACGTCGCCGGTGAGCAGCAACCGCACCCGGGCCGGAGTGGTGACCCGGAGCACGAGGCTGGCGTCGTTCATCGACGAGCCGTTCGAGGCGTCCGGATGCATCGCGCCGACGATGGGCCACAACACCTCGACCCGGAGACCTCCGACGGCGAACCGCTCCCCCGCGGCGATCGGGCGCACCGGCCGGGATCTCGGTCCACCCGACGGCCCGACGAGTACCGGCCCGACGTCGCGGCCGGCCACGGCGCCGAACCAGCCACCGACGTGATCGGCATGTGCGTGCGTGATCGCGACGACGGGCAGGCGATCGACGTGCAGGCGGTCGAGGCATCGATCGACCGGCGCCGGCTCCGGTCCGACGTCGACCAGCATCGCCGACCCGTCACCCGTCGACACGACCGTGGCGTCGCCCTGACCGACATCGCACGCCACCATCAACCAGCCGTCGGGCGGCCAGCCCACCTGCGGCGGCCGCCACATGCCGACGGCCAGGCCCATCGCGAGTCCGACCACCACGGCCGGGTGGTTCGTGAGGCGCCGCAGCACGAGGAACGCGACCGGGACGAGCACGATCAGCAACCACCAGGGCCCCCGCCACCCCAGCGACGCTCCGGACAGGGACGACGCATGATGGCCGACGGCCAGGATCCCCGTCACGCACCATCCGGCCACCGTGCCGGGCAGCCGCGCGGCCGGGGCACTGACGAGGTCCAGGAGCCCACCCGCGAGCCCCGCGATGGTCGCTGGCGCGACCAGCGGACCGGCGAGCACGTTGGCGAACACCGCGACCAGCGAGACCTCGCCCGAGATCGCCGCGATCGCGGGTGTGCAGGCGAGCTGGGCAGCGATCGGCACGGCGATGGCCATGGCGCACCACCGAGGCATCCACCGCTCCAGCCGCCGGATCAGCGGTGGCGCTCCCAGCAGGATGCCTGCCGTCGCGCACACCGAGAGCACGAAGCCGACCGACCGGGACAGCCACGGGTCGAGGAACAGCAGGGCGACGACCGCGACCGAGAGCGCCCGGATGCCTCCTCGACTTCCGAGGCCGAGCGCCGCCAGGCCGACGACACCCATCGCCGCGGCGCGGACGACACTCGGGTCCGGGCGAGCCAGCAGCACGAAGCCGGCCACGGACACGAGTCCCAGCGCGACGAGCACCCGTCGCGGCACCCCCAGAAGGCGCGCCAGCACCAGGACCACCGACAGGACGATCGTGAGGTTCGTGCCCGACACGGCGAGCAGATGGGTGAGCCCGCTGCGGCGGAACTCCTCCTGCACCTGGTCGGAGACGCGCTGGTCGTCGCCGTCGACCAGCGCCGGGACGAGGGCGGACGGATCGCGTCCGGTGTGCGCGACCGCGTGGCGCACACCTGCCCTCACCCGCTCGGACGCCTCCCACCACCACGCGGCCGGACGCGTCGGCGACCGACGCACGACGTCGATCGTCGCGACCTCGCTGGTGGTGTCGGACGGCGCGAGCCGGCCGACCATCGTGAGCCGCCGCCCCACCACGAGATCGCCGGTCGGGCCCTCGACGAACGCCGTGGCCAGGTCACGCGTGGCGACGGTGGTGTCCTTCGCCGTGGCTCGCAGCACCCGGACGCCGACCATCCCGGACTCCTGCCCGAAGCGGGTGAACACCTTGGCGTCCCGACTCACCGCGACGTCGAGCGTCACCAGCTGGTGCTGCTCGGCCAGGTCGTCGAGCGGCGAGTGCTGGGCCTGGACGAGTCGCCAGGCGCACGACGCACCCACGGCCGCCACACACACGGCCATGAGGGCGAGGGTACGAGCGCGGTTCCGTCCCGCCGCAATGCCCGCCACGAGCACGGCGCCCACGGAGACGACCAGAGCCATGCTCGAGCTGCCACCGACGACCACCGCGGCCACGCCCCAGCACGCGAGGGCCGGAGCCGCCAGCCTGAGGTCGTGCGTCAGGGGGTCACCTGGTCGCGGATGTCCGCGAGCGTGGCCTCGCCGATGCCCTTGACGTCGAGCAGGTCGTCGACCGAGGCGAAGGGTCCGTGCTCGGAGCGGTAGTCGAGGATCGCCTTCGCCGTGACCGGGCCGATGCCCGGCAGGGTGTCGAGCTGCTCGAGGGTCGCAGTGCCGAGGCTGATGTGCGCGCCCGCAGCAGGTCCGCCGCCGGCCGCGGGATCACCCGCCACCGGCTCGACGCCGACGAGGATCTGCTCACCGTCGGTGAGGACGCGCGCCATGTTGAGCGTCGACGTGTCAACCTTGCCGTGCAGGCCGCCGGCTTCAGCGACGGCTTCGTGGACGCGTGACCCGGCCGGCAACGTCACGATGCCCGGATGTTTCACCTTGCCCTCGACGTCGACCACGAGCTCGGACTTCGCCGGTCCCGACCCGGGCGTCGATGCCCCACCGGGCGAGGCCGAGTCGGAGGACAGGGCGACCGCGTCGGGTGTGGACGTGCGCGGCCGTTCGGACAGCAACCACCACGTGAGCAGCACGCCTGCCGCCACGGCGATCGTGACCAGGACCCGCACGTGCGCGGCATCGACCCGGCGCCGCGGGACGACGACCTCGTCGTCCGGCTCCTCGCCTGGGATCTCGGCCTCGAACGAGGCGGCGAGCTGGGCCAGCCGACGCCGAGCGATCTCGGCACGGGTCTCGCCGGTGTCGAAGGGCTGCTGGGGTCTCACACCGCGACGCTAGGCACGAGGCGCAGTGTGGACGAGAGGGATGACGTCCCGTGTGGACACGCCGAGCGACTCGCCCGTCCGGTGGACGAAGAGCTATTCGCGTGGCGTGACGGTGACCGAGACCATGCCCGGGCCGACGTGCGCACCGATCGCGGCGCCGACCTCGTCGACATCCAGCGCGTCTCGTCCGAGAGTCGTCGCCAGGCGCTGAGCCACGGCATCGGCGGCGGACTCGTTGGCGAGGTGCTGTACGCCGACGTCGTAGCCGTCGGAGCACGCCTCGCACGCCTCGACCGCGAGGGCCTCGAGCCGTGACAGCGCCTTGGCGGTGGTGCGGACCCGCTCCAGCGGCACGACCAGGCCGTCGCGCAGCGTGAGGAGCGGCTTGACGGCCAGTGCGGACCCGATCAGCGCGGCGGCCGGCCCGACGCGACCCCCACGCTTGAGGTACTCCAGCGTGTCGACGTAGAGCATCGTCGTGGACGACTCTCCCGCCATGCGAGCGGCATCCGCGACGGCGAGGGCGTCACCACCCGCATCGCGGACGCGCGCCGCCCGGCCCGCCGCGAATCCGGTGGCGATGCCGACCTGCATCGTGTCGACGCACGTGACCGGCACCGACGCCTGCTTCGAGGCGAGCACCGCCGAGTCGAGCGTGCCCGACATCTTGGCGCTCAGGTGCACGGACACGATGGCCGTCGCGCCGTCGGCAGCGAGCTGCTCGTACGCGGCGAGGAAGTCGTCCGGGGTGGGTCGTGACGTGTTGACCGGCACGAAGGCGGCGAGCGCCTCGGCGATCATGTCGGACGTGACATCGACACCCTCGGTGTAGACGTCGGCACCGATGACGACCTGCAGCGGGACCACCGTGATGCGCTCGCGCTCGGCATCGTCCGGACCGAGTGACGCCGTGGAGTCCGTGACGATCGCGACGCTCATGATCGGCAGCCTAGACGACGACGTTGACCAGCTTGGGTGCTCGAACGATCACGCGGCGCACCTCGCGGCCGTCGATCGCGCGCTGCACGTTGGGCTCGGCCAGGGCGCGCTCGCTGAGCTCGTCGTCGGTGGCAGACGGCGACACCTCGAACGTCGCGCGCACCTTGCCCTGCACCTGCACGACGCACGTGACGGCATCCTCGACGAGCAGCGCCGGGTCGGCCTGCGGGAACGGCTCGAACGCCAGTGTGCCCTCGTGGCCGAGCCGTGACCACAGCTCCTCCGCCAAATGCGGGGCGAACGGGGCCAGCATCAGCACCAGCGGCTCGATGACCGACCGTGGATGGGTGCCGGCCTTCGTGACGAGGTTGGTGAGCTCGATCAGCTTCGCGATCGCGGTGTTGGACCGCAGGCCTTCCATGTCGGCGTGGACGCCGTCGATCGTGCGGTGCAACGCCCGGATGAGAGCGAGCTCCGGCTCGGTGTCGCCCACGACGACCTCGCCGGTCTCCTCGTCGACGACGAGCCGCCACACGCGCTGCAGGAAGCGCTGCGACCCCACGACGGCGCGGGTCTCCCACGGGCGCGACATGTCGAGCGGCCCCATCGACATCTCGTAGACCCGGAACGTGTCGGCGCCGAACGCCTCGTACATCTCGTCGGGCGTGACGATGTTCTTGAGGCTCTTGCCCATCTTCCCGTACTCGCGGGCGACCGGTGCTCCGTCGTGCAGGTACGTGGTGTCTCGTCCGTCGACCTGTTCGACGACCTGTTCGGCGGGGACGTAGGAGCCGCGGTCGTCGGTGTAGGCGGCCGCCTGGATGTAGCCCTGGTTGAACAGCCGGTAGAACGGCTCCTCGCTGGAGACGTGACCGAGGTCGAACAGCACCTTGTGCCAGAACCGGACGTACAGCAGGTGCAGCACCATGTGCTCGACGCCGCCGATGTAGAAGTCGACGCCGCCCGGGTCGTCCGGTCGCCGCGACGTCTGCGGACCCATCCAGTAGCGCTCGTTGGCCGGGTCGGCGATCGCCTCGGTGTTGTGCGGGTCGGTGTAGCGCAGCTCGTACCACGACGAACCGGCCCAGTTCGGCATCGTGTTGGTCTCGCGGCGGTACATCTTGGGGCCGTCGCCGAGGTCGAGCTCGACGTTCACCCAGTCGGCCGCGCGTCCCAGGGGCGGCTCCGGGTCGCTCGTGACGTCATCGGGTTCGAAGGTGCGCGGAGAGAAGTCGGGCAGGTCTGGCAGCTCGACCGGGAGCATCGAGTCGGGCAGGGCGATCGGGTGGTTGTCCTCGTCGTAGACGATCGGGAACGGCTCGCCCCAGTAGCGCTGACGGCTGAACAGCCAGTCGCGCAGGCGGTACGTGGTGGTGGGACGACCACTCCCCTGCTGCTCGAGCCAGGCGATGATCGTGGACTTCGCCTCGTCGATCGGCAGGCCGTCGAGGCTCACCGAATCGCCCCCCATCTGCGCTGTGGAGTTGATGGCGGGTCCTTCGCCGAGATAGGGACCGTCACCCGGGACGGTGTCGTCGAACCCGGGCGGCGGCTGAACGGTGCGGACGATCGGGAGCCCGAAGGCCTCGGCGAACTCCCAGTCGCGGTCGTCCTGCCCGGGCACCGCCATGATCGCGCCGGTGCCGTAGCCGGCCAGGACGTAGTCGGCCACGAAGACGGGGATCAGGTCGTCGTTCACCGGGTTGACGGCGTACATGCCCGTGAACACGCCGGTCTTGTCGCGGTTCTCCTGGCGCTCGATGTCGGTCTTGGCCGCTGCCTGCACCTTGTAGGCGGCGACGGCCTCCGCGGGCGTGGCGGCGCCGCCGGTCCATCGCGGGTCGACGTCGTCGGGCCAGGCGTCCGCCACGATCCGGTCGACGAGCTCGGCCTCCGGCGACACGACCATGTACGTGGTGCCGAACAGGGTGTCCGGACGGGTGGTGAACACCTCGATCGTCACATCCGAACCGGCCACGGGAAACGCGACCTCGGCGCCGTGCGACCGGCCGATCCAGTTGCGCTGCATCAGCTTGCCCGACGCTGGCCAGTCGACGCGGTCGAGGTCGTCGATGAGGCGGTCCGCGTAGGCGGTGATGCGCAGCTTCCACTGGCGCAGGCTGCGCTTGAACACCGGGAAGTTGCCGCGCTCGCTGCGACCCTCCGCGGTGACCTCCTCGTTGGCCAGCACGGTGCCGAGCCCCGGGCACCAGTTGACCGGCGACTCGTCGACGTAGGCGAGGCGGTGCTGGTCGACGACCTCGGGATCGGCGGTGCCCAGCCTCTCGATCAGCTCGTCGATCGGCCGGGCCCGCTTCTGGTCGGCGTCGTACCAGGAGTTGAACAGCTGCAGGAAGATCCACTGCGTCCAGCGCACGAAGTCGGGGTCGATGGTCGCGAACGAGCGACGCGGGTCGTGGGCCAGCCCGAGGCGCCGCAGCTGGCGCTTCATGGTCGTCATGTTCTCGAGCGTCGTCTCGCGGGGGTGCCGGCCGGTCTCGACGGCGTAGATCTCGGCGGGCAGGCCGAACGCGTCGTAGCCCAGCGCGTGCAGCACGTTGGCGCCGGTCATGCGCCGGTAGCGGCCCACGACGTCGGTGGCGATGTAGCCGAGGGGGTGCCCGACGTGCAGTCCGGCGCCCGAGGGGTACGGGAACATGTCCATGAGGAAGTACTTGTCGTCCGGCAGGTCGGCGCCTGCCGGGCCGGCAAGGTCGCCGACGGGGTTCGGCGCCTCGAACGTGCCCTCGGACTCCCACCGGTCCTGCCAGCGCAGCTCGATCTTCGCCGCGAGACCGCTGGTGTAGCGGTGCGGTGGCGTGTCAGACGCTCGGCCGTGCGACATGGGGCGGCCGGAATTCGGCGCGCCTGCGGTCGGGCTGTCGGGGCTGGTCACCGACCGAACTCTACTGTCCCCCGTCGGTACTAGGTTTCGAGGCATGGACATGAAACTGGAGCTGGTGACCGTCCCGGTGAGCGATGTCGACCGGGCCAAGGAGTTCTACGTCGACAAGGTCGGGTTCAACGCGGACCACGACCACGTCGTCAGCGATGAGATGCGCTTCGTGCAGCTCACGCCGCCCGGATCGGCGTGCTCGATCACGATCGGTACCGGCCTCACACAGATGACGCCCGGTTCGCTCGACAACATGCAGATGGTCGTGTCGAACGCGGACGACATCCGGGCCGCGCTCGTCGGGCGCGGTGTCGAGGCCAGCGAGGTCGACGAGCAGCCGTGGGGCCGGTTCGTCTACTTCTCCGACCCCGACGGCAACGGGTGGGCGCTGCAAGAGCTGCCCGCGTGGTCGACCGGCGCCGGCGGCGACGGCGTCAACCCGAACGCCTGAGCCCGGCCACCACGTCGAGAAACCGCGTCCGTTCCTCCGACGTCAGCGGCACGGCGAGCTCGTCCAGCAGCCGCTCGAGCTCGCCGTCGCGCAGTCCGTGGTGCTCGGTGGGCTCCCCGGGGCGACGGACGGTCACCGCATCGGTCGACACCGCGGTGTGCCGCACGTCCATGTCCCCGTCGGCGCTGTGCCGCGTGAGCATCAGGCCGTGCCTGAAGTGCGAAGCCGGGAACGTGCTCGTGTAGTGGTGGCCCATCAGCACGTCGACCGGCTGCACGGGCAGCTCGTCGGTGGCGTGCATGAACTCCCAGCCGCTCTCGCGCAGGCGGTACAGCTCCCAGCCTGATCCGGCCACGGCAGGATCGGCGCGCCGCACCTGGTGGCGCCATCCCCGATGGTCGTCCTCGGCCCCGTCGTGCAGCGGGATCGGCCGCAGCACGCTCATCCCGAATCCCGGGTCGGCCAGGAGTCGCTCGTCGTCGAGTGACACCACCACCACGCAGTGCGTGCGCGGCGATCGGGTCGGCGAGCCGACACGCCCGAGGAACCTCTGCACGTCGTACCCGAGCCGCTCCAGCACGGCAGCGAACAGGGTTCCGTGCTCGAAGCAGTAGCCACCCCTCCCCCGCGTGACGAACTTGGCCTGCACGTCCTCGAGAGCCACGCCGGGATGGGTGCCGAGCAGCACGTCGATGTTGTCGAACGTGAAGGTGCGCACGTGGGCCTCGTGCAGCTCGTCGAGGGCCTCGCGGCTCGGCGGTCGCTCGTCGACCCCGACCTTGGCGAGGTAGGCGTCGAGGTCGAGCAGCCCGACCTGCCAGGGATCCTCCGTCACCTGGGTCACCCTGCCACGAACGGTCAGTCGCCGGCTGCGGGCTCCTTCGGGGCGGCCACGACGATCGGGCGCATCCGCGCCCACACGACGAAGCCGATCCCGACGACCAGCATGCCCAGCCCGGCCCACAGGTTGATGTTGACGCCACCACTGCGGTCGAGGTCGGCGTCAGACGCCCCGATGAAGCCGAGCACCGTCAGGATGAGTCCGTAGACGGCGAGGAGCAGTCCGATGATGACGCGGATGTCGAAGAGGCCCGCCGTGCGCCGGCCGGTGCCCGTTGCGTTGTCCGATGAGCTCATGTCGGTCTCCTATCGGAAGATCAGGTTGAGGACGATCACCATGACCAGGCCGATGCCCGCCAGCTTGGTCGGTGACTGATACCACGGGACGGCTCCCTCGTCGGGGTCGACGAGCGACTCCTTCGGCGTGAGCGAGTACACCAGTCCCTTCAGCTCGGACTCCACGCGCGGCCTCGTCCGCATCGACACGACGACGCTCACGATGATGTCGACCACGAAGGCCGCACCCGCCGCGACGAAGCCGGCACCCTGGCCGCCCAGCCCGATGACGCCGATGCTCGCCCCGCCGAGCGCATCCTTGCTCAGGACGGCGACGACGATCGCCGCCGCGGTGCCGGCCACGAGCCCGGTCCAGCCGGCTGCGGCCGTCATCCGCTTCCAGAACATGCCGAGGATGAAGGTGGCGAACAGGGGCGCGTTGAAGAAGCCGAACAGGACCTGCAGGTAGGTCATCAGGTTGTCGTAGTTCGACGCGAACCACGCGGTGCCGATGGCGAGGATGGTCGCTGCCACCGTGGCGACCCGCCCGATCCACAGGTAGTGCGCGTCGTCACGGTCCTTCAGCACGTACTGCTGCCAGATGTCGTAGCTGAAGACCGTGTTGAAGGCCGAGATGTTGGCCGCCATGCCCGCCATGAAGGAGGCCATCAGGCCTGCGATGGCGACGCCGAGCATGCCGTTGGGCAGCAGGTCACGCATCAGCAGCAGGATTGCGTCGTTGTAGGTGACGCCGTCGCCCTTGCCGGCCTTGAACGACGCGAGCTCGGGGACGATGATCGCGGCGATGATGCCGGGGATGATGACGATGAATGGCACGAACATCTTCGGGAAGGCGCCGATGATGGGCGCCCGCCGCGCGGCCGAGATCGACGACGACGCCATGGCGCGCTGGACCTCGACGAAGTTCGTCGTCCAGTAGCCGAAGGACAGCACGAAGCCCAGGCCGAGCACGATGCCGATGACCGACAGCACGGGGCTGTCGATGCCGGTCAGGCCTGTACCGGGCCACGACGAGAGCTGCTCCTGACCGGGCTGCACGCGTTCCTTGATGCCGTCCCAGCCACCGACCTTGTGCAGCGCGAGGATCGTCAGCGGCAGCAGCGCCGCGACGATGATGAAGAACTGGAGCACCTCGTTGTAGATGGCGGCCGACAGGCCACCGAGCGCGGTGTAGCTGAGCACCACGGCGGCCGCGACGACGAGGGACACCCACAGCGGCCACCCGAGCAGCCGGTTGACGATCGTGGCGAGCAGGTAGAGGTTGATGCCGGCGATCAGCAGCTGGGCAAGCGCGAAGCTGAGCGCGTTCACGAGGTGGGCGCCGGTGCCGAACCGCAGGCGCATGAACTCGGGCACGCTGCGCACGCCGGAGCCGTAGTAGAACGGCATCATCACGATGCCGAGGAACAGCATCGCCGGCACGGCACCGACCCAGAAGTAGTGAACCGTCGCCATGCCGTACTGCGCCCCGTTGGCGGACATGCCCATGATCTCCACCGCGCCGAGATTGGCCGCGATGAAGGCCAGGCCGGTCACCCAGGCCGGCAGCGATCGGCCGGACAGGAAGAAGTCGATGCTCGTGGAGACCTGCCGTCGTGCCATCACGCCGATGCCGAGCACGACGGCGAAGTAGATCGCCACGATCGAGTAGTCCACGAAGCCGGCTTCGAGTCGGAACGTGTCGTCCGACGCGCTCACCAGATGCTGGATCACAAGCCCCCCTTGGTCACGCGGTTCAGCCGAACCGCATTTCCCGGCACGTTACTGCGAGACGTGCCCGGCGTCGCGCCGAGCGGCGTACGCCCGGTGGAGTAGCCGCCGCTGCATCCCGCGAGGGACGACGCGACGGTCGTGCTCGCCTACCGTGGTCACGTGTCGTCCCGATCCCACGAGCTCCCGTTCCGCGGGCCCCCGTTCCGCGGCGGCCCCATGTTCTACGGGCCCCCGCGGCGGTTCTGGATGATCGGGCCGATCTTCCTGGCCTTCGTGCAGGTCGTTGGCACGTTCGGCGCTGGGCGCAACCAGCCCGACGCCCGCGACCCGGACGTGCTCGCCGTCCTGATCCTGCTGGCGGGGCCGGCGAGCCTGTACGCCCTGAGGCATCGGCCCCGCACAGTGCTGCTGTTCGTCACGGCCATCACGACCCTGTACGTGGCGAGGGGCTACCCCTACGGCCCGGTCTTCGCGTCCTTCGTCGTCGCCGCGGTGGTCAACGTCGCCCGGAGTCGGCGGGTCGAGGCCTGGGTGGCGGTCGGCGGGCTGGTGCTGATGTCGTTCGCGATCCAGCTGTTCGTGCACGACGCCTGGTCGTGGGGCTACGCCGCCGGTGTGATCGCCTGGAGCCTCCTCGTGCTGGTCATCGGCGAGGTGGTGCGGCTGAACCGGGCCAGGATGATCGAGTTCCGCCGCGCCAGGACCGAGGAGCGACGCCGCGAGGCCGGCGAGGAGCGCCTGCGCATCGCCCGCGAGCTGCACGACGTCGTCGCCCACCACATGTCGCTCATCAACGTCCAGGCCGGCGTCGCCCTGCACTTGGTGGACCGCAAGGCTGTGCCAGAGGGGGGACAGGTCGAGACGGCACTCACGACGATCAAGGACGCCAGCAAGGAGGCGCTCACCGAGCTCCGCGCCCTCATCGGCGTGCTCCGCGCGGACGGCGAGGACGCTCCGCGTGCCCCGATCGCCCGGCTCGACGCGCTCGACGAGCTGGCCGCCCGCGCGTCCCACGCCGGCGTGACGACCACGGTCGACGTGACCGGCGACCTCGCGGACGTCCCGACCGCCGTCGGCACCGCCGCCTACCGGATCGTCCAGGAGGCGATCACCAACGTCGTGCGTCACAGCGGCGCCACCCGAGCCCGGATCAGGGTCGAGGTCGGCACGCACGACCTCGACGTCTCCGTCACGGACAACGGCCGCGGTCCGGGCGACGCCGAGAGCTCCGATCACGGTGGCGGCACAGGGCTGCGGAGCATGCACGAACGGGCCTCCGCGCTCGGCGGTCGAGCCGAGCTCACCCCCGCGCATGACACTGCCTCTGGTGGGGGCGCCCGCCTGCACGCCACACTTCCCCTGGGGGGTTCAGCATCATGACGACAGCGACACGGGTGGTGCTGGTCGATGACCAGGCACTGCTGCGCGCGGGGTTCCGGGCGCTCATCGACGCGGAGGACGACCTCGAGGTGGTCGGCGAGGCCGGCGACGGCGCCGAGGCCGTCACGGTCGTGACGTCCAGCAAGCCCGACGTCGTGCTCATGGACATCCGGATGCCCGAGGTCGACGGCCTCGAGGCCACCCGGCAGATCTCCGCCGATCCGACGCTCTCGGACACCCGGATCATCATCCTCACGACGTTCGAGCTCGACGAGTACGTGTTCGAGGCCATGCGGCACGGAGCCAGCGGGTTCCTGGTCAAGGACACCGAGCCGGTCGACCTGCTGGCCGGCATCCGGGCCGTGGCCGCCGGCGACGGACTGCTGTCCCCGAGCGTCACCCGTCGTCTCATCGCCGAGTTCGCCACCCGGAGCCGCCCCTCCGCACCGACGAACCGCCTCGACCCGCTCACGGAGCGCGAGCGCGAGATCGTCGCGCTCGTCGGCGAGGGCCTGAGCAACGACGAGATCGCCGAACGGCTGGTCGTGAGTCCCGCCACCGCCAAGACCCACGTCAGCCGGGCCATGACGAAGCTGCACGCCCGCGACCGTGCCCAGCTCGTGGTGCTCGCCTACGAGACCGGTCTGGTGCGGCCCGGGTGGACGTCCTGAGCCGCGGACTACTCCCCCGGACGTAGACGAGGTGTCCCCCGCTGGGCGACGACCCGGCGGCCTTCGCGAAGGAGTGTGGAAGCACACCGATTCGCAAAGGAGAACCACCATGAACACGCTCATGACACTCGCCTCACACGGCGGCCCCGGCTACTACGACGGACCCGGTCCCTGGTGGCCGATCTTCCCGATCTTCTGGTTCGTGGCGTTCATCGCCGTCATCGCCTTCTTCGCCACGATGCGCCGACGCCGTTGGCACGACCACGGCCCGTCGACCGGCCGGAGCAGGCTCGCCGAGCGCTTCGCCGCCGGCGAGATCGACGAGGACGAGTACCGCAGCCGCCTGGCCGTCCTCGACGAGAACCGCAGGGGCCGGCGATGACCGGTTCGCCCGTCATCGAAGCACCCATCGTTCGGGCGCAGAGCCTGGTCAAGACCTATGACCGGTCCGCGCGCCCGGCGGTCGACCACGTCGACCTGACCGTCCGGCCCGGGGAGGTCTACGGCTTCCTCGGGCCGAACGGGGCCGGCAAGACGACGACGCTGCGCATGCTGCTGGGGCTCGTCCGGCCGACCTCGGGCACGGCCACCGTGCTCGGGGAGGCGGCCGGGTCCCCGGCGGCTCTCGCACGCACGGGGTCCATGATCGAGGGTCCGGCGTTCTACCCGTACCTCTCGGGTCGCGACAACCTCCGTGTCGTCGCGCGTCTCGCGGGGGTGCCCGCGAGCCGGATCGACGAGGCGCTCGCCACGGTCGACCTGACCGACCGCGGCGGCGACCGTTTCTCGGCCTACTCGCTCGGCATGAAGCAGCGTCTCGGCGTGGCGGCCGCGCTGCTCAAGGATCCTGAGCTGGTCGTGCTCGACGAGCCGACCAACGGGCTCGACCCCGCCGGCATGCGCGACATGCGCGCGCTGGTCGTCGAGCTCGGTCGCCAGGGTCGCACGGTCATCCTGTCCAGCCACCTCATGGCCGAGGTCCAGGAGGTCTGCGACCGCGTCGCCGTCATCGCCAACGGTCGCATCGTCGCCGAGTCCACCGTGGCCGACCTGCGCGGCGGCACGAGCCTGCTCGTGGCCGCGCACCCCACGGACCGGGCCACCGACGTCCTCCGCGACCTCGACGTCGTCGACGACGTCAGGCGTGAGGGAACCGACCTCCGGATCGATGCCGACCCTCGCTACACCGCCGCCATCGTCCGGGAGCTCGTGATGTCCGGCGTCGACATCACCCAGGTCCGGCGCGACGAGCGCCAGCTCGAGGACGTGTTCTTCGAGATCACCGGGCGGAGCATCGACCACAGCGTCACTCCTGGGGGAGTCGCATCATGAATGCTGTCCACGCCATCGACGTCACGCGAGCCCAGCTGTTCGCCCTGGTCCGCCGTCCGGCGGCCTGGACGATCGTCGCCGCGATGATCGTGCTGAACCAGGTGTTCAGCTTCGTCATCCCCTACCTGTCCTACCGCTCGGCCGACCCGAGCGGCTTCGACGCCGGCGCCACCCCGGAGGAGCTGCTCGCCGGGACCCTGCCGGCGCAGGTCGTCACCAACACGCTCGGCGGCTTCCCGGTCTTCGCCGGAGCCCTGGCCCTCGCCCTCGGCGCGCTCGTGCTGGGCAGCGAGTACGGGTGGGGGACGTTCAAGACCATCGTGACCCAGCGGCCGGCCCGGCTGTCGGTGCTGGCCGGGCAGATGCTCGCGGTCATCACCTTCATCGCCGGCACCGTCGTGATCCTCTTCGCCATGAGCATCGTGACGTCCACGGCGATCGCCTTGGGAGAAGGCGAGTCGGCCGCGCTGCCCAGCGTCGGTCACCTCGCCGAAGGCTACGTCGGTGGCACGCTCGTGCTGTCGACCTGGGCGATCATCGGTGCCACCCTCGCCATCGTGCTGCGCAGCGTCGCGCTGCCGGTCGGGTTGGGCATCGTGTGGGCGCTCGGCATCGAGAACCTGCTCTCGGCGATGGCTCGCACCGCGCTGTCGGCGCTGGAACCGCTCCGCGACGTCCTGCCGGGCGTCAACGCGGGTTCGCTGGTCGCGGCCCTCACCCCCGAACGTATCGGCAGCGCCGCCCCGGGCGTGGCCGAGACCGTCAGCGGTGGGCGGGCCATCACGACGCTGCTCGCGTACGTGGTCGTCGCCGCCGTGGTCGCGGCCTGGTGCCACCGCCGCCGGGACGTGGCCTGAGCGGATACGCTCGCCTGCGTGTCCACGCCCGCAACCAGCGCCGCGTTCGGCCCTTCTGGGGTGAGGGCGGCGCTGGTCATGCTGGCGGCCGGCGACGGCCGCCGCGCCGAGCACCACACCAACAAGGTGCTGCTGCCGCTCGCCGGGCGGCGGGTGTTCACCTGGTCGATCCGGTGGGCGCGCCTGCTTCCCGCCATCACCCACACGGTCCTGGTGGTGCGGGACGAGGACCGTGACGACGTGCAGGAGACCCTGGACCGCGAGGTGGAGCCCCCCGCCGTCCAGGTCGTGACCGGGGGCGACAGCCGCCACGCATCGGAGTGGAAGGCGCTCACGGCGCTCGAGGCGGACATCGTCGCCGGCGAGATCGACGTCGTGGTCATCCACGACGCGGCCCGGCCCCTCGCTCGCACGGGACTCTTTGCCGACGTCATCACGGCCGCGGCCGAGCACGGTGGGGCGATCCCGGTCCGGCACCAGCAACACCTCACGGCGTACCGCGACGCGGACCAGCCTCCGCCGTCGGTCGTCGCCGTGCAGACCCCTCAGGCCTTCCTGGCCCGCCCCCTCCTCGACGCCTATGCACGGGCCAACGAGGAGGACTTCGTCGGCACCGACACGGCCAGCTGCATCGAGCGCTACACCGATCTTCCCGTCTGGTGCATCCCGGGCGACGCGGGCAACATCAAGATCACGTTCCCTGAGGACATGTTCCTGGCCGAACGGCTCCTCGCCAAGGCTCACTGGGACCTGTCGGACGTACCCTCTCACCACAGGGACCGCCCACACTGGCGCGATCTGAGACACACCGGGGAGCAGCGATGACCATCGAGCACGCGCAGCTGTACTGCGAGACGTGCGAGAAGGTCACGAACCACGAGCTGCACTAC
The DNA here is from genome assembly GCA_963787165.1 of uncultured Actinomycetota bacterium. Classification (GTDB taxonomy): domain Bacteria; phylum Actinomycetota; class Actinomycetes; order Propionibacteriales; family Nocardioidaceae; genus Aeromicrobium. The sequence continues at coordinate 741,840 of CAWBBT010000005.1, forward strand.
GCGGGCCGGCTCCTCGAGTCCGTCCGCTGCTCGCGGTGCGAGACCCAGTTCGAGCTGTCCCAACGTGCCCTGCTGCCGGCGTACGTCAGGGATCTCGAGAGCCGCATCGCCAGCAAGCCACGACGGATGCTGCACCGGGCCACGCGCGACCCGCTCGGGTTCGCCCGTCAGCTCCCGGGTGCGATCCTGCGACAACCCAAGAAGTTCGTCAGGGAGTTCTGGTCGCTGATCCGCCGCTGAGCGGACGCCGCGCTCTCACACGGACCCGGGCTCGACGTGCACCCGTCGCCCGACCTCGTCCAGACACTGCAGGAGATTCACAGCGGAGGCGTCGTCGACGCGGCGGGCCATCGACGGGGCCTTCACCAGCTCCAGGTCGCCCCAGCTGCGCAGCCAGGCCGCCAGCTCCGCGAAGTCCGACAAGGGGGGCCTGCGGTCGGCCGCGATCGCGGCATCCAGCGAGGATGCCGGCACCACGGCAGGTGACACCAGCGCCGCCAGACCCTGTCGATCGATCGTGCCGCTGATCCTCCCGTCGACCACGGTCTTCGTGGTGTCGGTCACCGGTCGGTACGACATGAACGAGCACCCGGGCCGCGCTGTCGCCCGATCCCACACCCGGCGCAGGAACTGGGCTGTCGTGAGCGGACACAGCACGTCGTGCACGAGCAGATCGGGCGCGCGGCGACCGGCAAGGCCATCCCACCACTCGCCGCCCGTCACGACCCGAGCCCCGATCCCGACGCCCTCGACCTCGGTCCGGACGCGGGTCAGATGGTCGTCGTCCACGGTGATCGTCGCCTCGACCGGAAAGGCCTCCACGAGGGCCCGCAGGGCGTGGAAGTAGAGCGGTTCTCCGTGCAGCTCCTCGAACGGCAGGGTGCCGCGGTCGCCAAGCACCAGCACGGTCTGCGGCGAGGACGTCACGGCCCCACCGTACGGGTCCTGCCTCAGCGTTCAGCCGGAGGCGACCAGCGCCGTGAGCTCGTCCAGGGTCGGCATCGACCCCTCGACGGACTGATCCTGGAGCCGCCGCAGACCGACGATCAGCGACGACTCGTCGAGCTCGACGTCGTCGTAGGTCAGCATGTGGTCGACCGGCAGGTCGCGGGTCAGCCGCGCCCCGGCCAGCACACCGAGGGGAACCGCACCGTCGCGCACGAAGTCGTCGGCGTCGTCGATGAGGCCGCGCACCATGGAACCGCCCACGCCGTCGATCGTCTCGCCGGCGCTCAACGCACGTTTGGACATCGCACCGACCTCCGCCGTCCAGTGCTCCGCGGTGAGGCTCGCCCGGTGGTCCAGCGCCATCTCGAAGACCGTCAACGGCGCTTCGATGCTTGCCAGGTGGTAGGGCCGGTAGAGCGAGAAGTACGGTCCGTCGCCCATCTGCAGGTAGGTCATCTCGTGGTTGACGTAGGGATCCTCGGTGCGGACCACCACGAACACGCCGGGAGCCACGGGGCCGGTGCAGTAGTCGACCACGCCCGCCTTGTCGAGCACTCCGCCGTCCTCCTTGAGGGCGAACGTCTGGTGCAGCGTCGGGACCGTCGAGGGTGGCCCGTGCATGCCCCGCTTGCTGACGCCCAGACCGGTCGTGTTGGCCAGCGCGGCCATCTCGATCATGGCCTTGGAGCCGTCGACGAAGCTGCACAGCATCTTGGGGTTCATCTGCTTCTCTGCGGCACGTGAGGCCAGGGACTCCGGCGTCGCGTAGACGTCGAGCGGGTTGTTCTTGCCCTTGCCGGCGCACACGACGTCGAAGGAGAGGTCGCGCGCGTAGTCGACCAGGATCTTGGCCTCGACCGGCTCGTCGCCTCGGCACACCGAGTAGATGGCGTCGGACTTGGTGGCCACCTCGGCCATCAGCCGTCCCACGGTGACGTCGGACTCGACGTTCAGTGTCGCGATGCCGATGCCGCCCAGGAGGGACTGCAGGGCCACCCGGGCCCCGACGTCGGGAACCCCGGTCGCCTCGACGACGACGTCGAGCGGCAGTGCGCCCAGCTCGTCGATGCCTCCCAGCGCGACCGACTCGCCGTTCTCGATGGCCAGCACGGCCTGGTCGGTGGTCTCGGCGGCCGAGATCGCCAGCCCGGACTGGGCCAGCGCCTCCTCGGCGCGCTCACGTTGCACGTCGAGGACCGCGGAGAGGGTCACTCCCGGCGTCCGCAACAGCTGGGCCGCGAAACCGCGACCCATCTGCCCGGCGCCGACGAGGCCCACGCGCAGTGGACGACCCGTCTCGGCCTCGCGGGCCGCCAGCCTGGCTCGGTAGCTCATGGGGACTCTCCCGGTGATGGCTGGCCGGAACGCGTGATGCGGAAGGCGTCGCCGGGCGAGGGAAGTGGCAGAGGCTGCTTGGCGACGTTGACGTCCCCCGGCAGCTCGGCCTCCGTCAGGCCGTTGGCCTTGAGATCGAGGTGGCCCAGCTGGAGCAGGTTGTCGCTGACGACCGACCCGACCGCGAGCACCTCCATGCTCACGTCCCCCACGGAGAGGATGTCGCCGGCCCGCGGGCCCGCGTCGGAGACGGTGGCCGTGTGGCGCACCGACATGTCGTGGAGCTCGGCCGGCGACTCATCGGCGAAGAAGATCAGCATGCCGTGGGCGAGGAACTCCTCGACCTGCCCGCCCACCGCCGTCACTGATGACTCGTAGACGACGGTGGCCGGGGCGGTCGTTTCACTCACGCCTGTTCCACGTCCTCGGGCTTCACGCCGGAGACGAACAGCTCTTCGGTGATGAACTGCGCCAGCGGTCCGGCCGGTGACGTCGCATGGACGTCGACGGTCAGCACCTTCTTCATCGGGTAGACGCCCACCCGCGCCGTGCCGCCGCAGTCGATGACGGCGACGGCGATCTTGTCGAACGGCACCGAGCTCTTGAACCCGTCGAAGGTCTCCCCGCCGGTCAGCTCGGCGATGCGAGCCGCCACCGGGTGGATGCCTCCCCCCGTCACCGAGTAGATGTACGGCTTGTCGTCCGTCGGGGTGACGGTGAGGGGTCCGCCCCAACCGCCTCGCCCCTGTTTGACGGTGACTGATTTGTAGTCGGGCATGTTCTCTCCCTTGGGTTGTCAGATGGTGGGCTAGTCGCCCAGGCCGTTGTACATGCCGAAGCTGGCGAAGTACGCGATGACGACGGCAAGCGGACCGGTGATGAGCCGCGAGGTGAGCACGGCTGGGACGCCGACCTCGACTGTCTCGGCTTCCGCCTCGCCCAGGGCAAGACCGACCGGAATGAAGTCGCATCCCACCTGCGGGTCGATGGCGAACAGCGCCGGCAGCGCGTACTGCGGCGGGACGTCGCCCTTGGCAATGTGCGTACCCAGCAGCACGCCGACGACCTGCGCGATGACCGCACCCGGGCCGAGGATCGGCGACAGGATGGGGATCGCGCAGAAGATGCTGATGGCAAGCAAGCCGATGAGGTTGCCGGCCAGCGGCGTGACCAGGTGCGCGAGCCAGTCGCCCAGCCCGGTCTTGTTGATGATGCCGATGAGCATCGCGATGAACGCCATGAACGGCAGGATGTTGCGAATGATGGTGTCGATCGTGTCGCGGCCGGACTGATACAGGACGCCGACCACGCCGCCGACGCTCTTGCCGATCTTGACGACGACGTTGTTCATGCCGTTCATGACCCCGCCCTTGGCGGCGTCTGGCTGACTGGTGGTGCTCATGCTGTTGCCTCCTCGGCGTCGTCGGTGGTGTCGCGACGCGACATCATCTGAGTGGTGATGATCTCGGTGAGGATGCCGCGGATGAGAATCACGACCATGCCGACCAGCAGGTAGCGGACGGCCAGGTCAGCGGTCGACCCGCCGAGGCCAGTGATTCCCGCCGCGATACCGAGGTAGACGAAGAGCTCGCCCGCGTTGGCGTGCGGGAACAGGCCGGTGATCGGGTGCACGAAGCTGACGGCCGAGTCGTAGAACGCCGGCTTGTACTTCTCCGGCAGGAAGCGACCCATGGTGTAGGCCATCGGGTTGGTGAGGAAGAAGACCGACAGCACCGGAAGCACCAGATAGCGAATCGGGTAGTAGATCAAGCCGGGGCGAGCAGCGACCTCGCCCAGGTGGTCGATCCGCTCCGGTCCGATCAGCCGGATCAGCGCGTTCACGAAGGTCAGCAGCACCACCAGCGTGGGGATGATGCCGGTGACGAGGCCCAGGAAGACCTCACCGCCTGCGTTGAACAGACCGATGAACCACTCGGCGCCTGTGGCCAGTGCGCCGAAGACACCGCCTGGTTTGTCCACGGTGGGCTCGTCGGCGCCGGCGAGGCCCGACAACGCCAGGAACATTGACATGATGACTCCTCATCGATGGAAAAGCTTGCTTGCCGTTGCTGGACAGGACGTCGGCCCGGGCTCCACTCCGATGGCCGGCGTTCTGGATTTCTCTACGTGGCCTCCTGTGGTCGGGCCGAGACGTGGACACGGGGCTTGGCGAGGTCGACCGCTTGTCTGGCCGCCTCGTGCTGCTGCTTGCTCAGGCCGGGGAGGGGCTCCTCGGCCAGGATCCGGTTGGTCTTGACGTCGAACAGTCCGGGCAGCGGCTTGGCCCGGCTCATGGTCGTGAACCCGGTCAGGGTCAGCGCATCCCTCACGACGCCGTGGTCGTCGATGGCGATCGCCACGAAGGCCCGCCCACCGCGGTAGCGCTTGCCGGCGACGCCGACGGAGACCGTGCCCTGCTTGCGCAGGGCCATGACCTCGCGGTTGAACGCCATGCTCTGCTGGTACGTGAAGTACATCTGCACCATCCAGCCGGCCACCACGGCGACGATCAGAATGAGCGGGGTCATGTTCCAGTTCCTCTCGATAGGTCGGCAGCGTGCGCCGCGCCGCGGCCCTCGCTGAGGAGGCTGCGTGCGAGCGTCTCGTCGCAGATGAGTGAGTCGATGTGGTGCCCCCTGAGGGCACCGAGAACGCCGGCGGTCTTGGCGCGTCCGTAGGCCACGCCGACGACGTTGGGGATCCTCGAGAGGTCCTCGAGGGTCACCGCCACCATGCGGTCCTCGACGGGCCCGTGGATCGGGGCGCCGGCGGCGTTGAAGTAGCGAGCTGCGATGTCTCCCACCGGCTCGGCGGCCCAGAACGCCTTCTCCTCCTCGGCCGACAGGCCCAGCGATGCGAGCACGGAAGCCGACGAGCCATGGCCCGAGGTGCCGATCCCGACGAATGCGATGTCCGCCTCCCGCGCTTCCGCGAGCGCCTGGGCGATGGACGTCTCGGCCATCAGTGCTTCCACGGCCACGGACGAGCCGAGTGCCGCGGGTGCGAGCAGCAACCGGTACGAGGCACCCAGCCGCACGGCCAGCTCCCTCACCAGCTCCGAGCCGCTGATCGCGTTGGTGACCGAGGACATGCCGCCGACCAGCTGCACGAGGGTGATGGCGTAGTCACGATCGGCCGTGGCGGCGTAGACCATCGACTGCAGGGCGTTCCCCCACGAGAGGGCCACGGTCATGGAGTCCTTGATGCTGTCGAGCAGCATCTGCGCCGCCTGCGCTCCGACCTGGGCCTCGGCGGGACCGAGGGCCCGCACCGCGACGCGGACGTCGGCGAGGCCGAACATCGTCTGCAGCTCCACCTCCAGCTCCGGCACCCGACCAGACGGGTCGACGATCCGGATCTCGACGATGCCCTGGCGCTGTGCCTCGGTGAGCATCCGCGACACGTTCGAGCGGCTGGTGCCGAGCTCCTTGGCGATCTCGGCCTGCGAGCGGCCTTCCACGTAGTAGAGACGGGCGGCCGCGAGGAGAACACCGGGATCGCGTGCGGGTGGCATTCTCACCTCCGTGAGGATTACATTCACATTCGTGCCATCTAAGCGTGTGACGGGCGTCACGTCAAGTACTGGGCTCATGTGATGCGGGCTCATCCGAGGTGCGCCTCGAAGCGCTCCAGCAACGTGGCCGCGTCCGCGCCGTCTGCAAGTCGGTGGTCGACCGTGAGGCCGGCGCTGACCGTCAGGGCCAGCCCGACACCGCCCGGCACGGCGACCGGCCGCGGCTTGATCGAGCCCAGCGCCAGGACGCTGGCCTGCCCTGGCGTGAGGAGCGCCTGGAACCGGTCGACGCCGAACCCGCCGAGGTTCGACAGCGAGCTGTTGGCCACGGCGAGGTAGGCCGAGTCGAGCCGTCCCTGCTGGGCGTCGGCGACCACGTTCTTGATCTCGGCATCCAGCTCACGCGGAGCGGCCGTGTCGGGTTCGGAGAACACCGGGACCATCAGTCCGCTGGACGTGGCCACGGCCAGGGCGACCGACGGAGGTCCGCTGGGCTCGGCCGCATCGTCGACCCACCGGCACAGCAGCCCGGGAACGTCGCGCAGGGCCGCGGCGTAGGCACGTAGCAGGACCGTCGTCCACGACAGTCCCTGGCGCCGTTCGTCAGCCTCGTCGAGGGCGATGTCGCGCCAGACCGTGAACTGCGGCACGGACGCGCTCTCCACCATCTTGCGGGCCACCGCGGCGCGGATCGCCGCCGAGCGATCGCGCGCCGGCTTCCGCGGGCTGGTGGGGGTGTCGGCGCCGGCGTCAGCGGGACGGGGTGCCGACGGGCCGATGGCGGCCTCCACGTCCGAGACCGTGACGAGGCCGTCGGGACCACTCCCCTGGACCCGTTCGAGGTCGATGCCGTGCTCGCGGGCCAGACCTCGAGCCCTCGGCACGGCGGCGGGGATCTCACCGGCCGACGTCTGGGGCTCGCTCTCGGGCGTTGGAACCGGCGGGTCGGGTGGAACGTCTCCGGGCGCAGGATCTTCGGGAGCCGGATCCTCGGGTGCAGGCTCCTCAGGTGCCGGATCCTCGGTCTTCGCCTCGTCGCCGGCTGCGTCGTCATCGCCGAACAGGTTTCCGAGGCCGCTCTCCTCACCCTCCAGGTAGCCGATGGGGTCGCCCACGGCGACGACGCCGTCCTCGACGGTGATCTCGACGAGGGTCCCGGAATGGGTGCTCTCGACCTCCATGTCGACCTTGTCGGTCATCACCTCGGCGATGACGTCGCCCTCGGTCACCTGGTCGCCGACGCTCACCAGCCAGGTGGCGACCTCGCCCTCTGTCATGGTCATCGACATCTTGGGCATGATGATCGGGATCCGCGCCATCACGACTCCTTGAGCATGGTCCTGGCGGCGTCACCGATCGCGTCGGTCTGAGGCACGGAGGCAGTCTCGAGCTGCGGTGCGTAAGGGATCGGTGCGTCCAGCCCGCACAGGCGGCGGACCGGCGCGAGCAGTCGGTAGACCGCCGGCGACTCCACGATGCGCGACGCGATCTCGGCCATGTACCCGACGTGTCCGGGCGCCTCCTGGACGAGCAGGGCGCGCCCGGTGCGGGACACGTCGTCGAGGATCGGCTGGGCGTCGAGCGGCGAGAGCGTGCGGGGATCGATGACCGAGACGTCGATGCCGTCCTCGGCGAGCGACTCGGCCGCCTCGAGACACCGCGACACCATGATGCCGGTGGCCACGATCGTGAGGTCGTCGCCGGTGCGTCGCACGGCGCTCTGCCCGAGCGGGATCCGGTCGCGACCTTCGGGCACCGGTCCACTGGTCTTGTAGAGCAGCTTGTGCTCGAGGAAGATCACCGGGTTGGGGTCGTCGATCGCGGCCAGGAGCAGCCCCTTGACCTCCTCCGCGCAGCTCGGCATCACGACCTTGAGACCGGGGACGTGAGCGAACCAGGCCTCGAGACTCTGTGAGTGCTGGGCCGCCGCCCCGGTTCCGGAGCCCAGCGGTGCGCGCAGCACCATGGGGACCTCGGCCGCTCCCCCGAGCATGAAGTGGATCTTCGCGGCCTGGTTGACGATCTGGTCCATCGCCTGGCACATGAAGTCGGAGAACTGGATCTCGACGATCGGACGCATGCCGGCGAGGGCCGCGCCGACGGCGGCGCCGACGATGCCCAGCTCGGAGATCGGGGTGTCGCGGATCCGGTCGGCGCCGAAGCGGTGGTACAGGTCTCCCGAGACGCCGAAGGCGCCGCCGTAAACGCCGATGTCCTCGCCGAGCATGAACACCCGGTCGTCCTCGGTCATCGCCTCGCCGATCGCCTCACGAATCGCTTCGGAGTACGTGATGACCCGGGCCTCGGTGGTGGTGTCAGTCGTCATGGTGTGCCTCACGCGGTCGCGAACACTGCATCGAGCAGGTCGTCGGGGTCGGCGTCGGGGGCGGCGTTGGCGCGTCGCGCCGCGTCACGGATGTCGTTCGTGGCCGCCGTGCGGACCTCCTCGATCGCCGCGGCATCCAGCACCCCGCGATCGACGACGAGCGTCTCGAAGCGCCCGATCGGGTCCTTGTCGCGCCACTCGGAGATCTCCTCGCGGGTGCGGTACAGGTTCTTGTCGGACTTGCTGTGGCCCTTCCAGCGATACGTCAGGGCTTCGACCAGGGTCGGGCCCTCACCGGCGCGGGCCCGGTCGACGGCGGTCGTCACGGCCTCGTGGACCGCTTCGACGTCGTTGCCGTCGACGGTCACGCCGGGCATGCCGTAGGCCGAGGCCCGTTCCGAGATCGTCTCGACGGCCATCGACTTCTCGGTCGAGAAGGACATGCCGTACTTGTTGTTCTCGCAGACGAAGACGACCGGCAGCTTCCAGATCGCGGCCAGGTTCACGCCCTCGTGGAAGGCGCCCTCGTTGGTCGCGCCGTCGCCGAAGAAGCTCACCACCACGCGCTCGATGCCCTGCAGCTTGTAGGCCAGCCCGGCGCCGGCGGCGATCGGTATCCCGCCCGCGACGATGCCGTTGGCGCCGAGGTTGCCGGTCGCCGGGTCGGCGATGTGCATGGAGCCACCCCGGCCCCGGCAGTAGCCGGTCTCCTTGGCCAGGAGCTCGGCCATCATGCGCTCGAGATCGGCTCCCTTGGCGATGCAGTGCCCGTGGCCACGATGTGTCGACGTGATCGCGTCGTCGTCGCGCAGGGCGAAGCACGCCCCCGTGGCCGAAGCCTCCTGTCCGATGGAGAGATGCATGGTGCCGTGCATGAGCCCGCGTGCGAACAGGTCATCCACCGCCTCCTCGAAGCGTCGGATCCGCCACATCGCCTCCAGGGTGCGGCGCGCGGTCGCGGCATCGTCGCCCAGTCGTGTCATCCCGCTCCTGCACATATGTGTAAATGATTTTCACTATTGACACACGACCATAGTGGCGCACGTCACACGGGTCAAGCCGGGCGTGGGCAGGACAACACTCAGCCCCCATCGAGACGGAGCTGAGGGTCAGGCAGGGCGCGACGTGCGCCCGGACGCGTCTAGCTGTGCGTCAAGGCGCAGAACGACTCGACCTTCTTGGTCGAGCCGCAGACGATGAGCTCGTCGGATTTCGCGATCGACGTCTCGGGCCTCGCGTAGGTGAAGTCCTGGCCACGACGCTTGACACCGACGACGGTGATGCCGTACTTCGCCCGGAGGCCGGTCTCCTCGAGGGTGCGGTCCCAGGACATCTCCGGCGCCCGCGTGCGGGCGATGGCGAAGCCGTCGTCGAACTCGATGTAGTCGATCATCGCGCCGGTGACCATGTGGGCCACGCGCTCGCCCATGGCCGACTCCGGCCGGATGACGTGCGTGGCCCCGACGCTCTCGAGGATGCGAGCGTGCTTCGCACTGATGGCCTTGGCCCACACCTCGTCCACCCCGAGCTCCACCACGCTGAGCACGGTGAGGACGCTCGCCTCGATGTCCGTGCCGATGCCCACGACCGCGCGATCGAACTGCTCGGCACCGATCTGCCGCAGGGCCTCGGTGTCGGTCGCGTCTGCGGCGACCACGTGGGTGAAGTCGTTGGCGAACTTCTGCACGATCTCGGCGCGTTCGTCGACGGCGAGCACGTCGTGCCCGAGGTGAACCAGAGACCGTGCGACCGACGAGCCGAAGCGGCCGAGACCGATCACGAGCACGGGTGCGTGGTTGGAGCCTGACTTAGCCAATGATCGGTTGCTCCTCGGGGAGGTGGTACCGCGTGGTGCGACGACGCAGGACGAACGCGGACGCCGCTGCAATGGTGCCCACTCGGCCGACGAACATCAAGAGCGAGATGGTCATCTGGGCGTCGACGGGCAGGTGCGGCGTGATTCCCGTGCTCAGCCCGACGGTGCCGAACGCCGAGACGCACTCGAACAGCACCACGTCGAACTCGAAGTCGGTCATCGACATGACGGCGAAGGTCGAGCCGAACACGAGCATCAAGGCGAGCAGCACGATCGAGAGCGCCGTGCGGATGACGGCGGGGCTGATCGAGCGCCGTCCGACCGTGACGTCGGGATCGCCGCGCAGCTCGGCCAGGATGACGTAGCCCAGCAGCAGGAACGTCGTGATCTTGATGCCGCCGGCCGTGCTGGCGCTGCCACCGCCGATGAACATCAGGATCGTGGCGATGTTGAGGGTCTCGGGCCGGACACTCCCCCAGTGGAAGCTGTTGAGGCCACCCGAGCGGGTCATCGCGCTGCCCTCGAGCCCTGTGACGAGCTTGTCGTGGATGGACATCGACCCGATGGTCGCCGCGTTGTTCCACTCGTACACCAGGAACAGCACGGCAGCGACCACGAGCAGCAGCACCGACCCCCACACGGTCAGTCGCGTGTGGATCGTCCACATCGACGGCCGACGCCAGCCCTGGAACAGCTCGGCCAGCACAGGGAAGCCCATCGCGCCGACGAAGACGCCGAGGGAGACGGTCACGATCACGACGAAGTCGCCGGCGTAGCGCACGATGCTGTCCTCGTTCAGCGAGAACCCGGCGTTGTTGAACGACATGACCGAGTCGAAGACGCCGTGCCACACCGAGGTGCCGAGATCGTCGAAGTAGCCCACGCGGTACCGGATGGTCAGCACGGCGGCGATGACCAGCTGGAAGAACACCATGGTGACGATGACCCGCCGGAACAGCGGCCGGACCTCGCCGAGGCTCACGACGTGCATGTCGGCCTGGGCCACCAGGCTCGTGCGCAGCCCGAGCCGGCCGCCGATGAACAGGCCGAGCAGCGTCGCGAGGGCGATGATGCCGATCCCGCCGACCTCCACCAGCGCGAGGATCGCGGCCTGTCCTGCCGGCGTCCAGTACGTCGAGGTGTCGACATTGGCCAGACCGGTCACCGTCACGGCCGACGTGGACGTGAAGATCGCGGCCGGCAGGCTCGCCGAGCCCTCACCCGAGCGGGCGAACGGGAGCAGCAGGATCAGCGTGCCGACGAACGTCAGGCCGAGGAACGCGAGCGGGAGGAGACGGACCGGGTGCAGGATCTCCCTGGGCAGCCTCGGTCGGAGCACTCCACGACGGTACTCCCAGCCAGCCTCGACCACCGGTCGTACACACCGTGCCAGAATCAGGACGACCATGGCGAGCTTCACCTTCGGATCCGGCAACGCCCGCAAGCTCCTCGGACTTCCGCTGTACGCGGTCTCGACGCTCGTCAGCCTCGTCGTGCCCCGCTCCGACCGACTGTGGGTCTTCGGCTCGGGCATCGGCCTGGGCGAGGGTGCGCTCCCCCTGTACCGGCTGGCCAACGAACGCCTGGGCGACTCCACCCGCATGGTGTGGCTCGCTCGGAGCGCCACGGAGCTCGAGGAAGCGCGAGCGCTCGGGTTCGACACCGTCCGCAAGGACGGGTTCCGCGGGTTCTGGACGACCTTGCGGGCCCGCGTCATCGTCGTGACCCACGGATTCGGCGACGCAAACCGCTATGGCGTCCGCGGCGGCTTCGTCGTGCAGCTGTGGCACGGTTTGCCGTTCAAGCACCTGCACCTCGACTCGCCGTCGACCTACTCGGTCTCGTTCCTGCCAGACCTGGGCGTCGTCCGTCGCCTGGTCGGCGTCGGCTACCGCAGGGCCGGTCGCGGGCTGTCGCTGTTCCCGGTGTCGTCGGCGCGGGTCCGGCCGAGCATCGTCAGCGGCTTCGGCGTCGGCTCGGAGAACGTCGTCGTCACCGGCGACGTGCGCGACGACGTCCTGCTCGCCGGTGACGAGTCCACCCGTCGCGCTGAGGCGCGTTCGCGGCTCGACCACGTCCTCCCGGACCTGCCGCCCGCCGCACACACCGTGATGTTCGCGCCGACCTGGCGGGACGGCGGCACCGATCCCTCCGTGCCGACCTCCGAGGAGTGGGACGCCATCGTGGCCTGGCTCGACCGTCACGACGCGGTGCTGCTGGTCCGCACCCATCCGCTCGGGCGCGGCAGCTACGCCGACGGCCCGGCCCGATCGGATCGCATCCGCCTGCTCGGGCCCGACCTGATGCGCGACGTCAACCCCATCCTCTGGGCGATCGACACCGTCGTCACCGACTACTCGTCGATCGTCTTCGACTTCGCGCTCGTCGGTCGCCCGGTCGTGTTCTTCGCGCCCGACCTGGCCGCCTACACCTCGTCACGCGGTTTCTACCTGTCGTTCGACGAGTTCACCGGTGGTCGGGCCGTCACCACGTGGGCCGACACGCTCGACCGACTGGACGCCGCGCTCGCCGAGGGTCCCGACGGTCCCGCCCACCTCCACGCGCGGCACCTGCACGAGGAGTTCTTCGACGTCGTCGACGGCCGGGCCGGCGACCGCGTGATCGACGAGATCCTGACCCGGGCCGGGCTGTCCGGTGGTGCCGACACCACACGACCTCCCCATTCCGGTGCTGTCGACCGGCCGATCGTCACCGAGCTCGCCTTCGAACCCGGTACCGCCTCGCTCACGATCAACGTCCCCGACGGTGCGGCGCTGGTCGGTCGTCGGGCACGTGTCGAGGTCGAGCGCGGCTCCGTCGACCTGCTCACGTCACCGTGGGGCTTCGGGCCGCTGGCCCTGCCGAGCGACACGTACCGGTTGGTCCTCGCCGATGGCTCGACCCGCGTCCACGTCGCCGCGGAGCCGTTCGAGATCCGCCACGACCTGTTCCACGCGACCGTGCGCGAGCATGCCGGCGGCCTGGTCGTCGACCTCGGGCCACCTCTCGACGACGACGAGCGCGGCGTCGCAGCGCAGAAGACGCTCGAGCGGGCCTACCGGCGCACCGACCCTGAGGTCGAGGACGCGGTCTTTCTCGAGAGCTATCGCGGACGCTCTGCGGCGTGCAACCCGCGCGGCATCGAGCGGGCCCTCATCGAGTCGCGACCGTCGACCCGCCGCTACTGGAGCGTCGTGGATGGATCCGTGCCGGTGCCGGAAGGGTCCGTGCGACTGATCGAGGGCAGCCGTGAATGGTGGCGGGTGCGCGGGTCCGCGCGGGTGCTGATCGTCAACGACTGGCTGCGCAAGCGGTTCAAGAAGCGCGGGCACCAGCACGTCCTGCAGACGTGGCACGGCTCGACGCTCAAGCGCCTGGCCCGCGACCGCCCGGATGTCAGCCTGCGCACCCGGCTGGCGGCCACCCGCGAGGGCCGTCGCTGGGACGCCCTGCTCGCGCAGAACGAGTTCAGCGCCGGGCACCTGGCCTCGGCCTACGCGTTCCGCGGCCCGGTGTGGGTCGAGGGCTATCCGCGCAACGACGAGCTGACCGAGCCCGCGCTCGGTGCCGGCGTCCGCGCGCGGCTCGGCATCGACGACGCGAGACGTGTCGTGCTCTACGCCCCGACCTGGCGCGAGGACCGCACCGCGATGATCGACCACCTCGACGTCGCGACGTTCGCCGAAGCCCTCGGACCCGACCACGTGCTGCTCGTCCGCGGCCACAGCAGCACCTGGGAGCACGGCCGCAACCATGCCGCGCCCGGCCTGATCGACGTCACGGGATACCCCGACGTCTCCGACCTGATGCTCGTCGCCGACGTGCTGATCACTGACTACTCCTCGGTGATGTTCGACTGGGTCTCGACCGGACGCCCGATCGTCTTCTTCGTGCCGGACCTGCCGCGCTACCGCGGCGAGCTGCGTGGTTTCTACGCCGACCTGTTGAGCGAGGCACCCGGTCCGGTCGTCGAGACCGCCGACGACCTCCTCCACGCCGTCGTCCAGGCCGAGAAGCACCGCGACGAGCACGCCGACGGGATCCGAGCGTGGCAGGAACGCTTCACCGCGCACGACGACGGCCGGGCCGGGCACCGCGTCGTGCAGCGCATGACCGACGCCGGCTGGTTCGACTGACTCAGGTGTCGTGGCGCGACGTGTCGACCGAGTCGCCGCCGCCGCGGATGGTGCCGACGATGAATCCGGCCCCCCAGCAGACGTGCATCGTGGCCAGGACCACGACGTAGCGGATCCGGTCCAGCAGCGATCCGGACGTCGTGACGGCCGCGATGACGAGGACGCCGACATAGGCGAGCGGTCCCAGGTGGACGAGCGACGCGATCCAGCCGACGGTCCCGCCCACCACGCCGGTCAGCTGCAACACCGCCACCACCAGCGTGACGACGAGGTTGGCGACCAGCAGCGGCGGCGCGAAGAAGCGCAGGGGGTTCTTGGCCCCGAGCCGCCGGGCGAGCTCCCCACGCCAGATGCCGGTGGACAGGAACTGGCGGGCGAGCTTGTTCCAGGTGTCGCGCGGCCAGTAGGTGACCCGCAGGCCGGGGTCGAGCCACACCAGGTGGCCGGCCTTGCGCAGCCGGAAGTTCATCTCCCAGTCCTCGCCCCGTCGGATGGACTCGTCGAAGCCGCCGATGCTGCGCACTGCGGACGCCCGCATGATGCCGAGGTACGCCGACTCCGCAGGGCCGGGCTCGGCGTGGCCGGCGTGGTAGGACGCACCGCCGAGGCCGAGGCTGCTGTTGTAGGCGCGGGCGACGGCGGCCTGGAAACCCGGTCGCCCGGTGGCCACCATGATGCCGCCGAGGTTGGCGGCGTCCTTGCGCTCGAGCTCGGCCACGCCACGCTGCGTGTAGTCAGGCTCGAGCTGGGTGTGGGCGTCGACCCGGATGACGACAGGGTGGCGGGCGACGGCGATGGCGCGGTTGAGGCCGATCGGGATGTGCATGCCGGGGTTGTCGATCACCGTGATGCGCTCGTCGTCGTGGGCCATGCGGTGCACGAGCGCGTCGGTTCCGTCGGTGGAGGGAGCAAGGGCCAGGACGATCTCGACGGCGCCGTCGTAGTCCTGCGCGAGGATGCTCGAGACGGCCGCTTCGACGTAGTCGACCTCGTTGTAGATCGGCATCACGTACGAGACGCCGGAACGAGGTTCCGGCGTCGATCCCATCGCAGTAGATTATCAATCCGGTCAGATGGTCAGCCGGTGACGTCCTCGGTGGCGGCGAGCGCCGACACGGCGTCGAGAACGAGCGTTGCCGCGCGCGGTATCGGCCTCTCTTTGTAGACTTCGCCCTACCCTACTGAGCCGATACCGAGAACACCCATGTCGAAAAAGCGTCCGTCCGGCCGCCGAGTGCGCGAAACCACGTCGCGCCCGCGCGCTCGACGACGCCGTCGCGCGGCGCGCCGCAGGAGTCTCTCGCGGGTCCTCGTCGCCGGCGTTCTCGCCGGGATGGTCGTCGTCGCGGGTCTGGTCCTGGTCGCGCCCAAGGTCGTCACGGGCACCCCGAGCCTGGCCACGCCCGGGCCTCCGAGGGTCAGCGAGACCGCCGGCACCATGCTGCGGGTGAGCTGGCGGCCGGTGCTGTTCTCCGACTTCTACGAGCTCACGCTCGTGCACGACAAGAAGGCCGAGAAGCTGCGCGTCGAGGGCACCGAGGTGCAGGTGCCCAACTTGTCGCACGCGACCGACTATGCGGTCAAGGTCCGGGCGATCCGGCAGCTCAAGGGCGACGATCCCGTGCGCAGCACCCCGTCTCGCGCGACGCCGACGCGAACCGAAGCCGACAACAGGCCGGCCCTGCTCGTCCCGGCGAACGCCACGGTGGCCTCGGCCGACAACACGTCGATCAACATCGCCTGGGATCCCGTCGAGACGGCCACCCGCTACCGGGTGCAGCTCGCGTCCAACGACTCCTTCGACAACCCGCGCACGATCACGGCCGACGATCGCACCGCGACGTTCAAGGGCCTCGACGCCGGCACCCCCTTCGTCGCTCGCGTGCGAGCCCTGGGTGAGAACGGCTTCAAGAGCGCCTGGTCGGAGACGCTCAAGACCGAGACGATCAAGCCCAAGGACCCCCAGCCACTGGCCGTCGCGACCTACAACATCCGGTGCCACAGCTGCGGCGGACCACCCTGGGTCAGCCGCCGCGCTGCCATCGCCTCGTCGATCACGTCGCACGGACTCGACGTCGTGGGGCTCCAGGAAGCCCAGCAGTCGACGCCGCGCGGCGTCGGCACCAGCCAGTTCACCGACCTCATGAAGCAGCTCGCCGCCCGGGAGCCGGGTTGGAAGATCACCGACCAGCGGATCAACGGGTCGCTGGGCGTACGCGTCATCTACAACACCCGGGCGGTGCGGCTCAAGAAGGCGGGCGCGGTGCACTACGGGCGCCAGCTCAGCGGCAACCAGTTCCGTCAGCGGTTCTACAGCTGGGCGGTGTTCACGCAACGATCGTCCGGGAAGGACTTCGTCTTCATCTCCACGCACCTCGAGCCGCGGTCCGTGTCCGTCCGGCTGGCCCAGGCGCATCAGCTCGCCTCCGAGACGGCCAAGCTCCGAGGAGGACTGCCGGCCGTCGTCGTCGGCGACCTCAACGCCTCGCAGTACCACGTGTACGGCGCCCACCAGGCGTTCACGTCCGCCGGCTTCGTCGACCCGCTCGGCGTCATGCCGTCGTCGCACCAGCCGTCGGGCGACGCCACGGTCGAGAAGCGGATCAACACCCACTTCGACAGCTTCAACAACTTCGGCTCACGGCCGGTGAGCAGCGTCGGCGAACCGTTGAACGGCACGTACATCGACTACATCTTCACCACGCCGATGCGCGTGCTCGAGTACGAGAACGTGGTCGACCTCGACTCGTCCGGACGCTTCCGCGGCGGCGCGCCGTCGGACCACAACATGCTCCGCGCCGTGGTGGGGCTGCCCTAGGTCGGTCGGGCAGGAACGTCAGGCGTCCTCGCCGGTGCCTGCTTCGAGGTCGTACCGCTCGATGAGCTTGCGTGTGCGCTTCTTCGGGTCGAACGCGAACAGGGCGTCGACGGCGCGCTCGGACGCATGTCCGTCGTCGGCATGGTTGAAGCGGGCCGTCCAGGCCGCGTACCGGTCGTCATAGGTGGGCGCCCAGGTGTCGATCGAGGCGAGCAGGTCGACGACCTCCTGTGGGGTGCGCACGACCGGTCCGGCCGAGACCTCCTCGAGGTCGAAATAGACGCCGCGGACCTTGGGGTCGGTGTACTCCTCGAAGTCCGGCGTGAAGAAGATCATCGGCCGGCGGGTGACGCTGAAGTCGAACATCATCGAGGAGTAGTCGGTGATGAGGAGGTCGGCGGCCAGGTAGAGGTCGTTGATCTGCGGGTACGTGCTCACGTCGATGACGTTGCGGTGCCTGACGACGGCCCCCATGTCGAGCGTGCGCACGTGGCCGCGCTGCAGGAACGTGAACCTCGGCCCGAGCTGGTCGGACAGCTCGGCGACGTTGAGCAGCTCGACGTCCTGACCCTCCTCGCGCCACGTGGGGGCGTACATGACGACGGTGGTGCCCTCCGGGACACCGAGCAGTGCACGGATCTCGGCGACCCGCGCCGGATCGGGATGGTGGAGCTCGTCGTTGCGCGGGTAGCCCGACTCGATGATGCCCTCGTCGAAGTCGTAGGAGCGGGCGATGATCGGCGTGGTGTCGGAGTTCTGGGAGATGAACATGTCCCAGTTGCTCCGCTCGAGCCGGGCCCGATCAAGGGCCAGGCGATTCTTCGAGCGGTCGAGGCCGATCTTCTTGTACATCGAGCCGTGCCACGTCTGCAGCACCGTCTGGAACCCCCGCTTCACGAACCGCGTGCGCAGCCACTCGTTGGTGACGATCCAGCGGGCGGTCTCGCGCACCTTCCACCACTCCTGGGTGCCGATGACCAGCGGTGTCGAGCCCTCGGGCACCTCGATCGAGTAGTCGTCGACCGACCAGTACCGGGGCAGGTCGGGGCGACGGCGGGCGATCTCGCGGTCCATCGCGCGCGGGTTGCAGGTGGAGTTGCGCCCGAAGAAGCTCTCGAAGAAGACGGCGTCGAGCGGCGGCAGCTTGCCGTGGGCGAACCGCTCGAACAGGATGTTCTGGTTGTACGAGCCGTACTCCGACTCGTGCCGTGGGCGCGTGACGCGGACCCGGAACTCGTCGCGCCGGGCGAGCTCGAGACGCATCCGGAGGTCGGGCCGGGAGTCGACGACGGGCAGCCGGTCGATCAGGTCGCGGCTGACGAACGTGCTGAACGGCTCGCCCTCGATGCGCCCCTCGAGCGAGTACCCGCCACGCATGGGCGGCAGCAGAGGTCCGCCCCACACGCTGATCCGCAGGGGAACGCTGGCGGTGAAGCGGTTGCCCTCGACCTTCTCGATCGAGACCGGCAGGTCCAGGCGCGGCGCTGACATCACCAGGGAGAACGCGTCGGTGTCGCCGACGATCGTGCCGGTGAGCCGGAGGTACGGCGACTCCGCCTCCACCGCCTCGACGTCGTCGACCTCGACGAAGTGAGGCACGTCGATGACCTCGAGCGCGCGGTCGGCGGCTCCTCGCACCACCAAGGTGCTTGCGGCGTCCGGGCGGTGCCCGAGGGAGTCGTCGAGCAGCGTCAGCGGTGTGCGGGTGCGGCCGGAGCCCACGTGGCCGGTCCAGGTCGGCGGGTACCGGTCACCGGTCTCCTCGTCGACCACGATCTGCCCCGGGGGCAGCACCCCGACGAGGCGGACGCCGTCGTCGTCACGCAGCGCCTCGAGCGTGACATCCTGCTGGCCCTCACCCGTCAGGTGGACGGAGCCGATCTGGTCGCCGCCCTCGACGCGCAGACTGATCTGGCGGTCGTCCAGCACGACGTCACGCACCAGCGGGCCGACGGGTCGCGACACGATCAGGACGCCACGTCGTTCGTGGAACGTGGGCCCGACCAGCCGGTCGTCCCCGGTCGGTCGCAACCGCATGACAGCCGGCGACCCGAACGCGTAGATCCGTTTCAACGGTCCCCACGTGTGCCGACCGCCGCCGGTGATGCCGACCCGCAGCTGCCAGCTGCCCTTGGCCGGCAGGCGCGACAGCACGTCAGCGGTGAACCGCGCCTCGAAGGCCATGTTCTGGTAGTTGAGCTCGGCGCGGGGTACGGCGCCGAGGACGTCGGCGTCCTCGGCCGGTGTCACCTCGGCGCGGATGCGCTCGCGGCTGAACCGGTGGTGCAGCCACACCTCGAACTCCGGGCGCGCTCCCTGGTCGGCACCACGGACGAAGGCCCAGCCGCCCAGCACCAGGTCGTCGCCGTCCCAGACCACTCGACGGAGGTTCGACATCCAGCCGAGGTGCAGGAACGGGAACCACCGACCGATCAGTCGATAGGTCGTGCGGACCAGCTCGAACATCTGCCGGACGCGGGGGTTGGGTGACAGACGGGCCCGGTTCGCCACCCGCCGCAGGAGGCTCCTGAAGTCCACGTCAGCCTCAGCCGAACACGTGGGCGTCGGTGCGGGCGGACTCCAGCACACGGGCCATCCAGCGCGTCTCCGTGGCTCGGAGGCGGAACGTCTCACGCTCCCCGCGCCGGATCATCGAGCTGAACTCGGCGATCTCGTAGCGCAGGCCGTCGCCGTCGAACTTGTAGTAGAACTTCTTGTTGTCCGACTGGTTCTCGAACCGCACCTCGAAGTACTCGGTCTTCCACCACGGTGCCGGCACGTAGATGTAGCCCCGCGTCCCCGCGATCACGAGGTCGCCCTCGGCCTTGACGCCGAGGCCCGTGCGCGCCGAGGCGACGGCATGCGGGTAGCGGAAGTCGATGCGGGAGTAGAGCTCCACGCCACTGGACTCCGGCTTGAAGGACGCCGTCCGGACGTCGTCGTGGTCCATGCCGAGGAGCTTGACCACGGCGAGCAGCGGGTAGCTGGCCAGCTCGGCCAGGCTGCCGCCCTCCTGGGCGGCGTCGAGCTCACGGACGTCGCCGGTGGTGAGCTTCGTGAACGTGGCGTCGACCGAGCGGATGTCGCCGATCGACCCGCTCCTGGCCACCGCGACGAGCCGCTGAAAACCGGGCGAGAACGCGGTCTTGACCGCCTCGAGCAGCACGACGTCGGCCTCGGCGGCCGCCTCCTGGAGCCGCACGCAGTCGGCCTCGGTGAGGCACATCGGCTTCTCGCACAGCACGTGCTTGCCTCGCTCGATGGCCGCGAGCGCGTACTCGAGGTGCGTGCCGTGGGGGCTGGCGATGTACACGGAGTCGACCTGGTCGAGGAGCTCCTCGTAGGAACCGGCGGCGAGGTCGAGGTCGTGCTGGTCGACGAACGTCTTGACGTTGGCCGGGTCGCGCGACCAGGCACCTTCGATGTCGATACCGCTCACGTAGTGCGCCTCGGCGACGAAGCGGTTGGCGATGCGGCCCGTGCCGACGACGCCGATGCGCATCATGCCGGCGTTCTCGTTGCGCAGCTGGGTGCTGGAGATGCCCTTGGTGCGCTCGAGGTAGACGACCTCGCAGTAGTCCTTGAGGTAGTCGAACTTGCCCAGCCAGTCGGAACCGATCGCGAAGATGTCGACGTGGTGCCGCTGGATGTCGTTGATCTTCTGGCCTTCGTACTCCTCGATGATCACCTCGTCGGCCAGACCGCTGTCCTGCACGTTCTGGATCCGGTCCATGAGGCTCTGCTGCACGTTGAGCTTGCCGCGGGCGTCGTCGAAGTTCTCGGTCGTGACGGCGACGATCAGGTGGTCGCCCAGAGCCCGGGCGCGTTCGAGGAGGCGTCTGTGCCCGTCGTGGAACAGGTCGAATGTTCCATAGGTGATGACGCGCATGGGGCTCCTCGAGACGAAACGGTGCGACCTCAGGCTACCGAGGTGCCAGGAGGAAACCGAATCAGGACCGGCAGTGGCGCTGTGTAGCCTACTGGCGTGACTTCAGCCGATTCCGCGCCTGCCACGCTCGCCATCGACATCGCCGGTCTCGATCCCGACATCCGGGTACAAGACGACCTGTTCCGGCACGTCAACGGGCCTTGGCTGCGCACCGCCGACATCCCTGCCGACCGCGCCACCGCCGGCGCCTTCATGACGCTGTTCGACGAGGCCGAGAAGAAGGTCCGCACCATCATCGAGACCTGCCGCGACGAGTCCGATCAGTCAGATGACCCGGAGGTGCGCAAGATCGGCGACCTCTACGCCAGCTTCATGGACGAGCAGCGCATCGAGGCGCTCGGCGCACAGCCGCTGGCCGACGAGCTCGGCCAGGTCGAGGCGATCACCGACGTCACCTCGTTCGTGCGCATCCTCGGCACGCTCGAGCGGGTGGGTGCCGGTAGCGTCTTCGGCCTGTTCATCGCACCCGACCGCGGGCAGCCTGACCGCTACGTCACGCACCTCTCGCAGGACGGCCTCGGCCTTCCCGACGAGTCGTACTACACCGACGACGACTTCGCCCCCATCCGCGAGGCTTACGTCAAGCACGTCGCCACGATGCTCGAGCTGGCCGGCCTCGACGAGCCGGCCGAGCGGGCGCAGCGCGTCATGGACCTCGAGACCCGCATCGCCTCCCACCACTGGGACCGGGTGGCCTGCCGCGACACCCAGAAGACCTACAACCTCGTCGACGCCACCGCGCTGCAGGAGCTGGCGCCCAGCTTCGACTTCACCGCCTGGTCCACGGCGGCGCGCATCCCGGCGCCCGCGGTGGCCGAGGTCGTCGTGGCGCAGCCGTCGTTCCTGCAGGGCCTGGCCGAGCTTCTCGTCGAGGAGGAGCTGCCCGCCTGGCGCGACTGGATGCGCTGGCAGGTCGTGCACAGCGGCGCCCCGTACCTGTCGTCGGCGTTCGTCGACGCGAACTTCGAGTTCTACGGCCGCACCCTCAGCGGCACCGACGAGCTGCGCCCGCGCTGGAAGCGCGGCGTCGGGTTCGTCGAGGGAGCGATGGGCGAGGCCGTCGGCAAGATCTACGTCCGCACCGAGTTCCCACCCGTCGCCAAGGAGCGCATGGGCGAGCTGATCGCCAACCTCATCGCGGCCTACCGCGAGAGCATCAGCACGCTGTCGTGGATGAGTGACGCCACCAAGCAGCGCGCCCTCGACAAGCTGGAGTCGTTCACCCCGAAGATCGGTCATCCCGAGAAGTTCAAGGACTACTCGGCGCTGGAGACCGACCCGACCGACCTGCTCGGCAACGCGCGGCGTGCGCTGGCCGTCGCCATGGACCGAGAGCTCGCCAAGATCGGCTCCCCCATCGACCGCGACGAGTGGTACATGACGCCGCAGACCGTCAACGCGTACTACAACCCCACGATGAACGAGATCGTGTTCCCGGCGGCCATCCTCCAGCCCCCGTTCTTCCATCCCGACGCCGACGACCCCGTCAACTACGGCGCCATCGGCGCCGTCATCGGTCACGAGATCGGCCATGGGTTCGACGACCAGGGCTCGCAGTACGACGGCACCGGCGCGATGGTCAACTGGTGGACCGACGACGACCGGGCCGCGTTCGACGCCCTCACCGCGGTGCTCATCGACCAGTACGACCACCTCTCCCCCGAGGGCGGCGACGCGCACACCGTCAACGGATCGCTCACGATCGGCGAGAACATCGGCGACCTCGGCGGGCTCGGCATCGCCCACCGCGCCCTGCGGCTGGCCATCGGCGATGGGGAGCCCGAGCCGATCGACGGCCTCACCGCCGACCAGCGCTTCTTCTACTCGTGGGCGCAGGCCTGGCAGGCCAAGGTGCGTCCGGCCGAGACGGTGCGCCGCCTGACGATCGACCCCCACTCCCCTCCGGAGTTCCGCTGCAACCAGGTGGTCCGCAACATCGACGCCTTCTACCGTGCATTCGACGTGAAGCCCGACGACGGGCTGTGGCTCGACCCCGACCAACGAGTGACGATCTGGTCATCGTGACCACGACCGCGGAGGCCGCCCGCATCCAACGTCGTATCGTCACGGTGCTCGCGGTCACGCAGGTCGTGGGCGGTCTCGGCAACGGTGCCGGCATCGCGATCAGCGCGCTGGTCGTCAAGGACGTCACCGGCTCCTCCGGCTGGGCCGGCATGGCCGTCGTGATGCTCACGTTCGGTGCCGCCGCGGTCACCGTGCCTCTGGCCGCCGTCGCGGTCCGCTCGGGTCGCCGGCCGGCCTTGACCCTCGGCTGGATGCTCGGCTCCATGGGGGCCGTCCTCACGGTGATCGGGTCGGACGTCCGCTCTCTGCCGCTCGTCCTGCTGGGTCTCCTGCTCTTCGGCTCGAGCACGGCAGCCAACCTGCAGTCGCGCTTCGCGGCCGTCGACCGGGCCGACCCGTCGCAGGTCGGGCGGTCCCTGTCCCTCGTCGTGTGGTCCACGACCGTCGGTGCCGTCATCGGACCCAACTTGACGGGTCCCGGTCAGGACGTCGCGCGGAGCATCGGCGTGCCCGACCTCGCCGGCCCCGTGCTGTTCTCCTTCGTGGCATTCACCCTGGCCGCACTGATGACGCTCGCCCTGCTGCGTCCCGACCCGCTGGTGCGCCTGGCGGCCGCAGCCCGGGCGCCGAGCGGCATCCGGGCCGCGCTGCCCCACATCCGCGGCACGACGCTGGTCGCCGTCTATGCCATCGCCTCGTCCCACGCGGTGATGGTGTCGGTCATGGCCCTCACGCCCGTGCACATGGAGGACCACGGAGCCTCGCTCCAGATCATCGGCCTGACGATCAGCCTGCACATCGCCGGGATGTTCGCGTTGTCGCCGGTCATGGGCTGGCTGAGCGACCGCTGGGGCGCTGCCCAGACGATCCTGCTCGGGCAGTGCATCCTCATCGTCGCCGTGGCCGTCGCGGGCACGTCCGGTGACTCGGAGCTGCAGATCACGATCGGCCTGACGATGCTCGGCCTGGGCTGGTCGGCGTCGGTCATCGCGGGCGCGGCGATGCTCACCAGGTCGGTCGAGGTGTCCGCACGTCCGGCGGTGCAGGGCCTCAGCGACCTGGCCCTGAACCTGGCCGGCGCGTTCGGAGGGCTGCTCGCGGGCCTCGTCGTCGCGTGGCAGGGCTTCGGGACGCTGACCGCCGCTGCCGGTACGTTGACGCTACCGGTGATCGTGCTCGTGCTCTCCGGCCGTCGCGTCGCTCAGGTCGTCCCGACCGAGTAACGCGCGAGTCCGCACCCTTAGCCAGCCCTCGAACGCGACATAGGTGCCCGCGCTGACGAAGATCGCGTCGAACGCCAGCATCGACAACGAGAACCACGGAAGCGCCATCAGCACCGCGATCGCCAGGTGGAGCAGGATCGCCACGGCGATCACGATGCGCCGCGCCATGGGGTGCAGCAGGGCGAAGCCGAAGCCGAGCTGGACGACGATGACGACGTAGGTCGAGACCGCGACCAGGAGACCCACGTGCGTGAACAGGTCGCTGAGCAGCGGGAACGGCCGGAACTCCTGCAGCTGCATCGGGTAGTAGAGGGCCGTGCCGTTCTGCCACAGGCCGCCCCGTGCCTTGGCCATGCCGGCCCAGAAGTAGATGACGATCACCTGGGCGGCCAGCGCGGCGAGGGCGGCATTGTGCACGGCGTTGCCGAGCCACAGCGGGAGGATCCTGCGGGTTTCCCCGCGACCGGCCCGACGCCGGGCGTCGAACGACCAGTACTCGGCGGTCTGCATGAAGAGCAGGAGGAACAGGCCGACCCGAAGGATGTTGTCGCCCTGGTCGCCCACGATCGGCGCTCGCTCGATGATCGACACCTCGCCGATGAGCATCAGCAGGCCGACGATCCTCGTGCGCCAGCCGATCAGCCACAGCAGTGCCAGCACGATCACGGCCAGGTAGTAGAACAGGAAGACCGTGGCGCCGAGACGAGCGACGATCTCCGGCGGCCAGTAGTCGGGACCGATCCCGTTTCCGCCTTCCAGCACCGGCTCGGCCCAGACCGCCCCCGGACCGAACACGACATCGCGTTGCCTGATGTTGCTGATGAGCAGCCCCAGGACCGCGATCCCGGACAGGATGCGGGCGGCCGCAGCGCCGTGCAGCGCGTGCTTGTCCTCGACGAGCCAGCGCATCGTCAGTCGCCAACCTTCCGCGGGGCCCGGTCGACGTAGCCGTCGAACGCCGCCTGGGCCGCCGCATCGCCGCGGATGGCCTTCCGCCAGCCGATGCTCTGGTAGGAGAACGGGACGTCGAGGAAGTCGACGCGATTCCGCTTGGCGAAGGCAGGCACGGCTCGATGCCCGACCCGGAACTGCACCATGGTGACGCCGTCGCCCCAGCGGGCGAGCGCGTACATCGTGGCGAACCGCGTGAGCATGACGTCGAGCCGTTCGTACGATTTCGGGAGCTGCCGGGCCAATTCACTGCGCGACGGCGCGTCCGACATCACGAGCCTCTGCTGCGTCCGGGTGAGATCAGCGAGCAGCTCGTTGGCATCCCCGCCGAGCCGTCGCGTCACGGTGTGGACCCGCGACGGATTCGGGAGGAAACGGATGCGCCGGTCCTCGTCCGCGGTGATGTCGAACCACGTCGTGGTGTGGCCGGTCTCGCCGAAGTAGGCCCGGACCTGCACGTTCTCGCCGGCCCGCCGCGGCACCGGGGCGAACACCGACCAGTTCTGCTCGAACGGCATGACCCCGTTGTCGATGTAGCCCTCGACCAGGTCCGGCCCGATGGCGTCGCGGATCGGGTTGGTCGGCATCACCCACACCAGCACCAGGACCGAGTGGACGGCGAAGACCAGCGCGATCGCCATGACGATCGCCCGCTTGCCGGCCGACGGGAGCTCGGTCGCGTGACGGCTCACCGCGGGCTCGGGCATGCAGACGACCCTACGAGATGGTCAACCGGTCTCGACCTTGGCCGGAAAGCGCCGGACCCACACCCGGTGAACGACATCTGCCGCGAACCGCCAGGTCTTGTCGCTGACCAGCATCATGTCGACCGCGATCATGGCGAGCGAGAAGTACATGATGCCCATGAGGAACCCGATGCCGAGATGCATCCCCGTGATGATCACGAGCGCGACCATGCGCGTGGGCCGGTAGATCAGCAGGAGCGGGAACAGCAGCTGCACGACGATCGCCGTGAACGTCGCCCCGGCGATGAAGAGGCTGTTGGCGTAGATCGGCTGGAAGACGTCGTTCCAGGGCGAGTAGGCCTCGGTCTGCAGCGGGAAGTAGACGGC
Source organism: uncultured Actinomycetota bacterium (assembly GCA_963787165.1). GTDB lineage: Bacteria > Actinomycetota > Actinomycetes > Propionibacteriales > Nocardioidaceae > Aeromicrobium. The sequence goes on from CAWBBT010000005.1 coordinate 767,954, forward strand.
GGTCCCGTTCCGCCAGACGTCGCTCTGGACCTTCCACAGGGCCGATCCGACGTAGACCATGACGATCTGGTGGATCATCAGGATCACGGCGAAGTTGTGCAGGGTGGCGGACACCCACGGCGGGATGAGCCGGGTCCGGTGGCCCCGCCGTTCCCGCATCCAGGCGTCGACCGACCACTTCTGGCCGGCGTCGGTGAAGCACAGGTAGAACAGCACCATCCGGAGCATCGCGTCGCCCCCGGAGCCGACGTATGGGTTGGCGACGTAGACGGACGTCCAGAGGATCACCGTCGTGACGGTCGTGACCCGCGTGAAGACGCCCACCATCAAGGCGATGCCGCTGAGGACGACGAGCAGGTACGCGACGTCCCACGTCCAGCCGTCGAGCGCACGGAAGAGCCCGAAGAACCACGGGTATCCCTTGATGTCGGCCACGGTCTCGTTCCACCGGCTGCCCTCACCCCACGTGTACGAGCGGTCGGGCCAGTTGAGCAGCAGCTGCGACGAGACGACGAACCCGATCATGATGCGGGTGACCGCCACACCGTAGGTCGAACGCTCGCGCTCGGTGAGCCAGTCCATGGCGCGCTCGATCATCGGTGCCGCCGATCGAAGTCGGCCACGCCTCGTTGCTCGGCGGCCGGGCCGAAGGTGGGGATGCGCCATCCGTCGACGCGCTGGTTCGGTTCGGGCCGGGCGGCCTTCCGCTCGGCGTCGGTGCCGTGCCGGTCCTTGAACGGAGTGACCCCCTGGTCGCGCAGGGCGTACCGCACCGCCGTGAGCTCACGGTTCGGGAAACGAGCCGTGATCACCTCGGTGGCGAGCCGGGCGGCGGCGCGGTCGTAGCGCAGATAGTCGGCCAGGTCGTCCTCGTCGGGGCCGATCCCGGCGAGATAGTCGCGGAGCTCGTCCCACGTCGGAGGCGCGAGTGCACTGGTTCCTGCCGACAGCTTCTTCTGCTCCGGATTCTCGAGCTGCTGGAACTGCAGGCCGAGTGCCCCATAGATCTTCGTCGAGATGTAACCGGCGCGGCCGCCGATCAGGCGGTGCTCGATGACGTCCTGCTCGACCTTGGTCCAGTTGACCCACGGCGTCTTGCGGAGGTTGCCGTTGCCGTCGACGTAGGCCCCCTGCACCAGGAGCGTCTGGTCCGCACTGATCGGATTCGGGGCGAACAGGCGCCAGCTCTGCCCGAAGAAGGGATACAGGTAGTGAGTCTGATGGCTGAAGAAGCCGGACACGGGATTGGTCGGAACCGCGGCCAACGTCACCGCCAGCATGTGGAGGCCGACGAGTGTCGCCACGATGCCGACGAACACCGATCGTGAGTCAGGTTCGGACGCCACGGCTACTTGATGACCTCGAACGTGTCGACGATCGCGTTCACCCGCGGCACGACGAAGATCGGGTCGGAGCTGCCCGTGGTGAAGGCGGTGATGGCGTAGTTCCGGGGGTTCGCCTTCACCACGACGTTCACGAAGCTCATCGGCACCTTCTTGGCGTTCTCGGCCCGACCGTAGGTCGCCTTGGCCTGGTGCCCGTCGATGGTCTGATCCTCCGACCTCGTGACGCGAACGTCCTTGTACGCCTTCTTCATGCTGCGCATGAAGGCCGAGCTGCTTGCCGAGAGCTTTCCACGTTCGACCGGTCCGACCAGCACCGACAACACCTTGTCGGCCGTCATCATCTGCACCGTGAAGCCGACCTTCTTCGCCGTGACATGGTCGGGGACGCCGACGGCGAAGCCGCCCTTCTTGGAGACGAGCCGAGTCGTCGTCACCTTCGGTACCGCACTCGGCGTGGCCGTCGCCGTCCGCGACGACTCGGGCTTCGGGTCGGGCCCCTTGACGGCGTTGTACCCGTAGTAGATCGCGCCGAGCAGGCAGATCACCGCGATCTCCACGGGAAGCACCATCCGAAGTTTCACGATTTCTCCCAGAGGACAGAGATCAGGGCCGGTGTGAACACACCGGCCCTGATCGCGATGTCACACAGCTGGCATCAGCCTAGTTGGCGCCCGACTTGCGAGGGCGACGTCCGTAGGCGATGGTGCCGCTGCCGATGGCGACTCCGAGCATGCCCAGAGCGAGAATCCCGGCCGACGGTCCGCCGGTGCCCGGCAGGGCACGGTGATCGCCGTCGTCGGAGTCCTCATCGGAATCTCCGTCCGAGTCCTCATCGGAGTCTTCGTCAGAATCCTCATCTGAGTCCTCGTCCGAGTCCTCATCGGAGTCCTGATCCGCGTCGGTATCGGTGTCCGTGTCGGTGTCCGTGTCGGTATCGGTGTCCGTGTCGGTGTCCGTGTCCGTGTCGGTATCGGTATCCGTGTCGGTGTCCGTGTCCGTGTCGGTGTCCGTGTCGGTGTCCGTGTCCGTGTCCGTGTCGGTATCCGTGTCGGTGTCCGTATCCGTATCCGTGTCGGTGTCCGTAGCGCGCCCGTCGTTGTGGGCGAGCGTCTCGGTGTGTCCGGCGCCAGCGAACACGGGCAGGATCTCGGTCAACGCGGTGACCTTGAGCGCATCCTGGGCCGTGCCGGCGACGAGCGGGCTCATGTAGGTCTCACCCTGGTTGAAGAACAGGCCCAAGAGCCCGTCGAGCGAGAGACCGAGCGGATCCTCGAGGAGGACGAAGCCCTCAGGACCGAGCGCGACCACGAAGGAACCGCGGTCCGCGAACTCGGTTCCGGGCGTGGTGCCCGAGTCGGCCTGGCCGAACGAGCCCAGAGCCGCAACAGGAACGACACAGCCGGGAAGCACGCACAGACCGACGGTCTGGTCGTAGGCCTCGCTGGTGGTCTGTCCGGTCACCCGGTCACGATTCGACGCTGCATAGGACTCCGCGATGCTGGCGCCCAGGATGCCCGAGCACGCGCTCGGCGGCTGACCGACCAACTGGGCCGGGCTGCCGAGGGGGCCGCCTCCGCCAAGACCGCCACCGATGCAGACGTTCGCGATGCCGCTCTCCGCGTGGGCGTGAGAGGTCGTGGCGTCCTCGGTCGCCTCGGACTCGGAGTAGAGCGCCTCCACGCAGATGTTGTTCGCGGTGGCAGCGCACAACGCGTCGAGGATGAACGCCGCGGGAGCTGACGACTGGAACGTGTCGCCGGTGGAATCGGCTGACGTCCCGAACAGGCTGGCCCCGAGCACCTTCAGCGCGGCCGAGTCGGCGGTGGTCGTGTCGTCGTCGTTGATCGTCGCGTTGTTGTGGTTGAGGCCGGCAATCTCCTGATCGCCGATCCGGAGATCGAGGCCGCGCGTGTTCGCATGGTCTGGACCGGTCGGGTTGTCGGTCTCGTTGGGTGGCGTGTCGTCATCGGAAACCGGTGGTTCCGGAGCGTCGACCGCTGCCTGGATGTTCTTCGGCTTGACCAGGTCCTGGACCTTGTCAATGACTTGCTTCACTGGATTCGGGTGAGGGTCATCGGCGGCTGCCGCTGGCGACAACACCAGCACCACCCCAATGCCCACAGACGCGACAAGGACAGAGAGTTTGCGGATCATTGCTTCCCCAATTTGTTGGCCCCCGGGAGAGGCACATGTTTCGTCTACTAGACCACACAACGAGTACGCGGCGAAATAGTGCCGGGCCGATCCGCAGAAGTTTCTTGCCCGAAAGACACCATCGGCCCCATCCGAGACGGAGGGGCCCACAGGGTGTGTGGTGGAGCTAAGGGGATTCGAACCCCTGACCTCTTCCATGCCATGGAAGCGCGCTACCAACTGCGCCATAGCCCCGCTCATCGGCCCGAAGGCCGGTCACCGATCTTAGCCGCTCGCGGATGGCTGACCCAAACCGGGGCGCTCGTCGTCGGACATGATCGGCTCGGGCAGGGTGCCGGCGTTCCACTCGACGATCCGCCACCCCCGCCGGCCCCGGAACTCCTCCTCCTGGAGCACCGACCACGCGCAGTTGTTGAGCCCTCCCAAGGAGTTCCAGGTGTCCACCGGAAAACCCAGGAACGAGCACACCCCGACGCGGGCGACACCGCCATGCGCCACGATGACCAACGTCTCGTCGTCCCCGAGGACCTCGGCGTGGTCGCGCAATGCACCGGCGAAACGCTCACCGGCCTGGTGGTGGGTCTCGCTGCCCGGGATCTTGGACTCGTCGCCATCGATCCACGCCTGCATCCCTTCGGGCATCTGCTCCCACGCCTCGTCCCAGGTCAGGCCCTCCCGTGCGCCGAACTCCAGCTCGCGAAGCCGTTCGTCCGTCTCCACCGGCACACCGCAGAGCTCGCCGAGCACCGCCGCGGTGTCGGCGGCCCGCATCAGGTCCGAGCTCAGGATTCGCGACGGGCCCAGCGTGGCGAGCCGCGCCGCGGACTCGCGCGCCTGCTGACGCCCGACGTCGTCCAGTGGCACGTCGGTCTGGCCCTGGACGCGTCCCGCGACGTTCCACTCCGTTCGCCCGTGCCGCCACAGGACGATGCGGCGGCTCATCCTGCGGTCGCGAGGTCGACGAGCGGGCAGTCGCTCCAGAGCCGCTCGAGGGCGTAGTAGGCGCGCTCGTCGGAGTGCTGGATGTGGACGACGAGGTCGGAGAAGTCGAGCAGGACCCAGCGTCCTTCGCGCTCCCCCTCGCGCCGAACCGGCTTGGCGTCCAGCGTGAGCAGCTTCTCCTCGACGGCGTCCTGGACTGCGCGCACCTGCCGCGGGTTGGCGGCAGAGCACAGCAGGAAGACATCGGTGATGACGAGCTGCTCGGAGACGTCGAAGGCCAGCAGGTTCTGGCCGAGCTTGTCGGCCGCGGCCTCGGCAGCCGCCCGGGTGAGCTCGATGGCTCGCTCGCCGGCACTCATGAGGTGTCCTTGCTGTAGAGACGGTGCTTGCCGATGTACTGGACGACGCCGTCGGGCACGAGGTACCAGACCGGCTCTCCCCGCTCCACGCGTCCGCGGCAGTCGGTGGACGAGATGGCCAGGGCGGGGATCTCCACCAGCGTGATGCGGTCGCTCGGCAGTCCCTCAAGGGTGCCCGGGTCCAGCTCGTGGCCGGGACGCGTGCACCCGACGAAGTGCGCGAGGCCGAACAGCTCCTCGGGGTCGCGCCACGTGAGGATCGCGGCCATCGCGTCGGCGCCGGTGATGAAGTAGAGGTCGGCGTCCGGCATGGCCGCCGAGAGCTCGCGCAGCGTGTCGATCGTGTAGGTGGGTCCGTCGCGGTCGATGTCGACCCGGCTGACCTCGAAGCGCGGGTTCGCCGCGGTGGCGACGACCGTCATCAGGTAGCGGTCCTCGGCGGCCGACACCTGCCGGTCGGACTTCTGCCACGGCTCCCCCGCCGGCACGAACACGACCTCGTCGAGGTCGAACCACGACTGGACCTCACTGGCGGCCACCAGGTGGCCGTGATGGATGGGGTCGAACGTGCCACCCATGACGCCGACCCGTCGGCGTGGTGTGTCGGCGTTGGCCACGGGAGGACTCAGGTGTGCTCGCGACCCTTGCCGAACGACAGCAGGGCGAGCATGGCGACGGTGAGGATCCCCAGGGCGATGGCGCCCACCGCATAGGGGTCGATGCCGATGTCGCGCAGTTGCTCGGCGCCTTCGGCTGCCGCGAGGATCGTGACCATGGCGTCAATCTATCAGCGGGTGTGGCCGGAGCCGGTCACGACGTAGGTGGTGGTGGTCATCTCCGGCAGGCCCATCGGACCGCGGGCATGGAGCTTCTGGGTGGAGATGCCGATCTCGGCCCCGAAGCCCAGCTCGGCACCGTCGGTGAACCGGGTGGACGCGTTGACCATCACGGCAGCCGCGTCGACGCCGACGGCGAACGCCTGCGCCGCCGATAGCGAGGACGTGACGATCGCCTCGGTGTGATGCGAGGAGAACCGGCGGATGTGCGCCACCGCGTCGTCGAGCGACTCCACCACGGCTGCGGAGATCTCCAGCGCCAGGAACTCGGTGGCGTAGTCGTCGTCCGTCGCAGCGAGGACCTGCGGGTCGGCGGCGACGAAGGTCGCGTCGCCATGGACCTTGACGCCGGCGTCGTGCAGCGCCGCCACGACGCGGGGGACGAAGACGTCGGCCACGGCCTTGTGGACGAGCAACGACTCGGCCGCGTTGCAGACGCTCGTCCGGTCGGTCTTCGAGTTGAGCACGATGGCGAGGGCCATGTCGAGATCCGCGTCGGCGTCGACGTACACGTGACAGTTGCCGACGCCGGTCTCGATGACCGGAACCGTCGACTGCTCGACGACAGCCTCGATCAGGCCCGCTCCGCCACGTGGGATGACGAGGTCGACGAGTCCGCGTGCCTGCATGAGGTGCTGCGCGGACGACCGGTCGTCGGCCGCGATGATCTGGATGGCATCGGCCGGGACCCCGGCGGACGCGATCGCGTCGCGCATGACCGCGATGATCGCCGCGTTCGAGTGAGAAGCCGACGACGAGCCGCGCAGCAGCACGGCGTTGCCGGACTTGAGGCAGATGCCGGCGGCGTCGGCCGTGACGTTGGGGCGCCCCTCGTAGATCATCGCGATGACCCCGATCGGCACCCTGATCTGCTGCATCCGCAGCCCGTTGGGCAGCGTGGAGCCCCGGACGATCTCGCCGACCGGGTCGGGCAGGGCGGCGACGTCGCGGAGACCCTGGGCAAAGGCAGCAACACGGGCGGGGTCGAGCGCGAGCCGGTCGATCACGTGCTCGGGAGTGCCGTCGCCCCGGGCGATCTCGACGTCCTGCGCGTTGGCGGCCAGCACGGCGTCGGTGGCCGCGACGAGAGCGTCGGCGGCGGACTGGAGCGCGGCGTCCTTGGCCGAGCGCGGCAGCGTGGCCAGCACCGTGGCGGCCAGCCCGGCTCGTCGAGCGGCGTCGTGAACCTGCTCCTTCATGCCCTCCATCCTAGATTTCCGCACTCTCGGTGGGGCCGACGATCACCAGGTCGTCACGGTGCACGACCTCGCGCTCGTAGTCGGCGCCGAGCTCAGCGGCGAGATCGCGCGTCGATCGGCCCAGCAGCTGAGGCAGCTCGGAGCTGTCGTAGTTGACGAGACCGCGGGCGACGATGGTGCCGTCCATGGCCACGACGTCGACGGGGTCGCCGGCGGCGAACGTGCCCGTGACGCCGGTGATGCCGGCCGGCAGGAGCGACGCCTTGCGCGTGGTGAGGGCGCGCACGGCGCCGTCGTCGATCTGCAAGGAGCCCAAGGTGTCGCTGGCGTGCGCGAGCCACAGGAGCCGGGTGGGGCGACGGCGTCCGGTGGGGAGGAACCGGGTGCCGACGGCGTCGCCGGCCAGTGCCTCGGCGGCTCGTTCGGCCGCCGTGAGCACGACCGGGATGCCGGCGCCGGTGGCGATGCGGGCCGCCTCGACCTTGGTGACCATGCCGCCGGTGCCGATCGCCGACGCGCTGGGCCGCGCGATGTCGAGCCCGGCGAGGTCGGCCTCGCCGGCCACCTCGCGCACGAGGCTGGAGCCCTCTCGCCCGGGCGGACCGTCGTACAGGCCGTCGACGTCCGAGAGCAGGACCAGCAGGTCGGCGTGGACGAGGTGGGCCACCAGGGCGGCGAGCCGGTCATTGTCGCCGAACCGGATCTCGCTGGTGGCGACGGTGTCGTTCTCGTTGACCACCGGCACGACGCCGAGCTCACCCAGCTTCGCGAAGGTCTGGTACGCGTTGCGGTAGTGGCTGCGGCGCGTGACGTCGTCGACGGTGAGCAGCACCTGACCGACGACGAGCCCGTGGACGGCGAACCGCTCTGAGTACCGCGCCATGAGGGCGCCTTGACCGACGCTGGCGGCCGCCTGCTGGCTCGCGAGGTCGCGCGGGCGGCGGGCCAGACCGAGCGGCGCCAGGCCTGCGGCGATGGCGCCGGAGCTGACGAGCACGACCTCGTCGCCCCGCGCACGGGCGGCGGCGAGGACGTCGACGAGCGCGTCGAGGCGGTCGCCGTCGAGGCCTCCCTCGGTCGTCGTGAGCGACGACGAGCCGACCTTCACGACGATGCGGGTCATGGCTCGGTGTCTTCCTGCGGATCGTCCTCGCCCTGTTCCCGGGCCGCTCGCGCCTCGGCCTCGAACGCCCGCTTCGCGATGAGCTCGTCGCGGCGCTGCTCGTTGGTGCGGCGGTCGTTGTCGTAGAGGCGCTGGTCCTCGCCTCGGCGTCCGAGCATCTCGGCGCCGGCCTGGATCTGCGGGTCGAAGTCGAACACGACGGCATCGTCGCCCATCCCGTCTCCGCTGCCGCCGATGACGACGTCGTCGCCCGCCGTGGCGCCGAGCTCGAGGAGCCGGGCCTCGACACCGAGCCGGTTGAGCCGGTCGGCCAGGAACCCGACGGCCTCGTCGTTGCTGAAGTCGGTCTGTCGCACCCAGCGCATGGGCTTCGCGCCACGGACGATCCATTGCTGGTTGCGCTGGACGATGGTGAACTCCTCGCCCACCCCGGTCTCGGCGGGTGGACGGAGCACGATGCGCGTGGCCTCGGCCTGCGGCGTCGCGGCGCGCTTGGCCGCCACGATCTCGGCCATCGCGAAGGAGAGTGCCGGGAGTCCGTCGTGGCTGGCGGCGGACACCTCGTAGACGTCGAGACCGCGCGCCTCGAGGTCGGCGCGGACGAAGGACGCGATCTCGCGCGCGTCGGGCACGTCGACCTTGTTGAGTGCCACGAGCCGCGGCCGGTCGTCCAGGCCACCCTCGATGGTCTCGGAGTACGCGGCGAGCTCGCCCTCGATGACGTCGAGATCGGACATCGGGTCGCGTCCGGGCTCGGCCGTGGCGCAGTCGATGACGTGGACCAGGGCGGCGCAGCGCTCGACGTGACGCAGGAAGTCGTGACCGAGCCCGCGTCCCTCGCTGGCACCCTCGATGAGGCCGGGCACGTCGGCGACCGTGTACGTCGTGCCGCCCGCCGTCACGACACCCAGGTTGGGCACGAGCGTCGTGAACGGGTAGTCGGCGATCTTCGGACGCGCGCGGGACAGCGCGGCGATCAGGCTGGACTTGCCGGCGCTCGGGAAGCCCACGAGGCCGATGTCGGCGACGACCTTGAGCTCGAGGGTGATGACGCGGTGCTCGCCCGGCTCGCCCTTGAGCGCGAAACCGGGTGCCTTGCGCTTGCTGGACGCGAGCGCGGCGTTGCCCAGCCCGCCGCGGCCGCCCGCCGCGATGATGACCTCCGTGCCCGCTCCGACCAGGTCCGCCAGGACCTCGCCCGACTCGTCGCGCACGACCGTGCCGTCCGGGACCGTGAGCAGCAGGTGGTCGCCGTTGGCACCACTGCGATGGCTGCCGGCACCCGGCTTGCCGCTGCCGGCCTTGCGGTGCGGCTCGTGGTGGTAGTCGATGAGCGTCGTGACGTCGGCCGAGACGCGCAGGAGCACGTCACCGCCGTGCCCACCGTTGCCGCCGTCGGGGCCGCCGAGCGGCTTGAACTTCTCGCGATGCACCGAGGCGACTCCGTTCCCGCCGTCGCCGGCCGTGACGTCGAGCGTCACCTGGTCGACGAAGCTGGGGATGGCCACGACTGCTCCTGTGCTGGAAACTGCTGCTCGGAAATAGAAGAAGGGACAGTCCGCTCTCGCGGACCGCCCCTTTCAGGAAGAGTGGTTCGCTCTCACTCCGGCGGAACGATGTTGACCACCTTGCGGCCGCGACGGGAGCCGAACTCGACGGCACCGTCCGACAGCGCGAACAAGGTGTCGTCGCCGCCACGGCCGACGTTGGTGCCGGGGTGGAAGTGGGTGCCGCGCTGGCGCACGATGATCTCGCCGGCGTTCACCAGCTGGCCGCCGAAGCGCTTCACGCCGAGCCGCTGGGAGTTGGAGTCGCGCCCGTTGCGGGTGGACGCTGCGCCCTTCTTGTGTGCCATCAGTCAGGCTCCTACTACTTCGAGATTCCGGTGATCTTGACCTGGGTGTACTTCTGACGATGACCCTGGCGCTTCTTGTAGCCGGTCTTGTTCTTGTACTTCTGGATGATGATCTTCGGGCCCTTGGTCTGGCCGAGGACCTCGGCGGTGACCGAGACCTTGGCGAGCGCCTTGACGTCGCTGGTCACGGAGTCGCCGTCGACGAGCAGCACGGCGGGCAACGAGAGCTTCTCGCCCTCGCCCTGGGCGACCTTGTCGATCTCGACGACGTCGCCGACGGCCACCTTCTGCTGCGTGCCGCCACTGCGCACGATTGCGTACACCACGGGATCCTCATTCATCGTTCGAAAGCTGGGCATGTGCCCGGGCATGTCGACTGGGCACACGACGTCGGCGTGCGTCACGCTCGCCGACGTTCCATTCTACGGAGCCTGCCCCTCGTCGGTCAAAACGGGTGCGTCGGCTGGTTTCGGGTCGTCCTTCTTCGCGTCGTCCTTCGGGGCGTCGTCCTGCCTGGCCTCGTCGTTCTGGGCGTCGTCCTTCTTGGCTTGATCCTTTTGGGCGTCGTCCTTCTTGGCACTGCTCTTCTTCGCGCTGGACTTCTTGGCCGCGTTGCCGCCGCCCTTGCCCTTCGCGTCATCGGACTTCTGGCCGCCGCCACCGCCACCGCCGCCGCCGCGACGGTTGCCGCGACGCTGCTCGTCCTTCTTGGGCTCGACCGGCTCCGCCGTGATGACGACGCCGCGGCCCTTGCAGTGCTCGCAGTCGGTGCTGAAGGACTCCAGGAGCCCGGTGCCGATGCGCTTGCGGGTCATCTGCACCAGGCCGAGGGAAGTGACCTCGGCGACCTGGTGCCGGGTACGGTCGCGACCCAGGCACTCCACGAGACGACGGAGCACCAGGTCGCGGTTGCTCTCCAGCACCATGTCGATGAAGTCGATGACGATGATGCCGCCGATGTCGCGCAGACGGAGCTGGCGCACCATCTCCTCGGCCGCCTCGAGGTTGTTCTTGGTGACGGTCTCCTCGAGGTTGCCGCCCGAGCCGGTGAACTTGCCGGTGTTGACGTCGACGACCGTCATCGCCTCGGTGCGGTCGATGACCAGCGAGCCGCCCGACGGAAGGAACACCTTGCGCTCGAGCGCCTTGTGGATCTGCTCGTCGATGCGATGCGCGGTGAACGCGTCGGCCTTGCCGTTCTCGGGATCCGGCTCCCACCGCTTCGCGCGGTCGGCGAGGTCGGGTGCCACGTGGTTGACGTAGGCCGAGATGTTGTCCCAGGCGTCGTCGCCCTCGACGACGAGGGACGTGAAGTCCTCGTTGAAGAGGTCGCGGACGACCTTGATGATCAGGTCGGGCTCGGCGTAGAGCAGCTCGGGTGCCTTGCCACTCTCGACCTTCTTCTCGATGTCCTGCCACCGGGCGGTGAGGGCCGTGACGTCGCGCGTCAGCTGGTCCTCCGTGGCGCCCTCGGCGGCCGTGCGCACGATGACGCCGGCGTCCTCGGGCAGCACCTCCTTGAGCAGCGCCTTGAGGCGGGCCCGCTCGTTCTCGGGGAGCTTGCGCGAGATGCCGCTGGTCTGACCGCGGGGCACGTAGACGAGGAACCGCCCGGGCAGGCTCACCTGGCTGGTGAGACGGGCGCCCTTCTGGCCGACGGGATCCTTGGTGGCCTGCACCAGCACGGTCTGCCCCGGAGTCAGCGCGTCCTCGATCTTGCGCTGCTTGCCGTTGCCCACCGTGCTCCAGTCGACCTCACCGGCGTACAGCACGGCGTTGCGGCCGGCGCCGATGTCGATGAAGGCGGCCTCCATGCTCGGCAGGACGTTCTGCACCTTGCCGAGGTAGACGTTGCCGATCACCGAGGTCTGCGACTCGCGCGCGACGTAGTGCTCGACGAGGACGGAGTCCTCGAGGACGGCGATCTGGGTGTAGGCGGAATGATCTGCCCCGGCCCCAGTGCCACCGCCGGGATGCTGGCGCACGACCATCTCGCGCTTGACCGACTCGCGGCGGGCCAGGAACTCGGCCTCGGAGACGATCGGTGCGCGGCGGCGTCCGGCCTCGCGGCCCTCACGGCGACGCTGCTTCTTGGCCTCGAGGCGCGTGGAACCACTGACGCTGGTGATCTCGTCCTCGGCGCTGCGACCCTCGCGGACCCGGACCACGGTGTTCTCCGGGTCGTCGGGCGAGCTGGAGGCGTTCTCTCCGGAGCGAGCACGGCGGCGACGACGACGGGTGGCCCCGTCGTTGCCTCCGCCGTCGCTGTCGTCGGAGTCGTCGTCCTGGTTGTCCTGGTTGTCGTTGCCGCCGTCTCCGTCGTCGCCCTTCCGGCGCCTGCGGCCTCCGCGGCTGCGTCGGCGGCGGCGTGGTCCGTCGTCGCCGTCACCGTCGTCGTCGCGGTCGTCCTGGCGGTCGTCGGACTTCTCCTGCTTCGGTCGCGCCGGCAGGGTCGTGGTCTCGGGCGGCTGGAACATGACGCCGCTCTTCGGGGCGTCGTCGCTCTTGGCAGCGTCGCCCTTGGCGGTCTCGCTCTTGGCGGTCTCGCTTTGGGGCGCCTCGCTCTTGGCGGTCTCGCTCTTCGCGGCGGCCTTCTTGGCGGGGGTGGTCTTCTTCGCCGCAGCCTTCTTGGCGGGGGTGGTCTTCTTCGCCGCAGCCTTCTTGGCGGGCTGGTCTCCCCCGTCGTCCTTCTCAGGGGCGGCGGCCTTCTTCGCCGGGCGATCGGCCTTCGTCTCGGCTGGTGCCGCGAAGATGTCGGTGTTCAGCGCGGCCGGTGGTCCGGCCGGGCGGCCGGCGGCGCGTCGCCTGGTCGAGGTGCTGGTGGATGATTCGGATGATTCGGTGTCGTCGAGCATGTGCTCTCCTTCGCCCACGAGCCGGAACTGGTCCAGCCGGGGCTGTACGTCTGCGGCCCGCGCGCGGCGGGCCCAAAGCCTTCGGTCGCCCGATGCGCCACGCGCTCCGGGAGTGACGACGGTCAAGGCCTGTCACACGGTGATCCCTCCGCTCGCCGCGGTCAGCACCTGTCAGGATGCGTCGCGGTCGAAGGCGAGTGGATCGCCGACCATGCCGGTGCTCTGGTCCAGCGGGCCCTGAGCCGAGCGGGTCGCCACTGGCGTCTGCTCGAGCTGCAGGCCTCCGCGAGAACGGAGTCCGGCGAGAACGTCGTCCGGTCGTACCGACGGTGTCTCGTGTCGGATGACCACTGTCAGTATCGCACACGGCTGGGTGCCGGTTTCACCTGAACGGACGTCGAGGGCCAGCACGTCGGCGCGGACGTCGAACGTCCGGAGGCCGCGCTTCATCATCCGCTCGACCTCGATGACGTCGGCGGCGAGGAACGCCTGGACGGCTGCCGACACCGTGTCGACGTCCACCCCCGCGAGCTCGATCGACCACTCGCTCGCCTGCAGGCGGTCCGCGAGGGAGCCTTGACCTGCGGCGACGACCGTCTCGAGGACGTCGAGCCCGGGCGGCAGGGACGCGTCGAGGTCCGCGCGGACGGCCTCGGGGTCGCACTCGCGCGTGAGGCCGATCTCCAGGTACTCGGCTTCGGTCGCCGCGCCCGTCGGTGAGGCGTTGGCGTAGGAGATCTTCGGGTGCGGGCTGTAGCCGGACGAGAACGCGATGGGCACCCCGGCGCGTCGCACGGCGCGTTCGAAGGCACGGGCGAAGTCGCGGTGGCTGGTGAAGCGCAGCCGGCCCCGCTTGGCGTATCGAATGCGCAGCTTCTGCACGATCGGCAGCTGCGGATTCGGCGCCTCCGGGTTCGGAGTGCCCGCCAACGTGTTCATCGATCGACGCCCTGCATGGCCGAACCGATCGACGCGTGCGCGTCCTCGACCTCCCGGGGATCGAGCGGCCGGAGCGCATCCATCCACGCCATCAGGCTCGGCCCTCTCAGCTCCATCACGCCGAGCGGCCTCGGCATCACCCACTGGTGGAAGTGCGCGATGCCCTCGCCCCATCGCGCCACGTGCACCCGGCCGACCTCACCGATGGCCAGGACAGCGTCCTCGATCCGTGCCAGGACCGGCCCCAGGGTGGCAGCCTCGTCCGGCGTCAGGTCGACGTACGAGTCGGCGTGGCGCCGCGTCTCGAGGATGACGCACCCGCGCAGCGGGATTCCGTCGTACGGCAGCAGTCGCCAGTGCTCATCGGTCCAGAGGTAGTCGCCGTCGGACCGCTCGCACAGCGGGCAGTCATCGGGCTTCAGCCCGGCGCGCTCGGGCTCAGGCACCTGCCGAGGTCCGAGCGCCTTCGGCTCCAGTCCCCGCGTCCATGGGAACCGGGGATCGGCGACCAGCTCATCCGGCGTCGGCATGTCCTCAGCGTATGTGGAAGATGGAGTGGTGCCCGCGCCCGATCGTCGTCTTCTCGTCGGCGCGGCGATCGTGCTGCTGGCCCTGAACCTCCGGGTCGCCGTGGGAAGCGTCGGCGTGGTGCTCGACGCCCTGCGCGCCGACCTCGGCATGAGCCTGGGCGCGGCCGGAGTCCTGACGACGCTGCCGGTGCTCTCCTTCGCGTTCTTCGGGAGCGGTTCGCACGGCGTCGTCCGCAGCATCGGCCTGCACCGGACGACGGCCGTGCTGCTGGCGGTCACCGCGACCGGGCTCGCCCTGCGCGCGGTCGTCGACAGCACCGCGCCGTTCCTGCTGCTCTCCGTCGTGTCGCTGGCGGGTGCCGCGGTCGGCAACGTCATCCTCCCGGCACTGGCGAAGGTGCACTTCCCGGACCGGATTCCGCTCATCAGCTCGCTGTACGGGGCGGCGCTGATGACCGGCGCCGCGCTCGGCTCGGTCGTCACGGTGCCGATGGCCGACGCGTTCGGCGGATGGCGCTTCGGCATCGGCGCCTGGTCGCTGCTGGCCCTGGTCACGCTCCTGCCGTGGCTGCGCTTCCTCGGTCACGACCTGCACGTCGACCCCGACCGGACCCGCCTCCGGATGGGCGAGCTGCTCCGCTCACGCCTGGCATGGGCGACGGCGCTGTGCTTCGGCGCGCAGTCGGCGCAGGCCTACGCCCAGTTCGGCTGGTTCCCGGCGATCATGCACGACGGCGGCCTGTCGACGGGAGCCGCCGGTGCGATGCAAGGACTGTTGAGCGCAGTGGGCATTCCCATGACCCTGGCGCTCCCGGCGATGATCGCGTGGGCAGGGAGCCGCCCCGTGCTGCCGTGGTTGTTCACCGTGGTCACGATGGCCGGCTGGACCGGCGTCCTGGTCGCGCCGACCGCGCTCCCCTGGCTGTGGGCCATCCTGCTCGGAATCGGCGGCTGCGCCTTCACCTGGACGCTCACGATGATCGGTCGGCGAGCCCGCACGCCGGACGGGACCGCGGCGTTGTCGGGCTTCGCCCAGAGCATCGGCTACGTGATCGCCGGCGTCGGACCGCTCGGCACCGGCTTGATCCATGACGCCACCGGCACCTTCACGGTGCCGGTGGCGGTCTTGCTGGTCAGCGGGTTGTTGATCGGTGTGTTCGGCACCGTCGTCAACCGCGCCGGGATGCTGGAGGACGAGCTCGGTCGCTGACCGGTTGGTGATCAGTGCTGGGCAGCGCGGGCACGACGGGCGAGGTGAGCGGCGAAGGCCAGGCGGCCTCCGAACTTCTCCACACCGCGCTCGGCGATGTTGCGACGCTGCTCCAGTCGAGCGGCGAGATCGTTCTCGTGGTGACGTGCTTCGGTCTGGACGGTGTAGTCAGTGGTGATGGTCATGATGTGCTCCTTCGACATCACCGACTTTCGTCCCTGAGGTAGGGGTGGGACATCGGCCGACCGCCCTATTTACGCCGCGCCACCGCCTTAGGTGGCGCTGGCTACCTCAGACGACCGACAGCGGCAGCAGCGTCTTGCCGGTGGGGCCCATCTGGATCTCGGTGTCCATCTGCGGGCACACGCCACAGTCGAAGCACGGCGTCCAGCGGCAGTCGTCGACCTCGCGGGCACCGTCGGGGTCGATGGCGTCCTGCCAGTCCTCCCACAACCAGTCGCGGTCGAGGCCGGCGTCGAGGTGGTCCCACGGCAGGACCTCGGCATACTCGCGCTCACGGGTGGTGTACCAGTCGAGGTCAACCGGCTCGTCGGCCAGCACCTCGGCCGTCTTGGCCTCCCACCGCTCGTAGGAGAAGTGCTCGCTCCAGCCGTCGAACCGGCCGCCGTCGCGCCACACCGCCTCGATGATGCGGCCGACCCGGCGGTCACCGCGCGACAGCAGTCCCTCGATGGTCCCGGGCTGGCCGTCGTGGTACCTGAACCCGATCGCCCGACCGAACCGCTTGTCGGACTGCACCGAGGCGCGGAGCTTGCGCAGTCGTGCGTCCGTGGTCTCGTGGTCGAGCTGGCTCGCCCACTGGAACGGAGTGTGCGGCTTGGGCACGAATCCGCCGATCGAGACGGTGCACCGGATGTCCCGGCGTCCGGAGACCTCACGGCCGACCTCGATGACCTTCTTCGCCAGCTCGCCGATCTGCATGACGTCGTCGTCGGTCTCGGTGGGGAGCCCGCACATGAAGTAGAGCTTCACCTGGCGCCAGCCGTGCGAGTACGCGGCTGACACCGTGCGGATGAGGTCCTCCTCCGTGACCATCTTGTTGATGACCTTGCGCAGCCGTTCGCTGCCGCCCTCGGGGGCGAACGTGAGCCCGGAGCGACGACCGTTGCGGCTGAACTCGTTGGCGAGGGTGACGTTGAAGGCGTCGACGCGCGTGGACGGCAACGACAGCGAGGTGTTGCTGCCCTCGTACCGGTCGCCCAGCTGCTTGGCGATCTCGCCGATCTCGGAGTGGTCGGCGCTGCTGAGCGAGAGGAGACCGACCTCGTCCATGCCGGTCTTGGCCAGGCCGTTCTCGACCATGGCGCCGATGCCCTCGATGGAGCGCTCCCGCACCGGCCGCGTGATCATGCCGGCCTGGCAGAAGCGGCAGCCACGGGTGCAGCCGCGGAAGATCTCGACGGAGAAGCGCTCGTGCACGGTCTCGGCCAGCGGAACGAGCGGCTTGCGCGGGTACGGCCAGGCGTCGAGGTCCATCAGGGTGTGCTTGGCGACGCGCCACGGCACACCGGGACGATTCGGCACCACGCGCTGGATGCGCCCGTCGGTCAGGTACGTGACGTCGTAGAACTTCGGGACGTAGACCGCGCCGGAGGCGGCGAGCCGCATCAGCAGCTCGTCGCGGCCGCTCTGCTGCTCTCCCTTGGGCCGCCCGTCGTCCTTCCATTCGCGGACGACCTCGCTGATGGCGAGCACGACCTCCTCGCCGTCGCCCAGCACGGCGGCGTCGATGAAGTCGGCGATCGGCTCGGGGTTGAAGGCGGAGTGGCCGCCGGCCAGCACGATCGGGTCGTCGTCGCCCCGGTCGGCGGCGTGCAGCGGCATGCCCGCGAGGTCGATCGCGGTGAGCAGGTTGGTGTAGCCGAGCTCCGTGGCGAAGGAGACGCCGAGGAGGTCGAAGTCGCGGACCGGGCGATGGGCGTCGACCGTGAACTGCGGAATGGCGTTCTCGCGCATCACCGCCTCCATGTCGGCGAAGACCGCGTACGTGCGTTCGGCGAGGATCCAGTCGCGCTCGTTGAGCACCTCGTAGAGGATCTGGATGCCCTGGTTCGGGAGTCCGACCTCGTAGGCGTCCGGATACATCAGGGCCCACCGCACCTGCGCGGAGTCCCAGTCCTTCACGGTGGCGTTGAGCTCGCCACCGACGTACTGGATCGGTTTGCTCACGCTCGGGAGCAACGGCTCCAGGCGCGAGAACACGGACTCGACGGGCATGACGTCAGGGTAACTGTCGGGTCAGGCCGAGTTGATGGCCCAGTTGAAACGGGGTGCACCCTGGCCGCGCGCGATGGTGACCGCCATCCAGGCGCTCATCATCATCTCGGGTCCCGTCGCGGTGTCGATGCCGCCGAGGTCGATCATCTGCTCGCTCCGCCAGCCGACGGCGGCGAGGAAGTCGCGCACCCGGTCCTTGGCGTCGGCGTCGTCGCCGCTGAGGAACACGACGTGGTCGCCGGGCACGACGGACGGGTCGACCATGATGGTGCAGTTCATCGTGTTGAGGCTCTTGACGATGAACGTCGCGGGGAACGCGTCCTGCAGGCGACGCGCCACCGAGTTCTGCGCCGACGCGGTCGGCACCGGGAAGCCACCCTGCTCGGTCGGGACGAGCTCGTTGGACAGGTCGAGGACCGTCTTGCCGCTGAGCGCCTCGGCGCCGATCCACTCCAGGGCCGCCAGCGAGTTGACGCCGTTGGTGGCGTTGACCAGCAGGTCGGCATGCGCAGCCGCGTCGGCGAACGAACCGGTCCTGACGTCGATGTCGGCGAACGGGTCGAGGCTGGGTGAGTCGGCGGACCGGGCTCCGACCAGGACGTCGACGCCGAGCTCGGCCAGGCGGGTGGCGATCGTGCGCCCGACCATCCCGGTGCCGAGCACGCCGACGGGGGTCATGGGAGGTCCGGGTACCAGAGGGCGATCTCGCGCTCGGCGGACTCCACGGAGTCGGAGGCGTGCACGATGTTCTCGCGGTTGGACAGTGAGAAGTCGCCGCGGATGGTGCCGGGCTGTGCCTTGCGTCCGTCCGTGGCGCCGGTGAGGGTGCGGACGACGGTGACGGCCTCGTCGCCCTCGAGCACGAGCGCGACGAGCGGGCCTGACGTCGCAAATTCGCGCAGCGGCGGGTAGAAGTCCTTGTCGACGTGCTCGACGTAGTGCGCGTCCGCCGCCTCGCCGGTGATGGTGCGCAGCTCCATCGCGACGATGGTCAGGCCCTTCGCCTCGAAGCGGGACAGCACCTGGCCGACGAGCCCCCGTCGGACGGCATCGGGCTTGAGCAGGACGAGCGTTCTCTCCATGCTCGATAACGTAGCGGCAGCGCGCGTCACCACGCCCGGGAGGGGAACCATGGCCGAGTCGAGCTGGTGGCGTGATGCCGTCATCTACCAGGTCTATCCACGATCGTGGGCCGACTCCGACGGCGACGGCATCGGTGACCTTCCCGGCGTCACCGCACGCCTCGGGCACCTCACCTGGCTCGGGGTCGACGCGCTCTGGCTCTCGCCGTTCTACACGTCACCGCAGCACGACGCCGGGTACGACGTCAGCGACTACCGCGACGTCGATCCCCGGTTCGGCACGCTGGCGGACTTCGACGCGCTCCTGTCCCGGGCCCACGAGCTGGGCCTCCGGGTGATCGTCGACCTCGTGCCCAACCACACGTCGAGCGAGCACCCCTGGTTCCAGGAAGCCCTGCGGGCAGCGCCGGGTGGTCCGGAACGGGCTCGCTACCTGTTCCGCGACGGCCGGGGCGAGAACGGTGACGAGCCACCCAACAACTGGTCGAGCACGTTCGGCGGGCCCGGCTGGACGCGGATCGTCGAGCCCGACGGCAGCCCGGGCCAGTGGTACCTGCACCTGTTCGACACGACCCAGCCCGACCTCGACTGGAGCAACCCCGAGGTCCGCGACGAGCTCGAGTCGGTGCTGCGGTTCTGGCTCGACCGCGGCGTCGACGGGTTCCGCGTCGACGTCGCGCACGGGCTCGTCAAGGCCGACGGACTCCCCGACGCCGACATGCCGCACGGCTACCTCACCGTGCCGACCTCACTGGCACCGATGTGGGACCAACCCGGCATCCACGACGTCTACCGTCGGTGGCGGCAGATCACCGACGAGTACGCGCGGCCCGGTGAGGATGCCGATCGCATCCTCTGTGCCGAGGCCTGGGTCAAGCCGGCCGACGCACTCGCGCGGTACGTGCGCGATGACGAGCTCCACCAGTCGTTCAACTTCGAGTTCCTGATGACGCCGTGGCTCGCCGAGGACCTGCGGCACACCATCACCGAGACGCTCAGCGCCGCCGAGGCCGTCGGCGCGCCGCAGACCTGGGTGCTGTCGAACCACGACGTCGTCCGTCACGCGAGCCGACTGGGGTTCGAGCAGTCGCACGGCCTGACGCCGCCGCGCGGCATCGGCCCGGACGACCCGCAGCCCGACGCCGCGCTCGGCCTGCGCCGGGCCCGCGCGGCCACCACCGTCATGCTCGCGCTGCCCGGGTCGGCCTACCTCTACCAGGGCGAGGAGCTGGGTCTCCCGGAGGCGAGCCGGCTGCCCGACGACGTCCGTCAGGACCCCACGTGGGAGCGCTCGAGCCACTCCCAGCCCGGCCGCGACGGCTGCCGGGTGCCGATGCCGTGGGAGGGCAGCACCCCGTCGCTCGGCTTCGGACCTGGCGCGGAGAGCTGGCTGCCGCAGCCGCCCGAGTACGGCGCGCTCGCCGTCGACCGGCAACGGAGCGTCGAGGGATCGACCCTCGAGCTCTACCGAAAGCTGCTCTCCCTCCGGCGAGAGCTGCGCCCGGGCCTCGGCTCTCTGACCTGGTACGACGCGGGCTCCGACGACGTCCTGGCCTTCACGATCTCGGCGCCGGATGGTCGCGTGGTGCTCGTGCTGGCGAACCTCGGGGCGTCGCCGGCGCGTCTCCCGGACGGCGCGCGGGTGCTGGTGTCGAGCTCTCCGGACGTGTCGAACGGAATCGACGTGCCGATCGACACTGCGGTCTGGGCGGAGATCGATCACCCGGGCTGACGTGCTCTTGCGGGTTGCACCACTTCGGCAATACGTTCATGTCACGTGATGGGAGTCACACGAGGCGGAGGGGGCGGTCAGATGACGGAGCACGTTCCGTCGCGACCCACGATCAGGCGGGCCGTCGCGGCGGTCGCGGCGTCGGTCTTGGCACTCACCGGGCTCGCCGCATGCAGCGGTGACTCCGGCAAGGCGACCCTCAACTGGTACATCAACCCCGACGGTGTCGACACCTTCATCAAGTGGGCCAAGAAGTGCAGCACCGATGACTACACCATCGCGATCCAGAGCCTGCCCACCAGCGCGACGGACCAACGTGTGCAGCTGGCCCGCCGTCTCGCGGCCGAGGACTCTTCCACCGACCTGATGAACCTCGACCCCGTCTTCGTGGCGGAGTTCGCCAACGCGGGCTGGCTGGCCAAGGTCAAGGGAAGTGTCGCCGACGAGGTCCAGACGAGCGTCGCGGGCGACGGTGACTATCTCAAGGGTGCGGCCGACACGGTCACCTGGGAGGACGGTGTCTTCGCCTTCCCGCTCTGGGCGAACACCCAGGTGGTCTGGTTCCGGCGGTCGCTGGCCGAGGCTGCCGGTCTCGACATGACCAAGCCGGTCACCTGGGAACAGGTCATCAAGGCCGCTGCCGACAACAAGGGCACCGTCGGCGTCCAGGCCAACAAGTACGAGGCCTACGTCGTGTGGATCAACGCGCTCGTGCAGGGAGCCGGCGGCGACATCGTCTCCGACACCGAAGCCGGCAACGATGCCAAGGTCGACATCGACTCCGATGCCGGACGCGCCGCCGCGGAGGTCATCAAGCAGCTGGCCGACTCCCCGGCCGCCCAGCCGGACTTCTCGGTGTCCAACGAGGGCACCAGCCTCGGGCAGATGTTCCCCGCAGACGGGGCCGGTGAGTTCATGACCAACTGGACCTTCGTCTACAAGAACTACGAGGGCCTGATCGGCAAGCCGGGCGGACCCGCGGACAAGGAACAGCTCAAGGATCTCGGCTGGGCACGCTACCCGGCCACGGTCGAGGGCGAGGCGTCCAAGCCACCAATCGGCGGCATCGACATCGGCGTCGGCGCCTACAGCAAGCATCCCGAGTTCGCCATGAAGGCGGGCCAGTGCATCACCTCCCACGAGGTGCAGGTCGACCTCGCCCTGACGGACGGCCTGATGCCCTCCACGAACACCGCCTACGAAGCGGTCATCAAGGACGGCTCCTACCCCGCCGACCTGGTGGAGCTGTGGCGCACCAGCGTCGACCAGGGCGGCCCGCGGCCGAAGAGCGCCTTCTACGGGCTGATCTCCAGCGCCATACAGGCCCGCTGGCACTCGCCCAACTCGGTGGATCCGGACACCACACCGAAGCGATCAGCCGACTACCTGCAAGGCGTCCTCGAAGGAAAGGCGCTGCTGTGACCACGGCGACTGCACCGGCACCGAAAGCCGTCATCAGCGACCGCTCCCGTGCTGAGACCCGGCTCGGCCAGAAGCTGGTGGCACCCGCGATCATCCTGATGCTGATCGTCACCGCGTTCCCGATGCTGCGGGCGATCTGGCTGTCGGTCTACAACTACTCGCTCACCGCGCCGGACGACAAGGCCTTCGTCGGTGTCGGGAACTACCTGACCGCCCTGACCGACTCGCTGTTCTGGCAGACCACCGGCATCACGGTGTTCTACATGGTGTTCACCGTCGCGATCGAGCTGGTCATCGGGTTCGCCTTCGCCATGGTGATGCACCGGCTGATCTTCGCACGAGGGGTCGTGCGCACCTCGATCCTCATCCCCTACGGCATCATCACGGTCGTCTCCGGGTTCTCCTGGCAGTTCGCCTTCTCGTTCCAGAACGGATTCGTCAACGGCTGGCTCCCGTTCATCGGCGACGACTTCAACTGGTTCGGCGACACGTTCGCCGCGGTGGTCGCGATCTGCGTGTCGGAGATCTGGAAGACCACTCCCTTCATGTCGCTGCTGCTGCTCGCGGGACTGGCCCAGGTGTCCGAGGACATGCTCGAGGCGGCGAAGGTCGACGGCGCCACCTGGTGGCAGCGACTGTTCAAGGTGATCCTGCCGAACATGAAGGCGGCGATCATGGTGGCCGTGCTGTTCCGGGCACTCGACGCCTACCGGATCTTCGACAACATCTTCGTGATGACCAACGGTGCCGTGAAGACGGAGTCGATCAGCTTCCTCACCTATCGACAAACCATCGAACAGTTCCAGCTCGGCATGGGCTCGGCACTGTCGGTGCTGTTGTTCCTGTCAGTGCTGCTGGTGGCCTATCTGATCATCAAGGTGTTCCGGGTCGACCTGGCCCAGGCCCGGCAGGAGGCATGAGATGAAGACCAAGATCGGGACGGGCGTCGGCCTCCTGCTGATCCTGGGCTGGTGCCTGTTACCAGTGGTCTGGATCCTCTCCTTGTCGTTGAAGTCCCAAGAATCCATCACCGTCGGCAACCCGGGCTTCTTCCCCTCCGCCGGCACCAACGTCGGCTTCGACAACTACCAGGCGGTGTGGGACAACGAGCAGTTCCGAAAGGCGATCTTCAACTCGATCGGGATCAGCCTGATCGCCACGGTGCTCTCGGTGATCGTGGCCACGCTGGCGGCGTACGCGATCGCACGGCTGGAGTTCAGGGGCAAGCGCCTGGTGCTCTCGATGTCCCTGGCGATCGCGATGTTCCCGGTGGTCTCCCTCGTCGGTCCGCTGTTCGACATGTGGCGCGCCTTCGGCATCTACGACACCTGGCTGGGCCTGATCATCCCCTACATGTCGTTCACGCTGCCGTTGGCGATCTGGACGCTGTCGGCGTTCTTCCGCGAGATCCCCTGGGAGATGGAGCAGGCCGCCCAGGTCGACGGGGCAACGTCGTGGCAGGCCTTCCGCAAGGTGATCGTCCCCTTGGCTGCTCCGGGGGTCTTCACCGCCGCGATCCTGACGTTCTTCTTCGCGTGGAACGACTTCGTGTTCGGCATCTCGCTCACGTCGACGGAGAACGCGCGGCCGATCCCGGCATCGCTCGCGTTCTTCGTCGGGCCCGACCCGTTCACCCGGCCGGCATCGCTGCTCTCGGCGGCCGCCGTCATCGCGACCATTCCGATCATCATCATCGTCCTGTTGTTCCAGCGCAGAATCGTTGCCGGCCTCACCTCCGGTGCAGTGAAGGGTTGATCCCATGGCAGCCATCGAGATGAAGAACATCGTCAAGGAGTACGGCGACGGATTCGCAGCCGTCAACGACATCAGCATCGACGTCGCCGACGGGGAGTTCATGATCCTCGTCGGGCCGTCCGGCTGCGGGAAGTCGACGCTGCTCAGGATGATCGTCGGCCTGGAGGACATCACGTCAGGCGACATGGTGATCGGCGGCGACCGCGTCAACGACCTGGCGCCGCGCGACCGCAACCTGTCCATGGTGTTCCAGAACTACGCCCTGTACCCGCACCTCACCGTCTACGAGAACATCGCCTTCCCGCTGCGCCTGGCCAAGATGGGCGACAAGGAGATCGACGAGAAGGTCCGCGACGCGAGCAAGACGCTCGAGCTCGACGAGCACCTGGAGCGCAAGCCGGCCAACCTGTCCGGTGGCCAGCGTCAGCGCGTCGCGATGGGACGAGCGATCGTCCGCGAGGCCAAGGCCTTCCTGTTCGACGAGCCGCTGTCCAACCTCGACGCCAAGCTCCGCGGACAGATGCGCACCGAGATCGCCCGCCTGCAGAAGCGCCTCGGCATCACGACGGTCTACGTGACGCACGACCAGACCGAGGCCATGACGCTCGGCGACCGCGTCGCGGTCCTGAAGCGCGGCATCCTGCAGCAGCTGGCCACGCCCCGGGAGCTCTACGAACAGCCGGTCAACCTGTTCGTCGCCGGCTTCATCGGCTCCCCGCCGATGAACTTCCTGCCGGCCACGGTCGAGAACGGTCGGGTCACCCTGCCGTTCGGAACGTTCGGGCTCCCCGCCGCCAAGGCGGAGAAGACAGAGGGCAAGGGACTGCTGATGGCCGGCATCCGGCCCGAGCACTTCGAGGACGTCTCGGTCATCGAGGGCGGCTCCGTCGACTCGTCGCGGACGTTCCAGGCCCGCATCGACGTCCGCGAGTGGCTCGGCGACCAGCAGTACGCCTACGTCCCCTACGAGGCCGAGGCCGACGTGCAGAATCAGCTCAAGGAGCTCGCCCGCGAGCAGGACAGCGACTCGTTGCGCACCCAGCTCGTCGTGTCGCTCGATGCATCCAGCACGGTCAAGGAGGACGACGACGCCACGTTGTTCATCGACACCGACCAGATGCACCTGTTCGACCCGTCCACCGGCGAGAACCTCACCGTCGGGCTCTAGGAGCGCTCAGCGCTTCTTCTTGCCCTTGCGGGTCACCGCGTCCATGACTTCGGCGTTCCACTCGTGCTCGCGGATGAGTCGGTAACGCTCCCCCGCCACGCGTAAGTACGCCGCGGCCGGTCGTTCGTCCTCACCGCGCACGCCGGCGTCCTCGATCATGTCGACGACCGGCTTGAACTCCTCGGCATACCAGCGCGACGCCATCGTCGCCTTGTCGATGTAGGCGCCCTCGGCGTGCATCGTGCGTGCCCCCCAGGCCTCGACGGTCTCCGCGAGGACGCCGTAGTCGAGGGGGTCGTCGACCGCCACGGCAGCCCGGGCCTCGCCCGTGAAGGGGACGCGCTCGAGCATGAGCCGGCGCCAGAACTTTCGCTCGAGATCGGCACGCGCGCCGATGTCGACCGGGGTGAGGAACGTGTCGATCGCCGTGACACTGGCCTCGATGACCGTGAGGCGGAGACTGCGCGCCACGGAGACGCGATGGTGGCCGTCGCGGACGAAGTACAAGCCGCCGACCTGGTAGACGTCGATCGGCGGGATGATCTCGCCGGTCCGGCTGGCGCGGGAGAGCCGTTCCCAGCGCTCCCGGCTGCGTCCGGACGTCGGCCGGAAGCGCCGGTCGAAGTCACGCACCTTGTCGACCGAGCCCACGATCGCGTCGAGCGGGATGACCTTGGTGCCGAGATAGCTTTCGCCCCGCCGGCCCAGTGCCTCCACGACCTCGTCGAACGACAACGACTGCACGACGTCGTCGGTGTCGTTGCGCAGCCGAGCCGCGAGCGCGGACAGCACCTGGTGGCGCCGCACCTTCATGAAGTCGCTCTCGGCGTCGACGCGCGGCGATCCCGAGTCGTACACCATGTCAGGCCCGCCGCCCGGCCGTGGCCGTCGCCGTCGCAGCCGACCGCGGCTCGATGTCGATCAGCTGCCACGGGATGACGTTGCGGATCGTCGTCGGTCCGAGCTGCCGGTCGGGCTTGTGCATCCCGTACGGGTGGATGTGCCCATGCAGGTGCCAGCTCGGACGCAGCGTCTCCAGCACGCCATGCAGCGCCGAGATGCCGACGTGGGGCGGATCGGACTCGTCACCCAGGCCCAGCGGCGGCGCGTGGGTGAGGAGGACGTCGACCTCCGCGTCCCGGGCCTCCCGAAGCAGCACGCGGGCACGACTGTCGTACTCCTTCTGGGTGTACTGGTGCGGGCCGTCGTTGTAGCGGACACACCCGCCGAGGCCGGCGATCCGCAGGCCCCCGACCGTCTGGACGTGCCCGTCCACGTCGACCAGGCCTCCCGGGCCGACGCCATGACCAGTCCGTGGATCGTGGTTGCCCGGCACGTAGGCGGCTGGTGCGCCGAGCAGCGAGACGAGCGACTCGAGGTAGTCCCACGGGAGGTCGCCGGCTGCGAGCACGAGATCGACGCGCACGTCGCGCACCCGCGACTGCACGGACGGGACTTCCTCGTCGGCGACTGCCAGCACCCGGACCATGCGCCCGAGACTACCGACCGCCGCGCGCCGATCACACCTCGTCGGAGCCAGCTGCCTCGGCGGCCCAGCGGGCCTTGTCGGCCTCGATGCGGCGACCCAGGAAGTAGGCCGTCGCCCAGAGCGCCGCGAAGATCGTGCCCACCACGAACATGACCGGCACCACGAACCCCAGGCCGACCGTGCCCACCTGCACCGCGTGGCCCACCACGTAGGCCCACGGGCGGCTCAGCAGCCCCGCCGTGAGCACGGCCACCACGGCGAGCCCGAGGCCCAGACCGACCGCGAGCCCGGTGTCGACGTCCTCGACCGAGATCATGACCGGCACGCTCAGGGCGAGCACGATCGCCTCGAGCGTCAGCATCGCCGCGCACATGCCTCTCACTGTGCTGCCCTCATGTGGGGCTCTCCGCCGGGGCCTCTCACTCTGCTGCCCTCACTGGGGCGCCCCGCCGAACAACAGGCGGGCCTCGCCGACCGTGACGACCGAGCCCGTGATCAGCACGCCGCCGCTGCCGATCGCGTCCTCGTGTCCCTCACCGCCGGCGTCGGCGAACGCGATCGCCCGCTCGATCGCGTCGTCGAGGCGCCGGACGACGGTGACACGGTCGGTCCCGAACACGTCGTCGGCGATCTCACCCAGCTCGTCGGCCGGCATCGCGCGGGGGGTGCTGTTCTGGGTGCAGACGATCTCCGCGAGCACCGGCTCAAGCAGGCGCACGATCTCGTCGACGTCCTTGTCGGCCATGACGCCCACCACCCCGATCAGCGGACTGAAGGTGAACGCGTCCTGCACCGCCTCGAGCGCGGCCTGGATGCCGTGCGGGTTGTGCGCGGCATCCAGCAGCACCGTCGGGCTGCGGCGGACGACCTCGAGGCGCCCGGGCGAGGACGTTCCCGCGAAGGCCTCGCGCACGAGGTCGACGTCGAGCTTGTGCGAACCCGTGAACGCCTCGACCGCCGCCAGCGCGCACCCGGCGTTCTGGGCCTGGTGCGCACCGTGCAGCGGCAGGAAGATCTCCTCGTAGTGGCCGGCCACGCCCTGCAGGTCGATCTGCTGCCCGCCGAGTGCGGTCAGCCGGTTCGACACGCCGAAGTCGACGCCCTCGCGCAGCACCGTGGCGCCGACCTCGTTGGCGCGTCTCATCACGACGTCGAGCACGTCCGGCTCCTGCTCGGCCAGCACCAGGTGCGAGCCGGCCTTGATGATCCCGGACTTCTCCGCGGCGATCATCTCGGCGCGGTCACCCAGGTAGGCGGCATGGTCGACGGCGATCGGCGTGACGACTGCGACCTGCCCGTCGGCGACGTTCGTGGCGTCCCAGCTGCCACCCATGCCGACCTCCACGACCGCCGCGTCGACCGGGGCGTCGGCGAATGCGGCGTAGGCCATCGCGACCGTCATCTCGAAGAACGACAGCGGCGGTCCGTTGGAGGAGTCGTCGACGATCTGCGCGTAGGCCGCGACGTCGGAGAAGGCGTCGACGAACTCGTCCTCGGTCAGGGGCTCGCCGTCGAGGCAGATGCGCTCGGTCATCGACTGCAGGTGCGGACTCGTGAAGCGCCCGGTGCGCAGCTCCAGGGCGCGCAGCAGGTTGTCGATCATCCGGGCGGTCGACGTCTTGCCGTTGGTGCCGGTGAGGTGGACGACCGGGTAGGCGTTCTGGGGATCGCCGAGCAGTCGGCAGAGCGCGCTGATGCGATCGAGGGTCGGGTCGAGCCTGGTTTCCGGCCACCGGCCGAGCAGCGTCTGCTCGACCTCGGCATACGTGGGTCTCATCGCCGTCAGTATCGCGCTTCGGGCCAGCCGCCGACGGTCCGGGGTTCGGGACGCTGGGCCATGATGGCTTCACTGTCGGATCCACCAGAGAGACCCCATGAATCGACGCTTCGCCGGCTGGGTCACCCACCACTGGCTCACGTGGGTCGTGCTCGTCCTCTCCGCGATCATCATCGGCTCGATGGGATCCCTCGGCGTCAAGCTCACCGGCATCCAGGAGAACGACATCAGCGCGTGGCTCCCCGGCGATGCCGAGTCCACCCAGGTCATCGAGGCGTCCCGTGCCTTCGTCGACCCCGAGGCCATCCCCGCCGTCGTGCTCTACGAGCGCCAGTCGGGCATCACGCGGGCCGATGCCGCCAAGGCCGCCAA
This sequence comes from uncultured Actinomycetota bacterium, assembly GCA_963787165.1. Lineage (GTDB taxonomy): Bacteria > Actinomycetota > Actinomycetes > Propionibacteriales > Nocardioidaceae > Aeromicrobium. The sequence continues at coordinate 796,337 of CAWBBT010000005.1, forward strand.
GGACGCCAGGACGTTCGCGGACATCGACGAAGTCTCCGCCGACGTCATCGGGCCCGTCGCGTCGAAGGACGGCCGGGCCCTCCGGACCGTCGTCACGCTGGGTGTCGGCTCCGACGGCTGGGACGTTCTTCCCGATCTCCTCAACGAGCTCCGGAGGGCCGCCGGCGGCTCGAGCGGCCTTGTCGTGAGCATCGCCGGCCCTGCCGCGTTCAACGCCGACCAGGCCGTGGCGTTCGCGGGCGTCGACGGCGTTCTCCTGCTCGCCGCGGTGGCGATCGTCTTCGTGATCCTGCTGATCACCTACCGCAGCCTCCAGCTCGCGGCGCTGCTCCTGGTCTGCGGTGTCGGCGCGGTGCTCACGGCGCAGGGTGTCGTCTACCTGCTGGCGAAGCACGCCGACCTCACCGTCAACGGCCAGAGCGCCAGCATCCTCAGCGTGCTCGTCCTGGGAGCCGGGGTCGACTACGCCCTCCTCCTCGTGGCCCGCTACCGCGAGGAGCTGCACAACTATCAGGACCGGCACGACGCGATGGCCCACGCCCTGCACCGCGCCGCGCCCGCGATCCTGGCCAGCGGCACCACGGTGATCGTCGGACTGCTGTGCCTCGTGTTCGCCCAGATGAATTCCACCAGGGGCCTCGGTCCGGTGGGAGCAGCCGGCATCGCCTGCGCCCTCCTCGTCATGATGGTCCTGCTGCCGGCGCTGCTGGTGATCGTCGGACGCTGGATCTTCTGGCCGTTCATCCCCCGCTTCGGAGATCCGATCTCGACCGAACACGGGCTCTGGGCCCGGATCGGGCAGCGCATCGCGGGTCGGCCCCGTGCCGTGTGGGTCGCCACCTCGGTGATCCTCGGTGCACTGAGCCTGGGGATCCTCCAGCTCGACGCGTCCGGGCTCAGCAACGAGGACAGCTTCACGACCGATCAGCGCTCGATCGCCGCGGAGGAGGCCGTCGCGAGCCACTTCCCCGGAGGTGCCGGCAACCCCGTCGTGGTCCTCGCCGACTCGGGGCACACCGACGCCGTGAAGAAGACGGTCGGCAACGTCCAGGGCATCGCGCCGTCCAGCGTCCAGGTCAAGGACGAGAAGGGCGGTCGCGTCTACCTGGAGGCGACGCTCGCGGCACCACCCGACTCCCAGGCCGCGTTCGACACCATCGATCGCGTGCGCGACGCCGTGCGCGACATCGACGGAGCCTCCGCGCTGGTGGGAGGCACGACCGCGCTGAACGACGACATGCAGGACGCCTCGGCAGCCGACAACCTGCTGATCATCCCGCTCGTCCTCGTGGCGGTGTTTCTCGTCCTTGCCTTGCTGCTGCGAGCGCTCGTCGCGCCGCTGGTCCTGCTCGCCACGGTGGTGCTGTCATTCGGTGCGGCCCTCGGCATCAGTGCGCTCGTCTTCAAGCACGTCTTCGGATTCGCCGGCGCGGACTCGTCGTTCCCGTTGTTCGCGTTCGTGTTCCTGGTGGCGCTGGGCATCGACGACAACATCTTCCTCATGACGCGCGTGCGCGAGGAGGCGCTGAGGCTCGGCACGCGGCGAGGCGCCCTGATCGGCATCGCGGCCACGGGTGGTGTCATCACGTCGGCCGGGTTCGTGCTCGCGGGCACGTTCGCGGCCCTGGGCACGTTGCCGATCGTCTTCGTGGCCGAGCTCGGGTTCGCCGTCGCCGTGGGCGTCCTGCTCGACACGATCGTCGTCCGGTCGGTCCTGGTCACGGCGCTCAGCCTCGACCTCGGACGCCACATGTGGTGGCCGTCGAAGCTGGCCGGGTAGCCCGTCGTTCCCGCTCGGGCGTCCCTCCTAGACTGTTGCCTCGTGACCTCAGTTCCCGACAAGCCCGTGCTCGAAGGCCTCGAGGCAGCATGGTCGCAGCGCTGGGAGGAACAGGGAACGTACCGCTTCGATCGCAGCAAGACGCGCGACGAGATCTACTCGATCGACACCCCGCCGCCGACGGTCTCCGGTTCGCTCCACGTCGGCCACGTGTTCTCGTACACGCACACCGACCTGATCGCCCGGTACCAGCGCATGCGTGGACGCGAGGTCTTCTACCCCATGGGCTGGGACGACAATGGGCTGCCCACCGAGCGACGCGTGCAGAACTACTACGGCGTCCGCTGTGACCCCTCGCTCCCCTACGACCCCGACTACTCGCCGCCGGAGGACCCGGACCCGAAGCACCAGGTGTCGATCAGCCGCCGCAACTTCATCGAGCTGTGCAACGAGCTGGTCGAGGAGGACGAGAAGGTCTTCGAGGGCCTGTGGCGCACGCTCGGACTGTCCGTCGACTGGACCCAGAAGTACACGACGATCGGTGCCGAGTCGCAGAGCGTCTCGCAACGCGCCTTCCTGCGCAACGTCGCCCGGGGCGAGGCGTATCTGCAGGATGCCCCGACGCTGTGGGACGTCACGTACCAGACGGCGGTCGCGCAGGCCGAGCTCGAGGCCCGCGACTATCCGGGCGCCTACCACCGGGTGTCGTACCACCACACCACGCCCGACGGCTCCCGCGAACCGGTGTTCATCGAGACCACCCGCCCCGAGCTGATCGCCGCCTGCGTGGCCCTCATCGCGCACCCCGACGACGAGCGCTACCAGCACCTGTTCGACTCGACCGTCCACTCACCCCTGTTCGACGTCGAGGTCCCGGTGCTGGCACACCCGGCCGCCGAGATGGACAAGGGCGCCGGCATCGCGATGTGCTGCACGTTCGGCGACCTCACCGACGTCCAGTGGTGGCGCGAGCTCCAGCTGCCGAACCGCACCATCATCGGCCGCGACGGGCGCATCCTGCGCGACGTGCCGGAGTGGATCACCGGCGAGGCCGGCCGCGCGGTGTTCGCCGAGCTGTCGGGCAAGACGACGTTCACGGCCCGCGAGCTGAGCGTCCAGGCACTGCGTGACTCGGGCGACCTCCATGGCGAGCCCGAGCCGACCCAGCGGGTGGCCAACTTCTACGAGCGCGGCGACAAGCCGCTCGAGATCGTCTCGACGCGGCAGTGGTACATCGCCAACGGCGGCCGCGACGCCGACCTCCGCGCCGCGCTGGTCGCCCGCGGCGACGAGATCACCTGGGTGCCCACGTACATGCAGTCACGGTTCACCAACTGGATCGAAGGCCTGAACGGCGACTGGCTCATCTCGCGCCAGCGGTTCTTCGGCATCCCGTTCCCGGTCTGGTACCGCCTCGACGGCGACGGAGAGCTGGACCACGACGACCCGATCTTCGCCGACGAGGCTGCCCTCCCGGTCGATCCGGCCTCCCAGGCGCCACCCGGGTTCGAGGAGTCGCAGCGCGGCGAGCCGGGCGGCTTCGTCGCGGACCCCGACGTCTTCGACACCTGGGCCACGTCGTCGCTCTCGCCGCAGATCGTGTGCGGATGGGAGCGTGACGACGACCTGTTCGCGCGCACCTACCCCATGGACCTCCGCCCGCAGGGCCACGACATCATCCGTACCTGGCTGTTCTCGTCGGTCACCCGCGCGCACCTCGAGTTCGGCGGCGTCCCCTGGAGCCACGCCGCGCTCTCCGGCTTCGTGGTCGATCCCGACCGCAAGAAGATGAGCAAGTCCAAGGGCAATGTCGTCGTTCCCGACGAGATCCTCGACAAGTACGGCGCCGACGCGGTGCGCTGGCGTGCGGCCGGTGCCCGGCCCGGCGCGGACTCGCCGTTCGACGAGGCGCAGATGAAGGTCGGCCGACGGTTGTCGATGAAGGTGCTCAACGCGAGCAAGTTCGTGCTCGCCTCCGAGGAGCAGTACGGCCTCGGCGCCGACTCGTCGCTGCTGGATGCCACGCTCGTCACGGAGGCGCTCGACCTCTCGATGCTGCGCCGTCTGCGGCAGGTCGTCGAGTCGGCCACGGCATACTTCGACGACTACGACTACGCGTCGGCCCTCGAGGTCACCGAGAAGTTCTTCTGGGACTTCTGCGACGACTACCTCGAGCTCGTCAAGGAGCGCGCACGCCGCACGGATGCCGGGGGCGAGTCCGCCAAGGCCGCGTTCGTACTGGCGCTGTCGGTGCAGCTCCGTCTGCTCGCGCCGTTCCTGCCGTACGTCACCGAAGAAGCGTGGTCGTGGTGGCAGGACGGCTCGATCCATCGCACCCCGTGGCCTGACGCCGAGGCCGACCTGCCCACCGCGCCGTCCGACCCCGCCCTCCTCGCGACCGCGGCCGAGGCGCTGGCAGGCATCCGTGGCGCGAAGTCGGTGGCCAAGGTCAGCCAGCGCACCGAGGTCACCGCGGTCTCCGTTCGCGCGTCCCAGGACGCGCTCGACCTGCTGACCCGGGCGCTCGACGACGTCAAGGCCGCCGGCCGCGTCGTCGGCGAGGTCGAGCTGGTGCCGGACGCCGCCGACGGGCTGCAGGTCGCCGCGACCCTCGCGTCAGCCTGACGACTCGCCCCGACGCCAAACCTGCCCGAATCGCTGCATTGTGGGCCCCCTCGATCGGCAAACTGTCACAAAGTCCCACAAACTCCTTGACAAAACCACACAATCGGGCATTGACTGAACCCAGTGACGCGGGTCACACGCGGCCACGCCGCGCTGCATGATCAAGGAGCTCTGCGCATGTCCAACTACACTCCGACAGCCTCCGGCGACGGTGTCCGTGCCCGGGTGCAACGGTTCGGCAGCCGACTGGCCGGCATGGTCATGCCGAACATCGGCGCCTTCATCGCCTGGGGCCTGATCACCGCTCTGTTCATCCCGGACGGATGGCTTCCCAACAAGGACCTCGCCGAGATGGTCGGTCCCATCATCACGTTCCTCCTGCCGATCCTGATCGGCTTCACCGGCGGCAAGCTCGTGCACGGTCACCGCGGTGGTGTCGTGGGCGCGGTCGCCACGATGGGCGTCATCGTCGGCACCGACGTGCCGATGTTCCTCGGCGCGATGATCATGGGCCCGCTCGCGGCCTACATCATCAAGAAGTTCGACGAGGCCATCGAGGGCAAGGTCAAGCCCGGCTTCGAGATGCTCATCGACAACTTCTCCGCCGGTATCGTCGGCATGCTCCTCGCCGTGGTCGGCTACAAGGGCGCCGGCCCGATCGTCGAGCAGCTCACCAGCTGGCTGGGCGACGGGGTCCAGGCACTCGTCGACAACAACCTGCTGCCGCTCGCGTCCGTCGTGATCGAGCCCGCCAAGGTGCTGTTCCTGAACAACGCGATCAACCACGGCGTGCTGACACCACTCGGCGCAGCCGAGGCTGCCGACGCAGGCAAGTCCGTGTTGTTCATGCTGGAGTCGAACCCCGGCCCCGGTCTCGGCGTGCTGCTGGCCTACTGGATCTTCGGCCCGCGCACCCTGCGCCCGACCGTGCCGGCCGCCATCATCATCCAGTTCTTCGGCGGCATCCACGAGATCTACTTTCCGTACATCCTCATGAAGCCGAAGATGATCCTCGCGACCGTTCTCGGTGGCGCGGCGGGCATCGCGACCTTCCAGATCACCAACGCCGGACTGGTCGCCTCGCCGTCACCGGGCAGCATCTTCGCCTACTTCATCCAGACACCGAAGGGCTTCGGCAACTTCGCGGCCATGCTGTCCGGCGTCATCATCGCCGCGGCGGTCTCGTTCGTGGTCGGCTCGGCATTGCTGGGCTTCGGTCGCGGAAGTGATGATGAGGACGTCGACCTCACCGGCGACGGAACCACCGACAGCAGCCAGACCCAGGAGGCCTGATCGTGACCACCACCATCGACGCATCGGACGTGAAGAAGCTGGTCGTCGCCTGCGACGCCGGCATGGGGAGCAGCGTGATGCTGGCCAGCACCCTCAAGGGGCAGCTGAAGAAGACCGGCATCACCGTGGAGCACACCCCGGTGAGCTCCATCCCCGACGACGCCGACGTGGTGGTGTGTCATCAAGGTCTCGCCGATCGCGCCCGCTCCGTGGCGGGCGATCGACCGGTGATCACGTTCCAGGTGTTCCTGGGCGATCCGGCCGTCAACCAGCTGGTCAAGACCATCACCGAGGGCGGCCAGATCAGTGGCTGATCTCCTCAGCCGTGACGACGTGGTGCTCGACGCCGAGGCGTCGTCGGCGGACGAAGCGATTCGTCTGACCGGCGGCGTCCTGGTCGAGGCCGGGGCGGTCGACGCCTCCTACGTCGAGGCGATGCTCCAGCGGGAGCAGTCCGTCTCGACCTACATGGGCGAGGGCTTCGCGATCCCCCACGGCACCGTGGAGAGCAAGGACACCGTCTCGCGCGACGCGCTGTCATTCGTGAAGTTCCCCGACGGCGTCGACTGGAACGGCAACGACGTGCGCGTCGCGATCGGCATCGCTGCCGTGGGCGACAACCACGTGGGCATCCTGTCGCAACTGGCCCGCATCCTCGTCGACCCCGACAGCGCCAAGCAGCTGCGCGAGGCCGACGACGCCGACACCGTGCTGGCCCTGCTGCAACCCGGCGACAGCGACGAGGACGACGACGCATGAAGGTCGCCCGTTTCTACGCGCCCGGTGACCTGCGCGTCGAGGAGGCCGACGAGCCCTCGCCGTCCGAGCACGAGGTGAAGATCAGGGTGCACGCCTGCTCCACGTGCGGCACCGACGTCAAGATCTTCGGTGCCGGGCACCAGAACCTCGACCCGCCGCGCGTCATCGGCCACGAGATCGCCGGCGAGGTCGTCGAGGTCGGGAGCGCTGTCGAGGGATGGCAGCCGGGCGACCGCGTCCAGGTGATCGCGGCGATCCCCTGCGGCACGTGCGACGAGTGCGTCCGCGGGCGCATGACGGTGTGCCCGAACCAGGTGTCCATGGGCTACCAGTTCGACGGCGGGTTCGCCGAGTACATGATCGTGCCGCAGGTCGTGCTGGCCGTCGACGGACTCAACCGCATCCCCGAGGGCCTCTCCTACGCCGAGGCGTCGGTGGCCGAGCCGTTCGCGTGCGCCATCAACGCCCAGTCGATCGCACGCGTCCACGAGGGCGATGACGTCGTCGTGGTGGGTTCGGGGCCCATCGGGTGCCTGCACGTCCGGCTGGCCCGCGCCAACGGTGCGTCGCGGGTGACCCTCGTCGAGCTGAACCGGGGACGACTCGAGCAGGCCGCCGACCTCGTCAAGCCCGACGAGACCGTCTGTGCCGGCGAGGTCGACGTCGTCGAGGCCATCCTCGACCTCACGAACGGTCGCGGTGTCGACGTCGCCATCACGGCCACGGCCGCGGGTGTCGCGCAGGAGCAGGCGATCCGATACGTCGCTCGCCAGGGCCGGGTCAGCTTCTTCGGCGGCCTGCCGAAGGACAACCCGATCATCGCCCTCGACTCGAACCTCGTGCACTACCGCGAGCTGACGATCGTCGGCGCCAACGGCTCGTCCCCTGACCACAACAAGGATGCCTTGGCCCGCATCGCGTCCGGTGCCGTCCCGGTGGACGACCTGATCACCCACCGGCTGCCGCTCGACGACGTCCACCGTGCGATCGAGATCGTCAAGAACGGCGAGGGCATCAAGGTCACCATCGAGCCGTAGACCACCGAACCCCCCGACCGGGCGGCCCTGACCCTGCTGAGATGCGGTCGGGGTCGACCGTTGTCTAGGCCAGGGCAGCGGTGGCGGCCTCGCGGGCTGACGACGGGGCGGTCGCGGCGAGGGCGGCCTCGGCGGCCGCCTCGCACTCGGCCAGCGTGTGCTCGGCCAGGGCTGCACCGACCGCGGGAGCTGCCGTGCTCGCGGCCGACAACGACGTGACGCCGAGCCCTGCGAGAACGCAGCCGAGCAGCGGGTCGGCGGCGGCCTCCCCGCAGACACCCACCGGCTTGCCGGCGTCGCGGCCGGCCCTGGCGACCTGGCCGACGAGCGCCAGCAGGGCCGGCTGCCAGGGATCGGTCAGGTGCGACAGATCGGCCGACATGCGGTCGGCGGCCAGCGTGTACTGGCTGAGGTCGTTGGTGCCGATCGACACGAAGTCGACGTGCCGCAGGATGCGGTCGGCCAGCAGCGCGGCGGACGGGACCTCGATCATGACGCCGGGCGTGAGGTCGCGCTGCCGCACCCGGGCCGCGAACCACTCGGCCTCCTGCTCGGTGGCCACCATCGGCGCCATCACCCAGACATCTCCCGCGGCCGCCTCGGCGGCTGCCGCGATCGCGTCGAGCTGGCGGTCCATCAGGCCCTCGTCACGGATGCCGAGCCGCATGCCGCGCACGCCGAGAGCCGGATTGGGCTCGTCCGGGAGCGTCGCGAACGCCAGTGGCTTGTCGGAGCCCGCGTCGAGCGTGCGGATGACGACCTTGCGCTCCCCCATCGCGTCGAGCACCTCGCGGTAGATGGCGGCCTGCTCCTCGATCGTGGGCTCGGAGGCGGAGCTGAGGAAGCACAGCTCGGTGCGGAACAGTCCGACGCCCTGCACGTGGGTCGAGGCGGCGCGCTGTGCGCCGGCGCCGTCCTGCACGTTGGCGAGGATGTCGACCGCGTGACCGTCTGAGGTGGCGCCCGGTCCGGTCCAGGAGCGCGCCGCCTCTGCTGCGGCCTCGGCGGCCACCGTGCGCTCCTTCGCCATCTGCGGATCGGGATCGAGCACGACCTCCCCCGTGGTGCCGTCGACGAGCACGTCGGTGCCCGACTCGACGTCGTCCAGGCCGGAGCAGCCGACCACGCAGGGGATGCCGAGCTGTCGGGCGATGATCGTGGTGTGGCTGGTGACGCCGCCAAGCGACGTGGCGATCGCCGCGATGAACGTCGGGTCGAGCCCGGCGGTGTCGGCCGGGGCGAGGTCGTCCGCACACAGGACGCTCGCCGTGTCAGGTGTCGGGATGCCGGGCTCCGGCTGGCCAGTCAGCTCGGCCAGCACGCGGTCGCGGATGTCCTGCAGGTCGCTGACCCGCTCGGCCATGAGCCCTCCCGCGCTGCGGAACATGTCACTGAGCTGCTCGACGGCTGCCACGGTGGCGGCACCCAGCCGCAGGCCGGAGCCGAGCTGGGCCGACACCAGGCCGACGAGCCCGCGATCGCGCGCCAGCGTCGCCGTGGCCACCAGGACCTCGGCCGCCGGCCCGCTCGCGTTCGTGGCGCGCTGCTCGAGGCGCCGCGCCACCGTCTCGGCGGCTGTGTTGAAGCGCTCGGCGCCCTCCTCGGGCGAGATCTCGGGCTCGTCGTCCGGCACGACCGGACGAGCCATGGGCCGTACGACCGGACCGGTGCCGATGCCCGGGACGACGCCGGTCCCCTGCAGGATCGTCATGACTGAAACCTTCCGAATCTGTGATGTAAGTCACGAATACCCTTGACATTACCCACATCCGGTCGCAAAACTCTAGACAAGATCAACAAAAACCACACAAACCCACGCCAAGGATCCACATGTACGCCGCCGAACGCCAGCAGCTGCTCGCCGAGCGCCTCCAGGCGGACGGCCGGCTGTCGGTGGTCGATCTCGCCGAGGAGCTGTCGGTCTCCAGCGAGACCATTCGCCGCGACCTCGCGGTGCTCGAGCGCGACGGCCTCGCCCAGCGCGTGCACGGAGGCGCCGTCGCGTCACGGGCACTCACGATCCTCGAGCCGGGTCTTGCGCAGCGCACCACCACGAACGCCGACCAGAAGGAGCGCATCGCGCGCGCCGCCGCCGACCTCCTGCCGGCCGAGAACGGCAGCATCGTGCTCGATGCCGGCACAACGATCAGCCACCTGGTCGACCAGATCCCGCTCGACCACCCCCTCACCGTCATCACCCACGCGATCCCGATCGCGGCGAAGCTCACGGCCATCCCGTCGGTCAACCTGCACGTGCTCGGCGGCCGCGTCCGCGGCGTCACGGCCGCAGCGGTCGGCCAGACGATGGTCGACTCGCTCGCAGGGCTTCACGTCGACGTGTGCTTCCTCGCGACGAACGCCGCGACGCCCGAGCACGGTCTGAGCACACCCGACGCGGAGGAAGCTGCCGCGAAGCGGGCGCTGGTCAGCTGCGCACGGATGGTGGTCGTGCTCGCCGACTCCTCGAAGTTCTCCGGGGAGCACGTGTTCTCGTTCGCGAGCTACGACGACATCGACGTGTTCGTCACCGACGACGGCATCTCGGCCGACGACGTCGCGGCGCTGGAGGCTCACAAGGTCAAGGTCGTCGTCACGTGATCGTCACCCTGACCCCCAACCCGAGCATCGACCGGACCATCACCTTGTCGGAGACGCTGGTGCGTGGCCAGGTCATCCGCTCGACCGCCGGACACGACGACCCCGGCGGCAAGGGCGTCAACGTGGCCCAGGTCGTGCGCAACGCCGGCCAGCTCGCGGTGGCCGTGCTGCCGGGCGACCACGACGATCCCCTGCTGGTGCGTCTCCGCGAGCTGCGGCTCACGCATCGCGCCGTGCCGACCGGCCTGCCCTCCCGCGTCAACCTCACCCTCGCCGAGCCCGACGGCGTCACGACCAAGATCAACGCTCCCGGCCCGTCCCTCGACCAGGCCCACCTCGACCAGCTGGTCCACGAGGTCGCCCGCGAGGGCGTCGGCGCCCGATGGGCCGTGCTGTCGGGGTCGCTCCCGTCCGGTGTCGACCTCGGGTGGTACGCCGACGTCGTCGCGGCGCTGGCCGACGACGGCCTCTCGATCGCGCTCGACACGTCCGGCGAGCCGCTGCGCCTCGCGGTCGAGCGCGTGCCCGGCAAGCTCGACCTGCTCAAGCCCAACACCGAGGAGCTCGCGGATCTCGTCGACGCCGACCCGTCCTCGCTCGACGAGGTCGGAGCGATCGTCGAGGCAGCCAAGCCGCTGCTCGATGCCGGTGTCGGCGCCGTGCTGTTGACTCGCGGCAGCCGGGGTGCCGTGCTGCTCACCACGGACGGCACGTGGACCGTCGACGCTCCGCCGGTCCAGGCACGCAGCACCGTCGGAGCCGGCGACTCCGCGCTCGCGGGCTACCTGCTCGGCGCCCTCGACGGTCTCGACCCCGCCAAGCGGCTGACCCTCGCGGTCGCCTACGGAAGCGCGGCCGCGTCGCTGCCGGGCTCGACGATGCCCTCCCCCGCTGATCTGCCGCCCTTGACCGAAGCACGCCGTTGGAACGAAGGATGAAGCCATGACCAGCAAGACCGTGACCGTCGGATCGTCGGTGGGCCTGCACGCCAGGCCCGCTGCCCTCATCGCCCAGGCGGCCTCGGCCGCGTCGTCCCCCGTGACCATCTCGAAGCCCGGCGGCACCCCGGTCGACGCCGGGTCGGCGCTGCTGATCATGACGCTCGGCGCGAAGATGGGCGACACCGTCGAGGTGCAGAGCGACGACGACGAGCTCGTCGAGCTGATCGCCGGCCTCGTCGAGGACGACCTCGACAGCCAGCCCGCGTGAGCGGCTAGGAAGCCTTCTTCTCGACCTCGTCGTGCGAGAGGACGGTCGGGCCCTCGGCGCCCTGGACCGTCTCGGCGGTGACGACGACCTTGGCGACGTCGTCGCGGCCGGGGATGTCGTACATGACCGGCTGGAGTACGTGCTCGATGATCGACCGCAGCCCGCGGGCTCCGGTGCCCCGGGCGAGCGCGAGCTCGGCCATCGCCTCGCAGGACTCACGGGTGAACTCGAGCTCGACACCGTCGATCTCGAAGAGCCGCTCGAACTGCTTGGTGAGCGCGTTGCGAGGCTCGGTGAGGATCGAGACGAGCGCATCCTGGTCGAGGTTGTCGACGGCCGCGATGACCGGAAGGCGGCCGATGAACTCCGGAATGAGACCGAACTTGAGGAGGTCTTCGGGGAGCACCTTGGAGTAGAGCTTCTCCGGCTCGCCGTCGTCCGTAGCGATCTCGCTGCGGTCGACGTTGAAGCCGACGCCCATCTTGCCGCTGCGCTGCTCGATGATCTCCTCGAGCCCGGCGAACGCACCGCCCACGATGAACAGCACGTTGGTGGTGTCGATCTGGATGAACTCCTGGTGCGGGTGCTTGCGTCCACCCTGCGGCGGCACCGAGGCCGTGGTGCCCTCGAGGATCTTCAGCAGGGCCTGCTGCACACCTTCACCGGAGACGTCACGGGTGATGGACGGGTTCTCGCTCTTGCGCGAGATCTTGTCGACCTCGTCGATGTAGATGATGCCGGTCTCGGCCTTCTTGACGTCGTAGTCGGCGGCCTGGATGAGCTTGAGGAGGATGTTCTCGACGTCCTCACCGACGTAGCCGGCCTCGGTGAGGGCGGTGGCGTCGGCGATGGCGAACGGCACGTTGAGCATGCGGGCGAGCGTCTGGGCGAGATAGGTCTTGCCGCAGCCGGTGGGCCCGACGAGCAGGATGTTGGACTTCGAGAGCTCGACCCCGTCGTCCTTGCTGCGTCCGGTCGAGGCCTGCGCCTGCACCCGCTTGTAGTGGTTGTAGACGGCCACGGCGAGCGACTTCTTGGCGGCGTCCTGGCCGATCACGTAGCCACCGAGGAACTCGAAGATCTCGTGCGGCTTGGGCAGCTCGCCAAGGCTCAGCTCGGCGCCTTCGGCGAGCTCTTCCTCGATGATCTCGTTGCAGAGGTCGATGCACTCGTCGCAGATGTAGACGCCGGGGCCGGCAATGAGCTTCTTGACCTGCTTCTGGCTCTTGCCACAGAACGAGCACTTCAGCAGATCGGCGGTCTCACCAATGCGTGCCACGTGTCATGTCCTTTCCCGTGCCCGGCCTGGATCCTTGCCATTTCTCACAGTACCGGCCACATCGCCGAACGGTGCGGGTCAGACGGCCGCGGTCTTCAGCGTGTCGAAGACCTGATCGATGATGCCGTACTCGACGGCCTGCTCGGCGGTGAGGATCTTGTCGCGCTCGATGTCGCGGCTGACGTCCTCGGCGCTCTGCCCCGTCGCGTTGGCGATCATCTCTTCGAGCAGGGTGCGCATACGGATGATCTCGTTGGCCTGGATCTCCAGGTCGGAGATCTGTCCGCCGGTGCCCTCGGTGTAGGGCTGGTGGATGAGGATACGGCTGTTCGGAAGAGCGTAGCGCTTGCCTGGCGCGCCCGCGGCCAGCAGCACCGCGGCGGCCGAGGCGGCCTGGCCGAGGCAGACGGTCTGCACGTCGGGCTTGAGGTAGCGCATGGTGTCGTAGATGGCCGTCATGGCCGTGAACGATCCACCGGGTGAGTTGATGTAGAGCTGGATGTCGCGGTCGGGGTCCATCTGCTGCAGGCAGAGGAGCTGGGCCATGACGGCGTTGGCGACGTCGTCGCTGATGGGGGTGCCGACGAAGATGATGCGATCCTCGAAGAGCTTCGCGTAGGGGTCGATGCGCCGGAACCCGTAGGACGTGCGCTCTTCCCACTGGGGGATGTAGTAGCTCACTTGACGTCTCCTGCACTGAGGACCACATGGTCGATGAAGCCGTACTCCTGGGCCTGGGTCGGCGTGAACCACCGGTCGCGGTCGGAGTCGAGCTCGATCTGCTCGAGCGTCTGGCCGGTGTGGTGGGCCTGCAGCTCGTTGAGCTGCTTCTTGAGCAGCAGGCTCTGCTCGGCCTGGATCTTGATGTCGGACGCGGAACCGCCGATGCCGCCGGACGGCTGGTGCATCATGATGCGCGCGTGCGGGAGGGCGTACCGCTTGCCCTTGGTGCCGGCCGCGAGAAGGAACTGGCCCATCGAGGCGGCCAGGCCCATGCCCACGGTGACGACGTCGTTGGGGATGAACTGCATGGTGTCGTAGATGGCCATGCCGGAGTCGACCGAGCCGCCGGGCGAGTTGATGTACAGGAAGATGTCGGACTTGTCGTCCTCGGCGTTGAGCAGGAGCATCTGGGCGCAGATCGCGTTGGCGTTCTGGTCCTTGACCTCCGAGCCGAGGAACACGATGCGTTCCTTCAACAGGCGCTGATAGATGTGGCCGTCAAGGTCCTGTGGGCCGAGGTCGCCGGCATCCATGCGGTGCTGGTTCGGATTGGGCTGGTCCGGTTGGGGGTTCTCTGAGTTCACGTGCCAAACCTAGACGGCGAAGGTGCGCGACACACGCGATGACACCCCCTGTTCGCTGACGGCAGACGGCCTACCGCTCGGCCTCGACCTTGATGCGGGCCAGCGTGGTCTCCATGCCCGCGACGAGCTCGACGTCGTGCTCGTCGATGCCTCCGAGGGCGAGCGCCGCCGTGATCTTGGAGATCAGCGTCCGCCGTCCACCCAGCAGCTCCCGCCGCTCGGTGACCGTCGTGCCGGCGCCGTTCGGCTCGAGGTCGTACGACCACACGTCGCCGGGACCATAGACACGGAAGGCGAGCCGCTGCTCGGGCACGAACTCGGTGATGCGGCTGGCCGTCGGCCAGAAGAAGCCCTTGCGCTTGTTGAGGTTGAGGCTGCGGGTGCCGACACCGACCTCGCCGCCGAAGAACTTCTGGCGGAACGTCTCGGGGCTCCACTCGTTCATGCGGCGCTGGTCGGACACGATCTGCCACACGCGGGCGGGCGGGGCGTCGATGTGGATCGACGCCTCGATGGGCGGGATGGGGGTGGCCATGGAGTGTCCTCGGGATGGGTGGGAGTGAGGTGGTCAGACGTCGGTGTCGGCGGCCATCAGTGCCGGCGGGTCGCTGGCGCGGTCGTTCAGCCACCCGACCATGAGGTCGGCGATCCGTGGGTGGTTGAGGAGGGCGAAGTGGTGCGCGCTGGGCACGTACTCGGAGCGAGCGCCCTGGACGATGGGCCCCTTGCGCGTGACACCGGTGGCGGACGAGACGTGCACCAGGACGTCGCCGAGCACCGAGCTCAGCGGATGCCGTTCCGAGGCTCCGAGCGACGAGGCGACGAAGTAGTAGTCGGCGCGCGGCAACGGGGCCGCCGCGATGCGGTCGAGGCCCCACTGGCCTGTGAGGTCCTGGCCCTCCCACTCGTCGTTGCTGATGTAGCCGTGGCGGAGGTCGACGATGCCGGCCGAGCGCGATTCGAGGATGGTGCTGAACGGCCGCGTCTCCGGCAGGAGGCGGAGCGCGCGGGAGCCAAGGTGCGCGACCTTCTCGAGGGCGGCCCCGCCGTGCGGGGTGCCGAGGCACACGACGTCGCGGACGAGGTGGTGCCAGGACTGGCCCGACGCGGTGGCGTGGTTGGTGGCCGACCGGGCGACGAGACCGCCCATCGAGTGGCCGACGAGCGTGATGCGCGTGACGGCGACCGGCCACGCCTCGACGAGCTGTTGAAGGAGGACGTCGAGATGCTTGCCGTTCTCGGAGACGTGCAGGCCGGTGTTGTAGCGGATCATGACCGGGGTTCCGTCGGTCTCCGCCTGGACGCGGGTCGGGTAGGTCGCGCCGCGGGTGCGCTCGCCCAGCGACCACGACTCGTCGTCCTCGCACAGACCGTGCAGGAAGACGACGAGGTGGCTGGAGCCGCCCCGGAAGGCCTCGGCGACCTGCCAGCCCGTGACCGGAACGTCGACACCGTCCTTGCGGACCGCCATGACGATCGCCTGCGGGTCGTCGAGCATGCGCAGCTCGTCACCGATGAGTCCGTTGACCGCCGCGACGATCTGACGACCGCGACGGGTGCTCTCGACCGGACGGCCGATGCCACGCGTCGCCATCGCGCGGACGCCCGCACTCGAGACCCGCAGGAATCCGGAGATCGCGCCGTAGAGCGAGGTCGCGGCGGCGTCGTGGACCGACTCCGGGACGCGGCCGCCCACGAGACGCGTGGCGCGGAAGGCGCGGCTCGCCACGGCCCGGTGCATGTCGCGCACCGTGCCGACGATCAGGCGGTCGACGTGGTCCAGCGCGAGGGCAGCGACGTCCGTCGTCCGCGCGGGACCATATCCGTCGGGGCTGGAGGGCATGACCCCATACTGCCGGTATCCGAGCCGGATCGGAAACCCTATGACGCGTTCTTCGTCACCCTTCAGGTGAGCTGAACCCCGGGCTGGACGGCCGGGTCAGTCGACCTTCGGCTCCTCGTCGGCGGCCGCTTCACCGGCGTCAGCGAGGTCGTCGGCGACCTGCGCCGCTGCACCAGCCGCTGCCTCGCCCTGGGCCGCCTCCGCGGCGGCCTTCTCGGCGGCCAGCTCCTCGTCGGTGGCGATGGTGCCGTCGGCCCGCAGGCGGGAAAGCTCCAGCTCGTTGCCGGAGGCGTCCTTGACCGTGGCGGACTCGACCAGCGACGCGAGGGCCTTGCCGCGCAGCACCTCGCTCATCATCTCGGGCACGTGGTTGTGCTCCATGATGTGCTGAACGTAGGAGTTCGGGTCCTGGCCCGACTGCTGGGCACGGCGCATGATGTGTTGGCTGAGCTCGGTGTCGTCGATGCCGAACTCGCCGCTCGCGACGACCTGGTCGAGCACGAACTGGGCCACGATCGACTCGCGCACGCGGCGCTCGAGGTCGGCCTCGAACTCGTCGGCCGTCTGGCCCTCGTCCTCGAGGTAGGCCTCCATGCTCATGCCGGCGAAGGCGAGCTGCTGGGTGACCTGCTCGCGCCGGGAGCCGAGCTCCTCGGCCACCAGTGCATCGGGCAGCGGGACGTCGACCTGGCCGATGATCTCGTCGAGGACGAGGTCTCGGGCCGTGTTGGCCTGTTCCATGCGCTTGCCGCGAGTGACCCGGTCGACCATGTCGGTGCGCAGCTCGTCCATGGTGTCGAACTCCGAGGCCATCTGGGCGAACTCGTCGTCGAGCTCGGGCAGGTGCCGCTCCTTGACATCGGTGACCGTGACGGTGACGTCGACGTCGGTGCCCTTGAGCTCGCCGCCGACCAGCTGGCTGGCGAAGGTCGCGGTGCCGCCGGCCTCGAGGCCGATGACGGCCTCGTCGAGGCCGTCGAGGACCTCGCCCTGGCCCACGGTGTAGGGCATGCCCTGGGCCTCGGCGCCGTCGATGGGCTTGCCGTCCTTGTCGGTGGCGGCGAGGTCGATGGTCAGCGAGTCACCGTCCTGGACGGGACGCTCGACCTCGGTGAACGTGGCGAAACGCTCGCGCAGCGACTCGATCTGCTCGTCGACGTCGCTGTCGGCGACCTCGGCGTCGGGCACCTCGACCTCGATGCCCGAGACGTCGGGCAGCGCGATCTCGGGGCGGATGTCGAGCTCGGCGGTGATCTCGATCGGCTCACCGTCACTGAACTTGGTGAGGTCGATCTCGGGCTGGCTCAGGGGCTGGAGGTCTTGCTCCTGCACGGCCTGGCTGTACCACTGCGGCAGGACGCTGTTGATGGCCTCGTCGAGCACCACGGTGCGGCCCACGCGCTGGTCGACGACCGCCGCCGGGACCTTGCCCTTGCGGAAGCCGGGCACCGTGACCTGCGAGCCGATGGTCTTGTACGCCTCGTCGAGACTGGGCTCGAACTCCTCGAACGGCACCTCGATGGTGAGCTTGATCCTGGTCGGGCTCAAGGACTCGGTGCTGCTTTTCACGAAAAACTCCTGCGTTGACATGACTGGGTCGGTGGGTGTGACGACGTCGGGACTACGTCGGGATGACAGGATTTGAACCTGCGACCTTCCGCTCCCAAAGCGGACGCGCTACCAAGCTGCGCCACATCCCGTCGCCGGCTGTCGAGTCTAGTGGACACTGGCACGGTGCACTTTTCCGCCCACGGCCCGGAACCCCCGCCGGAGGCCCGGTTCCGGTATGACGAGCTCGTGGACGCCGTCCGCGACCGGCTCCCGGCCTGCGGTTCGACCTCGGTCGTCGCCGTCGACGGGCCGAGCGGGTCGGGCAAGTCCGAGCTGGCCGACACCCTGGCCAGGAGGCTAGAGGCGACGATCCTGCGCGTCGACGAGCTGGTGCCGGGCTGGCACGGTCTCGCGGCGATGCCGCCAGTCGTCGCCCGCGACCTGCTCGCCCCGCTCGCGGCCGGCGAGGTCGCCGAGGTCCGCCGCTGGAACTGGATCGACGACGAGCCGGGCGAGCGGGTGGCCCTGCGGCCCGGACGGTTCCTCGTGCTCGACGGGTGCGGCAGTGGATCGCGCGTCATCCGTCCGTACCTGACCCTCCTCGTGTGGGTCGACGCGCCCGAGGAGACGCGGCGGGAGCGGGCCATGGCGCGTGACGGAGCCGTGTTCGAGCCGTGGTGGGACGTCTGGGCAGCGCAGGAGCGCGCCCTGTTCGCCGCGGAGCAGACGCAGGCGGCAGCAGACGTGCGGCTTCGGTCAGGTTGACGCCGGCGTCTGCTGGTACAGCGCCAACCGCCACCGACCGTCCTGACGCACGTAGACGCTCGACATGATGCCGACGAACGCCGGTTGGTCGCCCTCGCGGTAGCCCGTGCCGACGTAGACGAGGGCGGCCGAGTCATCGCCGACAGCGGCCAGACGCGGGTCGTCGATGTCGTAGCTGCTCCAGGGCGCCGCGTTCTCGAGGGACTCGACGACGGTGGCACGGTCCATGACCGAACCGTCGGCGAGCACCATGAGCCCGTCCTCGGTCATGAGGTCGCCGTAGTACTCGGCACCGGTCGAGTCGCAGAGCGAGTCCCAGCCGCGTCGCTCGAGGTCGAGGATGACGCTCTTCGTGTCGTCGTGGTCCACATCTCCACGCTATCGACGCAGTCGGCCGATCGCCTTGTCAGAGGTCGCGTCTAGATTGAAAACATGGAGTTGACCAGCACCGATACCGGCAGCGAGCTGCTCGCCGACATCGGACTGCTCGAGGTCGAACGGGCCCGCATCGAGGCCCGCATCGCCGAGCAGATGCTCTCCTACGCCGACCACGTGCGGTGCGACGCCCGGCGCCACGACGACCCGGTCGTGCGCGACCTCGAGGCCGGCGCGGCAGCCGACTCGCTCGGCCAGGTGCTGCGTCAACCCACTCGCACGGTGCAGGTGCGGCTCAGCCAGGCGCGCAGGGTGCGCTCAATGCTGCCTCAGGTGTGGCTCGCCCACCGCACGGGTCGCATCGATGCCTTCCGGGTCCGACTCATCGCCGAAGCCGCCCACCGCCTGCACGACGCCGACTCGCCGCTCCTCCTCGACCGGGAAGTTGTCGACATCGCCGCGACGCGCACCACTGCTCAGCTCAAGGCGTGGCTGCGTCGTTTCGTCGCCCGCACCGAGCCCGACCGGTCGGCCGAACGCGAGCACGGCGAGGCCGAGCAGCGCCGCGTCCACGTCGAGCACGGTCCCGACGGCTGGTCGTGGCTCAGCGCCTTCGTGCCCAGCACGTCGGCCCACCGCATCGACCGCCTGTTGTCACGGCTGGCCGAGAGGCGTGCCGACGGCGATCCCCACCTCAGCCTCGAGCAGGCGCGCTCCGACGTCCTCGCCGACCTGGTGCTCGGCCACATCACCATCGACGACGAGCCCACCGGCCGCAGCCACGCCGGGGCGGTCATCGCCGTCACCGTCCCGGTCACGTCACTCACCGGGCTCACGGACGATCCGGGCACGACGCTCGACGGAGCGATCGCCCTCCCGGCCGAGCTGGTTCGCGAGCTCGCCGCAGAGCCGGGCACGTTGTTCCACCGGCTGATCACCGATCCCGCCGGACGCATCCTCGACGTCGCCGAGCTCGGGCGGTTCCCGTCGGATCGGCTGCGTCTCGGCGTCCAGGCCCGCGACGGCACGTGTGCCTTCTCCACCTGCTCCCGGCCGGCCGATCTCTGCGACCTCGACCACGAGATCCCGCACCCGCGCGGGCCCACGAGCGGCGCGAATCTCCGACCGCTGTGCCGCCGGCACCACCGCCTCAAGTCGCACGGTCTGCTCCCTCACCCGGCGCCGCCATCCCGGCTGGAACACCGGCTCGCCCAGTACGCCGTCGAGTTCGTCGCTGCCTGACCCTGTGGCATCATGGACGCGCTGCTCACGCAGCACGCGGACGTAACTCAATTGGTTAGAGTCTCTGCCTTCCAAGCAGAATGTTGCGAGTTCGAGTCTCGTCGTCCGCTCCACACCGCGCAGCGGTCAATCGCGGACGTCGACACTCATCGGGCCCCTCCGATGCGCCGAAGGCGCCCGTACAGGGATCGTCGTCCGCTCTCACGGCGAAGCCGTCCGTCCGGACGTCGACACTCATCGGGCCCCTCCGATGCGCCGAAGGCGCCCGTACAGGGATCGTCGTCCGCTCTCACGGCGAAGCCGTCCGTCCGGACGTCGACACTCATCGGGCCCCTCCGATGCGCCGAAGGCGCCCGTACAGGGATCGCCGTCCGCTCCACGTTTGTGTGTCGTCCGCTCCACCACCAAGGGGCTTCCCTGACATGATCACGCCATGAAGACCGTGATCATCACCGGCTGCTCGTCCGGCATCGGCCAGGCCACGGCAGCCCGGCTGGCCAGGAGTGGCGAATGGACCGTCTACGCCACCGCTCGCCGCACCGAGACGCTCGCCGAGCTGGAGGGCGCCGGCTGCCGGCCGCTCGCCCTCGACGTCACCGACGAGGCCTCGATGGTGGCCGCCGTCGACATCGTCAAGGCCGAGAGCGGCACGATCGACGCCCTCGTCAACAACGCCGGCTACTCGCAGTCCGGTGCGTCCGAGACCCTCGACGTCGACGACGTGCGCCGCCAGTTCGAGACCAACGTGTTCGGCCTGCTGCGACTCAGCCAGCTGGTGCTGCCGTCGATGCGAGCCCAGGGCGACGGCCGCATCGTCAACATCTCCTCGATGGGCGGCCGCCTGGTGTTTCCGGGTGGCGGCGCCTACCACGCGACGAAGTACGCAGTGGAGGCGTTCTCCGACGCCATGCGCTTCGAGGTCTCCGGCTTCGGGATCAAGGTGATCATCATCGAGCCGGGCCTGATCACCTCCAACTTCGACCAGGCCGCCGTCGACTCGATGGACCTCGACGCCGACGGGCCCTACGCCACGTTCAATCGCACGGTCGCGAGCGCGACCAGCGACATCTACAAGGGACCGATGCGGAGCCTCGGCGGTCCACCCGATGCCGTGGCCAAGGTCATCGAGAAGGCCCTCAGCGCCCGGCGTCCACGCCCCCGTTACACCGTGACGCCGTCGGCCAAGATGTCGATCGCCGGACGCAAGCTGATGACCGACCGGATGTGGGACCGGGCCATGCGCACCCAGTTCCCGCGACCCCACGCCTAGGCGTCAGGCCTGGCGGCCTCGGCCGTAGTCGACCAGGGGCCGCTCGCGGTCGAGAACCAGCACCGCACGGTCGTCGTCGCCGCCGGGCACATGGGACAGGATGCGTCGTGGTGCGCCGTCGAACCCGTCGGACATCACGACCCGGCCCGCCGTCGCGCGCAGCCAGTCGATGCCGCTGACGACATCGCGGGAGCGGGACTCGACCACGCCGTCGGTGTAGAACATCAGGGCGTCGCCCGGAGCGATCACTCCGGTGCTGCGGTGGAAGTCAGGACGCTCGAGGACGCCGAGGGCCGTGCCGCGGGCCGAGTCGACCTGCCACTGGCTCTGGCCGTGGACCCATCGCATGGCCGGAGGATGCCCGGCGTTGACGACCGAGTAGTTGCCCGTCTTGAGGTCGACGAGAACGTGGACGGCGGTCGCGAACCCTTCGTCCCAGTGCTGACGGAGCAGGAAGTCGTTGGCCGCCGAGAACAGCCCGAGGGGCGGCAGCGACCCGATGAGGCCGCCGAGCGCACCGGCGAACTGCAGCGACTGGGTGCCCGCGCCGACTCCCTTGCCGCAGACGTCGACGAGCACCATCTCGAGGTGCGACTGGTCCTCGGACAGGTTGGCGACCAGGAAGTCGCCGGCGAACTTCGCCCCACCGGCCGAGAGCACCGCCGACTGGGACCGCCAGCCGTTCGGGAGGGACGGGACGACGCCCTGCACCTGGAGGCGGTCGTTGAGCTCGACCAGCATCGCCTCGCCCAGCGGGCCGGGGAGCCCGCTCTGGTAGCGGCTGGCGGCGTACAGGAGGATCGCGGCGCCCAGCGCCAGCGTGATGATGTTGCTGAGCCGTGGTGGTGACCAGCCGGTCGTCATCGTCTCGTGCGTGACCGTGATGGCCGAGCAGACGCCCACGAACGCGACGAGGACGAGCAACGGCCTGTACCGCAAGGCGATGCTGCCGAGCAGCAGCGGCAGCATGAAGGACGCCACCGGAACGATGTTGTAGTTCACGAGCGAGGCAGCGAGGATCACGACGGTGATCACCGCAAGCGCGGCCACCGCGAACAGCTGTCCGCGTTGCGTTCCGTGCCGCCACGCCAGCGTCTTGTCGCGGACGAAGGCAACCGGAACCGACGGAGGGCCGCCCTGCCTCGAACTCACCCCGTGAGCCTATCTGCGCGCTGGCACTCCGGGCACCAGAAGAGATTTCTCCCGGCCACGACCGTCGTCAGCACGGGCGTTCCGCACACCAGGCACGGCAGGCCCGCGCGCCGGTACACGTAGACCTCGCCGCCGTGGGCGTCGTCGCGCGGGTCGCGGCCCATCGCCTCCGGCATGTGCTCCGGCCGGACGGTGTCGATCTCGCCCGACTTCACGCCCTCCTTCATGAGCAGCACGAGGTCCTCCCACACGGCGTCCCACGTCGGACGGTCCAGGTCATGGCCGAGACGATCGGGAGGCAAGCGGTGCCGGAACAGCACCTCGGCGCGGTAGACGTTGCCGATGCCCGCGACCACGGCCTGGTCCATGAGCAGCGTCGCCAGCGGTGCCCGCGACGCCGAGATCCGCTGCCAGGCATGCTCGGGATCGGCATCGTCACGGAGCGGGTCGGGGCCGAGCCGGCCCAGCAAGGCCGTCACCTCCTTCGGCGTCAACAGCTCGCAGGCGGTCGGGCCGCGCAGCTCGAAGACGGAGCTCTCGCCCCGAAGGCGCCACCGCACCTCGCCCACCACGGGGACGTCATCGGCGTCCGTGACCGTCCACCGGCCGAACAGGCCGAGATGCACGTGGACCTGCTCCGCGACTCCGTCGAAGCGGATCAACACGTGCTTGCCCCACGCGTCGGCGTCGACGAGCCGGTGACCGTCGACCCGCGCGGCGCCGAGGACCCACCGGCCCTGCGGGCTGGTGGACGTGACGATCGTGCCGCCGAGACGGGTGCGCAGCTCGGCGGCGACCCGGTGGAGCGTGTGGCCTTCAGGCAAGCTCGCCGGTCTCCTCGTAGGCGAGCAGCATGTCGATGCGGCGCTGGTGCCGGTCGGCCTGGCTCCAGGCCGTGGTCAGGAACGTCTCGACGATCGCCGTGGCCTCGTCGGTGGTGTGCATGCGACTCCCGACCGCCACCACCTGCGCGTTGTTGTGCTCGCGGGCCAGTGCTGCCGTCTCGGTGCTCCAGGCGAGCGCCGCGCGGGCACCCTTCACCTTGTTCGCCGCCATCTGCTCGCCGTTGCCGGATCCGCCGATGACGATCGCCAGCGAGCCCGGCTCCTCGACCGCGGCCTCGGCGGCGGCGATGCAGAACGGCGGGTAGTCGTCGTCCGCGTCGTACTCGGCGGCGCCGTGGTCGACCGGCTCGTAGCCGTGGTCGGCGAGCCACGTGAGGAGGTGGGCCTTGAGCTCGAAGCCGGCATGGTCGGAACCGATGTGCACGCGCATGGGAGGCAGTCTTTCAGGCCCGGCGCTGGGAGAGGAACGCGCCGACCGTGCTGACGGCTGCCCGGGACGCGGCGAGCACCGTGGGTTGTCGCCAGAAGCCGTGCATCGTCCCGAGCGCGCGCCAGGCCGTGACGTCGACGCCGGCGCCGGCGAGCGCGGCCGCGAACGCCTCACCCTGGTCGCGGAGGATGTCGTGCTCGGCGGTGATCACGAGCGTCGGCGGGAAGTCGCTGAGGTCGGCCCGAAGCGGGCTGACCTCCGGGTTCTCCCCGACGGAGCCCGGCGCATAGGCGTCCCAGAACTCCCGCATGACGTTGGCGTCCAGCGCGGCGTTGTCCTCGTCGGCGAAGGCCGCGGCCGCGTCGACCGGCGGGTACATGAGCACCAGCGCGTCGAGGAGGCCCGGCGCGCGGACCGTGAGCCCCGCGAGCAGGTTGGCGCCGGCCGAGTCACCGATGCCCGCGACCATCTCGGTCGCGAGCCGCAGTCCACGTCCCTCCTCCCGCAGCCACCGGGCCGCGGTCTCCACGTCGTCGAGCGGCGCGGGGTACGGATGCTCCGGGGACCGCCGGAAGTCCACCGCGAGGAGCGCCCAGCCGGTGCGATGCGCGAGCTCGCGGCAGAAGGCGTCATGCGTCTCCAGGTCGTGCAGCACCCATCCGCCGCCGTGGACGTACAGCGCGACGGGCGCGCCGATGCGGGGCCGATAGAGGCGGCAGGGCACGCCATCGGCGTCGACGTCGCGGACGTCGTCCAGACCGATCCGGTCGTCGGCGGCCATCGCCGCGGCGCGGGCCGCTTCGCGCAGCTGCTCGTAGCTCCAGCCGGCGACGGCCTTGGCGTCCTCCTCCAGGAGGCGCAGGAAATCGGCGGAGTCCGGCGTCAGCACCATGGCGGCAGGCTAACGCCTCACGGCAACGGACGGCCTGCCCGCATCTCGGCGACGAGCGATGCCACGACCGCGTCGAGCTGCCCGGAGTTCCTCGCCGCGACGTCGCGCTGGCGCTGGTACGAGGCGCCGGCCGTCATGATGTCGCGGATGCCTCCCAGCTCGTCGACGCACCCGAGCTTCTCGGCGACGGGCTCGAGCCGGGTGAGCAGCCGGTCGAGATCGGTCGTGACGAGCTCCTCCTCGGCGTTCTCGTCGAGGATGAGGATCGAGTCCATGCCGTAGCGGGCCGAGCGCCACTTGTTCTCCTGTGCGAACCAGGGCGGCAGGTTCGGCAGCGCGTGCCCGGCGTCGAGCTCGGCGGAGAAGTGCTCGACCAGGCAGTGGGTGAGGGCCGAGATGCTGAGCAGCTCCGCCATGCTCGGGATGCCGTCACAGACGCGGACCTCGAGGGTGCCGAACTTCGGTGACGGCCTCAGGTCCCAGCGGATCTCGTCGAACACGTCGATCACACCCGTCTTGAGCATGTCGTCGACGTAGGCCTCGAACTCGGTCCACTTCTGGAAGTGGAACGGGAGGCCGGCCGTGGGCAGCTGTTGGAACATCAACGCCCGGTTGGAGGCGTATCCGGTCTCCTTGCCGCCCCAGAACGGCGACGACGCGCTGAGCGCCTGCAGGTGCCCGTAGTAGGACAGCATCGCCGAGCTGATCGGGAGCGCCTTGTCGCGGTCCTCGATGCCGACGTGCACGTGGACCCCGTAGATGAGCATCTGGCGACCCCACCACTGGGTGCGGTCGATCAGGGTCGCGTACCGCTCCTTGTCGGTGACCTTCTGGTGCGTCCACTGCGCGAACGGGTGCGTACCGGCGCACATGAGCTCGACCCGCAGCGGGTCGGTGACGCGGCGAATCTCCTCGATGGCCCGCTCCAGGTCGGCGCCGGCCTGGCTCACCGTGTGGCAGACGCTGGAGACGACCTCGACGGTGTTGAGCAGCAGCTCCTGGCGGATCAACGGGTGCTCGCGACCGCTCTCGGGCGCCACCGCGTCGAGCACCGTCTGGGCCACTTGTCGCAGGTCACCGGAGTCGGCGTCGACGAGCGCGAGCTCCCACTCGATGCCGACGGTCGAGCGTTCCGATGAGGCGAACGGGATGTTCACGGCTCCATCGTGCCGCATGAAAGAGTGACCGCATGCCTGGTTCGAATCTCACCCGCGAAGAAGCCCAGGAGCGCGCGGCGCTCGTCTCCACCGAGACGTACGTCGTCGAGCTCGACCTCACCCAGCCATCCGACACACGGTTCGGCTCGATCACCACGATCCGTTTCGGGGCCACACCCGGCGCGTCGACGTTCGTCGACCTCGTCGACGGTGAGATCTCCTCCATCACGCTGAACGGCAGCGCGATCGACCCGTCGGTGTACGCCGACAGCCGCATCCCGCTCACCGACCTCGCGGCCGACAACGAGCTGCGGGTCGAGGCCACCTGCGCCTACTCGCACTCCGGCGAGGGCCTGCACCGCTTCGTCGACCCGGCCGACGGCCGCGCCTACCTCTACACGCAGTTCGAGGTGCCGGACGCGCGCCGCGTCTTCACGACCTTCGAGCAGCCCGACCTCAAGGCCACGTTCGAGTTCCACGTGACCGCGCCGTCCGGGTGGCAGGTCGTCTCGAACTCCCCCACTCCCGAACCCGACGACGATGTCGCGACGGTGTCAGCGTCTGGCACTTCGCCCCCACCGAACGGATGTCGACCTACATCACGGCGCTGGTGGCCGGTGAGTACCACGTCGTGCGCGACGTCCACCGCGGCGAGTTCGCCGAGATCCCGCTCGGCCTGTTCTGCCGTCAGTCGCTCGTCGAGCACCTCGACGCCGACGACATCTTCAC
This sequence comes from uncultured Actinomycetota bacterium, assembly GCA_963787165.1. Lineage (GTDB taxonomy): Bacteria > Actinomycetota > Actinomycetes > Propionibacteriales > Nocardioidaceae > Aeromicrobium. Next base: position 822,475 of record CAWBBT010000005.1, read on the forward strand.
CATCACCCAGCAGGGATTCGCGTTCTTCGAGCGTGCCTTCGAGATGGCCTACCCGTTCGGCAAGTACGACCAGCTGTTCGTGCCGGAGTACAACATGGGCGCGATGGAGAACGCCGGCTGCGTGACGTTCCGCGACGAGATGCTCTTCCGCAGTCGCCAGACGGTCTCGGCATACGAGCAGCGGGCGAACACGATCCTGCACGAGATGGCGCACATGTGGTTCGGCGACCTCGTCACCATGAAGTGGTGGGACGACCTGTGGCTCAACGAGTCGTTCGCGGAGTTCGCCGCCCACCACTCGTCGGTGGAGGCCACCCGCTTCACCGAGGCATGGACCGGCTTCACCAACAACCGCAAGAACTGGGCCTACCGCCAGGACCAGCTCCCGTCCACGCATCCCATCGCCGCCGACAACTACGACCTGCGCGCCGTCGAGGCGAACTTCGACGGCATCACGTACGCCAAGGGCGCGTCCGCGCTCAAGCAGCTCGTGGCATGGGTCGGTGAGAAGGACTTCTTCGCCGGACTCCGGGCGTACTTCACCAAGCACGCCTTCTCCAACACGGAGCTGACCGACCTGCTGGCCGAGCTCGAGGAGGCCTCCGGGCGCGAGCTGGGCGAGTGGGCGCAGGAGTGGCTCCAGACATCGGGAGTCAACACACTTCGTGCGAATTTCAGCACCGATGATCTTGGCACTTTCACGTCCTTCGCCGTCGAGCAGACCGCCATCGAGGCGTTCCCGACGCTGCGGCGCCACCGCATCGCGATCGGCCTCTACAACCAGGTCGAAGGCCGGCTCGTGCGCACGGAACGCTTCGAGACCGACGTGCGCGGGGCGTCCACGCCGATCCCCGAGCTGCTCGACCACCGCCAGCCCGACCTCGTGCTCCTCAACGACGACGACCTCACCTACGCCAAGATCCGGCTCGACGAGCGCTCCTTCGCGACGCTGCTGGAGAGCATCGCCACGTTCGAGGAGTCACTGCCGCGCGCGCTGTGCTGGGGTTCTGCGTGGGACATGACGCGCGACGCCCAGCTCGCCGCACCGGACTTCGTGTCGCTCGTGCTGGCCGGCGTCGGGTCGGAGACCGACCTCACCGCCGTCGGCGCCCTGCTCCGGCAAGGGCAGAGCGCGGTGAACCTGTTCACGCCGGACGCGGCCCGGCCCGAGCTGGCCGAGCGGTGGGAGTCCGGCCTGCGGGCGCTGGTCGACGACGCCGAGCCCGGCAGCGACCACCAGCTCGCGCTGGTGCGCGCCTACGCGACAGCAGCGTCCGGACCCGGTTACGTGCGCGAGATCCTCGGTGGGGCGCTCGACGGCCTGAGCGTCGACACGGACCTGCGGTGGACGCTGTTGACCGCGCTTGCCCGCCTCGGTGACGCGGATGCGGACGAGATCGCCGCCGAGCTCGAGCGAGACAACACGATCTCCGGACAGGAGTACGCGGCGGCAGCCTTGGCGATCCGGCCGACGACCGAGGCCAAGGAGGAGGCGTGGCAGCGGGCGGTCGTCGACCCCGCGACTCCCAACGAGACCCGGCGGAACATCGCGCTGGCCTTCCAGGTGACCGGCCAGGCCGAGGTGCTCGAGCCGTTCGTCGACCGCTATCTGGAGATGGCCGAGACGATCATCGACGACCACGGAGTCTGGATCGGCCAGGTCGCGCTGGTCTACCTGTTCCCGCTCGCCAACCCGGCGCAGGCAGCGCTCGACAAGGTCGACGCGTGGCTGGCCTCGACGTCGGCGCCGGCGGCCGCGACCCGCTACGTGGCAGAGGGCCGCGACGACCTCGCGCGTGCCCTACGCGCTCAGCAGGCCGGCTGACCCTCGACCACCGACCGGTCAGCCGCAGCCGCTCAGGAAGGTGGCGGGCTTCGAGTCCACCGAGACCTGGAGGTACGTGACCTTCGAGGAGTCCTTGATCTCATCGACCTCCTCGTTGAACGCCAGGCCCAGCCACTTGTTGCCGTCCTGGCGGTACGCCGTCGACCCGAGCGCCTGTGAGGGCTCGGCCTTCGCGTCGGGATACGCCGCCTTGAGGTCGCCGTAGGTGGAGCCGACGCCGATGCCCTTGGCCGTCTTCACGCCGTCTCGGACGCCGAGGGACTCGATCTTGTCGTCCTTGACCCGCACCGTGAGCTTCTCGGTGTTCGGCGCCTTCCACTGGATCGGCGGGTTCTCGTCCTTGCAGGGGTCGTCAGCCCTCTCGGCGAACGGCTCGAACAGCCCGGTCCCACTCGCCTCGTCGACCGTCATCCCGACCACGGCGGGGCCGATGCGGCCGGGCGCGGCCACCAAGGCCTCGGACGCGGGTGACTCACTGGCCGATGGCGAGGTGGTCTTGGTCGGCTCTGCGGTGGGTTCGTCGGAACCACCGCAGGCACCTGCTAGCAGGAGTGCGATGACCGCAACGCTGGCTCGGAGTCTCATGGGAGTGCACCTTTCGTCGGCCCTGCGGACATGCTGGCAGGAAAGGAGAGGTGCCGGGATCGGTTTGCCGGAACCGGCGACGATCAGTGGTCGGACGCGACCTCGACGTCGGTGCCCGGCGGCGGGGGCACGTAGTTGTTGCGGGCGGTGATCAGGGCGAACAACGAGATGGCCGCGATGAGGCCGAGGGTCGAGCCGCCGAAGAAGATCAGGTTCTCGAGCATGCTGCGGGACTCCCCTTCGGCCCACGTGACCGGGGCGTCGGCCATCGCGGGGGTGGCCAAGCCGACGAGCAGCACGGCCGATGACGTGAGAATGCCAACAGTGCGAGCGAGAGCCTTCATGGTCAGATCGTAGCCGCCCGTACGCTGGTAGCCATGTCCCACCTCGGCTGGTTGCTCCCCGCGCAGTGGAACCTGCCCGGGGACCGTGAGCTGCCGTGGTACGTGGCCACGCCCGGGGCAATCGTCGTCATCATCGTCGTCGGACTCCTGTTCCGCTGGCTGGTGAACCGGGCCATCGATCGCGTCGTCCGTCGCGCCAGTGCGGGCACCGTGCCCGGCGTGATCGCCGGCACCAAGGCCGGCGCCGTGCTCGCCGACCTGCGCCCCGGAGCGGGCGAGCGCCGCCAGCAGCGCGCCCAGACCATGGGATCGATCCTCAAGAGCATCGCCGGTGGCCTGATCTTCGCGATCGTCATCGTCATGGCGCTCGACCAGGTCGGCGTGAACATCGCGCCGATCATCGCGAGCGCCGGCATCGTCGGCATCGCCCTCGGCTTCGGTGCCCAGAACCTCGTCAAGGACTTCCTCAGCGGCATCTTCATGATCCTCGAGGACCAGTACGGCGTCGGTGACTCGGTCGACCTCGGCGAGGCCGTCGGCACGGTCGAGGCCGTCGGCCTCCGCGTCACGCGGCTGCGCGACGTCGACGGCACCGTCTGGTACGTCCGCAACGGCGAGATCCTGCGGGTCGGCAACCAGAGCCAGAACTGGGCCCGCACGGTGCTCGACATCACCGTCGCCTACGAGTCCAACCTCGACCAGGTGCAGCAGCTCCTGCAGGAGGAGGCCACCGCGATGTACGAGGACGAGCGCTACCACGACATCATCATCGAGGCCCCCGAGGTGTGGGGCGTCGAACGCTTCGACAAGGACGGCGCGGTCGTCCGGGTGGTGCTGAAGACCGCTCCCCTGCAGCAGTGGCCGGTGGCCCGCGCGCTGCGTCAGCGCATCAAGGCACGCTTCGACGAGGCCGGCATCCACATCCCCACCTCGTTCATCCCCGGCCAGCCGCCGGCGGAGGAGCCGTGACGGAACCGACGGCTGAGCCGACTACTGGGCCGACGTTCTACGAGCAGATCGGCGGCCACGAGACGATCGCCCGGATCGTGGAGGTCTTCTACGAGGGCGTCGCCACCGACGAGGTGCTGCGGCCGCTGTACCCGGACGAGGACCTCGCGCCCGCGGCAGCGCGGTTCACGATGTTCCTCGTGCAGTACTGGGGCGGACCCACCACGTACTCGAACCAGCGGGGCCACCCGCGGCTTCGCATGCGACACGCTCCGTTCGCCGTGACGATGGAGGCCCGCGACCACTGGCTCCGGCACTTCCGTGAGGGCCTCGACGCCGTCGACCTGACGCCAGAGCAGGACGCGGAGTTCTGGGCCTACGTCCAGCACGCGGCGACGTTCATGGTGAACACTGCGGACGCACAGGCCTAGTCGTCTGGCAACAGGCCGGCGCTGAGGGCTTCGCGCTCGTCGTCGTCGAGCACCCGCGACGTCTGCTCCGCCAGGTCGAAACCGACGAGCGTGGCCGTCGCCGAGCCGTACCTGCCGCCCTCGATGCGCGTGACCGAGCTGAACGACGAGCGGCTGACGTGCGCGATGTGGCCGTGCACGACATAGGGGTCGCGGCGCCACGGCAGCGGTTCGCCGAGGTCGAGCTCGACCCGGCCGACCACGAAGCGTCCCGCCACCCGGTGCGGAAGGGTGCGGCCGAACGACTGGATCCGCGACTCCTGGAACAGCTCGAACAGCCGTGGCAGCGTGACCGATCCGTCCGGGCCGACGTCTGACCGCCGCAGCTTCAGGTCCTGCGGCACGCCCCGTCGATCGTCCACGGTCTGGGGCACGCCGTGCTCGACGGCGACCGTGCTGAACAGCGCGGAGCCGTCCTGTGACCGGATCTCGTGGGTCACCACGTCACCCTCGAGCGTCGACCGGACGAGGACGGGCTTGCTGCTCAGCAGCAGCGGGCGCACGAAGTCGACGCGGACGTGGCGGATCGGCAGGTCGGCGGCGAGCTCCCCGTCGTCGACGAGCTGGGCCCTGGCCTCCATCGCGTAGTCGACGTAGACCACGTTGTTGACGTGGTTCAGCTGGTCGAGGTCGCCCCAGCGCATCGGGAGGTGGATGTCGTGCACGCGCCTGATGATCGCAGAAGGTCAGTCGATGACCGCGATGACGTCGCCCTCCTGGACGATCTGCCCTTGGGTCACCCGCACCTCGGACACGCTTCCGCTGACCGGCGCGATGACGGGGATCTCCATCTTCATCGTCTCGAGCACGGCGATCACGTCGCCGGCCCCGACCTCGTCGCCGGGCGAGGCGATGAGCTTCCAGACGTTCGCGACGATCTCGGCCTTCGCCTCGTGCATCAGCCGGCCGACTCGTGCGTCAGCATGCGCAGGGCGTCGACCATGCGGCCGCGGGTCTCCTCGGGGAGGATCACGTCGTCGACGATACCGGCCTCGGCTGCGAGGTAGGGGCGGGCGACGTTCTCGCGGTACTCCGCGGCCAGCTCGTCGCGCAGGACCTCCGGCTCCTCGGCCTCCTTGAGCGCGCGTCGGTGCAGGAGCGCAACGGCGCCACCCGGACCCATGACCGCGATCTCGGACCCGGACCAGGCCCAGGTGAAGTCGGCGCCGAGCGACTTGGCGCCCATGGCGATGTACGCGCCGCCGTAGGCCTTGCGGACCACGACGGTGAGCACGGGCGAGGACGCCTCGACGTAGGCGCGCAGCATCGTGGCGCCCTGGGTGATGACGCCGCGGCCCTCCTCGACCGTGCCGGGCAGGAAGCCGGGCACGTCGACGAAGGTGACGATCGGCAGGCCGAACTTCGAGCAGAAGTCGACGAACCGGGAGATCTTGACCGACGCCTTGGCGTCGAGGATGCCGCCGCGGGCCTGCGGCTGGTTGGCCACGACGGCGACGGGCCGGCCGTCCAGGTGGCCGAACACGGTGAGCACGCTCGGTGCGTGGGTGGGCATGACCTCGAGGCGCTGACGGTCGTCGAGCACCGCGTCGAGGACCTCGTTCATGTCGAAGACGACGCTGGACTTGTCGGGCACGACGAACGGCAGGCGCTCGACGGCTGCGGGATCGGCCGGACGCGGCTCGACGACCTTCTGGGCGCCACCGACATGCGGCGGCAGGAAGGAGAGCAGGTCGCGCGCCGCGTCGAGGGCCGCGTCCTCGGACGGGACCTCGAGGTGGGCGACGCCGCTGACGGTGGTGTGCATGCGCGAGCCGCCGATGTCCTCGGCGGAGGCGTCCTCGCCGGTGGCGGCCTTGACGATCGCCGGTCCGGTCAGGAACATCTGGGCCTGGTCGGCGACCATGATCGTCCAGTCGGTGAGGGCCGGCGAGTAGGCGGCCGCTCCAGCTGCTGGTCCGAGGATCAGCGAGATCTGCGGCACCTTGTGGCTGGCCTCGACGTTGAGGGCGAAGATGCCACCGCAGCCGTGGAGGGCATGGATGCCGTCATGGATGCGGGCCCCGCCGGAGTCGTTGATGTAGACGATCGGGTAGCCCTTGTCGATGGCGAGCCGCTGGGCGGCCATCACCGTCTCGGCGAAGACCGCTCCGATCGCACCGGCACCCACCGCCGCGTCGTGACTGATCACGACGACGGGGTGGCCGCTGGTGGTGCCCCATCCGGTGACGACACCGGCGCTGCTCGTGGGTCCCGCCTTGCGTAAAGGCGTCAGGAGCACGAAGGTGCCCGGATCCACGAGAGTCTCGGCCCGCTCGAGAGCGGTGTAGACGCGTGTGCCCTTCGGCTCGACCCGGGCGAACTGCTCGTCGCGTCGCTGCGTGAGGACGCTCCGGTGGTCAGGTGTCGCGTGGGTCGAAGCTTGCTGGGTGTCGAGCTGAGTCACGTCGTCTCCGGTCGTGTTGGTGATGGCCTGAAACATGAGGCTTTCCTCAACTATACAACAAGATGAGGATTTCCTCACCTTTTGGTCCGGGTCATTTCTGCTACGGTCTGGAGCCGGACCTAAGCAAGCGCTTACTCCCCCATCCACGCCTGAAGGAGACCCATGGCCGACAGCGCCGAGACCGCAGATCCACGCACCGCGATCGTCACCGGAGCCGCGCGCGGCATCGGTGCCGGCGTGGCCAAGCGACTGGCCGCCGACGGCTACCGGGTCGCGGTCCTCGACCTCGACGAATCGGCCTGCGCGACGACGGTCGACGCCATCGCGTCCGCCGGCGGCGCCGCCCTGGCCATCGGGGCGGACGTCAGCGACGCCGCGAGTGTCGACGCCGCCATGGAGCGCATCGTCGACGAGCTCGGCCCGCCCACCGTGCTGGTCAACAACGCGGGGATCATCCGCGACAACATGCTCTTCAAGATGACCGTGGACGACTGGGACGCCGTGATGGGCGTGCACCTGCGTGGCTCGTTCCTCATGACCAAGGCAGCCCAGAAGCACATGACCGAGGCGAAGTTCGGCCGCATCGTCAACCTGTCGAGCACCTCGGCGCTCGGCAACCGCGGCCAGGCCAACTACTCGGCCGCCAAGGCCGGCATCCAGGGCTTCACCAAGACGCTCGCCATCGAGCTCGGCAAGTACGGCATCACCGCCAACGCGATCGCGCCCGGGTTCATCGAGACCGAGATGACCGCCGCCACGTCGGAACGTCTCGGCGTCGACTTCGAGGACTTCAAGAAGTACAACGCCGAGCAGATCCCGGTCGCCCGCGTCGGCCAGCCGGAGGACATCGCCCACACCGTCTCGTTCCTCGTCAGCGAGGGCGCAGGGTTCGTGTCCGGCCAGGTCATCTACGTGGCCGGCGGACCGAAGGACTGACCCAGCCCATGAGTTCAGTCGAGGGGCTCGACACCGACGCCCTGGCCACGTGGCTCGCGGCCGAGCGCCCCGGCCTGCTCACGGGCCCGCTCGAGGCCGACCTCATCACCGGCGGCAAGTCGAACCTCACGTACGCGGTCACCGACGGCAGCGCCGAGGTCATCGTCCGGCGCCCACCGCTCGGCCACGTCCTCGCCACGGCGCACGACATGACGCGCGAGCACCGCGTCATCACCGCCCTCGGGCCCACGGACGTCCCGGTGCCCGAGACGTTCGCGCTGTGCGAGGACGACGGCGTCATCGGGGCGCCGTTCTACGTCATGGAGCGGGTCAGCGGCACGCCTTACAGCCGGGCCACCCAGCTGGACGCCCTCGGCGCCGACCGCACCCGCCACATCACCGAGCGGATGGTCGACACGCTCGTGGCCCTGCACTCCGTGGATCCTGCGGACGTCGGGCTGACCGACTTCGGCCGGCCGGACGGATACCTCGAGCGTCAGGTCCGACGCTGGAAGAAGCAGCTCGAGTCGTCCCGCAGCCGTGAGATCGCCGGCATGGACGAGCTCATCGCCCGGCTCGAGGGGAACATTCCCACCGGCGGCGACGCCACGATCGTGCACGGCGACTTCCGGCTCGACAACCTGCTCGTCGACGACGACAGCGACACCGTCAACGCGGTGCTCGACTGGGAGATGAGCACCCTCGGCGACCCGCTCACCGACGTCGCGGTGCTGATCGCCTACCAGCAGCTCGCCGACACGCTCCACGACGACTCCGGTGCGCCGGACGCGGTCGGGGCCATGGTCACCGACGCCCCGCTGGCACCCGGCTACCTGTCCCGCGGCGACGTGCTGGAGCGGTATCACGCCCAGTCCGGACGCGACGTCGACGACCTGGACTTCCACCTCGCCCTCGCGTTCTTCAAGCTCGCCGTCATCCTCGAGGGCATCTACTACCGGCACTCGCACGGACAGACGCTGGGCAGTGGTTTCGACGGCATCGGCAACCTCATCGAGCCCCTGATCGCCGCGGGCCTCAACGCGAGCCTGAACACTCACGGTGTCACAGAGAGTTAGAGTCGGCGCGTGACCGCGGAAATCCTCGAACCACGGCGGCGTCCGACCCAGGAGCGCAGCCACAAGAAGTTCGACCACCTGCTCGAGGTGTCACGCGAGCTTCTGCTCGAGGTCGGGTTCGAGTCGTTCACCTGCGAAGAGGTCGCGCACCGCGCCGGCCTGCCGATCGGCACGCTCTACCAGTTCTTCCAGAACAAGTACGTCATCGTCTGCGAGCTCGATCGCGTCGACGCGGTGGCCGTGCGCCAGGAGCTCGAGCAGTTCGCCAGCGAGATCCCGTCGCTGGACTGGCTGAAGTTCCTCGACCGTCTCATCGACCACGTGGCGGCCCTCTGGACGGGAGACCCGTCGCGCCGCGCGGTCTGGCACGCGGTCCAGTCGACGCCCGCCACCCGCGCCACGGCCGCCGTCACCGAGCGAGAGCTCGCTAGCCAGGTCGCCTACGTGCTCGGACCCCTGACGCCCGGCACACCGCGTGAGCGCCGCACGATCATGGCCGAGGTGATCATCCACGTCGTGTACTCGATGCTCAACTTCTCGATCCGCGACGGCCAGAGCCACGAGGAAGCCGTGGTCGAGCTGAAGCGGCTGCTCGCGGCCTATCTGCTGTCGTCGGACAACACGGCGTAGGCGGTCGCGTAGTCACCGTCGTGGCTGAGCGAGATCTCCAGCGAGCAGCCCTCGAGGTGCTTGGCGACCTCTCCGTGCATGCGGATGCGCGGGCGGCCCCACGCGTCCAGGACGACCTCGATCAGGCGCAGTGCCTCATCGCTCATGACGGGCGCCGTGCCGTAGAGCGACGCCGACCAGGCCTTGACCACGGCCTCCTTGGCCGCCCAGCGTGCCGCGAGGTGCCGGGCCGCGTCGGTGCTGCGACCGTTCGCGTCGCGGCGCTCGCCCGAGGTGAACACCGCAGCGAACTCCGAGCCGGGCTGCTCGAGCTGGTCCGCGAACGACGGCACGTGGACCAGGTCGACCCCCACTCCGATGACGGTCATCGGCACGCAGTGGCGGTGTAGACGTCGTCGTCGCCGAGACGGGCGTCGCGGTCGAGCAGCATGGACGCCTCGAGATTCCGCACACCGTTGCTGCCGAGTCGACGGCCGGACGGCTTCTGGTACGCCGGAGCGCCACCGCACATCGTGCGGGTGATCCGGAGTCGGCCCTCGATCGTCCGGGCCCGCGACTGCGCGACGTACTGCTCGCGATCGGCCGGGTCCAGCGCCTCGAGGAACGCCTGCGGGTGCGCGAGCGCAATGAGTCCGGCCACGTGACCGAACCCGAGGCTCGTCACCAGACCGGCCTTCAGCGGGCCGGCGGCCAGCGGCTCGCGCAGCCACACCAGGTGCTCGTGCTCGGCGAGGACGTCGTCGACGCAGTCGAGGCTGCGGTTCGGCGGCACGGTGCCGGAGCCCAGCACCTGGGTCAGCCCGACGAGCTGGAAGGCCGCCGCACCGCCCTTGGCGTGGCCGGTGAGCGTCTTCTGCGAGACGACGAACAACGGGTTGCCGGGGCTGCGACCGATCGCCGACGCGAGCCGTTCGTGCAGCTCGGACTCGTTCGGGTCGTTGGCGTCCGTCGACGTGTCGTGCTTGCTGACCACGCCGATGTCGTCGGCCGTGAGGCCGAGCGCCGTGAGCGAGCGGGCCAGAGCCGACTCGCGTCCACCGAGGCCGGCCGCCAGCGCGCCGATGCCGGGCGCCGGGATCGACGTGTGCACGCCGTCGGCGAACGAGGACGCGTAGGCCACGACACCGAGGACCGGCAGGCCCATGCGGGCCGCGACGTCGCCGCGGGCCAGCAGCAGCGTGCCGCCACCCTGCGACTCCACGAACCCGCCACGCCGGCGGTCGTTGGCCCGGCTGACCCGGCGCTCGTCGATGCCCTTGGCGAGCATGACGCCGGTGTCGGCGGTGGCCGACATGTCGGCGAAGCCGATGATGCCCTCGGTGCTGAGGTCGTCGAAACCACCGGCCACGACGAACTCGGCCTTGCCGAGGCGGATCTTGTCGACGCCCTCCTCGACCGAGACGGCCGTGGTGGCGCACGCGGCGACCGGGTGGATCATCGATCCGTAGCTGCCGACGTACGACTGCACGACGTGAGCGGCGATGACGTTCGGCAGCGCCTCCTGCAGGATGTCGTTCGGGTTGTTCTCGCCCAGCAGCGTGTTGATGTACAGCGCGTGCATCGAGCTCATGCCGCCCATGCCGGTGCCCTGGGTGTTGGCCACGAGGGCCGGGTGCACCCAGCGCATCAGCTCGGCGGGCGTGAACCCGCTCGACAGGAACGCGTCGACCGTGCAGACGAGGTTCCAGACCGCCACGCGGTCGGTGCCCTCGATCAGCTCGGAGGGGATGCCCCAGACGGCCGGGTCGAACCCGGTCGGGATCTGGCCGCCGACGGTGCGCGAGAGCTTCATGCGGCGCGGCACGCGGATCTCGGTGCCGGCCTTGCGCGTGACGGTCCAGTCGCCTTCCGCCGTGGCGGCGATGACCGTGCGCTCGGGGTCGGCGTCCTGCATCGCCCGGGCCTCGGTCTCGCTGCCCACCGTGAAGGTGAGGTCGTCGTCGAGGTAGACCGACGTCAGCAGCGGCGCGGTGTTGTCCCGCATCGAGCCGTCGTCGCCGTAGGTGCGGATGCCACAGCGCTCGACGACGGTGTCGTGGTAGCGCTCGTGGATCTCCGACTCGTCGATCGCGTCGCCGCTCTCGGTGTCGTACCAACCGCCCACGTTCTCGTCCCAGGTCACCAGTCCGGTGCTCCAGGCCAGCTCCAGGACGCCGGCGGCGGAGAGCTCCTCGTCGACCTCCATCTCGAACCGGGTACGGGCGGACCCGTACGGGCCGAGCTCGCCGGCACCGACGATGACGACCATGTCCTCGGGACGGGCTGTGACCTCGCCCCACTCCGGCGCCTCGGCGACCGGCAGCTGAGCCGGTGACGGGGCCAGGGCCGCGACCGCGGGTGCCGTCTCGGTCGTCTCGGCGACGGGAAGCTCGACGTCGGCCGCGAGGGCCTTCATGTCGAGGTCGACGTCGGCGAGTCCGCCGGTCAGGTCGACCGTCAGCGGCCGCTCGGCGGCGGACTCACGTGCCTCGACCGTGCAGGTCTCGAGCAGGGCGTCGGCCATGTCGTCCGGGGTCCAGGTGCGGACGCCGGCGGCCTCGACGGCCTCGACCAGCGGGTCGTTGCCGCCCATCAGGCCGGTGCCACGCACCCAGCCGATGATGGCGTGGACCAGCGTGACGCGCTCGCCCCACGTGCGCTCGGCACGCCACTTGGCCACGATCGCGTCGAGCGCGGCCTTGGCCTCGCCGTACGCGCCGTCGCCGCCGAACGTGCCGCGGTTGGGTGAACCCGGGAGGACGACGTGCAGCCTCGCCGCGATGTCGTGATCGCGTCCGTGGGCCGCCAGCGCGCCGATGAGGCGCTCGACCGACCACAGCAGGATGCGGGTGTCGATCTCGGCCCGGCTGCCGGCGTCGTTGAGGTCACCGGCGACGCGACCAGCCGCGAAGGGGAACAGTGCCGTGGGCGTGAGCGCCGGCTTGACGACGGTCGTGGTGCTGCCGACCGTGCGGGTCTGGGCGGAGGTGATCCACGACGCGAGGTCGTCGACGTCGGTGAACGACGCCATGTTGGCGGGCACGATCCACAGGGCCGCGCCGGCGCGAGCCTGCGAGCGGTAGAGCTCGCGGAAGAACCGCATCTTGCGGTCGTCCAGGCCCGAGGTGGTCGCCACGACGGTGGCGCCCCCGGCCAGCAGGCGTCCGACGACGGACGCCGCGATGGAGCCCTTGCTCGCACCGGTGACGACGGCGACCTCGCCGGCGTGCGTGCCGGGCTCGTCGCTGACGGCGTCCTGGGCGATGCGCTCGAGGCGCTCGCTCAGGTCCGAGTCGTCGGTGCGTGAGGCCCACCAGCGGGCCTGGCCGGCGACGATCTCACCGGATCCGCTGAATGTCGCGTCGACATCCTGACCTGCGGCGATGCGGGCGACGTCCTCGCGGGCACTGGCCCAGCGGTCGTCGATCAGCACGGCACGTCGCTCGTCGAACGCGGGAGCGGTGAGGTTGACCCAGTCGCTGCCGAGCTCGGCTTCGACCCGGGCCAGGACCTCTTCGTCGTCGGCCGAGGTCTCGACCGCCGCGGGTGCGTCGTCGAGGCCGAGGCGGCTGAGCAGGTGACGGGCGGTGCTGGCGAGCACGCCGTCGGCACCGGTGATCTCACCGGTGATCTCGGCGAGGGCGGCGGCATCGACCGTCGCTTCCCCTCCCCCGGCGCTCGGCAGGTCGACCGACACGCCGTGACGGCCGGCGACGGCCTGCACGCTGGCGTCGACGGCTGAGTCGACGTCGGCCGCGGAGGACACCGTGGTGGTACCGAGGTCGCCGCCGCGGACGCTGGATCCCTCACGGGTCGCGAGCGCGAACTCGGCCAGGACGTGCTTCGCCCAGCCGGGGCCGAGCTGCCAGGTCTCCGTGACACGCTCGGTGATCGCGGCCTGCTTCTTGCCGGCCGGACCGAGCACCTTCTTCAGGTGGTCGGCGAGGGCTTCGCTCAGCACGGGGCCGAACGGCTTGTAGCTGCGGGCCAGGCCGGTGACCTGCGTCGACAGCGTCGGGATGTCGGCCTCAGCGGCACCGTCGATGGCACCGAGCCCGAGCTCGCCACCGAGGTCGACGAGCAGCTGGTTGCGGCGCGAGGACACGCCGTCGCACAGCGTCTCGATGGAGTCGGCGGCACCGATCTGGTCGAGACGCAGCTTCGTCCACCATGCGACGAGCAGCTTCGTGCCGTCGGCGGCGCCGAATGTCAGGTCGTCAGGGCGCGGGCCGGACGAGGTGGCCGGCGCGGCCTTCGGGGCTTCGGCCGGCACAGTCGCCGTGTCGGTCGTCGGAGCGGACTCCTCCACGGGCTCGTCGTCCTCGACGGGCTCTTCGTCGGTGGCGAACAGCACACCGGCGTCGCGCTCGGCGTTGAGGACCTGGACGGGCCCGCCGAGGGTGCGCTGGACGGAAGGGAGCTTCAGCGTCGAGGACGCGAGGTTCGCCACGGTCGGGGCGGAACCCACGCCGATCTCGACGATGCGCTCGATGCCGAGGCCCCAAACTCCATCAACACTGTCCGCGCGCGACCTGAACATCAGGTCCTGGGTCTCGATCCAGCGCACCGGGCTGGCGAACTGCCAGGCCAGCAGCTCGATCAGCACGAGGCGGCAGAGCTCACCGGAGCGGTCCGACCACGCGTCGAAGTCGGCCAGCACCGCGTCGAGCGGACCACCGGGCGCGAGCTCGGCGATCTCGGACAGGAAGTCGCGGTCGAGGCTGAACGGCCGCGGCACCAGGTTGGGTACGTAGCGCCCGACCAGGGTGGCCGGATCGATCGCGGCGGGAAGCAGCTCCTCGAGGCGAGCCCGGAAGTCCGGGACTCCCCCGCGCAGGACGCGGGAGTGGAACGGCACGTCGATGCCCGGCACGAGGATGAACGCGGCCTTGCCGCCGAACGCCGCACGGCGCTCCTCGATCTCGGCCTCGAGCGCCTTGAGCCCGTCGACAGTTCCGGCGATGGCGTACTGCGAGCCCTTGAGGTTGTAGTTGGCGATCTCGAGGAACTCGCCGGTGCGCTCGGACACGCCGTCGACGAAGGCCGAGACGTCCTCGTCGGCGATGCCGAGCTGCGATGGGCGGATCGCCGCGAGGCGATAGTCGCTGCGGCCCTCGGCGTCACGCGCCACGAGCGTGTGCATGACGGAGCCGCGCTGGAACACGACCTCGACGACGGCCTCCAGCGGGATGACGCCGGACACCGCGGCGAGGGCGTTGTACTCGCCCACGGAGTGGCCGGCCAGCACGGAACCCTCGACGAAGGCGCCGGCCTCACGCAGCTCGGCCATCTGGGCCGCGCCGAGCACGGCCATGGCGACCTGGGTGAACTGGGTCAGGAACAGCACGCCGTCGGGGTGACGGTGCGACGTCCCGTCGGCCACGATCTCGGTCGGGTTGTCGCGGACGACCGTGAGGATCGAGAAGCCGAGCACGTCACGGGTGTGCTTGTCGGCGCGGTCCCAGATCGCACGGGCGGCCTTGCTGCGCTGGTAGCCGGCCATGCCCATGCCCAGGTGCTGGATGCCCTGGCCCGGGAAGACGTAGGCGGTGCGCGGTGACGTCAGGCGGGCGGACGCGGCCATGACGACCTCGCCGTCCACGCGGCAGGTGACGTCGACGACCTCGTCGCCGGAGTCGAGCCCGATGCGGTCGGCGCGCACGTCGACGCGGGCGCCGGGGCGCACAGGGCTCATGAACCGGCTGGTCCAGCCGCTGATCCGGCGACCCGTCTCGACGGCGAGCGCACGCTGTGCGGCGGCCGAGATCCACATGCCGTGGACGATCGGGGCACCGAGCCCGGCCATGCGGGCGGCGGCGATGCTGGTGTGGATCGGGTTGTGGTCGCCGGTGACGGCTGCGAAGGCTCGCAGGTCGTCGGGAGCGTCGACGGTCGCCGACGCGCGCGAACGGCGCGGGGTCTCGCGGGTGTCGTCGAGCGTGCCACCGGCGCGATCCGGGTCTGTGAGCGCGAGGTCGCCGGAGCGGCCGCGCACGGCGAACCGCTCGACCAGGGTGGCGAGGTGCCGCCCACCGGTGTTGATCACGACATCCACGGTCACGACGCGACCCATGTCGGTGTCGGCCACCGACGCGGTGGCAGCGGTGATGGAGAGCTGCGCCGTGGTGGCCGGCAGGCCGGCGGTCAGGTCGATCGCGTGGTCGAGGTGGACGAGGTCGAGCATGCCCTCGACGACGGGGTGCCCGTCGTCGGTGGTCGCGTCGGCGACCGCGGCGAACACCGCGGGCCACGCGAGCCCGACGAGGACGTCCGGCACCTGGGCAGCGTCATGGGTCGGGCCGTCGACTCCGACGACACCGGCGTGGTCGGCCACGAGGTCGGGATCCCACGTGACGTCGAGCGTCGCGCGGCCGTCCTCGACCGAGGGCGTGACGCCGCCGGCGGCGGCCGCGGTCAGCGAGCGCATCGCCGTCGCGGCTGCATCCGTCGTGATGACGGGCACGGCCCCGGTCGGGGCGTCGTCGCCGATCTCGAGACGGAGCGACAGCACGTCCCCGTCGCGTGCGAGCGGCACGGACAGCACCGCGGTGCGGCCGTCCGGGACGATGACGGCACCGGTCTCGGGGTGCTCGGCGCGGTCGGCGTCGACGAGGACCCAACCGTCACCGAGTCGGCGCACGGGGTTGCGGACCGTGCGACCCGCCCAGACGACGTCCGGAGCGGCCAGCGCGAGTGACACGACATCGGAGGCGTCCTCGACGCGTCGGCGACCGGTCACGGCGAGCGGCGAACGGCCACCGGCCACGACGTCGTCAACCACCGCAGACTCGAAGCGGCGCAACAGGTCGGCGACCGGCTCGTCGACGCGGTCGATGCCGGCGACGGAGACCGGGCCGGGAATGACGCAGACGCCGTCGGCGGCGTAGCGGGCCTCGTGGGCCTGCCAGAGGGAGTCCGAGCGCCACCAGCGACGGATGTCGGCATCGATCACCGGCACGAAGTTGACCGGCTTGCCGAGACGCTTGCACTCGGTGATGAAGAAGGGGACGTCGGCCGGGTGCAGGACGACGTCGGCGGCTGCGGGGTAGGCCTCGAGCAGCTTGGTCAGGGCCACGGCGCCGAACTCGACGTCGGCCGACTCGGGGAACATCGTGGGGACGTCGCCGTGGTCGGCGTCGTTCAGGCGGGCCTCGGAGCGCTGCAGCATCGCGTGGAACCGGTCGCGCAGGGTCACGTCGAGCCAGGCGGGCGTGCCCGAGAGCTCGAGGAACCGCGACAGCCACTGGGCGTACGTCATGGTGTCGACGTCGCCGAAGTACGGCTTGGACGTGCGGTTGAGCGCCTCGACGATCTCGTCGCGCCGGGCTTCGATGGCCTCGGCGTCGCCGGCGACCTCGTCGAGCAGGCGACCGGTCTGGGACGCGGTGTTGTCGATCTCGTGGATGTCGGCGCCGAGCTGGCTGCGGCTGGACGCCATGCCGCCCACGGCGGTTCCGGCACCGATCCACTCGGGCGTGCCGGGGGTGTCGACGAGCAGCTGCTTGACCTCGGGGGCGGTGGTCGCCTCGAGCGTCGCCATCGCCGCGGTGGCGACGAGCACGCCGTCGAGCGGCATGGCCGGGTAGCCGTGGCGGTGCGCCCAGGTGCCGCCGATGTAGGCGGAGGCGGCTTCAGGCGTGCCCACGCCGCCGCCCACGACGACGACGATGTTGTCGTGCGAGCGCAGGTCGGCGTAGGTCGTCAGCAGGAGCTCGTCGAGGTCCTCCCAGGAGTGGTGGCCGCCGGCCTTGCCGCCCTCGATCTGGACGATCAGCGGCAGCGGGGCCACCGCGTCGGCGATGGCGACGACCTGGCGGATCTGCTTGACGGTGCCGGGTTTGAACACGACGTGCTCGATGCCGACCTCACGCAGCTCGTCGACGAGCGCGACGGCGTCGTCGAGATCGGGGATGCCGGCCGTGACGACGACCGAGTCGACGGCGGAACCGGCCGCACGGGCCCTCTGCACCAGGCGCTGGCCACCGAGGTGCAGCTTCCACAGGTACGGGTCGAGGAACAGCGAGTTGAAGGCGTAGGTGCGGCCGTCGTCGAGGAGCGCGTCGAGCTTGGCGACGTTCTTCTCGAAGATCGGCTCGCTGACCTGTCCGCCGCCGGCGAGCTCGGACCAGAAGCCGGCGTTCGCGGCCGCGGCGACGATCGCGGGATCGACGGTCGTCGGCGTCATGCCGGCGAGCAGGACCGGTGAGCGGCCGGTGAGGCGGCTGAAGCGGGTCTCGGCGTGCAGGGAGCCGTCGGGCAGGGTCACGACGGACGGTGCATAGGCGGACCACGGCGTCGCGACGCGCGGGGTCGCGCCTGGCGCGGTGAGCGAGCGGTGACCCTCGCGGGTCGTGGCGGGCACGACACCGACACCGCGGATGCGGAGCTCGCGGGCGGAGAGCTTGGTCGCGAGGTCGGACGGACCGAGGTCGATGAGCCAGCGAGCGCCGGCGTCCATCGCCGACTCCAGCGAGTCGACCCAGTCGACCGGCTCGACGACGGCACGCATCGTCAGGGTGCGGGCCAGCGCTGCGTCGAGGCCACAGGCCTCGGCCCAGGTGGCGACGAGGTCGGCGGCATCGGCGAGATCGGGGTGATGGAAGGCAAGCCCGGTCGCGATCGGGTCGAGCACGGGGGCGAATGCGGCGCCGCCGGTCGTGCGACGTTCACGTTCGACGCGCTCGATCTCGGCGACGTCCTCGAGCAGGCCGGTGGCGCGACGGAGGCCGTCCTCGGGGCCGGAGAGCACGACGCTGCGGCGGCCGTTGCGCAGGTTCATGACGACGCGCGCCGATGCCGGCAGGTCGGCCAGAGCGGCCCGGATGCGCTCCGGGCTCTCGCCGGTGACACTCAGCATCGTGTCGCCGAGCAGTCCACGTCGACGTCCGACGACCTGGGCGGCGGCACCGATCAGGCGCGCGTAGGCGAGCAGCTGGGCCTCGGTGTCAGGGGTGGAGGATGCGGTGAGCGCCTCGGCGGCGATGAGTCCCTGCGAGTGCCCGATGACGGAAACCGGCCGGACGTCGCGCGGGTCGAGGCCCTGGCTCTTGAGCGCGCGGAGGCCGGCGAGCTGGGTGAGCAGGATGCCCGGCAGGGAGGCGGCGGGCGATGCCAGGAGGTCAGCGTCAGGCAGGTCAGAGGTGGTGGCGTCGTCGTCGGACTCGTCAGCGTCAGAGCGGGCCTTCCCAGCGGCGTCGGCCCACGCGAGCGGAGTGAACGGGATGCCGGATCGCATGAGGTCAGCAGCAACGGGTGCGACGAGCGCGTCGGCCTGCTCGAGCAGCGACTCCAGCTCGTCCTCGAGCGCGAAGTCGCGCACGAGTCCGGCGAGCGGCTCGAGCCACGGAGCTCCCTGACCCCCGAACGCGACGGCATACGGGGTGCCGTCGACGATGCGGTCGACGAGGGCCTTGCGGCGCTCTGCTGTCGTGGGGGCGGCTGGGGTCGTGTCAATCGTCGTCATACGACCATCATCGCAAAACGTGAGGGAAACCTCAACTTTTATGCGAGGGTTTCCTCATGTTTTTCCATCGACTGCGTCACATTGACCGCCCACGGCCCGGCACCCCCGCCGGGGTCACACTCCCCCGGTGAGGATGAGTCCGCCGTCGATGACGATGGTCTGTCCGGTCACCCAGGCCGCGTCGTCGGAGAGCAGGAACGCCACGACCGAGCCGACGTCCTGCGGCACCCCCAGCCGCTTGAGCGGGTAGGTCGCAGCGACCTCGTCCTCACGACCCTCGTACAGCGCCCCGGCGAACTTGGTCTTGACGACCGCGGGCGCGACCGCGTTGACGCGGATGTCGGGACCCAGCTCGAGCGCGAGCTCCTGGGTCACGTGGATCAGGGCGGCCTTGGACGTCCCGTACATGCCGAGATTGGGTGCCGGCTTGAGCCCGCCGATCGAGGCGATGTTGACGATGCCGCCACCCCCCGTCTCCTGAGTGCAGTCCTTGAGCGCCGCGTGGTACGCCTTCTGCGCCCACGCGACGGCCGAGAGCACGTTGACACGGAGGATCTTCTCCGCGGCGGCCAGGTCGACATCGATCATCCGGCCGTACACGGGGTTGATGCCGGTGTTGTTGACCAGCATGTCGAGGCGCCCGAACTCCGAGAGCGCCTTCGCGACGGTCTCGTCCTGGTGGGCCTCGTCGTCGGCGTGGCCGGCCACCCACACGGCGTTCCCGTCACCCAGCGACGCCGCAGCGTCGGCGAGCGCCTCCTCCTTGCGCGCCGTGACGACGACCTTGGCGCCGTCGGCGACCAGCCGCTCGGCGACCCCGAGACCGATGCCCCGGCTGGCGCCCGTGACGATGGCGACTCGACCGTCGAAGCGGCCCATCAGTTGAGGCGCTCGAGGACCATCGCCATGCCCATGCCGCCGCCGACACACATGGTCTCGACGCCGAAGGTCTTGTCGTGGTGCTGGAGCGAGTTGATCAGCGTGCTCGTGATGCGGGCTCCGGTCATGCCGAACGGGTGCCCGACGGCGATGGCGCCGCCGTTGACGTTCAGCTTGTCGATCGGGATCCCCAGCTCCTGCGCCGATCCGAGCGACTGGACCGCGAACGCCTCGTTGATCTCGAACAGGTCGATGTCGTCGAGCGTCATACCGGCATGGTGCAGCGCCTGCCGCGTGGCCTCCACGGGGCCGAGGCCCATGATCTCCGGCGACAGCCCGGTGACTCCCGTCGAGACGATGCGAGCGAGCGGCGTCAGGCCGAGCTCCTTCGCCTTGGTGTCGCTCATGACGATGACCGCGGCAGCGCCGTCGTTGAGCGCGCAGCAGTTGCCGGCCGTGACGGTGCCGTCCTCACGGAACACCGGCTTGAGCTGGGAGACGGCCTCGAGCGTCACGCCGGCGCGCGGCCCGTCGTCGGCCGACACCGTCGAGCCGTCGGGCAGGGTGACGGGGGTGATGTCCTTGGCCCAGAAGCCGTCGGCGATGGCCTTCTCGGCGAGGTTCTGGCTGCGCACGCCGAACTCGTCCTGCTCCTGACGCGACATCCCGATGAGCTGCTGCACGTTCTCCGCCGTCTGGCCCATGGCGATGTAGACGTCGGGGATCGAGTCCTCCTCGCGCGGGTCGTGCCACTCCTGGCCGCCCTGTGCGAGCTTGTCGGTTCGCTGCATGGCGTCCTCGAACACGGGGTTCTTGAGGTCCTGGCCCTCGATGTGGTCGCTGTTGCCCTTGGAGAAGCGGCTGACGGTCTCGACGCCGGCCGAGATGAACGCGTCACCCTCGCCGGCCTTGATGGCGTGGAATGCCATGCGCGTCGTCTGCAGCGACGACGAGCAGTAGCGGGTGATCGTGGTGCCGGGCAGGTGGTCGTAGCCGGCGAGCACCGCGACGACGCGCCCCATGTTGAAGCCCTGCTCGCCGCCCGGCAGCCCGCAACCCAGCATGAGGTCGGTGATGTCCTTCGGGTCGAGCTCGGGCACCTTGGCGAGCGCGGCCTTCACCATCTGCACGGTGAGGTCGTCGCCCCGCATCTCGGTCAGCGAGCCCTTGAAGGCTCGGCCGATCGGCGATCGGGCGGTGGAGACAATGACTGCTTCGGGCATCTCGATACCTCTCCTCGGTTACGCTGCACCGGTGGTGACTAAGCGCTTGCTTAGCATCCGGCCACTACGCGAGGCTGTCAACCAAGGGAGGGCCGTCATGACCATAGTCACATCTCGAGAACGGCTGCTCCAGGCCGCCGTGGAGGCATTCGCCGAGAAGGGCTTCACCGCCACCACCACCCGCGACATCGCGTCTCGCGCCGGCATGAGCCCCGCCGCGGTGTACGTGCACCACGCCACCAAGGAGAGCCTGTTGTTCACGGTGAGCGTCGAGGGCCATCAGGCGGCGCTCGAGGTCATCCGCTCCGCCGCCGCGCAGGACGCCGACGCGGTGGAGCGCCTTCGCCGCATGGTGCGCGAGTTCAGCATGTGGCACGCCGTGAACAGCCGCGTCGGTCGCATCGTCCAGTACGAGTTCGACGCGCTGACGCCCGAGCATCGAGCCGAGATCGCCGACTATCGGCGGCGGATCGAGCGGGTCATGAGGGACGTCCTCTCTGCAGGAGTCGCCGACGGCACCTTCGAGGTCGTCGACGTGCCGGGTACCGCGCGCGCCATCCTCTCGCTGAGCATCGACCTGGTGCGCTGGTTCACGCCGCGCGCCTCCCACCCCGCCGACGAGATCGCCCGCCTGCATGCCGACCTCGCCGTCCGCATGACCACTCCCCGATGAGCCATCCCTAGGAGAAGACGCATGGCACGCACCTTGACGGTCGAGGACAGCGTCGTCGTCGACGACGTCGACCCGCTGACCATCTACCGCCTGATCGCCGACCCGAGCCAGATGCCGCGCTGGAGCCCGGAGAACACGGCCGGCGACGTTCCAGAGCCGGGATCGCCCGCCGGCGTGGGCACGGTCTTCGTCGGCTCGAACCAGCGCGGTGCCGCGCGGTGGCGGACGCGATGCCGCGTCACCGTCTCGGACCCCGGCGAGCGGTTCGCGTTCGACGTCTACGAGATCGGGCTGCGCTCACCGTTCGTCAGGGCACGCATCGCCACCTGGGCATACGCATTCGAGGAGGTCGAGGGCGGCACGAAGGTCACCGAGTCGTGGACCGACGGCCGACGTCACTGGCCCGACGCGGTGGCGAACACGTTCGACAAGGTCGTGACGGGTGGCCGCACGTTCGCCGAGTTCCAGCAGCGCAACATCGCGAGGACGCTCAAGAACCTCAAGGCCGACCTCGAGTCCTGAGAGCGTGTCTCGGGATCGGGCCGGCCTTGGAGGTTGAGCGGAGGCGGTTCAGCTCTGCAGAACGGCCTCGGCGTTGATGATGATCGAGATCTTGTCGCCGATCATCACCTTGTCGCCCTCGAGCGGGATGTTGAAGTCGACGCCGAACTCCTTGCGGCTGATCACGCCGGTGGCCTCGACACCCACACGGGTGCCGCCCCACGGGTCGGAACCTTCGCCCAGCAGGTCGACTGCGAGCTCGAGCGTCCGGGTGACGCCCTTGATGGTCAGGTCGCCGATGACGACGAGCCCGTCGGACTTCTCGATGACGTCCTTCGCGGAGAAGGTCATGGTCGGGTGCGTGTCGACCTCGAAGAAGTCGCTCGACCGCAGGTGGTTGTCGCGATCGACGGTGCCGGTGTTGATCGAGCTCAGGTCGACGCTCACGTCGACGCGGGAGTCGGAGATGTCGTCACCGGTGGTGACGGTGCCCTCGAACGTCTCGAACTTGCCTCGGACCTTGCTCATGAGGTGACGGACGGTGAACCCGATCTCGGTGTGGGTCGGGTCGAGCGCCCAGGTGCCGGTGGTGATGGCGGTGGTGGCGGTGGTGGTCATGTGAATCAAGTCCCCTTTATAGTTGATTGTTCAACCTTCACCCACCCTAACACTGGTTGAGCGTTCAATCATCCCGGGCGTACGTAAGATGGGTCACATGACGACCCGCACCGACACTCCCTGGCTGACCCAGGAGCAGCAGCGCATCTGGCGCGCGTTCCTCGGCGGCATCACGGTGCTGCAGGACCAGCTCGACCGCGACCTCCGCACGCAGCACGACCTGTCGATGGCGGAGTACGAGATCCTGGTGCGTCTCTCCGAGGCGCCCGACCGCTCGATCCGCATGGCCGAGCTGGCCGCCGCGGTCGCGCACTCACGGAGTCGCGTCACCCACACGATCAGCCGGCTCGAGCGCGACGGCATCGTCCGGCGCGACCAGTGCTCCGACGACGGCCGCGGCGTCAGCGCCGTGCTCACCGACCACGGCTTCGGCATCCTCGAGAAGGCTGCACACACCCACGTCCGTGGCGTCCACGAGTACCTCATCGAGAACGCGCCTCCGGAGGAGCTCGCCGCGCTCGGGCGCATCATGGAGCGCGTCACGCAGACGCTCCACGGCAAGCGGTTCTGAGCCTCAGGGCCTCGTGAGGCGGCGGTACGTGACGCGGTGCGGACGGGCGGCCTCTTCGCCGAGTCGCTGCACCTTGTTGCGCTCGTAGTCCTCGAAGTTGCCCTCGAACCAGAACCAGCGGGCCGGGTCGGCGGCGTCGCCCTCCCACGCCAGGATGTGGGTCGCGACCCGGTCGAGGAACCACCGATCGTGGGAGACGACCACGGCGCATCCGGGGAACTCCAGGAGCGCGTCCTCGAGCGACTGGAGCGTCTCGACGTCCAGGTCGTTGGTGGGCTCGTCGAGCAGCAGCAGGTTGCCGCCCATCTTGAGGGTGAGGGCGAGGTTGAGCCGGTTGCGCTCGCCGCCGGACAGCACGCCGGCGGCCTTCTGCTGGTCGGGGCCCTTGAACCCGAAGGACGCCACGTAGGCCCGGCTCGGCACCTCGTAGTTGGCGACCTTGATGTGGTCGAGACCCTCGGAGACGACCTCCCAGATGTTCTTCTTCGGGTCGAGCCCGCCGCGGCCCTGGTCGACGTAGGAGATGCTCACGGTCTTGCCGACGTCGAGCGTGCCGGCGTCGGGCTTCTCCTCCCCCACGATCATGCGGAACAGCGTCGACTTGCCGACGCCGTTCGGGCCGACCACGCCCACGATGCCGGCGCGGGGCAGGCTGAACGACAGTCCGTCGAACAGCTCACGCTCGCCGAAGCTCTTGTGCAGGTCGGTGGCATCGAGCACCTGGTCGCCCAGTCTCGGGCCGGCCGGGATGTTGATCTCCTCGAAGTCGAGCTTGCGGTTGCGCTCGGCCTCGGTCGCCAATTCCTCATACCTCTTGAGACGGGCCTGGCTCTTGGCCTGGCGCGCCTTGGGGTTGGAGCGCACCCATTCCAGCTCTCGCTCCAGGATCCTCGAGCGCTTGGCGTCCTTCTTGCCCTCGACGACGAGACGGTCCTTCTTGGTCTCGAGGTACGTGGAGTAGTTGCCCTCGTACGGATGCGTCTTGCCGCGGTCGAGCTCCAGGATCCACTCCGCGACGTTGTCGAGGAAGTACCGGTCGTGGGTGATGGCGAGCACGGCACCGGGATAGGACTTGAGGTGCGCCTCGAGCCAGGCCACGCTCTCGGCGTCGAGGTG
Source organism: uncultured Actinomycetota bacterium (assembly GCA_963787165.1). Lineage (GTDB taxonomy): Bacteria > Actinomycetota > Actinomycetes > Propionibacteriales > Nocardioidaceae > Aeromicrobium. Next base: position 846,737 of record CAWBBT010000005.1, read on the forward strand.
GTTGGTGGGCTCGTCGAGCAGCAGGAGCGTCGGCTGCTCCAGCAGGAGCTTGCAGAGGGCCACGCGGCGTCGCTCACCGCCGGAGAGGTGGTCGACGAGCTCGTCCGGCGGCGGGCAGCGCAGCGCATCCATCGCCTGCTCGAGCCGGGAGTCGAGGTCCCACGCATTGGCGTGGTCGAGGTCGGCCTGGAGATCGCCCATCTCGGCGAGCAGCGAGTCGTAGTCGGCATCGGGGTCCGCGAGCGCCTCGCTGATGGCGTTGAAGCGGTCCATCTTGCCCTTGACGGTGGCGACGGCCTCCTCGACGTTCTCGAGCACGGTCTTGCCCTCGCTGAGTGGCGGTTCCTGCAGCAGGATGCCGACGGTCGCGTCGGGGTCCTTGATGGCGTCGCCGTTGTTGGGCTGCTCCAGCCCGGCCATGATCTTGAACAGCGTCGACTTGCCGGTGCCGTTGGGCCCGACGACGCCGATCTTGGCGCCGTGCAGGAACGACAACGTCACGTTGTCGAGCACCAGCTTCTCGCCCAGCTTCTTCCGGACGTTGCGGAGGGTGAATACGTAGTCGGCCACCCGGCAACCCTAACGACGTGGTCGTGAGGGCCAAAAACGCCCTCAGCCGCGGGCGCGGATGATGTTGGTGCGGAACTGCGCGTAGGCCGCGAGCTCGGTCTCGACCGGGTTGATCACGCGGGAGTCGGCGACCTCCTCGATGGCGGCGGTGAAGGCGCGCTCGGCCTTGCGGGCCCGGATCCGCCCGGTCACCCAGCCGACGATCCGGAAGATGGCGGCGAGCCCGATGCCGACCGCGAGGCCGCCGACGGCCAGCACCACCGGCAGCTCGTATCCGGCCACCTCCGGTGCCGCCCTGAGCGTCATGGAGGTGTTGTCGGCCAGCACCTCGAGTCCCCACCACACGAGTCCGCCGACGAGCACGACGAGGGCGAGCCACTGGAGCACGTTCACGATCCGCCACAGGACGGCGGACCCGGCGACGTCGACGTCGGCGCGGACGATCGCCCGATCGAGCGAGATGACGATGTCGTCGGACCTCGACGTGGAGACCAGGCGGATGGCGTCACGCCACGGCACCTCGAGGCCGACCGACGCCTTCTCGGCGAAGTCGCGCACAGCGGTCTCGGCCTGGGCGCGCTGGACGTTCGCCTCTCCGGGCACCTCGGCGGCGCGGACGAGCCGTGAGATCGAGCGCTCGGGATCGATGCCGAGCTCCTGGAGCGGGTCGGTGCGCCGCACCAGCCAGCGCGTGACGGGCCAACCGGTGAGCCGGGTCGCGCGGCGCCGGGTGGACGCCTCGATGGCCTCGACCAGCTGCGGCACCCCGACGCAGTCGAGCAGGGCGAGGTCGAGGGCCTCGCGGTCGACCGGTCCGATGCCGGGCACCTGGCTCGTGCCACCGACGTCGGCGAGGCGGGACGCTGCGCCGGCGATGTCGGAGCCGAGACGGCCCTTGGCCGATGCCTTGGCTCTGATGCGCTGGGCGAGCTCTCGCTTGAGCTCGTCGACGCCGTCGCCGCGGGTGGCGGACGCGCCGATGACCGTGACGCCCTGCAGGCCCTCGTCGTCGAGGATGCGCTTGACGTCGGCCAGGGCGTTGCCGCGCTGCTCGAACGGGATGCGGTCGATCTGGTTGAGCACGACGACGGTGACGTCGCGGAACGACGCCATGGGACGGATGTAGCGGTCGTGGAGGGCGGCGTCGGCGTACTTCTGCGGGTCGAGCACCCACACCAGGACGTCGGCGTACTTGACCAGCCGGTCCATCTCGAGGTGGTGGTCGACCTCGGTGGAGTCGTGGTCGGGCAGGTCGAGCAGCACGAGCCCGTCGAGCTTCTGGTCCTCGGCCGACCGGTCGAGCATGCTGAGCCGCGACACCTGGTGACGCGCCGGGATGCCCATCCACTCCAGCAGTCCCTGGGCGCCTTCGGGTCCCCACGCGCAGGCCAGTGCCCAGGAGGTGGTGGGGCGCCGCACGCCGACTCCCGCGAGGTCGAGGTCGGTGAGGGCGTTGAAGAGCGACGACTTGCCCGAGCCGGTGGCTCCGGCCAGGGCGACGATCGTGTGCTCGCCGGACAGCCGCAGCCGTTCGGCGGCTCGCTCGGAGAGCTCGGCGCCCGGTGCCAGCACCTTGTCGTCGATGCGTCCGCGGGCGGCCTCGACGGCTGCCGCGAGGGCGTCGAGACGTGCGGACACCTCGTTGCCCTCTCCGCCGAAGGATGCGACTGGTGTCGGCGGAGCCTCGGCGGGGATGGTCGAGCTCATATGGAGATGTCTCCGTCCAGGAAGTCGGTGTGCCGTGCGTATTCTGCCCGACGCGCGGCGTCACGCAACGTGTCCTGGACGGCCCGCACCGTGTCCGGCGAGTCGAGCAGGTCGAGGAACCGCTGCTTCTCCTCCTGGAGGAGCCGGCCGACGTTGTCCTGCAGATCGCTGTGGGCGGCCGTCACCAGCTCCTCGAGGCGCTCGGGACCGAAGATGGCTTCGAGCAGCCGGAGCCCGACCTCGGACGCTCCCCCGCGTCCGGCTGCGTGCTCCAGCACGACGACCATGAGGGTGGCACCGACGCCGTTGACGCCGAAGGCGAGGAACTTCGCGGTCATGCGCTTGTCGGAGCCCTCGATGCGGACCGTCTCGAACACCTCGGCCTGCCAGTCGTGCACGATGCGCTCGACGCGCGTGCGCAGCTCGTGTGAGGCGCGGTCGAGGCCGCGGGTGGCGGCCAGCAGCGCACGGCCGGCCTCGTCGGCGCCCCACACCCGGTTGACCGCCTCCGCCGCCGACTCCGCGTATCCGACCACGAGCGACTGGAGACCGGCCTCGACGGCTTCGGCGACCTCGGTGGAACGGGTGCGCTTGCCCGTGACGCCGTCGACGAGCCGTTCGCGGATGCGGGTGACGCGCTCCTCGACCGAGCGCACCATCTCGCCCGTGCCGACGAACTCCTGCCACTGGGCCAGCACCTCGCCGCTCACGAGGGTGCCGTCGGAGGACTCGCGGGCGACGAACGTCGCCGCCTCGGCGTAGATCTCCTCGGCCTGGCTGTAGAGATGGTCGGCGGCCTCGATCTGGTCGTCGAGGGCGTCGGCGATGTCGTGGGTGCGCAGCACGTTGTGCCGCACGGCGCCGTCGAGCGTCTGCGACACGACCGCCGCGCGCGCCTTGGGGTCGGCGGCGAGGTCGTGGAGCCAGCCGACGATCGGCGCGACGGCCTCGGGCGGCAGCAGTCCCTCGGTGTCGGTGCCGGACTCCGGCACCGTGAACAGCGGCGAGTCCGACAGCCCCCGCGTCGTCATCATGCGGGCGAGGTGGCCGCGGACCTCGATGACGGCCTCGGCGTTCGTGCGATCGAGCACGACGGCCACGGAGGTGCTGCGCTCGGCGGCCTGACGCAGGTAGTCCCACGGCACCTGGTCGGAGTAGCGCGACGCGGACGTGACGAACAGCCAGAGGTCGCCTGCCGCCAGCAGCTGGCCGGCGAGCTCGCGGTTGCCGGCGTCGATCGAGTCGACATCGGGGGCGTCGAGGATCGCGAGCCCGCGCGGCACCCGGTCGGACATGGCCACGCGCAGCGCGTACGTGTCGTTCGTGGGGACGGCCGTGCGGGGCAGGTCGGGCAGGATGCGGTCGGGCTGAAACCACTCGGCGTCGTCGGGGTGGTGCACGAGCACCGGCGAGCGCGTGGTGGGCCGCAGGACCCCGCTCTCGGAGATGCGCTCACCGCAGATGGAGTTGACCAAGGTCGACTTGCCGGCGCCCGTCGACCCGCCGACCACGGTCAGCAGCGGTGCATCGAGCTGGACGAGTCGCGGGATGACGTAGTCGGAGAGCTGGTCGACGACCGCACCCTGGCGCTTGCGGACGGCATCGACCCCGGGCACGTCGAGACGCAGGGGCACTGCCGATACCTCCGCGAGGAGCTTGGACAGAGCACCCAGCAGCGCGGCCGAGGCTTCTTCGCTGACCACGGGGTACTCCTTTCGGGGTTGCGACAGGCGTCAGATCCTGCCCATCAGGTTAGTCGACCGCTCCTCGCGGTGCGCTCGGAGTCGGCAGGATGGGACGGTCGAGCGTGAGCGGCCGAACTGGCCTCCGAACAGGCGAAACGGGCTTTCGGACGCGCGGCCTCAGTACCCGGCCGCCGCGGCCACCGCGGCACCGGAGCACCGGCTGCCCGGCTTCAGCTCCACGACGCGCGTGTCGGTCGGATCCGGGTAGCCCGAAAGCACTCCCCCGGCGCAGTCGCCGTCGGCGTCACGGGCCGCGAAGGCGAGGTAGTACGGGTTCTTGCTGCTCGCCTCCTTCTGGTCGTTCCTGGGGAGGACGGCGAATCCGGAGACGCCGTTCTCCGGAGCCTGCCGCTCGTATCCGACGACTCCTGATTCTCCGAGCACCTGCGGGAACGCCGCGCGCCAGGCGACGACAACTCCCATGTCCTCGGCGGGGGTCTCGTGGTTCACGTTGCCGGCACCCACCTTGAGCAGGTCGCCGACCCAGGCGTCGACGTCGGAGACGGTCTCGCCGCTCACGTAGTCGACGGCGAGCTTGCGCTGCGTGGTCGTTCCCGTGGTGCCCGCACCCGACTCGGCGTCCGAGCCCGCCCCGAGGGCGTCGACGACGACCTGGATCGCGTCGTCGGCCTGCTTCAGCGCTTCGCTCGACGCCGGGTTGGCGGCCTCGAAGTCCTCGGTCGTCGTGGTGGCGCCCTGCTTGTCGAGCGCGGCGATGAGCTCGCCGATCGCGCCGAGCATGGCGTTGACGTCGTCGGTGAGGTCGGCCGGCATGTCGATCTCGCGCGTGGCAGTGTCGAGGTTGAAGTACGCCGCGCGGATCGCCCGCACCGAGGCGGTCGCGTTCTTGAGACCGTCGTCCTCGCCCAGCGCGGTGCCGGCGGCGAACTCTGACCGGAACGCGGTGTACGCCTTGGCGAAGGCGGCGGCGGCCTGGTTCCTCTCGGCGTCCGACGTGGGCTGGGGCCGGGGCTCCTCTCCCCCACAGGCGGCCAGGAGGGCCACCATCAGGACCATCAGCAGCGCCGCGGCGGAACGTCTCATCGCCGGTGCGCGGACAAGGCCGGGGGGAATCGCAGCATCGGACGCAGGGCGTACATGGCGTCGAGCAGCGCGTACGTGCGCTCGATGCCGCGCGGCTTGCTCTGCCCGGACATCACGGCATGGTGCAGGAACGCCATCTCGGTGGCCAGCGCCTGGTAGCGACGCACGATGCGCGCCGCCACGCGCCCGTAATTGTGCTTCGCGTATCGCCGCGCCTTCTTGCGGTAGCCGAAGCGCGAGAGATACGGGATCTCGGCTGGATGGATCCATCCGCGGTCGGCGACGTAGGTCAGCGACTGCTCCAGGATGCGCACCTGCCGCACGCGCACCACGATCGCGAGGATGCCGACGGCCAGGAGCACCGCTCCGAGCGCCAGGTACACGAGCACGAAGCCCGTGCCGCCACCGAACGAGAGCGAGCCGTTCCAGAGCGCGTGCAGGCTCATGCTGACGCCGAGGCCGAGCACGAGGATGACGGTCTTCGCCCAACGGCTCCGCCGCGACAGCGCGATGCCGATGGCGATGCCGAACGCCGAGGTGAACAGCGGGTGGGCGAAGGGGCTGAACACGCCGCGAACGACGAAGGTCGTGGTGACGCCCTCGGCACCGGCGATCTTGATGTCAGGCGAGCCGAGGTAGCTGGCCGCGTAGTAGCCGATGTTCTCGATGAACGCGAAGCCGATGCCGACCAGCCCGGCATAGACGAGACCGTCGAGGAAACCGTCGATGACCCGGCGCACCCGCAGGAACGTCAGCAGCAGGAAGATGCACTTGGCCGGCTCCTCGGTGGCCGGTGCCACGAACGAGGCCATGGTCTCGTCGGAGAGGTCCCAGGTCGCCTGGATCACGAGCTGGAGCGACAGCGCGATGGCCACCGCGACGACGCCACCCCACACGAAGGCCGCGAACTTGTAGCGGCGCGGCTCGGGCTCGTAGCGGTCGAGCCACCAGTAGGCGAGCCAGAGGACCGGCAGCGGGATGAACGCGAACAGGATCGACAGGCCGGCGCCCGCGGGGTCGCCGGCGCTGAACGAGATCGCGACGCCGCCGCCCACCCCGACGACGGCGATGATGATGAAACCGATGAGGAGGAGCACCCGGCCGCGCTGGCGCGGCGTCTCGCGATACTTGGGCATCCGGGCCGGGATCGGCGTCGCTGTCACGTCGGTCACGCGGTCGAGCCTAGGGCACGCCTGATGAACCGGCTGACGGTTCCGCGCCGCTACGCTGGAAACCGCTAGGCGCCCGTAGCTCAGCCGGACAGAGCAAGAGCCTTCTAATCTCTAGGTCGCAGGTTCGAATCCTGCCGGGCGCACGTGACCACCTCCGATTCCGGTCGGGAACGTCCCCTGCCCCACGACCCCGATCTCGAGGCCGACGAGGATCCCGCCGGCGGACCGCGTCCCGTCCATCTGACCCCGTTCTTCATCGGGCTCGTGGCGATCGGCGGTGCCGGCGGCTCGCTGGCGCGATACGGAGTCGAGCGCCTGCTCGGGACGTCCGACGGCCTGCCGGTCGGGACGCTCGCCGTGAACCTCGTCGGCGCGTTCGCCCTGGGGGCGCTGCTGGAGTGGCTCGCCATCCGCGGGTCGGATGTCGCCCACCGCCGGGCGGCCCGGCTGCTCCTCGGCACCGGCTTCCTCGGCGGCTTCACCACCTACAGTGCGCTGGCCGTCGAGTCGGACGGGCTGCTGCGGGAAGGTCGCGCCGGGTTGGCCCTGGTCTACGTGCTCGCGACCGTGGTCGTCGGCCTGGTCGCCTCGCTGGCCGGCGTGCTCGGCGCCCGGGCGGCGGCCCGATGACCCCGCTGATGATCGCCGCCGCGGGCGGGCTCGGCGCGGCGACACGCCTCGTCGTCGACGGGCTGGTGCGGCACCGCGTGTCGTCGACGTTCCCGTGGGCCACCGTGCTGATCAACGTCACCGGGTCGTTCCTGCTCGGGCTGCTGGTCGGCCTCGGCGCGGGCGACCGCTGGCAGGACGTCCTGGGCACCGGATTCCTCGGCGGCTACACGACGTTCAGCGCGGCCAGTCTCGAGACCGCAGGGCTCGTGCTCGACCGGCGCCCGCTGGCTGCGGCGGTCAACGGGCTCGGGGTGCTCGTGGCGTGCGTCGCCGCGGCCGCGTGCGGCTACGCCCTGGTAGGGATCTAGCCGGGTCGGTCAGGCTTTCTTCGCCGCGTCGATCGCCTTCTGCAGGTCGGGGAGCTGCGGCGTGGTGTTGTTGGGGCCGCTGACGTGCTTGCCGTTGACCAGGACGAAGGGTGTGCCCGTCACCTTCTCGTCACGTGACGCCTCGGTCCCCTCGGTGAGCCAGGGGATGAATTTGCCGGTCACGACGCACGACTCGACCTTGGAACCGCTGACACCGGCCGACTTGAGCATGTCGACCAGCTCCGGATCCTCCGGACCGGCCGTCTGCTCCTCCGGCTGGTTCGCGTAGAAGAGGTCGTGCACCTTCTTGAAGGCCTTCGGGCCTCCGGACTCGAAGGCACACATCGCGGCCGAGCCCGATCGGCTCGAGTACTTGTTGGGGCTGGACCGGTCGAGGAACGCGAGCATGCGGTACTCGATCGAGATGTCACCCTGCTTGAGGGCGGCCTCGAGGAAGGCACCGGTGGCCTGCTCGAACGCCTGGCAGACCGGGCACTGGAAATCCTCGTAGAGCACGACCTTGACGGGGTCGGTCGCGGCCTTGCCGCCGGCGTCCGCGGAGGTGTACACGACCCCGTGGTCGGCCGTCGCGCCCTTCGGCGTGATGACGTCCTTCTCCTGGGCGCGGGAGTCGCTCGTGGTCTTGACGGCGTAGCCGCCGATGCCGACCAGGGCGAGCACGACGACGACGATGCCGACCGTGATGAGGTTGCGCTGCCGGCGATCGGCCTTCTCGCGCTCCTTGCGCATCTGCTCGGCTCGGGCGGCACGCTGCTGACGTTCTTTGCTCACGGAGGGGAGCCTACCGACCGTCCGAAGCCGGAATGAGGCCACGGGTACTAGGGTGGCTCGACGTGAACGACAAGCTGGTGTGGATCGACTGCGAGATGACCGGGCTCTCGCTCGAGCACGACGCGCTCATCGAGGTCGCGGCACTCGTGACCGACTTCGAGCTCAACGTGCTCGGCGACGGCGTCGACCTCGTCATCAAGCCGCCGGCCGCCGCGCTCGAGCAGATGAACGAGGTCGTCACCCGCATGCACACCAGCTCCCGCCTGCTCGACGAGCTGGACGCCGGTCTCACCCTGCGGGAGGCCGAGGAGCAGGTGCTCACGTACGTCCGGGAGTTCGTGCCCGAGCCGCGCAAGGCCCCGCTCGCCGGCAACACGGTCGGCACCGACCGGACCTTCCTCGCCCGCGACATGCCTGAGCTCGAGGACTGGATGCACTACCGCGTCATCGACGTCTCCTCGATCAAGGAGCTCACCCGCCAGTGGTACCCGCGGGCGTACTTCGCCGCTCCCGACAAGGCCGGCAACCACCGCGCGCTGACCGACATCAACGAGAGCATCGACGAGCTTCGCTACTACCGGAAGGCCGTGTTCGTGCCGCCGCCCGGGCCCGACACCGAGGCCGCCAGAGCCCTCGCCGCGGAGGTCGAAGACGGCACCGAGGGCGGCACTGGGCAGCGCTAGCGCTGCGTTAGACTCGTCCTCGCCGTGTCGGGTGAGAGCCCGGCATGCGTGGTGGGCGTAGCTCAGTTGGTAGAGCACCGGCTTGTGGTGCCGGTGGCCGCGGGTTCAAGTCCCGTCGTCCACCCCACGAAACCCCCTGCACACCGATCTGGTGGCGGGGGTTTTCTGTGTCGTCAGGGCCCCAGGCGGATGTCGCCGGAGTCGCTCACGACCCTGACGATGCCTCGGGCGCCGGGCTGGGTGGTCAGAGCGGACTTGGCGTTCCCGGTCCTCGACCTCATCGTGACCTCGTAGTCGACGTCGCCGTCCGGGATGCGCGCGGTGATGTCGCCGCTCTTCGTGCGGGCCTTGAGCGCGAACGGTTGCTTCGTGAACGACGTGAGCACGTCGCCGCTGTTGGTGTTGGCCGAGAACTCCTGGACGCCGAGCTGCCGCCCCGTGACGTCGCCGCTGCCGGTGGCGATGGTCACGACCCGGTCACGGACTCCGTCGACCGTCACGTCGGCGGAGTCGGTGGCCACGAGCACCGGCAGCTTCGACGGGACCGCCACCGTGACGACGACGCCGCATCCCGGTGCGAGCCAGCTGACGCAGCCGCCGACGACCTCGATCTCGTCGCCACGACGCCGGAGCTCGTAGCTCGTCTTGATGACGCCGCTGGTGACCTTCGCACGGATCACGACGTCGGAGCTGGTCCCCTCGATGAGCCGGACGTCGGCATCGGTGGACCGGATGGCCAGCTGGGGATCGTCGCCGACGTCGAGGCGGTTCGCGGCGGTTCGGGTGCTGCCCGATGCCAGGGAGACGACGATCACCACGCCGGCCACCACCGCGACGACCACGATCGTCACCAGCACCGTGAGCAGGGTACGGACCGATGGAGGACGGTCCTCGTCCTCCCCGCGGCGGTGGTCGGTCATCAGGCCGGTGCGCCGGCCTGGGAGACCGGCACGACGTCCCCAGCACCCATGCGGGCAGCGTCCGCGGTCTCGTCGTCGGGCATCGTCTGGCTCTCGCGCTCTGCCTCGACACGCTTGAGGTAGTGGTCGACCTCGCGCTCCCGCTGCTCCGTGCTCCAGCCGAGCACGTCACCCATCAGCGTGGCGACCTCGTCGGCGACCTTCGTGCCGCGGTCGAACGTCTCGATGGAGATGCGCGTGCGGCGCGCGATGGTGTCGTCGAGGTGCCGTGCCCCTTCGTGCGACGCGGCGTAGACGACCTCGGCCCGCAGGTAGTCGTCGGCGCCGGTGAGTGCCTCGGCGAGGTCGGGCTGGGCTGCGATCAGCTCGAGCAGCTCGGTGACCAGCGAGCCGTAGCGTCGCAGCAGGTGCTCGATCCGGCCGATGCCGAGCCCGCTCTCGGCGGCGAGCTTCTGACGCTGGTTCCAGACCGCCTCGAACCCGTCGGCGCCGAGCAGCGGGACGTCCTCGGTGCAGCACTCCGGCACCTTGCGGTCGTGGATCGTCGACATCGACTGCACCGCAGCGTCGACGGCGTCCTTGGCCATGATGCGGTAGGTCGTGTACTTGCCGCCAGCGATGACCACGAGCCCGGTGATGCTGGTCGACACGGCGTGCTCACGGGAGAGCTTGCTGGTGGCCGCGTCCTCGCCCGCCAGCAGCGGACGCAGGCCGGCGTAGACGCCCTGGACGTCGTCGTGGGTGAGCGGCTGGACGAGCACCTTGTTGACGTGCTCGAGGAGGTAGTCGATGTCGGACCGGCTGGCCGCCGGGTGGTCCTTCGAGAGGTCCCAGTCGGTGTCGGTGGTGCCGATGATCCAGTGGCGTCCCCACGGGATGACGAACAGCACGGACTTCTCGGTGCGCAGGATGAGGCCCGACTCGCCGCGGATGCGGTCGCGCGGCACCACGAGGTGAATGCCCTTGGACGCCCGCACGTGGAACTGCCCGCGCTCGCCGGCCAGGCCCTGCGTCTCGTCGGTCCAGACGCCGGTGGCGTTGATCACCTGGCGCGCGGCGACGTCGTGCTCGTCGCCGGTCTCGAGGTCCTTGACGCGGGCCCCGGTGACGCGGTCGCCCTCGCGGATCAGGGAGACCACGCGGGTGCGGCTCGCGACGTGGGCGCCGTAGGCGGCAGCGGTGCGCGAGAGGAACATCGTGTGACGGGCGTCGTCGACCTGGCCGTCGTAGTAGTGGAGGGCGCCGATGAGCGCGTCCCTCCTGAGCGCGGGCATGATTCTGCGGGCACCGCGGCGGCTGAGGTGACGATGGTGCGGCACGCCACGAGACCGACCGGACAGGAAGGCCATCGAGTCGTACAGGGCGACGCCGGACCCGGCGTAGAGGCGTTCCCAGATGCGGTGCGTCAGCGGGTAGATGAACGGCACCGGCCGGACGAGGTGCGGGGCGATCTTCTCGAGCAGGAGGCTCCGCTCGCCGAGCGCTTCGGCGACCAGACGGAAGTCGAGCATCTCGAGGTAGCGCAGCCCGCCGTGGATGAGCTTGCTGGACCGGCTGGACGTGCCCGAGGCGAAGTCGCGGGCTTCCACCAGACCCACACTGAGACCGCGGGTGGCCGCGTCGAGTGCGGCGCCACCGCCGACCACCCCGCCACCGATGACGAGGATGTCGAGCTGCTCGGAGCCCATGGCGGCGAGAGCACTCTCGCGGTTCTGCGGTGACAGGGGGACCGATCGCATGGGCCTAGTCAAGCAGGCGGGAACGACTCGCGTCAGACGTCCTCGACCCAGTCGAGGGTGCGCTCGACCGCCTTGGCCCACCGGGCCCGGGCGGTCTTGCGCTGCTCGTCGTCGGACTCGGGCTCCCAGCGGGCGCCCTCGGACCAGTTGTCGACCAGCTCGTCGGTGCCGGACCAGAAGCCGACCGCGAGGCCGGCGGCATAGGCGGCGCCGAGCGCGGTGGTCTCGGCGACGACCGGCCGGCTCACCGGGACGCCCAGGACGTCGGCCTGGATCTGCATGCACAACGAGTTCGACGTGACGCCCCCATCCACCTTCAACCCTGCGACCTTGAGCACGTCGAGCGTGAGGTCGGCGTCGGCCACCATCGCCTCGACGACGTCGGCGCTCTGCTGACAGATGGCCTCCAGCGCGGCTCGCGCGAGGTGGGCCTTCGTGTTGAACCGGGACAGCCCGACGATCGCTCCGCGGGCGTCGGAACGCCAGTAAGGAGCGAACAGGCCGGAGAACGCGGGCACGAACGCCATGCCACCGGTGTCGTCGACCTGGGCGGCCAGCTCCTCGGTCTCGGCCGCGTCGTCGATGATGCCGAGCTGGTCGCGGAGCCACTGGACGGCCGATCCGGTGACGGCGATCGAGCCCTCCAGCGCGTATACCGCCGGTTCGTCGCCGAAGCGGTAGCCGAGGGTCGTGATCAACCCGTGCTCGGAGCGGACGATCTCGGTGCCGGTGTTGAGCACCAGGAAGTTGCCCGTGCCGTAGGTGTTCTTGAGGCTGCCGCGCTCGAAGCAGACCTGACCGACGAGAGCCGCGTGCTGGTCGCCCAGGTCGCCCGCGACGGGGACCTCCGCGCCGAACGGACCGTCGGCGCTGGTCGTCCCGTAGACCTCCGAGCTGGACCGGATCTCGGGCAGCATCTCGCGGGGCACGTCGAACAGGCCGAGCAGCTCGTCGTCCCAGTCGAGCGTCTCGAGGTCCATCAGCATCGTGCGGCTCGCGTTGGTGACGTCGGTGAGGTGCAGGCCGGTGAGCTGCCACAGCACCCAGGTGTCCATGGTGCCGAAGATGGCGTGACCCGCCTCGGCGTCGGCGCGGACGCCGTCGACGTTCTCGAGGATCCAGCGCAGCTTGCCGCCGGCGAAGTACGCCGCGGGAGGCAGCCCGGTGCGCGAGCGGATCAGGTCGGCGTGGCCGTCCCGCTCGAGCTGCTTGGCGATGGCGTCGGTGCGGGTGTCCTGCCAGACGATCGCGTGGTGGTACGGCTCGCCGGTGCGGCGGTCCCAGACGACGGTGGTCTCGCGCTGGTTGGTGATGCCCACGGCCGCCAGCTGCTCGGCGTCCACGCTCGCAGCGCGGAGACCTTCGCGAATCACGTCCTGCGTCCGCTCCCAGATCTCCGTCGCGTCGTGCTCGACCCACCCGGCCTGCGGAAGGATCTGCTCGTGCTCGAGCTGGTGGCGGCCCACCTCTGCGCCGTCGTGGTCGAAGACCATGAACCTCGTGCTCGTGGTGCCCTGGTCGATCGCGCCGACGTACCGGGCCGTCCCTTCAGCCATGACGATCACCCTAGGGTGTCTCCATGGAGCTCGAATCGTCCGAGGCCGACTCCATCGCATCGATCGGGTCGGTGAATTCCATCCTGTCCATCGGGTCTGCCGGCTCGATCGCCTCGATCGGGTCGGCCGGATCGATCGCCTCGATCGGCTCCGCCGGATCCATCCTGTCGATCGGGTCGGCTGGCTCGATCCTGTCCATCGGCTCCGCCGGATCGATCCTCTCGATCGGCTCGATCGGGACGGTGAACGGCCGGTTCGCCCTCCCGACTGCGGCCGGGCTGGTCGTGGCCGCGGTGCTGGCGGTGCGGCTCAGTCGGGCTTGAGCTCGCCCTGCACGTCGGCGTGCGGCACCGACGGGATCGTGCCGAGCTTGCCCTTCTGGAAGTCCTCGAACGCCTGCAGGACCTCGGCCTTGGTGTTCATGACGAACGGGCCGGCCCAGGCGATGGGCTCGCGGATCGGCTGACCGCCGAGCACGATGACGTCGAGCGCCGGGTGGCGCGACTCCTGCCTGGTGTCGGCACCGACGGTGATGGTCTCGCCCGCGGCGAGCACGGCCAGCTGGCCGGTGTGGATGGCACGACGGTCGCGGCCGACGTAGCCGTCACCGTTCATCACGTAGACGAGGGCGTTGAACTCGGTGCGCCACGGGAGGGTCATCTCGGCGCCGGCAGACACGGTGGCATGCACCATCGTCATGGGCGTGTGGGTGCTGCCCGGACCCTTGATGCCGTCGACCTCACCGGCGATGACGCGAATGAGCGCGCCCGCGTCGTGCGAGGCTCCGAGGCCGACGTCGCCGGCGCGGATGTCCTGGTAGTGCGGCGGGAGCCACTTGGAGTCGCGCGGCAGATTGACCCACAGCTGGAAGCCGTGGAACAGGCCGCCCTTGGCGACCAGCCACTCCGGCGGTGACTCGATGTGGAGGAGGCCACTGCCGGCGGTCATCCACTGGGTGTCGCCGTCGGTGATCGAGCCGCCGCCGCCGTGGCTGTCCTGGTGGTCGAAAACGCCGTCGATCATGTAGGTGACGGTCTCGAAGCCGCGGTGCGGGTGCCACGGCGTGCCCTTGGGCTCACCGGGCGCGTACTCGACCTCACCCATCTGGTCCATGTGGATGAACGGGTCGAGCCGAGCGGGGTCGACGCCGGCGAACGCGCGGCGGACCGGGAAGCCCTCCCCCTCGTATCCCTGCGGCGCGGTGGTGACGCTGATCGCCCGGCGGTCCTCGGCGTCCGGACGCGCCGCGACGGTGCGCGGCAGGACCGACCAGTCAGGGGCTGTGACAGCAGGCATGGAACTCTCCTTCGGAACGTTTGTCACTGTAGTTCAACGTTCAACTAGCGTCAATATTCCTGTTCTAGGGTCGCATGCATGGGTGAACTGGTCGCCGCCGTGCGGAGGACGCTGCGCGAGCACGCCGACGCCGACCTGGCGCCGGGCCAGCAGGCCTACATGAAGTCGTCGATGCCGTTCCTCGGCGTCCGGGTGCCGATGGTCCGGAAGCTCACCCGAGCCGCCGCTCGCGCCACCCCGCCGGCAGATCTCGCGGACCTCGAGCGGTCGGCGCGCGAGCTGTGGGACGAGGCCACCCATCGCGAGGAGCGCTACGCCGCCACGGAGCTCACTGCCCTGAGGCTCGCCACCGGATGTCTCGAGCTCCTCCCGTTGTACGAGCACATGGCCGTCACCGGCGCCTGGTGGGACCACGTCGACGAGGTCGCGCACCGCATCGCCGACCTCCACGACGCGCACCCGGACGAGACGGCCGCCGCGGTGAGACGGTGGAGCACGTCCGATGACCGGTGGCTCCGCCGACTGGCGATCATCAGCCAGCTCGGACGCCGGGAGCGCGTGGACCGGCAGCTCCTCGCCACCGTCATCGAGCCGCACGTCGCCGATCCGGAGTTCTTCGTGCGGAAGGCGATCGGCTGGGCGCTGCGCGACGTCGCTCGAACCGACCCTGAGTGGGTGCGGTCGTTCGTCGACACGCACGAGCTCAGCCCGCTGTCCAGGCGCGAAGCGCTCAAGCACCTCTGACCCTCGGTGGACTCCCGCTAGGGTGCTCGCATGTTCGTCGGTCATTACGGAGTGTCGTTCGCGGCTCGGAGCACGTCAGTCTCCGTGCCGCTCTGGGTCTGGTTCGTGGCCGTGCAGTGGCTCGACCTCGTCTTCATGACCTTGGCGCTCGCCGGCGTGGAGAAGGTGCGCATCACCGCGGGCTTCACCGAGTCGAACGACCTCGACCTCTACTACATGCCGTACTCCCACGGCCTGGTGGGCGCTTTGATCCTGTCGGTCGTGTTCGCCGGCATCGTGGCCGCGGTGTTCCCCGCGGCCCGCCGCCCGCTCGGCTTCGGGCTCGTGGCCTTCGCGGTCTTCTCGCACTGGCTGCTCGACCTGGTCATGCACACCCCGGACATGCCGCTGCTCGACGACAGCTCGACCAAGGTCGGCCTGGGGCTGTGGAATCACGTGGCCATCGCCTTTCCGCTCGAGCTCCTGGTCCTCGGGCTCGGCATGTTGATCTATGCCCGATCGGTGGAGCTCGTCGAGCGGAGCGGCCGCCTCATCCTGCTGGCCTTCTTCGTGCTGATGGCCCTGCTGCAGGTGTACGGGACCTTCTCGCCCTCACCGGAGTCGTCCGCGGCGTTCGCGGGTTCCGCACTGGCGGGTTATGTGCTGTTGGCGGCGCTGGCCGCGTGGGTCGAACGTCGCGTCGTCGTGGCACATGCCCGCTGAGCACGACGTCGTCATCGTCGGGGGCGGGCACAACGCTCTCGTCGCCGCGACCTACCTCGCGCAGGCCGATCTCGACGTCGTCCTGCTCGAGCGTCTCGACCACCTGGGCGGGGCTGCGGTGAGCGTGCGCCCGTTCGACGGCTTCGACGCCCGCCTGTCGCGCTTCTCCTACCTCGTGAGCCTCATGCCCGACGAGCTCATCGAGGACCTCGGGCTGCGGCTCGAGCTGCGCTCGCGTCCCACCGCGTCCTACACGCCGTATGACGACGGAGGCCTGCTCGTGGAGACCGACCACGGCGACGCGACACGGCAGTCGTTCCGGGAGCTCACCGGGTCCGACGCCGAGCACGAGGCCTGGCAGGCCTTCGACGCCGACGTCGAGCGGCTGGCCCGGGCCGTGTCCTCGACCCTCCTCGAGCCGCTCCCCCACATCGGCGACGTGCGCGACGAGGTCGACATGGTCACGTGGTCCGACGTCGTCGAGGAGCCGCTCGGGGTGGCGCTCGAGCGGCGCTTCCATCACGACCTCGTCCGCGGGATCGTCGGCACCGACGGCCTGATCGGGACGTTCTCTTCGTTGTTCGACCCGTCGCTCGCCCAGAACCGCTGCTTCCTGTTCCACCGCATGGGCCACGGCACGGGCGAGTGGCGCGTGCCCGTCGGGGGCATGGGTGTGGTCACGGCCGAGCTCGAACGGGCCGCCCGCGACGCCGGTGCCGATCTCCGGGCGAGCTGTGTGGTCGACCGGATCCAGGTTGGCGCTCACGAGGTCACGGTGACCGGTGACGGGTTCGAGCTGGTCGCCGACCATGTGCTGTCGGGCGTGGCCCCGTACGTGCTGGCCGGCCTCCTCGGGGACCCGCTGCCGCGGCGGCCGACCGGCTCACAGTTCAAGGTCAATCTGCTGGTGTCGCGTCTACCGGCTCTCCGATCCGGGCACGACCCCCGCGTCGCGTTTGCCGGCACGTTCCACGTCAACGAGTCGATGTCGCAGCTGGAGGAGCTGCACGCCGCGGCCACGAAGGGTGCAGCGTCGTTCGCGTCCGGCGAGATCTACTGCCACACCCTCACCGACCGCTCGATCCTCGGCCCCGACCTCGCCGACACCGACGCGCAGACACTCACCTACTTCGGCCTTCACACCCCGTACGAGAACTTTTCCGACGAGACCGCGGGCGAAGCCGCGTACCGGCAGGTCCTCGCCGCGCTGGACGCCTGCCTGGCCGAGCCGCTCGAACCGCTCGTGCTCGGAGTCGAGCACAAGACACCCGTCCAGGTGGAGGCCGAGCTCGCCATGCCCGGGGGCAACATCTTCCACGGCGGACTCGCGTGGCCGTGGCTCGAGGAGGGCGAGAAGCCGCACACGCCGGCCGAGCGCTGGGGCGTCGCGACGGGCCACGATCGCGTGCTGATGTGTGGCAGTGGGGCGCGCCGCGGCGGCAACGTCAGCGGCATCTCCGGTCACCACGCCGCCCACGCGCTGCTCGAGACCCTCGGTTGACCAGCAGAAGTTGTCGATCTCGCTAGCGTTGATTGAGTGAGCCGCGACCGAATTCGACAGATCACCGTCACCCTCGCCGCGATCTTCTGTGCCGTCGGCACGCTGGTCGGCACCGGAGTCATCGGCACCCCCGTCGCCCAGACGTCGGGCGGATCCCTGTCCGACAACGCGACGTTGGTGGCACCGGCGGGACCGGCGTTCAGCATCTGGTCGGTCATCTACGCCGGCCTCGCCGCCTACACGGTGTGGCAGTGGGCGCCGGCCCTGACGACGTCGACCCGCATGCGCCGGATCAGATGGCTGGCGGCCGTCTCGATGGTTCTGAACGCGACGTGGCTGCTCGTCACGCAGCAGGGTTGGATCTGGGCCAGCGTCGTCGTGATCTTCGCCCTCTTGGCCACCGTCGTGGAGCTCGTGCGACGACTGCACGAGCAGCCGCCGGTCAGTCGAGTCGACCTGGTGGTGACCGACGGAACGTTCGGGCTGTACCTCGGCTGGGTGGCAGTCGCGACGGTCGCCAACATCGCCGCGGCCCTCACCGACAGTGACGTCACCGTCTCGCGCACGGTCGAGGTGGTGGCGGCCGCCGCCGCAGTGGTGGTCGTCACCATCGCCGGAATCGGACTGGCCCGGTCGTTCGGCGGTCGTTGGGCGGTCGCCGCGGCCATCGCGTGGGGGTTCGCGTGGGTGGCCTTCGGGCGGCTGAACGAGGCGCCCGAGTCCGCCACCACGGCCGTCGTCGCCATCGTCGGCGCCCTCGTCGTGCTCGCCGCCACGGCGAGATTCCATCGCGGCGCAAGGGTGGCCACCGGCGATTTCGTCGGCCCGTGAATCGGCTGCTAAGGTTTCACGTCGCGCGCCATTAGCTCAATTGGCAGAGCAGCTGACTCTTAATCAGCGGGTTCGGGGTTCGAGTCCCTGATGGCGCACCACCCCCTAGGTCTCTGACCTGTACGAACGAGGTGCGTGGGCTCCCGGTGGATAACAGCCACCGGGAGCCCTCTCACACTTCTCTCACAGATTGCACCCACGAAGCCGCTCACTGCGCCTCCGCCAGCACCCGCGAGAGAGCAGCCCCAGCAAGGTCCAGACCCGCCTGCGTGGGTGTCACGTAGGTGTTCAGATGGACCTGGAGCCCATGACCCAGCAGAGAGGCAGCGGCGGCAGGCGCGATGCCAGCGGCATGCAGCATCGTGGCAACGCTGTGCCTCACGTCGTGCAACCTGATCGACGGCACGCCGGCCCCCCGGCACACCTCGCGGAACCGGTCGCTGAACAACTCGGGTCTAACCGGCTGGCCGAGGACATCCACGAGGACGAGCCCGCTTTCCTGCCACGCTGCCCCAGCCCTGAGGCGGTCCGCTGCCTGCTGGGCCTTCAGTGACCTCAGGAGCACCGTGGTGCCGCCATGCATGGCCTCGATCGGCACCACGCGAGCCGACGCCTTGCTCTTGGGCGCGTCCACGCTCTCGCTCTTGTTGCCGAAGGCGACCCGGCCCTGTCGGACGCTGGCGCTCCCGGCGTCGAGGTCGAGGTCTTGCCACCGCATGCCGCACACCTCGGACCTCCTCAGGCCGCTGGCCGCGAGTCGCCAGCAAGCCGCCCACGGGTCGAGGTCGGCGGCAGCGATGAACCGGGCCAGTTCGTCCGGCGTCCAGATGGTGACCTCGCGGTCGTCCTGCGGTCGCCGTCGAGGTGCTCTGACGGTCTCCGCCGGACTCGTCGGAATCAGCCCTTCCGCGACTGCGGCCCGGAGCATCTGCTTGACCACCATGAGGGTGAGCGAGACGGTCCGATGGCTGACGCCTGTGCCTGCTCGACCGCCCTCGGTGGCGAGCCACCGAATGAACTCGTTGAGGTCGCTGGGCCGCAGGTCCTGTACTGGGCGATGCCCGAGGCGGGCACGGACAGACAGCAGTACCGAGCGGTAGGCGTTGCGGGTGACGGGCCGAATGTCATGGCGGCTGGCGAGCCAGCGGTCACAGAACTCGGAAACGGTCGTCCTCGTCGGTGCCGTGAACGTGCCGCGCTGGACGCTGAGGCGCGTCTCGGCCACCCACTCACGGGCTGTCGAGAGAGTGGGAAAGGTGCGGGTGGTCTGCCGCCTCCTCCCGTCTGGATGCATGCCGGTGGTCACGACGGCCCGGTATCGAGGCGGGCCGTTCTTGTTGCGGACGACCCTGATGGGTTCGCCCGGTCGGGGCTGACTGACTCTCATGGATTTTGCCTTCCTGTTGGTCGGTTACTTGTCACGCTCAGGGGCACTGAACGTCTCGGCTTCCGGGTGGAGGCCGAGGGCTTGGGGTCGCCGGGGCGCGACTGCTTGGGGAGGTACGGGTGGTACTCGCGTGCGGTCTCGATGACTTGCTTGGCGCGGTCGACGGAGAAGCCGAACCGTTTTGCGACGTACTTCTGAATGGGGGCGACGGCGGTGTGCGCGGCGAGGACGGCGGCTGCGACGGGCTCGGTCCACTCGATCATCTCGCGGCTGTAGTCCTCGATGTTCGTCTTCTTCGTCAGTCGAGGGCGCTTGCCGAGGGAAAGCTTTTCCTCAGACTTGAGCACGTCCCAGAGGTTGCCTGGCTCGTCCCGAGGTGTGCCGTCCACGTGGAGGTTGAAGAAGCCGCGCCAGATACCGACTAGGCGGAGCCACGGAATCGGGACGCTGTGGGCGGGGAGGATGACCGCCCGGGACGGGTCGGATGGGCCGAAGGCAAGGCGGAGAAATTGGGGCTGGCCTCCTACCCAGACGACCGAGTACGTCCACTCGAACGCGGGGCTTTCGGGCAGGACAACCGTCAAGACGGCCAGGCCCGACGCTGCGGGATCGGTGCTCACGGTCACCGAGGAGCCGAGGGACCGGAGGCGCGGATCGGCGGTTGCCATGACACACACGCTATCACTAAACACTACCTAGTGGAGGTATTGGACTAGGTACTCCAAGGCGGAAAGGTGGGCAGTACCGAATCGAGGAGAAGCGAATGCAGACCGAGACCGAATCCACGCGGCGCACGACTGCCGCCGAGGTCCGAGACCTCGCCACCTTGCCGATCTGGAGTGCCCATCACGCGAACGCTGCCGGACTGCTCGGCGTCGGACGATCGCACGCCTACGCGATGGCCGCGAGCGGCGACCTGCCGTGCATCAACTTCGGGCGCAGGCGCGTCGCTCTAGTCGGTCCGCTGCTCGCCATGCTCGGTGTCGACGCGGTGACCGTCGAGCGCGAGGGCTGAGCCCCATGGACCTCATGGAGCACGTCGACACCTTCGCCAGACGTGTCGTCCTCGACGCCCTCGTGAGCGCCGACTCGTGGCACTGGGTGCGCCGCGCTGAGGCGTTCGAGGCCGCGATGCCCCGGCCCGATGACTACCTCGGACAGGGCAGCCCGGAGGCCCTCGAGGCCCGCCGAGAGCGGCTGGGGGCGAAGACCGAGACCTGCCGCCGTCATGCCTTTCTGCTGGACCGGGAGGCTGCCGCATGAGCGCGATTGAGGACACCTTCGCCATCGTCGAGGCCGAGCGCTCCTCTGCTCCCGGGGACAGTCACGGGGAGCGCGGAGCAGGGACGTTCGTGAACGTCGCGGACTTGCTTGCTGGTGGGCTGCCTGACGCCCCCGCTCCGACGATCTGCGAGAGAGAGGACGGGGTGTGCCTGTTCTACGTGGGTCAGGTGTGCGTCCTGTTCGGGGACTCCGAGAGCGCGAAGACGTGGCTGGCCTATGTCGCCACGGCTGAGGTGCTGGAGGACGACGGGCGGGCGTTCGTTCTCGACGCGGACCACAACGGTGCGGAGCACGTCGTGGGGCGCTTTATCGCCCTCGGCGTCCCGGAGGCCGTCCTCGCGGACCCTGACCGGTTCCGTCTGTACGAGCCAGAGGACGGCGCGGCGCTGCGGGAAGCCGTCGCGGAGTGCAAGGACTGGGAGCCCGACATTGCTGTCGTGGACTCGGTGGGTGAGGTGCTGCCGCTGCTTGGCCTGTCCTCCAACTCACCTGACGACTACACCGAGGCGCACCGGATCGTCCTGCGTCCGTTCGCGGTGCGCGGTGCCTGCGTGCTCGCCATCGACCACCTCGCCAAGGGTGCTGAGTCGCGGGCTCAGGGAGCGTCCGGGACGCTCGCGAAGAAGCGAGCCGTCGCCATCTCGCTGCGGGTGAGTCTGGAGGATGCGTTCTCGCCGGGGCAGGTGGGGCGGTCGGTGCTCAGCATCCACAAGGACCGTCACGGAGGACTCCGACGCGAGTCCCCACCGGCCAAGGGTGGAGGGGAGCAGGTGGCGGGTGTGTTCGTCCTGGACTCCACCGGAGATGTGCTTCGCTGGCATGTGGAGGCTCCGACCGAGGGCGCGGAGTTCCTCCGCTCGGACATGATCGGGACCGAGGTCACCGACGACGAGTTGCGGGCCGTCCTCGCGCTGCCCGAGGACCGCCGCACGACCCGGCCTGTCCGGGAGGCACTGAAGTGCAACCGTGATCGGGCCGGCGCGGTAGTCCGGGCGTACAAGGCCTTGACTCGTGAGCAGTGCTCTGCGCTCCTCACCCCGGTCCCCGGGAGCGGGGAGCAGTGATGAGCCCCGTGGATTCTCAGGTGCTCCGGGAGCGCTCCGGGAGCAGTGAGAAGCATCTGCTCCTGGGGAGTAGGTGCGGGAGCGGAGAGCGGTGAACAGTCACGGATGGCTGGACGGGCTGGTCGGGTCGCGGTCGCCGGGTGGGTGCCCCGCCTGCCATGCAGTGCAGTCGCTCTCCCGCGACGACGACGGCATCTACAACTTGCTGGTCGAACACGACCCAACCTGCCCAAGGTTGGCCCGGATGAAGAGAGAGAAGTGAAGGACGTTTCGGGGCCCGCTGCGGCGTGACCGACTCGCTGATCGTCCCGTTTACAAGCAACGCTGTTCCCCGTATCGCCGGAGCGGTGTGCACGCGGAGGCTCCCGCGTAACGGTCCAGCCCCACACACCGCGAAATCACGTGGACTACACGGTGGCCACGAGCGGTTTAAAAGTACCTAGTCTTGAATCATGTCCGTGGGCGCTTGACGCAACTAGCCATCGCCGGGGCCACGCTTCCTCGCCTCATCCGCGTTAACTCGAAGGTCCCGCCAATCCGTGAGAGCCAGATTCAGCATCTCAATCAAATCCACCAAATTGCCCTGTGAAGTGACCAATAGGTCGTCGAGCACAAGCGCCGGAACCCCGTCCTCGTCATAGGTCTCCCGCCATGCGCTGTCGGCGATGGCAAGAAGATCAAGTGCGGCTTCGGCATCGGCTCCGAAATCCGCAGCCCAGCGTTCGGTACGGGCTGCTCGCCGCCGATCCTTCAGGCTCGGCTGTTCGTTCCGCTCGCCGAACTCCACGATGAGGGCCTCAATTTCTGACTCGTCGGGCCAGCCATCGTCTCGATACCCGCCCACGCCCTCACGATACGTGGCGCCGCTGAAGGGTGGCCCGCTCGCTACGGTGGCGCGATGGACCATCCTTCGTCGCCCACTTCCTCCGCCGCGCCGCAGAAGTCGCCGAACTGCGCCGACGTCGAGATCGATGAGGACGAGGACGGCACGCTGGTGTCCCTGAGCCCGCACCGGGAAGGCGCCCTCGGCGTGCACCTCACGGCGTGGGATGCCGAAGACGAGGCGCTGATCGGTTTCGATGACGACGACTTCTGGACTAAGCCCATCTACACGCCCCACGAGGTGGACTGGCATCTCGACGCTGCCGTCGAAGGGCGTGTGCAACTGCTGCGAGGCCCGGATCGTGGCGTGGTGCTCGTCGACGAGGGCGAGGGCTCCAAGCAGACCGGATGGTGGGGCGGCACGTTTTCTTGAGTACCGATCCCCGGATGGCGACGACGGGCCACCGTGGTCGACTTCGTGGCCTACCGAGGCTGAAGGCGACCTGGGGTTTGGAGGAGCAGTGGCCGCCCGATGAAGTATCTGCGGCGCACCGTGCGCTCCTCAGCGGAACTGATCGAGTACCTGGAGGGCATCGAAGTCGACTGGCGGGTTGAAGCGTTCGAGGTGGTAGGCGAAGTGCTCTCCGACCTCACAGCAGGAGGGGCTTCGCGACCATCAGCGGGTAAACCGCTCGTTCGAGCCGGTGTCCTCAGACGCTTGGCCCGGAGGTGGCGCAGGCTGTAGGTGTGGGCAGGCCCTCGCGCTCGTCCTATCGCGCTGCGACGATCTACCTGTGACGGCTGAAGGACGCGACCTATTGGAAGAGCTTTGGGGCTTCGTCAGCGCCCGCCTTCGGGAAGTCATCACGGACCCGGATGCAACGGCACTCGAAAAGACCAGTGCACGGGCGTCCCAGAAGTGGTACGCCTTCGCTCTCTCTGAGGCGCGGGCGCACCGTGCACCCCGTGGACCTGCTGTCGACGGCCTAATCAAGGACGCACGGAAGTGGCGGAAGCACCCCGACTACGACCCCTCGTGGGAGGACTGACCCCTAGCGCCATGAGCACCGACGACCCGCCGCTCCGGCCCCTGTACCTCGCGTTCGAGCGAGTTGAGTACCGGAAGAACACCAAGACGCACAACCGCTACAAGAAGATCAGCGACGACCCCGGACCAGCACACGCGCTCGATGTCGGGAGCACTCACGAAGGCGATCCGTGGCAGCAACGGAGGTTCGGACACGTCGCTCTGCAACCCACCGGACGTCGACTCCCGCACTTCTACGAGGGCGACGGACCGAAGGCCCCATGTGGCGCACGAGTGAAGGTCGTCCTGCCGATGGCAGTCGACGCCGAGGACCCTGACGTGTGCGAGGAGTGCGCCGAACTCGTGCGGTCCGGGCAGGCGGTCGGGCGCTGGGGCCGGGGTGGTGGCGCAGGATGGGATCGTAGGTGCTCCGCATTCCTGCGTCAGGAGGAGGGTGGAGCGATGGTCCTCCATGAGTGCACCCGCCGCGAGTACCACGACGGCCTACACCGGGACTTGGAGGGCGCGACGTGGGAAACCGGGCCCGAGGACTTCACGCCGCCGCCGGATGGGTTCGTCTGAGGAGCCAGCGTGAGGGGTGAACGTTTCCTGGTGGGCGCCTTCTGCGGCAGGCCGGTGAGTGTTTACCGGCGCCGAAGTCGGACTAACGACTTGGCCAGTGCGAGCATGCACACGACTGCCAGTCCCGCCGCCTGCACGAGCGCCACTGACAGCCAGTACTCGATGAGCCCATAGTCGTGAAGCCATGCCCACCCGATTCCCGCGACGAGTGGGAGGTAGAAGAAGACGATGAAGGCGACGGTGACATCCCGCTTGGCCGTGGGGCTATCAGGCTGAGCGTCGAGCGCATCTCGGTAATCCTTGGTGCCGGTGAATAAGCCGGTCGGAATGCCGAACATGGTCCGCCTCTCGTTGTTTACATACTAGGAAACGAACACCACCTCGAACGAAAATCTCGGCCATCCACAGAGCCGGGCAGCGGTGGGTCCTTCAGAGACGAGTTCGGTTGCGGTCACGCCACCGAGGAAGGGCGCGGGCCTCGGCCCAGGTCGCCACAAACCGTTCGGGATGGCGCGACGTCATCCGCTGCACCACCAAGCCGATGAGTAACGACCACGCGCTCAAGATCATGAGGAACCAGCCGACGCCGCTGTTGTCGGTGCCGTCCGCGATGAACCATGCCCCAAGAACAAGACACGGGACGGTCATGACCAGACAGAAAACCGCCAAGCCCTTGTAGTACCTGAGCGTTCGGCTTGTCGCTCCTGACCCTTCGGCTGCCATGAAGCAACCGTACGGGCAGTCCTCGACATCCCGAAGACGAACGTTCCCGCCTCGTCGTGTAAACACAACCAGGCCGGACATCTCGGCCATCCATAGAGCCGGGCAGCGACCCCGGGTGAGAGACGTTCTAGGGGAGTCGGGGAGGTGGGGCTCTCACAGACCTCTCACGGACGGCCCAGCACACGCTGGTACACAATGTCACGGTTTCAGGCTCTGACCTCCTCTCTTGCGGGCTGCCCAGCACGAGCAGGTACGGACTAACCCTCGTTGCCCAGCCTCTTAATCAGCGGGTTCGGGGTTCGAGTCCCTGATGGCGCACAAACTCGCAGGTCAGGAGCCGTTAGGTTCCTGACCTGCTCCTTTGCCCATTGTTTGCCGTTGTTTTCGGTCGAAGAAGCCAAGTCCCTGAGCGCGAACGGCACCCGCTGACGGCCGCTCGTGTTCTGCAACTTCTAGCTGATGCGGCGCGACACCAACCTGAAGAGCGATAGCCGTCGTATGAGGTGAAGAGCGACGACGGAGCCGATGAGCAGCGAGTAGGCCAGGTCGAGTCCCACTGAAGCCCAGGTCAGTACGACGGCCCGGCCTTGCGTGGTGACGAAGACGTTGGTGACGAGCACGCCCAGGATCAGGCCTGTGATGCCGCCGACGACATCAACCTCGACACCACCTGTCCGCCCCGTGTCTCTGGCGCGACGAAGATCTGCGCGGTGCCTAATCGGTCTTCCGGCAACACCTCGCGGGCCCCTCAGTGTTCGCTGCTGAAGAACCGTAGCAACAGCGGGCCGACGGTCTGTGGGTCGACGACGTGATCCGGCCCCTCGAGGGTCTCCCGTTGAGCGTGGGGTAGTAGGTCTGCAAGCTCGTCGGCTGCGCGGTCGAAGAAGTCCGAGGGCAGGCCTGCCATGTAGGGGACCGTGATCGGTCCTCCGGTGGTGACCAGGACCGGTTGGGTGACCGTTGCCAGTCGATCGGCCGGCAACTGGTAGCGGTTGAGGAAGAGGCTGTCGTGGACCAGCGTGGGCGCGAGGGCGACCGAATCCGCCCAATGCGCCGTCTGCTTGCCTGCCGCTTTCCTGGCCGCGATGTTGTCGTCGGAGGCGCCGGTCATGCGCATGAACAGTTCGAGAACCTCCTCGTCTCGCCCGGCGTCGAAGGCGCGTCGGGTGTCCGCGACGTACTCCTCGAATCGCGGGCGTATGTCGTCCCCGACCGCGTAGGGCACCTCCCACACGGCGATCGTGTCGATGGCTGACCCGGCCGCGGCGGCTTCCAGCGCCAGAGCGCCACCAGAGGACGCCCCGAACAGGTGTGCCGAGCCGCCCGCCTCCGCGATCAACGCATCCAGGTCCTCGATCTCCCTTTCCACGGCGTAGGGCTCGGTGAAGCCGCTCGCGCCGCGTCCCCGACGGGCATAGTTGTAAACCGTGAAGTGCTCGGCGAGAGCAGGTATCAAGGGAGCGTTCTCGGCTCCGTCGTCCTGTGCGCCGCCTACCAGGACGACAGCCGGGCCGCTTCCCTTCCGGTCGTAGGCGATGGTGGTGCCATCGTTTGATGTCACGCGAAAGGCCATCTCGTTCATCTCACATCTCCGTTCGAGAGGTTTGTCTCAGCGCCTGAGCAGCGTGCCGACGACGGCCTCGGTGCGCGACCACCGCGCCCTTGCGATCACGGCCGCCACGACGAGAAGGGCGAGCGGCAGCCAAGGGCTCTGCTCGAGCACGAACTGATCGGTGATGACAGCACCGGTCAGCAATGCCGCCAACCCGAGACTGGCCAGGCCCGCCAGAGCCGGGATCAGAAGTCCAACCCCTCCCGCGACCTCCAGCGCTCCGACCAGGTACCGGAGCCACTGGCCAGCCCCGATGTCGGCGAACATGTCCACCATGACCGGGTCGCCGGCGAGCTTAGAGATTCCGCCGCCGGCGATGATCGCCGCCAGCACGACTTGCAGAATCCAGACCCCGATGCTGCTCGCCCGCCCGGGCGTGTGCGCAACGGTTTCCGAGTTGTTCTTGAGGGATGGTGCTCATTCGGTTCTCCTTGCCGTGTCCGAGCCTGGCCGACTAGTCAAGTTTGGTTACTCGGCCAAAGTACGCGAGGAGGAGCGTCTAGTCAAGGTTGATTAGGGGACCGTTCGCCACGAACCCGGATCATCGGCCATGGTGTAGGCGCCCTCAGCCAGTCGTTTGCTCAGGCTCTTCGCCCACTCCAGTTCGGTGCGTGCATGTCCCGCCCACAGTTCGGCCTGATCGCGGACGTGTTCGGGAATGTCGGGGTTCGGGTGCTCCCGCCACTTAGCCTGCTCTACGAGCTCCGCTTCCAGGCGCGCGACCCGCTCGTTGACGTGCGCGATGGCATCTGTCCTGGTCAGCATGGGCAACATGGCGATGGACGCGTTGAGCATGGTGGGGTCATGGGTGCGCCGCAGACCGTCGCGGACCAGTTCGACTATCTCGTCACGTCCCCGAGCTGTCACGCGGTACAGAACGCGCTCCGGCCCGGAATTGCCCGGCTCGGCGTGTTCGGTGAGGAGGCCATCAGCCGCCGCCTTCTTCAGCGCGTGATAAATCGAGCCGGGCTTGATCTTGGCCCAACTCTCCACACCCCAGCTCTGCAGTTCGGACCGCACCTGGTAGCCATGCGCGCCGCCGGAGAGGTGCACGACACCGAGTACCAGGAGCTTCGTCGCCGACATGCGCCCACCTCCGCTCAATCTGCTCGGACTCGCTCCGCTTGCGCGCCCGCCAGGGTGGTGTCAACTCCCACCAACACTAGGGTGCCCTCCTGGTCCGGGTGGTGTCAGCACTGACCTACAAACGCTGCTGGTGAAGACCTCCAAAGCCAACCCTTCGTAGCATGGATCAGGGGGACGGGGCGTGAGTGGTCGCCTGGCATATCCGCCACGCTTTACACCATCCCAATCAGTGCCAAAGTGCCCAAACTGGCCACAAGTCGCGATCACTCAAGATTGGACGTTTCCGCAGGTCAAGTAGACTGTTAGGGCCAACGCGAGCATTTCCACAAGATGTGCGGCGATTCTCAGCGGGTTCGGGGTTCGAGTCCCTGATGGCGCACCATCCCCCGTGTGGCGCGGGTTCTCGAGGTGCCGGCTCTGGCAGACTGAGCGGCATCAATCGGGGGCGAGCAGGCGATGGTGACAGGACACGACGCGGGTGAGGCGAGCACGTTCGCTCCGACGCCGCGCATCAACTTCGTGCACACCGCGAGCACGAACTACGCGGGCGTCCAGAAGCAGCTCCTGGGCGCGATCACCCGCCATCTGGCGCCCGAGGAGTTCTCGACCACCGTCGGCACGCGGGGGCCGGGCAGCCTGAACTTCTCGCTGTTCATCAAGCTGCCGACCGATGTGGTGATGTCGCACGGCCTCGCCGACAAGAACTACTTCCTCCGCAAGGACGAGGAGGGCGAGCGCATCAGCAACCGGCTGTCGCACTTGTTCGTGCCGGGCGAATGGCTCAAGCGACGGCTCCTGGCGCGGGACGACCTCGACATCGGAGCCAAGCAAATCCACGTCGTCGGCTGGCCACGGCTGGACCTCCTGCTGGCGACCCAGCAGGAGACGCCGGTGGTGGCGCCTGCTCCCGACTCCCGCCCGAAGGTGCTGTGGGCGCCGACGCACGACTATGCGCGTCGCGGCGAGGACAACGCCTCGAACTCCAGCTATCCCGAGCTGCTGGAGTTCGTCCCGATGTTCGAGAAGCATTTCGACTTCACGATGTCGCTGCATCCACGCAACCGCACGAACAAGCAGCCGACCCACCACAGCCTGCTCGACTGCGACTACGTCATCT
Source organism: uncultured Actinomycetota bacterium (assembly GCA_963787165.1). Taxonomy (GTDB): domain Bacteria; phylum Actinomycetota; class Actinomycetes; order Propionibacteriales; family Nocardioidaceae; genus Aeromicrobium. The sequence continues at coordinate 875,423 of CAWBBT010000005.1, forward strand.
CCGACTTCGGGACGATCGTGTACGAGGCGTGGGCGCTGGGCAAGCCGGTGATCTTCCCGCACTGGCTGATCGGCGACCGGATCAAGGAGCATCTCGGCAAGTCGGCCGACGCCCACATCTTCCATGAGCGGCTGGGCCTGCACGCCGACAACCCCCAGCAGATGGTCGACTTCGTGATGGACGGCGCGGGCATCGACACACGCACCACCGCCTTCCTCGACGACTGGCTCGAGCCTGCCTACGCCGGGCGGAGCGGCGAACGGGTGGCCTCGTTGCTGCAGACGCTGTCGGCACCGGAGAAGCCCAGATGGGCTTCGTTGCGACGGCGGAAGGGCCGGACGCCGGCCGACGTCGGGCCGGAGGGTGGCCGCGGGTAAGCGCCTCAACGCCGGGTGGCACGACAATGGCAAGGAGCACCGCTCCCTGCCACGACAAATGTACAACGCCATGGGGGGCTTGCGGCAAGGCCCCCCACCTGCCTCACACTGCTAGATCGTGCCCGAGATCGGGCCGGTTCAGAGGGGGTTTTGGATGACTGACGTCATCGTCGCCGGGGGCGGCCCGACCGGGATGATGCTCGCTGCCGAGCTGACACTGGCGGGGGTCGATGTCGCGATCATCGAGCGACGCGAGACACAGGACATGGCGCGTTCTCGCGGGGGCGGGTTCCGCTCGCGCACGCTCGAGATCCTCGACCAGCGGGGGGTGGCCGATCGGTTCCTCGAGGAGGGGCAGGTGGCTCCGCCCGAGGGAGGCAAGGACGTGAGCGACTTCCCGACCCGCCACCCGTACACGCTCGGGCTGTGGCAGAACCACATCGAGCGGATCATGGCGGGCTGGGTCGACGAGCTGCAGGTGCCGATCCACCGAGGGCGACAGGTTTCCGGCTTCACCCAGGACGACACGGGCGTGGACGTTCACCTGGCCGACGGCGAGACGCTGCGGGCGACGTACCTCGTCGGTGCCGACGGAGGGCGCAGCGTCATCCGCAAGGCGGCCGGCATCGAGTTCCCCGGATTCGAAGCGACGCGGAGCGCCATGATCGCCGAGGTCGAGCTGACCGAGACGCCGGAATGGGGCATGCGCCAGGACGGCCTCGGCACGCATGCGCTCGGCAGGGTCGACTACGAGATCGTCGACGGCAAGGTGGTCTACGCGGACAGCGGGCCGGTCAGGGTCATGGTGACCGAGAAGGAAGTGGGGCCCGACAGCCAGCCCACGCTGAGCGACCTGAGCGAGGCGCTCATCGCCGTCTACGGCACCGACTACGGGCTCCACGGTGCGACCTGGATCTCGAGGTTCACCGACACCAGCCGGCAGGCCGCTGCCTACCGCAACGGGAGGGTGATCCTGGCCGGTGACTCCGCGCACATCCACCACCCGTGGGGCGGCCAGGGAATCGGATTCGGCATCCAGGACGCCGTGAACCTGGGGTGGAAGCTCGCCCAGGTCGTGAAGGGCGTCTCGCCGGACAGCCTCCTGGACACCTATCAGGCCGAGCGGCACCCGGTTCAGGCTCGCGCGTTGCGTCACATCGTCGCGCAGGGGGTCCTCCTGTGGCCCCATGAACGGATCGAGGTGCTGCGCGACCTGATGACCGAGCTGATGGGCACCGAGGAGGCGCGCAAGCGAATCGCCGGGCTCTTGTCGGGCCTGGACATCCAGTACGACCTCGGCGAGGGTCATCCGCTGCTCGGGCGGCGCATGCCTGACCTCGACCTGGTCACTGTCGATGGCTCGCTGCGGGTGTTCACGCTCCTGCACGACGCGCGTCCGGTGCTGATCAACCTGGGTGAGGCCGGGAGCCTCGACATCAGTCCGTGGAAGGACAGGGTTCAGCTGGTGGATGCCTCGTACGACGGCGTCTGGGAGCTGCCGGTGATCGGCGAGGTCACCGCTCCCGGAGCTGTTCTGGTGCGTCCGGACGGGCATGTGGCCTGGGTGGGAGACGGCACGTCGTCGGGTCTCGAGGACGCGCTGACGGCCTGGTTCGGACCCGCCGGCGTGTAGACGGGGAGGGCTCCGGGTGCGGCAGGGTGGTCTGCGATGCTGGGGCGGTGGATTCAGGTCAGCCTCGCCCGCGGGTCTGGGTCGTGCCGTTGGTCTTCGCGCTGGTCGGGTTGTCCCTGCCGGTGCAGATGATCGTCAAGGACCACCTGGGCGAGCCGTACCCGGGCCTGTTCCAGCCGGCCTTCTCGAGCGTCCCGAGGGTGGGCAACACCGTCGAGTTCCGCACGATCCACTTCGAGGTCGACGGCAGGTCGATCGACAAGAAACGGCTCTTCCCGGGCCCCAACCCCGGCCGGCTCAAGCGGTTGCTGGAGGCGATCTTCCCGCCGAACGGCAACTCCCCGAACCTCGATGACGAGACCCGCGCACGACTTCGGTCGAGGTCGGCCGACGCCCTGGGCATCGAGCCACAGATCCTGACCGTGACCTGGGAACGGCGGCGGTTCGATCCCGACACCGGGAAGACGAAGGTCGAGAAGAAGCTGTCGCAGTACCGGATCGACCTCACGGGCGACAGCCTGTGAGGTCAGTGATCGAGCGCGTCGACGCCTGGAGCCGCCGCGGAGACTTCACCGTCGAGGACCTCGCGCGGTACCGCATCATCTACGGCCTGCTCGCCCTGCTCAGCCTTCGCGGCTACGGGAACATCGCCAGCCAGCCGTCGGCCCAGTTCGATCCTCCGCCGGGGCCGATCATGCTGTTCCCGTCGATCCCGCCCCGGTTCGCGCTGGAGGCGCTCGAAGTCGTCGCCGCCGTGCTCGTCGTCTTCCTGATCATGGGATTCAGGACGAGGACGACGTCCGTGCTGCTCGCTCTCGCCCTGATGACCGGAGCGGGGCTGTCGTTCAGCTTCGGCAAGATCGACCACGGAATCTTCGTGCTCCTGCTTCCCGCGGTCATGGCGTTCTCCGGCTGGGGTGGCGCGATGTCGGTGGATGCCCACCTGAAGGCCCGGGCCGGCCGGCCGCCGATCGAGGCATCCCAGTGGGCCGTTCGCCTGTTCGCCTTCATGATCGGCCTGGCGTTCTTCACCGCAGGGTCGGCGAAGGTGCGAGCCGGGTGGCTCGACCTGCACACCCATGCTGCGCGTGGTCATTTCCTGCAGGGGTACGTCACGTACGACCGAACGGACTATCTCGCCCCCTTCGTCCTCCGCGTCCACGACATCGGCATCCTGTGGGAGGCGCTCGACTGGTTCACCGTCGCTCTGGAGTGCGGGCTGATCGTCACCGTCCTGTGGTGGCGGACGTTCCGGATCGGGATCGCGTTCGCGACGCTGTTCCATCTCGGTGTGCTGCTCATGATGAACATCCAGTTCAGCGTCAACGCCATCGCGTACGGCGCCTTCGTCCGCTGGAACCTGATCAGGCCCACCAGGCCGGGAACCTCCCTGCGGCTGGGTCCCTGGGCTGCCACCGTGATCGGCGTCGGGCTGGGGGTGGGCATCTACGTCCTGTACGGCAGTGACCTCGACCGGTTCCGCCCCGGCCTCAGTCTGGAGATGCTCTTCCTCGGAGCCTTCTTCGCCGTCATCTACCTGGCACGGCAGGCGTGGCTCGTCCTCCGAGCGTTACGCCGTCGGTCGCGGGCGACTACCGCCGCGTGACGAAGTCGCCGGTGCGCAGCTCGCCGCCGTCACTCCGTGGCCAAGCACCGCCCGTGGTGATGTGGACGTTCCGGAACACGATGGGGTAGGTCCGCATGGCGTCGCCTGTTGGCGTGTCCTGGATCTGGAAGTGCAGGTGCGGTTCGTTCGTGTGACCGGTGTTCCCGACCGCAGCGAGCTGTTGGCCACGCCGCACGATATCCCCGACCCGAACCTTCACACTGCCCTGCTCGAGGTGGCCCATGACAACGAAGCGATCGTCGCCGATGTCCAGCACCACACTGTTGGCGTAGTCGCCGTTCGTGCCGGGCGAGGTGTCGGCGAAGTCGTTCTGCACCTCGACGATCTGGCCCTCAGCTGGCGACAGCACTGGCTGACCGAAGCCGGCGTAGTCGGACAGCGGGGCGCCACTACCGCCGGTGTGCGTTCGCCCGTTCGCGCCCATGCGATGGAAGTCGAGGGAATTGCTCTCGTTCGGTGAGTGCCCGTTGATCAGCTCGCTGCGTCCCGCGTTGGACACGTACCACTCCCCCGTCAGCGGCGAGTCGAGGGCGATCGCGTCGGCGGGTGGAACGGAGATCTGGACGAGCTGCAGAACGAGGAATCCCGACACCAGGGCCACGAGCGCATTCGTGGCCAGGAAGACACGCCGTCGAGGGACGACCACCAACGCGGCCAAGACGACCAGACCCGCTGCGAAGGCCACCATGACGACGTTGAACTGGGCGGTGTTCAGGCTGTACCCGACCCGTGCGAAGTGGGCGCCCCCGACGGCGAGGAGGCACCCGAGCAGCGCGCAGCACAGCCAGATGTTGAAGGCCTGGACCAGATGAGGCCGCAGGTCGCGACGCAACGGATGGCGCAGCAGCCCGAGCTCGATTCGCCCCCGGCGCACACCCCACGCCCGCGACGCCGCCAGGACGAGAGGAAGCATGATGCACACCGCCGTCAGCATGGTGAAGTTCTCCCCACGCATGGAGTAGAGAGCGACGAAGACCACCAGCGCCGAGATGCTCAGGATGAGGCTGCGCTTGGTGATCGTGACCGTGCGAGCACTCGCGGCCTGGCCCGCCGTCTCCTGGAGCGCGAGCGGCATGGCGATCAACGCCCCTCCGACCAGCACGATCGTGGCCACTTCCAGATCCACCTGCCACAGCCAGAACCAGGTGAAGACCGCCGCCATGACGAACGCAAGTCCGAGGTTGCGCAGGCTGACGGTGACCGAACGCCTGGCCTTCTCCTCGTCGTCGGCACTGAAGGCGAGCAGCAGCCCGAAGGGAATCAGGCCATACTGCCCGCCGAACACCGAGGCGACGAGGATGACCGCTGCCAGGGCGATCAGGATCAGCCGTCGCCGGCTCCGGGGAGCGGCGGTGAGGGCACGATCCTCAGCGGATGTGCTGTTCGAGTCCTTCATGGTGCACCTTCTCCAGTTTCGCGACGAACGGCGACGTCGCGGCTCTGAGCAGAGCTCCGTAGCCCAGCCCGAACGCGATCTCGTCGCCCACCGCGATCGCGTGGTCGCCCACGTCGAGCACGAGGTGGTCGCTGCTCATCCCCAGCACGGTGATTCCGGCCGGCGGTGTGAGGCCGTCGGGGTCGGTGTCCTGTCGACCGAGGGCGACGATGGCCTGCCGGACGAGCTCGCCGTCGCGGCGAGCCGGTGGGGTTCCGAAGGCACCCTGGGCGAGGTCGCCCCACGGCAGCGCCGGCTTGGTCTTCACCTCGATGACCTCGGCGAACAACGTGAAGGCATCGGTGCGCAGGCCGTCGACCACGCGGCGACGCAGCGGTTCGGTGCCGAGCAGGATGGCCTCGCCGAGGCGCAGGTCGTTGACATGGCCCGCGTCAGCGGTGCTCAGGGCCCAGTCGAGGTTCGCGGAGTTGCCACCGGAGACGATCGACAGGCCCAGGTTGCAGCCCGTCTCGACCTTCTCGACGAGGCGAGACAGCTCGTCCATCTTGACCTGGTCAGGCACGACGCCGCTCTGGCAGGCCAGGTTGGTTCCGAGCCCGGCGAGCTGGACGCCCGGAGTCTGGGTGATGTGACGGCACAGGTCGAGGACGTCGCCCACAGGCACGCCCTCGCGCAGGTCCCCCAGCTCCACCATGACGACCACGCCGTGTGTCGTGCCGTGACTCACCGCGGCGGCCGCGAGACTGTCGATGACGACGGCCTCGGTGTTCAAGCTGATGTCGGCATGGCGCACCACGAGCGAGGCCTGGCTCACCATGGGCGACCGGATCAGGGTCGCCGTCGAGTCGATGCCACCGGCGCTGAGCCGGGCGAGGTTCTCGATCCGCGAGTCACCCAGACCGCCGGCGCCACCGCGCAGCATCGCGGCCGCCACTCCGGGCGAGCCCAGCGAGGCCTTCGTGATGCCGGTGACGGCAATCCCCAGCGGCTTCAGCCGCGAGACCAGCGCGCGGGTGTTGTGTGTGACGGCCTCGAGATCGATCTCGAGGCGGGGCGCGCTCATCGTCTGGCGGAAACGCGGGACCTGAGGGTCGGGAAGGCGGTCAGCACCATGTCGACCAGGTGGTCGAGCGGTCGGGTCAGCGGATCGGTCGCCGGCAGGCCGAGGTCTCGCTCGAGCCCGGCGATGGCCGAACCGATCTCGTCGTCGGTCAGGTTCTCGTGGTTCACGGTGATGCCGATGACCTTGGTGTCGATGAACGACTCGATCAGCTTCACCTCGCTCGCCGCGGTGGGCATGGCGACCATCGGGAAGTCGCCGAGCATGACGCGTCCTGGAGCGTGCTGGACGATGACCCCGGCCGGCTGACTGCCACGAAGGATGTGGGCCGACGTCATGTAGGCCGGATGGCTCAGCGCGCCCTGGCCCTCGACGATGATGATGTCGGGGTCCTCGCCCTCGAACGCGGCCACGACCTGGTTCTCCACCTCGCCGGAGCAGAACTGGGGCACGAGCGCGTCGAGCGCCACGCCGTACTTGCCGCCCTGGATGAGGGTCGTCTGTCCGGTTCCCACCATGACCGCCTTGACGCCGCGGGCGTTGAGAGCCTGGACGAGCAGGGTCGCGGTGGTGCGCTTGCCGATGGCGCCGTCGGTGCCGAGCACGGCGACACGCGGACAGGTCACGTCGAAGATGCGGCCGGAGAACAGGTGCAGGTCACGCTTCTCCTTGGGCCGACGCACGTCGGTGATCGTCACCCCGGCCAAGAGGCTGGCTGCGACGAACTCGGGGTCGTCGTTCAGGAACTCGTGCAGGCCGTTGATGATGTGCATGCCGCGCGCGATGCCGTCGAGCAGGACCTCGCGCTGGACGGAGGAGAGCAGACCGTCGGCCGGCGCCACGCCGCAGATGAGGTAGTCGGGCACGCCCCCGGCGTGAGCGATGGACTCGGCCAGGTCGGACAGGACCGGTACGCCGTTGGCTGTCCCGTCCAGGAACGCTCCTGCGTCGGCGCCGGCCTGGTGGCTGTCGATGACGCTGAGGATCGTGTACTTCTCCGAGTGACGCACCAGTCCGTTGGCGGTCTTGCCGTCCTGCTCACCGAACTGCCCCTCGCAGAAGACGACCGCCGTCGTTCCGAGTGGCATCGACACCGCATGGTCGAACGTGGGCTCGGTGATCGTGACAGGCAGGGGTGAATCGGGAACAACGGCGGACATGGGTCTCCTCAGAAACTTCAGAGGAGGCAAAAAGGAATGTGGACGGGGCATGAAGCCGCCGCAGTCACGGAAGGTCTTCCCTGATCACCGGCACGATGCCGATGTCGTCAGTCTATCGGACGAACGCGAACCGGATCGCCACGTCAGCCGACGAGGTCGATCGCCTTCACCAGCGTCTCGTAGACGCCGTACGCGAGCGGGATGCCCACGACGATCCAGGCCAGGACCAGCAGCGGTGATGTGCCTTGCGGCTGCTCCTCGACCGTGGCGTCCGCGGTCTCCTGCGGCTGCGACTCGGCATGCTCCGGCTCGTGGAACCGATCGTCGACCGGCCGGATCAGCAGGTTGGCCACGAAGCCGACCACGAGGACGCCGACCATCGTCAGGAGCGCCGTGCGGTAGTCGGGCGCGGTCAGCTTGCCCGGCTTGCCCTGGGCGTCGAGGAACCCGTTGATGATCAACGGGCCCGCCACGCCGGCAGCGGACCAGGCGGTGAGCAGACGTCCGTGGATCGCCCCGACCTGGAACGGGCCGAACAGGTCACGCAGGTACGCCGGCACGGTGGCGAATCCGCCGCCGTAGAAGCTGATGATGACGCCGGCGAGGATCACGAACAGCGCGACCGTTCCGCCGCCGCCGAGGGCGAGTGTCAGGTACAGCAGGACGCCGAGGCCGAGGTAGACGATGTAGATGGTCTTGCGACCGACGATGTCGGACGTGGAGCTCCAGATGAAGCGTCCGAGCATGTTGCACAGGGACAGCACGCCGACGAAGCCGGCTGCGGCCGCAGCAGCGACCGAGGACTTGTCACCCTCACGGAAGAAGTCCTGGATCATCGGAGCCGCCTGCTCGAGGATGCCGATGCCGGCGGTGACGTTGCAGAACAGCACGGTCCACAGCAGCCAGAACTGCGGAGTGCGGACGGCGTTCGACGCCGACACGTTGGCCGTGGTGACGAGCTTCTTCTCCTCCACCGTGGCCGGGTCGAATCCCTTCGGACGCCATCCTTCCGGTGGGACGCGCACGAGCCAGGCACCGAACATCATGACGATGAGGTAGACGATGCCGAGCGTCACGAACAGCTTGGAGACGGCCGCACCCGACGCCACCGCGGTCGCCGTGTCGTAGTTCGGGTCGAAGACGCCGAGCAGCTTCGACGAGAGGGGGCTCGCGATCATCGCTCCGCCGCCGAAGCCCATGATCGCCATCCCGGTCGCCAGACCAGGCCGGTCGGGGAACCACTTGATGAGGGTCGAGACCGGGGAGATGTAGCCGATGCCGAGCCCGATGCCACCGATGAAGCCGTACCCGAGGTAGACCAGCCACAGCTGCGACGTGGAGATGCCCAGCGCGCCGACCCAGAAGCCGACGGCCCAGCAGGCCGCGGCGGTGGCCATGGCGCGGCGCGGACCACCGCTGTCGACCCACGTGCCGAACACGGCCGCCGACACCCCGAGCATCACGATCGCGATCGAGAAGATGATGCCGATCGCGGTCAGGCTGGAGTCGAAGTGCTTGACGAGGGAGGTCTTGTAGACGCTCGTGGCGTAGGCCTGCCCGATACACAGATGGACGGCCAGGGCGGCCGGTGGAATCAGCCAGCGGTTGAATCCCGGACCGGCGATGGTGCGTTCGCGGTCGAGCACGGCGATCGTCATGAGTCCCCCTTGAGTCATGTGAGCCGGGTTCACCTTAGAACGGCATGCAATGGTTTGCATCCTGACCGTCGCTCGCCTCCCGGACCGGCCGCCTTCCCGCCGGTAGGGTTTGAGCGTGAGTGCCACCCCCGGTCGTATCTTCCTGTCCCGCATCGTGGGCCAGGCGGTGTTCGACCCCGCGGGCGACCAGGTGGGCAAGCTCCGCGACGTCATCGTGGCGGTCAGGCCGGACGGTCGACGGCCCCGCGTCGTCGGGCTCGTGGTCGAGGTGCTCGGGCGTCGCCGGGTGTTCCTGCCCATCACCCGGGTCACGTCCCTCGACACCGGTCAGGTCATCACCACCGGCGTGCTCAACGTCCGCAAGTTCGAGAAGCGCAAGGCCGAGACGCTCGCCATCCACGAGCTCTTCGACCGCACGGTCGTCCTCCCCGACGGCCGTCCCGGCACGGTCTACGACCTCTCCATGGAGCAGGACTCACGTCGCGACTGGCACCTCGCCCACGTCGCCGTGCACGAGAGCGGCAAGCGCTTCCGGCGCCGCGGGCCCAGCCACGTGGTCGAGTGGGGCGAGGTCACGGGCCTGACGACCGAGGAGTCCGGTCAGGGCGCCACCCACCTGCTGAGCACGATGGACGAGATGCGGCCGGCCGACCTCGCCAACGCCCTGATGGACCTTCCGCCCAAGCGGCGCACCGAGGTCGCGGCCGAGCTCGGCGACGACCGGCTGGCCGACGTCCTGGAAGAGCTGCCGGATGCCATCCAGGTCGAGATCCTCGGCGTCCTCGACCCCGAGCGTGCCGCCGACGTGCTCGAGGAGATGGACCCCGACGACGCCGCCGACCTCCTCGGCGAGCTGCCACAGACCACGACCGAGCAGCTGCTGCAGCTGATGGAACCCGACGACGCCGAGGACGTGCGGCGGCTGCTCGTCTACGAGGACCGCACCGCCGGCGGCATGATGACCACCGAGCCCGTCATCCTCCCGCCGGACGCCACGCTCGCCGAGGCGCTGGCCCGCGTGCGTGAGCCGGAGCTCGGTCCGGCGCTCGCCTCGATGGTCTACGTGTGCCGCCCGCCGATCGAGACGCCCACCGGACGCTTCCTCGGCGTCGTGTACTTCCAGGCGCTGCTGCGCGAGCCGCCGTCGACGCTCGTCGGCTCGCTGGCCGACAACGACATCGAGTGGCCGCGCCCCGAGGCGACCCTCGAGCACGTCGCCAGCCTGCTCGCCTCTTACGACCTCGTGGCCTTGCCGGTCGTCGACGAGAACGCCCACCTGCTCGGCGTGGTCACGATCGACGACGTCCTCGACCACCTGCTGCCCGAGGGCTGGCGCGAGCGCGGCGACGACGAGGCGCGGGAGGTGGCCGCCCGTGGCTGAGCGCGGCCGACTCGATCAGCCTCGGGGCCGGCGCCGGACGTTCCGTCCGCGCACCGACGGCGACCGCCTGGGCCGGTTCTCCGAGTCGTTCGCGCGGTTCATGGGCACCGCGACGTTCCTCGCCTGGATGACGGTCGTCATCGCCGCCTGGCTGCTGTGGAACTCCGGGCTGGGACCCGACCGTCCGCGCTGGGACGAGTACCCGTTCATCTTCCTGACGCTCATCCTGTCGCTGCAGGCCTCGTACGCCGCACCACTCATCCTGCTCGCGCAGAACCGCCAGGAGTCGCGCGACCGCGTGCAGCAGGAGCAGGACCGCGATGCCAACGCCCAGTCGCACGCCGACATGGAGTTCCTGGCCCGCGAGGTCGCCAGTCTGCGCATGGGCATCGGCGAGGTGGCGACGCGCGACTTCCTGCGGGGCGAGCTGCGCGGCCTGCTCGAGACACTCGAGCAGGCCGACAGCGGCGGGGACGATCCGGACGACCATCGTCGTAGTCGTCGTTACATCGGCATCGCTTCGTAGACCAGGATGTTCTCGACGGTGGGGTGGGTCAGGGCGATCTTCTCCGCCTCGTCGATGTCCTGGGCGTTGATCAGCGTGTAGCCGGTCACGCCGGTGGCACTCGGTGAGAGCTCCGTGGTGTTGCCGGCCGAGACGTCCCGGCCCTGCCCGAACGGGTTGCCGGCGTCGACGACCTTGTCGCCGAGCGAGCCGAACCACTCGATCCAGGCGGCGGTGCTTTCCTCAGTCGGTGCCTGGTCGCGGGTCCCGGTGTAGAGCAGCACGAACTTCTTCATGATCATCAGTCCTTTTCCATGGTGGTGGTGCGGTTGAGGTAGTCGGAGTAGTTGGCCAACGACGCGTCTTCGCTCCCCCAGTACGTGTGGAACTGGCCGAGCCATTCCTGCAGGCTCCGCATGGCTCCGCGGTCGAGGGTGAGGTACGTCGTGCGTCCGGTCTTCTGGCGCGTCACGAGTCCGGCCTTCTCGAGGACCTTGACGTGCTTGTGGATCGCCGGCAGCGACAGGTCTCGCATGTCGGCGAGCTGGCTGATCGCGCACGGCTGGAGGCCGAGCACGTAGACCATCTCCCGGCGGTGCTTGTTGGCCAAGGCCTCCAGCACCTGATCGAGATCCTGCGGAATCATCCCAGTCCTTCCACTACTTCCAATTGTTAACTTCTGAGTTAACTGTATCACGATCCGCCGCGGCGCGGAAGGTTCCGGCCCGGCCCGTACGATGAGCACATGCCAGCCGTCACCGAGGACCAGGTCCGTGAGGCGCTCGCCAGCGTCAACGACCCGGAGATCAAGCGACCGATCACAGAGCTCGGCATGGTCGAGGCGGTCACGATCGCCGACACCACGGTCACGGTCCGGCTGCTGCTCACCGTCGCCGGCTGCCCGCTCAAGGACACGCTGAACCGCGACATCACCGCGGCGGTCGCGACGGTCGCGCCCGATCACGAGGTCGTCGTCGACATGGGTGTCATGTCCGACGACCAGCGCAAGGGCATGCAGCAGATGCTGCGCGGCAACCGCACCGAGCGCGAGATCCCGTTCGCGCAGCCCGGCTCGCTCACCAAGGTCTTCGCCATCGCCTCCGGCAAGGGTGGCGTCGGCAAGTCGTCCGTCACCGTCAACCTCGCCCTCGCCATGGCGGAGCGGGGTCTCAAGGTCGGCATCGTCGACGCCGACATCTACGGCCACTCCATCCCCGACATGCTCGGTGTCGGCGACCTCCGCCCCACGCAGGTGGAGGACATGATCATGCCGGTGCCGGTCCCGAACGCCACGGGCACCGACGTCCAGGTCATCAGCATCGGCATGCTGAAGCCTCGCCGCGACCAGGTCGTCGCCTGGCGCGGGCCGATGCTCGATCGCGCGCTGCTGCAGATGCTCAGCGACGTCTACTGGGGCGATCTCGACGTCCTGCTGCTCGACCTCCCGCCGGGCACGGGCGACATGGCCATCAGCCTCGGCCAGCACCTTCCCAATGCCGAGGTCCTCGTCGTCACCACGCCGCAGCCCGCCGCGGCCATGGTGGCCGAGCGGGCCGGCACGATGGCGTCGATGATGCACCAGCGCGTCGTCGGCATCGTGGAGAACATGTCCTACCTGACCACGCCGTCCGGCGACCGCATGGAGATCTTCGGCTCGGGCGGAGCGGCGAAGGTCGCGGAGACGCTCAGCGGGCGATTCGGCTACGACGTGCCGGTGCTCGGACAGATCCCGCTCGACGAGAAGCTCCGCGAGGGCGGCGACACCGGGGAGCCCATCGTCGTCACCGACCCCGACTCCGAGGCCGCCAAGGTGCTCCGCGGCGTCGCCGATCGGCTCGGCGGACGCTCACGAGGCCTGGCCGGCATGCAGCTCGGCCTGTCACCCGCCGGCAAGTAGACGCACCGTGTTCGGCATGGGCTGGCCCGAGATCCTCATGATCGGGATGGTCGGCGTCATCGTGTTCGGACCCGACAAGCTGCCGGACCTCGCCAGGCAGGCCGGCCGGTTCATCCGCACCGTGCGTCGGATGGCCGAGAACGCGAAGAACGACCTCGGCCGCGAGATCGGTGAGGACTTCTCCGGGCTCAAGCTGCGCGACCTCGACCCGCGCGAGATGGTGCGCAAGAACATCCTCGACACCGATGACGACTCCCCCGGCGTGCCGCAGCAGACTCGCGAGCTGCGACCGGACGAGCGTCCGCCGTTCGATCCCGACTCGACCTAGGCCGCCGCCAGCCAGGTGGTCATGCGATTGAGCCCGTCGCCGATGCGCTCGACCGGGTCCGGTTGACCGGGCGAGCTCGGCAGGTCGGAGATCGCCTGGCCCAGCCGCCGGTCGCCGAGCTCGGTGACGATCGTGTAGACGACGCCGCCCGCGTCCCAGGTGACGACCCGTGGCCGTCCGTCACGCACCCACACCTGACGCTGCGCCAGCACACGACGGTCGAACGCCTCGACGGCGCTGGGGTCGAGGACACCGCCTTGCTCGTACAGGTGCAGCGAGTCGATGCCGTCGCTGTAGACCAGAGCCACGGTTTCCTGGCCGTTGCGGTAGTGGCCGGCGATCCGCTCCAGGCCGCCGCCGAGCCGGGCATGGCACGGCCAGCCGTACTCGTCGAGCTCGTCCATGGCGGCGACGGTGAGCGACCCGCCCGGACGCTGGCCCGCCGCGGTGAACTCGGCGGCGAAACGGTCGAACGGTGGGTCCACCTCGTCGGCATCGGCACCCGCCGGCCCCACGACGTAGGCGACGGCCACGACGGCCATCGAGGCGCCCAGCAGCACGACACCCACGCCGAGGCGGGACCACCACGAGTGGAAGGGCGATGACGGTGGCGTCGGGGAATGGGGCAGGGTGCTCAGCGAGGCGACGAGCCCCGGGGGTGGGTCCGGATGACGGACGCCGCCCATGCGCGACTTCAGCAGGCGTTGCTGGCGTACGGCCTGGCGACACGTCTCGCACGTGTCGAGGTGCGACTCGGCCACGCGCATGGCATCGGGCGAGAGCTGCCCGTCCACGAACGCTGCGACATCGTCACCAAGGTGTGCCACTCAGACTCCGATCGGCCCCAGGAATCTGGTGCGACCACGCCCGGGGGCCCGGTGGGCGAGCGCGTCGCGGAGCTGCGTGCGGCCGCGGTGGATGCGCGATCGCACCGTGCCGAGCTTGATGCCGAGGACGGAGGCGATCTCCTCGTACGAGAGCCCCTCGACGTCGCAGAGCACGACGGCGACGCGGAACTCCTCCGGGAGAGAGGCGAGCGCCGCCTCGATGTCAGGATCGAAGGCGGCGTCGTGCACGGCCGACTCGGGGACGATCTCCTCGCCCAGCAGGCGGTCCTCGGCTCCGTCGGTGAACGCATCCATGCGGACGCGCGACGTGCGGCGGACGCGGTCGAGGAAGAGGTTGGTGGTGATCCGGTGGATCCAGCCGTTGAAGTTGCCCGGCTCGTACTTGTCGAGCGAGCGGAAGACGCGGATGAACACGTCCTGGGTGAGGTCTTCGGCGTCCTGGCGGTTGCCGGTGAGACGGTACGCGAGCCGGTAGACGCGGGCGGAGTGCTCCGCCACGATGTCGTCCCACTCGGTACTCGGTGCCGTGGTGTCCACGTCGTCTGCCTTCATGCCACTGATCGTCGACCTTCTCCCTGAGAGAACGCCCAGAGGAGGCTGACCGTTCCCCAGCATATTCCGGCCCCGATATTCCCGCCCAACATCCAGCACAGCATCCGCGGCTGGGCGTCCGGTCCTCACTATGCTGAGCGGAAGCAGCCCAGCCGTTGGATCCGCCGACAAGGAGCCCGCCATCACCAGTGCAGAGAGCCTCGCGTACGTCGAGGGCTACGTGAGCGAGGACGACCACCTCGCCGCAGGCCGTCGCCGCGCGGAAGAGGTCGGCATCAGTCCCATCGGGGCTGGAGGTGGCGCCGCACTGCGGTTCCTGGCGTCGGTCGTCGATGCGCGTGCCGTGGCCGAGATCGGCACCGGCACGGGTGTGTCCGGACTCTGGCTCCTGCGCGGCATGGCCGCGGACGGCGTGCTCACGAGCGTCGATCTCGAGGCCGAGCACCAGCGGCTCGCCCGGGAGACGTTCACCGAGGCCGGCATCGCCCCGCAGCGCTTCCGGCTCATCGCCGGGTCGGCGCTCGACGTCATGCCGCGGCTCACCGACCACGGCTACGACCTCGTGTTCCTCGACGGCGACAAGGTCGAGTACGGCGAGTACCTCGACCAGGCCCTGCGCCTCGTGCGCACGGGTGGGCTGGTCGTGTTCGACAACGCCCTGTGGCACGACCGGGTCGCCGACGCCAAGCGCCGCGACGCCGAGACCATCGCCGTCCGCGAGATGCTGCAGCGAGTGGCGAACGACGAGCAGCTACGCCCCGTGCTGCTGCCCGTGGGCGACGGCTTGCTGGCCGCCCAGGTGCTGGAGGACTAGCGCTCGAAGCTGGCGGACGAGCGGAACCCGGAGGGGCCGCGCACGACGGCCACGATCTCGCAGGGTTCGATCAGGATCGGCGCGCTGCCGATGATGCGGCTGCCGGCCGAATCGGCCGCCTTGGGCTCGAAGTCGACCTGGAAGGCGTCGCGGGCCTCGGCGCTGGCGAAGACGTAGCTGCCCTCGAACCACTCACCGGCCCGGGCGCGCCACGACTTGAACCGCAGACCGTCGAGGCCGGCGAACTGGGAGAACGAGACATCCTCGACGTACGTGCGCAGATCGTCGAGGGCCCGGGGTGGCGCGTCGGCCAGGGACCAACGCACCGTCAAGCCGTACACGGTCGGCGCTCAGACAGCCTTGAGGGCGTCGCCCAGCGTCGCGGCCTCCTCGTTGTTCAGCTCGACCACGAGACGGCCTCCGCCCTCGAGCGGGACGCGCATGACGATGCACCGTCCTTCTTTGGTGACCTCCATCGGGCCGTCTCCGGTCCGAGGCTTCATGGCCGCCATGGATTCCCCTCTCGTCTGACACATGCGCTCTCCGCGCGGGTGACGCCCCACCAGCCGGTGAGACGCGTACGAACCATTATCGCGCATCGTCGAAACGGAGGAACGGCAGGTTCAGGCGAGCTCTCGTGACTCGGCTTCCCAGGCCAGCACCTCGGCACGGGCCCGCTTCTCGGCCGCCTCACTGGCGGTGAGCGCGTCACGCAGGTGGGCGAGGTCCTCCTGGACCTGCTCGAGGGAGGCCTCGAGATCGGCCGAGCGTTCCTGCTCGTCAGCCAGGGCCTGTCCGAGCTCGTCGCGACGGCGTTCCGCCAGCCGGATCTCCGCCTCGATCCGGGTGATCCGTGCCTGGCGCTCGGTGAGTCGCGCCGCCATGGAGTCGGCGAACGCGATGTGATCCCTGGACCGCGCGACGGCATCCGTGCGGTGGGTGCTCACGAGGTTCGCACGGTCAAACGCCCAGAGGCGACGGACCTGCATGACCACGCTCTCGAGGAGCGTCGCGGCGATGACGCCGGCCACCGCGGCGTAGGCACCAGCCGCCACGAGCGCGGTGGTGGTGCCGAGGACGGCGCCGGCGGCGACGGCCCCGATGGCAGTCACCAGGAACAAGGCAGCGATGACGGATCGGCGCGATCGAGGAGCGCGACGGACCGGTGCGGATGCTGACTCGGCAGGGGTTCGGGTCGACATTCGGCCAGCGTACGGTCTGCGCGCGCCGACACCACGGTGCCGCGCCGAGCCGTGCGGTCAGTGCTCGGGCGAACGGAACGCGCAGCCGGCCAGATGGTCGTTCACCATGCCCGTGGCCTGCATCAACGCGTAGGCCGTGGTGGGACCGACGAAGCGGAAACCGCGTCGCTTGAGCTCCTTGGCCATGGCGATCGACTCGGCCGTCGTGGCAGGCACATCGGCCAGGCGGACCGGCGCCGGACGGTCCGCGGGCGCGAACGACCACAGCAGGTCGGAGAACGATGTGTCGAGCTCGACGAGCGTGCGGGCGTTGCTGATCGTGGCGTCGATCTTGAGCCGGTTGCGCACGATGGCGGCGTCGGCGAGCAGTCGGTCGACGTCGGCCGGCCCGTAGGCCGCCACGACCTCGGGGTCGAATCCGCCGAACGCGGACCGGAAGCCGTCGCGCTTGCGCAGGATGATCGCCCACGACAGGCCGGACTGGAACGCCTCCAGGCTCATCCGCTCGTACAGGGCGACGTCGCCGCGCAGCTCGTGACCCCATTCGTGGTCGTGGTAGTCGAGCATCGCCGGGTCGGCGCCCCACGGGCACCGCCGGAGACCGTCGGGCCCGCTCACGGTGTCGTCGTTCTCGGTCACGTGCCGATCGTGCCATCGAGGTCCCACATGAGGAACGGAGCGCCTGGCGGCCATCGAGTCGCTCCGGTCCGAGGTCGCCGCACTGCGCACCGAGATCTCCGAAGATCGTCAAGAACGCTGAGGACGTCCGGGGCGGCCGATACCGTGACCGCGTGGCCACGATCGGCGACTCCCTGGCACTGCGACCGGACGGCGACGGCCGGTGGCTGGCTCACGCCGACCCCGATCACCAGTCGATCACCGGGATGTTCGGCGGCTGGACGGCCGGGATCCTGCTGGGTGCCATCACCGGCTCGGCCGACGGTGCGGCCATGCCGTCGGCGATGACCGTGAACTACGTGGGCGCCGTCTCACCGGACGCCGACGTCGTCGTCACCACCGAGCACCTCGGTGGCGGCCGCTCGATCAACCAGTGGCGCGCCGAGGTGCGTCACTCCACCGAGGATGCGCTGCTCGCCACCGCAGTCGTGGCCCTGACAACGCGGCGGCCGAGCAGCCCGCATCAGCAGCTGCGGATGCCGGACGTCCCCGATCCCGAGTCCCTGGAACGCATCTTCGCCCCACCCCCGCAGGGCCTCCACAGCGAGCTCCGCGTCGCGTCGGGCAAGTACGGCAGCGGCGACAGCCGCAGCAACATGTGGGTGCGCGACGTGTCCGGCCAGCCGATGGACCACCTGAAGCTCGCCTACCTGTCCGACCAGTACGCGCCCCGTTCGTTCTACTGGGGCGAGGGTCCGGGGCCGTCGGCGACCATCAGCATGTCGGTCTACTTCCACGCCACACCCGACGAGATCGCCGCCGTCGGCGACGACTTCATCCTGAACGAGGCCACCGGCACACGCGGCGAGCACTCGACGTCGGGACAGCAAGCCAGTCTCTGGCGCCGTGACGGCACGCTGCTGGTCACGACCGAGCAGCTCTGCTGGTACCGCTGAGCTCAGCCCGGTGCGACGGCGTCGAAGAAGTCGACCGCCTCGTCGACGTCGTCGGTGAGGATCAGGCGATCGGCGTCGGGCTCGTTGATCTTTCCGTCGGCGAGCATCGTGGTGCGAACCCAGTCGACCAGGCCTTTCCAGTACGCCGTGCCGAACAGGACGATCGGGAACGACGTGATCTTCTGGGTTTGAGCCAGGGTCAACGCCTCGAACAGCTCGTCCATCGTGCCGAACCCGCCGGGCATGACGACGTAGCCCTGTGAGTACTTGACGAACATCGTCTTGCGCACGAAGAAGTAGCGGAAGTTGATGCCGAGGTCGACCCAGTCGTTGAGGCCCTGCTCGTGCGGAAGCTCGATGCCGAGGCCCACAGAGACGCCTCCGCACTCGCTGGCACCGCGGTTGGCGGCCTCCATCGCGCCCGGCCCGCCGCCGGTGATGATGCCGTAGCCGCGAGCACAAAGCTTCTCGGCGATGAGCTTCGTCGTCGCGTACATCGGGTCGTCGGGGGTGATGCGGGCCGAGCCGAAGACGCTCACCGCCGGTCCGAGCTCGGCCAGCGCGCCGAAGCCCTCGACGAACTCCGCCTGGATGCGCAGCACCCGCCACGGATCGGTGTGCACCCACTCGCCTTGGCCGCGGGAGTCGAGCAGGCGCTGGTCGGTGGTGCTGCTCTGCAGATGGCGTCCGCGCAGCCGGACCGGGCCCTTGTGCGACTCGACCTGCTGGGGGTCGCTCAGCTCGTCAGCCATGCCGTCATTGCCTCCTCGACGCTGGTCAGGTGGGCGACGGGCACGTGCTCGTCGGCCTTGTGGGCGAACATCGGGTCGCCCGGACCGAAGTTGACGGCCGGGATGCCGAGCTGGGAGAACTGCGCGACGTCGGTCCAACCGTACTTCGGGCCCACCGCCACGCCGATCGCCTGCACGAACGCCGCCGCGGCCGGCCGGTCGAGGCCGGGCAGCGCGCCCGGTGCCGTGTCGGTGACCACGACCTCGAAGCCTTCGAACAGCTCCTTCACGTGCGACAGCGCCTGCTTCTCGTCGCGGTCGGGGGCGAACCGGAAGTTGACGCTGACCCGCGCCTCGTCCGGCACGACGTTGCCGGCCACGCCGCCGCTGATGCCCACGGCGTTCATGCCCTCGCGGTAGACGAGGCCGTCGATCTCGACCTCACGCGGGTTGTAGGCCGTGAGCCGGTTCAGGATCTCGGCCGCCGCGTGCACGGCGTTCGAGCCCTTCCACCAGCGCGCGGAGTGCGCCCGCTCGCCTCGGGTGATGACGTCGACGCGCAACGTCCCCTGGCAGCCCGCCTCGATGATCGCGTCGGTCGGCTCCATGAGGATCGCGAAGTCTCCGGCCAGCAGCTCGGGCCGCTCACGTGCCACGCGGCCGAGGCCGTTGAACTCGTGCGCGATCTCCTCGCCGTCGTAGAAGACATACGTGACGTCGCGGCTCGGCGCGGCCACGTGCGCTGCGAGGCGCAGGGCGATCGCCACTCCACCCTTCATGTCACAGGAGCCGAGGCCCCAGAGCACATCGCCGTCGAGTCGGGACGGGATGTTGGCGTTGGCCGGAACCGTGTCCAGGTGGCCGGCGATGACCACCCGCTCCGCCCGTCCGAGAGAGGTCCGCGCGACGAGCGTGTTGCCGTCACGCACGACCTCCAGATGCGAGACATCGGCGAGCGCGGCCGCGACCGCGTCGCAGATCTCCAGCTCGGCCAGGCTCTCGGACTCGATGTCGACCAGGTCGGCGGTCAACGCGACGACATCGCGCGACAGGTCGAGAATGGCCATGCCGCAACTCTCCCACGGAGGACATGGACCCATGAGCGACAACCCCACCATCGCGATGCTCACCGACGCCTTCGGGCGCGTGCGCGGGCTCGTGCAGAGGCTGACCGACGGCCTCGACGACCCGGTGGCCACGTTTCGCGTCGACGACGAGGCCAACACGCCGGCCTGGCTGCTGTGGCACCTGAGCCGGATCCAGGACGACCACGTCGCCGACCTCGCCGGCGTCGAGCAGGCCTGGACCTCGTGGCGCGACCGGTTCGACCTGCCGTTGCCGGCCGGCGACACGGGGTTCGGCCACGGGCCCGAGGAGGTCGCCTCCGTGCGGGCCGACGCCGCGCTGCTCGACGGCTACCACGCCGACGTGCACGCGTTGACGCTCCGTTATGTCGAGCAGCTCACCGACGACGAGCTCGCGCGGGTCGTCGACACCCGCTGGGATCCGCCGGTGACGGCGTCGGCCCGGCTGGTCAGCGTGCTCGGCGACTGCTGGCAGCACCTCGGACAAGCCGCCTACGTCATCGGGATGGCCCAGCGCGCGGGCTAGTCGCGCGCGAAGACGCAGAACTCGTTGCCCTCCGGGTCGGCCATGACCGTCCAGCGGATGTCGTCGTCCGGGCGGCGCAGCACCGTGGCACCGGCAGCCTCGAGGTCGCTCACCTCGACGCCCTCGTTGAGGGAGACGTCCCAGTGGACCCGGTTCTTGACCGTCTTGGGCTCGGGCACCGGGACGAAGTCGAGCCCCTCGAACGGCACCCCCTCGATGTCGGTGATCCAGTGCCAGTCGTGCTCCTCGTTCGAGCCGATCGTGCCGCCCAGCATCTGCTGCCACCAGCGGGAGATCGTGCGTGGCTCGTCAGCGTCGACGACGACCGTCTTGAACCGGTAGTCGGGCGGATCGTCCTTCACGAACACGCAGAACTCGTTGCCCTCGGGATCGAAGAACGTCGTCCAGGGGAACTGGCCGGGCTCGCTCATCCGCTGCAGGTCGTCGAAACGGTCGAGGGAGTCGGCCCAGACGTCGAGGTGGACGCGGTTCTTGACCTCGTGCGGCTCCGGCACGACGTTCGGCCAGATGGTGTGCTGCGGGGTGGGCCCGACCAGCTTGAACTCGTCGGGGTCGTCGTCGAACCCCGTGAGCTCGAGGCCGAGCGTCTGGGCCCAGAACTCCGAGGCGGGACGCGAGTCGTTGATGTCGATGCACAGGTCCTTGAAGGTCACGAGGCTCACGACAGCAGCCTAGGCACGAGTCCTGACAGCCGGCCACGTGCTTCCCGATACCGTGGAGGGATGGAGCAGACCCATCCCGGAGCGCACGCCTGGGGCGTCGCCACCCTCGCCGACGGTGCGCCGGAGAGCGGCCGGGTGCTCGACGTCTGGTACCCGGAACCACGGCTCGGCGCCGCCTCTGAACGCGGGCACGAGCCCGCCGAGCTGACCCCACTGTCCGGTCACGACCGCGTGCGCGACGTGCGCACCGTGGTCGTCCACACGGTGATCGACGACCTCCAGCAGCCGCCCAGCGATGCGTACGACGTCTACCTGCGCCTGCACCTGCTCTCGCACCGCCTCGTCCGCCCGCACGGCCAGAACCTCGACGGCATCTACGGCCTGCTCACCAACGTCGTCTGGACGTCCATCGGCCCGTGCTCGGTGCACGGCTTCGAGCGCACGCGGGCCAGGGCACGAGCAGCAGGACGCGAGGTCCGCGTCGTCAGCGTCGACAAGTTCCCCCGCATGACCGACTACGTCGTGCCCGGCGGCGTGCGCATCGGCGACGCCAGCCGCGTCCGCCTCGGCGCGCACCTGGCCGAGGGCACGACGGTCATGCACGAGGGATTCGTCAACTTCAACGCCGGCACCCTCGGCACCGCGATGATCGAGGGCCGCATCTCCGCCGGCGTCACGATCGGCAACGGGTCCGACGTGGGCGGCGGAGCGTCGATCATGGGCACCCTCTCCGGCGGAGGCACCGCGGTCATCAGCGTCGGCGAGAACAGCCTGGTCGGCGCCAATGCCGGCATCGGCATCTCGCTCGGCGACGACTGCGTGGTGGCGGCCGGCACCTACGTCACGGCCGGCAGCAAGGTCCGGATGCCCGACGGCACCGTGGTCAAGGCGGCCGAGCTCTCGGGCCAGGACGGCATCCTGTTCCTGACCAACTCCGAGACCGGGGTGCTCGAGGCCCGGCCACGCGGCGGCCGCAGCGGCACCGAGCTCAACGCCGACCTGCACGCCAATTGACGCCCGCAGCATGAGGTTGCGATGGGTCGTCCTCGCCAGTGTGGTCGTGGCCGCCGTGCTCGTGGCCACGGTCATTCGCGACCGTGAGCCCGTCCGCAGCGAGTACTGCGTGGCGCAGGTCGGTGAGACGCGGGCGCAGATCGACATGGAGCAGGCTCGCTGGACGACGCTCATGGCCGCCATCGCCCAGCGCCGCGGGCTGCCGCCGCGCGCCACGACGATCGCCATCGCCACGGCGTTCCAGGAGTCGAAGATCCACAACCTCGACTACGGCGACCGCGACTCCGCCGGACTCTTCCAGCAACGGCCGTCCCAGGGCTGGGGCACGCGTGAGCAGGTGCTGGATCCGCGGCACGCGATCCGCCGGTTCTACTCCGTCCTGGTCAAGGTCAAGGGCTACACGAAGATGTCGATCACCGACGCGGCCCAGCGCGTGCAGCGGTCGGCGTTCCCGGGCGCCTACGCCCAGCACGAGGACTACGCGCGGGCGCTCTCGTCGTCCTTGCGGGGCTACAGTCCGGCCGCGTTCAGCTGCCGGATCAACGCCCCCAGCGGCGGTCGGCCCGGAGCCGTGCGCGACGACGTCGCCGCGGCGTTCGGTGACATCCCGATAGACGTCGGCGAGCGCACCGTACGCATCCCGCTGACCGGTCGCGCCCCCGACGTGGAGGCCCGCGGCTGGGGCCTCGCGCACTACGCGGTCGGCAACTCCACGAGGCTCAAGATCACCTCGGTCGCGTTCGACGGCCACCGGTGGACCGCCGAGAACTCTCCCGACGACTGGGTCGTCGACACCGGAGCGGCCGGCTCGAGCACCCGCGACGTCGTGGTGGTCGGGGTCGGCTAGGGGGTCGGCTAGGTGGTGATCGGCTCGGTCACCGCGAGTCGTGTGGCGGCCGCGGCGATGCGCTCGTCGGTGGCGGTGACGGCGAGCCGGACGTGCCGCTGACCGGGGGCGCCGTAGAAGTCGCCCGGTGCCGCGAGGATGCCACGCTCGGCCAGCCAGTCGATCGTGTCGCGACAGGGCTCGTCTCGCGTGGCCCACAGGAACAGCGAGCCCTGGGAGTGCTCGATCGTGAAGCCCGCCTTCTCGAGACCGGCTCGCAGGGCCATGCGCCGGGCAGCATAGACGGCGCGCTGCCGGTCGACGTGTTCGTCGTCACCGAGTGCCGCGATCATGGCCGCCTGGACGATCGCGGGCACCATGAAACCCAGGTGCTTGCGCACCGCGAGCACCTCGCGGACCACGTCGGGGTCACCGGCGACGAAGGCGCCGCGGTAGCCCGCGATGTTCGACCGCTTCGACAGCGAGTGCACGGCCAGCACCCCTTCGAGCGATCCACCGTTGACGTCGGGGTGCAGCACCGAAGCCGGCTCGCCCTCCCACGCGTACTCGAGGTAGCACTCGTCGGAGACGAGCAGGGCTCCACGCTCACGCGTCCACGCGATCATCTTGCGCAGGTGGTCGGCGCCGAGGATGCGGCCGTGCGGGTTGGCCGGCGAGTTCACGAAGACGAGGGCCGGGCGCGCCGGTCCCAGGGCGACCGTCGAGTCGGACGCCACGACCTGGCACCGGGCGTACCGGGCGGCGACCTCGTAGGTCGGGTACGCGAGCTCCGGCACGACGACCAGGTCGTCCGGACCGAGCCCCAGCTGGGTCGGGAGGTTCGCGATGAATTCCTTGGAGCCGATCGTCGGCAGCACCTGGTCGGCGCTCAGGCCGGTGATTCCGAAGCGGCGCTCCAGCCAGTCGACGGCCGCCTGGCGCACCGCGACCTGACCGAGGACCGTCGGGTAGCCGGGTGAGTCAGCGGCGCCGGCGAGCGCCTTCTGGACGACGTCGGGGGTGGGGTCGACAGGCGTGCCCATCGAGAGGTCGACGAGCCCGTCGGGATGGGCGGCGGCCCGGGCCTTCGCATCGGCGAGGGTGTCCCACGGGAACTCCGGGAACCGAGAAGAAGTGGGTGTGGTCATTCCTGGTTCTGCGGCGGAAGGGCCGCGATGATCGGGTGGTCGGCGTCGATCGCACCCGTCTTGGCGGCGCCTCCGGGCGATCCGATCTCGTCGAAGAAGTGCACGTTCGCGTCGTAGTACTCCTTCCACTCCGCGGGCGTGTCGTCCTCGTAGAAGATCGCCTCGACCGGGCACACCGGCTCGCAGGCGCCACAGTCGACACACTCGTCGGGGTGGATGTAAAGCATCCGCTTGCCCTCGTAGATGCAGTCGACGGGGCATTCGTCCACACACGCGAGGTCCTTCAGGTCCACGCACGGCTGGGCGATCACGTAGGTCACGACAACTCCTCCTGCTCAGGGCTCCCCCAAGTATCCCGGCCCATCCAATCCGGCCGGACGTCAGGTCCACCACGTGGACTCCCACAGCTCCCACACCGCTCGCCCCCCGGCACGACGAGAGCGTGAAAGGCTCCCGTCATGACCATCGACCGGGACGCGCGCGGACGCCGCATCGTGGTGCGGCACACCGTCGACGGTCGCGGACCGAGCGGCGGCCCGGCGATGACCGACGTGGTGGGTCGGCTGATCGAGGTCACCGAGAGCGAGGCGTCCATCGAGCGTCGTGACGGCAGCCTGGCCCGGGTGCCCCTGGCCGACGTCGTCACGTGGAAGGTCGTGCCGGACCGGCCACGACGGACCCGCCCGGCGTCGGCCTTCAGCGCCGACGAGCTGTCGCGCATCACGTCGCGCGGGTGGCCGGCCGTCGTCAGCGAACCGCTCGGTGAGTGGGAGCTGCGGGCGTCCGGCGGGTTCACCGGCCGGGCGAACTCGGTCGCCGTGCACGGCGATCCCGGCATGGAGCTCGAGGACGCGCTGGCCGCGGTCGTCGCGTTCTACGACGAGCACGGCACGAGACCCCGCGCCCAGGTGGTGGTCGGGTCGGACGACGAGCGCGCGTTTCTCGATGCCGGCTGGGGGCCGGGCACCGGGCCTCGTCCCGGTGCGATCGTGCAGGTCGCCGACCTCGCGGGCGAGTACCGCGCCGACAGTGAGGCCCGGGTGGCGCCAACGGTCGACGAGACCTGGCTGCGCCTCTACCCGCGGGTCGAGAATCCTGCTGTCGCCCGAGAGGTGTTGGAGGGGCCGACCACGGTCGGGTTCGTCGCGATCGGCGAGCCGGCGATCGCGATCGGCCGGGTCGTGGTGACCGGCGAGTGGGCCGGCATGGCCGCGGTCGAGGTCGTGCCCGAGCGACGCCGCGAGGGACTCGGGCGACGCATCGTCGACACGGCGCTCGCGTGGGCCGTGGACCGTGGGGCCGACAAGGCCTACCTCCAGACCATGCGGGACAACACCGCAGCTCTCGCGCTGTACGCGCCGTACGGATTCGCCGACCATCACGAGTATCGGTATCTGGAGCCGCTCTGACGCTGTCGGTCTGAGGTCCGGGCGGGTCTGAGGTCGGCCTGAGTCAGGGCTTCTTGCCGCAGATGACGTGGTCGGCGGCCTGGTAGACGGCCGTGTCGGTCTCCCGCTTCACGACCTTGCCGCCGCGCATGAACATGCGATAGACGTCGACGTCGAATCCCTGGATCGGGCCCTGCGGCACGCAGCGACTGGAGTCGTCGTACTGCTTGCCCGGGGCCCGGAAGTTGCGCTTGGCCGACAGCCCGGCCTTGACGGTCCAGACCTTCGTGCTCCACAGCTCGACGCGCATCCTGCCCTGGCGACCGGGCGTGCTGGGCCTGACGCTCGCCTTGATGAGGACGCCGTACTTGGTCGGGTTCCTGAACCGCATGTCGAGGCTGCCGAAGTAGACCGTCGACTCACGCCCGACCGGGTACCGGTCGATGTAGAAGGCGTGGGGGTGGTGCTCGACGTCGACCATCCCGCCGAAGAACCCGGCGTTGTAGGAGGTGGTGGCGACCTGCGAGACGCCCCCGCCGAGCTCCTCACGGAACACCCCGCCGCTGATGACGGTGCCGGTCGTGAACCCGTTCGCGGTGGTTCGCTCGCCGACGACGTCGTTCATGCTGAACGTCTCCCCCGGTTTGAGGATCGTCCCGTCGATGAGCTCGGCAGCCCGGCCCTGGTTGATGTTGCGGTACGTCGCATAGGGGAAGAAGGTGCTGAACGAGCTGATGCGCTCCTTGATCTGGAGCTTCTTGGCGTCGGCGGTCGTGAAGTCCGGGTCGACGACCTTCGCCTCGATCTCGACGCTTCGGGCGTCGCCGGTCCTGGTGATGGCCGGCACCAGCTTGACCGCCATCTCCTTCGGCTGGAGCCCGACGCCCTCCTTGCCGGGCACGACGACGGGCTTGCCGCCCTTGATCTTCACGGTCGCGTCGACGGCCTTCTTGCCGATGCCGGTCGTCTCGCTGGTGAGTGGCTTGGCCAGCGTCTCGGGGTCGATCTCGGGTTGGAGCTCGTCCCCCTTCACGCGGACGACGAGCGCCGGTGCGTAGGCGCTGACCGGCAGGTTCACCTTCTTCTTGCCGACCCTGATGACCACAGGACCGCTGACGGCCGGCTCCGCGATCGACGTCATGGCCTCCTTCAGTCCGTCGGCGTCGACCGTCGGATCGACCACGGCGGTCGGCACGTCGATCGGGCCGCGGGCGACGAGATAGCCCTTGATGACGGCCCGGACCGTGTCGGCCTTGCGGACCACCAGGCCGGCCTTGGGCTGGCGGGCCGTGGGCTTCTGCTTGGGGAACGTGATCTGCGGCTCGACCACATCGACGTCGACCGATTCGGCGATCGACGTGACGATGCCCACGAGCTCCTTCTCATCGGCGTCGACGGCGAGGTCGGACGCATGGGTGCCGACCACGAGCCCGAGCATCGTGCCCGGGTTCCAGCTGTGGTTGCCGCCCGCCTCGTCGATGCTGCGATCGAGGTCGAAGGTGAGCCCGGCGGCCTTCGGGTCGACGACGAATTGCTTGCCCTCGTGCTCGAGCACCACGTCCTCGCCGACGTGCGGGCTCAGCTCCCGGTCGACCGCACGGCGGGCGTCGCCGGGTGACATGCCGCTGACGTCGACACCCCCGATCGTGGCGTTCGCGGGCATGCGCAGCCCCGTCATCACGAAGCCGACGACATAGAGGACGCCGATCATCAGCAGCGCACCGACCAGCACCCGACGCAGGCGTCGACGACGTGGCGGACCGGTCTGGTCGGTGGTGTCGGTCGTGGAGTCGGTGGTGGGTTCGTCGTCGGGAGCGAACCACGCGGGCAGTGCGGCGTCGGCGGGTTCTGGATCCGGTTCTGGTTCCGGTTCTAGTTCCGGTTCCGGTTCTGGCTCGTCCTCGGGCTCCGGTTCCTCGTCGGGCTCGGGTTCGTCGTCGGGCTCCGGTTCGTCGTCGGGCTCCGGTTCGTCCAGGTCGTCGAGGTCGAGCTCGTCGCTCTCCTCGACCACGGCGGCCTCCGGCTCCTCCGGGTCGGCCTCCGAGTCCTCCGCCGGGTCGTCGGCCGGGTCGTCCGCAGGAAAGAGGTCGATCAGCCGGGACGGTGCGTCCGGCTCTTCGTCCGGCTCTTCTTCGTCGGGGGTCGGCTCGGCGGGCTCGGCGGGCTCGGCGGGGTCGCGGGGCTTCTGGTCGTCGGCCACGTCCTCACCCCGTTTCCCCGGTCGCCACGGCGACGCCGGTGCGCATGATCGTGCCGCAGCGCGAGGACGCGATCAACACCGGGTCAGGCTGGACGCTTCAGGCCGTCGTGGCGCTGGCCGGGAGCCGCACCGGCTCGATGCTGGGCGGACGCACCCGCTCCCTACGCCGCTGCTCTCGTGCCGACGCGACGATCTCGCGCAGGGACGGACCGATCATGCGCGGGCGGTCGACGAGCGATCGAAGGGCCGCCCGGATGAGTCGCGGCGTCGTGAACAGCTCGGACGACGGGATCTGGTGGTCGAACACCTTGAGCAGGTCGCGGGGACCGTCCGGGTGCTTCGACACGTTGCGGAGCAAGCGGGTCTCGAGGGGGGTGGAGGCACCGGGCGAGCCGAGGTCGGAGGCGAACCAGTACATGTCCCAGGCGTCGTCGTCACGCCAGGCCCACCAGCGCCTCAGCTCGGCATCGAGGTCGCCGGCCAGGCCCGCGACGATGGCAGCGGCGAGGTGGTCGCCCTGACGGAGGGCGTCGGAGATGCCCTGTCCGGGGGTGAAGTCCTTGAAGTGTCCGGCATCGCCGAGCAAGGCCCATCCCGGTCCGGCGGCCTCGCGGAAGAAGCTGTGCCACTCGGTGATCATCCGGATCGGGCCGACGCGGGTGGATCCGGCCACGAGGTCGGCGAGCTCGGGCCAGGCCCGCAGACCCTGATCGAAGTGCTCGTCGCGGTTCGCCATGAAGGCGTCACGGTTGCTCATCGAGGTGCCGACTCCGGCCATGAACAAGCCATGGTCGGTCGGTGCCGCGATGAACGCGTGGTCACCGACTCGACCGATGCGCAGCCGCCCCTCGGCGGAGGAGGAGACCCCCTCGAAGTACGCCACGGCGAACATCCGCCCGCCCTGCGCCACGTGGTACTCCTGCGATCCGACCCACTCGGCCACGTTCGAGCGCATGCCGTCGGCGCCCACGACCAGACGGGCCCGGATCGGGCCGTCCGCGGTCTCGACTCCCGCCACGCGACCGTCCTCGTGGATGAGTCCCGTGACCCGCGTCCTCGTGCGGACATCGGCCCCGGCCGCGTCGGCCGCCGCGACGAGCACCTCGTCGAGGGAGATCCGCCGGATGCAGAGGGCCGGGAGGTCGTCCTCCTGGACTTCGGCGTCGATGCGGACGTCGTCGTTGATGAGACTGACCCGGTCGATCTCGGCCGCGCCCACGTCGAGCAGGGCGTCCCGCAGGCCGAGCCGCTCCAAGATGGCGACACCGTGCGACTGGATGAGATGCGTCGAGAGCGTGTCGCTCGGGAACTTCGCCTGGTCGACGACGCAGACATCGAGACCCTCGCGCGCCAACAGCACCGCGAGCGGCGACCCGGCGCACCGGGCTCCGACGATGACGACGTCGAACTGGTCCATCGCTCGATTTTCGCGCGTCGCCCCGGCGTACGTCCAGTTCGCGCTCGAGCATCCCGGCTACTTCGAGGTGATGTTCCGCCCCGCTCTGCACGACCTCGAGGACCCGGCGTTGATCGCCGCACGCGACGGTGCGTTCGCGGTGCTCGTGGAGAGCGCCCGACACGCGATCGGACCGGACGCCTCCGACGCGCGGGCCGAGGAGCTGGCCGTCGCGGGGTGGTCGCTCTCGCACGGGTTCTCCACACTGTGGCTGCAGGCGAACCTGGTCGACAAGCTCAGCGCGGACCCGTTCGGCCAGGTCGCTCGTGGCATGGTGGCGCTCGGTGAGATCGTCCGGCGGTCGCAGGACGCTCAGGCGTCGTCGAATTCGTAGGTCCCCTGTCTCACAGGTCGCCGGACTTGAGGATGGTCTTCTCGCTCTCCGGCGACCGCACGATGGTGCCGTAGTGCGACCGGTAGTAGAGCAGCGGATCGTCGTCCTGCTCATGCACGGCGGCCCGGATGACCTCACCGACGAGGATCGTGTGGGTGCCGCCGTCGTGCGCGCCGATCGTCCGGCACTCCAGCCAGGCGAGCGAGGCGTCGAGCAGCGGGACGCCGAGGGCACCGCGATGGTGCGGCACGTCGTCGAACTGGCCCTCGAGCGCGCGTCCCGTGTTGGCGAACCAGGCCGAGGCCGCGCGACCGCGGTCACTCAGGATCGACACCCCCCAGATGCCCGACTCGAGCACCGCTTCGTGGAAACGACTCGACCGGCGCGAGCACACGAGCACCTGCGGCGGGTCGAGCGACACCGACGTGAACGCGCTCGCGGTCATCGCATGGTCGACGCCGTCGAGCACCGTGGTGACGATCGTGACGCCGCTGGCGAACCGACCGAGCGCTCCGCGGAACGCGGTCTGGTCGACGGGGTCGGTCATCGTTGAAGCCTAGAGTTCCGCACGATGATCAGCCCGAGAGACCCCATCCCGAGCAGCGAGTACGCCCAGCCGAGCCAGTCGTCGGCCACGAGGTAGCTGCCGCCGGGCGCCAGCGACTGGGCGAGGACGACGACGGCCCACCCGAGGGCGAACCACGTCTCCCCGATGCGGCCGACGCGTCCGGCCGCAACCGCGACAGCGGCGGTGGCGAGGAGGGCCAGCGCCAGACCCCACGGCCACGCGACGCCCAGCAGCTCGACCCGGTGCCGGTGCACGACGGCACCCATCACCGCGACGTAGGCTCCGAGCAGCACCAGCCCGAGCCGCGTGATCACAGTCCGGCGAAGAGGTCGTCCTCGAACCCGGCGCCCGCGGGCGGCGCCGGCGTGCCCTTGACCAGGCGGTAGAACTCGTGGCCCCACACGCGGTTGCCGATGTTGTTGGACAAGGCGAAGAACGGCCCGTCGGTGGCGATCTGGCTCGAGTGCGCCCGCATCGCGTCCATCTTGACGTCGAAGTGGTCCATGCCGTCGACCATGGCGTCGAGGTCGTCGTCCTCCACCGCGAACGGCGGAAGGTTGTCAGGGTCCATGCCCTCGAACACCGCCGTGTCCCCCGCCTCGCGCAACGTGCGGAGTCCCTCGCGCATGACCCGGGCGGACATCGCGGTCCAGTAGATCTTGGGGACGTCCCACGCCTCACCGAGATCGCGACGGTACGAGGGGATCGCGGCGAGCGCCGCTCCGTAGGTGGAGATGCGATGGGCCTGGATGTGGTCGGGGTGGCCGTAGCCGCCGAACTCGTCGTACGTGACGAGCACCTGCGGACGCACCTCCCGGATGATCTCGACCAGGAGGTTCGAAGCCTCGACGAGGTCGGCGTGCCAGAACGTTCCGTCACGGGTCTCGTCGAGCGGGGCGGCATGGCCGTCAGGCCCCCACTGCATGCCGGAGTCGCGGAAGTGGAACGTGCCGCCGAGGTAGCGGTGGTCGGTGACGCCGAGGATCTTCATGGCGGCCTCGAGCTCCTGCACCCGGTGCGGGCCGAGGCCGTCGTCCTGGTCGGAGGCGAGGTGCCCGATCTCGGGCGTCAGGATCTCGCCCTCCTCCCCCGCCGTGCAGGTGACCAGGGTGACCTGCGCGCCGTCGGCGACGTAGTGCGCCATGGTGGCGCCGCACATGATGCTCTCGTCGTCCGGGTGGGCGTGCACGAGCAGCATCCGGCGATCGTCGAGGGTCATGGCCCAAGGTTAGATGGAGCCATGACCGTCTCCTTCCCCAGGCTTGCCGCACGCACGGCGCGATTCACGCTCGGCATCCCGCGCAACATCGCGGTGGCGCCCGACGGCTCGAAGGTCTGGTACATCCGCACGCCAGACGGAGTGACCCGCACGGGGCAAATGTGGGAGCACGACGTCACCACGGGCGAGGAGGTCGTGATCGTCGACCCGGGCTCACTCCAGGTGGACGGCGTGACCGGTGGTGAGGAGCTGTCGGCCGAAGAGCGGTCCCGCCGCGAGCGCAGCCGAGAGTCGGGCACCGGCCTGGTGGACTTCACCGTCGACGACACCGGCCGATGGGCCACGTTCGCGCTGTCCGGACGGGTGTGGGCCGTCCACCTCGCCGGGCGCGCCGTCACCGAACTCCCGAGCGTCGGCGCCGCGATCGACCCACGCGTGGACCCGAGGGGCCGCCTCGTCGCCTACGCGTCCGGCGGCGCGTTGCGGGTCATGGGCATCACCGGCCAGGACGAGCGAGCTCTCGTCGAGCCCGAGTCCCCCACCGAGGTGTGGGGGCAGGCCGAGTTCATCGCCGCCGAGGAGCTGGACCGGCACCGCGGCTTCTGGTGGGCGCCGGACGGCGGCTCCCTCCTGGTCGAGCGGTACGACGAGGCAGGCGTGAACATCTGGCACGTCGCCGACCCGGAGCATCCCGATCGTGAACCGGCCGCGCAGCGCTACCCGGCCGCCGGCACCCCCAACGCCATTGTCACGCTGTGGCACGTCGGCCTCGACGGCTCCCGCACCGAGATCGCGTGGGACCGCGACGCCTTCGAGTACCTCGTCGGCGTCATGTGGACGCCGCACGGCGACCCCGTCCTCCAGGTGATGAGTCGCGACCAACGGCGGGCCCAGGTCCTCGCCGCCGACGTCGCCACCGGGTCCACGACGGTTCTCCGCGACCTCGTCGACGACGACTGGGTGGAGGTCACGAGCGCACCCCGCTTCGCCGAGAGCGGCCGGCTCGTCGGGCTGGAGGACGTCGACGGCATGCGCCGCGTCGTCGTCGACGGCGAGCCGATCAGCGACCTCACGTGGCAGGTCCGCAGCATCGTGAGCACCCACCCCGACTGCGTCATCGCCAGCGCGTCCCAGGAACCGACCGAGGTCCAGGTCGTGCGGTTCGGCCTCGATGGCAGCGCCGAGCCAGTCACCACCGGCCCAGCCGTGCATGGCGCGGTCGTCGGTGGGCCGACCACGGTCATCGTCCGGTCCGCGCTCGACCACCCGTCGACCACGGTCACCGTCCACCACGGAGAAGACGACGAGGCCCGCCAAGTCACCGTGGCCAGCGAGCCACCACCGTTCGAGCCCGGCATCACCCTCCTGCATGCCGGGACGCACGCACTCCGCACCGCCGTGCTGTTCCCGCGCGACCACGTGCTCGGCTCCAGCCGCCTGCCCGTGCTCATGGATCCCTACGGCGGTCCGCACGCGCAACGGGTCGTGGCGTCGTCGCGGGCCTACCTGCAGGCGCAGTGGCTGGCCGACCAGGGCTTCTGCGTCGTCATCGCCGACGGGCGGGGCACCCCCGGCCGCGGCTCAGCGTGGGAGCGCGCCGTCCGCGGAGACTTCGCCGGCGTGACGCTCGACGACCAGGTCGCTGCCCTCGAGGCCGTGGCCGAGCAGTTCCCCGACGACGTCGACCCGTCGCACGTCGCGATCACCGGATGGTCGTACGGCGGGTACCTGGCCGCGCTCGCCGTGCTGCGGCGCCCAGACATCTTCCATGTCGCCGTCGCCGGGGCGCCGGTCACCGACTGGCGTCTCTACGACACCGCCTACACCGAGCGTTACCTCGGCGACCCGAACGTGCAGCCCGAGGTCTACGACCGCAACTCCCTGCTGCCCCTTGCCGAGAAGCTCGACCGCCCGCTCCTGCTCATCCACGGACTGGCCGACGACAACGTGTTCGCGGCCCACACCCTGACTTTTTCTTCGGCTCTTCTGGCGGCAGGACGACCCCACTCGGTGCTGCCCCTCTCCGGTGTCACGCACATGGCATCTGCCGAGGTCGTGGCGGAGAGCCTGGCCCTCCTCCAGGTCGACTTCATCCGAAGAAACCTGCTCTGACCTGCGGTTTTGTTGCAGAAATCAACTAAGAAATTCTGAGAAAACTCTTACGTTGTCGTCGCCGTCGGTCTAACTTGCGACTACGCGACGGCCCTCCGGGGACGGTTCGCTCGTCACTCCAGGAGACCTCATGACGCACTTCCGTGCCCCGCACCCGATCCGCACCGCAGCGAAGGACGCTCGATGATCCGGGCGCTCGTCAGCGCCTCCGTGAGGCTGCGTGGGTTGATCATCGGACTCGCCGCGACCGTCCTCGCCGTCGGCATCGTCACCCTCCCGGACGCGCCGGCCGACGTGTATCCGGAGTTCACTCCCCCGTACGTCGAGATCCAGACCGAGTCGCTCGGTCTCTCAGCTTCCGAGGTCGAGCAGTTCCTCACGGTGCCGCTCGAGGCCGACCTGCTGAACGGCGTCGAAGGGGTCGACGTCATCCGATCGTCGTCGACGCCCGGCCTCTCGTCGATCGTGCTCGTGTTCCAGCAGGGCTTCAACGTCTACAAGGGTCGCCAGCTCGTGCAGGAGCGCCTCACCCAGCTCGGCGGCGCCGCGTTCCCGAACGTGTCGAAGCCGCCGACGATGCTGCCGCCGCTGTCCTCGTCCAGCCGCGTGATGATGATCGGCCTCTCCTCCGAGGAGCTGACGCCCATCCAGCAGTCGGTCATCGCGCGCTGGACGATCCGTCCGCGCCTGATGGGCGTGCAGGGCGTTGCGAACGTCGCTGTCTGGGGCATGCGCGACCAGCAGATCCAGGTCCAGGTCGACCCCGAGAAGCTGCGTGACGAGAAGGTCACGCTGAACCAGGTCATCCGCACCGCCGGCAACGCGCAGATCGCCTCACCGGTCAGCTATCTCGAAGCCTCCGTGCCCGGCACCGGCGGCTTCCTCGAGACGCCATCCCAACGCCTGCCGATCCGCAACGTGTTCGACAACATCGCGAGCCCCGAGTCGCTCGGCAAGGTTCCCGTCGAGGACACCGCCGGACGCCTGCGACTCACGGATGTCGCCAAGGTCACCGAGGCGCATCAGCCCCTGATCGGCGACGCGATCGTGGACGACGGCAACGGACTCGTCCTCGTCGTCGAGAAGTTCCCCGGCGCCGACACCGCCGAGGTCACCAAGAACGTCGAGAGTGAGCTCGCGGGTCTCAAGGCGGGGCTCGAAGGCATGAAGTCCGACACCACGATCTTCCGGCCGGCCGACTACGTCGATGCCGCGGAGAAGAACCTGGGTGTGACCGGCGGTATCGCGTCCGTGCTGCTGATCGTGGCCCTCATCGCGCTCGTGCGCCGCTGGCGGCAAGTCTTCATCGCCGTCGTGGCCATCCCGACGTCGCTGGTGTCCGCCGCACTGGTCCTCGACTGGACCGGGCAGGGCTTCAACGCCATCTCGATCGCCGGCCTGGTCCTGGCCCTCACCGTGGTGATCGACGCCGCGGTGACCGGTGCAGACGCGTTGACGCGTTCGCGCGGAGTCGCGGAGGCGACCCGAGCCGTGGGCCGGCCCTTGGCGTACGCGACCCTGATCGCCGTGCTCGTGGCGCTGCCACTGCTCGTGCTCGAAGGTCGTCCGGGCGCATTCCTCGAACCGCTCGTGTCCGCCTACCTCGCGGCCATCGTTGCCGGCGCCGTCGTCGTGCTGACACTGACGCCTGCTCTCGGCACCGTGCTGCCGCCGAAGGAACGCCGCGAGGACGGCCGCCTGGGCACCAGGTACCGCTCCCTGCTGCCCCAGGTGCTCGGCGTGCCGACCGTCGCGGCAGCGCTCGTGGCCTCCGTCCTGGTGGCTCTCGTCGTGCCCTTCCTGTCGCGCTCCGTCGTGCCCGACCTGAAGGATCAGGCCGTCCTCGTGCGCCTGGAGAGCCCGACCGGCACGTCGAACGTGGAGATGACCCGGATCGCCACCTCGCTCAGCTCGGAGCTGCGTGATCTCGACGGGGTGGCCAACGTCGGCGCGTCCGTGGGCCGCGCGGTCACCGGCGACCGCATCGTCGACGTCAACTCCGGCGAGATCGTGGTGAAGATCGACCAGGACGCCGACTACGACAAGACCCTCGACGCCATCCGTCGCACCAGCGACGGCGTCGACGGCGCCACGGCCGACGTCTCCACCTACCTGGAGGACCGCGTCCGCACCATCGGCGCGCTGCTCTCCGGCCAGAACACCGTCAAGGGCGATGGTCTCGACGTCTTCATCGGCACCGATCAGCCCATCCGCGTCCGCGTGTACGGGCAGGACCCGAAGGTCCTGAAGTCCCAGGCCGACAAGGTGGCCAAGATCGTCGCGGGCGTCGAGGGAGTGCGGGACACAGCCGTCGAAGCGCCCGAGGAGCAGCCGACCCTCGAGATCGAGGTCGACCTCGACAAGGCGCAGAAGGTCGGCGTCAAGCCGGGCGACGTCCGTCGCGCCGAGGCGATCCTCCTCCAGGGCATCCTCGTGGGCAGCGTCTTCGATGACCAGAAGGTGTTCGACGTCATCGTGCAGGGCAACCCGTCGATCGCCAAGGACACCGAGGCGGTCCGTTCGTTGCTCATCGACCGCCCGGACGGCGGACACGTGCGACTGAACTCGATCGCCGACATCCGCGCCGGCAGCACGCCGACCGTGATCAAGCGCGACGAGGTCTCCCGCAAGCTGGACGTCACCCTGGACGTCGACGGGCGCAGCGTCGAGGACGTGGCCGATGAGATCGAGTCCAAGCTGAAGCGGGTCGACATGCCGCTGGAGTATCACGCCAAGGTCATCGACCTGACGGTCGACGACGAGATCAACAAGGGCCAGAGCGTGGCCTTCATCCTGGCCGGGCTCCTGGCCGTGCTGCTGCTCATGCAGGCTTCCGTGCGCAGCTGGCGACTCGCCGGCCTGGCCTACCTGGCCCTGCCGTCGGCCCTGCTCGGCGGCGTGGTCGCCCTGCTCATCCTCGGCGACGGGATCACGATCGCGACCGGGGCAGGACTCCTGGCCGTCCTCGGCCTGGCCATCCGCAACACGCTGGTTGCGCTGGACCCGATCGGGGCGGAGGGCAAGCAGAGCGCAGCCGCGCGACGGGACGACGTCCTGGAGCGTGCGCACGATCGACTCGGCCCGGTGGTGTCCAGCACCGTCGCGATCGCGGCCGTGATGCTGCCGTTCGCGCTCTTCGGGTCTCGCGCCGGACTGGAGATCCTGCAGCCGATGGCGATCGTCATCCTCGGTGGACTCATCACCACGGCGGCGCACGCCCTCCTGGTCCTGCCGGCGCTGAGTCTCGCCGTCCCTGCGCCTGACCCGGATGAGGACGCCGAGATCCTCGAACCAGCGCATCCGAGGTCAGAGTCGAGCGAGAAGGGTTCACGATGAGCACCACGGATCGGACCATCGACCGCAAGGTCGGTGCCGCTCTCGTGGCTGCAGCTCTGGCCCTGGCGCCGGCAGCGTGCAAACAGGCGGAGGCGGTGGAGGTCGAGCACTACCAGGCGTCCAAGATCACGCCCGGGGAGGATGGAGAGCACCCCACCGTGACCATCACGAAGCTGGCCGCAGAACAGGTCGGCCTCGAGACGGCCCCGGTCGAGAAGACCGAGGACGGGACCTCGATCCCGTACGAGTCGGTGCTCTATGACGCGGCGGAAGGCCAGCCGTACGTCTTCATCAACCCCGAGGGCCTCACCTTCCATCGCGAGGACGTCGA
The DNA here is from genome assembly GCA_963787165.1 of uncultured Actinomycetota bacterium. Classification (GTDB taxonomy): domain Bacteria; phylum Actinomycetota; class Actinomycetes; order Propionibacteriales; family Nocardioidaceae; genus Aeromicrobium. Next base: position 912,392 of record CAWBBT010000005.1, read on the forward strand.
CATCGCGAGCATCGACGGCGACACGGTCCAGCTGTCCAAGGGGCCCGCCGTCGGCACCAAGGTCGTGACCGTGGGACTCCCACAGATCCACGGCTCCGAGCTCGAGTTCGGAGCGTACTGACATGCGATGGATCGTGTCGCGGAGCCTTCACTTCCGCTGGATCGTCATCTTCCTGGCCGGCACGTTCATGGCGTTCTCGCTCGCCGAGATCCCCGAGTCGAAGGTCGACGTCTTTCCCGAGTTCGCACCACCGCAGGTCGAGGTGCAGACCATCGCGCTCGGCAACTCGACCGCCGAGGTCGAGTCCCTGGTGACGGTGCCCATCGAGGAGGCCCTCAACGGCATCCCGGGGCTCGACGAGATGCGGTCGAAGTCGGTCGCGCAGCTGTCGTCGATCCGCCTCATCTTCAAGAAGGGCACCAACGAGGCGCGGGCCCGCCAGCTCGTCCAGGAGCGCGTGGCGCAGGTCGTGCCGAACATCCCGACCTGGGCCAGTCCCCCGTGGATGATGCCCGCCCTCTCCGCGACCAGCCGCATCATGAAGATCGGCGTGACCTCCGACCAGGTCGACCTGATCGACCTGTCGTCCATCTCCTACTGGAAGATCCGCCAGCACCTGCTTCGTGTCCCCGGCGTGGCCGGCGTCGACATCTACGGCGAGCGGCTCAAGCAGCGGCACGTCCAGGTCGACCCTGATCTGCTCGCCAAGTACGACATCCCCATCGACACCGTCATGGAGGCCGGCTCCGAGGCCCTCGACTCCGGCGTGCTCCAGTACGCGAAGAGCTTCACCGTCGGCCAGGGCGGCTTCGTCGAGACCGCCACCCAGCGGCTCAACATCGAGAACGTCCAACCGATCACCGGGCCCGAGGACCTGGCCAAGGTGCCGGTCGCCAAGCGCGGCGACCAGGTGCTCCGGATGTCCGACCTCGGCGACGTCAAGCAGGACAGTCAGCAGCTCTGGGGCGAAGGCGTCATCAACGACGGCGACGGCCTGATGCTGATCGTGCAGAAGTATCGCGGCGCGAACACGAAGGAGGTGACCGAGCACGTCGAAGAGGTGATGCAGGAGATGGCCCCCGGCCTCCCCGGCATCGAGTACGACACGACGATCTTCCGGCCGGCCACCTTCATCGAGGAGTCGATCGACAACCTGACCCTGGCCCTGCTGCTCGGCGTCCTGCTGGTCATCGTCATCATCTCGGCGTTCCTCTACACCATACGAACGGCGTTCATCAGCCTGATCTCCATCCCGTTGTCGCTGCTGGCCGCCTATCTGGTGCTCGACGTCCGCGAAGTCACCATCAACGTGATGGTGCTGGCCGGGCTGGTGGTCGCCATCGGGGTGGTGGTGGACGACGCCATCATCGATGTCGAGAACATCGTCAGACGCCTGCGACAAGCCAAGGCCGAGGGCACCGACAAGTCCACCGTCAAGATCGTGCTCGAGGCGTCGGTCGAGATCCGGAGTGCGATCACCTACGCCACGATCATCAACGTCGTCGCCATCGTCCCGGTGCTCTTCCTGGGCGGCCTGTCCGGATCGTTCTTCCAGCCACTGGTGCTGTCGTACGGACTTGCGGTGTTCATCTCGATGCTGGTCGCGATGACGGTGACGCCGGCGCTGTGCCTGGCTCTGCTGCACCGCGGCAGCCTGAGAGAAAAGGAGTCGCCGGTCCTCCGAGTCCTCAAGCGCGGCTACTCCAACGTGCTCAAGCGGGTGCTCCGGCGGCCTGCGCCGTCGATGGTCGGCGCGGTGGCCATCGCGCTCGCCGGCGTGCTCATCTATCCGACCCTCGGCACCCAGCTCCTGCCCAACTTCAAGGAACGCGACTTCCTCATGCACTGGCTCACCGAGCCGTCGACGTCGATCACGCAGGAGAAGCGGGTCTCCGTCGAGGCGTGCCAGGACCTGCGCGCCATCCCGGGGGTGCGCAACTGCGGTTCGCACATCGGCCAGGCCCTGCTGAGCGACGAGGTGTACGGCGCGTACTTCGGCGAGAACTGGATCAGCGTCTCCGACCAGGTCGACTACGACAAGACGCTCGACAAGGTGACCGACACGGTCGACAGCTATCCGGGCATGCAGCGTGACGTGCAGACCTATCTGCGCGAGCGCGTCAAAGAGGTCCTCACCGGATCCAGCGGCGCTGTCGTCGTCCGGATCTTCGGGCCGGACCCGCGCACGCTCACCGAGCTGGCGGACAAGACCCTCAAGGCGATCGGTGACACGCCTGACCTGATCGAGGCCGCGGCTGCCGCGCAGAAGGAGATCCCCCAGATCGAGATCGAGCTCGACCTGGAGAAGGCCCGGAAGCACGACCTCAAGCCGGGCGACATCCGTCGCCAGTCGTCGGTCTACATCGCCGGCGAGGAGGTCTCCGACATCTTCTCGGGTGGACGCGCCTATGACGTGCACGTCTGGTCCCTTCCCGAGTCGCGCCACAGCTACGAGGACATCAAGAACCTGCCCATCGACACGCCCGCCGGCGACAAGGTGAAGCTGTCGGACGTCGCGGACGTGCGGTTCGCCCCGAGCCCGAACGCGATCCTGCGAGACGACCAGTCCCGGCGCATCGACGTCGAGGGCAACATCGCCGAGGGCGGTGACCTCGGCGCCGTCGTCGAGGAGGTGGAGAAGCGCGTCGCCGCCCTGGACCTGCCGCCGGAGTACAGCGTGAAGGTCCTGGGTGAGTCGTCCGAGCTCACCAAGTCGCAGAACACGTTGGCGGTCTACGGACTCGTGGCGCTGCTCGCGATCTTCCTGCTGCTGCACGCGGCCTTCGGCAGCCTGCGGCTCGCCGGCCTGGCCTTCCTGCTCCTGCCGGTGTCCCTGGTCGGTGGCGTGCTCGCGGTCGCGCTGAGCGGTGGCCTGATGTCGCTCGGGTCGCTGATCGGGTTCCTCACGGTGTTCGGCATCGCGGCGCGCAACGGCATCCTGATGATCAACCACTTCCAGCACCTCGAACGAGAGGAGGGTGTGCCGTTCGGTCGCGAGCTCGTGATGCGTGGTGCATCGGAGCGGTTGGCACCGATCATGATGACCGCCTTGGCGACCGCTCTGGCGATCGTCCCGCTGGCCGCGGCCGGCAGCATCCCGGGTCACGAGATCGAGCACCCCATGGCCTTGGTCATCCTCGGCGGACTCCTCACCGCGACGCTCGTGAACCTGTTCATCATCCCGTCGCTGTACCTGCGATTCGCCAAGTCCCGTCGCGAGAGGAGGCAGGTCTCAGGCTCAGCCAGCCCAGCCCCGGCGTGAAAATGAACTCCTGAAAAATTCCTGAGAGAAAATCCCGGGATTCTCACCCGTAGCGGCCGTTTTGGAATAGGTTGCAGATCGAAACATCCGGGTCAGTGCCATCAGGAGGGCTCCCCATGACTCGCAATGACATCTGCATGGCCGGGCAAGCCCCTGTTGGACCCGAGGCCGGGCTGTGATCCGCGGGCTCGTCTCCGGATCCCTGCGGTTCCGCGGGCTGCTGCTCGCGTTGGCGGCCGTGCTGACCGTGGGCGGCATCGTGACGCTGCGGGACGCTCCTGTCGACGTCTACCCGGAGTTCACGCCGCCGTACGTCGAGATCCAGACCGAGTCGCTCGGTCTGTCGGCAGCCGAGGTCGAACAGCTCCTCACCGTGCCGGTCGAGGCCGACCTCCTCAACGGCATCGAGGGCGTCGAGGTCCTCCGCTCGAAGTCCACGGCCGGCTTGTCGTCGATCGTCCTCGTGTTCGAGCAGGGCTATGACGTCTACAAGGGCCGCCAGCTCGTCCAGGAGCGACTGACCCAGCTCAACGGCGCGGCGTTCGCCAACGTCTCGCGGGCGCCGGTCGTGCTCCCGCCGCTGTCGTCGCAGAGCCGCGTCATGATGATCGGCCTGTCCGGCAAGAACCTCACGCCGATCCAGCGGTCGGTCATCGCCCGTTGGACGATCAAGCCGAAGCTGCTCGGCATCCAGGGTGTCTCCGACGTCAACATCTGGGGCATGCGCGACCAGCAGCTCCAGGTGCAGGTCGACCCGAACAAGCTGAAGGACCAGAAGATCTCCCTCAGCCAGGTCATCGCCACGGCGGGCAACGCCCAGGTCTCCTCCCCCGTGAGCTACCTCGAGGCCTCGGTGCCCGGCACCGGCGGCTTCCTCGAGACTCCGTCGCAGCGCCTCCCGATCCGCAACGTCTTCGACAACATCGCCAGCCCGGAGACGCTCGGCAAGGTGCCGATCGAGGACACCAACGGCAAGAAGCGCCTCTCCGACGTCTCGAACGTCATCGAGGAGCACCAGCCGCTCATCGGCGACGCGGTCGTCAACGACGGCGAGGGCCTCCTCCTCGTGGTCGAGAAGTTCCCAGGCGCCAACACCCGCGACATCACCGCGCAGATCGAGGAGAAGCTCGCGGACCTGAAGCCTGGCTTGGGCGGCATGACGATCGACACGTCGGTGTTCCGACCGGCGACCCTGATCGACCAGGCCATCGACAACACCCTCCTGGCCCTCGGCATCGGACTCCTGCTGGCCCTGCTCGTGCTCGTCGCCATCGTCCGTTCGTGGCGCCGTGTGCTCGTCTCGGCCGTGGCGATCATCGTGTCGCTGGTCGTGGCGGCGGCGACGCTCGTGCTCCTCGGCGAGACCCTCAACGTCCTGTCGGTGGCAGGCCTGGGCCTCGCCCTCGTCGTGCTCGTCGACGACGCGGTCGCGGGCGTCGACAGGCTCGTCGACCGCGGCAAGGCGGAGGACTCGTCCGTCACGATTCGCGACGCCCTCACCCAGACCCGGCGGCCGCTGGCCTACGCGACGGTCATGGGTGCCATCGCGATCATCCCGCTCATGGTGATGGAGGGACGCCCGGGCGCGTTCTACGCGCCGCTCGGCGCGGCCTACGTCACCGCCATCGCCGTCGGCATGGTCGTGGCACTCCTGCTCACGCCTGCCCTCGCCTCGGTGCTCCCGGCCGGCGAAGCCCGCACGCCGAAGGCGAACCGGTTCACCCGCTGGCACGACAACGTCCTCACCAAGGCCTTGTCACACGGCAATGTCGTCATCGCGGCAGGCATCGCTGCCGTCGTCCTCGGCATCATCGTGACCCCGTTGCTGAGCAGCTCGGTCGTTCCCAGCATCCAGGACCGCGACGTCCTGATCCGCATGGAGACCCCCGCCGGCACGTCGAACACCAAGACGACGGCGACCGCGACGACACTCAGCAAGCAGCTGCGCGACGTCGATGGCGTCGACAACGTCGTCGGGGCCGTCGGCCGGGCCATCACGGGCGACCGCATCGTCGACGTGAACTCCGGCGAGATGCTCGTGACGCTCGGTCGCGACGCCGACTACGACGAGACGATCGCCGACATCCAGGAGATCGCCGACAAGATCCCCGACGGTGAAGCCACCGTCACGGGCTACTCCGACCAGCGCATCCGCGAGGTCGGCGGCGTCACCCGCGGCGAGAACCTCGCCCGCGGTGGCGGTCTCGACGTCATGACCGGCGTGGATCGTGCCATCACCGTGCGGGTCTACGGCACGGACATCAACGAGCTCAAGAAGCAGGCCGCCCGCGTCAAGGATGTCGTCGGCGAGGTCGACGGCATCGCGACGCCGACCCTGGAAGAACCATTGGAGCAGCCCACCGTCGAGATCGAGGTCGATCTCGAGAAGGCGGCGAAGTACGGCCTGAAGCCGGGCGACGTCCGCCGGTCCGAGGCGGTGATGCTCCAGGGCATCCTGGTCGGCAGCGTCTTCCAGGACCAGAAGGTCTTCGACGTCATCGTCAAGGGCGATCCCAAGGTCACCCAGAGCGAGGAATCACTGAAGAACCTGCTCATCGACACCGACGACGGCTCGACCGTGCGTCTCTCCCAGGTCGCCGACGTGCGGCCGGGTCGCACCCCCACCGTCATCGATCGTGACGCCGTCTCCCGCAAGCTCGACATCACGGCGGACGTCGAGGGCAAGACCGTCTCGGAGGTCGCCGACGCGCTCGAGACCCGCTTGCGTGCGCTCAAGATGCCGGAGGAGTACCACGCCGAGGTCCTCGACCGCACGGTCGACGAGGAGATCAACTTCGGCAACATCGCGCTTGCGGGGCTCGCCGCGCTGGCGGCCGCGCTGCTCCTCTTCCAGGCGCTCTTCCGCAGCTGGCGGCTTGCGCTCGGCGCGGTCCTGGCCGTCGTCGCCTCGACGTTCGGTGGTGTGGTCGCCGGCCTCGCCCTCACTGACGGGCTGACCGTCGGTGTCGGCGCCGGACTCCTGGCGATCGCCGCACTGGCCGCACGGCACATCGCGGTGATCCTGCGACACCTGCAGGACCTCGAGCTGGATGGACGCGACTACGGCGTCGACCTGGTGAAGGACGGCGTCGCCGACCAGCGGACGTATGTGGTCACCAGCGTGCTGACGGTCGCGGCGTTCCTCCTGCCCGCCGCCGTGATGGGCGGTCGCCTCGGCCTGGAGATCCTCTCGCCGCTCGCGGTGACGGTCATCGTCGGGTTGATCTCGCTGACCGCCGTCGACCTGATCGTCGCGCCGGTCATGTACCGCTTCGTGCGGGCCCATGGCGGCAAGCCCCCGAAACCGGCCGACGACCTCGACAGCCACGCCGTTCCCGCCGGGAGCGTCTAGACATGACCCAACCCGCGAGCCGGCGGATCCGTGTCGGCCTGACCCTCGCAGCCGTGGCGACAGCACTTCTGTCCGCCGGCTGCGCGGGCGGTGGTCCCGAGGAAGAGGAGTCGGTCGAGCTCTTCCAGACAAAGCTCGTGGAGCTCGACGACTTCCCCGGTCACCACAGCGTGACGTTCAGCAAGACCGGCGTCGAGCGGGCGGACGTCGGAACGACGCCGGTCACCGCGGGTGACGGGCACAGCGAGCTCCCCGACGCCGCCTTGCTCTACAACGCGGACGGCTCGACGTTCGTCTACACCGCGACCGGTCCCCGCACATACACGTACACGCCGATCAAGCTGATCAGCGCCGACGACGGCACGATCATTTTCACGGGAGGACCGAAGCCGGGCGCGCCGGTCGTCACGAGCGGTGTCCCTCAGGTGCACGGCGCCGACATCCAGCTGGAATTCGGTGAGATCGCATGATGCGCTTCATCGTCTCGCGCAGCCTCCGCTACCACTGGATCGTCCTGTTCGTCGCGCTCGGCATCCTCGCGCTGGGCGTCTCGGAGGTTCCCTCCGCCAAGGTCGAGGCCTTTCCCGAGTTCTCCGAGCCCCAGGTGCAGATCCAGACCATTGCGCTGGGCAACTCGACGTCGGAGGTCGAGTCGCTGATCACCGTGCCGATCGAGGAAGCGCTGAACGGCATCCCGGGCCTGGCCCGCCTGCAGTCCAAGTCGGTGGCCCAGCTGTCGTCGATCAAGCTGGTGTTCGAGAAGGGCACCAACGAGCGCCGGGCCCGCCAGCTCGTCCAGGAACGCGTCGGCGAGGTTCTGCCGAACATCCCCACCTGGGCCAGTCCGCCGTGGATCATGCCTCCCCTCTCCTCGACCAGCCGCACCATGGAGATCGGGCTCAGCTCCGACACGGTCGACATCATCGACATGTCCGCGATTGCCTACTGGAAGATCCGTGAGCGACTCCTGCGCGTGCCCGGCATCGCCACCGTCGACATCTACGGCGAGCGGCTGAAGCAGCGGCATGTCCAGGTCGATCCGAAACTGATGGCGAAGTACAAGATCCCGATCGACCAGGTCATGCAGGCCGGGTCGGAAGCACTCGACTACGGCGTGCTCGCGTACGCACAGTCCTTCACCGTGGGTCAGGGCGGATTCATCGAGCAGACGGCCCAACGACGCAACATCCAGGACGTCCAGACCATCCACAACGCCGAGGAGCTGGCCGAGGTCGTCGTCGCCAAGCGTGACGGCAAGACCCTCCGGATGAAGGACCTCGGTCAGGTGCTGCAGGCCAGCCAGCAGCTGTGGGGCGAAGCCGTCATCGACGGTGGCGACGGCCTCCTTCTGGTGGTGAACAAGTCCCGCGGCGCCAACACGAAGGAAGTCACCGAGGAGGCCGAGGAGGTCCTCAAGGACCTGGAACCCGGTCTGCCGGGAATCAAGATCGACCCGACGATCTTCCGTCCGGCCACGTTCGTCGACCAGTCGATCGACAACCTCACGAAGGCCCTGCTGCTCGGCATGCTGCTGGTGATCGTCATCATCACCGCGTTCCTGTTCACGGTCCGCACCGCGATCATCAGCCTCGTGGCGATTCCGCTGTCGCTGATGTCGGCCGTCTGGTTCCTCGACCTGCGCGACGCGTCCATCAACGTCATGGTCCTGGCCGGGCTGGTGGTCGCCATCGGGGTGGTGGTGGACGACGCCATCATCGACGTCGAGAACATCGTGCGACGGCTCCGAGAATCGCGAGCCGCCGGCAGCACGACGTCGACGATCCGCACCATCCTGGACGCCTCCGTGGAGGTCCGCACCGCGATCACCTACGCGACGCTGATCAACATCATCGCCGTCATGCCGGTGCTGTTCCTGGCCGGACTGTCCGGTGCCTTCTTCCGTCCGATGGTGCTCAGCTACTCGCTCGCGGTGTTCATCTCCATGATCGTCGCGATGACCGTGACCCCGGCCATGTGCCTCGCGCTCATGACCACCAAGGGTCTGAGCTCGCGTCCCTCTCCCCTGCTGGTCTTCCTCAAGAAGTACTACGGCAAGGCCCTGTCGGGCACGATCAAGCGGCCGGCGCCGGCCGTCGCCGCGGCACTCGTGCTCACCATCGCCGGCGTGGCGATCTACCCGACGTTCGGCACCGAGCTGCTGCCGAAGTTCAAGGAACGCGACTTCCTGGTCGGGTGGGCCACCGAGCCCTCCACGTCGATCACCGAGGAGAAGAAGGTCATCGCGTCCGCCTGCACGGCGATGGCCAAGATCCCCGAGGTGCGCGACTGCGGTGCCCACATCGGTCAGGCCCTGCTCGGCGAGGAGATCGCCGGTGCGAACTTCGGCGAGCTGTGGATCAGCATCGACCGCAAGGCCGACTACGACAAGGCCTTCGTGAAGATCGAGAACGTCGTCGCCCAGTACCCGGGCATGCAGAACGAGGTGCTCACCTACCTGCGCGAACGCGTCGAGGAGGACCTCACGGGATCCAGCGGCGCCGTCGTGGCCCGCGTGTCCGGCCCGGAACCGGCACTCCTCGGCAAGATCGCCAAGGACGTCACCAACGAGATCGGCGACGCCCCGGGCATCGTCGACGCCCACTCCGAGCTGCAGGTGCAGCAGCCACAGATCGAGATCACGCTCGACCTCGACAAGGCTCGCCAGTACGGGTTGAAACCCGGCGACATCAGACGGCAGTCGTCGGCGTACATCGCCGGTGAGGAGGTCTCGGACATCTTCACGGGTGGACGCGCCTACGACGTGCACATCTGGTCGATCCCGTCGTCTCGCAACAGCGTGGACGACATCCGGGCCCTGCCCATCGACGCGCCGACCGGCGGCAAGGTCGCGCTGAGTGACGTCGCCGACGTGACGATCCGCGACACCCCGAACACCATCCAGCGGGACGGCCAGTCCCGACGGGTCGACGTGATCACCAACCTGAAGCAAGGCGCGTCCCTGGGCAAGGCGGTGGACTCCGTCCGGAGTCGCGTGCATGCCATGGACCTGCCCGAGGGCTACACGGTCGAGATCCTCGGTGAGGGCGACGAGCTGAAGGCCGCCCGCACCAGCCTGCTGCTGTTCGGCCTGCTGGCGCTGGCGACGATCTTCTTCCTGCTCCAGGCCGCCTTCGGCAGCGCACGACTGGCCGCCATGGTCGGCCTCCTGCTGCCGACGTCACTGGTCGGAGGCATCCTCGCCATCACGTTCGTCGGCGGCCTGGTGTCCTTGGGCACGCTCGTCGGACTTCTCACCGTGTTCGGTATCGCCGCGCGCAACGGCATCCTGATGATCAGCCACTTCGAGCATCTCGAGAACGTCGAGGGCATGGCGTTCGGTCCCGAGCTGGTGATCCGCGGCGCCCTGGAGAGGCTGGCGCCGATCATGATGACCGCGCTGGCCACCGGGCTCGCGATCGTGCCACTGATCATCACCGGCGCGGCTCCCGGTCAGGAGATCGAGCACCCGATGGCCGTCGTCATCCTCGGCGGACTGGTCACCTCGACGCTGCTGAACCTGTTCATCATCCCGTCGCTCTACCTGAAGTTCGCGAAGTCGCGCAAGGAGCTTCGGGCGGCGCCGGCACCGGCGACGGCCTGACGGGTCACACCAGGGACTTGAGCGCATCGAGGCGTCCGACGAACGCCTCGATGCGCTCGCGGGTGCGCTGCGGCTCGCCGGACTTCGCCAGGGTGATGAAGCCCGGGTCACCACGCTCCTGACCTGCGGCGATGCGCTCCGTCGCGGTCGTCATGCGCTCCACGACGGCGTCGAGGACGGTGACCGGGCCCCACTCCCCGTAGGCGTCGACGAGCAGGTCGAGCCGGCGGGCGGTGTCGTCCGCGCCGATGTCGCGGTACAGCGGCACGCCCGTCCAGGCGAGGAACGCGAGGTCGTCGATCGGGCGCCCGGGTCCGGCCATGTCCCAGTCGATCATCGCGACGAAGTGCCCGCTCTGGACGATCCAGTTGTAGGCGCCGGGATCGTGGTGGCAGATGATCTGGTCGGTCTCGAGCTCGGCCACTCCCCCGCGCCACTCGCGAGAACCGTCGGGCCGAAATCCCTCGACCACGTCGTGGAAGTCACGCAGCCACGTGACCGCTTCAGTGAGCACGTTCTCGAGCACCACCTCACGATCGACCGGCACTCCCCTGCCCTCGACGTAGGTGAGGACCTCGCGTCCGTCGTCGTCGAGACCGTGAACCTCCGGCACACCACGCAGCCCTTGCTCCGCGAGGTAGGTGAGCAGCTCGTGCACGGCAGGCGTCCACGGGCCGGTCGGACGTCGCACGGTGCGCCCGATCCGGGTCGCACCCCCGACTCCCCCTGGGAGGTCCTGCGGCTCGTCAGCAGTCATGCCCCGATCGTGTCAGAACCTCGTCATGCCGCCAGCGAGAACCGTGCGTGCCGTCGCGGCGTGCGATCGGGGTCGAGCCTGGCCGGCGGGACGAGCTCGGGCAGGCCGTCGCCGGCGAACCGGACTCGCCAGTCGTCCGCGTGCAGGATCCGGTGATGCGCGGGGCAGATCAGGACGCCCTCGTCGAGGTCGGTGTGGCCACCGTCGGCCCACCGTTCGTCGGCATGGTGGACGACGCACCAGCCCGGTGGTCGGTCGCAGCCCGGAAAGATGCATCCGCGGTCGCGAGTCTCGAGCGCCCGGCGTTGGTGGCCGGTGAAGCAGCGCTTCGCTCGACCCACATCCATCGGCAGTGAGTCGCCGCCGAACACGGCCGGCATGAGCCTGTTCGTGCAGGCCAGCCGCCTGGCTTCGCCGGCGCTGATGCGGGTGCCGGTCGACAGCGTGGCGGCCGCGACCCTGCCGCACAGCACGTCGTAGTCGAGGTTGACCGTCAGGATCGCGCCGACGCCGTTGGTGTCGGGCAGACGGTCGCCCGGGATGACGTCGAGCAGCTGGCAGAACGCCCAGCCCAGCCGCTGCCCGTACGTGGGCTTCTCGTCGAGGACGGCGTCGTCGGACGTGAGGTCGTGCTGAGGCGCGGTGAGGGCGTCGAGCGCGACCCTGAGCTGGTCGGCCTGCGCATCGGGCAGGACGAACCCACCCTTGTGGGTGCCGTCGCCCGAGTCGACCATCCAGAAGGTGGTCTTCTTCCATGCGGCCTTCTCGCGCGCCGCCACGAGGTCGTTCTCGATCTCGTCGACCTGCTCGGGCGCGTAGACCTCGGCGATCCGGTCGGCCCTGCGCTCGAGCGTCTTGAGGTCGAGTCGCTCGGCGTCGCACAGCAGCTGGGCCTCCGCGGCGTCCCGATGCTCCTCCGGGACCTCGGGCAGCCGTCTCGCGATCACCTCGGCCTGCTTGACGCTGACCCGCCCGTCGGCCAGCGCGTCGCGGGTCTGCGACGCCCGGCCGACGGTCTCGGCCGTGCGCACCAGCCGATCGGCCTCCCGCCGGTCGCCGCCGAACGCACCAGCCAGCAGGGCACCGGTCGACGTCGCGCCGTGCTCGCGCGCTGCCCGGGAGACCTCCATCGCCTGGGCACACGCGAGCTCGTGCCCGGCGACCCGCGCCTTCACGCGGGCCAGGCCCTCGGCGACGGCCACCTGCTCCGCCGTCGACATCGCCTCGTAGGCACTCAGGGGCAGCGAGTCGAGCAGCGCGTGCAGACCGGTGACGACCTGCTGTGCCGGCGACTGAGCCATGGGATCCCCGATTCGAACGTTTCTTCGATCCTATGCCTCAGTGGCTCCGCGACGCAAGGCCTCTACTCACATTTTTCACTGCCATTCCAGTCAAAATCGCACCTCGGACCTCGCGTGACAATTCTCCCAGCCCGGTCCGACACGGACCGAAATTCGCTCGAGTTGCCGCGAACCCTCGGCAGGAAGCACGGTGCCGCCATAGGGTCGCCATACCCACTCCACTCAAGGGCTCCATGACTGACGACGACATCACCGAGGGTTGGTACACCGACTCGGAGGGCACGATCCGCTGGTGGGACGGTGCCCAGTGGACCGAGCACGTCCAGGACGCCGCCGACGTGCCCGAGCCCACCGTCATCCTGCCCGCCGACCGTTCGGACGCGAAGACCAAGCGCCCCGAGTCCGGCTCCGAGGACGACGACGGAGGTCACCGACGCCGGACCTGGCTCGTCGCGACGTTCGTGGGCCTGCTGACCTTCTTCCTCGGCATGGCGATCGCGGGCGGCGGCAACTCCGCCGACCCTCCTGTCGTCGACGAGGCGACGGCGAGCTCGGGCGCCACCTCGTCCGATCTCGACCAGCGCGAGGCCGACCTCAAGAAGCGCGAGGAGGACGTCGCCGCGAAGCAGCAGGACCTCGACCAGCGGGAGCAGGATGTCTCGTCGCGCGAGGACGAACTTCGGAACTCGCCGTCGGGCACGACCCCTGAGGGGGCCATCGAGAACGGCGTCTTCGAGGTCGGTGCCGATGTCGAGCCCGGGACGTACATGTCCGAGGGACCCGACGATCCCGAGCTCCCGTGCTCGTACAAGGTGTCGAGCGACGAGGCCGGCGACGAGATCATCTCGAGCAAGATCTCGCAGGGACCCGGAACCGTCACGCTCGAGGACGGGCAGTTCTTCACCTCCGAGTACTGCAAGCCCTGGACGCTCGGGTAGAGCTCAGGCCACGGTCCACGTGTCGCCGCTGGACAGGAGCCCGGCGAGGGCGTCACGGCCCGATGTGTCACCGGCGCCGGCCGTCGCGAGCTGCGCGCGAGCGTCGTCGTCGTAGGTCGGCCGGTCGACCTGCCGGAAGATCCCGATCGGCGTGCGGGTCAGGACGCCTGCGCCGCTGAGCCTCGACAGCGCGAACGCCGTGCTCGGGTCGTCGATGGTGGAGCGATGGACGAGGAGGGCTTCCTCGCCGACCTCGCTGACCTCGGCCACCCGAACGCCACCGTCTGGATCGCGCACGACGCCCAGCCGGCCTTCCGTGCCGAAGCGGATCGGCTCACCCTCGACGAGCGGGATGATCGCCTCGTCGCGGGTGCCGGGCTTCTTGATCGCGTCGAACGCGCCGTCGTTGAAGATCGGGCAGTTCTGCAGGATCTCGACGAGCGCCGTGCCTCGATGCGCTGCCGCCGCGGACAGGACGGTGGTCAGGTGGTTGCGGTCGGAGTCGACGGTGCGCGCCACGAACGTCGCCTCGGCGCCGAGCGCCAGCGAGACGGGGTTGAACGGGTGGTCGACCGATCCCATCGGCGTGGACTTGGTGACCTTGCCGGGCTCCGACGTCGGCGAGTACTGCCCCTTCGTGAGGCCGTAGATGCGGTTGTTGAACAGCATGATCGTCATGTTGACGTTGCGCCGCATCGCGTGGATCAGGTGGTTGCCGCCGATCGACAACGCGTCGCCGTCACCGGTGACCACCCACACCGAGAGGTCGGGACGCGTGGTCGCGATGCCGGTGGCGATGGCCGGAGCACGACCGTGGATGGAGTGCATGCCGTAGGTGTCGAGGTAGTACGGGAAGCGCGCCGCGCAGCCGATGCCCGAGATGAACACGATGTTCTCGCGCCGCAGTCCGAGCTCGGGCAGGAACCCCTGAACGGCCTTGAGCACCGCGTAGTCGCCGCAGCCCGGGCACCAGCGGACCTCCTGGTCGCTGGAGAACTCCTTGGCGGTCTGCTCACCGTCGGCGGTCGGGACGCCGTGCAGGCCCAGCGGAAGGTCGATCATCGGACCTCCTCGACGGACTGGTGCACGTCGACGATCGCGGCCATGAGCTCGTCGACCTGCAACGGCATGCCGCGCACGCGGTTGTGGCCCACGGCGTCGACCAGGTACCGGGCGCGCAGCAGCATCCGCAGCTGCCCGAGGTTCATCTCCGGGACGAGCACCCGGTCGTAGCGCTCGAGGAGGGCGCCGAGGTCCGGCGGGAACGGGTTGAGATGACGCAGGTGCGCCTGCGCCACGGGAATCCCCTTCCGCCGCACGCCCTTGCAGGCGGCACCGATGGGTCCGAAGCTCGACCCCCACCCGATCACGAGGACGCGAGCGTCCCCGCTCGGGTCGTCGACCTCGGTGGGGCCGATGTCGTCGGCGATGCGGTCGATCTTCGCCTGCCGCAGCCGCACCATCGTGTCGTGGTTGGCGGGGTCGTAGGAGATGTCGCCGGAGACGTCGGCCTTCTCGAGCCCGCCGATGCGGTGCTCCAGACCGGCGACGCCCGGGATGGCCCATGGCCGCGCGAGGGTGTCCTCGTCGCGCTGGTAGGGCTGGAAGACCTCGTCGGGATCGTGCGTCGCGAATCGAGGTTCGATCGGCGGAAGCTCGGCGACCTCCGGGAGCAGCCACGGCTCGGAACCGTTGGCGACGTAGCCGTCGGACAGCACGATGACCGGCGTGCGGTAGGTGATCGCGATGCGGGCCGCCTCCAGCGCGGTGTCGAAGCAGTCGGCCGGCGAGCGTGGCGCGATGATCGGCAGCGGCGCTTCGCCGTTGCGGCCGAACATGGCCTGCAGGAGGTCGGCCTGCTCGGTCTTGGTCGGCAGGCCGGTCGATGGACCACCGCGCTGGACGTCGATGATGAGCAACGGCAGCTCGAGCATCACGCCCAGGCCGATCGTCTCCGACTTCAGCGAGATGCCGGGCCCGGACGTGGTCGTGACGCCGATCGCGCCGCCGAAGGCCGCACCCAGTGCAGCGCCGATGCCGGCGATCTCGTCCTCGGCCTGGAACGTCGTGATGCCGAACTTCTTGTGCTTGCTGAGCTCGTGCAGGATGTCCGACGCCGGCGTGATCGGGTAGCTGCCCAGGAACACCGGCAGGCCGGACGTGACGCCCGCGGCGACGATCCCGTAGGCCAGCGCCAGGTTGCCGGTGATGCTGCGGTAGGTGCCGGCCTCCATCGGGGCCGGTCCGATGTCGAACTGGACGCCGAACGCCTCGGTGGTCTCACCGAAGTGGTAGCCGGCCTTGAGCGCGGCGATGTTGGAGTCGCGCAGGTCCGGGGAGTCGGCGAACCGTCGAGCGAGGAACCCGGCCGTGGTCTCCGTGTCGCGTCCGTACATCCAGGAGACGAGCCCGAGCGCGAACATGTTCTTCGCGCGCGCCGAGTCCTTGCGTCCCAGCTCGAACTCCTCGACGGACGCCACGGTGACGCTGGTGAGGTCGACGGCGTGCACGAGGTAGTCGTCGAGCGAGCCGTCCTCGAGCGGGTTGGACGCGTAGCCCACCTTGGCGAGGCTCCGGTCGGTGAAGTCGTGGGTGTCGACGATGACCGTGCCGCCGCGCTTCAGGTCGCTCAGGTTGACCTTGAGTGCTGCGGGGTTCATCGCCACGAGGACGTCCGGAGCGTCACCCGGCGTGAGGATGTCGTGGTCGGCGAGGTGGATCTGGAACGACGAGACGCCGGGCAGCGTGCCCTGAGGTGCACGGATCTCCGCGGGGAAGTTGGGCAGCGTCGCGAGGTCGTTGCCGAACACCGCCGACTCCTGCGCGAACCGGTCGCCCGTGAGCTGCATGCCGTCGCCGGAGTCGCCGGCGAAGCGGATGACGACACTCGCCAGCTCCTCGACGTCCGGTGCGGATGTCCCGGTCGCGGTCACAGGGTGCAGTTTAGGTCGTCCACCGCAGGAAGATGTGCGGGTTCACCCGCTGGGACGGGTAGCCCGCACACGCGACGTCAGGGCGTTGGGCTGAACATCTTCTCGGTGGCGTAGCGCCGGCCGACCGAGAAGTCGTACTGGACCAGCCGGAGGTCGCGGATGAGGGCGCGTGCACGGGTCGAGAGCTTGGTCGGATCGACCGGCCGAGAGACGCTCAGCGCCGGGATCTCGTCGTGCAGATCCAGGAGCAGCGCGTAGTAGGGCGGGACGGGTGCCCCGATCGCCTCGAACGCGAGGGGCATGAAGAAGTTGGGGCTGGTGTCAGGCAGACGCGTCGTCTTGAGCTGCCGATGGCTGGACCAGATGAAGAACGGAGTCTCGGTGTTCTTGTCCAGGTTGGCCTGGATGACGTCGTCGTCATAGACGGCGCCCGGGAGGTGGTCGCCGTAGAAGATGACCAGCGTCTCCTCGGGCATCCGGCGCAGCTCCCCCAGCAGCTTCTCGGTCGCCCGGTCCGAGTGGGCGATGCCCCGGGCGTACTGGCCCAACGCGTCGCTGTGCAGGGAGTTCGCGATCGGGTCGTCGTACAGGTCGTCGTACGGGAAGTGGTTCTGCATCGTCACGAGATTCATGAACACCGGCTGGTCGGACGAGCGCAGCAGTCGGAGCGCATCGTCGAACGTCGACGCGTCCGACACCGACGGGTTCCGCCCGATCCTGGTGAGCCCGGCCAGCTTGCCGATATCGAGGAAGCTGTCGAAACCCAGCCGGGGATACGACGCGCTGCGTCGGTACATGCTCCCGAGGTACGGATGCACGGCCATCGTGCGGTCGCCCATCGCGGCGAAGTATCGCGCGACCGACGGCATCGAGTCGTAAGCGGGGACCAGCATCTGGTACGGCGTCGTCAGCTGCGGGGCGAACAGGGTCTGCGACATGCCGGTGAGGGCCTCGAACTCGACATTCGCGGTTCCTCCGCCGATGGCGCTGACGACGACCGACCCGGAGGGATGGTCTCGCATGGTCTTGCGGATGAACGGCATCGGATCCTCGGCGAGGTCGACACCCGCGAGACGCTCCGGGTCGCTGAACGCCTCGCTGAGCAGCAGCACGACGTTGACGTCCTTCAGCGCGTCCTTCGTCGATGCGGTGTTGCGGCTGTCGGCGCGAAGCCGGTACCGCTCGGCGATCTGCTCCATCGCCGAGCGGTTGTAGCCCGCGGGCTTCTCCATCGCGGTGGTGTACGTGTTGAACAGGAATCCGGCGGCGAATCCGTTCTCGGCGTAGTTGTCGGCCTGACGCCACGTGAGGAAGTCCGCGCCGAACGCCTCGTAGGTCGAGCGGAGACGATTGCCTTCGCCGTTGAAGTTCAACGTCTGGACCAGCACCAGCACGGCGACGAGTGTCAGCGCGATCCGCAGCCCGAGGACTCTCGACCAGATGCGCGGATCGGTCGATCGACGCACTCGGGGGAACCTGACGTCGAGCCGGCGCCCGACGAGCACGAGCCCGGCGACGAGTGCGCAGGCGCCCAGGGCGACGACGACCAGGACCACGGGCGACGCCATGTCGAGCAGGAAGCTCGGTTGCCACAGGAAGTCGAGGTCGGCCGGGTAGAGCGGCTCGTCCCGCACGCGGAACTTCGCCAGGCTGGCCGCTGCGACCACGATGCACAATCCGAGCGACAGGCCGAAGGAGAGCCAGAGCCGGTTCGTGACGCAGACCAGGCCCACGATCGCGAACCAGAGGATCGCGATGCTCACCAGCGACGAGCCGAGGTGCCCCAGCAGGTGGAACGGTCCTGTCGACGCGTCGAGGACGAGGTTGCACAGGACGGCCCACAAGAAGGTCCCGACGGCGAGCATGGCAGCGAGCTTGAGCCACTCGGATCGCTCTCGAACCACTGCACCCCACCCTCGCCTCATGCGTCGGGCCCACGCTACGCCCGGTCTTCGACGGCTCGCGGGCACGTCCAGCCGCAGGTAGCGTCACGGAGATGAGCGACTCCCGATCTGCCGACGTCCAGCGCCAGGCCCACGAGCAGGCCGAGCAGGCGCGCACCAAGATGGACGATCGTCGAGCCGAGGCATCCGGTGGCGTCAGTGGATGGATGGCCGACCGAGCCGGCGACTGGTCGACCGACGGCCCTGACGAGGCCACGATGCAGCGGCACAAGTTCGTGTGGAACTCGCTGATCGACTACTGGTTCCGGATGGAGATGGACGGCTGGGAGAACGTGCCCGAGCCACCGGCGCTCCTGGTGGGCATCCACTCCGGAGCGCCGTTCGTGTGGGACGCCTGGACCGTGGGCGTCCAGTGGTGGCGCCGGTTCGGTGAGGAGCGCCCGCTGCTCGGCACCGCTCACGACGTGCTGATGGCCGCGCCGCTGATCGGGCGATACTTCCGGGCGATGGGCGTCCTGCCGGCCGCGCCCGACTCCATCGCCACGGCGCTCGCCGAGGGACGTGACGTCGCGCTGTGGCCCGGCGGCGAGGTCGACTCGCTGCGTCCGTGGAGCGAGCGCGACCAGGCGACGTTGGCCGGTCGCACGGGGTTCGTGAAGATGGCCATCCGCGCGGGTGTGCCCATCGTGCCGATCGCGACGGTCGGAGGCGCCGACGCGATGCCCGTGCTCATCCGCGGCGACCGGCTCTCACGCATGCTCGGCCTGGACAAGGTGCTGCGGCTGAAGGTGTTCCCGATCGCCGTCTCGCTCCCGTGGGGCATCGCTCCGGCGGCGCTCCCCCAGTTCCCGCTCCCGGCCAAGATCCGGACGCGCCTGATGCCGCCGGTCGAGCTCGATCACGATCCCGACCTCGCCGACGACGACGATTACGTCGAGCGCAAGTACCAAGAGGTCGAGGACTCGATCCAGGCCGGGATGGACGCGCTCGCCCGCAAGCGCTCCCTGCCGCTGTTCGGCTAGCGGTCAGGCCGCGGCTTCTCCGCGACGGCCATGCGGTGCGGGATCGCGCAACCGATGGCGAGGACGGCGAGGAACGCGTAGTAGTAGAGCGCGACCCAGGCACCGCGCGGGGTGTCGACGGCCAGTGACGCTCCGCCGATGTCGGTCGCGGAATAGGCCCATACCGGGATGGAGCTCAGGGCCAACAGTCCACCCAGCACGCGGGCCCACGGCCGGCGTCCGGCGATGGCGTACCCGCCGAGCATGCCCACCAACGGCACACCGATCGCTCCCCCGCCGATCCCGTCCTCGAGGAGCCCGCCCATGTCCCACGGCCGGCTGAGCAGCACAGCCGAAAAGAGGAGCGGCGATGCGACCAGCCACCGCCAGTGACGTCGGTCACCGATGCGCCGACGGTGCTCCGCCATGCCGAGCAGCGCGCCGATCAGGACTCCCGGGAGCAGGATCCAGACGAACGTGCCGGCCCAGTGAACCTCCGAGCTCGCCGGGTCGATCTGCGTCATGAAACCCCGCAGACCCGCTGCCCATGCCAGGCCGCAGGTGGCACCGACGGCCATCAGCGGCACGGGCGCGCTCGGCCGATCAGACACGGTCGTCACCTCTGGAGGTGCGGACGCCGAAGAAGTCGAACCGCGAGGGCGATGACCCAGACCCAGAACAAGCCGTATGGAAGAGACCAGATCGAGCCTTCCCAGACGAACCGGGCGGCGACGAGACCCACGCCGCTGACGATGGCCCACCAGCCCCACCACGCCGGGAGCGCTCCGCTCTGGCGGAGGATCAGGCCGACCGCGATCGCGAAGCTGCCCAGCGCGAGCCAGGCGTTGGCGAAGCCGAGGTTGCCGACGTCGAAGGCGTAGGCGGCGATGTTCGGGTCGAGGTCGGAGCCGCGGTTGGCGGCGGCGTCCCAGCTGGCATCGAGGACGCCGTACGCCGCGACGAGCGTGCCCGACACCAGGGCGAAGGTCGAGCGCCACGCCGGGTCGCCTTCGACGCGTCGCAGCAACGTCGTGAGGCAGACGACGAACCACAGGAAGGCGAGCATCCCGAGCGAGGCTGCCGCCTCGGCCGCCTGGGCCCATCCGACATCGAGGTTGCCGAAAAACTCGACGGCTTCGTCCGTTGTGGCGTCGAAGGGCGGCTCACCGAGCGTCGAGATCGCGATGATCGGGCCGAACAGGAGCACGACGGCGACCAGGCCGGCGACGCCGGTCGTGCGGGCCAGGCGACTCCACGAGTCCTGGGGAGTCTCGGCGGTGGATGAGCTCATGTGCTGCCTCCCGTTCGAGTTCCTGGTGCCGATTCTGGCAGAACGAGAGCCCCGGACAGTGCCCCTTAAGCGCTTTCTGACCGCATCTGCCTGGTCAACCGCGCTGGTGCCTGGATGCGGTACGAGTCGGTCAGGAGCTCGGACAGCTCGCTCCAGTCGGTGCTCTCGTCGAGCAGGAGGCCGACCACGTTGTCGCTCCAGTCGGTGCCGAAGTAGGGCGCTCCGAGGTGCCGAAACGCCATGACCTCGTCGGGCTCGGCGCGGAACGTGATCCGGAACAGCTGGTCCTCGCCGCCGAAGACGTGCGCAACGGTGGAATGGCCCACGCGCCAGCGCACGCCGACCCAGGCTTCTTCCTCCTTGCACCCGGGATACTCCTCGAGCACAGAACGAATCCGCTGCACCCACTCCGCCGGAACCTCAGGACGCTTCGCCACATACGTAGTCTCCGTCAAGCCGCCGACAGGACGCTCGCCGGGCGCGTGCGAGGTCCGTTCACCTCAAGCCACTCCCCGTAAAGTGGAACGTGTTCTAGTATTGCGCCCATGATCACGTCGGACGCCATCACCTGGAAAGCACCCAACGACGACCACCCGGCTCGCGCCGCCTCGCAGCGCTCCTATTCTGCGGTCGCCAAGGGCGATCTCGAGGAGTGGCTCACGGTCTACGCCGAGGACGCGGTGCTCGAGGACCCGGTCGGGCCATCGATGTTCGACCCCGAGGGCAAGGGCCACCACGGCCACGACGGCATCCGGGCCTTCTGGAACCTCGCCATAGAGCCGATCGAGCGGTTCGAGTTCGAGATCTACGAGTCGTTCGCGAACCCCGAGAGCAACACGTGCGCCAACATCGGACGCATCCGCACGTCGTTCGCCGACGGCAGCCACACGACGACCGAGCTGATCATGGTGTACGTCGTGAACGACGACGGCCGCGTGGCCTCGATGAAGGCCTACTGGGAGCCCGAGCGCACCATGGCGTCGTTCACCCAGGCCTGACCTCGTTCGCGCTACGCGTCGGCCGTGACCTTCACGACCCGCAGCCCGGCACGGTCGACGCCTGTCTCGGCCTGCGCTGGCGCGTTCGCCAGGACAGCCTCCCGAAAGGCCCGCGCCTGCTCCAGCGTCTCGAACACGATGAACGTCACGCTGACGGCGGGGTCGTCGACATCCGACGTCCAGAAGCCGCGGACGAATCCCTCGTTCTGGCGCACGCCGGCGACGAGCCCGGGCAGCGCCTCCGCCTGACGCTCACGCAGGTCCGCGTCCATGGTCCATGTACCGGCCACGGCAAACATGGCCACCTCCTTCACGCGGTCACACGACCACTGGTCGGCCCCACGCTAGTGGCTCGCCGTCCGCGGTCCTGACGCTCAGACGTTGAAGCGGAACTCCACCACGTCTCCGTCGGACATCACGTCGTCGAGAGCGGCGGCGCGTCGAACTCGTCGTTGCTCATCGACAGCAAGGTCGAGCTGACGGCTCCACATCCGAGAGCGAGCACGACGAGCCCGGCGCCATGGACGTGGTGCTCGAAGGAGAGGAACGGATGTGTCCAGCCGCCGAAGCCGACCAGTGCAGCCCCCCAGACGGGCACTGCCTTGCTCCTCCAGAGTGCGAGACCGATGAGGATCGAGCCGATGACGATCGCGATGATGAACCCGAGTCCACCCAGACCCACCCGCGGGTCGTCCTGGAGAGCGTCGATGAACCGTCCGGTTGACGTCGGGTCGAAGCCCTTGCGGGCGGCCACCCAGATCATGGCGTCGCCGCCCATGTTCAAAGGCAGCACCATGAGGAAGCCGCCACCCATCACGATCGTCGCCCACGTCGTCAGCCGTGGTGCACCCCTCCGAGAAACCAGGGCCAAGGCGACGATGGAGGGGATGACCAGGACGACGAAGAGTGCGTCGAACCACTGCAACCATCCATAGGCATGGTCTGTCGTCCAGGCCTTGATCTGATCAGCACTGTCGCCGTGGGAAGGCTCCATGACGATGTACTGGACTCCCTTGGCCAGCCACGGGATCGGTACGGCGATCGCGAGCAGGACCCGCCAGAACCCACGAGCGTCGTGCACCGCGGCTCTTGCGGGCGTCTCGATGGCGGCATTCATGCTGCGACCGCCGGCCGCGAATCTGTTCGGTAGACGACACCGAAGATGATGCCCAGGGCCGAGAGCACGGCGCCGATGGGCCAACCGTCCATGCCGGCGACGGCCGCGATGATCGCACCCACGAGATTGAACGCGCCGACCGCGATGACCGCCGGTACGCCCCAGCCCTTCCGGGCGATGACCCCCACGATGGCGACGAGTGCGGCAAGCGCCAGGACGACGCCGAGGATCTTCCCACCGATGTTGAGGTCTTGGGCGATCAGGCCGAAGTTCGCCAGGCCCATGAGCAGGGTGACGCCGATGGCGGCCCACTTGACGATCGTCATGATGATCTCCTTTGTTCGACGGATCTGGATCACCACTGTCGTCGTGCTGCCGTTCCCGCTCCCAGAGTCGGCCACCACGAGCTTCCGGGAACTGTTCCCGCATCTTCGGGATGCCGTGTCCATGGGCGTCTCCGTTGGGCATGCTGGAGACATGGAGACGACAGTGCCTTCCTTCTCCAGACATCACGCCGTCGCGATCGCGGCGGCGCTGCTCGCGGTGTCAGTCGGAGCGGCGATCGCGGCGATGTGGGTGGACCGTGCTCGCTCGGCCGGCGCCGAGCTTCTCAACGACCCACTGACGACGACGGCCGAGCTGCTGTGCTTCGGCACCGTCGGTGCAGTGCTGATCGCGCGGCGGCCGGACTTGCCCTTCGGCTGGCTGCTCGGGATCGGAGCCGTCGCCGACATCCTCCTCGTCGGCATCGGGGTGCCGTCGCTGGCCCTGGCTCAAGACGGACGCGGGGGCGAGCTCGCCGTCTGGGGTGTCTGCCTCGGCGTGCTGCAGTGGGTTCCCGCGGCGATGATCGGCATCATCAACGTGCGGTTCCCGTCGGGACAGCCGTCGAGCACTCTCGGTCACTGGCTTGACCGCGCTCTGCGGTACGGCATCGCGATCGGCGTGATCGGCACGTATCTCGGCGACGCCGTCATCAGGGACGTCGAGGAAAGGCTCGGGCCGCTGCAAGCCCAGCGTGGCATCGACGGCACCTGGATCACGTCCATCGGCAACGCCTCGGTCATCCTGGTCCCGTTGCTGATCCTGCTCGGCGCTCTGGCCGGCATCGGAGTCATCGTGCGCTGTTTCCAGGCTTCCGGGATCGAGCGGAAGCAGCTGCAGTGGCGCGCGGCTGGCGCTGCCGCCTCTCTGGCGCTCTTCCCATTGGCCGTCGCAGGGGCGCTGCCCGACGCCACCAACGTGGCTGAGCCGCTCATTCTCGTCGCGACGTTGGTCATCCCCGTCCTCCGATTCCAGCTCTGGTCGGGCGCCCCGGCACCCCGCCGCCGCAAGGTCGGACTCCTGGTCTCCCGCCGCACAGTGATCGAGGTGCACGAGGAGGAACGGCGCCGGCTGCGCCGCGATCTGCATGACGGGCTGGGCCCGCTGCTCACTGGCCTGCGCCTCAACCTCGACGCAGCCCAGGCTCAGTTGTCGACCGACCCCGAGAAGGCTCGCGAATACCTCTCCACAGCGCGCCAGGCATCCGCCGACGTGATCGCCGACCTCCGCGGTCTCGTCTACGGGCTCCGACCCCCTGCCCTCGATGAGCTCGGACTGGCCGGTGCCCTTCGAGCACACCTGGCCGGACTCACCGAAGGTTCCGACACGGTGGTCACGCTCGACATCGAGGAAGGACTGGACATTCCCGCTGCCATCGAAGTGGCCATCTTTCGAACCGCGACCGAGGCCGTCACGAACGTGCTGCGTCACAGCAAGGCACGGCATTGTGTGGTCTCAGCGGTCGATTCGGGGGCCGACGTGGTGGTGAGCATCGATGACGACGGACCGATCTCGGACATCTGGTACGCCGGCGTCGGTCTCGCGGCCATGCAGGAGCGGGCGGTCGACCTGGGCGGTACGTTTCTCGCCAGCTCTGGACCTGATGGATTCCACGTCAAGGCGACGTATCCGAGGCAGCAGGCATGACCACCGTCGTCCTCGTCGACGATCACCCGCTGGTACGTCAAGGCTTGCGAGCGGTGATCGATGCGCAGCCGGACATGGCGGTCGTGGGCGAGGCGTCGGATGGTGACCAGGCCGTCAAGGTCTGCATGGAGCACAGGCCCGACGTCGTCCTCATGGATCTCAAGATGCCGAGGATGAACGGCATCGAGGCAACCAAGCACGTCCTGGCACGAGTTCCCGGCACGTCCGTCCTCGTGCTCACGATGTACGACGACGACGCGGTGGTGTTCGAGGCTGTCGCGTCGGGCGCATCCGGCTACCTTCTCAAGGGCTCCGACGGAGCCGACATCGTCGCGGCCATTCAGGCCGCGGCCACTGGCCAGGCTGTGTTCGGCGCAGTGCTCGCGAAGCGGATGCAGTCATGGTTCCTCCGGTCACCACCCGCAACCAGCGCATTCCCCGAGCTCACCGACCGTGAACGCGAGATCCTGGACGGCGTGGCAGCAGGCCTGACCAACCCCGAGATCGGTGCAAAGCTCTTCCTCTCGCCCAAGACCGTGGCCAACAACATCTCGATGATCCTCGACAAGCTTCAGGTCTCACACCGAGCCGGAGCCATCATCAAGGCCCGGGAAGCAGGACTCGGCGGAGGAGCCCAGTCGATCTGACCTTGCCGCCATGGCGGACCATCGTTCCGTTGCCCCTGCACATACGCGTGGATTCACACGTTGAAGCGGAACTCGACCACGTCGCCGTCGGACATCACGTAGTCCTTGCCCTCCATGCGGACCTTGCCGGCCGCCTTGGCGGCGGCCATGGAGCCGGCGGCGACGAGGTCGTCGTAGGAGACGATCTCCGCCTTGATGAAGCCGCGCTGGAAGTCGGTGTGGATGACGCCGGCCGCCTCGGGGGCGGTGGCGCCCTTGCGGATCGTCCAGGCGCGCGACTCCTTGGGGCCGGCCGTCAGGTAGGTCTGCAGGCCGAGGGTGTCGAAGCCGACGCGGGCGAGCGCGTCGAGGCCCGGTTCGTCGACGCCCATGTCGGCGAGCATCTCGGCGCGGATCTCGTCGGACTCCTCGTCGTCGCCCAGCTCGGCCAGCTCGGCCTCGCTCTTGGCGTCGAGGAAGATCGCCTCGGCCGGCGCGACGATCTCGCGCATGCGTGCCTTGAGGTCCTCGTCGGCGAGCTCGTCGGTGTCGCAGTTGAAGACGAACAGCTGCCGCTTGGCGGTCATCAGGTGCAGGTCGCGCAGCAGCACGGTGTCGAGGCCGGACTGGAAGATGCCGGTGCCGGCCGCGAGGGCCTCCTGGGCCTTCTGAGCCTCGGCATACTGAGCGGCCACGGCCTTGTCGCGCCTGGCCTCCTTCTCGAGTCGCTGGAGCGCGTTCTCCACGGTCTGCAGGTCGGCGAGGACGAGCTCGGTGGAGATGGTCTCGATGTCGTCGGCCGGCGACACCTTGCCGTCGACGTGGGTGACGTCCTCGTCGCGGAACACGCGCGTGACCTGGCAGATCGCGTCCGACTCGCGGATGTGTGACAGGAAGGCGTTGCCCATGCCCTCGCCCTCGGACGCGCCGCGGACGATGCCGGCGATGTCGACGAACTGGACGGTGGCCGGCAGGACCTTCGCCGAGGAGAAGATCTCGGCCAGGACCGGGAGCCGCGCGTCGGGAACGCCGACGACACCGATGTTCGGCTCGATCGTGGCGAACGGATAGTTCGCCGCGAGGACGTCGTTGCGCGTCAGGGCGTTGAAGAGGGTCGACTTGCCCGCGTTGGGGAGCCCGACGATGCCGATGGAGAGTGCCACGAGGGTCAACCCTAGATGTTGGTCCCCTGGACCTCTGGACCGCGTGCCTCAGGAGGAATAGCGTCGAGACGACACCCCCAAAGGGAGGGCGACCTATGTTCATCCAAGTCATCCAGGCCAAGACCACCAAGCAGGACGAGGTCCGTGCACTGATGCAGGAGTGGGACACGACGACCGAGAGCGACGACAGCGGCTACCTCGGTTCCACGAACGGAATCACCGACGACGGCACCTTCATCGGCGTGGTTCGCTTCGAGTCCAAGGAGAAGGCCATGGCCAACTCCGCCCGGCCCGAGACCGACGCCATGGCCCAGCGGATGGCCGAGCTGATGGACGGTCCACCGACCTTCTACGACTGTGACGACGTCACCGTCTGGCTGGAGGGCGGTTCGGACGACGCCGGCTTCGTCCAGATCATCAAGGGCAAGACCGACGACGCCGAGCGGCTCAAGCAGGTCATGGGCGACGACTCCGACGACGTGCAGCAGGAACGACCGGACATCATCGGTGGCACGTTCGGGGTCACGGACGACGGGACCTTCTTCAACACGGTCGCGTTCTCCGACGAGGCGAGCGCGCGCGAGGGCGAGAAGAACTCCAGCCCTCCCGACGACATGCAGTCGCTCATGCGCGACCTCGAGTACTTCGACTTGCGCGATCCTTGGTTCACGTCCGCCTGACGACGTGACCGTCGACCACCTCGCCAACGCCCTCCTGGTGCTGGTGGGGCTCGTGAACGCCGTGCCCGGACTCATCGGGTCGCTGTCCGTCGAGCGGGCGGCGACCGCCTACGGCATCGCGGTGGACAGCCCGGACCTCGCGGTCGTGCTGAGACACCGCGGCGTGCTGCTGCTCATCGTCGGCCTCGGGCTGATCGTCGCGCCGTGGTGGCCCGAGATCCGCACCGCTGCCATCGCCGCGGGAGTCATCAGCATGGCGTCGTACGTGGCGATCGCCCTGGCCAAGCCCGGCCTCGGCCGGCCGCTGCGCAAGGTCATGTGGGTCGACGTCGGGGCGCTCGCGCTCGTCGCCGTCGCGGTGGTGCTGCTCGCCGCCGGTTGACCAGTTCGTGGCCTCACGTGAGGGAGAGAAACAGCCGTTCCAGCTTCTTGACGTCGGCGCTGTCGATCTCGTCGCCGTCCGTGACACAGCGTTTGAGGCCGGTGGCGACGATCGCGAAGCCGGCCCGGTCGAGAGCCTTGGACACGGCCGCCAGCTGGAGAACCACGTCCTCGCACTCCCGGCCCTCCTCCAGCATCCTGAGCACGCCGGCCAGCTGACCCTGAGCACGCTTGATGCGATTGATCTCCGATCTCATCTCGGCGGGAACGAGCTCCATCAGACTCCTCCTACAACGCGCTGGGCTGCCGATTTGACGATACTCCCCGGGGTGTTAGCGTTTGTGGTGGAGTATACCCCCGCCGGTATCCAAGACCCCGGCCGGCGCTGACGGACCTGGTGCGCTCGATGCCGATGGCTCGCGCGACCGACCACGACGAAGGGACCACCATGACCGAGCGTGACCTGACCATCGTCCCGATCGAGACGCCCTCCTTGGGCGACCGCAGCTACCTCGTCCACGACGGCGTCGTCGCTCTGGTCGTCGACCCCCAGCGCGACATCGACCGGGTCTTGACGCTCCTGGAAGAGCACTCCGTCCGCCTGACGCACGTCTTCGAGACCCATATCCACAACGACTACGTCACCGGCGGCCTCGCCCTCGCCCAGCACGCGGGCGCGGCCTATCACGTGGCCGCCGATGACGAGGTGACCTTCGACCGGGTTCCGGTCCGCGACGGCGACACCATCGCTGTCGGAGAGCGGATGCGCATGACGGCGATCGCCACCCCCGGCCACACCTTCGCGCACCTGTCCTACGCGCTCCATGATGCCGCGAAGGAGGACGACGTGAGCGCGTCCGTGGGCGTGTTCACGGGCGGCTCCCTGCTCTTCGGCACGACCGGCCGGCCGGATCTCCTCGGCGAGGATCACACCGATGCGCTGGCCCGTCATCAACACGCCTCGGCTCGCAAGCTCGCCGAGCTCCTTCCGGATGGAGCCGACGTCTTGCCGACACACGGCTTCGGATCCTTCTGTTCCTCGACTCAGTCCGACGTGGATGAGTCGACGATCGGCCTCGAGAAGCAGTCGAATCCGGTCCTGACCCAGGACGAGGAGACGTATGTCCGGGAGCTGCTCGACGGGCTGGGCGCGTGGCCGGCGTACTACGTCCACATCGCACCGGTGAACGAAGCCGGGCCGTCCGAGCCCGACCTGACGCTGCCCGCCGTGGCCGAGGCCGACGAGCTGCGCCGCCGGATCGACGCCGGCGAATGGGTGATCGATCTGCGCCATCGGACCGCGTTCGCGGGCGGACACACCCCCGGTGCTCTCAATTTCGGTCTGGACGGGTCACTGGCCACCTACGTCGGCTGGCTGATCACGTGGGGCACGCCGGTGACCCTGCTCGGCGAAAACCCCGAGGACGTCGCCGATGCGCAGCGTGAGCTGGTGCGCATCGGCATCGACCACCTGGCGGCACACGCCACCGGCGACCCGGAGGACTGGACCACCGGTGAGCTGTCGACCTTCCCGACCGCGACCTTCGCCGAGCTCGCGCAGGTGCGGCACCATCGGCCCGTCGTGATCCTGGACGTCCGTCGCGAAGACGAGTATCGCGCCACGCGCATCGAGGGTGCGGTCAACATCCCGATCCACGAGCTGCCCTCGAGGATCGCCGACGTTCCCAGCGGCGAGGTCTGGGTTCACTGCGCCAGCGGCTACCGCGCGGCGATCGCAGCATCACTGGTCGACGCCGCGGGCAGGACACCCGTCGCCATCGACGACACGTTCGAGAACGCCGAGAAGGTCGCCCTGCACCTCGTGGGCTCCGACGCGTGACCCTGACCCTTGCCGTGCTCGCAGGCTTCCTGATCGGCGTCAGCCTCGGCGCGCTCGGCGGGGGCGGATCGATCCTGGCCGTTCCCGTGCTGGTCTACCTTCTCGGTCAGAACCCGGCCGAGGCGATGACGGGGTCCCTGGTGGTCGTGGGCGTGACAGCGGTGATCGGCGCCGTCACCGCGCACCGCGCCGGACACGTGCTGCCCTGGCGGGGCGTCACCTTCGGGCTGGCGGCGACCGGCGGTGCCGTCGCCGGGGCTCACGGTTCCGCTCAGGTGCCGCAGCCGATGCTCCTCGCCTGCTTTTCCGTGCTCCTGCTCACAGTCGGAGCGTTCATGGCCGTCGGGGAGATCCGAGCCCGTCGGACCAACGCTTCCGATGGCCACGAGCGTCGTCGCCTCGGCAGCGAAGCCCTCGGCGACCCGATCATCACCGTCAGACCCACCTTCGCGTGCCAGTGCAAGCGAGCGGCGATGGTGCTGATCACCGCCACCGTGGTCGGCCTGCTCATGGGGTTCTTCGGGGTCGGCGGTGGATTCCTGGTCGTGCCCGCCCTGATGCTGGCGTTGGCGATGCCGATCGAGGACGCCGCAGGCACCTCACTGGTCGTCATCGCCGTGACGAGCGTGGCGGCACTCGCCGCACGCCAGGGAGCCGGCCTCTCACCCGACTGGAACGTCGTCGTCGTGCTCACCACCGCAGCCGCGGTCGGAGCTGTCCTTGGCGCAACGCTGGCCGACCGTGTCGCCCCACGTCGCTTGAGGTCGGCCTTGACTGCTGTGGTCGTCGGTGTGGGCGTCTACACCGCCCTGGAGGCCCTGCCGGCCCTCGTCTGACCCGAACGCCAGCCCCGACCAACCCTGACCGACCCCGACCGAAGGAGCCTCGATGTGTAGAGCGACCACCTGCAAGACCTGCGGCAAGACCACCTGGACCGGATGCGGACGGCACGTGGACGAGGTCATGACCGCGATCCCGCCCGCACGACGATGCCCTGGTCACCGAGCACCGGAGCGTCAAGTGGGTCGTCGTCGACTCTTCGGTCGTGGCTAGCCTCCGCGCGGTCGTTCGACCGGCCACAGCCCGTCGAGTGGGCCACGATGGAGCCATGACCGTCATCAACACCAACGTCCTCGAGGTGCGATAGCGGGCCCGGCGACTCGTTGGACCACCGCGTCGACCCGCTGTGACTGATCGACGCCGCTTTTTTTGGCGTGCCATGACACTCTGACAGCCTCGCGACCAGCCCATAGGCTGCCGGCATGGACCCGGTGCCCACGCAGTACATCGATCGCGACGGCGCTGCGCTCGCCTTCCAGACCGTCGGCGACGGTGAGGTCGACATGGTGTGCGCCTGGGACATGCCTCAGCACCTGGACCTGTTGTGGACGGATCCGGACATCCACCACCTCTACGAGCGCGGAACGAGGTATGCACGCACGACGTACCTCCAACCGCGAGGCTTCGGATTGTCAGATCGCATCGCCTATGTGCCGACGCTGGAGCAGCAGGCCGAAGACATCTTGGCCGTGATGGATGCAGTGGGAATGCGGCGGGCCACGCTGGTGGGAGCGCTGGGAACCTCTGCGGTCGTGGCACTGGTGGCCGCGAACGCCCCGGAGCGGGTGGTCGGACTGGTGATGGTGAACCCGCTCATGCAGGGTTCACCGGCTGATGCGCAAGCGCGGGGCTGGACGCACGACGAGCTCACTGCCTATGTGGACGGGTACCGCCGCGTCTTTGAGCACTGGGGCTCCGGCGGGGTCATCGACATGTGGGACACCGCCCAGGCGACACCGCGTAATCGCAGGCTGATGGCTCTTCTGGAGCGATCATCCGCGACGCCGAGTGCAGCCATGGCCTACTTCCAGTGGGCGTTCGAGCTGGACGTGGAGGACGTCCTGCCGTCGATTCACGTTCCCACCAAGGTGATCAAGCTCCCGACCAACCCCATGCCCGAGGCGGTGGTCCGGCGGGTCGCCGACCTGATCCCCGGGGCGACCTTCCACCTCCTTCCGCCGACCGCCCCCGGTTCCTCCATCGGCACGGCCTGGCTGCCGGTCGCCGACCACATCGAGGAGATGGCCACCGGTCGACCGCATCCGGTCGAGGCAGACCGGTTCCTAGGCACCGTCCTGTTCACCGACGTGGTGGGCTCCACCGAACTCCTCACCCGCATCGGGGACTCGGAGTACCGAGACGTCCGGTCCGCGCACGAACGGCAGGTGGGGCTGGCGGTTGAGTCCCGGGGTGGACGGTTGCTGACCGTCACCGGTGACGGCACACTGAGTGTCTTCGACGGGCCCTCATCTGCCGTGCGCTGCGCCGAGGCCATCTGTCGCGAGGCCGAGGAGAACGGCATCTCCGTCAGGGCCGGCATCCACACCGGCGAGCTCGAACGGGACGGCATGAACGTCACGGGGCTCGCTGTCCACACCGGAGCTCGAGTCTCCTCCGCGGCCGGTCCGGGGCAGATCTTGGTCTCACGAACCGTGCGTGACCTCGTCGCGGGATCTGGGCTGGAGTTCGAGAGTGTCGGCGACCACGACCTGAAGGGCATCCCCGGCACGTGGGAGCTCTTCGCCGTCACGAGCGCACCCGGACGACCAGCCCACCGTCCACGTGATGAGTCGGTCCAGACCCGCATGGACAAGCTTGCGCTGCAAACCGCCCGCCGCGCACCGGCCCTTGTTCGTTCTGCCATGCGACTCGGGAACGCGATCGAGCGTCGACGCGCCCGCACCACGTCCATGCACCACTAGCCGACCGCCGGGGACAGAACCATTCGCGCGTATAGGCACATCGGTCAGGTTGGCTTGCCTCACCGACCGCGACCCTGCCTATTGACGGGGAGCTCGCCTGCACGAGCGCCCATGCGCGCATCGCCTGACGTGGTTCACTGACGGCAGAGTTTCGCATCCAGGATTCAAGGGGTCAACGTGACCGTCATCAAGATCAATGCCATCACCGTGCCGGCGGGATCGGGCGACGAGCTCGCGCACCGGTTCGCGGCGCGCGCGGGTGCCGTCGACGACGCCGAGGGGTTCGAGGGCTTCGAGCTGCTCAAGCCGACCGACGATCGCGACCAGTGGCTCGTGCTCACCCGGTGGCGCGACGAGGACGCCTTCCAGGCGTGGGTCAGCTCGCCGTCCTTCGCCGAAGGACATCGTTCGGCGGTCGAGCGGGCCGGCGGCGATGCGCCGGAGCCGGTGTCGACGCACAGCGAGGTCTGGTCGTACGAGATCGCCGGCGGCTCCACACCCGGTTGAACCTCGGGAATCGGACCCACACCGTCCCCACAGGCAGTTGCGGATGACGCAACCCTTGACAGGATGCGCAACTAGGAGCAGATTTCGCTGGTGGTGCCCCCCGGGTCGCCGTCGTTTCTCTTGAAGGAGACCCCGATGCGTCGACCCCGTGCCTTGGCAGCGCTTGCTGCCGCGGCCCTCGCCACCACCTTCATCGCCGCCGGCGCGACGACGTCAGAGGCGGCGAAGTCCACACCGGAGAAGCCGAAGCGCGTCGTGATCGTGCTGTTCGACCAGATGCTCCCCCAGTACGCCGACGAGTTCGACATGCCGAACTTTCGCAAGGTGCGCAAGAGCGGCACGAACTTCAAGAAGGCGTACCTCGGCTACATGGCGTCCGAGACCGTGATGGCGCACAACGTCATCACGTCCGGTCTCGAGCCGCGACACATGGGATGGACCGACGAGGCCTACCGCGACCACGGCAACGTCTTCGGCAAGGGCGCCGACCAGATGCACATCACCGGTGACCTGAGCCTGTCGGACTTCGCGCTGATCGAGAAGAACAACGGGGTGGCGTACCCCAAGCTCGCCGACTACCTGCACACCAGGTTCCCGGGCACGAAGTTCATCACCGTGGGCGAGAAGTCCTACGCCGTGGAGTCCGCGACCGGCGCCACCGGCGACATCGCGGTGCGGATGTCGAGCCGGCGCAGCAACGTGACCGCGGACCAGCCCACCGGTTGCCGCAACCTCTCGATTCCCGGCGTCCCCGCGAACGGGCAGTGGCGCTCACCCGCGGGAAAGAACGTGCCGTCGTACCTGAACCGGGCCTGACCCCGACGACCCGACGCTCTGCGGCCGCTACTTCATCAACGCCGACAAGGCCAACCACTACGGCACGAAGGACGCCTTCCCGTCCTGGCTCTACCCCGGTGAGGGCAACCGCTTCGTCCCGGGCAACGACCCCAAGCACCTCGGTGGCGACACGTGGGCAGCCGATGCTGCGATCGAGATGATGCAGCAGGAGAACTGGTCGGGCATGTTCATCACCATGGGCGGCATCGACAAGGCAGCGCACATGTTCGGTGCGCAGGACGATGACGAGCCGCAGGACTGCACCACCCTCGCCGGCATGAGCCACACGCAGTGCGCGGCCGAGAACGCCGACGTCCAGCTCGGCAAGATCCTTGCCAAGATCAAGGCGGTCGACGCCGACAAGGGCGGCAAGACCATGGTCGTGCTGACCGCCGACCACGGCGCGACGTACGGCAAGAACTTCTACGGCAAGAAGACCGTCGACGCGGGCAACAGCAACTGGTACTACGCACCGGCCAACCTCGGTGTGTGGGACGCCGGAACAGGCAGTGTCCTCGACACGAGCTCGTACTCCAGCCCGTCACCCGACATCGCCGCCCTCAACGCCGACGGCAACGTGCAGTTCTCGTACCAGTCGACGGCGATCGAGGCCTGGCTGATCGACAGGTCGCTCCCCGCCAAGAAGGCCAAGGCGAAGCAGCTGCTGAAGCTGCCCGGCGTGACCGCGACCTACTACAGGACCGAGTCGGGCAAGGCCTTCAAGCTCCGCGACACCAACTCGATGACCAGCTCGGAGAAGGACTGGTGGAAGGACCACGGCCAGCAGATCGTCGACACGATGGCGGCCGACGACGGTCCCGACGTGGTCGGTCTGCTTCATGACAAGACCAGCTACGGCGTCTACGGCGACCACGGCGGCGCGCAGGAATCCGTCCAGCGCGTGCCGATGGTGTTCTCCGTGCCCGGCACGAAGTCGAACTCGACCAGCGGGACGTTCCGCACGCCGGACGTCATGCCGACCATCCTCAAGGCGATGGGCATCAGCCTGACGACCCCGACCGACGGCAAGTCGCGCTCGCTCACCGATTGAAGGCTGACTCCCCGGACCTGCTGCCGGACACCTGGAGCCGTAACGTTCCTGCCCGCGAAGCCCTCGTCGTGGGCCCCGTCCGATCAGGCTTCAGCCTCCTGCCGGCGATGGGTCGCTCGTGGGTTCGGTCGATGGTTCGGGCGCCGGCGTGGGGTCGTCGGTCGGAGCACCGCTCTGAGTGCCTGATCCGTCGCTCGGATCCGTCGTCGGCCCATCGCTCGGTGGCGTCGGGGTCCCTCCCGGCGACGGCGTCTCAGCGGGGGGTGACGACGGTGTTGGTGTGGATGACGTCAACGGACCCTGTTCCTTCTCGATGATCGCGAGGATCTCCTCCTCGAAAGCGTTCAACCGATCGTGGATCTCCGAGAGCGGGACATCGGCGATGTTCGCACCGAACGCTGCGATCTCCTCCCACAGCCTGGCGATTTCGTCGTTTCCAGCGTCGCTGAGGGGGCCGTCCAAGGTGGCGAACAACTGGGTGGCGAGCGCGTAGGTCAGGCAGTTGACGCAGTCGTCATTCACTGCTGCGGCGATGTTCTGCGGTGCGGCGACGTGGTTGTCACCCGTGACGAGGACGACCTGGAAGGCGATCGAGACGGCCGCGCACCCGTTGCAGCTGGCGAAGGCGTACGACTCGTTGCGCTGCAGTGCGGGAGAGTCGTCCTCCACCCAGATCAGCGCGAAAGCGACGTCATACCGGATCGTGCCGTCCTGGGTGTTGACTGCCAGAGCCTGGTTGTCGCCGACATCCGGCTCGAGCGGCTTGTCGAAGGGAAAGACCCAGGACTCGGCCGTCTCAGTGCCGCGCGGCACGAGCACCATCGCAAGCTGGGGTCGCCCGCGGGTGGGACGAGCGTCGTCATCGGCCCATGCTGTGACGATCTCCCCGCGCTGACCGGTGGCCAGTCCCGTCGGTGCCGGCCGTGCCAGAGGGAACGTCTGAACAGCATCGAGGAGAGTGCCGCGTTCGTAAGCCATGATCGGGCGGTAGGTGTCGGCGTGCGGCCACCACGCCAGACCGAGGGCCGCCGCCATCGCCGCAGCGAGCAGGGCGGCCGTGGCCCTGCCCACCGGCCGATCCTCTGTTCGCTTCCACGCTGCTCGGGTGGTCTGTCGAACGAGCCGAGCCAGCATGACGATGATGGCGAGCACCGGGAAGGCGACGGCGACCATCGAGAGCGCTCGACCGCTGACAGCGAGTGCATCGCCGTCGGCGAACGCCGCGACCATCAGGTGCTGCTGCTTGGACAACGCCACCCAAGCCGTCCCGACGATCCTCGGGAACGCGAGCGTCATCGTGATCAGCGAGAGCAACAACAGCGGTGTGACGACAACGACCCACACGGTGACCACGGCTCTCGCCCAGGGTTTCAGGACCTGTGACTCGGCCTTTCTCCAGTTCCAGGGCAACGCACCGAGCAGAGTGGGTTTGATGCGGTGAAAGAGGTCCGGGACCCCAGTCAGGTCGGCGAGCACGTGGTAACCGTCGAATCGGACCAGAGGGGTCAGTTGTCGAATCATCTGCAAGATCTGGGTCGCCACCACCAACAGCCACGCGTCGTACCCGCTGACCCACCACACACCCGACACGACCAGGGCGGTGATCGCGTTGAAGTACAAGCCGCCCAGATCAGTGCGCACCCGTCCCACACGGCCCAGCCGGTACGAGTCGGTGACGTCGGTGTAGAAGGCGGGCCAGACCAAGTACACGCCGGCTCCCATCACACCGGGCACCGCGCCACCGCGCCGGGCCGCCGCGGCGTGCCCGAACTCGTGGAAGCCCGCCGACAGGACCGTGACGGCGAAGACCATGGCCAGCAACCCCGGCTTTTCGAACGCCTGGTGGGTCGCTGAGCCCAGGCCCTTGACGAAGAGCACCCACCAGCACATCACCAGGAAGCCCGCCAGCACTGCCGTCACGATGAGCGGGTTGAACAACCGCGCGAAAGGTCCCGTGAGCCGACGGGTCTTCTCTGGATCTGTGACGGCCACCCTGAACCGCAGACCGAGAAGAGGCTGAGACTTCTCGACGTCGGGCTGACGACCCTCGGCGTCTACCAGCAGGCCTGCCGGCCGGAGGTTCGTCTCGACCAGGGTCTGGACGTTGTCGGCCGTGACCGACTTGCCGAGGGTGTTGCTGACGCGCTCCGCCACCTGTTCGACGGTGCGATGTCCGTCGATGGCGTCCAGCACGGCGTACAGAACCGGGGTGAGCTGAATCACCTGACCGTCCCCACGACGGGCCAGCGCGGGCGGCGTGCGGTACCCCGAACCCTCCATCTCGCCCATGAGCTGGACATCCTCGGCCCGCGCAAGCACGCCGATCCCTCCGGCCGGGGATCCGACGACCGAGGCCGTCACGTCATCACGCCCCCGTGCGGGGTCGTCAACGGTCGTCATCGGGAATCGCTACTGCTGGATGTCGGATGACTGGTCCGAGCTTGCCTCCGCAGAGCCCTCGATGTCCTGGTTGATGATGGCGTCCTGCTCGGCCACGGCCACGGCATCGCTGCCAACCGAACCCACGTTGGCCGCGACAGCGGCGTCAATCGGGGCGGCGACGTTGGCGTTGGCCGCCACAGCACCGTTGATGGGTGCGGCGACGTCGGCAGCTGCGTCCACGTTGACGTCGACGTTGAGCAGGTCGCCGTCGAGGGACCCGATCGTGCTCCCGGCAGCATCTCCGACTCCGGCGGCATCGCCGGCGTCAGGCAGCTGTGCGCCGGTCAAGCCCCCTCCGCTAGCGGGCTGTTCCGCCTGGGCTCCGGCTGCGTCGCCCAGAGGTGCCTCGGCAGCCTGGTCGATGTTGCTGCCCTGAACCGCGTCCGCGGTCGCATCCGCCTGGATCCCCTGATCGATCATGACTCCCTGATCGGCCAAAGCCTGGGCACTCGAGTCCGCCGAAAGGATGTTCGCGCCAACCGCCGCGTCGATCGGTGCCGCGACGTTGGCGTTGGCGGCCACGGCGAGGTCGATCGGTGCAGCCGCGTCGATGGCGAGGTCGATGTCTGCATTGAGGTCGAGGATGGAGACGACCTCCTTGTCCGGCAGCGCCGTCGCTGCCTGGTTTCCCAATTCTTCTTCGGACAGGCCGTCCTTTGGCTGATCGCTCACAGGTCCTCCACTCGGGCTGGCATACGACGTCCGTTGACGCTCGAGTCACAAATTAACCGACTCCGGTCCGAACTGCGCGCTGAGCACGTCATCGCTCCGTCGAACGCGAATTGTCTGTGGTCCCAAGCAGTCTGAGGCCATGAAGGTCCAGCGCGGCTTCGGCTCCCGGGTGTCCCGAGCCGATACCGTCAGAGGCATGTCGTCGAAGACGGCACGTTCACCCGTCGCGGTGGCGCGGCGCGACCTCTCGGCGCGTCAGGCCGTCCTGGCCGCCTGCTTCGCGCTCGGCGCCGTCACGGCCGTCGATCTCACCGACGGGCGGCTCGGAATCCTGTTCTCGCTCGGCTTCGTGCTGGTCGTGGTCACCGCTCCCTGGAGCGTCGACGTGCGCTCCCTGCTCACCACGGGGGTCATGCCTCCGGTGCTGTTGATCGCGACACTCCTGGCCGTCTCGCTCGACTTCCCGCACGCGATCGTGATCGAGGGACTCCCGGCCGACGCCGGAGTGCTCGCCCGCACCATCGCGGCCGTCGTCGACCACGGCGTCACGCTGGTGGTCGGGCACGTCCTGGCGCTCGTGGGCATCGCCGTCCGCGTCGCGACCGCACCTACCCGGTGAGGTTGTCGACGAAGCACCAGCGCCAGGCCTCACCCGGCTCGAAGCTGCGCATCACCGGGTGACCGGTCTCGTCGAAGTGCCGGTCGGCGTGCTTGTACGGAGACGAGTCGCAGCAGCCCACGTGGCCGCACTCCATGCAGAGACGCAGGTGCACCCAGTCGTGGCCGTCGCGCAGGCACTCCTCGCAACCGTCGGGCGTGGTCGGCGTGGGAGTCACGCAGTAGTCCTTGAGGTGCTCACATCCACCGTGACCCGTGACCGGCCGCAGGTCCGTCTCGCGGTCCGCGGTGGTCGCGTCCTCCGACAGCCGGTCGAGGATCGACTCCTCCACGTCGAGGGCGTCCAGCACACGCCGGAGCACGCTCTGGTCGATCGACGCCTCGTCGCGCAGTCGCAGGACCTCTGCACGCTCCACCTCGAGCATCGCCGCCCGCGCGCGTGAGTACTGCGCGCTCGGCGTCTCGACACCACCCAGCCGCTCCCACACCGCGTCGGTTCGGTCGGTGGCGCGTTGTCGCAGCCGCTCCATGACGGAGTCGGAGATCCGGCCGGCCTCGTTCTCGTCCAGGTAGGCGAGTCCGGCAGCCGTCGCCGCCTGGTGGACCTTCGCCTCCTCGAGGTTGTCCTCGTGCGGGTCCGGTCCGCGCAGGCCGATCAGACGTACCAGGGCGGGCAACGTCAGGCCCTGGATGAGCAACGTGCCGACCGTGACGACGAACGCCACCATCACGAGCGCCGGGCGGTGATCGACGTTCGCCGGTAGGAGGAAGACCGCCGCCAGCGTGACGACACCGCGCATGCCGGCCCAGGCGATGACGGCGGGATACGTCCACGGTGGCGGCGGGTCGACCGCCCGGATCCTGGGGATCATCCGCGGGAGATAGGTGGCCGGGAACATCCAGACCAGCCGGAGCACGATGACGGCGAGCAGGACCAGCGCGCTGCCCACTGCCACCCGGCCGAACGACAGGTCGTCGTCGCCCACGGCGCTGACGATGCCGCGGATCTGCAGGCCGATGAGCAGGAAGACCGCGTTCTCGAGCACGAACGAGATGGTGGCCCAGTTGGTGTGCTCGAACAGCCGCGACGACGCCGACTGGATGCGGTGCGACTTGTGGCCCAGCAGGAGTCCTGCCACCACGACGGCGAGCACGCCGGACGGATGAGCATCGAGGCCCGGAACGTGGATCTGCTCGGCCGCGATGTAGGCCAGCCAGGGCGTCATCAGGGAGAACGCGACGTCGGTGAGGGTGTCGTCGATGAGACGGCGGATCTTGACCAGGACGAGCGCGACCAGGAATCCGACCACCGCGCCACCGATGGCAGACATCGCGAAGCCGAGCCCGACCTCCCACACGCTGACCGTGCCCGAGATGGCCGCGATGGCCGTCCGCAGGAGAACGATCGCGGTGGCGTCGTTGACGAGGCTCTCGCCCTCGAGGATCGTCACCGCCCGGCGCGGCAGCCCGACCCGACGGGCGATGGTGGTGGCCGCCACGGCGTCGGGCGGCGCGACAACAGCGCCGAGGGCGAAGCTGACCGCCCAGTCGGCCTCGAAGATCATGTGCACGAGCGCAGCGACACCGACCGTGGTGAACACCACGAGTCCGATGCTGAGCAGGGCGATCGGGCGCCGGTTCGCCTTGAAGTCCACCAGCGACGTCCGGATGGCGGCGGCATAGAGCAGCGGAGGCAGCAGGCCGACGAGCACGATCTCCGGGGTCAGCTCCAGGTCCGGCACGAACGGCAGGTACGAGCCGGCGATGCCGACCACGATGAGTCCGAGCGGGGCAGCGACGGAGAAGCGTTCGGACACGGCGGCGACGGCCACGGCGATCGCGACGAGCGTCACCAGCGTCAGCGCGACATCCACGCCGTCATTCAACCACTGGCGTCGCAACCTTCTTCCCGCTGATCAACGCTCGCCGGTCGCACCCAGCAACGATCTGGCACCATGCCGTCATGCCCGCGAACGCTCGCACGGCCGCCGCGCCGGCCATCTTCATCCGCTCCGACCTCGTCGTCATCGGCGGAGGCGCGCTCGTCGTGGTGCTGGCCGGCGTCGCCCACTACGGTGGCTGGGCCTCCGTGCCGACGTTCGTGGCGAGCGCGGTGGCGGTCACGCTGCTCGCGACGCTCGTCGGTCGCAGCGTCGAGCAGATCGGCGACCGGTTCGGTCCGGGCGCCACCGGGGTGCTGCAGTCGGCCCTCGGCAACCTGCCCGAGCTGTTCATCTCGATCTTCGCCCTCAAGGCCGGCCTCGTCGACGTCGTGAAGGCCGCGCTCGTCGGCTCGATCCTCGCCAACCTGCTGCTGGTGCTCGGCCTCGCCTTCCTGGTCGGCGGGCTTCGCCACGGACCGCAACGCCTCGACTCCGAACGGGCTCGCACGATCGCGGTCCTCATGCTGCTCTCGGTGGCCGCGATGGCCATCCCGTCGCTGGCGCACGGGCTGCACACTCCTGCGGTCGAGCACGAGCAGACGTTCTCGGTGATTGCCGCCGTGATCCTCCTGACCCTGTTCCTGCTCTCGCTACCGGCATCGCTCCGACGCGGTTCGGGCGCGGCGACTCCCTCCGACGCCGAGCCGCCTCGGTGGCCGGTGTGGCTCGCTATCACGGTGCTCGCCGCGGCGAGTGCCTTGGCGGCATTCGTCTCGGACTGGTTCGTCGACGCGCTGGAGCCGGCCATGGACACCCTCGGCGTCTCGCAGGTGTTCGCGGGGCTCGTGGTGGTCGCGATCGCCGGCAACGCGATCGAGAACGTCGTGGGGGTGCAGCTCGCCGCGCGGGGTCAGTCGGAGTACGCGTTCGCGATCATCCTCAACAGCCCGATCCAGATCTCGCTGGTGCTCGCTCCCGTGCTCGTGCTGGTCAGCGCGGTGTTCGGGCTCACGACCTTGACGCTCGTGTTCAGCCCCTTGCTGGTCGCGTGCCTGCTGCTGTCCGTGATCCTCGCGACCGTCATCACCATCGACGGTGAGTCGAACTGGCTGGAAGGCGCGTCGCTCATTGCCCTCTACGTGGTCGTGGCGACGGCGTTCTGGTGGGGCTAGCCGACCTCGGAACCGGCCGCCTTCATGTCGCGGCGAAGCTCCGGCGGCAGGGAGAACGTGAGGCTCTCCTCGGCCGTGCGCACGGCGTCGGCGTCGGGGTGGCCGTGCTCGGCCAGGTAGGCGAGCACGTCCTGCACGAGGTCGTCGGGCACGGACGCGCCGGACGTGACGCCCACACGCTCCACGCCCTCGAGCCAGGCCTCGTCGAGCTCGCTGACGTCGTCGATGCGATAGGACGCACGTGCGCCCGCCTCGAGGGCGACCTCGACCAGGCGCACTGAGTTCGAGGAGTTCGCCGAGCCCACCACGATGACGAGGTCGGAGTCGCGGGCGATCTCCTTCACCGCGACCTGGCGGTTCTGGGTCGCGTAGCAGATGTCGTCGCTCGGCGGGTCCTCCAGCTGGGGGAACTTCTCCCGCAGCCGGCGAACGGTCTCCATCGTCTCGTCGACGCTCAGCGTCGTCTGCGACAGCCAGGACAGCTGGGCGCCCTCGGGGAACTCGAGGCCGTCGACGTCGTCGGGGTGCTCGACGAGTGTGATGCTCTCGGGGGCCTCGCCCGCGGTGCCCTCGACCTCCTCGTGGCCGGCGTGGCCGATGAGCAGGATGTGCTTGCCCTCGCGGGCGAAGCGCTTGGCCTCGTGGTGCACCTTCGTGACCAGCGGGCAGGTGGCGTCGATGGTCTTCAGTCGTCGGTCGGCCGCCTGGGCGTGCACGGCCGGCGAGACGCCATGGGCCGAGAACACGACGGTGGCGCCCTCGGGCACCTCGTCGAGCTCCTCGACGAAGATCGCGCCGCGCGCGGCGAGGTTGTTCACGACATGCTTGTTGTGCACGATCTGCTTGCGCACGTACACCGGCGAGCCGTAGAGATCGAGCGCCTTCTCGACCGTGATGACGGCCCTGTCGACGCCTGCACAGTAGCCGCGCGGGTCGGCGAGCAGCACGCTGCCGCCCACTGGGGGCATGCCGAGTGCGACCGTTGAGGACATGGTCACGAGTCTAACGGCCGGGGCCAGAGCGGATCCGGGTCGTCCGCCGCTGCACCTAGGGTGGGGACATGCCGTTGGAGACCAGTGCGGAGCACCCCGCGCCGCTGCGTCAGGTCTCCCAGCTCGTCGAGGGCTACGTGGGGCGGCTGGGAGCGATCTGGGTCGAGGGTCAGGTCACCGAGGTCAACCGGCGATCGGGCGTGTGCTTCCTCACCCTGCGCGACCTGCTGGCCACCGTGTCGATCTCCGTCACCTGCAGGTCCGCCGTGCTCGACGCCTCGCCCGCCCCGATCACCGAGGGCTCGCGGGTCGTCGTCCATGCCAAGCCGACCTTCTACCTGCCCACCGGCCGCCTCTCCCTGGAGGCGCGGGAGATCCGACCGGTCGGTGAGGGCGAGCTGCTGGCCAGGCTCGAGCGGCGCAAGCAGCTGCTCGCCGCGGAGGGCCTGTTCGATCCAGCGCTCAAGAAGCGGCTGCCCGTGCTGCCCCGCGGCATCGGCCTGATCACCAGCGAGGGCTCCGCCGCCGAGCGCGACGTGCTCGAGAACGCTCGCGAGCGG
Source organism: uncultured Actinomycetota bacterium (assembly GCA_963787165.1). GTDB lineage: Bacteria > Actinomycetota > Actinomycetes > Propionibacteriales > Nocardioidaceae > Aeromicrobium. The sequence goes on from CAWBBT010000005.1 coordinate 955,005, forward strand.
TGGCCCGGCGTGCGGTTCGTCGTGCGGCACGCGGTCATGCAGGGCTCGTCGTCGGCGCAGGCCGTCATCGACGCCCTGGGCCGGCTCGGGTCTGACGCGAGCGTCGACGTCATCGTCATCGCGCGCGGCGGTGGCTCGATCGAGGACCTGCTGCCGTTCTCCGACGAGGCCCTCATCCGGGCGGTCTACGCGTGCCCGACGCCCGTCGTCAGTGCCATCGGCCACGAGCCCGACTCCCCCATCCTCGATCTCGTGGCCGACTTCCGGGCCTCCACGCCCACGGACGCGGCCAAGCGAGTGGTCCCCGACGTGCGCGAGGAGCTGCTCCGGGTGGCCGCCATGCGCGACCGGGCTCTGCAGGCGGTGCGTGCGCGCATCGAGCACGAGCTCCACGGGCTGGCCCAGCTGCGGTCGCGTCCCGTCCTGGCCCGTCCTCAGTCGGTCGTCGATGCGGAGGCCGTCATCGTCTCCGATGCGCGCCGCCGAGCCCAGAGCTCGCTGCGCCACCGGCTCGACCGCGAGGGCGACACCGTCGGTCACCACCTGGCTCGCGTCCGGAGCCTTTCACCACTCGCCACCCTCGAGCGCGGCTACGCCGTCGCGCAACGCGCCGACGGCAGCGTCATCACCACGCTCGACCAGGTGCCGGAGGAGTTCGGCGTCCGGCTGGCCGACGGCAGCGTCGAGGTCAAGAAGTTGTCCACGAAGGAGATCCCGCATGCCTGAGGCCTCACCCCCCGAGATCCCCTACGAGCAGGCTCGCGACGAGCTCATCTCGGTCGTGCAGAAGCTCGAGGCCGGCGGCACGAGCCTCGACGAGGCGCTGGCGCTGTGGGAGCGCGGCGAAGAGCTCGCCGGCATCTGCCAGCAGTGGCTCGACGGCGCGCGCGAGCGACTCGCGAAGGCGTCCGGCCAGGCCGAAGGCGGGTCTGAACAGGATGCTCAGGAGCCGGACAGCGAGGAGATGTAGCGCTCCATCACCGCCCTCGGAGCGCTGCCGGTCACGACGATCGTCATGCCCCCGCCCGACGCTGTGCCCGACTCTGGGCTGTCGCGGCGCACGTAGGTGAGGTCGTCGCGCGGCCCGGTGCGCAGCGACCAGGTCGTGCCGTCGATCTCCGCCTTGCCGTCGGCGCGACTGGCCTTCGCGAAGCGCTCGACCGCTCGCCCGGTGTCGTCGCGCACCTGCTCCAGCCCGACGTAGTCGTCGTCGGCGGTGAGCACTCCGAGGTGCCAGGAGTCCGGCTCGAACCGCACCGACGTGGCCCGCCAGCCCTTCGGCAGGGACTCCGGTGCGTACAGGTCGAATGTCGCGACCGTGCGGCTGCTCTCGGCGGCCGAGCGGTAGTCGACCGGTCGGACCGGCTCGTCGGGCGTGACCGTCAGCAACCGCCCCAAGGCGAACAGCACCAGCAGGATGGCCCCGAGCACGCCGACCGAGCGGGCGATGTCGCCCATCGACGGGTTGCCGCGGCTGCTCGAGCTGCTCATGCATCCACTCCCTGCCGTGACCGCGTGCTGGATGGCCGAGGCGAACGGCCTGCTGGCGTCAGCGATCACACCCTACGACGCCGGCCCAGGCGTGAGGGGACGAGCGACACGGACGAAAACCGGCCGGTAGTCTGGCCTCGTGGACAGCCTGCAGCCCGCCGCCCAAGCTCCGGACCGCAACCTCGCCCTCGACCTGGTGCGGGTCACCGAGGCCGGCGCCATGGCCGCCGGACGCTGGGTCGGACGCGGCGACAAGAACGGCGCCGACGGCGTCGCCGTCAACGCGATGCGCACCCTGATCAACACCGTGCAGATGAACGGTGTCGTCGTCATCGGCGAGGGTGAGAAGGACCAGGCACCCATGCTGTTCAACGGCGAGCAGGTGGGCGACGGAACCGGGCCCGACTGCGACGTCGCCGTCGACCCCATCGACGGCACCACCTTGGCCGCCAAGAGCATGCCCAACGCCGTCTCGGTCATGGCCGTGGCGCCGCGCGGGTCGATGTACGACCCGTCGGCCGTCTTCTACATGGAGAAGCTCGTCACCGGGCCCGAGGCCGCCGACGTCGTCGACATCCGTCTGCCCGTGGCCGAGAACATCTCGCTCGTCGCGAAGGCCAAGGGTGTCCACGTCAGGGACGTCACGGTCTGCGTGCTCGACCGGCCACGCCACGCCGACCTGGTCGACGAGATCCGTGCCACCGGCGCCCGCATCAAGTTCATCATGGACGGCGACGTCGCCGGTGCCATCACCGCGGCGCGGCCCGACACCGGCGTCGACATGCTCGTCGGCGTCGGCGGCACACCCGAGGGCATCATCACGGCCTGTGCCATGAAGTGCGTCGGCGGCATCATCCAGGCCCGCCTCTGGCCGACCGACGACCACGAACGTCAGCGCGCGGTCGACGCCGGCCTCGAGCTCGACGTGGTGCTCGACATGGACGACCTCGTGAACACCGACGACTGCTTCTTCGTCGCCACCGGCATCACCGACGGCGAGCTGATGGACGGCGTCCGCTACGGCGCCGGCAAGGCATACACGGAGTCCATCGTGATGCGCTCGCGCAGCGGCACCGTCCGCAAGATCATCAGCGAGCACCAGCTGCACAAGCTGAAGGCGTACTCGACGATCGACTACGAGCAGTGAACCGCTCAGGCGAGCAGTTCGCCACGCTGCCCTCGCGCATCGACATCTGCTACGAGACGTTCGGCAGTCCGGACGACCCGCCGATCCTGCTGATCATGGGACTCGGCGGGCCCATGAACTGGTGGACGAACGACTTCTGCGAACGCCTGACGTCGCGGGGATACTTCGTCATCCGCTACGACAACCGCGACACCGGACGCTCCACCAAGCTGCGCCAGCACCGGGTCACCAAGGGCGACATCTTCCGCGCCGCGATCGGACGCGGCAAGGCGCCGTACTCGATCGAGGACCTCGCCGTCGACGCGATCGGCCTGCTCGACCACCTCGGCATCGAGCGCGCCCACGTCGTCGGAGTGTCGATGGGCGGCATGATCGGGCAGACCCTGGCCATCGACCACAGCGATCGGGTGCTGTCGCTGACGTCGATCATGTCCACCACCGGCCGCCGCACCGTCGGGCGGATCCACCCGCGGCTCATCCCGATGATGCTCGCCTCGGCCGGCAACACCCGCGACTCCTACGCGGAGCGAGCCATCCGCTCGGCCGAGATCATCGGCTCCCCCGGCTACCCACCCGATCGCGACGCGTCCCTGGCTCGCGCCCACGAGACCTACGATCGCGGCTGGATCGCCAGCGGCGTCGCGCGGCACATCATGGCGGTGCTCACCCAGCCCGATCGCACCAAGCGCCTGGCCGCGATCGACGTGCCCGTCACCGTGCTGCACGGCAGGTCCGACCCGCTCGTCAACCGGTCAGGCGGGCGCGCCACGGCGCGGGCCATCCCCGGCGCGGAGCACCAGGAGATCGAGGGCATGGGCCACGACCTCCCCCATGAGCTCTACGACGTGCTCGTCGACGCCATCGTCAGGACCGCCGAGCGAGCCCCACTCCACGACTCCGAGCGCTGATGCTCCGCAACCCTCATCATGTCGACGACGACCCGGAGATGGTCCGGGAGCTCATCCGCGAGTTCCCGTGGGCGATCATCGTCAGCAGCCACGACGGCGCCATGGTGGCCTCGCACTACCCCGTCCTGCTCGACGAGGAGACCGCGTCAGAGGGGGGCGACCTGGCCGTCGTGACACACGTCGGCCGGCCCGACGACAAGAACCACGTCTTCGACGGCTCCGAGGTCCTGCTGATCATCCAGGGGCGTCATGGCTACATCTCGCCCAGCTGGTACGAGCCCGGAACGACGCCGGCCCCGACGTGGAACTTCAGTGTCGTGCACGCGTACGGGGTGCCCGAGATCGTCGATCCCGACGAGAACTTCCGGGTGCTCACCCGGCTCGTGGCGCACTTCGAGCAGCACGTCGACGACCCGATGTACCTCGACCCCGAAGTGGGCCGACCACTGTCCCGCGGCACCGTCGGGCTTCGCATCCCGATCACGCGGTTCCAGACCCAGATCAAGATGAGCCTCGACAAGGACCCGCAGAGCCGGCAGAACGTCATCGACCACTTGCGTCAGCCCGGCCACTACCAGGATCCCGCGCTCGCCGACGACATGGAGCGCGCCCGCGCCAGACGTGGTGAATAGCCGTGGACAGTGACGAGGTCGTGGTTCGGCGACGCGTCGACGGCGCTCTCGAGCTGCGGGTGAACGGCGTCTTCGTCATGGACGACGTCGAGACGACCTCCGAGCGGCGGCTGGCCCAGGTGGTGCTCGAGCGTGGCGCCCGCGACGTGCTGGTCGGAGGGCTCGGCCTCGGCTTCACCGTGCGCGCGTTGCTCGAGGACGCGAACGTGCGGATGGTCCTCGTGGCAGAGCTGCATCCCGACGTGATTGCGGCCTGCACCGTGGACGACTCCCGGCTGGAGGTCGTCATCGGCGACATCCGCGACCTGGTGGCCGAACAACCCCCCACGTTCGACGCCGTGCTGCTCGACGTCGACAACGGGCCGGACCACCTCGTGCACGTCGCCAACGCGGCGGTCTACGGCGATGCGTTCGTGGCGGAGTGCGCACGCGTCCTCAGGCCAGGCGGCACGCTGGCGGTGTGGTCGATGGCCGACTCACCCACCCTCCGGAGCACGCTCGCCGCCCACTTCGACGACGTCGAGGCCGAGAGTGTCCCGGTCCGCCTGCAGGGCCGCGACGAGGCCTACTGGATCCTCTCGGCTCGACGCTGAAAGTTCAGGCTGGGTCGTCAGGTCCCCCGGCGGTTCTTGACCACCCAGATGATCAGCTGCGGCACCAGCCAGAAGAACCCGATCAGCCCGAACGTCAGGGCGACGATCTGCGCGGCCTCGTTGTGCAGCTCGCGGAGGAACAGCGCCGCGAGCAGGAAGATCGCGCCGCCCACGACGAAGAACCATTGCACCGGATTCATGCCCACACAGTGTCAGATTTGCGCCTCCGGCGCGGGGCCATCGCACGTGCCGCTGAGCCGGGGATATCGTTCAAGACATGACCGAATACCGCATCGAGCACGACACCATGGGCGAGATCAAGGTGCCTGTCGACGCCCTCTGGCGCGCGCAGACCCAGCGAGCCGTCGAGAACTTCCCCATCTCCGGCACCCCCATCGAGTCGGCCCAGATCCGCGCCCTGGCCCAGATCAAGTCTGCTTGCGCCAAGGCGAACGCCGAGCTCGGCATCATCGAGCAGGACATGGCCGACGCCATCGTCTTCGCCGCCGAGGAAGTGGCCACCGGCGCCCACGACGACCAGTTCCCGATCGACGTCTTCCAGACCGGCTCCGGCACCTCGAGCAACATGAACGCCAACGAGGTGCTCGCCTCGCTCGCCACGAAGTCGCTGGGTCGCGACGTCCACCCCAACGACCACGTGAACGCCAGCCAGTCGTCCAACGACGTCTTCCCGACATCCATCCACGTGGCGGCCACGGCCTCGGCCACGAACGAGCTCATCCCCGCCCTCGACCACCTCGCGCAGTCGCTGGAGGCCAAGTCCAAGGAGTTCGCCGAGGTCGTCAAGTCCGGCCGCACGCACCTGATGGACGCCACGCCGGTGACTCTGGGCCAGGAGTTCGGCGGCTACGCCGCGCAGATCCGCCGTGGCATCGAACGCATCGAGGCGTCGCTCCCCCGCACCGCCGAGGTACCGCTCGGCGGCACCGCCGTCGGCACCGGCATCAACACGCCCGTCGGCTTCCCGCAGCGCGTCATCGAGCTGCTCGCCGAGGGCACCGGCCTGCCCGTCACCGAGGCCGTCGACCACTTCGAGGCGCAGGGCGCGCGCGACGGGCTCGTGGAGATGTCCGGCCAGCTGCGCACCATCGCCGTCAGCCTCACCAAGATCTGCAACGACCTGCGCTGGATGGGCTCGGGGCCGCGCACCGGCCTGGCCGAGATCCACCTGCCCGACCTGCAGCCCGGCTCGAGCATCATGCCCGGCAAGGTCAACCCGGTGCTCCCGGAGGCGACGCTCATGGTGGCCGCCCAGGTCATCGGCAACGACGCCACCATCGCCACGGCCGGCGCGTCCGGAGCGTTCGAGCTCAACGTCATGCTGCCGGTCATCGGCCGCAACCTGCTGGAGTCGATGCGCCTGCTGGGCAACGCCTCGCGCACCCTTGCCGACCGCTGCATCGACGGCATCACCGCCGACGTCGAGCGCTGCAAGGAGTACGCCGAGTCCAGCCCGTCCGTGGTCACGCCGCTGAACAAGCACATCGGCTACGAGAACGCCTCAGCGATCGCCAAGAAGGCCGTCAAGGAGCGCAAGACCATCCGCGAGGTCGTGATCGAGGAGGGCTACGTCGAGCGCGGCGACATCTCCGAGGCGGACCTCGACGCCGCCCTCGACGTCATGTCGATGACACACCCGTAGCAGCTCCCCGCTCGTGCGAGTGGGCCTCCCCGCACGCGAGAGTAGGTTCTCCCATGGTGACCAAAGAGACTCCGTAAGAGGCACACACGACGCAGGGATTCATCTCTCGCGGGCGGGGAGGCCCACTCGCGCGGGCGGGGACCTTCGACTCTGACGACCGCCGCACGCGAGGGAGGCTCTCCCAGGTCGCGAGAGGAGACTTCCTGCGTCGCGAGTCCTTCCTCCGCAACGTCCCGCTCGCCATTGGAGAATCTCACTCTCGCGACCTGGGAGAGCCTCCCTCACGCGCGGCTCAGCGCTCGCGGCGGGCGAGCTGGTAGCCGTCGCCGTCCTCGACCATCGTGTACTGCACCTTGTAGCGCCCTTCCGCGTACGCCACCGCGTCGGGTGGTGAGCCGAAGCCGGAGCCGACGTCGAGCAGGACCCAGTCGGGCGTCGCATTGCCCGGTGTGCCGATCCAGGTCACCTCGTGGTCCGAGACCAGATGGGTCATGAGCCCGATGTCGGTGTCGACGCTCGCGCCGCTGGGCACCATGCCGAGCAGCCGCTCGGCCGCATCCGCGCGTTCAGGCCGGTCGTAGGTCCGCGGAATGACCAGCGTCGACAGCGGTGAGCCGGCCTGCATCAGCACCGTGAACGCCACCGCCACCACCGCCAGGAGACGCAGCGGCGGGTGCCGGTCCATCGCATCGATGGCCGCCACCGCCACGATGACCATCAGCAGGATCGAGTAGTGGAAGTCGGTGCCCCAGTAGTACGGGTTGTCGCCGACGAACCGCCACGCGAACGTCGGCAGCACCAGCAGCGCCCACGGCGACGCGAGCGCGGCGAATCCGGCCACCGCGAACGTCATGACGACGGTCAGCAGCTTGCGCCCCGGCTCGTCGAGCACCGTCTCGAGCAGGCCCCGGTCGCCGCCCACGGCGCCCGTGTAGGCGTAGGTGCCCTCGGGGTTGAACGCCGGGATGATCACGAGGACCACGAGGAGGAACCCGACGACGCCGGCCACCATCAGGACGACGCCATGGCGCTTCTCCGTCCCAGAATCCGCATCGGACCGCCACTGCCCGCCGAGCCACACCACGAAGCCGATGAGGGCGACCGTGAGGCCGAGGTCCTCCTTGACGAGCAGCAACGGCAACGACCAGGCGACCACGTGTCCGTACCGCCGCTCGACGTAGGCGGCCCCGGCCAGGGCGAGCAACGGCGCAGCGAAGGCGACCTCGTGGAAGTTCGCCTCGACGGCCGACTGCAAGCCGAACGACAGCCCGTACGCCACGCCGATCCCCGCACCGGCCCACAGGCCGAGTCGTCGCAGGCCCAACGACATGACGACGTACACCGAGACGGCGATCAGCGCGGCCTGCACCACCATCAATGTCTGGGCGGCCGGGAACAGCCGGTACACCGGGGCCACGAGCGCGATGATCGGCGAGAAGTGGTCGCCGAGCAGGTTGAAGCCCGGCCCCTTGATGGGGACGATCGGCGCCTGGAGGTGCGCGTAGGCGCGGATCGCCTGCTCGAAGATGGCGTTGTCGTAGGACGTCGGCTCGTAGTGGTCGAAGCGCACCAGCGCCAGCACGGTGTACGCCGCGCCACAGAGCATGGCCCACGCCGCCGCGACGCCGCGGGCCGATGCGATCGACACCGGCTGGGTCATCAGGTCTGGGCCATCAGGTCTGGGCCATCAGCTCTGGACCATCAGCCGTGCGTCAGGTTCTCGCCGGTCTGCGCGTCGAAGACGTGGATGGCCTCACGCGGCACGACGATCCGTGCGGCCATGCCCGAGCGCAGGTCCGAGGTCGCGGGCATCTCGGCCACGACGAAGTTGCCGAACAGGTCGAAGTCGAGGGCGTCCTCGATCTCGGTCAGCACCTCCTCGACCTCCGGCTCGAGCTCGTAGCCGAGATACACGAGCTGGGTGCGGCCACGCCACTCGACGTCGTCGATGCGGGTCGTGAACTCCACCCGGTCGGTCACGTCGCGCCCCTCGGGCGTGCTCGCGTCGTGGCAGTGCTCGGGCCGGATGCCGACGATCACCATCTGGCGGTCGCCGATGCGCTGCATGAGCATGTCGTCGAGCAGGATGCCGGCCAGCGGCATCAGCAGCTGCTGCCCGGACACCCGGGCCGGGACGAGGTTCATCGCCGGAGCGCCGAGGAACCCGGCGACGAACAGGTCAGCGGGTCGGTCGTACAGGTCGCGCGGCGACCCGACCTGGTGCACGTACCCCTGATGCATGATCGCGACCTGGTCGGCGATCGTGAGCGCCTCGTGCGCGTCGGAGGTCGTGAAGATCGACGTGCGCTGACGGTCGAACTGCCACTGGGTCGTCACCGACCGCACGTGCGAGCGGACGCGATCGTTCTGGGCCGTGAACGGCTCGTCGAACAGGTAGCCGTCGGCGTCGCGCACCAGTGACCGGCCGATCGCGACGCGCTGCCGCTGGCTGTCGTCGAGCTCGGACGGCCTGAGCTCGAGCAGGTGGCCCAGGGCCAGGAACTCCGCGACCTCCTCGACCCGCTCGTCGATCGCGTCCTCGTCGCGGCCACGGCGCAGGCGGGCCGCGAAGGCCAGGTTGTCGTACACGTCGAGGTGCGGGTGCAGCGCGTAGTCGGAGAAGACCAGCGCCACGTCGCGCTGGCGGGTGTTCACGGCGTTCACCACGGTTCCGCCGATGACGACGTCGCCGTCGGTCTGGTCGTCGAGGCCGACGATCACGCGCATCAGGGCGGTCTTGCCCGAGCCGGGAGGGCCGCAGACCGCGAGGCGCGACCCGGACGGGACGGACAGGCTGACGTCGTCGAGCAGGCGACGCCCGTCGGGTGCGTCGAGACTGACGTTTCGGACCTCGATCGTGGTCATCAGTACGTCCTTCCCAGGAGTCGAATGGTCCGGCGTGGCAGGGCGAGCAGCACGAGGACGGCCGGCACCAGCCAGAGCAGCCCGGTGGCCGCCACCGCGGCGGTGGGCTGCTGGAGCCGGTCGGTGGCCAGCAGGAGGGTGGCCGGGAGCGTGCGGGTCTCGTCACCGGCCGTCAGCGTCGCGCCGATGACGGCGTCGTTGCAGGCCGCGATGAACGTGATGAGCGAGATCGTGATCAGCGCGGGCAGGACCATGGGGATCCCGAAGGCGCGGAGCGACTGACCGCGGGTGGCGCCGTCGGCGCGCACCGAGTCGCGCAGCGACCACGGAAGGTCGCGCATCAGGGTGACGCTCAGCCACATCGCCAGCGGCAACGTGATCAGCAAGGTGGGGATGACGAGGGCGAACCGGGACCCGAACACCCCGAACGCCCGCATCTGGTCGCCGAGCGGACCCGCCAGGGCGACGACCGGGGCCATCAGCGCGGCCAGGACGAAGAAGTACACGGCACGGCGACCGCGGACCCGGCGTTCGACGAGCGCGTAGGCGGCCGGGAACGCGAGCAGCACCGACACGGCGGTCGCGATCAGGCTCACCAGGGCCGATGTCGTGGCCGCCTTCCTGATCGTCTCGCTGCGGAGCACGTCGCCGAACACCGACCACTGGATGTCGGTCGGCAGCATCGACTGGGTCGTGGCCGTCTCAGCGGACGTGGCGAGCGTGAACGTCCACAGCAGCGGCAGGAACGTGAAGACGAACAACACCTCCAGCCCGAGGACCGCCCACATGGAGATGCGGCGCTGGGAGTCGGCCATCAGCACGCCGACCACGCTGGTGAGCATCAGCACGACGGCCACCGCGAACCAGAGCCAGCGGTCACGGCCCGGCACGAACACGACGCCGTAGTTCGCGACGCCGAAGCCGAGGACGAAGGCGGTGGCGGAGGCCCACACGCGGGACCGGATGGACGGCCTCACAGCACCCTCCTGACCCGCAGGAGCAGCATCAGCATGACGCCGAAGACACCGACGAGAGCCAGCAGCACGACCGACATCGCAGCCCCGAGACCGATCTCGAACGACGTGAACGTGGTGTCCCAGAGCAGCAGCGGGGCCGTGCGCAGCCGGGGCAACGACGGTTCGGCCATCAACGGTGCCTCGAACGCCCGAAACGCATCCAGGGAACGGTAGACGACGGCCACCGCGAGGGCCGGCGCGGCGGCGGGGAACACGACCCTCGTCACGCGCTGACGTGCGGTGGCGCCGTCGGCGACCGCCGACTCCAGCAGCCCCGGCGGCACGCGGGTCAGGCCGGCCAGCAGGATCAGGGTCGTGATGCCGGTGCCCCGCCAGATCTCGCCGGCGGCGACGGACGCCAGCGCGCCGACCTGGCCGTCGCCCGAGTAGTGGAACCATGCGGTCGCGAAACCAGTGGTGATGCCCTCGCGCCACACGAACGCGACGACGGTGGCCATCAGGGCGAACGGCACGAGCACGAGCACCCGGGTGTAGGGAGCGATGATCGTGATGCGTCGCAACGCGGCCGCGAACGCGGCCGCGAGCAGCAGCTGCACGATGACGACGCCGGCCACGAACACGAGGGTGAGGGCCACCGCGACCCACCAGTCGAGACTCTTGACCACCTCGATGTAGTTGTCGACGCCGGCGAAGCTCGTGTCGTCCGGCGTCGTGAGCGACTGGGTGTACAGGGACGTGCGGACGGCCCGGCCCAATGGCCACAGCGTCACGGCGGCGAGGATGAGGAGGGCCGGTACGACCAGCAGCCAGCCGCCCTTGGCGGTGTGGCGGCGGACGCGGCGAGCGGCGTGGGACGTCATCACAGACCGCCCCCGACCAGGTCGAGCACGGCGCGCTGGGAGTCCTCAGGCGTGGCCGACGGGCTCACACCCGAGATCGGCAGCCAGGTGTCGCGGAGTGCCGCCCTCACCCGCTGCCAGTAGGGCGTCGACGGGACGTTGACGCCGGAACCGACCGCCTCGAGCGAGGTCGTGCTGGTCGGGATGGCGCTCTTGACCTGCTCGGCCTCGAAGACGGCCGAGCGGGTGGCCCCGTGTCCCGACTGGATCATCATCGCCTGCTGCGATTCCGCGGACGCGAGGCACGTGACGGCGTCGTAGGCGCGATCGGGATCGGTGCCGTCCTCGGGCACGGCCAGCGAGACACCGGACAGCGGTGCGACGCTGTTGCCCTCGACGACGGGGTAGGGAACGGCCTTCATGTCGGGCACGACGGAGGCGAGCACCGGGTCGTTGACGATCGCGCTGCTCGCGAGCAGGAAGCTGCCGCGAACACCGGCGAAGTCCGTGCGCGCGTCCGGCGACGGCCCGGGGCCGATGCCGGCGTTCGCGTAGAACTGCACGATGCCTGCGGCGACCCGCCCTGCCTCCGACGCGAGACCCACCGTCGGCTTGCGCCCTGCGCCGTCGAGGAGCGTGCCGCCCGCACCCGCCACCAGCGCAGTCACCCAGTCGCCCAGTCCGGTGCCGTCGGGGTCGTCGATCTGCAGCGTGGACCCAAGTCGCTCGGCGCCGGCCAGCAGGTCGTCCCAGCTGATCGGCTTGGTGGTGTCGAGGCCGGCACGCTCGGCGGCCGTGCCGCGGTACCAGAGCACCTGCGGGTCGAGCCACCACGGCGCGGCGACGAGCTTGCCGTCATGACTCGCGGCCTCGATGCCCTTCGGCACCACACCGGTGCCCAGGGCGCCTTCCGCCTTCGCGGGGATGGGAGCGAGGTAGCCACCGGCGGCCACCTCGGCGGTCAGGGACGTGTCGAGGCTCAGGATGTCGATCGACCCGTTGCCGGCGGCCAGCTGGCGAACGATCTCGGTGCGCCGCTGGTCGATACCGGCCGGGAGCTGGTCGACCTCGATGCGATAGCCGCCGGCGCTGCTGCACGTGGCCGCGAGCGCCACGGCGTCGACACGGTCGGGCACCACCCACCAGTGCAGGACGCGCGACGAGGCGGATCCGGAGGCCCCGCACCCGGCCATGGCCAGCGACATGAGCACGAGGACGGCGCCGACGACTTTCCTCCTGCTCACGGCGTCACTCTGCCACAGGGACGGTGCGGCGCTGGCGAACTTCAGAGGGTGACGTCCTCGAGCATTTCCGTGACCAAGGCGGCCACCGGAGAACGCTCGGACCGGGTGAGGGTGACGTGCGCGAACAGCGGGTGTCCCTTGAGCTTCTCGACCACCGCGACGACACCGTCGTGACGCCCGACTCGCAGGTTGTCGCGCTGCGCGACGTCGTGGGTGAGGACGACCTTGGAGTTGGCCCCGATGCGCGAGAGCACGGTGAGCAGGACGTTGCGCTCCAGCGACTGCGCCTCGTCCACGATGACGAAGGAATCATGCAGCGAGCGGCCACGGATGTGGGTCAGGGGCAGCACCTCGAGCATTCCCCGATCGAGGATCTCCTCGATCACCGGCGAGGAGGTGACGGCGCCGAGGGTGTCGAAGACCGCCTGCGCCCAGGGGCCCATCTTCTCGGACTCGCTGCCCGGCAGGTAGCCGAGCTCCTGACCGCCGACCGCGTACAGCGGGCGGAACACGACGACCTTCTTGTGCTGGCTCCGCTCCATGACGGCCTCCAGGCCCGCGCAGATCGCCAGCGCGGACTTGCCCGTGCCGGCGCGGCCGCCGAGGGAGACGATGCCGACCTCGGGGTCGAGCAGGAGCTCGAGTGCGACGCGCTGCTCGGCCGAGCGGCCGTGGATGCCGAAGGCGTCGCGGTCGCCGCGCACCAGCTGGACGTGCTTGTCGGGCATCACCCGGCCGAGTCCGCTCCCCTTGTCGGAGACCAGCACCAGGCCGGTGTGGCACGGCAGGTCGCGGGCTTCGGGGAGGTCGAGCTCGCCGGCTTCGTAGAGCGTGTCGAGGTCGGCGCTGTCGACGTCGATCTCTGACATCCCGGTCCAGCCGGACTCCAGCGCGAGCTCGGCCCGGTACTCCTCGGCGGTGAGGCCCACGGCCGATGCCTTGACCCGCATCGGCAGGTCCTTCGAGACGAGCGTGACGTCGTGGCCCTCGTTGGCGAGGTTGCGGGCGACCGACAGGATCCGTGTGTCGTTGTCACCGAGCCGGAATCCGGCCGGGAGCGACTCGGGGTCGGTGTGGTTGAGCTCGACCCGGATGGTGCCGCCCTCGTCCCCGATGGGGAGGGGGACGTCGAGGGTGCCGTGCTGGACCCGCAGGTCGTCGAGGAATCGCAGCGCCGTTCGCGCGAAGTAGCCGAGCTCCGGATGATGCCGCTTGGCCTCCAGCTCCGTGATCACGACCACGGGGATGACGACCTCGTGCTCGTGGAACCGAGTGACCGCCGCCGGGTCGGCCAGCAGGACGCTGGTGTCCAGGACGAAGGTGTGGCACGTCGGCTTGATGCTCTTCTGGCCACTGCGGGGACTGGTGCTCGCGCTCTTCTTCACAGCCACGGCTGTCTCCTCGGTGAGCCCGCGCGCGCCCTGCGCAGGGCCCTTAGTCGTCGGTGCGAGTGGGGCGGCCGGGCTCAGGGGCGAGCATCAACACAGTTCGACGCTACGTCCGGCAGGCCTGTTCAGCAGGCACGACACGCCCGAAGCCGGGTGGCGTATGGCGGAGCGCCGGAACCCCGGATCAGGTGCCGAAGCGACGCTCGCGCGACGCGTACGAACGCATCGCCCGCAACAGGTCGACGCGACGGAACGCCGGCCACAGTGCGTCACAGAAGTAGAACTCGGAGTGGACGCTCTGCCAGAGCAGGAAACCCGACAGCCGCTGCTCCCCCGACGTGCGGATGACGAGGTCCGGGTCGGGCTGCCCCTTGGTGTAGAGGTGCTCGGCGATGTGGTCGACCTCGAGGGTGCGGGCGACGTCGGCCAGGTCGTGGCCCTCCGCGGCCTTCTCCAGGAGCAACGAGCGCATGGCGTCGGTGAGCTCCTGTCGCCCGCCGTAGCCGATGCACACGTTCACGCGCATGCCGTCGACAGAGGCCGTGCCGTCGGCCGCCTGCTTGAGACGGCCGGCCGACTCCGGCGGCAGCAGGTCGAGGCTGCCCATCAGCGTGAGCCGCCAGCGTCCGTCGGCCGCGAGCCGGTCGATGAGTGCTTCAACGGCGTCGAGGATGCTCGCCAGCTCGTTCGCCGGACGTTGCAGGTTGTCCGTGGACAGCACCCAGAACGTCACGGTGCCCACCCCGAGCTCGTGGCACCACTCGAGGAACTCGTCGACCTTCGCGGCACCGGCCTGGTAGCCGCTCTCGAGGTCCTGCCGGGCGTCCTTCGCCCACCGGCGATTGCCGTCGATGATGGCGCCCACGTGGCGTGGGAGACGACTGTGATCGAGGCGACGCAGGAGCCGGCGTTCGTAGGCGCCGTACAGGAGGTCGCTGACGTTCATGCCGCTAATCTCATCACATGACCAACACCGGCCCCGACTCCCTGAGGGAGGAGGCGTCCGAGGCCATCCGCGAGACGATGGACGAGATCAAGCCCAAGCTCCGCGGCTGGCTCCACGCTGCCACCTGGCCCTTGGCGTTCGTGTCGTTCCTGGTGCTGCTCGTCCTCGCCGACAACGTGCTCGTGCGCACCGGCGCAGCCGTGTTCATGTTCAGCGCGCTGGCCCTGTTCGGGGTGAGCGCGGTCTATCACACCGGGCACTGGAGCGACCGGGCCCGCACGATCTGGAAGCGCGTCGACCACGCCACCATCTTCATCCTGATCGCCGGGTCGTACACACCGTTCTCGCTGTTGCTGCTCCCGACCCAG
Source organism: uncultured Actinomycetota bacterium (assembly GCA_963787165.1). GTDB lineage: Bacteria > Actinomycetota > Actinomycetes > Propionibacteriales > Nocardioidaceae > Aeromicrobium. The sequence goes on from CAWBBT010000005.1 coordinate 970,066, forward strand.
CATGCGGTGCTCCTGCTCTCGGTGGTGTGGGGTGGCGCACTCCTCGGGGTGGCCTTCCGGATCTTCTGGCTCGGCGCGCCGCGCTGGCTCTACGTGCCCCTGTACCTCGCCCTCGGCTGGGCCGCGGTGTTCTACTTCCCGGAGTTCTCACGCGAGGCGTCCACGGCCGTGATGGTGCTGCTGATCGTCGGCGGAGGGCTCTACACACTCGGCGCGCTCGTGTACGGGTTCAAGTGGCCCGACCCGTGGCCCACCTGGTACGGATTCCACGAGGTGTTCCACACGCTCACGATCGCGGCGTTCGTCGTGCACTACATCGGCGTCAGCATGCTGGCGTACTCGCGCTAGGCAGCGACTCTCACACCGCGGCGTCCTCCAGCGCGGCTGGATCGGTCACCGGCATCCGGCAGGCGAAGTTCCGGCACACGTAGGCGGCGGGACTGCCATCGATCTCGGTCTTGCCCTCGAACAGCGCGAGGGGCGTGCCTGCCTCAGCGGCGACGACCACCGCGCCCGGCGTCGTGAGCGCCAGCGCCGCACGGTGCAGGTCGTCCCGCGCCGGCCGCGGGCCGACGACGGCGACCTCGGCCGGGCCGGCGAGCAGTGCCTCGGCGGCGGCCAGGCTCCAGCCGGCGAAGCGCGGTGCCTGCCGCGCGACCGCGGCGGCCGACTCGAGACCGGCCTGTGCGGCCTCGCGGTACCGGTGCTCGCCGGTGACGGCGGCGAACGCGACCAGTGCCGCCACCGCGGACGACGTGCCCGACGGGTACGCATTGTCGGACGCGTCTCGGGGCCGCACCACCAGCGTCTCGGCGTCATCGGAGGTGTCGAAGAAGCCGCCGTCCGGTGCCGCGAAGTGCTCGAGCACGTCGTCGAGAATGACCCGGGCCCGGTCGAGCCAGACCGGGTCGCCGGTGATGCCCAGCACCGCGATGAACGCCTCGGCGACGCAGCCGTGATCCTCGAGCACCGCAGCGTGCCGGCCTGCGGCTCCGTCGCGGGACGCCCGCACGAAGGCAGTGCCTTCGGCTCCGGCGCCATGGACGTCGGCCAGCACCGTGGCCGCCGCGACGGCTGCGTCGCCGAACGACGGCTCGTCGAGCAGCACCGACGCCTCGGCCAGCGCGGTGATGGCGAGGCCGTTCCACGCGGCGACGACCTTGTCGTCGCGGGCCGGCCGGGTCCGCCCGGCCCGTTCGGCGAGCAGGCGCGCCCGCACGTCGGACCATCGATCGGGATCGTCGGGATCCTCCTGCAGCTGGAGCGTGGAGAACCCTCGCTCGAACGTCCCCTCCCCCGTGACGCCGAGCAGCTTCGCCGCCCAGGCGCCGTCCTTGGCGCCGAGCAGCCGCATGAGCTGGTTGGGGTTCCAGACGTAGAACGTGCCCTCGTGGCCGTCGCTGTCGGCATCGAGGGCCGACGCGAAGCCGCCCTCGGCGGTGCCGAGCTCGTCGATCATGAAGCGTGCGGTCTCGCGCGCGACCCGCTCGGCCAGAGGATCACCGTCCTGGCGCCACCGGTGCAGGTACACGCGCAGCAGCTGCGCGTTGTCGTAGAGCATCTTCTCGAAGTGCGGGACGCGCCAGAACCGATCCACGCCGTAGCGAGCGAATCCACCGCCGAGCTGGTCGTAGAGGCCGCCGCGCGCCATCGCGTCGCAGGTTCTCGCGACCATCTCCAGCGACCGGGCGTCGCCCGACCGTGCGTGCTGGCGCAGCAGGAACTCCAGCACCATGGACGGCGGGAACTTGGGGCTGGCGCCGAATCCACCGGCCTCGTCGTCGTGCTGGGTCGAGAGAGTGGCCGCGGCGGCATCGAGGTCGTCACCCCCCAGGGCCTCACCCGCGTAGTCGGCACCATCCCGGAGGTGACCGAGGACGTCGGCGCTCACGGCGCTCACCTCGTCGCGGCGGTTCTCCCAGGCATCAGCCAGGGCCTGCAACACCTGGGTGAAGGCCGGCATCCCCTGCCGCGGCTCGGCCGGGAAGTACGTGCCAGCGAAGAACGGCTCACCGTCGGGGGTGAGCACGCAGGTCATCGGCCAGCCGCCCTGGCCGGTCATGGCCTGGGTGGCGCGCATGTAGACGGCGTCGATGTCCGGTCGCTCCTCGCGGTCGACCTTGATGTTGATGAAGTGGTCGTTCATGTAGGTCGCGGTGGCCGGGTCCTCGAAGGACTCGTGTGCCATGACGTGGCACCAGTGGCAGGCCGCGTAGCCGACGCTGAGCAGGATCGGCCGGTCCAGCTCCTTCGCGACGGCGAGGGCGTCGGCGCCCCACTCCCACCAGTCCACCGGGTTGTCAGCGTGCTGGACGAGGTACGGACTGGTCGAGTCGACGAGTCGGTTGGGCATGTTCTCCAACGTACTGGGATGTCTAGATTGTGCCCGTGGAGATCCGTGCCGCGAGTGACGACGACTGGCCCGGCGTCTGGGCGATCGTCGCCGAGGTGCTCGCCGAGGGCGTCGCCTACACCTACGACCCCGAGATGACCGAGGACGAGGCTCGCGGAAAGTGGCTCCCACCTGCGCCGTGGCGCTCGACAGTCACGGTCGACGGCGGGCAGGTGCTGGGCGCCGCGACGTGGGGACCGAACCAGTCAGGCCCGGGCTCGCACATCAGCAACGCGAACTTCGTCGTGTCGAGCGAGACCCGCGGCCAGGGCGTGGGCACCGCCCTCGTCGAGGACACGCTCGCCCGGGCCCGCGCCGAGGGCTATGCCGGCATGCAGTTCAACGCCGTCGTCGAGACGAACCCGGCAGTGGCGCTGTACGAGCGGCTCGGCTTCGAGATCATCGGCACCGTGCCGCGCGCCTTCCAACATCCGCGGCTCGGGCCGGTCGGGCTGCACGTGATGTATCTCGAGTTCTGAGCTCTCAGCGCTCGGTGGGTGCGTCGTGGTCCTGCTCACCCGGCCACGGCTCGGCGGCACGGCGGGCGTGCTTGAGGAACGAGCGCACGAGGATGACCGTCGCGACGATCAGGATGCCCACGACCAGCATGGCGAGCCAGCCCGGCCTGACGTTCTCAGGAGTCAGCGGAACGTCGGCGGTGACGAGGTCGAGCACGAGGTCATGCATGGGTCAAGCGTAGTCACCGAAGCCCGACGGGTCCGCAGCGGAGCGCGGTGGCCGTCAGGCGGCACGCGCTTGGGCGGGTGATCCGCGGGCGAGGGTGAGTCGTCCGCTGTGGATCAGCGTGTGGCACTTGCGGCAGAGGCCGATGAGGTTGTCGAGGTCGGTTCGTCCGCCGTGGGACCACCAGGTCAGGTGGTGGTTGTGGCTGATGGGGTGTCGGCAGGCGGGTGCGGCGCAGATGCCGCCTTGTCTCAGCGCGATGGCCTTGGATTGTCGTGGGGTGGCGAGTCGTTGGCTGCGGCCGACGTCGAGGACGTCGATGTTCTTGCCGACGGTGGTGATGAGGAAGGGTGTCAGCTCGGCGCCGCAGAGGAGGTGGGCCAGCAGGCCGGGGCCGATCGGTCCGAACCCTTCGAGCACGGCCGGTTCGAGGTTCATGTCGAGCGTTCGGCGGGCTTCCTGCTGGGCCATGGCTTTGAGCGTCTGGGCGTCGACGGTGACGTTGATGTGCGGGCGGATGCCGTTGTCGGCCGGCAGGCCGTGCTCCAACACGCTCGTGCAGATCCGATCCAGGGCTTCCATCCGTCGCTGCGACGGAGACCGGTCGTCGCTCGCGTCACGCGGCACCGACAGGTTCCCCAGGATCGTGTTCAGCTTCGCGCCGGTCTCGATGTCGAGGAATCCCGTGACATGCCACCCGCCGGTTGTCTTGGCCAATCGGAGGTCGCGCTGGTCCATCCCCTTCAACCAGGCGCGGTCGAGGTCGTCGGGATGGGCGATGTCACGGACCTGCCGGACCTTGGCGTGGAACTCACTCGGCGAGGCGTGCTTGGCAACCTCCAGGAGTGGCTCCTCGATCAGCTGGGTCTCCTCCACGCCGATGTGCCTGAGCGCATATGTCAGTGAGTTGACGTGGTCGAACGAGATCGCACCTGCTCGCGCCGCCTCAGCGACGGCCGGCAGGTCATGGAACGTGGCTACCGCTTTTACCATCTGTCGGGTCAAGCCCGCGTCCTGGTTGAGTTCACGCCGAGCCCACGTGACGATGCTCGACGCACCCTCGACCTCGTGCTCTCTGGACTCGTGCATCGCCGCCAAGCGATCGCACTTCGCGGCCTGGAGGGACTGGATCGCCGTTTCGATGGCCCGGATCTCATCACCGATCGAGGTGGTGACAGACGCCATCGCGCATGCGGCTTCGCGCAATGTGGCGATGGTGGTGTCGACGTTCCCGAGCATGCTCCAATTCTACTCGAACAGACGTTCGACAACCAGTGGAAAACCCTGTGGATTCAACGAATTTGCGACCATCAAGCCGTGCTCTCGTAGGCGGCGGGGGGTGTCCCCACGACGGCCCTGAAGGCGCGGACGAGGTGCGACTGGTCGCTGAAGCCGAGGTCGACCGCGAGGGCCGCCCAGTCGGTCGGGTCACCGCTGTGCGCGGCGGCGGCCGCGTCGAGCAGCCGGAACCGCTGGATCACCCACTTGGGGCCGATGCCGACGTAGTCGCTGAAACGTCGCTGCAGGGTGCGCAGGCCGACACCGGCGTGGTCGGCGAGCTGCTCGGCCCGCGTGATGGCGCGGTCGCGCTCGGCCGTCTCGACGAGCGCGGCGATCTCGTCGACGACCGGATCGGGCTCGGCGCCGATCGAGAGGAGGTAGCCGCAGATCCCGTCGGCGAGCTCGTCGTCGGTGCGGTCCGGCTCGAGCAGGTCGGCCGCCACGTCACGATCGTCGGCGCCCAGCACGTCACTCGCCGGCGCGACGCGATCGGACCACGTGCCGACCGGGACGTCCACGAACGGGCGGAAGCCCCCCGGCCGGAAGGCCACGCCGACCACGTGACCGACACCTTCGAGCGTGCGGGTGAAGGTACCCCGCGCGACACCGTGCACGAGCAGACGTCCCTGTTCTGCGGCGACGTGGACGACCGGCTGCGGGATCAGCTGCTGCTCGTACGGCTCGGCCGTGTCCCACCGGACGATCCACACGTAGTCGACCCAGGCAGCGAGGGATGCATCGGGCTCGCGCCTGCTCACGTCGATGCGACGCTGCGCCTCGGTGGGACGCACGATGGCCGGGTCGCGGCCCAGCTCGGGTGACATGCCGTCAGTGTCGCGTTTGTCCAAGACGCCCGCCATCCATGCGTCCTAGCGTCGAACCATGACCACACAACGGAGCACTGGACGATTCATGCCGAGCTCGTGGGACGAGACCGTCGTCGTCGACATCGACGGCACGGGAACCGACAAGAACGGCGTCTACTACCCCGACCGCGGCGTGACTCGGGCCCTCGTCGAGTACCGCTACACCGGTGACATCGACGGAACCAGCACGGCGGCCTACCTGTTCGCCTACCGCGACGGCAAGGCCGGCCACGCCCGGATCAACGGGTACGAGCGGTTCGAGGGGAGCATCGGCGGGCACGAGGGGACCTGCGTGTTCGTGCACACCGGGGTCGTCGAGGACGGGCTCGTCTCGGGGCACGTCGAGGTCGCCGAGGGACTGGGCACAGGCGGCCTGGAGGACCTGAGTGGTTCGGCCGACCTCGTGCTGGAGAACCCGACCGACGACGGCTACGAGCTCACCCTCGCCTACGACCTCTGAGCCGACGCTGGCGTGCGGCCCCGATCGCGACCTACGGTGACGTCAAGCGATCGACGAGAGGACATGACATGACCGGTCGCCTCGTGCACTTCGAGATCCCGTTCGACGACCAGGACCGCGCCTCGGCCTTCTACGAGAAGACGTTCGGCTGGCAGCTCGCCTCGATGCCCGGCATGGGCTACACGCTGGTCACCACAGGACCCTCCGACCAAAGGACCGGCCCGACCGAACCCGGCTTCATCAACGGCGGCATGCTCCAGCGGCAGGACCCGATCACGTCGCCCGTGCTCGTGGTCGACGTTCCCGACATCGACGCCACGCTCACCACGATCGGCGAGCTCGGCGGATCGACGGTCCGCGGCCGGGAGCCCGTCGGCGAGATGGGGTTCGCGGCGTACTGCACCGACTCCGAGGGCAACCTCATCGGCCTCTGGGAGACCGCGTCAGGCTAGACCGCTAGCGCAGTCCGGCGAACAGGTCGTCCTCGGGGACCGAGGTCTCGACGTGGCTCGTGACGAGCTGGTAGTCCTCGGTGGGCCATGCCTCGGCCTGGATGTCGCGCGGGATGGCGAAGAACCATCCGTTCGGGTCGATCTGCGTGGCATGGGCCAGCAGCGCCTCGTCGCGCACGTGGAAGTACTCGGCGCACTCGACCCGGGTGGTGAGCCTGGCTTCGTACGCCTCGTCGCGCTTCCAGTCATTGAAACGCTCGGCGTACGGGTTCGACAGGCCGTGGCGTTCGAGCGCCGCCCCGATGGCCTCCATGCGGGTGTGGCTCCAGCTCAGGTGGTAGTAGAGCTTGGAGACCTGCCACGGCTCGCCGGCCTCGGGATAGCGGTCGGGATCGGCGGCCGCCTCGAAGGCGTACACGCTCACCTCGTGGCACTTGATGTGGTCGGGGTGCGGGTAGCCGCCGTTCTCGTCGTACGTGGTGAGCACGTGGGGGCGGAACGAGCGGATCAGCCGCACCAGTGGCTCGGCGGCCTCCTCGATCGGCACCAGCGCGAAGCAGCCCTCAGGCAGCGGCGGCTTGGGGTCGCCCTCCGGCCAGCCGGAGTCGACGAAGCCCAGCCAGTCCTGCCGGATGCCGAGGATGTCGCGCGCCCGCGCCATCTCGTCGCGACGAATCTCGGTGATGAGCGACGGATTGTCGATGATGCCCGGATGATCGAAGCTCGGATTGAGGACGTCGCCGCGTTCGCCTCCGGTGCAGGTCGCGACATGGACGTCGACCCCCTCCGCGACATACTTCGCGGTGGACGCCGCCCCCTTGCTCGACTCGTCATCCGGATGGGCGTGCACGTGCATGAGTCTGAGTTGCTCGGCCACGTCCCCATCCTTGCACCGTGATTCACACGACGCGGATCGGGACCCGGTCTACGACCTGGGAACGATGCGGTCGAGCACGCGACACCTCACCGCCTGAGACACTGGGCGACGTGACCGATCTCGCCGGCCGCTACGGCACCCGCGGACGACCGCGCTGGCTGTGGCCCGTCGTCGCCACCATCGGCGTGCTGATCGGCATCGTCTGGGCCGCGTGGGTCGCGTTCCAGCCGAAGCCCGTCTCGGCGCAGCTGTACGGCTACGAGGTCGTCGACGACCACCACGTGACCGTGTCGCTCAACGTCCACAGGCCCCAACCGCTGGCCGTGCGATGCACGGTCTATGCGCAGGCAGAGGATCATTCGACCGTCGGCGAGAAGACCGTCACGGTGCCCGCCAACGACCGCGAGGATGCTCGAATCCGCATCACGTTGGAGACCGAGCGGAGGGCTGTCACGGGCGTCTTGCGGACGTGTCAAAGCCTGGATTGAGTGGTAATCTCGATGTTTCACCCCGGGCACGTGCCTGGGGTGCCGCACGTAAGAGGGAGTGAGCTCATGACACAGCCCACCGACACCGAGACGATCTGGGTCACGCAAGAGGCCTACGACCGCCTGCAGCAGGAGCTGCAACACCTCAAGGGAGACGTGCGCGCCGACATCACCGCCAAGATCGCTGCCGCCCGCGACGAGGGCGACCTCAAGGAGAACGGCGGTTACCACGCCGCGCGCGAGGAGCAGGGCAAGACCGAGGCACGCATCCGTCAGCTCGAGGAGATGCTGCGTCGCGCCGAGGTCGGCGAGAAGCCGGCCGACGACGGCCTCGTCGAGGCCGGCATGAAGGTCACCATCCGCTTCGCCGGAGACGACGACACCGAGACGTTCCTGCTCGGCTCACGTGAGCTGCTCAGCATGGACAGCGCCGTCGACCTCGACGTCTACTCCCCCACCTCACCGCTGGGTGCGGCCATCGTCGGCAAGAAGGTCGGCGACACGGCCTCCTACGACGCCCCCAACGGCTCCACGATCACCGTCGACGTCGTCGCCGCGGTTCCGTTCTGACGGGGTCGTCCTGACGGCCATCAGGCGGGTGGCAGGTCCCACTCGTCGTCGGGCGTCCTGAGGATCGCGACCGCCACCACCGCGAAGGCGACCGCATTCGCGGTCCAGGCAGCACAGTCAAGCGTCGGACTGCCGAGGATCACGAACGCCACGAAGTGCATCGGCTGGGCCACGACCGTGACGATCGCCGCCCACGTCGGCACCGTGCGCGAGCGCAGCAGTGCCAGTCCGAGCAGGACGGTGCCGATCACGTGGCCGGCGACGAACACCACCGCAGCGATGTTCGCCGACGGATGGACAGTGCCGGTGAGCGTGGTCAGCGCCGACGCGTCGAGGCCCGCCCGTGCGCCCGTCCAGAGCACGAGATCGCTCCCGAGCATGTAGGTCAGCGCGAGGTATCCGGGCACGACCAGCAGCATCGCGGCGGCCGTCATCCTGGGCGCGCCGCGCCGAGTGAGGTGGCCGACGGCGAGAACACCCGGGAGCAGCGTGAACGTGGCGATCAGGCCGAGCCACAACACAGCCGACTGACGACCTTGGGCCGCCAGGACGTCCGTGGCCATCTCGCGGGGGGTCGAGGCGTTGAAGTACGGCAGGACGTAGCGCAGACCTGCCACGGCGAGAGGTCCGAGGGGCAGGACGAGTGCGGCAAGCAGGCGGGACGCATGACGCAGGTCTGCGCCATCGGCCACCTCGGCGGATGCGGTGCGGGACATCGGGACCTCCCAGGGTCGGATCTCCCCGAAGCATCTCGCGAAAGTCGTTCTCCCGGCACGGGTCGTGGTTCCCGACCTCGCCGGGACGGTCTCCCGGCCGCCTGGGTGCGCGTTCCCGGCCGGGTCAGATGACGTGGTGCCCGAGCTCGAGCAGCCGGCGCGCGACTTCCGTGCGGTGTTCGGCTCCGCGGGTCGCGCCCTCGATCACCACGTCCACCTGCCGCACGCCGATGCCCTCACCTGAGCGGTCGTGGGTGACGTTGATGACGTTGACCTGCAGGTTCGCCAGGTCGACCAGGAGCCGCATCAGGCCGCCCGGCCGGTCGGAGATCCGCACCCGGAGGTGGATGAAACGACCGGCGGCCACGAGGCCGTGCCGGATGACGTCGAGCAGCAGCAACGGGTCGATGTTGCCGCCGGAGAGCACGACGGCGACGGGTCCTTCGAACCTTTCCGGGTTGTCGAGCAGGGCGGCCACCCCGGCTGCTCCGGACGGCTCGACGAGCATCTTGCCGCGCTCGAGCAGGCCGAGGAGCGCCTTGCTCATCGACTCCTCGCTCACGGTGATGCAGTCGTCGAGGTGGGACGCAAGGATCCCGAACGGGAGGTCGCCTGGCATCGCGACGGCGATGCCGTCGGCCATGGTCGGGCCCATGTCGGCCAGGACCGGTCGCCCTTCGGTGAGGGATCCCGGATAGGCGGCCGCGTCCTCGGCCTGCACACCGATGACGTGCACGTCCGGATGACTCTCGCGCAGCAGCGAGATGCCGGCGGCGAGTCCGCCACCGCCGAGCGGCACGACGATCGTGCGCACGTCGGGCACCTGCTCGAGGATCTCGAGCCCGACCGTCCCCTGACCGGCGATGATGTCGGGGTGGTCGAAGGGGTGGATGAGCACGGCACCGGTGCGCTCGGCGAACTCCCGCGCGGCCACCAGCGCCTCGGTGACACCAGTGCCCGAGAACTCGATCTCCGCCCCGTAGCCCTGGGTCGCGGCGATCTTGGGCAGCGCCGCGCCTTCGGGCATGAAGATGGTGGCCTTCGTGTCGAGCATCGACGCGGCGAGCGCGACGCCCTGCGCGTGGTTGCCGGCACTCGCAGCCACGACGCCACGGGCGCGTTCTTCGTCGCTGAGCCGCGAGATGCGTAGGTAGCCGCCGCGGATCTTGAACGAACCGGCGCGCTGGAGGTTCTCGCACTTGAGATACACCGGCGTGCCCACGCGGGTGGTGAGCCAGCGCGAGTGCAGCGAGGGCGTCACCTCGATCACGCCGTCGAGCACGCTGCGCGCGGCGGCGACGTCGGAGAGCTTCACGGCGCCCACGCTAGGCCGGTTCCGGTTCAGGAGGGAGCTCCTCGGGATTGTCCTGGAACTCCCGGGCCGTCTCGGCCAGATGTCGCACGATCCCGTTGAGACAGGCCGCGAGCGGCACGGCGATGAGCGCGCCCACCACGCCGGCCACGACCACGCCGGCGGCGATCGCGATGATGATGGCCAGCGGGTGCACGGCCACGAAGGCGCCCATGAGGAACGGCTGCAGCACGTGCGACTCGAACTGCTGCACGATGACGACGGCGATCAGCATGAAGAGCGCCGTCCACGGCCCTTGTGCCACCAGGGCCACCAGCACGGCCACCATGCCTGAGATCAGGGCACCGATGATCGGCACGAACGCTCCGAGGAACACGAGCACGCCGATCGCCAGCGTCAGCGGCACACCAAGCGCCCACGCCGCGACAGCGACTCCCAGCGCATCCGTGAGAGCCACGATGACGGTGGCGCGGACGAAGGCGGTGAGTGAGCGCCAGGCCGTCTGGCCCGACGAGTGCACGCGCTCCCGGGCCGCGCGGGGGAACAGCGCGACGATCCAGCTCCAGATGCGGTCGCCCTCGTAGAGGAAGAAGAACGCGGAGAACAGTGCGATGAAGAATCCCGCGACGACGTGGGTGATCGTGGCGCCGACCGCGGTGATGCGGGTGACGACCGAGCTGTCGGTCGTGGAGATGGCGGACTTGGCCTCGTCGATCCAGCTCTGCAGCTGCGCGTCGCTGAGCCCGAGCGGTCCGGTGCGGGCCCAGTCCTGCACCTGCGAGATGCCCTCGACGACGTTCGCCCTCAGGTCGTCGACCTGCGTGGACAGCTGCTGACCGACCAGCGCCAGCATGCCGAAGAACGCCGCCAGCATCACGATGACGACGATGAACGTGGCCAACAGGCGTGGCACCCGGCGATCGACGAGCCAGTCGACGGCACCGATCGTGAGTGCGGTGCCGAGCACGGCGATGGCGACGGCGACGGTGATCTCGGAGAAGAAGCGCAGCAGCCAGATGCCGACACCGCCGGCGGCTGCGATGAGCAACAGCCGCCAGGACCAGCCGGCCGCGATCTCGACACCGACCGGCACCTGGTACCTGCGCTCCACGTCTGACACGTGGCCGAGCCTAACCTCCTTGGGCCTCACGGCTGCGGGCCTCACCTCCTTGGGCCTCACCGCTGCGGGCCTCACCGTCACCGGTTCGCCACAACCACACACGGGCGCAGCGTTCCTCCGGTCCGTACCCTTGAAGATGGAAGGTGGTCCCCCCATGATCTTCGGCAAGTCCAAGACCCAGCTGCCCGATGCCGCCGAGGCCCTGCCCGGCCGCGACGCCCGCCCGTTCGCCGTCGGTGACCGGCACCTCGTGCTCGGCAACCCGATCGAGACCGACCCGCCCGAGGGATTCGAGGCCGTCGTCGTCGGCCTCGGCTGCTTCTGGGGCGAGGAGAAGACGTTCTGGGAGGTCCCCGGCGTCTGGTCGACGTCGGTGGGCTACGCCGGTGGCGTCACCCCGAATCCCACCTACGAGGAGGTGTGCACCGGTCGCACCGGGCACGCCGAGGTCGTGCGCATCATCTTCGACCCCGAGAAGGTGTCGTTCCAGCAGCTGCTCCAGGTGTTCTGGGAGAACCACGACCCGACCCAGGGCATGCGCCAGGGCAATGACCGCGGCTCGCAGTACCGCTCGATCATCCTCACCACGACGCCCGACCAGCAGAAGCTCGCCGAGGAGTCGCGAGACCACTACCAGGAGCAGATGACGGCGGCCGGCTACGGCCAGATCACGACGTCCATCCAGCCACTCGACGAGTACTACTACGCCGAGGACTACCACCAGCAGTACCTCGTGAAGAACCCGTTCGGCTACTGCCCGCTGCACGCGACGGGCGTCTCCTACGCCTAGGCGATCCGTCGCCAGCCGAGCACGTCGACGGAGCCGCGTTAGACTGGTCGCATGAAGCTTTGAGGCCGGGACCTGCGCTGACGTGTCGCGCAGCTGTCTCCACGTGTCCGCGATTCCTGCGACCACCGGAGCGCCTCATGCGATCTTCCTTGACCTTTCACGACCTCTCCTTCAGCTGGCCCGACGGCACGGCCGTCCTCGACGGCGTCGACCTCGAGGTCGGCCCAGGCCGCCATGGCCTCGTCGGGGCGAACGGCAGCGGCAAGTCGACGCTGCTGCGACTGCTGGCCGGCGAGCTGGCACCCACGACCGGCACCCGCCACGTCTCCGGCGATGCCGCGTACCTCCCGCAAGATCCGTTGCGGGGCGACGAGCAGACCGTCGCCGACGTGCTCGGCATCGGGTCGACGCTCGACGCGCTGCGTCGCATCGAGTCCGGCGACACCGATCCACGGCTGTTCGACGCCGTCGGCGACGACTGGGACATCGAGGACCGCGCGGGCGTCGAGCTCGACCGCTTGGGCCTCGCCGGCGTCGGCCTCGACCGGAGCATCGGGACGCTGTCGGGCGGCGAGCTGGTGCTGCTCTCGCTCGGCGCCAGGCTGCTGCGCCGACCCGCCGTCCTGCTGCTGGACGAACCGACCAACAACCTCGACCGCGTCGCGCGTGGGCGCCTGCACGACGTCGTCACCACGTGGCGAGGATGTCTCCTGGTCGCGAGCCACGACCGGTCGCTGCTGTCGTCGATGGACGACATCGGCGAGCTGCGGGAAGGGAGGCTGCGTTGGTTCGGCGGCCGGTACGAGATGTACGAGCAGGTCGTCGCGGCGGAGCAGGAGGCGTCCCGCCGAGCTGTGCGCGACGCCGAGTCCGACCTGCGCAAGCAGAAGCGCGAGCTGGCCGACGCGCAGGTGAAGCTGGCCCGACGGCGGCGCTACGGACAGAAGATGTTCGAGCAGAAGCGTGAGCCGAAGATCGTCATGGGCGCCCGCAAGCGGGCTGCGCAGGTCTCGGCCGGCCGCTTGCGTGGGGTGCACGAGGAGGATGTCGCTGAAGCACGCGAGCGCCTGGACGGTGCCGAGCAGCAGCTGCGCGACGACCGCGAGATCACGCTGGACCTGCCGGCCACCGCCGTTCCTCCGTCACGCGTCGTGCTGAGCACGCAGGAGCTGCGGCTCGCGCACACCGGCACCCCGGTCGAGCTCGACCTGCGCGGGCCCGAGCGGGTCGGACTCGTCGGACGCAACGGCACGGGCAAGACCACGCTGCTGCGCACCGTGATGGGCGAGATCGCACCGGCCGCCGGTGAGGTGTCGCTGCTTGTCCCAGCACGCCATCTGCCGCAGCGCATGGACGTGCTCGACGACCACCTGAGCGTCGTCGACAACGTCCGGCGGAACGCACCGGACGCCGACCCGCAGCACATCCGCCACCAGCTGGCGCGACTGCTGTTCCGCGGGCGCTCCGCCGAGCAGCTCGCGTCGACGCTCTCGGGAGGGGAACGCCTGCGCGCCACCCTGGCGTGCGTCCTGCTGGCCGAACCCGCACCGCAGCTGCTGCTCCTCGACGAGCCGACGAACAACCTCGACCTGCTCGGCGTGCGGCGCCTGGTCGAGGCCCTGGCGTCCTACGACGGTGCGCTGCTCGTGGTCAGCCACGACGAGCACTTCCTCGCCGACCTGGAGCTCGATCGCCTCGTGGACCTCGACGCGTCGACCGCCTGAGCCAGGTAGATGAGACGGCGTACTCGCTGGTGGGCACGACGTCGATCAGGTCGAAGTCGAGGAACGCCTGGACGCTCGCCATCAGCGTCTCCGCGTTGGCCTGGCGACGGGCGTCGTCTCCCACCGCGTCGAAGAAGACCGACTGGTCGGTCATCGCCTCCTCGGGAAAGGTCTCCTCAACCACGGCCGTGCACGGCGGTGCGTCGGGTGTCAGCGGCCGGACCACCAGGTTCTGGACGTAACGGCTGGTGGCCTGGGTGTCGATCGCGACCTGGGTGTGGCGGTCGTGCCAGTGCTCCATCCACGCCCGCTCGCCAAGCCGCCCGGGGCGCTGGAGGAACGAGACCTGGGTGTATCCAGGGCGTCGACCCGTGACCTGCGCGCCCGGGAGTGGCAGCGACTCGGTCACGAGGTACGCCACGACGTCGGCGTCCACCTCACGCACCACGTCGTCGAATGCCGCTCTCAACGGGGCGTTGGCCGAGTCGATCCAGGTCGAGACGATCGCGTCGGGGCAGGGCCCGGAACCGCTGCGCAGACGGAATCCCGCTGCGGCCTCGACGTCGGAGTCCATCGCGTTGACCTGCACGTGGTGCGCGCCGGCGGCCAGGAGCCTCGGCGCCGCGTCGGCCACGAGTCGCTCGCGCAGGCTGTCCCCGGACGTCCCTGCAGCGGCATTCACGAGGTACAGCACCTTTTCCACGGATCGCAGCCTAGGTGACGTGGTGTGCTTGGATCTGCGTTCATGACCTATCGCGTGATCCAGTGGGCCACCGGCGGCCTCGGCCGGGCCGCCATCGAGCACATCGGCCGTCACCCTGACCTGGCGCTGGTCGGCTGCTGGGTGCACAGCGAGGAGAAGGCCGGCAAGGACGTCGGCGAGATCGTCGGGTCAGAGCCTCTGGGCGTGACCGCGACGAGCAGCATCGAGGAGATCCTCGCCCTCGACGCCGACTGCGTCCTCTACGCGCCGCTCATGCCGAGCTCCGACGAGGTCGCCGCGATCCTGCGCTCGGGCAAGAACGTCGTGACACCGCTCGGCTGGTTCTGGCCCAGCGACAAGGAGCGGGCCTCGATCGAGGCACCGGCGCTCGAGGGTGGCGTGACCCTGCACGGCACCGGCATCGACCCGGGTGGGGTCACCGAACAGCAGCCGCTCTTCTACGCGGGCCTGTCGTCAGCGGTCACGTTCGTGCGCGGGGAGGAGTTCTCCGACATCCGCACCTACGACGCACCCGACGTCGTCCGGCACATCATGGGGTTCGGTGGCAGCCCGGAGGATGCGAGGTCCGGACCGATGCTGCGCCTCCTGAGCGGCGGCTTCGAGCAGTCGGTGCGGATGTGCCTGGACACCCTCGGGTTCGCCGATGCGGAGATCCGCACGAGCCACGAGCTGGCCGTCGCGACCGCCCCGATCGACTCCCCCGCGGGCGTCATCGAGCCCGGCCAGGTCGCCGCCCAGCGGTTCGCCTGGGAGGCGTTCGTCGGCGAGACGAAGGTCGTCCGCGTCGCCGTGAACTGGTTCATGGGCGAGGAGAACCTCGACCCAGCCTGGGAGCTCGGACCGCTCCGGGAGCGCTTCGAGGTGGAGGTCAAGGGCGACCCGGACTGCGACGTCGTCATCCACGGGTGGCACCCGGCCAGCATCGAGGCGGGCCTCCAGCGCAACCCCGGCATCGTCGCCACGGCAGCCCACTGCGTGAACTCCATCCCGACCGTCTGCGAGGCGCCTGCCGGCCTCGTGACCTTCGTCGACCTGCCGCTGGTGACAGGCCGCGCCCACCCGGACCTCGCCCGGGCCACCTGACCGATCCTCAGATCACGAGGCCCAGGAGAAGGACGAACACGAGGCCGGTGACCGAGAGCACCGTCTCCATCAGGGACCAGCTCTTGATCGTCTGGCCGACCGACATGCCGAAGTACTCCTTCACCAGCCAGAAACCCGCGTCGTTCACGTGCGAGAAGAACACCGAACCCGCACCGACGGCGAGCACCACGAGCGACGTCTCGCCGGAGCTCAGGCCATCCACCAGGCCGATCATCAGCGACGACGCCGTGATGGTGGCGACCGTGGCCGAGCCGGTGGCCAGCCTGATGAGGACGGCGAGCACCCACGCCAGCAGCACGACCGACACGTTCGCGTCCTTGGCCCAGTCGGCCAGCAGGGTGCCGATGCCGGTGTCGACGAGCACCTGCTTGAACCCGCCGCCGGCGGCCACGATGAGCAGGATGCCGGCGATGGGCGGGAGCGACGTCTCGACGGTCTTCGCCACCTCGCGCGGCTTCATCCCGGTGCCGGTGCCGAACGTGAAGATGGCCACGACCACGGCGATGAGCAGCGCGATCAGGGGCGTGCCGAGCACGTCGAGGATCTGGCGGAACATCTGCTTCTCGTCGTCGATGAAGATGTCGACGAGCGCCTTGCCCAGCATCAGCGCCACCGGCAGCAGGACGCTGAACATCGTGACGCCGAACGACGGTCGCTTGGCCGAGTCGGCGCGGTCGGAGGCGTCGAACGTGTGCGGAGCGGGCACGTCGACCCAGCGGCCGGCGAACCGGGCGAAGACCGGACCGGACACGATGACGGTCGGGACCGCGACCAGGACGCCGAGCGCGAGCGTCAGGCCGAGGTCGGCGCCCAGGTAGTCGATCGCGGTGAGCGGACCAGGGTGCGGCGGCACCAGCCCGTGCATCGCCGAGAGCCCGGCCAGGGCGGGGATGCCGACGGTGATGAGCGAGACCTCGGCTCGCCGCGCCACGAGGTAGATCACCGGCATCAGCAGCACCAGGCCGATCTCGAAGAACATCGGCAGGCCGATGATCGCGCCGACCAGCGCCATCGCCCACGGAAGTGCCGCTGCCGAGGCGCGGCCCACGATGGTGTCGACGATCTGGTCTGCTCCGCCGGAGTCGGCGAGCAGCTTGGCGAACATCGCACCGAGGGCGATCAGGACACCGACCCCGGCCGCGGTGTCGCCGAACCCCGTCGAGAACGACTCGATGACGCCGTTGATGTTCACGCCGGCGATGACACCGACGGTCAGGGCTCCCAGGATCAGCGCCAGGAACGGGTGCAGCTTCGCGAACGTGATCAGGACGACGATCAGGGCGATGCCGGCCAGCGCGGCGACGATCAGCTGCCAGCCGTCGGCCACCGGTTTGACCACCTCGGGGTCGGCGATCGGCAGGATGACCTGGGCTGCGTGGGATGCACCCAGGGCGGGAAGTTCAAGCATCAGGACTCCTTCGTGGTGCGGTCGACGTACTCCTGGACGATGTCGTCGATGCTCTGGTCGACATCGATGACGACACCGTCCTCGTCCGGTTCGAGCGGTTCGAGGGTGGCGAACTGTGAGTCGAGCAACGACGCCGGCATGAAATGACCGGGCCGACTGGCCTGGCGGCGGGCGATCACGTCGCGACTGCCGTCGAGGTGGACGAACCGGGTCGTGGGCAGGTGCCCGCGGAGCTGGTCCCGGTAGGCCCGTTTCAGCGCCGAGCAGCTCACCACCGCGCCGTCGCTGTGCTCCGACAGCCACTCACCGATCGCCTCGAGCCACGGACGGCGATCCTCGTCGTCGAGAGCGTGGCCGGCGGTCATCTTGGCGACGTTGGCCGCCGGGTGGAAGTCGTCGGCGTCGGCGAACGGGGCCCGTAGCCGTTGAGCCAGGGCCGCGCCGACGGTGGACTTCCCCGAGCCGGACACCCCCATGACGACCAGAGCGGGTGGTTGGTCCGTCATCGATGCTCCGAGTGGTTGGACATCCCTCGCATCACACCATGCGTCTATCGTCGGCGCATGGCGACCGCACCCGTGCCCGACCTCATCGGGCCGGGACTCCGGCTGCTGTTCGTCGGCATCAACCCGAGCATCCTGAGCTCCGAGACCGGATTCCACTTCGCCCATCCGGTCAACCGCTTCTACCCGGCGCTGCGCGGCGCCGGGATCCTGCCCGACGACGTCCTGACGCCGGCGGATGCGGCTCCGGTGCTGGTCGAGCGCGGCGTGGGCATCACGAACCTCGCTCCTCGTCCGAGCGCCCGGGCCGACGAGCTCGACGACGACGAGCTGCGCGCCGGACGCGACCGGCTCGAACGGTTCGTGCGCGAGCACCGCCCACGCGTGGTCGCCGTGGCCGGCATCACCGCCTACCGGACCGCCTTCGGTGACCGCCGAGCCCGGCTCGGCCGCCAGGACGCCGGCATCGGGGATGCCGAGCTGTGGGTCGTGCCCAACCCGAGCGGGCTCAATGCGCACGCGACCATCGCGACACTGGCCGACGCCTACCGCGAGGTCGCCGCGGCAGCGGGCATCGTGCCGTAGACACACGAGATGGTCGGTATTACACTCTGGGCCACAGACATTCTGGTTCTGTAACGCTCGCTTGGAGCCCCATGTCCATCACCACGACCCTCGCGCCGCCGCTCACCGCGCGGTCTGTCGTGCTGAGCCTCCTGCTGGGCGCGCATCCGCCACGGCTGCCGGTGCGCGACATCCTCGGTGCCGGTGAGCGGTTCGGCATCGCCCCCGCGACGATGCGGGTCGCGCTCACCCGGCTCGTCCAGGCCGGCGATCTCGTGGCCGACCAGGCCGTCTACGCACTGAGCGAGCGCCACCTGGAACGTCATCGGCTGCAGGAGCTCGAGCTCGACCCGGTCAGACGGTCATGGGACGGCGCGTGGGAGACCGTCGTCGTGACGGCCGGCGGCCGCGACGCAGCGACCCGGGCTGACCTGCGTCGACGCCTCACCTCACGCCGCCTCGTGCTGCTGCGCGAAGGCGTCTGGATGCGTCCCGACAACCTGCCCCGCGACGACACTGCCGAGCCCGACACGATCCGCCTGCTCTCGCACCCCGACGATCCGGCCGAGCTCGCCAGCCGGCTCTGGGACCTGCAGCGATGGGCCGACACCGGGCTCTCGCTCCTCGATGCCACCAGCAACGGCGCCACGTTCGCCGACCGCTTCACGGCCGCCGCGGCGCTCGTGCGTCACCTCCGGACCGACCCGGCCCTGCCCGACGCCCTCCTGCCCGACGACTGGCCCGGAGACGCGCTGCGTCGGGGCTACGAGGACTTCCGAACCGAGATCAAGCGACTGCGTCCGAACGAAGGAGAGTCATGACCACCCACGACGTGACCAACCAGGTCCCACCGCTCACCGGCCACGACACCGCCGACTACGCGGTGTTCGAGGAGACTTTGCGCCGTGAGGGCGCCACGTCGGCGCTCGAGGACCTGCACGAGATCGGCCGTCTGGCCGGCAGTGCGGACTCCATCGCGCTCGGCGACCGGGCCGAGGCGCATCCGCCCGTGCTGCACACGCACGACCGCTACGGGCATCGCATCGACCAGGTGGCGTACGACCCGAGCTACCACCGGCTGATGGAGCTCTCGACGGGGTTCGGCCTGCACGGCACTCCCTGGGCGTCGGACGACCCGAACGCCCACCTGGTGCGCGCCGCGAAGCTGAGCGCGTGGGGTCCGGTCGATGCGGGCCATCAGTGCCCCATCTCGATGACGTACGCGTCCGTGCCGGCGTTGCGCGTCGACCCGGAGCTCGCCGCGCAGTACGAGCCCGGACTGACCGCGGCGGGCTACGACCCGGCGTTCCGACCGCCCGGTGACAAGCAGTTCATCACCGCCGGCATGTCGATGACCGAGAAGCAGGGCGGCTCCGACGTACGAACCAACACCACGCACGCGCATGAGCAGTCCGACGGCACCTACCGGATCACGGGGCACAAGTGGTTCACGTCGGCCCCGATGTCCGATCTCCTGCTCGTGCTCGCCCAGGCGCCCGGGGGGCTCACCTGCTTCGTCGTGCCCCGCGTGCTGCCGGACGGCTCGACCAATGGCATCCACCTCCAGCGGCTCAAGGACAAGCTCGGCAACCACTCCAACGCGAGCAGCGAGGTCGAGTACGTCGACGCCGTCGGCTGGCGGCTCGGCGACGAGGGCCGCGGCGTGCCGACGATCATCGCGATGGTCAACATGACCCGGCTCGACTGCACCATCGGCTCGGCGAGCTCGATGCGGATGGGCGTCACGCAGGCGGCCCACCACGCCGCGCATCGACGGGTGTTCGGCGCCCAGCTCATCGACCAGCCATTGATGCGCAACGTCCTCGCCGACCTCGCCGTCGAGGCCGAGGGGGCCACCACCGTCGCGCTGTGGCTGGCCGCGGTGACGGACCGGGCAGAGGCCGGCGACGAGCACGCCGCCATGCTGCGCCGGGTCAGCCTGGCCGTCAGCAAGTACCACGTGTGCAAGCGCTCCCCCATCCACGCGGCCGAGGCGCTCGAGTGCCTGGGCGGCAACGGCTACGTCGAGGACTCACGCATGCCGCGGCTCTATCGCGAGGCGCCGCTGATGTCGGTGTGGGAGGGCTCGGGCAACGTCGCCGCGCTCGACACCCTGCGGGCCGCGGCCAAGGAGCCCGAGTCGCTGACGGTCTTCTTCGCCGAGCTCGACGAGGCCCGCGGTGCCGACCGGCGCTACGACGCCTTCGTCGACGAGCTGGGCTCGGCGTTCTCCGACCTCGACACGATCGAGCCCGAATCATTTCAGTACAGCGCGCGTCGTGTCGTCGGCGACATGGCGACCGCCTTGCAGGGCTCGCTGCTGCTGCGGCACGGCCACCCGGCCGTGGCCGACGCGTTCGCGGCCAGCCGCCTCGGTCGAGACCGTGGCGACGTCTTCGGCACCCTGCCGACCGGGCTCGACCTCGCCCCGATCATCGAGCGGTGCACGCCCAAGGGCACCGGCGAGACGCAAGCAGTCATCGCATGAATTCCGGCGAGAGACCCGCCGCATGGCGCGAGAGCGCCCTCGAGGGCGACCACTCCCTCTACGCCGGCACCGAGCAGTCCGACGCCGGCCCCGACTACCGAACCCTCACGTACGAGGTGACGGGGCGGATCGCCCGCATCACGTTCAATCGTCCGGACCAGGGCAACGCGATCACCAACGACACACCGTCGGACCTCGCCCACGCCGTCGAGCGCGCCGACCTCGATCCTCGGGTCCACGTCATCCTGTTGTCCGGACGAGGCAAGGGCTTCTGCGGCGGATATGACCTCTCGGTGTTCGCCGAGAACGCCGCCGACCCACCACCGGGCTCGATGGACACCACCGGCACGGTGATCGACCCGGCCGTGCAGATGACCAACCACGTGCCGGGCGCCACCTGGGACCCGATGGTCGACTACGCGATGATGAGCCGCTTCAACCGGGGTTTCGCGAGCCTGCTGCACGCGAACAAGCCCACCGTGGCGAAGCTGCACGGGTTCGCGGTCGCCGGCGGGTCCGACATCGCCCTGTTCGCCGACCAGATCATCTGCGCCGACGACGTCCGCATCGGTTACCCGCCCACCCGCGTCTGGGGCGTACCCGCTGCCGGCATGTGGGCGCACCGCATCGGCGACGCCCGAGCCAAGCGGATGCTGTTCACCGGCGAGTGCATCGACGGACGCACCGCTGCCGACTGGGGCCTGGCCGTCGAGTCGTGGCCGGCCGACGAGCTGGACGAGCGCACTGAGGCCCTCGTCGAGAAGATCTCGCTCCTCCCCGTGAACCAGCTGATGATGGTCAAGCTGGCCCTCAACAGCGCTCTGCTCGCCCAGGGCGTCGCGACGTCGGGCATGATCAGCACCGTGTTCGACGGCGTCTCACGGCACACCCGCGAGGGCTACGCGTTTCAGATGCGCGCGGCCACCGTCGGGTTCCGCGAGGCCGTGCGCGAGCGCGACGAGGCGTTCGGCGACGACAAGGGCAGCCGGGCCTGACTCAGGGGACGTACCGGTCGGGCCGCCTCAGCGATTGTCGCGCTGCCCCGCGGCCAGCGCGCCGCTGACCTTCTCGCCTCCGCTGGCCTTCTGCGCCTTGGCGGCGATCCCGGGGAGCGACGCCATGACGGCGGACCCGAAGCGCAGCTCGACGGGCGCGACGACGACCTCGGCACGGTCGCGCCGGATCGCCTTGACGACCCCGTCCGCGACATCCTCGGGCGACACCGTGCGAACGGTCGACGGGAGCTTCGCCTTCGAGTTCGCGAACATGCCGGCCTCCCGCACGAAGCTGGGCTCGACGATCGACACTCCGACGCCGCGGTCGGCGACGTCCTGCCGGAAGCCCAGCGTGAAGCCGCGCAGGCCGAACTTCGTGGCGTTGTAGAGCGAGCTGTTGGTGGACGCGATCTTGCCGGAGACCGAGCCGATCATCACGATCTGTCCCTTGCCGCGCTCGACCATGCCGAGGGCGGCCGTACGGGCCATGACGATCTGGGCGTGCAGGTTGACGGTGATCGACCGGGCGATCTGTTCCGGGGTGTACTCGAACAGGTCTCCCGACGAGGAAAGAGCCGCGTTGGCCACCAAGAGGTCGATCGGGCCGGCCTCCTGCATCAGTCGATCGACGTCGGCGAGGTCCTCGATGTCGGCGGCGATCGCCGTCGCGCCGAGCTCCTTCGCGAGCGGCTCGAGGACGTCGAGGCGCCGGCCGCTGAGCACGAGCTCGACACCCTCCTTCGACAGGCGTCGGGCAATGGCCTGGCCGAGGCCGCCGGTGGCCCCGGTGATGAGGGCGCGGGATCCGCGCAGGTCGATGCGTGCGGTCATGATGGTGCTCCTGTCGACGTCCTGTCGGTGGATGGGGTGATGAGTGCAGGCGTGCGCGGCGTCAGCGTGAGCTCGAAGCCCTCGGGCATGAGGGTGAGGCGCTCGGTGATGTGAAGCTCGTAGTCGGGGTCTGCCGCGACGTCGTATCGGTGCAGCATCCGCGCCAGCGCCAGGATCGACTCGTGCAGGGCGAACTGCCGGCCGATGCACGATCGCTCGCCCGTGCCGAACGGCTTGTAGACGTGGGGCGGCCGGGCCCGGGACTGCTCGGGCAGGAACCGGTCGGGATCGAACGCCTCGGGATCGTCACCCCAGATCTCGCGGTCGCGGTGCATGAGCGGGATGACCACGATCGCCCAGTCCGCTGGCCGCATGCGATGTCCGGTGGACAACACGATCTCCTGCCGTGGGCTGCGGGTGAAGGCCGGCGCCGTCGGCCACAGCCGGAGGGTCTCGTCGAGCACGCGGCGGAGGTACCGGAGCTTCGGAATCTGCTCGAACGTCGGCTCGGCGTCTGGGTCCGGCCCGAGGATGACGTCGGTCTCCGCCTGGGCGCGGGCGAGGACGTCCGGGTGTGTCGCCAGGTAGTACGTCGCCAGCGACAGCGCTCCGGACGTCGTCTCGTGGCCCGCCACGAGGAAGGTCAGCATCTGGCGCCGGATGTTGAGATCGTCGAGCCGCGCTCCGGTCTCGGGATGCCTGGTGGAGAGCATCAGGCCGAGCAGGTCGTCCCCTGCCCCGGCCGAGCCGAGGGCCCGACGATCGTCGATGACGCCGTCGAGCAGCTCGTCGATGTAGCGCATGTGCGGCCTGTTCTGGCGAAGCAACCGGTTCGCCAGCACTCGCGAGCCGGGCATCGCGGCGAGCGAACCGAGCCGCTGAGCCGTCGACAGCATCGAGACCATGGCCGGGATGAACGGGTGCGGTGCGTCCTCCGTGAGTGAACCGAAGTCTCGATCGAATGCTGCGCGACTGAGCGTCTCCATCGTCAGCTTCGTCATGCCGCTGGAGACGTCGACGGGACCCTCGTGGGCGTCCCACATCGCGAAGAGCTCGCGCAGCGTCTGGAGCATCGTGGGGTGGTAGCGCTGCATCGCCTCGCGGGTGAAGGCCGGCATGAGGACGTCGTGGGCCAGACGCCAGTTCGGCTCGTGGTTGTAGGCGGTGAACAGCCCGTCCCCGGCGAAGGCACGCAGCGACTCGACGGCCGGCGAGTGCCCCTTGTGGAACCGCGACTCGTCGCACATCTCGGCCGCCAGGCGAGCCCCGCCGACGAAGACGAATCGCTGGGAGAAGACGCGCATCTCGAACAGTGGCCCCAGACGATCACCGCGGCGCACGATGTCCTGCACCGGATGGTCACGATCGACGCCGCCCACGTCGCCGAGGACCGGGCGGCGGCCCTCCGGGTGCGGGAGGGACTGGCCGGACCAGTCGTTCTTCATCGAGCTCCTTCGCGGACCACTCAGAGCCCACGGCTCTTGCTGAAGCGTGCAGCGATGCCCTGGTAGCCCGACCCGGTCACCCGGACGAACGCATCCAGTGCCTTCGCGTCCCAGCCGACCAGCACACGCGCTCGCCCCTTCTCCACGGCGCGGAGGATGACCGTCGCCGCCTTCTCGGGGCTCATGTTGGCGAGCTTGTCGAACTCCTTCGAGAGCTTGTCGTGATCGCGCCCTTCAGCCTGGTCCGCGTTGCGCGCGATGTTGGTCTTGATGCCGCCGGGGTGCACGCAGGTGACCTTGACGGGGCGCTTCCCGACGAGCATCTCCTGGCGCAGGGACTCGGTGAAGCCGCGGACGGCGAACTTGGCCGCGTTGTAGGCGCTCTGCGTGGGCACGGCGAAGATGCCGAACACGCTGGAGATGTTGATGACGTGCCCGTCACCGGAGGCGATCAGGTGCGGCAGGAACGCCTTGGTGCCGTTGACGACGCCCCAGAAGTCGACGTCCATGATCTTCTCGACGTCCTTGAACGACATCTCCTCGATGCTGCCGGTGTAGGCGATGCCGGCGTTGTTGAACACCATGTTGACCGTGCCGAAGTGCTCCGCCACCGCGTTCGCATACGCGAGGACGAGCTCGCGCTCGGCGACGTCGAGATGGTCGCTGCGGACGTCCGCGCCCTGCTGCTTGACCAGCTCGAGCGTCTCCGCGAGGCCGTGGTCGTCGACGTCGCTGATGGCGACCTTCGCGCCGCGACGGGCGAGCTCGACGGCAAGTGCGCGTCCGATGCCGGAGCCGGCTCCGGTGACGACGGCGACCTTGTCGGTGAAGTGGGTCATGGACGGTCCTCTCGGATTTCAGATACCGGCAGTATCCGAAAATGACGGTACCCGATCGCCCGGCGATGCGCCAGCAGTGTGACGGCAGTCTCAGGGCTGTGCACGGCCCATTGACACCAGAGTCGCAAAGCACTTCGATGGCATCAAACAGACTCAAACGTCATCAAACGTCGTCATCGGGGTACCGCGCATGGGGTGGATCGCAGAGCAGGCCGCGGCATTGGGCGGCGACGACTTCCCGGCAGCCGTCCTGGCCCTGGTCTCGCTCATGACGCTCGCAGTCCTGGCTTGGGCACTGCTGGTGGCTGTGCTCGCGTCGACTCCCACGCTGCGAAGCCTGGCCGTGGCCCTCACACCACGCGTGATGCGTGGCGTGGTGCTCGCGGGCGTGGCCGGAACGCTCACCGTCCCGGGTGCGCACGCCGACGATCGTGGGGTCGACGGGCTCCGCCTGCCGGACCGTCCCATGGTCGCCACCGCGACGCAGCCAGCGCCGCATCGCACGGTCAACGTTCGGCGCGGCGACACGTTGTGGGCGATCGCACGGAGCCATCTCGGTCCGCGCGCCGACGTCGTCGCAACGGCGCGAGCCTGCGATCGCTGGTACGAGGCGAACCGTGACGTCATCGGCGACGACCGCGACCTCATCCACCCAGGACAACAGCTCACCGCACCTTCGGAGGACCGTTCATGAGAACCGCCACAGCCCTGCACGTCCTGCCTGTCGTGCCCACGTTCGACCAACCGGTCGAGCCGGCACCGGGCCAGATCCCGCTCCCCTTCGCCGGGGTGCGACCTGTGCTCCCTGCGCCGATCGAGCGGGCGACCACCGACGAGCTCGGGCATCCGCTCCGACAGCGTGCCGCCCATTTCATGCAGGCCCTGGTCGAGGTTCTCTCCGGCGAGCGGGCGCCACGACAGATGGCGGCGTGGATGGCACCCGACGTGTACGACCAGCTCCACGCACGTCTCGCGGCCCGCGCCCGGGTTCCGCGGCGGGTGGGCGTGGGCGGCACGGCCCGCATCGCGTCCGTGCACGTGTCGATGATCAACGACGAGACGGCCGAGATCGCCGGCCGCATGGTGCACCGGGGGCGGTCACGAGCGCTGGCGGTGCGGCTGGAGCTGCAGACGTCGCACCGCGGTCAGCGGGCGTGGCGGTGCACGGCGCTCGTCTGGGCCTGAGCGGTCAGTTCTTGAAGAGGCTCGTGACTGAGCCGTCCTCGAACACCGCGGCCGTCGCCTGGGCCAGCAGGGGCGCGATGGAGAGCACCGTGAGCTTGTCGAAGTGCTTGTCGTCGTCGATGGGCAACGTGTTGGTGACGATGATCTCGCAAGCCGTGGAGTTCTTGAGCCGGTCGATCGCCGGGCCCGAGAACACCGCATGCGTGGCCACGATGACGACGTCGTCGGCGCCGTCGGCCATGAGTGCCTCGGCCGCCTGGACGATCGTGCCGCCGGTGTCGATGAGGTCGTCGACGAGGATGCAGGTGCGGCCCTCGACCTCGCCGACCACGCGGTTCGCCACCGACTCGTTGGGCTTGCGCGGATCGCGCGTCTTGTGGATGAACGCCAGCGGCGCACCGCGGAGCGCGTTGGCCCACGACTCGGCCACCTTGATGCGGCCGGCGTCCGGTGAGACGACCGTCAGGTCGCGCTTGCCGTACTTGCGCTTCACGTGGCGAGTGAGGATCGGCATCGCCAGCAGGTGGTCGACCGGGCCGTCGAAGAAGCCCTGGATCTGGGCCGTGTGAAGGTCGACCGTCATGAGGCGGTCGGCGCCTGAGGCGAGGAAGAGGTCGGCCATCAGGCGTGCCGAGATGGGCTCGCGGCCCAGGTGCTTCTTGTCCTGCCGGGCGTAGCCGTAGAAGGGCAGGATGACGGTGATGCGCTTGGCCGAGGCCCGCTTCAACGCGTCGATCATGATGAGCTGCTCCATGATCGCGTCATTGATCGGCGCGGCGTGGCTCTGGATGACGAAGGCGTCGCAGCCGCGCACGGACTCGTCGAAGCGGATGTAGATCTCGCCGTTGGCGAAGTCGTACGCGGTGGTGGGCACGACGTCGATCTCGAGGAGGTTCGCCACCTCCTCGGCCAGCACGGGATGGGCCCGGCCCGAGAAGAGCATGATCTTCTTCGTCGGGGTCTGCTTGAGCAGGCTACTCACCTGATTCGTCTTCCTCTGCGTTGCTGGCTGCCTCGGTCGTGCTGTCCTGTGCCGCTTCCGCTGCGGGTGTCCCGGCGCGCTTCTGCTGCACCCACCCTTCCATGGTCCTCTGTGGACCGGCGCTGGTCGCCAGTGCCCCCGGCGGGACGTCCTCGCGCACGACGGTGCCGCCGCCGGTGTAGGCGCCGTCGCCGATGGAGACGGGGGCGACGAAGACGTTGTTCGAGCCCGTGCGCGCCTCCTTGCCCACGACGGTGCGGTGCTTCTCGACCCCGTCGTAGTTGGCCACGATGGTGCCCGCACCGATGTTCGAGCCCTCGCCGACCTCGGCGTCGCCGATGTACGACAGGTGCGGCACCTTGGCACCCGCGCCGATCTGCGCGTTCTTGGTCTCGACGAACGCGCCGATCTTGCCGGCCTCACCCAGCTCGGTGCCGGTCCGCAGGTACGAGAACGGTCCGACGGTGGCGTTGGCTCCGATGACGACATCGGCACCCTGCGTGCGCACCACCGTCGCGTCCGCCCCGACCTCCACGTTCCGGAGTGTCGTGTCGGGCCCGATCGTCGCACCGGACTCCACCACGGTCGCCCCCAGCAGCTGGGTGCCGGGGAGCAGCGTGACGTCGGGTGCCAGCGTGACGGCCGAGTCGATCCACGTGGTGTCGGGATCGACGATCGTGACGCCCTCGCGCATCCAGTGTTCGGTGAGGCGGCGGTTGAGCTCGCGTCCGAGCCGCGCCAGCTGGGTGCGGTCGTTGACGCCCTCGGTCTGCCAGACGTCCTCGAGCACGTGCGCGCCGACCGGCAGTCCGTTGGCGACGGCGCGACCGACGATGTCGGTGAGGTACAGCTCGCCCTGCACGTTGTCGGTGTCGAGACGCTCGACGGCATCGGCCAGGAAACCCGCGTCGACGGCGAGGATGCCGCTGTTGACCTCGCGGATCGCCCGCTCGGCGTCGTCGGCGTCGCCGTCCTCGCGGATGGCGGTGACGGCGGCGGTGTCGTCGCGCACGATGCGGCCGTAGCCCGTCGGGTCCTCGAGCTCTGCCGTGAGGATCGTGACGGTGTGGCCCGCGGACCGGTGTTCGTCGAGCAGGTCACCGAGCGTCTGCGGCGTCAGCAGTGGCACATCTCCGTACGTGATCAGCACGGTGCCCTCGGGGCGAGCACCGAGGGCGGCAAGCGCCACCTGCACCGCGTGGCCGGTGCCGCGCTGGTCATCCTGCACGGCCAGCAGCACGTCGGGATCGAGCTCCGCGATGGCCGCCGACACCTGGTCGCGGTCGTGACCGACGACGGCGATGGTGCGCTCGACGCCCGCCTCGCGGACGGCCGTCAACGAGTACGCGATCATGCTCCGACCGCCCAGCTCGTGGAGCACCTTGGCGCGCTTGGAGCGCATCCTCGTGCCCGCGCCCGCGGCGAGGACGATGGCGGTGACCTGGTCGCTCACTGCGCTCCTTGCGATCGGCGATCTCGGACAGTGCAGGTACGGCCCGTCCATCGTAGAGCGAGTGCAGAGCCCGGCGGCATCGCGCCGGGCTGACTCATGGCCTGGGTGCCCGTGACGTCGAAGGTCAACCGTCGAGCGCGGTGATGCGCTGGAGGGTGCCGACTGCTCCCCCGTCATCGAGCGCTGCCGGTCGCTCGGGTCGCTCGGCTGGCGCGTTGCGACCGGTGGCCCACAGGTACTTCGTGTAGACGACGATGTTCGATTGGTACCCGCCGGCCTTCTTGTCGTACTTCCCCCCGCACGTGATGAGGTTGAGAGCCGGCCTGGCGGAAGGTCTGGCGTAGACCTGCGCGGCGGGAAAGTCCTCGTTGGCGTAGTGGACGACACGGACCACTTGGTAGCGGGCCACCGAGTCGTCGGAGAGCTTGACGTTGACGCGATCACCGGGCTCGAGCTTCGGCAGCCGGTAGAACACGGCCGGCCCGGTCTTGGAGTCGACGTGACCCAGGATGACCGAGGAGCCGTTCTCTCCGGGTCTGGGCCCCTTCTTGTACCACCCGGCATCGTCGGGGTCCTTGGGGACCTGCACCGTCTTGTCGGTGTTGAGGCCGAGCCGGGTGATGGGGGCGTCCACCTGGATGGCTGGGATCTTGAGGCTGACTGGCGAGAGCCTGCCGCCGGCGCTCGTCTTCGCCTCCGCGACGAGCGGTGGTGGCGTCGAGATCGCGACGGGGGCCTTCGTCGCGTGGACGGTGGGGTCGTCGACCTGGAGTCCGAAGGCGACGAGCGTGCCGGCGACGACGGCCAGTGCGGTGGCCACGAAGACTCGATGAAGGGTTCTTGGCGTCACCGTGGATGGCTTGACGTGCATGCGGTGCTACTGACGCTTGCGGGAGGTCCGCCGAACGCCCATCGCCGAAAGCATCATCACCGAGCCCGCGCCCGAGAGGCCGCCCATGGTCAACAGGACCGTCGACAAAGGGTCGCTCTCTGACGCGGTGCCACCCAGACCCGTGGCCGGGTGGCCCTCGGGCACGGAGTCGCTGTCGCCGTTGTCGTTGCTGTGACCGTTGTTGTCGCTGTCGCCGTTGTGGTCGCTGTCGCCGTTGTGGTCGCTGTCGCCGTTGTTGTCGCTGTCCCCGTTGTTGTCGCTGTCCCCGTTGTTGTCACTGTCGCCGTTGTTGTCGCTGTCGCCTGAGTCGGTATCCGTGTCGACGTCGGTGTCGGTGTCCGTGTCGGTGTCCGTGTCGGTGCCCGAGTCGCCTTCGCCGACGGATGAGCCCGTGTCCGCGTCTCCAGCGGCATCCGCATCACCAGCGGCATCCGCATCCGCCGTGTCTGCATCACCAGCGGCATCCGCATCGCCGGCGGCATCCGCATCACCAGCGGCATCCGCATCACCAGCGGCATCCGCATCACCAGCGGCATCCGCATCACCAGCGGCATCCGCATCCGCCGTGTCCGCATCACCAGCGGCATCGGCGTCACCAGCGGTGTCCGCATCAGCCGTGTCTGCATCACCGGCAGCATCCGCATCGCCGGTGGCATCCGAGTCTGCGGTGGCATCCGAGTCTGCGCTCGTGCCTGGGGTGCAGCCATTGGTGGTGATCTGGTTGTTGTTGAGCGAAACGGTGCCGTTGCGCGCCAACAGCCGTCCCTTGATCTCGGTCCCCGAGTTCGCCGTGATGGACGTCAGGGCCATGACCGTGCCGATGAAGTGGGAGTTGCTCCCCAGGGTGGCGGAGGCGCCGATCTTCCAGAACACGTTGCACGGATTTCCCACCCCGTTCTTGAAGGCGACCGTGCTGTCCGAGGCCGTGGTCAGGGATTCTCCGACCTGGAAGACCCAGACCGCATTCGGGTCGCCCTGCGCGTCGAGGGTGATCGTGCCGGTGATGCCAAGACCCACGGTCGCGGTGTAGACACCGGCGACAAACTCCTCACCGGAGAGGCCTGCAGGAATGGTGGCGTCTGACGCCTGTGAAGCCGCATTGTTGTAGGCGACGATCAGGTCGGCTTGAGCTTGGTGCGCCACTGCGTCGGTCTGGTGCTTCACCCCGCCGAAGCCCCCTGGCGGAAAACCGGTGATCGACGTTCCTGGGTCCACTCCCAGGTCTCCCTCAAGACCGGAATTGCCGACGTTGGTGACCTCCTCGCCCCCGAGCACGGAGAACGACGCGGCGGTGCCGAGGGGAACAGCAGTGGCGGCCTGGGCTGATTGGACACCGGCACTGAACATTCCGGCGACGACGAAGAGGACTGAGGCAAGGGCCAATGCCGCTGCATGTCGGCCATAGCCCGCGCGTTGTTCGGTGAACATGTCCCGCCCATCGCGAAGTCATGACCAGAAGGCCATAGCAGCGCTCCGGGAGTGGTCGCGCTGTCCAACGAAGGTAACATACATACACGTTCGTATGTGATGAACGGCACAGCGCGGGCGACAGCGAACGCTTACGGACGAGTACCCTTCGTCAAATGGTGGTGAATGCATTGGCATTGACGAAGACTCCCGCAAAAACGGCATCGCAGGATCGGCTCACACAGGCCGAGCGTCGCGCCCGCACGCGCGCTGCCCTGCTGGAGGCGGCCGCACTGGGGATCTCCCGCTATGGGTATTCCAACCTGGTCCTGGAGCAGGTGGCCAAGGAAGCCGGCTACACGCGCGGTGCGCTCTACCACCAGTTCGCCAACAAGGAAGAGCTGGCCCTGGCGGTCGTCGAATGGGTCGAGAAGAGCTGGCATGACGAGCTCGGGCCGCTGTTCTCCGAGGAGGCCGATCCGGTCCAGACCTTGATCGCCCTGGCGCGCGGCTATGCCGTCTACTGCCGCCATGAGATGTCCCGCGTCATGATGACGCTCAGGGCCGAGTTCGAGGGGAAGGACCATCCAGTCGGCCGAGCGGTGAGGGAAGCGCTGGAGCGGGTTGTCGCCAACAACGCCCGACTCATCATGGCGGGACGCGAGAGCGGAGCGATACCGCCGGGGCCGCCACCACGTGAGCTAGCACTCGCCTTCGTCGGTGGCATCGAAGGGCTCGTGATCCACTTGGCGGGGCAAGAACCCTTCGACGTCGAGCTTGCTGAAAGAGCCGCCTTGGGCCTCCTTGGCCTGGTACCTCCAACGACCTGACGAGACGTGCCCGAAACGCCAGTATGGCGGCACTGGGCTCCGTACAATGACATACAGCCATGCATGAATGTTCGGCACCGTGACCGATCCAACGCCGGCGCCCGATCGGCAAACCAACTCCGACGGCAGCGCACGAATCAGGCGCGCCCTGGTGGACGTCGGCGCTCGCGAGCTGTACCGCCACGGCTATCGAGCCCTGGACCTGGAGGACGTGGCCCGTGAAGCGGGCTGCCCACTCGGAGCCGTGCACCACCTGTTCGAGAACAAGGAAGACCTAGCCGTGGCCGTCGTGCAGTCCATGGTGGACGCCTGGTATGACGAGGTCGGTGTCCTGTTCGATCAGGAGGCCCATCCGGTCGAGATACTGGTGGCGATCGCCGGCGGCACCGCCGTGTTCGGTCGTCACGATCCCTTGGTCCTGTCCGCCCTCCGAGCGGAGTTCGACGGAACCGATCATCCGGTCGGGCGGGCGGTCACGGCGGCCCTCGGACGAATGTTCGACGACATCATGCGCCTCATCACGGCGGGACGTCGATCCGGAGCGATCCCACCGGGACCGCCGCCGCGACCACTGGCCCTCGCCTATCTGGGTGCGCTCGACGGGGTCGTCAACCACCTCGACGGGCATGCACCCTTCGACACCATGCTCGCCGAGAAGGCTGCCTTGGGCGTGCTCGGCCTGGCTCCCCCGCTGGGAAGAACCGGCACCGCATAGCTGGAACGGGTCAGGTCGTGCAGGACGGGACGAGACCGAGCAACGCCACACGGATGTTGCCGTAGGTGCGCACGGTCGACGACTGCCACGACGTCGCGGTGGCCAGCTTGGACCGAATCTCGACCCGGAAGTCGACGGTGCCCGACAATCCGGACGTGAGCAGGAAATCGGTGAGGCCGACATAGGTCGTGCTCAACCCTGCCCCGGTGATCTGCCGCGTCGACACGACCGCATTGGTCGACACGCGGCGCAGGACGACCTCGTAGTCGTACCGCGGGTCCTTCGAAGGCCAGGAAACCGTGGCCGAGAGGAGGGTGTCCGAGCACGAGGCGCTGTCCGGCGGCAGCACGGTGTGGGTGGCGAACGAGCCGGTGGTGAGCGACGCGTCGTCGGTGAACGCCGCCAGCGTGCTATGCGTGGGTGGCGCCTGCCAACCCGCGCCGAGCGCGACGAGAGCGAGCACCACCGGAGCGACGGCGCGGCGTCGGCCACCTCGGGGTCGGCCACTGCCGGGACCGAACGCGGCCAGCAGTGCGCAGGCGACCAGGAGGGTGCCGACGGCGACGCCCGCCGGACTGGCGATCGCCGACAGAACGTAGCCGCCCTTCGGCACGTGGGCGATCACCCGGTCGGCTTCGGTGACGTCGTAGGCGGCCGCATCGGGTGATGCGTTGGCGTCTCCCTGGAGCGTCAGCGAGAACCGATCCCCGCTGCGCTCGACCGCTTTGACGCGGTGGGTCACGCGGACGCCGGTGTCACCGGTGACGCTCACCACGTCCCCTCGACGCAGCTGGTCGGCCGGCACGGAGCGCACGAAGGCGAGGTCGCCGGTGGCGATCGCCGGCGACATCGAGCCGGAGGTGAACACCAGCGGCGTGATGCCGAAGGCGCTCATGGTCAGCGCCCAGCCGAGGCAGAGCACACCCAGGACCGCCCCGATCGTCAGGACCATCTCGCGGACGGGCACCCGCCACCGCGGACGCCGGGTCGCGAGAGCAGCCCCGCTCACGGCGCACCGATCTGGGTGCCGTTGAAGATGAGAGTGGCGCTGGCCGACGTCCCTTGCAGGGAGTTACCGGCAGCAGAGTCGACCTTGGCGATGACGCAGACGTTCTCGAAGGATGTGACGTTGATCGGGCGCTTCGTCGCGATGACTGTCGTCGCCGTGCCGGACGTCGTCCCCAGGGTCACGTCCGTGGCCGTCGTCGTGCCGACCGAGCACGCGCCGGTGCGGTTGCCGGCCGCAGCGCTGCCGGAGTTGGACGCCGTCGATCCGGCGACGACCGTCCACCGCAGACCGGACGCGAGCGTCCCTGAGTTCCACGCCTTCGCGGTGTAGTTGAGCCGAACCGAGCCGGCGTTGCCCACCTTGACGGTCCGCGCAAAGCTCTCGCCCGGGATCATGTCAGACAAGGTGAAGGTGGTGTCGGAGATCGTGCCTCCGTTGTTGGCAGGACCGATGAGGCCGTCGTTCAGCGCGACGTCGAGGGTTCCCGTCGAGAAGGAGCTGGACGTGATCGTGGCGTCGTCCGTCCAGTAGGCGAGCGTGCCGACGGCTCCCAGCCCGACGACGATGCCGAGGCTCAACAGGGCCCGGACCCGGCGTGAGCCGAGGACTCGACGACGTGCGCGATGCTCCACCGGCGCCGCTGTGCGGTGCCTGGGTGCGATCTCGTTGCTCATGACCACACCTCCCGAGGTCGAGCGCGCCGGGTCGCGCCGACGCCGAGGCCTAGAGTCGCGAGGCCGACGATCCCCCACCATGCGCCTGGTGCTCCCGTGTCGGGAAGGACGCCCGACCCGTCGTCGTCGCCGTCGGACCCGTCGATCCGTCAGATCCGTCCGATCCGTCAGCGGCGACGTCCTGGACGAGGTTGACGCGGAACGCGAGCTCGAGCGACTTCAGCTGGCTCACGTTCGTCGATGCCGGGTCGAAGTGCACCGTGACAGCCACCTCGCGGACGCTGCCGGCCGGCACCGAACCCTCGGACAGCAGTCGGTGCGTGCCCGGGCTCGAGACCACCGCCCAGGCACCGCCGGCGCCTTGCGCGTCGATGTCGACGTCACCGGTGTCGAGGAGCGTGTGGATCGACGTGCCGAGGATGTCGATGGACAACCGTCCGCCCGCCGACGACTGGTTGCGCACGAAGAAGGACTCGGAGCGCACGTCGCCCGGCACCCAGCGCACCGACGAGTCGAACAGCGGGTCGGTGAGCTGAGGCGTCCACGTCACGCCGTCACGACTCAGGCCGAGCTCGCCTGCGGCGTGGGCTGGCGCAGCCGTGAGCAGCAGCACGAGCACGGCCGCGAGAAGACGCCACCCGACGGTCATGACGCCACCTCGTGTCGTTCTGGCCGACGTCCACGGCGGCGGTCGCGAGCCGAGGACGCGAACATCACGCCGGCGTACAGGATCAGTCCGAAGGCGACGGCGTACACGACGAGCGACCGTTCATCGCCGCCGATGGCGTTGTTCACACGGCCGAGGTACGGCACGGAGTACCAGACCTCGCCCTTCACCTGAGCTGGAAGCACGGGGTCCGAATCAGGCGCATTGTTCGCGTCGCCCTGCGTGGAGAAGATCCGGTCTCCCGTTCCGTCGATGCCGACCCGCACCACGCGGTGCGTGACGACGGTCGGCCGACCGGAGTCGAGCTGGTACGTGATCACGGAGCCGATGGCGATGCGATCGGCCGGAACCGGCTTGACCACCACGAGCGTTCCGGGTGGCAGTCCGGGTTCCATCGATCCGGTCAGGATCGTGTACGGCGTCGCGCCTCCCACGCGGGGCACGAGCACCGCGAGGGTGAGCAGCACGAGCACCCCGGCGATGACGAACCAGGCGAAAACCTGGCCCGTCCATCCGAGGATGCTGTGCTTCTCTGCTCGAAGCGTCGACATCGGCGTCGTGACCATCGGCCCGGCCTGACGAACGATGGTGAGTCGTGCGTCAGGCCGGACCGCAGGTCAGATCAGTTGTGAACCTGGTCTGCGGTGACGGTGATGGCGTCCAGCACGGTCGACTTGGACTGCGACTCATTGCCCGAGGTCGGGTCGAACGTCACCGTGATGGCCGCCGAGACCACTTGGTTGTTGTTCGCCTCGGTGATCTCCGCGGGAATGGGATTGGCGCCGACCGTGAAGACGGCGGTCGCGTCGAGATCATCACTGAGGTCGTTGACCGGAGTGAAGCTCGTGTCGGTCACGCCGAGCGTGGCCCGCAGGTGATCGCCCGTGGCCGTGATCGTGAACGTGCAGGTCTTCGTGAGCACGTCGCCGGGCACGAGCGGGTCGCCGTTCGTGTAGGCAACAGGCGGAGCAGGCTCGGCGTTGTCGAGCGTCCAAGCTCCACACGCTGGCGTGCTGAGTGCGAGGCTGCCGCTGTTGATGGTTCCGCCCGGTACGTCTTGGGTCGAGCTCCAGTAGGCGATCGATCCGGCACCGCCGAGCAGCAGGACACCGGCGGCCGCTGCCGCGGCAGCGCCCTTGTAGGACTTCTTCATGGGTTCTCCTCGGGAGATCACATCCACCGCGTCGCCCCCACTCAGCAATGAGGGCCCCGAAAGGGGTCCCAACGAGCATGATCGCACACATACGTACATGTACGAATGTTTTGAGTGTGACCGATGGTACGTGTCTACGTACGTTCGTCACCTACTGATTTCTCGCTGTTTCGCCTTGGATCTACGGGAATGGCGATTTGATGGACTCGTGACGCCCGCTGAGACGAGGTACATCGATCGTGAGGGTGCTGGCCTCGCCTACCAGGTGTTCGGGACGGGGCCCGGAGAGTTCGTGTACTACGGCAGCGAGATCATGCACCTGGACCTGCTGTGGGCCGACCCGCACACCGAGGCGAATCTGGGTGCCGTGGCGCGCAACGGCCGCCTCGCGCTCTTCCAGCGGCGCGGCATGGGCCTGTCCGATCGAGTCGACTACGTGCCCACGCTGGAGCAGCAGGCCGACGACATCCTCGCGGTCATGGATGCAGCCGGGATGCAGCGTGCCGTCATCGGCGCACCCGGAAGTGCCTGCGGTCCGGCTGCGCTGTTTGCCGCGCGCTACCCCGAGCGCGTCGCCGGCTTGTGCCTGTGGCTGCCGTTTCCACAGGCCATCGACGGGTCCTGTGACGACCCGTGGGCCAGCGATGCCGAGATGGCGCACATGGCGGAGGTCATCAACGGCGTGGCCGACAACTGGGGACGCGGTCGGACCATGGACATGTGGAACGCGGAGATGCGGTCCGCCAACAACCGCCGACTGATGGCGATGCTGGAGCGCAGCTCCATGTCACCGGCCGAGGCCCGTGCGCACTGGGACTGGTCCGCCGGGCTCGACTTCACGCACCTGCTGCCCACGATTGCGGCCCCGACCCGCGTGCTGATCCAGGATCGGGGCGTCACCCCGTTGTCCTGTGGCGAACGGATGGTCGCGCAGATGCCGGACGCCAGTCTGCATGTCATGCCGGTTCCGGCGCCGGGCTCGTCGATCGGCGAGGCGTTCTACCCAGTGGTCATGCACCTGCTCGAGCTCGCGTTGGGCCCCAGGAAGGCCGCCGAGGACAGCCGATTCTTCGGCACGGTCCTGTTCACGGACGTGGTCGCATCGACCAAGCTGCTGGCCGAGATGGGTGATGAGGAGTATCAGCGGTTGAGGACCGTCCACGAACGAGCTGTACGGGCGGCCGTGTCCGACGCCGACGGGCAGGTGCTGAGTGTCAGCGGAGACGGGACCTTCAGCCTGCTCGACATGCCGGGTACGGCCGTCCGTTGTGCTGACCGCATCGCGGGCGAAGCGAGTGCGGCGGGCATCCGGGTTCGCTGCGGGGTGCATGCCGGTGAGCTGCAGCGAGATGTCGGCAATGCCACCGGGCTCAACGTCCACGTCGGAGCGCGCATCATGGCTGCCGCAGGTGCGGGCGAGGTGCTGGTCTCACGCACGGTTCGCGATCTGGTGGTGGGTTCTGGCCTGGAGTTCGAGCGGATCGGTCACAAGCGGTTCCAGGGCCTCCCCGAGGTGTGGGACTTGTACCGCTTCGACCACGCGCGCAGCCCCCGGAACATTCCGTTGACCGAGTCAGCCCAGACGCCGATGGACAAGGTTGCCGTGCAGGCCGCGCGCCGCGCGCCCCGCCTGATGCGCGCGATGGCGAAGCTCGCGAACGCGACCGATCGAGGTGCCCGCGCCTCATGACGACGCGGATCACGGGCCTCAAGCGCTTTGTCGAGGTGACCAGCAGCGGTCGACGAACGCTTCACATCGGGTCAGGGGATCCGTTGGTCCTGGTTCACATGGGCGCAAATCCGTGGAGCAAGTGGGAGCCCGTGCTTCCGTATCTCCTGGACAGGTTTGAGATCATTGCGCCGACCTTGGCCGGCTGGGAGGGCGGGAACCCGCTCGCCGGCCCCATCACGCTGGGCGACGTGACGCGCGGTGTTGTCGAGGAAATGGACCGGGCCGGGTTCCCATCTGCGCACATCATCGGGTGCTCGATGGGCGGTCTTGCTGCGCTTGGCGTCGCGAGAGAGGGAAGGGCGCGCAGCGCGCTCGCCATCTGCCCCGCTGGTGGCTCGAATCAGGAGCAGACACAGCGGCTCGTGAAGCATTTCGACATGCTGAACAATCTGTCGTGGATTCGGCGCCTTCTCGCACCAGTCGTGCTTTCGCGACCGCACCTGAGGAAAATCGCGCTGCGCGCCGTACTCGAGCACGGCGACCAGATCTCAGCTCGACAAGCGATGGCGATTCGCAAGAACAGCGCGAACGGAGACTGGGCCAACCTGCTTGCAGGATTCTCTGCCTTTCGCCTCGAGACGACACCCGAAGTGACGGTGCCGTTCATGCTGGCGTGGGGCGAGCTGGACCGATTCACGCCGATGGTCAACGAGCAGCCCCTGTGGCAGAAGGCTGTCCCCCACGCTGAATCTCACGTCCTGCCCGGAGTCGGTCACATCCCCATGTTCGATGACCCCCACCAGACGGGACAGTTGTTGCGGAGCTGGCTGGATCGTCAGCCGTCTGCGTCCGGCGGCCAGGTCCGGTCGGCGGCCGGACCAGATCCGTCGCAGCACGGCAGTTCCTGACCTGCTGACGTTCACCAGCCTCGCTCCCCGGGCAGGAGTCGAACCTGCGTCGCTAGTCCTGATTCAAAGTCAGGCGGGCCCTGCCGGCAGACCAACCGGGGATCGATCGAAATGCAGTCTCAGGTTACCCGTCAGCCTCGGTGCGCCACGGCGAAGACGCGCGTGAAGGGCAGCACCGTGCCCCACGGTTGCTGCGGGTAGGCCTCGCGCAGGGCGGCCTTGTACTCCTGCTCGAACCGTGGACGCAGGTCGTCGGGCAGCGCCTGCAGCACGGGACGCGCGCCGGTGCCGGAGATCCAGGAGAACACCGGGTCGTCGCCCTCGAGGACGTGCCGGTAGGTCGTCTCCCACACGTCGACGTCCCAGCCGAGGCCGGCGAACAGCTCCAGGTACGCCTGCGGATCCGTTCCGCGCGGCTCGTGCAACCCGACCGTGTGCTCGCCGTACGGCGGAGCCGAGGAGATCTCGTGCAGCAGCGTGTGGCTCGGTGCCGCCATGTTGTTCGGGACCTGGACGGCGAAGGCGCCTCCGGCCGAGACGTGCCCGGCGAGTCTCCGGATCACGTCGAGCTGGTCGGGCACCCACTGGAACAGGGCGTTCGACACCATCAGGTCGACGGGACCGTCGGGCTCCCAGGTCGCGACATCCGCCTCCACGTACTGGACGTGGTCGTCGGCGTTGGCACGCGCCGCCTCGATCATGTCCGGCGAGGAGTCGACTCCGAGGATCCACGCCGTCGGCCATCGGCTCTGCAGCACGGGTGTGAGCTGACCCGGTCCGCAGCCGAGGTCGACGATGGTGGCGGGCGTGACGTCGACGCGGGCGAGGAGGTCGAGGAACGGCCGGCCACGGTCGTCGGCGTGGCGCAGGTACAGCTCCGGATCCCAGCTGCTCATCCCTGGGTCGAGCCCTGGGCGCGTTCGAGTCGACCGATCAGCGACATCAACGTCGCGTCGTCGCCCCGACGCGCGATCAGCTGGACGGCGAGCGGCAGTCCGTCGGACGTTCGTCCCACCGGCATCGAGGCGGCCGGTGTCGCGGCATGGTTCCACTGCGCCGTGAACGGATAGAACGAGTTCATCCCGAGCACCGTGCGGATTCCGCCGCGGCCGTCGAAGTGGCCGATCGGCAGCGCGGGTCCGCTCATCACCGGCGTCAGCAGGACGTCGACGCCCAGGTCGTCATGGACCGTCCCACCCCAGCGATCGCCCGCGTTCCGGGCCCGCACGATGGAGCCCGGACCGAACGGCCGGCCGAGCCGTGCGACCTGGCGGGTGCGCTTCTCGAGATGGCTCGGGTCGTCGGCCGCCGCGGCCACGTCGCGGATGCCGGCCAGGAAGCGGATCATGAGCAGCTTCGCGTCGAGCCGGTACGGGATCGACACCTCACGGACGTCGTGCCCGTCCTGGTCGAGCAGCGCGGCCGTGGCGTCAAGGGCGGCACGGACCTGTGAGTCGAGTGGGACGGCCCGGGTCGCGACCGACGCGCTGGTCGACACGCCGACGCGCAACGGCTTCGGGTCGATCGCGGCGGCCGTCACGAGATCGGCGTCGAACGAGCCCAGGGTCTTGAGATACACCGCGACATCCACGACTCGCTGTGCGAGCCCGCCCTGCGTCGACATGCCGTGCCAGCCACCCGAGCTGGGCATCGTGCCGTGCGTCGGCTTGAACCCGACGAGTCCGCAGGACGCGGCGGGGATGCGGACGGAACCAGCCCCGTCGGACGCGGTTGCCGCACTCACGGCACCAGCGCCGACGAGCGCCGCCGATCCACCCGACGAGCCTCCGGGCGAGTGGTCGAGGTGGTGGGGATTGCGGGTGATGCCGTTCGCCTCGGACTCGGTGAAGCCGTAGATGGCCAGCTCAGGGAGGGTCGTCGTCGCCACGGGCACCATGCCGGCGCGAAGCATCCGGGCAACGAGCTCGGCGTCGGCCGTGGCCGGCCTGGTGTTGGCTCGGCTGCCCAGGGCGGTGACGAGCCCGGTGATGTCGAGGTCGTTCTTGATGGCGACGGGCACACCGAGCAGTGGCCCGTCGTCGCCCTCGGCGCGGCGTCGATCGGCCTCGGCTGCGGCATCGAAGGCGCGGTCGGCAAGCAGCTCGACCACGGCATTGAGCCGGGCGTTCTCGCGCTCGACGGCGGCGAGCGTGGCCACGGTCAGGTCGCGTGAGGTGAGTGCGCCCGATCTCATCGCGGCCACCTGCTGGGTCGCTCCCGCGGCCACGACCTCGTCGACATCCATGACGGCACGCTACGCCCGCTGGCGCCGGCGAACAATCTCGACATCAAGATTCTTGACGAACTACCATGAGGGCGTGGCCCGCCCAGCGCAGGAACCCGACGAGGTCGACGACATCGTCGCCGCGTGGAAGCGCGAACGACCCGACGTCGACGTCTCCGCGATGCAGGTGCTGAGCCGCGTCTCGCGCCTTGCCCGTCACCTCGACCGCGCCCGGAAGCAGGCCTTCGCCGCACACGGTCTCGAGACGTGGGAGTTCGACGTGCTGTCCGCCCTGCGCCGCACCGGCCCGCCCTACGACCTCTCCCCCGGCCGACTCGTCGCCGAGACGATGGTGACCAGCGGCACGATGACCAATCGCGTCGACCGTCTCGTCGACCGCGGGCTGGTGCAACGCCGGCCCGACCCGCACGATCGCCGTGGCGTGCTGGTGAGCCTCACCGCCACGGGACGCCGGTCCGTCGACGCGGCCCTCGACGAGCTGCTCGACCACGAGCGCACGATCCTCGGCGGGCTCGACGCGGGCGAGGCCTCACGGCTCGCCGACGCCCTGCGCACCCTCGCCCGCAACGTCCAGCGCTAGGTGGTCAGCGCGAGCCAGGCGTCCTCGGCCCGCTCACGCTTCGCGACGACCTCGCGGAGCTCCGCATCGAGCGGGATCAGGCTCTCGGGATCGGTGGCGGCCTCGACCATCTTCTTCTCGAGCTCGGCCTCGCGAGCCGAGAGCTTCTCGATCTGGCGTTCCAGACGGGCGACCTCCTTGCGGTCCCGGCGCTCCTGCGCGGAGTCGGAGGGCGTCGGATCGGGCGCGGCAATCGAACGCTCTGCCCGACGCTGGGCCCACCGGGACTCCTGCTCGCCGGCCCTGAGCCGCAGGTACTCCTCGACTCCGCCAGGCAGGTGCCGCAGGCGTCCGTCGAGCACGGCGAACTGGTGGTCGGTCACGCGTTCGATCAGGTAGCGGTCGTGCGAGACGACCAGCAACGTGCCCGGCCAGGAGTCGAGGAGGTCCTCGATCGCCGCGAGCATGTCGGTGTCGAGGTCGTTGGTCGGTTCGTCGAGGATCAGCACGTTGGGCTCGGCGAGCAGCACGACGAGGAGCTGGAGGCGACGCTTCTGGCCACCGGACAGGTCGCGCACCGGCGTCGCGAGCTGCTCCTGGGAGAAGCCGAGCCGCTCCAGGAGCTGACCGGGTGACAGCACCTGCCCGGCAGCGACGAACGAGGTGCGTTGCTTGGCCACGACGTCGCTGACGCGATCGTCGGCGAACGGCTCGAGCTCGGCGAGCGTCTGGGACAGCGCGCCGACCTGCACCGTCTTGCCACGCTTGACGCGTCCCGACGTCGGCGTCACGGTGCCCGTGACCAGGCCGAGCAGCGTGCTCTTGCCCGCTCCGTTGACGCCGAGGATGCCCGCGCGCTCCCCCGGCGCGATGCGCCACTCGACGCCGCCCAAGACCTCGTTGTCCCCGAAGGTGACCGAGACGTCGAGCAGGTCGACGACATCCTTGCCCAGGCGTGCCGTGGCCAGCTGCACGAGCGCAGTGGGGTCGCGGACGGGTGGCTCCCGCTCGATGAGCACGTTCGCCGCGTCGATGCGGAACTTCGGCTTCGACGTCCGCGCCGGTGCACCGCGACGCAACCAGGCGAGCTCCTTGCGCATGAGGTTCTGCCGGCGCGACTCCGCGGCCGCTGCCTGCCGGTCGCGCTCGACGCGCTGCAGCACGTAGGCCGCGTAACCGCCCTCGAACGGCTCGACGACACCGTCGTGCACCTCCCAGGTGTGGGTGCAGACCTCGTCGAGGAACCAGCGGTCGTGGGTCACGACCGCCAGGCCGCCGGTGCCGGCCGGCCACCGCGACTTGACATGCTCCGCCAGCCACATGACGCCCTCGAGGTCGAGGTGGTTGGTCGGCTCGTCGAGGAACACGACGTCGTGCTCACCGACCAGCACCTGCGCCAGGGCGACACGACGACGCTGACCGCCGCTGAGCTCGCCGATCCGACCGTCCCACGGGACGTCCGACAGCAGGCCGGTGATGATGTCGCGAGTGCGGGCATCCCCGGCCCACTCGTGCTCGGCCCCGTCACCCACGACCGCACTCGACACGACCAGGTCTGATGCCAGCCGGTCGGCCTGGTCGAGAAGGCCGAGCCGCAGGTCGCGGCGCCACGTGACCCGCCCGTCGTCGGGCTCGATCCTTCGGGCCAGGACCCGCAGCAGGGTCGACTTGCCGTCGCCGTTGCGACCCACCACTCCGATCCGGTCTCCGTCGGCGAGCCCGAGGCTCACGCCGTCGAGCACCCTCCGCGTCGGGAAGCTCAGGCGCAGCGCCTCGCCGCCGAGCAGAGGTGGCATGTCGAGTACCTAGATGAGCCGGGCGCCGGTGACCGGACCGCGCGCCTGGATGACGTCAGCGCACACGCCGGCACCTGCGAGAGCGATGGCGATGTCGAGGCTGTGCGCCTCGTCCTCGGCCAGGAACAGGCAGGTGGGTCCGGATCCGGACAGGACTGCTCCGAGGGCGTCGGCCTCGAGTCCGAGGTCGAGCGTGCCGCGCAGCTCGGGGCGCAGCGAGAGCGCGGCCTCGGTGAGGTCGTTGGACAGCGTGGCGCCGAGCTCGGACGCATCGCCGGCCCGCAGGGCGGCCAGAAGGTCTTCCGGAGGCTCGGGCTGGGGAAGGTCCGCGCCGTCGTTGAGTCGGTCGAACTCGGCGTAGACGTCTCGGGTCGAGAGTCCTTGCGACGCGACCGCGACGACCCAGAAGTACGACCCGCGGGCCAGCACGGGGCTGATGGTCTCGCCACGCCCGCCACCGATGGCGTTGCCGCCGTGCAGGAGGAACGGGACGTCGCTCCCGAGCTGGGCCGCGAGCTGCTCGAGCTCCGGCCGGCCCAGTCCGGTGCCCCACATCTCGTTGCAGGCCACGAGGGCGGCTGCGGCGTCGGCCGAGCCGCCGGCCATGCCACCGGCCACCGGGATGACCTTGCGGATGGCGAGCCGAGCGCCGCCCTCGGTGCCGGTGCTGTCGCGCAGCAGCTTCGCGGCCTTGACCGCGAGGTTGTCCTCATCGGTCGGCACGTCGATCGACTCGACCAGACGGTCGGCCTCGATGTGCACGGACACGGTGATGTCGTCGGAGTCGTCGACCGTGGTGGCTTTGACCTCGTCGTGGACGTCGAGTGCGTGGTAGACCGTTGCCAGCGAGTGGAAGCCGTCCTCGCGGACCGGGCCGACCCCCAGGGAGAGGTTGATCTTCGCGGGCACCCGCGCGGTCGCTGACGTCACCGGACAAACCTAGGACAAGAGACTCGCGATGCGCGCGAAGTCCCCGACTTCGAGCTGCTCACCGCGAAGGCCGGGGTCGACGTCGGCACCGATCAGCGCCTGCTCGGCGGCACCGGGCGATCCGGCCAGCCGCGCCAACGCCGAGCGGAGGGTCTTGCGACGCTGGGCGAAGGCAGCATCGACGACGGCGAACGTCGACCGTCGGAGGTCTTCGTCCGGCCGGCCGTCCGTCGTCGGAGGAGGCCGGCGCGTCCACGCGACCAGGGCCGAGTCGACGTTGGGAGTCGGCCAGAACACCGAGCGGCTGATCGTGCCGGCCAGCCGCACGTCGGCGTACCAGGCGGCCTTGACGCTCGGCACGCCGTAAGTGCGCGAGCCGGGGCCCGCGGCGAGCCGGTGAGCCACCTCGGCCTGCACCATCACGAGTCCGGACGCGATGGAGTCGAACCGCTCGAGGAACGTGAGCAGCACCGGCACCGAGACGTTGTAGGGGAGGTTGGCCACCAGGACGGTCGGCGCCGGCCCGGGCAGCGACTCGATGCGCATGGCATCGGCCTCCACGAGGTGGAGCCGGTCGACGTGATCGGGTGCGTGCTCGGCGACGGTGGCCGGGAGGCGGGCCGCCAGCACCGGGTCGATCTCGACGGCCACCACGTGACGAGCGGCGTCGAGCAGTCCGAGGGTCAGGGAACCGAGGCCGGGACCCACCTCGACCACGACGTCGTCGACGCCCACACCGGACGTCCGCACGATGCGGCGAACGGTGTTGGCGTCGACGACGAAGTTCTGGCCGCGCTGCTTGGTGGGGCGCAGCCCGATGTCAGCGGCGATGCGCCTGACGTCGGTCGCGTTGAGCAACCGCGGAGCCGTCAGTTGAACCTCGCGTGCGCGCAGCCCCACTGACCCCAGCCCGAGCGCTGCTGCAGGATCTTGGCGTACTTGATCTGCGTCTCGCGACTGTTCTGGTGCGGGAGGCCTGGGCCACCGACGCTGTGCCAGGTGGCGGCGCTGAACTGCAGGCCGCCGTAGTAGCCGTTGCCGGTGTTGATGTGCCAGTTGCCGCCGGACTCGCACTGGGCGATCTTGTCCCAGACACTGTTGCTCGCGACGGACGGGGCCTCGGCGGTGCCGCGGGCGACGACCTTCTTGACCGGCTTCTCCAGCTCCTCGGACGTCAGCACGAGGCGAGAGCGCTGCTTGCCGTCCGCCTTCGTGATGAGCACGGCCTCG
Organism: uncultured Actinomycetota bacterium; assembly: GCA_963787165.1. Classification (GTDB taxonomy): domain Bacteria; phylum Actinomycetota; class Actinomycetes; order Propionibacteriales; family Nocardioidaceae; genus Aeromicrobium. The sequence continues at coordinate 1,015,006 of CAWBBT010000005.1, forward strand.
CGGGCCTTGCCGGGCTTGCCGGCCTCGAGCACCTTGGTGGTGCCCTTCTCCAGGTCGGCGTCGGGCTTGTACTCGACCGGCGGATCGACGTCGACCGTCTCGGTCTTGTCGATCATCTCGATGCGCGTCACCTTGAGCTTGTCGCCCTCGCTGACGAGCGCGCCGCGACCCGGCTCGACCTCGTCGTCCTTGTCGAGGCTGACGTCGGCTTCCTTCAGCGCATCTTCGACGCGTGGTGCGGCCGAGGTGATCTTCTTGGTGTCACCGTCGGCCTTGACGGTGAGCTCCTTGGGATTGCTGACGACGATCTCCAGGCCACTACGCGGGATGCGGGCCGAGCGGCTGACCGAGACATAGGCGTCTTCGGCGGGCTTGACGTCGTAGCGGTCGAGGACGTCGCCGACCGTGTTGTCGTGGACGGTTCCCTCACGGGCGCTGCCGTCGACGGCGACGGTGACCGGCTTCGCGAAGTCGACCTTGATGGTGTCTCCGTCGGTGACGTCGCCGGACTTGGCCATGTTCAGCTTGTCGTCCGGGCGCAGCTCGACGTCCTTCGACTCGAGCACGTCCGTGACCGAGCCGCTGAACGTGCGGACGGTGTCGGAGCGGCCGTCGAGCAGCACCGTGACGGTCTTGCTCAGCGCTCCGTAGGCGGCGGTGCCGCCGACGAGCACCATCAACACGGCGATGTTGAGGGCCAGGATGGCGCGTTTCTTGCGGGGTCGGGGGGAAAGTTCTTCGGGATGACGCGTGTGACGCACAGGTTCAACCTTGTGTCTCGGGGTCATGGCAACTTTTCCACCATAGGAACGTGGTTTCACAGGTCAAATCCGCTCGGGCCACGGTCCGCCGAAGGCGCGGTCCGTGTTCGAGGTGATGTCACGACAGAGCTCCCCCTCAGAAATGCCTAGTATTTCAGCCATAAACCGCACCGTCAAAGGCACCAGGAAGGACGCGTTGGGGCGTCCTCGATGGGGCGTCGGTGTGAGGAAGGGCGCATCGGTCTCCACGAGAATACGGTCACGAGGGGTCTCCAGCATTGCATCTCTCAACGACTGGGCGTTCTTGAAGGTCACGGTGCCGGCGAACGACAGGAACGCCCCACGCTGCACACATGCACGCGCGAAGTCCACATCGCCCGAGAAGCAGTGCATGACGGTGCGGGGTGGCACGCCTTCCTCGTCGAGGAGGCGGAGGACGTCGTCGTGCGCGTCCCGGTCGTGGATGACCAGGGTGCGATCGTGCCGGTGCGCCATGCGGATGTGCTCGCGGAACGAGTGATGCTGCGCCTCCCGCCCGTCGACTCCCGTACGGAAGTAGTCGAGCCCGGTCTCGCCGACGCCACGCACGGCGTCGTCCTGGGCCAGCGTGTCGATCTGCTGCAGCGCGGCGTCGAGCGTGCCCTGCTCCGCGAGGAGCGGCGCCTCGTTCGGGTGCAGCGCGACGGTGGCGACGACGGACGGCTGGGCGCGCGCCGTCTCGACGGCCCAGTGCGAGCCCTCGACGTCGCAGCCGACCTGCACGATCCGGGTGACACCGACGGCAGCGGCCCGGTCGAGCGCGTCGTCGACGTCGATCAGCAGCCCGCCCTTGATGCGGTGGTCGAGGTGGCAGTGGTTGTCGACGACCGGGGACGGCAACGGGTCCGGGGCATCGGGCCAGGGCCACTCGTCAGTCGCAGCCGTCACGGGACTCGACTCATGGGGTCTCGATGCGCGGGAAGAGGCTCGGCACCTTGGTGATGGTCGAGCCGGCCGGCAGTGCACCCCAGGTGGCCACGTCGGCGATGCGCTGGTCGGCCAACGGTCCGAGGGCCGGCTCGGCCCCGAGCGAGGACCACAGCGTGGCGGTGGCCTTCGGCATCACCGGGTTGAGGAGCACCGCGAGCGCCCTCAACCCCTCGGCTGCGGTGACGAGGATCGTGGCCAACCGACCACCCTCGGCCGCCGCGTCCGGCCCCCCTTCATCTGGCACAGCCTTGGCCAGCTTCCACGGTGCCTGCTCGGTCAGGTAGCCGTTGAGGTCCTCGACGATGCGCCAGATCGCGGCGAGGGCATCCTGCGGAGCGACGGCGTCGATGGCGGCGTCGGCGTCGGCCACCGCGGACTCCACCGTCCGCACGATCTTGGTCTCCGCGTCGGTGAGCTCGCCCGCCACGGGCAACGCCCCACCGAAGTAGGAGCCGATCATCGCCGCCACCCGCGACGCGAGGTTGCCGAAGCCGTTGGCGAGCTCGGCGTGATAGCGCGCGTTGATGTCCTCCCACGAGATCGAGCCGTCGCTGCCGAACGTCAGGGCCCGGGCGAAGTAGTAGCGGTACGCGTCGGAGCCGAAGACGTCGACGAGCTCGTCGGGCCGGATGCCGTTGGCCTTGCTCTTGCTCATCTTCTGGCCGCCGACGAGCAACCAGCCGTGCGCGAACACCTGGTGCGGCACCGGCTGGCCGGCCGCCATCAGCATCGCCGGCCAGATGACGGCGTGGAAGCGCGCGATGTCCTTGCCGACGATGTGGATGTCGGCGGGCCAGAGACGCTCGAACTTCTCCTCGTCGGAGCCGTAGCCGGCGGCGGTGACGTAGTTGAGGAGGGCCTCGATCCAGACGTACATGACGTGCTTCTCGTCCCACGGGACCTTGATGCCCCAGTCGAACGTCGACCGTGACATCGACTGGTCCCTGAGCCCACGGCTCACGAAGGAGATGACCTCGTTCCGGGCCGATGCGGGCCGGATGAAGTCGGGGTTCGACTCGTAGAGCTCGAGCAGCTTCTCCTGGTAGTCGGACAGCTTGAAGTAGTAGTTCTCCTCGGTCATGTACTCGACCCGACTGCCGTCGAGCGAGGAGATCTTGAATCCTTCGTCGTCGCCCTCGCCGTCGACCACGTCGTCGTCGTCGACGAACTCCTCGCTGCCGACGCTGTAGTAGCCGGAGTACTCACCCTGGTAGACGGCACCGCGGTCGTAGAGGTCCTGCCAGAACGCTCGTGCACCGTCGAGGTGACGTTGTTCCGTGGTGCGGATGAAGTCGTCGTTGGCGACGTCGATCGTCTCGAGCAGCGGCATCCACTCGGTCTGGATCAGTGGATCGGCCCACTCCTTGGGTGTGACGCCTTCCTGCTGTGCCTTGCGCAGCACCTTGAGCCCGTGCTCGTCGGTGCCGGTGAGGTACCAGACGTCCTCGCCGCGTTGGCGGTGCCAGCGAGTGATGATGTCGCCCATCACGGTCGTGTAGGCGTGGCCGATGTGCGGTGCGTCGTTGACGTAGTAGATCGGCGTCGTGACGTAGAAGGTCTTGTCGGCTGCTGGTGGCACGCGCTTCATCCTAGTGAGCGCGCATGGGCGGCGGCGTAGACCTCCTGGCGCCGGACGCCGGTCTCAGCGGCCACCCGGGCGATCGCGTCCTTGCGGCTCAGCCCGTCGGCCTCGGCCTGGCCCACGAGTGCGCGCAGCTCGTCGGCGGAGCGGTCGCGCTGCTCCGGTGGGGAGCCGGCGACCACCAGGGTCACCTCGCCGCGCACACCGTGCTCCTGGCTTTCAGCCCAGGCGACGAGCTCGGACAACGGGCCGCGGACCACTTCTTCGTACGTCTTGGTGAGCTCGCGGCACACGGCGGCCGGACGGTCGGCGCCGAACGCCTCCGCCATGGCGGCCAGGGTCGCGGCGGTGCGGTGTGGTGACTCGAAGAACACCATGGTGCGCGGCTCCCGGCTCAGTGCGCCGAAGATGCGCCGTCGCTCGCCGGCCTTGCGCGGGGCGAAACCTTCGAAGCAGAACCGGTCGACCGGCAGCCCGGACACGGCGAGTGCCGTCAGCACGGCCGAGGGGCCGGGCACGGCGGTGACGTCGAGGCCTGCCTCGACGCAGGCGGCGACCAGCCGGTAGCCGGGATCGGAGACGCTCGGCATGCCCGCATCGGTCACGAGGAGGACCGTGCCGCCGGCGGCGACTGCCTCCACGAGCTCAGGCGTCCGCTCGCGCTCGTTGCCCTCGAAGTACGAGACGACCCGCCCGCCGACACTGACACCGAGATCCGACGCCAGACGACGCAGGCGTCGGGTGTCCTCGGCGGCGACGACATCGGCCGACGCGAGCAGCTCCGCCAGCCGCGGTGAGGCGTCGGCGGCGCGTCCGATGGGTGTGGCGGCGAGGACGAGCACGGGTCCATCGTGCCAGCGTTCGAGGACGCCTACGATTGGCCCGGGCGCGGAGCGCCTACGATCGACAGAGTGTCCGCCGCCATCCGCCACGAGCGCCTGTGGGGGTGGATCGGTCCACTGGTTGTCATGGCGCTCGCGCTGGGCGTGCGCCTCTGGCACCTCGGGCGTCCGGGCACGCTGTCGTTCGACGAGACGTACTACGCCAAGAACGCGTGGTCGATGCTGCACGTCGGATACGCCCAGGACTACGTCGAGGACGCCGACAAGAAGATTGCCGCCGGTCACCTGTCCGATCTGTTCATCTCCGGCCAGCCGACGCAGACCGTGCACCCCGAGGCAGGCAAGTGGCTCATCGCGATCGGTGAGCAGGCGTTCGGGATGGACTCGTTCGGCTGGCGGGTCAGTGCGGCGGTCGTCGGCGCGCTGACGGTGCTCGTGCTCGCCCGGCTGGTGCGGCGCCTGACCGGATCGACCGTGATCGGCTGCCTCGCCGGCCTCCTGCTCGCCCTCGACGGCACCCATCTCGTGATGTCCCGGCTGGCCCTGCTCGACGGATTCCTGACGTTCTGGATCGTCGCCGCCGTGGCGTGCCTGGTGGCCGACCACGACTGGATCGGGTCACGGCTCGACCGTCATCGCCATCGCCTGCTCCGACCGTGGCAGCTCCTGGCCGGGCTGTGCCTCGGCCTGGCCTGCGGCACGAAGTGGAGCGGCATCTACGTGCTCGCGGTGTTCGGCGTCGCGGTGGTCGTGTGGGAGGTCATCGCGCGTCGGCGGTACCGGCGCACCGTGCTGGGCCGGCACCGGACGCTGTCCCGCCGGTCGTGGTTCACGTCGTTGGTCGCCGTCGGCGTGCCCGCGTTCGTGACACTGGTGGGAGTGGCGGCCGTCGTCTACGTGGCGACGTGGACGGGCTGGCTGATCCACCACGGCGTCTACGAGCAGCGGTTCGGGCTCGGCTACGGGGACGAGGCGGCGTGGGGCGCCTACGTGAAGGACCCGTCCTCGGGCTTCCTCGGGCAGAGCGTGGACGCCTTGCGGTCCCTCTGGCACTACCACGTGATGACGTACCACTTCCACACCGGCGCATACCTCGCCGCGCAGTCCCACGACTACCAGTCACAGGCCTGGGGATGGCTCGTTCTCGACCGTCCGGTGAGCGTGGCGGTGAAGAGCGACCTGCCGGCCGCCCCATGTGGTGCGGCGGCGGCATCGAGCTGCATCCGGGAGACCCTGATCCTGGGCAACCCGGCCGTGTGGTGGCCGGGCCTGGCCGCGTCGGCGGTGGCGATGTTCGTGTGGATCGCCGATCGCGACTGGCGGTGGTCGGTGCCGGTGCTGGGGCTGCTCGCGACCTGGGCTCCGTGGCTGCCGATCATGGACCGGCCGATCTTCTCCTTCTACGCGGTGGCGACGCTGCCGTTCATGATCATCGCGATCTGCCTCCTGCTCGACCTGGCTCGGCGCCGTCTTTCCACGCCACGGGGCCGCTACTCCGTGTGGTTGGCCGCCGGGGCGTTGCTCACCGCCGTCGTCATCGGCTTCTGGTACTTCTACCCGGTCTGGACGTTCGGGATCCTCCCGTACGACGCCTGGCACGACCGGATGTGGTTCGACCGCTGGATCTAGCCCGCGTCCTGGGCGGCGCGAGCGCTGGCCCCCGCGAGCGCGAGCTCGATGACCCACGCGATGTCGTCGGCGGCCTCGGCCGGCGGCTTCGACGGCCGCGTCAGCGCCGACAGCACCAGGCGCACGATGGCCTCGGCCGCGACGTCGAGCTCGTCCTCGGTGAACGGCAGCGGCGGGTAGAGCTCGCGGACTGACTCGGTGACCACGGTGACCGCCAGCTCGACGATCTCGCCGGACTCGGTGGTGAGGATGGTCAGGAAGTCGGCATCGTTCGAGTCGGTCACCGACCCGAAGACGGTACGCACGAGGACACTCGACTTGCCCAGCTCGAGCACGCCCTGACAGGCCGACCGGATGCCCTCGACGATGTCGGTCTCGGCGCCCATCCGCGCCCGGACGAGGTCGAGGAAGCGGCCCAGCTCGCGCAGGGTGAGCGCCTCGGCGAGGCCGTGACGCGTCCCGACCTCCGTGTGGACCGTCTGCCGGCTCACGCCGACGGCCGAGGCGAGCTTGGCCATCGTGACCGACGACCAGCCCGACGTCTCGATCATCTCGTGGGCCGCGTCGAGCAGCCGCTCACGCAGCAGGCCCTGGACCTCGGCCCTGAAGCTCACGGTCATGCGTCACCGTCGGCGGGACGACGCGTCTCGGCCGAGATGACGTTGCCGTCCTGGTCGTTGTGCTCGAACTCCTCGATCGGCAGGAAGTCGACCTGCTCGCGCACGCCGCAGTCGGGGCACGTCCAGTCGGGGTCGATGTCGGCGAACGGCGTGCCCGCCGGCCAGCCCTCGTGCTCGTCGCCCTTGTCCTCGTCGTAGACGTACTCGCAGTTGGGGCAGATGAACTGGCTCATGCCGGAACCTCCGTGGAAAAGGCACGGTACGGAGGTCCCGGCATGAGGTGCCTGATCGTTCGCTCGCTGCGCTCGCTCATGCCGCTTCTTCCTTCACGCTGCCGCTCCCGTACCGGGCGAGGTACTTCTGGGTCGTGCGCGGATGCAGGTTGGCCCGCGAGACGTCACCGTCGAAGTGGTCGAGCACGCGGTGGTCCATGACGCTGCGCCAGATGGCCGGCACCCACGAGAGGACGATCATCCCGGCGTAGCCCGTCGGCAGGGCCGGTGCCTCCTTGAAGTCGCGCAGCGCCTGGTAGCGCCGCGTCGGGTTGGCGTGGTGGTCGCTGTGCCGCTGCAGGTGGTACAGCAGCACGTTCGTGCCGATGTTGTTGCTGTTCCAGCTGTGGCTCGGGTTGGGGCGCTCATAGCGGCCGGAGTCGAGCAGCTCACGCTTCATGCCGTAGTGCTCGAGGTAGTTGACGGACTCCAGCAGCGCAATGCCGAGGATCGCCTGCACGACGAGGTACGGGAAGATCTCCCAGCCGAAGGCGATCATCAGGCCGCCCCACAGCACGACCGAGAACATCCACGCGTTCATGAGGTCGCTCTTCAGCGACCACGGGGACACCCCGCGTCGGTCGAGGCGCTTCTTCTCCAGGCCCCACGCGCTCTTCAGGCTGCCCCACATGGTGCGGGGGAAGAACTCCCAGACGGTCTCGCCGAGACGTGCGCTGGCGGGGTCCGGGGGCGTCGCGACGCGCACGTGGTGGCCACGGTTGTGCTCGATGTAGAAGTGCCCGTAGAAGGTCTGGGCCAGGGCGACGCGGGCGAACCAGCGTTCCATCTGCTCCTTCTTGTGGCCCAGCTCGTGGGCGGTGTTGATGCCGATGCCGGCGACCATGCCGAGGCCGGTCGCGAGGCCGACCTTCTGCACGACCGTCAGCGGGTCCTCGATGCCCGGCAGCGTGCCGCCGCCGAGCAGGTAGGCGCCCCAGATGAGGCCGACGAGCTGCATCGGGATGAACGCGTACGTGATCCAGCGGTAGTACCGGTCCTCCTCGAGCGCCTCGATGACCTCGTCCGGCGGGTTGTTCGGGTCGAGCCCCGCCAGCAGGTCGAAGAGCGGGATCAGCACGAAGACGAAGAACGGACCGAAGAACCACGAGAGCGTCGAGCCGGTCCAGGCGTAGAGGCCCCACATGGCCAGCGGGATCAGCGGGATGATCGCCCCCATGATCCAGAGGTAGCGCTTGCTGTCGCGCCAGCGGACGAGCTGGCCGTCGATGGTGGCTTCGATGGTCATGGGAGTCACTCCTCAGTGCGGGTACTTGACATCAAGGTACGACATGTCAAGTGACTTGACAAGTCCTCCGCATATGTCAAGGGCTCAGGCCTGGGCCGGGGCGGCGTAGCGCAACCCGACCAGCACCATCCGGGTCCTCGACACACAGGTCTGGAGCACGACGTCGCCGTCCGGCATGTCGCGGAGCGTCGAGCCGTAGCGCGGGACGTACGTGACGGTCTCGGCCCGGTAGAGGCCCGGGTCGACCCCCAGGCCGGACAGCATGACGACGTCGTTCGCGTCGATCTTCGGCATCCAGGCCGAGCCACCGCAGTAGTCGTGCTCGGCGACGAGCATGGGACGGCCGTGGCCGAGGTACACCGCGACGGGTCCGGCGCAGGCGTCGAGGGCGGGGTCGACGTGGTCGAGATCGGTGATCTTCCCGATCCTGCGTGCGAACTTCGCATCCGACGAGACGGCCGCGGGTTCCGTGGGGAGGACGTCCAGATGGGCCGTGAGGAAGTTCAGGTAGGGATCGACCCGGGGCTCGTCGTCGATGATCGGCACCACGATGACCAGGGCCAGCACCGCCACACCTGCCGCCAGCAGGGCCTGCGACCTGCGCCCCATGGCGCGGAGACCCTTCACCATCACTTGAGTTTACGCGCGAAATTGGGTCCCCCGAACGTGAGACGGTGGGGCCGGAACCGACATGGAAGGGTATGAGCCCAGTGACCGAGGTCGCGGACGACGTCGAGCTCCTGACGCGCGCGCAGGCCGGAGACCGGCTGGCGTTCGCGGACCTGTACGACCGGCACGTGCGGCCGGTCTACTGGCAGGCGTACTCGGTGGTCCGCGACGCCGGCGAGGCCGAGGAGATCACCCAGGACGTCTTCGTCACCACGTGGCGCCGGATCCGCGCCATCACGCCCGTCGACGGGTCCTTGCTCCCGTGGCTGCTGGTCACCGCGCGCTTCACCGCGCTCAACGCGTACCGGCGAGCGTCACGACGACAGGGCGTCCCCCTCGACGACGACGTGCCGCACGGGGCCGACTCGTCCGTCGAGCGGGAGGTCGAGGCGGCCCAGGTGCGGGCCGAGATCGACAAGGCCGTCGCGGCCCTGGCCCCGAACGACCGCCGGCTCTACGAGCTGTGCGTCGAGGGCGACCGCACCTACGAGCAGGCTGCCCGCGAGCTCGGCGTCTCGCACGCCGTCGTGCGCAATCGCCTGCACCGGTTGCGCACCCGCCTCCGCGCCGACCTGCGTTCCATGAGGGAGACATCATGACCACTCCAGAGCTCGACGAGCGACGCATCGACACGATGCGGTCGTCGATCATGAATGCCGTCGACGCCGATGTCGCCCGACGCGGCCGCCGCGTCCGTCGCGGCCTCGGCGCGCTGGCCGCGGCCTGCTTCGTCGTCGTCATCGGTGGCGTCGGGTTCTCCCAGCTGCCGAACCCCGACGCCGGGTCGAACGACTCCGCCGGCGGGAGCACCGCACCCTCGACCTCGTCGAGGGCCGGCAGCGACACCGCCCTCCAGGAGGACTCCACCGGCAAGAAGGCGGCCCCCGTCGCGCCCCGCGACGTGCGAGAGGTCATCACCACGGGCAGCGTCGACGTCACCGTCGACGACCCCCGCGACGTCGCGAAGCGCTTCTCGGAGTGGGTCGAGGCGAGCTCGGGTCGGGTCGACGGCCGCACGGAGAGCAAGAACGGCGACGGTCGCACCTCGGCCTCGCTGACCGTCCGGGTGCCGAGCGGCCAGATGTCGAAGGCACTCGCCAAGCTCGCCACGTACGGGGACGTCGGCACCGTCGACGTGCAGAACGACGACGTCACCGCGCAGGGCCAGGACCTCGACGCCCGGATCAAGGCGCTGGAGATCTCGATCGACCGGCTCGAGAAGATCCTGTCCGAGGCCACGTCGAGCAGCGACGTCGTCAGCGCCGAGGGTGCCCTGACCCAGCGCCAGGAGCAGCTCGAGAGCCTGCAGGCCCAGCGCAAGTCGCTCACCGACCAGGTCGCGCTGTCGACCCTCAGCGTCGAGCTGATCCAGAAGGGCTCGGCCTCGTCGGTCTCCCCCGGCGGCTTCAAGGGCGGCCTCACGAAGGGATGGGACGCCCTCGTCGACACCGTCAACGGCATCGTGTCGCTCGCCGGCGTGCTGCTGCCGTGGCTCGCCGTGGCAGCGCTCGGGTGGGGCGCCTGGTGGCTGGTGCGGCGTGGACGCACGGCCGCGCGACGCCAAGCCTGATCACGCGCGGATCGCGGCCACCGCGTCTCGGGGAGTGCCCCGGTACACCGGCCCGTGGCCGGGGATGATCGCGTCCGCGTCGACGGCGGCGATCACGTCGAGCGAGGCGTCCACCTGTTCGGTGTCGTGGTGGAAGAAGCCCATGAGCTTCTGCGGCCCGTCCGCAGAGCTCAGGGGGTGTCCTGTCACCAGCGCGTCGCCGGTGAGCAGCACACGAGCACTGGGCAGGAGGTAGACGGTGTGGCCGCTGGTGTGGCCCGGCGTCGCGATCGGGACGGGCCGCCCGGGCACCTCGATGACGTCCCCGGTGCCGATTTCTGGGCCGAAGTCGGTGGCCGTGGGCACGCCGGGGTCGTTCATGGCGCCCTTGCGCACCAGGTGAAGCGCCCAGGGCAGCACGCGGGGACGCCACAGGTTGCGCACGATGTCGGCAGGGCTCGCCTGCTCGAGGTGCTCGCGACGCGCGTGCCGGGCCTCGATCGGCGACAGGAGCACCGGCACCGGGTGTGCCTCGAGCAGCCGCGGCAGCGAACCGATGTGATCGATGTGGGCATGGGTCACGAGCACCGCCTCGAGGTCGCCCAGCCGGTGACCGATCTCGCCGATCGACGCGAGCACCTCGTCGTGGTCGCCCGGATATCCGGCGTCGACGAGCGTGAGGGCGTCGCCCTCGGCGATCAGCGTCCAGTTGACGGCGGAGCCCTCGACGGCGTAAACGCCGTCCGCGACTTCGGTGATCTTCATCGGACGGACCCTACAAGACCGCTACCGTGAACGTGTTTTCGTATTGGAGAGCGATGGACATCGACACCGACTACCTGATCGTGGGTGCGGGAACCGCCGGGCTCGCCTTTGCTGACTCGCTGCTGGCCGAATCCGACGTCGAGGTCGTCTTGGTGGATCGGCGCCAGGACCCGGGCGGACACTGGAGAGACGCCTACCCGTTCATCCGCCTCCACTCGCCCTCTGCCTACTACGGCGTCAACTCGATGCCGCTCGGTCGTGACCAGCTGATCGAGTCCGGAAGGAACAAGGGGTTCTACGAGCAGGCGAGCGCGGCGGAGATCTGTGCGTACTTCGAGCGCGTCCTCGGCGACCGCCTCGAGCCGACCGGCCGGGCCCAGCTTCTCGGGCGACACGACCACCTCGGCGGCAATGGCAACGAGCATCGGATCCGAGACCTGCGAAGCGGGGACGTGCACACGGTGCGGGTGCGCCGCCGCGTCGTCGACGCCACGTATCAGGAGACATCCGTCCCGGCCACTCACACGCCGTCGTTCACGGTGTCGCCGGATGCCTCGTTCGTCCCGATCAACGCCCTTCCGGACGTCGCAGAGTCATACCGACGTTTCACCGTCGTCGGATCGGGGAAGACCAGCGTCGACGCCTGTCTGTGGCTCCTCGACCACGACGTCGCCGCCGATCAGATCCGCTGGGTGCGGCCCCGCGACATGTGGTTCCAGGACCGGGCGGCCCTGCAACCGCTCGACCAGGTGGCTCAGATCATGGAGGGCATCGCCTGGGACGCCGAAGCAGCCGCACAAGCCAGTGACCCCTCCGACATGTTCGAGCGACTCGAGGCGTCCGGACGACTCATGCGCATTGATCAGAGCGTCTGGCCGACGATGTTCCGGGCCACCATGCTCAGCCAGCCGGAGCTCGCAGAGCTGAGAGGCATCGAGGACGTCGTGCGTCTCGGCCGGGTGCGAGCCATCGATTCGGACAGGATCGTCCTCGACCAAGGCGAGGTGCCGACCAGCGCAGAAGTGCTGCACGTGGACTGCTCGGCCATCGGTCTGCGCGACTCTCCAGCTGTTCCCATCTTTGACGCCGGTCAGATCGTGCTCCAGCAGGTGCGCTACGGGTCTCCCTCGTTCAACGCTGCGCTCTTGGGCTTCATCGAGGCGCAAGACGCGTCCGACGAGGAGAAGAACCAGTTGAGCCCGCCCCACCCACACCCGAGCAGCGTCGACGACTGGGGGCCGATGACGCGTATGACGTGGCTGGCCGAGATGGTCTGGTCGAAGGACCCGAAGGTGGCCTCGTGGGTCGCCTCCAGCCGACTCAATCTCATGCAGGCCCTGCCAGACCACCTGGACGAGCCGCGTGCCCAGGAAGCCCTCAGCCGCTATCTGACGAACGTCGGAGCGGCCATCGAGCGCCTCTCGACGCCGGCGGTGGGCGGGCACGACACAATGTGACCATGACCGACCCGCGCCCCATCGAGACCTGGCTGACCGACATGGACGGCGTCCTGGTCCACGAGGAAGACCCCATCCCGGGAGCCGTCGAGTTCATCGACGCCCTGAAGCAGTCCGGACGTCCGTTCCTGGTCCTGACCAACAACTCCATCTACACACCCCGTGACCTTCGAGCACGGATGCTGGCCAGCGGCATCGACGTTCCCGAGGACTCGATCTGGACCTCGGCGCTGGCCACCGCGCAGTTCCTGCTCGACCAGCGCCCCAACGGCTCGGCCTATGTCGTGGGCGAGTCCGGTCTGACCACGGCCCTGCACGACATCGGCTACGTGATGACCGAGCGCAGCCCCGACTACGTGGTGCTGGGCGAGACCCGCACGTACTCGTTCGAGTCGATCACCCGGGCGATCCGGCTGATCGAGGGAGGTGCGCGATTCATCGCCACCAATCCGGACGTGAGCGGCCCGAGCATCCACGGCACCATGCCGGCCACCGGATCGGTGGCAGCGCTGATCAGCACCGCCACCGGGCAGAAGCCGTACTTCATCGGCAAGCCGAACCCGCTGATGATGCGGAGCGCCCTGAACAAGCTGCAGGCGCACTCGGAGTCGACGGTGATGATCGGCGACCGCATGGACACGGACATCATCTCCGGGCTCGAGGCCGGCGTGCGCACGATCCTGGTGACGACCGGATCGACGCGGCCCGATCAGGTCGAGCGGTTCTCCTACCGACCGACCCGCGTCGTCGACTCGGTCGCCGACCTCGTCGACCTGGTCGCCGAGCGATCGCCGAAGGCCTAGGGCCTTGCCGTCACGTTGACGGCGTCATCACAGCGGCTTCACAGCGTTCGCACATGTTCCGTCCCTAGATTCGTCGGCATGAGCATCGACGAGCAAGCGCCCGAGGAGCACGACCTCGGCCTCAGCCACGACCTGCCGACCCTCCTGGACCGCCGCCGAGCGCTGGGCCTGCTCAGCGCTGCCGGACTGGCCGCCGCTCTCGCCGCGTGCGGTGGCGGCAACGACACGACGTCGACGAGTCGCCCGTCGGGAGGTCCTCCCTCCGGCGGCGGCCCGAAGTCGTCCGTGCAGGTCGAGAAGGGCGAAGTCCCCGAGGAGACCGGCGGCCCCTTCCCGGCCGACGGCTCGAACGGCGTCAACGTCCTGACCGAGAGCGGCATCGTTCGCAGCGACATCACCAGCAGCTTCGGCGGATCAAGCGGCGTGGCGCGTGGAGTCGCGACGACGATCGCCCTCACCCTCCTGAACATGAACGACGGCGACGTGAAGCCGTACGAAGGAGCCGCGATCTACCTGTGGCACTGCGACGCCGAGGGCCGCTACTCCATGTACGACGACGAGATCGCGGACGAGAACTACCTGCGTGGCGTGCAGGTGGCCGACGCGCAGGGCAAGGTCGAGTTCCGTTCGATCTTCCCCGCCGCCTACGACGGCCGGTGGCCGCACATCCACTTCGAGGTCTACCCGTCGCAGAAGGCGGCGGTCAGCGCGAGCGACAAGCTGCGCACGTCGCAGATCGCGCTGCCGGAGGACGCCGCTCGCACGGTGTACGCCGGTTCGGGCTACCCGGGCAGCAGCGACAACCTCGCGAAGACGTCGCTGACGAGCGACATGGTGTTCGCCGACGGCTACTCGCTGCAGATGGCGAAGGTGTCCGGATCCGCCACGGACGGCATGACCGTCGCCCTGAACATCGCCGTCTAGGGACCGGGCCGACGTCAGGCGCCGGGTTCCGCGGCGGAGCGATTCGGGACCGGGGTGTCGACGCGACCGGGCAGGAAGGCCGAGCAGAGCAGGCCGAAGAGCAGCGCTCCCCCGAAGACGACCATGAGCGTCCGGTGCTCGGCCACGACCTCGGCGCGGGTGCCGTGCACGTCGAGCAGCAGGCTCATCACGGCGACGCCGACGATGCCGCCGAGATAGCGCATCGTCGAGCCGATGCCGGCCGCCATGCCGGCGAGATCCGCCCCGACCGCCGACATCGACGCACTCTGGGCGGCCGGCGTCGTGAGACCGAGTCCGATCCCGAGCAGCACCAGCGGTGGCGCCAGCTGGCCGGGCGAGGTCAGGTCGATCCAGGCGAGGGCTGCAATGCCCAGCAGCGCCACCATCGATCCGGCGATCGCCAGCGACCGCGCGCCGAGATGGTCGGTGAGGCGTCCGGCGATGGGCGACGTGATGACCATCGCGAGCATCATCGACACCAGGAGTCGTCCCGTTCCGCGAGCCTCCAGGTCGAACAGGGCGACGGCCACGAGCGGGATCTGGAAGATCAGTGCGTACATCACCAGGTTCTGCACCGCGATCAGGAAGGCGCCGGCCGAGAAGGGCACCGACCGGAACAGGGAGAACGCGACGACGGGATCCGCGGCCCGCCGCTCCCACAGCGCGAACGGAACCAGCAGACCGATGCCGACCACGAGCAGCAGGACCACGTGTCCGCCGTCGGGACGCAGGCCCAGGATGATCGACGTCAGCCCTGCGGCGAGCAGACCGGTGCCGACCCAGTCGAAGCGCGGGCGAGCGGCCTGTACCGGCTCCGCCACGACGCGACCGGCGAAGGCACCCAGAGCCACCGAGACGGCGAGCACCGGCAGGTTCGCGGCGAACACGCTGGGCCAGCCGAACGCCTTGACCAGCTCGCCGCCGACCACCGGCCCCAGTGCGGCGCTCAACGCCATCATCGCGCCGAACGCACCGAACGCGCGCCCTCGCCGCTCGGGTGGGAGCCCGTGACGCAGGAGCGCCAGCGTCGACGGCACCAGTGCGGCACTACCGGCCGCCATCAGGATGCGGGCGACGATCAGCACGAGGAGCGAGGGTGCGAGGAACCCGAGCAGGGCGCCGACTGCGACGAGGAGCTGACCGGCTGCCACCATGCGCACGTGACCGATGCGGTCACCGACCTTCCCGGCCGGGCTCTGGAGCACCACGGCAGCAATGAGATAGCTCGTGACCAGTGCCTGGGTCACCAGCGCTGGATCCCGGCCGAACTCCTCGCTGATGTCCGGGAGTGCGACGGCGATCATCGTCGAGTTCAACGGCATGAGGGTGGCCGAGAGCGACGCGGCGACCAGGCGGGCGCCGCCACCGGTTGCCGGCGCGATCTCAGACACGGGTGATCGGGCGTCGTTGCAGCAAGTAGATCTCCCCGTCGCGGAACGCGAACTCGATGTCGTGGTCGGTCGAGTCGTAGACCTGGTCGCAACGCGTCGCCAGCGCGTCGAGAGCCTCGAGCTCGGCCTCGCCGAGACAGTACACGCCGACGAGATCCGGTCCGACCGGTACTTCTTCGGTCGGGTCTCCGTCTCCGGCCTGGCTGCGGGGCCGAATGGCCACGTCCTTGTCGCCCAGGGTGCGCTCGAGCTCGTGCCCGCCGCGCGCGACCCGATAGCTGTCCGGGGTGACGATCCCCGAGACCACGGCCTCACCCAGTCCCCAGCTGGCCTCGATCACCCGCTCGTCGGCGCCGGTGACCGGGTTGCGGGTGAAGAGCACACCCGCCATCTCGGCGTCGATCAGGGCCTGGATGACGACGGCCATGCGTGCGGTGGGGTCGAGGCCCATCTGCTCCCGATAGCTCTGGGCACCCGCCTGCTGAGCGGACTGGTGCACCGCCTCCACGGCGGCGATGGTGGCGTCGAGCCCGGACACCGCCAGCACGCTCAGGTGGGCGCCCGCGAAGCTCGCGTCGGCGGAGTCCTCGTCCAGGGCGCTGGACCGGACCGCCATCAGGCCCAGCTCGTCGCTCACCTCGGCGAGCTCGGCGACCACTGCGGGATCTCGTCGTGCCACGGCGTCGACGACGTCCGGCGACAGGGCGAAACCGGGCGGGACGGGCAGCTCGCTCCGGATCGCGGCTCCCAGCTGGACCGCCTTGCCGCCGTGGACCTCGGGGTCGACGGCGTCGGCCAGCGGGGCGATCACGGGACGGACAAGACGTGGACCTCGCCGGTCGTGCCGTCCACCCGGATGCGCGCTCCGTCGGGGATCGTCGTGGTCGCATCGCGGGTGCCGACGACGCCCGGGATGCCGTACTCACGGGCCACGATGGCCGCATGGCTGAGCTGGCCACCGCGGTCGGTGACGATCGCTCCAAGCAGCGGGAGCACCACGTTGAAGTACGGCGAGGTGTTCCGCGTCACGAGCACGTCGCCCTGCTGGATCCGCCCGAAGTCCGCCGCGTCGTCGACCAGGCGCGCCGTGCCTTCGTACGTCCCCTCGTTGACCGACATGCCGCGGAGCACGGTTTCCGTGTTGTCCTCCTCGGAGACGGCGAACAGGTTCGACAGGACGGCACCGATCGCGCGCATGGTGCGACGGCCCGCGGGGGGCAGGATCTCCGCCGGAGGCGGGGGCGCGGGCATCGCCGTGAGGAACGGCGGCGCGTCCGCGATCGTCTTGGTCGTCCGCCACGCATGGTGCTCCGCGGCCTCGGTCGGCGTCGGCCCGCCATCGCCGCGCAGCAACGAGGCGAGCTCGTCGATCCGGAGGTCCGCTGCGTGCTGGGCATCGAGGAGCAGCCCTCGATCGTGAAGCCGGCGACCGGCCTCGAGCAGCGCGCGCCGCGCCAGGCCGGTGGCCCAGCCGTCTGAGTAGACACCTCTCTCGTCGCGGAGACGGTTGACCAGGCGGGCCTCGGCGAGCAGCGCGTCGAACTCCGCGACGTGCTCGGCCGGGACCTTGGCCCGCAGAGCATCCACCCGCGAGGTGTCCTCGGGGCGCGGCGTGGTGCCGTCGGCGGCCGTCAGCAAGGCTCCGACCAAAAGGTCGGGCATCTCACCAGCGGTGGCATCGCCGACGTCGTAGCCGACGGAGCGGAACCGCACCGCGTCGACGTAGGCGCGCACGGCGGGACCGACGTCCGGATCACCGGACAGCGACTCGATCTTCTCCGTCGCCGGATCCGCGGAGCGCAGGCGCGTCATGGCGGAGTCGCTGGTCGCGAGTGCCTCACCGGCCTTGATGAGCTCCTCGGCGGCGAACCCGTTGGAGATCGGCGACGAGCCCTGGAGCAGGCTGCACACCTCGCCCGGCGTCGCGTCGGTCCATCCGAGCGTCTGGACGAGGAAGTCACCCGTGACCACGGTGGACGTGGAGGTGTACTTGTGGTGCAGCTCGATCATCTTCGTCAAGTGCTGGTGGCACTGCGCGAGATGCTCGACGAGACCGTCATCGGTCAGCGCTCCGACGTCGATCATCTGGATCGCCTGGTGCGCCTCGATGGCCCCGGGCTTGTCGGTGGTGTCCCAGACCTCCAGGTCCTGGCGCCACTGCTTCTCCTCGAACGCCCGAGCCGCGGTGGCGATCCGGGCCCTCATCTTGGGATGGAGACGCGTGAGCAGCCACAGGACGGGCGTCGGCGGCGGTCCCATCGCACCCTTCGGAGCGAGGTAGGCGACCGGCTGGATGTAGCAGAACCCGTTCACGATGGCCGGCTGCAGGTGGTCGAGCATCGCTCCGTACCGTGCCATGCCCTGCCCGAAGCCCTTCGGCATCGCCTCGGGGTAGGCCGTCCCACCGAATCGCGCCATCGGGCGGGAGAAATGAGTGGCCTCGAGCTCCCACGGGCCCTTGCCGGGAGCTGTGAATTCGACGTCGTCCATGACCGGTCCCTTCCTCGTCCCAAACACTAGATTGACGGAACATGTACGTCCGGTAAACGACGATTTGGCGCCGGCGACGAACGCCCGCGCCGGCTCTCCTCGGAGGAGGAGACCGAACGCGGGCGGTGGAGCTAGGGGGATTCGAACCCCCGACCTTCTCATTGCGAACGAGACGCGCTACCAACTGCGCCATAGCCCCGGGATGTCGAGCCGAGCACCGCCGAGGATATCAGGCGGCCGACGGCTCCCTACTGGTTGGCGGCCCGCCGCGGACGGTCGTCGGCGGCTTGCTCGCGACCCGGAAGCTCGACGTCCTCGCCCTCGACGTGACCGGACGTCCAGGCGCCCGGTTGGGCGAAGTCGATCGTGCGAACGGTGCGTCCGGCACGCGGCTTGGTGACGTACGTCGGGATGGTGACCGGCAGCGGGTCCCAGACCAGGTCTCCGGTGGTGGCGACCGAGGGAGCGGCGATGACGAGCTGTTCGTCGAGGGCGTCGACCTCGAGCGGTGTGGACTCCATGATGTGGCGACGCGAGGGGTTCACGTCCTCGACCTGGCCGGACACGATGACGGTGGACTCGTCGTGGTGAGCACCTGTCGATGCTTTGGCTGTCCTGGACTTCGCTGTCTTGGACTTGGCGGTCTTGGACTTGGTTGTCTTGGTCTTGGTTGTCTTGGTCTGGGCCGTCTTGGTCTGGGCCGTCTTCGTGGTGCGCTTCGAGGAGATCCCGCGCTCATGCCGGACCTGGATCCGGCACGCGACCAGCCACGCGAGGATGAGCCCGACCGGGATCGCGATCGACCAGACCGGCAACACCCGGAACGCGACGACTCCTCCAACGATCGCCGTGGCGGCGATCAGCGTGAGCAGAGTGCGTCGCCGTCTGCGCGCCGCCAGACGTGCCGCGGAACGCGTCGCCCGTGGGCTGGGTGGGGAAGCGGCAGCTGCCATGGGCTCGAGGTCGACCTTGGCATCGACCTTGGTGGACGACGCGCTGACGGCCGGCGTGGGCTCCGGCGTCTCGGCGTCGTCGGTGCGCGTGGTGGGACGGTGGATCACGCGGCTGAGTGGGCTCAGGTCCTCCAGGGACGACGACGTGCTCGCCTCGTCGTAGCGACGCAGCACCAGGGGCACGAAGTACGCCGCCCAGATGGCGACGACGAACGCGACGATCAGACCGGTGCCCACGTGCAAAACCGTAGGCCCCCTGATCGCCGATTCACGGCACGTGCCGCCGTGTGTCGCCTGAAACCTTGTGTGACTGGTGCGACGAGAGGGAAACAGGGGCTCGCGATTGCCGCCTACTCGGCGGCGGAGTTCGACAGTCGGTTCACGAGCCCGTCGCCGACCTGACCGGCGAGCACCTGGAAGACACGGTGGTCGCGCCAGTCGCCGGCGATGTGCAGGAACCCCGGTGCCGTGCCGATCTCCGTGAACCCGAGCTTCTCCACGACCCGGAGGCTGGCCGCGTTCTCAGGCCGGATGGCGATCTCGATGCGGTGCAGATGCACCTCCGTGAAGAGGTGGTCGCAGACGAGCGCCACCGCCGTGGTGGTGATGCCGCGGCCGGCGTGGCTCTGCGCGACCCAGTAGCCGAGGCTCGCCCACCGAGCGGAACCCCAGGAGATGCCGTTGACCGTCAGCTGGCCCACCATCCGGTCGTCCCACGTCAGGGCGAAGGGCATCGACTGGCCGGCTCGCGCGCGGCGCCGCATCGAGCCGATCATGGCGCGGTACGACATCGTCGGACGTCCGGCCTCGGGTGGCAGGGTCGCTTCCCAGGGTCCGAGCCACGCGGCGTTGTCATGACGGAGCCGCTGCCAGGCGGCAGCGTCGCGGCGCCGCATCGGACGGACGCCGACGTGACCGTGCCGGAGCGTGACCGGCCATCCAGTGGTCAGGGTTCGCCCCCGTCGTCGGTGCGCGGCGCGTGGTCGCCGCCGCGCAGCTGGTCGACGGCGTGCGGCACGACGTCGGCGAGCACGGCGATCGCGTCCTTCACTCCCCCGCGCGAGCCGGGCAGGTTGACGACCACGGCGCGGCCGGAGACGCCGGCCAGTCCTCGCGAGAGCATCGCGGTGGGGATGCCGTTGGCGACCCCGTACGCCCGGATCGCCTCGGCCACGCCCGGCAGCTCACGGTCGAGCAGCGGCCGGGTGGCCTCGGGGGTGCGGTCAGTCGGGTTGATGCCGGTGCCCCCGGTGGTCAGGACGACGTCGGCGCCGCCGTCGAGCGCGGCACGGACGGCCTCACCGACCTTTGCCCCGTCGGGGACGACCACCGGCTCCGGGGTGTCGAAGCCCCAGGACGACAGCGCGTCGACGAGCAGGGGGCCGGTCGTGTCGTCGTAGACGCCGGCGGCGGCTCGCCCCGACGCCACGACGACGGCGCCCTTCACTCGGTGCTCCAGTCGCCACTGCGCCCGCCTGACTTGGCGACCACCTCGACGTCGGTGATGCGGGCGTGCTGGTCGACGGCCTTGACCATGTCGATGACGGTGAGCGCGGCCACGGTGACCGACGTGAGCGCCTCCATCTCGACGCCGGTGCGGTCAGTCGTCCGTACGGTGGCCCTGATCGCCACGGACTCGTCCTCGACGACCAGGCCGACCTCGACGGCGCTGATCGCCAACGGGTGGCACAGCGGGACGAGATCCGGGGTGCGCTTGGCGGCCATGATGCCGGCGATGCGCGCGACGGCGAGCGCGTCGCCCTTCGGCACCCCGTCACCACGCAGCAGCTCGACGACCCGGGGCGAGACCTCGACACGACCCCTCGCGGTGGCCGAGCGTGCGGTGACCGGCTTGTCGGAGACGTCGACCATGCGGGCGTCGCCGCTCTCGTCGACGTGGCTGAGTTCTTGCTCACCCATCAGAACGGCCTGTCGAGCACCAGGGTGCGGACGGTGTCGCCCAGGTTCAGCGCCGTCTCGTCCTCCCCCACCACGATGAGCGCGTTGGACTTCGCCAGCGCGCCCATGAGGTGCGAGCCGTGTCCCTGGACGGGCGTGACCTTGGCCCCGCGATGGGTGACCTCGAAGATGCCCCGCACGTACTGGCGCACGCCCGAGCGCGACTCCAGGTCGGACGCCAGGACGGCGTGCACCATGGGGCGGCGGTACGGCGTTCGGCCCATCATGCGGCGGATGGCCGGCAGCACGAACACCTCGAACGACACGTAGGCCGAGACGGGGTTGCCGGGCAGCGTGATGATCGGCTTCTGCTCGTCGAAGACCCGGCCGAAGCCCTGCGGCTTGCCCGGCTGCATGGCCACCTTGTCGAAGGAGACGGTGCCGAGGGCGGACAATGTCTCCTTGACGACGTCCTTCTCGCCCATGCTGACCCCGCCGCTCGTGACGACGAGGTCGGCGCGCACGAGCTGCTCGGAAAGCACCTTCCGGAACGAGCGCGGGTTGTCGTCGACCGCGCCCACGCGGTACGCGATCGCACCGGCAGCGCGCACGGCGGCGGCCAGCATGTAGCTGTTGCCGTCGTGGATCGAGTCGTAGTCGAGATGGGTGCCCGGCTCACGGAGCTCGCTGCCGGTGGAGATGATGACGACGCGTGGCCGCGGGCGAGCCTGGACGCGGGGTGCGCCGAGCGCCGCCAGGAGCCCGATCTCGCGCGCGCCGAGCACGGTTCCGGAGGTCAGCACGAGGTCGCCGGCCTGGACGTCGCTGCCCTGGGCGCGGACGTGGGACCCCGTCGGAGGGCCGTCCTGGATGCTGACCCGCGCGTTTCCGCGATCGGTGCGCTCGAACGGGATCACGGTGTCCGCACCTCGCGGGATGGGCGCCCCGGTCATGATCTTCACCGCGGTGCCCGCACTGATCGCGAACGGCTTGGCGGACCCGGCAACGATCTCGCCGACCACCGGGAGGATCACGGGTGCCTCGGGTGTGGCGCCGGCGACGTCCTCGGCGCGCACTGCGTAGCCGTCCATCGCCGAGTTGGCGAAGCGCGGCAGGTCGACGGGTGCGATGAAGTTCTCGTGCAGCGGCAGCCCCAGCGACTCCACGATCGGCTGGTCGTAGGCCTCGAGCGGGCCCACGGCGCGCAGGATCCGCTCGAGGTGGTCCTCGACCGTGATCATGTCGTCGGCGATGCTCGCCGGACGTGGACGTTTCCGGGGCCCGGACTCGTCGGTCGAGGCGACGGGCGGGGATGCTGGTTGCTCAGGCTCGTCCGATGCCGTGCTGTCGGGTGCTGTGCTTTCCGGTGCCGGGCTGTCCGGTGGTGGGCTCACCGGCTGGTCCGGCTCCCTGGCCACCGGCGGCTCGGGCTCTGTGGTCACCGGGTCTGGGCTGGCCGGTTCTGGGCTGGCCGGTTCTGGGCTGGCCGGTTCTGGGCTGACCGGTTCTGGGCTCACTGGTCGGGGCGGCGCGTCGCTGGCGTGCGCCTCGCGGGCGGGCTCGTCAGGGGCTGGCGGTGCAGCGCCGAACGGATCTGGCGCAGGTGCTGACTCGGCGGATGGCGGCTCGTCGTGCTCGTCCGCCTGGGGCGTCTCCTCGGGTCGGTCGGAGCCGAGCGGGAGCATGCTCTGGTTCGGCCCGGCGTCCGGGGTATCCGACGACATGCGGCTCAGCCTAACCGTGCGCCTTCCGGGATGCTGCCAGCCGTGCCCTCGTCGTCGAGTCGGACATCCCCGGTCACCACCACACCACGACCGAACCTCCAGTCGCCCTTCACGGTCAGTGACGTGGCGTCGACGAGCGACGGCGGCTCGGGCACCCGGGCGTCGAAATCGGCGATCGTCGAGTAGAAGCGCCGGTCGAGGTCGACGAGCGCCGGCTCCACCTGGGCGCGGAGCCGAAAGTCCTCGCCGACTCCGTAGACGTCGGACCGCAGGAGCATGAGGTCGTTCGTGGTCTTGACCGGGAGGAACCGCGAGCGGTCGACCTCGATGGCCGTCGCACCGTCGAACACCTCGACGGCCGCTCCCATCGCGGACTCGATCTGCACGACCTTGGGTGACGACGGATCGGTGGGGTCGACCGTCTTCTCGTTGCGGATGAGCGGCAGGCCGAGGATGCCCGAGCGGTCGGCGAGGGTTTGGGCGAGCCGCTCGAGGTCGAACCACAGGTTGTTCGTGTGGAAGTACTGGTGCCGCGTCAGGTCGGCGGCGGCCTCGGCGTCGTCCGGCGGCGTCTGGGCGGTCTCGCGCAGGACCAGCCGGCCGTCGTCGCGGCGCACGACCAGGTGCCCGCCCTTGACGTCGGCCGGTGTCCGCCGGCAGACCTCGGCCGCGTAGGGGGCGCCGGAGGCCGCGAACCACTCCATCATCGCCGGGTCGGGTGCGGCGCCGAGGTTGTCGGCGTTGGAGACGGTGGCGTACGTGAAACCCGCGTCGAGCAGGGCAGCGAGCACGCCGGAGGTCTCCAGCGCGGTGTAGAGGTCGCCGTGGCCGGGCGGGCACCACTCGAGCGACGGGTCGTCCGGCCAGTCGACCGGCGTGAGGTCGTCGGCACGCAGCTTGGGCTCGCGGTTCTGCAGGAAGTCCAGCGGCAGGGGGTCGATCGCCAGGTCGTCGTGGCGCGACAGCGCGGCCAACGTGTCGTCGTGGGTGCGAAAGCTGTTCATGAACAGGAGTGGGAGGTCGACGCCGTACGAGCGCCGCACGTGCTGCACCTGCCCCACGATGATGTCGAGGAACGTGAGGTCGGCCCGCACCGGGAGCAGGGACTTGGCCCGGTCCATGCCCATCGACGTGCCGAGCCCGCCGTTGAGCTTGATGACGGCGGTGGACGCCACCGCCTCCGCGGCCGCGTCGTCGACCGCGAGGTCGGCTGCGCGCTCCAGATCGGTCAGCGGCTCGACCTCCGCCTCGGCGATCATGCCCGTGGCGCCGGCCTCCAGCTGGGAGTAGAAGGAGGTGAACACGTCGATCGCCCGTTGAGGCACACCAGCGTCGGTCATCTTCTGCTGCGCCCTCGACAATCCGCTCACCGGCACAGGCTATCGTCGCCCCGTGAGTGACGCTGCGAGCAAGCAGGCGCTGCGGCAGCAGGTGGTCGGGAGCCGCCAGGAGCGCGGGCCCGAGCAGCGACTCATGGTGGCCGACGCGATCGCCGCCCATCTGCTCTCCGCCCCGTTCACGCAGGTCGACCGCATCGCCTGCCACCTCTCGATGGGCACCGAGCCGGGCACCGGACCACTCATCACGGGCCTGCTGAACCGCGGTGTCGACGTGATCGTGCCGGTCACCAGCACCGACGACCACCTGCTCGAATGGGTGGTCTTCGATCCGGCCGCGCCCCTGCGCCTCTCGTCGATCGGCGTCCCCGAGCCGGACGGCCCCCGCCTCGGGTCCGACGCGCTCGGCGATGCCGGACTGATCGTCGTGCCGGCCATGGCGGTCGACCACGCCGGCAACCGGCTCGGACGCGGCGCCGGCTACTACGACCGCGCGCTGGCGTCGGTCACGGCGCCCGTGTGCGCCGTCGTCCACGCGAACGAGCTCATGGAGACCGTGCCCCACGAGGCCCACGACGTCGTCGTGCAGATGGCGGTCACCGAGACCGGAGTCTTCCGCGTACCGAGCGAGTGACGGCCGTCAGCCCGGACGGGACGCGAGATCCGGCTTGATCCAGTAGGTGAGCGAGACGATCTCGACGTTGCGACCGGGCCGCGGCGCGTGGATCATCTTGCCGCCGCCGAGGTACATCGCGACGTGGTAGATCGACTTGGCACTGCCGTTGCTCCAGAAGACCAGGTCACCGCGCTGGATGCTGCCCACGGAGACGCGCTTCGTCTGGGTGTACTGGGCGCCGGCGTAGTGCGGCAGGCTCACCCCGGCTGCTCCCCACGCCTTCATCACGAGCCCGGAGCAGTCCCACGAGCTGGGTCCGGCGCCGCCCCACTTGTACTTCTCGCCCAGCTGCGCCTGGGCGAAGGCGATCGCCTGCTCGACCTTGCTCCCCGAGGCGGGCGGCGGGTCGGCCGCCGGCGGCTTCGGGGTCGGCTTCGGAGTGGTCGGCTTGGGCGTGCTGGGCTTCGGGTCGCTCGGCACCGGCTTCGGGTCGGTGGTCGGGTCGCTGTCGGTCGCAGGTCCACCGACCGGCGTCGACGGGCCACCTTGGTCGATCCGCTGATCGATCTCGTCCTGCTTCTTCGTCGCGGACTTCACCGTGACGCCTTGCGCGGCCGCGAGCTGCTTGAGCAGGGCGTCGCGCGCGCTCTTCGTCGACGAGACGGATGCCTCGGCCTCGGCGATGGAACGGTCGATCGCCTGGGCCGCGGCAGCGCGGGCCTTCACGGCAGCGCGGCGGGCGGCCTGGGCGGCATCAGCCCGTCGGACGGCAGCGTCGCGGACGACCTGGCGCGCCGTGAGCGTGTCGACCCGTGCGTTCATCGCCTCATTGGTGCTCGCGTAGGCGCTGGCT
The DNA here is from genome assembly GCA_963787165.1 of uncultured Actinomycetota bacterium. Taxonomy (GTDB): domain Bacteria; phylum Actinomycetota; class Actinomycetes; order Propionibacteriales; family Nocardioidaceae; genus Aeromicrobium. The sequence goes on from CAWBBT010000005.1 coordinate 1,040,378, forward strand.
CGCTCGAGCAGCTGCTGCGGTCCGTCACTCTCGAACAACGTCGTGAGGCGTGAGGTGCCGGAGCCCGACTGGAGCTGCTCGACGGTCAGCGTGGCGACGGCATCGCGCTGGACGGCCAGCTTCGCCTCGGCCTGCTCGACCGCGGCTCGCTGACGCTTGAGGTCGGCCTCGACCTGGGCGAGCTGATACGTCGCACCGTTGAGCCGTTCGGCCGCCGCGGCGGAGCGGGCGTAGAGGTCGTTGACCTTCATGCGTGACTCGACCAGGCGCACCTGGAGCGCCCCGATCGAGGGGTCGTCGGCCTGGGCCATGGGGGCGCTCACGCCGGTGAGCAGCACTCCCACAGCCATGCCGCGGACCGCGAGGGGGAAGGCACGCATGCCTGACAAGGTATGCGTGAATCGCCACAAGCGGAACAAAAGCCCCAAAAAAACCATGCGCCACACGCGTGTCGGTCGTTGACCATCCGCAGAATCTGCCGATACTGCCCCGCGGGCTCTCTTACTGGGTGGTGGGTCGCAGCGTCAACGTGTCCACGGTGGACTTGGTGACGGCGCGACCGCCGAAGGCCCACGGCAGCGTCCTGCCAGTCGCCCACAACGGCAGCTGGTCGTCGTAGTGCTCGTGGAAGGCGTGACCGGAGTTGCCCGAGAGCTGGATCCAGCGCGACCGATCGAGGTTCGCCATGTCGACCACCATCCGCATCGACGGCACCGCCGTGACCCCGTAGCCCTCGGCGGCATCCCAGGCCGTGGCGTCGACGAGGCCACTGCCGCCTCCGACCTGGACCGGCCCGCGGTTGAACAGGCGCTCGACGAGCCCGACGCCCGACTCGCCGAGCGTCGGGTTCACCAGCGTGAGGCGGTGCAGCTGGCCCCACTCCCAGCCCGAGATGTCGCGCGACCGGATCATCGTCAGCTCGTCGCGGGCACGGATCATGGCATCCCTGAGAATGTCGTCACGCCGCTCGACCAGCGTCGGCGTCGCCAGGTTGTCCCACCAGTGGCTGTTCGGCTTGTCGAGGATCGTCCGCATCACGTTGAACCAGCGTTCGCCGCCGTCGGGCCACTGGTCGCGCGGCAGCTCGTCGTGGAACGTCAGCTCGAGCAGGTTGCGCCACACGACGCTGAAGTACGCAGCCGCGCTGGAGTCGGCCGGCTGCCGGAGGTCCCACCCGCGCAGCGTGTCCTGACCCTGACGGGCGAACTTGGTGTCGAGCGGGATGTCGAGCAGGTACGGCACCAGCCGTTCGGCGTTCGTGTTGTAGGTGTCCATCTGGAACCGGGACATGTCCCGCACCGAGAGGCGGCCCTTCGACGTGAGCAGCTCGCGAATCCGCTCCGAGCGGTACCCCGCGGCCGTGTCGGCACCGAGCAGGTGCTTGTACTGGCCGCCCACGACCTGGTTGTTCGCCGTGACGACGAAGCCGCTGCCGGGATTCAGCTCGTTCGGCAGCTCGTCGAACGGCACATATCCCTTCCACTCGTGCTTGCCGTCCCAGCCCGGCACGGGCCAGCGACCGTCGCCGCGACTGCGGATCGGGATGGCTCCCGGGGCCTGGTAGCCGATGTTGCCGTCGACGTCGGCGTACACGAGGTTCTGCGACGGCACCGTGAAGCGCTCGGCCGCGCTCCGGAACTGCTTCCAGTCGTGGGCCTTGTCGAGGGCGAAGACGGCGGTGATCGTCGGGCGAGGCGTCGACGCGGTCCACTGGAGGGCCACGGCGCTGCCGTCGCCGACATCGTCGACGTCGTCGCTGACGCCGGACAGGATCGGGCCGTGTCGCGTCGACCGCACCGTGATCGTGCGTGCCCTGCCGTCGGCGACCTTGATCGTCTCGCGCCGGGTCTCCAGGGGCAGCCGCTTGCCCTTGTACTCATAGGTGTCGCCGTCGACCCGTTCGAGATACAGGTCGGTGACGTCGGCGTACATCGTGCTGAGGCCCCAGGCGATGCGCCGGTTGTGCCCCACGACGACGCCGGGCATGCCGGCGAACGAGAACCCCGACACGTCGTACGGACAGGTGTCGGTGAGCTCCCGGCAGTGCAGCCCCACCTGGTACCAGATGCCGGGCATGGACGGCGCCAGGTGCGGGTCGTTCGCCAGGATCGGCTTGCCGGTCGTGGAGTGCTCGCCGTCGACGACCCACGAGTTGGACCCGATGCCCCCACTCGTGCCGAGCAGCGCGGGCAGCGCCTGGGCGGCGTCGCGGGCGGTGCCGAGGGAGGCCGCTGCCGAGCGGCTCACGGTCGGCAGCGGGCAGTCGGGCAACGCCGCCGCGGGTTCCTGGCACGGATCCTTCTGGAACTTCTTGCCGAAGACGCTCCGGTTTCGATCGGTGACGATCGGGTGGTGCCCCTTCGGCGGGTCGGGGTACAGCTCCTCGACATCGTCGACGGACATCTGGCGCGAGGCCAGCGTGCGGTCGATCTCGTCGGTCATGTTGCTGCGCAGGTCCCACGACATCGCCTTGATCCAGGCCACCGAGTCGACAGGCGTCCAGGGCTCGGGACGGCGGGACGGACCGACCAGCTCCAGCACGGCGTACTCCAGGGAGAGCTCCGAGCCCGACTTGCCGTCGATGTAGGAGTTGACTCCTCGTGAATACGCCTGCAGCAGCGACCGGGTGTTCGCCCCGAGGTCCTCGTACTCCTGCTCGGCCACGCGGCGCCAGCCCAGGGTACGGACGAACGTGTCGGTGTCCAGCCCTTCCTTGCCGATGAGCTCGGACAGGCGGCCGGCCGTCACGTGGCGGCGGAAGTCCATCTCGAAGAAGCGGTCCTGCGCCTGCACGTAGCCCTGGGCGAAGAACAGGTCGGCCGGGTCGTCGGCGTAGATCTGCGGGATGCCGTGGGCGTCCCGCTTGATCTCGACCGGCCCCTGCAGCCCGTTGAGGCGGACCTCCCCGGTGGTGTCAGGGAAGGACTTGCGAACCGTGACCGTCGAGAACACCGACAGTCCGATGAGCAGAGCGGCGACCAGACCCACGAGGACCACCACGATGCGACGCACCCGGCCATTCTGCACGGGCGCCGTCGCATCGACCTGTCAGGCCCGGCCCGCCTCGCGGATCTCGCCGACCAGCTCTTCCAGCACGTCCTCGAGCATGATGACGCCGAGCACGGTGCCATCTGCGTCGGCGACTCGGGCCATGTGCGAGCCACGGGTCTGCATGGTGCGGAGCGCCTCGTACAGGCCCGATCCCTCGGAGACCGTCGCGAGCGGACGCACCCACTTGTCCGCGATGGGCCTGGCGCGGGCCTCGTCGTCGGTCTCGAGGACGTCCTTGATGTGCAGGTATCCGGCGAGGGCACCCTCGGTGTCGGTGACCGGGAAGCGCGAGAAGCCCGTGACGGCACAGGCATGCTCGACGTCGACCGGAGTGGCGCTCGGTTCGATCGTGACCAGACCACGGCGCGGAAGGAGCACCTGGTCGACCTTGCCCTCATGGAAGTCGAGTGCACCGGAGACGAGGCCGTACTCGTCCTCGTCGAGCAGCCCCTCCCGTCGCGACTCCTCGACCAGGCCGGCGACCTCGTCGTGGGTGAACGTGGAGCCGACCTCGCCCCTCGGCTCGATGCGCAGCAGTCGCACGACGAGCGTGGCCGCGAGGTTGAGCACGACGACGATCGGCCGCAGCGCCGCGACCACGGCCAGCATGAACGGGCCGAGATAGAGCACCGCACGATCGGGTCCGGAGAGGGCGAGGTTCTTCGGCACCATCTCTCCGAGAACGACGTGGGCGGTCCCGACGATCGTCAGCGCGATGACGAACGAGATGGAATGGACCAGCCCGGTCGGCATGGCGACCGCGTCGAAGACGGGTTCGAGGAGATGTGCGATCGCCGGCTCGCCGACGGCGCCGAGGCCCAACGAGCAGATCGTGATGCCGAGCTGGATCGCCGCGATCGCCGGTGTCAGGTTCTCGATCGCCCGGAGCGCGAGCCGCGCGGTGCGCGAGCCGGACTTCGCGGCGGGTTCGAGCTCGGTGCGGCGGGCCGAGATGAGCGCGAACTCCGCCGCCACGAAGAGGGCGTTGAAGCCGAGGAGCAGGAGCGCGAGCGCGATGCCGGACCAGGTGCTCACGACTCGTCACCCCGCGGCGGACGGTCGTCGACGGTCATGACGACCCGGTCGATGCGCCGGCCGTCCATGCGCTCGACCGCGAGATGCACGACGACCGCAGGTGGGTCATCGTCGTCGTCGTCCTCGGGCGCCCGGTCGAGCTCGAGCGTGACGGTGTCGCCGCGCGTCGCGAGGCGCCCGAGCTCCGCGTTCATCAGGCCCGCGATGGTCTCGTAGTCCTCGCCCTCGGGGAGCTCGATGCCGGTCTGCTCCTCGACCTCGTCCGGGCGGAGCAGCCCCGACAACGACCACGTGCCGTCGCGGCGGTGCCGGCTGCGAGCCGACAGACGGTCGTGCTCGTCGGCGATGTCGCCGACGATCTCCTCGACGAGGTCCTCGAGCGTGACGACGCCGTCGGTGCCGCCGTACTCGTCGACGACGACCGCCATCTGCATGCCCTGGTCGCGCAACAGGGTCAGGAGCGGGTCGAGCTCGATGCTGTCGGGGACCGTGGTGGCCGGGTCGCTGATCTCGGTCAGGCGCACGGAACGTCGGCGCTCCGGCTCGATGCCCACCGCACGCTTGACGTGCACGATGCCGAGCACGTCGTCGGGCGTGCGGCCGATGACGGGAAACCGGGAGTGGCCGGTCTCGCGCGCGGCGTCGATGACGTCGAGGGCCGTGTCCTTGCCCTCGAGGAAGTGCACGTGCACGCGTGGCGTGCGCACGTCGGCGGCAGTGCGGTCGCCGAACGCGATGCTGCGCGCGACCAGCTCGGCGGTCTCGTCGTCGATGGCGCCCTTCTGTGCTGAGCGCAGCACCAACGAGCTCAGCTCCATCGGCGACCGGGCCGAGCGCAGCTCCTCCTGCGGCTCGACCCCGAATGACCTGACCACACCGTTGGCCAGGCCGTTGAGCGCGCGGATCGGCCACGCCATCGCGCGGGTGAACAGGCGTTGCGGCAGCTGGGTGAACGACGCGGTGGCCTGTGGCACGGCCAGGGCGATGTTCTTCGGGATGAGCTCGCCGACCAGCATCGTCACGACGGTGCTGGCGACCAGCGCGACGGAGTAGGCGACCGCCCTGGTCGTGCCTTCGCCGAACCCGAGCGCGCCGGCGGGCTCCCGGAGGAGCCTGCCGAGCGCGGGCTCGGCCAGGAAGCCGATCGTCAGGTTGGTGATGGTGATCCCCAGCTGGGCGCCGCTGAGCTGCGTGGACAGCGTGCGCAGCGCGTCGAGGGTGCCGATCGCCCTCCGGTCGCCGGCCGCCGCGTCGCGCTCCACGGACGCTCGATCGACCGTGACGAACGCGTATTCCGCGGCCACGAAGACCCCGCACGCGAACATCAGGGACACGGAGAGGAGGAGCAGCAACCACTCGGTCATGAGACTGGTCCGGCAGGGACGGGATCGGCCACGATGACGGCAACTGTACCCTTGGGAAGTCTGTCCGAACGAGCGGAGTACGGCGTGCCCACCTATCAATACCTGTGCACCGAGTGCGGCGAAGCACTCGAGGTCCAGCAGTCGTTCTCCGACGACGCCCTGACCGTCTGCCCGGTGTGCGAAGGACGTCTTCGCAAGGTCTTCAACGCCGTCGGCGTGGTCTTCAAGGGCTCCGGTTTCTACCGCAACGACAGCCGTGCCACCACGACGTCCTCGGACGCCTCGAAGAGCGAGCCGTCGAAGAACGGCGCCAAGGCAGGGTCGTCGGGCGAGGGGTCGTCGAGCGACGGGGCGACGAAGAAGGAGTCCTCGACGAATGGCTCCTCGAGCAACGGCTCGTCGGGCAGCGGCTCCTCGACCTCCACCACCCCGGCTTCTACGGGCGGATGACCCGCGCCACCGTCGACGACGTCCACGAGCTCGCTCGCGGCATGCCGGGTGCGACGGTGTATCCCGGCGGCCCCAAGACGGTCTACCAGGTCAGCAGCCGCAGCTTCGTCTTCTTCCGCACGCCACGTCCCGATGCGTTCGACCCCGACACCGGGGAGCGCTACGACGACGTCATCGTCTTCTGGGTCGCGTCGGAGGAGGACAAGCAGGCGCTCGTGCTCGACGAGTCGACGCCGTTCTTCACCACATCGCACTTCAACGGCCATCCGTCGGTGCTCCTGCGCGGCAGCCGGATCGGCGAGCTCGATCGCGACGAGCTCGCCGAGATCGTGTACGACGCCTGGCTGGCGCGAGCAGGGAAACGGGCCGCCGCTGCCTGGCTGGCCGAGCGCGAGCTGGGCTGAGGCTCATCAGCGCAGAATGGCCTGAATCCACAGGGTTTTCCACTGGTTGTCGAACGTCTGTTCGAGTAGACTGAGGGCATGCCGGGGGACGTCGACACCACCATCGCCACGATGCGTGACGCTGCGCGGGTGTTGCGGTCGGTGACGTCGTCGACGGCCGATGAGGTCAAGGCTCTGGCGGCCGTCCGGAACGCTGTCGATGCGGCGATGTGTGAGCGTCTCGCCGCCATGGACGCCGCCCGTGAGCATGAGGTCGACGGTGCGTCGAGCATCGCCACGTGGGCGCGACGCGAGCTGAACCAGGACGCGGGCGTGACCCGGCAGATGGTGCGGGCCGCGACGACGTTCCGTGACCTGCCCGCCGTCGCCGAGGCGGCGCGATCGGGGGAGATCTCCTTCGAGCACGTTCAGTCATTCACCTACGCGCTCAAGCACGTCGGCGTCGCTGAGACGCAGCTGATCGAGGACCCGCTGCTGGACGTCGCGAAGCACCTCTCCCCGAGCGAGTTTCATGCGAAGGTGCGTGAGGTTCGTGACGTCGCCCATCCCGACGACCTGGACCGGGCGTGGTTGAAGGGCATGGACCAGCGCGACGTCAGCCTCGCCAAGACCACCGAGGGGTGGCACCTGACCGGGTTCCTGGACATCGAGACCGGCGCCAAGCTCAACACGATCTTGAAGAACCTGTCCGTGCCACGTGACGCGAGCGACGACCGGACACCGTCGCAGCGACGGATGGACGCCCTCGACAAGATCTGCACGAGCGTGTTGGAGCACGGCCTGCCGGCCGACAACGGCATCCGCCCGCACATCAACGTCACCGTCGACGCCCAGACGCTCAAAGCCATGGCCCAGCAGGAAGCCCGCCGAACGCTCGACCTGAAGCCGGCCACCCTCGACGGGTTCGGACCGATCGGCCCCGGCCTGCTGGCCCACCTCCTCTGCGGCGCCGACCTGACACCCTTCCTCATCACCACCGTCGGCAAGAACATCGACGTCCTCGACGTCGGACGCAGCCAACGACTCGCCACCCCACGACAATCCAAGGCCATCTCCCTGAGACAAGACGGAATCTGCGCCGCACCCGCCTGCCGACACCCCATCAGCCACAACCACCACCTCACCTGGTGGTCCCACGGCGGACGAACCGACCTCGACAACCTCATCGGCCTCTGCCGCAAGTGCCACACCCTCATCCACAGCGGACGACTCACCCTCGCCCGCGGATCACCTGTCCTCGCCCGCGCAGCCTGAACCACTCCCCAGATCGGGACGACTGTGGACGCGGCGCGGCGAAGCTCGGCCCGCCCGTCCTAGCCTCCCGGCGTGGAGAGAATCTCGCGCCTCGTGCTGCGCCATCGTCGTCCGCTCGCCGCCCTGTTCGCCGGCCTCGCCGTGCTGCTCGCCCTCGGCGCCCTCCGCTCCGAGCCACCCGGCCAAACCCTCGTCATCGCCGCGCACGACGTGGAGAGCGGCACCGTGCTGGGTCAGGACGACGTCCGTCTCGCCAGGCTCCCCAAGGACGCCGCTCCCGCGCACGGCTTGCCGCGGGTCGACGACGTGGTCGGCCGCACGGTGGCCGGGCCCATGCGGCGCGGTGAGGTGTTCACCGATCGACGGGTCGTCGACGCCGACCGCATGAGCGGGTTCCCCGAGGGAACGGTGCTCGCCACCGCGCGCCTCGCAGACGCCGGTGCACTGTCGAACCTCCGGGTCGGTGATCGCGTCGACGTCGTCGCGGTCGATCCCGAGGGCGACGGCAAGACCGAGGTCGTGGCTCGCGGTGCCGAGATCGTCACCCTGCCACCGCGCGGCGACGAGACGGGTGGCGTGCCCCTCGGCGTGGCGACGACGGAGGCGGCCGCACTCCGGCTGGCCGAGCGCGCCCTCGATGCGCGGATGAGCGTGCTGGCCTCGCGGTCATAGCCAGTGGGGAGCGTTCTGGCTAGGGTTCCCGTGACTGTTCATCTGTCCGAGGGGGAACCATGATCAAGGGTTTCAAGGAATTCATCATGAAGGGGAACGTGGTCGACCTCGCGGTCGGCATCGCCATCGGCGTCGCGTTCACGACGCTCGTGGGGGCGTTCGGCGCCAACTTCGTCAACCCGATCGTCGCGGTCGCCGGCGGTGACAATGCGCAGGGATTCGGGTTCCACCTCACCGACAGTGAGGCGACGTTCGTCAACATCGGCGCACTCATCAATGCCCTGATCGTCTTCGCCGTCACCATGGCGGTCATCTACTTCGCCATCGTCGTGCCGATGCAGAAGATGCAGGAGATGCGCAACCGCGGCGTGGAGGAGGAGCCCGAGGCTCCGCCGGAGGAAGTCGCCCTGCTCCGGGAGATCCGCGACGCGTTGCAGCGTCGTCCGCTCTAGGGCGACCTACTGACCGTGGTGAGGTGGCACGTCGCGACGCATCTCGTCGTCGCGCGTGTCGCCCTCGCTCTCGCTCCAGCCCTCGTCGGTCTCGTCACTCGTGGTGTCCGGCAGGAGCGTGCCCACGAGACGCTCGGCGCGACGGCGCCGAGCCTTCTTCGACTCCTCAGATGACACCGTCGAACCAGTCCGGGGTGAGCTTGGGGTACTGCGGATGCCAGCCGGTGCGGTCGCAGAATCGCTGCGAGCTGACGCGCTGCGAGCGCGAGATCATCTCGAGTCGCTGACCGCCGAGCCACATGGTGGCCCGGGAGAAGAAGCGGGCCTCCTTGCGCCCGCCCACCAGGGCGAACGTGTCGGCCATGTCGCCGCGTTTCACGGGTTCCGCCCCGACGTTGTAGGCACCGGCAGGAACCGTGAGAGCCGCCACGGCGGCGGAGCCGACGTCGTCGGCATGCACGACGTGGGCCCATGAGTCACGAGCGCCGATGCCGATCGGCAGTCCGGCCCGGGCTCGCCGCAGCAACCAGGCGGAGGTGCCGTCCGGGCCGGCGATCTGGCCGAATCGCAGCGAGACACCGACCCCACCGGAGCGGGTGAAGTCGTCGATCTCGCCCTCGGCCACGACGACGTGCTCGGAGGCCCGCGTGAGCTCGATGGCACTGTGCTCGTCGATCCAGTCGTCGCCGGCGTCGGCATAGACGAAGCTGAGGCTCTGCTGCACGATGCGGCCGACTCCGGCCTCGCGGGCGGCGGCCGTCACGACCGCGGTTCCGTGACTGCGGATGCGGTCGTTGGTTCGCCAGGCACCGGGACGAAGCATCGCGAAGCCGATCGGGACCCGGGTGGCGAAGTTGACGACGGCGTCGCAGCCGCGCATCGCCCTGGCGAGCGCATCGGCATCGAACAGGTCGCCCCGGACCGGTTCTGCTCCCCGAGCAGCGACCACCTCTGCGGCCTTGGCCGATCGTGCGAGCCCGACCACGGTGTGACCTGCGTCGAGCAGGGCCGGAAGGGTCGATCGACCCATGACGCCGCTGCCCCCGGTCAGGAGAACCTTCACGTATCACTCCGATGTGATGGTGGATTCCGGGCGACGAGGTGTGGCCCCCCGGATCACGACAGGGTAGCAACGTCGCCAGGGGATCCGGTGATTTCGGCCCGCGCCGCCGTCAGGCACGCCTGCCAGCAGGAACACGCGAGCGACAGACCGCAACAGACGTGACCGAGACATTCGGCCATGGGTCGGCTGAGCGGTAGTCTCACGCCGAGCCCCCGTAGCTCAGGGGATAGAGCATCGGTTTCCTAAACCGAGTGCCGCAGGTTCGAATCCTGCCGGGGGCACAGGCTCAGCCAGGCGTCCGATTCGCGTCGATACCGGTTCACGCACCCTTCTTGACCGTCGACGCTGGTGCAAATCCCTTGGCGATCAACCAGATCGGCATGAACACGAACTCGAACAGCCCGCCCGGAGCCAGCACGAGCATGCCGGCGCCTTCGTTCATGTTCAGGACGCCCAGGAGGTCGAGCGGCACGGCCACCAGGAACGTGGCATACCCGACCAGTCCGAGCACGGCGATGAAGCGTGGGACCAGTCGCGAGACGTACAGCAGGTAGGTGAGGATCAAACCGCCGATGCCCGTCGGGATGTAGACCCACAGCAGGTGGTTCGGCACGACCTGCAGCTGCGTCAGCAGGTAGACGCCGCACACGGCGGAGACGGTGAGCTCGATGATCCTGAGCACCGGGTACCAGAAGGCCAGCCGTTGATTGACGTCCTTCAGCACCTGGTACATCAGCAGGCCGATCCCCACGACGGCGATGCCGGAGCACATCATCAGCAGCACGCCGGCCGTCGGTCGTGCTGTGGTGTCACCATCCACGAACGACTGGATCATGGACGTGCCGAACATCGCCGTGAGCATCTGGACGAAGAACAGCACGCCGACGCTGATGGCGATGGGCCGCCGGGACAGGACGCCGCGTCGGCCCGAGCGCACGGCCGGTGTCTGGTTGAGGGTCTGGGTGGTCATGATGTTCCTTCTTCCGTGGGGATGGTGATGGCGACCTTGCCGCGTACGTCTCCGGCCTCGAGGTGGCGCATGGCCTGTGGAACGTCGTCGAGCGAGTAGGTGCGGTCGATGCTCGGCGTCACCTGACCCGCCTCGATGAGGGGGGTGAGCCGTTCGAAGAAGCTGCCGTCCTCCTTGGAGGCGAGCATGGCCAGCCGCGGACGCACGAACATCGACACCAGTGGTGCCCGCAGGCTGCGACCGAAGCCGCCGGTCACGTTGCCGCCCTCCTCGCCGCCGATGATGACGGCCGTGCCGGTGGGCGTGAGCGCGCTACGCAGTCGAGACAGCGAGGGGTTGCCGCCGATGTCCAGGATCAGGTCGTAGTGGTGCATGCCGTCGGCGAAGTCGTCCCGCGTGTAGTCGAGGACGTGAGCGGCACCGAGCGAACGCACCAGGTCGAGCTTGGCGGTGCTGCTCACCCCGGTGACCTCCGCCCCGAGGCTCGTGGCGAGCTGGACGGCGTACGTGCCGACTCCCCCGGAGGCTCCGAGGACCAGCACCTTCTGGCCCGCCTGCACCTTGCCGGCGTCGAGCGCCTGGAGCGCGGTGCTCGCCGACACCGGGACGACGGCCGCCTGCTCGAAGGTCAGGTTCGCCGGCTTGATGGCGAGCTTCTTCTCGAGCGCTGCCGCGTACTGGGCGAAGGAGCCCTTCGCGTTGCCGTAGACCTCGTCACCGACGGCGAACCGGGTGACCGCCGAACCGATGGCGACAACCGTTCCCGCCACGTCGATCCCGGGGACCCGGTTCTTCGGCTTGCTGAACCCGAAGCCGATGATGCGCAAGAGGTACGGGCGGCCGGCCATCACGTGCCACGTCCCGCGATCGAGACCCGCAGCGCCCACCTTGACGAGCACCTCGTCGTCGGCGATCCCGGGACGCTCGATGCGGGCTCGACGAAGGACGTCGACGGTGCCGTACGCGTCCTGGACGACGGCTTCCATCGTGGTGTCGGCCGCGCCTGCCGAATCGTTCACGTGGATCGTGGTGCTGGGCTTCGTCATGTCGTGTCCCTCATGTCAAGTCGCAGTACTTAGTACGGTTACGGTATCGTACAAAGTACGAAACGCCTATGGCCCGAAAGGACTACCGAGGTCAGATGCCTGCATCAGCCAGCAACGGCCGCGCCCGGCTCAGCCGGGAGAAGGTGCTGAACGGCGCCGTCGCCGTGGCCGACCGGGGCGGCATCGCGGGCCTCACGATCCGCTCGTTGGCCGCCGAGCTCGGGGTCAAGCCGATGTCGGTCTACCACCACGTCGCCAACAAGGACGAGATCCTCGACGGCATCGTCGACCTCGTCTTCGGCGAGATCGAGCTGCCGACGATCGGCGGCGAGTGGCACGAGGAGATGCGACGGCGAGCGGCCTCGGCGCGCGAGGCCATGCGACGTCATCCCTGGGCGATCGGACTCGTGGAGACGCGGACCAGCCCGGGCCCGTCGACGCTCAAGCACCACAACGCCGTCATCGGCACGCTGCGTGAGGCCGGGTTCTCCATCGAGATGACCGCCCACGCGTTCGCCCTGATCGACGCCTACGTCTATGGCTTCGCCCTCTCCGAGGCCACCCTGCCGATCAACGGGCCCGAGACCGTGACGGAGGTCGCCGAGCAGATGATGGAGTTCTTCACCGCCGAGGACTATCCCCACCTGCTCGAGTTCTCGGTCGAGCACGTCATGAAGCCGGGCTACGACTACGGCAAGGAGTTCGAGTTCGGGCTCGGCGTCGTGCTCGACGGTCTCGCGAAGGCCCTGTCCGATGGAAAGGCTGGAAAGGCTCAGCCCCACACTCGGACGTGATCAACGCCGATTCCCAGGACTCGGGTGCCGAGCGAGGTCACGCGGCCCATCGTAGGCTTCCGCCATGGTGCGACTGAGGCGCGTCTCGGCCAGCATGCCGGGCTGGTCGCGCGTCAGGCACGGCCGCGGCTTCCGGTACCTGGACGAGGACGGCGCCGCCCTCGAGGTGATCGACATCGATCGGTGCAAGAAGCTGGTCATCCCGCCGGCCTGGACCGAGGTCTGGATCTGCCCGGTCGAGAACGGACACCTCCAGGCGGTCGGAACCGACGACGCCGGCCGGCGCCAGTACCTCTATCACCCCGACTGGCGGACCCGGCGAGACGCCGAGAAGTTCGAGCACATGGAGCGGTTTGCCCGATCGTTGATCCGGCACCGACTGACCGCTCGTCGTGATCTCGGCGGCGAGCTCGACCTCACCACCGTGTCGGCCGCCGCCTTCTCGCTGCTCGACCTCGGCATGTTCCGCATCGGCTCGGAGCGCTACACCGACGAGAACGGCAGCTACGGGCTGACCACGATCGAGAAGGAGCACGTCACCCGAGACGGTCGCGGGCTCACGTTCAGCTACGAGGCGAAGTCGGGACAGGAGGTCGAGGTCACGGTGCGTGACGACCGCGTGGTGGCCCTTCTGGACAAGCTCCGGCGTCGGCGTAGCGGCGGCGACCGGCTGCTGGCGTTCAAGAGCGGTCGGCAGTGGCGTGACCTCGACGCCGACGATGTCAACGAGTACGTCAAGCGACGGCTCGGTGAGGAGTTCACGGCCAAGGACTTCCGCACCTGGCGAGGCACCGTCATCGCCGCACACGCTCTCGCGAGGTCCGACGCGTCCAGCAAGACGGCCCGCAAGCGGTCGATCGCCGCGGCGATGCGCGAGGTCGGTGACCATCTCGGCAACACGCCGACCGTCGCCCGCGGGTCGTATGTCGACCCTCGTGTGGTCGACCTGTTCCAGGACGGCATCACCGTCGCGGCCGGGAACCGCAGCATCGCACCGGGCGCGCCGGTGAGTCGGACCCTTGAGCGTCAGGTGCTGCGACTGCTCAAGCGAGCGTAGGTCTCAAGCGGACGTGGGAAGCGTGGATTCCACCGCTCGCCAGTAGGTCGGGTAGGCGTAGATGGAGTTGCGCAGCGTCGAGATCGGCACCTCCGCACGGATCGCCACGGCGAGCCCGGACATCGTCTCGCCGCCGGTCGGCCCGACACTCGTCGCGCCGACGAGCACGTCGCGATCGGTGTCGATGACGAGCTTGATGAGGCCCTCGTTGCCGGGGCCGTGGACGAAGCCCCGGCTGCTCGACGCGACCGACGACGTCTCGACCGCGACCGAGAGCCCCTTTTCCTTGGCCTGCTGCTCGGTGAGTCCGACTCCCCCGACCTCAGGATCGGTGAAGGTGACCCGCGGGATGCTGGTGTCGTAGGGCTCCTGGGTCTCGCCGAGGATCGAGCGCGCGGCTCGTTCCGACTGGTACATCGCGACGTGCGTGAAGGCGCCGCGTCCCACGATGTCGCCGATCGCCCACAGCCCGTCCGCGACTCGTTGGTCGTCGTCGACCTCCAGGAAGCGGCCCGATCCGTCGACGCCGACGGTGTCGAGACCGATGTCGTCGATGCGTGACTTGCGGCCGGCCGCCACCAGGAGCTGCTCGGCCTCGAAGGTCACCTCGCCGCAGGTGACGTGGAACCGGTCGCCGTCGTGGGCGACCCCGTCGATCGTGATGCCGGCACGCACGTCCATGCCCTCGGCCGTCAGCACGTCCGTGATCAGCTCGGACGACTCGGGCTCCTCGGGGCCCAGGATGCGTGGGCCCGCTTCCAGCACCACGACGTCCGACCCGAAACGCGAGTAGGCCTGCGCGAGCTCGAGCCCGATCGCGCCGCCGCCGATGACGACGAGCGAGGCGGGGGCTGCCGTGGCCTTCAGTGCGTCGCGGTTGGTCCAGAACGGTGTCTCCGCGAGGCCGTCGATCGGCGGGACGGCGGCGGTCGTGCCGGTGTTGAGCACGACTCCGCGCGACGCCACGACACGCTCGACGCCGTCCTTCGTCTCCACCTCGACCGTGCGCTCCCCCGCCAGCCGGCCGTGGCCCCGGATGAAGCGGATGCCGGCTTCGTCCAGGCGATCGACGGCGACGGTGTCGTCCCAGTTGTCGGTCGCGACCTCGCGAATACGCCTCGCGACCGGCGCGAAGTCCGGCGTCACCTCGGCATGACCGGCCAGTCCGTCGATGCGGCGCGCCTCCGCGAGCGCGTTCGCGGCGCGGATGAACATCTTCGACGGGATGCAGCCCCAGTAGGGACACTCGCCCCCGACCAGCTCCGCCTCGACCGCCACCACGTCGAGCCCGGCCTTCGCCAGCCTCGAGGCCAGTGCCTCACCTCCGGGACCCATGCCCACCACGACGACGTCACACTGTTGTTCGCTCATGCCGCCATCATGCGGCACCAGGGAGGCTACTTCGCGACGAGCTTGACCGGATTGAGGAACCCCGCGCCGGTCGTCTTGTCCTTTCCGGGCGTCGACAGGTCGGTGGCCGAGGTCAAGAGCTTGTTGGCGACCGTCGTCTGGCTCCATCCGCGTTTCGCTATGGCCAGAGCGGCGGCTGCTGCGACGTAGGGCGTCGCGAATGACGTTCCGTTGAGCGTGCAGTAGTCGGAGGTTGCGCCGCAGCCCAGGCCGACAGAGTTGCGCATCATCGTCGTGATGACGCTTGCACCGGGGGCCGAGAGGTCGACCCACGAACCACAGCTGGAGAAGGACGCCTTCTTGAGTGATTTGTCGACCGCGCCGACACCGACCACGCCGGCATAGGACGCGGGGTACTCGGTGGGGCTGCTGCCCGTGGCGTCGCATCCGCGATTGCCTCCGGCTGCGACCACCAGCACGTTCTTCTTGATCGCCTCGGCGACCGCTGCCTCCATCGCTGTGGTGTGCACCGTGCTGCCCAGCGAGAGGTTGATGACCCTTGCGCCGTTCGAGGCGGCGTAGAGGATGCCCTTGGCGACGTCAGCACTCGTACCGCTGCCGTTCGCGTCGAGGATCCGCACCGGGAGGATCTTGACCTGCGGAGCCAGGCCGGCGATGCCCTTCTTGTTGTTGTAGGTCGCGGCAATGATGCCGGCGACGGCAGTCCCGTGTCCGTTCTCATCGGTGGCACTCGTACCGGGCGAAATGACGTCCGTGCCCGCCAGGACGCTCCCGGAGAGGTCGACGTGCGATGCCTGCACACCCGTGTCCAGCACGGCCACGGTGACACCGGAGCCCTTCGACGTCTTCTGCACCGTCTCCGCCTTGAGTGCCGTGAGCGCCCACTGCTGCGAACGGAGCGAGTCGTTGTAGGTCGAGGAGTCGATCGAGACGCTGGTGTTCATCTCCGCGCCGATCGTGGACGAGAGATGGAGGGCCTGGAGGATGAGCTCCAGCGCCATCGTCTTGGTCTTGACCAGCGTCGTGGTGACACGAAGCACTCCGTCGGAACCGCGTGAGGTGACCACCACTTCGAGCGGTTGGCCCGCCGGCGCGGTCGCGACGATGTCGGCAGCCTGGTCGTCGCGGCCGGATGACGCCGCTGTGGGGGCTGACAGCGACACCACGGTCGCGGCCACGAGGGGAAGGACGGCCATGCGCAGGAGGGCGCGGAAGCTGGTGCTCGTCACGGACGGGCCTCTCGGGGATGGTGCGCAGGACACCAACTCTCAAGAGCTGATCACCCCATCAACGAAGCAAAGGTCTGGAAGTAACGATGAGGACGTGTGACGTCCGGCACCCCGTCACCGGGCACCGCACTGACTGCTGCTCGGTGAGTGCTAGGGCGCGATGAGCTTCGACGGGTTGATGAATCCGGAGCCGGTGGACCTGTCCTTGCCGGCCTGTCCGAGGTCCTGCGCAGTGGACTCGAGACGCTGGGCGACCGTCGACTGGCCCCAGCCACGCTTGGAGATGGCGAGCGCGGCCGCGGCCGACGCGTACCCGGTGGCCATCGACGTGCCGTTGAGCGAGCAGTAGTCAGCAGTGCGCGAGCAGCCGAGGCCGACGGAGTCGCGGATCATCGTCGAGATGATGCCGTCACCGGGGGCCATGACGTCGACCTGCGAGCCGCAGGCGGAGTAGGAGGCACGGCTGAGTGACTTCGTGACCGAACCGACTCCGACGACTCCGGGGTAGGAGGCCGGGTACACGGCCCGACCGCCGAACAGGGAGCACCCGCCGTTGCCGGCTGCGGCCACGACGAGCACGTTCTTCTTGATCGCGTCGGCGACGGCCGACTTCATGGCGGTGCTCGACTGGGGGCTCTCGAGAGACATGTTGATGACCTTCGCCCCGTGCGACGAGGCGTAGAGGATGCCCTGGGCGACGGCGGCGCTGGTGCCGCTGCCGCTGCGGTCGAGCACGCGCACGGGGAGGATCTTGGCGCTCGGGGCCAGGCCGGCCACGCCCTTGCTGTTGTTGGCCACCGCGGCGATGATGCCGGCGATGTGCGTGCCGTGGCCGTTCTCGTCGTTGGCGCTCGTGCCGGGCGCGACGAGGTCGGTGCCGGAGAGCACGCGGCCCGAGAGATCGGTGTGCGAGGACTTCACTCCTGTGTCGACGACCGCCACCGTGACGCCGGAGCCCTTCGTCGACTGGTGCACCGTCTCGGCCTTGAGCGCGGTGAGCGCCCACTGCTGCGAGCGCAGGGTGTCGTTGTAGGCCGCGATCGACACGCGGTGGTTCATCTCCGCGCCGATCGTGCCGGAGCGCCCGAGGGCACGAGCGACGATGCTGCGGGCCCGGGACCGCGTGTCGGCGAGGGTCGTGGAGATGACCGGCGTCCCGTCGGCGGATCGCGACGTGACGACGACCTCGAGCTTTGATCCCTCCGGCGCGGTGGCCACGATGGCCGCAGCCTCGTCGTCGCGATCCGAGGCAGCCGATGTCGGCGCCGGCACGGACAGGACGGCCACGGCCACGACCGGGAGGACGACGCGCGAACAGGCACGGATCCTGGCGATCATCACGAGTGCTCCTTGGGAGTGGTCGGCCCGGTCGTCGGATCGGTGGTTGGACCATGGGTCGGGCCAGTGGTCGGATCATACTCCGGCCGCCGCCAACGACGGACGCTGTAGGCCAGCAGCGTCCATGCCGCCACGGCCGAGGCGATGAGGCCGAGACCGGTGCCCCATCCGGCAGCCGGGAGCTGCGGACCGACGTGGACGCCGATGGCATCGAACTCCGGGATCGTCGGGGACACCCACCACACGACGCCGAGCAGGAACAACCACAATCCCCCGAGAGCGCTGACCGTGATGCGCGGCAGGGTGGCGACGCCGTAGCGGGCCGCATCGACGGCTCGCTTCCGCAGTGGTTCGAGGATCCGTCGCGCCCAGGCGTAGTGCGGCGCGAGCAGCGCGATGCCCGCCACGAGGACGATGGTTCCGGGGCCCGGGAGCGGCATCATCGGGATGCCGATGACCACGAGCGTCCAGCCGAGGATCTCGCTGCCGGTACGGCGGAACCAGTGGCCGAGACGCTCGCCCATCGTCATGACTTCATCCTGCCATTCGACCCCTCACGGTTCGGGAAATTCAGATGGCGGAAGGCCACCAGCCACAGTTCAATGGAGCGGTGAACATCGCCGTCCGCCTCCTCTCCCTGGCCGAGGACGCCCTGGGCATCCACCTCCCCGTCCGGCTGCGGGCGTGGGACGGCAGCGAGGCCGGGGTCGAGGGCGCGCCCGTGCTCCTCATCAACGACAAGCGCGCGCTGCGGCACATCATGTGGTCGCCCGGAGAGCTCGGCGTCGCCCGGGCCTACGTCAAGGGATACCTCGACGTCGAGGGCGATCTCACCGAGGGCCTGAGCGCGATGTGGTCGGCCGTCCGCGACGCGCGCGCCGCCGACCCCGAGGCCGCGAAGCCGCGCATCCGGCTCCGCCTCATCGCCCGTGCCGCCGGGCTCGGCCTGCGCACCGGCGCCATCGGACGCCGGCCCGAGATTCCCGCGGCCGAGTCGCAGCTCACCGGCGACCTGCACTCCGTCGAGCGCGACCAGGCCGCCATCTCGCACCACTACGACCTGTCGAACGACTTCTACGAGCTCATCCTCGACGAGACCATGGCGTACTCGAGCGGCTTCCACGTCACGCCGGCGATGTCCCTGGTCGAGGCGCAGCGTGCGAAGCTCGACCTCATCTGCCGCAAGCTCGGCCTCGAGCCCGGCATGAGGATGCTCGACATCGGCTCCGGATGGGGGTCGCTCACGCTGCACGCGGCCGAGCACTACGGCGTCCACGTCGTGGGGGTGACGCTCTCGGGCGAGCAGCGCGACTTCGTGATGAAGCGCGCCGCCGAGCGTGGCCTGCAGGGTCGCGTCGACGTCAGCCTGCGGCACTTCCGCGACCTCGGAGGAGCTGGAGTCACCGACGGCACCATCGACGCCATCGCGTCGGTCGAGATGGGTGAGCACGTCGGCGACGAGGAGTACGTCGTGTTCACCGAGTCCATCCACCGGTACCTGCGCCCGGGCGGCCGCGTGCTCATCCAGCAGATGTCGCGCAGCAACGACCAGCCCGGCGACAGTCCCGGCGGCGGGCCGTTCATCGAGACGTACATCGCCCCCGACATGCACATGAAGCCGCTCGCCAAGACGATCGGACTCATCCATGGCGCCGGCCTGGAGATCCGCGACGTCCAGGCGATGCGTGAGCACTATCCGCAGACCGTGGCTGCGTGGTCGCGCAACCTGGAAGAGAACTGGACCACGGCCGTCGCCCTGGTCGGCGAGGAGATGGCCCGCGTCTGGCGGCTCTACCTGGCCGGCGGGTCGTTGGCCTTTGAGGAGAATCGCATGGGAGTCGACCAGATCCTGGCCGTCAAGCCGTCGAGCACCGGCGTGAGTGGCATGCCCACCTCGCCGCAGGCGTGGTTGTCGTGATCGCCAACGACGGCTCGCACAGCCTCATCACGCTGCTCGCCGGCCTCATCACGGTGGCAGCCGTCATGGGCTTCACCATGTGGCTGGCCGTCCGCAAGGAGAAGCTCACCGTCGTCGACACCGCGTGGGGGCTCGGCTTCATCGCGGTCGCGTTCGTGTCCCTGTTCGTCACCGGGTACGGCGACGGGATGCCGCGGCCCCAGATCTTCCTGTTCGCCCTCGTGTTCTTCTGGGGCCTGCGGCTCGCGCTCCACCTGAACAACCGCAACGCCAAGGCCGGCGAGGACCCGCGCTACCAGCAGCTCGCCGAGGCCGACGGTCGCACATTCGCGCAGGTCGCCCTGCGACGGGTCTTCATCCCGCAGGGCGTCGCCATGTGGCTCGTCGCCTTCCCCGTGATGGTGGGCATGAACAACGAGGGCATCGGCACCATCCAGGGGTGGCTCGGCCTCGTCGTGTGGCTGGTCGGGATGTTCTTCGAGACCGTGGGCGACTGGCAGCTCGCCTCGTTCAAGCGGGACCCCGACAACAAGGGCAAGATCATGGACCGGGGTCTGTGGCAGTACACCCGCCATCCCAACTACTTCGGCGACGCGTGCGTCTGGTGGGGCATCTGGATCGTGGCGGCATCGTCGTGGACAGGTCTGCTCAGCATCATCGGCCCGATCGCGATGACGGTGTTCCTCACGAGGGTCACCGGAGCGGCACTCAACGAGAAGGGCATGCGCGAGAGCAAGCCCGGTTACGACGAGTACGTGCGCCGCACCAGCGGGTTCATCCCGATGCCGCCGAAGTCACGCGCGAAGACGGTGCCGCAGGCGGCCGACGAGAGCGCCGTCGAGGAAGACGCGTCCTAGAGCGACACGAAGATGTGGGCCGCGGCCTCGGCGTCGATCTCGGCCGTCTCGGCCTGACGCGCGACGACGACGCCGTCGTGTCCCTGCGACACCAGCACGTCGTTGCCCGGCAGCGCTCCGACGCGGCGGAGCACCGACATGACCTCGGTGTCCTTCTGCAGCTCCTCGGCGATGCGTCGCACGATGCGTCGCATCGGTTCGACCGAGCCGCTGACCGCCTTGGTGAGGGGTTCGACGCCGTCGAGGAAGTCCATCTCGTCACCGGTCTCGCCCAGCTCGGCGAGCCCGGGGATGGGGTTGCCGTACGGCGACTCCGAGGGATGCTCGAGCAGCTCGACGAGCCGGCGCTCGACCTGCTCGGACATGACGTGCTCCCAGCGACAGGCCTCCTCGTGGACGAACTCGATCTCGAGGCCGATGACGTCGGTGAGAAGTCGTTCGGCGAGGCGGTGCTTGCGCATGACGCGGGTGGCCAGCTGACGCCCCTTGGGCGAGAGCTCGAGGTGGCGGTCGCCCTCGACGGAGAGCAGGCCGTCACGCTCCATGCGGGCGACCGTCTGGCTGACCGTGGGTCCACTCTGGTGCAGGCGCTCCGCGATCCGGGCGCGCAGGGGGACGATGCCCTCCTCCTCCAGCTCGTAGACCGTGCGGAGGTACATCTCGGTGGTGTCGATCAGCTCGCTCACAGCACCATTGTCCCATGGTGTGCGGCGAGTCGGGACGCCGTCGACAATGGGTGATGTGCCGACGTCCGTGATGTGGTTCCGCCGCGACCTCAGGCTCGCCGACAACCCGGCACTGCGCGCCGCCGTCGACGCGGGACCCGACGGCGTCGTGCCGCTGTTCGTGCTCGACCGCCACCTGTTCGGCGACGCGGGGCATCCCCGTCAGGCGTACCTGGGGGCGTCGCTGCGCGACCTGTCAGGACGAGTCGACGCCTTGCACGTCGTCCACGGCGATCCGGTCGAGGAGATCGTGCGGGTGGCCCGGCGTGCGGAGGCGGCGACCGTGCACGTGGCAGCCGACCACACGCCGTACGGAGCCGACCGCGACGCGAAGGTCGAGTCGGCCCTGGCCGAGCACGGCATCGCGCTCGAGCGGATGGGTTCGTACTACGCCATCAGCCCGGGCCGGGTGACGAAGGGTGACGGCACCTCGTTCAAGGTGTTCACGCCGTTCTACCGCGTCTGGCGCGAGCATGGGTGGCGAGATCCGGCCCCCGCCGTGCGCGACGCCCCGTGGTTCTCGCCCGGCGGTCGCACGCACGCCATTCCCGAGGTGAGCGCCGACGCCGACCTGCCGGCTGCCGGCGAGGCAGCCGCCCGACGTCGCTGGCGCACGTTCCTGGCCGACGACGTGCGCGACTACGCGAAGGCGCGCGACCTGCCCGGGCACGACCGCACGTCCCGCATGTCCGTGCACCTGAAGTGGGGCGAGATCCACCCCCGTACCCTGCTGGCCGACCTCGGGACGTCCGAGGGTGAGGAGGCGTACCGGCGCGAGCTGGCGTTTCGCGAGTTCTATGCCGACGTGCTGCTCCAGCGCCCCGACTCGGCGTGGAACTACTACGACCAGACGTTCGAGCACATGCAGTACGACGAGCCCGGAGCCGACCTCGACGCCTGGAAGGCAGGTCGCACCGGCATCCCGATCGTCGACGCGGGCATGCGACAGCTGCTCGGCGAGGGCTGGATGCACAACCGTGTCCGGATGATCGTCGCGAGCTTCCTCGTCAAGGACCTGCATCTCGAGTGGCAGCACGGTGCCCGTCATTTCGCCGAGCATCTCGTCGACTTCGACCTCGCCTCCAACCAGCACGGCTGGCAGTGGGTGGCCGGATGCGGCACGGACGCCGCCCCGTACTTCCGGGTCTTCAACCCGACGACCCAGGGCAAGAAGTTCGATCCCGACGGCACCTACGTGCGTCGCTGGGTGACGGAGCTCGCCGACGTCCCGGCGAGCACGGTGCACGAGCCGTGGCGGATGGACGAGCCGCCGGCCGGCTATCCCCCGCCGCTCGTCGATCATGCCGACGAGCGACGCGAGGCGCTGCGCCGCTACGAGGCCATGCGTGATCGCTCCTGAGCGGTTTCGTGTCGGCGAGGAATCGTAGGTTGGTGACATGCCCACCCATGACCTGTCCGATGCCCTCCAGAGCTACCTCCAGGAGTCGCGCGACGGCATGCTCGCATCGCTGCACGGGTTGAGCGAGTACGACGTCCGCCGTCCGATGACTCCGACGGGAACGAACCTGCTGGGTCTGGTGAAGCACCTGGCGGGCGTCGAGATCGGCTACCTCGGTGACTCCGTCGGACGTCCTTCGCCGGTCAGCCTGCCCTGGGTCGACGACGACTCGGTCTGGGACGGCGCCGACATGTGGGCGAAGGCCGACGAGTCCCGCGAGTACGTCGTCGACCTGTACCACCAGGCGTGGCAGCACACCGACGAGTCGATCGCCCAGCTCCCGCTCGACGCTCCCGCCTCGGTGTCGTGGTGGCCGGAGGAGCGTCGAGAGACGACATTCGGGTCGCTCCTGGTCCGGGTGGTGGCCGAGACCGGCCGGCATGCCGGCCACGCCGACATCCTCCGGGAGACCATCGACGGGCAGGCCGGATCCGACCACGACGACGTCGGCGACGACGCGTGGTGGGCGGCGCACCTCGCTCGCATCCAGGAATCCGCGGATGCCCACCGCACCTGACCCACCGTAGGTTGGGCGCATGGTCACGATCCCCGCGCAGTTCAACGGCCCCGTGCGATCCGGCAACGGTGGCTACGTGTGCGGCCTGCTCGGCCACGAGCACGGCGCGCAGATCAGCACGTCCACCCTCAGACAGCCGCCGCCGCTCGACACCCCACTGACCTGGGAGCGGGACAGTGCTGATTCGGGAGGGGATGAGGTCCGACTCGTCACCGCGGGCGGTGGGCTCATCGGCACCGCCGTCACCGGTTCCTTCGATCGGGAGCCGGTGCCCTGCCCCACGGAGGCCGAAGCCGCCGCGGGTCACGCCGCCTATCCCGGCTTCCACACCCACCCGTTCGACCACTGCTTCACCTGCGGCACCAAGCGCGGCGAGGGCGAGGGCCTGCGGCTCTTCGCCGGACCCTGCGACGACGATCGCACCGCCACCGCATGGTCGCCGCACGAGGCGTTCGGCCAGCCGGACGGCACGGTCACCGTCCCGGTGGCGTGGGCGGCTCTCGACTGCCCGGGCGGCTGGGCGGCCGACTTCAGCCAGTACCCGATGGTGCTCGGCCGCATGACCGCCGAGGTGGTGCGCCCGCCCCGGCCGGGCGAGGACCTGCTCGCCACCGGGCGGCTCGATCGGCTCGAGGGCCGCAAGTTCCTGACGTCCACCGCGCTCTACACACGGGACGGCGAGCTGCTCGGCCGCGCCGAGCAGGTCTGGATCAAGATCGAGATCGCCGACTTCTCGTGACCTGGTGCTGGTGCCGGCAGGTCAGCGTGAGCAACATCAACCAACAGATGGGGACATGATGGATTGGACACTCGAGGTCGTCGTGCTGCCGGTCAGTGACATCGACCTGTCGGTCGCGTTCTACCGCGACAAGGTGGGGTTCCACCTCGACCACGACACCCAGAACGAGCACATGCACGTCGTCCAGCTGACGCCGGAGGGTTCCGGGTGCTCGATCGTGTTCGGCGACCTGCCGCCCCAGCGCGAGATGGAACCCGGCTCCATGAAGGGCCTGCAGCTCTGCGTCGCCGACGCCCAGGCCGCACGGCAGCAGCTCCTCGATCGCGGCGTCGAGGCCAGCGAGCTCATGGTCATGTCCGACATGGACGGCGGCACGTTCTTCGGCTTCGCCGATCCGGACGGCAACAGCTGGGCCGTGCAGGAGCTGAAGGTGAGGGGCGAGAACCCGCTCATCCCGCCCGAGTCGCGCGGACGCTTCGGCGAGGACGTCTCGCTCTAGCCATCGAGAGCTATGGAGCTGGCTCGCGGGCGTCGTAGCCGAGGAAGCGTCGTTGCAGCGCGACCGACACGAGCACCCCGATCACACAGGCCGCGCCGCCGATCACCATCGCCTGCTCCTCACTGGTGAGCTCGGCGAGCGAGCCGATCAGGAAGTCGCCGAGGCGCGGACCGCCGGCGACGACGACGGTGAAGACGCCCTGCATGCGTCCACGCAGCTCATCCGGCGCCGCCGACTGCAGCATGGTGGTGCGGTAGGCGGCGCTGATCATGTCGGCCGCGCCCGAGCCGGCGAGAAACGCCACCGCCAGCCAGAGCGCGCCCGGCCAACCGATCACACCGACACCCGCGAGTGCCACGCAGGAGCCGTACGCGACGACGGCGATGACGATGGCCGCCCCGTGCCGGTTGATCCGCGAGATCCAGCCCGACACCGCGAACGCCGCCAGGGAGCCGATGGCCGGCGCGGCCTGCAGCAGCCCGAGGGTCGTGGCCGATCCGGCGAACACCGTGAGCGCGAGAGCCGGGAAGAGGGCTCGCGGCTGGGCCAGCACCATCGCACACAGGTCGATGACGAACGTCATGCGCAGGTTCGGCGCCGTACGGAGGAACCGCAGGCCCTCGACCACCGAGCGCAGGCCCGGTACGCGGCCGACGGCGTTCACCGGCGGGATCGACGGCAGCCGCACCAGCGCATAGATCGCGGCGGTGAACGTCAGGGCATCGAGGGCGTAGGCGGCTTCCACCCCGTGCCAGGCGATGACGACACCGCCGAGGAGGGGCCCGACGGTGAAGCCCAGGTTGAAGGCCGCCTGGCTCAGCGCGTTCGCCGCCGGCAGCATCGACCTCGGGAGCAGACGCGGCAGCATCGCCGAGCGGGCCGGGTTGTTCACCGCGAACAGCGCAGACTGGACGCCGACGACGACGTACAGGAGGACCACCGAGTCGACGTCGGCGAGGGCCTGCGTGACCAGCACGCCCGAGCACAGCCACAGCCCGGCCGCCGACCAGAGCGCGACGAGACGCCGGTCGAACGCGTCGATGAGGGCCCCGCCGTAGAGGCCGCCGAGCACGAGCGGGAACAGGGCGCACAAGCCCACCAGGCCGACCGCGAACGACGACCGGGTGAGCAGGTACACCTGGTACGCGATCGCGATCGTGGCCATCTGCTGGCCGAGCTGCGAGATCGTCTGCCCGAACCAGAGCCGGCGGAAGTCGTCCGACTCGCGCAGGGGCCGGATGTCGGTGAGCAGGCGACCCCATCCCCCGCGACTGCTCACCCATCGATCATGTCACCGGCGAACCCGCCCGACACGGGGCGGCACCACTAGGGCTGCAGTCGCTCGCGGGTCCAGCCGTCGCCGCCGCGGGTGAACCGGAGACGGTCGTGCACCCGGTCGGCACGGCCCTGCCAGAACTCCATCGCGTCGAGGGCGATGCGAAACCCGCCCCACTGCTCGGGACGCTCGACATCGCGGCCGTCGAACGTCTGCTCGGCTTCGGCAACACGCGCCTCGACCGCGGCCCGGTCCTCGATCGGCTTCGACTGCTGTGACGCGACCGCTCCGATCTGCGCGCCGCGTGGACGGGAGGAGAAGTAGGAGTCGGACTGCGCCGGCTCGACGCGGCCGACCCGGCCTTCGATGCGGACCTGTCGCTGCAGCTGGTGCCAGAGCAGTGCTGCCGAGGCCCACGGGTTGTCGGCGAGCTCACGGCCCTTGCGCGAGTCGTAGTTCGTGTAGAACACCGCACCGGCCTCGTCGAACCCCTTGAGCAGCACGATCCGGACCGACGGCCGCCCGGACGTGTCAGCGGTCGCCAGCGCCATCGCGTTGGGTTCGTGGATGCCGGCGGCGATCGCCTCGCCCAGCCAGCGGCGGAAGAGGGCCACCGGGTCCGCCCCGGCGTCATGCTCCTCGAGACCCTCCCGTGCGTACTCTGCGCGCAAGGCCGCGAGGTCTGCAGACTCCATGTGGCCACGGTATCCATGCTCCGGTGGGGGTGCCGGGCTGTGGCGGCAGATCAAGGGAGGCAGAATGACGCGTATGACTGATGGCGTAGAGGTACACCACGGGCTCGAGGGAGTCGTCGCGTTCGAGAGCGAGATCGCCGAGCCCGACAAGGAAGGGTCCGCGCTTCGATACCGCGGCGTCGACATCGACGACCTGGTCGGCCGCGTGCCGTTCGAGAAGATCTGGGGCCTGCTGGTCGACGGGTCCTACGAGCCGGGGCTCCCGCCGGCCGAGCCCTTCCCCATCCCGGTCCATTCCGGGGACATCCGTGCCGACGTCCAGAGCGCCATCGCGCTCACGGCGCCCGCCTGGGGCCTGAGGCAGCTCTACGACATCGACGACACGCAAGCCCGAGAGGACCTGGCCCGTACCGCGGTCATGGTCCTCTCCTATGTCGCCCAGGCGGCCCGCGGTGTCGGCCAGCCGATGGTTCCGCAGTCGGAGATCGACAAGTGCGACACGATCATCGGGCGCATGCTCACCCGCTGGCGCGGTGAGGTCAACCCCGATCACGCCAAGGCCATCGACGCCTACCTCGTGTCGGCCGCCGAGCACGGCATGAACGCCTCCACCTTCACCGCCCGGGTCATCGCCTCCACCGGAGCCGACGTCGCCGCCGCCCTGTCCGGGGCCGTGGGCGCCATGTCCGGGCCCCTGCACGGCGGAGCACCGGCGCGCGTCCTGACGATGATCGAGGAGGTCGAGAAGACGGGCGACGCCACGGCGTACGTGAAGAAGCTGCTCGACAACGGCGAGCGCCTGATGGGCTTCGGGCACCGCGTCTATCGCGCCGAGGACCCCCGCGCCCGCACGCTGCGCCGCACGGCGAATGAGCTCAACGCCCCCCGTGCGGAGGTCGCCGCCGCGCTCGAGGAGGCCGCGCTCAAGGAGCTGCGTGAGCGTCGCCCAGACCGGGTGCTCGAGACCAACGTCGAGTTCTGGGCGGCCATCGTGCTCGACTACGCCGAGGTTCCGCCGCCCATGTTCACGGCGATGTTCACGTCGGCCCGCACCGCCGGGTGGAGCGCGCACATCCTGGAGCAGAAGCGCACCGGCCGCCTCATCCGTCCGTCCTCGATCTACACCGGACCGAAGGAGCGCAAGGCCGACGAGATCGAGGGCTGGGACCCCGCCTGGGCGAACAGCTAGCCAGCGTCCTCACCATCGGCGTCATACGGTGGAAACCATGACTGTTCCCGCCATCGAACTCAACAACGGCGTCTCGATCCCGCAGCTCGGGTTCGGGGTGTTCCAGGTTCCGCCCGAGGACACCGAGGACGTCGTCGTCCAGGCCCTTGAAACCGGTTACCGCCACATCGACACGGCGCGCGCCTACCAGAACGAGGACGGCGTCGGCCGGGCCATCGCCGGCTCCGGGCTGAAGCGCGACGACGTCTTCGTCACCACGAAGCTGTGGAACAACCGCCAGGGCCACGACTCAGCCCTCGAGGCGTTCGACGCCAGCCTGGAGCGGCTCGGCCTCGACGTGCTCGACCTCTACCTCATCCACTGGCCGGCGCCGCAGCAGGATCTCTACGTCGAGACCTGGCGCGCCTTCGAGGAGCTCCACACCGAGGGCCGCGTCCGGGCGATCGGTGTCTCGAACTTCCGCGTCGAGGACCTCCAGCGCCTGCTCGACCTCGGCCTCACCGTGCCGGTGGTCAACCAGATCGAGCTGCACCCGTACCTGACCCAGGACAAGCTGCGTGCCTTCCACGAGGCCCACGAGATCGTCACCGAGGCCTGGAGCCCGCTCGCCCAGGGCGGCGTGCTCGACGACCCGGTCATCACCGACATCGCCGAGGAGAAAGGCGCGACCGCGGCGCAGATCGTGCTCGCCTGGCACCTCGCGCTCGGCAACATCGTCATCCCCAAGTCCGTGACGCCCGAACGCATTGCCGAGAACTTCGCGTCGACCGAGTTCAAGCTCGGGAACGACGAGGTCGATGCGATCACCGCGCTCAACCGCGACGAGCGCACGGGTCCGGACCCGTGGCGGTTCCCGGGCTGACTAGGGGATCTCGACCTCGACCTCGGTCTCGGCCTCGGCCTCGTTGGTCGGCGTCATCGAGACGACCCACGCCTCCTGCACGCCGAGGAAGAGCAGGGCGCTGAACAGCATGCCTTCGATCTCGATGGGCTTCAGCGTCAGGCCGGCATCGGTGACCACCGAGGGGGCGAACGCCACGATGACCACCATCACGTAGGCCGGGATGCCGAACACCGCGAACAGGATCGGCGAGACCTTGGCGACGGTGCCTGACCAGATCTGCTGGGCCAGGAGCGCGATGCCGATCGCACCGACCACGCCGGCGCTGCCGAACGCGAAGCGCCAGATCGCGACTTCTCCAGGATTGACCTGCGCCAGCAGGGCGACGGTGGCCGGGATGGCGAACTGCAACGACACGAGATAGGCGGCACGGCGCGACGCCGCGTCCTTGTGGCCGACGAGATTGGTCCGATCCTTGACCGCGACCCACCAGAGACCGAGCAGGGTCAGGTTGGCTCCGGCGACGACGCCGTAGAAGGCTGACTGATTCATGCGCACAGGCTACTGGTGGGGCGCATGGGGAAGGGCCCGGTCGTCCCCCCCGAGACAACCGGGCCCTTCGGTCCCCCTGCTCGCGTCTCGACCGTCCCCCCGAGATGGTCGCCCACGCGATGGTCTGCTTCATCGACCCTAGCGCATGTCATAGTCCTTTAGAACTACTCCCGGCTAGTTCTGCAGGGTCATTCGCCGCGGCCGGTCAGCCCTGGGCCTCGTTGTAGACGCCCTGGATGACGCTCCCGAAGTACGGGCCGAACATCTGGTTGCTGACCGGACCGCCGTTGTACTTGAAGGAGTTCAGCGAGTTGAGCGTGCCGATGCCGCTGGCCTCGCTGTAGTTGATGAACCACGGCCCGCCGGAGGAACCGCCGGTCATGTTGCACACCATGCCCTGGTCGGAGCTGCCGCCGTAGGTGTCGGCCGCGACCGGTCCGTTGCACCACGCGAGCGACGACCCGTCGTACGGTGCCGCGGCCGGGTAGCCGAAGGAGTACATCGTGGCGTTGCGCGCGAGGTTGAATCCGACGCCCTGCGCACCGACCGCGCCAGTGAGGGTCGAGCCGCCCGCCGTGCCGACGACCGCGTAGCCGATGTCGTAGTCGAGATCGCCCTGGTTCGCCCACTGGTTGGAGGTGAACAGGGTCGTCGCCGCGAACTGCCCGTAGGGGGCGCTGCCGCTGTCGTAGGCGGGCACGAACGTGAAGTTCGACGCGAACGAGCCCGGGCCCTCGTTGAGGCAGTGCCCGGCGGTCTGCACGAGGCTGTTGTTGGCCGCGACGGTCGAGCTGCCGGAGCAGACGTAGTCGGTGCCGGCCAGGGTGAAGAACACCTTGCCGGTCGTCTGGACGACCTTGCCGCCGCCGTTGTAGAGGCCGCCGCCGAAGGCCTGCGTGATCGGCTTGGGCTTCTTGGCCTGGCTCGCCGTGCCCTTCACCACGGTGGGCTCGCCCTTGGCGACCTTGTCGCCGGACTTCACCTCGCTGCGGCTGCGGACGAGCAGGCTGCCGTCCTTCGCGCTCTTCATGCGCGACGACGTCCAGTAGTTCTTGGTCTTCTCCTGTGCTGACTTGCTGATCGACTTGCTGGCCGCCGGATCAGGCGTCTCCGCGGTCACAGGCGACGCGATCGCGCTGCCCGGGGTCAGGGTCAGGGCGATCGTGACGCCCAGTCCTGCCGCCGCGACGAGAGCTCGTCGGAACATGTGTCTCCCCCTTGGTTCGTCCGATCCCGAGTGGTCGAACGTTCCTCGGAGACTAGTCACAAAGAACTAGATATGGCTAGCCCTTTCGGACTACTCGTTGTCGTAGGCCTCGAGGATCCTGTCGGCGGCGACGACGGCGGACATCGACCCGTCGAGCACCGCGGACCGGACGTCGGCACGTACGGCGGCCACGGCGTCGTCGGTGCGCAGCCGTTGGTCGAGCTCGTCGCGGACCAGGGCCCAGGTGAAGTCGAGCTGCTGCTGCGCGCGCTTCTCCTTCAACCCGTTCTGGCCCATGAACTCGCGGTGCCGGATGACGCGACCCCACACGGTGTCGATGCCGCGAGCCTCCAGGGCCGAGCACGTCAGCACCGGCGGCACCCACTCGTTGGTGCCGGCGTACACGAGCCTGAGCGCGCCGGCGAGGTCCTTCGCGCTCGCCTTGGCCTCCTCCTCCCGGTCGCCATCGGCCTTGTTGACCGCGATGACGTCGGCGATCTCGAGGATGCCCTTCTTGATGCCCTGCAGCTGGTCACCGGTGCGGGAGAGGGTGAGGAACAGGAACGTGTCGACCATGCCGGCGACGGTGATCTCCGACTGGCCCACCCCGACCGTCTCGACGAGCACGACGTCGTAGCCGCCCGCCTCCAGCACGGTCATCGACTGCATCGTGGCTCGCGCGACGCCGCCGAGCGTCCCGGCGGTGGGCGACGGCCGGATGTAGGCGTCAGGGTTGGTGGACAGCGTGGCCATGCGGGTCTTGTCGCCGAGCACCGAGCCGCCGGTGCGGATGCTCGACGGGTCCACGGCCAGGACACCGACCTTGTGACCTTCGGAGACCAGCCAGGAGCCGAGCGCCTCGATGAACGTGGACTTGCCGACGCCGGGGACGCCGGAGATGCCGACGCGCACCGCTCCCCCGGCCTTCGGGGTCAGGACCTCGAGCAGCTCCCGCGCGTCCGAGCGATGGTCGCGTCGGCTCGACTCGACCAGCGTGATGGCGCGGGAGATGGCGGCCCGGCGGCCCGCCAGGACGTCTTGGGCGAGGGCTGTATCGCCGGAAGGGGGCATCAGTGCTGCAGGCTGGTGCGGAGCTTGTCGAGCAGGCTCAGGGCGGAGTCGGCGATGACGGTGCCGGGGAGGAACACCTCGGCGGCGCCCATCTCCTTGAGGCTCGGGACGTCGTCGGGCGGGATGACGCCACCCACGACGACCATCACGTCCTCGCGCCCGAGCTCCTTGAGAGCTTCCTTGAGCTGGGGCACGAGGGTCATGTGACCGGCCGCGAGGCTGGAGACCCCGACGATGTGCACGTCGGCGTCGACGGCCTGCTGGGCCACCTCCTCCGGCGTGGAGAACAGCGGGCCCACGTCGACGTCGAATCCCATGTCGGCGAACGCCGTGACGATGACCTTCTGGCCGCGGTCGTGGCCGTCCTGGCCCATCTTGGCCACGAGGATGCGGGGCCGACGTCCCTCGGCCTTCTCGAACTCCTCGGTGGCCTTGATGACCTCATCGACCTTGCCGCCTTCGCCGGCCCCAGACCGTGACTCTGCGCGGTACACACCTGAGATCGTACGGATCACGGCCTGGTGACGCCCGTACACCTTCTCCAGCGCGTCGGAGATCTCGCCGACCGTGGCCTTGGCGCGGGCGGCGTCGACGGCCAGCGCCAGCAGGTTGCCCTCCAACGACCCGTGCGAGGCGCCCTTCTCGGCGCTCTTCGTCAGGGCGGCGAGGGCGCGGTCGAGCTCGTCCTGGTCGCGCTCGGCGCGCAGCTTCTCGAGCTTGGCCACCTGCTGCTCGTACACCGACGCGTTGTCGACCGCGCGCACCTCGAGCGGGTCCTCGTCGGCCAGGCGGT
The DNA here is from genome assembly GCA_963787165.1 of uncultured Actinomycetota bacterium. GTDB lineage: Bacteria > Actinomycetota > Actinomycetes > Propionibacteriales > Nocardioidaceae > Aeromicrobium. The sequence continues at coordinate 1,072,266 of CAWBBT010000005.1, forward strand.
AGGTGTTGACGCCGATGACGGCCTGCTGGCCGGAGTCGATGCGCGCCTGGGTGCGGGCGGCGGCCTCCTCGACGCGCATCTTGGGGATGCCGGCCTCGATGGCCTTGGCCATGCCGCCGGCCTCCTCGACCTCCTGGATGTGCGCCCAGGCCCGGTTCGCCAGGTCGTGGGTGAGCTTCTCGACGTAGTACGAGCCGCCCCACGGATCGATGCTGTGGGTCGTGCCGGACTCCTGCTGCAGCAGCAGCTGGGTGTTGCGCGCGATGCGGGCACTGAAGTCGGTGGGCAGTGCGATGGCCTCGTCGAGGGCGTTGGTGTGCAGGCTCTGGGTGTGGCCCTGCGTCGACGCCATCGCCTCGATGCAGGTGCGGGCCACGTTGTTGTAGACGTCCTGGGCGGTGAGCGACCAGCCGGACGTCTGGCTGTGGGTGCGCAGGCTCAGCGACTTCGGGTTCTCGGGCTTGAAGCCTGCGACGAGCCGCGACCACAGGGCCCGCGCGGCGCGCATCTTGGCGATCTCCATGTAGAAGTTCATGCCGATGGCCCAGAAGAACGACACCCTGGGCGCGAACGCGTCGATGTCCAGCCCGGCGTCGAGACCGGCCCGGATGTACTCGACCCCGTCGGCGAGCGTGTAGGCGAGCTCGAGATCGGCGGTCGCCCCCGCCTCCTGGATGTGGTACCCGGAGACCGAGATCGAGTTGAACCGCGGCATCTTCTCGGCCGTGAACGCGAAGATGTCGGAGATGATCCGCATCGACGGTGCCGGCGGGTAGATGTAGGTGTTGCGGACCATGAACTCCTTGAGGATGTCGTTCTGGATGGTCCCGGAGAGCTTCTCCGGCGGAACACCCTGCTCCTCGGCCGCGACGATGTAGAGCGCGAGCACCGGCAGCACCGCGCCGTTCATCGTCATCGACACGCTCATCTCGTCGAGCGGGATGCCGTCGAACAGCTGGCGCGCGTCGTAGATCGAGTCGATGGCGACCCCTGCCATGCCGACGTCGCCGCGGACGCGTGGGTGGTCGGAGTCGTAGCCGCGGTGGGTGGCGAGGTCGAAGGCGACCGACAGGCCCTTCTGCCCGGCCGCCAGGTTGCGGCGGTAGAACGCGTTCGACTCCTCGGCCGTGGAGAACCCCGCGTACTGGCGGATGGTCCACGGCTGCGTCGTGTACATCGCCGGGTACGGCCCACGGAGGAACGGAGCCAGGCCGGGGTAGGTGTCGAGGGCGTCGACGTCCTCGAGGTCGGCCGCGGTGTAGATCGGCTGCACGGGGATGCCTTCGGGCGCCTCCCACGGCTCCGCACCGTCGGTGGCGCGCTCGTACGCCTCCAGGTCGGGGCTGTGCGGCTCGTCCGGATCGAGCGGGAGGTCGGCGAACGACTCGGGAATGCTCATGCCAGCTCCTCCCTCGTGCGAGTCAGGAAGTCCAGCGCGTCGAGGCCGGCCTGTGCGGAGTCGTCCGCGCCGATGTCCGCCTTGCCGGCGACGATCACGTGGCGGGCTCCGGCCTCGCGGAGCGCCGCGACGAGATCGGCACCCCACGCCTCGTACGCGGAGTCGTTGCCGGCCAGGCAGACCACGGGGAGGTCCCCTGCGTCGCGGTACGCGGAGACGACGTCGTCGACGCCCTCGGTGGCGCCGGCCGTGACGGTGTCGATGCCGCCGGACGCCAGCAGGTTGGCCGCGAACGTGGCCCGGGCCGTGTGCTGGGCGATCGTGCCCATGGTGGCGAGGAACACCGGCGTCGCGGCACGGTCGTCGCGCAACGTCTCGAACGGCTCGCCGTAGCGGTGCACGACCGGCGTGCGGCCGTACGGGCGGCGGTCGGGTCGTTCCTCGTGCAGGTTCGGGAACTCGGTGAGCCCGGTCAGCGGACGCGTGCGGTTGGCGACCTCCCGCCCTCGGGCCTCGACCGCGGCCTCGATGCGCTCGCCGAGGCTGCCGCCAGCGACCGCCGCCACGATGCCGTGCGCGTCGAGCTCGCCGAACATCGTCCAGGCGGCCCGGGCGAGGTCGTCGGTGAGCTTCTCGACGGCGTGCGAGCCGCCGGCCGGGTCGGAGACGATCGCCACGTGTGACTCGCTGATGAGCAGGCTGGACGTGTTGCGGGCGATGCGTCGGCTGAACGCCTCGGGCAGGCCCAGGGGCTCGTCGAACGGCAGCACGGTGACCGCCTCAGCGCCGCCCACACCGGCGGCGAACGCCGCGATCGTGGTGCGGATCATGTTCACGTAGGGGTCGTACGCCGACATCATCGGCCGCGACGTGACCGCGTGCTGACGCTGCCCGCGCGCGTCGGTCGTGACACCACTCAGCTCGGCGACACGGTTCCACAGGCGTCTGGCCGCGCGTAGCTTGGCGATGGTGATGAACTGCTCGTCGGTGGCCGCGTAGCGGAAGTCGATCTGGCCGGCGGCGTCGTCGACGGAGAGTCCGGAATCGGCGAGAAGCCGGAGGTAGGCCGCGCCGGCCGCGAGGGAGTAGGCGAGCTCCTGGACGTCGGAGGCGCCGGCGTCGTGCACGGCGGTGGCGTCGACGACGATGCCGCGAGCGCCCCGTGCCCGCGCCAGCTCGACGACCTCGGCGGCGACCGACAGGTCGGACTCCTCGAGGCCACGATCGGTGCTTCGCACGGCGGCGCCGATCGGGTCTGCGCCGTAGTTGGTACCGGGTGCTGGGTCGACGGACGTGTCCTCGATGACCGCGTCGAGAGCCCGGGCGGCCTCGAGCGGGGCGTCCGGAGCGTCGAGCACGACCGGTGCAAGGTCCAGCATGACGGGCTCGAGCACCCGGCCCAGGTCGTCGGCCGGGATCGCTCCCTCACCGACCGACAGCCAGAGCGAGTTGACGCCGTTCTCGATGTCGGTCACCACGTGATCGGCCGTGACGTCGACGTCCGGGTCGGTGAACCAGCCGCGGATGTCCCAGCCGTCGAGCACACGGGTGGCGGCGGTGCCGCGGGTGAAGGGTGCCTGGCCCGGGAGCCCGAGCTCGGGGAGGTCGGCGGTGACGGCCGGCGTGCCCAGCGGCGTGACGCTGATGCCGTCGAGGGTCGTGTGGGCGAGCACGCTCCAGACGTCGGAGTCGGGTGCGTCGTCGGCGAGCCGCTTGGACTTGCGCAGGACGGCCGCCGTGGCCTTCTCCCAGTCGGAGACATCGACCTCGACGTCCTCGGCAAGCAGCACCGGCACGACACCGGGATCGGAGGGCATGTGCGCAGTGTATGAAGCCCTGATCAGCGCCCGCCACCGGAGGTGATCAAGGTCGCGCTTCGGTACCGCCTCGGTGGAGATCGCGGTGCGCCTCGTAGATGCGCGCGTTCTCGTGCAGGTGCTCGACCTCGACGTCGCTCAGCTCACGGCGGATCTTGCCCGGGACGCCGGCGACGAGCGAGCGTGGCGGCACCTCCATGTCCTCCGTGACCAGCGCACCGGCGGCGATCATCGACTCGTCGCCGATGACGGCACCGTTCATGATGATCGCGCCCATGCCGACGAGCACATGACTGCCGATCGTCGCACCGTGCACGACCGCGTTGTGACCGACGGAGACACCTTCACCGAGGCTGACGGGACGGTCGACGTCGACGTGGAACGCGCAGTTGTCCTGCACGTTGGAGCGGGCGCCGATCGTGATCGGCTCGTTGTCTGCGCGCAGCACCGCGCCGTACCAGATGCTGGCGCCCGCCTCGACCGTCACCGATCCGACGATCGTCGCCGTCGGCGCGATCCACGCCTCGTCGTCGACCTGTGGGGTCTTTCCGTCGATCTCGATCAGCATGCATCAAACCTAAAGTGTCAGGTGAGCCAGCGCGTGATCGGGTCGATGGCGAAGTAGACGACGAACAGCGCCGCCACCAGCCACAGCAACGGGTGCACCTCGGATGCCTTGGCCCGCACGGCCTTGAGCACGACGTAGGCGATGAAGCCGGCGCCGATGCCCGCGGTGATCGAGTACGTGAACGGCATGAGCACGATCGTGAGGAACGCCGGGATCGCGATCTCGGCGTCGTCCCAGCCGATCTCCGACACCTGGCTCATCATCAGGAAGCCCACGAGCACCAGGGCCGGAACCGCGGCCTCGTTGGGGATGTGCTGGACCAGCGGCGCGAGGAACGTGGAGAGCAGGAAGAGCACGCCGGTGACGATGCTCGCGAGGCCGGTGCGCGCACCGTCGCCCACGCCCGACGCCGACTCGATGTAGGCGGTGTTGCTGGAGATGCCGGCCGCACCACCGGCGGCGGCGGCGATCGAGTCGACGACCAGGATCCGCTGCGCACCCTCGGGAGTGCCGTCCTCGTCGTTGAGGTCGGCCTCCGCGCCGATCGCGGTCATCGTGCCCATCGTGTCGAAGAAGTCGGCGAGCAGCAGCGTGAACACCAGCAGGACGGCAGTGATGAAGCCGACCCGCTCGAAGGAGCCGAACAGCGAGAAGTCACCGAGCAGCGAGAAGTCGGGCTTCTGCACGAGGTCGTCCGGCCACGTCGGGACGTTGAGGTTCCAGCCCTTCGACGCGGGGTTGCCTCCACCGCCCTTGGTGTCCGTGATGGCCTGCACGATGGCTGCCAGCACGGTGGTGATCGCGATGCCGATCAGGATCGCGCCCGGTACGCCACGCGAGTACAGCGCGATCATCACCAGCAGGCCGATGCAGAACACCAGCACGGGCCAGCCGGACAGCGTGCCGCCGATGCCGAGGCCGACCGGTGGGGCCGGGATGCCCGACGTGCGCACGAAGCCCGCGTCGACGAGCCCGATGAACGTGATGAACAGGCCGATGCCGACGGCGATGGCCGTCTTGAGCTGTCGTGGCACGGCATCGAAGACCAGCTTCCGGAAGCCGGTGAGCACCAGCAGCAGGATGATGAGGCCTTCCAGCACGACGAGGCCCATCGCGTCGGCCCACGTCATCTGGCCGGCGATGGAGTACGCCACGAACGCGTTCAGGCCGAGGCCGGTGGCGAGCGCGAGCGGGAAGTTCGCGAAGACGCCCATGAGGATCGTCACGAGGCCGGCGACCAGCGCCGTGACGGCCGCGATGGTGGCGAACCCGGAGCCCGGTGTCGCGCCGCCGCCGAGGTACTTCCCGTCCGCGTCGGCGACGCCGGCGAGGATGATCGGATTGAGGACGATGATGTACGCCATCGTCAGGAAGGTGACGACGCCGCCGCGCACCTCCTGAACCACGGATGAGCCACGGTCACTGATCTTGAAATAGGAGTCGAGAGTGAGAGCCATGCCCGGAGCATGCCAGAAGGTCAGCGCCGGCGGGAGACCCACCACGCAACCAGGACCAGAGCGCCGACCGCAGCGAGCCCGCCGACGACCACCACCCAGGCGGGGGCCGGCACATCCTCCTGCGACGCCGATCCCGTTGCCGGCTCCTCATCTGGAGTGGGCGAGGGGGTGACGTCCGACGCGTCGGGGCCGAAGGCCACCCGGATCAGGGGTGAGTTCTTTCCCTCGCTCCCGATGATGAAGGACGTACCGCCGGGCTCCATCGCGATGCTCTCGCCCTGCTCGACCTTGGGCACATCCAGCGTCCCGACCTGCTGCCAGGTACCAGGATCGACCAGGAAGACCGCGTCGCGGGTGCGCAGCAGCGCCTGCGTGCCGTCGATGCTGTACGTCCCGTCCGACACGTCCTCCGGGACCGGCTTCCCGAGATCGGTGGCGACGTTCGGACTCGTCTCGGAGAGCTTCTCGGGCAGCGCGTACAGGGTCCCGGGCTTCTTCTTCTCCTTGCTGGCCAGGACCTTCGCCCCGGTCTTCGGGTGCACGAGGAAGGCCTCGACGTCGACGGGTCCGGTGTCGTAGGAGACCGGGTAGCGTTTGGCCGTCACGGAGTGGTCGCCCGGGCCGGGCTCGGGGAACGCGTAGAGCGCGGCGTCGTCGCGCTTGGTGTCGTTGTCGCCGAGGTCGGACAGCCACATGGTTCCGTCGCCGTCGATGGCGATCGACTCGGTGTCCCTGATGCCTCCACCGTCGACGCGGGTCGTGCCGGCCACGTCGCCGGTCGAGAGCGTGATCGCGTAGACGACAGGGTCGTTGCCGGCGTCGTTGATCGTGTAGACCAGGTCGTCGTGCTTCGGGCTGGCCACGAGGCCGCTCGACTCCTTGATGCGTGAGTCGGTGATCTCACTGACCTTCTCCGAGGTGTCCGCGCCGAGCGCAGCGGACGGGACGGCCAGAGAGAGCGACAGCAGGACCGCGCCGAGTCCTCGGCGCTGGGGGAGGTTCATGGCGGGGGCTGCCTCACGGGAGTCGGGATCGGCGACGGGCGACCACGATACCGATTCCGACCAGCGCGACGACCGATGCGACCGCGCCGATGACGCCGAGCGGCACCTGGCTGCCGACCGCCTCCTCCGTGGACGGCGACACGTCGGGAGGCGTGGGCACCGGGGACGGCGAGGCCGCATCGGTGCGGAAGGCGATGCGCAACAGCTCGGAGCTCTGCCCCTCGCTGCCGATCAGGTACGAGCGGCCGGAGGGTTCGAGCGCGATGGTCTCGCCCAGCGGCTGGTCAGGCAGGACGTCGGTGCGGATGAGGCGCCACGTCGCGGCGTCGCGGACCTGGGCGATCGGGTAGTTGCGCACCAGCACCTGCTTCCCGTCGGCGGTGTAGGTGGCGTCGGTCGTGAAGGCCGGCGTGGCACGTCGCGTCGGGGTGGCCACGTTCGCTGCGTTCTCGCGAAGCGTCGCAGGCAGGCGGTAGACGAGTCCGCCGGCACCCACCTTCGACAGCAGCAGGATCGGTCCAGAGTCCGGTGGAACCGCGATGGCCTCGACGTTCTGAGGACTGTCCTGGTAGGCCACGGGGAAGCGACGCGGCGTGACCGTGTGGTTGCCGGGGCCCGGCTCGTCGAGCGTGTAGAGCGCCGCGTTCGTGCGTCGCCTGCCGTTGTCGCCGGTGTCGGCCACCCAGAGCGTTCCGTCGCGCAGAGCCATCGCCTCGGTGTCGAGCCAGGTCGCGCCCCGGATGCTCGTCGTGCCGACCACCTTTCCGGTCGAGATGCGGATGGCGTAGACCGTCGGGGCGTTGCCGGAGTCGTTGACCGTGTAGGCGAGGTCGTCGTGCTCGGCGCTGACCGCCAGCCCGCTCGACTCGGTGATGCGCGGGTCGTCGATCTGCGCGACGACGGTCGAGTCGACCGGATCGCCGGGCTCGGCGCCGTCGGAGCGATCGAGGATCGAGGCCACGAGGACGACGGCCAGCAGGACCACCAGGAGACCCGGGATCAGCAGTCGTCGGAAGCGGGGATTCATCGTCGTTCAGCATGACAGCAGCTCCCGGGCCCGACCACGCCGACGGGTAGGCTGACCGCGTGACTGAGGAGGGTACCGACGGTAGTGCCGACGGTGGAGACTGGACCGTGCGCGAGAGCGACGGGCCGGAGACCATCGAGCGCAAGCTCGGTCACCGTGAACGCACCCGTCTCGAGCGCGCTGCCCGGCGTCACGAGCTCGGCCGTCCCGATGTCACCGAGCTCGAGATCGGCAGCACCACCCACCGCGTCGCCGAGGTCGAGCCCATGGACGTCGACGGCGTCCGCACCATGACCGTCGGCACCATCATCTGGGGCGTCATCGCCGTCGCCCTCCTGCCGTTCCTCGGCACCCTCGACGAGCAGGGACGCACCTGGTGGATGTGGACCGCGCTCGCCGGACTCGGGCTCGGGCTCATCGGCATCGAGTACTGCCGCCGACGCCGCAACGCGCTGCGCATGCAACCGGGACGCCGCCGCAAGGAGAGCTAGTCGGTCGTGAAGTCCTCGGCCGGTGGCTTCAGGCGCACCGTCGTGCGCAAGGGCACCTCCCGGATCAGCAGGGCGGCGACCAGGCTCACCACCGCGACGGCCGCCGCGACCGCGAAGATCGTCCCGGTGGCGTCGCCGTAGGCCGACCGCACGATCTCGGCCACGGGTCCCGGCAGGTGGTTCACGTCGAGCAGGTCGCCCCCGACCTTGCCGCCGGCCGGCTTCACGCCGATGGCCGCCAGCCTGGTGGTGACGTCGTCTCGCACCTGCACCGCCAGGATCGCGCCCAGCACAGCGACTCCCACGGTGCCGCCGAGCGAGCGGAAGAACGAGACGGTCGCGCTCGCGGCCCCGATCTCCGTGACGTCGACGGTGTTCTGCACCGCGAGGACGTAGTTCTGCAGCAGCATGCCCATGCCCAGGCCGGTGAAGCCCATGAACACCATGGCGTGCCACTCCGGCGTGGTGTGGTCGATCGTCGCCAGCAGCCCGAGACCCAGCACCAGGAGGGACGAACCCAGCACGAGATACCGCTTCCAGCGACCGAACCGGGTGATGAGGTTGCCCGACGCCGTGGTGCCGATGAGTGATCCGAACATGAGCGGGATGCCGAGCAGGCCGGCCTCGGTGGCGGTGCGGCCGCCGGCGACCTGGAAGTACTGCCCGAGGAACACCGAGCCACCGAACATGCCGATGCCCACCGCGATGCTGCCGACGATGGCCAGGGCGGTGGTGCGGTCACGGACGACGTCCAAGGGGATGAGCGGTTGCGGGTGGTGCGCCTCGACCCAGATCAGCAGCACCGAGGCCACGATCGTGCCGGCCCAGAAGAGGGCGGACGTCCAGGAGACCCAGTCGTAGGACGTGCCTGCGAACGAGACCCACAGCAGCGGCAGCGACGCGGCGATGCTGATGAGCACGGCGCCGGCGTAGTCGATCGAGACCTCGCGACGGATCGTGGCGATGCGGAGGTACCGCTGCAGCAGCACGAGGCTCATGACGGCGAGCGGCACGCAGACGTAGAAGCACCAGCGCCACCCCAGTCCGGGCGCGTCCACGATGAGGCCGCCGAGGAGCGGGCCGGACACCGTGCCGACCGCCATGGTCGCGCCCATGTAGCCGCTGTACCGTCCGCGTTCACGCGGCGGGATGATCGAGCCGATGATCGCCTGGGCGTTCGCGATCAGGCCACCCATGGCGAGACCCTGCACGACGCGCATCGCGATCAGCTGCGGGACGTTCTGCGACAGGCCGGCGAGCACGGATCCGACCACGAACGTCACGAGCGCGATCTGGATGAGCATCTTCTTGCTGAACAGGTCGGCGAGCTTGCCCCACACCGGGGTGGAGACCGTCATCGCGAGCAGGGACGCCGTGACGACCCAGGTGTACTGCGTCTGGCTGCCGTCGAGGTCCGCGATGATCGTCGGCAGCGCGTTGGCGACGATCGTGCTGCTGATGATCGCGGTGAACATGCCGGCGAGGAGGCCGAAGAGCACCTCGAGGATCTCGCGATGCGTGAGCGGGGCGGGGTCGTCGTGGGTCGTCATCGGGGAGGGAGTCCGTTGCACGCTGCAACTATATAGAGCGCCCCAAGCCGGGCCGGAGCCCGGAACGGACCCGTCAGAACGAGTCGACCTCGTCGATGTTGACGGTGTCGAAGACGTGCGGCGGCAGCTTCTGCGGCTCCGCGGAACGGCTCAGCTTGGCGCCGGAGTGCGCACCGCACCCGTGGGTGAACGCCACGACCTTGCCGTCGTCGTTGGCCATCCCGTTGGCGCAGACGCCGAACGTGTCGGCGAGCGGGCCGGCGAGGCTGATGAGGAAGCCGCAGGAGTCACAGCTGCCGGGAGCCTGCTGGGCGAGCGGCGAGTACGGACCCTGGTCGCCGTCGTGCCAGCGCTGCGCCGCGATGTCACGTCCCTCCAGCGAGAGCACCCACTCACGGCCGAGACCGACCTCACGGGCGAAGGCCCGGTCGATCGTGTCCTGGTCGTCGCCGGCCGACCAAGCCGGCACCAGACGGGCGTCGTCCTCCTCGGGCGGCAGGACGTCGCCGGGACCGAGGTCGCCGGGCTGGATGCGTTCCTTGTAGGGCGTCCACGACGGGGCGACGATCGCCTCGTCGCCGGGCAGCAGCACGACGTCGTTGACGGTGATCTTCTCCGCGTCCGGCGCGCGCGTGATGCTGACCGACCAGTACCAGCCGCGATAGCCGGACTGGGTGCTCGCGAAGTGGTGCGCGACGAACCCGTCGCCTTCGTCGACCGAACGCAGGTGCTCACCGACGGTTCCGGCGGCAGCTCCCTCGGTCGCGGCGGCGCGTGCGATGTCGATGGCAGAGATCAGCAACGCGTCGGAAGTCATGCCCCGATTGTCGCCCATGGACCGCGGCGCCTCGATCCCGGGATGGTGTCGGGCCGTCGACGATCGGTTCGCCTGGTTCGGCTCGGGCGTGGGCGATCGGTTGATCAGCAGGTGAGGCAGGATGACGTCATGGAGGAGAACGAGCCGCCCGGACCCCCCGGACACGAAGGTCCACCTCCCCCGTTCCCCGAGGGCGACGAGCCGATGGACGACCGGTCGCGGCTCGCCGGGGCCCGTCGCTTCTCCGAAGGTGCCGGACGACTCATCGCCCGCGGCGGCGTCTCGGCGTTCCTCGGCGCCCGCCGCTTCACCCGCTCCGGCGGCGCCGGTGAGAGCGGGCTCTCGCGACTGCTCGAGCTGCACGCGTTCAACACGGCGGGCGACGCTGCCGTGGCCGTCTCGCTCGCCGGCACGCTGTTCTTCACGGTCCCCACCGAGCAGGCGAGCGGCCAGGTCGCGCTCTTCCTGGTGCTGACGATGCTCCCGTTCGCCGTCGTCGCACCGCTGATCGGGCCGTTCCTCGACCGGTTCCGCCGCGGCCGGCGGTGGGCCATCGGCACCACGCTCGCGGTGCGCGCGTTCTGCTGCTGGGTGCTGGCCGGCGCCGTCGTGGACGAGTCGGCGTCCTTCTACCTGGCGGCGCTGGGCGTGCTGATCTCGTCGAAGGCCTACGGCGTCACGCGAGCCACGGCCGTGCCGCGACTCCTGCCGGCCGAGTTCACGCTCGTCAAGGCCAACTCGCGCATCTCGCTCACGGGCACGGCGGCAGCCGCGATCTCGGCGCCGCTCGCGGTGGGCGCCGCGGCGATCGGGGCGCCGTGGGCCCTGCGCTACGCCGCCGTGCTGTTCGTCATCGGCACGATCCTGGCCATCCTGCTGCCCGAACGCGTCGACTCCAGTGCCGGCGAGGAACGGGTCGACATCGCCGGTCGTCGGCACGGCGTCACGGTCTCCCGCGACGTCGTCAACGCCCTGCGCAGCAACGCCGGCCTGCGACTGCTCACGGGGTTCCTCACGATCTTCATGGCGTTCACCCTGCGCGAGCCGCCCGACTCGATGGGATGGGGCGGCAACGCGACCGTGCTGATGGCCTTCGTCATCGGTGCGGCCGGCGTGGGCAACGCGCTCGGCATCGTCATCGGCTCATGGGCCAGGTCGCGGCGGCCCGAACGCGTGGTGCTGGCGGTGCTCGTGCTCGACGTCGTCGTGCTCGTCGTGGCGGCGGCGTTCTTCAAGTGGCCGATCGCCGCTCTGCTCGGCCTCACCGTCGGCCTGTGCCAGTCGCTGGGCAAGCTCAGCCTCGACGCCCTGATCCAGCGCGACGTCGCCGAAGAGGTCCGCACCAGCATGTTCGCTCGGTCCGAGACGCTGCTTCAGCTCTCGTGGGTGATCGGCGGCCTGCTCGGCATCGGCCTGTTCACGGTCGACGTGTCGGCGCCGATCGGCATGGTCGTCACCGCGGTGATCCTGCTCGCCTGGCTGACGTTCGTGCTGGCGCGGGCCATCAACCCACCACCGACTCCCCATCCGGCCCGCTAGGCCGTGACGAAGGAGCGCATGCCCACGGAACCGAGGTCGATCGCGTCGTTGAAGAAGCTGATCTCCTCGTCGTCCTCGAGCAGGCTGAGCGACGCGACCATCGGGCGATAGTGGTCGTCGGTGGGCACCGCGATGCGGGCCTCCGACCAGGTGCCGTACGGATCGAGCAGCCGGTCGGTGCGTCGGTCCCGCAGCGCCTCCGCGGTGTCGGCGTCGAACTGCTCGGCCCAGTCCCACGGTTCTCCCCCCTCACCATTGGCACTGCCCCACTTGACCCGGTTGAGGGCGTGCACGATGTTGCCGCTGCCGATGAACAGCACGCCGCGATGGCGGAGCGCTCGCAGCCGTGAGTACAGCTCGTACAGGTCAGGCAGGGGCATCGCGTAGTCGATGCTGACCTGCAGCACCGGCATCTCCGGCTCGGGCGCCAGGTGCTTGAGCACGGACCAGGTGCCGTGGTCGAGCCCCCACTGGGCATCGAGCTGGGCCTCGTACTCGGCGAGCTGGCGCGCGAGGTAGCGGGCCACCTCGGCGTCGCCCCTGGTCGGGTACTGCACGTGGTACAGCTCGTCCGGGAAGCCGCCGAAGTCGTAGATGACCCGGTTCCGCGGAGCGTCGGTGATGTGGGTGGAACCCGGCGTGAGCCAGTGCGCGCTGATGACGACGATGGCCTGCGGAACGGGCACCTCGCGTCCGACCCGGGCCCACTCACGGGTGTAGGCATTGTCGGAGATCGCGTTCATGGGGTTGCCGTGGCCGATGAACAGCACGGGCATGCGCTCGCTCGGCGTGAGTCGGGCCTCGATGTCGCCCAGCGAGTACTCCATGCCCCCATCTTACTAGTAGATGATTCAACTAGCGTGGCTCGGCCGCGACGCCGTCAGCCGTCGAGCTCCCAGCCGTCGAGCCTTCAGCCGTCGAGCTCTGTGGCCAGCGCGCGCAACAGCTGCGCGACCGGCTTGGCGGCCTTGTGGTCCGGGTGGCGTCCGTGCCGGTAGCCCTCACCCATGCCGTCGAGCAGCCGGATGAGGTCCTCGACGATGGCGACCATCTCCTCGGGCGGCTTGCGCCGGGCCTGGGCTTGCGAGCGCGAGACCGAGCCCACCGGCTCGAGCACGCGCACCTGCAGCGCCTGGTCGCCGCGGCGTCCCTGGGCGATGCCGAACTCCACGCGGGACCCGGCCTTGAGCGTCGTGGTGCCTTCCGGGAGCGCGTCGGAGCGCACGTAGACGTCGCCGCCGTCGTCCTGGGTCAGGAACCCGAATCCCTTGTCGGCGTCGTACCACTTCACTTTGCCCGTGGGCATGGCGTTTTCCTCACGTCATCGTCATTTCGCTGCGGCCTCAAAGCCTACCGGGGCGGGGGCTTCGGTTTCTTCTCGAAGGTCGACTCGATCGACTGGAACCCCTTGTGCCGTTGTGACTTCGCGTACCCCGTGTACGCCTTGAGGTCGGCCTCCGTCGGCGAGACGTTGTCGGTGAACGGCGTCAGCAGGGCGCGTGGGTAGAGACGACGCCGGAGCACGACGTTGATCTCCAGGCTCAGGACGGTCATCATGCCGGCGAGGTAGAGGAAGGCGACAAGCCCGAGCACGAGGGCGAACGTGTCGGTCATCTGGCTCGCCGAGCCGATGACGTTCGTGACGAAAGAGTTGCCCACCACCTGGAGCACCTGCCACATCACCGACGCGGCGAGGGCGCCCGGCAGCACCGAGCGCGTGGATGCTCGGCCCGCCGCCACCAGCCGGAACAAGCCGATGAAGATCACCGACGTGAAGACGAATCCGATGACGCGAGCCAACCAGCTGTAGTTCGACTCCACGACACTGTCGAAGGCGTCAGGGTTGGCCAGCACGGACGAGGTGATGGCCAGCGCCAGGATGCCCAGGCCGGCGAAGGCGAGGAAGACCAGGCTGCGCACCCGCTGGAGCACCGCGTTGGTCCGGCTGTTCCGCGGTATGGACCAGGCGATGTTGGCGGCGTTCTGTGCGGCCTGACCGAGGTTGAGCGAGCCGTACGTGGCCGCGAGCGAGCCGATGACGATCGCCGAGGCGCTGCCTTGCAGGCCGCCGGGACGACCGAGCTCGTCACCCACGATGGGGAACTGGCTCAGCGCCGTGTCGAGCAACCGCTCACGCAGGGCCGGGTCGTCCTGGAGGAAGAAGCCCAGGATCGACGTGGCGATGAGCATCAGGGGAAAGATCGCGACGAAGGAGTAGAACGCGATGATGGCCGCGAGATACGGCCCCTGGTCGTCGAAGTACTTGTAGATGACGGCCAGCGGGAAGCCGATCACGGGGTGGCGTCGCTGGAACCCGTCGATCGCGCGGACCGCGTTCTTGAGCACAGGTCTCATGACAGGTAGGGAGTGGCGGCGGCGGCCACGGCCTCGAATCGTTCCTGCTCGAGCACCGAACCCTCACGCCGGACCCCCTCCGGATCGACCACGATCAGCCGGTTCAGGCGGACCTCGCTCGAACGGCCCTTGGAGTCCCACGGGCCCGGGCCGAGGTCGTACCAGTAGCGACCCTCACGGGCCTCCTGCTCGTGATCGCGGTCGTGGTCCTTCGACGTCATCATCAGCCCGTACAACTGTGTGTCGGACCGGGCGATCAGCAGCACCGGCCGGTCCTTGCCCTGGCTCGGGTCGTCCTCGTACGGCACCCACGTCCACACGACCTCACCCGGGTCGGGACGCCCGTCCGGCTTCGGGGCGTAGGCGATGTCCACGCTGTCAGCCTGCCACAACGCGCATGGGAATCCGGTCAGTCGAAGTCCGGCAGCTCGCGCTTCATGACCTTGCCGGTGGGGTTGCGCGGCAGCTCGTCGAGGAACATCGTCTTGCGCGGCACCGCGAAGCGGGCCACCCGTTCCTTGGCGAAGGCGACGACGTCGTCGTGCTCCAGGGACGCACCGTCCTTCGTCACGACGTACGCCGCAAGGGCCTGCCCCCAGTCCTTGTCGTCGATGCCGGTGACCACCACGTCGGTGATGTCGTCGTGCTCGATCAGGACGTCCTCGAGCTCGCGCGGGAAGACGTTCTCGCCGCCGGAGATCACCATGTCGTCGTCACGGCCGGACACGAACAGCCGGCCGTCCTCGTCGAAGTGGCCGAGGTCGCCGGTGCTCATCATGTCGTCGGCGAAGTCCTTGGTGTTGCCGTCGGTGTAGCCGCCGAACGGCATGTCGTTGGCGACGTAGATCGTGCCGGTCTCGCCCTGCTCGACCTCGTTGCCGTCGGAGTCGAGGATGCGCACCGTCGTGTGCCACGGCGGGCGCCCGGCCGTGCCCGGTGCGGCCCGCAGGTCCTCCGGCGAGGCGACGGTGACCCAGCCGGTCTCGGTGGCGCCGTAGAAGTTGTAGACGGAGTCGGTGAACGTGTCCATGTAGTTCGTGGCGAGCTCGCCGGCGAGCGCAGACCCGCTGGCCGCCGTGATGCGCAGGCTCGACACGTCGGCGTCGCCTGCGTGCTCGGCGTCGACGAGTCGCTGCATCATCAGCGGCACCACGACGAGGGCCTCGGCCTTGTACGTCTCGATGTCCTCGAGCACCTGGTCGGCCTTGAAGCGGCGCCGCATGATGTACGTCGGCACCGTCGACAGGCCGAAGCTGAAGTTGATGAGTCCCCACGAGTGGAACAACGGCGCGCCCAGCACGATCGTCGAGTTGCCGCGGTAGGGGATGGCTCCGAAGAAGGCCACCAGGGGGTCGAGGCCCTCGGGCTCCGACCGCTGTGCGCCCTTCGGCAGGCCGGTGGTGCCGGACGTGAAGATGATGACGGTGCCGGGCTTCTCCGGCTTGGCGGGCTGCTTCTTCGAGTGGCCCTCGAGGATGTCGGCCACGCTCGGGATGTCGTGGTCGTCCTCGGTCCAGGCGAGCAGCAGCTGGTCGTCGTCGACCTTCTCGGCGACCGGCAGGAACTCCTCGTCGAGGATGATGAACTTCGCGCCCTCGCGATTGGCGAGCTCGGTGAGCTGGCTCCCGCTGGCCATGGTGTTGAGGAGCAGCACCCGCGCACCGGCCTGCATGATCGCGATCATCGACATCACGATGTACCGATGGTTACGGGCGAGGAGCGCGATGGAGTCGCCCTGCTCGACGCCACGCTCGTTCAGGGCGCGGGTGAGCTGGTTGATCTGGTCGCGCAGGTCGGCCCAGGTGATCTCCCCGAGGTCGTCGACGATCGCGGTCTGCTTCGGGAAGCGTGCCGCCGCCGCGGCGACAGCGGCCGGGAACCCCGGACCCCACTTCACCAGCTGGTACCCGGCGATCGCCAGGCGGTGTGGGAGCTGTGGCTTCGCGAGCCCGATCTGCCGGAACACCTTCAGGCGGTACGCGAGGTCAAGCACTGTCCACTCCTGCTTCGCCGGGTCGATGACTCCGGAACTGTAACAGCGGTTTTCAGGCGTCGCGACGCAGGAACAGCGCCGCGCTGGCGGCCAGCAGGATCGCGACGAACGTCGCCATCACCAGACCTCCGCCCAGCGGCCCGAACGAGACGACGCCGAACGGCTCGAGGAAGTCGTCGATCGAGAACTGCGTGAACATCTGGCTGCCCGCGTCGTACGGCAGGAACTTGAGAAGGGCTGCCATGCCGCCCTTGTCGAGCGGCTCGTCGGACACGGCGCGGATGATGACGACCACGCCCTTGGCGACTTCCTCGACGACCGACGGCAGCAGCAGGATCAGCGCGATGGCGGCGGTCTGGTTGCGCGTGATCGCCGCGAAGGCCAGGCCCGAGAGGGCGAAGAGGGCCGTGAAGAGCATCACGCCGAGCGTGATGTCGCGGAATCCGCCAAACGTGGGCATTCCCACGCTGAACATGGTCGCGATCAGGAGAGACAGAAGCGCACACGCCAACGCCACGAGCATCGACGCGACCGCCGTCACGATGATCTTCGCGGCCAGCACCGTCGAGCGACTGGGCAACGCGGTGAGGGTCGCACGAATCATCCCGTGCCGGTACTCGTGGCCCATCGCGAAGACTCCGAGCAGGCCGAGCACGTAGGCGACGAACAAGGGGAAGCCGGCCGACCCGCCGAGGGTCACCAGGATCCCTATGGCCCGGTCACCGCCGGACTGGGGGCCCGAGGACGGGAGCGCCCAGGCGATCAGGATCGAGATGCTCAGCTGGAGGAAGAAGGCGATGCCGATCAGCCAGTAGGTGGAACGGATCGTGCGCAGGCGCATGAGCTCGTACCGCAGCGCGTCGATCATCGGTCGCCACCCCTGAACTCCTCGTCGTCGCCGGTCGCCGAGAGGAACGCCTCCTCCAGAGACGCCTGCCGCGTGACCAGCTGGTGCAGTCGGGCGCCGACCTCGTGGGCGACGTCGCCGACCGACGCCGCATCCAGGCCGGTGACGGCGACCGTCTCACCGGTGCCGATGACGCTCGCCCCGCGCTCCTCGAGGACGGGAACCAGGTCGCTCAGGTCGGGCGACGTCACCTCGACGGTGCCGAGTCCGCTCGCCGCGACGAAGTCGGCCACCTTGCCGTTGGCGACCAGCCGGCCGCGGCCGATGACGACGAGCTCGTCGGCCAGCATGGCCATCTCCTGCAGGAGGTGGCTGGAGACGAACACCGATCGGCCCTCACCGGCCAGGTGCTTGAGCAGGGTGCGCAGCCAGGTGATGCCCTGCGGGTCGAGGCCGTTGCTCGGCTCGTCGAGCAGCAGGGTGTGTGGGTCGCCCAGGAGCGCGGCGGCGATGCCGAGTCGTTGCCCCATCCCGAGGCTGAACTTGCGGGGGCGACCGTCGGCCACCGACTCCAGCCCCACGAGCCTGAGCACCTCGTCGACCCGCGTGCTGCTGATGCCGTTGGCCGCGGCCAGCATCCTCAGGTGGTCGCGCGCTCGCCGCGTCGGATGGAACGGCTTGGCCTCCAGCAGCGCTCCGACGTGGCGCAGCGGGTGCTCGAGCTCGGTGAACAGGCGGCCGTCGAAGGTCGTGCGGCCTTCACCCCGGTCGAGGCCGAGCATGAGGCGCATCGTCGTGGACTTGCCCGATCCGTTCGGGCCGAGGAAGCCCGTGACGCTGCCGGGCTGCACCGTGAAGCCGAGCCCGTCGACGGCACGGGTGGACCCGTAGGACTTGCCGAGCCCGGTGGCCTCGATCAACGACATGGGCACAGCCTGTCATGCAGGTCCAGCGGTATCGCGTGTGCGCCCTAACCCCGCCCGCTGCTCTTGCGGGCCCGGCGTGACAGCGAGTCGATCGTGACCGCGAGGAGCAGCACGGCACCTGTGACCATGAACCGCACCTCCGCCTCGACGCCGATGAGGTTCAGCCCGCTGGTGATCGACTGGAGCACGAGCATGCCGAACAGTGCGGCATACGCCGATCCACGACCACCGAACAGGCTGGTGCCGCCGATGACCGCCGCGGCGATCGCCATCAGGTTGGTGTCGGTGCCACCGCTGGACTGCGCCACCGACTGCAGGCGGGCCGCTGCGAGCACGCCGCCGAGTGCCGCGAATCCCGAGCACAGGGCGAACACCGAGAGGTAGACCCGGTCGACGCCGATGCCGGCCCGGCGGGCTGCCTCCTCGTTGCCGCCCACGGCGAACACGTGGCGTCCCCAGGTGGTGCGGCGCAGCACCAGATCGACGAGCACGACCGTGAGGATCCACATCAAGGGCATCCAGCCGATGCCGCGGTCGAGGTTCAGGTAGTAGGCGCCCGCGGCGATGGCGGCGGCGATCAGCACGGCCCGGACGGCGACGCTGCGGACCGACGCAGACGAGAGGTTGGCCGCAGTCCGTCGACGGATCGTGGCCGCTCCCCCCACGAAGTACAGGACACCGGCCAGCGCGGCCAGCACGTACGAGACGACCGGCGGCAGGAACTTGAAGTTGGCGAAGTCGACCAGCCAGGAGTTGACCGGCAGGTTGATGGTGCCGTTCTTGCCCAGCACGGCGAGCTGGAGCCCGAGGAATGCCAGCAGACCGGCCAGGGTGATGACGAAGCTGGGCACGCCGAAGCGGGTGTAGAGCAGGCCGTAAAGGACGCCGATGGCCAGGCCCGTGGCGATCGCCGCGAGGATCGCCGTCGGCAGCGACCACCCGTGGTAGACGAGCAGCACCGCGAGGATCGACCCTGACGCACCGCTGACCGATCCGATCGACAGGTCGATCTCGCCGAGCAGCAGCACCAGCACGACGCCGATGGAGATCATCCCGATCGTGGCGGAGTCGAGGCTCAGCTCGACCAGGTTGCGCGACGACAGGAAGCGCGAGTTCTGGGTGTAGAACACGATCCAGATGACGACCAGGCCGATGATCACCGGCATCATGCCGAGGTCGCCGGACCGGATGCGTCGGAGGGTCGAGTCCAGCATGGCGCGGGGCGAGGAGTCGACCGTGAGGCGCTCGTCGCTGCGATCGACCGAGGTGCTCATGCGTCCCGCCCTTCCGTGGTCGGGTCGTCCGGTGTGATGTCCTCGGGTGCGAGAGGTTCCTCGCCTCGAGAAGCACGCTGCGACACCACGTTGTCCGAGGCTCCGGTGATGGCGGCCACGAGCTGTTCGGTGGTGACGTCGCCGATGGCGAACTCCGCGCCGTTCTTGCCGAGTCGCAGCACGTAGATGCGGTCGGCGACGGCCTGGACGTCGGCCATGTTGTGACTGATGAGCACCACGCCGAGGCCGCGGGCACGCAGGCGTTCGACGAGGTTGAGCACCTCAGCGGTCTGGGCGACACCCAGCGCGGCGGTGGGCTCGTCGAGCATGACGACCTTGGGGTCACCCACGAGGCTGCGGGCGATGGCGACGGTCTGGCGCTGGCCGCCAGAGAGCGACGCGATGGTGATGCGGACCGACGGGATCTTGGCGGACAGCTGCCGCAGCAGCTCCCACGAGCGCTTCTCCATCTCGACCTCGTCCAACGTGCCTCCGGCGGTGTGCTCCTGGCCGAGGTAGAGGTTGGCGACGACATCGAGGTTGTCACAGAGCGCGAGGTCCTGGAAGACCGTCGCGATGCCGAGGTCCTGGGCCTGCTTCGGGCCGTTGATGGTGACCGGCTTGCCGTCGAAGACCATCTGGCCCTCGTCGGCGGTGTAGACACCGGCCATGATCTTGACGAGCGTCGACTTGCCGGCACCGTTGTCGCCCACCAGGGCCACGACCTCACCGGGGTGCACGTCGATCGCGACGTCCTCGAGCGCCTGCACGGCGCCGAATCGCTTGCCGATGCCCGTCATCGAGAGCACGGGTGCTGTTGCGGTGGCAGTCATGGGCAGACCCTAGAACCTTTCGGGGTGCGGGTGTGGAAGGAGCGGGACAGGGGGTCGCCCTGTCCCGCTCCTCACCTGATTTCAGCTGACGCCGGCGTCCTTGCAGGCGTCCGCGTAGTCCGCCGTGCAGATCTGGTCGGCCTTGTAGAAGCCGTCCGCCACGACCGTGTCCTTGACGTTGTCCTTCGTGACGACCACCGGGTCGAAGATGAAGGACTTGACGCCCTGGAAGTCGGTCGTGCCCGTCACGTCGTCACCGTTGACGATCGCCACCGCAGTCTCCGCGGCCTTGTCGGCCTGGATCTTGATCGGCTTGTAGATCGTCATGTACTGCTGACCGGAGACGATGCGCTGGATCGCGGCGAGCTCAGCGTCCTGACCCGTGATCGGCGGCATCTTCTTGACGCCCGCGGCGCGCAGGGCGGCGTAGACGCCACCGGCCTGACCGTCGTTGGCGGCATAGACGCCGGCGACGTCGGCCGGGTCGATCTTGTTGAGCTGGCTGCTGGTGAACTTCTGCGCGTTCTCCGGCGTCCAGTCGGGGTTGTCGTACTCGGCGGCGATCTTCAGGTTGCTCTTGTCGAGCACGCCGTGAGCGCCCTTCTTGAACTGGGCCGCGTTCGGGTCGGTGGGCGCACCGTTGAGCATGAGGATCTCGCCCTTGTCGCCCGTGGCCTTCACGAGCGCCTCGCCCTGCTTCATGCCGACGGTCTCGTTGTCGAAGGACAGGTAGTAGTCAGCGCCCTCGACGAAACGGTCGTAGGCGAGCACGGGGACCTTGGACGACTTGGCGGACTTCGCCACGCCGGCCGCAGCCTTGCCGTCGACCGGGTCGAGCACGAGGACCGACGCACCGTTGGTGATGGCCGACTCAGCCTGCTGCTGCTGCTTCGAGGCGTCCTGATCGGCGTTGAGGTAGTTGAGCTTGCAGTCGGAGCACAGCTCCTTCATCTTCTTCTCGAAGAGCGGCTTGTCGAACGCCTCGTAGCGGGTGGTCTTGGTCTCGGGGAGCAGCAGGGCGATCGTCTTGCCCTTGCCTCCGGATCCACCGTCGTCGCTGTTCGAGCCGCAGGCGGCCAGTGCCCCCAGCGACAGGACAGCTGCAGCCGTCAAGACGGCGGCGCGTGTAATTCTGTTCACCATTCCTCCAGGAACTGTCTGGACGCACCCACGTGCGCCGAGGTTCTGCTCCCCGGCGCGGAGGCGCCGAAGTTCTGATCAGTGTTGCGGGTCACACGGTTGTCGTCAAGACATGAACACAAATCGTCTCAAAAACGTCATCCCAGCGGTTTTGTCTCCATGTCTTGACGGCTATCGGTCGATCGGTCACAGTGTCCTCATGTCTGCCCCGGGTTCGACCGCGTCGCTGCGGACGGCGAACCAGCACCGCGTC
Source organism: uncultured Actinomycetota bacterium (assembly GCA_963787165.1). Lineage (GTDB taxonomy): Bacteria > Actinomycetota > Actinomycetes > Propionibacteriales > Nocardioidaceae > Aeromicrobium. Next base: position 1,093,556 of record CAWBBT010000005.1, read on the forward strand.
GTCGATGCGATCCGGGCCGGCAACGAGCTCAGCCAGGCCGAGATCTCCCGGCTCACCGAGCTGGCTCCGGCCACGGTCTCCAACATCGTGCGCGTCCTCTCGACGGCGGGTTTCCTCGAGCAGACCGCCGGAGCAGGCCGCCGAGGTGCAACGGTGCGCATCTCCCGACAGGCGGGACTCGTGGCCGGCGTCGACTTCGGCCACTCCCACATCCAGGTCTCGATCGGCGACCTCGCCGGGCAGGTCATCGCCACCAAGCAACGACCGCTCGACAACGACCACACCCACAAGGAAGGGCTGGCGTTGGCACGGCGGTTGCTCAAGGACCTGCTCTCCGACCTCCCGAAGTCGCACGGCGCCCTGCAGGCCGTCGGCCTGGGGCTCCCATCGCCCATCGGTCGCACGGGTGTCATCGACTCCGGCTCGATCCTGCCGGGATGGGTCGGCGTGCAGGCGGCCGAGGCCGCCGGAGAGGTGTTCGACGTGCCCACCGTGGCCGACAACGACGCCAACCTCGGTGCCCTCGCGGAGTCCCGCGTCGGTGCGGGCGTCGGTCTCTCCTCGATGGTGTACCTCAAGATCGCGTCCGGTGTGGGCGCGGGCCTCGTGCTCGACGGCCGGGTCTACCGCGGCGGACTCGGCACCGCCGGCGAGATCGGCCACATGACGATGGACGAGAACGGCCCGCTGTGCCGGTGCGGCAGCCGGGGCTGCCTCGAGGCGTACGTGGGCGGGTTCTCCCTGGTCAACCAGCTCGCGCCGCTCCAGCCCGACATCACGATCGCCGGCCTGGTCGAGCTCGCGCAGGCGGAGGACGTCAGCGCGCGCCGGCTGATGGAGGATGCCGGACGCTACCTCGGCCGGGCCGCCGCGATGATCGCCAACCTCATCGGGCCGGAGATCATCGTCGTGGGTGGCGACCTCGCCGCCGCGGGTGACCTGCTGCTCGACGGAGTCCGTGACGGCATGCGGCGCCATGCGCTCGAACCCGTCGAGCGGGAGATCCGGGTGGAGCGCGCCGCGCTCGGCGACCAGTCGTCGGCCGTGGGCAGCATCCTGCTCGCTCTCGACGCGGTCGAGCTGCCGGCCTGATCACCGCACGGGCTAGCGTGGCCGGATGACGTCGTTCCGGCCGATCGAGAAGGGTGTCGCCACCGACCTGCGCGGCGAGCTCACGTATGCGGGCTACCTGCACCTCGATGCCCTGCTCTCCGCCCAGCAACCGCTCTCCGACCATCACGACGAGATGCTGTTCATCATCCAGCACCAGGTCACCGAGCTCTGGCTCAAGCAGCTCGTGCACGAGCTTCGATCGGCCATCGCCCTGCTGGGTGTCGACGAGATCGCCCCCGCCCTGAAGCGGCTCGCGCGCATCAAGGCCATCCAGAAGCAGATGTTCGAGCAGTGGTCGGTGCTCGAGACCCTGACCCCGGTCGAGTACGTCCAGTTCCGCGACCACCTCGGCAAGGCCTCCGGCTTCCAGTCGCCGCAGTACCGCACGGTCGAGTTCCTGCTGGGCAACAAGAACCCCGCCATGATCGGCGTCTTCGCCCACGACGACGACCTGCAGGCCCAGCTGTCCGCCGACCTCGCCGCGCCGAGCCTCTACGACGCCTTCCTGCAGCTCCTCGCGCGCCGGGGCCACGCCGTGCCGGCCGACGTGCTCGAGCGTGACCTCACCCAGCCGTACGAGGCCCATCCGGGAGTGGTGGAGGTGTTCCGCCGCATCTACGCCGACCCGCACGACCACTGGGAGGCCTACGAGGCCAGCGAGGAGCTCGTCGACGTCGAGGAGGGGTTCCAGCTGTGGCGGTTCCGGCACCTCAAGACGGTGGAGCGGATCATCGGGCACAAACGCGGCACGGGCGGTTCGAGCGGCGTGGACTTCCTGCGTCGCGCGCTGGACCTGACGTTCTTCCCCGAGCTGCTCGACGTGCGCACGCACATCGGTGCTGAGAGCTAACGGACGACGAACCAGACGATGACGGCCAGCACGACGATGCCGGCGGCGGGGAGCCCGTAGCGCCGCAGCATGACCGGCAGAACCGTCGACATCAGGTTCAGCTCCGCCGGTGCGGACGGCGTCGGGGTGGCCGGGGCCGACGGCGGGGCGTGCCCGGTCTCGTCGGTGGGGAGGCTCTCGGAAGCGGTCTGGACGGACGCGACATCAGCCGGTTGCTCCTTCTCCCCCAGCTGGCCGGCGATGCAGTCGACGAACTGGCCGAGCAGCTTGTCGCTGACGTCCTGAATGACGCCCCGGCCGAACTGCGCGGGCTTGCCGGTGATCGACAGGTCGGACGTCACCTCGACGGCCGTGCCGTCGCCCTCGGGTGTCATGTTCGCCACCACGGTGACTCCGGCGGTGCCGTTGCCGCGCTTGTCCTTGCCCTTGGCCTTGAGCACCGCGCGATGGCGCGTCTGGTCGCGCTCGACGAACGTGCCGGTGCCGTTGTAGAGCATCGCGATCGGGCCGAGCTTCACCTTGACCGAGCCGGCGAAGTCGTCGCCCTCGACCGAGGTGACCGTCGCGCCCGGGAAGCACGGAGCGATGCGCTCGAGGTCGTTGAACGCTGCCCAGGTCGTGTCGATCGAGGCCGGCACGACGAACCGGTGGGTCAGGTCCATCAGGCGGCCCCGGCGGCGCTGATGACCACCCCGCCGGCGGTGCTCACAGCCCGAGCCGTCAACACGCCGGCGAGGTGGCGTCTGTAGTCGGCGTCGCCGTTGGTGTCGGAGGGCGGGTTGGTGCCCTCACCGGCGGACGCCGTGGCGGCCGCGATGGCGGACTCGTCGAGCGCACACCCGGCCAGAGCCTGCTCGACGGACGACGCCCGGACCGGAGTGGATCCCATGTTGGTCAGCCCGATGCGAGCCTCGGCGATGCTGTCGCTCTCGACCCGGACCGCCGCGGCGACACCGACGATCGACCACTGCTGGGCCACGCGGGTGAACTTCTGGTAGTGCGAGCCCCATCCTGTGGTCTTCGGCACCCGCACGCTGGTGAGGATCTCGTCATCGCCCAGCGCCGTGGTGAAGAGGTCGACGAAGAACTCCGACGCCGGGACGGTGCGGCGGCCACCCGAGCCGGCGATCTCGAACTCGGCGTCGAGGGCGAGGGTCGGGGCGAGCAGGTCGCCGGCGGGATCGGCGTGCGCGAGCGCGCCACCGAACGTGCCGCGGTGGCGCACCTGCGGGTCGGCCACGGTCTGCGTCGCCTTGGCCAGCAGTGCGGCGTGCTCGGCGACGAGCGGGTCGTTCGCGACGACGTGGTGAGGGGTCATCGCGCCGATGATGATGGCGTCCCCGTCGTCGCGGACGCCCTGCAGCTCGGTGATGCGGCCGAGGTCGACGATGACTTCGGGCGCGGCCAGCCGCAGCCTCATCACCGGGAGGAGGCTCTGTCCGCCGGCGAGGATCTTGCCCTCGTCTCCCGCGGCCGCGAGGGCCGCGAGCGCGTCGTCGACGCTGGTGGGTGCCTGGTAGTCGAACGCTGACGGGATCACTGGACGTCTCCTGTCGGGAGCGAGCCGCTGGTGTTCGAGTCGACTTGTTCGGGACTCTTCGGTTGGGTCTGCTCCGGAGTGCTGCCGCGGGCCCCCTGGATCGTCGACCAGACCCGGAACGGCGAGCAGGGCATGACCATGTCCGTGACACCGAGGTGGCGCAGCGCGTCGATGACGCCATTGACGATCGCCGGCGTCGAGGCGATGGTGCCGGCCTCGCCGACGCCCTTCACTCCGAGCGGGTTGGTGGTCGATGCCGTCTCGGTGCGGTCCGTGATGAACGACGGGACGTCGGCCGCGCTCGGCACGAGGTAGTCGACGAACGAGCCGGTGACGAGCGTGCCCGCGTCGTCGTGGACGGCCTCCTCGAACAAGGCCTGCGCGATGCCCTGGACGAGCCCGCCGTGCACCTGGCCCTCGACGATCATCGGGTTGACGACGTTGCCGATGTCGTCGACGCAGACGTACTTCATGATCGTGGTCTCGCCGGTCTCGGTGTCGACCTCCATGGCCGCGAGATGCGTGCCGTGCGGGAACGAGAAGTTGTCGGGATCGAAGGTCGCGTCGGAGTCGAGGCTCGGCTCGAACCCGTCCGGCATGTTGTTGGCCGTGAAGACCGCCAGCGAGAGCTCTCCGAGCCCCATCCCCTGGTCGGTGCCCTTGACGGTGAACTGCCCCTTCGCGAACTCGATGTCGTCGCGGTTGGCCTCCATCAGGTGCGCGGCCAGGGTCTTGGCCTTCTCGATGACCTTGTCCGCGGCGTGGACGAGCGCGATGCCGCCGACGGTGAGCGAGCGTGACCCGTAGGTGTCCAGCCCCTTCGGCGACACCTGGGTGTCACCGTGCAGGACCTCGACGTCCTCGAAGGGCACACCCAACCGATCGGCGACGATCTGGCTCCACGCCGTCTCGTGCCCCTGTCCGTGCGCGCTGGCGCCGGTGACGACCTCGACCTTGCCGGTGGGCAGCACCCGGATGTCCGCGTGCTCCCAGCCACCGGCCCCATAGGACAGTGCACCGAGCACCCGTGACGGGGCCAGGCCGCACATCTCGGTGAAGGTGGAGATGCCGATGCCGAGCTGCACCCGCTCCCCCGCGTCACGGCGACGCTTCTGCTCCGCGCGGAGCTCGTCGTAGCCGAACAGCTCGACCGCCTTGTCGGTGGCGGCCTCGTAGTTGCCGGAGTCGTACTCGAGCCCGGCGACCGTGGTGAACGGGAACTCGTCGTGCTCGATCCAGTTCTGGCGGCGCAGCTGGAGCGGATCCATGTCGAGCTCGACGGCGAGCTCGTCCATCAGTCGCTCGATGGCGAAGGTCGCCTCCGGCCGTCCGGCGCCGCGGTAGGCGTCGGTCCAGACCTTGTTGGTGAACACGTTCGTGCACTCGAACCGGTAGGCCGGGAACTTGTAGATCGAGTTGTACATGAAGGCGCCGAGGATCGGGACGCCCGAGGAGACGAGACCGAGATAGGCGCCCATGTCGCAGAGGATGCGGACGTCGAGCGCGGTGACCGTGCCATCCTTCGTGGCGGAGAGGCGCAGCTTCTGGACCTGGGCGCGGCCGTGGTGACCGGACATCAGTGACTCGCTGCGGGTCTCGGTGTACTTGCACGGCTTGCCGGTCTGCCGGGCAGCCATCATCGTGATGAACTCCTCCGGCGTGACCTGCAGCTTGCCGCCGAATCCGCCACCGACGTCGGGCGCGATGACCCGGATCTTCGACTCGGGCATTTCGAGGACCATCGCCAGCATCAGCCGCAGGATGTGCGGGACCTGGGTGGACGACCACATGGTGATCTGCTCACCCGTGGGATCGACGATGGTCGAGCGTGGCTCGATGAACGCCGGGATGAGTCGCTGCTGGACGATGGTGCGCTCGATGACGACGTCGGCGCCGCTGATGGCCTCCTCGACGTCGCCGCCGGTGCCGGCCTCGCCGGAGTCGAAGATCCAGGTGGCCGACTTGTTGGTCCCGAGGTCGGAGTGGACGAGCACCTCGTCGGACGCAGCCTTCTCGAGGTCGAGCACCACGGGCAGCTCGTCGTAGTCGACGTCGACGAGCTCGACGGCGTCACGGGCCTGTGCCGGCGACCGGGCGATGATGCACGCCACGACCTCGCCGGCGAAGGCGACGTGGTCGACGGCGATCGGCGGGTGCGGAGGAGCCTTCTGGTCCTCGGTGATGGGCCAGGCGTTCGGCAGGCTGCCCTGGACGTCGGCGACGTCGGCACCGGTGATGACGGCCACGACACCCGGCGAGGCCTTCGCCTCGTCGGTGTTGATGGCCGTGATGGTGGCATGCGCGAACGGGCTGCGGACGAGGGCCAGGTGGAGCATGCCGGGCAGCGTCATGTTGTCGGTGTAGCGGGTGCGGCCGGTGATGAGCCGCTGGTCTTCCTTGCGTCGCCGGGAGGCACCGATCTCCGGCGCGGCCTCGGGGGCGGACTCGGTGACGGTCATGCCTGCTCACCCGCCATCTGGCCCTCGCCGGAGGCGGCCATTTGCACGGCCTTGACGATGTTCTGGTAGCCGGTACAGCGGCACAGGTTGCCCTCGAGACCGTCGCGCACGGTCTGCTCGTCCGGGTTCGGGTGCTCCTTCACCAGGTCGATCGACTGCATGATCATGCCTGGCGTGCAGAAGCCGCACTGGAGGGCGTGGCACTCGTGGAAGGCCGCCTGCATCGGGTGCAGCTCGCCGTTCTGGGACAGGCCCTCGATCGTGGTGACCTCGTGACCGTCGGCCTGCACGGCCAGCATCGTGCACGACTTGATGCTCGAGCCGTCGAAGTGGACGGTGCAGGCGCCGCAGTTGCTGGTGTCGCACCCGATCACGGTCCCGGTCTTGCCCAGCCGTTCTCGCAGGTACTGGACCAGCAGGAGTCGCGGCTCCACGTCGTCGGTGTACTCGACATCGTCAACCCTGACGGTGATGGACGTGGTTGCTGCCATGTTCGCGCTCCCTCGATCGCTGTTCCATCATGTAAACACCCGGTGACCCACGTCACAAGGCAGAACTCAGGTCGGTCGCGATCCGTGGACGCGATCCTTCGTCTCCGTGAGCCGTTCGCCGGTGCCGCCCCATCGCAGGGCGACGATCTCCGCCGCCACGGACACTGCCGTCTCCTCAGGCGTCCGGCCGCCGAGGTCGAGGCCGATCGGGCTGGACAGCCGGGCGAGGTGCTCGTCGGTGAGTCCGGCCTCGCGCAGCCGCTCGACCCGCTCGTCGTGCGTCTTGCGCGAGCCCATGGCTCCGACGAACGCCGGCTGGTGCGTGCCGTCCAGGCGGAGCGCGAGGTCGAGCACGGGCACGTCGAACTTCGGGTCGTGGGTCAGCACGCAGATGACGGTGCGGCGGTCGATGCGATCGGCCTCGATCTCGCGCTGCAGGTAGTGGTGCGGCCACGAGACGACCACGTCGTCGGCCTCCGGGAAGCGTGCGCGGGTGGCGAACACGGGGCGGGCGTCGCACACCGTGACGTCGTAGCCGAGCAGCTTGCCCTGGCGCGCGACGGCGGCGGCGAAGTCGATCGCACCGAAGACGATCATGCGCGCCGCCGGCTGGAAGGACGAGACGAACACCCGCATGCCGGTGTCCATCCGCTCGCCCTCAGGGCCGTAGGTGACGACCTGTGAGGCGCCTGCCGCCAGCAGGCCCCGCGCGTCGTCGGCCACCGCCGCGTCCGCACGCTCCAGCCCGAGCGTGCCCTCGAGGTCCTCTGGCCGCACGACCAGCCGGCGGCCGACCCACTCGGGGTTGGGGTGCTCGATGACGGTGGCGATCGCGACCGGTCGGCCCTCGTGCACGTCGTCGGCCAGGCGGTCGAGGCCGGGGAACGTCTGTGCCGAGACCGGCTCGACGAAGATGTCGATGATGCCGCCGCAGGTCAGGCCGACTGCGAAGGCCTGCTCGTCGCTGAACCCGAACCGCTGGAGCACCGGCGTGCCGTCCGCGACGACGGTCTCGGCCAGCTCGTAGACCGCGCCCTCGACACAGCCTCCCGAGACTGATCCGACCGCGGAGCCGTCCGCCATCACCAGCATGGCCGCGCCCGGTGGACGGGGTGCCGAGCGCTGGGTGCCGACGACCGTGCCGACGCCGACGACCTCGTCCGAGCGCCAGGCCTCCATCAGCTCGGTGAGCACCTCACGCATCGGCCACCATCTCCAGCAGGTCGGCGAACGCCGCGAACGAGTGCCCGGCGACGAGCCCGTCGATGTGCGGCAGGGCGGCAGCGATGCCCCCCTGAATGGGAGCGTAACCCTCGCGTCCACGATGCGGGTTGGCCCAGACCACGGCATGGGCGAGCCGCCGGAGGCGTTCGACCTGCTCACCGAGCTGCTCGGGATCACCGCGTTCCCACCCGTCGCTGGCGATCACGACGACCGCGCCGCGCGCGACTCCGCGCTGGCCCCAACGGTCGAGGAAGGCGCGCAGCACCTCCCCCAGCCGGGTGCCTCCCGACCAGTCGGGCACCGCTCGCCCGGCGGCGTCCAGCGCCTTCTCCGGGTCGGGGATGCGCAGCGCCGTGGTGATGCGCGTGAGCCGGGTCCCGATCGTGAAGACCTCCGTCGTGCGCGGTGCCGCGATCATCACGCGGTGGGCCAGCCGGAGCAGGCTGTCGGCGTACGGCTCCATCGAGCCGGAGACGTCGACGAGGAACACCACGCGACGGGGTCGTGGACGCGGGCGGCGATGACGCAGCGGACCGGGCTCGCCGGCGCGACGCAGCTGGTCGCGCACGGTGCGGCCCGGGTCGATGTCGCCTCGTCGGTGCGGACGTCGGCGCAGCCCGGCCCGCAGCGGCACTCGCGCGTCGAGCCCGGCGAACAGGCGGGCCAGGTGGCGGCGCTCCTGTGGAGTGAGGCTTCCGACATCGCGGTGCCGCAGCTGTTCCTCGGAGCTGGCGAGGACCGCGATCACCCGCTCCTCGCCGGCTCGGTCGGCGCTGTCGTCCCCGATGGTCGAGGTCGGCTCGAGCCGCCGTGGCGGGCTGGTGACGCGTTCGCCCCGGCGCGCCCGTCGATCGGTGGAGAACCATCGCTCGAACACGGAGTCGTAGACGTCGAGGTCATCCGGGCCCGAGCAGAGGGTGGCCCGGCCGCTCCAATAGACATCGCTGCGATTGCCGGCGTCGAGGTGGGCCACCGCCTCGACGAATCCGTGGGCATGGTCGACCGGCAGCCCGGCCGCCCGCAGTGCGTGGGTGAAGCCGACGAACGTCTCGAGCGTGCGGCTCTCCGGAGTCATGCCGAGAGCATCACGTCGAGCGTCGCGCGCACCCGCTCCATGTCCTCGCGGTACTTGCAGAGGGCACCGATGGTCGCGGCCGCGGTCTCCAGGTCGAGCTCCGTCGAGCCCAGCTCGTGCAGCGCGCTCGCCCAGTCGAGCGTCTCGGCCACCCCCGGTGGCTTGAGCAGCTCGTCGCCGCCACGCAGCCGCTGCACGACCGTGACGACCTGCTCGGCGAGCGCCTCGGCCACCTCGGGCAGCCGGGTACGGACGATCGCGGTCTCGCGGGCCAGACCGGGATGGTCGATCCAGTGGTAGAGGCAGCGCCGCTTGAGCGCGTCGTGCAGCTCGCGGGTGCGGTTGGACGTCAGCACGACGATCGGCGGCGTCTCGGCGGTGATCGTGCCGAGCTCGGGGATGCTCACCTGGTGCGTCGAGAGCACCTCCAGCAGGAAGGCCTCGAACTCGTCGTCGGCCCGGTCGATCTCGTCGACCAGCAGGACGGCCGGGCTCTCGCGCAGCGCCCGGAGGATCGGGCGGGCGAGGAGGAAGCGCTCGTCGAACAACGACTCCTCCAGCGCACCGGGATCGGTGGTCGAGCCGGTGGCCTCGACCGTGCGCAGGTGCAGGATCTGCCGCGTGAAGTCCCAGTCGTAGAGCGCCTGGGACGCGTCGATGCCCTCGTAGCACTGCAGGCGGATGAGCGGCACCTCCAGCGAGGCGGCGAGTGCCTCGGCCAGTGCGGTCTTCCCGGTGCCGGGCTCACCCTCGACCAGCAGGGGACGATGCATCGCCAGCGCGAGGTACGTGACGGTCGACAGTCCCTCGTCGCTGAGATAGCCCTGCTCGGCGAGACTGGCGGCGATCTCGTCGGGACTGCCGAGCGACGCGGGGCTCATCGGCCCAGCATAGGTGGCTCGTCGACATCGAGCCCGGCAGCGAGGTCACCGCACTCGACCTCGAGTGCATGATGCGAGACCAGGTAGTCACGGGCGCCCCGATCGCCGTCCGCTGCCTGGACGACCCCATCCCAGTGGTCGCGGCCGATGAGGACGGGGTGCCCCGGAACCCCGGCGTAGACGGCGCGAGCCAGTGCCTGGGGTGACGTGTGCTCGACCAGACGGGTCACCACGTCAGGGCCGACGTCGGGCAGGTCGACCAGGTGCACGAGGGCGGCGACGGCATCTCCGTCAGACGCACGGCTGAGCCCTGCGCCGAGCGACGCGCTCATGCCCTCGGCCCAGTCGGTGGCCTCGACGACGTCCACGGGCAGGTCGCCCAGCAACGCCCGGACCTCGGGCGCGGCTGCTCCGATGACGACGATGATGTCGTCGCATCCCCCGTTGCGGAGAGTCACGCAGGCGCGGAGCAGCCACGACCCCTGCTCGTCGGAGACCAGCGCCTTCGGCCGGCCCATCCGCGTGCCGGCCCCGGCGGCGAGCAGGACCCCGACCACCGCCCCGCGAGGTTGCACCATGTCTCGATGCTCCCACCGCGGGGCGGTCGGTCGTCAGCAGGACGACTTGTACAGAGCGGCCTTGCCGTCTCCGTCCACGTTGTCCTTCGTGATGATCGTCGACCCGGTCTGGATCGTCTTCTTCGTGGACTTGTCACCGAGGGCGGCCAGCGCCTGCTGGACACCCTGGGCGCCGATGTCGTCAGGCTGCTGGGCGATGAGCGCCTGCACGGTGCCCTCACGCAGCTGCTTGACCTGGGCAGGTCCGGCGTCGAAGCCGACGACGTTGACCTTGCCCTGCTTGCCGGCCTGGCGGATGCCGGTCGCGCTGCCCTCGGCCGAGAACACGTTCGTCGCGAAGATGCCCACGATGTCGGGGTCCTTCTGCAACGCCGCGGTCACGATCTTGGCGGCCTGCGCCGGCTCGTTGTGGCTGTACTGGACGCCGAGGAACTCGAACTTCGAGTTGGCCTTGGCGGCGTCCTCGAAGCCCTTGGCGCGGGCGTCGACGGTCGAGACGCCGGGGTCGGTGGAGACCACCAGCACCTTGCCGCCGTCGGGAGCGAGACCCTCGATGGCCTTGAACGCGGACGTGCCGCCGCCCTCGTTGTCGGACGAGATCTGCGAGACCGCGAACGACGGGTCCTTGACCGTCGTGTCGACCAGGACGACCTTGATGCCCGCGTCGGACGCCGCCTGCAGCGGTGCCTGCATGGCCGAGACCTCGGTCGGCGCGACCAGGATCGCATCCGGCTTGCTGGAGACGACGGAGTCGACGATCGGCTTCTGCTGGGTCGGGTCGAACTTCGCGGGGCCCTGGGTCGTGACCTTCGCGCCGCTCTTCTTCGCCTCGGCCTCGATGCCGCACTGCATCGTGATGTAGAACTCGTCGCCGGCGACCCCCTGGATGAAGGCGATCTTCTTGGCGTCCGGGCTCCCTCCTCCACCGCTGTCGTCGGACCCGCAGGCCGCGAGCGTCGCGGTCGCGAGCACGCCGACCGCCACGGCGGTCAGACTTCTTGACATGTGCTTCATGTGACTTCTCCTCATCATTCCTCGGTCGAGGTGCTTCTCCCGCTCCACAACCGGAGCAGGAAGTTCTTGTTGCGGCCCGCACGAGCGGCGGACGCGCGTCGCAGCTGGTCGACGTAGACCGCGATGACCAGGACCGCTCCCACGGCCACCTGCTGCCAGAACGGCTGGACGCCGACGATGACGAACCCGTTCTGCAGGACGGCCGGGATGAACAGGCCCACGACGGTGCCGAAGATCGTGCCGACGCCGCCGAACAGCGACGTGCCGCCGATCACCACCGCGGCGATGACGTTGAGGTTGGTCTGCGACTGGCCGGCGATGGCCGTCGTGCCGAACTGGGCGAGCGACAGGATGCCGGCCACGCCGCTGAGCAGGCCGGAGATGGCGTAGATCTTGATCAGGTGCCGGTCGACCTTGAGGCCGACCCGGCGCGCCGCCTCCTCGCTCGAGCCGATCGCGTACGTGTGACGACCGAACCGCGTCAGGTGCAGCACGACACCGCCCACGACCAGGAACACGAGAGCGATCACGGCGAGGATGGGCACGTTGCCGAAGACGTTGCCGTAGCCGATCTCGCTCTGCATCACCGTGGGGACGTCGCGGATGTCGACGCCCTTCGTGATGATCTGCGCGAGCCCGAGCGCCATGCCGAGCGTGCCGAGCGTGACGATGAGCGACGGTATTTTCGCCTTCGCGACGAGGACGCCGTTGAACACGCCCCAGGCCAGCCCGGAAACCATCGCGGCGGCGATGCCGAGGGCGGCGGTCCCCCAGCCGTCCCCGCCCTGCCAGATCATGACCTTGGCACCGACCACACCGGAGAAGACCATGACCGACCCGATCGACAGGTCGATGCCGGCCGTCACGATCACGAAGGTCATCCCCACGCCGAGGATCGCCAGGATGGACGCGTTCTGGGCGACCAGGCGCATGTTGCCGACGCTGGCGAACGTGTCGGGCTCCAGGGCGGCGAAGACCAGCCAGATCGCGATGAGCACCAGCAGGATCTGGAAGGCCTGGACGCGGACGATGCGGGCGACGATCCCGTCGGTCCGCGGGTCGGGAACAGCACTCATGAGACGACTCCGTCGCCCGGGCTCATGAGGATGACTCCGTCGCCCGGACTCATGCTGCGTTCCCCGTCGCGCCGGTCATCGCGCCGACCAGCTCTTCCATCGACGTCTCCGACGTCTGGAAGGTGGCGACGCGACGGCCCAGCCGCAGTACCTGCACCCGGTCGGAGACCTCGATGACGTGCGGCATGGAGTGGCTGATGAAGACGACCGCGACACCCTCGTCGCGCACGCGCCGGATCGTCTCCAGCACATTGGCGGTCTGCCGGACGCCGAGCGCGGCGGTCGGCTCGTCGAGGAACACGACGCGGTTGGCCCAGTGCACGGCGCGCGCGATCGCGATCGCCTGGCGCTGCCCACCGGACATCGATCCCACCGGCGCGACGAGACTGCGCACGGTGGCACCGAGTCGCTCGAACGCCTCGCCCGCCTCGCTCCGCATGCGGCCCGAGTCCATGAACCCGAGGCGGCCCAGCAGGCCGGGGCGCATGAACTCGCGGCCGAGGAACATGTTCTCCGACGGGTCGAGGTGCGGGGCGAGCGCGAGGTCCTGGTAGACCGTCTCGATGCCGAGCCCGCTGGCGGTCAGCGGCGAGTCGATCGTGCACGGCTCGCCCTCGAACAGCACTTCACCGCTGTCGACGGCGAGGTTGCCCGAGAGCGCCTTGACCAGCGTCGACTTGCCGGCCCCGTTGTCACCGACCAGGGCGACGACCTCGCCGGGCCGCAGGTCGAAGTCCGCTCCGTCCAGCGCGGTCACGTGCCCGAACTTCCGGGTCAACCCCCGTGCCTCGAGGATTGGCGCCTCGAGGATGGGTGTGGGGTCAGTCATGGGTCTCCTCCCAGTTCTGCGCCGCGCGGGCGACGAGCATCCGGAGGTCGCCGCGCATCGTCCAGTCACCGGCGGCGGCAGGCATGGCGAGCACGTCGCCGCGGGTGACCTGTTCGGTCGACTCAGCTGTCTCCAGCTCTCCGTTTCCGTCGATCACGACGACGGCAGCGAACCCCGCCGGGACCTCGGCCGTGCCGGTGGACTCGGCCACGGCGAGGTCGAGTCGGAAGAACTCGTCCGCCTCGGCCGGCAGCACGGAGTGGACGCCCGGAGCGACCTCGGCTGCCCGTCGCACCAGGCGGTCGAGCTCGCCGGCCGTGGTCGAACGGTGGCGCACGGCCCCCATCGCGACCTCGAACCCGAGGTCGAGGTGGGAGTCGTCCCGACCCGATGTGGTGACCGACCACTCGAGCAGGATCGAGAAGTCGGTGGGCTCCTGGATCTCCGCCACGAAGACGCCGGCGCCGATCGAGTGCGGCAGGCCCGCGGGCACGAACACGCCGTCGCCGGGAAGCACCTCGACCCGGTGCAGGTGGTCGAGCATCCACGCGCCGTCCTGGTCGTCACGACGGCGGGCCAGCTCGTCGGGATCGACGTCCTCGGTCCACCCGAGATGCACCGCGGCACCGTCGTCGACGGCGAGGACGTACCAGGCCTCCGACTTGCCGTACGGGCAGTCGAGGTGATGGGTCGCGAACGCCCGGTCGGGGTGGACGTGCACCGGCAGGCGCTGACCCGCATCGAGCAGCTTCACCAGCAGGCCCGTGTCGCCGTCGGGGACGTCGCTTCCGGTCCACGCGCGAGGATCGGCCGCGACGAGGTCGCGCAGGAGATCGCCCTCGGTGGTGCGGGACGGCCCGACGCCCGGCTCGCCCGCCCGCGAGACGGTCGCGGCGATCCACTCCTCGGGCTGCCGCTCGGACGACGTCTCGATGCCGCGCAGCTCGGCGATGCGCGCACCGCCGGCGTAGAAGTGCTCGATCAGGTTCGGCTGGAGGCGTACGGGCTTCATGCCGCCACCGCCAGCTCGCCGGAGCCGCGCGGGATCAGCTCGGTGGCGACGATCAGCTCACGCGGCGGCTCGTCGGGACGTTCGTGGTCGCGCGCGTCCAGGTGGACGAGCACCCGCTCCGTCGCGGCGACGCCGATGCCGTGCGGATCCTGGTTCACGCAGGTGATCGCCGGCGACAGCGTCGTGGCCAGCGGGAAGTCGCCGAAGCTCACCAAGGCGACGTCGGTGCGACCGGCCGTGTGCAGCGCGTGGACAGCCCCGATGCCGGCGCGCGGGTTGGCGGTGAACACGGCCGTGGGCGGATCCGGGAGCGCGAGCAGGCGATGCACGAGCTCGACCGCCTCGTCCTCGTCGCCGCGTCCCTCGGGGTACCACGCAGGGTCCGGCTCGACGCCCACCGCGGCGAGCGCGTCCTGATAGCCGAGCAGGCGACGGGCGGTGGTCGGGAAGTGCACGTCGTTGCCGACGAACGCGATCCGGCGATGGCCACGCTCGACCAGGTGGTCGACCGCGGTCCGGGTGAGGCCGCGGTCGTCGACGGCGACGATGTCGTAGCCGGGGATCTCGACCTGCCGGTCGACCATCACGATCGGGAGCGTCGTGCGGAACTGCTCGAGGTAGGTGTGGTCGCCGGTGACGGGCGCGAGGATCAGTGCACGGACGCGTTGCATCGCCATCCGTTCGACCTGCTGGCGCTCGCGATCGGGGTCGGAGCCGGTGCTGCCGAAGATGACGGTGAACCCGGCCTCCAGAGCGCGCGACTCCACGGCACTGATGAGCGCGGCGAAGAACGGGTCGGCGATCGAGTCCATCACGACGCCGATGGTGTCGCCGCCGCCGGACTTCAGGGATCGGGCGAAGGAGTTCGGCACGTACCGCAGCTCGGCCACCGAAGCGGCGACCCGCGCCCGGACCGGCTCGCTCACCGCGCTCGAGCCGTTCACGACGCGGGACACGGTCTTGATGCTCACGCCCGCATGCGCGGCGACGTCGTGGAGGGTGGGGCGGCGGTTCACGACCTCCATGCTGGAGGGCAATGACAACGTTGTCAACTGCATGTTCAACCGGCAGTTCTCCTGTGTCGCCTCACCAGCACGTGTCGCGACACGGACGACGGCCCCGGACCAGCAGGTCCGGGGCCGTCGTGGTCGTGCAGGTGGGCTAGAAGCCCATGCCACCCATGTCGCCCATGTCGGGAGCGCCGCCGCCGGCCGGAGCGGGCTCCGGCTTGTCGGCGACGACGGCCTCCGTGGTGAGGAACAGGGCCGCGATGGAGGCCGCGTTCTGCAGCGCCGAGCGCGTGACCTTGGCCGGGTCGATGATGCCCGCGGCGATGAGGTCGACGTACTCGCCGGTCGACGCGTCGAGGCCGTGACCGAGCTCGAGGCCGGCGACCTTCTCCGCGACGACGCCGCCCTCGAGGCCGGCGTTGATGGCGATCTGCTTCAGCGGGGCCGAGGCAGCAGCACGGACGATCGCCGCACCGGTGGCCTCGTCACCGTCGAGCTCGAGCTTCTCGAACGCGGCCGCAGTGGCCTGGACGAGCGCGACGCCGCCACCGGCGACGATGCCCTCTTCGACGGCCGCCTTGGCGTTGCGGACGGCGTCCTCGATGCGGTGCTTGCGCTCCTTGAGCTCGACCTCGGTGGCCGCGCCGACCTTGATGACGGCGACGCCGCCGGCGAGCTTGGCCAGCCGCTCCTGGAGCTTCTCGCGGTCGTAGTCGGAGTCGCTGTTCTCGATCTCGGCGCGGATCTGGTTGACCCGTCCGGTGATCTGGTCCTGCTCGCCGCCACCCTCGACGATGGTGGTCTCGTCCTTGGTGGTGACGACCTTGCGGGCGGTGCCCAGCAGGGAGAGATCGGCGTTCTCGAGCTTGAGACCGACCTCTTCGCTGATGACCTCACCACCGGTGAGGATGGCGATGTCGGCGAGCATGGCCTTGCGGCGGTCGCCGAAGCCCGGGGCCTTGATGGCGACGGACTTGAAGGTGCCGCGCATCTTGTTGACGATCAGCGTCGCGAGGGCCTCGCCCTCGACGTCCTCGGCGATGATGACGAGGGCCTTGCCCGACTGCATGACCTTCTCGAGCACCGGCACGAGGTCCTTCACCGAGCTGATCTTGGAGTTGGCGATCAGGATGTAGGGGTCCTCGAGCACCGTCTCCATGCGCTCGGGATCGGTGACGAAGTAGCCCGACAGGTGACCCTTGTCGAACCGCATTCCCTCGGTGAGCTCGAGGTCGAGGCCGAACGTGTTCGACTCCTCGACCGTGATGACGCCTTCCTTGCCCACCTTGTCCATGGCCTCGGCGATGATGTCGCCGACCGTGGGGTCGGCCGCGGAGATGGCCGCGGTGGCCGCGATCTGCTCCTTGGTCTCGATGTCCTTCGCCATGCCGAGCAGCTGCTCGGTGACGGCCTCGACGGCGGCCTCGATGCCCTTCTTGAGGCTCATCGGGTTGGCGCCGGCCGCGACGTTGCGCAGGCCCTCGCGCACGAGCGCCTGGGCGAGCACGGTGGCGGTGGTGGTGCCGTCGCCCGCGACGTCGTCGGTCTTCTTGGCGACCTCCTTGACGAGCTCGGCACCGATCTTCTCGTAGGGCTCCTCGAGCTCGATCTCCTTGGCGATGCTCACGCCGTCATTGGTGATCGTGGGTGCGCCCCACTTCTTCTCGAGGACGACGTTGCGGCCCTTGGGGCCGAGCGTCACCTTCACGGCGTCGGCGAGCTGGTTCATGCCGCGCTCGAGGCCGCGACGCGCTTCCTCATTGAAAGCAATGGACTTGGCCATGTGTGGATCTCTCCGGTCGACGTAGTGCGATCGGCCCGATCGGACCGATCTGATGGTCTGGCACTCTCATCATAGGAGTGCTAATCAACTGTTCGCAATCGGCCCCTGTGCAGACGAACCGTCTAGACGGAGAACAGCAGGTACAGGCCCGTGAACGTGTACCCGACCATGAGGAGCAGCATCCCCATCTGGCCGGAGAGCCGGTGCGCGCGCGGCAGCACGACGAGCGCGCGGTCGTGCGCCGCAACCACGGCCAGCACGTGCCCGGCCACCACGAACGAGACCTTCAGGGCCGCCAGCGTGGAGGTGTGCGTCGAGACGATGGCGTGGACGGTCGGGTCGCCGAGCGGCGTCCAGCCCCGGTCGAGTGGGTCGAGCAGCGCGTAGAACACCGCCTGCCCCTTCTCGAGGAGGTACGTCAGGTAGTGGGCGAAGATGTAGCCGACGACGATCGGCACCAGCGAGTGGGCCAGCATGCCGGGCAGGGCCGCCCGCTCCTGCGGCGTGACACCACCCGTGGCGCGTGACGCGACCTGGAACAACACCGCCACGACGAGGCAGAAGCCCACCAGCGTCAGGGTGTGCTCGAGCACCGACAACGACTTCGACTGCCAGAACGACGACGCCGAGAAGCTGTCGTAGGCAGTCGAGCCGAGCAGGACCCCGAGCAGGGCCACGAGTCCGGGCTCGACCGGGATCCTGGGCAGCTCGCGCAACGGGTTGTGCAGGTCGAGGAACCGGTCGCGGACGAACGGCGAGAGGTGCGCGACGACACTCGAGTAGACGTCGAACGGGTCGGCCTTGTCGTACCACCGCGGCCCGAAGACGATGCCGCCGATGATCGTGACGACCACGTAGACGGCGACCCAGATGCGGACGGCATCGATGTCGCCCGGATCCGGCGAGGCGAGCTCGAGCCAGACGAAGGCGAGCAGACCCGCGGCCGCGGGCCAGTGACCCAGCCGGGCCGGGTACGCGACGAATCCGTCAGGACGCCCGGTCAGTCGTCCGACGAGTGCCTGCGCCGTGCGCCACGGGGAGAGGTCGCGCCACACGTGGCCGGCCAGCAGGGCCAGCGGCACGAGGCCGACCCACACCGGGATGTAGAGCGCGCCGAGGCCGCCGTTCCCGGCCCCGTCCTTCCCGGCGTACAGGGCGACCAGGAACCAGAGCGTCAGCGCCGCCCCGAGCACGGCCAGCCACGGACGCCTCGGTCGGGGTTGAGGCGCCTCGTCCCGGGACGGGACGTCGAACCTCGGCTCCCGCCAGGCGAGGGCGAGCACGGCGAAGGAGATGGTCAGCGCCCAGGAGGCTCCGACCATCGCGTACAGGAAGGGAATGGGCAGGTCGGTCGAGCCACCCACCCCGTGAGCGAACAGCGAGTCGATCACGGTCAGGGGCGGACGACGAGCTGCACGATCGTCTTCTCGAGATGGTGCGCCTCGACCGCGATCTGGCCCGGTGTGTCGATCGTGAAGGACTTCTCGACGTCATCACCCGGTGCGAGCTCGTATTCATGCTCCGGCTCGGAGTGGACGTGGACCTCCTCTTCGGCGTCCGAGGTGATGTGCAGCGTGACCTTCTGTCCCACCTTCACGTCGACACGGTCGCCCTGCGGCGTCACGTCGCCGTCCTTGACCGCGATGTCCACGACGACGGCCTGGTCAGGATCCTTGGCGCTCGGCGTGGGTGACGACGACACGGTCCCGGTGTCGCCACCACATCCGGCGAGCAGCACCAGGGCGGCGAACAGGGCGGCGGCAATCTTCGTCATGTGTCCTTCTTCGGGTCGTGGTCGGAGTCCGTCGGTGTGTCCTCGAACGCGCGCTCGATGATCTCGCGCTCCTCGCGTTCCTCGCGGCGATCCTTGCGGGCGATGTGGAGCACGACCCCCACCACGACCACCGCCGGGACGAGAGCGGGGATCGCGAGGAGTGCGGCGTGGTGGGCGTACAGCGCACCGGCCAGGATCATGCGTTCAGCGTAGGTGCGTCGCCAGAGTCCTGGTCGACCGAATCATCGGGAGCCGCGCCGGCCGGGCCGGCCCCGTGCTCGCCGATGCGGCGCGAGACACGGCTGACGGCGACGGAGATGCCGGTGAGGATGGCCAGGCTGCACAGCAGCACGACGATGTTGGCGACTCCCCACATCCACGTCGGTGCGTCAAACTTGCGCTCGCGCTGCAGGATCTTGATCTCGGGCACGAAGTCGCGGGTGAACTTCGGCTCGACCGGGACCTCCTTGACGTTGAGCGGGACGTCCTTCGGCATGTAGATCGGCACGCCGGCGAGCATGCGGCCGTCCTGGACGCGCAGCAGGGTCTTCCAGTTGCCGCCGACCGGGACCGGCCGCGTCGACTCCCAGGTGTTCTCGCCGGTTCGCTTCATCCGGGTCGTGACGACACCCTTGCGATCGTCCGTGCCGCCCTGCCATGCGGTGAGCTGCACCCAGGTGGGGTGGTCGTCGATGAGGTCCGCCGGCTGGACCGAGACCTTCGCGACGATCTCGGGCTCGGCATCGGTGCCGACCTGCGTGGTCGTGAAGGAGGCCGTGGCGTCCTTCGGGACCGTGGCGTACAGGCCGTTGGCGGCTGCGGCCGCCGTGATGAGGATCGAGCCGACCACGATGACCCGGCCCACGTTGGGCGACGGCAGGTTTCCCTCGAGCCCGAGCGCGAACAGCGCGCCGCACATGCCCAGTCCCACGGCGACCGGGATCGTCATGGCGAGGCCCTCGAGCCATATGTCCTGCGGCCACGGGAACTGGAACACCAAGTCGTTCCACAGCTTCTCGATGACGGTGCCGACCGTGCCGATCAGCAGACCGCCGACCGCACCGAACGCGAGCGGCTTGTCCTTCAGCTTCGAGATCGCCAGCAGCTCGATGATGACGGCGCTGCCCAGGTAGAGCGGGAAGACGTGGTGAGCCTCGCCGAACACGTCGGTGACGACGAACGACACGATGCCGCGCATGATGATGAAGAAGAACGCGGTGTACAGGGCGACACCGGCCCCGCCGTACAGCCGCGCGGCGACCAGCGCCACGGCGCCGGCAGCGGCGATCATCATCGGCTCGAGCACCATGCGGAACTGGGCGATGCCGAAGTCGAACTCGGCCTGGAACACCGAGAGGCCGATCAGGAGACCACCGAAGGCCGAGGCCAGCGCGATCTTGTGGAAGATCTCGGCCCCTTGCGACGGCACGCCCCTTTTCCATTCCTCGGAGAACTCAGCCTCGCGATGCAGCAGGATGATGCCGGCGGTCGAGAGCCCGGCGCCGCCGATGAGCATCAGGTGGGTGGGGCCCCACAGCGTGACGTCCTGGCCGAAGAGCCGGTGCCAGACGTCGTCCAGGGGAAAGCCGATGAGGGCGTACATGCCACAGGCGGCAATGAAGATGCCACTGACCGGCGCGTACCACTGGCGGGTGATCCGCACGGACGCGATGCCGGGCTTGGCGCCGTCGCGCGGGTAGACCACCGCCGCCATGCCGGCGACGAAGAGGGCGAAGAGCCCGTACAGGATCAGGTAGTGGGCCGGGTTGGCCAGGGGGCCGGCATCGCGTCCGCGGCCGGCGTGAAGGCTGACGTCCCAGAGGAATCCGAGCAGCGCGACGATCAGGGAGCTGGCGACGAAGAGGGTCGGGATCGAGGACCAACCGGGCTCGCCGGTGCGCTGACCCAGTCGCTCGCCGGCCCTCTGGAACCACTCGATGCGGTGGGTGCGGTGGGCCCAGGCGATCCAGAGCAGGCCGGCGGTGACGATGGCGGCGCCGGCAGTGAGACCGATGACCTGGTCGAGCGCGGCGCCTCCAGCGGGGGGCGCTTCGTTGGCGGTGAAAAGCATACTCGGAGTATGCCAATGGCTATGTGACATCGCAACTGACACATGGCGTGCGGTGGGACACACCGCCCGGTGTCAGGCGGGTTTGACCCCCACGCCATAGGCCAGGGACCACGGAAGCCTGGCGACATCCCCGTCGTTCTCGACCGGGAAGACCGCGAGGATCTCCTCGCGCACCTGCTCCTCGGTGGCCTCGACCATGCCGAACAGGACCTTGCAGTACGTGACCAGCTCGTCCATCGAGCCGAACTCCCAGTGGAACTTGCGGTGCTCCTCCGCGACCTGCTCGAACCCGACCGCCGACAGCAGGGTGGCGCACTCGTTCTCGTTCAGGAACTCCCCGCGGTGCCCGGTCGAGGTGTAGCGGTCGACCGCACCGTTCAGGAACTCGGCGCTGGGCGTTCCGACGACCACGTCGGCGATCGCCACGAGGCCGCCCGGCTTCAGGACCCTGAAGGCCTCGGCGAAGAAGGTGGCCTTGTCGCGAAGGTGGTGCAGTCCGGCGAGGCTGCCCACGCGGTCCATGGAGCCGTCGTCGAGGGGCAGCGCATCCAGCGGGGCGACATGGCTCGTGAACGTGGGGTCGATCTTCTGGGCGAACGTCACCGAGGGCTCGACACAGACGACCTGCTTCGGATCGGCGACGAGGGCACCGATCGAGTCGGCGAGGTAGCCGCCACCGGCGGGAGCGTCGCACACGACGTCGTCGGGCTGGATGTCGAGCAGGTCGATCAGCATCTGCCGCTCGATCTCACGCGCGTGCGGAGCGATCTCAGCGGCTTCGTTGTAGAGGTCGCCGCGAGCCTCGAAGATGTCGACGTAGTCAGGGTTCGTGTTGGTGGTCTCCGAGCTCATCCGAGGCCTGCCGCTCCTTCTGCGCCCTCTGCGCTGTCGTCGGTGGGGGTTTCCACATCGGGATCTTCCGCGACCTCAGGAGACTCCACGGCTTCAGGGGTTTCGACCGCTTCTGCGCCTTCGGTGCCGACGACCTCGTGCGCCTCGCGACCCTTGGGTCCGTCGACGACCTCGAACTCGACCGGCTGCCCGTCCTCGAGCGTCTTGTAGCCCTCGGACTTGATCTTGGACCAGTGGACGAAGACATCGTCCTGGCCCGCGACCTCGATGAAGCCGTAGCCCTTGTCCGCGTTGAACCACTTGACGGTGCCTTGCACCATTGCCGAACTCCCACTCACGTCTGCGAAAGACCCACCGGGGGGAAGGTCCCAAGTCCTGTGGCTGAGCCTACCGGCCCGTCAATCCAGGTGGTCGAGTGGCGGCGAGGAACCCTCAGCCGCCGGCCGCTGCCGGTGCCCATGGCGCCCTCCGGGCCGCGACGCGGTCCGCCGACGGCCGGGCCGATGGGACCAGTCAGCCTCCGGCGACCGCTGGGCTTCGCCCCGCCCCAACCTGCAGCGAGCTCAGCATCCTCCGGCTACGGCGGGGATGATGCTGATCTGGGTGCCTTCGGGCGTAGGTGTGTCCAGGCCGTTCGCGAAGCGCACGTCCTCCTCGGCCACGTAGATGTTGACGAACCGGCGCAGCGCGCCCTGCTCGTCGACGACGCGCGACTTGATGCCCGGGAAGCTCGACTCCAGGGAGTCGATGACCGCGGCGAGCGTGGCGCCGTCGGCGGCGACCTGCGACTGGTCCTGGGTGTACGTGCGCAG
Organism: uncultured Actinomycetota bacterium; assembly: GCA_963787165.1. Classification (GTDB taxonomy): domain Bacteria; phylum Actinomycetota; class Actinomycetes; order Propionibacteriales; family Nocardioidaceae; genus Aeromicrobium. The sequence continues at coordinate 1,116,000 of CAWBBT010000005.1, forward strand.
AATCGTGGGGATGCGGACCGAGACGGTCATGCAGTTCTCCGTTCCTGGTGGGAGGCGGCCAGATCAGGCTATGCCCGCGGCGACGAACGCGTCGTACGTCGCGTCGATCGTTGCGGTGGGTCCGACGCGACCGGAGATCGCGTCGAGGGTCTTGAGTCCGTCACCGGTGTTGAACACCACGGTCTCGGCGTCGGGGTCGAGCTGTCCGTTGGCGAGCAGCTTCTTGAGCGTCGCGATGGTGACGCCGCCCGCGGTCTCGGCGAAGATGCCCTCGGTGCGGGCGAGCAGGGTGATGCCGTCGCGGATCTCGTCCTCGCTGACGTCCTCGACAGCACCCCCGGTGCGACGGGTCACGTCGAGCACGTACGGGCCGTCGGCCGGATTGCCGATCGCGAGCGACTTGGCGATGGTGTCGGGCTTGACCGGCCGCACGACGTCGTGGCCGTCCTTGAAGGCGGCCGACACGGGCGAGCAGCCGGTGGCCTGCGCGCCGAAGATCTTGTACGGCGTCTCGTCGACGAGGCCGAGGCCGGCGAGCTCGCCGAAGGACTTGTCGACCTTCGTGAGCTGCGAGCCGGACGCGACCGGGATGACGACCTGCTCGGGCAGGCGCCAACCGAGCTGCTCGGCGACCTCGAAGCCGAGCGTCTTCGAGCCCTCGGCGTAGTAGGGACGCACATTGACGTTCACGAAGGCCCAGTCGGTCTCCTCGCCGGCGATCTCGCTGGCGAGCTTGTTGACGTCGTCGTAGTTGCCGCGCACCGCCACCAGCGAACCGCCGTAGACGGCGCTGGCGATGACCTTGGCCTGCTCGAGGTTGTCAGGGATGAGCACGACGCCGCGGATGCCGGCGCGTGCGGCGGCGGCCGCGACCGCGTTGGCGAGGTTGCCGGTGGACGGACAGGCCAGCACCGTGAAGCCGAGCTCGCGGGCCGCGGCCAGCGCCACCGCCACGACGCGGTCCTTGAAGGAATGCGTGGGGTTGCCGGAGTCGTCCTTGACCCACAGCGACCGGATGCCGAGCTCACGCGCGAGGTTGTCTGCCTTGACCAGGCGGGTGAAGCCGGGATCAGTGTTGGGGAACGAGGCGACGTCGGCCGGCACCGGGAGGAGGTCCTTGTAGCGCCAGATGCTGCGCGGGCCGGCCTCGATCTGCTCGCGGGTGACGGTGCCGAAGTCGTACTTGATCTCGAGCGGTCCGAAGCACTCCTCGCAGGCGTAGAACGGGCCGAGCTCGCGCTCGGTGCCGCACTCGCGGCACACCAACGAACGGGCCGGACCGAAGGCGCCTTCGCGGGGTGAGCCACTGGTCGCGACGCGCTCTGGAACTTGGGTGCTCACACATTCTCCTGTCATCTTCCCCGGATCGACTCTCGTCCGGGACGGACGTAGCACCTGGCATGACTGCTGGTTGCTGGGGTTTCGTCGGGCCGTGTCCCTCTACCCCTCATGATGAGTGACTTCAGCGTACGGGCGCGTCTCACGATGCGTCCAATCGGTCCGATCCGTGAGACATCGAGTCCCGTCTCGTGGTCAGCCCTGTGATGAGCGTCGCCGGGCGAACCGCGTCGTCGCTGGCGGGTAGCCGCCGTCGGCGAGGCCGGCCAGGCGCTCGAACGGGTTGAACGACGAGTGGTCGCCGGCGAGCGCGTACGAGATGCCGACCGACAGGAAGTACAGAGGCAGCATCACCGGCCCGACGAGGAACGCGTACTGCGTGCAGTGCCGGTCCTCGTGCTGCAGCAGCACCGGCCGGTCCTCCATCCAGTCCAGGTCGTGCTTGGTGATGATGACGTTGCCGATCGTGAACGCGCTCGCGACGGGGAACCCATAGCGGTAGCCGACGCACACGACGGTGCCCCGTCCGCGCCGATGACGCGTGGCGCCGCCGAACCGCGCCACGAGCAGCCCGAGCACGGTGCTCAGGTTGATCCAGTTGACGACCGTGCGGAGGCGCGTCCACGGCGTGTGGGGCAGCACGACCACGGGTCAGGCCTCGAGGGCGTCCGCGAGTGCGCCCAGCCAGCCGGCGACGGCATCCGGCCCGTCGAGGACCAGGTCGGACCGGGCGACGAGGACGTCCTGCTCGTCGGAGGCCGAGCAGATCAGCAGCCCCGTGTGGCCGTCCGACCGCAGCCGGTCGACGGCGTCGAAGGCGGGAAGGTCACCGAGGTCGTCGCCGGCGAACACGATGTGCCGGGCCCCGACCTCCTCGACGATCCGTTCCAGCACGACGCCCTTGTCGATGCCGTGCGCCCTGAGCTCGATCACCTGGCGGCCCGGCTCCACCGAGAGCCCGTGCTCGGCCGCGAGGACTGCGAGCGGGTCCGCGAGCGTGTCGAGGAGCCCGGCCTCGAGCCCACGCGTGTGCACCGCGACGGCCAGCCCCTTGTCCTCGACGCGCACGTGCTCGGCGCCACGCTCGGCCAGCCACCGCGGGAGGCGTTCGGCCAGCAGGCGCACCGCCTCCGGTGCGTCGGGCTCGTGCGTCTCGCCGGTGGCGGCGTCCCACCGCTCCGCTCCGTACTGACCGCTGATGACGAGCGACTCAAGACCCGGACGGTCGGCGAACCCGCCGAGCTCGAGCGCCTGGCGAACCGGGCGCCCGGTGATGATCACGATCTGCCCGATCAGCGGGCCGAGGCGGGCCAGGGCGTCGACGGCGTGTTCATGCGCGAACGCCGTGGTGGGGTCGTCGACCACATGGGCGAGCGTGCCGTCGAAGTCGAGGGCGAGCAGGGTGCCGGCGGGGTCGGCCACCGCCGCTGCGTCCACCGGTGGGGTCGGGCGCGACATGCCCGCATCATGGCAGGCCGAGCAGGATCACCGTGAGCCGGTTGGGCCGCATGGCGCTCGAGCTGGGCAGGACGGCATCGATGCCGAGATCCTTCGCGAGCAGCCTCGCCTCGGCCTTGTGGCCAGGCGGGAAGTGGACGGTGGTCTGGGCGGCGCCCGTTCGCCAGTTGCCGACCCCGGCGACGGTCCACCCGGCCGCGGTGACGCGGGCCGAGACCTGTTTGGCGAGGCCCGTGGTGCGGGTGGCGTTGAGCACCGTGACCCTGATGTGCTTCCGATCGACCTGCGGCTTCGGCTTGGGCTTGGGTGTCTTGCTCGGGGTCGGCGTCGGTGTGGGAGTCGGCGTCGGCGTCGGTGTGGGGGTGGCCGTCGGGGTGGGAGACGGCGAGACGGTCGAGGCGGCCGGCGAGGAGTCGTCGGGCCCGAAGAACCCCACCCAGCCGAGGCCGATCAGCCCGATGACGCACGCTGCCGCCGTCAGGGTGAGAAACCAGCCCGGCAGGACATAGGCCTTGCGGCCCAGAGTCCTGCGATGGTCGACCATGGGCGGGGGCGTCAGAGGTCGATGCCCAGACGTCGAGCGGAACGGCTTCGCTGCCGCTGCGCTCTCAGCCGTCGAAGCCTCTTGACGAGCAGCGGGTCGTACGCGAGGGCGTCATCGCGGTCGATGAGGGCATTGAGCACTTGGTAGTAGCGCGTGGACGACATGTCGAACTTGTCGCGGATCGCCTGCTCCTTGGCACCCGCGTACTGCCACCAGAGTCGCTCCAGTGCGAGGATCTCGCGGTCGCGCTCACCGAGGGTGTCGAGATCGTCGGCAACGGCCGACGACGTGCGTCGGCTCGGCTTCTCGGCTGCGCTCATGGGGTGATCCTACGGGAAATCACAACGATGTCATTCGCCTAGGGTGTCTACGTGTCTTCCGTGTCGCCGGTGCGCTGGGGCATCCTCGCCACCGGCAAGATCGCCCACAGCTTCGCGCGCGACCTCGCGCTCGTTCCGGACAACGTGCTGGTGGCCGTCGGGTCACGCTCCGAGGAGTCGGCGCGCGCCTTCGCCCGGGAGTATTCCAGCCCGTCGGCGCCGGTCCGCGCCCACCCCTCGTACGGCGACCTCGCCGACGACCCCGAGGTCGACGTCATCTACGTCGCCACGCCGCACGGGCGCCACGACGTCGACGTGCTGCGGTGCTTCCAGTCCGGCAAGGCCGTGCTGTGCGAGAAGGCACTGACGCTCGAGACGGCGTCGACCGAGCGGCTCGTGGCCGAGGCGCGTCGTCGCGGCCTGTTCTTCGCCGAGGCGATGTGGATGCGCACCAACCCCAACATCCGGCGCGTCGTGCAGCTCGCCCACGACGGTGCGTGCGGCACGATCGCGCAGGTCCGGGCCGAGCTCGGCTTCGTCGCGCGCTCCGACGTCGATCGGCTCTGGGATCCCGAGCTGGGCGCGAGCGCGTTGCTCGACGTCGGCATCTACCCGCTCACGTTCGCGCACCTGGTGCTCGGCGTGCCGGACGACGTCGCCGCGGCGGGCGTGCTCTCCGATCGCGGCATCGACGTCAGCGGCGGCGCCACGTTGACCTATCCCGGCGGCGCCGTGGCGAGCATCGCCTGGACGCAGATGGCGTGGTCCGACAACCGGGCCGCCGTGTCGGGTGACGGCGGGCGACTGGAGATCCCCGCTCGCTTCCACGAGGCCACCGGATTCACGTACGCCACGGGCGAGACCCTCGAGACCCACGCCGAGCCCGTCACCGGCCGCGGCTATGCCCACGAGATCGAGGAGGTCGCCGACTGCCTGCGCACCGGCCGCACCGAGTCCGACCTGCTCCCCCTCGACGGCACGGTGGCCGTCATGAAGGTCCTCGACGAGATCCGCAACCAGCTCGGCGTGCGCTACGACTGACGCTCGTGCAGGTCGCAGCGCAGGCCGTGCCCTTCGGGCGTCGGTAGGGTGAGCACCATGGCCGCCGGTCTTGCGGAATTCGTCGTGATCGCCAATCGCCTGCCCGTCGACCGCTTCATCGCCCCCGACGGCACGGTCACGTGGCGCACGTCCCCCGGCGGACTCGTCACCGCGCTCGAACCCGTCATGCGCCGCAAGGGTGGCGCGTGGATCGGCTGGCACGGCGCCCCGGACGAGAAGCTCAAGCCGTTCGAGCACGACGGCCTGCACCTCGTCCCGGTCCCGCTGTCCGCGCAAGAGGTCGAGGAGTACTACGAGGGCTTCTCCAACGGCACCCTCTGGCCGCTCTATCACGACGTCATCGCTCCCCCTGAGTTCCACCGTGAGTGGTGGGACTCCTACGTGCAGGTCAACCAGCGATTCGCGGAGAAGGCCGCACGCGTGGCGCGCCGCGGCGCCGTCGTGTGGGTCCAGGACTACCAGCTCCAGCTGGTGCCCACGATGCTCCGCGAGCTGCGACCTGACCTGCGCATCGGCTTCTTCCTGCACATCCCGTTCCCGCCCCGCGAGCTGTTCCAGCAGCTGCCCTGGCGCCGACAGATCCTCGAAGGACTCACCGGTGCCGACCTCGTCGGCTTCCAGCTGCCGGGCGCGGCCCAGAACTTCGTCCGGCTGGTGCGCGAGCGAGTGGGGCACAAGACGCATCGCGGCCTGATCTACCTCCCCGACGGACGCTCCGTGAAGGCGAGCGCCTACCCCATCTCCATCGACGCGCACGGGTTCGAGCAGCTCGCCCGGACGCCCGGCGTCGACGCCCGCGCGAAGGAGATCCGCGAGAGCCTGGGCAGTCCCAAGCACGTCCTGCTCGGCATCGACCGGCTCGACTACACCAAGGGGCTGCGCCAGCGGCTGCGCGCGTTCGGCGAGATCATCCGCGACGGCTCGATCGACGTCGACGACTCCGTCTTCGTGCAGGTCGCCACGCCGTCGCGCGAGCGCGTCGACCAGTACCGGCTGTTGCGCGACGACATCGACCGGCTGGTGGGTCGCATCAACGGCGACGTCGGCCGCATCGGCCAGCAACCGATCACCTACCTGCACGCGTCGTACCCGCGCGAGGAGATGGCCGCCCTGTACCGCGCGGCCGACGTCATGGTCGTCACCCCGCTGCGCGACGGCATGAACCTGGTGGCGAAGGAGTACGTCGCGTGCCGCTACGACGACAACGGCGCACTCGTGCTGAGCGAGTTCGCCGGCGCCGCAGCCGAGCTCCGGCAGGCGTACCGCGTCAATCCCTACGACATCAACGGCATGAAGGCCGCCCTGCTCGAGGCCATCACCGCCGATCCGCGCGAGAACTCACGTCGCATGAAGGCCATGCGCAAGCACGTCGTCGACCACGACATCGACCACTGGGCCACCGCGTTTCTCGACGACCTCACCGCCCCGAGCGAGCCGCACGACAAGAAGATGCGTCCCCCGGGAGGCTCGTGACGACCGGCAGCTCGTGGTACGAGACGCCCGAGCTCACCGGCGACCACGTCGCGCTCGTCCCGCTGGATCCGGACCACGCTGCCGGCATCCTGGCGGCGGCCGACGACGACGAGGTGTTCCGCTGGCAGTCCTTCGCGCGGCCGACGACCATCGGCGAGGCGAAGGAGCTGCACGACTGGTATGCCTCCCGGCCGAACACCGTCATCTGGACCCAGATCGACCGGGCGAGCGGAGACGTCGCCGGCCTGACGACCTACTACGACATCGACCCGGTCGACCGATCGGTCGCGATCGGTGTCACGTGGCTGGGCCGCCGGTTCTGGCGCACCGCCGTGAACACCGAGGCCAAGCTGCTCCTGATGCGCCGGGCCTTCGACGTCCTCGGGTGCGCCCGCCTCGTGTGGCACGTCGACATCGCGAACGAGCGCTCCCAGGCGGCGGTCGAGCGCATCGGCGGCGTTCGCGAGGGCGTGCTGCGCAAGCACCGCATCCGTCGCGACGGCTCGTGGCGCGACACCGTCGTGTTCTCGATGACCGACGACGAGTGGCCGGCCGCGCGAACGGCCCTCGAGGAGCGCCTCGCTCGCTGACGGTCAGTCCGGCGGGCGGGCGTTGCGCAGGAGCTGCTGGGCGGCGAGTGACAGCAGGAGGGCGAGGCCGGCCGCCGTCACGGTCACGGCAAACGCGGGCGTGTGCGAGCCCGCGGCGTCGGCGAGGCGCCCGGCGACCGACGAGCCCAGTGCGTAGCCGACCCCCGTGGCGCCGGCGAGCATCGTCATGGCCATGCCGATCCGGTCGTCGGCGACGAGGTGGCCGGCGAGGGCGAAGTTGCTGATCATGTACGGCGCGACCGCGAAGCCGAGCAGGCCGATCACGCCCATCAACGGCCCGATCGAGTCGACCAGGAGCAGGGGCGCCGAGAGCACCAGGAGCCCGGCGGCCGAGACGAGCATCCGGGTCGCGTAGAGGACCTGCTCGGGCAGTCCTGTGACGGCGAGCCCGGCGATGACGCTGCCGACACCGAGGGTCGCGTGGATGACACCGGCGAGCCCGGGCTGGCCCTCCGCCGTGGCCAGCACCGTCGAGCCGGTCTGGGTGCCACCGAAGATCGTGCCCACGCACATCTGGGCGACCACCAGCACGAGGAACGCAGCGCCGAACAGGCGCCCGCGAGCCTGCCCGGGCACGCGGTCGCTGCCGGTGAGCGCCGCTGTCGGGTGCAGCGCGAACCACGAGCCGAACGCGGCCAGCACCGCGGCGGCACAGAGCAGCGCGCCCGCCGGATCGGCGATCACGGCGAGCACACCGACCAGGGCCGGCCCGAGCACGAACGAGGCCTCGTCGGCGGCGCCCTCGTACGAGAAGGCGGCGTCGAGCAGGCGGTGCCGATTGACGTGGGCGCGGTTCTCGGCGTCGCGCACGACCGGTCCCCAGCGCACGCGGGCGAGCGGGCCGATCTGCGGGATCGCGAGGCCGGCGAGCGCGGACACCGCGATGATCGTCGGCGCCCCGAGGTCGCGATGGGTGACCTCGACGAGCGCGAGCAGCCCGATCGCTCCGGCGATCGACTGACCCAGCACGACGGGTCGCTGGCCGACGCGATCGGCCAGACCACCCGCGAACGGCGCACCGAGGGCGTTGGCAACTGCCAGTGCGCCGGCAGCCGCACCCCCGAGCGCGTACCGACCGGACTGCGTGCTGACCAGGATGAGCGTCCCCAGCTGGCTCATCGCCAGCGGGATGCGTCCGAGGAAGGCCACCACGACGTAGGTCGACCCGACGGTGCGGAGGAGGGTGCGGTAGGAGGCGATGGCGGACACGGCTCGGGCAGTCTAGCCGCGCCGGATCCCGCCGCCCCACGGCCCGGCAACCCGCCGGGACCCCTGCCTAAGGTGGACTCATGTCGCTGGTGCCCGCCCGTCGCGCCACGGCCGCGATCTTCGTGCTCAACGGGTTCGTGCTCGGCATGTGGGTGGTCAACATCCCGGAGATCCTCGACCGCACCGACACCAGCAAGGCCCAGCTGGGAACCCTGCTGCTGCTCCTGGGCGGGTCGGCGCTGCTCGGCATGCAGGTCGCCGGACGCCTCGTCGACCTGCACGGCTCCCGCCCCGTCGCGGTGGGCTTCGCCCTCGCCAGCTGCGCGGCCCTGCTCGGTCCGGCCTTCGCGACCGACGTGTGGACGCTCGCCGTCGCGCTCGCCGTGCTCGGCTTCACCAACGGAGCCATCGACGTCGCGCAGAACGCCCATGCGGTCGAGGTCGAGCGCGGGTACGGGCGGCCGGTGATGAGCGCGTTCCACGCCTTCTTCTCGCTGGGCGGTGTGCTCGCCGCGGCCTTGGGAGGTGTGCTCATCGCGGCAGGAACAGACCTGCGTCTCAACCTCGGCATCGCCGCGGCGGTCGGTGCCGGTGCAACCCTGGCCGCGCGGAAGGGGCTCCTGACCCCGGAGCCTCGCGTGCCGGCGGCAGATCCGTCCGGCCCTCGCGCGCCCTGGTCCGGCCGGGTCGTCCTGCTGGGCGCCCTCGCCTTCGTGCTGCTGCTCGCGGAGGGTGTCGCGTACGACTGGAGCACCGTGCACCTGCACCACTCCCTGGACGCGTCCAAGGAGGTCGCCGCGTGGGCGTTCGGTGCCTTCTCCGTCGCGATGACCGGCATGCGGCTGCTGGCCGACCGCGTCGTGGCACGCGTGGGTCCCGGCTCCTATGTCCGGGTCGCGGCCCTCGTGGGCGCCGTGGCGCTGGCCGGTGCCGCTCTGGCCCCGAACGCACCCACGGCCATCGTGGCCTGGGCCCTGTTCGGCGTCGGGATCGCCGGCTGCACGCCGCAGTTCTTCAGTGCCGCAGGCAACGTCGACGCAGGCGGACCGGGCCTCGGGCCACGGGAAGCGGACTACAGCGCGTCCGGGACGTACGTCGCGCGCATCGCCGGGTTCGGCTACGTGGGACTGCTCGCCGGGCCGGCGACGATCGGGCTCCTCACGACGTGGGTACCCCTGACCACCGCATTCGTCGTGCCGATCGTCGGCTGCGTGCTGGCCGGCCTGCTCGCCCCCACGGCTCTGCGAACGGTCGCCGCATGAGCGAGCTCTCCGACCTGATGGCGCCCGACTGGGCCGCCGCTCTCGCTCCGGTAGCCGACGACATCGCGGCCGCCGGCCGCTTCCTCCGGGAGGAGATCGCCGCGGGTCGGTCGTACCTGCCCGCCGGCGACCGGATCCTGCGCGCGTTCGCCGAGCCGATGGCCGACGTCCGCGTCCTCATCACGGGCCAGGACCCGTACCCCACGCCCGGACATCCGGTCGGCCTGTCGTTCTCGGTGGCCCCCGACGTGCGGCCGCTCCCCCGCAGTCTCGTCAACATCTACACTGAGCTGGAGGCCGACCTGGGCATCGCACCGTGCCAGCACGGCGACCTGACGGCCTGGGCCCAGCAGGGCGTGCTGCTGCTCAACCGCGTCCTGACCGTCCGTGCCGGTACGCCGGCCAGCCATCGTGGGCACGGGTGGGAAGCCGTCACCGAGCAGGCGATCCGTGCCCTCGTCGCGCGCTCACAACCGCTCGTCGCGGTGCTGTGGGGGCGGGACGCGCAGAGCCTCAAGCCGATGCTGGGCAGCACGCCCACGATCGAGAGCGCCCATCCCAGTCCGCTGTCGGCATCCCGCGGGTTCTTCGGTTCTCGCCCGTTCAGCCGGGCCAACGCCCTGCTCGAGCAGCAGGGCGCTGCGCCCATCGACTGGCACCTGCCCCACCAGGTCTTGCCTCCCCTAGGCTGACCGGCATGAGTGAACGAGGGACGCGCGACCGCGCCGCCGTCATCGACGACGGCTTCGCCGGCCTTCAGCGCTGGGGAATCCGTCTTGTCGTCTTCGCCGCCGCGCTCTTCGTGATCGGCTGGATCGTCGGGCATCTCTGGGTCGTGATCTTCCCGGTCGCCTTGGCGCTCATCGTCTCCACCGTCCTCGAGCCGCCGACGTCGTGGCTCCGTGACCGGCGCGTGCCCGCCGGCGTCGCGAGCGCGATCGTGGTGCTCGGCTTCATCGCCGTCGTCGTGGGCACCATCGCCCTCCTCACCCCCCAGGTCGCCGGCCAGGCTCCCGAGCTCGCCGACAGCGCGGCCCGTGGACTCCAGAAGGTGCGCGACTGGCTCACCGGCGGCCCGCTCTCGCTGTCCGAGGGCCAGATCACCCGGGCCATCGAGGCCGTGCAGGAGAAGCTGCGCAACAGCGCCACGGCCATCAGCTCGGGCCTGTTCTCCACCATCGGTGCGGCGACGTCTGCCGTGGTCAACCTCGTGCTCGTGCTGATGCTGTCGTTCTTCTTCGTCAAGGACGGCCACAAGTTCCTGCCCTGGATGAAGACCCTCGGAGGTCGTCGCGGCGGGGAGCACACCGCCGAGGTCATGGGACGCGCGTGGGGGACGCTCGGCGGCTTCATCCGCACCCAGACGCTCGTCGCCCTCATCGACGCGGTGATCATCGGCACCGGGCTGGCGATCCTCGGCGTCCCGCTGGCGGTGCCACTCGCGGTGGTGACGTTCTTCGGCGGCTACATCCCGATCATCGGTGCCTTCATCAGCGGAGCGCTCGCCGTGCTCGTGACGCTCGTGACGAACAGCCCGCGTGATGCCCTCATCGCCCTGGCCATCGTGGTCTTCGTGCAGCAGCTCGAGGGCAACGTGCTGTCGCCGTATCTGCAAGGCAAGAACCTCAACCTGCACGCGGCCGTCGTGCTGCTCTCGGTGACGGCCGGCGGCACGCTGTTCGGCATCACCGGCGCGTTCCTCGCGGTCCCCGTCGCCGCCACCACCGCCGAGGTGCTGCGCTACATCAACGAACGCATCGACGACACCGTCAGCGAGAGCGCACCGCCCGAGGACTCCGAGGCCGCCGAGAAGCTCGAGCGTCAAGCCGAGGACTGACGCGCAAGCTCCGCGCCCATCCGCTCGATGACCTTGGCCAGGCCCTTCTGTGGCCGCACCATCACCGCGAAGTCGACCAGCCGGTCGTCGTCCCCCCACGTCATGATGTCGACGCCGTGCACCTCGACGTCGTCGACCACGGTGGTGAACTCGAGCACGGCCGAGTCGGGCCCGAACCACTCACGGTGGTACTGCAGGTTCGGCGCGAGGACGACCAGTGCGGCCTCGAGGTACATCGTCGTCAGCGCGCGACCGGCCTGTGGGGTGTGAACCGCAGGCGACCGGAAGACGACGTCATCGGACAGCAGGGACTGCAACAGCTCCCGGTCGCGCGTCGTGACGATCTCGTGCCAGGTGCGCACCGCGGCCGGGGCAGACATCAGTCCTCGATCCGCAGCGCCTCGGTCGGGCAGCTCGCCACCGCATCCTCGACCTCCGCGAGGTCGGCGGGGTCGATGTCGTCGCGCAACGACTTCGACAGTCCGTTGCTCTGGACCTCGAAGTAGTCAGGCGCGACGGCCTCGCAGAGCCCGTGGCCTCCGCAGCGGTCGGTGTCGACGACGACCTTCATGACAAGACTCCTTGCTCGTGGTGATCCGTTTCAGAACAGGCGACGCATGAGCGCCAGCGCTCGCTGAGTGTATGGCGGGTACAGGAATCGCGGGTCCGGCTTGACGGCCTTCGACAGCACCGACTTGCGATGGCTGAACGTCCAGAACCCCCACTCGCCGTGGTAGGCGCCCATGCCGCTCTCGCCGACGCCGCCGAACGGCAGCTGCGGCACGAGCACGTGCATGGCGATGTGGTTGAACACCACGCCCCCGGCCGGCACCTCGACGGCGATCCGGCGCCGCACGGCCTTCGAGCCCGTGAACGCGTAGAGAGCAAGCGGCTTGGACCGGGCGTTGATGAACCCGATGGCCTCGTCGACGTCGTCGACGGTGAGCACGGGAAGCAGCGGCCCGAAGATCTCCTCGCACATCGCCGGCTCGTCCGGATCGGGGTCGAGGATGACCGTCGGCTGGATCGTGCGGTCGGCGTCGTTCGTCTCGCCACCGGCGACGATCGTGCCCTTCGATGCCTCCAGGTGCCGGGTGAGCCGCTCGTACTGACGCTCATTGACGATCGGCTGGCCGGCGTCGGGCGTTTCTGCGCGGAACTCCGCGAGCGACGTCAGCAAGGTCTCGACGAACCGGTCGCGGACGCTGCGCTCGACCAGCACGTAGTCGGGAGCGATGCAGGTCTGGCCGGAGTTCATCAGCTTGACCCAGGCGATGCGACGGGCGGCGACGCCGAGGTCGGCGTCGGCGGCCACGTACACCGGGCTCTTGCCGCCCAGCTCGAGCGTGACCGGTGTGAGCGTGGGTGCTGCCGCGGCCATGATCTTGCGGCCGATCTCGGTGCCGCCGGTGAACAGGACGTGGTCGAAACCCTGCGCGAGGAGCGCCTGCGACGTGTCTCCGTCACCCTCGACGACCATCACCGCCTCCGGATCGACGTACTGCGGCAACAGGTCGGCCATGAGCGCCGACGACGCCGGTGCCAGCTCGGACGGCTTCACGACGACGCAGTTGCCGGCCGCGATCGCGGCGACGAGCGGGCTCAGCGCGAGGTAGAACGGGTAGTTCCACGGTGCGATGACCAGCACGACACCCAGCGGCTCGTACTGCACCCAGCCGCGGGCCGGGAGCTGGTTGAGCGGCAGCGAACGCCGCAGCGGACGCATCCACTTCTTGACGTGCTTCCGGGCGTACTCGATCTCGGCGAGGCTCGGGGCGACGTCGGCGATCCAGGCGTCCACGGGCGTGCGCCTGAGGTCGTCGGCGAGGGCCGCGACGATGTCGGCTTCATGCTCCTGAACGAGCCGCTCGAGGCCGTCGAGCTGGGCGATGCGCCACGCCACGGGCCGGGTGCGACCGCTCGCCTGCACGGTACGCAGCGTCGCCACGAGGTCGGCCACTTCTTCGGTGTTCATGTCGTCGAGCATGGCATGGCCCGGTCGGGACGGGCGAAAGTCACCTGCTATCGTAACTGAACTTATGGATCCAGGCAGAGCACAGCAGGACGCAGTTCGGAGGAAGAGCCGATTCTTCTCCGCGGGCATGGACATTCTGGCCGAGGACGGCTACGGCGGCCTCAAGCTGGCCGCGCTGTGCCATCGAGTCGGCGTCTCAACCGGGTCCTTCTATCACTCCTTCGACAGCTGGCAGGAGTTCACGCGGCAGCTCATCAAGAGCTGGCGCCTGGAGCGGACGCTCCTCCACCTGGAGCTCGCCCGGCTCGAGGTCGACCCGGCCGAACGGGTCGAGCTCTTGCTGAAGGCCGGGATCACTCTTCCGCACTCGGCCGAGGCGGCGATCCGGGTGTGGGCGACCATCGATCCGGAGGTGGGCGCGGTCCAGGAGACCGTCGACCGTGACCGCTTGGTGGCCGCCACCGAGGCCCTCGAGGCGTTGACCGACGATCCCGTCGCGGCCAAGGACCTGGCCCAGGCCGCCGTCTACCTCCTCGTCGGCTTCGAGCAGTCAACCGGCGATCGCAATCCCAGAGTGCTGGAGCGGTTCCTACGAAGCCTTCAGGACAGTGCCCTCACCATCGCGGGGGCTGAAGACCTGATGCGACCGTTCGATCAGCCCGGCCAGTCGGGGTCGCGGCCGTAGGCAGCCAGCAGGTCAGACTGCGGGTCGCCGCCGGCGTCGAAGCGTGGCCCGATCGCGCCGGCCTGCCGCCACTGCTCCTCCTGGGGTGCGAACCACGCCGCCACCTCGTTGACCAGCTCCGGATCCAGGAGGCGGTTCTGTCCCGTGGCGGCGGCCAGGTCCCAGCCGTGGATCAGGTGGTCGGCCACCATCTGCATGGCGTACTCGCCCACGGGGGTGTCGCCGAAGGAGAGGTGCACCAGGTCGGTCTCGCCCTCGTCGAAGGCGACGACGGCCTCGGTACCGGCGGCTGTCGCGGCATCGACGGGATCGTCGCCGAGGAGGTCGCCGTCGAGCGTCGAACCCACCTCCTCGATCGTCTTCCCGTCGACCAGGGGCTTGACCCAGCGCTCCTCGGAGACCACATGGTTGACCAGCGTCCGCACGTCCCATTCGGTGCACGGCGTCGGTTGATCCCATTGGTCGACGGAGACCTGCTGGACCTTCTGCGCGAAGTTCTCGACCGCTTTGCGGTGAAGCTCGTTGACGTCCATGCCGCTCACGATCCTCTCTTCACCGGCTGGCGTCGAGTGGATGAGAGCCCCCGACAGGAATCGAACCCGTGACATTCTTCTTACAAGGAAGACGCTCTGCCAACTGAGCTACGGGGGCGCGCGGACGCGCCGGCCCGCGGCAACATCGTAGTCTGACCGCGTGCCCGAACCGTTCGACCGTCTGCTCGCGGCGACCTCCGACCTGGGTGCGCCGCTGGCCATAGTGGACGAGCCGGCGCTCTGGACCAACGCGGACGACCTGGTGCGCCGGGCGGGCAAGGTCCCGATCCGGGTGGCGAGCAAGTCCGTCCGTGTGCGCAGCATCATCGAGCGCACGCTCCAGCGTGACGGCTTCGCCGGCGTCATGTCGTACTCGCTCGACGAGTCGGTGTGGCTGGCCGACCACGGCGTCGACGACATCCTGCTCGCGTATCCGACCGCCTCGGCGTCTGGGGTGCGCGCCCTCGTCGCGGACGACCGCCGACTCGCCGCCATCACGCTCATGGTCGACTCGCCACGAACTCTCGACCTGCTCGACCACCTCGCCGGTGACGGTCACGCGGCCATCGGCGTGTGCCTCGACGTCGACGCATCCCTCAAGCTCGGCCCCGTCCACCTCGGGGTCCGCCGATCGCCGGTGCACTCCGCCGACGACGCCGCCACGCTGGCGCACTCGGTGGTCGATCGACCGGGCTTCGACCTGCGTGGCGTGATGTTCTACGACGCGCAGATCGCCGGGATGCCCGACTCCTCCGCCGCAGTCCGTCTGGTCAAGAAGCGGTCGGCATCCGAGCTGCTCGACCGCCGATCGAAGGTCGTGGCCGCGGTGCGCGAGCACGCCGACCTGCGGATCGTCAACGCCGGCGGCACCGGGAGCCTCGAGGTCACCGGCTCCGATCCCGTCATCACCGAGCTCACCGCAGGGTCCGGGCTGTTCAGCCCCGGCCTGTTCGACGGTTACGACGCGTTCGAATCGCACCCGGCCGCCTACTTCGCGCTCGACGTCGTCCGCAAGCCGACCGACGACGTCGCCACGCTGTTCTCCGGCGGCTACATCGCGTCAGGGGCCGTGCAGAAGAACCGGCTGCCCAAGCCCACGTGGCCGGAAGGACTCGCGCTGCTCGGCGCCGAGGGCGCCGGCGAGGTGCAGACGCCGGTCAAGGGCCGCGCTGCGCGCGACCTGCAGCTCGGCGACCGCGTCCTGCTGCGTCACGCCAAGGCGGGCGAGATGTGTGAGCGCTTCGACACCGTGACGATCGTGGCGGCCGACGGAGGCGTCGAGACCCTTCCGACCTACCGGGGCGAACGGAAGAACTTCGGATGAGCGGTGTGACCTGGATCAACTGGAGTCGAAGCTTCGAGGCCCACCCGCGTCGCATCGAGCACCCGGCGTCGACCGCGGAGGTCGTGTCCCTGCTGCATCTCGCGCGGTCGCAGGGGCTGCCGGTCAAGGCGTACGGTGCCGGCCACTCGTTCACGCCCATCGCCGCGACCGACGGGTTCCTGCTCCGCCTCGACCGGATGAACCACGTGCTCGCCCACGACGCCACCTCCGGACAGGTGCGTGTGCAGGCCGGCATGTCGCTGCACGAGCTCAACCCGCAGCTGCTCGCGCTCGGGCTCGCCCTGCCCAACCTGGGCGACGTCGACCCGCAGTCCGTGGCCGGAGCCATCTCGACCGGCACGCACGGAACCGGCGGCAGGCTGCACGGCATCGCGGCCGCCGTGGTCTGCGTGCAGCTCGTCACCGCCGAGGGCGACGTCGTCGAGGTCGACGAGCAGCATCCCTGGTTCGACGCGGCCCGGGTGAGCCTTGGGGCGCTCGGCATCATCACCGAGGTGACCCTGCAGTGCGTCCCGGCGTTCCTGCTCCACGCCCGGGAGGAGCCGATGGCCCTGCCGGAGGTGATCGAGCGGCTGCCCGAGCTGGTCGAGGAGAACGACCACTTCGAGTTCTACTGGTTCCCGCACACCGAGAAGGCATTGGTGAAGCGCAACAACCGGGTGCCCGACGGGACCCCGCGGGCACCGGTCGGACGCATCCGGCACCTCGTCGACGACGAGCTGCTCAGCAACGGCGTGTTCGGCCTTCTCAACGAGGTGGCGGCGCGCCGACGCTCGCTGGTGCCGCGGCTGAACCGCATCTCGGGCTCGGTGCTCTCGGCCCGTGAGTTCGTCGACCACTCGCACGAGGTGTTCGTCTCGACACGACGCGTGCGGTTCCGCGAGACGGAGTTCGCGATGCCCCGCCCGGCCCTCCCCGACGTCATCACCGCGCTGCAGTCGTGGTTCGACGGCGGGCACGAGACGATCTCGTTCCCGATCGAGGTGCGGTTCACCGGCGGCGACGACATCTGGATGTCGACCGGCCACGAGCGCGACAACTGCTACGTCGCCGTGCACCAGTACCACCGCAGCGACCCGGATGCCTACTTCGCCGCCGCCCAGGACATCTTCACCGCCCATGAGGGGCGTCCGCACTGGGGCAAGATGAACACCGTCGACGCCGACTACCTGCGCGAGCAGTACGCGCGGTTCGACGACTTCGTGGCCGTCCGCGACGAGGCCGACCCCGAACGGGTGTTCACGAACCCCTACCTCGACCGGGTGCTGGGCTGACCGTCAGACGTCGAGGTCAGCGGGACTGCGCGATCGCGTAGAGCGCCACGCCGGCCGCGACGCCGGCGTTGAGCGACTCCAGCCCCGTCGACATCGGGATGCTCACGAGCTGGTCGCAGGTCTCGGCGACCAGCCGCGAGATGCCCTTGCCCTCGCTGCCGATGACCACGACGAGCGGTCCGTCGCCGAGCTCGAGGTCGGGCAGGGAGACGTCGCCGTCGGCGGCCAGGCCGATGACCATCAACCCGGCCTCCTGATATGCCTTCAGCTGACGCGTGAGGTTCGTGACGCGCGAGACCGGCACCCGCGCGGCTGCACCGGCGGACGTCTTCCAGGCCGCCGCGGTCATCTGGGCCGAGCGGCGCTCGGCGATCACCACGCCGTGCGCGCCGAACCCCGCGGCCGACCGCACGACCGCACCGAGGTTGCGGGGGTCGGTGACGCCGTCGAGCAGCACGATCAGCGGCGGCTCGCCGCGCTCGTCGGCCAGGGCGAGCAGGTCGTCGGGATGCGCGTAGTCGTAGGCGTTGAGCTTGGCCGCGATGCCCTGGTGCACGGCGCCACCGGTGAGCCGGTCGAGCTCGGCCCGGCCGATCTCCATCAGTGACACGTGCTGGTCGGCGGCAGCACGGAGGATCTCACGGACGCGCTCGTCCCGCTCGATGCCGTCGGCGATGTAGAGAGCCGAGACGGGCACGCCGGCCCGCACGAGCTCGACGACCGAGTTGCGCCCGGCCACCCACTCCGGGCCACCGTCGCCGCCCTTGCCGCGTCCCCGGTTGCGCTGTGGCTTGGACGCCTCGCGGCGTTGCGCGGCGCTCGCCGTCTTGTGCGCCTTGTGGTACGGACGTTCCTCCGCCCGCGGGGTGGGCCCCTTGCCCTCGAGGCCCTTGCGACGTCGGCCGCCTGAGCCCGCGGTGGGGTTGCCCTTGCCGGACTTCTTGATCGCGCCGCGGCGCTTGCTGTTGCCGGCCATCAGGTGCCCTTCACGCTCCACCGCGCACCCTGCGCCGTGTCCTCGATGTCGATGCCCGCGGCGGCGAGCTGGTCGCGAACGCGATCGGCCGTCGCGAAGTCCTTGCCGGCTCGGGCCTCCTCGCGCTGCGCGATGAGTGCCTGGACGAGCGTGTCGAGCGCCGCGTCGGCGCCACCACTGGTGCCCGTCCACGGCTCGGCCAGGGGGTCGATGCCGAGCACGTCGAGCATCGAGCGCACCGACGCCAGGGCGCCACGCAGTGCTTCTGAGTCGCCGTCGGCCAGGAGCTTGTTGCCATCGGCGATGACGCCCTGGATCGCGGCCAGCGCCGCTGGCGTGGAGAGGTCGTCGTCCATCGCCTCGACGAACTCGGCGCTCGGGATGCCCGTGGCGACGTCGACGCCGCCGGTCAGCTCGGTGGCCCGCTCGACGAATCCCTGGATGCGTTCGAACGCGGTGGCCGCCTCGGCGAGCGCCTCCTCGCTGAACTCGACGATCGAGCGGTAGTGCGCCGCCACGAGGTAGTAGCGCAGGGCGATCGGCGCGACGCGCTTGACGACCTCGCTCACCAGCAAGGTGTTGCCGACGGACTTCGCCATCTTGGAGCCGCCCAGGTTGAGCATCGCGTTGTGCATCCACACCCGGGCGAAGGCCTGGCCCGCGGCGCGCGACTGCGCCAGCTCGTTCTCGTGGTGCGGGAACCGCAGGTCGAGCCCGCCGCCGTGGATGTCGAACTCGTCGCCGAGGTACTTGCCGGCCATCGCGGAGCACTCCAGGTGCCAACCGGGCCGCCCGCGTCCCCAGGGTGTCGGCCAGGACGCGGTGTCGGGCTCACCCGGCTTGTGGCCCTTCCACAGGGCGAAGTCGCGGACGTCGCGCTTGCCCTCGGGCGGCGCGTCCTCGGCGGCCTGCATGTCGTCGATGCGCTGGTTGGACAGCTCGCCGTACGACGGCCAGGACCGGACGTCGAAGTAGACGTCGCCGGACCCGTCCTCGGCCACGTAGGCGTGCCCGCGCTCGACGAGCGTGCCGATCATCTCCACCATCTCCGGGACGTGGCCGGTGGCACGGGGTTCGTAGCTGGGCGGGATGCAGCCGAGCACCTCGTAGGCGGCGTGCAGCGCGCGCTCGTTCTCGTAGGCCACCTCGTACCAAGGACGGCCCTGTTCCTCGCCCTTGGCCAGGACCTTGTCGTCGATGTCGGTGAGGTTGGCGACGATCGTGACCTCGTAGTCGGCCCGCTCGAGCCAGCGTCGCAGGACGTCGAACACGACCTCCTTGCGGATGTGCCCGATGTGCGGTGGCCCTTGCACGGTGAGTCCGCAGTGGTAGATGCCGACACGTCCGGGAACGACCGGGTCGAGGTCGCGCAGCTCCCGCGTGGCGGTGTCGTAGAGGCGGATCGTCACGCGCCAACCCTAATGGGCGCAGGAGAGCTCAAGAACCAACGGTGACGTCGACCCCGTGGTAGCCGGTGGCGCCGTCGGGCAGCACGTCGGCACGCTCGGACGTCTGGGTGTCGCCGGACTTGTCGGTGGCCCGCACCTCGAGGCGGTGCTCGCCGGGCGTGGCGTCCCACTCCCAGCGCCACTGCACCCAGGTGTCCTCCGAGGGCACGGCGGCCAGGTCGGCCTCCTCCCAGCCGTCACCGTCCACCCGGACCTCGACCTTCTCGATCCCCGTGTGCTGCGCCCACGCCACGCCGGCCACGGTCGTGACACCGGCGTCGACGCTGCCCCGCGGCACGTCGATGCGCGACTGGGTCTTGACGGGTCCGCGCGCCGACCACCCGCGCTGCGTCCAGTACGCGTCGGCGTCGGCGTACCGAGTGACCTCCCAGTCGGTGACCCACTTGGTGGCCGACACGTAGCCGTACAGCCCGGGGACGACCTGGCGGACCGGGAACCCGTGCTCGACCGGCAGCGGCTCGCCGTTCATGCCGACCGCGAGCAGGGCGTCGCGGCCGTCCGTGAGGGCGGCCAGAGGCGATCCGCAGGTCCAGCCGTCCTCCGACGTCGACAGCAGCATGTCGGCACCGGGCTTGATGCCGACCTCGTCGAGCAGGTCCTTCATCGGCACGCCGCTGAAGACCGTGTTCGAGATCAGGTCGCCTCCGACCGGGTTGGAGACGCAGCACAGGGTGACCCAGGCGTTGCGCAGCCCGCGGTCGATGAGGTCCTGGTAGCTGACGGACATCTCGCGCTCGACCATCCCGTGGATCCGCAGCCGCCACGTCGTGTGGTCCACGAGCGGCGGCGAGAGCGCCGTGTCGATGCGGTAGAAGGAGCGGTTCGACGTCACCCACGGCGCCTGGCCCTCGACCCGATGGTCGACTCCGGGCGGGGCAGGCACACGTCGCGTCGGCAGGCGCAGCGAAGCGCGCAGCCGGTCGAGCTCGCGACGGCGGCGGTGTCGTGACGCGAGCAGCTCGCCGGCCGTGCCGGCCACGGCCGTGGCGACGGCGACCACCGCGACCAGCTTGAGCAGGCGACGTCGACTGACCTGGGCGGCCTCCTCGCCGTCCGCTCGCACCGGCTCGTGGTGCAGCAGCGCGAGGACACCGAGCAGCACGAGGCCGCCGACCAGGCAGGCCAGCACTCCGCCGACCGAGCCGTAGGGGCGCCACAGCACCGCCGCCGTGGCCAGGGCGACGAGGACGGCCACGCCGGTCACCGCGCGCCTGATGTGCGTCGGCCACCAGCTGCCGATGAGCCCGCCCAGCAGCAGCATCGCGACGATGACCACGGCGATCGTGAGGGGCTTGTCGTTCTTGCCGACGACGCTGATGATCGGTTCGGCCGCGACGCCCGGCGTGAGCCGGATGGCCGACTGGGCGATCGCCAGGATCGGGCTCTCCCGCAGGTCGAGCACGGCGGCGGTCAGCTGGGTCGCCGCCAGGGCGGCGGCGGTAGCGAGCACGCCGAGGAGGCGGGGAGACGTCACACCCCCATCATCGCCTCGTGGGCCTGACGGATGGGTCCGATGCGGCATGATCGACCTGTGACATCTGCTCCGCGCATCGGCATCGGCACCGACGTGCATCGTCTCGTGGACGGTCGACCGATGTGGCTCGCCGGGCTGGAGTGGCCCGAGGAGGACCAGGGTCTCGACGGCCATTCCGACGCCGACTGCGTCGCCCACGCGATGGTCGACGCCCTGCTCAGCGCGGCCGGCCTCGGCGACATCGGCAGCCGCTTCGGCACGTCCGATCCGGCCTGGGAGCGAGCCTCGGGGGTGGCGTTCCTGACCGAGACCGCGCGCCTGGTGCGCGAGGCCGGTTTCGAGATCGGCAACGTCGCCGTGCAGGTCATCGGCGACCGTCCGCGCCTCGGACCCCGTCGGGACGAGGCTCAGACCGTGCTGGCCGACGCCATCGGCGCCCCGGTCAACCTGGCCGCCACCACCACCGACGGGCTCGGCCTCATCGGTCGCGGCGAGGGCGTCGCGGCCATCGCCACCGCCATCATCGTCGCGACATAGCGAAGCCCCCGACGGCGCGCGCCGGGGGCTTCACGTTCGTGGGGTCAGGAAGCGAGGACCTCGTCGAGGCGGATCTCGGCCTTGTCCTCGTTGGTCTTCTCGGCGAGCGCGAGCTCGGAGACCAGGATCTGACGAGCCTTGGCCAGCATGCGCTTCTCGCCGGCCGACAGACCACGCTCGTGGTCGCGGCGCCACAGGTCGCGCACGACCTCGGCGACCTTGAGGACGTCGCCCGAGTGCAGCTTCTCCAGGTTCGCCTTGTAGCGGCGTGACCAGTTGGTCGGCTCCTCGACGTGCTCGGCCCTCAGCACGTCGAAGACGCGCTCGAGACCCTCTTCGTCGACGACGTCACGGACCCCCACCAGATCGAGGTTGCAGGCCGGCACACGGACGACCAGATCCGTCTGGGCGATGATGCGAAGAACGAGGTAGTCGCGGTCCTCACCTTTGATGGTTCTGGTCTCGATGTCTTCGATGACTGCTGCGCCGTGATTGGGGTAGACAACGGTTTCGCCGACCGTGAAAGTCATAAAGGGAGCACCTTTCCTAGGTGACTAGGATAACACGCGGCGATCGCACCAATTTCTCAGGATCTCGTCCATCGAGGGTGTACAAGCAGGTCAGGAAACGGCCCATCGACCGTGCCGATACCATCGGCGCACGACACGACGGAAGCAGGTACCCGGTGACTTCGGCACGCTCCCCACGGCTGCAT
Organism: uncultured Actinomycetota bacterium; assembly: GCA_963787165.1. Taxonomy (GTDB): domain Bacteria; phylum Actinomycetota; class Actinomycetes; order Propionibacteriales; family Nocardioidaceae; genus Aeromicrobium. The sequence continues at coordinate 1,138,097 of CAWBBT010000005.1, forward strand.
CGAGCAGCCGCGACCCTCATCGCGGCGATCGCTTTCGCCGTCGCCGGCTGCAGCGGAACCGGCGACAACGCGCAGACCAACCAGCAGTACCAGGCCGGCGTCGGAGCCAACCTCCGCACGGGCCAGGTGCAGCTCTACAACGCGCTCGCCGTCGACAACGGCGACGGCACGGCCACCGTGTCGACCGTCGTCGTCAACACCTCGGACGAGACGCAGAAGCTCGACGCGGCCACGGCCACGCCGACCTCGGGCGGCGATCCGGTCGAGGTCCAGACGGCACCCGCGATCATCGGCCCGGGCGACTCCTTCAACACCGGTCCGGCCGCCACGGTCGTGCTCACCGGAGGCGGCGTCAAGGCGGGCGACTACGTCACCCTCACGCTGACGTTCGACCAGGCCGGTGACGTCACCATCGAGGCGCCCGTCGTCACCCGCACCGACACGTACTCGGACGTGGCGTCCAAGCCGGGCGGCACGAGCTGATCCAGCGAGGTCAGCTGAGCTCGCCGGTCACCAGGTAGACCACGCGACGCGCCATCGACACGGCGTGGTCGCCGATGCGCTCGTAGTAGCGACCCAGCAGTGCCAGGTCGATGGCCGGCTCGACGCCGTGCGCCCAGGAGTCGCTGAGCAGGGTGCGGAAGAGGTCCTTGCGCAGCCGGTCCATCTCGTCGTCCTCGTCCTCGAGGTGCGCGGCGGCCACGACGTCGCGGTTCGCGACGATGCGCGACGCCGCATCGATCATCGAGTCGGCGACCTTGGCCATCGCCCGGATGGTCGGGTGCAGCTGGGCCGGCACGGCGGGCTCGGGGATGCGCATCCGGGCGACCTTGGCCACGTGCACGGAGAGGTCGCCCATGCGCTGGAGGTCGTTGAGCATCCGGAGGGTCGCGACGAGCTGGCGCAGGTCGGTGGCCACCGGCTGCTGGGTCGCCAGCAGCAGCAGGGCCCGCTCCTCGATGGCCTCGGTCTCCTCGTCGATCGCGGCATCGCCGGCGATGACGATCTCGGCCAGCCGGGCGTCGGCGTCGAGCAGGGCGGTGGTCGACGAGGCGACCGCTCGACGCACCGTGCCCGTGAGGGTCACGAGGTCGTCGACGATCGTGTCGAGCTGTTCGTAGTACTGGTCACGCATGTCTCAGAGGCTAGAGCGGCGCGGTGAACGGACGGCGACTCGCGGTGAACGGGGCGTGAACGGCACCCGAAACCCGCACGTCAACCCACTCGCGGATGGCGACGCGCGGGTGACGGAGCCCTACGATCGATCATGTGGACACCAGTGCAGGACTGCTGATCGCCGGCGTCATCGGCGCCACCATCGGCGCCCTGGTGACGTGGATGTGGCGCTACAGCGAACGACGCGAGGCCACGGTCCCCGATGCCGCCCCGGAGGTGCCGCCGGGAGCCGAGGCCGTGCTGTCGGTCCTGTCGTCATCGGCCGTGATCGTCGACGCCGCGGACGCCGTCGTGCAGGCGTCAGCGCCGGCCGTCGCCATGGGACTGGTGCGCAACGACCGCCTCCCCGACGAGCTCATGACCCTCGTGCAGCAGGTCCGCCGCGACGGGCAGGTCCGTGAGGCGGAGGTCGTGCTCGACGATCACCCGCGAGCCGGAGGACCCCTCAGGCGCGGCAAGCACATCACCCACGTGCACGCCCGCGTCGCTCCGCTGACGTCACGGCTGGTCGTCGTCCTCGCCGACGATCGCACCCACTCCGAGCGGGTCGAGGCGATCCGGCGCGACTTCGTGGCGAACGTCAGCCACGAGCTCAAGACGCCGATCGGCGCGCTGAACCTGCTCGCCGAGGCCGTCGAGGAGGCGAAGGACGACCCGGACGCCGTCGTGCGGTTCGCCGGACGCATGCAGGCCGAGAGCCTGCGGCTGACCAGGCTCGTCCAGCAGATCATCGACCTCTCGCGGCTGCAGAACGACGCCGTCAGCGAGGAGGCGACCGTCGTCAAGGTCGACGAGCTCGTGGCCGAGGCGTCCGAGCACTCCGCCACCGAGGCCGAGCGCCGCGGCGTCGAGATCGCCACGTCGGTCCAGCCCGAGCTGTTCGTGCACGGCGACCGCGGCCAGCTGCACGCGGCCGTCAGCAACCTCGTCGAGAACGCCGTCACCTACAGCCCGGAGCAGTCGCGCGTCGTCGTGACGGCCGAGCTCATCGACGACGATGACGTGCACATCACGGTGGCCGACCACGGCATCGGGATCCCGGGCGAGGAGATCGAGCGGATCTTCGAGCGCTTCTACCGGGTCGACCCGGCACGGGCGCGGAACACCGGCGGCACAGGCCTGGGGCTCTCGATCGTCAAGCACGTCGCCGCGAGCAACGGTGGAAGCGTCGAGGTGTGGAGCGAGCCCGGCGCCGGGTCGACGTTCACCCTGGTGCTGCCATCGTGGTCGCACGATCTCGACGAGGAGCTGACATGACGAAGGTTCTGGTCGTCGAGGACGAGACGAGCTACAGCGAGGCGCTGTCATACGTGCTGCGCAAGGAGGGCTTCGACGTCGCGATCGCCGAGACCGGCCCGGACGCGCTGCTCGAGTTCGAGCGCGGCGGAGCCGACATCGTGCTGCTCGACCTGATGCTGCCCGGCCTGCCCGGCACCGAGGTGTGCCGGCAGATCCGTCAGACGTCGTCCGTGCCGATCATCATGGTCAGCGCCAAGGACACCGAGGTCGACAAGGTGGTCGGCCTCGAGCTCGGCGCCGACGACTACGTCACGAAGCCGTACTCGCCGCGTGAGCTCGTGGCCCGCATCCGCGCGGTGCTCCGCCGCGGCGGGTCGGACGAGATCGACGACGCCGCGTCGCTCGAGGCCGGACACGTCCGCATGGACGTCGACCGCCACCTCGTCACGGTCGACGGCGAGACCGTGCGGCTTCCGCTCAAGGAGTTCGAGCTGCTCGAGTACTTCCTGCGAAACCCCGGTCGGGTGCTCACGCGCGGCCAGCTCATCGACCGCGTCTGGGGCGCCGACTACGTGGGCGACACCAAGACCCTCGACGTCCACGTCAAGCGCCTGCGGGCCAAGATCGAGCCCGACCCCACCAACCCGGTCAGCCTCACGACCGTGCGAGGCCTGGGCTACAAGCTCGACGCGTGACCGAGGCCCGCGTCGCTCGCATGGGGTAGACAGGGTTCTGTCGCACCGGTGCGTCAGGGTGGGGCGACCGAGCTCATGAGGGAGTGGATCATGATCGGCAGGTTGAAGACGATCGTGCTGGACGCCCGCGACATCGGCCGGCTGTCCGCGTTCTACTCCGACCTGGCGGGGTGGACACAGATCTTCGCCGACGACCAGTGGGTCACGATGACCACCGATGACGGCTGGCGGATCGGTATCCAGCACGCGCCCGATCATGTGCCGCCTGCCTGGCCGGATCCCGCCCGTCCCCAGCAGGCACACCTCGACCTCCGGGTGCCCGACATCGACGCCGCGAGCGTCCGGGCCGTGGACCTGGGCGCGACGTTCCTGCGGTCGAACGAGACGTGGAACACGCTGGCCGACCCGGCGGGCCACCCGTTCGACCTGTGTCTCGACGCCGACGAGCCGAAGACCACGTTGATGGGCGTCATGATCGACTGCCCCGACACCCAGTCGCTGAGCCACTTCTATGCCGAGCTGCTCGGCAAGGAGGTCACCTACGAGGGCGACGAGGCCGCCATGATCGGCACCGACGGCGACCAGCCCGTGCTGTTCCAGCAGGTGGAGGAGTACGTCCCGCCCCGGTGGCCCGACCCGGCGTATCCCCAGCAGGTGCACCTCGACATCGATGTCGACGACATCGAGGAGGCGGAGCGTCTGACACTGGCGCTCGGTGCCACCCGGCTGCCCGGCGACGGCGTGAACTGGCGCGTCTACGCCGACCCCGCCGGCAAGCCGTTCTGCCTCCTGTGGGAGATCGAGTAGAGCCCGACCTGCTCCGGGTCAGCGGCCCTGGTTGGCGACGGCGGCGATGGCCTCCTCGGCGGCCGCGGGGTCGAGATATGTGCCACCCTTCACCGTCGGCTTCAGGTCGTCGTCGAGCTCGTAGAGCAGCGGGATGCCGGTCGGGATGTTGAGCCCGACGATCTCGTCCTCGCCGATGTCGTCGAGGTGCTTGACGAGGGCGCGCAGCGAGTTGCCGTGGGCCGTGACGAGCACGGTCTTGCCGGCACGCAGGTCCGGCACGATCGCGTCGTACCAGTACGGGAGCATGCGGTCGAGCACGTCGGCGAGGCACTCGGAGCGCGGCAGCAGCTCATCGGGCAGGTCGGCATAGCGGTCGTCGCCGGCCTGGCTGAACTCGCTGTCGTCGGCCAGTGGCGGTGGCGGCGTGGCGTACGACCGCCGCCAGGTCATGAACTGCTCCTCGCCGTACTCCTCCAGCGTGGCCTTCTTGTCCTTGCCCTGCAGGGCGCCGTAGTGGCGCTCGTTGAGGCGCCATGAGCGCTGCACGGGGATCCAGTGCCGGTCGATGCCGTCGAGCACGATCTCGGCCGTGCGGATCGCCCGCCGCAGCACCGACGTGTGCGAGACGTCGGGGGCGATGCCGGCTTCCCGCAGCAGGTCGGCACCACGGCCTGCCTCGGTGAGGCCCTGCTCGTTGAGGTCGACGTCGACCCAGCCCGTGAACAGGTTCTTGGCGTTCCAGGTGCTGTGTCCGTGGCGCAGCAGAACCAAGGTGTACGTCATGTCGCTGAGCCTAGGGCGTGTCTCCCTCTTCCGATTCGAGGGGCGCGTGGGGTCGCGCTCGGCTGGCAAGGCAGAGGAGGGAGGCGCACCGGGGTGGGGGCACCTCCCACGCGCGCAGCGCGTAGGGGGCGGCGGCGACCGACGATAACGCCGCCAGGCGAGATGCGACGCCGCGCGAACCCGAACCGGAAGAGGGAGGCGCGCCCTAGGGGTCGAGCGTGCGCCATTCACCGTGGATCTGGCGCAGCGCCTGGACGTAGTCGTTCTGCGACTGGATGCCGGCCAGCGTCCACGTCGTCTCGACGATCACGTGCGGCAGCTGCGTGACACCGAGGGAACGCGCGGTCTCGTCCTGGGTGCGGACCTCGGGCCCGTACTCGTCGCTGGCGAGCAGCGCCTCGCTCGTCTCGAGGTCGAGGCCGACGAGTGCGGCCCGCGACGAGAGCACCAGCGGATCGGCGACGTCGGCACCCTCGAGGAAGTGCGCCCGCCACAGCTGGTGCGCGAGATCCCGCTGGACGCCCGGCCCGGCCTCGTCCGCCCACGTGAGCAGCCGCCAGGCGTCGACCGTATCTGCGGCGACCACCTCGGCGAAGTTCAGGTCGATGCCGGTGATGCGGGCGGCGGACGCGACCTGTTCCTGTTCCCCCGCCGACAGGACGACCGGGTCGCCCAGCCGTGCACGGAACGAGATCTCGACCGGCTCGCCACTGAGGATCGTGAACGCCGCGGCCGCCCGCTCGAACCGCGTGGCGCCGATGTACGACCACGGATCCGTGACGTCGGCGAAGACGAGTGCCTTCACGGTCGGAGGTGCTTGAACGCCTCGAGGTTGCGCGTGGACTCACCGCGCGACTCCCGCCACTGCCACTCCTTGCGGATGGAGGACGCGAAGCCGAGCTCGAGGATGGTGTTGAAGGAGTCGTCGGAGTAGCTGAGCACGGCGCCCAGGAGGCGGTCGAGCTCGTCCTCCGTGACGGCGTGCAGCGGCAGCCGGCCGTCGAGGTAGATGTCCCCGGCGGCGTCGATGGCGAAGCTGACCCCGAACATCTTGAGGTTGTGCTCCAGCAACCAGCGGTAGACGCCCTCATGGTTCTCGTCGGGGTTGCGCGCGACGAACGCGTGGATGCCGAGCGCGTGCTTGCCGACTTCGAGGCGGCACGCGGTCTGCAGCTTGCGCTCCCCCGGCAGGACGACCTCGAACACCCCGGTGCCGAACTCGGTGAACTCCAGCTCGGAGTCCTTGAGCACGGCCAGGATCGTCTCGCGTACCTCCTCGCTCACCGGACCTCCTGGCCCTCGGCCTTGAACGCCCGCACGGCGTCCTCGTAGACCGCCAGCGTGCGCTCGGCGGTGACGTCCCAGCCGAACGACTCGGCATGGCGCACCGCCTTGACGCTCATGGCCGCGCGGAGCTCGGGGTCGACCAGCAGCGGGTACATCGCGGTGGCGTAGTCGGCCGGGTCGTGGTCGTCGACCAGGACGCCCGTGACGCCGTCGGAGACGGCGGTGGCGAGTCCGCCGACCGAGGCGGCCACCACCGGCGTGCCGCACGCCTGTGCCTCGATCGCGACCAGCCCGAACGACTCGTTGTAGGACGGGACGCAGACGACCGACGCCGCGGCGTACCAGTCGGCGAGGTCGCGCTGGTTGACCGTCGGCACGAACGTCACGACGTCGTCGAGTCCGAGGCCGGAGCTGAGGTCGGTGAGTGCCGTCGGATGGTCGAGGCCCGTGCCCGAGGCGCCGCCCACGACGGCGACGCGCAACCGGTCGCGCAGCGACGGGTCGAGCTCGAGCAGCTTGCCGGCCGCTTCGATGACGACGTCGGGTGCCTTGAGCGGCTGGATGCGTCCGGCGAACAGCACGAGAGCCGCGTCCTCGGGCACCCCCAGCGCCTGGCGGGCCTCGAGCTGGCGACCGCTGCGGAAGACCTCGAGGTCGACACCGGGGTGCACCACTTCGACGTGCATCGGGTCGGCGCCGTACAGGTCGACGAGCTCGCGCCGCTCCTCGGCGGTGTTGGCGATCAGGCGGTCGGCGAGGCGAACGATCTCCTCCTCGCCGGCGATGCGTCCGATCGGCTCGGCGATGTCACCAGCCGCGAGCTGGGCGTTCTTGACCTTGGCCATCGTGTGCATCGTGTGCACCAGCGGCACGCCCCAGCGCTCGCGCGTCACGGTGCCGATCTGGCCCGAGAGCCAGTAGTGGCTGTGCACGAGGTCGAAGTGGCCCGGGTCACGCTCGACCTCGACCCTCAGCACGTCGCGGACGAAGCCGCACAGCTGGGACGGGAGATCGTTCTTCTGCAGGCCCTCGAACGGCCCAGCGGCGACGTGCCGGACGATGATGCCCGGTTCGGCCTCGACGATCGGCTCCTGGTGGCGCGACGTGGCGCGGGTGAAGATCTCGACCTCGATGCCCCGTGCGGCGAGCTGCCGCGAGAGCTCGAGCACGTAGACGTTCATGCCGCCGGCATCGCCCGTGCCGGGCTGCTCGAGCGGCGACGTGTGTGCCGAGAGCATCGCGATGCGCTTGAGCATGCGGTCACCTCTCCTCACCGTGTGCAACCAGCCTCGTCCTGTCCATGTTCCCAGTCCCGCTCAAGGACGCACACTCTGCCCGTGCCGGCGCCCAGCCATGGCCCCATGCCGCCCACGCCCGGCACCCAGCCATGGGGCCTGACACGATGGCGTCATGAGTACTTCCCCCGCTGCCGTCGTCACCGGTGCCAGCAGCGGCATCGGCGAGGCCACCGCCCGAGCGCTCGCGGGAGCCGGGTTCCACGTCTTCTGCGTCGCGCGCCGCACCGATCGCGTCGAGGCGCTCGCCGACGAGCTCGGCGGCACCGCCGTCACCTGCGACGTCACCGACGCCGCGCAGGTCGACGCCCTCGCCGCCACGGTGGGCGATCGTCTCGACCTGCTGGTCAACAACGCCGGCGGTGCGTTCGGGCTCGAGCAGGTCTCCGAGGCCGACCCGGCCGTGTGGCGCCACATGTACGACGTCAACGTCATCGGGACCTTGCTGGTCACCCAGGCTCTGCTGCCGGCACTGGTGGCGAGCGGCGCGGGCACGCTCGTCAACATCTCCTCGACGGCCGGCCACATCACGTATGAGGGTGGCGGTGGCTACGCCGTCGCCAAGCACGGCGTCACCGCGATGACCGGGACGCTGCGGCTCGAGCTGAACGGCCTTCCGGTGCGCGTCACCGAGATCGCACCGGGCATGGTGCGCACCGAGGAGTTCTCGCTCAACCGGTTCGGCGGCGACCAGGAAGCAGCCGACAACGTCTACGCCGGGGTCGACGAGCCGCTCGTCGCGGCCGACATCGCCGACATGGTCACCTGGGTGGCCACCCGGCCGCACCACGTCAACATCGACTCGATGACCGTGCGTCCCCTCGCCCAGGCGGCCCAGCACAAGGTGCACAGGAGCACGTGACCGCACGAACGAAGCCCCCGACCATCAGGTCGGGGGCTTCGTCGTGGAGCGTTCGTCAGTGCACGGGCACCGGGGGCACGCCCTCGTCGTCGAGCAGGTGCGACACCTCGGTCTTGCGAGGCAGGAACAGCGCCGGCACCAGGGTCAGCACCACGAGCACCCATGCGACCCAGAAGGTCGAGGCGAACGAGCTCGCCGCCTGGACGAACCCGGAGTCGATGACCGCCGGCGGGATCTTGAGCTGCGTGATCAGGGCCGCGCCGTCCTTGGTCCACGACGCGATCGCCGCGGCGGTCTCGGTGAGACCGTCGGGCAGGCCCTTGAGGCCCTTCGTGCCCGCGATCGTCGGGGAGTCCTTGAGGTGGTTGGTGAGGATCACCGACAGGACGGCGACACCGACCGAGCTCGCGATCTGCTGCGTGATGTTGAGCAGCGTCGATCCACGGGCGACCTCGTGCTGCGTCAGGGTGCGCAGGGCCGACGTGAACAGGGGCATCATCGTGCTGCCCATGCCCAGGCCCATGACGAACAGTGACCCGATGATGACCGCGTAGGACGTGTTCTCGTCGATCTGGGTCATCGGGAACATGCCGGCGACGATCAGGAGCAGTCCGACCGGGACGATGCGCCCGATCGGCACGCGATCGACGAGCGAACCGGCGATCGGCATCGTGAGCATGGCGCCGATGCCCTGGGGAGCGACCAGCAGGCCGGCGCTCAGGGTGGTTTCCCCATGGATCTGCTGGAAGAACGTGGGAACCAGCAGCAGGCCACCGAAGAACGCGCCGGCGAACATGAACATCGTGATGGTCGAGACCGTCAGGTTGCGGTCCTTGTACAGCCGCAGGTCGAGCAGCGGGTGCTCCGGCCGGAACGAGTGGAACACGAACGTCACCATCAGCGCGACGCCGACGAGGGCCGAGAGCCACACCCGAGGCGCGGTGAAGTCGCCGCCCTCGCCCGGAAGCGAGGAGACGCCGAACAGGAACAGCGCGAGCCCCGGCGACAGCAGCAGCATGCCGAGGAAGTCGAACGACTCCGAGGGAACCGGCCGGTCGCTGGGCAGGACCACGAACGAGTAGACGAGCGCGATGATGCCGAGCGGCAGGTTGATCAGGAAGATCCAGTGCCACGACGCGGTGTCGATGAGCCAGCCACCGAGGATGGGGCCACCGATGGGGCCGAGCATCATCGGGATGCCGAGGATCGCCATCAGGCGACCCATGCGGTGCGGGCCTGCGGCCCGCGTCATGATCGTCATGCCGAGCGGCATCAGCATGCCGCCACCGAGTCCCTGGAGGACGCGGAAGGCGATCAGCGAGTTGATGTCCCAGGCGGTGGCGCACAGGGTGGAGCCGATCGTGAACAGCGCGATGGCCACGAGGTAGATGCGCTTGGTGCCGAACCGGTCGGCGGCCCAGCCGGTCATGGGGATGACCGTGGCCAGCGCCAGCGTGTAGCCGGTGACGGTCCAGGCGACGAGGGAGTAGTCGAGCTCGCCTCCGCCGTCGGCGAAGACGCGCTGGAAGGTCGGGAGCGCGACGTTGACGACGGTGATGTCGAGGATCGACATGATGGCGCCGATGACGACGACACCCGCCACCTTGAGGACGGCTCCGTCGATCTTGTCGGGGTACTCGGGGGCTTCAGTGGACATGTGCGGCCTTCGTGCTCGTTCGCAGGGATTCTCCTGCGAGGATCGGCCGGAGCGCCTGGGTGAGGTTCTCCGCTTCGGTGGTGCTCAGACGTTCGACGAACTTGCGTACGGCCCGCCGCTTCTGCTCGATCTGCTGGTCGGCGATCTCGAAACCCGTGGGTGAGAGCGACACGAGCTTGACCCGGCGGTCGTCGGGGTTCTCCTGCCGCTCGACGATGCCGAGCTTGACCAGCTGGTCGATGTTGCGTCCGGTGGCCGCGACCGAGAGCCCCAGCTGTGAGGCGATCTCGTTGATCGGCAGAGGTCCGTCGGTGTGGGCCAGCAGGAACATCGTGCGTGCCTGCGTGAACGAGACGTCGAGCTCGATCATGCGGTCCATCGCGCCGGACTCGCCGAGGCTGAAGATGCGCTGGAAGAACTCACCCAGCGCTTCGTACAGCTCGTCGGACTTCGTGGACACCCGAAAATACTAACGCAGACGCAACTGTTGCGCAATTGAAATTGTCGTGGATCTGCAATGAACACTCCACGCTCAACGGGGTGAAGCGATTTCTCGGCTTCGCGGTCCACTACTAGACTGGCAAGGCTCCACTCCCTTGGAGTATTCCCCTCAGCAAGGACAGTTCTTTCGCATGCCCACACGTCATGATCTGCGCAACGTGGCGATCGTCGCCCACGTCGACCACGGCAAGACCACGCTGGTCGACGCCATGCTGCAGCAGCAGGGCAACTACGACGAGCACCACCAGCTCGCCGAGCGTGCGATGGACTCCGGCGACCTCGAGCGCGAGAAGGGCATCACGATCCTCGCCAAGAACACCGCGGTCCGCTACAACGGTCCCGGCGCCCCGGACGGCGGCGTCACGATCAACATCATCGACACCCCCGGCCACGCCGACTTCGGCGGCGAGGTCGAGCGCGGACTCTCGATGGTCGACGCGGTCGTGCTGCTGGTCGACGCCTCCGAGGGTCCGCTCCCCCAGACCCGCTTCGTGCTGCGCAAGGCGCTCACCGCGAAGATGCCGGTGATCCTCGTCGTCAACAAGGTCGACCGTCCCGACGCCCGCATCAGCGAGGTCGTCGACGAGACCTACGAGCTGTTCCTCGACCTGATCGACGACTCCTCGGACCAGGGCGCGCTCGACTTCCCGGTCGTGTTCGCCTCGGCCAAGGCCGGGCGTGCGTCGCTGGAGCAGCCCAAGGACGGCGGCATGCCCGACAGCGACAACCTGGTGCCGCTGTTCCAGACGATCATGGAGGCCGTGCCCGCCCCCGAGTACACCGAGGGCGCACCCCTGCAGGCGCACGTCACCAACCTCGACGCCTCGCCCTTCCTGGGCCGGCTCGCGCTGGTGCGCGTCAAGGAGGGCACCCTGCGCAAGGGCCAGCAGGCTGCGTGGTGCAAGCGCGACGGCACCGTCGACCGGGTCAAGATCACGGAGCTGCTCGTCACCGAGGCGCTGGAGCGCAAGCCCGGCGAGTCGGCCGGGCCGGGCGACATCGTGGCCATCGCCGGCATCCCCGACATCACGATCGGCGAGACCCTCGCCGACCCCGAGGACCCACGGCCACTGCCCCTGATCACGGTCGACGAGCCGGCCATCTCGATGACGATCGGCATCAACACGTCGCCACTCGCCGGACGCGAGAAGGCCGCCAAGGTCACCGCTCGCCTGGTCAAGGACCGCCTCGACACCGAGCTCGTGGGCAACGTGTCCATCCGGGTGCTGCCCACCGACCGCCCGGACGCGTGGGAGGTGCAGGGCCGCGGCGAGCTGGCGCTGGCGATCCTCGTCGAGCAGATGCGCCGCGAGGGCTACGAGCTCACCGTCGGCAAGCCACAGGTCGTCACGCGCGAGGTCGACGGCAAGCTGCACGAGCCCGTGGAGCGCCTGACGATCGACGCCCCCGAGGAGTACCTCGGCACCATCACCCAGCTGCTCGCCGTGCGTCGCGGACGCATGGAGCAGATGGTCAACCACGGCACCGGCTGGGTCCGCATGGAGTTCCTGGTGCCGGCTCGAGGCCTCATCGGCTTCCGCACCGAGTTCCTGACCGACACCCGTGGCACCGGCATCGCGCATCACGTGTTCGAGGGCTACGAGCCCTGGGCCGGCGACATCTCGACCCGGCCGAGCGGCTCGCTGGTGGCCGACCGGTCCGGCGCGGCCACGGCGTACGCGATGACGAACCTGCAGGAGCGCGGCATCCTCTTCGTCGAGCCCACCACCGAGGTCTACGAGGGCATGATCGTCGGCGAGAACTCCCGCGACGACGACATGGACGTCAACATCACCAAGGAGAAGAAGCAGACCAACGTGCGGTCGTCGACCTCCGACAACTTCGAGAAGCTGATCCCGCCGCGCAAGCTCTCGCTCGAGCAGTGCCTGGAGTTCTGCCGCGAGGACGAGTGCGTGGAGATCACGCCGTCGAACGTCCGCATCCGCAAGGTCATCCTCGACGCCGGCGAGCGCGCCAAGGCGTCGCGCGGCCGCCGCTGATCCTGCTCGGGTTGCGGACGGGGCGCACGCGCGGTCTGGTGGTGAGGACCACATCCAGCCCCCAGGGAGTACTCATGAGCGGCAACGACGAGTCCACGGACGAATCCAGCGACGAATCCCTCGAGGTCGATGTCGACAAGCGGGTCGACGCCGGCTACTCCAGCGACGACGAGATCTCCGACGACGAGGCAGAGAAGGTGGAGGAGGAGCGCAAGGAGCGCCTCGACCCGGACCATCGCCCCGAGAACGCCCTCGTCGACAACACGCAACGCGAGTTCGACCCCGACGAGGGCTTCAAGGTCCCGGGCGAGGAGGTCGACAACGGACCCGAGATCGGCGCGGACCGCCCGGAGGGCGCCACGACCGACGACGAGTGAGTCAGCGGCTGGTCCGCCGGGCGAACGACAGCCCGTAGACGTCCGGCCGGTAGTGCAGCACCGGGTCGTCCGACGGCTCGATGCCGTCCGTCAGCCTCATCGGGTCGAAGATGATGCTGTCGTCGGCATCGTCGTCGACCGCAGTCACCTCGAGCGTGCCGACGATGAGCCGTTCGCGGTCGTCGGGCCACTCGTCGGACGGATCGTGCGGGTTGTCGCCGTCCCCCGCGATCTGCACCTCCAGGTTCATCCGCACCGGCTTCTCGGCGAGCCGCTCACGCAGCCCGTCGAACAGGTAGTCGCGGCCCAGCCGTTTCGCCTCGGCCATGGACATGCTCGTCTCGTGGACCGTCGGCAACCAGGTGTACCGGACGAACCGCGACCCGCCGTCGGTGTCAACCCACTTGACCGCGTGGAAGGGGAAGTAGCGGTGTGCATCGAAGCTGATCCGCTGCCCGATCACCTTGTTGGCCTCGACCGCTACGAGGGCAGCGCGCGGATAACGCGCCACCAGTGCCGGAAGCCGCAGGAGCCCACTGAGGCCGGGCTTGGACGCCGCGATCGTGGCGAAGAACCCCTCCTGGTCGTGGAACGGGAAGTGCGGAATGGTCTGGTTGAGCATGTCGGTGCGCGAGCCGTCCGGCAGGACGAAGCTGACGGCGAGACCACGGACGTCCGGGACGTAGTCGGGGACCTTCGGGTCACCGCCACCGTTGGAGAATCGCACCTTCACCGGGACCGGCGCGCCACTCATGTGGGACGCCTTCGTCAGCTCAGCGGCCTCGGGCGTGGCGGTGAAGGTGCCGACGCAGTGGATGCCCTTGGCGTGCAGCGCGCGGTGCCCGTCGTGGGCGCCGAAGCGCGCATGGATCTTGGCCAGGCCCTCTTCGGGAGTCGTCATGGCGAAACCCTAGTGGCGCGTCGCCCTTCCGTCACCGAACTCCGGTCGGGCGGAACTGCACGCTGATGCGTGGCCCGACAGGACGCGCGGTCTTGAGCACCGCGTGCTCCCACGTGCGCTGACACGAGCCGCCCATGACGACGAGGTCACCGTGTCCGAGGGTGAAGGCGATCTGCTTGCCCCCTCCTCGAGGGCGCAGCGACAGCCGCCGGTGCTCCCCCAGCGAGACGATCGCGACCATCGTGTTCTCGAGCCGGCCGCGGCCGATGCGGTCGCCGTGCCAGGCCACGCTGTCGCGGCCGTCGCGGTAATAGCAGAGCCCAGCCGTGGTGAACGGCTCGCCGAGCTCGGTGGCGTAGTGCGCCGTGAGGGCGTCGCGCGCGACCTCGAGGGCCGGGTCGGGCAGGGCGTCGTCGTGGTCGTAGAAGCAGACCAGCCGCGGGACGTCGACGACGCGGTCGTACATCTCCCGCCGTTCCGCCCGCCACGGCACGTCGGCCTGCAGCCGCAGGAACAGCGCGTCGGCACCCGTGAGCCAGCCCGGCCGGACGTCGACCCACGCGCCCTGCGTGAGCTCGGTGCGACGCACCGTGCCACCCAGCTCGTCGACCTCCGGGCCGGCGTCACCATCGAGCAACGAGCCCTGGAAGTACTCGGCCATGACCCGAGTCTAACCGCAATCGAACGAATGTTCTAGGCGGACCTTCCGCACTGTCTTCAATTCGAGAGGGCGTCCCGTCGGCGGAAGGCGACCTGCCCGGCGGTGCTCAGCACCAGGGCGACGAGGCCCACCGCGACGACCGGCAGCCACCGGACGTCCTCGGCCGGCGTGAAGGCGAGGTGGCTGAACGGCGAGACGTCGAGCACGGCGTCCGGGAAGCGCAGGAGCTCGCCGAAGAACATCACGACGACGCAGAACGCCAGGCCGACCCACGCGAGGAAGGCAAGCCGCGGCACCACACCGTGCAGCAACCGCGCGATCGCACCGAGCATCAGCACCGGCGCGAGGTACGGCAGCATCGCCGCGAAATAGCGGCCCACGGCCGAGCCGTCACCCGTGACCATCGCGAACCCGATCCCGAGGCCGAAGCCTCCGGCCATCAGGACGATCGCGGATCCGAGCACCGTCATCGCGACGTGACCCAGGAGCCAGGTGCGCCGTGGCAGCGCGGTCGCGAGGAGGGTCTCGACGCGGCCTGCGTCCTCCTCGCCGAGCGGACGCAGCGCCGACGAGATCGTGAAACCGGCGGCGATGAGCGCGATCATGAGGATCGCGAAGGCGTAGAACGACTCGGTGATGTCGGAACCCTTGCCCAGCACCGAGTTCGAGAAGTCCGAGCTGCCCATCAGGTCCTGGACGTCGTTGCCGATCGAGCCGTAGCTGATCCCCAGCAGCAGGATGCCCAGCGTCCAGCCGATGATCGACCCACGTTGCAGACGCCAGGCGAGCCCGAGCGTGCCGAGCAGACCGGCGCCGGCCCGCGCGGGCCCGGGTCGGGCCGGCCACAACCCCGAGCCGACGTCGCGGCGCGCGAACAGGGAGAAGGCAGCGCCGACGAGCGCGACGGTCGCGACGACGGGCAGCACCACCGGCCACCACCTCTCGCCGGAGAACGGGTGCATGGCCTGTCCCCAGCCGATCGGCGAGAGCCACGAGAGTCCGTTCTCGGCGACGTCGCCGACCGCCCGCAGTGCGTAGGCCACCGCGATCACGGCGCCCGTGATGCCGTACATGGCGCGCGTGCTGTCGGTGAGCTGGGCGGCGACGAGGGCGACGCCGGTGAACGTCAGCCCGGTGAGGACCAGGGCGACACCGAGGGCGATGCAGCCGGCCGCGTCCAAGCCGTACGCGAGCAGGCTGATCGTGATCAGGACTCCCATCACGACGTTGGCCACCGCGGCGGTCACGAACGCGGCGACGATCGGCGCGTGGCGACCGACCGCGGCAGCCCGTACGAGCTCGTCGCGGCCGGACTCCTCCTCAGCCCTGGTGTGCCGGCCGATGATGAACATGCTCATCAGGCCGGCGACGATCGCACCGAACGCCATTGCCTGCCACGCCACCTGACCTCCGACCGTGTTGAGCGCGCGTGCGGGGCCGGTCATCGCGATGAAGGCGACGTTCTGCTCCATGCTCGCCGCCGCTCGATCGAACTCGGCCTGACTCGTGTAGGTGGCGTCGACGCTCGGCGCCTGGCTGAAGTAGAGCAGCGTGCCGCCGGCGATCCACCAGAACATCATCCAGCGGTCGCGACGCAGGAACATCCGGATGAAGGTGCCGGTGCCGGTCATGCCCGGGCCTCCACAGGCTCGGCGGGAGCCGCGACGTCGTCACCGTAGTGGCGCAGGAACAGCTCCTCGAGCGTCGGCGGCTGGCTCGTGAGGGTCCGGATGCCGAGCCGGCCGAGCGCGTCGATCGCCGCGCCCAGGTCGTCGGTGTCGACCTCGAACCGCACGCGGTTGCCCTCGACGACGAGGTCGTGAACGCCCGACAGGGTGTCGAGGCCGGCCGGATGGGCGGAGACCTCGGCCGAGACGGACGTGCGGGTGAGGTGCCGGAGGTCCGCGAGCGTCCCGGTCTCGACGTCACGCCCCGCGCGGATGATGCTCACCCGGTCGCAGAGGCGCTCGACCTCGGCCAGGATGTGACTGCTCAACAGGACCGATCGGCCCTCGTCCTTGAAGTCGTCGATGCACTCGGTGAACACGGCTTCCATCAACGGGTCGAGGCCCGACGTCGGCTCGTCGAGCAGCAGGAGCTCGACGTCGGAGGCCAGCGCGGCCACGAGGGCCACCTTCTGGCGGTTGCCCTTGGAGTACGCGCGGCCCTTCTTCGTGGGGTCGAGCTCGAAGCGCTCGACCAGGTCGGCTCGCCGCTTCTCGTCGATTCCTCCCCGGAGCCGGCCGAGCAGGTCGATGACCTCGCCGCCGGTGAGCGTCGGCCACAGGTTCACGTCACCCGGGACGTAGGCGAGGCGCCGGTGCAGCTCGGCCGCGTCGCGCCAGGGGTCGCCGCCGAAGAGCCGGACGGTGCCGGCGTCGGCGCGCAGGAGGCCGAGCAGCACGCGGATGGTGGTGGACTTGCCGGCCCCGTTCGGGCCGAGGAAGCCGTGCACCTCGCCGGTCGTGACCTCGAGGTCCAGGCCGTCGAGGGCCTGCGTGGTGCCGAAGGCCTTGTGAAGGCCGCTGATCTGGATGACGCTGTCGTCGTTCTCTTCACTCATGCTTCCGACCGTACTCCTGTTTCACATATTTGTGAAACCTATGAATCTTGTGAAGAAGCGGGTAGGCTCCGGGCATGCAGGAGGACCGTGCGGCGTTCATCGAGGGTTTCGCCCTCAAGCTCAACGAGTCCGGCATGCAGCGCATGGCGGCGCGGGTCTTCGCCGCTCTCCTCACTGCTCCCGGTGGCGGCCTCACCGCCCGCGAGATCGCCGAGACCCTCGACGTCAGCGCCGGAGCCGTCAGTGGTGCCACCAGCTACCTGACCCGTACCGGCCTGGCCGAGCGCACCCGCACCCCCCGCGAGCGGGTCGACCGCTATGACGTCCGCGGCACCACCTGGGCCGAGGCCATGGCGGTCGAGACCGAGATGCTCCTCAGCCTCTCGTCCTGGCTCGACAAGGGAGCCTCCGCAGTCGCCGGCGATCCGCAGGCCACCGAGCGCCTCGAGGCGACCCGCGACTTCTTCGCGTTCATCGCCGAGGAGATGCCGAAGCTGGTCGAGCGCTGGCAGTCGCAGCGCTGATCCGCCGGTAGCCCACGGCCGCGACGGCCAGCACGAGCGCCAGCAGCACGACGTTGGTGGCAAGCTTCGCCGCGAGGGGGACATCGCCGAGCGGCGTGGTGGTGAAGGCGGGTCCGCCGATCGACAGCAGGACGCCGACCGCCGCCGCGAGCACGTGCACGCCGCCCCACCCGGACCGGCGCGACCACCGCCTCATGAGCACGAGCCAGACCACGATCGCGGCCAGGGCCAGGATCGTCGCCCACCAGCTGGTGGGAACGATGCTCCGCACGGTGAGCAGGACAGCGGTCACCACCGCGACCACCCACGGTGCCGGCGCCCGTCCGGACGACGGAGCAGGTCGCTTGAGCGTGACCGCAGCGGCGATGAGCGCGACGACCACGACCACCGTGCCGGCCACCTGACCGGCGGAGACGCGGAACGACGTCCCGCTCAGCTGGTCCTGCAGGATGAACGCGGCGCCGGCGGCCCACATCAGGGCCACCACGACGAGGCCCACCGGGCCGAGCCACGGTTCGTCACGACGTGCCGGCCACCACGACTCCGCGAGCGCGATCGGCGCCGCGATGCTTCCGAACACGTGTCCGGCGACGAAGATCAGCGCCATGTACGCGCTCGTGCCGAACCAGGGCAGGTACGTGGGCGCGCGCATGGCCTGCCAGTACGGGATCTCCCGGTAGTCGGGGTCGAAGAGGCTCTGGTCGATCAGTCCGGCCTCGATCAGCCCGAACGCCGTCGCGAGCACCAGGATGGTCGGCCAGCCGAGACCGCGACGACGCGCGATCTCCCTGATCAGCACGGCCGGCGCGCCGTAGAGGGGGGCGAAGAACAGGACGCCGAACAGCAGCGCGGCCGGTTTCCCGACGGTGTCGTCGTAGCCGATGAGGTACTCGGCCGTCACCGGGGCCAGGACCAGGATGAGGAGAACGGCGGGGAGGTGACGCGGGTGCGCCTTCATTCCTCGACGCTAGGGGGCCGGACGACGGCGACGCATCGGCCGAAGGTCGATGGAGTGCTGCACTTTCGGTCGATGCGCACCGACGGACCCGGGACCTAGCCTCGAGGCATGAGCTGGAGCCTGCACCACGACGACCACGTCCTGGCGGTCGAGGAGCACCCGGACCGCGTCGCCGTCCTGACGGTCGACGGCGACGAGGTCGGCCGCGCCACCACCGGCTACTGGGAGTCCGCGACGCTCCGTCACGGGGACGACGAGGTCGAGGTGCACTGGGGACCGCGCAACACCGTCACGAAGGTCGAGCTCACCGGCGAGCGCTTCGCTCCCCCACCCGGCTCGCGCGCCGAGCGACGCGACCGGCTGGCCCTCGACCACCCCGTGCGGTTCACGATGCAACGCGTCGGGTTCGCCGTGGTCGAGGTCGTGCTCGGAGTGCTGGGGGTCGGCGCGCTCATCGGCGTCTTCGTCCGCGGACTGCTCCCGAACATCACCTGGTCATGGCTGCCCGACGTCTCGATGCCGCAGTGGATCCAGGACCTCGAGCCGCCCGCGTGGCTGAAGTACGTCGACCCGTTGTACTGGATCGGACGGCTCGACATCCCGTGGCCGTCCATCGACCTGCCCGTCTGGCTGACCGGAACCACGAAGTACTGGCTGCCGATCGCGATCGCGCTCGTCGTGGCGGTCGGCGAGGTGGATCGTCGCCGCAAGAGGGCCGAGGAGTCCGACGCCGATCAGCAGTGACGCAGGACCGGCCGTCACGGACGCCCCTCGTCATCGACGGTGGGGTCGGCTGACTGCTCCTTGTCGGCGCGGACGGCATTCTCGTCACCGTGCTCGGCCCGCTCGACGACGAGCGCGAACCGCCCGTCGTGCTCCTCGACGCCGGTGACGACGGCGCCCTCGACGGCCTCGGTGCCGAGCCGGTCGCGCACGACCATCGGATCGGACTGCAGGTCCTTGTACAGCGACACGCAGAGCACGCCCATGACGAGCACGAACGGGACCGCCGCGACGATGGTGATCTGTTGCAGGCCGGTGAGCGCGTCGTCACCTCCGACGATCAGCATGATCGCGGCCACGGCGCCGGTGAGCGATCCCCAGAAGACGACGGTCGGCCGTGACGGCTCGATCGAGCCCTTCTCGCTCAGCGTGCCCATGACGATCGACGCGGCGTCGGCACCGGAGACGAAGAAGATGCCGACCAGCACGATGACGAGCACCGACGTGATGGTGGCGATCGGGTAGTGGTCGAGGAGCGCGAACAGCGCCGAGTTCTCGTTGACCGCGCCACCCTTGCCGACGAGGTCGTCGGTCAGGCGCTGCTGGTGGATGGCCGCGCCACCGAAGACCGCGAACCAGACCAGGCTCACCAGCGAGGGGACGATCAGCACGCCGGTGACGAATCCCCGGATCGTGCGACCACGGCTGATGCGGGCGATGAACATGCCGACGAACGGCGTCCACGAGACCCACCAGGCCCAGTAGAAGATCGTCCAGCCGGCGAGCCACTCCTTCATCGCCTGGTCGCCGCTGGCAGCGGTACGCGAGGCCATCGTGGTCATCTGGTCGGCGTAGTCGCCGAGTGCGGTGGGCAGCAGGTTGAGGATCAGGAGCGTCGGACCGACCACGAACACGAACGCGGCCAGCAGGAGCGCCAGCACCATGTTGATGTTGGAGAGCCACTGGATGCCCTTCTCGACACCCGAGACGGCCGAGGCGATGAACGCGATGGTCAGCAGCACGATGATCGAGACGAGCACCGTCTTGCCGACGCCGTCGACCCAGCCGTTGAACTCCAGCCCGGCGCCGATCTGGAGCGCACCGAGGCCGAGTGACGCGGCCGATCCGAACAGGGTCGCGAAGATCGCCAGGATGTCGATGACACGGCCAGCCGGGCCCTCGGACCGGCGCCGGCCGATGAGCGGCGCGAACGCCGCCGAGATCAGCTGCGACCGTCCCTTCCGGAACGTGCCGTACGCGATCGCGATGCCGACGACGGCGTAGATCGCCCACGGGTGCAGGGCCCAGTGGAACATCGTCGTGGCCATCGCCGTCTGCAGGGCCTCGTCGGTCTGGCCCTTGACGGTGCCGGGTGGTGGCGTGGCGTAGTGCGACAGCGGCTCGGCGACGCCCCAGAACATCAGGCCGATGCCCATGCCGGCGCTGAACATCATCGCGATCCACGAGACGGTGCGGAACTCCGGCTGCTCCTCGTCACCGCCCAGAGGGATGCGGCCGTACTTGCTGGCTGCCAGCCACAGCACGAAGATCACGAAGAACGTGGAGCTGAGCACGAAGAACCAGCCCGTGTTGGTGATGACCCAGTCCTGGGCCGAGCTCGAGGCGGACCCGAGGCCGGGCGTGCTCACCATGCCCCAGACCACGAAGGCCACGGCGACGATCCCGGTGATCCAGAACACCGCCGGGTCGATCCTGCTGCGCCAAGACGTCTGATCCATGAGTCCCCCCGGAAGTCGTTTCGCGCCGGCCCACCCG
Source organism: uncultured Actinomycetota bacterium (assembly GCA_963787165.1). Classification (GTDB taxonomy): domain Bacteria; phylum Actinomycetota; class Actinomycetes; order Propionibacteriales; family Nocardioidaceae; genus Aeromicrobium. The sequence continues at coordinate 1,158,864 of CAWBBT010000005.1, forward strand.
ACGCGTCGACGATAACCGCGCTGATGCAGCCTCTCCACTCGAGACTGTTCAGGCGCTCCCGCGCAGCAGAGCGAGGTAGACCAGGGCGGCGACGGTGCCGATGAGGTTGAGGATGCCGAGCGGGTCCCACGTGACAGCGTGGACGGCGACGGTCAGGCCCAGGATGATGAGCCAGCTCCGGCGCGGCATCGTGCCCACCTGCACGAACTTGGAGTTGTCGCGGGCGACGCAGTCGACGAGCGCGGCGATCTTGACGCCGAACAGCACGAGCGACAGCGCCAACGACAGGGAGCTCTGGACCTCGAACATCCGTGAAGGCTACCAACGACGACAGCGGGCCCCTCCGTGACGGAGGGACCCGCTGTGCTGTTGCAGACGGTGCGGCTGAAGGTCAGGCCTTCTTGGCGGCCGTCTTCTTGGCCGGAGCCTTCTTGGCGGCCGTCTTCTTGGCCGGAGCCTTCTTGGCGGCCGTCTTCTTGGCCGGAGCCTTCTTGGCCGGAGCCTTCTTGGCCGGTCGACTTCTTGGCCGGAGCCTTCTTGGCCGTCGACTTCTTGGTCACGCGCTGAACGGTGGCACGAGCCTCACCGATGACGTCCTCGGCGCGCTTCTGCACGTCGCCACGGACACCCTCGGCACGCTTGCGCACGTCCTTGAGGTTCTTGCGCGCGTCCTTGCGCAGGGTCTCGACGAGCTTCTCGGCCCGCTTCTGCGCGTTCTCGAGGTTGAGCTCCTTGGCGGAGTCCACGACCTCTTCGGCCTTCTTGACGAGGTCGTCGTAGGACGACTTCGCCTGCGAGCGCGAACGCTCGGCGAAACCGGTGGCCTGCGAACGCAGGTCATCGACGTCGAGCTTCTTGATCGCGTCGGAGAGGTTCTTGACCTCTTCGCGCAAGGACTTCACCTGGCTGTTGATCTGGTCAGCAATCGTCATGCTTCCTCCTGATTGGCTTCGGTCACTACATCTGCAAGTTCTTCGTTGCGTACGACATCGGAGCCGACGAACGAGCGATAGATGTCGAGAAGCGCCGTCTTCTGCCGCTCCGTCAATCGCGGGTCGAGTGCGATGGCGTCTTCGACCATCCGTGCCCCGCTTTCGTCGAGATCGAGGATCCCGGCTCTGACGTACAGCGACTCGGCGGAGATGCGCAGCGCCTTGGCAATCTGCTGCAGAACCTCTGCCGACGGACGACGCAGCCCTCGCTCGATCTGGCTGAGATACGGATTGGAAACCTCCGCCTTCTCGGCCAGCTGTCGCAACGACATCTGCGCCTGGCGGCGCTGGTCATGGAGGTATTCGCCGAGTCCTTCGACGGTTTTCCCCACAGTCAGCTTGGCCATGTCTCCATCGTGCTTGCAGGAGTTAGCAAATGCAAGCAGGATGGGTGCGACATGGGTCACAATTCCGCATCGGCGCAGGTCAGAACGCTGGTCGGATCTCACCGACCTGCTTGCCGCCACCCAGCACCGGCGGGCGTTCGTGAAGGATCTCGGCCTCCACACCGGCGATCTCGAGGATGCGGTGCATCGCGACGAATCGCGGACGCTGGTCGCCGTCCTCGATCTTCAGCGCACAGGCTGACCCGTCGGGCAGGCCGACCACGAGCACGCTGCCGGCGCCCGTCTTCGCGAACAGGCCGGGGACGGCCTGCATGAGGCGGAGCTCGTCGCGGTGGGTGCCGCTGACGTACTCAGGGTGGGCGATCATGGCGTCGAGCAGCTGCCGCGAGTCGGACCCGCTCGCGGCGCTCATGAGGCGGGCCGTCGCCGTCGCGAGGCGATGCAGCGTCGTGGCGAGCAAGGGCGCACCACAGCCGTCCGTGCCCACGGCGTCCGGGGGCGCGTCGGTGAGCTCGGTGAACGTGCTGGTGATCGCCTGCTGGAGCGGGTGGTCGGGATCGAGATAGGTGTCGATCGGCCAGTCGTTGACCACGGAGGTCAGGAGCATCGCCGCGTGCTTGCCCGAGCACTCCATCAGGACCGGCTCGGGCTCACGTCCGGCTCGCACCGCGGCACGGTGCGCCTCCGGATCCTTGGGAAGGGCCGGCGGCGTCTGGAGTGCGGACTCCTCGAGGCCGGCACGCGCGAGTACCGCGCGGATGGCGTCGACCTGGAACGGCTCGCCCGAGTGACTCCCGGCGGCGAGGGCGAGCTCTGGGCCGTCCAGCGGTAGGCCGGCCCGCATCATGGCGACGGTCTGGAAGGGCTTGTTCGCCGAGCGCGGGAAGATGGTGAGGCCCGGGTCGCCCATCGACCACAGGATCTCGCCGTCAGGATCAACCCGAACAGCGACTCCGCGGTGACGGTCCTCGACGAGCCCCGACCGCACGACCTCGACCAGAACGTCCATGCCGCCACCCTATGGTGAGGGCGCCGGGCGACGGGCCTCGTCCGGCGTCAGCCGGGACCAGGCCAGGAACGCCGTCCAGGCGGCACCGGCGAACACGATGCCGGCCGCGGCCGCGAAGGCCCACGGAATGCCACCGGCGACGGCGACGACACCCAGCGCGATCGGGCCGAAACCCAGTCCGATGTCCATGAACGCGGTGGCCGTGCCGGCCGCGGCGCCCCGTTCGGAGGGCTTGGCGGTGGCGAAGATCGCGCTGAAGAACGCCGGCGTCGAGAACGTGATGCCGATCGCCATCACGACCGCACCCACCATGAGGCCCGCGGGTGCCTGCGAGATCGCGGCGATCAGGAGCCCGGTGCCGATGGCCGACAGCGACGCCACGCCGAGCGGAAGGGAGGGGATGCGGTCGGGCACCCGGGCGAAGAGCACGCGGCTCACGACGACGGTGCCGCCGTAGACCAGCAGCGTCAGGCTGGCGTTGGTCATCTGGAGATCCTCGCCGTACAGCGTTGCGAAGGCGAGGAAGCCACCCATGGCGGCGAGCGAGCTGCAGAACCCGAGCGAGAGCGCGATGGCTGGCCGGTGGATCAGGGCGCTGCTCTCGGCGTCGTCCCGCTCGTGATCCGGCTCGCCGATCGTCAGGCTGAGCAATGCCGCCACACCGGCCAGCACCGCGGCGCACCACCACGCGCTGTCGTATCCTCGCGCCTCCACGAGCGCCTCGCCGAGTGGTGGACCGAGGGCGATGCCGAGATACAGTCCGAGCGAGTTGTAGCTGAGCGCCTCTCCCATCCGCGAGGGAGGTGCCAGGTCGGCCAGCAGCGCGAAGCCGGCGACGTAGAACGCCGCTTCGGCGATCCCCTGCAAGAGGCGGATGGCGACGACCGCAGCCAGAGAATCCGTGAAGGGCAGCAGAACCATGCCGACCCCGGCCAGGACGGCGCCCACGACCATCAGTGGGACGCGCCCACGCTGGTCCGACAGTCGTCCTGCGAACGGCCGGCAGAGGAGAGCTGTCACGCCGAAGGCTCCGAAGGCGAGGCCCGCGCCTGCCTCGCTCGATCCAACCGGCCCGGTCGTGTACAGGGGCAGCGTGAAGATCGCGACGCCGACGGACGTGAAGTACGCGAGCTCGGCGATGCCGAGCAGCACGAACGGGGCGGTCAGGAGACGCGCCTCGCCAGCGTCCCCCCGGATCGCTCCGGTCATGGAGCAAACGGTAGCCGCAGTCACCCCTGCCTGGGCATGGATACGATGACCGGACGCGTCGGGGAGTCGTGGAGGGAGTGGATCGGGTGAGCCTGGAGTCGTTCCACGCCGTCATTCCAGCGGGCGGGGCCGGAACGCGGCTGTGGCCGCTGTCGCGGGCGTCGCGGCCGAAGTTCCTGCTCGACCTCACCGGATCGGGTCGCACGCTCCTGCAGGAGACGTGGGACCGCCTGATCACCCTCGTGCCGGCCGACCACATCCACGTCGTCACCGGGCCCACGCACGCTCCGCTCGTCCAGCAGCAGCTGCCCGAGCTCACCGGGCTGTTCGTCGAGCCGTCCCCGCGCGACAGCATGCCGGCGATCGGCCTCGCCGCCGCCGTCATCGACCGGCGGCACCCCGGCGCGATCGTCGGGTCGTTCGCCGCCGACCAGGTCATCTCCGACGTCAGCGCGTTCGACGCCGCGGTGCGCGAGGGCGTCGCCGTCGCCGCGACCGGCCTGGTCGCCACGATCGGCATCGAGCCACGCGGTCCGTCGACCGCGTTCGGCTACATCGAGGCCGGCGAGCTGCTGAGCGTCGCCGACGCACCGTCGGCCCGAGCCGTCACCCAGTTCGTGGAGAAGCCCGACGAGCTGACCGCCAGCCACTACGTGCGCAGCGGCTCGTTCAGCTGGAACGCGGGGATGTTCGTGACCCGTTCCGACACGCTGCTCGGCCACCTCGCGCGGCTTCAACCGCACCTGCACGCCGGTCTCGACCGCATCGCCGCCGCGTGGGACACCCCCGACGGCCCGGCCGAGCTCCAGGCAACCTGGCCCAGTCTGACGCCGATCGCCATCGACCACGCCATCGCCGAACCCGTGTCCCTCGAAGGTGGGGTCGCGGTGGTGCCGGGCGTGTTCGGCTGGGACGACCTCGGCGACTTCGCCGCCCTGCACGCCCTGGGCGGGTCGTCGGCCGACGTCGTCTGGGTCGACGGTGACGGCCTTGCCCGGGCCGAGGACGGCACCGTCATCGCCGTGGTCGGCCTCCGCGATGCCGTGGTGGTCCGCACCGCCGATGCGCTCCTCGTCACGACGCTCGAGCACGCGCAGATGGTCAAGGACGTGCCCGCGATCCTCAAGCGGATCGGGCGCGACGACCTGGTCTAGATCAGGTCGGTGAGCTCCGCGTCCGGAGTTTCGGACGTGGGCGTGTAGGCCTGGGCCAGCTCGCCGGTGCCGATCCCGTGGAGCACGCCGTCCGAGCCGTCCGCGTACACCGACTCCCCGCGCTGCAACCTCACCCGGTCGCCGTGCTCGTTGACGAGCTCGACCTCACCGCCGGTGCAGACGACGATGCGCCGCGGAGCATCCGGGAGCACGGCACCCCGGGGCTCGGCGCGCGAGCACTGCGTGATCGAGAGCGCGAACTCCTCGACCGCCGGGCTGAAGACGTCGGTGGAGAACCCGAACTGCTCCGGCGTGACGCGGGCGAGGCGGGACATGCCCTTGTCGAGGCAGCCCACGAGTCCGACCGGGTCGAGGTGCTTGGACGTCAGGCCGGCTCGCAGCACGTTGTCGGACGACACCATCACCTCCAGGCACATGCCGCGCAGGTGGGCGTGGATGATGCCGGCCCCGAGGAACGCCGCCTCGCCGGGCTGCAGGGTGAGGCGGTTCAGGAGGAGCGACATGACGACGCCGACATCGCCCGGATGGTCCTCGGCGATCTCGACGGCGGTCGCGTAGGCGCGCTTGATGTCGATGCCCTGCGCGGCGAGGTCGCGGCACGACGTCACGATCTGGTCGATCTCCGCGACGTCGGGCTTGTCCTCCAGCAGCGTCTCGACGACCCGCACGATGCCGCTGAACCCCGGGCGGGCGTTGAGGCTCTCGGCCAGCGAGCCGGCGAGCGGCGACTCGATCGCCGTGAGGATGCGCAGGATCTCGGCCGTCGGCCGGAAGCCGACGAGCGTGTCGAACGTCGTGAGGGCGTAGACCATCTCGGGCTTGTGGTGGGCGTCGCGATACACCCGGTGGGGAGCGTCGATCGGGACGCCGGCCTCTTCCTCGCCCGCGAAGCCCGCCTCGGCCTGCTGGGCGTTCGGATGCACCTGGATCGACAGCGGGCGGCTCGCGGCCAGCAGCTTGAGCATGAATGGCAGCTCACCGGCCAGCGAGGCGAGCGACAGCTCGCCGTCGTCCGCGTCGACCGTCGACGATCCGAGCGGATGCGTGCCCATCCAGACCTCCGCGACTGGTCGACCGTCCGGGGACTCGCGCAGGAAACGCGGGATGTCTTCCGAGGACCCCCAGTCGTACTCGCGGGAGGTGTGGTGGAGGCGGCGCATGGTCACTCAGCATAGGGAGCGCGAGGCTGCCGTGGATGCGATGGGCCAGACGCGAGACGACGTCAGCGGTCCTTGTGGCGCGGTTTCCGCGGCGGCTTGCCGCGCTGGGCGGCAGGACCGGATGTCCCTCGCTTCGCGTGGGGCGGACCGGTGTCCGGACGGATGTCGATGCGCTTCCCGGAGATTCGGGTGTTGGCCAGGGCATCCAGGACGGCGTCGGGCATGTCGGCCGGCAGCTCGACGATCGAGTGCTCCACGCCGACGGTGATCTTGCCGAAGTCGGACCGGTGCAGGCCGCCCTCGTTGGCCAGCGCTCCGACGATCGACGACGGGCCGATCTTGTGCCGCTTGCCGACGGCGATCCGGTACGGGGCGAACCCGGGCGAGGTGGCGCGCACGGACTTGCCCGCGCGCGGGGGTCGGTCGCGAGTCGGTCGGTCGACGCGCGCGGCCTTCGGCGGATCCGGGCTCAGGAAGAACTGCTTGTCGGCCGCGCTCATGACGGCCAGAGCGGCGGCGACGTCGGGCATCGCGACGTCGTGGTCGCGGGCGTAGTTCTCGACGAGCCCGCGGAACGTGTGGAACTGGGCCGAGCCCATGCTGTCGGTGATCGTCTGGGCGAATCGGTCCGCTCGACGGGCGTTGACCTCGTCGACGCTCGGGATGCTCATCTCCTCGACCGGCCGTCCGGACACCTTCTCGATCGCCGAGAGCAGGCGCCGCTCGCGCGGAGTGACGAACAGGATCGCCTCGCCCGTGCGGCCGGCCCGGCCGGTGCGACCGACCCGGTGCACATACGCCTCGGGGTCGTGCGGGATGTCGTAGTTGACGACATGGGAGATGCGATCGACGTCGAGTCCGCGGGCCGCGACGTCGGTGGCCACGAGCAGGTCGAGCGCGCCCGAGCGCAACGCGCCGATCGTGCGCTCGCGCTGTGCCTGCACGAGGTCGCCGTTGATGGCCGACGCCGCGAAGCCGCGCGACCTGAGCTTCTCCGCCAGCACCTCGGTGGCCTGCTTCGTGCGGACGAACACGATCATCCCGTCGCCGGACTCGACCTCGAGGATGCGGGTCAGGGCGTCGAGCTTGGCGTGCTGCATCACCTGGATCCAGCGCTGCCGCACGGTGGCCGTCGACGTCCTGGCCTCCGGCGTGGCGATGTCGACCGGGTCGTGGAGGTAGCGCTTCGCGAGCGCACGGATCTGGCGCGGCATGGTGGCCGAGAACAACGCCACCTGCTTGTACTCCGGGGTGTCGCGCAGGATCCGCTCGACGTCCTCCGCGAAACCCATCGCAAGCATCTCGTCGGCCTCGTCGAGCACCAGGTGCTCGAGGCCAGTCAGGTCGAGGCTGCCGCGGTCGAGGTGGTCCATGACGCGGCCAGGCGTCCCGACCACGACGTGGGCGCCGCGCTCCAGCCCGGATAGCTGCGCGCCGTAGCCCTGACCGCCGTACACCGGCAGCACGCGGATCCCCGGGATCCGGGCGGCATAGGCCGTGATGGCCTCGCAGACCTGGAGCGCGAGCTCACGCGTCGGGGCGAGGACGAGCGCCTGGGTCTGCTTCCGCTGCGGGTCGAGCCGCTGCAGGATCGGCAGCGCGAACGCGGCGGTCTTGCCCGTGCCGGTCTGGGCGAGGCCCACGACGTCGCGTCCGTCGAGCAACGCCGGCACGGCGCTCGCCTGGATCGGCGTGGGCGTCTCGTAGCCGAGATCCCCGAGGGTGTCGACGATCGCCGGGGAGAGCCCGAGGTCGGCGAAGGTCTCTGAGGTCACCCCGCCAGTGTTCCGTATGGGTCAGCAGGCCCGGTGCAGTACCTCAGTACGCCCCGCGCGAGGCCAGCACGGCACGCGCGGTGCGGACGATGATCTGGATGTCGCGCAGCATCGTCCAGTTCTCGACGTAGTCGAGGTCGAGGCGGATCGAGTCCTCCCACGAGAGGTCGGAGCGGCCGCTCACCTGCCACAGGCCGGTGACGCCCTGCTTGACCAGCAGGCGGCGGCGCATGTGGTCGCTGTAGGCGTCGACCTCGGCGCGCAGCGGCGGACGCGGGCCGACGACGCTCATGTCGCCGCGGAGGACATTCACGAACTGAGGCAGCTCGTCGATGCTGTAGCGGCGGAGGATGCGGCCGATGCGGGTGACCCGCGGATCGTCGCGCACCTTGAACAGCGGTCCGGCAGCGTCGTTGTGGTGCTCGAGCTCCTCGCGCATCTGGTCGGCGCCATGCACCATGGTGCGCAGCTTGAGCATCTGGAACGGGACGCCGTGGGTGCCGATGCGCTCGGAGCGGTAGAAGATCGGGCCCCGGCCCGTGGCACGGATCGCCAGCGCGGCCAGCAGGAGCACCGGGGACGAGGCCATGAGGACCATGAACGCGAACGTGCGGTCGAACATCGCACGTCGCAGCGTGCGGGCCCGGGAGTAGCTGGGACCGGACAGGTAGATGAGTGGCATGTTGCCGTGCGCCTCGAGGTGCACGCGGGGGCCGGCGACGTCGACGACGTTGGGGGCGACGAGCAGGTTGACGTCGCGGTCCTCGAGCGCCCAGGCGAGCTCGCGCATGCCGTCGTGGCCGAGGTGCTCGGTGTCGGTGACCACCACCGTGTCGACGAAGTCGACGTTGAGCGCCTGCCCGAGGTCGGACTCGGTGCCCATCACCGGGACGGCGGTGTCCTCGACGTGGAACCGTTCGTCGGCGGCCGCGACGCGGTCGGGCACCCACACGCCGACGACGCGGAAGCCGGATCCGGCGTCCTCGGAGAACCGCAAGGTCATGGTCTTGGCGCTGCGAACCCCGCCGATGACGAGCACCTTGGCCAGGAAGTCGCCCTTGCGGCGCTTGCGCAGCACCCAGGTGCGCCAGACGCGCCGCTCCAGGAACAGGAAGCTCAGCCCCAGAATGAACGCCATGGCGATGAAGCCGCGGGACGGGTGCCACTTGAACAGCAGCGCGATGATGGCGAGCCAGGCGAAGAGCGTGAACGTCGCCCGCGCCACGGACTGGTACTGGTTGGTGCCGGAGTCGAGCACCTTCGGGTCTCGGGTGCGGAAGACCACGAGCGCGATCATCCAGCCGATGAAGATCGTGACGCTGATCTGGAGGAAGCTCGGGCCACGGAGGAGGAGCGCTTCAGGGGGAACGGGAAGCACCAGGTAGCGGACGACGTGAGCGATGGCCACGGCGATCGCGACGACGATGGCGTCGGAGATCCGCACGCGACGGCCCAGCCTGCGTTCCCACACGGCGCGGGTCACAGCCTTGGTGGTGGGCGTCTCGAGAGGCGCTTCGACGACATGCAACGCGAGGGGGTTGCTGACGTCAAAACGGAGACCCTGAAGGTCTTGCGCCACGGTGAGTGTCCTTTCGGCCGCTGTGCCGCCAACTCCCACCGGCGACCTCGGTCGTCACACATTCTCGTGCAGAACAACTATCTGTGTGGTGAAAAGTTACGAAACGGCAGATCGGGACCTGTGAGGCGGGCTCCGGTCAGTGCCGCCAGACGGCCTGCTGACGGGCCGGAAGCCCGGCCAGACGTGCGGCCACGAGCTCGACGGCGCCGGCGATCTCGTCGGCCACCTGGTGATGCACCTCGGGCTCGCGCATGTACGGATCGGGGACGTCGACCTCGGTCGGAGCGGTGCTGCGACGGCGGGAGGCGTCGGCCACGAGGTCCTCGAGCGTGTCGGACTCGATGCCGTCGATGAGGGCCGCGAACTCGAGCAGCGTGAACGTCTTGCGCAGTGCCCTGGGCGACATCGCCAGCACCGCGCCGCGGTGATCGCGGGCGGCGGTGAGCACGAGGTCGGCCTGCTCGACGTGATGGACGTCGAGGGTGCGCGAGCGATGACCCTGCGCCTCGTGCCCGAGCCGGGCGAGCTCCAGGACCACCATGCTGTCGACGGGAGCGTCCTCCCAGCCGCGGACCCCGGCCGAGGCGACCTCGAACCGCAGCGTGTCGAGGCGGTCGCGGAACAGGATCTCCATCATCGGCGAGCGGCAGATGTTCGCGGTACAGACGGTGAGGATCGTGAAGCGCTTCATGGTGTGCCGCCGGGAACCGGCTCACGAGCGCCGCCCAGCACCGGTCGCACATGGAGACCGGCCTCGGGGTCGACGACGAGCTCCTGGGAGGCGGCCACGCCGTCGGCGAGCAGGGCCGCGGCCGGATCGGTGTTGCGCTTGACCAACGCCAGGGCGATCGGACCGAGCTCGTGGTGGCGCGCCGAGGATCCCACCACGCCGACGCGCGTGTCGTCCAGCGTCACGTCGGACCCGTGGGCGGGCAGGTGGTCGACCGAGCCGTCGAGGTGGAGCAGCACGAGCCGGCGCGGGGGTCGGCCGAGCGTGTGCACACGGGCCACGGTCTCCTGACCGCGATAGCACCCCTTCTCCAGGTGCACGGATCGACCGAGCAGGCCGGCCTCGTTCGGAATGGTGCGCTCGTCGGTGTCGACGCCGACGCGGCAGACGCCTTCCGCGATGCGCAGGGCCTCCCAGGCCCAGATGCCGACGGGTTCGCCGAGCTCGTCGGGCAGGGACGCGAGGGTCGCCCGTGGTCGTAGCTCCCAGGCCAGGTCGCGGCGGCCGATGACCGCGTGCTCGTCGCTCACGTCGGCGACCTCCACCCGGGTCATGAAGCGCATGCTGTCGAGGAAGGCCACGAGTGCGGCCGCGGCACCGGGCTCGGTGTGGGCGAGGAACGTCTCACCGTCGTCGATGCCCGCGAACCCGTGCTCGATGCGGCCCTGCGGCGACAGCAGGAGCAGCTCCGTGGGCACGCCCGGCGGCAGGTGCTCGACGTGCTGGGTGGTGAGTGCGTGCAGCCAGGTGAGCCGGTCGGGGCCGCTGATGCTGATGACGTCGCGGTGCGACAGGTCGACGAAGCCCTCCCCGGCGACGAGCCTGCGCTGCTCGGCCGCGATGGAGCCGTAGTGGGCGGCGACGCCGGAGTCGGGCGGATCGGCCTCGACGGCACCGTGGAGATCGAGGAGCGGGCTGCGGCGAACGGGGGGCGGAGTCACGTCAGACACGTTGCAACCTCCCCCACAGGTGCGACTGCAGCTCCTGGCCCTGGGCCGCCATGTCGTAGGCGTACATCAGGTCGCCCTCCACGAGTCCGTACATGCGCTGGCCCGCCGTGTACTCCTTGGCGGTGACGGTGCGGGCGACGACGTCGGTGGTCAACGTGATGCGGGGGCCGTCGATCTGGCCGTACCAGATCTCGGCGTAGCCGGTCGGGTGGGCGAGCACCAGCTCGACGGAGCCGACGGTGCCGTCTGAGGAGGGGGCCGGTCGGAGGAATCCGGTCTCGAGGGCGCCCGGGCGGAGGCGTTCACCAGCATCGTCGGTGATCCACGCGCGGCTGAAGTAGTGCAGGAACGGCCGGCCGTCGTGCGCGAACACGACCTCCTGCTCGTAGGCGAACGGGTCGATCGTGGGGTAGTCGCCACGACCGTTGCCGTGCCACGTGCCGAGCAGCCACGCCGACCCCGCGAGGTCGGTGTGGAGATCGGTCGGGATCTCGAACGCCATGACATTGATCCTATCGAGCAGGCCATGGTGGGACCGGTGGCCTTTTAGGGTGGCCGGATGAGAGCCGTCGTGCAGCGTGTCACCCAGGCGAGCGTCACGGCGGACGGCGAGCCCAGCGGCGAGATCGGAGCAGGGCTCGTCGTGCTGCTCGGGATCACGCACGACGACACCGGTGAGATGGCTCAGCGCCTCGCCACCAAGGTCCACACGCTGCGCATCCTGCGCGACGAGCAGTCGGTCGCCGACACGGGTGCCGGCGTGCTCGTCGTCAGCCAGTTCACGCTGTACGGAGACGCCCGCAAGGGTCGTCGGCCGACCTGGAACGCCGCCGCCCCCGGCGACGTCGCGGAGCCGATCTACGACGAGTTCTGCCACACCCTGCGCGACCTCGGCGTCACCGTGGCGGAGGGCGTCTTCGGGGCGCAGATGGAGATTTCGCTCACGAACGACGGTCCGACGACACTGGTGCTGGATCTCTGACAGAATTTTCAGGTTGGGCCCCTAGGGTCGTCAGGGCATCATGGACGGGTTGCGCTGACAGCGCATTCGACATACCTCCCCCACCACCGAGAACGGAGCACGATGCGCAACCGTGACTTCGGTCGGCGCTACCGCGAGGCCGGCAAGCGCCGTGCCGGTGGTCTGCCGTTCCATCGTCGCCACCGCAAGCTCATCGTCGGCGTGCTCAGCTTCGTCCTGATCGTCGTCGGTGCCGGTGCCTCGTATGCGTACCTGCTGAACTCCAAGTTCGGCAACATCGCCAAGGTCAAGACCAGCGGGCTCAAGAACCGTCCGGACCCGGACAAGGGCAAGGCGCTCAACGTCATGCTGCTCGGGTCCGACAAGGGCAAGGCCATTCCCGGCGTCCCGGCCCACACGACGCTCGCCCAGGACGCGAAGGCCAGGAAGTGGCCGAGCGGCAAGTACCGCAGCGACACCCTGATGATCGTGCACATCTCGGCGAACCGGAAGCACGTCTACCTCGTCTCGATCCCGCGCGACACGTACACGATGCTGTACGACGCCACGGGCACCGCCGAGCGACGCGAGAAGATCAACGCCGCCTTCTCCTACTACGGCCCGAACGGCACGATCTCGACGATCGAGCACCTCACGAACGTGCGGATGCGTCACCTCGCGATCATCGACTGGGCCGGGTTCAAGGACCTCTCCCGCGCGGTCGGCGGAGTGCCCGTCTTCATCCCGAAGCCGTTCTACGACCCCAGCCAGAAGATCCAGTGGAACGCCGGCAAGCAGACCCTGGAGGGCAAGAAGGCCCTCGCCTACGTCCGCACCCGCTACGGCTTGCAGAACGGCGACTTCGACCGCATCGCCCGCCAGCAGAACTTCCTCCGCGCCATGATGAAGAAGATGCTGGCGAAGGGCACGTTGCGGAACCCCGTCAAGCTCACCCGCACGCTTTCCGCGCTCACCCAGAACCTCACCGTCGACGCCGAGTGGAACTCCGGTGACATGCGCGGGCTCGCGCTCTCCCTGCGCGGCACGCAGGCCGAGGACGTGACCTTCCTGACGGCCCCCGTCGCCGGCACGGAGACCCTCCCCGGGGTCGGCAGCGTCGTCCGCCTCGACGAGATGAAGACGGCACGGCTCTTCCGCGCCATGAAGCGCGACACGATGGGCGGCTACGTCAGGAAGCACCCCGGCGACGTGCTCAAGTCCGACAAGGAGATCAGCTGACGCTGGTCGGCCGTGGCTAGTCGCAGGCGCTCGACTCGGCCGAGTCGTCGCTCGGGAGGACGCCCGGCGTCGTGCGCAGCTCGACGTCGCCCGGGCTCGCCGCAGCCGTCCTCATGGTCGTGATGATCACCGAGCTCTGCCCGGGCGGAAGCTCCCGGGTCACCCCGGCGACCGGACGACCCTTGAACGTGGCTCCACCGACCGGCGCTCGCTGTCCGTCCACGACCATGGTGGTGATGTCGCCCCCGCGCGGGCCGTAGATCGTCACGCCGAGCAGCTGGTTGCCGGGGACCACGAACCGGCTGAAGCCGGTGACCGACGGCGGGAGGCGGCGTGCGCTCGCCGGCGTGTTCGACGCGAGCGTGGTGGTGACGCGCAGCTCCTGGGCATCACCGTCGAGACACGTCTCCGAGCGGACCGTCGTGCGCATGCCCAGGTAGAACTGCATCTTGGTGGACCCGGCGTCGTCGACGTACACGCCCACCTGCGGACGGCCGTTCTGACGGTCCAGCGCGTTGGCGATGCCGCTGGTCAAGATCTGCTTCTGCAGCTCGTCGTGGCGCGACCACAGCATCAGCCTCCGCTCGGTGGTGCCCTGAACCAGCGCCCGGATGACGGTCTGGGACTTGCCCTTGCCGGAGACCGTGGCGTTGAAGATGCGGCGGGCGGCGGCCTTGAAGACGTCGTCCTGCTTGCCCGGGTCCTTCGGGTACTTCAGGTACACACCGTTCAGCAGGGTCTGGACCGCGTTGCGGCTGTTGATCGTGACGTTGTCGCCGACGTTGATCGGGCCGAGCCCCCTGAGCATGTACGCCATGGTGATGGGGTCGACGCCGATGACCCCGTCGAACTTCTCCTTCCACTTCGTGCCGACGATGCTCGCCGCGAGCTCGGCAGCCCGGGGGAAGTCCGGAATCGCCGCGGTGTCACGCGGGTCAATGGCGACCGAGCTCTGGAACACCCTCTTCTCGTCCTCGGTGAGCTTGACCACTGGCTTCTTGAGGAGGCCGACGTCCTGACCGGATCCCTGGCGGCCCATCTTGATCTTGCCGTTCTGCGCCGTGATCACGGCGTAGGAGCCTGGCATGCCGACGAGCGAGCGCACCTCGGCGTTGTTGAGGATGAGCAACAGGTAGGTGCGCTTCTTGCCGTCGGCGCCGAGCATCGTCGGCATCAGGTCTGCGGCGTCGTGACCGGCCGAGGCGGCGGTGGCCGTGGCGTGGAAGATCGCCTGGAGTGCCGCCATCGGGGTCTGCAGTGGGCTGATCAAACCCTCGGCGTCGACCTCGCCGACGTCGCGGTCGGCGTCGGCGAACACCTGGTCCGCCTTGACCAGCACCGGCGCCGCCTCGGCGACCGCCTTGAGGTCGATCTTTCCGTTGTCCGGGCGGAAGGTCTCCAGCCGCACCTTGTCGGCGACGTCGACGATCCCGGGGAGCACCTCGTCCGAGACCTGGTCGAGCTCGCGCGCCACCGTGTGCACCGCATCGACATTGCGACCGAGCACGGGCACGTGCGCACCGAGCCACCACAGGGGTCCGTCGGTGTTCTCGCGCGCGCGGGTGGACGACTCGTCGAAGCGCTTCAGGTTGACCCGAGCGGCCGGGACGTCACCCTCGACGATGTTCTGCTTGAGGACGTTGGCCTGATCGTTGGCCTTCTTCAGCGCGCCGACTGCCCGGTAGGCCTCCCACGCGAAGAGCGCCAACGCGGCCACGACCACGGTGGCGATGACCGCCAGCACGACCTGTCGACGACTGAGATGGAGGTCGAGTCCCTGCACCCAGTCCGGCATGCGGCTCGATCGACGGCGACGCTGTCGTGTGGCCATCAGCTCTCCTGGTGGGCGCGCTCGGAAAAGACCGTTCCCGCGCCCCGTAAGGCGCGGGAACGATGCAAGTGGGAGATCAGGTCAGATCAGGCGTCGCGTCGACGCGAGGCCACGACGACTCCGCCGCCGACCAGGACGAGCATGCCGCCGATCACGAGCCACGCGAGACGCTCGCCGCCGGTGTTGGGCAGGATGCCGCCACCGTCGCCGCCGTCGCCATCGCTGTCACCGTCGCCGTCACCATCGTCGTCCTCCGGAAGCAGCGTCTGGACGCCGACGCCGGTGATCGTGTCCGTGAACTGGACCAGTGAGGTTCCGAGCGAGGCCTTGCCGCCCGATCCGCCGACCGCGCTTGCGGCGCTGGGGTTCGGGTTGTCGAAGACGCACGTCGCCACGGCGTCGTGGTGCTCGACGTTGTCGACCTCAGGTGTCGAGAACGTCTCGGTGATCGTGGGGCCGGATCCGTTGCGGGTGTCACCCAGGAACGTGAGTGTCCAGGAGTCGCAGCTGACCGGCGGTTCGACATGCGCGGTGATCGTGATGTCGTCTCCACCCGTGACCGTGTCCTCCGACACGACGACCTTGAAGATCGGGTAAGCCTGGGCGGGCGAGGACGCCAGCACAGAGAAGAATGCGACAGCCACTACAGCCAGTGCCAAGCGAAGGTTCTTCATGCGTTGTCTCTCCAAGCTCAGTCGTGCTCGATCAGCGTCGCGAAGGTCCGATACGTCGCGTCCGTGAGCGAAAGCGTACAGCCTCTCGTCCCCGTGCGGACAATCAATACATCCAACTCAACGAAGTAGTTGCAGAATCGTTACACGTGGTGCGCGTGTTTTCAGGCAAGTTTTCGATTTCTTGATCCATATCAGGCGAAAACTGGTGGGCATGTCCCGTTTACGCGTCCCCTTCTGATGCCAGCTTCTGCCGCCTCGCCTGGGCGTTCTCGACGTTGGTCCGCAGCATCCGCCACACCAGCGGCGCGGCGACGAGGCCAAGGACCGCGGCGGTGGCGACCCCCCAGGGCGGAACCTTGAGCATGCTGAGGCCGGTCAGGAACAGCACCAGGACGATGCCGCGGCGCACGATCGACTGCGAGACGCGGTTCGCCAGCCTGGCCCCGAGGAAGGTGCCCGGTGTGCCGCCCACGATGAGCGGGATGAGCACCGACCAGTCGACCCCCGTGACGATGACGTGGCTGAGTGCCGCCGCCATGACCAGGGGGACCGCCTGCACGAGGTCGGTGCCGACGAGCCGTACGCCGGCCAGTGCCGGATAGAGCACGAGCAGGACCACCATCATGACGCTGCCCGACCCGACCGACGTGATGCCGACGAGCAACCCACCGACCACGCCGATCAGGAACGTCGGCAGCGGCCGGACGGCGGGGTCACTGGTGGAATAGACCATGCCCGACGCCTTGCGCCGCATCTCGACATAGACACGGAACGCGTAGGTCGTCGCCGCCACGAGCAGCGTGACGCCGATGGCGGCCTTGAGGAACGCCTCTTGTTCTTCGTGGCCGCCGCCGACCGCCTGCACGATGAACGCGCCGGCGAAGGCCGTCGGCACCGACCCCGCGATCAGCCAGGTGGCGATACCGCGGTGCGGCGAGCCCTCCTGCCAGTGAACCGCGGCGCCGGTCGACTTGTTGACCGCCGCCGCCACGAGGTCGTTCGCCACCGCTGACGTCGGCGGGACGCCGAGGAAGATCAGGGCCGGCGTCATGAGCGCACCGCCACCCATGCCGGTGAGGCCGATGACGATGCCGATGCCGAAGCTCGTGAAGAGCAGGGCGAGGACGTCGGTGGTCATGACAGACGGGTCACGTGGCGCCCAGGGTGACCGAGTCGCGCTGGTCGGCGGGCAGCCACCCGCGGCCGACGAGGAACGTGAGGATCTGGTCGAGGACGTCCTCGACCGTGCGATCGGTGGTGTCGAAGGAGAGCTCGGCGTCGAGGGGGACCTCGTACGGCGACGAGATGCCGGTGAACTCCTCGATCTCACCGCGTCGCGCCTTCGCGTACAAGCCCTTGCGATCGCGACGCTCGCACTCCTCGAGCGGAGTGGCCACGTGGACCAGCACGAACGCGGCGCCGATGTCCTCGGCGAAGGCCCGCGCCACCTTGCGGGTCTGGTCGAACGGCGCGATCGGACTGCAGATGGCCAGGCCGCCGTGCCGGGCGATCTCGGAGGCGACCCAGCCGATGCGCTCGATGTTCGTCTCCCGGTCCTCCCGCGAGAAGCTGAGCCCGCGCGACAGGTTGCGGCGGACGATGTCGCCGTCGAGCAGCGACACCGACCGGCCACCGGTCTCGATGAGCCGGTTGCTGAGCGCCTGGGCCAGCGTCGACTTGCCGCTGCCGGACAGCCCGGTGAAGAAGACCACCAGGCCCTGCTCCAGTCCGAGCGGACGGTCCTCGGCGACGATGGTCTCGACCGTCTCGCTCGTCGGGCCCTCCCCGACCGGCCAGTGGATGCTCTGCCCGGGCGCGTAGGCCGACACGATCTGGCGCCGGAACGCCGGGTCGTGGGTCACGCTGTCGCGTGCGGCTGCCGGTACCGCGATGACCAGGGCGTCGTGGAAGTGCGACGCCGCCGCGATCGTCGCCCGGATGAGGCCGGCGGCCGACAGGCCGCGCGGCGTTCCCGCGCCGGCGAGCACGACGAGGAGGATCGGACGGTCGCCGAACTCGCGCGTCATGGTGTCGATGTCGCTCACCGTGAGCGGCGCGTCGACCGGCACCGTGACGGTGGAGGACGGGAGCTTGGTGCGGGACTCGGACGGGCTGACGTACCGGTTGCCGAAGGCCCGCCGGGTCGTGCCGGGCAGCGCACGGACCTCGCCGATGATGCCGGTCATGTTGGTGCCGGAGACATAGGTGTCGTCGATCGACACGACCGCCAGCGGGACACCCTCGAGATCGGTGATCTCCAGGCCGTCGCCCTCGAGGGCCAGCTTCACGAGATGATCGGGAACCGACAGCGTGACGTCGCTCCCGACGCCCTCGAATCCTTCCAGCGGGCTCAGCACGCCCATCCGCAGGAGCTCGACGTCGTCGAGCTCGCGCGGCGTCGGCGTGTACTGCGGACGCGAACGGTCGGATTCGGGCACGAGGGTCATTGTGCCATTGGCCCTGCCGACGCCCTCCTCGTACGGGCCGGTCCTGCCGTGCCCTGACGCTGTCTCACCGGACAGAGCGGTGCGCGGGTGCAATTCGAGGGATGGCACCCTAGTTCGCATGCAGACGTACGCCGACTACCGCTTGAGCCAGCTCGACGAGCTCGAGTCCGAGTCGATCCACATCTTCCGTGAGGTCGCGGCCGAGCTCGAGCGCCCCGTGCTCATGTTCTCCGGCGGCAAGGACTCCATCACGATGATGCGCCTCGCGGAGAAGGCGTTCTACCCGGCGAAGCTGCCGTTCCCGGTGCTCCAGGTCGACACCGGCTACGACTTCCCCGAGGTCCTGCAGACCCGCGACGAGTGGGTCGACCGCCTCGGTGTCCGCCTCATCGTCGCCTCGGTGGAGCAGGCCATCGCCGACGGCATCGTCGTCGACGACGGCAAGACCTCGCGCAACCGACTCCAGATCGGCACCCTCCTGCACGCGATCGAGGAGAACGGCTTCACGGCAGCGTTCGGCGGCGGCCGGCGTGACGAGGAGAAGGCCCGCGCCAAGGAGCGCGTCTACTCCCACCGCGACGAGTTCGGGCAGTGGGACCCCAAGAACCAGCGTCCGGAGCTGTGGAGCCTCTACAACGGCAAGCTTCACGCGGGCGAGCACATGCGGATCTTCCCGCTCTCGAACTGGACCGAGCTCGACATCTGGCACTACATCGGCCGCGAGGACATCGCCATCCCGTCCATCTATTACGCGCACCAGCGGCGGGTGTTCGAGCGTGACGGCATGCTGATGACCGAGAGCGAGCACAACCCGTGCCGCGACGGCGAGGTCGCGTCCGAGCGCACGGTCCGCTTCCGCACCGTGGGCGACCTGACGCTCACCGGATGCGTCGAGAGCACTGCTGCCACCGTCGGTGAGATCATCGACGAGATCTCCGTGGCCACGCTCACCGAGCGCGGTGCCACGCGTGGCGACGACCGGTTCTCCGAGGCCGCCATGGAGGACCGGAAGAAGGAAGGCTACTTCTGATGACCCCCGATGACAGGCCCCAGATGGACCTGCTGCGGTTCGCCACGGCCGGATCGGTCGACGACGGCAAGTCGACCCTGATCGGGCGCCTGCTGCTCGACTCCAAGGCGATCTTCGCCGACCAGCTCGAGTCGGTGGAGGCCACGAGTTTGGCCCGCGGCTACGACTACACCGACCTCGCCCTCCTGACCGACGGCCTGCGCTCCGAGCGCGAGCAGGGCATCACGATCGACGTCGCCTACCGCTACTTCGCCACCCCCAAGCGCAAGTTCATCATCGCCGACACCCCCGGCCACGTGCAGTACACGCGCAACATGGTCACGGGTGCGTCGACGGCGAACCTCGGACTCGTGCTCGTCGACGCTCGCAACGGCCTCACCGAGCAGTCGCGGCGGCACGCGGTCATCCTGTCGCTCCTGCGGGTGCCGCACATCGTGCTCGCCATCAACAAGATGGACCTCGTCGACTACGACCAGGCCGTGTTCGACAAGATCGAGCGCGACTTCACGTCCTTCGCCACCAAGCTGTCGATCCCCGACCTCGAGGTCATCCCGATGTCGGCCCTGAAGGGCGACAACGTCGTCACCCGCTCCACGAACATGCCGTGGTACGAGGGGTCCTCGCTGATCCATCACCTCGAGCACGTCCATGTCGCCTCCGACCGCGACATGATCGACACCCGCTTCCCGGTGCAGTACGTGGTGCGCCCCAAGTCCGACGACTTCCACGACTACCGTGGATACGCCGGACGCGTGGCCGGCGGCGTGCTCAAGCCCGGTGACGACGTCGTGGTGCTGCCCAGCGGCATGCCCACCCGCATCGAGGCCATCGACTCGTTCGACCAGGAAGTGCCCGAGGCCTACCCGCCGATGTCGGTCACCATCCGCCTCGAGGACGACGTCGACGTGTCGCGCGGCGACATGATCTGTCGTCAGCACAACGCCCCCACGCCGACGCAGGACGTCGACGCGATGGTCTGCTGGATGTCGCCGCAGCCGCTGCAGCCGCGGCAGAAGCTCGCCATCAAGCACACGACGCGCACGGCACGGGCCATGGTCAAGGACATCCAGTACCGGCTCGACGTCAACACGCTGCACCGTGACCAGGACACCCACGAGCTCGGGCTGAACGAGATCGGCCGCGTGCAGCTGCGCACCACGGCCCCGCTGCTCACCGATCCCTATGCCAAGAACCGCACCACGGGATCGTTCATCCTCGTGGACGAGGCCACCGGCGTCACGGTCGGCGCCGGCATGGTCAACGGCTGACCTACTTCATCTTCGACGGTCGCCAGGTGGTGCCGCGGTCGGTGCTCAACCGCACGCCGCCCGATCCGCCGGCCACGAGCCGCGCGTCGGAGCCGGTGAGGCTGGGGATCGTGAACTCCTTGATGATGCAGCCCTGGGGCGTCCAGGTGGCGCCGCCCGTGAGGGTCGTGTAGACGCGGGACTTGCAGGCGGACCCCTCGACGAGTGCATACCCGGTCAACGGGCCCGTGAAGACCGCGGCCGAGACGTCCGGCAGCTGGCCGGCGTCGGCCCAGGTGACACCACGATCGGCCGTGGCGCGCACGGTGCCGTTGGCGCAGAAGACCTTGGCGACGGTCTTGCTGACCGGAGCCACGGCCACGAGGTTGCTGCATCCCGGGTCGGTCGGCCCGGCCGGCGAGACCAGGACACCGGTCTTCGGGTCCGTGTACCACTCCTTGACCGCTGCGGGCTTCTGCGTCCAGGTCCCCCCGCCGTCCGTGGTGGCGTAGCGGTGGATGGCGCACTTCTCGTCGGCCGCAGCGACGGTCATCTTGAGGCGTGAGGTCGCCTTCGCGGAGACGATCGCGCGCACCTTGGGCGACGCGGCGCTGACGCCACTGCCGTCGTCGATCTGCGGCACCAGGATCTGATGGAAGGAGCGGCCCCGGTTCGACGACAGCTCGAGCTTCGGGCCGCCGGCGGTGGCGCAGCTGCCGGCCCTGATGCGCATGACGAGGTCGCCGCCGGTGGACGAGATGCTGACGGCACCGACGGGACCACCGGCCGCCGAGTCGAGGTCGCTGCTGGGGTCGACAGAGGGGCTCTTCGCCGGCGCGGCCTGGCGGTCGACGTTCTTCAGGAGCACGACGACGACGCCGGCGATGATGAGCACGAACAGTGCCACCGCCGCCGCCTGCACGCGCTCTCTGAACACTGCGCCTCCCTCGGGCCCCGGTCATCGTACCGAGCATCGGAGCAGGTGGCCCGGGACGGAGCGGGCCCCCGCACGCGATGTGCGGGGGCCCGGCTCTGGACGACGTCAGGCGCTGACGGGAACCTGGGCCAGATCGATCTCCACGTCGGCGACGGAGCCGATCGCGGCTGACACGGAACGGTCGACCGTCGCCGAGCGAGGCGCCAGGGTGCGCAGCGTCCACTTGCCCGTGCCGGCGAAGAACCGGAACTGGCCGGTCGCCGACACCGGGACCTCGGCCGTGAACTCACCCGTGCGGTCGAGGAGCCGGACGTACGCCGTGCTCACCGGCTCGCCGTTGCGGGTGACGACGCCCTGGATGACCGCCTGGTGCTCGACGTCCACACCTTCGAGGCTGGGTCCGCCTCGTCGCGCGCCGCACATCTCAGGCCTCCCCGGGCTGGTCGCCGAGCGCGACGGGAACGCCGCGCAGCGAGCCGTACTCGGTCCACGAGCCGTCGTAGTTCTTGACGTTCGGGTGGCCCAGGATCTCGTGCAGCACGAACCACGTGTGTGAGCTGCGCTCACCGATGCGGCAGTAGGCGATGGAGTCCTTGCCGTCGTCGTAGCCGACCTCGGCGTAGAGCTCGCGGAGCTCGTCGTCGTCACGGAACGTGCCGTCGTCGTTGGCCGCCTTGCTCCACGGCACGTTGCCCGCCGTCGGGATGTGACCGGCGATCTGCGCGGCCTCCTGGGGCAGGTGCGCCGGCGCGAGCAGCCGGCCGGCGTACTCGTCGGGGCTGCGGACGTCGATGAGGTTCTTGACGCCGATGGCCTCGACGACCTCGTCACGGAAGGCGCGAATGTCCTGGTTCGCCTCCTTCGCGGTGTAGGTCGTGGCCTCGCGGCTCGGGACCTCGTCGGTCAGCTCGCGTGAATCGAGCTCCCACTTCTTGCGACCGCCGTCGAGGAGACGGACGTCGTCGTGGCCGAAGTACGTGAGGTACCAGTACGCGTACGCGGCGAACCAGTTGTTGTTGCCGCCGTAGAGCACGATCGTGTCGTCGTTGCCGATGCCACGCTCGGAGAGCAGCGCCTCGAGGCGCTCCTTGCCGATGAAGTCGTGCCTCACGCCGTCCTGGAGGTCCTGCTTCCAGTCGAGCTTGATCGCACCGCGGATGTGGCCCTTGTCGTAGGCCTCGGTGTCCTCGTCGACCTCGACGAGGACGACCTTCGGGTCGTCGAGGTGCTCCTCGACCCAGTCTGCGTTGACGAGCGCGTTGTCACGGCTCATGCTTCCTCCGTTTCGTCGTGGTCAGGGCCACGAGTGGTGGTGTGGATGGTGTCGGTCAGGCCCGCACCGGGCGAAGCCGGCTCCAGGCCAGGTACAGCTCGCATCCGAGGCACAGGCCGATGGATGCGTTGAGCAGGGCGGCGACGAGCGCGAACGCGACGGCGACGAACCCGAGGGCCGGCGCGCCGAGGCCGAAGCCGATGAGAGCCACGACCGCGAACGCGAGTCCGACGGCCTGGGCAAAGCGCGGGGGGCGGGCGTCCTCGAGCTCGGCCGGTGGGCCGATCCGGGGACGCACGATCCTCGCGAAGACGATCGAGTACGGCGAAGCCTTCAGGCTGACGAGCGCGCCGATAGCGAACACCACCGTCTGGGCGATCAGGAGTGCGATCGACACCGGAGATGGCAGGACGAGCACCAGGGCGAGCACGACCGTCGTGATCGCTGCGGCCACGCGCAAACCGCGTGGGTCCACCTGGGTGGAACGGGACATGAAGGGCTCCTGCGCTGGACCCGCCAGGACGACGGGATTCGGACGAGTGCGGACGTCGGTCAGCGCATTCGACACAGCGCGGAACGCGTGCGGCAGTTGTCGACCGCCAGGCGTCGCGTCAGGTGTGTCGTCTCGAACATGAAACCCAGCGTACGGGCGGGGACCTCCGGAGTCAGGCTCAGATCCCGTATCGTGAGACTGCGTCTCGCCATGCGAGACGTCCTGCCAGTCGATCAGGCCGCGGCCAGTGCGGCGAGCACCTGTTCGCGCCGCGGCAGGCCCGACGCGCGCCGCACGACGGCTCCGCCGGAGTCGAGCACGAGCACGGTGGGCGTGCGCATGACGTCGAGGCGACGCACGAGCTCGAGGTGCGACTCGGCATCGATCTCGACGACGGCCACCCCGTCGACGCGACCGGCGACGTCGGTCAGCAGCGTCCGCACCGCCCGGCACGGGCTGCAGAACGCGCTGGAGAAGTGCAGCAGCGTCGCCCGTTCACCCAGGGCACCGCCGAGGTCGTCGGCGGTCAGGACGTCGGCGCCGGACCGCGTGCGGAACCGGCCGTTGAGGGCCGTGAGCGCCCACGCGATGCACGCCGTCACGGCGAGCGCGGCGATCAGCACGACGAGTCCGGTCATGCCTCCAGCGTACGGGCAGTGCTCAGAAGCCGGCGGTGACGAGCTGCCCGCCGAGATAGACGACGGGTCCCGCCATCGCGATGGCCATCGCGCCGGGGAAGCCCCAGCCGGCCGAGGCGTGGACGCGCCCCTGCGACCAGGCTCGGGCGAGGACCTGTCCGAGGATCGCGAACAAGGCGGTGCCAGACCCGACCGCCACGCCGAAGACCCACGTGGGCAGCCCTCCGACCATCAGGGCCGCGACCGCCGAGGCGGCTGCGCCGACCGTGACCGCGATGGCGCCACAGACGAAGCGGTCGATCGGGATCATCCAGACGAGCAGGGACGCGGCCAGGCCGACGGCGGCGATCGTCACGACGTCGGGGCCGGACGAGGCCCGGGCGGCGCCGATCCAGGCCGACGCCAGGGAGGCGAACAGGGCGAGCGAGATCGCCGACGATGTCGAGAGCACGAGCTCACGCCGGTCGTCACGGCGGAGCATCTGGGCGACGAGGGCGACGAACACGCCCACCGCGACGCCGGGAAGGATCCCGGCCATCACGCCGGTGGAGACCAGCCCGTCCTGGCCCACCGAGCTGCCGTCGGCGCCCAGCAGCAGGGTCGGATCCATGGCGACGACGCACGAGACGAGACCCGCGCTCATGGTGGCGGCCGATCGCGGCGTCGGGATCGATCGGCCGCGCGCGTCGGCCGGAGCGGGGGCCGACGCGAGGAGTCCCTGCACCACGACGATCACGGCCACCACGAGGATGAGGACCCCCGTCTGCACCGTCAACGTCAGGATGGCGGCGAGGACGACGGAGAGCGCCGAGGCTCCGATGCGGGACACCCACGCATGATGTCAGGTGGGCCCTCGGGGGTTGCTCAGCCGCCGGCGAAGGGCGGGAGCAGCTCCACGGTGTCGCCGGGAGACAACGTCACCTCCGCCGGGTTGCGTGAGCCCACCGGCACCGACCCGACCAGCGTCGAGCAGATCGCGACGACGTCGGCGAACCGGGCGCTGTCGCGATGGCGGTGCAGGATCTCGCGCCGCAGATCGGCCAGCGTGCTGGCGTCGACCTGCTCCTCGGCGATCCCTGCGGCGGAGCGCACGGCCGCCCAGTAGCGGACGGTGACGACGTTCGCGTGTTCGTCATCCTGTGCAGCTGCATCGGACACATCGCGTATTCTGGTGCATGCGACGAGGCCACGGGTGATGACCCTGGCCTCTTCATGTAGGACCTGGAGGTTCCTGTGTCCCACCTGTTGCTGCTCACCAAGAGCACACAGTCCTCGGTCGAGGTGCTGCCCGCTCTGGCCCTGCTCCCCCACCACGTCCGGATCCTCCCCGCCGAGGCCAGCGCGCTCATCGACGCGCCTCCGTCCGACGCCGTCCTGGTCGACGGTCGTCACGACCTCGCCCAGGTGCGCAGCCTCACCCGCGTCATCCGCACGACCGGCATCGAGTGCCCCCTGCTGCTCGTGCTCACCGAGGGCGGCCTGGCCGTGGCCGCCGCCGACTGGGGCATGGACGACGTCATCATCACCACCGCCGGCCCAGCCGAGCTGGAGGCCCGCCTCCGCCTCGCGATCGGCCGCGCGGCCGCCGCGACCGAGGGCGACGACGAGAGCCACGTCATCTCCTCCAGCGGCCTCGTCGTCGACGACGCGACCTACACGGCCAAGCTCGAGACCCGCACGCTCGACCTGACGTTCAAGGAGTTCGAGCTGCTCAAGTTCCTCGCGCAGCATCCCGGACGCGTGTTCACGCGCCAGCAGCTGCTCCAGGAGGTGTGGGGCTACGACTACTTCGGCGGCACCCGCACGGTCGACGTCCACGTGCGCCGGTTGCGGGCCAAGCTCGGCCCGGAGCGCGAGACGCTCATCGGCACGGTGCGCAACGTCGGCTACCGCTTCGTGGCCACAGCCGTGGAGCCTGCCGAGGAGTCGGTCGCCGACACAACGAGTACTGACGAGGTGGCCGAGGCCGACGCCTCCACCGGAGGATGAGCCACCCCTCGGTTCGCGAGCTGCTCGACGCCGTCCTGGACCCGGACTCGTTCACCTCGTGGGACGAGCCGATCGACATCGAGTCCCATCCTCCCGACTACCAGGCGACCCTGCGCGCAGCGGCCGAGCGGGCCGGCACCGACGAGTCGATCATCACCGGACGTGCCGAGGTCCGCGGTCGGCCCGTGGCCGTCGTCGCGAACGAGTTCGGCTTCATGGCCGGCTCGATCGGCACTGCAGCGGCCCGGCGCATCGTCGCGGCCGTCCGACGGGCGACGAGCGAGGGCATCCCCGTGCTCGCCACGACGGCCTCCGGCGGCACCCGCATGCAGGAGGGCACCGCGGCGTTCGTGCAGATGGTCGACATCTCCCGCGCGATCATGGACCACAAGGCGGCGGGCCTGCCGTACCTCGTGCATTTGCGCCACCCGACGACGGGCGGGGTGTTCGCGTCGTGGGGCTCGCTGGGCCACATCACGGTGGCCGAGCCCGGTGCGCTGATCGGGTTCCTCGGACCCAAGGTGTTCGAGCTGCTGGAGAACCGGCCGTTCCCGCCGGGCATCCAGGTCAGCGAGAACCTCGCCAACCGCGGCATCATCGACGCCGTCGTGCTCACCGACGAGCTGCCGTCGGTCCTCGACCGTGCGCTCGGTCTGCTGATCGACCCTCCGACGGAGTCGACCCGCGAGCGCCGCACCGCCAAGGTCACGCGACGACGGACGCCGTGGGAGTCGATCGAGATCACCCGTGCCGCCGATCGTCCGGGCGTGCGCGAGGTGCTCCGCTACGGCAGCGACGCCACTGTGCGCCTGCAGGGCACCGACGAGGGCGAGCGCGACACCGCGATGATCGTGGCGTTCGCCCGGCTGGACGGCGTGCCGTGCGTCGTCGTCGGCCAGGACCGCACCACTCAGACCAAGGCTGGGCTGACAAGCGGGGGCCCGATGGGACCGGCCGCCCTGCGCGAGGCGCGCCGCGGCATGCGGCTGGCGAACGAGCTGGGGCTCCCGCTCGTCTCCTTCATCGACACCCCCGGCGCGGACCTCTCCCCGGAGGCCGAGCAGGGCGCGGTGGCCGGCGAGATCGCCCGCTGCATCAGCACGATGGCCACGATGACCGTGCCCACCGTGTCCGTGCTGCTGGGACAGGGATGTGGCGGCGGCGCGCTGGCGCTGCTGCCCGCCCACGTCGTCGTCGCGGCCGAGAACGCCTGGCTGTCACCGCTGCCTCCCGAAGGTGCGAGCGCCATCGTGCACGGCGACATCGACCACGCAGCCGAGATGTCGGAGCAGCAGGGCGTCAGCGCCCTCGACCTGTACGAGGGTGGCACCGTGAACCATCTCGTGCCCGAGCCCGACGACGACACCCCCGAGTCGTTCGCCCACGCGATGGCGGCCGAGGTCGGCGCGCAGCTGCGGGAGCTCGCATGACGCTGCTCGCCCTTGCGGCTCACGCGCGCGACGTCGACGGCGTCGACCCGCTGAACGAGGCCAGCAGGCTCGCCCTGGACGCCGGTCAGGCCGGCCGCGTCCACATGGCCGTCAAGGAAGGGACCACCGTCGTCGCCGCGGCGTTCGCCGACGAGGACGCACCGGTGGAGCTCGTCGTCGACCCCGACCACCGCCGACGTGGTCACGGAGCCGCACTCGTCACCCGCCTGCTCGCCACCGGCGAGAGCCGCTTCTGGGCGCACGGCGACCTCCCCGCGGCCCAGGCGCTGGCGGCCGCGCAGGGCCTCAGACCGGTGCGCACGTTGCTCGTGCTGCGCCTCGAGATGGACGGGCCTCCCGAGCCAGAGCGGGTGCCTGACGGCATCACCCTCCGGGCGTTCGAGCCCGGCGACGTCGACGCCATCGTGCAGGTCAACGGCCGCGCCTTCGCGTCGCACCCCGAGCAAGGAGCGATGGATCGTGCCGACTTCGAGCAGCGGGCGAGCGCCGACTGGTTCGACCCGGCCGGCCTGTTCGTGGCACTACGGAGCAGTGTTGAACGCGATGGGGAGGTCGTCGGCTTCCACTGGACGAAGGTGGAGGACGGCGTCGGTGAGGTCTACGTCGTCGGCGTCGACCCGACCGAGCAGGGCAGCGGGCTCGGCACCGCTCTGACGGCGCGGGGCCTCCGGCACCTGCACGAGTCGGGCCTGCGCACCGTCGACCTCTACGTGGAGGGCGACAACGACCCGGCGCTCGCGGTGTACCGGCGGCTCGGGTTCACCGAGCACGCGCGCGACGTGCTCTACGCCGCCTAGGCGAGTCCTCGCTGGAGGGCGGCTGACGCGCGGGTCACGGCGGCACGCGCCGAGCCGGCCGCGCCGGCCATGTTCACGAAGGCGTGGATGAGGCCCTCCTCGCAGTGGTACTCGACGTCGACGCCGGCCTCACGCATCAACGTGGCATAGGCCTCGCCCTCGTCGAGCAGGGGGTCGAATCCCGCCGTCACGACGTAGGCGGGAGCGACGCCGGTCGGATCGCCCAGCAATGGTGAGAGGCGCGGGTCGGCGGTGTCGTCGTGGCCCGCGAGATAGTCGGCGTCGGCCAGGTCCATCAGCCTCTTCGACAGGTAGAAGCCCTCGCCGTACGTCTCACGGCTCTTGGTCGGCTGCCCGAAGACGGTGCAGGGATAGAAGAGGAGCTGGAACGCCGGCGCCGCGCCGCCTTCACGCGCTGCTCGCATCGCCGTGACGGCGGAGAGGTTGCCGCCGGCGCTGTCGCCGCCGATGGCGATGCGACGTGGATCGAGACCGAGGCCCTCGGCGTTGGCGTTGACCCAGGTCCACGCGGCCCAGACGTCGTCGACGGCGGCCGGGAACGGATCCTCCGGCGCACGCCGGTAGTCGACCGCGATCACCCGCACGTGCGCGTCCTCGGCGAGCATGCGGCAGATGCCGTCGTGGCTGTCGAGGTCGCCGTGCATGAAGGAACCGCCGTGGACGTAGACGAGGGCGGGCGTCGACACCCCGATGCCGCGCGGTGTGTAGAAGCGCAGCCCGATCGGGCCGCCGGGGCCGTCGATCGTGCGATCGGTGACGGCGCCGATCGGCTGCTTCCCGGCGAGCAGCTGGGACGTGGCGACGATCTGGCGACGGGCGCGGGCGATCGGCAGGGTCTCGGCCGGCCGGCCCTCGAGTCGCTGGAGCTTGAGCAGCATCTGCATCTCGAGATCGAGGGTCTTGCCCTCGACGACCACGGGCGGACCAGCGAGTCGGCGGAGGACGGGCCGCGGCAGGGAGAACAGCCCCAGAACAGCGATCCTCCGAGCGTTCCTCATGATCGACATGGCGCGACGCTAACGCACCGCCTCCACGTGCCGTCACGCCGTCTGTTCAGTCCGCGTTCACCTTGACCTGCCAACCTCTCGCTGTGGACACTCCGGACATGGCCGTCGCCGACCTCGAGGCACCTGACTCACCCGACGAGTTCGACGTCGACCCGCCCTTCGACCCGGCCGAGGGATCGCTGCCCGACGACCGCTTCCTCGACCGCGAGCTGTCGTGGATCTCGTTCAACGCACGGGTGCACGAGCTCGCGCAGGATCCGGCCGTCCCGTTGCTGGAGCGGGTCCGCTTCATGGGCATCTTCGCCAGCAACCTCGACGAGTTCTTCATGGTGCGCATCGCCGGACTGAAGCGCCGCATCGCCGCCGGCGTCGCCGTGCCGTCCTCGAGCGGACTCAACCCACGCGACGTGCTCGCACGAAGCCTCATCGCGAGCCACGCCCTCATGGTGGAGCACGCCCAGACGTTCGCCGACGAGCTCGTACCCGCGCTGGCCTCGGAGGGCATCTCGCTCCTGCGCTGGTCGGACCTCTCCGAGGACGAGCAGGCCCGCCTGAGCGAGATCTACCGCGAACGCGTCTTCCCGGTGCTGACGCCCCTGGCCGTCGACCCTGCCCACCCGTTCCCGTACATCTCCGGCCTGTCGCTCAACCTCGCGCTGGTGATGCGCAACCCGGAGACCGGCAAGGACCACTTCGCGCGGGTGAAGGTGCCGCCGATCATCGACCGGTGGATGGAGGCCGAAACCGGCCGGTTCGTGCCGCTCGAGGACGTCATCGCGGCGCACCTCGACCTGCTCTTCCCCGGCATGAAGGTCATCGCCCACCACACGTTCCGTGTCACCCGCAACGAGGACCTCGAGGTGGAGGAGGACGACGCGGAGAACCTGCTCAAGGCGCTGGAGCAGGAGCTGCTGCGCCGCCGGTTCGGCCCGCCCGTGCGACTGGAGGTCGACGAGTCGATCGACCCGGGCGTCCTCGACCTGCTGGTCTCCGAGCTGGGCGTCGGCCAGGAAGAGGTCTTCCACCTCCGCGGCCCGCTCGACCTGCGCAGCCTCGCCCAGGTGGCAGACCTTGATCGGCCGGAGCTCCACTACGAGCCGTTCATCGCCGGCACCCACGAGCACCTGGCCGAGGTCGAGACGGCGAGCCCGGCCGACCTGTTCGGTGCCCTGCGCAAGCGGGACGTGCTCGTCCACCACCCGTACGACTCCTTCGCCACGAGCGTCCAGCGATTCATCGAGCAGGCCGCAGCGGACCCGCACGTGCTCGCCATCAAGCAGACCCTCTACCGCACGTCCGGCGACTCTCCGATCATCGACTCGCTCGTCGACGCCGCCCGCGCCGGCAAGCAGGTGCTCGTGCTGGTCGAGATCAAGGCGCGGTTCGACGAGCAGGCCAACATCCGCTGGGCGCGCAAGCTCGAACGGGCCGGGTGCCACGTCGTGTACGGACTCGTCGGGCTCAAGACGCACTGCAAGCTCGCGCTGGTGGTCCGCGACGAGCCGGACGGCCTCCGCAGGTACGCCCACATCGGCACCGGCAACTACAACCCGCGGACCGCTCGCCAGTACGAGGACCTCGGCCTGTTCACCACGGACCCCGACATCACCTCGGACCTCAGCATCCTGTTCAACAACCTCTCGGGATTCGCGCAGCAGACATCCTCGTACCGGCAGCTGCTCGTCGCACCGGTCGGGCTGCGCGACGGACTGGTGACCCGCATCGACCGTGAGATCGAGCACCAGCGCACCGGTTCCGGCGGCGAGCTCCGGTTCAAGCTCAACTCCCTGGTCGACGAGGTGATCATCGACAAGCTGTACGAGGCCTCACAGGCGGGGGTCCGGGTCGACCTGGTCATCCGCGGCATCTGCGCACTCCGGCCCGGTGTGCGCGGGCTGAGCGAGAACATCCGCGTGCGCTCGGTGCTCGGCCGCTTCCTCGAGCACAGCCGCGTCTACTGGTTCGGCGGCGGCGGCTCTCCCCATGCCTGGATCGGGTCGGCCGACCTGATGCACCGCAACCTCGACCGACGCGTCGAGGTGCTCGTGCGCGTTCCGGAGGCGGAGCACGTCACGTCCCTCGGTGAGCTGCTGGCCCTGATGGCCGACGACGACACGACCTCGTGGCACCTCCAACCGGACGCTCAGTGGCACCTCCACCCGGGCGAGGTCGACGTGCAGTCCGAGCTCATCAGCCGCGCTCGACGCCGCCGCTCCCGCTGACGCCGCGACGGGCCTCCACGAGCTGACGGCCGTCAGCAGGACGCGAAGAGGACGGGCCCGGTGCCGGTCATGAACACGTCGGTGTCGGGGTCGTGGGCGAAGTCGAGCCGCACGGTCGCCTCGTCCGTCGAGTCCGAGCGCAGGCGCAGGGTGTCGGCGATCGGCCCGTTGCGGCCGATGAACGGTCCGGACGTGAGCAGGGCGCGCACGCGGGCCTGCTCGGAGGCATCGGCCGCCGACCCGAACGTCATGGCGAAGACGAGTCGCTGGGCCGAGAAGCCCGAGCCGCCGCGCTCGACCAGCCCACGTCCGCTGAACCGGTACGACGCCAGGGCCCCGGCGCGGTCGACCGCGGTCCGGGCCTGTCGCTCGAGATCGGCGTCTCCCGTGACGGCGGTCGACCCGCACCCGAGCGTGCCGCCCTGGAGGATCACGCTGTCACTGCCGACCAGGGCCCGGGCGGTGTCGGCTGCCGCACGGCGTCCGGCCAGCGACGGGGCCCGTCCGTCGACGACGTCCAGCACATCGGGAATCTGCCCGGTCTGGTCGCTCATCACGACGAGACGTTGCCGGGGCACGAGGGCGACGTTGACGAGGATGCCCGGCAGCCCGGTGCTCTTGCCGGCGCTCCACGTCCGGCCGGATTGCCGGTACCCGGCGGCCCTGAGCTTGGCGCGCACGTCGTCGAAGGAGACCGAACCGTCCAGTCGCACCACGGCCGCGGATCCGACGCGATCCTGCCCATACACCTCCCACTCGATGTCGGCGGGCGACCACCCGAGCACGTCGTGCATCACCTCGACGTTGGTCGTGAGCACCGATCGCGTGGCGAGGTCGCGCAGGCCCGCATCATTCATCAGCGTGGCCCGTTCGCCGCGGGTGTCGACGGCGTCGAGGCCGAGATGCTCGCGGACCTGCTTCCAGTCGGTGAATCCGACGATCGTGGTGCGGGCGGGAAGCGCGTCGAGAGCGGACGTCAGCGCCGGCCTGGTGTCGGGCCGCAGGGCGGCAGCCCACCAGCCGCCCGCGATCGCCAGCGCCATGACGAGGATCGAGACCACCAGGAGAGCGGGAGTGCGCTTCCCATGAACCACCAGGAAACCTCTCCTTCACCGGGCGTACATCTCTGCCATGGACAATAGGAAGCATGGCACGTGAACAGTTGACGACGGCCGCAGGCGGAGTCGTCTGGCGTCACCGCGCCAGCCCCACGTCCGAGCCCGGCGGCAGCCGGCGGGTGGAGGTCCTCGTCGCGCACCGTCCGCGCTACGACGACTGGACCTTCCCCAAGGGAAAGCCCGAGGGCGACGAGGACCTGGTGGCCACCGCCGTCCGCGAGATCGCCGAGGAGACGGGCCTCCGGGTCCGGCTCGGCCACCCGCTTCCCGACACCACCTATCTCATCTCCGACGGGCCGAAAGTGGTCAGCTACTGGAGCGCACGGACCGTCGGCCCCGAGACGGACTTCGAGCCCAACAAGGAGGTCGACGAGATCCGCTGGCTGCGGCTGGGCGAGGCTCGACGACTCCTGACGTACGAGCACGACATCGAGCTCCTCGACGCCTTCGCCGAGCTGCGCGAGGCCAAGGCCCACCGCACGCGGACCCTGATCGTCCTGCGGCACGCCAAGGCGGAGTCGAGGGACTCCTGGGACGGCGACGACGTCGACCGGCCTCTGACCAAGGTCGGCGTCGCGCGCGCCGCCGAGCTCTCCCCGCTCCTGAGTGCCTACGGCGTGCGCCGCATCATCAGCAGCCCGGCCCTGCGCTGCACCCAGACCGTCGAGCCGTACGCCAACGGCATGAGCACGTTCCTCGAGATCGACGACCGCTTGTCCGAGGACACCCGGTTCTCCCAGGTCAACCGGTCGGTCAGCGCGATGCTCGACCACAAGAAGCCGGTCACCCTGTGCACCCACCGGCCGACCCTCCCCTGGATCCTCGACGCCATCGGCGCCGACACGGTCGACCTGAAGCCCGGACAGGGCGTGGTCGTGCATCACCGCAAGGGCGTCGTGCTGGCGACCGAGCCGCTCGGCCGTCCGTCGAGCTGACCACCGGCTCCGTCCGCCTGACCGGGCGCCTCTCAGGCGTCTGATCGGGTGGCCGTTCGTGCCCTGACCAGCACCATTGGTCGACCGTTCACCCCTCGTTCACCCGACCACCGTGAGCGATACACCTGCGTTCCCTAGCGTCCGAGGTGTCAGTCATGTGAAAAGCCCCCAAGAGAAGACACGAGGGAACATCGTGAATCGCACCAAGTTGCGCCAGACCGTCCCGGCGGTCGCGGCACTCACCCTGCTCCTCGCACTCGGCGCCTGCGGCGCTGCCAACGAAGAGCCGGCCAGCGGATCCAAGGCAGGTGACATCTCCGGCACCCTGAACGCCGGTGGGTCCAGTGCCCAGGAAGCGGCCGTCGCCACATGGACCAAGGCCTTCCAGACCACGAACCCCGACACCACGGTCAACTACGACCCGGTGGGTTCGGGCGGCGGACGCGAGCAGTTCCTCGCCGGTGGACTGGACATCGCCGGCTCCGACGCCTTCCTCGACGACGACGAGCTCGCGAAGGCGAAGGAACGCTGCAGCGGAGACATCGTCGAGGTCCCGACCTACGTCAGCCCCATCGCCGTCGTGTACAACCTGCCCGGCGTGAAGGACCTGAACCTGTCGGCCAAGACCATCGGCGGCATCTTCGAGGGCAAGATCACGCAGTGGGACGACGCGGCCATCAAGTCCGACAACCCGGATGCGACGCTGCCGTCCTCGAAGATCACCGCCGTGCACCGCTCGGACGACTCGGGCACCACGAAGAACTTCACCGACTACCTCGACCAGGCGTCTGAGGGCGCATGGAGCGGCGGCGTCGTGGAGACGTGGCCGGTCAAGGGTGGCGAAGCGGCCGAGGGCACCTCGGGTGTCATCTCCGCGGTCACGAACGGCAAGGGCACGATCGGCTACGCCGACGAGAGCCAGGCCGGTGACCTCGGCACCGCCAAGGTCAAGGTCGGTGACTCGTTCACGGCCGTCTCGCCCGAGGCCGCGTCGAAGGTGCTGGATGCCTCCACGCAGGTCGAGGGTCGCGCCGCGACCGACATCGCCATCACCGTCAACCGCAAGGTCGACACGAAGGGCGTCTACCCGATCGTCCTGGTCTCCTACCAGATCGCCTGCCAGCAGTACGACGACAAGGCCAAGGCCGCGCTCGTCAAGGGTTGGCTGTCGTACGTGACCAGCACCGACGGGCAGGCCACCAGTGCCAAGGATGCCGGCTCAGCGCCGCTGTCCGAGTCGGTGGGCCAGAAGGTCCAGACCGCCGTGGAAACGATCGCGGCGTCTTGAGCAGCGCACGGCCGTCCGGACGTCACCTCGGTGAGAACCACCGTGGCAGCGACCGGGCGGCCGTGTCCCTCATCCAGGAAGGAAGATCGTGACCAGCACCATCGTCCCTGAGCAGCCCGAGCAGGCCGCTCCGGTCCGTCGCCTCGGCGACCGGGTGTTCTCCGGGATGTCGACGAGTGCCGCGATCACGATCCTCCTGGTTCTCGCCGGGGTGGCGATCTTCCTCACCGTCGAGGGCATCCCCGGCATGGTCGCGTCACCCGACGAGGTGAAGAGCGGCCAGCACTTCCTGCCCTACGTCTGGCCGCTCGTCTTCGGCACCCTGCTCGCCGCGTTCCTCGCACTGATCATGTCGGTGCCGGTGGCGATCGGTGTGGCGCTCTACATCTCGCACTACGCACCACGTCGTCTGGCCGCGGTCATGGGCTACCTCATCGACCTGCTCGCCGCGGTCCCCAGCGTCGTCTACGGCCTGTGGGGCATCGGCTTCCTCGCCGGTCAGCTCGTGCCGGCCTACGAGTGGCTGCACGCGCATCTCGGTTTCCTCCCGTTCTTCTCCGGCGAGCCGTCGGCCACCGGACGCACGATCTTCACCGCCAGCCTCGTGCTCGCGGTGATGATCCTGCCGATCATGACCGCCATCTGCCGCGAGATCTTCCTGCAGACGCCGCGGCTGCACGAGGAGGCCGCGCTGGCCCTCGGCGCCACGCGCTGGGAGATGACCCGGATGGCGGTCTTCCCGTACGCACGCTCCGGCATCGTGTCGGCCGCCATGCTCGGCCTCGGCCGCGCGCTCGGCGAGACCATGGCCGTCGCGATGGTGCTCTCGGCTTCCGGCGTCGTGACCTTCAACCTCATCAGCAGCACCAACCCGAGCACGATCGCCGCGAACATCGCCCTGAGCTTCAAGGAGGCGAGCGGTCTCAGCGTCAACGCCCTGATCGCGAGTGGCCTGGTGCTCTTCGTCATCACGTTCGCGGTCAACTTCGCAGCGCGGCTCATCGTGGACCGCCGCAAGGAATTCTCGGGGGCCAACTGATGACCACTCTCCTCACGCCCGGCCCGGTCCACGAGACCGAGTCCCCACGGCACTCCCCGATGCTCCCGACCTGGGCCCCGCGGGCGGTGTTCGCGAGTGCACTCGTCGTCCTGCTCGGCCTCTACGCCTCCGGCGTCGGCGGCGTGCGCTCCGTGCTCGCCGCCTGGGTCGTCTGCCTCGTGCTGCCCGTCTGGTCGGCCGCGGTGGAGGGACGCCGCAAGGCCGTCGACCGGCTCGTCACGGTGCTGGTCACCAGTTCGTTCGGCCTGGCACTGTTCCCGCTGGTGAGCATCCTCTGGACGGTGATCTCCAAGGGTGCCCCGGTGCTCAGCGCGGAGTTCTTCAGCTACTCGATGCGCAACGTCGTCGGCGAGGGCGGCGGCGTCTATCACGCGATCATCGGCACGCTGCTGATCACGGCGGCGGCTGCCGTGATCTCCGTGCCGATCGGCCTGCTCACGTCGATCTTCCTGGTGGAGTACGGCGAAGGCGGCCGGCTGGCGCGCTGGATCCGCTTCCTCGTCGACGTCATGACGGGCATCCCGTCGATCGTCGCCGGACTGTTCGCCTACGCGCTCTTCGTGATCCTCGTCGGTCCAGGCGTCCGCATGGGCATCGGCGGTGCTGTTGCCCTGTCGGTGCTGATGATCCCGGTCGTCGTGCGGTCCTGCGAGGAGATGCTCAAGCTCGTGCCGAACGAGCTGCGCGAGGCCTCCTACGCCCTGGGCGTGCCCAAGTGGCGCACCGTGCTCAAGGTCGTGCTGCCGACGGCACTGGCCGGCATCGTCACCGGCATCACCCTCGCCGTGGCCCGCGTGATCGGCGAGACGGCTCCCCTGCTCGTCATCGCCGGCCTGTCCGACTCGGCGAACTTCGACCTCTTCAACGACCGCATGGCGACCCTCCCGGTGTTCGCCTACTCCGCCGTGACATCACCTGGTGTCCCCCCGGGACCGAGCATCGACCGCGCCTGGGGCGCGGCGCTGGTGCTGCTGATGATCGTGATGCTGCTCAACCTCATCGCCCGTCTCGTCTCTCACTTCTTCTCACCGAAGGGCGACCGATGAACAGCACCCTCATCCGACCTGTACGCACCCACGACCGCGCGAAAGGAACCGACATGGCCACGAGCATCGATGTCTCGGACCTGAACATCTACTACGGCGACTTCCTCGCCGTCGAGGACGTCAACATCCCGATCGGGGCACGCTCCGTGACGGCGATCATCGGTCCGTCCGGCTGCGGCAAGTCGACGTTCCTCCGGTCGCTGAACCGCATGCACGAGGTGATCCAGGGCGCGCGCGTCGAGGGCAAGGTCCTCGTCGAGGGCCAGGACCTCTACGGCTCCGACATGGACCCGGTCGACGTCCGCCGCATGGTCGGCATGGTCTTCCAGCGGCCCAACCCGTTCCCAACGATGTCGATCTACGACAACGTCCTCGCCGGGCAGAAGCTCAACGGCAAGCGGATGAAGAAGACGGACACCGACGGGATCGTCGAGGCGTCCCTGCGCAAGGCCGGCCTGTGGGGCGAGGTGAAGGAGCGTCTCAACCGTCCCGGATCGAGCCTGTCCGGCGGTCAGCAGCAGCGTCTCTGCATCGCCCGGGCCATCTCGGTCGAGCCCGAGGTGCTGCTCATGGACGAGCCGTGCTCGGCGCTCGACCCGATCTCGACGAGCGTCATCGAGGACCTCATCCACGAGCTCAAGGAGCAGTACACGATCGTCATCGTCACCCACAACATGCAGCAGGCCGCGCGGGTCTCCGACGAGACGGCGTTCTTCAACCTGTCCGGCGTCGGCAAGCCCGGTCGCCTCGTCGAGGTGGGTCGCACCGAGAAGATCTTCTCGAACCCCGACGAGACCTCCACCGAGGCCTACATCCAGGGTCGGTTCGGCTGAGTCGCGGTCTAGTTGCCCGGGACGAGGAAGTGGATGATCCCGTAGACGAGCGCAGCCACCAGCGCCGCCGCCGGAATCGTGATGATCCAGGCCGTGACGATGTTGCGGGCGACGCCCCAACGCACCGCACTGAACCGCTTGGTGGCGCCGGCACCCATCACTGACGAGGTCATGGTGTGCGTGGTCGAGACGGGGGCACCCTGTCCGATCGCCATGAAGTAGAGCACGAACGACGCCGTCACCTCGGCCGCGAACCCACGCGGTGGATCGAGCGCGATGATACGGCGTCCCATGGTGCGCATGATGCGCATGCCGCCGGAGAACGTGCCGAGCGAGATCGCGGTGGCCGCCGCGATGATCACCCAGAGCGGGATGTCGTCGTTGCTCGCGTGCTCACCGCCGGCGATGAGCGCGAGCAGGATGACACCCATCGTCTTCTGTGCGTCCTGCAGTCCGTGGCCGAGCGAGAGCATCGCAGCCGAGACGGTCTGGCTGAGGCGGAACCCTCGGTTGACCGTGTGCGGTCGTGCTCGCCTGAAGATCCACATGATCGCGGTCATCACGAGGAAGGCCCCGGTGAATCCGAGCAACGGGCTGACCACCATCGGGATGGCGACCTTCTCGACGACCTTGTCCCAGTCGACCGCGACGCCCGACGCGAGACCGGCGCCGATGAGCCCGCCGATGAGGGCGTGCGACGACGAGGAGGGGATGCCGAAGTACCAGGTGATGAGGTTCCAGGTGATGGCGCCGACGAGCGCGCTGGCGACGATCGTGAGCGCGTGGTTGGCCGAGTCGATGGTGTCGAACCCGGTGAGGATGTCCTTGATCGTCTTGGCGACCTCGACGCCCAGCAGGGCGCCGACGAAGTTCAGGACGGCCGCCATGGCGAGCGCGATGCGCGGCGTGAGGGCCCGGGTCGAGACCGACGTCGCGATGGCGTTGGCAGCGTCGTGGAAGCCGTTCGTGTAGTCGAAGAACAGTGCGATGGCGACCGTGCCGATCACCAACGCCAGGGTGAGGTCCACGACTCAGGACTCCTTGACGGCGATCTGCTCCACCGTGTTGGCGACCGACTCCAGCGCGTCGATGGCGTGCTCCAGGGAGTCGACGATGTCCTTCAGCTTGAGCACGTCGAGCGTCTTGTGGCTGCCGCTGAAGAGGTCGGCGACGATCCGCCGGTAGGAGCGGTCGCCCTGGTTCTCGAGCCGGTTGATCTCGATCCAGTACTCCTCGAGGTCCTTCATGGTGCGGAGTCGCGGCATCGCGTCGGCGGTCACCTGGGTGGCGCGTTGCAGCACCTCGACCTGCGGGGCGAACTCCGGCGGCAGCGTCTCGATCTCGTAGAGGCCGAGCAGGTCGACGGCTTCCTCCATGAAGTCCATGACGTCGTCAAGACTGCTGGCGAGCCGGTAGATGTCCTCGCGGTCGAACGGCGTGATGAACGTGCTGTTCACCCGTCGGACGATTTTGTGAGTGGTCTCGTCTGCCTCGTGCTCGGCTTCGCGCATCTGCTCCGCGATCGCCTTCTTGTCGGTGCTCTCGTCGAGCATCTGCGCAAGAAGCGCAGCTCCGTGCACGAGGTGCGATGCAGCTTCGGAGAACAGGTCGTAGAACGAGGATTCAAGAGGTCGAATGCGAAAACGCACGCCACGGCTCCCGTCGGTAAAAGCAGGCCACGATCATGCTAGGGGGTCGGGCGTGCGGCAAGCCAACCGCGGTGGTCGGAACGGGTGGACGTTCAGCTGGCGACGACGCCCAGGATCTCGTCGACCTCGTGCTGCGAGAGCGGGCGACCGAGCTCGGTGGCCGCGATCATGAGACGACTCGTCAGCTCGATCTCGTCGAGCACGGCGTCGTCACGAAGACGGTGGTCGAGTGGCGCTGGCATCGGGGGGTCTCCGGACGGAAGCTCGGGTGGGTTCTTGATTTTCCTCAGGATATCCCCCAAGCGGTCAGCATGACAGCCGTTTTTCCGGATGAATACGTGCCTCCGCGAGTCCCGGCCCGGGACTGGCAGACTGGCCCCGGCGGGGCCCCTAGCTCAATTGGCAGAGCAGCGGACTTTTAATCCGCGGGTTGTGGGTTCGAGTCCCACGGGGCCCACCGACAAGCACACATCTACCCAGGGCAGATGGCGCTCGGCCCTTTCACCGACCTCGTCCGTCCCGCATCTCTCAACCGCACATCACCCCTATACACAACCGAAGTGTTGTGCAACACTTCAGATGTGAACAAGCAGGAGGCCCAGGCGCTCGCGCGCACCTTCACGGCGCTGGCCGACCCGACTCGCGTGCAGCTCGTCGCGCGGCTGGCTCAAGGCGAAGCGACGGTCAGGGTGCTGTCCGAGCCGTTCGACATGTCCCAGCAAGCGGTGTCCCGTCATCTCAAGGTTCTGCAAGAAGCGGGACTCGTGGCGCGCCGCACGGCGGCTCAGTCGCGGCCGGCACGACTGGAAGTGGATCGACTCGTGGAGGCGTTGGCCTGGGTCGATTCCCAGCGTCGTGAATGGGTCGGCCGGCATGAGCGGCTCGATGAGCATCTGCACAACCTGACCAAGGAGCCATCGTGACTGAGCACCTCACCGAGGAGAACTTCACGATCCGCCGTGTACACCGAGCGCCCCGGGCATTGGTGTTCGCTTGCATGACACAGCCAGAGCATCTGACGCACTTCTGGGGGCCCGAGGGGATGCACACCCCACTCGAGAACATCATCGTCGATCTCAGGCCCGACGGTGCATTCGAGACGACGATGGTCAACAGCGTCACCGGGGATACCCACACGATGCGGGCGCGCTACGTGTCCGTGTCGCCCACGTCATTCTTGTCCTGGCGTGAAGTTGACTCCGGGGTCCTCACCGAGAACCGCTTCACCGACCTTGGTGATCGGACGACGGAGGTCGTCACGACGCAGTCCGGTCTGCCGGCCCGCATGAGGACG
Organism: uncultured Actinomycetota bacterium; assembly: GCA_963787165.1. Taxonomy (GTDB): domain Bacteria; phylum Actinomycetota; class Actinomycetes; order Propionibacteriales; family Nocardioidaceae; genus Aeromicrobium. The sequence goes on from CAWBBT010000005.1 coordinate 1,199,270, forward strand.
CCAGAAGCGCGTGCCGGTTGGGTCACAGCGGTGGATCGCGGTGTGACGTACACGGAATCTCTGGCGGCGGAGGCAGCGTCGTGAGCCCGCGCGTACTTCTTGGTGCGGGCACGGTCGCCGGGCCGTTCTTCGTTGCGTCGATCATCGTTCACGCCACATTCAGAACGGGATTTCATCCCGCAGAGCATCCGCCGAGTGCGTTGTCGCTCGGGGACACGGGCTGGATCCAGACGTCGACATTCCTTGTCGCTGGGCTCGCGTTCCTTGTCGGCGCCATCGGCCTGGGGCTCACCTCCGATCGCCATGAAGGCCGATGGGCACCAAGGTTTGCGTCCGTCTTCGCCCTCGCGCTGATGGCCGGAGGCTTGTTCCCCATGGATCCGGCCTTCGGATTCCCGCCGGGAACCCCGGACGGTGTGGGCGAGAGCGTCTCGTGGCACGCCGTCATCCACGGCATCGTGTTCCCCCTCGGATTCCTCAGCATCTGCGCGTTCGGCTGGTCGATGTCACGCCGCCACGCTGCCGAGGGCCGCGTACTGGTGCGTTGGACGGCAGTTCTCGTCGGCCCCGCAGTTCTCGTCTTGTCGATCTGGCCGAACCTCGCCGGCGACCCGCAAGGACGATTTCTCCCTCTGTGGCTGGGCGTGATCCTGGCTTTCCTCTGGATGTCGTTCACCTTCGGTGACGCTGCCCTGTCTCACGCCCCCTCGACCCGATTCGCATCTGCGAGACATTCATGACCACCACCGAGGCTGGCTTGCAAGCCCTCGTCGGCCCTCAGTTCCAGGCTCTTGCCGACGCCCTCGCGGCGGAACCGCCGACGATCGCCGACGCCCCATCGCTGTGCGCGGGCTGGTCCGTGCGGCACGTCGTGGCACACGTGACGATGGCTGCGCGCTACGACGGCCCGGCCTTCATGGCGGAGCTCGCCGAAGCCGGAGGCGACTTCGACGTCCTCTCCGAGACGATCGCGCGGCGCGACGGCGACCTTCCCTTCGACACCCTCATCAACGACCTTCGGAGCGAAACCATGGCGGCATGGGCACCACCTGGCGGTGGCTCCGCGGGAGCACTGAGTCATGTCGTCATCCACGGACTCGACATCACGGCGGCTACGGGGCTGCCTCGCACCGCCTCCGACGAGGCAACCCACGCCGTCCTGTCGACATTGACAGACGGTGGTGCGCAGCCGTTCGGCCTCGACATCACCGGCCGAAGCCTGCGGGCGACCGACCTCGACTGGCAGCTCGGCGACGGTCCTTGGGTCGACGCCGCCGCCGCAGAGCTGATTCTTGCGCTGGCTCGCCGTCAGCGACCCGGCGTCGACCTTGGCGACGCCACGTCGGTTCCCAGCCGCGTCGACCTCGCATGATCATGCTGCTGCCGGCCAGCGTGAGACGTCTTGCCCGAGCGGCGCGTGCTTGATGACGAAAAACATGGCACATGATCGGGTGTGCACTCGGTAGCCTCGACCCACGACAGTTGCCACGGTGGTGCGGGTGCGGCGGCCCATGTCCTGCAGGCGACCACCAGATCCGGAAGGCGTTGCATGAAGTCCGTCCGCGCGATGCTCACCCCGGTCCCGCCGTGCCACCATGATCTGGTCGGTCGACCCCGCCTTCGGGCGTCCGCATGAGCTCGACCGGCGGGCGACGAGCCGATCGACGACGTCAGCGACAGCGCCAGCGGCGACGCCGGCTCGCGTTGGTCATCGGCGGCGCCGTGCTCGTCCTGGCTGTGGCCGGGGTGGCCTACGCGTTCCCGCCCTCCTTCCTCTCCTCGCCGGACCCGACTCCGTCACCGAGCCGCGCTCCCACGTCTTCCCCATCGGCGACGACGGCAAGCCCGACGGCGAAGGAAGGCCAGATCGACAAGGCCGTCGTCTTCATCCTGGAGAATCACTCCTCGGAACAGGTCAGGACCGGGGCGCCTCGTCTGACGGCACTCGCCGAGAAGTACGGAGACGCACCCCGGGCTCTCGCCCCGTGCGGGCACCCGTCACAGCCCAACTACGTGTGTCTCAGTGCAGGCGGCAAGTACCTGTCCGGCAACGACATCAGGACCCTGTCCCAGCCGGACATCTGGAACAACGCCCTCAAAGCCGGCCGCACGATGAAGATGTACGCCGACGCCCTGCCGCAGGACGTCGGCGACCGCCGCAAGAACGTCGGTCGCTACGCACCGCGCCACGTGTTCACCGTGCCGTTCGTCGCGACGCCGGAGAAGGCGGACAACTTCGCGCGATACACCGTCCACACCGACGAGCTTTCCGCCGACATCGAGAACGGATCGCTCCCCAACATCGGCGGCATCATCCCCGACAACTGTCACAACGCCCACGACCGTTGCGGATCCGAGGGACCCACCCAGCTCAGGCAGGCCGATGACTGGATCGCCGACCGCGTCAAGCTCCTGAAGGACGGGCCGGACTGGAAGAACGATCGTCTGCTGATCGTCGTGACCGCGGACGAGGACAACAAGGACGGCGCCAACGACATCCCGATGATCGTGATACATCCGTCCTTGAAGAACCACACCACCGACGTCCCGGTCGACCTGTACTCGCTGGGCGGACTGCTCGCCGACCTCGGTCACACGCCACGACTGGGCAAGCAACGCACCGCGCCCGACTTCGCCGAGGCGTTCGGTCTCACCATTCCAGCGAAGTGACGTGGACAGCCCGCTCCTGCACGTCCGGCCCCGGGTTCGGTGAACACTCGTTCTCCATCGTGTTGGACGTCACGCTCCCTCGGCTTGCGCTCCAAGGCTACGGATGACACCGTTTTCGGTGTACACACGTTCACTCAACAGCAGCGTCCTGACTGCTCAGTGAACCCCGACTTCCAGAGGAGAGCACCATGAGCACTCCCCGCAAGCGCAACCTGATCCCCGCCGGCAGCGCCAGCGCCCACAACGAGGCGCCCAAGCCGCTCGTCGGCACGGACGACGCCAAGCGCGCCACCATCGGCCTCGAGTACATGACGTACGAGCAGCTCGAGGAGTTCGGGCGCGAGCTCGACACCATCCGCCAGAAGGTGCTCGACGACCTGGGCCAGGAGGACGCCGACTACATCCGCAACGTCATCAAGGCCCAGCGCGGCCTCGAGGTCACCGGACGCGCCCTCATGTTCCTGCCGTTCATCCCGCCGGCATGGCTGGCCGGCGTCGCCTCCCTCTCGCTCTCGAAGATCCTCGAGAACATGGAGATCGGCCACAACATCATGCACGGCCAGTACGACTGGATGAACGACCCGAAGATCAGCGGCCATGACTACGACTGGGACAACGTGGCGCCCGGCGAGGACTGGAAGCGCACGCACAACTTCGAGCACCACACGTACACCAACATCCACGGCAAGGACCAGGACATCGGCTACGGCCTCGTGCGCATCGACGAGGACCAGCCCTACTCCTACAAGTACCTCGGCAACCCGGCCTACGCCGTCGCCCTGATGCTGCTGTTCGAGTTCGGCGTCATGCTGCACGGCACGCCCTGGAACGACCTGCTCAGCGGCAAGAAGACCGACGCCGAGGGCATGAAGGCGTGGCGTCGCGCCCGCGACAAGGCCGCCAGGCAGATGCTCAAGGACTACGTCCTCTTCCCCGCGCTCACCGGACCGTTCTTCCTGTCCACGCTTGCGGGCAACGGCATCGCGAACGTCGTGCGGAACATCTGGGCGTTCAACATCATCTTCTGCGGCCACTTCCCCGCGGAGGTCAAGACCTTCCACCAGGAGGACGCCGAGAACGAGACCCGCGGCCAGTGGTACCTGCGCCAGCTCCTCGGCTCGGCCAACATCACGGGCGGCAAGCTCTTCCACATCATGAGCGGCAACCTCTCGCACCAGATCGAGCACCACCTGTTCCCGGACATCCCGGCGCGCCGCTACCCGCACATCGCGCCGGAGGTCCGAGCCCTGTGCGAGAAGTACGGACTGCAGTACAACTCCGGTCGGCTCTCCAAGCAGCTGTTCAGCGTGGCCAAGCAGCTCGTGCAGTTCGCCAAGCCGCCGAAGGACCCCGCCAAGTGGCACCGCAAATACAACAAGTCGGGCGCGTCCCGGCCGACTGACCAGGACATCGACGCGAAGGTCGCTGCCTGACCGACACCCTCCGTCAGTGCGCGGAGATCAGCTGTTCCGCCCGGACCTTCAAGGCCTCGGCCACCGCGTCGAAGCCGGCCTTGATCCAGGCACCGTTCGACTCCATGACCAGGTCGGCCAGCTCGCCGCTGAGCGTGTCCGTCGTGTGGTACGTGCACCGGTCGGGTGCCAGCTCCGTCACGTACTGGTCCCGCATCCCGAGCAGCCCCGGGTACTCGGAGCCGGTGTCGTAGCGCAGGTGGTGCGGCGGGTCGACGACGCGGATGAACTCGCGGTTGAGCATCGTGCCGTCCGATCCGTCAGGATTCGGCAGGGTGAGGTCGATGCGCTCGCCGATCTCCAGGGTCGTGTCGACCGCGATCGTGTACGGGTTCCACTCCGGGTAGCTCGCGTAGTCGACCAGCACGTCCCACACGAAGGACGCAGGCGCAGCGATCTCCACCGTCACCGACGTCACCACGTGGCTGCTCATTCGGGGTTCCCGCGAAAGTGCGAGCCGATCGCGGCGGTGGCATTCACCGACACGCAATGTGGCGAGCAGTTTCGTGGGGTGATCATGCCGGCATGTACTCCCCGCCGTTGACGTCGATCGTCGCGCCGGTCACCTCGGAGGCCAGGCTGGACAGCAGGTACAGGATCGCGCCGGCGCAGGCCTCGTCCGGTGGGATCCGGTTCAGGGGGTTGCGGGACGCGATGTCGTCGTAGACCTCCTGCTCGGTGATTCCCTTCTCCTCGGCCGTCATCGTCAGGTAGAAGCGCACGCCCGGGCCGTCCAGCCAGCCCAGGATCGCCTGGTTGACCCGGATGCCCTTCTCGCCGAGCTCCAGCGCCATGTACTGCGTCGCCGTGCCCATCGCGGCCTTCGCGACGGCGTAACCACCCTCACCGCGCAGCGGCCGCCGCGTGGACATGGTGCCGACGTTGACGATCGAGCCGCCGCCGGTCATGTGCGGCACGGCCGCACGGCTCATCTCGAGCGACCCGAACAGGATGACGTCCATCGACCGGCGCAGCTGCTTGTCCGGCGTGTCCAGGAGATCGGTGAACCCGGGGTGCGAGTACGCCGAGTTGACGAGGCCGGTGACGGTGCCGAACCGCTCCACGGCCGTGGCCGCGACGCGTTCCGCGTCCTCCGTCTTCCTGACGTCGCACGGCACGGCGACGGCCTCGCCGCCCGCTGCCGTGATCTCCTTGGCCACCTGGTCGATGACCTCGCTCGACCGGGCCGCCAGCACCACCTTCGCGCCCTCGGTCGCCGCGCGAGCGGCCAGCTTCGCGCCGAGCCCCTGCCCGACACCGGAGACGATCACCACTTCACCGTCGAGAATCACTGTGCACTCCTCATGGGCCAACCTCTCTGTAGAACGCGAAATCCTTCTCCAGCTCCGCCTCGGACAGACCGAAGTCCTCCGCGGTGTACGTGTGAGAGCCGTGCTTCTCTTCCCTGTTGCGATCCATGTACGCCTCGAGAGCGTCTCGGTCCGCCGGGATCCCCAGCTCGTCCAGCACGCGAGCAGCGGTTCCCACCGGGTCGGACATCTGGTCCTTGAAGCCCACGTCGACGATCCGGTCCGGCCGACGATCCCTGACCTCGGTGAACGCTCGCAACGCGACGACGAACCGGTCCCGCCAGTAGGGGCCGACCTCCAGCGGATTGACGTCGTCGCTGTACTGCCCGCTGATCGCACAGACCATCGAGGCGTACGACGGCACGGCCTTCGTGGGGGAACGGTGGGTCATGACGATCTTGCAGTCGCCGAACGTGTCGAGCACGGTGTCGACGGCGGTGAGGTGGTGCGGCGACTTCAGCACCCACGGCCGGCCCTGTCGGGTCGGGTCCTGCCATTGCAGCGCCTGCAGCCACTCCCGCAGCTCGCGGTAGGCCGGAGCCTGGTCGAACTCCCGGAGCCAGTCGCCGTATGTCGGGACCCAGTAGAACGAGTCGAAGCTCATCGACGTGAACGTGCGGTCGAGCACGATGACGTCCTCTTCCGGGCCGTCCCACTCGATCGTGTGGATGTCGCCGAAGTCAGGCGCCATCTCCATGAACATCTCGTACCGGGCGCGCGCCTTCTGCTTGCGCAGCTCCGCGTCCGGCCCCTCGCCGGGGAACGGCAGCGGGTACGAGGTCTCCCACGACAGCGTCGAGGTCACGAGCGGCGACGATGCCAGCAGACGGTGGAGCAGCGTCGATCCCGTGCGGGGCAGCCCGCAGATCTCGGCGGCGACGACCACGTCCTGCTCGAGGACCTCCGGGTGGTCCGACTGGTACTTCCGCAACCGCAGGCGGTCGGCGAGAAGGGCGGTGAGGCGCTGCTGGGAGAGGGCGAGGCCCATCTCGGACAGCCGGGCCTCGTCGACGAGCGCGGCCGTGAGGACGGTCAGCGGCTCGAGGAACCAGTCGTCACCGAAGTCGCTGAGCCCGGTCTTGTCGCGGGCGGCGGCGAGCAGCCCGTCGACGTCGAGGGCCTGGGCCGCCTCCGTGCTGGTGACTGGGGTCGTCATGGTGCCTCCAGGTCGATCACGCGGCACTCCGGTATCGGGTGCTTCTCGGCGCCCAGCCAGCGCAGCAGGGCGGTTCCGCTGCGGTGGCCGCTGGTGTCGATCCAGTTGCCCCAGCCGGGATCCCGGTCGGCGACGACGATCGTGAGACGCCCACCGTCGTCGAGTTGCGCGGTGTGCTTGTTGACGGTGATCCGGCGCTCGTGGTCGAGCGACTCCATCCACCAGTTGTCGAGCTGGAAGTTCCAGTACGGGCAGTCGGGAACGTCCGTCTCGATCACCCAGGCCTGTCCCGGCTCGAGCGTCCAGTACCCGTGCAGGTAGAAGATCTCCGGGTCGCCGCCGGCCTTCTGGAACATCTCCTGCCCGAAGTCGGGCATCTCGTTCGGACGGCTCATGAACAGCTCGGTCCAGCCGGCGAACATGGCCGCCGTGCCGTGCAGCGAGAAGGCCGCCGTCGCCAGCGCCTTGGCCAGGAAGGCCGGATCCAGCTCGGGGCGATCGATCGGGTCACCGACCCGCTCGATGCGCCAGGAGCCGGGGGCCTCGGTCGTGCGGTCGAGGTACGTCTGGCGCACCACGAGGCCGGTGGAGTCCGGAGCGAGAGGCAGCCAGTTCTGGTCCTGAGGAGTGGCGCTGGCGATGATCTCGACGGTGCCGTCGTCACCGACGACCAGGTCGCGGTCGGAGAGCTCGCCGGTGGAGGCCATGGTGCCGTCCTTGGCGTACCGGTTCGCCTTGGAGCCGATGCTGAAGTACGCGATGGTGCCACGCGTGCCGGTGATGCGGTACGTGCGGTCGCCCCGGATGTTCGCCGAGAGGTACACGTTGTCGGGGTTGTCGGCTCCGAGCTTGACCCGGTCGAGCTCGTGCAGGCGGGGGAAGTCGGGGTCGGCGTTCTCGATCGTCGAGTACAGCATCTCCCGCAGCAGGCGGGTCAGGTATCGATACCCCTCGGCACGGTCGAGCGGAGTGTCGGGAGCGGTGTCGCGCAGCACGACCTCGCCCGCCGCCTCCAGCGCACGACAGAAGTCCGTCCACGCCTGCCCGGAGGACATGTCTGCCGACCCGTCGCCCATGACACCTCCACCACCTGTGACGAAGCCAAATCTAGAACACGTTCTACCAGAGGCGGCGAGGCCAGTCGAGCACGGCCGGCGATCACTCGAGGATGAACGTCACTTCCAGGGCGACCTGCCACACGGCGATCTTGCCGTCGACGACCTCGACCTTCTGGTCCTTGACCCATGCCCCCTGGACGTTGCGCAACGTCTGGTTGGCGCGTTGGATCCCGGTCTCGACGGCATCGTCGAAGCCCTTGTCCGACCGTGCGCTGATGTTGGTGATGCGTGCCACTGAACCCATGGTGACCTCCGATGAGAGCTCGATGTCCCCTCACCATGGCACCAACGTGGGCCAGCGGACAGCGGCTGCGGAGGGCTAGCCTGCCCTCGCCCAAACCGGAATCATCGGTTGGTCGGAAAGCCCAGCTCGACCTGAGACGACGCCGGATCGGGCCAGCGCGAGGTGACGACCTTGCCGCGGGTGTAGAAGTTGATGCCCTCCGGCCCGTACATGTGGGTGTCGCCGAACAGTGACGCCTTCCAGCCCCCGAACGAGTAGTACGCGACCGGCACCGGCACCGGCACGTTGATGCCGACCATCCCGACCTCGACCTCGAACTGGAACCTCCGGGCCGCCCCGCCGTCGCGGGTGAAGATGGCGGTGCCGTTGGCATAGGGGTTGCTGTTGATGAGCTCCAGGCCCTCGTCGAACGTGTCGACCCTGACGACGTCGAGCACGGGCCCGAAGATCTCGTCGGTGTAGACGGTCATCTCCGGCGTCACGTGGTCGAGCAGGGTCGCGCCGAGGAAGAAGCCGCGTTCCGGCAGGTCGGCCTCACGACCGTCGACGACGACCGTGGCTCCGGCCCCCGAGCCGGCATCGACGTAGCCGGCCACGCGGTCGCGGTGCTCGCCGGTGATGAGCGGGCCCATGTCGATGCCCGGCGCTGCTCCGTCGCCGATGACGAGCTTGGGCAGCCGGACGGCGATGGCCTCGACCAGGCGGTCGGCGACGTCGCCGACCGCGACCGTGACCGAGAGGGCCATGCAGCGCTCCCCCGCCGATCCGTACGCGGCACCGACGATCGCGTCGGCGGCGAGGTCGACGTCGGCGTCGGGCAGGACCAGCGCATGGTTCTTCGCGCCGCCGAGCGCCTGGACGCGCTTGCCGCGCGCCGTGCCGGTCTCGTAGATGTGCCGCGCCACCGGCGTGGAACCCACGAAGCTGATGGCCGCGACGTCGGGGTGCTCGAGCAGCGCGTCGACGGCCTCGCGGTCGCCGTGGAGGACCGTGAAGACGCCGTCGGGGAGCCCGGCCTTCTGCCACATGTCGGCGAGCAGCAGGGACGCGGACGGGTCCTTCTCGCTCGGCTTGAGGATGAACGCGTTGCCGCACGCGATCGCATTCGCGCACATCCACAGCGGCACCATGGCCGGGAAGTTGAACGGGGTGATGCCGGCGACGACCCCGAGCGGCTGACGGATGTCGTAGACGTCGACGTCCGTGGCCGCCTGCTCGGAGAAGCCACCCTTGAGCAGCTGCGGGACGCCCGCGGCGAACTCGACGTTCTCGAGCCCGCGGGCGATCTCGCCCAGCGCGTCGGAGTGCACCTTGCCGTGCTCCGCGGTGATCACCGACGCGAGCTCGTCGGCACGCGAGCTCAGCTGCTGGCGGAACTCGAACAGGATCGACGCTCGCTTCGACAACGACGTCGACCGCCAGGCGACCGCGGCCTGCTTCGCCGACCGGACGGCGTCGTCGACCTCGGCCGCGCTCGCGAGGTCGACCTCGGCGGCCACCTCACCGACGGCGGGATTGAAGACGGGTGACGTGCGGCCCGAGGTTCCGGGGCGCGTGCGTCCGTCGACCCAGTGGGAAATGCGTTGGTCCATGCCTCCGAGGGTACGACCGCGTCCGGTCAGGCGACCCCGGTGAAGTCGTACGTGACGCCGGTCAGCTCCTCGGACACCGACCACAGGCGGTCCCTGACCTCCGGATTCCGACCCTCGGGCTTCACCTCGACCCGCTTCGGATACCCCCGGTACTCGCGGAACCGATCCGGCCCGTAGTACTCACCGCCCTCGACATCGGGGGCCGTGGCGGCGTACAGCGTCGGCAGTGCGCCCATCTCCGCCGACTGACCGACCAGGAGGTTGCCGAGCGTCATCACCGCATTCATGGGCCCGGTCTTCCCGGCTGTCTGCAGGTTGGTCGCGGTGTACCCGGGGTGGGCCAGCACGCTCTTGATCGGCGAGCCGGCGGCGCGAAGGCGTCGATCCAGCTCCAGCCCGAACGCGGCATTGGCGAGCTTCGACTGGCGGTAGGCCTTGCGGGAGCCGTATCGGCGATCCAGCTGGAGGTCGTCGAAGTGGAGGTGCCCCCGGCGGTGCTCGTTGCTGGACAGTGTGACGACGCGGGGTGCCTGAGCCCGGCTGAGCCTGGTCAGGAGCCGGCCGGTGAGCGCGAAGTGGCCGAGGTGGTTGGTCCCGAACTGGAGCTCGAAGCCGTCGTCGGACCGTTGCTGTGGCACCCACATGATCCCGGCGTTGTTCACCAGCAGGTCGAGGGCGTCGACGTCGAGCGAGTCCGCGAGCTGCCGCACGGACTCCAGGCTGCTGAGGTCCAGCTCCACCACCTCCACCTGGGCGTGCGGGACTTCTGCACGAATCTGGTCGGCTGCAGCCGCACCCTTCTCGAGGTTCCGGCAGGCCATCAGCACCGTCGCGCCGGCCCGGGCCAGCTCCATGGCCGTCACGAGTCCCAGCCCGCTGTTGGCGCCGGTCACGAGTGCGGTACGGCCGGACTGGTCGGGAATCTGGTCGGCGGTCCAACGGGAGGTCATGGGGCCATCCTGCCGGACACCGCATGTCGCGAGTAGCGTTCGATCGCAACCCGCCGTCCCGAAGGAGCGTCATGAAGGCCGTCGTCTGCGAGAACACGAAGCTCGAGGTGGCCGACGTGCCCGATCCCGTGCCGGGCAAGGGCCACCTGCTCATCAACGTCCAGCGTGCCGGCATCTGTGGATCCGACCTGCATGCCCGCCACAGCTGCGACGACGTCGCCGACATCGTCGAGGAGATGGGCTACCCCGACTTCATGCGATCGAGCCACAGCGTCGTGATGGGACACGAGTTCGTCGGCGAGGTCGTCGGTCACGGTCCCGGCACCCGCCAGCGGGCCAAGGTCGGCGACCGCGTGGTCGCCCTGCCACTGCTCAGGCTCGGGAACGATGTCCACACGGTCGGCTACTCCGTGCACGCCCCGGGCGCCTACGCGGAGCAGATGGTCGTCGAGGAGGCCCTGGCGATGACCGTTCCCGACGGCATGTCCACCGAGCTCGCGACGCTCACCGAGCCCATGGCGGTGGGCTTGCACGCCGTCCGCCGCGGCGAGGTCAAGAAGGGTGACGTCGCCATCGTCATCGGCTGCGGCCCGGTCGGGCTGGCGGTCATCTCGATGCTCAAGGCAAGCGGCGTCAAGACCGTCGTGGCCAGCGACCTCTCACCGGGACGCCGCGACCTGGCGCGTCGCTGCGGGGCCGACGTCGTCGTCGACCCCCAGCACGAGGCACCCTTCACGGCCGGTGGCGACCATGGCCACCTCGACAGCGCACCGGCCGCGTTCGGCCTGGCCCTGGGCGCGATGGACCGCCTGCGGGGCGTCCCGTTCCTGCCGTGGCAGCAGGTGTGGCGCGCCGCGGAGAAGGTCGGTGCCGCCACTCCGAAGCGCCCGGTGATCTTCGAGTGCGTCGGCGTGCCCGGCATGCTCGAGCAGGTCATCTCGAGCGCACCGCTCTTCTCCCGCGTCGTCGTCGTGGGTGTCTGCATGGATCCCGACCGGCTCCGCCCGGCCGTCGCGATCAACAAGGAGATCGACCTGCGGTTCGTGCTGGGCTACACCCCACCGGAATTCCACGAGACTCTCCACCTGCTCGCCCGCGGCAAGGTCGACGCGGCGCCCGTCATCACCGGCACGGTCGGACTGACTGGTGTCGACAACGCGTTCACCGCGCTCGGCGACCCCGAGGTCCACGCCAAGATCATCGTCGACCCGCAGAGCGACGTGTCCGAGCCGGTGGCCGTCTCGATCTAGCGGGCCGCGCCCGCGACGAGCCGGCCTTCCGGACGTGGGACACCCGCGAAGGTCGAGAGCGTGAACCAGTCCGGGACCGCGCGTCGCATGGCCTCGGTGCCCTGGACGTCGAGCGAACCGGAACGGAGCGCGGACGACCAGCCGAGGTCGCCGCGCCACACCTCGGTCAGGGTGCGCAGGCTTGACGAGACGGTGACCGCGACGTCGTAACCCGGATCGAAGTCGCACACGTCGACCTCCTCCTCCTCGAGCACGAGCCACCAGTCGCGTTGCCCTCGCGGGGCATCCGGGAAGCTGAACTGCACGACCGTGCGGCCGGCCGGGATCGCGTCGGCGTCGACGTTGCGGTGCATGTCCCAGATCAGGAGTCGGGGGTCGAGGTCGACGTCGCCCAGCTCGCCGATCCAACGGACTCCCCAGGCGCCCACCGCCTCGACGACCGGGCGCAGCTCCTCGCCCGCCTCGGTCACGGTGTAGCGGACGTCCTTGCCGGAGACCGTGCGCTCGACGATGCCGGCCCGCTCGAGCTGTTGCAGGCGGCGCGACAGCAGTGTCGGCGACATCCGTGGAAGTCCACGGCGCAGGTCGTTGAACCTCTCCGACCCGATGACGAGCTCACGGATCACGAGCATCGTCCACCGTTCGTCGAGCAGCTCCATGGCCTTCGAGACGGGGCAGAACTGGCGGTACGGGGAGCCCATCTCGTCAGCGTACGACGGCAGTACAGATCTGGTACTAGGAACGCCTGAGTTGCATCCATACCGTCGTTCCAGACAAGAAGGAGCCATCATGACGCAAGAGATCATCAACGACGACGCCGCACTGAAGGCGAAGCACCGGGCCATGTGGGCGCTCGGCGACTACCCCACCGTGGCGGCCGAGATCATCCCCGAGCTCGGCGTGGCCCTCGTGGACGCGTGCCACATCGGGCCCGGCGATCGCGTGCTCGACGTCGGGGCCGGGTCGGGCAACGCCGCCATCCCGGCGGCACTTGCCGGTGCCGACGTCGTCGCGAGCGACCTGACGCCGGAGCTGTTCGACGCAGGACGCCGCATCGCCGAGGATCGCGGTGCGACCCTCACCTGGCAGCAGGCCGATGCCGAGAACCTGCCGTTCGAGGACGGCGAGTTCGACTGCGTGATGTCCTCCGTGGGCGTGATGTTCGCGCCGCACCACCAGGAGAGCGCCGACGAGATGGTGCGGGTGTGCCGCCCGGGCGGCACGATCGCGAACATCGCGTGGACGCCGGCCGGGTTCATCGGGCAGATGTTCGCCACGATGAAGCCGTTCGCACCGCCGCCGCCTCCCGGCGCGCAGCCCCCGCCGCTGTGGGGCGACGAGGACCACGTACGTGGCCTGCTGGGCGACGCCGTCACCGACGTCAGCGCGGTCAAGAACGTCGCCACGGTCGAGGACTTCCCCGGGCCGTCGGACTTCCGCGAGTACTTCAAGCGGACCTACGGACCGACGATCGCGGTGTACACGTTCATCGGCGAGGACCCGGCCCGCGTGGCCGCCCTCGATGCTGCGCTCGACCAGCTCGCGGCCAGCTTCGCCGACGAGGACGGCATCATGCGCTGGGAGTACCTGCTGCTCACCGCCACCAAGCGCTGAGCCCCGAGCTCTTCGCGTCAGCCGGTGGCTGGCGCGAAGAGCTCGAGCTGGATGTTGTCGGGGTCACGGAAGACCAGCACCGCTGCGTACGGCTCGTCGGCGATGGGCGACTGCGTGAGCGGCTTGTCGGCCGCGTCGCTGCGCACCACACCGTGGGCCTCGAGGTGGTCCTGCCACGCCTCGAGGTCATCGCGGTTCGAGACGCCGAAGCCGGCGTGGTCGAGGCCCGTCGTCGTCTCCTCGAAGAGGCCACCGTCGTTCGTCTCGTGCCGGTGCAGGGCGAACATCAGGGTCTGGTCGGCGTCGGCGAGGATCCGTCCGACGCCGCCTTGATGGGGGACGTCCAGCACGGGGTGGACGTCGAACACCGCCTCGTACCACTGGACGCTCGCGTCCAGGTCGGCGACGGTCAGGGCCAGGTGATGCAGCCGGAGCTGTGGCGTGTCGGACATGGGAATCTCCTTATTCGGGGGGTTTCTCGGAGGTGTGGGCGAGGATCATGCGGACGACGTCCTCGATGAGCCGGGTCCAGCGGTCGCCGCCGGGGTCGTTGGAGATCTGCTGATCGACGAGTCCCGTGGTCACGGCGGTCCACAGGTCGACGTGCCGCGGCTCCGTCTGGCCGTTGCGGGCCAGGTACTCGCGGGTGAGGTCGAGCGCGCGCACGGCCGGTGAATAGGACTCAGGGGAGGGCTCGAAGCCGGGAATCGGACGCTGGAAGAGCAGCTGGTAGCGGGCCACGTCGGACGTGCAGAAGTCCACCCACCGGTGGACGTCGGCGACGAGGTTGTCGAATGCCGAGCCGCTGTCGGGCAGATCCATCCGCGACGCCTCGAAGGCCTCTGCGGCTTCGCCGAACATCGCGTCGTAGATGGCGTTCTTGGAGTCGAAGTACGCATAGACGGTGGGAGGGGTGACACCGGCACGCTTCGCGAGCCCGCGCAGCGTCAGGGCGCCCAGGCCGTCCTCGCGCACCATCTCCCACGCGGCTGCCAGGAGCTTGGACCGCGCGGCATCGCGGCGCGCCTCGCGCCAGCCGGCATCAGCAGTTGCCTTGGACATTGTGTAAATAGATTTGCACGGCGTACAAATCTTGTCAAGGGCCAGACGGCGTAGTACGGCCGGACCGACCGAACGGTCGTGCGATGATCGCAGCATGGCCCCGGCATCCCGCACGCCGCGCGCACGGACGTTGCCGTCCGGCCGGCCAAGGCCCCGCTACGACCAGGACTCGCTGCTCGCCGTCGCCGCCGAGGTGTTCACCGCCCGCGGCTACGACGGCACCAGCATGGAGCACCTGTCACGGGCGTCGGGGCTGTCGAAGTCGTCGATCTACCACCATGTCGACGGCAAGGAGCAGCTGCTGCGGCTGGCGCTCGAGCGGGCGCTCGACCCGCTGCTGGACAGCCTCGATGCGGACGACGTGATCGCCGGTCGCGCGATCGACCGGCTGCATCACCTGGTGCGGCGCGACGTGCAGATTCTCGCCGACCGCCTTCCCTACGTCACGCTCCTGCTGCGCGTGCACGGCAACACCGAGACGGAGCGCTGGGCGCTCGACCAACGACGGAAATTCGACCGGCGCGTGGCCCGGCTGGTGCAGGAGGCGATCGACGAGGGCGACGTGCGCTCCGACGTCGACGCACGCACCACGGCGCGGCTCATGTTCGGCGTCGTGAACTCGCTCGTCGAGTGGTACCGGCCCGGTCGTGACCTGTCGCCGGCCGCGCTTGCCGACCAGATCGCGTCGATGGTGCTCGACGGCATACGGGCCTGACCGACGACGCCTGCCTGCGCTGGTTCCTGGGTTCGATATCCACACGGCGCGTGTTGCGACTCTCTGTCCACAGGGCCTGCGATGACAGCGGTATCACGGCGCGATGAGCCCTAGTATCGAAGAAACATTCGAGTCCTCTGGGAGTGTCATGGAGAAGTCGCCGCAACAGGTGCTGGCGAATCTGCATGCCCAGCTGGATGAGCTGCCACTCGAGGCGTACGAGCGACTGTCCGGGCAGGAGGCCGCCGTGGCAGCGCGGTCGCTGATGAGGCTCAGTGCGCGGGTCGAGGCACATCAGCTCGCGTCCGCGCGGGCTGTCGAGGCTTCTGGTGAGGCACGGCGCCAAGGGGCCACCTCCACCGGGTCGCTGCTGGCGTCCGGCTTCGGCGGCGACCGGCGAGCTGGTGATCGAATGGTGCAGCAAGCCGATCGGTTCGCTACAGCCACCAAGACCCAGGAGGCGCTCGGCAGGGGCGAGGTCTCGGTCTCCCAGGCGGAGCTGATCGCCAAGACGTTGGACGGCCTCCCGGCCACGGTGACCGTCGATCAGCGAGAGGCATGCGAGACACAGCTGCTGTGCGACGCACCGCAGATGGACTTGAAGAGCCTGGCTCGCCGGGCCGACCGGATCTCCGAGGTGTTCGCGCCGGAATCGGTCGATGCCGTCGAGAACCAGATGGTCGAGGACCGGGAGAAGAAGTCGTGGGCGCGCACCGAGTTCTGGATGGCCGATCAGAAAGACGGTACGGCGAAGGGCGGTTTCGTGATTCCCGAAGCCCAGGCCGACATGCTTCGCAACGCCCTCGAAGCCATCTCCGCACCCCAGATCATGACGACAGAGTCCACAGACGACGCCGTGCTCGAGGAGCGACCCCGGTACGGTCAGCGTCTCGGATGGGCACTCTGCTCCCTCATCGAGGCCATTCCGGCTGATCGGCTTCCCGACACCGCCGGCGTCGGCGCGATCCTGACCATCAACCTCGACCTCGAGGTGCTGGTCGACAAGATCCGGACTGCGACACTGTCCACCGGTACCAAGATCAGTGCCGGTCAAGCTCGCCGGATGGCGTGTGAACTACGGATCCTGCCGGCAGTGTTCGGCGGCCAGTCACTCCCACTCGATGTCGGCCGGTCCAGGCGATTGTTCACGAACCACCAGCGCCGGGCCTTGGAGCTCCGCGACAAAGGCTGCATCTTCCCCGGTTGCGACCGGCCACCATCCTGGTGCGTCGGCCACCACGCCCGACAACGCTGGGCCGACGACGGCACCACGAATCTCGACGACGGGGTCCTGATCTGTCCGCACCACCACCGGGTTCTTCATCAAGACGGGTGGGACGTCCGGTTCGCTCCTGACGGGATCCCGGAGCTCATCCCACCGGCGCGCCTCGACCCCAGCCGAATGCCACGGCGGCACGCACGTTTCACTCGCGCCGCGTGATTGGTTACACTCGAACCGAACGATCATTCGGTTTGGAGCATGATGGACACAGCAGACGACGCGCTGCAGGAGCACTTCGACGAGACGATCGCGCACGGATCACGCATCGAGCCGCGCGACTGGATGCCCGACGGATACCGCCGCACCCTCGTGCGCCAGATCGCCCAGCACGGCCACTCCGAGATCATCGGCATGCAGCCCGAGGGGGCCTGGCTCACCCGGGCACCGTCGCTGCGTCGCAAGGCCGTGCTGATGGCGAAGGTGCAGGACGAGGCCGGCCACGGCCTCTACCTGTACTCCGCCACCGAGACGCTCGGCGCCGACCGCGGCGACCTCACCGACGCGCTCGTCACCTCACGGCAGAAGTACTCCTCGATCTTCAACTACCCCACCCCCAGCTACGCCGACGTCGGCACGATCGGGTGGCTCGTCGACGGTGCCGCCATCTGCAACCAGGTTCCGCTGTGCCGCAGCTCGTACGGACCGTACGCCCGCGCGATGATCCGGATCTGCAAGGAGGAGTCGTTCCACCAGCGTCAGGGCTACGAGCTGCTGATGACGATGATGAACGGCACCGACGACCAGCGCACCATGGTGCAGGACTCGGTCGACCGCTGGTGGTGGCCCTCGTTGATGATGTTCGGCCCGCCCGACGACCGCTCCCCCAACACCGTGCAGTCCATGGCGTGGGGCATCAAGCGGCACACCAACGACGAGCTGCGGCAGCGCTTCGTCGACATGACGGTGCCACAGGCCGACGCCCTCGGCGTCACGGTGCCCGACCCGGATCTGGCCTGGAACGAGGAGCGCGGCTCCTACGACTTCGGGACGCCCGACTGGGACGAGCTCATGCGCGTCATCAGCGGTGACGGTCCGTGCAACGCCGAGCGCATCGCGCGCCGCAAGGCCGCCCACGAGGAGGGCGCGTGGGTGCGCGAAGCCGCCACCGAGTACGCCCGCACGCAGGAGGACGTCGCATGACCGACAACTGGCCGCTCTACGAGGTGTTCGTGCGTGGCAAGCGCGGCCTCAACCACGTGCATGTCGGCTCGATCCACGCCGCCGACGACGAGATGGCGCTGCGCAACGCGCGCGACGTCTACACCCGCCGCAACGAGGGCGTGAGCATCTGGGTCGTGAGGTCGTCGGACGTCACGGCATCCAGTCCCGACGAGAAGGACCCGTTCTTCGCGCCGAGCGGCGACAAGGTGTACCGCCACCCGACCTTCTACGACGTGCCCGAGCACGTCCCCCACATGTGATGACCGAGACCGAGCACGACAGCGTCGATCATGGGGCCTACACCAGCCTCGTCGAGGCCGACGACGACGCGCGCTGGGCGTTCGGCACGAGCTTCGACGACCCGCTCGCCGGCGTCGACACCACCGTGCCGAGCGGCGTCGACGGCACGGCACTCGCCGCGTACTGCCTGATGCTGGGCGACGACTCGCTCGTGCTCGCGCAGCGCCTCGCCGAGTGGACGACGCACGCGCCGGAGCTCGAGGAAGAGGTCGCCCTCGCCAACATCGCGCTCGACCTGCTCGGCCAGGCAAGGCTGCTGCTCGCTCGTGCCGCGGCCGCCGATCCCGGCGTCGTCCCGACGCTGCCGGAGGACTCCCCCGTCCCGACCGACGACCGCCTCGCGTACTTCCGCGACGCCGACGCCTTCCGTCACGTGGCCCTCGTCGCGCAGCCCAACGGCGACTTCGCCGCGACGATGGTGCGCCTGCTGGTGTTCTCCTCCTGGCGCCTTGCGCTGCTCGAACGCCTGTCCAAGTCGGCCGACCCGGTGCTCGCCGCCGTGGCCGAGAAGGGCGTGAAGGAGGTGCGCTACCACCGCGAGCACGCGGCGCGCTGGTGCATCACGCTCGCCCGGGGCACCGAGCTCTCACGCGAGCGCATGACGGCCGCGCTGCAGGACGTGTGGCCCGACGTCGCAGAGCTGGGCGAAGAGCACGACGTGGCTCGAAGCCTGCCGGGTGTCGCCGCCGACCACGCCGAGGCGTTCGGCGACGCGATGGGCGTCGTCGACCAGGTGCTCGCCACCGCCGGACTGGATCGTCCCGACGTCACGTCGGCACCAGGAGGCGGGCGCGACGGCCGGCACGGCGAGCCCTTCGTCGAGCTCCTGACCGAGATGCAGGGGCTCGCCCGCGAGCACCCGAGGGGGCGATGGTGAACGCGTACGAAGCCGTCGCCCAGGTCGTCGATCCGGAGCTGCCGATGCTCACCCTCGAGGACCTCGGGGTGCTGCGCGACGTCACCGTCGACGACGACAGGGTCGTCGTCACCCTCACGCCGACCTACACCGGCTGCCCCGCGCTGGCGACGATGCGCGCCGACGTGCTGGTCGCCCTGCACCGTGCCGGCTTCGACGACGCCGAGGTGCGCACCACGCTCACTCCGGCATGGTCGTCGGACTGGATCAGTCCCCGTGGCCGTGATGCGCTCGCCGAGCACGGCATCTCGCCGCCACGTCCGAACGACGGGCCGACCGACCTGATCCTGATGCCGTCGCGCCCGCCCATCTGCACGCAGTGCGGTTCGGCCGACACCCATGAGGTGTCCCACTTCGGCACGACCGCGTGCCGATCGCTGCACACCTGCCGCTCCTGCGGCGAGACCTTCGACCACGTGAAGGAGATCTGATGGCGGTGCGCGAAGCATCTGGTCGCGGCACCTTCCATCCGCTCCGGGTGGCGCGGGTCGACCGGCTCTGCGAGGACGCGGCCGCGGTGACGTTCGACGTCCCCGACGATCTCGCCGAGGACTTCCGGTTCACCGCCGGCCAGTCGCTCACGCTGCGCCGCCACGTCGGCGACCGCGAGGAGCGCCGGCAGTACTCCATCTGCGCGGCCGTCGGCGCCGCCCCGCGCGTCGGCGTGCGGGTCGTGCCGGACGGGATGTTCTCGACGTGGCTCGTCGACGAGGTCCGGGCGGGTGACGAGATCGAGGTTCAGGCACCCTCGGGCACGTTCGGCCCCGACCCGGACCTGGGCGGTCGCCACGTGCTGATCGCCGCCGGCTCCGGCATCACCCCCGTCCTGTCGATCGCCTCGTCCCTGCTCGCCAACCCCGACGCCGAGGTGACGCTCGTCTACGGCAACCGGAGGGCCGGCACCGTCATGTTCAGCGACGAGGTCGCCGACCTCAAGGACCGGTTCCCGGCACGTTTCGAGGTCATCCACGTGCTCTCCCGCGAGCCGCGGGACGTCGAGCTGTTCAGCGGTCGCCTCGACGCCGACCGGATGCGTCGCATCCTCACCGCGCTCGTCCCGCTGAAGTCCGTCGACGGGTTCTGGCTGTGCGGCCCGTTCGAGATGATCGAAGAAGCCCGCGACCTGCTGGGTGACCTCGGCGTCGCTCCGGAGAAGGTGCACCGGGAGCTGTTCTTCGTCGACGTCCCGCCGCCGCCGGTCGCGCACACGGAGGCCGGCGTGGAGGGACCGTCCAGCCAGGTCACGCTGACCCTCGACGGCCGCACGACCGAGCTCAGCCTGCCGCGCGACCGGCCGGTCCTCGACTCCGCCCAGGAGGCTCGCGCCGACCTGCCGTACGCCTGCAAGGGCGGGGTGTGCGGCACCTGCCGCGCCAAGGTCGTCGGCGGCGAGGTGCACATGCGCCGCAACTACGCGCTCGAGGACGACGAGCTGACCGACGGATACGTGCTCACCTGCCAGAGCCTCCCGGTCACGGACGAGCTCGCCCTCGACTACGACGCCTGAGAGTGCCGGCACCCGCCAGAGGTGGGTACCTCCACCCTGTCGAGGTCCAGTGCTGACACCGGTGCCACGTGCAACCAGCACTTCTAGCGTGGGTGACACCCCCACGTCTGGAGACACCCATGAACGTTCGCGCCGCAACCGGTGGCTTCGCCGCCCTTGCCTTCGTCCTCCTCGCCGCCTGTTCAGGAGGCGACCCAGAGCCCAAGCCGAAGGTCGCGTCGGACGTGCCGGCCGGCACGATCGTCTTCCGGCGCTTCCTCGACGCCGAACAGTCCCAGGCCGCGTTGTTCACGATGTCGACCGACGGGAAGCACGAACGCCAGATCACCAAGCCTCCCGCGCACTCCATCGACGCGTTCCCGGACTGGTCGCCGGACGGGAAGCAGATCGTCTTCCACCGCGAGTTCACCGACCAGCCCTACGAGGTGCACGTCGTGAACGCCGACGGTTCCGACGAGCACCGGGTCGATCAGGGCAAGTCGCCCATCGGCCCCGGCGGCCAGATTTCCGAGGGCGCCGAACCGGCCTGGTCCCCCGACGGCAAGACACTGGCCTTCTCCTGGGCCTACGGGGAGCTGTCACAGCTCCGGGGCGAGGAATGGATCGAGGTGGGCGGCATCGCGACCATGAACCTCGACGGGTCCAAGGCGAAGCAGGTCACCCAGAAGAAGCTTCCCACCAAGGCCGAGGACGGCACCGTCACGTGGTCACCCGACGGCCGTCAGATCGCCTTCACCCGCCTGAACAAGACGGACAGGCCGCTCGACGCGACCGCCGTCTTCGTCGCCGACGCGGACGGGACGAACGCCAAACGGGTCACCCCATGGGAGCTGGCGGGTCAGGAGCCGTCCTGGTCGCCCGACGGCACCCTGATCAGCTTCCGGTCCGAGCCGACCGACGAGGAGTTCATCGGTGAGATCTACGCCGTCAAGCCGGACGGGTCGGGCCTCACCCAGCTCACGAAGGCCAAGGGCAAGCAGGTCTTCTCGATGTCCTTCTCGACCGACAGCAAGTGGATCGTGTTCGCCATGGAGGGCGTCGGCCACCTTCCGGACCTCTACGCCATGCGGCGGGACGGGTCGGACGTCACACCCCTGACCCGGACCAAGGTGTGGGAGAGCACTCCGGACTGGTCACCCGCCGACTAGCCGGTGGCGCCGAGGCAGGTCCTGAGCTCGTCGAGCTCGTAGAAGGTCTCGGTGCCCTGGTAGGCCTTGCAGTCACGGCCGACCGTGGTGGGTCGTTCGTTGTGACGGATCGAGACGATGTGGGTGTCGCCCTTGGCCCACACGGTCCACTCGATGTTCGCGGACAGCGGGGTCACCCGGGAGATGCGGAAGTCGTTGTTGTCGTGGGTGTACGTCTCGCCGGGCGTGGCCGGCTCGTCGGCTCCCGGTAGTCCGATCAGCGCGGCGAAGGGCGTGATCTCCTCGGCGTGCGCGAACCGGTAGACCGCCGCGTGCAGGTGACTGCCGCGGCCCTTCAGGTGGTCGTCGATCACCGTGAAGAAGTCGTCGAGCAGGATCTGGGCGGCCTGGTAGCTGCCGTCGTCGCCGTCGAGACCCGGCCCACGCGAGTAGAAGTAGCGCCCGTCGTCGACGTAGGCGAACGCGTCGGCCGCCTTCTTCGGCATGAGCGGCCTGGTGTCGACGTTGACGTCGCGGCTCATGGCCGGGCCCGAACGGTAGACGTCGAAGATGCCGTTGGCCCGGTTGAGCGGGTCGTCGATGCCGGCGACGAAGTCCGGCTTGTAAAGGTGCTTGAGCGCGTCGACCGCGGCCTGGTCGATGCCCGAGAGCTTGCGGACCTCGTTGTAGGGGGCGGTCCACGGGCCGTCCTCGAGGAACTTCTCGTACTGGCGGTCCTCGTTGTCGAACTTCAGCATCTTCTCGTCCGACTCCGGCGGCTCGATGTCCAGATCGGGCTGCACGGATCGCAGCCCGATGGAGAAGTTCTCGGCGCTGGCCTCTGCGCGTCCCTGGCCGGAGTCGAAGATGTCGACCTTCTCGCCGTCCGCGGCCGCCTGCTTGAACAGGGCGGACAGGCGCTTGCCCTCGCGAGCGCCGATGGCCTGGTGCTCCTCCTTGCCGAGCGTGCTGAGGTTGCCGAAGCCCACCTTCTTCATCGCCGAGCGGAGCGCCCGGGCGTCGGGTCCGAACCGCTTGCCGGCCGAGGTGAGGGCGCCCGCCTGCTTGGCCTCGTCCCACAGGGCGATGGTCTCGTCGAGGAGGTCGCCGTCGGTGAGGGACCGAGCCCCGTGTCGGGCGACGTTCTCGGCGAACACCGGCTTGAACCCGTCGGGAGCCTTCGGTTCCGTCGTCTTGGTGGGCGCCGGGTAGGGCGTGAGCGTCGAGACGTTCGACGGGACCTCGGCAGGTGCAATGGCCGTCGGGGTGCCGCCTCGGCTGCCGGACTTCGAGTCGTCGGTACTGGCCTGGCAGGCAGCAAGAACGCTGGTCGCAGCAACGATGACCACGAGGCGGGAGCGAAGCATGCGCACATCTTGCCCGACCCACCCTGACGCCCGGCGCGGGGTCCGTCAGAGGCTGGCGGCGAAGGCGACCGCTGCCGCGGCGGCCAGGACGAGCGTCGCCGTGTCGAGCGCGAGTCCGGTGGCCTCGGAGCGATCGTGACGACCGGCCGCCCGCACGCGGGTGAACATCGCGCCCACGAGCAGGGCCGCGAGGGCGATCGACGCGACCAGGCCGAGCGGCCGGTACGCCAGCCCGATGGCGACGCCGGCGGCACCCAGCCACTCCAGGACGCCGATCAGCCGCCACTGCCCGGGCGGGATGTCGAGCGAGTCGCGGATCGCGAGCGATGCCGGAACGTTGAACAGCTTGACCCCGCCCGTGAAGACGAACGTGATGGCCACGACGATCGCCAGGACGGTGAGCATCTGCCAACGGTATCGGTCGCACGTCGGCCGCGGGCCGCTCTTTCCGTTGTCGCAGGTCGCACATAACGTCGAGGCATGCACGTCATCGAGACCACGGGGACGACCAGGCCGGACGGCCGCATCCTCGACAACATCCAGGGCGCGGCCTACGGGGCGGGCGTCTCACTGATCTTCGAGGACAGCGACGTGGAGGGCGAGGGGCCGGACCTGCACCAGCACCCGTACTCCGAGACATTCGTCATCCGCGGCGGCAAGGCGCTCTTCACGGTGGCCGGCGAGCAGCTGATCGGTGTCGCCGGCCAGGTGCTGGTGGTGCCGTCGTTCACGCCGCACAAGTTCGAGATCGTCGGCCCCGACCGCTACATCGCCACCCACATCCACGCGAGCGACACGTTCATCACGGAGTGGCTCGAGGGTCCGCGCGCCGGTTCGTGATCGTCAGGCGACGCGGTAACGCTCCGGTCCCGCCGGCTTCCTGACCTCCACGACGGCTCCACGCTCGAGCTGCCGGCCGCGCCGCGTCTCGACCACGCCGTCGACCAGCACCTCGCCGTCGGCGATGAGCGCGCCCGCATCGGCACCGGAGTCGGCGACGCCCACGAACTTGAGGAACTGGCCGAGGCGGATGCCGCCGTCGCGGACGGGCACGTCGGTGATCTCGGGTGTGCTCATGCCTCCAGCGTCGCACCCATCGCGTCGAGCAGCCCCGCCGTGCCCAGCTCCCGCTGCTCGCCGGTGTCGTGGCCGTCGAGGTGGACCCCCTGCTCGGTGAAGACGAGCAGCGTGCCGTCGTCGGTCGGCTCCAGCACGATCGTCGTGATCGACGTGGAGATGTGGGCGTCGTCGATCCACATGTCGTACGTGTAGACGATGCGTTCCTGGTCGACGATGTCGGTGTACGTGCACAGGAAGCGGTGCGGCGGACCGCCGTGGAAGCTGCCCTCGTTGGTGCCGTGCCCGCCGACGCGGAAGTCGTCGTCGTAGGCCAGCATCGTCAGTCCCTCGACCTCGGCCGCGAACCAGAGTCGCTTGGCCTCCTTGTCGGCGAACGCCGCCCAGACCTTCTCGACCGCCACGGGGTACGTGCGCTCCAGCACGAAGTTGTGGTGCGTCTGGCTGCGTTCGGTCATGGTGCTCATCTCTCATCTCTCATCTGCCCAGCTCTCATGTGCCCATCTCTCATGTGCCCATCTCTCATGTGGTGGTGCTCAGCATCTCTCCGAGCCGATCGAGCCGGCGCTCGGCCGGCAGTCGTTGCGCGCCGATCCAGTCGCCGGCGGCCGTCAGGGCCTCAGGGGCGAGCTGGAACGTGCGGACGCGGCCGATCTTCTGCGACGTGACGATCCCGGCCGCCTCGAGCACCGCGAGGTGCTGCACGACGCCGGGGAGCGTCATGTCGAACGGACGAGCCAGGTCGCTGACGGTGGCGGGACTGCGCACGAGTCGCTCGACGATCGCGCGGCGGGTGCCGTCGGCCAGGGCCTGGAACATCCGGTCGAGGGACATCGTCAGGCGCGGCGGTACGTCAGGTGGGTGACCTTCGACGTGTGTCGCGCGCTGACCGGCTCGAGCCTGAGCCCGGCCAGATCCTCCAGGAGGCGCTCCCCCGACCCGAGCACCAGCGGCACCATGTGCAGCCGCAGCTCGTCGATGAGTCCGGCGGCAAGGTACTGGCGCGTCGTCTCGGCGCCGCCCATGATGCCCACTTCGCCGTCGCCGGCCGCCTCGCGGGCCCGGTCGAGGGCGGCCTCGATGCCGTCGGTGACGAAGTGGAACGTCGTGCCACCGTCCATCGGCAGGTCGTCCCGCTCGTGATGGGTGAGCACGAACACCGGGGCGTGGTAGGGCGGGTCCTCGCCCCACCACCCACGCCAGGCGTCGTCCCAGTCGCCACCCTCCGGAGGACCGAACATGTTGCGGCCCATGATGAACGCCGACCGCGCGACGATCGCCTCGACCTCGGCGGCGTTCTCCTCTGCGGCGTCGAACATCCAGTCGTCCAGCAGGTGCAGTCCCCCCACGCCGAGCGGGTGGTCCATGGACTGGTCGGGCCCGGCGGCGAAACCGTCGAGCGAGATCCCCAGGTCTGCGGTCACTCTGGTCATCATGTGCTCCTTGATCCATTACTTAAGCATTTCCTTAAGTATTCATCGTCGCCGTCTGACTGTCAAGATGTCGCCATGGACGATGCCGTGAAGAGCCCGTGGATCATCGGTTTCGGCGTGGTGTCGGTCGTGCACCTGGTGCTGAATGCCGCCGACGCCGCGCCGTGGGACAGCATCACCAAGTGCCTGATCGCACCGCTGCTCGCCGCCTGGGTCCTGCAGCTCGATGGTCCGCGCCTCCTCGTCGCCGCCCTGCTGTTCTGCCTGGGGGGCGACCTGTTCCTCGAGATCGAGTCCCTGTTCGTCGTCGGCATGGCGTCGTTCGCGGCGGCGCACATCTGCTTCATCACGTTCTTCGTGCAGCGCGGGGCGCTGCCACGGCTCCGCGCCAAGCCGCTCGCGCTGATCGTCTACGTCGCGGCGGCGATCGCCATGGTGATCTGGGCGTGGGACGGGCTCGAGGCCGACGTGCGCCCCTTCGTCCCCGTCTACGCGCTGCTGCTCGTGGGCACGGCCGCGACGTCGCTGGCCCTCGACCGCCGCGCCGGGCTCGGCGGCCTGCTGTTCCTGGTGTCCGACGGGTTCATCGCCCTCGGCGAGGCCGGCCGGTTCGACAAGGACGCGACGTGGCACGGACTCGTCATCATGAGCCTGTACATCCTGGCGATCTTCTTCCTGTCCGCGGGCATCCTGAACCGCGAGATCCGCCACCGCCGGATCGCCGCCGACGGTTTCGATCCCACGATCCGCACCGACTGCTGGCCGAGACTCCCCGAGCGAGCGTGACCATCTCCGCGCGCATCGGCCACGAACCACTCGCATGAGCACCGACCGTCGCCGACCCTCGGACCGCACGTACCGCGTCGTGGTGCGGCTGATCGCCGGCCTCTTCCGTCTGCTGGGACTCCGCGTCACGGTCCACGGCGAGGAGCACCTGCCCGCGACCGGTCCGGCGGTGGTCGCGAGCAACCACACGGGTTTCCTCGACTTCACGTTCATCGGCTACGCGGCTCGCGAGCGTGGCCGGCTGGTCCGGTTCATGAGCAAGCTGTCGACCTTCGAGAGTCCCTTCTCGGGGTGGCTGATGCGGGCGATGCGGCACGTCCCGGTCGACCGGTGGTCGGGTGCCATGGCCTACCGGCAGGCACGACGACTGCTCGACGAGGGTGAGATCGTCGGCGTCTTCCCGGAGGCCACGATCAGCAGGTCATGGCTGGTCAAGGGGCTCAAGCCCGGGGCCGCCGGCCTCGCGATCAGTCGCTCCGCACCACTCGTTCCCGCCGTGGTGTGGGGCTCGCACCGCGTCATGACCGTCGACGGGCACCGCAGCCTGCGCCGCGGCAAGGCCATCACCATCCTGCTCGGCGAGCCGCTCCGCCCCGCCGCCGGTGAGACCATCGCCGGCCTCACCGAACGCCTGCACATCGCGATGACGACGCTCCTCAACCAGGCGATCGCCGGCTACCCGGACATGCCCAGGTCGGCGGACGACCGCTGGTGGCTCCCCCACGACCGTGGTGGCACCGCGCCACCACCCGACGTTGCCGCCGCCCTCGATCGCGCCGCCCTCGCCCGGATCAACCAGCCCGACTGACTGCGAAGATGACCTCATGACGTTCGATCAGCTGCAACCCGTCGCCGTCGGCGACTTCACCTTCGACGTCCGGACGCTCGGTCCCGACGACGGCGATCCCGTGGTGTTGCTGCACGGATTTCCCGAGACGTCCCTCAGCTGGTCGGCGGTCGCTCCGGTGCTGGCCGACGCCGGCTACCGGGTCATCGCGGTCGACCAGCGCGGGTACTCACCCGAGGCGCGTCCGACCGCCGTCGCCGACTACGCGATGGACCTCCTCGTCGGCGACGTCCTGGGGCTGGCGGACGCCCTCGACCTCGACACGTTCCACCTCGTCGGGCACGACTGGGGCGCGGCGGTGGGCTGGGCCGTCGCGGCACACCACGGTGACCGGTTGCGCACGCTGACGGCTGTGTCGGTGCCTCACCTCGCCGCCTACAACGCCGCCCTGAGCGGCAACTCGGACCAGCAACAGCGCTCGTCGTACATCGGGCTGATGCGTCAGGAGGGCAAGGCCGAGGACGTCCTGGCCGAGGACGACGGCCGGCGCCTTCGCGCCATGTACCAAAGGCGCATCCCGGCGACGCACGTCGACGCGTACGCCGACTTCTTCCACGAGCGGGCGGCGCTTTCCGGCGCACTCTCGTGGTACCGCGCCATGACCGCCGCGCTGGCCGACACGCCCTCGGTGTCGGTGCCGACGACGTTCGTGTGGAGCGACGACGACCTTGCAATCGGACGCGCGTCCGCCGAGGCCTGTGGCGACCACGTGACGGGTCCGTTCGAGTTCGTCGAGCTCGCCGGCATCAGCCACTGGATCCCCGAGGAGGCACCGGCCGACCTCGCCGCGGCGATCCTCGAGCGGGTTCGCGGCTGACTCGAGCGTGGGCCCATGCTCACTCATTTGCGATGATGGGCCGATGACCAAGGGTTACTGGATCAACACGTTCACCGCCGTGCACGACGACGACAAGCTCAAGGCCTACATCGAGCTCGCCGGACCGGCGATTCGCGAGGCCGGCGGGAAGTTCCTGTCCCGCGGCAACGTGGTGCACGCCTTCGAGGGCGGCACGCTCGGACGCACCACGCTGATCGAGTTCGCCAGCACCGACGCGGCCATCGCGGCGTACTCCAGCCCCGGATACCAGGCTGCTCTCGAAGCTCTCGGCGACGGCGCCGAGCGCGAGGTCCGCATCCTCGAGGCCCTGCCGGACGCGTAGGCCCGCCGCGGTCAGTGGAGCGGGATCCGCCACACCGCGTCGACGTCGTGCGCGGTGATCCAGACGGCGCGCTTGTCAGCGGCGACGCTGCCGCTTCCCTGCGGCGTGCCATACCTGGCCACGACCTTGCCCGTCTGCGGATTGATCTGCGCCACGAGGGAGTCGCTGACCCGCGCCCAGACGAATCCGCCGCCCACTGCGATGTCCCCGCCCTCCACCTGCTCCTCGCCGACGATGGTCTTCCGGACCACCTTGAGCGAATCCGGGTCTACCTGCGTGACCGACCCGTCCGACTGGTTCAGCACCCACACGGCCCCCTCGCCGACCGCGATGAACCGGGCGCCGGGCCCGACCTTCACTCGCTTGTCCACGTCACCGCTCTTCGGATCCACGGCCACGAGCTGGTCGTTCACGGTGTCCGTGATCCAGACGTGCCCGAGCCCGGCGCGCACCGCCGCCGACTCCTCCGGAGCGCGGAACCGTTCGACGACCTTGTCCTTGCCCGGATCCACCTTGAACAAGGTCGGCTTCGGACTCACGCTGAGGACCCAGACGGCACCCTCGCCGGCGCCGACCGATCCCTCCTCCTGGAGGACCCTCTTGCCGACCGTGATGCGGGCCTGGACGGAACCGTCGCGCGCATCGATCCGGACCAGCTTGGCCGAGGAGCAGGCACCGACCCACACCGATCGGAAACCCGCGTCCATCGCGGAGCAGGAGTCGTCGGGAAGGGCCGTGTCTCCCGATGGGTCACCGGTCTTGCCGTCGAATCGACGCACGGCGGGCGTCCCGGTCGATGCCCACGCGTCGCCACCGGCCACGACCACCCAGTCGACGTTGCCGGTGACCGTGATGCGTTGCGCGTCGACCTTCTTCAGCGAG
Source organism: uncultured Actinomycetota bacterium (assembly GCA_963787165.1). Classification (GTDB taxonomy): domain Bacteria; phylum Actinomycetota; class Actinomycetes; order Propionibacteriales; family Nocardioidaceae; genus Aeromicrobium. The sequence continues at coordinate 1,228,268 of CAWBBT010000005.1, forward strand.
ATCGGCGCCGGGAGGTCTCGCAGGACCGGCGGATCGACCTTGGCCGGCGGCGAGGAGCCGGACGTGTCCTGGCTCCCCGAGCAGGCCACCAGGGTGGCGGCCAGGGCACCGACGGCGACCCAACGCACGGTCTTCATGGTCTCGGCCCCTGCCCGGACGCCTCGAGCCGTTGCAGCAGCCTCAGGCTCGCTGGGACGTCCTTGCCGGCATCGGCCGGAGCGAACGACGGTTGCCACTCCGGAAGACGCGCCGGGTCCGCCACGACGTCGAAGACGTCCTGCGGAGTGCGGGCGATGTCGACTCCGGCTTCGACGATGTGAGGCATGGCGTCCACCCTCCTGGTAGCCCGTACCGGAGCGTCACCTTCGAACCAGTCTTGGTCCAGTATCTCGAATGCACCGGCCTTGCAGTGAAGAACGGATGATCGGGTTCAATTCGTGCGCGGCTCGCGTTCTGGTGGCCGTGGCACGACGGTTTACGCTGCCGAACATGGACCCGGTGCCGACGCAGTACGTGGATCGCGATGGTGCTGCGTTGGCATACCAGGTCATCGGCAAGGGCCCAGTCGACATCGTGCACTTCTTCGAGATCTCGCAGCACCTGGACCTCCTGTGGACCGACCCGGACATCCACCACAACTACGAGCACATCTCGAGAGTCGCTCGCAACGTCGTGTTCCAGAGGCGCGGCTTCGGTCTGTCGGACCAGGTGCCCTACGTTCCGACTCTCGAGCAGCAAGCCGACGACGTCCTTGCCGTCATGGACGCCGTCGGAATTCGCCACGCGACACTGGTCGCCTGGTTCACGACCTGTGGCGCCTTGGCGCTCGTCGCGGCCAGAGCGCCCGAACGCGTCGACACGTTGGTCCTCGTCGACCCTCTCGCCCAAGGGCCGGAGGCATCCGGCGAGCTGCACGGTTGGACTCGACCCGAAGCACAGAAAGCCTCTGAAACCCTCCGACACGTGGTGGGCGCCTGGGGCTCAGGAGGGTTGGTGGACCTGTTCGACCCCGCCATGTCCACCGCCTTCAACCGAAGGCTCATGGCCCTCCTGGAACGGTCCTCGTCAACACCGGCTGCTGCTCGGGCCAACTGGGAGACGGTCGGACGGCTCGACGTCCAGGACATCCTGCGGTCGGTACAGGTCCCGACCCGCGTGCTCAGAACCTTCGTCGCCGCCTGGCCCGAAGCCGCTGTTCGCCATGCAGCGGAGCTCATCCCATCGAGTACGTACCACGTGCTGCCACCTCCGCAGCCGGGTTCGTCCTTGGGTCAGGCGGCGGCCACGATCAACGATCAATACGAGGAGGTCGCCACCGGCACCCGTCACGAGACGAGTGCCGATCGATTCCTTGGAACAGTGCTCTTCACAGATCTGGTGTCCTCCACCGAGCTGCTGGCGAGGGTCGGCGATTCGACGTACCGGCGGCTCCGTGCCGACCACGAACGGCAGGTTCGACTGGCCGTGGAACGCCACGGTGGTGACCTGATGACCGTCACTGGTGACGGAACCTTGAGCGTGTTCGCCGGACCGAGCGCAGCGGTCGGGTGTGCCGAGATGATCAGCCGCGAGGCCGATGAAGCCGGGCTCGCGGTCCGCGCAGGCATCCACACCGGGGAGCTCGAGCGAGACGGGACCAACGTCACCGGCCTGGCCGTTCACATCGGCGCGCGCGTCAGCGCGGCGGCCGAACCCCGGCAGGTACTGGTGTCGCGGACCGTGCGCGACCTCGTGGCAGGCTCAGGCCTGACGTTCGTCAGCCGCGGCGAACACGAGCTCAAGGGAGTGCCAGGCAGCTGGGAGCTGTTCGCCGTGACCCATGGTGAACAGCCAGAGGATCTACCTCTGGAGGAGTCCATGCAGACGCCCATGGACAAGATGATGCTGCAGGCCGCCCGCCGTGCGCCGGGACTCGCTCGGGCCGCCGTCCGGCTCGGCAACGCCATCGAACGTAGGCGCGCCCGCACCTAGCCTGCCCGCGTGGGGCATCGATCAGAGCCGGGCAGGCATGGGAGCTCAGTCAGTCTCTCCGCTCTCGGCGGCCGCCGTCGTCGTCGAACTCGACGTTGTCGAAGTTGACGGGACGGGACGCGTTGGCCAACGCGGTGACCATCGCCGTGCCCAAGGGCCCGGCACGGTCGAAGACCTCCACGGTGCCGACGGCGATGCCGTCACGCTCCACCCGGTCGGTCGCCGACAGCCCGATCTCGCGGCCCACCGGTGGGCGGGCGAGCGCGAGCGTGATGTCGGTGTTGATGAACTGCACGCCCTCGGTCCCCCAGTTGACGACCATGCTGGTCGCGTCGGCGACGCTCGCGACCGACTGGAACGGCGTCCCTGGCTCGCCGTCGACGACCGGCAGCCCCGCCTGCCAGGTCTGCTTGCGTCCGGTGTTCTGATGATCGGGGAACGACTGCGACCACGGTGCATCGCTGGCGAAGAACGGCACCCGTGGCTCCTCGCTCGGCGGAACGAGGTCTTCGGGCGGCGACTTCGGGTGGTCGTCCGGTGTCCAGACCTTCCCGCTGGGCGACTCCGTCGGCAGCAGGAAGGTGCAGCTGGCCCGGGCGACCCGCTCCCCGTCCTGGAGGAGGGTCGCGTCGATCAGGCAGATGCGGCGCCCCTCGCGGACGACCTCGGTCGTCACCGTGCACGGCGACATCCTGGCCGGCTGGAACAGGTCGACGGTGTAGCGGGCCGGGTGGAGGTCGTCGCGTCCGAGCTCGGCGAGCCGCATCTCCAGGGCACGCGCGAGAGCACCGCTCACGGCGACGCCATGCATCTGGTCGTGGCTCCACATGCTGCGGGCGATGTGGGTGGGCTCGAGCTGGTCGCCCTCGAGGGTGAACATGGCCAGGGACATGGGCGAAGCCTGTCAGGCGCAGACCCACCCGCGCCGCTCACCCCGGACGAACGCCTGGCGATCGGGCCCTGGCTCAGCCGGCGAGCGGCCAGCCGCCCAGGTCGTCGGTCGGACGACCTTTCCTGGTGGCGTAGGCGTTCCACTCGAGGGCGCGCTCGATGTGCCACGTGCGTTGGTCGACCATGAGCTCGATCAGCGTGGTGGCCCCGATGTGCACGTGCCTGGCACCCAGCTCGACCGCGACGTCGCGGGCCGCGCGGGCATCGCAGGTGGCGTCGTGCGCGTTCTCGATCGGGATGCCGTAGTACGAGGCGACGTCGATCAACCTGCGCTGTCGCATGTGCCGCCTGACGCCCGGCACCCCCACCGGGGGACCCGCCGACCCCCGTTCGATGCCCCAATCGACGACGAAGGGGTCGATGACCAGGAGCCTGGACCAGTCGGGCTGCGTGAGACCGAGCCGGCTGGCTTCGGCCCGGAGCATGGTGAGGTCGTAGGTGGCGTTGAACACGACGAGGCCGACCTGCCGATCGACGAGCGACTGCACCCAGTCGACGACCACGGCGATGCCCTCGGCCGATGGCGGCGCGTCCGCCAGCATGGCCTCGGTGATGCCGTGCACCTCGGCGGACTCCGGTGGGATCGGGACGCCCGGATTGACCAGCCCCGTGATCTCGAAGCCGTGCCGGTCGAGCAGCGCGTAGCTGAGCACGCGGTCGTGGAACGGGTCGATGCCGGTGGTCTCGAAGTCGAGCGAGGCGAGCGGCACGCGGTGCCAGCCGTCGTGACGGCCGCGATGAGGTGGCGCCGCCGCATGGTCGAAACGCTTGAGTCGATGTGCCATCACGTGTGCCACCTCCTGGTGCCACGCTAGGGGCGGCGTCGGACAACCCCACGCAACGACATCCTCAACTGGTACATTTGCCCGAGTTTTTCGAGGAGGCCACGGTGACTCGCACGAAGCTCGATGGCACGACGGCTGTCATCACCGGGGCGGGAAGCGGCATCGGCCGCGCCACGGCCCTGCTCGCTGCGGAGCGCGGATCACGGCTGGTCCTCACCGACGTCTCCGCCGACACCCTCGAGGAGACCGTGCGACTCGTGACCGAGTCCGGCGGCACCGTGGCCCATCACGAGGCGTTCGACATTCGTGACGTCGACGCCGTCAACGCCTTCGCGGCTCGCACGCACGACGTCACCGGGTCGGTCGACGTCGTCATGAACATCGCCGGGATCTCGACGTGGGGACGCATCCAGGACCTCTCGATCGAGCACTGGCGCCGCACGATCGACATCGACCTGATGGGCCCGATCCACGTGCTCGCCGCTTTCGTGCCGCCGATGATCGAGGCCCGCCGAGGCGGTCACGTGGTCAACGTGTCGTCGGCCGCCGGCCTGTTCGGCCTGCCCATCCACGCCCCGTACAGCGCCGCGAAGTTCGGGCTGCGCGGCGTCAGCGAGGTGCTGCGCTTCGACCTCGCGCCCTACCGGATCGGCGTGACGCTGGTGTGTCCCGGTGCCGTCGACACCCCACTCGTCGGCACGGTCGACATCGTCGGTGTCGACCGCGACGACCCGAAGGTCATCAAGGCCGTCGACACGTTCGCGCGCCATGCGGCGTCACCCGAGAAAGCCGCGGCCGCCATCGTGCGCGGGGTCGAGAAGGGCCGGTACCTGGTGTACACGTCGCAGGACATCCGGTTGCTCCACTGGACCCAGCGCTACGTGCCGTTCGCCTACAACCTGCTGATGCGGGTGTTCAACCAGCGGGCGCGGGCCCTGCTGGCCAAGGTCAGGCGACCTGTAGCCCGGTGACCGTGAAGGTGCGGGCCGACGTCGCCTGAGGAGCACGACAGGTGAGGACGGCGGGCGCTGAACGGTGTGCCTCGACCGTGGCCACGACCCGCGCGGGCAACGGACCGCCGCACGACAGCTCGACCCGCCACTGACCCGACGCGAGGGTCTCGACGGTCGCCGAGCGGACGTCACGGGCCCCTCCGGGACCGAACCGTTCGTGCACGGCCACCGCCGCGGCCTGCGCCACCGTGGGCAGCAGGCTCGACCCGCGCAGATTCCCCGGCGTCACGGTGCCGGCCAGATGCCGGTCGAGGATGCCGGCAGCGTCGGAGCCCTCCAGGCCGCCGTAGTACGTGCCGTCCGGCAGGACCACGACACTCGCCGCGAACCGGTCGCCACCGACGTGACTGCACTCCCACACCCGGTCGCCGTGCCGCTCGGCCAGGGCCGCGGCAACCGGTCGACCGCGGACGGCGCAGCACGTGTCGTGGCGGCCGTGCGTGCACACCAGCAGGACCGGCTCGTCGGTCCAGCCCGCGCTGTCCTCGCCGAGTGCGTCGCGGGCGGCGAGAAGGTCGGCGTCGTCACTCCACGTGCCCCATCGGATCCGTCCCTCGACGACGTCGGCCACGGCCCACGCCCGTTCACCGGTGTCGTCCACCCGCCCGTGGCGCCGGATCAGCAGCGTGCGCCCGCCGACGTCACGCGTGGCGGCGAGAAGGCTGCCGAGGACCGCCGGATCGATGCCCGACTCCCCCAGGGCGTCGAAGGCCCAGGGCCCGGGGTGCTCGACCAGCAGGAACCGTCGCAGGTGCAGCGCCGTTCCCTGCATGGCATCGCCCCGCACGCGGGCGGTGTCCGCACACAGCGGAGTGGGAGGGGCCATGGGAGCAGGGTCTCAGGCGGTGACGACCACGCCGGCACGCAGGAGTCGCCGGGCCAGGTCGAGCCCGAGGACCTCGGCGTCGACGGGGTCACCCGCGAGGAGCATCTCGACGAGCGGGGCATCGGTGTGGTCGAGCTCGACGACACCCGCCCTCGTGGTCAGCCGGAGACCGTCGTCGTGCGTCTCCAGCCGGGGTTCGAGGTGCCGGCGAAGGATGACGGCGGTGTCGCCGGTGAGGGACCGGGCCGCCTGGAGCTGGGCCAGAGGCCCGACCGGCTCGGCCCGCCCGGACGCGGCGGCCTTGGCGGCGAGCACCGTCGCGACGTCCTCGGCCGAGAGATTCCCGATGGCCTGCAGCAACCGGGCTCGGACGAGCTCGACATCGGGTGCGACCTCGGCCGGATCGGCGACCCGGACACCCAGCGGCAGCGAGGTGCGGACGTCGATGTCGCCGGCGAGGTCGAGGAGCGCACGATCGAGCATGGTGCGGGCGATGGCGTGCCGGGTCCAGGTGTGGACCCCGAACGTGAGGTGCGTGCTGACGCCGCCCAGGGCGGTCGCGGCGTGGAGGTACCCGCGCGGCAGGTAGAGGCAGTCGCCGGGGGTGAGCACCTCGTCGATGATCGGCGGCGAGTCGGCCGCCTCGGCGACCGCCTCACGACGATCGGTCCACGGCTGGTCGCGCAACGGCACCTCGTGGACGGGCTCGTGGATGCGCCAGCGCTTCTCGCCGGAGACCTGCAGCACGAAGACGTCGTGCACGTCGTAGTGGTCGTCGAAGCCGCGCGACTGCGGTGGGGTGACGTACGCGTTGACCTGGACCGCGTGGCCGAGGTCGGCCGCGAGCTGTTGCGAGAACTCGATCAGCGGCGGCCACGTGCGGTGCAGCGCCTGGAGCACGAGGGTGGCGCCGTCGGCGAACAGCGCGGTGAGCTTCGAGTCGTCGACCTGGTCGGCGATGCCGGCACCGACGCCGCCTGCGCTGGTGAAGTCGCGGGTGGCGAGCGTGGTGCCGTCCTGGGCCACGCGGATGAACGGGGTGCGCAGACCGCGCTGTGAGACGAGCTCGTCGACCGCCGCCTCGTCGAAGAGGTCGGCGAACGCGCTCGGCAGCTCGGTGGACGGGGTCAGGAGTGCGCCGGTGCCCCAGACGTCGCGGGCGAACGCCTCGGGGTCGGCAACGAGCCGCCGCAGCGCAGGGTGCCCGGCCGTCTGGCCGGGCACCCGCGCGTCAGTCGCCGACGTCACGCCGTCGGATCGTCCTCAGCGACAGCGGAGGGGTCGTCGGCACCGTCGTCGGCGCCACCATCGGCTCCGCCGTCGTCGGCGCCGCCATCGGCTCCGCCGTCCTGCACGCCCGGCGTGCCTTCGGCACCACCGTCAGCTGGTCCCTCGGCTCCTCCGTCGGCTCCGCCGTCCTGGGTGCCCGGGGTGCCCTCGGCTCCTCCGTCAGCAGGTCCTTCAGGTGTGGTCTCGGTCATGTTGTCTCCTCAGGGTCATCGTGCACGGCACCGGTGAGTGCCGTCCTCAACAAGTAGCACCTCCACCCCGCGCCGCAACTCCGCGCGCGGCCGTGCGCACGGCCGGGACTCGGTAGAGTTCGGCACCTCATGGACCAGGACCTGTCAACGGAGTTCGCCGACGCCACCGGCGCGGCCCTCGTGGTCGGCGGCAGCGGTGGGCTGGGCTCGGAGATCGCGCAGATGCTGGCGGCCCGCGGCAGCGACGTCGCGGTGACCTTCCGGGGCAACGAGGAAGCGGGGCTCTCCGTCGCCAAGGCGGCAGCCGAGCTCGGCGTGCAGTCCTCCGCGCACGCGCTCGACGTGACCTCGCCCGATGACTGCGCCTCGGTGCTGGCGGCAGTGGCCGAGGCGTACGACGGGCTGCACACGCTGGTCTACGCGTCCGGACCGCACGTCCCGATGGTGCATCTCTCGAAGGTCTCGCCGGCGGACTTCGCCGAGCAGCTCTCCCAGGACGCAGCCGGCTTCTTCAACATCGCGCATCCGGCACTGCCGCTGCTGCGCCACACCCAGGGGTCGATCGTCGCGGTGACCACGGCCGCCACCGCACGGTTTCCGGTACGCGACGGACTGTCGGCGGCACCGAAGGGCGCGGTGGAGGCGCTCGTGCGCGGGCTCGCGGCCGAGGAAGGGCGCTTCGGGGTGCGCGTCAACGCCGTGGGTCCGGGGATGCTCACCGACGGCATGGCCGCGCGGCTGATCGGTTCGGGCGAGCTCGACGACGAAGCGCTGGCGATCACCCGCTCGAACATCCCACTGCGGCGATTCGGCACCGCGACGGACATCGCGGAGGCAGTGTGCTTCCTGGCCTCGGGCCGGGCCGGTTTCGTCACCGGCCAGAAGCTCGACGTCGACGGCGGCTACACCGTCTGAGCGGTCTCACTCCTCGCGGTCGCGCTCGGCCCGTTCGCGCTCTTGTTCTGCCTGCTCGCGCTCGCTCAGCTGTCCCTTGAGGTCCTTGACCTGGTGACGCCGTCGGGCGAGACGCATGCTCAGGGCGACGAAGAGGAGTGCGACGGCAGCGCCGGCGGCGGCACCGAACCCGGTGGCCACCCGGAAGCCGGGCGCGTCGACGTCGAAGATCCGCTCCCCCGCGTGGGCCGCCTTGCTGTTGCCCGCGACCACCGACAGCGTGAGCCAGTTGGGCACCGCGAGCAGCACCGCGACGGCGAGGACGATGAAGCGCCACGTCCAGTTGAGGAACCGGCGTCGCATCTGGGCGAGCACGAGCAGCGGCACGAACGTGAAGACGAATCCGTAGAACAGCCCCCAGAGCGTTCCGGCCGAGAGCCGCCCGTTCACCTGGTCGGCCACGCGTTGCGCCCACCACCGCGGGAAGAACGCCGCGGAGACGGCGTAGGCGACGTAGGCCAGGGCGACGAGCACGAGCACCAGCACCGCCCGGTTGACCCACGTGCCGGCCTGGATGCCTTGCCGGTCGTAGCGACGCTCGCCCGTGGGCTGGCCGTGGTCGTGATCGGGCCGGCCGTGCTCCTCCTCGTCGCCATGGGTGTGGTCGGGCTTGCCGTGCCGGTCGTCCTCGCTCATGCCGACATCATGCACCGTGGGACCGGCCACCGCCGATTCACGCTGGCGCGTGGGGGCGCTTCGATAGCCTCGGCACCGTGCGCATCGCGACCTGGAACATCAACTCCGTCCGCAGCCGCATCGACCGGCTCACCGACTGGTTGAAACGGGCCGACATCGACGTCGTCACGCTGCAGGAGACCAAGTGCCGCGACGACCAGTTCCCGGCCCTCGAGCTCAGCGCCATGGGCTACGAGGTCGCCCACTTCGGCCTCAACCAGTGGAACGGGGTGGCCGTGCTCTCCCGGGTCGGGCTCGACGACATCGCCACGTCGTTCGCCGACGACCAGCCGCAGTTCGGCGAGCCAGAGGCGCTGGAGGCGCGTTCGATCGGCGCCACCTGTGGCGGTGTGCGGGTCTGGAGCCTGTACGTGCCCAACGGTCGTGAGCTCGGCCATCCGCACTACGACTACAAGCTTCGATGGCTCGAGAGCCTGCGCACCGCCGGGGCCGGCTGGCTGGCCGACGACCCGGACGCCCAGGTGGCGCTCACCGGCGACTGGAACATCGCGCCCGAGGACGACGACGTCTGGGACATGGGCTTCTTCGCCAACAGCACGCACGTGTCCGAGCCCGAGCGGGCCGCGTTCCGCGCCGTCGTCGACGCGGGATTCGCCGACGTCGTGCGTCCGCACACGCCGGGTCCGGGCGTCTACACGTACTGGGACTACAAGCAGCTCAGCTTTCCCAAGAAGCGGGGCATGCGCATCGACTTCGTGCTCGCGTCCCCGGCCCTGGCGCGGCGGGTCGGCTCGGCCTGGATCGAGCGCGAGGAGCGCAAGGGCAAGAGCCCCAGCGACCATGCGCCCGTGGTCGTCGAGATTCAGTGACCGCTAGTCTGCGGGGATGACCGATTCCCCCCGAGAGTTCGACGTCGTCGTCTTCGGCGCCTCCGGTTTTGTCGGCGTGCTGACGGCCAAGTACCTCGCCGAGCACGCCCCGGCGGGCACGCGCATCGCCCTGGCCGGACGCAACGAGGCCAAGCTCGAGCAGACCCGCGCCTCACTCCCTCCGACAGCCCACGACTGGCCGATCATCGTCGCCGACGCCGACTCACCGGCCTCGCTCGACTCGATGGCCGCCCGCACCCGCGTCGTCTGCACGACCGTCGGCCCCTACCTGAAGTACGGCGAAGCACTCCTCGCTGCCGTCGTGAACGCGGGCACCGACTACGTCGACCTCACCGGCGAGGTTCCGTTCGTCCGGTTCTCCATCGACAAGTTCGGCGAACAGGCCACGGCCACCGGGGCCCGCATCGTCCACTCGTGCGGCTACGACTCGATCCCGTCCGACATCGGCGTCCACCTCCTCCACCAGCAAGTCACCGCCGACGGCGAAGGGGAGCTCACCGACACGACCCTGGTCGTGGCGAAGGTGCGTGGCGGACTCTCCGGAGGCACGTTCGACTCGATGCGGGTCGTGGCCGACCTGGCCCGCCAGCCGGAGACGCGGCGGGTGCTGACCAACCCGCACGCTTTGTCGTCCGGGCCCGGCGAGACCAAGCGGGTCGATCGGAGCTCCGAGCCGAGCGACGCCACGATCGGCGCGGCCTCGAAGGTTCATCCCTCGCTGAAGGGTGCGCTCGCGCCCTTCATGATGGCGAGCTACAACACCCGCATCGTCCGGCGCACGAATTTCCTGCTCGGCGGCATCTACGGCGACCGGTTCAAGTACGCCGAGACCATGGCCGTCGGAAAAAATCCGGTGCTCTCGCGCGTTGCCGCAGCGGGGGTGGCCGCCGGAATGGGCGGCCTGTTCGGAGGGCTCGCGTTCAAGCCGACCCGCCGCGTCCTGGATCGTCTCCTCCCCGAGCCCGGGGAGGGCCCCAGCGAGAAGACGCGGGAGCGTGGCCTCTTCGTGCACCGCACCTATACGACCACGACCACCGGCAAGCGCTACATGGCCGAGGTCGCAGCCCAAGGCGATCCCGGGTACAAGGCCACCGCGATGATGCTGGGCGAGAGCGCGCTCACGCTGGCCCTCGACCGCGAGAAGCTGCCCGACCTCCTCGGCGTCCTCACCCCGGTCGCCGCGATGGGCGACGCCCTGGTCGCCCGCCTGCGCGGTGCCGGCATGACGCTCGAGGTCACCCAGCTGAGCTGACGGTCCCTACAGGGTGTCCCAGCGGATGTCCCCGCCGTTCACGGTCACCCTGACCTTGCCGGTGGCCCCGTTCTTCAGCTCCATCGTGCACGTGGTCTTGGCGTCCTTGCCGCCCTTGATCGGGTCAGGACAGTCGACGCGTTTCACCCCGTCGCCGGTCTTCTCCTCGTAACCGGTCACGATCTCCTGCTCGGCCTGGCCGCTCGCCGGCCGCGTCACCTCCCAGCGCCCGGTTCCGTCCTCGTCCGCGACCGAGACCGTGATCTCGCCTGCCGACTTGTCGGCGAGCACGAAGGAGCACGTGAACGTCCTGCCGACCTTCGCCTCCTGGTTCTCCGGGCAGTCGACCGAGTCGACCTTCACCGAGCCCGGCCCCTTGATCGTCGAGGCGACGTTCTTCTCGACGGACGCGGTGTCGACGGTGGTGGCGCCGCACGCGGCGAGCAGGGCCATCGACGCAGCGGACAGTGCCAGGACCGGGAGTCTCGTCATGTTCATGGATGCAGGCTAGGGCCGGGTGTCGCCCACCGCCGACGTTTCCTGACTCTCGGGCTCGCGGAGCTCAGACCGCGACATCCCCGCGCTGTCCAGGGTGTCGTCCGTCGCGTGCTGGAGGCCGGTGAGGAACAGGGTGAGCTGGCGCCGGGCCAGCTCCGCCTCGGCTTCCCGTGGCAGCGAGCCCGGGAGCGGACGAGACAACCGCACCAGCATGGTGCCGATGTCGGCGAAGTCGACCGAGCGGGGCAGCGACCCGTCGTCGTGGGCGCGGCTGATGACCTCCTCCAGCACCGCGGCGCCGGTCTCGCGCTCCGGCCCGAGCTCCGGATCGTCCATGTCGAGCCGGTCCATGACGAGCGGGATGACCGCGGCCGTGCGCAGCTCGAGGGCTGCGTGCATGTACGCGGCCAGCGCGTCGAAGCCGTTGTCGTGCTCGGCCAGCGCGTCCTCCGCCGCGGTCCGAGCCTCCTGGAGAGCGCGCAGGACGACGGCCTTGTACAGGCCTTCGCGATCGCCGAAGCGGCGGTAGAGCGTGCCGATGCCCACGCCGGCCGCCTTCGCGATCTCGTCGAGGGCCACGCCGGGTCCGTGCTCGAGCACCACCTGGCGGGCGGCGTCGAGCACCTGGTGGTGGTTGCGGCGGGCGTCGGCCCGCAGGCCGTCGGGGCTGCTCACTGCGGGGGTCATGGGCCCATCCTACAACTAACTGGTGGAAATTCCTCCGATTCCCTTGACGCCCGTTCTTCGGTGTGCCACGCTGAATCGGAGAGTAATCCTCCGTTTCTAGTTCAGGAGCTGACATGAGTACACAACTCGGGAACTCGCCCACGAAGGTCCGAGACCACCGCTGGACCGCCTTGGTCGTCATCGCCATCGCCCAGCTGATGGTGGCGCTCGACGCCACCGTCGTGAACATCGCCCTGCCGTCGGCCCAGGCCGCGCTCGACTTCTCCGACGGCGAGCGGGCCTGGGTCGTCACGGCCTACACGTCGGCGGTGGCCGGCCTGCTGCTGCTCGGCGGTCGCATCGCTGACCGCTTCGGCCGCCGCCGGTCCTTCCTCGTCGGCCTGATCGGCTTCGCCGCATCCTCGGCACTGGCGGGCCTCGCACCGTCACTCGGCCTGCTCATCACCGGTCGCGCTCTCCAGGGAGCCTTCGCCGCCGTGCTGATGCCGACCGCCATGTCGCTCATCGCTGTCACCTTCACCGACGGCAAGGAACGCGCCAAGGCGTTCGGCGTCTACGGAGCGGTCGCGTCGTCGGGCGCTGCGGTCGGCCTGCTGGTCGGCGGCGTCCTCACCGAGTACGCCGGCTGGCGCTGGTGCCTCTACATCAACGTCGCGATCGCGCTGGTCGCCTTCGCCATCGGCGCTCGCGTGCTCCCCCACGCCGAGGGCCTCAACCAGGGCCGGATCGACCTCGTGTCCGGAGCGCTCGTCACCGGCGGCCTGGCCGCGCTCGTCTACGGCTGCGCGCAAGCGGCCACCGAGGGCTGGGGATCGGCCGCGGTCCTCGTGCCACTCGCCATCGGGGCCGTGGGCGTCGCCGCGTTCCTGGTGCGTCAAAGTCGCGTGTCCGAGCCGCTCCTGCCGCTGTGGGTCCTGGCCGACGCATCTCGCCTCGGGGCGTACCTGTCCGTCGCCGCCGCCGTGGTCGGGTCGTTCGGGATGTTCCTGATGCTGACCTACCACTTCCAGGCCGTGCTCGGCTGGAGTGCCGTGCGCACCGGGTTCGCGTTCATGCCCCTGTCGATCGCGGTGACGGCCGGCTCCTACGGGCTGGGCAGCGCCATGCTCCCCCGCGTCGCACCGCGCACCCTGATCGTGCCGGGCATGCTGGTCGCCGCGACCGGGCTGTTCCTGCTGGCCGGGCTGAGCACCGAGAGCAGCTACGTCATGCGCATCATGCCTGCGGAGGTCCTGCTCGGTGTCGGCATGGGCTGCGTCTTCACCCCCGCGATCAGCGTCGCGACGAGCAACATCGACATGCGGTTCGCCGGCGTCGCCGCGGCCACGGCCAGCACGTTCATGCAGGTGGGTGGCTCGATCGGCACGGCCGTGCTGAACAGCGTCGCCGTGGCGGCCACCGCCTCGGCCGGGATCGGTGCCGCAGCCGTCGTGCACGGGTTCGCAACTGCCACGACCTACGCGGCCGTCCTGCTCCTCACGGTCGGGATCGTCGCCGCCGCACTGGTCCGGACGCCGCGTCCGGCCCATGATGAGAACTGAGAGGAATGACAGACATGAGCGTCATGCTGAACCACACCATCGTCCGCTGCAGCGACAAGGAGGCGTCTTCACGCTTCCTGGTCGAGATCCTCGGACTGCCCGAGCCGACGTCGTACGGGCCGTTCGCGGTCGTGCAGGTCGACAACGACGTCTCGCTCGACTACGCCGACGACCACGGCAGGCCGCACCCGCAGCACTACGCCTTCATGGTCTCCGAGACCGAGTTCGACGAGATCCACGCACGGATCCTCGAGCGCGGGCTCACGTACTGGGCCGACCCGTTCCACCGGATCGAGAACCAGGTCAACACCAACGACGGTGGCCGCGGGCTCTACTGGAACGACCCCGACGGCCACATGCTCGAGATCATCACGGTGCCGTACGGCGGCTGAGGCTCAGCTCGCCCAGGTCGGGCGCAACGGGAAGTGCGCGTCGCCGTCCCGGCCGACCTTGACGGCCAGGACGTGGTGGAGTCCGAGCTCGTTGCGCTCGAACGCCAGCCGCGAACCGGCCATGTAGATGCCCCACACCTTGGCCGTGCCCAGGCTGACCTCGTCGAGGCACTCGTCCCAGTGGGCCTCGAGGTTCTCGTTCCACCCCTTGAGGGTCAGGGCGTAGTGCTCACGGAGGTCCTCGACGTGACGGACCTCGAGGCCGTTGTCGTGGGCCGCCGAGACGATGCGACCGACCGGGGCGAGCTCGCCGTCGGGGAACACGAAGCGGTCGATGAAGGCACCCGGGCTGGGCGGCAACGACCCGTCGCGACGGGTGATGCAGTGGTTGAGCAGCCGTCCGCCGTCCTTGAGCCGGTCGCGCAGGAACGAGAAGTAGGAGGCGTAGTTGCGCACCCCGATGTGCTCGGTGAGCCCGATCGAGCTGACGGCGTCGAACTCGCTCTCGGTGATGTCGCGGTAGTCGCCGTGACGCACCTCGGCGAGGTGGTCGAGGCCCTGCGCCTTGATCTCGTCCTGCGCCCACAGCGCCTGCTGCTCCGAGAGCGTGACGCCGATGACCTTGACGCCGTAGTGCTTCGCGGCGTGGCGGACCATGCCACCCCAGCCGCACCCGACGTCGAGCAGACGGTCGCCCGGCTTGAGGTCGAGCTTGCGCGCGACGAGGTCGTACTTCTCGAACTGCGCCTCCTCGAGGGTCGCGTCGGCGTCGGGGAAGACGGCGCAGGTGTACGTCATCGACGGGCCGAGCACGTACTCGTAGAACCGGTTCGAGACGTCGTAGTGGTGATGGATGGCCTCGGCGTCACGCGTCTTGGAGTGCCGGAAGCCCTCGAGGGCGCGGCGCCACTTGGGCAGGTGCTCCTCCGGGGGCGGCGGCGGCGGCTTGAGGTTGGCGAAGCCCAGGCTGCGCACGATCTGCAGGACCTCCGCGGGCGAGGGCATCTTGAGGCTCAGCCGGCTCTTGACGTGGGACAGCACGTCGTAGGGGTTGCCCATGCTGACGCCGTCGACCTCGAGGTCGCCGGCCACGATCGCCCGGCCGAAGCCGAGGTCGCCCGGCGCGGTCATGATGTAGGCGAGGCCTCGCTCGTTGAGCAGGCGGAAGTTGAACCGTGCATCCTCGGGCCCGGCGACGCTGCCGTCGTAGGCCTCGAATCGGAACGGCATGCCGTCCTTCATGAGCCGTTCCAGTGCCTGGGCGATGCTCAGGCGTACACCGACGTCGATCGTCATGAGTTCCTCACCGCTTTCTCGTACAGAGTGCTGAGCCGGCCGTCCGGGTCGTACCGGGCGCGTACGGAGGCCAGCACGTCGCCGCCGTACATCTGGTCGAAGGTCTCTTCGTCGTAGAACGCTTCAGAGTAGAGCGACTTGTGGCCGCCGAGGGCGTGCACCTTCTCCTCGATGCGGCGATTCAGGAGTCCGGGTGGCGAGCCGGCCGGCACCTGGACCTGTCCCCAGAAGCCGACGTTCACGTAGGTCTCGCCCGGACGCAGGGGGTAGATCGGCCAGACCTGCGTGGCGCGCAGGGGGCACAGCCAGACTGGGCGCATGCCGATCTCGGCGTCGAACCAGGACAGGAACTCCGGGAGCGCCTCGAGGGGCACCTCGATGTCCTGGATGACCTTCTCGTGCCCGGGGATGCGCTTGACGCGGTCGAGCACGCCGCTGAAGCCGATACGGGCATCCAGGGCGAGCAACCGGTGGTAGACGTCGCTGCGCCGAAAGCGGCGCGGCCACACGCGGCGGACCCACGTGTTCTGAGCGCCGAAGGCGCCCGAGCACCAGAACCAGTCGGTGTCCCAGCGCCACAGGTAGTCGTACATCGTCAAGGTGTCGGTGTCGCGCTCCTGGATCGAGCGGTAGTAGATCTGCTGGCCGGCGTAATCGCTGGTCGGAGCTTCTTCCTCGGTGAACGCGGCGAGCGTCAGGTAGATCTCGCCCGGCTCGAAGGCGGTGCCGTCGATGGCGTCGACGCGGGTGCCCTCGTACGAACCGGCCTCGACGATGTCGCCGATGGTCTTGGCCGCTGACGTGGCGTCGTCGAAGCGCACGTGCCGGAGGTTGACGAAGCCGGGCACCTTCTCGAGCCGGATGCGCAGCCGAGTGGCGTAGCCCAGGCTCCCGTAGGAGTTGGGGAACGCATGGAAGAGGTCAGCGTGGTCGCCGTCCGGAGTGGCCGACACGACCTCGCCGCCGCCGGTGAGGACGTCCATCTCGACAACCGACTCGTGCGGCAGGCCGCTGCGGAACGACGTCGACTCGATGCCGAGGCCGGTGACCGCACCGCCGAGCGTGATCGTACGCAGCTGCGGCACGACCTGCGGGATGTAGCCGAGCGGCAGCAGCTCGTCGACGAGGGCCTCGTAGGTGCACATGCCCTGGACGTCTGCCGTGGCACTCCCGTCAGCTGTGCTGTCAGCTGGGATGTTGACGGCGATGACCCCGTCGAGACCGCTGACGTCGAGCCCGGGCGCGTCAGTGCCGCTGCGTGGACGGAACAGGTTGGAGGTCCGCTTGGCGAGGCGGACCGGGTCACCCGGAGCGATCGCCTGGTACGACGCGGCGAGCGCGTCGACGGCTTCGGCGTGAGACCCCCATCCCTTCACCCCTCAACACTAGGACCTGCCGAGGGTCGCCGATAGGAAGGGCTACCTGACCGCCAGGAAGCGCAGGGCGGCGGCGTAGCCCTCGAGGCCCATGCCCATGACGACGGCTGCGGCGATGTCGCTCAGGTAGGACGTGTGGCGGAACGGCTCGCGGGCGTGCACGTTGCTCAGGTGCACCTCGACGAGCGGTCCGGCCAGCTGGCTGGCGGCGTCCCGGACGGCGACGGACGTGTGCGTCCAGGCGCCGGCGTTGAGGATCACGGGCGAGCCGTCGTCGGCCGCGCCGTGCAGCCAGGTGATCATCTCGGCCTCGTCGTCGGTCTGGCGGACCTCCACCTCGAGCCCGACCTCCTTGGCGACCTCCTCGCACCGCGCGACGAGGTCGTCGTACGTGGCGGAGCCGTAGATGTCGGGCTCGCGCACGCCGAGACGGCCCAGGTTCGGGCCGTTGAGGACGAGGACGGTCATCGGGTCACCTCTGCAGCTGCCAGATCAGCGCGTCGGCGGGGGCGGACGCACTCAGATCGTACGCGGCCGCGGCACTCGTTCGGGCCTGGTCGCCCGCCTCCAGCTCGTCTCCGGCGAGCTGGATCGTGCCCCGCGTGACGTGCACCAGGCTGCGAGGTGCGGCGGGGACCGTGACACTCTGACCGGCGTCGAGGTGGAGCACGAAGAGCTCGGCGGGGGCGTGCACGGCCACCGTGGGCGTCAGCACGCCGGGTTCGGGATCGACGTCGACGCTGGCGTAGTCGGGCTCGTCGACGTGCTCGGACGCCAGCATCATCTGGACGAATCGCAGCGGCTCGGTGCGCGAAGCATTGTGCTCGGCGTGCCGGACTCCGGTGCCGGCACTCAATCGCTGCGCGGTGCCGGGCTCGATGATGCCGCGATGTCCGGTGGTGTCCTCGTGGGACAGCGTCCCTTCGAGGACCCAGGAGACGATCTCGACGTCGGCGTGGTGGTGGGCGTCGTAGCCGGCGCCCGGCGACACCTGCTCCTCGTTGATCGCGATGATCGGCCCGAAGGAGATGTTGTCGGGGTCGTAGTGCGCGCCGTAGCTGAACGAGTGCCGCGTCGTGACGTCGTCGGTCGTCGTGATGAAGCGGTCGGCCGATCGCTGCACGTCGAAATCGGGGCTGCCCATCAGGCGTACCCGAGCTCGTGCAGGCGCTCGTCGTCGATGCCGAAGTGGTGCGCGATCTCGTGCACGACGGTGATGCCGACCTCGTGCACGACCTCGGCCTCGGTGTCGCACATCGCCAGCGTGGGGTTGCGGAACACCACGATGCGGTCGGGCAGCTCGCCGCCGTAGGAGGTGTCGCGCTCGGTGAGGGCGACGCCGTCGTAGTAGCCCAGCAGGTCGGGGTCGTCGGCCGGAGGGTCGTCCTCGATGAAGAGCGCCACGTTGTCGAGCAGGGCGGTCAGCTCGGCCGGCACGGCGCGAAATGCGTCCCCGACCAGCTCGGCGAACCGGTCGTCGCTCACGTCCACCATGCGTCCATCCTGCCCGACCGTTCGCAGGTCACGACCCTCTATGCTGGACGCGCACTAAGCCGGTCGATCGGGCCCCCATCGTCTAGCGGCCTAGGACGCCGCCCTTTCACGGCGGTAGCACGGGTTCGAATCCCGTTGGGGGTGCTCAGGTTTTCGAATGACTCCGCACTCCGCGATATAGGTGGCACGGGTTCGAACGCCGCCACCTTCGCGCACGTGCGACTGCGCTGGACGTACGTTTGGGCATGGCAAGTTTCGTGCTGGTTCATGGCGGTTGGCATGGCGCTTGGTGCTGGGAGCGACTCGTCAGCGAGCTTGAGGCACGTGGTCATCAGGCCACGGCGATGGATCTACCCATCGAAGATCCGTCGGCAACGTTTGATACGTACGCGAGTGTGGTGGCCGCTTCGATGCAGCCTGATCCCGGCGAGGAGGTCATTCTGGTCGGCCACTCCTATGGCGGCCAAACCATCCCGTTGGTGCCCGGCCGGGGGCGGCGCATCGACTCTCTGGTGTACCTGTGCGCGATGCCTCCGGTACCTGGCCTGAGCTTCGTCGATCAACTTCGTTCGGAGCGGATCATGCTCAATCGAGAACACGTCGCAGGCTTGGGCTCGCCAACCCCAGAAGGGACTCGCGCCTGGTCCGACCCGGAGTTGGCTCGGCACTTCATGTATGCCGACTGCAACGACCAAGATGCAGCTTGGGCCATCGAACGGCTGCGGCCGTTGGCGCCTCCAACGTCAGACCCATGCTCGCTTGACCACTATCCCGAGCTGCCGACGCACTACATCGTCTGCGAGGAGGATCGGCTCATCAATCCCGATTGGTCGAGGCGATTCGCGTTGGAGCGACTGGGTGCAAACCTCATAGAGCTGCCTGGGAGCCACTCGCCATTCCTGTCCAGGCCGGGTCACCTCGCGACGGTCCTTGAGGATCTGCTTGTGACACGCGGCTGACACCGTCATTCCCTGTCGCGGTCACGCAGCCTCCATCAGTCCCGCGGCGGCCACGTCGGGATCTCGGCATGCCCCGACGGGAACCGGATGTTCTTGGCCCGGACGAACTCGTGGAGGGTGTCGAGCGAGTTCTCGCGTCCGAATCCGCTGCCCTTGACCCCGCCGAAGGGGGATCCGAGGAACGCCCGTCGCATGTAGTTGTTGATGAACACCATGCCGGCCTCGAGCCGCTCGGAGAGGCGTGAGGCCCGGAAGTGGTCGGGCGTGATGAGGGCCGCGGTGAGCCCGTAGGCGGTGCCGTTGGCGATCTCGATCGCCTCGTCGTCGGTGTCGAACACCATGAGGCAGGCGATGGGACCGAAGATCTCCTCCTGGCCCACCGTCATGTGCGGCTCGACTCCACTCAGGACGGTGGGCGGGACCCAGTAGCCGTCAGCCAGCTTCGGGTCGGTGGGTACCGTGCCCTGCGCCACGATCTCGGCGCCCTCGTCCAGCGCGGTCTGGAGGTACGCCAGGACCTTCTGCTGGTGGGCCAGGTCGACCATCGCCCCGATGTCGGTCGCGCCGTCGAGGGCGTCGCCGACCACGAGGCTCTCGGCCGCTGCCGAGAACTTCTCGGTGAACTCGTCGTAGCGGGAGCGGTGCACGAGGATGCGGGCGGTGGACGTGCACGCCTCGCCCTGGTTGTAGAACATGCCCTCGATCGCGACGTCCACCGCCACGTCCATGTCGGCGTCGTCGAGCACGATCAGCGCGTTCTTGCCGCCGAGCTCCATCGTGGCGTAGGTCAGGTTCTCGGCTGCGCTCTTGAGCACGGCGCGACCCGTGGCGGTGGCGCCGGTGAACGTGATGCGTTCGACGGTCGGGTGCGCCGAGAGTGCCGGTCCGGACAGTGGGCCCGTGACGGCGTTGATGACGCCGGGCGGGAGCACCTCGTTTGCGATCTCGACCAGGCGAAGCACGCTCAGCGGAGCCTGCTCCCCCGGCTTGATGACGGCGGTGTTGCCGGCGGCCAGTGCCGGCGCGAGCTTCTTGGTGAAGTGGATCGGCGGCCAGTTGAACGGCAGGATCGCCGCCACGACGCCGTAGGGCTCATAGGTGACCCGGGCCTCGATCGGGCCCTGGTCGATCAGGTCGCCGTGGAGTGTGTCCGCCAGCCCGGCGTAGTAGTCGAACCCCGCCGAGCTGAACGAGACGTCGAAGCGCAGCGCGTCTCGCATCGGCTTGCCGACCTCACGCGCCTCCAGCTCGCCGAGTGCTTCGGCGTTGTCGCGGATCCTCGCGGCGACCTGACGGAGCAGGGCTCCGCGCTCGCGCGGCGTGAGGTGCCGCCATACGTCGTCGTACGCCCGGCGGGCATCGGTCACCGCGTGATCGACGAGGTCGGCGTCAGCCACCACGACCTGGGCGAGACGCTGACCCGTGGACGGCTCGAACACGTCGAACAGGTCGGAGCCCTCGGGCGCGAGCCAACGGCCGCCGACGAAGGATCCCCACACACCACGGCCCGGGTCGGTCGCATCGGGTGCGGCCTGAACGGTGTCGATCGTCATGTCTCAGCTCCCAGGAGAATCAACCAGACGGTTGACTCGAGCGTGCCGGAGCGTCGACCGGATGTCAACCAAACGGTTTAGACTGTCCGCATGTCCTACGACCCCGAGGCGACGCGCGCTCGGATCCTCGCCGCTGCCGAGCGAGAACTTGCTGCGTACGGGCCTGCCGGTGCCCGCGTGGAGCGGATCGCGACCGAGGCCGAGGTCAACAAGCAGGGCATCTACCACCACTTCGGCGACAAGAACGAGCTCCTCGCCATCGTGCTCCGGCGCCGTCTCGACGAGCTCGCGGACACCATCGCGATCGATCCGGTTGCCGTCGATGCCTACGCGGGCGAGCTGTTCGACTTTCACGTCGCGCACCCCGAGCTCGTGCGATTGGTGCTCTGGGAGGGCCTCTCCAGCCAGGACGGCCCCGTCGTCGACGAGGTCGCACGGCGCGAGCACTACCGCACCAAGACGGCCGCGTTGGCCAAGGCGCAGGCCAATGGGCACATGGACTCGACGCTCGACACGCGGCAGGTCGTGCTCGCGATCCTCGGCTTGATCAACTGGCAGATGTCTGCCACCCAGGTCACGCGGATGCTGTTCGAGTCCGACGAGGAGACCAGTCCCCCGTCGATCGAGGAGCGCCGCGCGTTCGTGGTCGAGATGGTCCGCCGGATGCTCGCACCGCCCACCGACGCCGGGTGAGCGACCGCTCGGCGCTCAGCTGTCCTGCGTGACCTTCTCACGGACGGCGCGGTCACGCGCCGCTCGGACGTAATCCACGAGGCGGTCGAAACCGGTCGTGACGGCCACGCCGATCAGGGCGCAGACGGCGAGCGAGAAGGCCAGGGCGAACAGGATCGTGAACACAGGGGGAGTCCTTCGAACGTGCAGGTCAACGGGGGTATATCCGCATGATAGCCACTGCCCTAAGCAGTGACATGGCAGGCTGACACCGTGGACATTCTCCGGGCCGGAATCGCCGACGTCGCCAGCGCGGCTCCACTCTTCGCCCAGTACCGCGAGTTCTACGGTGAGTCGCACGACCTCGAGGCCTGCACGGCGTTCCTCACCAAGCGCATCGGGCGGGGCGAGTCGGTGGTCCTGCTGGCCCGTGACGAGACCTTCCGCTGCGTCGGCCTCGTCCAGGTGTATCCCGCGTTCTCGTCGACGGCACTCGCACCGATCTGGATCCTCAACGACCTCTTCGTCGACGAGTCCGCACGTGGGCGAGGTGTCGTCGACCAGCTGCTCACCAGGACGGCGGATCTCGCGGCCGAGGCGGGTTGCGTGGCGATCGAGCTCGCGACCCAGCACTCGAACGCCCGCGCCCAGGCCGTGTACGCGCGGCACGGCTACGTCGCCGACGAGGAGTTCAGGCACTACGAGAAGCCGCTCGACCCCGCTGCGTCCTGACCGACGCCGATACTGGACCGATGACCCTCGTCGACCGCGTGCAGGCGCTCCTCACCGAGATCCACGTCGGCACATGAGCGCCGGACGGTTCGCGCCCTCGCCCTCGGGCGACTTGCACGTGGGCAACCTGCGCACCGCCCTGCTGGCGTGGCTGTTCGCGCGGTCGACGGGTCGTCGGTTCCTCATGCGCGTCGAGGACCTCGATCGCGTTCGCCCCGGCGCGGAGCAGCAGCAGCTCGACGACCTGCGCGCCCTCGGTCTCGACTGGGACGGCGAGATCGTGCGGCAGAGCGAGCGCCAGAGCATGTACGCGGACGCGATCGACCTCCTCGCCGCAGCCGGCCGGGTCTACCCGTGCTTCTGCACGCGGCGCGAGATCCGCGACGCGCCCTCGGCTCCGCACACGCCGCCCGGCTCCTATCCCGGCACCTGCCGCGACCTGACCGACGCCGAGCGGTCCACGCGTTCCGCCGAGCGGCCGGCTGCCCTGCGGCTGCGGACCGATGTCGACCAGTGGACGATCACGGACGCCGTGTACGGCAGCTTCACCGGCACGGTCGACGACGTCGTGCTTCGACGCAACGACGGCGTCCTCGCCTACAACCTCGCGGTCGTCGTCGACGATGCGGCCCAGGGAGTCGACCAGGTCGTGCGAGGTGACGACCTGCTCACCTCGGCTCCCCGCCAGGCCTACCTGGCGACGCTGCTGGGGCACGAGCCGCCGACGTACGCCCACGTCGCGCTGGCCCTCAACGCCTCCGGCCAGCGGCTGGCCAAGCGGGACGGCGCCGTCACACGAACCAGGCTGGAAGCACGCGGCGTGAGCGTGCTCGCCCTGATCGCGGACTCCCTCGGCCTCGTCGGCACCACGCCCGCCGAGCTGCTGTCGACCTTCGACCCCGATCGGCTGCCGCGCGAACCGTGGACGTTCATCCCTCCCGCACAGCTCAGCCGGCGAGGTGCTCGCGGATCAGGCGGGTGAGGATCTCGGGCTGCTCGACGGTGCTGGAGTGACCGCAGTCCGGGACGATCTCGAGCTTGGCGCCGTCGATGCCGGCGGCGATCGCCTCGGACTTGACCGGCGGGGTGGACGCGTCGTCGGCGCCGACGACCACCAGGGTGCGGGCGCGGATGCCGCCGATCTCGTCGGCGATCCCCACGCGCTCGAACACCCCGTAGATCGCCCGCCGCAGGCCGGCCCGGTCGACCTTCTTGAGCCACCCGATCCATTCGTCGATGCGCGCCCTCACGACGGCGTCGTCGAGCGAGACGGCGCTGAACATGAGCGGCTCGACCTGCTTGCGGAGCGGTCTGGGGCCGGTGAACCGATAGATGTTGGCCAACAGCTTGTGCCTGGGGACGTTCTCCGGGTCCTCCGGACCCGCACTGGTGTCGAGCAGCACGAGCGACAGCACGCGCTCCGGATGCCGGGCGGCCAGCCGCATGCCGACGAACCCGCCCATGGAGAGCCCCACGTAGTGCACGGGGCCCAGCCCGAGCTCGTCGAGCAGGCCCATGAGGTCGCCCAGGAGGGTGTCCATGTCGTGGCCGTCGCGGGCCGCCGGCGACCCGCCCTGGCTGCGCCAGTCGATCGTGACGCAGCGGTAGTCGTCCTCGAGCGCCTCGACCTGGTGGCTGAACATCCAGCCGCTGAACAACAGCCCGTGCCCGAACACGACCGTCGGCGCGTCCGGCTTGCCGGGAGGCGCGCCGGTGTCGCTGTAGTGGACGTCCGCTCCGTTGACGTGAGCGATCGGCATCAGCTACTCCTGTCCATCTGGTTGCTGAAGGTACGCCACGACGGCGAGCACCCGCCGGTTGTCGTCGTCGTGCGGCGGAAGATCGAGCTTGGCGAAGATGTTGCTGGTGTGCTTGCCGATCGCCTTGTCGGTGACGAACAGGCTGCTGGCGATCGCGGTGTTCGATCGCCCCTCGGCCATCAGCGCGAGCACCTCCCGTTCACGCTCGGTGAGGCGCTGCAGCGGGGTGTCGGCCTGCCGGCGGGTCAGCAGCGTCGACACGACCTCCGGGTCGAGCACCGTGCCGCCTCCCGCCACCGTGCGCACCGCGTCGACGAACGCCGAGACGTCGGCGACCCGGTCCTTCAGGAGGTAGCCGACCGCACCCTCGCCGCTGCTCAGGAGCTCGCGGGCGTAAAGCTGCTCGACGTACTGCGACAGCACGAGCACCGGGAACCCCGGCCGGGCCGCACGGGTCTCGATCGCGACCCGGAGACCCTCGTCGGTGAACGTCGGCGGCATCCGGACGTCGACCACGGCGACGTCGGCGTCGGTGTCGCGGAGCGCCTCGGCCAGGTCGTCCGCGTGCTCGGCCGCGGCCACGACGTCGAAGTCGTTGGCCTCGAGGAGCCTCGTCAGTCCGTCGCGGAGGAGGGCGTTGTCCTCCCCGATGACAACGCGCACGCGACCTCCAGGGTGATGACCGTCGGTCCCCCATCGGGACTGACGACCTCCATCCTGCCGTCGAGGGCGTCGAGACGTCGAGCGAGCCCGGCGAGACCGCTGCCGCGATCAAGTGACGCGCCCCCCACGCCGTCGTCGGTGACGATCGCCCTGAGCAGTCCGTCGTCCCACGTCAGCTCGACGCCGGCGCGGCTCGCCGAAGCGTGCTTGACGACGTTGGCCAGGCACTCGGCCACCGCGAAGTAGACCGCCGACTCGATCGGCGTGGGCGGCCGGCCGGGCAGCGTGACGATGACGGAGACGGGCAGTGACATGTCGAGGGCGAGGGCCTGCACGGCACCGGCGAGTCCGCGGTCGGCGAGCACGGGAGGGTGAATGCCGCGCACGACCGAACGGAGGTCGCCGAGCGCCGTCGTGGAGGAGTCGCGGGCCTCGGCGAGCAGACGGGCGGCGCCTTCCGGATCGGACTCCATCAGCTGCTCGGCCAGGCCGAGCGTCATGCCGAGCGAGACCAGTCGGGCCTGCGCACCGTCGTGCAGGTCGCGCTCGATGCGACGCAGCTCCGCAGCCGAGTGGTCGATCGACTCGGCCCTCGTCTGGGCGACGTGCTCGACGCGCCGCTCGAGCTGGTCGCGCGACGGCGCGAGCATGCTTCGGTCGAGCTGGGCGATGAAGCGCACGAGCACCGGCTCGAACTTCCACCAGAGACCGAACAGGATGACGAGGAAGATCCACTCCAGGAAGCTCTTGGCCTGCGAGTCGATCCGGTAGATCCCGTAGTCCATCTCGAAGACACCCTTCGGTGTCACCCAGTAGATGAACGGGAAGATGGCGTACCAGATCACCGCGAGCGTCAGGCCGAACGCGACCCACGCGGTGGCCCAGCCGATCGTGATGCGCATCCACAACCAGCCGTAGTCGCGCCACCGTGCGGAGTCGCCGGCCCACGAGCGCAACAGCCCGAGCCCGGACGACGATCCGGTCGACGCGTACGGACGCTCGATCTTCACTCCGAGCACGCGGCCCGAGATGGCGCGGTGGGCGTTGGCGAGCTGGGCGACGAGCGGGACGAACAGCAGGAGCAGCGCGAGTCCGACACCGACGGCAGCCACACCGAGCGAGACCGTCGTGAGGACCATGAGCACGAGTGCCGGAACGGCGAGGAAGACGTAGGCGATGCCGAGCCCGCTCAGCTTCAGCCGCCAGGCGAGGCCCTGGCCGAACGAGAGCAGTCGCTGGTCGGAGTGGCCGAGGTCCGTGGTGGTGGCGCTCATGACGTGTCCTTCCGGGTAACAGGCTCTCATCCTTTGCCGAACCCGAGGCGACGTCAGTGGGTCTGGGCCCCTTTCGTCCGGGGGGTCCACGACCAGCACCACGCGTCGCCGGAACGCGAGTGGCGGGGTTGCTCACGCAACCCCGCCACGTCCGTGTTCTCCCTGCTTACTTGACGTACTCCGCCACCCAGTCCTTGGCGAGAGCAGCCGGAGCCGTCTTGTCCGGCCCCTGGTTCTTCTCGTTGAGCTCGAGCAGCTCCTCCGTGGTCAGGGCCTTCGAGACCGCGTTGAGCACGTCCTTGACCTCGGCAGACGCCTTGTCGCTGTTGATCAGCGGCACGACGTTCTGGGCCGCGATCATGTTCTTCGGGTCCTCGAGCGTGACGAGCTTGTTGGCGATGATCGACGGGGTCGTGGAGTAGATGTCTGCGACGTCGACCTTGCCGTCGACCAGCGCCTTGAGCGTGGCCGGGCCGCCACTGTCGCTGATCGCGGTGAACTTGACGCCCGTGACGCCGTAGACCTTCTCGAGACCCGGGATGCCGTACGCGCGCTCCTTGAACTCCGGGTTCGCCGCCAGCTTGAGACCCTTGACCTTCTTGAGGTCGGCGATGGACTTGACGCCCTCCTTCTCGGAGAAGTCGGCCGTCACGTTGAGCGAGTCCTTGTCCTCCGCCGGTGCGGCATCGAGGATCTCGGTGTTCTCGGGCAGCGCGTCGCCCAGTGCCGCCTCGACGTCCGCCGCGGACGTCGCGGTGGCGTTCTTGTCGAGGTAGGTCAGCAGGTTGCCGCTGTACTCCGGGAGCAGGTCGATCTCGCCGTTCTTGAGGGCCGGGATGTAGGCCTCGCGGGCGCCGATGTTGAGCTTCTTCTTGACCTTGACGCCCTTGTCCTCGAGGGCCTGGGCGTAGATCTCGGCGATGATCTCGTTCTCGGGGAACGCTGCCGAGCCGATGGTGATGGTGTCGGTCGCGGACTTGTCACCCTCGGTGGGATCGCTTCCGCATGCGGTGAGCGCCAGTCCGAGCGCGCCGACCGCGAGTGCTGAGGTGAGTCGGGTCTTCATCTTCTTCTCCTTGATGGGGATCTGGATGCTTATGAGCTGGTGGCGAGTGCTGGGGCGCGTCCTCCTACGGCGATCTTCTGGAGGCCGACGAAGACGGCGTCCAGGACGAGGGCGAGCGCGATCACCAGGATCGAGCCGGAAACCATGCGGGGGTAGTCGCTCAGGGCCTGCCCGTCGATGATGAAGCGGCCGAGGCCGCCCGGGCCGATGTAGGCCGCGACGGTGGCGGTGGCCACGACCTGCAGGACGGCCGAGCGGATGCCGCCGACGATCAGCGGGAGGGCGAGCGGGATCTCGACGCGGGTGAGGATCTGCAGCTCCGTCATGCCCATGGCTCGCGCAGCATCGATCGTCTGGCGGTCGACTGCCTCGAGCCCGGAGTAGGCGCCGGCCAGCAGCGGCGGGATCGCGAGGATGACGAGGGCGAGGATCGGCGCCTTGAGCCCGGTGCCGATGACCAGGGCGAACCAGGTGAGCAGGCCGAGCGTCGGCAGGGCCCGCATGGCTCCGGTGAGGCCGACCGCGAGGCCGCGCAGGCGACCGGTGTGCCCGATCCACAGGCCGAGCGGGATCGCGACGGCCGCGGCGATCGACACCGTGAGCGCGGTGTAGCCAAGGTGCTCGACCAGACGGTTCGGCACTCCGTCGTCGCCGGTCCAGTGCGATCCGTCGCTGAACCAGTCGATGGTGTCGTTGACGATGCTCATGTCTCCACCCCCGCCGGGCGCGTGAGCGACGCCCACGGCATGAGGAGGCGACCGATGAGGACCAGGACAGCGTCGAAGACGAGGGCCAGCACGACGATGCCGACGACGCCCACGAGGATCTCGGTCATGAAGTCGCGGCGGTAGCCGTCGGTGAAGAACGAGCCGAGGTTGCTGACCCCGATGAGCGCCCCGACACTGACGAGGCTCACGGTGCTGACACTGACGACGCGGAGGCCGGCGAGCAGTACCGGGCCGGCCAAGGGGAGCTCGACGCCGAGCCCGCGCTGCCGCGACGAGTACCCGGTGGCCGTGGCCGCGTCGAGCACGGCCGGCGAGACCGACGTGAAGGCATCGGTGGCCGAGCGCACCATGATGGCCGCCGCGTAGATCGTGAGTGCGACCACGACGTTGAGCGGGCTCAGGAACCCCGTGCCGATGACGCCCGGCAGGATCACGAACAAGGGCAGGGACGGGATCGAGTAGAGGATGCTGCCGAGGCTGAGCAGCGACCCTCGCAGCCGCCGGTGCCGGCTCGCGTACCAGCCGACCGGCAGGGCGATCACGAAGCCGAGCAGCATCGGCACGGCGCTCAGCCACGCATGGGTGAGCGTCAGGTCGATGACCTGCTCGCGGTTGTCCCAGGCCCAGGTCATCGGATCAGAGCCGTCATGTGGCGAGCACTCCGGTGGCCTTGCCGGTGGAGTCGACGACGATCGACGTTCCCTCGCGCTCCTCGATGTGGAGGGTGCGTCCGCCCTTGTCGAGGCCCACGAAGCTGCGCACGAAGTCGTCGGCCGGGTTGGCCAGGATCTCGGCGGGGCTGCCGACCTGGGCGATCATCCCGCCCTGCCTGAGGATGACGACCTGGTCGCCCAGCAGGAACGCCTCGTCGATGTCGTGCGTCACGAAGACGATCGTCTTGTCGAGGTCGCGCTGGAGCCGGAGCAGCTCGCGCTGCAGCTCGTCGCGCACGATGGGGTCGACCGCGCCGAACGGCTCGTCCATCAGCAGGATGTTCGGGTCGGCCGCGAGACCCCGGGCCACGCCGACGCGCTGCTGCTGGCCGCCGGAGAGCTGACTCGGGTACTTGCTCGCATGGGAGGAATCGAGCCCCACGGTCTCGAGCACCGCGTGCGCCCGCTCGTCGGCCTGCTTCTTGCCCACGCCGTTGAGCCGCAACACCGTGGCCACGTTGTCGATGACCTTGCGATGCGGCAGCAGGCCGGCGTGCTGCATGACGTAGCCGATGCTGCGCCTCAGCTCGACGCGGTTGCGGGTCGCGATGTCGACGTCGTCGATGAGCACTTGGCCACGGGTGGGGTCGACCATGCGGTTGACCATCCTCAGGAGCGTGGTCTTGCCACATCCCGACGAGCCCACGAAGACCGTGGTCGTGCGGGAGGGGAGCTCGAGACTGAAGTCGTTCACTGCCTCCGTTCCATCCGCAAAGGTCTTGGCGATGGAGCGGTACTCGATCATGCGGTCCTCAGCTCATGGGGATGGGCGTCAACGGTAGGCATCGAACAAACTCTGGACAGTCTGACCTGATCGGCGGTGGTGGGCAACGGAAAGACCGAAT
Source organism: uncultured Actinomycetota bacterium (assembly GCA_963787165.1). GTDB lineage: Bacteria > Actinomycetota > Actinomycetes > Propionibacteriales > Nocardioidaceae > Aeromicrobium. Next base: position 1,257,276 of record CAWBBT010000005.1, read on the forward strand.
CATCAGGTGACAAAGTGATGACGCCCGGGCATGGAACCGACCTCACGACGCCCCGGAGCCCGGCTGCCGGGTGGTCCGTCTGGGTCTAGCCTGATGGTGTCGCATCGGACGTCATGCGGCCCTCGGGCCGCCAGTGGAAGGAACGAGCCCCCATGAAGTTCCTCTTGATCCTCGTGCTCATCGCCGTGATCGCGGTGATCGGATTCCTCGCCGTGCGTTCGCGCACGAACTCCACCGGGGCCCTGCCGCCCGACGACCGCCCCGACGAGATCGGCCCGGGCAACCCCGACGACAACGTCATCGCCCCGCCACCGGCGGAAGTCACCACGGCCGCCATGGAGGCCTCCCCGCTGCCGCCGGTGGCCGACGAGCGAAGCGAGCCCGAGGTCGTCGCCGAGACCGTGCCTCCCATGGAGCCCGCGCCGGTCGTGGAGCCCCTGCCCGATCCCGACCCGGTCATCGAGCCCGACCAACCACCCATGGACCCCGACCCCATCGTCGAGCCCGAGCCGCAGCCGGTCGAACCGGAACCGGTGATCGAACCCGATCCCCAGCCGGTCGAGCCCGAACCCGTCATCGAGCCGGACACGGCCGGCGTCGATGCCGACCCTCCTGGCGAGGCCCTGGCCACCGATCCGGACGAGCCGACCGACCCGCCTCAGGCCGTCATCGACGCCGGGGAGATGCCAGCTCAGGAGCTCGATCCGAACGCCGGATGGGAGACCTCCGAGGACCAGACGATTCATGCCGATCCGGAGTCCGGGATCTATCACACCCCTGACTCGCCGGGCTACCAGCTGGGTCCGGACGGGCAGGTCTTCGAGTCCGAGGACGAGGCCCGCAGCGCCGGATTCACCCGCTGGGACGAGCCCGCCTGAGGAGGCCGTCGAGCCCTCGAGAAGGCGCCCGATCCGTTTTGTTGGGGCGCTCGACCGTAGGGTAGAGTCGGCGTTCGCGGTTCTGCCGCAAAGGCCCCGTGGCGCAGTTGGTTAGCGCGCCGCCCTGTCACGGCGGAGGTCGCCGGTTCGAGTCCGGTCGGGGTCGCAGAGAATCGACAGGCATCCCACGCACCGATCATCGGTCGTGGGATGTCTGCGTTCTGTGATCGGCCGGTTCGGGCCGGTCCGCGGCGATTGATATGGTGATCGTCGCTCGTTCACGGGCGACGGCCAGGTAGCTCAGTTGGTACGAGCGTCCGCCTGAAAAGCGGAAGGTCGCCGGTTCGACCCCGGCCCTGGCCACCGGAGGCCAGGCCTGCGAAAGTGCAGGTCAGCGTCGTCAGATCGGGGGAAACAGCATGGCGTCCCACCTCATCGCGGTCTGCTTCGATGCGCACGACCCGCTCCGCCTCGCGACCTTCTGGGCCGGCGTCCTGGCCTGGGAGATCGTCGACGACCCCGACGACGTCGTCACGCTGGAGCCGAACGACGGCACCGCCTACCGGATCGACTTCGCCCAGACCCAGGAGCAGAAGCCCGGCCAGAACCAGATGCACTTCGACCTCACGAGCACCTCGCCCGAGGAGCAGCAGCAGACGGTGGCGAGGGCGCTCGAGCTCGGCGCGCAGCACATCGACGTCGGCCAACGTCCCGAAGAGGGTCACGTCGTGCTCGCCGATCCGGAGGGCAACGAGTTCTGCGTCATCGAGGCCGGCAACAACTTCCTGGCCGACACCGCCTTCATCGGAGCCATCAACTGCGACGGCACGCAGGAGGTCGGCTACTTCTGGAGCGAGGCGCTGGGCTGGCCGCTGGTGTGGGACCAGGACGAGGAGACCGCGATCCAGTCGCCGGCCGGCGGTTCGAAGATGTCGTGGAGTGGCCCGCCGGTGAGTCCGAAGACCGGCAAGAACCGGCTGCACCTCGACATCGCTCCCCCTGCCGACGGTGATCAGCAGGCGGAGGTCGACCGCCTCGTCTCCCTCGGGGCGGCGCACATCGACATCGGCCAGGGCGACGTCAGCTGGGTCGTGATGGCCGATCCCGACGGCAACGAGTTCTGTGTGCTGACCCCGCGCTAGTGGCGGGCACCGGTCAGGAGACGGCCGTCTTCACCAGCTGGACGACCTTCTTCTCCACGGCGGGGGTCCACTTCTGCAGCGCGTACACGACCGGCCACAGATCACCATCGTCGAGGTTCGCCTTGTCCTGGAAGCCCAGGGTCGCGTAGCGATAGTCGAACTTGCCCGCGTCCTGGAAGAAGAGGACGACCTTGTCGTCCGCGTTGGCGTAGGCGGGCATGCCGTACCAGGTCTTGGGCGACAGCTCGGGCGCCGTCTCAATCACCGTCACGTGCACCCGCTCGGCGAGCGCACGGTCCTCCGGTCCCATCTTCGCGATGCTGTCGAGCAGCGCCTGCAGGCCGTCGGCCTTCTTGGCGCCCTTCTTGCCCTCGGCACGCAGCTCGGCGGCGCGCGCCTTCATCGCTGAACGTTCATCGGCACTGAAGCCATCGGACGAGGTCTTGGCATTCTTGGTGGCCATGGCGTGCTTCCTTCCGTCTCTCGCGGCCTCGGCGTCGTGCCGGCCGTCGACTGCAACGCTAGGCCCGGTAGACGTCCTGAGGCTTCTCGATTCCTGACCGTATCGGCATAGACTCCGCTCCCATGACGAAGCGGTCGGCGATCGTGATCGTCGCAGTAGGTGCCCTGATGGCGGGCGTCGTGTTCTTCGAGCCGTGGACGCTCTGGACGAGCACCACCGTCAACGAGACCGCGCCATCTGCGGCGCCTGACACCTCGTCACCGCCCTCGACCGGGCCGACAGCTCTTGCCCGGGGAACGTTCCTCAGCCAGGAGCACGAGACCTCCGGCACGGCCACGGTCATCGAGCTGGCCGACGGCAGCCGGACCTTGCGCCTCGAGGACTTCTCGACGAGCAACGGGCCCGACCTGCACGTCTGGCTTTCGGAGAAGAAGGCCGGTGGCGGCTGGTTCAAGTACGGGAGCGGGCGACTGGTGCAGCTCGGTGAGCTCAAGGCCAACCGCGGCAGCCACAACTACGCCATCCCGGCAGATGCGGACCTCGATGGGCTCCGCAGCGTCGTGATCTGGTGCAAGCGGTTCCACGTCGCGTTCGGGTCCGCGCCGCTCACGTGAGCGAAGAACTTCCACTCACGACCGTTCGTCGTCGCCGATCAACCACTCCGTGATGTTCGTGACATACCTGGTCGCACGACCACCCTGAGGTGTGAGGTCGGGCGAGGCGCGCCTTAGCTGGGCGAGACCGACGAATGCCGTGTACGTGAGCATGGCGCGGTCAGACACGGCGTCCAGGCGCATCTCCCTGAACTGAGCCTCGATGAACCGAAGGCGCTTGCCGGCGACGCGTTCGAGCGCGTCAGCCACGACCGGGCTCTCCGCATCGGCCAGCAGCGCGGTGTCGATCGCCACGCCGGCAGACTCGCTGAACACGATGCTGAAGAGCCAGCGCAGACGCTCGCGTGGACCTTCGATCTCCGAGGCCCGTTCGATCAGCTGGTCGGTGCCCCGCCGCTCCCACTCGGCCAAGGTCGCCTCGATGAGGGTTGGGCGGTCCTTGAAGTGCCAGTAGAAGCTGCCCTTCGTCGCTCCAAGCTCGCCGGCGAGGCGTTCCACCGAGAGGCCGGCGAGTCCACCGACCGCGAGCGCCTCGAGCGCCTTCGCGATCCAGTCCTGACGTTCAAGCGGCTGACGACCTGTACCGCCACTCTTCGATGCGACCATTTCCATACCCTAGCGTATGGAAATCTGCCGAACCCCTTGACCGCCGACCATACGTATGCGTATGGTCGTTCCATACTACTGCGTATGGAGGAACCATGAGGAAGTACATCGCCCTGATCGGACACGGTCCCCAGTGGCTCGAGGGCAAGACGGTATACGAGCAAGGGCAACCGGTCGAGGACCATCTCGAGGCCATGCGTCAGCACTACGACAACGGCGTTCTCGAGCTCGGAGGACCGTTCGACCACGGCGGAGGAATCGCCGTGCTGAACGTCCCGGACGAGCAGACCGCGCGCGCAGTGATGGATGCGGATCCGGCCGTGCTGGCCGGGGTGATGGTCTACGAGATCAGGGCGCTTCGCCCGGTGTTCGACGTGACCACCCGCGTCCGCACAGCCGGATCGGCCACCACTTTGCGTGATGACACCGCGCTCTCGACGGCTGGGGCGTGATCGTCATGGCCAAACCGACGGTCCGTACTGTATTGGTCGCGGGTGCGACGGGCATGCTGGGTCAAGAGGTCGTCGCCCGCCTGAAGGCCGACGGCCACCGCGTCAAGACGCGGTCCAGGAATCCGGTGCGCGCGCAGGTGCTGCTCGGCCTCGTGGACGAGGTCGTCGTCGGTGACGCCACGGATCCCGGGACGCTCGTCGGCGCCCTGGACGACGTCGACGCCGTCATCTCGTGCCTGGGTGCACCGATGGCCTTCGGTGGGTCCGACCGGCGGAGCTTTCTCGAGGTCGACACCGTGGCCAACCTGAATCTCGTCGGCGCCGCACGACGTGCCGGGGTGCGTCGCTTCGTGTACGTGTCGTTGCTGATGCATGCCAGCTGGGCCGGGACGAGCTACGCGCAGGCCCACGAGATCGTCGTCGAGGGCCTGCGCGACTCGGGAATGCCCTACGCGATCGTGCGGCCGACCGGGATGTTCCCCGTCTTCGATCCCTTCATTCCGATGGCGCGCCGCGGTATCGCCTGTATCCCTGGCGATGGCCGAGCGCGAACGAACCCCGTCCATCCGGGAGAGGTCGCCGAAGTGTGCGTTGCAGCCCTCGACGGGACCTCGAACGTCCGGATCCCACTCGGTGGCCCAGAGACGCTGACCCGTGAAGACATCGTGCGGTTGGCGTTCTCGGCCGTGGGCCGGAAACCCCGCATCGTGCACATTCCACGATGGCTGCTGCTGTCCGTGGCTCACGTGATCCGGCCGTTGCATCCTCGGCTGGCCGAGGTCACCGACTTCAGCGCCCGCGCCTTGACCCATGACTTCCTGGCACCGAGCACCGGACAAGGTCGGTTGTCGGAGCACTTCGGCCGCGTCGCCGACGAGAACCGAGCGCTCACGCAGGTGGGGTCATGAGCCCCGCCGCGCTCGTGCGGCGCTTCCCGCTGCTCGGCTTTCTGTTCTTCGCGTGCCTCTTCGGGTGGAGCTTCTACATGGGCGACCTCCTGACCGGAGGCTCGGGCGCCAGCAACCTGCCGATCGGCCCGTTCTTCGCCGTGCTCGTGGTGCTGGCCTGCCTTGGACGTGCCGAGCTTCGGACGTGGGCTCGTCGGATCAGGAACTGGCGAGCCTCCCCCGGGTGGTACCTGCTGGCGGTACTGGCGCCCCTGGCGATGGTCGCGCTGATCGTCGCGGTGAACCACGGGTTCGGTGCACCATGGCCGACGTCCGGCCAGCTCGCGGACTGGCCGCAGGTACCCGGCAACTTCGTGGTCATGCTGATCCTCGTCGGGATCGGCGAGGAGGCCGGGTGGACGGCGTTCGTCGCGCCGATCCTGCTGCACCGACACCACGTGCTGGTTGCCTGGGCGCTGGCCGCCACGATGAGGATCTTCTGGCACCTCCCGATGATGTTCACCGGTGAGCTGTCGTGGACCATCGGCCTGCTCGGCAACGCTGCGTTCACCCTGCTGTCACTGCTGCTCTTGCTGGGCAGTGACGGCCAATGGGCCATTGTGGCCGTCTGGCACGCGACACTCAATGCCGCCAGCGGCTTGTTCGTCTTCACGATGGTCAGCGGGGCCGACGAGGCCCGCCTCGGATGCCTGCTCGCCCTCTCGTACTCAGCAGTGGCGGTGGCGGCCTACCTCGCCCGCGGCCGGCACCTGACGCGAAAGGGCGCGGACGGCTTGGTGCGCGAAACAACGGTGGTTCAAGGACCGAGGCGAGGCCCTCGATGACGGACACCGATGAGGACTCGTTGCTTCACCAGTCGAAGGGGCAGGCGTCGCCGCAACCCATCGTGACGACGACGTCGGAGTGCACGACCAGCGCCGTGGGCCGGTCGGTCATGGCGCGGCCATCTGCGAACGACCGGCGTTGTGGACGCACACGAACAGCACCGTGGGTCGGTCGGTCATGACCTCAGCATGGCGGTGCCCACCGTTTCGGTGGGCACCGCCCTCTGGGCGCCAAACGGCACCGCCTCTGGTGGGGAGCTCAGCACGCTCCCCCGCATCCGCAGTCGTCCATGATTCGCCTCCTTGTATCGATGTTGATCGATGCAAGCATGATCGTATATATTGATGGATGTCAATACAAGGAGACGTCCGATGTCACTCGAGCTCGAGCTGCTCACCCCGATCTGCTGCTCCACGAGCGCGCCTCCCCTCGCGCGGGAGGACGCTACCCACGTGGCGACCGGGTTCAAGGCACTCGCCGATCCTGCCCGCGTCCAGCTGATCCACCTGGTGTCGTCCGCCGAGGGCGCCGAGGCGTGTGTCTGCGACCTCACGGCCGCGCTCGGCCTCTCGCAGGGCACGGTCAGCCACCACCTCAAGGTCCTCATCGACGCCGGGCTGCTCGAGCGCGAGCGCCGCGGCACGTGGGCCTGGTACCGGCTCGTGCCTGAAGCGCTCACCGCGCTGGCGGCCACTTTGGCCGTCCCCGCTGAGCAGGAGCTCGTGGCCGCCCGGTCGTAGGCTGGCGGCATGGATCTCGGGCTCGCCGACCACGCGTACATCGTCACAGGAGGCACACGGGGCCTCGGCCGCGCGACCGCCGAGGCGCTGGTCGCCGACGGCGCCCGGGTGGTGATCTCGTCGCGCTCTCAGGAGTCCGTCGACGCAACCGTCGAGGCCCTCGGGTCCTCCGCCGTCGGAGTGGCTGCCGACAACGCCGAACCCGAGACCCCGGACCGTCTGGTGGCCGCCGCCCAGGACCACTTCGGACGCCTCGACGGCGTGCTCATCAGCGTCGGCGGCCCTCCGGTCGGCGCCATCATGGAGCGCAGCGACGACGAGTGGCGCGACGCCTTCGACACCGTCTTCGTCGGCGCCCTGCGAATGGCCACCACCGTCGCCGACGCCCTCAGCGACGGCGGCTCGATCGCGTTCGTCCTCTCCACGTCCGTCAAGGAGCCGCTGGCCAACCTGGGCATCTCCAACGGGTTGCGACCAGGCCTCGCGATGGCTGCCAAGACCCTCGCCGGCGAGCTCGGTCCACGCGGCATTCGCGTCAACGGCCTCCTCCCCGGCCCGATCGACACCGACCGCGCACGCGAGCTCGACGCCAGCTCCGGCGACGCGGCGGCCGCCAAGGAGAAGAAGGTGGCCCGCGTCCCGCTGGGACGCTACGGCGAGCCCGAGGAGTTCGGCCGGGCGGCGGCCTTCCTCCTCTCCCCTGCCTCCGGCTTCACGACCGGCGTGATGTTCGCGGTCGACGGCGGCCAGACGCACGGCTTCTGACGATGGACTTCCGGGTCGTCCCCATGAGGCCCGAGCACGGCGACGCCGTCCTCGCGATCTTCACCGAGGGCATCGAGACCGGCCACGCGACGTTCGAGCACGCCACGCCTTCCTGGGACGAGTTCGATGCCGCCAAGCTTTCCGACCACCGCTTCGTCGCCCGCGATGACGAGGACGCCCTGGGCTGGGTCGCGGTCAGCCCGACCTCGAAACGGCAGGTCTACCGCGGTGTCGTCGAGATCGCGCTCTACGTCACCGAGGACGCGCGCGGTCGGGGCGTCGGTCGCGCCCTGCTCGAGCGCCTGCTGGCCTCGACCGACGCGGGTGACGTCTGGACGATCGTGGCCGGCATCTTCCCGGAGAACACCGCGAGCCTGGCACTGCACGAGTCGCTCGGGTTCCGCCGGCTCGGCGTGCGGGAGCGCGTCGGCCTGATGTCGCACGGGCCGATGGCCGGCCTGTGGCGCGACGTCGTCTGGCTGGAGCGCCGCCGACTGGCATGACGGCGGAAAGTTCTGCTCCGCGCCTCTTCTCCGCGATGTCCCGCGGGGTCTAGGCTCATGAGAGTCGGTGCGCATCACGAAACGAGTTGCTTCATGCGCAACAAGTCAGAGATCAAGCACGCGCTGGTCGGCCTCCTCCAGCGTGCGCGCTACGAGGTGCTGCCCACGCCCAGCACCGAGGACAAGGTGCTGGCCCATGTGCCGTTCGATCGCACCGTCACCATCACCGCATCACCCTCGAAGGGCCTCGACGTCACGTTCGACCTCGCCGAGAGGCTGGGCAAGGCCGGCTACATCGCCGTGCCGCACATCGCCGCCCGCATGGTGAGCGATCGGGCCGAGCTGCAGGAGATCTGCGCGCGACTCACCGCGGCCGGCATCACGACCGTCTTCATTCCCGGTGGCGACGCCGAGACAGTCGGGAGCTACCCCGATGCCCTGGCGCTCCTCGAGGACCTGCGCGAGATCGGCTCGCCGTTCCCGAACGTCGGCATCACCGGGTATCCCGAGTCGCATCCCAGCATCAACGACGACCTCACGATCCAGGCGATGTGGGACAAGCGTCGTCACGCGACGCACATCGTCAGCAATCTCACGTTCGACCCCAAGGTGTTCGCGGCCTGGCTCGCGCGGATGCGCACGCGTGGCGTCACCCTGCCGCTGCTGGTCGGCCTGCCCGGCCCGATCGACCGCACCAAGCTGCTGGGCATGGCGACCAAGATCGGCGTCGGCGAGTCCACCAAGTTCCTGGCCAAGAACAAGCGGCTGTTCGCCGGCCTCGCCGCGCCGGGTGGCTTCACCGGCGAGCGGTTCCTGGAGCAGGTCGCTGCGGCGGTCAGTCCACCGAGCGCCCTCGTCGAGGGGCTTCACGTCTTCACGTTCAACCAGATCGCCGAGACCGAGGCCTGGCGGACGTCGATGATCGAACGGCTCAGCCACTGACCCCCTCTCAGGCGATCAGGTCCTCCAGGGCCCGCTCGAGCCCGGACGAACCGGTCTCCACGACGGTCAGCGGTAGGCCGATCCGGTCGGCGGCGTCCTGGGCGAGCCCGTGCAGCTCGGCGTCCGGCTGCTGTGCCAGCCACACCACGCGGGTGTACGAGCCGAAGTAGTCGTCGCGCAGCATCGGCCAGCGGTCCAGCCCGAGCTCCTTCTCGACGGTGCGCGCGAACGAGCGGACCAGGAAGTCGGTGAGCAGGTAGGTGCCCGGCTGCTCCTCGAAGAACGTCTCGATGCGGGACGGTCCGGCGAACACGTCGTAGCAGTGCAGGCCCGGAAGCCGCTCCAGACCGAGATCTGCGCAGACCTCGTCGAGTGCGCCGTACGTTCCGCAGTCGGCGTAGCCCACGACCACGCGTCCGTAGGAGCTGCGCAGGCGCTCGGCCAGCGCCCGGACCTCGCCGGCGATCTTCTGCGGCTGGTTGTGCAGCAGGGGCGGCAGTGGGTGGACGTCGACGGGCCATGCGTGCCGTTCGCTGATCTCGGCGGACGGCTGGGCGATCGCACCGCAGGCGATCAGGGCGATCCGCGTCGCCTCGGGGGCAGCGTCAGAACCCGAGCTGTTCGACGAAGGCGTCCTGGAAGTCCGGACGATCGGAGAGCTCGACATAGCGCACCTCCTCCAGCAGGACGTCCGCACCCTGGCGCTCGCGCAGTGACAGCAGGGCCATTTTCGCACCCTCGCCGGCCACGTTGCCGGCGGCGACGATCCGCAGCACGGGCAGCTGCGGGACCAGGCCGATCCGCACCGCGGAGGCCGGCGACAGGTAGCTGCCGAACGACCCGGCGAGCAACACCTGCTGCACGTCGCGGTGCTCGAGCCCAAGGTCCTGGAGGAGCAGCGACCATCCGGTGGAGATCGCCGCCTTGGCGAACTGCAGCTCGCGGACGTCGCGCTGGGAGAGGTAGACGCACTCGGACACATCGGTGTCCGGGGTCGGGCGGTGCAGCACGAAGACGCGCTCCTCCCCGATCTTCGTCAGCCGGTCGGCCAGGGCGGGGACGGACGCGACGGCATTCTCCTCGGGGATGAATCGACCGGAGGCGTCCAGCAGGCCCACCTTCACGAGCTCGGCGACCGCGTCGACGAGTCCCGAGCCGCAGATGCCCATCGGCTCGACGTCACCGATGACGCCCAGCTCGACCGGCTGATCACCCTCCGGGTCGAGCTTGATCACCTCGATCGCACCGTCGGCGGCCCGCATGCCGCACCGGATGGCGCCACCCTCGAACGCCGGCCCGGCCGGGGCCGCCGTGGCCAGGATGGTGTCGCCGTCGCTGAGCACGATCTCGCAGTTGGTTCCGACGTCGATGAACAGGCGGGTGCGCTGGTCGCGGTCCATCCCGGTGGCGAGCATGCCGGCCACGATGTCGCCGCCGACGTATGCGCCGAGCGCGGGGAACAGCGCGGCCCGTGCTCGCGGGTGGAGCGACAGGCCGAGCTCCTCGGCCAGCACCGATCGGGGTTGGGACGTCGACATGACGAAGGGCGCGACGCCCAGCGGCTCGGGGTCGATGCCCAGCACGAGCGCGGTCATCGTGGCGTTGCCGGCGAGCGCCACCTCGTAGACCGTCTGCGGGTCGACGCCGCCTTCCGTGCAGACCTGGAGGGCGAGCTGCTGCAGGGTCTCGCCGGCGGCCGCCTGCAGTCGGGCGAGCGCCTCGGGGTCCATCATCGTGGCGCTGATGCGGGTGATGACGTCGCCGCCATAGGGCTGCTGCTTGTTCAGCATCGAGGCGACCGCGACCGGTGTGCCGGTGCCGACATCCAGCAGGGTCGCGACGACGGTCGTGGTGCCGAGGTCGAAGGCGATCGCGTAGCGCTTGTCGGTGGTGTCGCCGGCCTCGACGTCGACGAGGACCTCGTCCACGACGACCGCCGTGAGCTTGAAGTCCGGCCGCATCACCGTCGGGAGCCGGCGCAGCGCGTAGAGGTCGACGGTGAACTCCAGATCGTCGATCGCGTCCCTGAGCCGGACCAGGTCGGTGCGCTGGTCGACCAGCGTCGGCTCCTCGAGCTCGACGTAGCGCTTCTGCAGCGCCGGTCGCAGGATCACCTGTCGTCCGACGCCGACCGTCGCAGCCTTGGGGCGCGTCGTGAGCGGCGGGACGTCGACCTTCAGGTCGCGGGTCGCGTTGACCAGGCACGCGAGTCGCCACCCGTCCTTGATCTGCTCGGTGCTGAACGTCTTGACGTCGTGCCGCGTGATCGGCAGCGCATCGCCCTCGATCTTCACCCGGCACTTGTGGCAGGTGCCGTGCCCGCCACACGTGGAGTCGATGGCGATGCCGTTCCAGGACGCGGCGTCGAAGACCGTGACGCCCGGCGGCACCCGAACGCCTCGATCGGTGGATGGAGCGGCAGTGCCATCAGGATTGGGCGTCTGCTGGACGGTGAACGCGAGCTGGACCCGGCCGGTGCCGTCGTGGGTCGCCTGGTCCGCCTCGTGGGGCTCGCGGAGTCCTTCACGCGCGAGGTCTCCGGACAGACCTTCGGCGATGTCGAAGTCTGCGTCGTCCCTCCGCGGTGGGGTGGTCATGCGCTCGATGCGGACGCCTCGCGTGCCTGCCGGGCCCGGTGCGCGGCGATCCAGCTGCCGCCCCACTCGTCGTGGCCCAGCAGGAGGTCGGCCGCCTTGACCGCCTCGACGATCTCGGGGGTGCGGGTGTCCATGATCGCGCTGGTCAGGCCGGAGGCCATGGCCATCGGCAGGAAGGCGGCGCCGATCTGATGGCGTCCGGGCATCCCGAAGGACGTGTTGGAAGCACCGCAGGTCATGTTGGCGCCGAACTCCTCGCGGATCGCGCGCACCGTGGTGAAGAACGTGTTGGCCACGCTCTGGTCGGCGCCGATCGGCATGGCCAGCGGGTCGATGAGGATGTCGGCCGCCGCGATGCCGTACTCCGTGGTGGCGACCTCGAAGATCTTGCGAGTGAGCACCAGCCTCTTCTCCGACTCCATCGGGATCTCGTCGGAGTCGTTCGGCAGCGCGATCACCGCGGCGTCGTACTTCTTGACCAGCGGGAGGATCTGCTCCATCCGCTCGTCCTCGGCGGTGATCGAGTTGACGAGGGCACGTCCCTGGTAGGCGGCCAGCCCGGCCTCGAGCGCCTCGACGACCGAGGAGTCGATGCAGATCGGCTTGTCGGTCAGCTCCTGCACCATCGTGATCGCCTTGGCCAGCAGCTCGGCCTCGTCGGTGAGCGGCACGCCCATGTTGACGTCGAGCACGTCGGCGCCACCCTCGACCTGGGCCTTCACGTCGCGCTCGATCGCCGACAGGTCGCCGGCGCGCAGCTGCTCCTGGAAGATCCGCCGGCCGGTCGGGTTGATGCGCTCGCCGATCAGGCAGAACGGCCGGTCGTGGCCGATGACGACCTCACCGCCGGCACCGCGCAGGACGGTCTCGAGATGTTCTGCCGCCATTACGCCAGCACCTTTTCGCGCTTCTCCTGGAGCAGGGACTTCGCCTTCTTGACCGTGGCGGACGCGTCTGCCGCATAGCCGTCGGCTCCCACGGCATCGGCGTACTCCTGCGTGACCGGCGCTCCGCCGACCATCACGATGACGTCGTTGCGCATGCCGGCCTTCTCCAGCGCGTTCATGTTGGCCTTGAACATCGGCATCGTGGTGGTGAGGAATGCCGAGAAGCCGACGATGTCGGGCTGGTGCTCCTCGATCGCCGAGATGAACTTCTCGGGAGCCACCTGCACGCCGAGGTCGATCACCTCGAAGCCGGCGCCCTCGAGCATGATGTTGACGAGGTTCTTGCCGATGTCGTGCACGTCGCCCTTGACGGTGCCCATGAGGAACTTGCCGATCGTCTGCACGCCGGTCTCGGCCAGCAGCGGTCGGAGCACCTCCATGGCCCCGGCCATCGCGCGACCGGCGATCAGCATCTCGGGGACGAAGAAGTCGCCTCGCTCGAACCGCGCTCCCACCTCCTCCAGGGACGGGATCAGGGCGTCGAAGAGCAGGGTCTGGGGCTCCATCTGCAGCGCGAGTCCCTCACCGGTCAGCTCGAGCACACGAGGTGCGTTGCCGACCAGGGTCTCGTCGTACAGTCCCTGCAGGATCTCCTCAGGCGTCATGCCGCACCTCTCTTGTGTGTTCCTCGTCGGAGCAGCCCAGACAGCTGCTGCGCCCGTTCGTCAAGCTGTCGGCCGACCTCGTCGACCCGTTCCTCGAGCCGGGTGTTCGGGCCTGACACGCCCAGCGCGGCGACCACCTGGCCGTCGACGCCGTACACGGGCACCGCCACACCGGTGAGCCCGATCTCCAGCTCGTCGATCGTGCTGGCCCATCCGTCGCGCTGCACGGCGGCGAGCTCGCGACGGAGCTCGGCCGGGTCGGTCACGGTGTTCGGCGTGAGCTGCTCGAGCCGGCCCGGCAGGTCGAGAGCGCCGTAGGCGAGCATGACCTTGCCGAGGGCCGAGGCGTGGACCGGGACGTCGGCCTCGGTCCAGTCCTTGGTGCCGAGCATGTACGTGGAGTCGACCTGCGCCACCTGGACGACGCGGTCACCGCGGGTCACCGACAGGTTGACGGTCTCCCGGGTGTCGTCGCCGATCTGCTCCATGGTGGGCCCGGCGATGCGCACGAGCTCGTCCCACGGATCGTGCCGGATGGCGTACAGCCAGAACAGCGGGCCGGCGACATAGGCGCCGTCATCGTTGCGCTCCAGCAGCTCCGTGCGCTCGAGTGCTGCGAGAAGGCGCGACGTCGTCGACTTCGCGAGGCCGCCCTCGGCATGCAGCTCGGGGAACGTCAGGGGCTCGTCGGCCTTGACCACCGTCGCCACGAGGGACACGGCGCGGTCGATCGCCTGCGTCCCGGTGCTCGTCGACGTCGTCACGGTGTTCTTCCTCAGGATGGGAGCCATGGATGGAGGGCCGTTGTACTTGGTTCCATGATGTGGAACTGTATTCCCATATCGTGAGGCTGGAAACCGCACAGGTCAAGTATTCGCCTGAATCGCGGTGCGCGTGTCGATCAGGAGGACCGATGTTCACCAACGGGATGCCCCGCTACGAGGTGCTGTCGCAGGACGCGATGGCCACGCTCGACACGGGCTGGCGGAAGCTGATGACCGAGATCGGGGTCGAGTTCCTCGACGAGCGCGCCCTCGAGCTGTTTCGCCAGGCCGGCCAGAAGGTGGAGGACAACACGGTCTTCCTCGACCCCGACTTCGTGCTCGAGCAGGTCGCCAAGGCACCGCGCGAGTTCGACGTCCAGGCGCGCAACCCGGCGAACAACGTCCACATCGGCGGCGACTCGATGGCTTTCGGAGCGGTCTACGGCCCACCGTTCGTGCGCCAGGGCGACGTGCGCCGCGACGCCACGATGGACGACTTCCGCAACTTCACCAAGCTCGCCCAGAGCTTCTCGGTGCTCGACTCGGCCGGTGGCGTCATCTGCGAGCCGAACGACACCCCGCTCGACAGCCGCCACCTCGACATGACCTACGCGCTGCAGACCCTGACCGACAAGATCTACATGGGCAACGTCGTGTCGGGCGTCAACGCCGCCGACACCATCGCCATGGGCTCGATCCTGTTCGGTGGACGCGACAAGATCGAGGAGACGCCGGCCTCGATCTCGCTGATCAACTGCAACTCGCCCCTGCGCTGGGACGACCGGATGCTCGAGGCCCAGTTCGAGTACTCCAGCGCCGGCCAGCCGGTCGTGCTCACCCCGTTCATCCTGATGGGTGCGATGTCGCCGGTCACGATCCCCGCGGCGCTGGTGCAGCAGATCACCGAGGCACTCTCGGGGATCGCCCTCTCCCAGCTCATCCGTCCCGGCACTCCGGTGATCTTCGGGTCGTTCCTGTCCAACATCGACATGCAGTCGGGCTCACCGACCTTCGGCACACCGGAGTCGGGCATCGGCCTGCTCTGCACCGGCCAGATCGCCCGGCACTTCGGCCTCCCGTTCCGCACCGGTGGCGGCCTGACGTCGTCGCAGGTGCCCGACGCCCAGGCCGGGTACGAGGCGCTGATGACGATGCTGCCGACGTTCCTCGCCGGTGCCAACTGGGTCATGCACTCGGCCGGCTGGCTCGAGGGCGGCCTGGTGGCAGGCTACGAGAAGTTCATCGTCGACATCGAGATCCTGCAGATGATGCAGGCCGAGTTCACCCCGCTGGAGATCACCGAGGAGTCGATGGCCTTCGGCGCGCACGAGGAGGTCGGCCACGGCGGTCACTTCCTCGGTGCGGCGCACACGATGGAGCGGTTCCGCACCTGCTTCTACCGCCCGCTGCTGTCCTCGTCGGAGAACTACGAGCGGTGGATGCGCGGCGGTGGCATCGACGCCGCCCACCGGGCCGAGAAGATCTACCAGGACACGCTCGAGGCCTACGAGCCGCCGCCCCTCGACGACGCCATCCGGCAGGAGCTCGAGGAGTACGTCATCCGGCGGCGCAAGGAGCTCGGCGACTGAGAGCGCAGCGGTGGCTTCGGGCTGGATGAGAGATGTCCCCCGAAGATCGTGGAAAACCTTGTGTGACCTGCGGTTTTACGAGTATAATCGTCAGTATGTTCGAGAGTGTCGAGGTCGGGGGTCTGCTCTCGACGATCGACGCCCACGACTTCTCTACGGACTCAGTTCTGGACTTCGGTGCGGCGCGGATCGACGCGATCGTGGCCTACGAACGGATCATCCGAGCGGCTCAGGCCGGTCAGCTCGCGCAGATCAACGCCCTGTATGGGGAGCGGGTCGCCCAGGTCCCGTTCGGGTCGGCCGATCCTGCGTTGTCGGTGATCGGTGAGGTCGCGATGGCTCGCAACGTCTCACCCGGCGCGGCGGGCACGCAGTTCGCGACCGCCGTCGGGCTGGCCGAGCTGCCGCAGACCGCGGCCGCGCTGACGTCCGGACAGATCAGCGAGGCGACGGCCCGAGCCGTGGTGCGCGAGAGCGATGCGCTGCACCGCGACGACCGCATCGTGCTGGACGCCGAGATCGCCGACCAGCTCCCCGGCCTGACGTCCGGTCGGGCGGCACGGCTGGCCCGGCACCATGTGATCGCGTTGGATGCCGACGCCGCGCATGAGCGTGCCGAGCGCAACCGGGCCGATCAGCGGGTGAGCCTGCATCCGGAGGTCGATGGTGTCGCGATCCTGCAGGTTCGCGGGCCCGCCGAACAGCTCCTCGCCGCGCATCGGGCGTTGACCACCTGGGCCAAGGGGCTCCGCGCGACGGGTGAGGAGCGGTCGACGGGTCAGATCATGTGCGCCACCCTGGTCGAGCGGGTCACCGGGCTGGCTCACGCCGACGCCATCGACATCGAGGTCGGTATCGTCCTGGGCGCCGACACGCTGCTCGGTGCCGGCGACGGCCCGGCCGAGCTCGACGGATACGGACCCATCACCCCCGGCCTGGTCGACGACCTCATCTCCCGGGCCCACCGCACCTTCTACCGCCGCCTGATCACCGACCCACTCGACCACACCCTGATCGGGCGCGACCCGCGCCGCCGCCGCTTCGACGGACCACTCAACGGATTCATCCGAGCCCGCGACCGCCACCGCTGCCGACAACCAGGCTGCGACTGCGGCATCGGCGACATCGACCACATCACCGCCCACACCGACGGCGGCCCCACCACCAGCGGCAACGGTCAAGGGCTTTGCCGCCGCAGCCATACCCTCAAGCACCAACCCGGATGGAGCGTCACCAGCCAAGGTCGCGACACCATCTGGCGCACCCCCACCGGCCACACCTACACCAGCCCCGCACCCACCATCCTCACCCCACGACGACAGTGATGGCGGCCGTACTCAGACCAAACCGTCCTTGAATCCCTCGCGCCAGGACGGATACCGCAGCTCCCACCCGAGCTCGCGCTTGGCCTTGGCGTTGGAGAAGCCACGTCCCTCGGTCATCATGATCACGGCCATCTCGCCGGCCACGATCCTGGTCAGCCAGCCGGGGATCCGCATCGGTGGCTTGGCCCCCACAGCCTTGGCCAAATAGGGCAGCCACTCGGCGGCCGCGGCCGGTTCGTCGTCGACGATGTTGAACAAGCCCTTCGCCTCCTGCTCCACGGCCAGGACCGTGGCGCTGGCCGCGTCGTGCACGTGCACCCAGGAGAGATGCCCGGCGCCGCCACCGACCAGTGGGAGCATCCGCTTGCGGACGAGCGCGATCTGGTCATCGGTGGCGCCCGGCCCGTAGAAGCCGCCGTAGCGCATGACCGCACCACCGGCCTCGAGGACGGCCGCCTCGACATGCCGGATCCCACGGGAGACCGCGTGCTGAGGTGTTCCCTGGAACGTCTCGAGCGGGTCTTCCTCGGTCTTGACCCACCCTCCCTCACGCAGGCCGTTGAAGCTGCCGAAGCTCTGCGCGACGACGTTCGAGACGCCCGAGGCCTTGGCGGCTGCCAGCACATGGTCCGTCCCCTCGGTGCGCAGCCGGTTGGTGAGGGCGAAGTACCGATCGATGTGCTTGAACGACGGCTTGCCCGCGTGCACCGGGGCGATGGCGGTCATCTCGTTCACGATCGCGTCCGGCTCCGCCTTGGCCACGGCCTCTCGCACCGACTCGGCATCCAGTCCGTCCATCACGACGGCATCGGCGCCCATCTGCTCCAGCACATCCAGCTTGGCCGGGCTCGTCGTCGTCGCCGTCACCTGGTGGCCCCGCGCCACAAGCTGCGGCACCAGCTGCTTCCCGATGGCTCCTGATCCGCCTGCCACGAACACTCGCATGACCGTCACCTCTCCTCGGCCGGGATCGGCCTCTCATCCATCAGACGACACAGCCGTGCGGTTCGTGACATGGGTCGTCCGCTCAGCGGAACACCACGGTCCGGTGGCCGTTGAGCAGCACGCGCGACTCCGAGTGCCAGCGGACGGCCCGGGAGAGCACCTGCGCCTCGACGTCGCGGCCGGCGGCGACGAGCTGGTCCTGGTTGTAGGAGTGGTCGACGCGGACGATGTCCTGCTCGATGATCGGGCCTTCGTCGAGATCGGCCGTGACGTAGTGCGCCGTGGCGCCGACCAGCTTGACCCCGCGTTCGTAGGCCTGGTGGTACGGCTTGGCGCCCTTGAAGCTCGGCAGGAACGAGTGGTGGATGTTGATGATCCGGCCGGTCATCTCACGGCAGAAGGCGTCGGAGAGCACCTGCATGTAACGCGCCAGCACCACCACGTGCACGCCGTTCTCGTTGATCAGACCCATCAGCCTGGCCTCGGCCCCGGCCTTGGTGTCGGGCGTCACCGGGATGTGGTGGAACGGCAGCCCGTAGACATCGCAGAGCTTCTGCGCGTCCGGGTGGTTGGACACCACGGCCGGGATCTCGATCTGCAGCGACCCGGTCGACCACCGGAACAGCAGGTCGTTGAGGCAGTGCAGATGCTTCGACGCCATGATCAGCGTCCGGTAGGGCGCCGCGGCGGCCCAGAGCTCGTACTCCATCGAGTACGTCGCGGCGACCGGTGCGAACTCGACCCTGAGCTCGTCGGCGAAGGCCGGACCGGGGATCTCGAAGTCGATGCGCATGAAGAACTGCCCGGTGAGGCGGTCGCCGAACTGCTGGCTCTCGATGATGTTGCCGCCGCGCTTCGCCAGGAAGCCCGACACGTCGTGCACGATGCCGGGGGTGTCCGGGCAGGACAGGGTGAGCACGAAGTCACCGGAGGCCTGACCCGGTGGCGCCGCGATCACCCTGCCGTCAGGGGTCTCGCGCGTCCCGGGAATCCCCACGGGTTCACTCATCGCACTCCTCGATCCGTTGCGTCTTCTGAAACGCATTCTGCGATGCGCAACAAAATTCCGCTAGTGTTGCGTGATGGGCAACACGACCACAGGCAACAGCGGGGGCGTCCAGTCCGTCGATCGGGCGATCACGATTCTGGAGGTCCTGGCCCGTCGTGGCGAGGTCGGTGTCACCGAGGTGGCGGCGGAGTTCGGCGTGCACAAGAGCACCGCCTTCCGGCTCATCAGCACCCTGGAGGGACACGGGCTGGTCGAGCAGACCGCCGACCGAGGCAAGTATCGCCTGGGGATCGGACTCCTCCGGCTCGCCGGCGCGACCACCGCCCGGCTCGACGTCGTGCAGGAGGCGCGCCCGATCTGCAAGGGTCTCGCGGCCGACACCGGTGAGACGGTCAACATCGCCGTCCTGTCCGAGTCGTCGGCGCTCTATCTCGACCAGGTTGCCGGCTCGGCCGCGATCCAGACCCACAACTGGGTCGGGCAGCACATCCCCCTGCATGCGACGAGCAACGGCAAGGTGCTGCTCTCCGGCGTGCCCGACGACCAGCTCGACGAGGTGCTGCACGAGCTGCCCGCGTTCACCAAGCTCACGGTCACCAAGCGGTCCGCGCTGCGCCGCGAGCTCGTGCAAGTCCGCGAGCAGGGGTACGCCCTCGCGATCGACGAGCTCGAGGAGGGACTGACCGCGATCGCGGCCCCGATCCGCAATGCCCATGGCGACGTCATCGCCTCGGTCAGCGTCAGCGGCCCGACGTTCCGGCTCAACGACGAGAAGACCGAGGACGTCCTGCCGCGTCTCCAGGAGGCTGCCGTGGAAATTTCGCATCGGCTCGGATGGGGTCACCGCTGAAGCGCAATCTCGGCATTGTGCTTGACGTTCGCACGCTGGACAGAACATGCTTCACACAAGGCGAGGTTGCGCCACGAGCAATCAGTTGCATCATGCGCAACCCGAGGAGAGCAGGACGGGTGCCGGACAACTGGGTCGCGGGGACATGGGTGAGTGCCCACGCGGGCGGGCGCCGAGAGATCCGCTGCCCCGCCGACGGCTCGCTGGTGGCCGAGGTCGACGAGTCCGGGCCCGAGGACACCGACGCCGCGATCGCCGCCGCCCGCACCGCCTTCGACTCCGGGCCCTGGCCGGCCACGACCGCCCGTGAGCGCGGCGACCTGCTGCTCCGACTGGCCGACCTCCTCGAGCGCGACACCGCGATCATCGCCAAGGCCGAGTCGTTGGACACCGGCAAGCGCCTGGTCGAGAGCGAATACGACGTCGCCGACGTCGTGTCGGTCGTGCGGCACTTCGGACACATCGCGGACGCCGAGGCCGGCCGGATGGTCGACACCGGCAACCCCAGCGTCGTCAGCCGCATCGTCCACGAGGCGGTCGGCGTCTGCGGCCTGATCACGCCGTGGAACTACCCGCTCCTGCAGGTCGCCTGGAAGGTCGCGCCGTGCCTCGCCGCCGGCAACACGTTCATCCTCAAGCCCAGCGAGCTCACGCCGCACACCGCGATCCACCTCATGAAGCTGCTCGACGAGGCCGGCCTCCCACCGGGCGTGGCCAACCTCGTCCTGGGCGACGGCGCGAACGCCGGGGCCCCGCTCAGCGAGGACCCGCGCGTCGACCTGGTGTCCTTCACCGGCGGGCTGGCCACCGGCAAGCGCATCATGGCCGCCGCGTCGGGAACGGTGAAGCGGATCGCCCTCGAGCTGGGCGGCAAGAACCCCAACATCGTCTTCGCCGACTCCGACTACGACACCGCGCTCGACTTCGCCCTCACTGCCGTGTTCCTCCACTCCGGTCAGGTCTGCTCGGCCGGGGCGCGACTCATCATCGAGGAGTCGCTGCATGACCGGTTCGTCGACGACCTCGTCGAACGGGCCCAGCGCATCCGACTCGGTGGACCGTTCGACGAGAAGGCCGAGACCGGCCCGCTGACCAGTGCCGCGCACCGCGACAAGGTCGAGGCGTACGTCGCGGCCGGCCTGGCCGAGGGTGCCGAGCTCCGGTGCGGGGGCAAGCGGCCCGAGGACCCCGAGCTCGCCGACGGTTTCTACTACCTGCCGACCGTGCTCGACCGGTGCACCAGCTCGATGAGCGTCGCGCAGGACGAGTCGTTCGGGCCCGTGCTCACCGTTGAGACGTTCGCGGACGAGGACGACGCCGTCCGCATCGCCAACGACAGCATCTACGGGCTCGCCGGAGCGGTCTGGACCGGCGACGCCGGCCGAGGCCAGCGCGTGGCGGCTCGGCTGCGCATGGGCACGGTGTGGATCAACGACTACCACCCGTACGTCGCCCAGGCCGAGTGGGGCGGATACAAGCAGTCGGGCATCGGCCGCGAGCTCGGGCATGCGGGACTCGAGGAGTATCGCGAGACCAAGCACGTCTGGCACAACATCGCCCCCGCACCCCAGCACTGGTTCACACCATGAGCCCCAACAGAGAGCACTGGGACTACGTGATCGTCGGCGGTGGGTCCGCGGGGGCGGCCATCGCCAACCGGCTCAGCGCCGACCCGTCCACGTCGGTCCTGGTGCTCGAGGCCGGTCGTTCGGACTACCGCATGGACCCGCTCATCCACATGCCGGCCGCGCTCCCGATCCCGATCGGCAACCGGCTCTACGACTGGAAGTACGAGACCGATCCCGAGCCGAACATGAACGGCCGCAAGATCTTCCATGCCCGCGGCAAGGTGCTCGGCGGCTCCAGCAGCATCAACGGCATGATCTTCCAGCGCGGCAACCCGATGGACTACGAGCGATGGGCAGCGGACCCGGGCATGGAGACCTGGGACTACCTGCACTGCCTGCCCTACTTCAAGCGCATGGAGACCTGCCTGGCCGGTGCCGACGACTGGCGCGGGGGCGACGGTCCCCTGCTCCTCGAGCGCGGCCCGGCCGAGAACCCACTGTTCGGCGCGTTCTTCCAAGCGGCCCAACAGGCGGGCTACCCGCTGACCGACGACGTCAACGGCTACCGCCAGGAGGGGTTCGCGAAGTTCGACCGCAACATCCACCGCGGCCGCCGCATGTCGGCCTCGCGTGCCTACCTGTGGCCCGTGCGGCACCGGAAGAACCTCCGCATCGAGACGCACGCGTTCGTCGCCAAGATCAACTTCGAGGGCACGCGCGCGGTCGGCGTCGACTACTCCGGCCTCGGTCGCCGGTCCAAGACCGCCACCGCGGGCGAGGTCATCCTGTGTGCCGGTGCGATCAGCACGCCGCAGATCCTCCAGCTCTCCGGCGTCGGCGACAAGACGCTGCTCGAGCAGCACGGCCTGAACGTGGTCGAGCACGTGCCTGGCGTCGGCGAGAACCTGCAGGACCACCTCGAGGTCTACATCCAGTACAAGTCCAAGCTGCCGGTGTCGATCGCACCCGGCCTGCGCTACCGCGAGCGTCCGAAGATCGCCTTCCAGTGGCTGTTCCAGCGCAAGGGCCTCGGCTCCACCAACCACTTCGAGGGCGGCGGGTTCGCCCGCAGCAACGACGACGTCGACTACCCCAACCTGATGTTCCACTTCCTGCCCATCGCGATCCGCTACGACGGCACCGCGCCGACCAAGGGCCACGGCTACCAGGTGCACATCGGCCCGATGTACGCCGACACCCGGGGTCACGTGCGCATCAAGTCGACCGACCCGCGCGTGCACCCGTCGATGCAGTTCAACTACCTCTCGACCCCGACGGACCGCAGGGAATGGGTCGAGGCCGTGCGAGTGGCCCGCGACATCCTCAACCAGCCGGCCTTCGGCCAGTACAACGACGGCGAGCTGTCACCCGGCCCGAGCGTGGAGACCGACGAGGAGATCCTCGACTGGGTCCGCGACGACGCCGAGACCGCGCTGCACCCGTCGTGCACCGCGAAGATGGGCGACATCGGACGCGACACCATGGCCGTGACCGACCCCGGCTCGATGCGCGTGCACGGCACCGAGGGCCTCCGGGTCGTCGACGCATCGGTGTTCCCGTACGTCACGAACGGCAACATCTACGCCCCCGTGATGATGACCGCCGAGAAGTCGGCTGACCTCATCGCGGGAAATACTCCACTTGAGCCGGCAACTGTGCCTTACTACCGCTACCGAGACGGCAGCCCGCTCCACCCGCCAGGCGACAGCCGCAACCGTGAGGACAACCCATGACGACGACGGCCAGCACCACTGACGACACGACGGTCAGCTCGGACGAACCTGCGGTTCGCGTCGAGAACCTGTGGAAGATCTTCGGCCCCCGGGCCGACAAGATCATCGGTACCGAGCAGGCCAACCTGTCCCGCAAGGACCTCCAGGAGCAGACCGGCCACGTCGTCGGCATCCGCGACGTCTCGTTCGAGGTCGCGCCCGGCGAGGTGTTCGTGGTCATGGGCCTGTCCGGCTCGGGCAAGTCGACGCTGGTCCGCCTGCTGACCCGCCTGATCGAGCCGACCCAGGGCACGGTCGAGCTGTATGGCGACGACATCACCGGCATGGGCGACTCCGCGCTGCTCGACACCCGGCGGCGCAAGGTGTCGATGGTCTTCCAGCACTTCGGCCTGCTGCCCCACCGCAAGGTGGTCGACAACGTGGCGTTCGGCCTCGAGGTGCGGGGCGAGGGCAAGGGACAGCGGCGCAACCGGGCCCAGGAGATGGTCGACCTGGTCGGCCTGACCGGCTACGAGAACAACTTCCCCGACCAGCTCTCCGGTGGCATGCAGCAGCGCGTCGGCCTCGCCCGGGCACTGGCCGGCGACCCCGCGGTCCTGATGTTCGACGAGCCGTTCTCGGCGCTCGACCCGCTGATCCGCCGCGACATGCAGAACGAGGTCATCCGGCTCCACGAAGAGGTCGGCAAGACGATGGTCTTCATCACCCACGACCTCGCCGAGGCGCTCAAGCTCGGTGACCGGATCCTCATCATGCGCGACGGCGAGATCGTCCAGATCGGCACGCCCGACGAAGTCGTCGGCGCGCCTGCCGACGAGTACGTGCGCGACTTCACCAGCGAGGTCCCCAAGTCCCACGTGCTCACGCTGAAGTGGGTCATGCGTCCTGACGACGGCACTGCCGGTGGCGACAGCCCGGTGCTGCAGGTCGGCCAGATCGTCAAGGACGCCGCCCGCACCGTGCTCGACACGTCCGGACCGTGCCGCGTGGTCGACGGCGACAAGACCGTCGGCCTGGTCGACGACGAGGACATCCTGCGCGTGGTCGTGGCCGAGGAAGTGACGAGCTGACATGGCGACCACCACCGCGCCACCGACACCGGCCCCGAAGGAGGAGCAGCCGTACGTCGAGCTCGGCAAGAAGCGCCGCACCGGGCTGAAGCTGCTCGGCATCGTCGTCATCTGGCTGATCCTCTGGGTCATCCTGCGCGGCAACCAGACGCGTGAGCTCGGCTTCCAGGACACGACCGGATTCCACACCTGGCTCAACGAGATCCGCGACTGGGTGCAGCTGCACGGCCCGAACAACTGGTTCTTCAACGGCGTGCTCGGCACGATCGGCGACGTCTTCAACGCGGTCTTCGAGTTCCTGCAGAAGGTCATCAGCATCCCGGCGGCGCCACGCCCGGTGCCCGAGATCGGCTGGCTCGGAGTCGTCGCGATCGCGGCCTGGCTCACCTGGGCCGTCGCGGGCATCCGCTCGACGATCCTGGTCACCGTCTCGATGCTGTTCTTCGGCATCTTCGGCCTCTGGTCCGAGAGCATGGACCTGCTGCTGGTCACGATCCTCGCCGTGGTGGTCTGCTTCGTGATCGGCCTGCCGACCGGCATCCTCATGGCCCGCAACAAGACCGTCTCGACCGTGATCACCCCGGTGCTCGACATCATGCAGACGATGCCGCCGTTCGCCTACCTGGCCCCGATCGCCCTGGGCTTCGGCATCGGCCCGACGACGGGCATCGTGCTGACCGTCATCTACGCCCTGCCACCGCTGGTCCGCATCACCGAGCACGGGATCCGGTCGGTGCCGGCGACCACCATCGAGGCGGCACGGTCGATGGGCCTCACCAACCGGCAGATGCTGCGGCAGGTCCAGCTGCCGATGGCACGTCGCACGATCGTGGTCGGCATCAACCAGAGCATGATGGCCGCCCTCTCGATGGCGACCATCGCGGCCCTGGTCAACGGGCCCGGCCTCGGCAAGCCCGTTGTCGCGGCGCTGCAGGTGCAGAACATCGGCGCCGCCTCCGTGGCCGGCATCGCGATCGTGCTGATGGCGATCATGCTCGACCGCACGACGACCGCCGCGAGCGAGCGGTCCGAGAGCCAGGGCCGCTCGGGCGTGGCCTCGGTCAGCGGACCCGGCGTGATGCTGGCCGGCATCGCGCTCGAGGCCCTGCCGCGCTGGGCGAAGGAGGACGCCGGCAAGGGCGTCCGCCAGCCCCGCCTGACGAACGCCGGACGCTGGATGGTCCGCGGCCTGTGGGCCATCCCGGTGATCGTCGCGGTCCTGCTGTCACGCAGCCAGATCAACCTGGCGACGTTCCCCAACCGCGACGTGTGGCCGTTCATCAAGCCCATCGACGGTCAGAGCCTCAGCAAGGGGATCAACAGCTTCTCCGACTGGGTCATCGACAAGGTCGACGTCGTCACCCTCGCACTCAAGGACAACGTCACCAGCGGAGTCATCAACCCGTTCCAGCACCTGCTGGCGGAGTCGCCCTGGTGGCTGATGGCCGTGGTGATCCTGGGCATCGCCTTCGTGCTGGGTGGGGTGCGCCCGCTCATCACCACCGCGGTCTGCCTGGCGATCATCTTCGCCACCGGCCTGTGGAACGACTCGATGGTCACGCTCGCGATGACGCTCATCGCCACCGTGCTGGTGATGGTGGTCGCTGTCGTGCTCGGCGTCGGCATGGGCCGGAGCCGGCGGACGGACACCATCATCAGACCGTTCCTCGACGCGTTCCAGACCATCCCGCCGTTCGTGTACCTGGTGCCGGCGCTCGCGCTCTTCGGCGTCGGACGCTTCACCGCGATCATGGCGGCGCTCGCGTATGCCGTCCCGATCGCGACCAAGCTGGTCGCCGACGGCATCCGCGGCGTGTCTCCCACGACCGTGGAGGCGGCCAACGCCAGCGGCAGCACCAAGTGGCAGATGATCACGAAGGTGCAGCTGCCCATGGCCCGCGAGGCGCTGGTGCTGGCCACCAACCAGGGCATCCTCTACGTGCTCTCCATGGTGGTCATCGGCGGCATGGTCGGCGGCGGCAGCCTCGGCTACATCGTGGTCTCGGGCTTCTCGCAGGACCAGCTCTTCGGCAAGGGTCTCGCGGCCGGTATCGCCATCACCGCACTGGGCGTGATGCTCGACCGCATCGCGCGCCACGCAGCCGCACGGGCCGGCAGGTAGCCCGACAACAGACGTCTTCGCGGGTCGTCCGCGGAGCAGAAGAAGGGAACAAGGCATGGCTGGAGGACTCAGAACACGGGGTCGCAGACGGTTGGTCGGCCTCGTCGCGGTCGCGGTTGCGAGCCTCGGGCTCGCCAGCTGCGGCGGCGGAGGGATCGAGGACACCAAGACGTCCGGCAAGGGCGACTGTGGCGACCTACGCATCGCGGTGAACCCATGGACGGGGTACGTATCGAACGCCCACGTCATCGGCTACGTCGCCAAGACGAAGCTCGGCTGCAACGTCACCTACCCCGACGTGAAGGAAGAAGTCGCGTGGCAGGGCATGGCTTCCGGGTCGATCGACACGGTCGTCGAGAACTGGGGCCACCCGGATCTGGTGAAGAAGTACATCACCGACCAGAAGACCGTCGTGGACGCCGGACCGACCGGCGGCAAGGGCATCATCGGCTGGTACGTGCCGCCGTGGATGGCCGAGAAGTACCCGGACATCACCGACTGGAAGAACCTGAACAAGTACGCCGACATGTTCAAGACGTCGGAGTCCGGCAACAAGGGCCAGCTGCTCGACGGTGACCCGTCCTACGTCACCAACGACGAGGCGCTGGTGAAGAACCTGAAGCTCGACTACAAGGTCGTGGTCGGCGGTTCCGAGGCCGGCCTGATCCAGAGCTTCCGGTCCGCGGAGAAGAACAAGAAGCCGTTGCTCGCGTACTTCTACGAGCCGCAGTGGTTCTTCTCGGAGATGAAGCTCGTGCACATCAACCTTCCGCCGTACAAGGACGGTTGCGATGCCGATGCTGCCAAGGTCGCCTGCGACTACCCGCCCTATGAGCTGAACAAGCTGATCGCGAAGAAGTTCGAGGACGGCAAGTCCCCGGCCGTCGACCTGATCAAGAACTTCCAGCTCAGCAACGACGACCAGAACGTCGTGTCCACGTACATCGCGAAGGACGAGATGTCACCGGAAGACGCGGCGAAGAAGTGGGTCGATGCCAACGCCGACAAGGTCGACGCCTGGCTCAAGTAGCAGTCCGATCGACCGATCACCCCCGCCCTGTGTCTTGACATGGGGTGGGGGTGACGTCGATCCTAGTGTTGTTCCTTATAGCGCTTAGCGTTGCATATAGCGCAACTCATGCCAACGCAGAACGACAGAGAGAAATCCATGGCCACCCTCCCCCAGCACGCCCAAGTCGTCGTCATCGGCGCCGGCATCGTCGGCAACAGCCTCGTGCACCATCTGGCCAAGCTCGGCTGGAACGACATCGTCCAGCTCGATCAGGGACCGCTGCCGAACCCCGGCGGCTCGACCGGTCACGCGTCCAACTTCATCTTCACGGTCGACCACTCCCGTGAGATCACGGACCTGACGCTGGACTCGGTGGAGCAGTACAAGGAGATGGGTGTCTTCACGCAGTCCGGCGGCTTCGAGATCGCCCGCACCGAAGAGCGGATGGAGGAGCTCCGCCGCCGGATGTCGAGTGCGAAGGCGTGGGGCATCGAGGCGGAGCTGGTCTCCCCCGCGTTCGTCAAGGAGAAGGTCCCATTCATCGAGGAGGACCAGTTCATCGGTGCCTTCTGGACGCCAGGCGTCGGCGTGGTCGACTCGCTGCGCGCCGGCACGATCATGCGCGAGCGGGCCATGGAGTCCGGCGCACTCACCGTGGTGCCCAACGTGGAGGTCACCGACCTGACCGTGGAGGACGGCCACATCCGCCGCGTCCACACGACGAACGGCGACATCGAGGCCGACGCCGTCGTGATCGCGTGCGGCGTGTGGAGCCCGAAGATCGGCGACATGGCCGGCATATCGATCCCCCTGACCCCGGCCGTGCACCAGATGATCTCGGTGGGCCCGTGCCCGCAGCTGACCGACCTCGAGGGCGAGATCTCCATCCCGATCGTCCGCGACATGGACACGTTCTGCTACGAGCGGCAGCACGGCGCCGACATGGAGGTCGGCTCCTACGCCCACCGGGCGATCCTGCACGAGCCCGAGGACATCCCGACGCTCGAGCAGGCCAAGCTCTCCCCCACGGAGATGCCGTTCACGTCCGACGACTTCGACCCGCAGCTCGAGCAGGCCTTCGAGCTGATGCCCGACCTGCTGGGCGCCGACGGTGCCGAGATCCGCTACGCGATCAACGGCCTGCTGTCGCTCACCTGTGACGGCAACCCGATCCTCGGCGAGAGCCTCGTCAAGGGTCTGTGGACGGCCTCCGCCGTCTGGATCAAGGAAGGCCCCGGTGTCGGCAGAGCCGTTGCCGAGTGGATGACCCACGGTCACAGCGAGATCGACATCAACCACAGCGACATCGCCCGGTTCCACCCGCACCAGATGCGCCGCGAGCACACCCGGCTGCGCACCACCGAGGCGTTCATCAAGACCTACGGGATCATCCACCCGTCCGAGCAGTACGAGTCCGACCGCGAGCAGCGACTGGCGCCGATGCACGACGCGCAGAAGAAGCTCGGTGCGTTCTTCTTCGAGACCGCCGGATGGGAGCGGCCGCACTGGTACGAGTCCAACAGCGACCTGCTCGAGGTCTACGGCGACGCCGTGATGCCGCGCGAGCACGAGTGGGACTCCCGCTGGTGGAGCCCGATCATCAACGCCGAGCACCTGCGGATGCGCGAGGCGGCGGCCGTCATCGACCTGACCGCCTTCCAGATCCTCGACATCGTCGGCCCCGGCGCTCTCGACACCGTGCAGCGCACGTGCGTCGCGCAGTGCGACGTGGCCGTCGGCAAGGTCATCTACACACCGGTGCTCGACCCGAAGGGCGGCTTCATCTCCGACCTCACGGTCATGCGCCTCGGTGACGAGCACTTCCGGGTCGTCACCGGCGGCGCCCACGGCATGGTCGACCGCAAGACGTTCAGCGACCAGCTGCCGGATGATGGCACCACCCTGACGGACGTCACGGACGAGATCTCCACCATCGGGATCTGGGGTCCGAAGGCGCGGGCGATCCTGGAGTCGCTGACGACCGACGACGTGTCCGACGAGGGCTTCGGCTTCCTCACCTGCCGCGAGATCACCATCGACACCCCGGGCGGCGAGTCCATCCAGGTGCTGGCGTCGCGCATCTCGTACGTCGGCGAGCTGGGCTGGGAGCTCTACGTCCCGATGGGATCGGCCGCCGCGCTGTGGGACACGCTGCTCGAGGCGGGCGCGCCGCACGGTGCCCGGCCGGCCGGCATCGGCGTGTACGGCACCACGGGCCGCATCGAGAAGGGCTACCGCGCCTACGGGTTCGAGCTGGACTCCGAGCGCTCGATCATCGAGGCCGGCATGCAGCGGCCCAAGGTCAAGGCAGCGGACTTCGTCGGTCGTGAGGCCTACGTGGCCCAACGCGAGAGCGAGCCGGCCACCGTCCTGTGCACGCTGTCCGTCGACGACCACACGTCAGCGAGCGGCATCAAGCGCTACATGCTGGGCGGCGAGCCGATCCTGACCCCCGACGGTGGCACGCTCACCGACGGACATGGCCACCACCCGTACGTCACCACGGCCGGGTCCGCGCCGACGCTCGGCAAGCACCTGCTGCTCGCCTATCTGCCGCCGGACCAGGCGACGATCGGCAGCAAGCTCGCGGTCTCCTACATGGAGGAGCTGTACCCGGTCACGATCGAGTCCGTCGACGCCACCCCGGTGCTCGATCCCGACAACGAGCGCATCCGCTGATGACCAACGTCCTCGTCTGCGTGAAGCGGGTGCCGGACTCGTCCGGCCAGATCCTGCTCACCGACGACGCCCAGGGCATCGACGGGCGCTTCGTCGGGTTCACCGTCAGCGACCACGAGAACAGCGCGATCGAGCTGGCGATCCGGGTCGCCGACGCGACCGGCGGCACGGTCACCATGCTGACGGTCGGTCCGGACGACGCCGTCGAGCAGCTCAGGGGCGCGCTCGCCCTCGGCGGTCATGCCGCGGTGCTCGTCGAGGCCGATCCGGCGTCGATCGGGCCGTCCGACATCGCCCGGGAGATCGCCCACGTCGTCACCGACCACGAGGCCGCCGGCACGACGTACGACCTGGTCCTGCTGGGCAACGACGCCGCCGACAGCGGCGACTTCCAGGTGCCCATCCGGCTCGCCTACGCGCTCGGGCGGCCCATCGTCACCGGGGCGTCCACGATCGAGGTCGCCGACTCCACCATGGTCGCGCACGTCGACGGCCCCGAGGGCGAGGAGACCTACACCGTCCCACTGCCGGCGGTCGCGTCCGTGCTGGAGGGTGGCGTCGAGCCGCGGTACCCCACGCTGAAGGGCCGCATGGCGGCCAAGAAGGTCGAGATCGAGACACGCTCAACGACCGGTGAGGCCGAGGGCGCACATCGCGTGCGGCTCCTGCTTCCCCCGCCCGAGTCGAGCTCGGTCGAGGTCCTGGGCGAAGGCCCGGAGTCGGCGGCCGCCGTCGTCGACCTCCTCGAGCGACTGGCGGTCGTCCGATGATCCTCGCGCTGGTGGAGCTGGAGAACGGATCCGCGAACGAGGTCTCGCTGGAGACCTTGGCCCTGGCACGGTCGCTCGGTGCCGACGGCATCGACGCCGTCGTCATCGGTGACGTGCCCGATCGCGATGCCCTCACCGCCGAGCTCGGCGCGCACGGCGTCAACGCGGTGCACCACGCCGTGGGCGACGCCTTCGAGTCGTTCGCCGGCGCCGCGTGGGCTGCCGCCGTGCAGCACGCGCAGGCCACGACGGGTGCGCCCGTCGTGACGGCTGGAGGCACGCCCCGCGGCGGCGAGGTGCTCGCCCACCTCGCAGCCCGCCTCGACGTGCCGATGGCCGCCAACGCCATCAGCGTCGACGCATCGTCGGCCTTCGTGGTGACACGCCAGGTCGTCGGTGGCGCGGCGCTCGAGGAGATGTCCCTCGACGCGTCGCCGGCCGTCTTCACCGTCGCCGGTCACTCCTGGAGCGCCGCGCCCGCCGAGAACCCGACGACGCCGACGTGGAACGAGTTCACGCCGGACGTCTCCGAGCACGATCTCCTCGCTCGCGTCACCGCCACCGGCCAGAAGGAGGTCGACCACTCCGACTCGCTGAAGTCGGCGCGGGTCGTCGTCGGCGCCGGCCGGGGTGCAGGGAGCGCCGACGGCTTCGGCCCGGTCAGCGAGCTCGCCGAGATGCTCGGTGGCTCGCTCGGCGTGTCACGGGTCGTCACGAGCCTCGGCTGGCGTCCACACCACGAGCAGGTGGGCCAGACCGGCAGCCGCATCGCGCCGGAGATCTACATCCCGTGCGGCATCAGCGGCGCCATCCAGCACTGGGCCGGCTGCGCCAGCTCGAAGGTGATCCTCGCCGTCAACACCGACGACGAGGCGCCGATGATGACGAAGGCCAACTACGCCGTCGTGGGCGACATGCACGAGGTCGTGCCGGCGATCATCGACGAGCTGAAGCGCCGGGGGTCCACCCCATCCCAGTGACTGAGCCGCAGTGACTCAGCTCGGGGATGCTCCCGCGTGCTCAGCCTCGTGCGCCAGCTGTCGGGCAGCATCCTTGCCGCCGACCTGGTGCGCAGGCGCCCAGCCCGGCGGGCCGAAGATGTAGCCCAGCTTGTCGCGGAAGCGGTGGGCGCTCCGGACGTCGCGCGCCATCTGGAGGTAGTCGCCGTACTGCAGCTTGAGCAGGTTGTACGTGTCGACCTTGTAGGTCAGGCCGTACGTGGGGCGCTGACGCTCCGCGGTGAACGTGCGGAACATGCGGTCCCAGATGATGAGGATGCCGGCGTAGTTCTTGTCGAGGTACTCCGGGTCGCTGCCGTGGTGCACCCGGTGGTGCGAGGGCGTGTTGAAGATGAGCTCGATCGGGCGCCACATCTTGTCGATCATCTCGGTGTGCACGAAGAACTGGAAGACCAGGTTGACGCCGAACGCCACGTAGAGCGTCCAGGGCGCGAAGCCCAGCAGAGGCAGTGGCAGCCAGAAGAAGAACTCGAACCACGGGTTCCACTTCTGCCGCAGTGCGGTGCCGTAGTTCATGTACTCGCTGGAGTGGTGGGCCTGGTGGCCGGCCCACCCGATGCGCACGCGGTGCGAGAAGCGGTGGTGCCAGTAGTAGCCGAGGTCGAGCCCGAGCGTCACGAGGACCCAGTACCACCACGTGTCGGTGGGCAGGTGCCACGGCGCGAGATACGTGAAGATCGCGATGTAGCCGAAGAACGTGGCGATCTTGAAGGCGGTCAGGAAGAACAGCGAGCCGACGCCCATCGAGATGGACGTGCGCGCGTCCTTGAGGGCGTAGCCGGTGACGTTGTCGTCGTGGTCGAGCCACTTCAGCGCCCCGAGCTCGATGAAGATGGTGAGGATGAAGAACGGCGCCGCATACGTCACGGGGTTCTTCATGGGGTCGAGCAGCTCGTACATCGCAGACCTTCTCTTCGCGGCACAGGGGGGAATATGACTTCCGGGTAAGTTACCACAGGTTCATATCTTCCGCTAGAGTGAGTCTCGTGGTACGAGCAAACGCAGGCACCAAGGGTGTTCCCCGGCTGGAACGGGAGTCGCAGATCCTGCAGGTCGCGTCCGAGATGTTCGGCACCGAGGGGTATGCGGCCACCAGCATCCAGACCGTCGCCGAGCGTGCCGGCATCTCCAAGCCCCTCGTCTACAACTACTTCGGCTCGAAGGAGGGCCTCTTCCTGGCCTGCCTCGAGCACGCCGGCTCGATCGTCGCCGACGAGATCGAGCGGATCGCCCAGAGCGATGCCATCGGCGTCGAGCGCGGCATGCGCACCCTCGACGGCATGTTCACGATCCTCGAGCCGCAGCCCCACCTGTGGAAGCTGCCCTATGACCCGACCGCACCGGCCACCGGTGCCGTCGCGGACGCCATCGACCACTACACGCAGCGGATCTCCAAGCTCGCCGACGAGGGCGTCTCGGAGCTGATGGGCCTGGCCGGCAACACCGATCCCGCCGACGTCTCCGCCATGACCGCCGTGTGGCTCGGCATCGTCGACTCACTCATGAACTGGTGGATGGAGCACCCCGACGAGTCCGCGGCCGCGATGATGCAGCGCTGCATGCGCCTGCTCACGGCCCTGCTCGGAGGCAGCACCATCGACGAAGGGGCTCCGTGAGTCTCGACGGCCGCACGGTCGTGGTCACGGGCGCCTCGAGCGGCATCGGTGCCCACGCGGCGCGACAGATGGCCAAGCACGGTGCCACCGTGTGCCTGCTGGCCCGTCGCGCCGACGAGCTCGTCCAGGTGCGCGACAGCATCACGTCCGCCGGCGGAACCGCCCACGCGTATCCGGTCGACCTCGTCGATGCCGACGCCGCGGACGCCGTCATCAAGCAGCTGCTCGCCGACCACTCCCGGATCGACATTCTCGTGAACAATGCCGCCCGCTCGATCCGGCGCCCCATCACCGAGTCGATCGGCCGCGTGCACGACTACGAGCGCACGATCGACATCAACTACATCGCGGCCGTTCGGCTGACGCTCGGCCTGCTGCCCCGATTCCTCGAGCAGGGTCACGGCCACGTGGTGGTGTCGACGTCGATGTCGACCCAGATCCCGATCCCGCTGTTCTCGGCCTACCTGGCCAGCAAGAGCGCGCTCGAGTCGTTCGCCCGGTCGCTCTCCGCGGAGCTTGGCGGAGAGGGCATCACCACGACGATCGTGCACTTCCCGATGGTGCGCACCGAGATGTCCACGGCCACCGAGATCTACCAGGCGATGCCCATGATGAGTGCGCGCAAGGCCGCCGGCTGGCTGGTCAAGGCCGCCGACTCCCGGCCGACCCGGGTCACGAGCCTCACCGGCCGCGTCGGCGAGCTCGGCATGGCGACGGTCCCGGGCGTGATCACGGCGGTCACCCGTCCGCTGTTCCGTCGCATGGACGCCACGCTGGCTCGCCGCACCCGCCGCAAGTAGCGCTACGGCGAAGGTTCTGCTCGCCATGAGGCAGGCCCGATGGCCCGGTTCCGGATGAGCAGGTAGAGCGCGAGGCCCAGCGCCACACTGAGCAGGAGGCCGATCGCGACCGCCACCCATCCGTGCCGCACGTCGCGGTAATGCGCCTCGTACACGACCCAGGCGATCAGGATCGCGTAGGTGGAGAAGGCGTCAATGGCGAAACCGGTGGCGTACGGGTTGATGAACGCCTGGTCGAAGGCCCGCACGACGTCCAGGCCATCGCTCACGAAGGTCGGGAGGACAACGACGGCAAGCGTTGCCATGCAGGCTGCCGCCAAGGCGGTGATGATCCAGTCGAAGCGCGTGCTCGGCATGAGTTCACTCCTGTCACACGGTTGGCGTCAGGCTAGCGGCGCGAACGAGATACAGTCGAGGAACGCCGCACCACCCCGCGGCACCCGATGGAACGGCCCACCCCATGCCTGCCCGCCACCACGAAAGTGAGCACCACCGTGACCGACCGCCCCGTTGAACCTCCCGTCGTCTCCGCGTCCGTATCGCCGTTCGCGGGACACCACGAGCAAGTCGTGTTCTGCCACGACGAGGAATCCGGCCTCAAGGCGATCATCGCGATCTACTCCACCGCCCTCGGCCCGTCGCTGGGCGGCACCCGCTTCTACCCGTACGCCACCGAGACGGACGCGCTCCGTGACGTCCTCAACCTGAGCCAGGGCATGGCCTACAAGGCCGCCCTCGCCGGTCTCGATCTCGGCGGCGGCAAGGCGGTCATCATCGGCGATCCCGCCACCATGAAGACCGAGGCCCTGCTGCGCGCTTACGGACGCTTCGTGCAGTCACTCGGCGGCCGCTACTACACCGCCTGCGACGTCGGCACCTTCAGCCCCGACATGGACATCATCGCCCGCGAGTGCGACTTCGTCACCGGCCGCACGATCGAGCACGGCGGTGCCGGCGACTCGTCCGTGCTGACGGCCTTCGGCGTCTACCAGGGCATGCGAGCCGCGGCCCAGCACGTGTGGGCTGACACCTCACTTGCCGGTCGCACGGTCGGCGTGGCCGGCGTCGGCAAGGTCGGCAAGCACCTCGTCAGCCTCCTCGTCGAGGAAGGCGCGAACGTCGTCGTCACCGACGTCAGCGAGGTCGCCGTGGGCGAGGTCGTCGAGGCCCATCCGCAGGTGCGGGCCGTGCCCGACACCGCGCGACTCGTGAGTGAGCCGCTCGACATCTATGCTCCGTGCGCCCTCGGTGGCGCCCTGAGCGACGACGTCGTGGGCGTGCTGAGTGCGTCGATCGTCTGCGGCGCCGCCAACAACCAGCTCGACCACGAGGGCATCGAGAAGCTGCTGGCCGAGCGCGGCATCACCTACGCCCCCGACTACTGCGTGAACTCCGGTGGCCTCATCCAGGTGGCCGACGAGCTCACAGGCTTCGACTTCGACCGCGCCAAGCTGCGCGCCGCCAAGATCTTCGACACCACGCTGGGCGTGCTCGAGCGTGCCGCCGCCGAGGGCGTGCCACCGTCGATCGCCGCGGACCGCGAGGCGGAACGTCGCATGCGCGAGGTCGGACGCCTGCGATCGATGTGGCTGCCCAGCTGACGGTGGACCAGGGGATCGCGTGAAGCTCCCTGGCTAGGAGGCAGCGGGGTCTTCGCGCTCGGCGAGATCGGAGTACTGGTCGGGGATCGGATCGCCCGACTCCCCGTGAAGCTCACGCTGCAAATCACTGAAGTCTGGATCGAAAGTTCGATACTTCAGGTCGCGTGCAACCTTCGTCTGCTTGGCTTTCGCTCGGCCGCGCCCCATCAGGTTCGACCCCCTCGCACAGGATTAGTCAGTATGTCGTGCGGTCAAGCCTACCGAAAGTCTCCAACAAAACTCGTACCGACCCCCACACAAGCCCAGTTCAGGCGTGGTCGCCCACGAGCGTGACGCTGCCGCCGGGACCGTGCTCCCCTGGCGACGCGACGTCACCGGCAATCCAGGCGTCGACACCGTGCTCCCCGAGCAGCCGAACGGCGTCATCGGCGGCATCGGGAGCAACCAGCGCGACCATGCCGACGCCGATGTTGAGAGCTTGCTCGAGGTCGGCCTGGGCCACGTCTCCGACGTCGGCAACCAGCGAGAACACGGCCGGGCGCGTCCAGGTCGAGCGGTCGACCCGCACCGAGACGTCGTCGGGCACGACCCGGGCGAGGTTGGCGGCCAGACCGCCGCCGGTGATGTGCGACATCGCGTGCACCTCGGTGCGTGCGGCGAGGTCGAGACACGGCCTCGTGTACAGACGAGTCGGCGTGAGCAGCTCGGCGCCCAGGGTGCGTCCCAGCTCGGGCACGTCGCGATCGAGGGACCAGCCGGCCCGCTCGAGGAGCACGTGACGCACGAGCGAGTACCCGTTGGCGTGCAGGCCCGACGACGCCATGGCCACGACGGCGTCGCCCGCGCGAACCCGCTCGGCACCCAGCAGGGAATCGGCCTCGACGACACCGGTGGTGGAGCCGGCGACGTCGTACTCGTCGGGATCGAGCAGGCCGGGATGCTCGGCGGTCTCACCACCGAGGAGGGCCGTGCCGGCCTCGGCGCACGCTTGCGCGATGCCCTTGACGATGTCGGCGATGCGCTCGGGGACGACCCGGCCGCAGGCGATGTAGTCGGTGAGGAACAGTGGCTCGGCGCCGCACACGACGAGGTCGTCGACGAGCATCCCGACGAGGTCGAAGCCGATGGTGTCGTGGACGTCCATGGCCTGCGCGATCGCGACCTTGGTGCCGACACCGTCGGCGGAGGTGGCCAGCAACGGGCGACGGTAGGACTTCAGTGCGGAGGCGTCGAACAGGCCGGCGAAACCGCCGATGCCGCCCACGACCTCGGGACGCCGGGCCTTCTCGACCCACTGCTTCATCAGCTCGACGGCACGGTCGCCGGCCTCGATCGAGACGCCGGCGGACTCGTAGTCCGTCACGCGGGGTCCCCGCGAACGTGCGCGCGGAGCTTTCGAACCTCGCGAACTCGCGTGCGGAGCGCGCAGGTTCGTGGGGTGATCACTGCACGACCTTGAGGTCGGGGTTGGCGGGGGCCTCGAGCAGATACTTGCCGATCAGGTCGTCCTCGGGCAGCGCGACCGGGTAGATGCCATCGAAGCAGGCGCGGCACAGCTTGTCCTTGGGAACGTTGGTGGCCTCGATCAGCTGGTCGAGCTCGACGTACGCCAGGGAGTCGGCGCCGATGGAGCGCCGGATCTCCTCGACCGAGATGTTGTTCGCGATGAGCTCGGCGCGGGACGCGAAGTCGATGCCGTAGAAGCAGGGCCACTTGACCGGTGGGCTCGAGATGCGCACGTGCACCTCGGCGGCGCCGAACTCACGCAGCATGCTGACGAGCGCGCGCTGGGTGTTGCCGCGGACGATCGAGTCGTCGACCACCACGAGCCGCTTGCCGTCGATGACGTCACGCAGCGGGTTGAGCTTGAGCCGGATGCCGAGCTGGCGGATCGTCTGCGAGGGCTGGATGAACGTGCGCCCGACGTAGGAGTTCTTGACGAGGCCGTGGCCGAACGGGATGCCGCTCTCCTCGGCGTAGCCGATGGCGGCGGGCGTGCCGGACTCCGGCACCGGGATGACGAGGTCGGCGTCGACCGGGTTGCTGCGAGCGAGCCGGCGGCCGGTCTCGGCCCGCACCGAGAAGACGCGCTGCTCGGAGATCGTGGTGTCGGGACGAGCGAGGTAGACGTACTCGAACAGGCAGCCCTTGGGCTCGGCCTCGGCGAACCGCTCGGTGCGCAGGCCGTTCTCGTCGATGGCGAGGAACTCGCCGGGCTCGACCTCGCGGATGTAGGACGCGCCGACGATGTCGAGCGCCGCGGTCTCGCTGGCGACGACCCACCCACGTTCGAGACGACCGAGCACGAGCGGGCGGATGCCCTGTGCGTCGCGCGCCGCGTAGAGCGTGCCCTCGTCCATGAAGACCAGGGAGAACGCACCCCGGAGGCGCGGCAGGACGTCGATGGCGGCTTCCTCGACCGAGCGGTCGTCCATCGAGGAGAGCAGGCTGGCCATGACTCCGGTGTCACTGGTCGCCAGCTCGCCCTTGCCGTTGCCGTTGTGCTGGGCGTCCGCGACGGGCGCTGCCGCGTCGCGCTCTGCCAACAGGTCGGCGAGGTCGTGGGTGTTCGTGAGGTTGCCGTTGTGGGCCAGCGCGACCGAGCCGCTCGACGTGGGCCGGAACGTCGGCTGCGCGTTCTGCCACACGCTGGAGCCTGTGGTGCTGTAGCGGGCGTGGCCGATCGCGATGGAACCCTTGAGCGACTCGAGCGTCGCCTCGTCGAAGACCTGCGAGACCAGGCCCATGTCCTTGTAGACGAGGATCTGGCGGCCGTTGCTCACGGCGATGCCCGCCGACTCCTGGCCGCGGTGCTGCAAGGCGTAGAGGCCGAAGTAGGTGAGCTTGGCGACTTCCTCGCCCGGGGCCCAGACGCCGAACAAGCCACAGGCGTCCTGGGGTCCGACATCCTGGGGGTCGAGGTCGTGGGTCAGACGACCGTCTCCGCGGGGCACGCCCTCAGTGTACGGGCCGCGAATCCCCTGTCATGACGACGCACCAGCGCTACGGTGCGGGAGTGCTCACCGCGCTGCTCTATGGCCTCGGCACCGCGCTGCCGTTGGTGATCGGTGCGGCAGTCGGACTCCGCTGGACACTGCCCCAGCGGGTGCTCGCAGCGCTCATGGCGTTCGGCGCGGGCACCATGATCGCCGCAGCGAGCGAGGACCTGTTCGGACCCGCGTTCGACGTCGGCCCGTCGGCACTCGTGGGCGGTGCCCTGCTCGCCGGCGCGACCGTCTACGTCGTGGCCAACCACCAGCTCGACACCCGGTTCGGGACCGGCGCCGCCGGCTGGGCCCTGATGCTCGGCGCGATCCTCGACGGGATTCCCGAGAACACGGCCCTCGGCGTCTCGTTGGACGAAGGCGCCGTCGCGCTGCTGGTTGCCATCGCGGTCGGGAACACCCCAGAAGCCATCAGCAGTGCGGCGATCCTCAAGGCCGACCCGAAGATCGGCAACCTTCGCGGACTGCTCATGTGGGCGGGCGTCGGCGTGGTGCTGGTCGTCGTCACCGTGCTGGGCCACACGGCAACCGACTCGGTGGGCGACTCGTCCATCGCCGTCATCCAGGCCTTCGCGGGAGGCGCGACGATCGCCGTTCTCGCCGACACCCTCATGCCCGAGGCGTTCAAGGAGGGCGGTTGGTGGGTCGGCCTTGCCACGACGTTCGGCTTCTTCGCCGCCTACCTGCTGGGCTGATGGATCAGGTTGGACCGAAGCCGCTGTCGAGGGCGTAGACGTGAACAGTCGCCGACTTGCCCTTCACCTCATGGGCTCCCCGGTCGGCGAGGCCATCCGGTGGCTGGGCGAGTGCATCGAGCGTGTGCTGGGTCAGCAGGATGGTGTCGCCGGTCGTCTTGGTGAGCTGCTCGATGCGCGCGGCGACGTTGACCGTGTCGCCGATGAGGGTGAACTCGAGCTTGCCGGCGCCGCCGATGGTGCCGGCGATGACCTGACCGGTGTTGATCCCGATCCCGATGCGGATGGCTCCCTCGAAGTGCTCGACGACGCGCCGGCTGATCTCGAGCGCAGCGACGACGGCAGCGTCGGCGTGATGGGTGAGGGCGTTGGGTGCACCAAAGACCGCGAGGGCCCCGTCGCCGAGGTACTTGTTGACGTGTCCACCGGCATCGAGGACGGCGGGCACGACGATCTCGAACAGGGCGTTGAGGTGGGACACGGTGTCTTCGGCCGTGTTGGCCTCGGCGAACGGCGTGAAGTCGCGGATGTCGACGAACAGCACGGTGACCTCGATCCGCTCGCCGGTGAAGATGTCGTCGCCCTGCGCGAGCAGCCGCGTGGCGAGCGCCGGGTCGACGTACGAACCGAACGCCGCCTGCAGCCGCTCACGTTCGGCGAGCCCGGCTTGCATGCGGTTGAACGTGCCGGCCAGGGCTCCCAGGTCGTCGTCTTGAACCACTGGCAGGCGTTGACCGTAGTCACCGGCCGCAACCCGTTCGGTGCCCTCGGCGAGGTCCCGAATCGGTCGCAATGACGGGCCAAAGACTGGGCCTACCACGAGCAGCACTCCGTAGATCAGCGTCAGGCCAGTGGCGATGATGACTGCGAACGCGGGGTCATTGCCAGCGCGGTCGATCACGATGGCTAGGAGTGCACCCCCGAGTGAGAACGCCCAAGCGGTGGTGAGGATGGATACTTTTGACCACGTGGCGAAGCTTGGCCGCGACCGTGGCAGGTTGTCCCCGATCCCGGAATCGCCGGCGATGGCGACCCTGACGGGACGCATGAACGCCTCCGTGAACGGGTGTATCGCGGTGAACTGGACACAGGTAAAGAAGGTGACTCCGATGATCCCGTACTGGAATAGCCGCGAGCCGTCCGCTCCGGCGATTGCACCAACCACGACGCACATTGTTGTGCCCGGCAGAGCGAAGGCCACTGAGGCTCGGACCATGGAGGTCCGCGCGTAACTGTAAGTCGACTCGAGCGCCTCCTGGCGGTCGATCCGGTCGCCGGCGGCCCATCGCTCCACGAGGCGCCACCCCACGGTCCCTGGCAGCACGAGAACGTACACGGTCGTCAGCGTCGTGGTGGCGGCGATCGCTGCTGCCACGAGGAAGCGGTCGGACCCCTCGAAGTCAACGATGACGAGCGCCAGCAACACCGCCATTGGCAGGACAACCGCGAAGGTCAACGCGGATACGATCCACGAATACCTAGTCCCGTGCCGGTCCCACGCCCACTGCCAGACCCGGTCCATCCTCGGAGTGTAGGGATCGGTGGACCGGCGCAACCGTCCTTCCGCAGTTCCGGCGGCTCCCGTACGCTGACGTGATTCGCGTCACCGGAGGAGTGCCATGCCCGTCGAGGTTCCTGCCGCAACCTTCCTGACCGACTACCACCAGTACCGGGCCGAGCACCAGCCCGACGGCCACTGCTGGACGTACGGCGATCGCACCTGGACGTGGGCGCAGGCGTGGGAGGACATCCGCCGGTTCGCCGGCGCCCTGCGCGCCGAGGGCATCGGCCGCGGCGACCGCATCGCCTTCCTCGACAAGAACAACCCGGCGATCCTCACCGCCACCCAGGCGGTGTGCCTGATCGGGGCGTCGAACGCGATCGTCAACTGGCGGCTCGCCGGCGACGAGCTCGACTACGTCATCAACGACTCCGGGGCCCGCGTGCTG
Source organism: uncultured Actinomycetota bacterium (assembly GCA_963787165.1). Lineage (GTDB taxonomy): Bacteria > Actinomycetota > Actinomycetes > Propionibacteriales > Nocardioidaceae > Aeromicrobium. Next base: position 1,298,384 of record CAWBBT010000005.1, read on the forward strand.
TTCGTCGGACACGAGCTGTTGCCGTCCATGGATCTCATCCGCGACAAGCTCACCAACGTCGAGAAGGTCATCGTGGTCGGCGGCGACAGCGACGAGCTCGAGGCCTGGATCGCGGCCGGCGAGCCGATCGACCGGCAGCCCGACGTGACCCCCGACGACGCCTGCCTGGTCATGTACAGCTCGGGCACCACCGGACGACCCAAGGGTGTCGTGCTCACCCAGCACAACATGGTGACGCACACGCGCCACGCCATCGGCGACATCGAGTTCGGCGAGGGCGACATGATGCTCATCGCGATGCCGATGTTCCACGTCGGCGGGTCGTCGTACGCGCTGTTCAGCCCGGCCACCGGCACCGGCGGCTACATCATCCCCGAGGTCAACCCGCAGCTGCTGGCCCAGGCGATGATGTCCGGCGCCACGCACGCGTTCCTGGTCCCGGCCGTCGTGGCCGCGCTGCTGCAGGCCGGCCCGGAGGCGATGGGCCTGTTCAGCCGGCTCAAGGCGTTCTCCTACGGTGCCGCTCCCATGCCGCTGCCGATCCTCCGCGCGGCCCTGGAGGCCTGGCCGACCACGAAGTTCATGCAGGTGTACGGCATGACCGAGTTCGGCGGCGTCGTCACGATCCTCGACGACGACGCCCACCGCGACACCGATCATCCCGAGCGTCTCGTCTCGGCGGGCCAGCCGATCCCCGGCGTCGAGGTCCGCGTCGTCGACCCGGCGACGCTCGAGGACGCCGAGCCCGGCACGGCCGGCGAGCTGTGGTTCCGCACCGAGCAGTCGACGCCCGGCTACCACGGCCAGCCCGAGGCGACCCGCGAGCTGATCACCGACGACGGCTGGGTGCGCACCGGCGACATCGGACGCCTCGACGACGAGGGCTTCGTGTTCGTGGAGGACCGGGTCAAGGACATGATCATCTCCGGCGGCGAGAACATCTACTCACCCGAGGTGGAACGGGTGCTCGCGGAGCATCCCTCGGTGCTCGAGCTCGCGGTCATCGGCGTGCCAGACGACCGATGGGGCGAGTCGGTGAAAGCCGTCGTCGCCTTCCACCCGGACCAGTCCGTGGAGCCCGAGGAGCTCATCGCCTTCGCCCGCGAACGCCTGGCTCACTACAAGGCGCCGAAGACGATCGACGTCGTCGAGGCCCTCCCCCGCAACCCGTCGGGCAAGATCCTCAAGCGCGACCTCCGCAAGCAGTACTGGCCAGATTCAGAGCGTCAGGTCTGACTGGCTGAGTACGCGCTAGCCGAAGAGCGGTCCGCCGGAGAACGGGATGATCTTCAGGATGAAGTCGCCGGCGTCGTGCAGCTCCCACTCGTCATCGTCGTGGTCGTCGTCGTTCTTCCTGGCCTTCTTGTACTCGTCGCACTTCTTCGGCTGGTAGAGCGTGCCGACCTGCCGGCGATAGTGGTCGTCCCACCGACTTTCGGCGCTGAACCACAGGACCGTCTTCTCGAACTCGATCTTCTTCGACTTCCCCGGGTAGAGCCGGAAGTCGTCGTCCCAGTCGCCGTAGTCGGGGCCTTGCTGATACTCGACCTTGACCCGGTGGTTGAAGACGTTGGTGAACGTCACGTACCCGCACTGCACATAGGTCTTGACGAGGGGCTGCTTGCAGTACTTCCACTGGTCGACGTAACCCTCCTGATGGTGGTCGTCGTACTCGGCCACGTAGTAGAGGCGATGGACCGGTCCGCCCTTCTGACCGCCGTAGGCCGGGAGCGTGTACGTCTCGTGGGAGTCGAGGGAGAAGTCGCCTTCCTTCGCCGAGAACGGGGAGAGCGGTACGACGATCTCGTAGGACACGTCGACCTCATCTGAGGTGAGGTTCGTGAAGATGACGCTCTGGCCGCACCAGCTGGAGACCTTGATGAGGTGTTCGTCGTCATCGTGGGCCTGGGCGGGCGAGGAGCCCACCAGCAGTCCGACGAGCACGGTGAGGGCGGCCGCGACATGGAAGGACCGCGGGAGGAATGGGAGTCGAGACGCCATGGTTTCAACCTTGGTCGCCCACACCCCCCGGAGCTGCTCTGCCTGTCGGGTGGTCGCAGTCTAGGCCCGTGAGCCAGTCAGACACCACCAGTTTGGATGTGACGAGCACCGCCCGCCCGTGGGACCAATGTGATCTGTGTGACAGAAGTGAATCGGGCCGATATGCTGACCCGATGCGCGTGCCTTCCCCCACGCGGGTCCCCGTGCTCGGCGTCATCGCCGGCACCCTCGGCCTCGCCGCCGCCCTCCTGGTGCCGTCGACGGCCCATGCCGCTGACCCCCAGGCGCCCGGTGACTTCACCGGATACGGGTTCGACGCCTGTGTCGCTCCGAGCCAGAAGGTCATGGACGCCTGGAACCTGCGTTCACCGTTCACGGCGATCGGCATCTACATCTCCGGCAGCTCGCGCTACTGCGGCGACAAGTACCAGCCGAACCTGAGCAAGTCGTGGGTCGCGACGAACGCGTCGAACGGATGGCGCTTCATCCCGATCCACGTCGGTTACCAGTCGCCGTGCTTCAAGAACAATCCCAGCAGCCGCGTGCAGAAGAAGAAGATGTCGTCCACCGTGTCGACCGCTCGCAGCCAGGGCGCGAGCGACGCGAACGAGACGATCGCGGCGCTGAAGAAGTACGGCTTCGGCTCCGGGAGCGTCTCCTACCTGGACCTGGAGTACTACGCCCGCTCGACGTCGTGCGACAACGCGGTGCTCGAGTTCTCCGACGCCTGGACCGAGACCCTCCACGACGCCGGCTACAAGTCGGGCGTCTACTCCAGCGGCTCGGCGGCGATCGCCGCCATCGACGCCGCGGACAAGGCCGGGCGCAAGGGCTTCACGCGCCCCGACCACCTGTGGATCGCCTGGACCAACAAGAAGGCCGACACCGACGGCGGCCCGTACCTGCGCGACACGGTGTGGGCCAACCACCAGCGCATCCATCAGTACGAGAACGGCATCAACGTCACGTACGGCGGCTACACCGTCAACATCGATCGCGACTTCCTCGACGTCGGCAAGGGCTCGGTGGCCTCGAAGGATCCCCAGCCCTGCAACGTGGCGATGTCGTTCAGCAGCTACCCGCGCCTGGACCAGGGCGCCACCGGGTCGCGCGTCTCGGCGTTGCAGTGCCTGCTGAAGGAGCGCGGTTACTCGGTGACCGTGAACGGCACGTTCGGCGCCAGCACCTCGACGGCGATCGACGCGTTCCGCAAGTCGCTCGGCTGGGGGCCGACCTCCGGCCACACCACCAACCCCACCTGGACGGCGCTGCTCTCCGCCGGATCCAAGCCTCGCGTGCTCAAGCGCGGATCGGTCGGAGAGGCCGTCTGGCGCCTGCAGCGGGCCCTCATCCCGGCGGGCCTGAGCGTGACGGTCAACGGCGTCTACGACACCAAGACCGTCGCGGCCGTCAAGAAGTACCGCAGCACCAACGGCCTCACCGCGTACGAGACGACCGAGTCCTCGGTCTGGGCCCTGCTCCAGCGCGGGAAGCCCGGCGTGTGAGCCCCGAAGACCTGCGCGAGCGTCGCGAGGCGATCGTCCGGGAGCACATGGAGTCGGAGAACGACCACGACTTCGACGTCACGATCGGCACCTTCGACCATCCTCGCTACGAGATCATCCCGACCGGCGAGGTCTTCGACGGCGAGGCTGCCGTCCGCCAGTACTTCGAGGACTCACGGGCCGCGTTCCCTGACCAGCGCAACGAGCTGATCGCGCTCCACCATGCTGACGCCGGCGTGATCGTCGAGTTCGACCTGAAAGGCACCCACGACGGGCCGCTGCGCGGCATCCCGGCCACCGGAAAGCCATTCACCTGTCGCACGGTCGCGTTCTTCCTCTTCGACCAGGACCAGCTCGTCTGCGAGCGCGTGTACTTCGACACCGCGACGATCCTCAGCCAGCTCGGCATCGTGCCGCCGTCGCCGACGATCGGCTGACACCTGCCCGGCATGGGCTGATGGTGATCAGGCGTCGGTGAGGGGCAGGAAGTCGGACAGGTTCGAGCGCTCGCCCGACGCTCGCACGGACGCGTCGGCCCAGGTGAGACGGCCGCGGGCCAGCGCGATCCAGGTGGCCGGATCGGTCTCGACGACCGCAGGCGGCGTGCCGCGGGTGTGTCGTTGACCCGCGATCACCTGGACGGCCGCGAACGGCGGCACCCGCACCTCGACGCTGCTGCCGGGGGCCTTCGCCTGGAGCAGCGCGAGCGTGTGCTTGGTGGCGGCACGGAGGTCGTCGCGATCGCTGCCGCCGGCATCGAGGCGCACACAGATCGCCGCGAACTCCTCGTCGTCGAGCAGGCTGGGCCGACGCGCCATGGTCAGCCCAGCGTCGGGCCGAGCACGGCCGGCAACGTGGCCTCCCAGTCGGCGCGCAGCTCGGCGATCGGGACGCTGAACTCGCCGGCCACCTCGAAGGCGTCTCCACCCGTGCGTCCGATGGAGGCCAGCTCGACGCCGTGCTCCTCGGCGAGGGTGACGAGCTCGTCGTGACGGTCCTCGGCCACCACCACGATCGCTCGCGCCGACGACTCGCTGAACAGGTGCACGAACGACCCCAGGTCGTCGTCGGGCAGCTCGACGTGGACGCCGACGTCGTGGCCCAGGCAGCCCTCGACGAGCGCCATCGCGAGGCCGCCGTCGGAGAGGTCGTGAGCCGCCGAGAGCAGTCCGCGGCGAGCGGCTTCGCGCAGCAACGCGGCCAGGGCCTGCTCGGCTGCGAGGTCGACGACCGGCGGGCGACCACCCAGGTGGTCGTGCACGACGTCGGCCCAGGTGGATCCGCTCAGCTCCTCGCGGGTCTCGCCGAGCAGGAGCACGTGCTCGCCGTCGCGGGTGAACCCTTGCCTGACGCGCGTGCGGACGTCATCGATGACGCCGAGCACCCCGACGACGGGCGTGGGCAGGATCGGGGTGTCGCCGGTCTGGTTGTAGAAGGACACGTTGCCCCCGGTGACCGGGATGCCGAGCTCGGCGCAGGCGTCCTTGAGGCCGTGCGTGGCCTGCTCGAACTGCCACATGACTCCCGGGTCCTCCGGCGATCCGAAGTTGAGGCAGTCGGTGACGGCGAGCGGGAGGGCTCCGGTGACCGCGACGTTGCGATAGGCCTCGGCCAGCGCCAGCTGGGCTCCGGCATACGGGTCGAGCTGGGCGAAGCGCCCGTTGCAGTCGGTCGCGACGGCTACACCGAGATGGCTCTGCTCGTCGACCCGGACGATGCCGGCGTCCTCGGGCTGTGCCAGCACGGTGTTGCCCTGCACGTAGCGGTCGTACTGGTCGGTGACCCACGACTTGTCGGCGAGGTTGGGCGAGCCGACGAGTCGCAGCAGCGTCCCGCGCAGCTCGTCGCCCGACATCGGCCGCGGCAGCGCCTCGGCACCATCGGCCTGAAGCGCGTCCTGGCCGGCGGGTCGCGCGAACGGCCGCTCGTACGTGGGCCCGTCGTGGGCGACGGAGCGCGGCGGGACGTCGACGACGCGCTCGCCGTGCCAGTCGATGACGAGGTGATCGCCGTCGGTGACCTCGCCGACCACGACCGCCTCGACGTCCCACTTGGCGCAGATGGTCATGAACGACTCGAGGTGCCGCGGCTCGACGACCGCCATCATGCGCTCCTGCGACTCGCTCATGAGGATCTCCTCGGGCGAGAGCGTGGAGTCGCGCAGCGGCACCGTCTCGAGCTCGACGTGCATGCCGCCGTCGCCGGCGCTCGCGAGCTCGCTGGTGGCGCACGAGAGCCCGGCTCCGCCGAGATCCTGGATGCCGCCGACCACGCCGGCGCGGAACAGCTCGAGGGTGCACTCGATCAGCAGCTTCTCCATGAACGGGTCGCCGACCTGGACGCTGGGGCGCTTGGCCGGGCCTCCGGTGTCGAACGTCTCCGATGCGAGCACGGACACGCCACCGATGCCGTCGCCACCCGTGCGGGCGCCGTAGAGCACGACGTGGTTGCCGACCCCTGAGGCATGGGCGAGGTGGAGGTCCTCGTGCCGCAGCACGCCCACGCACAAGGCGTTGACCAGGGGGTTGCCGACGTAGGTGCGGTCGAAGACGACTTCACCGCCGATGTTCGGCAGCCCCAGGCAGTTGCCGTAGCCGCCGATGCCGGCCACGATGCCGGGCAGCACGCGGCGGGTGTCGTCCGCGGTGAGCGGCCCGAACCTCAGCGGGTCCATGACCGCGACCGGGCGGGCCCCCATGGCGAGGATGTCGCGCACGATGCCCCCGACGCCAGTGGCGGCGCCCTGGTAGGGCTCGACGTAGCTGGGGTGGTTGTGCGACTCGACCTTGAACGTGACGGCGTAGCCCTGCCCGATGTCGATGACACCGGCGTTCTCGCCGATGCCCGCAAGCGTCTTGCCGAGCGGCGTCTCCTGCGGCAGGTCGCCGAACTTCTTCAGGTGCACCTTGCTCGACTTGTACGAGCAGTGCTCGCTCCACATCACCGAGTACATCGCCAGCTCTGCGGAAGTGGGGCGTCGGCCGAGGATCTCGCGGATGCGGTCGTACTCGTCGCCCTTGAGGCCCAGTGCCGCCCACGGCTGCTCCCGATCGGGAGTCTGGGTGGCCTGCTCGACGGTGTCCAGAGCAGTCTGCTGCGTGGGGGCCTCCGTCACGGGCCCAGCCTATCTGGCGCTGGCGACGTCCTCGATGCTGCGTCGCGGTGCCATGCCGGCCCATGCGACGTCGATGGAGACGCCCACGTCGATGTTCCGCGTGGCGACGATGTGCGGCTTCTCCAGCTCGCGGGCCACGTACTTGGCCACGAAGCGGCGCAGCTCCCCGTCGACGTTCGCGATGCGTCCGAGTAAACCGGCGCGCAGGCCGTCCGCCGCGAGGTCGAGCTTCAGCTCGTCGGGGTTCGGCGGCGTCACGTCGACGACGATGCGCAGGTCGGGGGTGGCGTGGGCCGTGACGATCAACGGCACCTCGACCGAGGCATGGAAGCGTTCCTTCTCGACCTGCAGGTTGATGGTGAAGTCGAGGTCGACCGGGATGACGAGCTTGTACGTGATCGGCGTGCCCGGCAGCTGGGTGGCGGTCGCCTCGCCGATCTGCCCCTTCGCCGTGACCTGGGCGATGCGGCCGGGGCCGACGCCCATGGGGCCGAAGTCGATCGGCTCGCCGGCGATGCCGTCGACGGCACCGAGAATCCGTTCGGGAGTGACGGCAGCACGGAAGAACAGCGCTCCGAACTCCTCGTACGTGCAGCGCGTGGTGTCGGATGCGAGCGGCTCAGCCTGTTCGACCATCCGGCGACGATACCGCCTGCTTCAGCGCCAGGCACCGCGGACGTACTGAGGCGGGTACGGCGCTTCTTCCCTCGGAATCCCGAGCTCGTGTGCCGCCCGCAGCGGCCATCCCGGCTCGCGCAGGCCGACCCGGGCGAGCATGACCGCGTCGGCGTCTCCGCCGGCGATGACGTCCTCGGCCTGCTGCGGATCGGTGATCAGGCCGACGGCGGCGGTCGGCAGGTCGCTCTTCAGGCGGACCTCGCGCGCGAACGGCACCTGGAAGCCGGGCCCCGTGGCGATCTGCTGCTCGGCGATGGCGCCGCCGGACGACACGTCCACGAGGTCGGCGCCGTGGCCGGCCAAGAGGGCAGCCAGCTCGGCGGTCTGGGCGACGTCCCACCCGTCGGGTCCGTCGTCGGGGGCCCAGTCGGTGGCCGAGAACCGCACGAACAACGGCTTGCCGTCCGGCCACGCGGCACGGACCGCATCGACGACCTCGACGGTGAGGCGGACGCGGTTGTCGTAGCTGCCGCCGTAGCGGTCGGTGCGGTCGTTGACCAGCGGCGACAGGAACTGGTGGAGGAGGTATCCGTGCGCGGCGTGGATCTCGACGACGTCGAACCCTGCGGTTTCGGCGCGGACGGCGGCCTCGGCGAAGCGCTCCGGCAGCGCGGCGACCTCGTCGGTGCTCAGTGCGCGGGGCGCCGCGTAGCCGGTGAACGGGCGGTGGGTCGACGAGACGGTGGCCCAGCCGCCCTCGCTCTCCGGCACGGTGCCGCGGCCCTCGAGCAGCGGTGACCAGGTGGAGGCCTTGCGTCCGGCGTGGGCGAGCTGGATGCCCGGTACTGCCCCTTGAGATCGCACGAAGTCGGCGATGGGACGCCAGGCATCGGTGTGCTCGTCGGACCAGATGCCCGCGTCCTGCGGGCTGATGCGGCCCTCCGGCACCACAGCTGACGCCTCGGCCATGACGAGGCCGTAGCCGCCGGCCGCATGGGCACCGAGGTGCACGAGGTGCCAGTTGTTGGGCAGGCCGTCGACGCTGCTGTACTGGCACATCGGCGACAACCAGATGCGATTGCGGGTCGTGACGTCCCGAAGGGTCAGGGGTTCGAAGAGGACACTCACGTCAGGCGTCAACAACGGATCCGGGACTCGTGTTCCTCAGAGGCCTCCGAGTCCGTACCGGATGAGGAAGTCGCGATCGGTGTCGCGACCACCCTCGGGGTCCGGGATCGCTCGGGTGTCGACCTCCTCGACCATGTCTTCAGGCCGGATCGGCTCGGGGAGACGGGCGAACCGTTTGGACTCAGTCATCGGCCACCTCCCCTTCCATCAACGCGGTCAGCGGGACGTCGGGGTCGGCGAGCCGCTCCCTGTCAACGGTACGCCCGAGCAGGTCGCGGATGTCGTCGCTGACGTCCCAGACGTTCACGTTCATGCCGGCCATGAGCCGTTGGCCGTCAAGCCAGAACGCGATGAACTCGCCCGACCTGACGTCACCGCGGACCACCACGTCGTGCGCGGGGCCTGCGTAGCCGACGTACTCCATGCCGAGGTCGTACTGGTCGGTGAAGAAGTACGGCTGCCAGTCGTAGGCGACCTCCTCGCCGAGCAGCACCCGGGCGACCGCCTTGCCCTGGCGGATCGCGTTGTCCCAGTGCTCCACGCGAATCGGCTCGCCGATCGCGATGTTGCGGGCGCGGGCCACGTCGCCGATCGCCAGCACGTCGGGATCGCTGGAGACGAAGTGCTCGTCGACCACCACGCCGTTGTCGACCTCGAGTCCGGCCGTCTCGGCCAGCTCGGTGTTGGGCGCTGCTCCGACGCCCATCAGGACGAGGTCGGCCTCGATGTCGTCGCCGCCAGCGCTCACCGTCAAAGGGCCGCTGCCGCTGATCCCGTCGACTCCGGTCGAGGTGCGCAGGTCGACGCCGTGCTGACGGTGCAGATCGGCGAAGTAGCCGGCCATCTCGTCGCCCAGCGCGCGCTGCAGCGGCAGTGGAGCCGCCTCGAGCACGACGACGTCGACACCTGCCTCGCGCGCTGCTGCCGCGGCCTCCAGTCCGATCCACCCGCCGCCGATGATGACGATCGACGACGAGGACGCGTAGGCGTCGCGGAGCCCCTCGCTGTCCTCGACGCGACGCAGGGTGCGGGCCAGCTCTGCGCCGGGAATGTCGAGCACACGTGGTCGTGCGCCGGTGGCGAGGATCGCCTTGTCGTAGGACACCACCTCGCCGCCGTCCAGCTCGACCCGGTGCTTGGCCACGTCGAGGCGCTCGACCGTCCGACCAGTCAGCAGCCGGACATCGTGCTCGCCGTACCAGGACTCCGACTCGACGACGGCGTCGCCGAACTCCGACTTGCCCATGAGGAAGTCCTTCGACAGCGGCGGCCGCTCGTACGGCGGATGCTCCTCGTCCCCGACGATCGTGATCGCGCCCTCGTGCCCGCCTTCGCGCAAGGCGATCGCGGCCTTCGCCGCGGCCAGCCCGGCGCCGATGATGACGATGTCCATCTCTGCACCGTCTCTCACGAACTCCTGCGCGTCCACTCAGACCTCACGACGATGGCGCGCTTCCGCCAGCAGGCCCAGGGCGAGCGCACCGACGAGCAGACCGAAGGAGTGCCATCCTCGCCAACTGCCCGTTCCACGCCCTGGCGCAGACCCACACCGACCTCGTCTGCCAGATGAACCTCTCACTCGTCGAAGCGATGGTCGACGAGATCGGCCCCGGCGATGTCGCCGCCCGCCTCGACCCCGCCGAGGGACGGTGCTGCGTCACGCTCACGCAGCGATCGGGCTAGTCGGGCGGCGCGGCTGGGATACGCTGCGGCCGTGAATCCGATCACGCTCCTGGAAGCCGCCGGCGGCGACGGTGGCTTCAACTGGGTGGCGTTCGCGTCGATCCCGGTGTTCACGGCCGTCGTGGGCTGGCTGATCAACTGGACCGGCCTGATCATGCTCTTCAGCCCGGTGCGGTTCTACGGATTCAGGATCCCGGGCCTCAAGGAGCTGGCCACGCTGGTGCCGCGGAAGATCCAGGAGATCCCCGGGATCATGGAAGGTCGCGTCGGCTGGCAGGGCATCGTTCCCGCCCGCGCGGCCAAGATGGGCTCGATCGCGTCGGACAAGGCGATCTCGAAGCTCGGCACCGCGGCCGAGTTCTACCAGCAGCTCGAGCCCGACCAGATCGCCACGCACATCGTCTCCCTGTTCGAGCCGCAGATCCCGGAAGTCGTCGACGGCGTCATGCAGCGCGAGCAGCCCGACCTCTGGGACAACCTGTCACCGCGGATCAAGCAAGCCGTCTACGACCGCGTCCGGAGCCAGCTGCCCGAGATCGTCACGGGCATCACCACCGAGATCGGCGTCCACATCGACCAGCTCCTCGATCCCAAGCTGATGGTCATCGACCACTTCGAGAAGAACCCCGACCTCGTGGTGCGGATCTTCCGCGACATCGGGAAGAAGGAGCTGCGCCTGATGGTCAACGTCGGGTTCATCTTCGGCTTCCTCCTCGGCATCCCGGTGGCGTTCATCGACCACGCCCTGCACCAGTGGTGGCTGCTGCCGATCCTCGGCGTGGTCGTCGGCTGGACCACGAACATGCTCGGCATGAAGCTCATCTTCGAGCCGGTCGAGCCCAAGACGTTCGGACCGTTCAAGATGCACGGCCTGTTCCTGCGCCGGCAGCCCGAGGTCGCCGAGGTGTATGCGGGCATCATCGCCGACGACGTCGTCACCCTGGAGAACATCGGCAACACCCTGATGGACGGACCGCGCGGCGATCGCACCCGCCAGATGCTGGCGACCTCACTGGGCCCGGCGATCGACAAGGCCGCGGGACCGGCTCGTGCGGCGGCGCGCGTCGCCGTCGGGGGCCGCCAGTTCGACTCGATCCGCGACTCGTTCGCCTCCGAGGCCGTCGACCGGACCATCACGCCGTTCCAGGATCCGGCCTTCTCGAAACGGCAGAGCGACAAGATCCGCGTCCTGTTCGCCGAGCGCACCAAGGAGCTGCCGAACAAGGACTTCGTCGAGATGCTCCGGTCGGCCATCAAGGAAGATGAGTGGATGCTGTACGCACACGGAGCGATCATGGGACTCGCCGGCGGCTTCCTCCACCTCGCGATCTTCGGGGTCTCCGGTGGTTGAGCCCCCAGAAAACGGCCGAGCGAACGGCCGCGACGGCTCCCGCGACGAGGCGACCGACGAGCTGCTCGGCGTGCTCCGCTTCGCGGCATCGGCGAGCTTCCGCACGGCACGGCTCGGATTCCAGACCTACGTTCACACCGGCCGCCGCATCATCGAGGCCGTGGCTCCGGAGCCCGCTCTCGGACTGGCACGACAGGTCGAACGTGCGGCCCGCGAGTCGCCCGCGATCTCCGGCATCAGCCGGAGGCTCGAGGAGGTGGCGGCGTCGAACGACTTCCTCAACGCCGCGACCAACACCCTCCGGAGCTTCATCTCCGGGCCGACGACGCGGCCCGGACAGGCCAGCCTGCCTACCCTGAAGGAGAGCGGAGCCGACCTGATCCGTCGCTCCCGCGACGTGTGGAACGACGAGCAGGCGCACCCGGCCTACGAGCGGATCCTGAGCGAGCTCGCGCCCGACGAGGGACGCGTCCTCTTGCTTCTCCTGCGTGACGGGCCGCAGCCGAGCGTCGACGTCCGCACCGGCGGGCCCATCGGCGTCCTCAGCTCGCGGCTGATCGCACCGGGCCTCACGATGATCGGCCCCCGCGCCGGGCTGCGCCACACCGATCAGGTCCCCGCCTACCTCAACAACCTGTTCCGCCTCGGACTCGTCTGGTTCTCGCGCGAGACCCTGCGCGACGTCCACCAGTACCAGGTCGTCGAGGCACAGCCCGACGTGCTCGAGGCCATGCACTCCGTGCGCTACGCCAAGGTCGTCCGGCGGTCCATCCACCTGACACCGTTCGGCGAGGACTTCTGCAAGGCCTGCCTGGTGCTCGACGCGGTCGACGTCGCCAACCTGCCGAAGCACGCCCAGCCGGCGGTCGACGACACCGTGGTGACGGCGCCCAACGTCGCGGATCTCTGACAGGGACTGCGCCGCTACCTCCTGCTGCCGCCGGTGGCCGTGATCGTCGCCAACGCCGGGTGGCGTGACCGGCACGACCGCAAGCACTTCTGATCACCCCGACCCTTGACTCGCGCCTTCCATCGACCTATATTCAACACATGATGAATAATGCCATCGAAGTCACGGACCTCAGGGTGGAGCGCGGCGGCAACCTCGTCATCCCCCACCTCGACGTCACGATCCCGAGCGGCTCGGTGACCGGGCTGCTCGGCCCGAGCGGCTGCGGCAAGACGACCCTCATCCGGTGCATGGCCGGCATCCAGATCACCGAGCGCGGTCAACGTCACGGTGCTCGGCGAACCTGCCGGCACGGCCGTCAACCGGGCCCGGGTCGCCTACGTCACCCAGTCCAGCTCGGTGTACCCGGACCTGACGATCCGGCAGAACCTCGACTACTTCGCCGCCCTGTGCGGCAGCAGCTCGGCCGACGTCGAGCGGGCACTCGAGCAGGTCGGCCTCGCCGATCGTGGCGGCTCGCTCACGGGCGAGCTGTCCGGCGGACAGCGCACCCGGGTGTCGCTGGCTGCCGCGCTGCTCGCCGACCCCGACGTCTACCTGCTCGACGAGCCCACGGTCGGCCTCGACCCCGTGCTCCGCCGCGACCTGTGGAAGCTGTTCAACGAGCTCGCGGCCGACGGTCGCACCCTGCTGGTCTCCAGCCACGTCATGGACGAGGCCGGGCGCTGCGACCGCGTCCTGCTGATGCGCGACGGCGAGCTGATCGCCGACGCCACGCCCGACGAGCTGCGCAGCGCGGCCGGCACCAACGATCTCGAGCAGGCGTTCCTCGTGCTCGCCGAAAGGAGTGCGGCATGACCACCACCGCGACCCACACCCACCAGGCGCGACGCAGTGTCGGCATCGTCCGGACGCTCGCCTGCGCCCGCCGCGTGCTGGAACAGCTCAGCCATGACCGCCGCAGCGTCGCTCTCATCGTGCTGATGCCGTCGGTGCTCCTGCTGGTGTTCCGCTACGTCTACGACAGCACGCCCGTGGTGTTCGACCGGATCGGCCCGCAGATGCTCGGACTGTTCCCGTTCATCATCATGTTCCTCGTGACGTCGGTGACGATGGTCCGCGAGCGCACGTCCGGCACGCTCGAGCGGCTCCTGACCACTCCCCTGCGGCGTGGCGAGCTCATCGGCGGGTACGCGCTCGGCTTCGGCGTCGCCGCCCTCGTGCAGTCGTTGGTCAGCTCCGCCGTCGCGATCTGGCTGCTCGGGCTCGATGTCCAGATCCCGTGGGCCATCGGCCTGTTCGCCGTCGTCGACGCCGTGCTCGGCACCGCCCTGGGCCTGCTGATGTCGGCCTTCGCCACCACGGAGTTCCAGGCCGTGCAGTTCATGCCGGCGATCGTCGTCCCGCAGATCCTCCTGTGCGGACTGCTCATCCCGCGCGACATGATGCCCCGCGTGCTCGAGCTCATCTCGGACGCCCTGCCGCTCAGCTACGCCACCGACGCGTTCACCGAGCTCTCGAACGCCGACAGCTTCAACGACGCCATGGCGCTCGACCTGACGGTGCTCGTCGGCTTCGTGGTCGTCTCGATCGCGCTCGCCTCGCTGACCCTGCGGCGCCGCACGCCGTGACGTCACGGACGCGAGGGCGGCCCGCGGCCGGGACGTCCGGCGACACCCGGAGCGAGATCCTGGCGGCCGCCCGCTCGCAGTTCGCCGCCCGTGGGTTCAACGGCGTCTCGCTGCGCTCGATCGCGCGCGAGGCCGGCGTCGACGCGAGCCTGATCAGTCACTACTTCGGCGACAAGTCGGCGCTCCTGGTGGCCTCGATGGAGCTGCCGGTGAACCCGATCGAGAAGATCGCCGGAGTCGTCGCGGACGGCCCCGACGGCATGGCCGAGCGCCTGCTCAGGACGTTCCTGAGCGCCTGGGACCCGCACCGCGAGGTGTTCAGCACCCTGGTGCGCACCACGCTCGGCGGCGGCGACACCGACGCACCGATGCTCCAGCTCGCCCGCAACGTGTTGATCACCAGCCTCCTCGAGGTGATCGAGGGCGACGACCGCGAGCTGCGGGCCACCCTCATCGCCAGCGAGATCATCGGCATGGCCACGCTGCGGTACGTCGCCAAGCTCGAGCCGTTGACCGATGCCGCGATCGAGGACGTCGTGGCGGCCTACGCTCCGTCGATGCAGGTGCTCATCGACCGATGAACGGTGCCAGACGCTCCGAGAGAGCCATCGCGTCATACGGCGCCCGCACCTTCATGTCGTTGTCGAAGTAGACGTACACGTCGGCGCCCGCGTCAGCCCACTCGCGGACCGAGGCGGCCCAGGCGTCGAGCGCCTCGGCGTCGTAGCCGCTGGCATACAGCTCGGTGTCGCCGTGCAGCCGGACGTAGGCGAAGTCGGACGTCACCTCGCGCAGCAGTGGCCACTTGCCGGCGGTGTCCGCAACCACGAGCCCGACATCGTGCTGGCGCAACAGGTCCGGCAGACCGGCGTCGACGAAGCTGGCGTGACGCACCTCGAGGGCGTGTCGGATCGACCGGTCGGTCTCGGCCACCGTGACGGCGTCGTCACCGACCCGCTCGTCGTGCTGCTTGGCGAGCTCAGCCGCCTGCCCTGTCGTCCTCGGAAGCAGATCGAAGAACGACGAGAGCCGTTCCGCGTCGAACTGGAACGTGGGCGGCAGCTGCCAGAGCACCGGCCCGAGCTTGGGACCGAGAGCAAGCACACCGGAGGCGAAGAAGTTCGCCAGTGGCGTCTCGACGTCCGCGAGCCGCTTCATGTGGGTGATGAAACGGCCGCCCTTGACCGCGAAGCAGAAGTCCTCGGGCGTCTGCTCCCGCCAGGATCGGTAGCTCGCCGGACGCTGCAGGGCGTAGAACGAGCCGTTGATCTCGATGCTCGACAGGCGCTCGGCCACGTGGGCGAGCTCGTCACGCTGGCGCAGTCCCTTCGGGTAGAACGTGCCGCGCCACGGTGCGTACGTCCAGCCGGAGATGCCGACCCGGACGCGTCCAGCCATGGGTCAGAACGAGCCGGCGACGGTACCGATGACGGCGAAGAGCGCCACGAGGATCGACACCGGCACGAGCCACAGCGACGCGATCGCGATGGTGACGGTCGTGCCGATCTTCGGCGGGACGAAGTAGCGGGCGCGGGGCAGGTCGCCGACGCCCTCGATCCAGCGGCCGGTCATACCGACGCCGCTCCAGACGCCACGGAGACGCGACAGGACGCGCCACCCTCCGCCGCCGGCGATCTGCGTGAGCGCGTTGCGCGTCTCGTCGACCTTGCCGCTGAGGCTCACGGCGATGCCGAGCTCGGTGGCCAATGCCGTCGGCTCCTCGACGGCTCGCAGGATCCGCTGGCGGCGGGCTCCGAACGCGAACGAGATCGCGGCCATGAGCAGGCCGACGACCAGCCCGATCGTGCGCCCGGCACCCTCGGCGTTGAGGGCGAGGAGCAGGGTGGCCGCGATGAAGGGGATGGGGGCGATGAGCACGAGCAGCGTCGGGATGCGCAGCACCCGCACGGCGAGCACGATGACCGACGTCGCGCGCTGGGCGACCTCACCGGTCTGCCCGTCCACGCGCGCCGCCATGCCGTCGACGCCCTGGTTGGCCCGAGCGCCCCACGACGTCCGCCTGCTCCGCATGCAACCACTGTAGGAGGCTGGTAATAGCCTGCATCCGTGGCGATCGTCCTGGCTCTGTTGTCGGCAGCGGCCTATGGCGTCTCGGACTTCCTCGGCGGCATCTTCTCCAAGCGGGCGAGCCCGTGGCAGGTCGCCGTAGTCGCGCAGATGTCGTCCACGACATTCAACGCTCTCGCCGGTCTCGTCATCGGCGGCAACCCCGTCAGGGCGGACTGGTTGTGGGGCGCCGTGGCCGGTGTCTGCGCAGGTATTGGCGCTGTCTTCCTCTACCGCGGGCTGGCCGGTGCTCGCATGGGGGTGGTGGCTCCGCTGTCGGCGGTCGGCTGCGCCCTCGTGCCGGTCGTCGTCGGGCTGGCGACCGGTGACCGCCCGTCCACGATCGCGGTCATCGGCATCGTGTGCGCATTCCCGGCCATGTACCTGATCTCGCGCATTGTCGACGAGGACCCGACCCACCGCGGCGGCGTCTTCGACGGGATCATGGCCGGACTCGGATTCGGCCTGCTCTTCGTGTTCATCGGCCAGATGAGCGACGACGCCGGCCTGATGCCCCTCGCGCTCGCGCAGGCCTTCGCGGTCCTCGGCGTGATCTCCATGGCCGTCTCCCTCCGCCAGGCGTTCGTCCCGCGCACCCGCGAGCCGTGGCGGGCGGTCGTGATGGGGCCACTCGGTGCGGCCGCGACCGGATGCTTCCTGTACGCCACGCACCACGGTCTGCTGTCGGTCGTGGCCGTGATCGCCGCGCTCTATCCCGCGGGCACCGTCATCCTGGCCACCGTGGTGCTGCGGGAGAAGATCCATGCCTGGCAGGGCGTGGGCCTGGCCTTCGCCGTGGCGGCGGTCACTCTGGTGGCCATCGGCTGAGAACCGCTAGGGTTTCTCTCATGAAGAGAACCTTCCTGACCGTGGCGGCTCTGGTGCTCGTGGCCGGATGTGGTGGCGAAACCGAGACCAGCAGCAAGAAGAAGGCCGACACCAAGGCCTCCGACCTCCCCGTCCGGGAGCTCCCCGACGACTGGGCGTCCACGATCGACAATCCTTGGCTGCCCCTTGCTGAGGGCGCGTCGTGGACGTACGAGAAGAAGACCGCGGACGGCACCGAAGACGTGGTCGTGACGGTCACCGACCAGAAGAAGACCGTCGACGGCGTCAAGACCACCGTGGTGAACGAGAAGGTCTCCGAGGGCGGCGAGCTGGTCGACGACACCCACACCTGGTACGCCCAGGACGCCGACGGCAACGTCTGGACGCTCGGGGAGAAGACGGAGACCCACGAGGACGGCAAGGTCGAGACCGAGGGCTGGGAATCGGGCGTCGACGGCGCCCGGGCGGGCATCGCGATGCTGGCCGAGCCCGCGGTCGGCGAGGTCTACCAGCAGACGTACCTCAAGGGCGAGTCCGAGGATCGCGCGAAGGTCCTGAGCACCGCCGAGTCGGTGACGGTCCCGTTCGGCAGCTGGGAAGGCGTCCTCCAGACCGAGGACTCCTCGCCGCTGGAACCCGAGGTCGAGCACAAGTTCTACGCCAAGGGTGTCGGCGCCGTGCAGCAGGAGACGGTCAAGGGCGAGAAGGAGCAGGTCGTCCTGACGACGTACAAGAAACCCTGAGGGCTACTTCAGGAACTTGCTGGTGCTGCGGTCCTTGAGCGGCTTTCCACCGGTCTGACACGTCGGGCAGTACTGCAGTGACGAGTCGGCGAACACCACCTGCGCCACGGTGTCGCCGCACACCGGACACGCCTCGCCGGTGCGCCCGTGCACCCGCATGCGGCTCCGCTTGTTGTCCTTGAGCTCGGCCGCGTGCTTGCCGTGCGCCTCGGCCAGCGCCTCGCCGAGAACATCGCGGATCGCCACCTCGAGGCGCGTCACCTGCTCGGCGTCGAGGTCGGCCGCGATGGCGAACGGCGACATCTTCGCGGCGTGCAGGATCTCGTCGCTGTAGGCGTTGCCGATGCCCGCCACGACCTTCTGGTCGCGCAGCAGCCGCTTCACCTGCATGCGCCGGTCCTCCAGGACCGGTGCGAGCTCGAAGCCGTCGGCCAGCGGATCGGGGCCGAGCGCCGCGATGCCCGGGACGTCCTGGGGGTCGCGGACCGCGTAGACCGCGAGCCCTTTGTGCGTTCCGGCCTCGGTGAGGTCGAACCCGACGTGCGGGCCGTCGCCCTTGTCGAGTCGCACGCGCATGGCCAGCGGGCCGTTGCCGAGCTTGAGCCGCTTGTCGCCGAGCTTGTCGGACCATCGCAGCCAGCCCGCCCTCGCGAGATGGATGACGAGGTGCAGCCCGCTCACGTCGAGGTCGACGAACTTGCCGTGCCGCTCGGCTCCGGTGATCTCGAGCCCAGCGAATGACGCGATCGGAGGATCGAACGTCTTCAGCACGGAGATCGACGCCTGCTCGATCTCGGCGACCACGGCACCGACCGCTCGCTCACGCAGGTCGGCCACCAGGGCGTCGACCTCGGGCATCTCGGGCACCGTTCCAGCCTATCCGTGCACGTGGACGTCTCAGGCGTCGTGACGGGCGAAGAACTCCTCCATGTCCGGCCAGGTCGTGCGCCGCGCGGCGCGACCGGTGAGCACGCCGAGGTGTCCGCCGGGTGCCTGCACCAGGTCGGCGTCCGGCGATCCGGTGACGAGGTCGAGGAGGTGGGTGACGGCCGGCATCGGGGCGAGCGTGTCGTTCAGTCCGGCAACCACGAGCACGGGCTTGTCGATGGAGGCGAGCTCGACCGCCCGACCGCCGAGCTGCATCGTGCCGGTCGCGAACTCGTTGGTGCGCATGACGACGTGGTACAGCTGCCCGAACGTGCGACCCGGGTAGGCGTACATGTTGCCCATGAAGCGGTCGACCGCCTCGATCTGGGCGAGGAAGTCGCGGTCGTCGGCGTGGGTCAGGATCGCGATCGGCTTGGTGAGGTACTTGTCGATGGACGACAGCTGGAACCCGAGCCGGGTCAGAGGCGCCGGGATGCCGCCGGCCAGCCGGTACGTGCTGTGGACGATGCGCACACCGGCCCGGTTGAGCGGTCGGGCGATGGCCAGGATCGGCACGGCCTTCAGGTCGAACGGGCTCGCGATCGCCGTGGCCGACGCGATCGGCAGCTCGGGGTGCGCCGCCGTGGTGAACATCGTGAAGATGCCGCCCAGGCTCCAGCCGGCCATGTGCACGTCTACGCCGTCGGCGTGAGCGCTGACGGCCTCGACCGCCTCCGGCAGGATCGAGTCGGTCCAGTGCTCGATGCCCTGGTCCCGGTGGCTGAACTTCACCGGCCCGTAGTCGACGAGGTAGACCGGCCGGCCCTGCTCGACGAAGTACTCGACGACGCTGCAGCCGCGGCGCAGGTCGAAGGCGAGAGCCGGTGCGGCGAGCGGCGGCACCAGCAGCAGCGGCTTGCCGTGCTGCTCGACCCCGGGCGCGGCGTCGTACTTGTAGACGTCGGCATCGACCGTGTGCGCGATGAGCTCGCGGGGCGTCTGGCGCAGGTCGGCGATGGGCCGGCCACGCAGCTTGTCGCGCATGTTCGTGACGGACGCACCCAGGTCGGTGGGGATGCGCAGGGTCGGGAGGGCCACGGGCTGAGTCTGGCAGGCCGTCAGGTGAAAGTCAGGCCGATCAGCGCGACGTTGAGCGTGACCACGACGGTTGCCACCACCCACGCTCCCGCGGTGAGACCCCGCGGGTTGACGTGCTCCCCCATGACCTCCGGACTCGAGGTCAGCCGGACGAGCGGGACGAGCGCGAACGGGATGCCGAGCGACAGCAGCACCTGGGAGACCACCAGCGCCCCGCTCGGCTCGGCCCCGAGGGCGAGCACGACGAGGGCCGGGATCACCGTGATGATGCGGCGGGCGATCATCGGGATGCGCAGCCCGAGCAGTCCCTGCATCACCTCGGCACCTGCCGCGCTGCCCACGGACGTCGACGCGAGTCCGGACCCCAGCAGGGCCACCGCGAAGAGCAGCGCCACGCCGGCACCCAGCTCGGACGAGACCACGGCATGCGCACCGTTGAGCGTGTCCGTCCCGGGGAGACCTTGCAGGCCCGCTGCCGCGACGACGAGAAGCGTCAGGTTGAGCAGACCGGCCAGCAGGAGCGCGAGCACGACGTCGACACGGGTCGCCGACAACAGGTCGCGCAGGGACACGTTCTTGCCGCGGTCCCCGAGCCGGGTGACCGTGAGACTGGAGTGCAGGTAGATCACGTGCGGCATCACGGTCGCGCCGATGATGCCCGAGGCGAGGAGCACGCTGTCGGCGCCGTCGAAGCGCGGAATCAGGCCGCCGACGAGCGCTCCTGGCTCGGGCGGGTTGACGAAGAGCCCGGCCAGGAAGCCCACCGCGATCAACAGGAGGAACATGACGATCACGCGCTCGAGCGCGCTCTGGCCGCGGACGTCACCGATCCGCAGGATGAGGATCGAGACGGTCGCCGTGATGACGGCACCGAGCAGCAGCGGCAGGTCGAACAGCAGGTTGAGCGCGATCGCGCCCCCGACGACCTCCGCCAGGTCGGTCGCGATGGCGATCGCCTCGGCCTGCAGCCAGTACGCGAGCCGTGGTCCGCGGCGCAGCCGACGACCGACGTGCGTCGCGAGCGATGCACCCGTGACCATGCCGAGCTTCGCCGAGAGGTACTGCACCAGCACGGCCATCGCATTGGCCAGCACCACGACCCACACGAGCGTGTAGCCGAACCGCGCGCCCGCGGTGACGTTGGTCGCCACGTTGCCGGGATCGACGTACGCCACCGCGGCGACGAACGCCGGTCCGAGCAGCACCAGCCGGCGCGTGATCGGAACGGTGGACGACATGGACCGGAACGCTACCGTTCGTTGCTTCGACCGGCAGCGTGGGCGTGGACGAGGACCCTAGCGGTCCTCGGACCGGCTCGGGTCAGCGCACGGGCTGCCGGCGACGATTCCGGTTGCGGTCGCGGTTGCGGTTCCGGTTCTGGTTGCCGCCGCGGTTCCCGTTGGCCTGGCCGTTGCGGTTGCCGCTGCCGGCGTTCGACGAGCCATGGTGCGGAACCGGGCCGGCCGCCTGACCACTCCCCGCGAGCGCCTCGACCGTCAAGGGTCGCGGTGCATGGCGAGCGTCGTGGCGGCGTGCCGCGACACCGGCCTTCTGCTGCATGCGCAGCACGTCGTTGAGCGCCGCCGGAGTCGTCATGGTGACGACCGCGCCGGACTCACCGGCACGCGCCGTGCGGCCCGACCGGTGGGTGAACGCCTTGGGCTCGGCGGGTGCGTCGTAGTGCACCACGAGGCCGATGCCGTCGATGTGGATGCCGCGAGCGGCGACGTCGGTGGCCACGATGACCGACGCGGCGCCGGAGCGGAACCGCTTGAGGTTCCGTTCGCGCTGACCCTGGGAGAGGTCGCCGTGCAGGTCGACGGCCACGACCTCGCCGGTGCTGAGCTGGCGGGCCAGCCGCTGGGCACCGCGACGCGTGCGCGTGAAGATGATGGACCGCGGGTTGGCGGTCACCAGGTCGCGAGCCACGGACAGGCGGTCGGTCTGCTCGGAGACGAGCAGGTGGTGCTCGGTCGTGTCGTGGTGCTGGTCGACCGGATCGACCTCGTGGCGGCGGTGCTGAGGCAGGTGGCGACGCACGAGCTTGTCGACCTGGCCGTCCAGGGTGGCCGAGAGCAGAAGGCGCTGGCCGTCGGACGGGGTGGCGGCGAGCAGGCGGTCGATCGGCTTGTAGAAGCCGAGGTCACACAGGTGGTCGGCCTCGTCGAGCACCGTCACCTCGACGGCGTCGAGATGGCACTGACGACGCTCGATGAGGTCACCGAGGCGACCCGGCGTCGCGATGACGACGTCGGCGCCCTGACGGAGCTGGGTGATCTGCTTGCCCATCGGTGCGCCGCCGTAGACGGTGGCGAGCTTGAGACCGAGCGCGGACGCGATCGGTGCGAGCGCCTCAGCCACCTGGGTAGCGAGCTCACGGGTGGGAAGCAGCACGAGGCCGCGTGGGTGCGTCGGACGGCTCTTGCTGCCGGCGAGCCGGGCGAGGACGGGAAGGCCGAAGGCCAGCGTCTTGCCGGAACCGGTGCGGGCGCGGCCGAGCACGTGGTGGCCGGCCAGCGCGTCGGGGATGACGGCCAGCTGGACGGGAGTCGGGATGGTGATGTCGCGGCGACGCAGGACGTCGACGACGGAGGAGTCGAGGGAAAGATCGGAAAAGGAGCGCGACGTGACGTCGCGGACAGGGTGGGACACAGAACTCACAGACTGAAGTGGAAGCCCGGAAGATCCTGGTCGCGCCGATTGCGCGCCGTGCCGAGCTGGGGGTACCTCCCGCTGACGGGAGATGGCGGACGTGCGCGGATGCGCCACGTTCACGAATTCACATACTAGCAGTAGGTCGCGACCCGACCCTCATCGCCGAGGGGTGGGCCTGGTCACGCCGTGTCGACCACGAGGTCCTGGTACTCGGCATGCTTCTCGAGGAAGTCCTCCACGTACTCGCAGGTCACCTCGATGCGGCGGCCACGTAGCCGGATGTCGTCGAGAGCGCCGGCGACCAGCTGGGACGCCAGGCCCTGGCCCTCGTACTCGTCGTCGACGACCGTGTGCGAGAAGAGCACGACGCCGTCGTCGCGGTCCTTCGCCTCGGAGTACCCGGCGACCTCACCGTCGACGTGGATCTCGTACCGCGAGTTCTCGGGAATATGCACGACCTCGACATTGCTCATGCTGGCAACCGTAACCACCCGGCCGGAGGCCGCAATCCGATGATTCGCACGCGTATCCATCCGGCGTGGTTCGTCGCCGCCATCGCCTTCGTGGCGCTCATCGGCTCGGCCGGATTCCGCGCCGCGCCCGGTGCGCTCTTCGTGCCTCTTCATGACGAGTTCGGTTGGTCGACGTCGGTGATGTCGGCCGCGGTGAGCATCAACCTGGTGCTCTACGGGCTCACCGCCCCGTTCGCCGCGGCCCTCATGGACCGCTTCGGCATCCGGCAGGTCACTTCCGCGGCGCTCCTGTTCATCGCGCTCGGCAGCGGTCTCACGGTGTTCATGACCGCGTCGTGGCAGCTGCTGCTCACCTGGGGCCTGCTGATCGGGCTCGGCACGGGTTCGATGGCTCTGGTGTTCGCCGCCACCATCGCCAACCGCTGGTTCATCGAGCGACGCGGCCTCGTCATGGGCGTCCTGACCGCAGGCAGTGCGACCGGCCAGCTGATCTTCCTGCCGATCGTCGCCTTCCTCGCCGAGAACGTCGGCTGGCGCACGGCGTCACTCGTGATCGCCGGAGCCGCCCTGACGGTGGTGCCCCTGGTGGTGCTGACCCTGCGCGATCAGCCGGCCGACCGCGGCACCACGCCGTACGGCGCCCCAGAGGACTACGTCGCTCCCCCGCTCGCCAAAGGTGGCGCCGCGCGTCGCGCGGTCGACGCGTTGCGTGCCGCCACGCACGTCAGGTCCTTCTGGGCGCTGGCGGCGGCTTTCGCCATCTGCGGAGCCACCACCAACGGCCTCATCGGCATCCACTTCATCCCCTCGGCGCACGACCACGGCATGTCGCAGACGACGGCCGCCGGGCTGCTCGCCGTCGTCGGCATCTTCGACATCATCGGCACCGTCGGCTCGGGCTACCTCACCGACCGGGTCGATCCTCGCTACCTGCTGGCGGGCTACTACGCGTTCCGCGGTGTCGGCCTGATGCTGCTGCCGTCACTGCTCTCGGACGCCCTGCACCCGAGCATCGTGCTGTTCGTCGTCGTCTACGGGCTCGACTGGGTGGCCACCGTGCCACCCACGGCCGCGCTCTGCCGGGAGATCTTCGGCGCGGACGGCACCATCGTGTTCGGCTGGGTCTTCGCGTCGCACCAGTTCGGCGCGGCCGTGGCCGCGCTGGCCGCCGGTGTCGTGCGCGACACCACCGGCTCGTACACGCTGGCCTGGGTCGGCGGCGCCGGTCTCTGTGCCGTGGCCGCGGTGCTGTCGTGGCTGGTCCGGGTAGCACCCCACCCGTCCCCGGAGGTCGTTCCTGTCCAGATGTGAGCCGTGCAAGGGTCGGCCCCGCCGCTGCTTCGGGATCAGGTGCTCGGGTCGTCGTAGAGGTCGCTCGACCTGATCGCATCGTCATGCGCGGCCCACCAGAGCTCTTTCGTTGCGTGGACCTGCGGCCTGCGCTGCCACGGCTTTCCCTTCGGACCGATGAAGTGAAGGAGCCGGATCCGCGGCAGGACGAGGTCTCGAGCGGCATCGCTCAGTCGCATGACGTAGCTGTGGTGGAAGTTGTCGAAAGGCGAGAGCCAACCTCGCGCGCCGCGGCGCTCGAGAACAGCGCGTACGACCTGCTGCTCGTTCTCGAAAGGCTCCTCCTTGGCCGCTCTGATGAGCTCGGCCTGAAATTGACGATCGAGCAACGGCTTGTTGATGACCATCACCCCCGAATTGAGCGAAGCTCCGAGCGGAGCATCACCGTTCGCATGGCGGAGAATGTTCTCATCACACTGTTCGGCCGGGAGAACCTCGCCCTCCTGTGTGGTGTGCATGGTGGGCTGGAAGACCTCAGCCGCGTACAGCTCACGGTGACGGAGCTCGGTCAGGTGGTCGACGTTTCCGGTGCACAGCACGTCGGCGTCGATCCAGATCAGCTGATCGACACCCCAGTCGTCGAAGATGAGCCACTTCAGGAACGTGTACTTGGGGATCCAGTCCAGCCGAAGCGACTGACGGACGAGTTCGTGGGAGATGCCGTCGAACCGGCTCACGGCGCTCGGCGTGACGTGGACGAACCGGTCGGCGAACTCCTTGACGAACGGGTCGTCGGCCAAGGTCGAATCGTTCGAGAGCACGATGACCGGAAGGTCGAGCAGGGTGCGGTGCTGGATCATGCTGTGGGCCAGGACCTTGAGGCCGACGAGAAACGATCCATCCAGGACGAAGACCAAGGCGTTCGCGGTCATGTGATGTCGAAGACCGGTCGGCATGCGCAGGCTCGCATCCCGCCGGCTCTGCTGGGCCAGGTGTCGCAGCGTCACCGCATGAATCCCGTCAGGACGACGGTGCCATGGGGAGAGGCGTGTCCCGTCTGCCGTGCACGTGGAGAGTGGTCGCTTCCAAGCCGCAGCGGCGTCATGCGGCGAGCATGGACAGTGCAGATGTGAAGATGCCGAGCCCGTCGGCGCCCGGGCCGCAGAGGTCCTCGACCGCATGCTCGGGGTGTGGCATGAGCCCCACGACGTTGCCGCGCTCGTTGGAGATGCCGGCGATGTCACGCAGCGACCCGTTCGGGTTGACGTCGACGTAGCGGAACACGACGCGGCCCTCCCCCTCCAGCCGGTCGAGCGTGTCGGCGTCGGCGACGAATCCACCTTCGCCGTTCTTGAGCGGGATGAGGATCTCCTGACCCTCGTCGTAGGACGACGTCCACGCGGTGTTCGCGTTCTCGACGCGCAGCGTCTGGTCGCGGCAGATGAACGTCCGGTGGTCGTTGCGGATCAGGGCGCCGGGCAGCAGGTGGGTCTCACACAGGATCTGGAAGCCGTTGCAGATGCCGAGCACCGGCATGCCACCACGCGCGGCATCGACGACCTCGGCCATGACCGGCGCGAACCGGGCGATGGCGCCGCAGCGCAGGTAGTCGCCGTACGAGAAGCCCCCGGGCAGGATGACGGCGTCGACGCCGTGGAGGTCGTGGTCGCCGTGCCACAGGGCGACCGGCTCACCGCCGGCCAGCCGGACGGCCCGCTGGGCGTCGGTGTCGTCGAGGGAGCCGGGAAAGGTGACGACGCCGATCTTCACTGCTGGCCCTCGACCCGGACCACGAAGTCCTCGATGACCGGGTTGGACAGCAGCGTCGCGGCGATCTCGTGGACCTCGGCGAGCGTGGCCTCGTCGGCCGCATCGACCTCGAGCTCGAACCGCTTGCCCTGACGGACGTCGGTGACACCGTCGAACCCCAGCCGTGGCAGTGCGCCATGCACCGCCTTGCCCTGCGGGTCGAGGATCTCCGGCTTGGGCATCACATCGACGATGACGCGCGCCACGTGCTCTCCTTGGATCGTGAGGTCGTGGGTCCAGCGTACTGAGACCGCGGCCCTCACCGTGACAGGTGCCGGGCGCGGGCGAAGCAGAACAGCCCGTAGCAGGCAATGCCGACCGCGATCGCCCCGAGCATCCAGGGGCCGAAAGGCTGGTCGAGCACCGTGCGCAAGGCGTCGTCCAGGCCTCCGGACTTGTCAGGATCGTGCGTCAGGGCTGCCCAGACGAACAACGCGCCAACGATGCCGATGGAAGCACCCTTGGCGACGTATCCGACCTTGCCGAGCATCAGGTAGGCCCTTCCGAGGTCACCGCTCTGGCCCTCGGCCTCCAGGTGCTCGCGAAATCCCTCGGCGAATCCGCGCCAGATCAGGCTCAGCCCGTACCCGATCACGGCCACGCCGATGAGCCCCACCAGCCAGACGCCCCACGAGTGATCCATCAGCTTGGCCGAGATCGTCTCCGACTTGTCACCGCCCGAGCCGCCGCCGCTCGCCACCTTGACCGCAGCAAACCCGAGGGCGCCATAGATGCCTGCCTTGAGAGCGTCCACGGCTCGGCTTCGCCAGAGGTCAGCACCGTCCTCGTCGTGGTGACCCCCGACGAGGTCGAGCAGCCGCCACAACACCAGCAGCGCCATCCCGACCGCCACGAGCCAGACCATGGTGCGGCCGAACGGATGGGTGACCAGCTCGCCCAGAGCACCCTTGCCGCTGACCGAACCCTCACGATCCCCCACGGCCAGCTGGATCGACAGCCAGGCGACGAGAAGGTGGACCACGCCGTAGGCGATCAGACCGAACCGGACCGCGTAGTCGATCAGGTCGTTGGAGTCGGTACGCCGCGCGGCACTCGAGGTCATCCTGGCCTTGTCACTCATCGCCTCAGGCTATGAGGCGCAGGGATTACCGCCACACGAGCGGATCCACCGGACAAGGGACCCGCCGGAGCGGGCGCTAGGACAGCTCGCGCTTCAGGATCTTTCCGGTCGACGTCATGGGCAGCTCGTCGCGGAACTCGACGATGCGCGGGTACTTGTACGCCGCGAACTGCTCCTTGCCCCAGGCGACGAGGGCGTCCTCGTCGACGTCGTCGTGATCCTTGTTCTTGACGACGACCGCCTTGATCTCCTCGCCGTGCGACTCGTGCGGCACGCCGATGACAGCAACCAGCGAGACGGCGGGATGCTCCATGAGCACCTCTTCGAGCTCGCGGGGGTACACGTTGTAGCCGCCGCGGATGATCATGTCCTTCGAGCGGTCGACGATGAAGTAGAAGCCGTCGGCATCCTTCTTCGCGAGGTCGCCGGATCGGAACCAGCCGTCGCGGATCGCCTCGTCGGTGGCGTCGGGCCGCCCGTGATAGCCCTTCATGACGTTGTGGCCCTTGATCGCGATCTCGCCGATCTCGTCCTCGCCCTCGGGCACGTCGGACCAGTCGTCGTTGATGAGCTTCATCTCGACGCCGGGGATCGGCCTGCCGATGGAGCCGACCCGCGGCTCCTCGCCGTAGGCCGAGAACGACGCGACCGGTGAGGTCTCGGAGAGCCCGTAGCCCTCGAGGATCGTGACGCCGAACCGCTCCTTGAACTGCCGGTGGATGTCGACGGGCAGCGCCGAGCCTCCGGCCGCGGCGACGCGCAGGTTCTCGGCGAGGGTCTCGACGTCGAAGCCGCCCTCCTGGGTGACGCCGTCGAGAGCGCCGAGCAGTCCCCAGTACATCGTCGGGACGCCCGCGAAGAACGTCACCTTCTCGCGCAGCATCAGCCCGAGAGCCGGCTCGGCCTCGAACCGCGGCAGCATCACCACGGTGCCGCCGAATGCGAAACCGCCGTTCTGGATGACCGTCTGCCCGAAGGAGTGGAACAGCGGCAGCACGCACAGGTAGATGTCGGGGTTGTCCTCGTCTGCCCCGAACAGGACCGCGCCGGCTCGGGCGTTGTCACGCATGTTGCGGTGCCGCAGCTCGGCACCCTTGGGCTGGCCGGTCGTGCCTGACGTGTAGAGGATGACCGCGGTGTCGTCGTCGTCGGTGTCGACGGTGTCGAAGGTCGGCGGCTGCTCGGCGACGAGGGGCGCGTAGTACTCCGGCGGCTCCATCGGCGCGGGCGCCTCGGAGTCGAGCTTGATGAGGAAGAACTCGGTGCACGAGTCGGTGGCCTGGAAGCCCTCCCACGCGGCCTCGCCGATCGGCAGCTCGGGCGTGCCCTCGAACGCGAAGTACGCCTTGGCCCCCGAGTCATCGAGGTGGTAGGCCACCTCGCGCGCCTTGAGGAGCACGTTGAGCGGGACCACGGTGGCGCCGGCCTTGAGGATGCCGTAGTAGATGATCGAGAAGTACGGCAGGTTCGGGCACGACAGTGCGACCTTGTCGCCGGGCTTGATGCCGCGCGACACCAGGAGGTTGGCGACCTGGTTGGCCGCACCGTTCACCTGTGCGTAGGTGAAACGACTGTCTCCGAACACGACCGCGGTGCGATCGGCGTACTTTTCGGCCGAGTTCTCCAGCAGCGATGCAAGATTTCCCATGCGGGTCACGATAGACCGCGCCAGAGATCAGCGCAGAGTCCCCGGCGACGACGGCCGGATGAGCGCCCAGCCCATGGCAGCGAACAACAGCATCCAGCCGGTGATCGCCAGGCGGGCACCGAGGAAGGACAGTGCGAGGGCCGGCATCATCGGCACGAACACCCACACCCCGGCGACGAGCAGCAGGGGCCGTCGCCACCCGGTCCAGACCCGTTCCTTCATCGCCGCGAGACCTTCCAGGACGAGACCGACCCCGGAGGCGATCGACACCACGCCGTAGGCCGCGCCGAGGAGCGCGACCCGGGTCGCGTCGACGTCGTCGTGACGGGCGGTGATCGCGGCGAGCTCGGTGAGCGTCAGGCCGACCATGCCGCCGACTGCCAGGACGTGCCCCAGGCGAGCGCGGGCTGAGCGCCGCCCGACGACCCCCGCCGACCACACAGCGACCAGGCCCAGCACCAGTCCGACGTGCTGGAGAGCGAACCAGACCTGGATCCACGTGAAGGACGTGGGCGTGAGCGGATAGCTCCACTGGTCCTCGCCGACGGCTGGCGAGACGCTCGCCAGGTAGAGGCCCGACACCGCGCCCAGGAGTCCCGCGAGCAAGCACCACCAGCCGAACGTGGTGGCCCGGGTCGACACCGTCGTGTGCTGAACGGTCATGACGTGACTCCTTCGCTGCGTTCTCGCGCCGCGACCTCGGCGGCCGAAGCCATGAGGAACCAGGTGGCACCCCAGACCAGCCCGAGCACGATGAAGTGCGCGACGGGCGCTGGGTCGTACAGGGGTGCGGCGACCAGCCCACCGGCCAGCACGATCAGGGGTGCCCAGCGCTGCCCGCCGGTCCGCTGGCGGCTCCGGAGCGCGGCGATGCCCAGAAGCGCCAGGCCGATGAACATGAAGGCGATGCTGATGACGATCGGCAGGTCGACCGCGGCCTCGGGGCGCGCCAACCCGTAGAGCGCGACGACGATCCGGATGGAGCATCCGACGATCGTCAGGCCACCGCCGACCAGACCGAGCATGCGCGGCCTCCCGGCATCCGCGCGGAGCCACGCAACCACGGTGGCGATCATTCCGGCCACGGCGAGCGCCCACACGACCTCGAACGGACGCTCCGTGATCCGCGGATGCGGGAACACGACGGCGAGCAGGCCGTAGACCATCTGCACCACTGCGCCGGCGCGCCCGAGGCGAGCGGCTGTCTCAGCTCCAGAGTTCATCAGGGTATCCTGTCTTTCAGGCACACCTTAGGATAATTCTGATGACTGAGCAAGTCCCTCCGAAGCAGGGCAGCAACACCGTGGGCATGCTGGGCCGCGCCTACAGCCTGCTCGGGTTCCAGATCGTCGACGGTGTCGTCGGGGCCGGCTTCCCGCAGAAGCCGTCGCACTCGGCGGTCTTCGCGCAGATCCGGCCGGAGGGCAATCGGCTGACGGAGCTGGCGAAGGGGGCGGGCATGACCCCCCAGGCGATGGGCGAGCTCGTCGACGAGCTCGAGGAGCTGGGCTACGTGACGCGCGAGCCGGACCCGACGGATCGCCGCGCCAAGCTCATCACGCTGACCAAGCGTGGCCAGGAGTGCATCCAGGCGGGGATGAGCACCATCCAGGGCATCGAGTCACGGATCGACGAGATCCTCGGGACCCGTGGCCACGCCCAGCTGCGCTCGCTGCTGCGGAAGGTGCTGGACGCGGAGCTCCCTGCCGAGGTCAGAACACCTCGCCGGTGAGCTGCTCGTACGCCTGCACGTAGCGTTCACGCGTCTTCTCGACGATGTGTGCGGGCAGCGGCGGCGGCTCGGTGTCGGAGCCACGGTCCCAGCCGCTCTCGGGCGAGGTGAGCCAGTCGCGCACGAACTGCTTGTCGTAGGACAGCTGGGGTTGCCCGGGTAACCACGAGTCGGCCGGCCAGAACCGTGAGGAGTCGGGGGTGAGCACCTCGTCGGCCAGGACGATCGTGCCGTCGGGCCGGGTGCCGAACTCGAGCTTCGTGTCGGCCAGGATCATCCCTCGACCGCGCGCGATGCCCTCGGCGCGGGCGTAGATCGCGAGCGTGAGGTCGCGCAACGCTTCTGCCGCCTCTTGCCCCACCATCTGGACCACGGCCTCGAGGGAGACGTTCTCGTCGTGCTCCCCCATCTCGGCCTTGGTGGCGGGGGTGAAGATCGGCTCCGGGAGCCGGGAGCCGTCGACCAGGCCGGGCGGCAGCGACAAGCCGCACACCTCACCGGTCGCGTCGTACTCGAGGAGCCCGGAACCGGCGAGGTAGCCGCGGGCGACGCACTCGACCGGGAACATGTCGAGCCGTTCGCAGACCAGCGCCCGGCCGCGGACCCGTTCAGGCACCTGCGTCGAGATGACGTGGTTGGGCACGAGGTCGACGAGCTGCTCGAACCACCACAGCGACATCCGGGTCAGGATCTCGCCCTTGTCGGGGATGCCCGGCGTCAGCGCGAAGTCGTACGCCGAGATGCGGTCGGAGGCGACCATGAGCAGGTCACCGGACTCCAGGGCATAGAGATCCCGCACCTTGCCCGAGTGGACATGCCGGGCGCCGGGGACGTCGAGGGGCACGGCGTCAGCCTAGTGGGACCAATTACTGGGCGAACTCGGTCCACCACTTCACGTGGTAGAGGTACGTCGCGATGATGACGCCCACGGCGACGACGAGGCCCACCCAGCGGTACGGCGGTTCCTTCGGGTCTTTCGGCATCAGAGAATCTCTTGCGGTGAGTACGACGCCGCCTCGGGATTCTCGGCCACGAGCTCGTCGATGCGGGCGACGACCTGGCGCACCTGCTCGGTGGCGGCCCCGGTGAACTCCAAGGGCGCCGCCACGAGCGACGTCAGGTCGGCCTCGGTGAGGGCGAGCCGGTCGTCGGCGGCCAGACGGGCGAAGAGGTCGTTGTCGGTGGTGCCCTTCTCGCGCATCTCGAGGGCGACCGCGACGGCGTGCTCCCCGATGATCTCGTGGGCGTCCTCCCGACCCACGCCGGCCCGCACGGCAGCCACGAGGACCTTCGTCGTGGCCAGAAAGGGCATGTAGCGGTCGAGCTCGCGCTGGACGACGGCCGGGAACACGCCGAACTCGTCGAGCACGGTGAGGAACGTCTCGAACAGGCCGTCGGCGGCGTAGAACGCGTCGGGCAGGGCGACGCGGCGGACGACGGAGCAGGAGACGTCACCCTCGTTCCACTGGTCGCCGGCGAGCTCGCCCACCATCGACGCATATCCCCGCAGCACGACGGCGAGGCCGTTGACGCGTTCGCACGAGCGAGTGTTCATCTTGTGCGGCATCGCACTCGAGCCGACCTGGCCGGGCTTGAAGCCCTCGGTGACCAGCTCGTTGCCCGCCATCAGCCGGATGGTCGTGGCCAGGCTCGAGGGTGCCGCCGAGAGCTGCACGAGCGCCGTGAGGACGTCGTAGTCGAGCGAGCGCGGGTACACCTGGCCGACGCTCGTCATGACGGTCTCGAAGCCCAGGTGCGTGGCGACGCGATCCTCGAGCTCGGCGAGCATCGCCGGGTCGCCGCCCAGGAGGTCGAGCTGGTCCTGCGCCGTGCCCACCGGCCCCTTGATGCCGCGCAGCGGATAGCGCGCGATGAGGTCGTCCAGGCGGCCCAGGGCGACGAGCAGCTCGTCGGCCGTGGAGGCGAAGCGCTTGCCGAGTGTCGTGGCCTGGGCGGCGACGTTGTGGCTGCGCCCGGCCATGACGAGCTCGGCGTGCTCGGTGGCGAGCCGGCCGAGTCGGGCGAGCGTGGCGATGGCGCGGTGGCGCAGCACCTGGAGCGACGCCATCACCTGCACCTGCTCGACGTTCTCGGTGAGGTCGCGCGACGTCATGCCCTTGTGGATGTGCTCGGCACCGGCGAGGGCGCAGAACTCCTCGATGCGGGCCTTGACGTCGTGGCGGGTGACCTTCTCGCGCGCCGCGATCGAGGCGAGGTCGACCTGGTCGACGACCGCTTCGTACGCCTCGATGACGCCGTCGGGCGTCTCGACACCGAGGTCACGCTGTGCGCGGAGCACGGCGATCCACAAGCGGCGCTCGAGGACGATCTTGTGCTCGGGCGACCAGATGCGAGCGATCTCGGCCGAGGCGTAGCGCGCGGCGAGGACGTTGGGGGTCACGCCCCTATTGTCCCTCACGGCTGGCAGCCAGGGCGATGTCGGTCCTGTGGTGCGACCCGGCGACATGGATGAACTCGACGCCTTCGTAGGCGCGCTGGCGCGCGTCAGCGAGCGTGTCGCCCACCGCGGTGACGCCGAGCACGCGGCCGCCGGCGGTGACGATGCGGCCTTCCGCATCACGAGCGGTGCCGGCATGGATGACGTCGACGCCCTCGATCGCGTCGGCCACCTCGATGCCGTCGATGACGTCGCCGGTGCGCGGGGTGTCCGGGTAGTTCTGGGACGCGATCACGACCGTGACGGCGGACGCGTCCTTCCACGCCGGGAGGCCGACCTGGGCGAGGGTGCCGGTGGCGGCTCCGTGGAGCAGGCTCGACAGCGGGGTGTCGAGAAGGGCGAGCAGCGCCTGCGTCTCGGGGTCGCCGAAGCGGGCGTTGAACTCGACGACCCGCACACCCCGACCCGTGAGTGCGAGCCCGGCGTAGAGCAGCCCTTGGAACGGGGTGCCGCGGCGGGACATCTCGTCGACCGTGGGGACCAGCACGCGACGCGTGACGTCGGCGACGAGGTCGTCCGGCGCCCACGGCAGCGGTGTGTAGGCGCCCATGCCGCCGGTGTTGGGGCCGGCGTCGCCGTCGAGCGCTCGTTTGAAGTCCTGGGCCGGCTGGAGTGGCAGCACCGTGACGCCGTCGGTGATCGCGAACAGCGAGACCTCCGGCCCGTCGAGGAACTCCTCGATGACGACCCGGCCGCACGATGCCGCGTGGTCGACGGCTTCCTGTCGGTCGTCGGTCACGACGACGCCCTTGCCAGCTGCGAGCGCGTCGTCCTTGACCACGAAGGGTGGACCGAACGCATCGAGCGCGTCGGCGACCTGCTCGGGCGTCTCGCACACGTGCGCCAACGCGGTGGGCACCTCGGCCGCCGCCATGACCTGCTTGGCGAACGCCTTCGAGCCCTCGAGGTGAGCGGCCTCCCGGCTGGGGCCGAAGCAGGCAACTCCGGCAGCTCGCACGGCGTCGGCGACGCCCGCCACCAGCGGGGCCTCTGGACCGACGACCACGAGATCGGCCTCGAGGGACGAGGCCAGCGCGGCCACGGCGGCACCGTCGAGCGGGTCGACCTCGTGACGGGTGGCGATCGCCTCCATGCCCGGGTTGCCCGGGGCCACGTGCACCTCGCTGACGTTGGGATCGCGGGAGAGCGAGAGCGCCAGCGCGTGCTCACGGCCGCCGGTGCCGATGACGAGGGTCCTCACGGGCAGCCAGCCTAGGGGGTGAGCGAACGCAGAACGGCCCCGCGTGCACGAAGCACGCGGGGCCGTTCGTCGAGCTGACTACTTCACGAGCAACGTGACCGACGCGGAGGACGGCAGGACTTGCGCCGACCCCTCGAACGTCACGTCATACGTGTGCGGGCCAGACGAGATGTTGTGGCCCAGCAGGATCCGGAAGGACTGGCCGTGTGCCTGGCCGCTGCCCACCGTGGTGGCGCCTTCCTTGACGGTGATGATGCCGCCGCGCGCCTTGCCGAGGGAGTTGACGCGACCGCTGACGTACGCGGTGTGCTTCGCGTTCGTGTTCCTGCCACTCAGCGTCAGCGTGCTCGACGCCTTGTCGATCGTGATCGTCACCGTGCTGGTGTCGGTCAGACCCTCGGCGTCCGTCGCCGTGTAGGAGTACTGCGCGACACCGGCGAATCCGTACTTCGGACGGAAGGTGGTGACACCGTTCTTGACGCTCGTGGTGCCGTTGGGCGTCTTGCCGACCTTGTAGGCGATCGGGCCGTCATCGGGATCGATGGCGTCGAGCGGCACGGAGACCGGCTTGTTGAGTGGGCCGGAGGCCGTCACGGGGCTGGCGATCGGGGCGCCGTTGGACACGAACTTGTAGGTGTCGGTGCCGAGCGTCATCGAGCGGATCGTGTCGTCACCGTGCACGCCGGAGCCGAGCGACCAGCCGAAGGCCACGACGTGAGCAGTCGGGAACGCGCCACGCCACTGATCGAGCGTGCCGTTGTTGTCCGAGCCGAAGCCACCACTGTGCGACGGTGCCGCGTCCTTGACGAACTGCTTGGAGCTGTTGCTCAGCCACCAGACGTTGCCGTACAGGGGATCGCCGTTCGAATAGGTCGGCTCACCGACGAGGATGCCGTCGACCGAACCGTTGCCGTCGAAGTCGGTCACGAGCTGCATGCCCGGACGCAGCGTGGTGGTGGGGTCGTTGCGCACCGAGTCCATGGACGGCTCGCCGGCATCGGCGA
Source organism: uncultured Actinomycetota bacterium (assembly GCA_963787165.1). Classification (GTDB taxonomy): domain Bacteria; phylum Actinomycetota; class Actinomycetes; order Propionibacteriales; family Nocardioidaceae; genus Aeromicrobium. Next base: position 1,333,280 of record CAWBBT010000005.1, read on the forward strand.
GGTCCTTGCTGACGGCGAAGTAGCCGGCGGCCTTGTCGGTGCTGGTCGCACCTTCGGTGTAGACGCGGACGCCGTCCTCGACGAACTCGTTGTGGCCGGTGGCGCGGGTCTCGGAGGTGTCGAGCTGGGCCGGCGTGATGTACACGTCGGCGGCCTGCGCGGGTGAGGCCACGAAGACCATGGCCCCCGCAGCGATCGTGGCGCCGGCGGCAAGGACCGCCGACAAACGGCGCGGACGCGCCGTGAGGGAGTTGGACATGCAGATGCCTTTCTAGCTCTGTGGTGGGGAGCCCCGAGGGAAGAAGTCGTGTGACGCGGCACTCAACGGTTTCTGAGAGCACGCTATCGAGGTCACCGCGCCCTGACTGCCGTTCGGGACAATTGCCCCAAACATGGTCCTTTCGAGTCAGGACCGGTCGTGAGTCCGGGTCAGAGCAGGTCGTGAGTGACGATGGTCTGATCACGGCCCGGGCCGACCCCGATGGCCGAGATCCGGGCACCCGACATGTCCTCGAGCGCGGCGACGTAGGCCTGCGCCGTGGCCGGCAGGTCGCCGAGCTCGCGGGCGCCGGAGATGTCCTCGCTCCAGCCGTCGAGGAACTCGTAGATCGGCGTCGCGTGGTGGAAGCCGGTCTGCGACATGGGCATCTCGTCGACACGTTCACCGTCGACGTCGTACGCGACGCACACCGGGACGCGGTCCCAGCCGGTGAGCACGTCGAGCTTGGTGAGCACGAAGTCGGTGACGCCGTTGATGCGTGCGGCGTAGCGCGCGATCGGGGCGTCGTACCAGCCGCAACGGCGTGGCCTGCCCGTGGTCGTCCCGAACTCGCCGCCGTTCTTCCGGAGCCTCTCACCGTCCCCATCCGGATCAGTGGTGCCGTGCAGCTCGGTGGGGAAGGGCCCCTCACCGACCCGCGTGGCGTAGGCCTTGACGATGCCGATGACGCGGGTGATCTCGGTGGGGGCGATGCCGGAACCCGTGCAGGCTCCGCCGGACGTCGCGGACGACGACGTGACGAACGGATAGGTGCCGTGGTCGACGTCGAGCAACGTGGCCTGGCCGGCCTCGAGCAGCACCGTCTCGTCGCGGGCGAGCGCCTTGTGCAGCAGCAGGGCCGTGTCGGCGACCAGCGGCCGGACCCGGTCGACGTGGCCGAGGAGCTCCTCGACGATCTCGTCGACGGTGACCGCGCGCCGGTTGTAGACCTTCGTCAGGATCTGGTTCTTGAGCTCCAGCGCGCCCTCGACCTTCTGGGTGAGGATCTTCTCGTCGAAGAGGTCCTGCACGCGGATGCCGAGGCGGTTCATCTTGTCCGCATAGGTGGGACCGATGCCGCGGCCCGTGGTGCCGATCTTGCGGCTGCCCAGGAAGCGCTCGGTGACCTTGTCCATCGTGCGGTTGTAGTCGGCGATGATGTGGGCGTTCGCGCTGAGCACGAGTCGGCTGGTGTCGATGCCGCGCGCCTCGAGCCCGTCGATCTCCTCGAACAGGACCGAGAGGTCGACGACGACGCCGTTGCCGATCACGGGGACGCACCCCGGGCTCAGGATGCCGCTGGGCAGCAGGTGCAGGGCGTACGTCTCACCGTCGATGACGACGGTGTGGCCGGCATTGTTGCCGCCGTTGAACTTGACGACGTAGTCGACCCGGCTTCCGAGGAGATCGGTCGCCTTGCCCTTGCCCTCGTCTCCCCACTGGGCCCCGACGATCACGACTGCAGGCATGAGACGCACCACCCCCCTTCCCAGACAGAAGAGTGCAGAAGACAAGCCCCGGAGGACGGGGCTCTGACGGCCGCAGTCTAGCCGCAACCCGATCCGTGTGGGGAGCGCCGACTAGGGTGGCGAGACCATGACCGACGTCCTTGCCATCGCCAACGCGAACGCCGGCAGCTCGACCGATGAGGCGCAGGACGCCGCTCTGAAGGTGCTGCGCGAGGGCCTCGACGTCACGCTGGTCTCGACGTCGTCGCCGGACGATCTCGAGCAGGCGCTCAGCGACCATCCCGACATCACGACCGTCGTGGTTCTCGGCGGCGACGGCAGCCTGCACGCCGTCGTCGCGGCGCTGCACGCGGCCGGGCGTCTGGGCGACGTGATCGTCGGGCTGGTGCCGATGGGGACCGGCAACGACTACGCCCGCAGCATCGACCTCCCGCTGGAACCGGATGCGGCTGCGCGGGTGGTGATCGACGGTCACGTCCAGGACGTCGACCTGGTGTTCGACGGGAACGACATGGTCGTCGTCAATGCGGCCCACGTCGGCATCGGGGCCGAAGCCGCCGCCAAGGCCAAGCCGTGGAAGAAGGTGCTCGGGCCGGTCGGCTACGCCGTCGGTGCCCTGATCACCGGCTTCGGCACCCACTCGGCCAGGGTCGAGATCTACCTCGACGGCGAGCCGCTGCCCGCTCGCGACAAGGTGCTGCAGGTGGCGGTCGGGAACGGCCGCTACGTCGGCGGCGGCGCCGAGCTCCTCCCGAAGGCGGTGCCGACCGACGGCGTCCTGGACGTGTCGATCTCGTACTCGGTCGGCCTGTGGCAGCGGCTGTCCTACGCCTGGCACCTTCGTCGGGGTGAGCACCCGAATCGTGACGACGTCGTATATCGCACCTGCACGTCCGTCGAGGTCCGCGGCGAGGCGCTCCGGTGCACGACCGACGGCGAGCTGACGGCGCCGTCGCGCGTGCACCAGTGGCGGATCGAGCCGGGCGCGATGAGCCTCCTCACGCCACGGGGGTGAACCTCAGGCGTTCTCCTTGCGGAACGTCGACGTGCCCCACCAGATCGCGAGGCCGAAGAGCACCAGCGACCACGAGACGCCCCAGAACATCTCCGAGCTGGCGAAGTCGCCGCCGAATGCCCCGCGCACGGCGTCGACGACGTGCCGGATCGGCATGAAGTCGCTGGCCCGCACGAGCCAGGACGGCCCGATCGTCATCGGCAGGAGGATGCCGGAGAGCAGCAGCACCGGCATCATCACCATGTTGATGACCGGCGCCATGACGTCCTCGCTCTTGGTCGTGAGCGCCAGGGCGTTGGACGAAGCCGCGCAGGCGCCACCGATGAGCAGGGTGAGGAGGACGCCCAGCACCATGCCGCCGATGGATGCGTCCATGCCGAGCAGGTAGCCGAGCGCCACCAGGATGAGCGCCTGCACGAGCAGCTGCAGCTCGTCGCGCAGGAGCCGGCCGACCAGCAAGGACGACCGGGCCGCCGGGGTGACCCGCTCGGCCTCGATCACCCCTTCGCGCCACTCGCCGATGAGGCTGAATCCGGCGAAGAACGCGCCGAAGATGCCCAGCTGGACCAACATGCCCGGGATGAAGAACGTGTAGGCGTTCTTGGCGCCGAACTGGTCGATCAGCGGCTCGAGCAGTGGGCCGAACAGCAGCACGTAGAGCACGGGCTGGAACGCGCCGATGAGCACCCACGCCGGGTTGCGCAGGTTCATGCGGATCTGCCGGCGGAAGATGATGAAGCACTCGCGGAGGTACGTGCTCATGAATTCGCTCCTTCCGGTGCGTGCTCTTCGGGTTTCTCGGTGGACGCCTCGGCGTCACGCAACGATCGGCCGGTGAGGGTGAGGAAGACGTCGTCGAGCGTGGGGCGGTGCACCTCGATCGCGTCGAGCGTGACGCCGGTGGCGTCGAGGTCGCGCAGCAGGCCGGGGATGGCCCGCCCCGCACGCTGGACCCGTCCGCTGACCCGGCGTCCGTCGATCTCGACGTCGCTGTTGCCGTCGCCGAGGGTTCCGAGGCGCTTGGCGGCCTCGCCGACCCGGTCGAGGTCGGCGACCTCGAGATCGACCAGGTCGCCGGCGACCTCGGCCTTGAGGTTGTCGGAGGTGTCGGAGGCGACGATGCGGCCCTGGTCGATGATGATGATGCGGTCGCTGAGGGTGTCGGCCTCGTCGAGGTAGTGGGTGGTGAGGAACACCGTGGCGCCGCGCCGGGTGCGCATGTCCGCGATGTGCTCCCAGAGGTTGGCCCTGGCCTGCGGGTCGAGACCCGTGGTGGGCTCGTCGAGGAAGATCAGCGTCGGGTCGTGGATGAGGCCCATGGCGATGTCGAGACGGCGCTTCTGTCCTCCGGACAACGTCTTGGACGTGCGGTTCCACAAGCCGTCGAGCTGCAGCTCCTCGAACAGCTCCTTGCCACGCTTCTGCACCTGGGCCATCGTGCGGCCGTACAGCATGCCGTGGTCCATGACCTCCTCGCCGGCCCGGGCGTAGGACGAGACGCCGCCGGACTGCGAGACGTAGCCGATGCTGCGGCGGACATCTTCGGACTGCGTGACGACGTCATAGCCGGCGACCGTGGCCGTGCCCTCGGTCGGCTTCAGCAGGGTCGTGAGCATGCGCAGCGTGGTGGTCTTGCCGGCGCCGTTCGGTCCGAGGAAGCCGACGACCTCACCCTCGGCGATGTCGAGGTCGACGCCGTCGACGGCGCGGATCTGCTTCTTCTCCTTGCCTTCCTTGGTCTGGAAGGTCTGGACCAGTCCCTCTGCGTGGATCATCTGTGCTCCTGGGCTCATGCAGCCTACTATTCCAAATAGGAATAGGTGCGGTCAATCCCTCAGGACCACTCAATCGCGCGACTCGGACAGTTATCCCGTCTCGACGAGCTCGGCGTACGCCTCCGGACTGGACTCGTGCAGGAACTCGCGACAGCGCTGTGCTTCGGGGGCGTCGTCGAGCCGCTCGGACGCGGTGGCGAGCGCGGCGAGTGACCGTAGGAACCCGCGGTTGGGGGCGTGCGACCACGGCACCGGGCCGTGCCCCTTCCAGCCGTTGCGGCGCAGCATGTCGAGTGAGCGGTGGTAGGACGTGCGAGCGAACGCGTAGCCCTCCAGGTCGCGACCCTCGTCGAGCGCCGCCTCGGCGAGCAACGCCCAGGCCAGCGTCGAGTCGGGATGGGTGGCCGCGACGTTCTGGGCGTCGCGACCCTCGTCGAGCGCCTCTGCGCCGGAGTCGGCGGGCAACAGCGTCTCGGGTGGCTCACCCAGCAGGTTCGTCATGGGCCTGACCTTACGACGAGGGCAGGCCTCCGCTCACCCGCGGTACTGCGACTTGACCGGACACTCGAACGGTTCACGCGCCCGGAGCCCGACGTTGTTGAGGTAGCCGACGACGATGCCGTACGACGAGAGGAGGCCGACCTCGTTGTAGGTCACGTCGTGCTCGTCGCAGTAGGCGCGCACGATCGGTTGCGCCCGCTTGAGGTTGGGGCGCGGCATGCTCGGGAAGAGGTGGTGCTCGATCTGGTAGTTCAGCCCGCCCATCGCGAAGTCGACGAACGGCCCGCCGCGGACGTTGCGCGACATGAGCACCTGCCGGCGGAGGAAGTCGATCTTCAACGTCGGCGGGACGATCGGCATGCCCTTGTGGTTGGGCGCGAACGAACCGCCGAGGCACAGGCCGAACACCGCCATCTGCACGCAGAAGAACGCGCTCGCCTTGCCGACGGGCAGCACCGTCAGCAGCACGACGACGTAGGCGGACAGGCGGCTGACGACCAGGGCGGCCTCCACGCGGCGGTACGGCACGGACCCGGGGCCGAACAACGTCTTGATGCTCTCGATGTGCAGGTTCATGCCCTCGAGCGTCAGCAGGGGGAAGAACAGCCAGCCCTGGCGTCGCATGAACCACCCGGCGAATCCGGTGGTGCGCCGGGCCGCGATGTCGCGCGTGAAGGCGATGGCTCCGGGAGCGATGTCCGGGTCGCGGTCCTCCTGGTTGGGAGCGACGTGGTGGAGGTTGTGCTTGTCCTTCCACCACCCGTAGCTGAGGCCCGCGAAGATGCCGGCCAGCAAACGGGACGTCCACTCGTTCCACGCGGCCGACTCGAACATCTGCCGGTGGGCGCCCTCATGGCCGAGGAAACCGAACTGCGTGATCACCACGCCCAGGATCGCCGCGAGCACCAGCTGGAACCACGAGTTGCCGAGCAGGATGACGGCAACCCAGACCAAGGCGAACGCCGACACCATGAGCGTGATCCGCGTCCAGACGTAGCCGTAGCGGCGCCGGAGCAGACCGTGATCGCGCACGGTGCGGGCGAGGTCGGTGTACAGGTTGACCGCTCGTTGGCGCGGGGGCTCCGTCTGTACGCTCATGCGATGCCCGATCCGTGGTTGGAGGTTCACCGCCGGGTCCGGGGCAGCTCGATGACTCCTCCAGTAGAGCATCAACGGTCAAGGCGCGCCATACGCCGCGGCCTCAGGTACGGGGAAGGTCGACCTCTCCGCTGACGATGCGGCTCGCCAGGTCGGCCAGCCGGACATGAGTGCTGCGGGCTTGCATCCGGAGCGCCGAGAAGGCCGCGTCGACCGACACGTCGTGGTCACGCGCGATCATGCCCTTGGCCTGCTCGATCACGATCCGGCTGTTCAAGGCACCCTGCAGCTGCTCGGTGAGCAGCTCGGCGCTCGCGATGGCCCGTTCCTGCAGTATCGCGATGGTGGCGACGTCGGCCAGGGCCTGCACGATCCTGATGTCGGGGTCCTCGAGACGGAGTCCGCCGTCGCCGAAGACGTTCATGGCACCGATCACGCGCTCGCGGAGTCGCATCGGGAAGGCGTGCACCGAGTGAATGCCGACGTCGAGCGCGCGTGGGGCGAAGTGGGGCCACCGATCCATGGCCTGGGCGAGGTCGTTGATGATGACGGGCTTCTTGCTGTGAAAGCAGTCGAGACATGGACCTTCAGAGTGCTGGAGCTGGAACAGCTCCAGGCTCTCGGCCGCCTCGGTCGAGGCCGTCATGTAGTGCAACGTTCCGTTGTGATCGGCCAGCAACAGGCCGGCTGACGAGCCACCTGTGACGTCGTTGACGGAGTCGGCCAGGCGGTGCAAGAAGTCGATCAAATCGAAGTCGTCGACCAGTGTGTCGGCGACCTCGACAAAGACCTCGGCCAGTCGATCAGTGGAAACCATCAAGCATCCTCATGTCGTTCCCCATTCTATGGGCCTCGTTCCGGCCTGCGACTCGTGTCATCGCGCTGCAGCTCATCGATTCTCGTCCTCGCCCATGACGTACCCATTGATGATGTCCCGCGCCAGGTCGATCAACGGGATGCCGTGGGAGAAGGCATGGGCCCGCATCCGGGCCAAAGCCTCGGCGAGGTCGACTCCGAGGTCGACCATCACCATGCCCTGCGCCTGGTAGATCTCCGAGCGGTAGTCGAGCGCCGTCGCGAGGCCGGGATCGAGCTCTCCGGCAGAGGTGATGAGGTCGCCGTCGAGCAGGATCTCGGTGGCGATCTGCGCGAACGTCAGGGCGATCGCCACCTGCTCGTCGGTCAACGAACCGGCCTGCTCCGCGAAGACGTCGAGGACGCCGAGCCTGGCGGCTCCGATCTGCAACGGGAAGGCGAAGACCCCGCGCACTCCGGCATCCAGGGACGCCGTCGCGTACCCGGGCCAACGCCCGCCGGGCACCGAGCGAAGGTCGGGGGTCATCACCGGTCGCCGATCGGCATAGGCATCGTGGCACGGCCCCTCGTTGGTCGTGAACTGCAGCTCATCGAGGGCCTTGCACTTCTCATCAGAGGCGGCCGCCACGCCGTTGGACCCGGTGGCCGACATCAGGTTCACCGCGGCACCCAACAGGGCGAGGTTGACGGTCAGGGTGCGGCACAGCGTCTGGAGCAGACCAACGAGATCGCTGGTTCCGTCCTCGGCGATCTGCGCGCGAGCAGCCGAGTACCGCTCGCGCCACGCGCCGTCACTGTCCGTCGGGATGTCCATCCCCGAGCTCCCTCTCGCTACGAGGCCACCGGGGCTGGGGTGGCGCCAACCTCGGTCGACTGCCCATCACTCTACGCCCGGGCACTCCTCAGGCGTGGGACGAAAGAACGACCCTAGAGCTTGGTGCCGGCCGACCGAAGCGCGGCGCAGGCTTCGGCGACCCGTGCTGCCATGCCGGCCTCGGCGGCCTTGCCCCACGCGCGTGGGTCGTAGACCTTCTTGTTGCCGACCTCGCCATCGACCTTCAGCACGCCGTCGTAGTTGGTGAACATGTGTGTGACGACCGGGCGGGTGAACGCGTACTGGGTGTCGGTGTCGACGTTCATCTTCACGACACCGAAGTCGACGGCCGCGGAGATCTCCTCCGGGAGCGAGCCCGAGCCACCGTGGAACACGAGGTCGAAGGGCTTGTCCTTGTCGTACTCCTTGCCGACCACCTGTTGCGCGGTCTCGAGCACCTCGGGACGGAGCTTGACGTTGCCCGGCTTGTAGACGCCGTGCACGTTGCCGAACGTCAGCGCCGTCATGTAACGGCCCTTCTCGCCCAGGCCGAGTGCGGCCGCGGTGGCGAGCGCGTCTTCGGGGGTCGAGTAGAGCTTGTCGTCGATGGCACCCTCGACGCCGTCCTCCTCGCCGCCGACGACGCCGATCTCGACCTCGAGGATGATGTGCGCGGCTGCGCACTGGGCCAGCAGGTCCTGGGCGATCTCGAGGTTCTCCGCCAGCGGGACGGCCGAGCCGTCCCACATGTGCGACTGGAAGTACGGCAGTCCGCCGCCCTTCACCCGTTCCGCCGACGCCGCGAGCAGCGGTCGCACGAAACCGTCGAGCTTGTCCTTCGGGCAGTGGTCGGTGTGCAGTGCGACGTTGACCGGGACGTTCTTGGCGACCTCCTCGGCGAAGGCCGCGAACGCGAGGGAGCCGCTGACCATGTTCTTCACGTTGGGGCCGGAGAAGTACTCCGCCCCGCCAGTGGAGACCTGGATGATGCCGTCGGACTCCGCCTCGGCGAATCCCTGCAGCGCGGCATTCAGCGTCTGCGACGACGAGACGTTGATCGCCGGGTAGGCGAACGACTCACGCTTGGCCTTGTCGAGCATCTCGGCGTAGATCTCGGGGGTGGCGACGGGCATGGAGAGCTCCTCGGTCGGCGGTGATGCCAGCCTAATTGAGGAGCTTGACCGTGGCCCGGGCGGCCACGAGCAGCGGACTCCACACCGAGGCGAACGGGGGCGCGTAGGCGAGGTCGAGCATCACGACGTCGTCGACGGTCATCCCGGCCGTGATCGCGGTCGCCGCGACGTCGATCCTGAGCCCGGCATTGCGATTCCCCACGATCTGGGTGCCGAGAAGCCGCCGGGTGGGCCGGTCGGCGATCATCAGCACCGTCAGGTCACCCGCATCGGGGAGGTAGCCGGCGATCGTCGTGGTGTCGATCGACGCGACCACGGGATCGAATCCGGCATCGCGGGCCTGCTGCTCGCCCAGCCCGGTGCGGGAGATCTCCAGGTTGCAGAACTTGGTGATGGCCGTCTGAACGATGCCGGGGAACTCGAGCCTCGGCTCCTCGCCGAGCATCTCCGCCGCCACGGCGTCGGCCACGACGATGCCCTGCTTGTTCGCGTGGGTGCCGAGCGGGACGTGGATGAGCTCGTCGGTGATGCGGTCGCGGGTCACGACGCAGTCACCGGCGGCCCAGATGCCGTCGAATCCCGTGACACGCTGCGTCGAGTCGACGATGATGCCGCCCTTGGCGCCGGTGGGCAGGCCGGCCTTCTGGGCGATCTCCGTGCGAGCCACGACACCCAGTCCGAGGATGACGACGTCGGCGGGCAACGTCTCGTCGGCGATCTCGACCCCGGTGACGTGGCCGTCGTCCAGCGCGAAGCCGGTGACGCTCGTGCCGGTGCGCAGGGTGATGTCCATGCCGCGCATGGCGGAGGCGATCTTCTCTCCGAGCGCCGGTTCGAGGATCGACAGTGGAGTCTCGCGCTGCTCCACGACCGTCGTGTCGAAGCCGCGCAGCGTGCAGGCCTCGGCCATCTCCAGCCCCACGTATCCGCTGCCGACCACGACGACGCGCTCCACCTTCTGCGCCAGGGCGTCGATGACCTCCTGGCCGTCGGCGAGCGTCTGGATGCCGAAGATGCCCTCTCCGTCGATGCCGGGCAGGTCGGGCCGGACCGGCTCGGCGCCGGTCGCGATGACGAGGCGGTCGTAGCCGATCGTCTCCTCAGTGTCATCAGGCGGCCCGTGGCCCGGCACCCCCGCCGGGATCGCACGGCAGATGGTGACCTCGCCGGCATCGACGTCGATCGCCGTGGCCTCGGTCCCCGTCCGAAGATCGATCCCGCGCTCCCGGTGCTCCGCTGGCGAGCGGCTCACCAGGTCGTCGGCGGAGTCGACCTCGCCGGCCACCCAGTACGGGATGCCGCAGGCGGAGTAGGACGTCCGCTCGGTGCGCTCGAGCACCACGACCTCGTCCGACTCCGGCAGGCGACGACGCAGCTCGGCCGCGGCGCTCATGCCCCCGGCGTCACCACCGATGACCAGGACACGCGAACCCATGCCGCGACTCTAGGAGGTCGGCGCGGCTGGGTGGCCCTCGACGCGTTCCACCATCTCCCGCAGCAGCTCGTGGATCGCGCTCCGGACACCCGGGAAGGACACGAGATCGGCGACGCTTCCCAACAGTCCCGGTGAGTCGTAGGCGAAGCGCAGGGTGAGCCAGCTCCCTCCCTCGGGCCGGTGCCGGATCCGGATGCGCAGCCGGTGGTCGACGCCCGTCAGGGTCGTCCAGGCCATGTCACGCGGCTCGTTGAACTCGATGATCTCGACGTTGCCTCCGACGGGAACCGGCCCGACGCGGAGCAGGGCCCGATACCTGGTGCCGATGCCGGGCTTCGAGCCCGGTTCGAGCTCGTCGATGATGAGCGTGTCGCTGAGTGCGCCGATCACGGCGGGATCGCTGACCACGGCCCACACCTCGTCGGGCTTGGCCTCCACCGGGAGGCGCGCCTCGATCCTCATCCGATCACCGGGAGCCGGCGGTCGCGCTGCAGCGCGGTCAACGTCTCCTGCATCGTGGCGACGAGATCGTCGTAGACCTCGTCGATGTCCGGATCCTCTCCGTACCGCTCCCGGATGTCGATCGGCGCCAGCAGGCGCATCGTCACCTTCGAGGGCAGCGGGAAGTGCGGCAGGGGTCCGATCTGCAGCCCGAACGGCAGCGACAGCATGATCGGCAGTGCCTTCAGACGCATCGACTTGTCCAGTCGCAGCATCCGGGCGAGACCTTCCCCCCGGGACAGGAACAGGGCGGTCTCCTGTCCGCCGAGCGTCACCATCGGGACGATCGGGACGTCCTTCTCCACGGCCAGCCTGAGGAAGCCCTTGCGGCCACCCATGTCGATGCGTGCCGACTCCCAGCTCGGCCGGTAGACCTCGTGGTCGCCGCCGGGGAAGACACTCACGATCGCACCGGCGTCGAGCGCCTTGGCGGCGTTGTCCGGGTCGGCCTCGACCGTGCCGAACCGGCGCAGCAGCGCACCCACGGGTGAGTTCAGGACCATGCGGTGGGCCAGCTGGTAGTGAGCGCGCTCGACGCCGAAGTACGTGCTGATCGCCAGCTGCGAGATGTGCACCTCCGGGGAGGATGCGCCGCCGGTGTGGTTGCCCACCACGAGCACGGGACCCTCGCTGGGAATGTGGTGCAGCCCGCGGATGTCGGGCCTGAACCAGGCCGAGACGAACAACCAGGTCGCCGGCAGAACCTCACGCATGAAGTCGGGGTCGCGGTTGTCCAGGTCGCCCGGACGCATCCGGGGAGTCACGGCGGTGGCCAGGCCGCGCGCCAGTGAGCCGAGGCCTTGCTGCAGGGATTCGAGCACGACTGGATCTTCTCGCAGATCAGCCGGCCACGCCTGCCGGGTCTCAGCCGACGGTCTTCTCGAACCAGTGGTGAGCGTACGGATTGTCGTTGTACCGGCCGATGTCCGTGTACCCGGCACGGCGGTACATCGACACGGCGTCGGTGAGCACGCGGTTGGTGTCGAGCCGGACGACGGCACGGCCGTGGTCGACGGCAGCCTGCTCGAGGGCACGCAGCATGCGCCCACCGAGCCCAGCGCCTCGCCAGTCGTCGTGCACCCACATGCGCTTGATCTCCGCGGTCCGGTCGTCGAGACGCTGGAGGCCACCGCAGGCGACCGGCTCGCCCTCGGACACGGCGAGGAGCATGACGCCATCGGGCGGACGGAAGACGTCGAACGTCTCCTCGCCCGGATCGAATCCGTCGTCGAACCGTCGCCCCAGCTCGGCGTAGTACGACGCCAGCGCGGCCTGCGCCGGGCCCGACTCCGGGTCCGCCGGGCTGATCACCGTCGTGGCGGCGCGCAGCAACCGGTCGGCCGTGTCGAGTGCGTCCGCGAGACGGGCGCGCTGACCATCCGTCAGAGGCTCGACGAGACCCCGCGCGAGCTGCTCGGACCGGTCGTCGAGGTCGGCTCGCGCAGCGCGCCCGGCAGCGGTGAGTGACACCAGCCGGCGGCGCGCATCTGCGGGATCGACCGTCGTCCGGACGAGCCCCTCGCGCTCCAGGCTCCTCAGCAGCCGGCTCACGTAGCCGGAGTCGAGGCCCGTGCGGTCGCGCAGCTCGCGCACCGAGACGCTCCTGGTTCCGAGCTCGAAGAGCAGGCGGGACGGGCCGATCGGTCGTCCTGATCCGAGGAACGACTCGTCGAGCACGCCGACGCGCTGCGACCAGGCGCGGTTGAAATGACGCAGCACGGTCTCGGCGGACATTCTCTGACCCTAGTCAGAGACTTTGCCGGCGTCCACCCTCACGCGGAGTCGAGGACGAGCCGGGCGAGCTGTTCCAGGTCAGCGCTGAGATCCGGCTCGGGCACCCGGGCGGCCTCGCGCTCGCCGAGGAGGAAGGAGTAGACGAACCGGTCGGGCTGCGGCGCCCTGACCGTGATGGAGGCGAAGTCGATCCGGGCGATGAGGATGCGCACCTGCGGCGCTCGCGGATCATCTCCGTCGAGATCGACGGCGCCTTCCGTGACGAGCCCGGCGAAGCCGCCGGACCGGCGGACCACGACGCGGCTCGGCTCGGACGGTTCAGCCGGTGCGGGGCCGGGAGTCGAGGCACCGGGCGTCACGCCGACCTGCCGCCATGCCTCGGTGACGGTGTCGGTGTGCTCCCCCGCCGCGGCGATGACGGCCTCGGAGAAACCGGCGAAGTCGGTGGTCGGCGTGACGCCGCCGCCGACCAGCGCGTCGAACCAGATGCGACCGGCGCCCTCGGCCGCGCTGCCTCCGATCCCGGTGGCGGCGAGGTGGAACGCCCGGTTCGGGATGCCCGAGTTGATGTGCACGCCGCCGTCGTCGTCGCTCGTCTCGACGTAGTCGTCCATCGAGCCGACCTGGGGGTCGCGACCGATCTTCGGGTCGTCGTACGCCGTGCCCGGCTCGGCCATCGACCGCAGGGCCCGGCCCTGGACGCCGGGCAGGAAGATGCCCTCGCCGATCAGCCAGTCGGCAGCGTCCGCGTCCTGGCCGAGCACGCGCTGCTTGAGGCACGAGGCGAAGACGTCGGACACCGACTCGTTGAGCGCTCCGGACTGGCCGTGATACTGCAGTCCCGCGGTGTGCTCGGTGAGGGCGTGGCTCAGCTCATGGGCGAGCACGTCGACCGGCTTGGTGAACCGATCGAACACCTCGCCGTCACCATCGCCGAACACCAGCTGCGTGCCGTCCCAGAAGGCGTTGTCGTAGTTCCGCTCGTAGTGCACCGTCGCGCTCACCGGGGCGCCCTCGCCGTCGTAGGACGAGCGGCCGTACACGTCGGCGAGCATCGCCAGTGTCGATTCGATCCCCGCGTACGCCTCATCGACCGCGACGTCGCCTGACGCCGGCTGACCCGCCGCCCGCACGGCCGTCCCCGGAAGCGTCGACCCGTTCTCGGCCGTGTGGATCGTCCATGCCGGTGCACCGGGGTCGGCGGGCGCGGCCTCTGGGACGGCGGTGGCGCGGCCCGATCTCAGCCGGGAGTCGATCGACAGCGTGCGACGGCACGGGTGCGACTCGTCGACGGAGGCCGCGAGGCGTTCGAGCAGGTACCTCGGGATGAAGAAGCAGCTCATTCATCCACCCAACCTCAGCGCGCGTGCTGGCGCACCCAGGCGTGCATCGCGATCGCGGCGGCCGCGCCGGCGTTGATCGACCGGGTCGAGCCGAACTGGGCGATGGCGTAGTGCGCCGCGCAGGCCGCGAGGGCCTCGGTCGTCAGGCCGGGCCCTTCCTGGCCGAAGACCATGACGCCCGCGGCGGGGAGCTGCGCGGTCTCGATCGGCTGCGCCTCCGGGAGGTTGTCGATGCCGATGAGGGGCAGTTCTTCTGCGTGCGCCCAGGCGACGAGATCAGGGACGTCGGGGTGGTGCTCGACGTGCTGGTAGCGGTCGGTGACCATCGCACCCCGTCGGTTCCAGCGGCGTTTGCCCACCACGTGCACCGCCGCGACGTTGAACGCGTTGGCCGTGCGGACGATCGACCCGATGTTGGAGTCGTGCTGCCAGTTCTCGATCGCGACATGCAGTGGGTGCCGCCGGGTGTCGAGGTCGGCGACGATCGCCTCGACCGTCCAGTAGCGGTACTGGTCGACGACGTTGCGGCGGTCGCCCTGCTCGAGCAGCTCAGGGTCCAAACGTTTGTCGTCGGGCCATGGACCGTCCCACGGGCCGACGCCGATCTCGTCGCTCACGCTCGGCTGGCGCCGTACTCGTCGCGATACCGACGCAGTGCGTCGAGGTGCTCGCGGTGCCGCCCGGTCTCCTCCAGGTGCTCGACGACGTCGTCGAGGCCGACGATGGCCTGCACGCGGACGCCGAGCTCCTGTTCCACCTGCTGCACCGCGGACACGTCGCCCGTGCCCCTCTCCTGACGATCGATGGCGACGACGATCGACGCGACCTCAGCGCCGGCGTCCGTCACGATGTCGACGATCTCGCGGATCGCCGTGCCGGCGGTGATGACGTCGTCGACCACGAGCACCCGGCCGGCCAGCGGCGCACCGACCAGGAGCCCGCCCTCGCCGTGGGCCTTGGCCTCCTTGCGGTTGAAGCACCACGGCACGTCACGTCCGTGCACCTCGGCGAGCTGAACGGCCGTGGCGGCGGCGATCGGGATGCCCTTGTACGCCGGGCCGAGGATGACGTCGACGTCGAGACCGTCGTCGACGATCGCGGCGGCGTAGAAGCGGCCGAGCGCAGCCAGCCCGGCTCCGGTGTCGACCGCACCGGCGTTGAAGAAGTACGGCGACGTGCGGCCGGACTTGAGGGTGAAGCTGCCGAATCGCAGCACGTCGTGCTCGAGGGCGAACTCGATGAACTCGCGCTGGTACTCGTGCATGGCGCTCAGCCTAGAGCGCGGCTACTCCGGCTTGGAGACGGTGCCGGTGGCCTTGTCCTTGGTCGACTCCAGGTCGCCGATGACGATGCTGCGGTTGTTGGTGTGGAACAGCTCCGAGCAGGTGAGCATCGTGATCACGGGCTCGGTGGCCTTCTCGCCGGCCTTCTGCGGGTCGGGCACGTCGGCGAGCGGCCAGCTGGTCGTGAAGTCGACCGTGATGGCGTCGCCGTCGTTGCGCAGGACGTACGTGTAGATCTTGCGCCGCGTCTCGACGAACACCTCGTCACCCTGGCGCAGCTTGAGGAACTGGCGGAACGGCTCGCCGTGCGTGACCCGGTGACCCGCGATGGCGAAGTTGCCGATCTCGCCCGGCTTCGCGCCGGGCTCGTACCAGGCCACGCCCTTCGCCAGGGCGTCCACGCCCTTCTTGCCCAGCAGGTCGCCACCGTTGACGATGGGCACCTCGTAGTCGTCGCCGAACCGTGGCACGCGCAGGAGCCCGATCGCGTTGCCGTCGATGCCCTTGCCCCAGTCGTCGGCGATGAGCTGCTTGACCTCGGCCTGGTGCTGCTTGGCGACGATGTTCGTGCCCCAGTACTGCCACGCGAAGTAGCCCACGAACCCGAGTCCGACCGCCACCATGAGGATGCCGATGGCGCGGATGACGCGACGTCCTCCGGACTCACGGGATGGGCGGGGTGGCGCGTCGATCGTCATGGCGACGATTGTCGCATCCGGTCCCTACGCGGGGCCGTGAACCGGCGAAGTGGATCCCGCGACGGCGCCGGAAAGCCGGATCGGCCTCCAAATCCGGGCATCGGACGTAGCCTGAATGAATTGCCGGCCCGCCCCTCAACCACGTAGGGGCACTTTTCGTCGGCGACGTGGCTGAGTGGGGTCACCATGCACCTTCGGACGAGTCTTGTCGCCGGTCTGATGGCGATCGGACTCCTCGCCGCGCCCGCCTCCGCGTCGTCGAGCGCGATCGTGCCCGACGTGGCGTCCGCGTCGCGGCCCGTCACCGGTGATCTCAACCCCACCCCGTACGCCTGCGGTCCACGCGTGCGCAAGCCAGATCGCAGCTACTGGACCTGCCGGTTCGTCGAGCAGTTCTCCGGCACGACCCTCGACCGGAACAGCTGGACGGTGCACCGGGGCAGCAACAACGCCGCGTCCCTGAGCCAGCGCTTCGTCTGTGCACTCGACGACCCGGACAACCTCGCCGTGCGAGGCGGGAGCCTGAAGCTGACCGTCCGACGCGAGGCTGCGCCGTTCACCTGTGCGGACGATCGCGAGCAGGGACCGTTCCAGGCGGAGTACTCGGCCGCGACGATCAGCCAGCTCGAGAAGCTGGACGTCACGTACGCGCGGGTGCAGATCCGGGCGAAGTTCCCGAACGTCGGGAAGTCAGGAGTGCACGGCGCACTCTGGATGTACCCGGAGATCGAGTCCTACGGCCCATGGCCGGCCTCCGGCGAGATCGACATCGCCGAGTTCTACTCGATCTACTCGGACCGGGCCATCCCCTTCATCCACTACCGCCGCGACCCGGGCGACGCGGTCTCGAACAACCTGTGCAAGCTCAATCCGCGCTTTTTCCACACGTACACGATGGAGTGGCTGCCGGGCAAGATCACGATCGCCTACGACGGCAAGGTCTGCCTGACCCACCGGATCAACCCGTCTGACCCGCTCACCGGTTCGGCTCCGTTCGACCAGCCGTTCCACCTGATCCTCACCCAGACCCTCGGCACCGGGTCGAACCCGTTCAACGCACAGACCACGCCGTTGCCGCAGACGTTGGAAGTCGACTGGGTGAAGATCTGGGAGTGAGACGGGCGTCCGGGATCGTCTCCAGATTGCAGCCACAGATTTTCCCGAAAACCCCTTGACGGCGGCGAAGTTCCCATAAACTTCTGCCAGCAGTACAGACGTGGGAAACCCGTCGGTTTCTGCCTCGCCCCGCCGTTTCACCCCCCGAGAACGGCGGGGCGATCTAATTCCCGGACATTTACGCTGGTCGGAGCCCGCGCGTAGGGTCAGGTGGCGTGAAGTCCCACAGTGCGCGCATCGAGGGTCTCGGCACCACGATCTTCGCCGAGATGAGCGCCCTCGCCCTGCAGACCGAATCCGTCAACCTCGGCCAGGGGTTCCCTGACACCGACGGCCCGGCGTCGATCGTCGAGGCCGCGGTGCATGCCATGCACCACGGGCGCAACCAGTACGCGCCCGGCATCGGCGTGCCCGAGCTGCGCGCCGCGATCGCCGCGCACCAGAAGCGGTGGTACGGGCTGGAGATCGACCCGGACACCGAGGTCGCCGTCAGCACCGGAGCCACCGAGGCCATCGCGGCATCGCTCCTCGGGCTGATCGACCCCGGCGACGAAGTGGTGGTGCTCGAGCCGTACTACGACTCGTACGTCGCCGTCATCCAGATGGCCGGTGGTGTGCGGCGTCCCGTCACGCTGCGGGCCCCCGACTTCCGACTGCCCGTCGACGAGCTCCGGGCCGCCGTCACGCCTCGCACCACGACGATCCTGCTGAACTCACCGCACAACCCGACCGGGGCGGTACTGACCCGCGACGAGCTCGAGGCCGTGGCCGACGTGGCCCGCGAGCACGACCTCGTCGTCATCACCGACGAGGTGTACGAACACCTCGTCTACGACGGAGAGCACATCCCGATCGCGTCGCTGCCCGGCATGGCCGAGCGCACCCTGACGATCTCCAGCGGTGGAAAGTCGTTCTCGTTCACCGGCTGGAAGGTCGGCTGGGCCACCGGGCCGGCCACCCTGGTCTCGGCCATGGTCGGCGCGAAGCAGTTCATGACGTACACGTCGGGGGCGCCCTTGCAGCCCGCCATCGCGCTGGCCCTCGAGCTGGACGACGACTACTTCGACGCCCTCCGGGCCCGCATGGAGGGCCAGCGCGACCTGCTGTGCGACGGCCTCGCCGCGATCGGGTTCGAGGTCTTCGTGCCCCAGGGCGGCTACTTCGCCACCACCGACATCCGGCCGCTCGGCTTCGACGACGGTCTGGAGTTCTGCCGCCTCCTGCCGCAGCGCGCGGGCGTCGTCGCGATCCCGCACCAGGTCTTCTACGACCACCAGGACGTCGGACGACCGCTGGTGCGCTGGGCGTTCAGCAAGAAGCTCGAGGTCATCGACGAGGCCGTCGACCGACTGGCGACGGGACTCGGCCAGAGTCGACCCGGACACTCCTGATGACTTGATCGCAAGAATTCGGCCGTCCGTTCGCGTCATAACCCGCTCACTGGTCGCTCCTAGTCTTGTGGACACTTCGTTCGTTCGATGGGAGCCGTGACCATGCCAGCACCGAGGAAGTACGCGCTGGAGACACGCGAGCGAGCCATCCGACGGGTGACCGATGCGCGAGAGGCTGACCAAAAGCTCTCGCTGAACGCTGCGACCGCTCGAGTCGGCCGGTCCTCAGGCATCAATCCGGACACCCTTCGAGGATGGTGCAGGCAGGCCGAGATCGACGCCGGCATCCGCACGGGAACGCCATCCTCGGCCGCAGGACGCATCCGGGATCTGGAGGCGCAGGTCCGCGAGCTGCAACAGGCCCACGCGATCCAGGTGGTCGTCGCCCATCGCCTCGCCCGAGAGCTCAAGACCGCGAATGAGCTGGCGGCGGAGATCATCGACGAGAACCGCGACACGTTCGGCGTCGCACCGATGATCGACGCGCTGTCCGAGAACGGCTTCAAGATCGCGTCATCCACGTACTACGCGGCACGTTCGCGTCCACCGTCGGCGCGGTCTCGGCGGGACGCCGAGCTGGTCGTCAAGATCCGCGAGGCATTCCTCGACCCGAAGCGCGGTGGAGGTGTCAGCGGCGCACGCCGGATCTGGCGGATGCTCAACGCCGACGGCGTCACGGTGGCGCGCTGCACGGTGGAGCGTCTGATGCGCCAAGAAGGCCTGGTCGGTCGGCCCGCCCGCCACCAGACCACTCGCTGACCCACCCCATTCTGGGCGCCGAACACTCACATCCGTTTTTACCGGCTTTCCAGCGAATTCGGGATGACACCCTCACTTCTCTCGTAACCGTTGCACCTGCGCGCTCGTTGGTTCGGGTTGTCCCGGAAAGCCGGTGTGATCTGGCTGACCGAGCACGATCAGGAAGGCCACCCCCTCATGGGCCACTCCCGTTCCATTCGCCTCGTTCTTCTCGGCGCTCTCGGCGCTCTCGCCGCCTCAGCCGTCCTCGTCGCCAGTCCTTCGCGCGCCGCCGAACCGGTCATCGTCGCCAACCCGGCGTTCGCGTCCAGCGCGGCTGGTTGGGCCCCCACGTCCAATGCGACCCTGAAGCGGGTGGTGACCAGTGACGGGCCTTCGGGTCAGGTGACACCGAAGTCGTCGTCGGGGACGAAGACGATCGGCATGGTGTCGACTCCGTCGGACACCATCGCGACGCTCGGGACCACGGTGCACGTCGCCGGACAGGTCCGTTCCTCCCAGGCCGGCAAGCCCATCGTGTTCCAGCTGCGTGAGCTCGCTTCCAACGGCACCGTGATCCAGGACTTCGAAGGCAACACCACCCCCAGCTCGACCAGCTGGAACTGGACCGGAGCGACGATCACGACGACCCGGGCGAACAGCAAGGTCAACCTGTTCGTCTCGGAGGTCGGCGTCACGTCCGACAACATCCTCAAGGTGCGCACGATCAACTCCGACGTCACACCCCCGTCGGGGGCACCGTCTCCGTCTCCGTCTCCCTCGCCCTCTCCGTCACCGTCGCCGTCACCGTCGCCGTCGCCGTCACCCACGACGACGACACCCCCGCCGTCCGGCACGTGTGCTGACATCGACTACTCCAGGAGCGGTCAAGGCCACCAGGTCTTCGCCGACGAGTTCACCGGGTCCTCGGTCAACACCTCCAAGTGGCGGGTCCGCGACGGCGAGTCACTGTCGTTCGACAAGGCGCGCATCCTGGCTCGCAACGTCACGGTGCACGACGGCCTGCTCGACATCGCCGGCAAGCGCGAGACCGTCGGCAGCCGCAACTACACCACCGGCTACATCGACACCATGGGCAAGTTCAGCCAGAAGTACGGCCGCTGGGAGATGCGGGCCAAGGTCCCGACCGACGGCACCAGGACCCGCGGCGTGTGGCCGGCCTTCTGGCTGCGCGGCGACTCCACGCCGGGCGAGATCGACGTCATGGAGACCTGGGGGGCGCCCGCCACCAAGTCGTTCGACCCGAGCGTCTCGAACTCGTGGACGGTCTGGCGGGACACCAACGAGGGAGGTGCCGACAAGTTCACCGGGTGGTCCCATCCTCAGAGCCACTCCCCGGAGATCTACAAGGACTACCACGTCTACGCCGTCAACTGGTCGCCTGCGTGCATGACCTTCTCCTTCGACGACAAGGTCGTCTCGTCGGTCAAGACCAGCAGCGCGTCGTGGATGACGTCCAGCTTCAACAGCCCGGTCAACATCCGGTTGAACATGCAGGTGGGCAGCAGCTACTGGGGCAATCCCGACAGCACCAACACCAGGACCCAGTTCAACTACCTGGTCGACTACGTGCGGGCCTACGCACCCGGCAGCTAGCGTGCGGGCCGGTAGCGCAGCAACACCGTGTCGTCGGGAAGCGTCTCCACGTCGACCAGGTTGAGGTCGAGCGACGTGCCCGCGGCGAAGAACGGCTTGCCGCCACCCAGCACGGCCGGCCGCACGTAGACGCGGTACTCGTCGATCAGGCCGAGCCGCGCGACGGTGGCGGCCATCGTGGCGCCGCCGACGTCGACGTCACCCTCGGTCTCGGCCACGATCCGCCGGATCTCCGCGTCGACGTCGTCAGACACCAGCCGCGCGTTCGGTCCGACCTCCGTCAGCGTCGTCGAGACCACCACCTTGGGTGTCCCGCGCCAGATGGTGGCGAACTCCTCGTGGACGTCGGTGCGATCCTCGTCGTCGTCCTCCCAGTACTGCATGATCGTGTAGAGCTCCCGGCCATACAGGCACAACGCCGTCGAGCGCGCGAGGTCGTTGAAGTGCTGGTGCAGCTCGTCGCCGAACATGGGCAGCTCTCCGCCGCCCGGCGGACCCGCGATGTAGCCGTCGACGGACGTGAGCATCGCGAAGGTGACGTTCCCCATGGCCTAACGATAGGCGGGCGCCCGCTTGGGGGCTTCGGCGTCCCGGGCGAGCATCGGCAGGACGCGCGGGTGCACGAGCTCGCTCAGCACGATGACGCTCGTCGAGCGCACGACCGAGCCCGACTTGCTGATGTGCAGCAGCGTCGCCTGGAGGTCCTCGTGTGACGTGGCCGCGATCTTGCAGACGACGTCGGCCGATCCGCTCGTGACGTAGGCGTCGAGCACGTTCGGCAGTGACTCGAGCTCATCGGCGACGGCCTCGAGGGCGCCCTGCGCGATCTCGAGCGTCACGAACGCGAGCACCGGGTGACCCGCGGCCACGAGGTCGACGTCGGGACCGTACCCGGTGATGATGCCGGCCGACTCCATCTTGGCGAGCCGCGACTGCACCGTGGCGCGGGCGACCTTGGTGAGACGGGACAGCTCAAGATCGCCGGCGCGGGGATGAGCCCGCAGCGCCTCGACCAGCGCGACATCAAGTGCATCCATCGGCCACACTCCTGTGCAGATCGACCAGTTGACTGACACTCTACTCGGCACAACTGTCGTCAAAGCCCACCACCAGGTGTGCCGGTTGCATCGTCACGGTCATGTGCGATGAATTGGACCCATGAGCCTCGACTTGACCGCCTCAGAGCGCCTCGCCCACCTCGACCTCGACCAGCTCAAGCAGCTCGTCGGCCTCGTGGAGTACGACAGCGCCACCGACCCGTTCCCCGTCACCGGCTGGGACGCCCTGGTCTGGGCGGTCGGCAACGCGACCCAGGCGGCCTCGTTCTACCAGACCGTCTACGGCATGGACCTGGTCGCGTACTCCGGCCCCGAGACCGGCAACCGCGACCACCACGCCTACGTGCTCGAGAGCGGTGCGGTCCGCTTCGTCCTGAAGGGTGGCGTCGACCCCGACAGCCAGATCATCGAGCATCACCGCATCCACGGCGACGGCGTCGTCGACATCGCGCTGGAGGTGCCGGACGTCGACACCTGCGTCGAGCACGCCCGCGCCCAGGGCGCGACGGTGCTGGAGGAACCGCACGACGTGAGTGACGAGCACGGCACCGTGCGGATCGCCGCCATCGCCGCGTACGGCGACACCCGTCACTCGCTCATCGACCGCAGCCGGTACGACGGGCCGTACCTGCCGGGGTACATCGAGCGTCGCTCGACCGTCACGACGTCGGGTCATCGCGTGTTCGAGGCGCTCGACCACGTCGTGGGCAACGTCGAGCTCGGCCACATGGACGAGTGGGTCGACTTCTACAACCGCATCATGGGCTTCACGAACATGGCCGAGTTCATCGGCGACGACATCGCGACGGAGTACTCGGCGCTGATGAGCAAGGTCGTGGCCAGCGGCAACCACCGGGTGAAGTTCCCGCTCAACGAGCCGGCCGTCGGCAAGAAGCGCTCGCAGATCGACGAGTACCTCGAGTTCTACCGGGGTCCCGGCGCGCAGCACCTGGCCCTGGCCACGGCGGACATCCTGGCGACGGTCGACACGCTGCGTGCCCGTGGCGTCCAGTTCCTCGAGACCCCCGACTCCTACTACACCGACCCGGAGCTCCGGGCCCGGATCGGTGAGGTGCGGGTGCCGATCGAGGACCTGCAGTCGCGCGGCATCCTCGTCGACCGCGACGAGGACGGCTACCTGCTGCAGATCTTCACCAAGCCGGTCGGCGATCGGCCGACCGTCTTCTTCGAGCTGATCGAGCGGCATGGTTCGCTGGGGTTCGGGAAGGGCAACTTCCAGGCCCTGTTCGAGGCCATCGAACGTGAGCAGGCACTCCGTGGAAATTTCTAGGGGCCGCAACTCCTAGACTCGAGACACTGAGGGAGGGGTCATGGCCCACTACCGGTCGATGGGGAACGTCCCACCGAAGCGCCACACCCAGCATCGCTCCGAGTCCGGTGACCTCTACCGCGAGGAGCTGATGGGCGAGGAAGGCTTCAGCTCCGACTCGTCGCTGCTGTACCACGTCGGCGTCCCGTCGGCCGTGCTCGAGGCGCGCACCTGGCAGCTGCCCGACCAGTCGACCAGGCCGAACGAGCCGCTGCTCCCCCGGCACCTCAAGCTTCACGACCTCTTCGCGAACGGCGACGGACGTGACCTCGTGATCGGTCGACGTCTGGTGCTCGGCAACGGCGACGTCCGGATCTCGTACGTGGTCGGCGCCGACGCCTCACCGCTGTATCGCAACGCCACGGGCGACGAGTGCGTGTTCATCGAGTCGGGCGAAGGCGTGCTCGAGACCGTCTTCGGGCACCTGCCGTTCGGACCCGGCGACTACCTGATCGTGCCGCGCGCGACGACGCATCGTTGGGTGCCGCAGGGGGACGTGCAGGCGTACTGCATCGAGGCGAACAGCCACATCACGCCTCCCCGGCGGTACCTGTCACGGTTCGGCCAGCTGCTCGAGCACGCACCCTACTGCGAGCGTGACCTGCGTGGGCCGTCCGAGCCGGAGGTGCGGGGCGACGAGCCGACCGAGGTCTACATCAAGCATCGCGGGAGCGGACCGGGCGGCTTGACCGGCACCGTGCACGTCGTGCCGCGGCACCCCTTCGACGTCGTCGGCTGGGACGGCTGCCTCTACCCGTACGCGTTCAACGTCTCCGACTACGAGCCCATCACCGGCCGCGTGCACCAGCCGCCGCCGGTGCACCAGGTCTTCGAGGGCCACAACTTCGTGGTGTGCAACTTCGTGCCGCGCAAGGTCGACTACCACCCACTGGCGATCCCGGTGCCGTACTACCACTCCAACGTCGACAGCGACGAGATCATGTTCTACGTCGACGGCGACTACGAGGCCCGCAAGGGCTCCGGCATCGCCAAGGGTTCGGTCTCGGTGCACCCGGGCGGTCACTCCCACGGACCGCAGCCGTCGGCGATCGAGGCGAGCCTCGGCGTCGAGAGCTTCGACGAGCTGGCCGTCATGGTCGACACCTTCCGCCCGCTCGAGCTGGGCGAGGGCGGGCAGGCCTGCGACGACGGCGTCTACGCCCAATCCTGGACGGCAGAGCCGTGAACCGCCCAGGAATGAGCACTGTCGAGTGAACCACTCTGGCCAGATGACCGTGCTGTTCGACCGCTTCTTCGACGACGCGGCGATCTTCCCGCCCGGCAACGCGGCGATCGATGACGCCGTGCGTGCCCACGTCGCGGCCCTGGACTCGTCGTTCGCCCGGCAGGTCGGACCGTTCGTGTGCTCGGCCGCCCGGCTCACTGCGCTGGGTGACACCCTCGCCACCACCGAGGTCGACTCGCTCGATCTGGCGCTCGTGACGCCGATCGGCTCGGCGGCGGCGAGCATCGCCGCGGCCCACGAGGCCCCGCGGGTCAGGCTCCGCGCCGTCGAGGTCCCGATGATCGACACAGAGACCGAGACCGACGATCTCCCTTCCGTGCCCGAGGGCACGCTGCTGGTCGTCGAGCGTCCCATCGGATCGCGGATCGACCTGCCGCCCGACGTCGCGCTCAAGCTGCGCACCGGCGGCGAGACCGCCGATGCCTTCCCCGATGAAGCACAGCTCGCGTCGGCGTTGGCCGACGCCGTCGAGCAGGGACGTCGATTCAAGTTGACCGCGGGCCTCCACCACGCCGTCCGCCACACCGACCAGGCCACCGGGTTCGAGCACCACGGATTCCTCAACGTCGTGCTCGCCGTGCACGCAGCCATGTCCGGATCGGACGACCTGGCCGCCGTCCTCGCCGAGCGGGACGCCCCGAAGGTGGCTGCGGCCGTCGGCGAGCTCGACGAGGCCGCGCGCGGGATGGTCCGATCCCGCTTCCTGTCCTTCGGCACCTGCTCGATCACCGAGCCCATCGACGACCTGCGCACGCTCGGCCTGCTGGACGTGGCGGCATGAGCAAGGACTTCGGCCGGTTCACGCTGCCGTACTGCTCCTTCGTGGTGCCCGGTGAGACGCGGCGTCGCGTCGGCGTCGGCGTCGACACCGACGTCCTCGACCTCACGACGGCCGCACCCGTCGTCGTGCCCGAGCACGCCGACCTGTTCGCGCACGGCTCGCTCGACGCCTTCCTCGCGGCCGGCTTCGAGACGTGGCACGACGTCCGCCACGCGCTGACCGAGTGGCTCGGCGACGATGCACATGCCCACGTCGTCGATCACCACCTGTCCCCGGCCGACCAGGTCGAGCTGGTGCTGCCGTTCACCGTCGGTGACTACGTGGACTTCTACGCCTCGGAGCACCATGCAACGAACCTCGGACGCCTGTTCCGTCCTGACGGCGAGGCGCTGTTGCCGAACTGGAAGCACCTCCCCGTCGGCTACCACGGCAGGTCGGGAACGGTCGTCGTGTCCGGCACGCCGGTGCGGCGTCCCAGCGGCCAGCGTCGCTCCAGCACCGATGAGGTGGTCTTCGGGCCGTCCGTCCGGCTCGACATCGAGGCCGAGGTCGGCTTCGTGGTCGGCGCCGGGTCGGAGCTGGGCGAGCCCGTCGCGCTGGCGGATGCCGAGCGTCACGTCTTCGGCATCTGCCTCGTGAACGACTGGTCGGCCCGCGACCTCCAGGCCTGGGAGTACGTGCCCCTCGGCCCGTTCCTCGGCAAGTCGTTCGCCACCTCGATCTCGCCGTGGATCGTCCCCATGGACGCACTCGCCTCGGCCCGCACTCACCCGCCCGAGCGCGACGTCCCGCTGCTGCCGTACCTCGACGACGACGGCACGCAGCCGTGGGCGCTCGACCTGCGTCTTGAGGTGCGGCTCCGCGACGAGGTGATCTCCCGGCCACCGTTCGCCGGCATGTACTGGACAGCGGCCCAGATGCTCGCGCACATGACCGTCAACGGAGCGTCGGTGCGGCCCGGCGACCTGTTCGCGTCCGGCACCGTGAGCGGTCCAGAGCGCGACCAGCGCGGCTCGTTCATCGAGCTCGGGTGGAACGGCGTCGAGCCGCTGGCCCTGGCGGATGGTTCGACCCGCTCGTTCCTCGAGAACGGTGACACCATCACCATCTCCGCCACCGCGCCCGGCCCGGACGGCGAGGACCTCTGGCTCGGCGAGGTCACCGGCACGATCGTGCCGTGAAGCGAATCTGAGGTAGCGCCACCGGCACCTAGGGCAGATGGTCGATGCCGACCCGTACCTCAGACGCACACCATGAATCATGGCCACCCCTGACGGCATCACCGCCGCGATCGAGCTGCGCGAGTTCGGCGCCGGCGACGGCGACGTCCTCGACGACGTCTTCGCAGGCCTCTCGATCGAGAGCCGTTACCTCCGCTACCTGACGACGATGCCGACGCTCCCGCCCCAGGCGCGACGGATCCTCACCGCCGTCGACGGACGGTGCCACCTCGCCGTCGCGGCCTTCGTCGACGGGAGGGCGATCGGCCTGGCCCGCATCATCTGCCTCGGCGGGACCCGGGCCGAGCTCGCGGTCGAGGTCGTCGACGCGTGGCAAGGCCGCGGCGTCGGGACGATGCTGGGCGTCTGGATCCGCGACCGGGCCGCCGGTCTCGGCTACACGGAGCTCGTCGCCGAGACGTCGGCCGGCAACAGCCGCGCGCAGGCGCTCACCCGCAAGATCTTCCCCGGCGCCGCCGCGCGACGGGAGGGCACGGTCATCGTCTTCACGGTGCCCGTGGAGTCGATCCACCCGACCGCGGCCTGACGCATCTAGCCGAGCAGCAGGGTGTCCAGCCCTCGGGTGAGTCCGTGGCGCCCGCCGACGGCGCGAGCCGCGAGCAACGTGCCCCCGACGTACGGAGCGGCGCTCGACCCTGCGTCGTGGCGGATGGTCAGTCGTTCGTCGGGGAGCCCGAAGACCGTCTCGGTGGCCACGCTGAAGCCGGGCAGCCGGACCGAGTGGACCTGGCTGCCGGCGACGGTCGCACCGCGCGCCTCCACGTGGCCGGCGGTGTCGGCGACCGGCACCGCGGTCACTGGTGCCCTGAGCTGGGACAGGCGTTCCGCCAGCTCCCGGGCCGTGCCGCTCGGCGCGTCCGGCTTCGCAGCCGAGGCGTAGTCGATGATCTCCCAGCTCGGCAGGTGCTTCGCCGCCAGGATCACGGCGGCCTGGGCGAGCGCTGCCGTCAGCGAGAAGTTGCCCGCCGCGACGACGGCGACTCCGTTCTCGATCGCGACGGCCTCGATCTCGGCGAACTGGTCGGCACCGAGTCCCGACGTTCCCACCACGACCGAGACCCTGGCCGCGATCGCCGTGAGGGTGTGGTCGAGCACGGCGTCGTGCGAGGTGAAGTCGATCAACACGTCGACGCCCTCGAGCGCCTCCGCCACGGCACCGAACACTGGGACCCCGTTCGCGTCACCGCCCCAGGCCGTGCCCAGGTCCTGGCCGGCGGCGGCCCTGCTCACCGCCGACACCAGGGTCAGGTCGTCCGCCGCGAGCACGCCCTCCGCGACGGCGCGGCCCGTCCAACCCGTCGCTCCCGCCACGCAGATGCTCACCGTCATGGTCGTGCTCCCTTCGAACGCCAGCCGTGGGTCGAACGCTAACGCCCAGCGGATCGCAGCCGCGTGCACACCTGACGTGAGATGTTGTCGGTTGCACCGTCAGAAAGGAAGGTCCGCGGGTGGAGACGATCGACGAACACTTCGTCCGCGTCGTCCGCGCACGCCCGGCCGCGGATGTCGTCACGCAGCCCAGGGATCGTCGGGCCATGCTCAAGCGTCTCTTCGAGGCCCAGGTGGAGAGCCGGCACCTCGATCTCGCGGCCCGCTGGCTCCAGGGCGAGGGCAAGGGCTACTACACGATCGGGTCGGCCGGCCACGAGAGCAACGCGGCGCTCGGCCTGCTGTCCCGGACGACCGACCCCGCGCTGCTCCACTACCGGTCCGGCGCCTTCTACGCCGCCCGGGCGGCCGCGGCCGGCGCCGACAACCCCGTTCGTGACGTCCTGCTGAGCCTCACGTCGGCGACGAGCGACCCGATGTCGGGCGGACGGCACAAGGTGTTCGGCCACCCGGACCTCGGCATCATTCCCCAGACCTCGACCATTGCGTCACACCTCCCCCGCGCGGTCGGCCTTGGCTACAGCCTCGGTCTCGCTCGCGCGACGGGTCTCGAGTCCCCGTGGCCGGATGACGCGATCGTGGTGTGCAGCTTCGGCGACGCCTCGGTCAACCACTCCACCGCCACCGGCGCACTCAACGCCGCGGCCTACCTGACCCATCGCTCCATTCCCTGCCCCGTCGTGTTCGTCTGCGAGGACAACGGGCTCGGCATCAGCACGAGGACGCCACCGGGGTGGACGGCGGCGGCCCTGCAGGCGCTTCCCGGACTCGACTACCGGTACGCCGAGGGGACCGACCCGTCGATGCTCCTCGACATCGCCGCCGAGGCGCTGGCCTCCGTCCGCGAGAGCCGGCGCCCCACCGTCCTGCACCTGAGCACCGTCCGGTTCATGGGGCACGCCGGATCTGACGCCGAGAGCGCCTACCGCTCCCCGGCCGAGATCGCGGCCGATCACGAGCGCGACCCGGTCCTGGCCACCGCCTTCGCGCTGATCGACGCCGGTCTCATGACGCCGTCCGACGTCCTGGACCGCTACGAGACGGCGCGCCAGCACGTGATGACCGAGGCCAAGCGGGTTCTGGACGAGGACCGGCTCTCCTCCCGGGACGAGGTCATGGCTCCGCTGGCCCTCCCGCCTCGTCTGCCCACGGTGCAGACCGAACGTGCGGCGGAAGCCCGGGCACGCACCTGGGGCGGACGACTGCCCGAGGACGGGCCACCCTTGACGCTGGCGCAGTCCATCAATGCCGGCCTCACGGACCTGATGGACGAGCACCCGGCTTCGCTCCTGTTCGGCCAGGACGTCGCCCTCAAGGGCGGCGTCTACGGCGTGACGCGTGGGCTGCGGAAGCGATTCGGTGGCTTCCGGGTGTTCGACACGTTGCTGGACGAGCAGACCATCCTCGGCACCGCGCTCGGTGCGGCCCTGGCCGGGTTCGTGCCCATCCCGGAGATCCAGTACCTCGCCTACGTGCACAACGCCGAGGACCAGCTGCGCGGCGAAGCCGCGTCGTTGCGGTTCTTCTCGAACGGCCAGTACCAGAACGGCATGGTCGTCAGGATCGCCGGCCTGGCGTACCAGCGTGGATTCGGCGGGCACTTCCACAACGACAACTCCGTGGCGGTGCTGCGCGACATCCCCGGCCTGGTGATCGCGGTCCCGAGCCACCCGGCCGACGCGCCCGGCCTGCTGCGCACCTGCTACTCGCTGGCTCGCGACGACGGCCGGGTCTGCGTCTTCCTCGAGCCGATCGCGAAGTACCACACCAGGGACCTCCTGGAGGACGGTGACGGTGGATGGACGTCCGACTACGCGTCGCCCGACCGCCCGGACGCGTCCATCGGCGTGGGCGAGGTCGGCCTGCATGGTGACGGTCGCGACCTCCTGCTCGTCACGTTCGGGAACGGCGTCCACATGAGCCGGCGGGCCGCGGCCGTCCTGGCCGGCCAGGGTGTCGACGTCACCGTGCTCGACCTGCGATGGCTCGCGCCGCTCCCCGTGGATGTGCTCCACGACACCGCCAGCGGGTTCGACTCCGTCCTGGTCGTCGACGAGACCCGGCGCAGCGGCGGCGTCTCCGAGGCGGTGGTCACGGCTCTGGTCGACGGTGGATACCGCGGCGCCGTCTCGCGCATCACCAGCGCAGACTCGTTCGTGCCGCTCGGGCCCGCGGCCAAGACAGTGCTCGTGAGCGAGGACGACATCGTGGCTGCTGCCGTCGAGATGCTGCACCAAGCGACGTGACGACCAACGCCACGTACTCGAAGATCTGACCCAGGCCGCGGAAGCCGAGGGCGGTGTGGATGCCGCTCGCTACGACGTCCTGCGACAAATCCGTTGAGAAAGTGAACCAACCCCTCAACCGAGCCGTATAAAGGAATGAACGGTCGCCGCTCTGCGGCCGATCATCCCCCCGATCCAGGAGGCCATCGTGCCTGACTTTCCATCAATCACCCACGTCGCCGTGACCGTGAGCGACCTCGAGCGCAGCACCCGGTGGTACACCGCGCTGTTCGGGTCCGACCCCGTTCTCGACGAGGACGTCGAAGCCGGCAGCTTCCACCACACGGTGTACCTGCTGGGTGGCGGGCAGCTGTTCGGCCTGCACGAGCACCAGCAGCCGAGCCCGGGCTCGTTCGACGAGCGTCATGCCGGACTCGACCACGTCTCCTTCGCCTGCAGTGATCGCGACGAGCTGGAGACCTGGTCAGCCCGGCTGGACGAGCTGGGTCTCGAGCACGGAGACATCGTCGACGCGCACTACGGCTCCGGCCTCTCCTTCCGCGACCCCGACGGGATCGCGCTGGAGTTCTTCGCACCGCCTGCCCCAGATGGGGGTGCATCATGACACTGCTCGCGATCGGCATCGTCGCCCTGGCGACCGTCCTCGTCCCGTTGTGGCGAGCGATCGCCTTCGACGGCTACGGCGTTCGTCCGCCGCCGCGGAGTCACCTTGACGTCGACGACGTCGACAACCGCGGCATGCCCACCAAGTACGCCGGCCTGCGCTGACGTACCGGCGCTCGCGGTGGCACTCTCGGGTCATCGCGACGCCCGCAAGACGGAAGGCCTCCTGGTCGTGACGTGGACTCACGCAGCTCCGCTTCACGGTCAGGGGGCCTTTCGTCATGAACAGGTCAGAGGGCGCTGGCCGTGGCTGCGAGCCGGAGCTGGCGCCGTCGGTGCCGGCTCGCCTCGACGGTGAACACCGTCAGCGCCACCCAGATCAGCATGAAGCCGATCCAGCGGCCGACGGGCATGTCCTCGTGGAACCACAGCACGCCCAGCAGGAACTGCAGCACCGGCGTGACGTACTGGAGCAGCCCCATCGTGACCATCGAGACCCGCACCGCGGCCGCGCCGAAGCACAGCAGTGGGATCGCCGTGACGATGCCGGTGGTCATCAACAGCAGCGTGTGCCCGCTGCCGTGGGCTGTGAAGTTGCCGGCTCCCGTCGCGCCCAGCCAGGCGAGGTACGCCGCCGCGAACGGCGCCACCAGCACCATCTCGAAGGCCAGCGACTCGACTGCCTCCACGTCGGCGACCTTCTTCGACAGGCCGTACGTCCCGAAGGTGCAGGCCAGCACCATCGCGATCCAAGGCGGTCGCCCGTAGTCGAACGCGAGCACCAGCACCGCGACGACGGCGATGCTCATCGCCACCCATTGCATGCGGCGCAGCCGCTCACCCAGCACCACGATGCCCATCAGCACGGTCACCAACGGGTTGATGAAGTAGCCGAGAGACGCCTCCACGACCCGCTCGTTGTTGACCGCCCAGATGTACATGAACCAGTTGGCACTGATGGTGGCCGCCGCGAGGGTCAGCAGTGCGCGGGCCCGATGGTCGCGCAGCAGCGCCAGGAACTGCGGGAGCCGGCGGAACAGCAGCAGCACCGCGCCGATCGTCAAGCATGACCACAGGATTCGATGCGCCAGGATCTCGATCGCGCCGGCAGGCTCGAGCAACGGCCAGTAGAGAGGAAAAGCGCCCCACAGGCCGTAGGCGCCCAGCCCGAACATGAACCCGCGGCTGGCCCGCACGGCGTTGTCCCTCGTGGGCTGTTTCACTCCGGACGCTGTGCCGCCCTCCGCCAACGGTGACGACGTCGCATCCAGCGGTGCCTTCCTCATCGGCTTCCTCCGGGACGTGCGACGTCCACATCTGCTTCCGGTGGACACTGTTTATAGTAGACACAGATCCCGGAGCCGTCAACGCTTCAGGGGGACCAAGCGGATCGACCACGTGGCACGACTCGAGTCACTCATGACGCGGCGGTCTGGGTGTGGGTTCCCTAGCGCCGCCAGAACTCGGTGAGCTCCTCGGCCAGGGCCTTGCCTTGGTCGTGTCCCACCCGGGCGGCGGGCGGACGCAGCGACAGGTCCATCGCGTTGGCGCCGAACAAGTGCTCAGAGCTGCCGTCAGGAACGATCGTCTCGACTCGGCTGCCGCCTGCGCGCAGCTCGTCGACCTGCGCCGCGAGGTGGGTGCCCCAGTCCACCGGATGCAACGACCTGCCGCCGAGCGGCGACAACACCAGCACCCGCTTGAATCCAGCCGCCAGATCAGCGTTCTCGGCGTTGGCTCGGTAGCCGCCGTCGATGTAGCGGTGTTCCCCGATCCGGTAGGGCAGGCCACCACCGGCACAGCTGGCGGCCACGGCGTCGACCAGGTCGACCCCGCTGTGACGGTCGAACGCGACCGGCTCACCGGAATGGGCGTCGACCGCCGTGATGAGCACCGTTCGCTCCGGCCAGTGCACACTGGGCAGCCGCGAGGCGACGGTGGCGCGCCACTGCGGTGACCAGGAGCCATCCGACGCTGCATCCCGGTCGAGTGCCGCCCCGCCCATCCTGCGCCGCCAGTCAGCCACATCCTCAGACGAGGCGACGACCTGGCGAAGCCGTTCCAGGTGCTCCTCCATCGACCTGTTCGGGCCGCGTGCCCGGCCCGAACCGACCGGACCGGTCCGTTTCTGGGGAACAGGGGCAAGGGTGGCGGCCAACAGCTCGGTCGGGGTCGCGCCGGCCATCTGGGCCGCGGCCGTCGAGCCGGCTGACGTCCCGATGGTCAGGTCGGCTGTGGTCGTGTCCAGCCCGGCGTCGAACAGGCCAGCAATGACGCCGATCAGCCAGGCGTTGCCGGTCGATCCGCCGCCGCCGAGAACCAGCGCTCGCTCGCCGGTGAGGTGAGGAGCTGAAGAAGGTGTGGTGTTCATGGGAAGTCCCTTTCGCGTACTGCGTCGGGGCGCTCCCGGTGGCGACTAGCTCAGTCGCGCGGTCGTGAACCGAAGGGAGCACCCACCGTGGTCTGTGCGTTCATGGGTTCTCACCTCCTGCCGATGGATCCGGAGCCGCTGGTCGGAATCGAACCGACGAGCTTTCATGACAATTTCAACACATCTCTCGTCCGGGAGCGTCTGTCAGGGTTCGCCTGGTTGCCGCTGGCCAGCACGGTGCCGTCGCCCCGCTGCTTTTGGCCGGTGCGACGTCGACCGGGAGCAGTCGCACGCGGTGCATCCGTCACGATGACTCCGGCACCATCAGCCGATGAGGTCGAGCTCGGAATGAGGGCCGCTGACTTCGCGCGGGCGACGGCGCCCACCGCGTTGAGCACCGGCACCGGCAAGGACGACGAATCCAATGCCGACCAGCTGGGTCGGCGACGGCTCCTGCTTCAGGATGACCAGTCCGAGTAGGAGGGCGAAAGCGGGTTCTAGCGCCATCAAGGTGCCAAAGGCGGTCTGCGTCATGCGGCGCAGCGCAAGTAGCTCGAATGCGAGCGGCAGGACGGGTAGCAGGATGGCCAATCCAGTAGCGGCGGCCAGCACGCTGAAGCTGATGTGGCCGGATGCCTGCGGGATGCCGACGATGGCCGCAGTCACCGCGGCGATGGGAACCGTCATCGACAACCCGGTGAGACCCGTGAATCGGTCGCCAATCCGCTGGGTGAGCAGGATGTAGGTTGCCCATCCGAGCGCAGCCAGGGTGGCGCAACCGATGCCTGCGGCGTTGATATCGCCGTGCCACGGTTCGGTGAGGAGGACCACCCCGAGTAGCGCGAGTAGGGGCCACATCAGCGCCTTTCGGCTATGACTGCGAATCGCTGCGACGCTGAGTGGGCCGAGGAACTCTATGGCGACGGCTGTGCCCAAGGGGATTCGCTCTATGGCAGCCAAGAACAAGACGGTCACCAGTCCGGTCGTGACACCCAAGCCGAGAAGAGCTGGCACATCAGCGCGCCTGACTGTGCGCAGTGGGGGGCGGGCGATGGCAACGAAGATGAGGGCGCCGATGCTGAGCCTGAGCCACGCGGTCCCAGCCGGGCCAACGACCTCGATGAGGCCCACCGCAAGTGCGGATCCAAGCTGGACCGACAGCATCGCAGCAACGGCAAGTCCCCAGGGAGGGACGGACGGCTTTATGGTTTCTCCCGGTGTGTGCGCCAGTCGCCAATGGCATCGAGGCGGCGGCGTTGTTGCACCGCGGCCCCAACGTCCAGGCCATCAGCGCGTTGCCCGAGAAGTCCGATAACGCGCTCTCTGTGGTCGATGGGATTGTGGTCGTCGTACTTGAACTTTGCTTCCACCCGCAAGACGTCCAAGCGGATGCCTCGGATGCCGGACAGCATTCGCCCGTAGGGCGGAGAGTCAGCAGCCACTTCTGCGTGGCGCCCTTCTGGCTGGAAATCGGCGAGTTGGGCCGTCAGAAGTTCCGCCTTCTCCTTGGGATCGTCGACCACGGTCGGCTTGCAGACAAACTGCACTGTGGCGTAGTAGCTGGTCGGCACCCCGTTCTCATCAGGTCCGCCTGCCTGTGCCCGCCAGTACGTCGGGATGTACGCGTAGTCGCCGATGATGGTGAGTCGAACTTGGCTCGCGGCCTCGAGGTGCGGCCAGACCGGGTTGGGACGGGCAAGGTGAACCAGCAGATCTCCACCGGCCAAAGTGAAATGGGTGGGCAGCACGAGCGGGGCTTGAGACGGGTCACGATTGTTGACGGCCAGCACGCCGAATCGGTCGGTGAACTTGAGCCACTCGCGCCACTCGGAGTCGTCCAGAGCGGCGTCCCACGGCTGGATGAACATGCCCGCGGCCTTCATTGATGCGCTCCGAAAGTCTCTGGGCCCACACCAGGCTCGAATACAGCAAGCGAAAATCGCGCTGGACCTTTGGCTGAATTGGCATAGGAATGCGCGAGATCGCCCGAGAACGACAATGCATCGCCCGAGCGAAGAGTGACCGTCTCGTCACCAACGGTGACCGTGAGCGAGCCCTTCTGAACCTGTACGAGCTCCTTCGTGCCGGATACGTGGGCGTCACTGCTGTGAACGTCACCGTGCCCCAGCGTCCAATCCCAAAGCTCGACCACATCCGGTGGCTCGGTTCCAGCAACCAGCACTGCCTGACCACCGAAATCACCGGTCCACAGAACCGCCCCAGCTCCGTGGCGAGTGACTTTCAGGTCCCGGGGTGAGGGTGAGTCGACCAAGGCTGGCAGGCCGACCCCCAGCGCGTCGCTGAGCCTGAGAAGCGTTCCGACGCTCGGATTTGCGGCGCCCTGCTCAACGTTGACGATCATGCGACGACTCACGCCTGCCGATTGGGCGAGATGGTCCAGGGTCCAACCGCGAGACTGACGTTCCTGCCGAACCCGAAGCCCGATCGCGGATGACAGAAGGGCGGTATCAGCATCCATAAGTGCATGATAGTGCACTAGCAGTGCATCATGAATGTGCGGGGTTACCCGTCTGCTGCGGACAAAGCGGGTGCCCCTGTCCCCGAGGGCGACCGGTTCGCTGCCCTGTGCCGTGAGGCGGCAGCCCAGTCCTGGCTGTTCGCGAGGAGCACCTGTGAGAGATGTGAGATGGGCACCTGATGAATCGACGTCAGCCAGTGCCCCTCAGCACATCGCCGCGGGTCAGAGAAACCGCAGCGTGGAGCCGCTTGTCGGAATCGAACCGACGACCTTTTCATTACGAGTGAAACGCTCTACCGACTGAGCTAAAGCGGCGAGGTTCGCCGGGGGGTCGCCCCGCCGAACCGCGATGAGTCTACCCACCGGGCGCCTCGCGATCGAATCCGCCCGGCACCCGTAGAATCAGCGACTGTGGAACCGACGGACGAGACCAAGGCGGAGCTCGAAGACATCCGCGCGAGCATCGACAACATCGATGCCGCGCTCGTGCACATGCTCGCCGAGCGGTTCAAGAACACCAAGCGAGTGGGACGACTGAAGGCCGACCACCACATGCCGCCGGCCGATCCCGAGCGCGAGTCCCGACAGATCGCGCGCCTGCGCGAGCTGGCCGCCGAGGCCGACCTCGACCCCGCCTTCGCGGAGAAGTTCCTCACCTTCATCATCGACGAGGTCATCCGGCACCACGAGGCCATCCGCAGCTGACGAATCGGGCCAGCAGCTCAGGCGGCGCAGCAGAAGCAGCCGCTGGCCACCGGGCCTACTCCTTGCAGGTGGTGCCGTCCTTCGGGACCGTGCCCTTGACGAGGTAGTCGTCGACGAGGCGCTTGATGCAGGTGTTGCCGGACGTGTAGGCCGTGTGCCCGTCGCCCTGACGGGTGACGAGGACGGCTGTCTTGAGCTGGTCGGTCAGCGCCTTCGCCCACTCGTAGGGCGTGGCCGGGTCGCGAGTGGTGCCGAGCACGACGATCGGCTTCGACCCCGTGGCGTCGACGGCGATCTGCGGGTGGTCGCCCTTGATCGGCCACTCGGTGCAGGCGAGTGCACCCCAGGCGAGGGTGCGACCGAACACCGGGGACGCCTTCATGAACCGCGGGATGGAGTCCTCGACGTCCTGCAGGGTGCTGGCGTCCTCCTCGCCGGCATCGAGGCAGTTGATGGCGGGATTGGCCTCGCCGAGATTCTCGGCGTACGACCCGTCGGCCTGGCGGCGGAAGTACGCATCGGAGAGTCGTAGCAGGACGGACCCGTCGCCCCTGAACGCCGCAGTGAGGGCCTGGGTCAGGACCGGCCACGTCTCCTTGTCGTAGAGCGTGACGGCGATGCCGTAGAAGGTGACGCCCTGCGTGAGCTTGCGCTTCTCGCCGGTGGTCATGGGGTCGGAGTCGCGGGCGTCGATGAACGAGGAGAGCTTGGTCTCGGCCGCATCGGCGTCACTCCCCAGCGGGCACTCCTTCTGTTTCACGCAGTCCTTGATGTAGGCGTCGAGCGCACGTTGGAAGCCGGTGGTCTGGCCGAACGCCGACTCCTCCGCATTCAGCGACGGATCACTCGCGCCGTCGAGCACCATGCGGCCGACCTTCTTCGGGAACAGCGTGGCGTAGGTGGCGCCGAGCTGCGTGCCGTACGAGGCGCCGTACCAGTCGAACGTCTTGGCGCCGAGGAGCGAGCGCACGACGTCGAAGTCGCGGGCGGCCTCCTCGGTGGAGATGTGCGAGGCCAGCGCACCGGACCTCTGCTCGCAGCCCTTGCCGAAGT
Source organism: uncultured Actinomycetota bacterium (assembly GCA_963787165.1). Lineage (GTDB taxonomy): Bacteria > Actinomycetota > Actinomycetes > Propionibacteriales > Nocardioidaceae > Aeromicrobium. Next base: position 1,370,518 of record CAWBBT010000005.1, read on the forward strand.
CGACGATGCCGGTTCGGAATTCATCGATCTCGGCCTGGTCGTCGGGGTCGGGCTCACTCGCCGCGTACGCATCGAGACCGGCGTCGGACAGGCAGTCGACGGGCGAGCTCTTGCCCACACCGCGCGGGTCGACGCCGACGAGGTCGTAGCTGTCGAGGATGTCGGCGCCGAACTGCGACCTCATGTAGTCGGTGAAGCCGATCGCCTCGCCGCCCGGCCCACCGGGGTTGATGAACAGGCTGCGGCCGCCGTCGCCCTTCGACGGAATGACCTTGACCTGCAGCTTCAGGGTGTCGCCCGTCGGCTTGTCGTAGTCGATCGGCACCTTGACGGTCGTGCACTTGCCCCGGACGCAGTCGTCCCAGGAGAGCTTCTGCGTGTAGAAGGCTTCCAACCCCTTCGGGATGCCGTCGCTTGCGGGCGTCGGCTCCTTGAAGTCGGACGACGTGTCGCCGCTGTCGTTGCCGCCCACGATGGCCGCGACGGCGATCGCGACGATGAGCACGACGGCCAGGGCGAGAATGAGAATCGTGGTGCGACGGTTCACGGCAGGAATCCGATCATCATGCGTTCGAGGGCGAGCTGAGGGGCGGCGTTGGCGTCGAGGGCTTCCCGGCAGTCGACGATGGCATCGATGCGGCGCAGGGTCGACTCGGGCGTCCACACACGGGCCACCGAAGCCACGTCGTCGGCGACGTCGGAGTTGACGAGCTCGGTGCCGGGTGCGCACTGCACGGCGATGACGTCGCGGCAGAACGCCAGCAGGTCGATGAGCACGCCGTCGATCGAGTCGCGGGCGATGCGGGTGCGGCGACGCTTCTGGTCCTTCTCGAGCGTCGAGAGGACTCCGGCGTATCCGGCTGGCCGGCGGCCCCGCTCCTCGACGCCCCACGAGGCCCGGAGGTCGGCGATCTCGCGCTCGTCTGCGGTGTCGGCCACCCCGGCCGCTCGCGCCGTGGCCTCGTCGTTGATGGTCTGCGCCGCGGCCAGGCAGTCGCCGAGGCTGCCGACGCCGAGCGGGAGCGCGAGGATGGCGCGGCGCCGGTCGCGCGCCACGGGATCACGGGCCAGGCCGAGGGCTCGGCCGATGTGTCCTTGCGACGCGGCCGCCGCGGCATGGGCCAGCTGCGGCTCGAGGCCGTCGCGGCTCACCAGCAGCTCGGCGATCGCGGCGGTGGACGGGGTGCGGAGCAGCACCGGGCGGCAGCGCGAGCGGATGGTGACCATGACGTCCTCGACCGCGGGAGCGCAGAGCATCCAGACCGTGTGCGAGGCCGGCTCCTCGAGGGACTTGAGCAGCGCGTTGGCGGCCTGGTCGGTGAGCCGGTCGGCGTCCTCGACGATGAGCACCTGCCACCGACCGAGAGCGGGGCGCAGCGCCGCCCTGCGGACGTAGTCGCGGATGAGGTCGGTGCCGATCGAGAGTCCGTCGGTGCGGATGATCGTGATGTCCGGGTGGCTGCCGGCCCGGGCCGTGGTGCATGAGTGGCACTCGCCGCACCCGCCCTGCTCGCACTGCAGCGCCGCGGCGAACGCCCGTGCGGCGTTCGAGCGTCCGGATCCCGGCGGCCCGGTGAACAGCCAGGCGTGGGTCATGGCGGACTGCGGCGAGCCCGCCCCGCCGCCGGACGCGGCATCGACGGCCTCGCGCAACGTCTCGACGACCGGCTCCTGGCCGACCAGCTCGTCGAACAGGGTCATGCGCGTGCCGCCTGCCCGAGCCAGGGCTCGACGCCGGTGCGAATGGCCTCGTGCAGCTTGTCGGCCTCGCCGTCGGCTGGCAGGACGAGGTAGTGGTCGGGGTCGGCCGCCGCGAGGTCGAGGAAGTACTCACGGACGCGTTGGTGGAACTCCAGCGGCTCGACCTCGATGCGGTCGAGATCGCCGGCGCGCCCGAGGCCGGTGGCGGGATCGACGTCGAGCACCACGGTGAGGTGGGGGCGAAGCCCCGACGTGGCCCACCGGGCGACCTGCTCGAGCTCGGTGACATCGATGGCCCGGCCGGCGCCCTGGTAGGCCAGCGTGGAGTCGACGTAGCGGTCGGTGACGACGACCATGCCCTCGGCGAGCGCGGGCAAGCACGACCTCGTCGACGTGCTCGGCCTTGTCGGCGGCGTAGATGAGCGCCTCGGCCCGCGGTGAGAGCTGGCCGGTGGCGTGGTCGAGCACGATGCGGCGAAGCAGGGCGCCGACGTCGGTGCCGCCGGGCTCGCGCGTGAGGAGGACCTGGCGGCCGATCGAGTCGAGCCACTCGCCCAGCAACGTGGCCTGGGTGGACTTGCCGGCACCCTCACCGCCCTCGAGGGCGACGAACACCCCGCGTTCGGTGAAGAGCGGCTCCATGTCGACGATCCTAGGGTCGACCACCCACTCGGGTGCGCAGGGGCGCAGCCCCGAGGGTTCCCGCCCATCATGTGGTCGATCCTGAGGCGAATGCAGCATGATCAGGTCATGCGAACTTCGCGACTCGAGGCGTTCAGTGACGGCGTGCTGGCCATCATCATCACGATCATGGTCCTGGAGCTCAAGGTGCCGCACGGTGACACCCTGGCCGACCTGCGCGACACCACCGGCGTCAGCTTCCTCACCTATCTCCTGAGCTTCGTCTACATCGGCATCTACTGGAACAACCACCACCACATGTTCCAGCTGACCGAACGCGTCACGGCCACCGTGCTGTGGGCCAACCTGCACCTGCTGTTCTGGCTGTCGCTCTACCCGTTCACGACCGCGTGGATGGACGAGTCGGAGCTCGCTCGCGTGCCGACGACGGTCTACGGGGTCAACCTGCTGGCCGCGGCCATCGCCTACTACGTGCTCCAGCAGCGGATCCTGGCCTCCGAGGGGGACGACGGGCCGCTGCGCCGGGCGGTCGGGCGCGACCTCAAGGGCAAGCTCTCCCCCGTGCTCTACACCGCCGGCATCATCGCGGCATTGCTCGGGGGCGAGGACAACCCGGCGGCGACCAAGGTCGCGATCGCGTTCTTCGTCGCCGTCGCCGTCATCTGGCTGGTCCCGGACCAGCGGATCGAGCGAACGATCAAGGAGTACGGCACCCCGGTCGAGGACTAGGGAGCCGCCGACTTCTTGGCCGGCGCCTTCTTGGCGGTGGACTTCTTCGCCGACTTCTTCGCGGACTTCTTGCCCCCACGCTTGGCGGCCTTCTTCGCCGGGCCTCTCGCGCGTCGCTCGGCCAGCAGCTCCTGCGCGCGTTCCGGCGTGAGGGTGTCGATGGAGTCGTCCTTGCGCAGCGTGGCGTTGTACTCGCCGTCGGTGACGTACATGCCGAAGCGGCCGTCCTTGGCCACGATCGGCTTGCCGCTCACCGGGTCGTCGCCGAGCTCCTTGAGCGGGGCGGCTGCGGCTCCGCGGCGTCCATAGGTCTTGGGCTGGGCGTAGATGGCGCGCGCCTCCTCCTCGGTGAGGCTGAGGAGCTGGTCCTCGGTCTGCAGCGACCGGGAGTCACTCCCCTTCTTGAGGTACGGGCCGTAGCGACCGTTCTGCGCGGTGATCTCCTCACCGTCGACGTCGGTGCCGACGACTCGCGGCAGCGTGAGCAGCTTGACGGCGTCGTCGATGCCGATGCTGTCGAGCGACATCGACTCGAACAGGCTGGCCGTCCGCGGCTTCGCCGACTTCGGGGACCCCTCGGGCAGGACCTCGGTGATGTAGGGGCCGAAGCGCCCGCTCTTCGCGACGAGCTCGCGGCCGGTCTCGGGATGCGTGCCGAGGTTCTTCTCCTGCCCGGCCGGGTTGGCGAGCAGCTGCTTCGCGAGATCGACGTCGAGCTCGTCGGGCGGGAGGTCCTCAGGGACGTTGGCGCGGGTCGGCACCTCGGTGCCGCCGTCGCCCGGCAGCATCGGGGGACCTTCGACGTACGGGCCGTAGCGTCCGACCCGCAGGTTGATGCCCTCGCCGATCTCGAACGTCGCCAAGCTGCGGGCGTCGATGTCGGGCAGGTTCTCGATCAGGCGCTTGAGGCCGGTGTCGTTCTCGCCCTCGCCGGTCCAGAAGCTCTGCAGGACGGCAACGCGCTCCTCGCGTCCGCCGGCGACCTCGTCGAGGACGTCCTCGAGCTCGGCGGTGAAGCCATAGTCGACGAGGCGTGGGAAGTGCTGCTCCAGCAGGCGGACCACGCTGAACGCGATCCAGGCCGGCACGAGTGCCGTGCCCTTCTTGTACACGTAGCCACGGTTCTGGATGGTGCCGATGATCGACGCATAGGTGGAGGGCCGGCCGATCTCCCGCTCCTCCAGCTCCTTGATCAGGCTGGCCTCGGTGAAGCGCGCCGGCGGCTTGGTCTCGTGGCCGGCCGATCCGAGCTCCGCGACGGTGACCGTGTCGCCCTGCGCGACGTTGGGCAGCTTGACCTGCTGGTCGTCGCCCTGCTGGTTGGGGTCGTCACCGGACTCCACGTACGCCTTGAGGAAGCCGTGGAACGTGATCGTGCGGCCCGAGCTCGTGAACTCGACCGTCTCACCAGACGTGGCGTCGGCCGTGATGCGCAGCGTGACGGTCTCGCCCTTCGCGTCCTTCATCTGCGACGCGATGGTGCGCTTCCAGATCAGCTCGTAGAGCCGGGCCTCGTCGCCTGACAGGGTGACCTGCCGCGGCGTGCGGAACGACTCACCGGCCGGGCGGATCGCCTCGTGCGCCTCCTGGGCGTTCTTGACCTTCCCGGCGTAGGTGCGCGGGGCGTCGGGCAGGTACTCGGCGCCGTACAGCTCGCGCACCTGTGACCGCGCCGCGTTGAGCGCCGTCTGCGACAACGCCGAGGAGTCGGTGCGCATGTAGGTGATGTAGCCGCCCTCATAGAGCCGCTGCGCGACCTGCATGGTGCGGGCAGCGCCGAAGCCGAACTTGCGCGACGCCTCCTGCTGCATCGTGGTGGTGCGGAACGGTGGGTAGGGCCTGCGCGTGTACGGCTTGGCCTCGACCGAGCCGATCGTGAACGTCTGGTCGGCGAGTGCAGCGGCCAGCGCGCCGGCACGCTCCTCGTCGAGGTGAACCACGTCAGAATTCTTGAGCGCACCGTCGTCGCCGAAGCTCGAACCGGTGGCGACGCGCTTGCCGTCGACCGTGAGCAGTCGGGACGGAAACGTCCGGGGCTCGTGCTGCTCGCCGGCGTCGAACGTGGCCTCAAGGTCCCAGTACGACGCCGATCGGAACGCCATCCGGGCCCGTTCCCGCTCGACGACGAGCCGGGTCGCCACCGACTGCACGCGGCCGGCGGACAGGCCGCTCATGACCTTCTTCCAGAGCACCGGGCTGACTTCATAGCCATAGAGACGGTCGAGGATGCGCCGGGTCTCCTGGGCGTCGACGAGGTCCATGTCGATGTCGCGCGGGTTGGCGACGGCGTGGAGGATCGCCTCGCGGGTGATCTCGTGGAAGACGATGCGCTTGACCGGCACCGTCGGCTTCAGCTCGTCGAACAGGTGCCAGGCGATCGCCTCGCCCTCGCGGTCCTCATCCGTCGCGAGCACGAGCTCGTCGGCGTCCTTGAGCAGCTTCTTGAGCTTGGTGATCTGTGACTTCTTGTCGGCGGACACGACGTAGACCGGCTCGAAGGCGTTGTCGATGTCGACACCGAGCCGCGCCCACGACTCGCCCTTGTACTTGGCGGGCACCTCGTCGGCGCCCTTCGGGAGGTCACGGATGTGGCCGACGCTGGAGTCCACGACATAGCCGTCGCCGAGATAGCCCGCGATGCTGCGGACCTTGTTCGGCGACTCGACGATGACGAGCGTGGTCAAGCGGATCTCCCTGTCAATGGCTGGACGGACGGCCATAACGTAACGCGTCCTGTCAAGATTCCTCGCACCCGACGGGTGTGACGTGCACAGATGGACGGGTGGCGGGCCGCGCACACACCCGATGAAACGCGAGTGGCGCACGATGGATGAACCATCGTGCGCCACTCGGCGTTCGGGCTGTTCGGTCAGGCGTTCGCCGCGACCTCGGCCTTCTCGGCCTCGCTGCCGATCGCGATCGGGCGACGCTTCGAGATGTAGACCGCGACCACGACGATGAGCGCCGCGACGCCGGCGATCGTGTAGCGCAGCGCGGGGTTCTCGTCGGTGCCGTAGGCGAACTTGATGATGAGCGGGGCCGCGAGCAGCGACACCAGGTTCATCACCTTGAGCAGCGGGTTGATGGCCGGGCCGGCGGTGTCCTTGAACGGGTCACCGACGGTGTCACCGATGATCGTCGCCTCATGGGCCGCCGATCCCTTGCCACCGTGGTTGCCGTCCTCGACCAGCTTCTTGGCGTTGTCCCACGCTCCACCGGAGTTGGCGAGGAAGACGGCCATCAGCACGCCGGTCGCGATCGCACCCGCCAGGTAGGAACCCAGCGGGCCGATGCCGAGGCCGAAGCCCACCGCGATCGGCGCGAAGATCGCCAGGATGCCCGGCGTCGCGAGCTCACGGAGCGAGTCGCGCGTGCAGATGTCGACCACCTTGCCGTACTCGGGACGGCCGGTGCCCTCCATGATCCCCGGGATCTCCTTGAACTGGCGGCGCACCTCGAACACGACCGCACCAGCGGCGCGACCGACGGCGTTGATCGCCAGGCCGGCGAACAGGAACACCACCGCGGCACCGATGATCAGGCCGAACAGGTTGGCCGGATCGGCGACGTTGAGGATGCCGCTGAACGCGTACGTCTCGCTGACCTTGATGTCGGCAGCGCTCGCGTTGTCGAGGCCGGAGTCCTGGATGGCCTTCGTGATCGAGTCGGTGAACGACCCGAACAGAGCGGTGGCAGCCAGGACGGCGGTCGCGATCGCGATGCCCTTGGTGATCGCCTTCGTGGTGTTGCCGACGGCGTCGAGCTCGGTGAGGATGCCGGCGCCCTCCTCGTCGACGTCGCCCGACATCTCCGCGATGCCCTGGGCGTTGTCGCTGACCGGGCCGAACGTGTCCATGGCGACGATGACGCCGACCGTGGTCAGCAGGCCGCAACCGGCGAGGGCCACCGCGAACAGCGAGACCACGAGCGATCCGGAGCCGAGCAGGAACGCACCGAAGACCGCTGCGCCGATCGTGAGCGCCGTGTAGACGGCCGACTCGAAGCCGACCGACAGTCCCGACAGGATGACGGTGGCCGGGCCGGTGAGCGCGGTGCGACCGACGTCCTTGACCGGGCGCGTCGTCGTGCCGGTGAAGTAGCCGGTGAGGGCCAGGATGATCGCGGCGAGCACGATGCCGATGAGCACCGCGATGATCGCGATGACCCGCGGCGAGGCGTCGAGGCCGGGGGGCTCCTGCCCGCTGGCCTGGGCGATCGTGGCGATCAGGCCGTTCGGGTCGACGCCCTTGAGGTCGCCGAAGCTCGACGGCAGGTACAGCCACGCGAAGATCGACGTGCCGACGGCCGAGATGAACGCCGAGATGTAGAAGGAGCGGTTGATCGTCGTCAGGCCACCCTCGCCGGCACGGGGCCGGGTGATGAAGACACCGATGATCGCAGTGACGGCTCCGATCGCCGGGACGACGAGCGGGAAGATGAGGCCCTGCTCGCCGAACGCGACCGATCCGAGGATCAGCGCGGCGACGAGCGTGACGGCATAGGACTCGAACAGGTCGGCCGCCATGCCGGCGCAGTCGCCCACGTTGTCGCCGACGTTGTCGGCGATGGTGGCGGCGTTGCGGGGGTCGTCCTCAGGGATGCCCTGCTCGACCTTGCCCACGAGGTCGGCGCCCACGTCGGCCGCCTTGGTGAAGATGCCGCCGCCGACACGCATGAACATGGCGAGCAGCGCGGCTCCGAAGCCGAAGCCCTCGAGCACGGACGGTGCCTCGTCCTGGTAGATCAGCACGACCGCGGAGGCGCCGAGCAGGCCGAGGCCCACCGTCAGCATGCCGACGTGGCCGCCGGTGCGGAACGCGATGCGCATCGCGGGATCGCGGCCCTCGGCCTGGGCGGCCGCGGCGACCCGGACGTTGGCGCGCGTCGCGAGCCACATGCCGAGATAGCCGATCGCCGCCGAGAAGCCCGCGCCCACGACGAAGAAGAGGGAGCGCCCGAGCTGGATCTTGTTCGAGTCCGGGATGAAGTACAGCAGGACGGCGATGGGCACGATGAAGAAGCTCAGCGTCTTGAACTGACGGGTCAGGTACGCCGAGGCGCCTTCCTGGACCGCACGTCCGATCTCCTGCATCTTCTCGGTGCCTTCGCCGTGCTTGAGCACCTGCGCGCGGAACACTGCCGCCAGAATGAGTGCGAGGACCGCGATACCGGCGACGACATACAAGAAGGTCATGTTGTCGTTGCTGATATTGATGTCCCCGGCTGCCGCAACGAATGTCGCGTGAACCATGAATTTCCTCCGTGAACGGGGCAAGACTTACCGTGAGAAGGAAACCAGCCCGTCACGACGCCGATGACACCGGGGTCCCCGCCGATGCGTCGTTGCGGGGCTGATCAGGGTCAGTCGCGGGCGCCCATCGCCTCGGCGACGGTCGTGTGCAGTCCGAAAACCTTGTCGAGCCCGGTGATGTCGAAGATCTTGAGGATGCGTTCCTGGGTGCAGACGATGTCGAGGGTGCCACCGTCGGCCCGGACCTTCTTGAGCGCGCCGACGAGCACGCCGAGGCCGGTGGAGTCGAGGAACTCGACTTTCTCCACGTCGATGACGAGGCGGGTGTGGCCGGCCTCGATGGCGGCGACGATGCCCTCACGGAGTCGGGGGGCCGTGTAGACGTCGATCTCGCCGCCGACCTCGATGACCTCGAACGGACCGTCAGTGTGCGAGCTGAGTGACAACTCCATGGCCTTCCCTCCCCTCGTGGTGTTCTGAAGGTTGAGTCTCGATTCTGCCATGCATTCCAGGAGCGCGGCTCGGCAGCCGTCGACGTCTGATCATTCTGGGAGACTCGGCAGGTGGACCCAGCCGACCTGTTGGGCCGGTACGGCGACCGCGTCACCCACGTCGAGCACGTGCCGGCCCGCGACGCCGTCGTGGAGCCCTGGCCCGACTGGGTCAGTGCTCCCGTGCGGGCCGTGTTCGAGGCCGAAGGCGCCATCCATCTGTGGGCGCACCAGACCGAAGGACTTCGCCATGTGCGCGAGGGTCGGCACGTCGTGGTGTCCACGGGCACCGCGTCCGGCAAGTCCCTGGTGTTCCAGGTGCCTGCCCTCGAGGCCCTCGCCGGCGGACGGTCCGGCAGCTCCCTGCTCGGCAACCGGTCACCCACGGTTCTGTACCTCGCACCCACCAAGGCGCTGGCCGCCGACCAGCGCCGCCGACTCGTGCCGGCGGCCGGCCTCGTGCGAGCGGCGACGGTCGACGGCGACAACAGTCGCGACGAGCGCGACTGGGCCCGCGACCACGCCGACTACGCGCTGACCAACCCCGACACGCTGCACCACTCCATCCTTCCGGGGCACGCCCGCTGGACGCGGCTGCTCGGTGGGCTGCGCTACGTGGTGGTCGACGAGTGCCATCACTACCGCGGCGTGTTCGGTGCGCACGTCGCGCACGTGTTGCGCCGGTTGCGGCGCGTCTGCGCGCACTACGGCTCCGATCCGGTGTTCATCCTGTCGTCCGCCACCGTCGCGGAACCGGCCGACTTCGCCCGCCGACTGACCGGCCTCGACGTCGCCGCTGTCACCGACGACGCGTCTCCGCACGCGGCCCGCACCATCGCTCTGTGGGAGCCGCCGCTGATCGGCGCGGCCCATCCCACCCAGCCACCGCACCGGCGATCGGCGACCACCGAGGCGGCCGAGATCCTCACCGACCTCGTGGTCGCGGGCACCCGCACCCTGGTGTTCGTGCGCTCGCGCCGTGGGGCAGAGGCGGTCGCCGCCAGTGCCCAGCGGCGTCTCGACGAGATCGACCCGGCACTCGTCCGCACCGTCGCCACGTATCGCGGCGGATACCTTCCGGAGGAACGTCGCGAGCTCGAGCAACGACTGCGCAGCGGCGACCTGCTCGGCCTGGCCAGCACCAACGCGCTCGAGCTCGGCATCGACGTGGCCGGCCTCGACGCGATCGTCAGCGTCGGGTTCCCGGGCACGCGGGCGGCGCTGCAGCAGCAGCTCGGCCGGGCCGGCCGTGCCGGGCAGGAGTCGCTCGGCGTGCTGGTGGCGCGCGACGAGCCCCTCGACACGTTCCTCGTGCATCATCCCGAGGCGCTGCTCGGAGCGCCCGTCGAGGCGTCGGTCTTCGACCCGGACAACCCGTACGTGCTCGGACCCCACCTCGCCGCGGCGGCGCACGAGCTGCCCCTCACGGCCGACGACATCGGCCTGTTCGGGCCTCGCACGATGGAGGGCATCGAGGCGCTGGAGGCGGCCGGCTGGCTGCGGCGACGTGAGGCCGGCTGGTTCTGGACCCGGCGCGACCGCGCCTCCGACCTCGCCGACCTCCGCTCGAGCGGCGGCAGGCCGGTGCAGATCGTCGACGGCGACACCGGACGCCTCGTCGGCACCGTCGATGCCGGGTCGGCCGACTCCACGGTGCACACCGGTGCGGTCTACGTGCACCAGGGCGAGGTCTACGTCGTCGACGACTACGACGTCGAGGGCGGCGCGGCCGAGGTGCACCTGGAGGACCCGAAGTACTCGACCCAGGCCCGGTCGACGACCGAGATCTCGATCGTCGAGACCGAGCGCACGCAGGAGTGGGGCAACGCGACGATCTCGTTCGGGACGGTGGAGGTGGACCGTCAGGTGACGTCCTACGTCAAGCGAAGTCAGGCTGGCACCTACCTCGAGGAGGAACCACTCGAATTGCCCGTTCGTGTCCTGCGCACCAAGGCGGTGTGGTGGACGCTCCGCGGAACGGCCGTGTTGGACGCGCTGGCGTCGGTCGACGTCCCGGGCGCGGCGCATGCCGCCGAGCACGCCGCGATCGGCATGCTCCCGCTGCTGGCGACCTGCGACCGGTGGGACATCGGCGGTGTCTCCACCGCGCTGCACGTCGACACGGGCCGGCTCACGGTCTTCGTCTACGACGGCTATCCGGGCGGCGCGGGGTTCGCCGAGCGCGGGCACGACGTCGCGGCCCGCTGGCTGCGGGTCACCCGTGAGGCGATCGTGGCCTGCGAGTGCGCCGACGGCTGCCCGTCGTGCGTGCACTCACCCAAGTGCGGCAACGGCAATGAGCCACTCGACAAGGCCGGAGCCGTCACGCTGCTCGATGCGATCCTGGCCGGCGCGCCCGCCGACTGAGCTCAGAACGGGAACGTCGGCGGCTCGCTCCGGACCGTGACCCACTGGGTCTCGGTGAACGCTTCGATGTTGGCCGCCGATCCCCCGAACCGGCTTCCTGTCCCCGACGCCCCGACGCCGCCGAACGGCGCGTTGGCCTCGTCGTTGACGGTCTGGTCGTTGATGTGGACGATGCCGGTCGGGATGCGGTCGGCGATCGCGAGTCCGGCCATGACGTCCTTGGTGACGATGCCGAGCGACAGCCCGTAGTCGCTCTGCCTGGCCACCTCGACCGCCTCGTCCGGTGACGAGACCCGGAGCACGGAGGCCACCGGTCCGAAGACCTCCTCGGCATAGGCGGGCGCGTCGACCGTGGGCGTCGCGATGACCGTCGGCCGGTAGAAGAGGTCGGTGTACTCGCCGCCGCTGACCACGTCCGCACCGACGTCGCTGCTGCCCGTGACCAGGGCGTGGATCTTGTCGCGCTGCCCCTCGTCGATCACCGGCCCGAGGGCCACCTCGGACGTGAAGGGGTCGCCGACCGGGAGGTGCGACGCCTTGTCTGCCAGCCGCTCCACGAACGAGTCGTGCAGTGCATCGGCCACCAGGTAGCGGCCCGCGGTCATGCAGATCTGGCCCTGGTGGAAGTACGAGCCCCACGCCGCCAGGTTGACCGCCTGGTCGACGTCTGCGTCGTCGAGGACCAGGACGGCGGAGTTGCCGCCGAGCTCGAGATGGGCCCGCTTGAGGTGCTGTCCGGCCAGCTCGCCGATGTGGCGGCCGACCTGCGTCGAGCCGGTGAAGGAGATGACGCCGATGTTCGGGTCGGTCACCAGCGCCTCGCCGACATCGGGGCCGCCCGGGAGAACCTGGAGCAGGCCCGGTGGGAGGCCGGCTTCTGCGAAGACGCGCGCGATGTTGACGCCACCCGTGACGGCTGTTCGCGGGTCGGGCTTGAGCACGACGGCGTTGCCCAGGGCGAGCGCAGGGGCGACCGAGCGGATCCCGAGGATGAGCGGCACGTTGAACGGGGCGATGACCCCGACGACGCCGGCCGGAACACGGCGCGCCATCGACAGACGCGGCTCCTCGCTGGGCAGCAGCTCGCCGTACGGCGTCCCCGGGAGAGCTGCCGCGGCGTAGCACTCCTCCGCGGCGACGTGCAGTGCGAAGCCGGCCATGCCGCCGACGGCACCGACCTCGCGGACGTTCCACTCCGAGAACTCCTCCGCGTTCTCCTGCCACAGGTCGCCCGCCCGTCGCAGGACGGCGGCCCGTTCGGTGTGCGGCGTCGCGGCCCAGGCCCGTTGCGCCTCGGCGGCGCTCGCTGCGGCCGTGGCGACGTCGTCAGCCGAGGCCACGCCGTACCGTCCGAGCTCGGATCCGGTGGCCGGCTCCACGATCGGGGCGTCGCCGTTCCCGCCCTCGACCCACCCGCCGTCGACGTAGACCTTGCCCGTCCAGGAATCGTGATCGAGAACCATGGCGTCGTCCTTCCGGCGTGTGCGCTTGGCGAACGTTCGTTTCTTGTGCGAACATATGCCGTGTCTCTTCGCGCCGTCAACCGCTCACCTGCTCCTCTAGGGTGTGACTCGTGAGCGAGTCGGAGAGCGCAGGTCCTGCGACCGCCGCTCCCGTGCAGTCACTGGTCCGCGGGCTGGCCGTGATCCGCGTGTTCGACGCCGAGAACACCCACCTCACCCTGTCCGACGTGGCACGGCGCGCCGAGCTCACCCGCGCCACCGCCCGTCGGGTGCTGCACACCCTGGCCGACCTCGGCTACGTGTCCACCGACGGCCGCCGGTTCAGCCTCAGCCCCAAGATCCTCGAGCTCGGGCACGCCTTCCTGTCATCCATGCGGCTCCCGGCGATCGTCCAACCTCACCTCGAACGGCTCACCGAGTCCGCCCACGAGTCGTCGTCGGTCGCGGTGCTCGACGGACGCGACATCGTCTACGTGGCCCGGGTGGCCCGGCAACGCATCATGACCGTCGCGATCAACGTCGGTACCCGCTTCCCGGCCTACGCCACGTCGATGGGTCGCGTGCTGCTGTCACATCTGCCGGCGGACGAGCTCGACGCGTACCTGGACGGCCACGAGCGCGAGGCATTCACGTCGCACACCATCACCGACAGGGGCGCGTTGGTCGCCGAGCTCACCCGCGTCCGCGAGCAGGGATGGGCACTCGTCGACCAGGAGCTCGAGGAAGGCCTGCGGTCCATCGCCGCGCCCATTCGTGACCGCACCGGTGCCGTCGTCGCCGCGCTCAACCTGTCGGCGAGCTCACGTCGCGGCGAGCCGTCCGAGGTCGTCGAGCACCTCCTGCCGCTTCTCCTCGAGACGGCCAGCGCGATCGACGCCGACCTGCGCGTCATCGAGGTGTCGCACTGAACGGCAGGCCCGCGTAGTTCTCGGCGAGCGACGTCGCCGCCGCTCGTGACGACTGCGTGAGCCGCAGCTGGGCCAGCTGCAGCTCGGCGTCGAAGTCGTCGCCGTGACGGTGCAGCATCATCGTCATCCACCACGAGAAGTGCGTGCAGCGCCAGACCCTGCGCAGGGCCGCCTCGGAGTAGTCGTCGAGCAGGGTCGTCGACCCGTCGTGCACGTACGCCGCCATGGCGGGGGCGAGCAGCGCGACGTCGGCGATGGCGAGGTTGAGGCCCTTGGCCCCGGCCGGTGGCACGATGTGGGCGCTGTCGCCGGCCAGGAACAAGCGGCCGTGTCGCATCGGCGCGCTGACGAAGCTGCGCATCGGCAGGACGCTCTTCTCGGTGACCGGCCCGTCCTGCAGGTGCCAGCCGTCGTGCGCGAACCGGGTGGAGAGCTCGGTCCAGATCCGGTCGTCCGACCACTCGTCGATGTCCTCGTCCGGGTGCACCTGCAGGTAGAAGCGACTGACCTCGGTCGACCGCATCGAGTGCAGCGCGAACCCGTTCGGATGCCAGGCGTAGATCAGCTCGTCGGTGGACGGGGCGACGGACGCCAGCACGCCCAACCAGGCGAACGGGTAGTCGCGCTCGAGCACCGTCGACCCGGGAACGTTCCCACGGCTCGGGCCGTGGAATCCGTCGCAGCCGGCGATCAGCGCGGCGTCGATGCGGACAGGTTCCCCGTCGGCGGCGACGAGGCTCACCCACGGTGCGTCGGAGTCGACGTCGTGCAGCTCGACCTCGGAGGCCTCGTAGAACGCGACCTGTCCGTCGGCGTCACGTGCGGCGCCGAGGTCCTTCGTGACCTCCGTCTGCCCGTAGACCCACACGCCGCGACCGATGAGGTCGACGAAGTCGAGATGGTGCCGGGTACCCGGCCACTGCAGGTGGATGCCCCGGTGCGCCATGCCCTCACGGTGCAGTCGCTCCCCCACACCGACCTCGTCGAGCAGCTCGACGCTCGATGCCTCGAGGATTCCGGCGCGGATGCGGGCCTCCACGTACTCGCGCGACCGGTTCTCCACGAGCACCGCGTCGACACCGGCGCGCGCCAGCAGGTGCGACATCAGCAGCCCGGCGGGCCCCGCGCCGATGATCGCGACCTGGGTGCGCATGGCCCAACGCTGCCGCGAGCCGGCCCGGGGCGCCACCCGTGAGTTCCGCTGGACGGAAGGGTCGAGGGAGCCGGTTACCGCACGAGGGCCCGCCACTGGCGAGTGATCCCGGCCGAAGCCGTGGTGAGGGCGGCCACCAGGCGGGGAGCGTCCCGGCGGAGGCTCGGCACGACGATGCCGACCGCCGCCGCCACCGATCCGGAGTCGTCGAGCACCGGGACGGCCACCGAGCACGCACCGAGAGACATCTCCTCGTCGGTCCGGGCATATCCCCGCTCACGGACCTGGACCAGCTGCTGCCGCAACGTCCCGGGCGCGACGATCGTGTACGGAGTTTCCCGGGTGAGGTCGGCCAGGGCCTCGAGCTGCACGCGCTCGGGCGCGTGCGCGAGCAGCACCTTGCCGACGCCGGTTGCGTGCAGCGGCAGCCGGCTTCCGACGCTGCTCACCACCGGCACCGACCGGTGCCCGGAGAGTCGCTCGACGTACAGCGCCTTGGTGCCCTCACGGACGGCCAGGTGCACGGTGGCCTGGGTGGCGGCGAAGACGTCGGAGAGGAACGGCGACGCGATCTCGCGCACTTCGACCTGGATCGGCGCCAGCAGGCCGATCTCCCACATCCGGCGGCCCAGCACGTAGCGGCCGTCGTCGGCCCGGCGCAGCGCTCCCCACTCGACCAGCTCACCGAGCAGCCGATGGGTCGTCGACAGCGGGAGCCCGCTGCGCCGCGAGAGCTCCGTCAGGGACAGCTGGCGGGCGCCCTCGTCGAAGGCTCCCAGCACGGCGAGCAGGCGCGACGAGACGGATGCTCCCGGGGCCGTGGCGTTTCCGGACATGGCCGCATCCTTCCACTGAACGGAAGGCGGTGCTCGCGCGTCGTCGCGTCGATTCCTAGCGTGAGCGGATGACCACACCCAGGACCGTCGCGGGTCTGCACTACCCGCGCGAGCCCGCGGACACCCATCCGCCGCACTTGTTCCCGGACTACCGGTCGACCGTCTCGCGTGCTCCGCGCCTGGCGCCCGTCGACCTGGCCCAGCGCCTCACCGAGGTGACCGGGCCGGTCTTCGGCGCCGAGCGCGTCGGCGAGCTCGACCACGACCTGACCCGACAGCACGACGGTGAGCCGCTCGGCCAACGCATCGTCGTCTTCGGACGCGTGCTCGAGGCGGACGACCGCCCGGTGCCGAACACGCTGATCGAGATCTGGCAGGCGAACGCCGCCGGCCGGTACCTGCACCACGGCGACAACTGGCCGGCGCCCCTCGACCCGCACTTCACCGGCCTCGGCCGCACCCTCACCGACCAGGACGGGCGCTACCGCTTCATCACCGTCCGGCCCGGCGCCTACCCCTGGGGCAACCACGACAACGCCTGGCGGCCCGCGCACATCCACTTCTCGCTGTTCGGCCGCGCGTTCACCCAGCGACTCGTCACCCAGATGTACTTCCCTGACGACCCGCTGTTCGCGTTCGATCCGATCTTCAACTCGGTGCGCGACGAAAAGGCCAGGTCGCGGCTGGTCTCGACGTTCTCGCTCGCCCACACCGAGCCCTCCTGGGCGCTCGCCTTCGGGTTCGACATCCGCCTGCGCGGGCCGTCCTCGACCCCGCTCGAGGACGACGCATGAGCGGCCCGACGCCGGCACAGACCGTCGGCCCGTTCCTGCACATCGCGATGGACTGGGCGGACGGACCGTACGCCGTCCGCGAGGGATCCCCGGGTGCAGTGTGGCTGCACGGACGCCTGTTCGACGGTGCGGGCGAGCCGGTGGTTGACGGGATGATCGAGACGTGGCAGGCGGACCCGGACGGCCGCTTCGACCACCCGGACGACCCGCGCGGGGCGGCCCGCACCGACGGCTTCCGCGGCTTCGCTCGCAGCTGCACCGGCCCGGACGGCACCTGGGAGGTGCTCACCCTCAAGCCCGGGCCGCTCCCCGCCGAAGAGGGCGGCATCGAGGCACCGCACGTCGATGTCTCGGTGTTCGCGCGTGGGTTGTTGCACCGCCTCGTCACGCGCATCTACTTCGACGACGATGCCGAGCTCAACGCCGCTGACCCCACGCTCTCGGCCGTCGAACCCGATCGCCGCACGACCTTGGTGGCGCATCGCGACGATCGCGGCTACCGCATCGACTTTCGCCTCCAGGGCGACGATGAGACGGTGTTCTTCGATGTCTGACGAGCTGTTCGCCGCGGTGGTCGCGCACACGGCCGTCCGCGAGCAGACCGATGACGCCGCCATCATCGCGACCGTCCTGCGCGTGGAGACGGCGCTGGCTGACGCGCAAGGACAAGCGGGCGACCTCGACGAGGCCGCCGTGGCTGCGGTGCGCCGGGCCTGCGAGGCGGCAGCCGACATCGACGTGGCCGGCCTTGCCCGCGACACCGCGCTCGGCGGCAACCCGGTCATCCCCCTCGTCGCGGAGCTGAGGCGTCTCGCCGACCCTCACACCGACGCGGTGCATCGTGGGGCGACGAGCCAGGACGTGCTCGACACCGCCCTGATGCTCATGTCGCGCGACTCCGTCGGCACGGTCGCCGCCGATCTCGACCGCGCAGTGACCAGCCTGGACGGGATCGCCTCCGGCGACCACACGGTCATGGGGCGCACCCTCATGCAGAGCGCCGTCCCCCTCCCGTTCGCAGAGAAGGTCGGCATCTGGCGCCGCGGGCTCGCCGACACCTCCGAGCGGCTGCGTACGGTCGCCACGGGCCTGCCGGTGCAGCTCGGAGGGCCCGTCGGCGACGGCTCGACGTTCGGAGCGCACTACGCGGACATCCGGGCCGGGCTCGCCGACAAGCTGGGACTTGTCGATGCGCCGAGCTGGCACACCGTGCGACTCCCTGTGGCCGACCTCGCGTCGGTGCTGGCCACGGCGTCGGGTGTCGTCGGCAAGGTCGCCCTCGACGTCGTGCTGATGGCCCAGACCGAGGTCGCTGAGGTGCGCGAGGCGACCGACGATCGCGGCGGGTCGTCGAGCATGCCGCACAAGTCCAACCCCATCGCGGCGATCTCGGCACGCGCGTCTGCTCGACGAGCACCGCACCTCGCCAGCCACCTCTTCGCCCAGATGGAGCAGGAGCACGAACGGGCGGCCGGCGCCTGGCACGCGGAGTGGTCGGCCCTGGTCGACCTGCTCCGCGCGACCGGGTCGGCGGCCTGGTGGCTGGCGGAGTCCCTCGTCTCGCTCGAGATCGATCCCGACGCCATGGAGCGGCATCGGTGACGTCGTCACTGCTCTTCCACACGGCCGAGGGATCCGGCGATCCGGTCGTGATGCTCGGCTCACTGGGCGCCAACCATCGGATGTGGGACCCGCAGGTGCCGGCGCTGGCGCGTGACCACGCGGTGATCCGCGTCGACCTGCGTGGCCACGGCGACTCGCCCGTCGCTCCCGGACCGTGCACGATGGCCGACCTCGCCGAGGACGTCGTCGAGGTGCTCGACGCACGAGGCCTCGAGAGCGTCCACGTCGTCGGGCTGTCGCTCGGGGGGATGGTCGGGCTCCAGATGGCCGTCGACCACCCGCAGCGGGTGCGCAGCCTGGCCGTCCTGTGCACGTCGGCGCAGCTCGGTCCGCGGGAGGGCTGGCTCGACCGGGCGGCACTCGTGCGTGCCCACGGCACGACCGCCGTCGCCTCGGCGGTCGTCGGGCGATGGCTCACGCCCGGCTACGCCGCGGCGCACCCGGACGAGACCGACGCGTTCCAGCGGATGGTCACGGACACGCCGGCCGAGGGGTACGCCTCCGCGTGCGAGGCGATCGCCGACCACGACCTCGTGGCCGAGCTGCCGCGGGTGGCCGCGCCGACGCTTGCCGTCGCCGGACGTGACGACCCGGCCACCGGGCCGGATCACTTGCACCAGATCGCGGACACCGTGCCCGACGCCGACTACCTCGAGGTCGCACCGGCGGCCCACCTGGCCAGCTGGGAAAGATCGACCGAGGTGAACGCCGCTCTGCGGACTCATCTCGCCAAGGCAAGGAGCGAGCCGTGAACCGACCCGACCCCCACGACCGTGGCATGGAGGTGCGCCGTGAGGTGCTCGGCGACGAGCATGTCGACCGGGCCGTCGAGCAGACGACCGACTTCACCCGGGGATTCCAGGAGCTCATCACCCGGTATGCCTGGGGCGAGGTGTGGTCGCGCCCCGATCTCGACCGGCGTTCGCGCTCGATGATCACGCTGGCGTTGCTCGCCGCGCTCGGCCACGACCACGAGCTCGCCATGCATGTTCGAGCCGCCGCGCGCAACGGACTGACCCCGGAGGAGATCAGCGAGGTCCTGCTGCACACCGCGATCTACGCCGGCGTGCCGGTCGCGAACCGCGCCCTCGCCATCGCCCAGGAGGTCCTGACCGAGGAGTCGTGAACCGACGCGGCCCCTCTTGCCGCGGCGTGGCGGTTGCCATAGTGTTTGTACACAGAACACTCGTTCGCAGGACGAACACAGAGGAGATCCCATGCGACGACCCCGAACGATCGTGGCCGCACTCTGCGCGGCAGCCCTGGTGCTCGCGAGCTGTGGCGGCGGTGGCGGGGGTGAGAAGTCCGCCTCTGGCAACGACAAGCTCACCGTCGGTGTCATCCCGATCGTCGACACCGCTCCGATCTGGCTCGGCAAGGACAAGGGCTTCTTCAAGGACGAGGGCATCGATCTCGAGCTCAAGAAGACCACCGGTGGCGCCGCCGCCGTGCCGGGCGTCGTGAACGGCGAGTTCGACTTCGCCTTCGGCAACGTCATGTCGCTGATGGTCGCCCAGGACCAGGGCCTGCCCCTCAAGTTCGTGACCAACGGCACGACGTCGTCGGGCCAGGCCGGCAAGGACTTCAGCGGCGTCGTCGCCCCGAAGGGCTCCGACATCAAGTCGCCCAAGGACCTCGAGGGCAAGACCGTCGGGGTCAACAACCTCAAGAACATCGGCGACACGACCGTGCGCTACGCCGTCGAGGCCGACGGTGGTGACCCGAGCAAGATCAAGTTCTCCGAGGTCGCGTTCCCGGACGCACCGGCCGCGCTGAGCAAGGGCAACGTCGACGCCGCATGGGTCCTCGAGCCGTTCCTGAGCAAGGCGGTCGCCGACGGCGGCACCGTGATCTCCTGGAACTACGTCGAGCTGTCACCGAAGCTCGACATCGCCGGTTACTTCACGAAGAACCAGAAGATCTCCGAGGACGCCGACCTCGTCAAGAGGTTCCAGTCGGCGATGAACAAGTCCCTGGAGTACTCGCAGGAGCATCCGGACGAGGTACGCGACATCGTCGGCACCTACACCGAGATGGATGCGAAGACGCGTGGTGACATGGTGCTGCCGAAGTTCACGCCCGACTTCGATCGTGCCTCTGCGCAGCAGCTCGGCGAAGCAGCGGTCAAGTACGGCACGCTGAAGAAGGCCCCGGACCTCGACAAGCTTCTGCCGTGACGTCGGTGTCGAGCAGACCCCTGCGCTCGCGCATCCTCGCGGGACCGCAGGCCGGCGCGCTCGGCATCCTCGGCTTCCTCGCGACGTGGGAGATCGCGTGCCGGTCCGGCCTCGTCGACGACCGTTACGTCCCTCCGGCGAGTCGGGTGCTCGTGGCCACCGTCCGCTACTTCGGCGAAGGCGAGTTCTGGCGCGCTGTCGGGCGCACGATGTCCGGCTGGGCCATCGGGCTCGCCATCGCCGCGGGCGCGGCGATCGTGCTCGGCATCATCATCGGCTCGAGCGACGTGCTGCGACGCGGCACCCACTCCACCATCGAGTTCCTGCGGCCGATCCCGTCGGTCGCGCTCATCCCGCTCGCCGTTCTGGTGTTCGGCACGTCGTTGCGGTCGACCCTGCTGCTCGTCGTCTACGCAGCTTTCTGGCAGGTGCTCATCCAGGTGCTGTACGGGGTGGGCGACGTCGACCCGGTCGCGTCCGACACCGCGAAGAGCTACCGGCTTGGACGCGTGGCCCGCGTCCGGTACCTCGTCTGGCCGACCGCGTTGCCGTACGTCATGACCGGTCTGCGACTCGGTGCCGCCGTGGCCCTGATCCTGGCCGTGACGGCCGAGCTCGTCATCGGCGGCGGCGGACTCGGTGAGCTGATCTCGCTCGCGCAGTCCGGCGGTGCGATCGACAAGTTGTACGCGCTCATCTTCGTGGCAGGCGTGCTCGGCGTCGCCATCAACGTCGGCATGCGCGCGATCGAGCGGCGCACGCTGGCGTGGCACACGTCCGTGCGCGGGGAGGTGGCTCTGTGAACCTGATTCGCCGGTCGGCGTACGCCGTGACGCTGCCCCTGCTGCTCGTGGCGCTGTGGTGGGTGCTGACGATCGGCTCATCGAGCTTCTTCGTGCCCAAGCCCGGGCCGCTCGCCAAGACGTTCGCCGACACCTGGTTCGGCGAGCGCTTCACGACCGACGTCGTGCCGAGCCTCCTGCGATTCGCCGTCGGCGTCTCGGCCGCGATCGTGCTGGGCATCGCGCTCGGTCTCGTCATCGGCACGCTCGGCTGGGTCCGTCGTCTGACCGAGCCGGTGCTGGAGTTCTTCCGCGCCGTCCCACCACCCGTGCTCGTGCCCGTGCTCATGGTGATCCTGGGCGTCTCCGACACCATGAAGGTCGCGGTGATCATCTCCGGCTCGATCTGGCCGGTCCTGCTCAACACCGTCGAGGGAGTGCGCTCGGTCGACGCCGTCCTTTCCGACACCTGCCGCACCTACCGGGTCGAGGGCGTCGACCGATTCCGCTACCTCGTGCTCCGCAGCGCCAGCCCGCAGATCATGGCGGGCATTCGGCAGGCGTTGTCGGTCGGCCTGATCCTCATGGTCATCAGCGAGATGTTCGCCTCGTCGTCGGGGCTCGGCTTCACGATCGTGCAGTTCCAGCGCAGCTTCGCGGTGGATGCCATGTGGAGCGGCATCGTCGTGCTCGGGCTCATCGGCGTCATCTTGTCCGTCCTGTTCCAACTTGCCGAGCGACGAGTCCTGTCCTGGTACTACGCACAGAGAGAGGTGCAGCGTGGCCGCTGAGACCGCCACCACCGCCATGACGAATACCGAACCAGCCGCGACTGCCGACGGTGACGTCATCCTGCGCGTCGACGGCCTGAAAAAGACCTATGCCACGAAGGATCGGTCGGTCGAGGCCATACGCGACCTCACGTTCGACCTCCCCCGGGGTCAGCTCGCCTGCGTCGTGGGACCGTCCGGCGCCGGCAAGACCACCCTGCTGCGCTGCATCGGCGGGCTGCTCGAACCGACCGCCGGCACGGTGACGCTCGACGGCACGACGGTCACCGGGCCGCCGCGGGGCATGGCCGTCGTCTTCCAGGACTATGGCCGCAGCCTCTTCGCCTGGATGACCGTGCGGCAGAACGTCGAGCTGCCCTTGCGCAACCAGGACATGAGCAAGTCCGATCGCGCCCGAGTCGTGGAGGAGTCGCTGGAAGCCGTCGGGCTCGACCAGGCCATGGAGTCGTACCCGTGGCAGCTCTCCGGGGGCATGCAGCAGCGCGTGGCGATCGCGCGCGCCATCGCGTTCGACCCGCAGGTGCTGCTCATGGACGAGCCGTTCGCTGCCGTCGACGCGCAGACCCGAGCCGACCTCGAGGACCTCATCCGCGACATCTGGAAGCGCACTGGCGTCACGGTCCTGTTCGTCACCCATGACATCGACGAGTCGGTGTACCTCGGGGAGCGGGTGCTCATCCTCTCCGGGTCGCCGACGGTCGTCCAGGAAGACCTGCCGATCGACCTGCCGGCCGAGCGTGACCAGCTGACCACGCGGTCGATGCCGCGGTTCGCGGAGCTTCGGGGCCACGTCTACGAGCAGATCCAGCGCGCCAAGCAGGCGACCGTGCCGGGCGATGACGAGGGTTAGCGTTCGCGAGGCCACGTTCGAGGCCATGCGCCGCCAGGACATGACCACGATCTTCTCCAACCCCGGCTCGACCGAGGTCTCCTTCCTGGCCGACCTGCCCGACGACCTGCGTTTCGTGCTGGCGCTGCACGAGGGCTCCGTCGTCGGCATCGCCACCGGCCACGCCATCGCCAGCCGTGAGCCGGCGTTCGTGCTGCTGCACACGACGGCCGGCCTCGGCAACGCCGTCGGAGCAATCGCCACCGCGCGGGTCAACCGCGCTCCGCTCGTCGTGGTGGTCGGCCAGCAGGATCGCCGGCATCTCGCCCTCGAGCCGTTCCTGGCCGGAAAGCTGGATGGGCTGGCCGGGGTCTACCCGCTCGACGTCCTCCAGCCGGCAGCCGCCCAGGACGTGCCATCGGCGATCGAACGTGCCGCCCACACGGCTCGCGACGGCCAGGGTCCGGTGATCGTCATCGTGCCCATGGACGACTGGGACGCGTCCGTCGACCCCGGTGTCCGCGCAGCGGCCACCCGCGTGGTCCGCGCCCCGGCGGCGTCGGTCGACGTGGGCGACCTGACCGACCTGGTGGAGTCGGGCGAAAGACCGGTCATCGTCGCCGGAGCCGGCAACGACTACGCGGAGGGCTGGGCGGCCCTCACGTCACTCGCCGAACGGCTCGGAGCCCCGGTCTGGCAGGAACCGTTCGGCGCACGTGCCGGGTTTCCCCAGGACCACGCGCTCTATCAGGGCCAGCTTCCTTCTGACCGCGCCGGCGTGCGCACAGCGCTCGACGGTCACGACCTCGTCCTCGTGGTCGGCACGGCGCTGCTGCGCCAGTACGCGTTCGCCGATGGACCGCTGCTCCCCGATGGCATGCGCGCCGCGGTGGTGACCGCTGACCTGGACGAAGCGCGTCGATCCCCTGCCGAGCTGGTGGTGATCGGCGACCCGGCCGTCGTCGTGCGCTCGCTCACCGATCGGGTGCGAGAGCGTGAGCAGGTCGGCACCGAGCCGATCCAGCGTCCGACCGCCGACCGAGACGACGACTTCCGGGCCGCCACGGTGTTCGCCGCCCTCGACCGCCTGCTCGGACCCGACGCCGTGGTGGTCGAGGAGACCCCATCGACGAGGCCGATCCTCGAGGACGTCATCGTCACTCGTCGTCCGCTCGGATTCGTCTCCGCGGCCATGGGCGGCCTCGGCTTCGCGCTGCCGGCGGCGATCGGCTTGCGCATGGCCATGCCGGACCGTCCGGTCGTCGCCGTGGTCGGCGACGGCTCCTCCCTCTACTCGATCCAGTCGCTCTGGACCGCGGTCGACGAGCGGGTCGGCGCGCTGTTCGTCGTCCTGGCCAACGGCCGGTACGCCGTGATGGACCGTCTCGCCGAGCGCCACGGCGGCACGGCGCCCTGGCCGGCCTTCCCCGAGGTGTCCGTCAGTGGGCTGGCCGCGTCGCTGGGATGCCCGAGCCTGCGCGTCGAGGATCTGACTTCGCTCGAGGGCGCCGTGTCGGGATTCGAGCCGTCTGCAGGCCCACTGCTGGTCGAGGTGGTCGTGCCGGTCGAGGAGACGTTCGCGCCCTGAGCGATCAGCGTTCGAGGACGAGCGCCACGCCTTGGCCGACGCCGACGCACAGGGTCGCGACGCCGACACCGCTGCCGGTCCGCTTCAGCTGGTGGGCCACCGCCCCCGCGATCCTGGCTCCTGAGCATCCGAGCGGGTGGCCGAGCGCGATCGCGCCGCCCCACGGGTTGACCAGGTCGTCGTCGAGGTCGTGCCACTGGCGCAGGCAGGCCAGCGACTGACCGGCGAACGCCTCGTTGAGCTCCATCGTCGTGACGTCGCCGAGCCGTCGGTCGGCTCGGTCGAGGGCACGATGCACGGCCTCGACCGGCGCCTCGCCGAACACGTCGGGATCGACGGCGTGAGCCGCGCTGGAGACGATGCGAGCCATCGGCTCCACGCCCAGCCGCTCTGCCGTGTCGGCCGAGGCGAGAACGAGTGCGGCTGCGCCGTCGGAGATCTGTGAGCTGTTGCCGGCCGTGACCGTGCCGGCCTCGCGGAACACCGGCTTCAGGGCCGCGAGCGCCTCCGGCGAGGTGTCGCGGATTCCCTCGTCACGCTCCAGGTCGACGCCGTCGAGGTGGACGAGGTGGTCGTCGAAGACGCCGTCCTTCCAGGCCTGCGCGGCGCGTTCGTGGCTCCGCGCGGCGAACGCGTCCTGGTCGTCGCGGCTGATGTGGTGCTTGTCGACGAGGATCTCGGTCGCTTCGCCGAGGCTGACGGTCCAGCGCGGGTCCATGTCCGGGTTGACCAGGCGCCAGCCGAGGGTCGTGGAGTACATGGTGGCGTCGGCGGCCGGGAACGCGCGCTCGGGACTCGGCACCACATGCGGTGCGCGCGTCATCGACTCGACGCCACCGGCCACGATGACGTCGGCCTCGCCCATGGCGATCTGCCGCCACGCGTCGATCACGGCGTCGAGGCCGCTGGCGCACAGACGATTGACGGTGCGTCCGGGCGTGGACGTCGGAAAGCCGGCGAGCAGAGCCGCCATCCGTGCGACGTTGCGGTTGTCCTCGCCGGCCTGGTTCGCGGCGCCGAGCACGATCTCGTCGACGGTGTCCGCCTCGAAGGGTGCCCGGTCGACGACTGAACGCACGGTGGCCGCGGCAAGGTCGTCGGGACGCAGGTGCGCCAATGCGCCGCCGTAGCGTCCGACGGGAGTACGCACGGCATCGAGGATGACGACCTCACGCGGCGCCATGGGCCTCCTTGGTGCGGGCGTGCAGGTCACGCAGGGTGTCGAGCTCCTCGCGGCTCGGCTCGTCGGTGATCACCACGTCGTCGGAGACGCGGAGCGACCAGCCGGTGGCGGCGCGGACGTCGTCGACGCTGACGCCGGGATGGGTGGCGACGAGGGTGAGCTCGCACGTGTCGGGATCGGGCTCGAGCACGCCCAGGTCGGTGATGACCTTCTGTGGGCCGGCCGTGGTGAGGCCGAGGTCGCGACGATCGTTCGGGCCGGACCCGAAACCTACGGTGGTGACGAAGTCGAGCTTCTCGACGAAGACGCGGGTCGAGTGCCGGACGACGATGAGCGTGCGGTGGGCGTGAGCGGCGATCTCGGGTGCGCCGCCGGCACCCGGCAACCTGACCTCGGGCTTGCCCTCGCCGCGGGAGACCACGGTGGTGTTGATGTTGGCGTACCGGTCGACCTGGGCGGCGCTGAGGAATCCCACGTCGCAGCGTCCGCCCTGCAACCAGTAGGCAAAGATCTCCGGCACCGAGACCACGGAGTCGGCCGTGTCGGCCAGCTCGCCGTCGCCGATCGACAGCGGCAATACCCGCGGTTTCGTGCCGATCGTGCCGGACTCGTAGATGAGCACGAGGTCGGGCTCGTGGATGGCGCGGGCCAGGTTGGCGGCTTCACTCGGCAGGCCGATGCCGACGAAGCACGTCGAGGCGCCGCGCAGGGCGCGCGCGGCGACGACAGACATGATCTCGTCCTTGGACCACGCAGCGTTGGCCGTCATACCCGGGCGCTCTCAAGGACGTGCTGCTCCATCCACGCGGTGAAGGTCTCACGATCGCGGCTGATGTCGTCCCAGGCCGAGTAGAAGGCGTTGTCGCGGGTGGAGTATCCGGCCGCGTACGACGGGTGCGACCCGTTCGGGACGACGCACACAGCGGACAGGACCCAGGCCGGCAAGACAACCGCGCCGGGCACCGGGTCGAGCACGTCGACGACCTCCTCGACGGTGACGATCACTCGACCCGCGGCCATCACGGCTTCCTTCTGCACGCCCACGATGCCCCACATCTGCACGTTGCCGGCGCGGTCGGCCCGTTGCGCGTGGACGATCGTGACGTCGGGGTTGATCGCCGGCACGGCGGCGAGCACCTCGGCGGTGAAGGGGCACTGGACGTCGGCGATGGTGTCGGAGCGAACGGCCAGGTCGCTGCCCCGATAGCCACGAAGCACCGCGAACGGCAGTCCTGACGCGCCGGCGGTGTACCGGGCCGCCATGCCGGCGTGACTGTGCTCGTCGATCTCGAGCGGCCTCGGCCACCCGTTCTCGACGGCGTCACGGAACCGGTGCAACGAACCGACACCGGGGTTGCCACCCCAGCTGAAGATCAGCTTCGACGCGGTGCCCATCCCGATCATCTGGTCGTACACGACGTCGGGCGTCATCCGGATCAAGGTCAGCTCGCGGCGCTGCTGTCGAATGATCTCGTGGCCCGCAGCGAACGGAATGAGGTGCGTGAAACCCTCGAGCGCCACGGTGGCACCGTCGTGCACGTGCTCGGAGACGGCGCGTGCGAGTGGGACGATCACCGTTCCTCCTCGCGTCAATGCATGTGCGTTGTGCGAACTCCTGTTCGTCACCCGCACATTCTAGGTTTCGGGTCCCGGCCGCGTCAAGATTTCCGCTGGTCGGCGTGGTCGTCGACGTAGAAGTCGGGCGCGGCGCGGGCGTCGACGGCGAAGGCCCACCGATGGCCCCACCACGACGGGGTGTGTTGCCGGGCCGTGACGCTGGCGACGTCGAGATCCATGCGGCATCGCACCAAGCGGGCTCCGTTGCGGCGCGCCACGTCCCGTGCGGCGTCGCAGCCGTCGTGGCCGGCCAGGCTGGCCCGGCTGCCGGCGAGCGCGGCGAGGTCGGCAGCAGACGCGACCTGGTGCTTGAGTCGCACGACCGTCGCGACCTGTGTCATGACCAACGCAGCGACGCACAGCACCGTGGCCACCCACAGCGCGTGGACCGTGACCGAGCCGCGCTCCCGGCGCCGGACCCCACGGTGCCTGGACGAATGGGGCTTCACGGCGTCTCGTCGGCCGACACCGCCGACGCCGTCAGCGTGCGGGCGCCCACATGGCGCAGGATCGGCAACGGCAGCCGCGACCGTGCCGACACCCGCACCGTGACGAGCCCGTCGTGCTCGGCCACCGTGACGGTGGCACCGGGAGGCGCGTGACCCCTGGCGACGCCGGACGCTGCCGAGACCGACTCGCCTCGCGCGACCAGCCTCGCCGTCTCACGGGCTGCGTCGACGAGCTGCACCTGGGTGAACCCGAGCGAAACAATCCAGAGGAGCAGCAGCCCGAAGGCCACCCCGAACGGCGCCAGGACAGCCATCTCGGCCGTGACCATGCCGCCTTCCCGACGCGAGGTCGGACTCGTGCATGGCCGAAGCCTCACCACGGGACGTGCCTCAGGTGGTCGATCAGGAGTCCGGGCCGGAGAGCGCGCTCGATGATGCCCTTCAGCTCGTCGAAGAACCAGTTGTCGTCGAGGCCGAGCTTGAACAGGAAGGCGGCGATCATGACGGCGCCGAGGGTGCCGACGGTGTACTCCGCCGTTGCCATGCCCCGATCTGGTTGGTCGCGCATCGGAGGTCCTTTCGTCAGGGTGCGCGGCCGGCGGGGTCACCGCCGGCCGCGCCGGGGGGTTCACAGGCCGGGGATCAGGCCCGGGATCTTGCCGAGCAGGTCCTTGACGAGATCGCCGAACCATGCGGACTGGCCGATCTTCACCAGGACGCCGCCGATGGTGCACGCGCCAAGGGTGCCGACGGTGTACTCGGCGGTCGTCATGCCGAGCTCGGCGCGACGACGGGGGTGGAAGAGCTTCATGAGGTGTCCTCTCGGAGTGGTGGTGATGCCAGAAGATGGGGTTCTCGGCAACCGGTTTGCTGGGCGAGATCGCCGCCTGGGGACGACGGTGGATGGCCGTGAGTCTGTGGACCGTTTCACCCTCAGCCGAGGCCGAGCGACAGGCCGCCGACGACCCCGACGATCGTGGGAACGATGCCCACCAGGAAGAACGCCGGAAGGAAGCAGGCACCGAGCGGTGCCGCCGTGCGCACGCCGACCCGACGGCTCCGTTCGCGTCTGGCGGCCCGGCGCTCGCGGCGCATCTCGTCAGCCACCGACGACACCACCCGGGCGACCGGCATGCCGGATGTCGCGGCCCGGCGAAACGCACGCCCGAGCGGCCCCAGCACCGGATCGCCGGCCAAGTGCGCCCACACGGCGTGCGGATCGCCACCCACGGCGAGCCGGGCGCCGACCAAGGCGAGCTCGTCGCCAAGGGGCGCCGGCGTGACCTCCGCGACGAGGGCGAACGCATCGGCGGGCGGACGTCCCGCGTCGAGGGTCGCGACCATGAGATCAAGGGCCGTCGGCAGCTGGTCGGAGAGCCTGGCAGCCCGGCGTCGCGACGCCGCCGACTCCATGCCCCCCACCACGTGACGGGCCGCCGGCGTGGCGACCACGGCCACGAGGACACCCATGACCGGACCGAGCATCACCAGGGCAGCCAGCGGCACGAGCACGGTGACCGCCAGGACCGGATCGAACGCAGCGTCGCCACGGCGGTGGGTGAAGAGGGTTCGGCAGCGGCGATCGGCGCGCGACGGCATCGCGCACCACACGGACAGGCCGGCGGCCACGGCAGCCAGCGTCATCCGGCATCGACCGAGTCCACGATCCGGTCGACCCAGAGGATGCCCGCGCACGCCAGCGCGACGCCACCGGCCAGGCACGAGGCGCCCACCACGGTTCCCGTGAGCACGCGCACCGGGTCGGCTCCCATGCCCGCGCCGAGCGACAGACCGAACACCGGCAGGACGGCCATCAACCGGCCCGTGGCCCGGGCGGGAGCTGCCTCGGCCTGCACGTCGCGCTCGACCTCGGCATCGTCGCGGGCGTTGGTGGCCACGCGGTCGAGCACGTGGGCGAGCGGAGCTCCGGCGCGCTCGGCAACGTGCCAGGCGCCGGCCAGATCGGCCAGGACGCCGGCCCCGGGCGTGGCGCTCGCCGCCCGGAGCGCTTCGCCGACATCACCCCCGTGGGCCGCCGCAACGGCGGCAGGACGAAGGGACGGCGTGTCGTCGGCCAGGGCCTCGATGGCGTGTCCGGGGAGGACTCCGGCGCGCAGCTCGGCCGCCAGGAGGTCGAGGGCGTCGATCGTCTCGCCACGGGTGCGCCACGACGCCGAGCGGGTGCGCGCGAGCCTGACCTGCCGCAGCACGAACAGTGTCGCACCGACGGCCGTCGCGGCGACGATCACGACCGAGGGTCGCGAGGACACCAGCGCGACGACGGCCGCCACGGCGGCTGGGCCGATGATCAACCGAGCGCCCATCGGGCCAGACCACCGGCTGCGATGCGCCGTGCTCACGCCGAGGCGGACCCGGAGCACCCAGCCGTTCGGCGGCCGCGCCAGCAGCCACGCCAGCGCACTCGCCGCGGCAGCACCGGCCGCAAGCCAGCTCATCCGCCCTCGTCGAGCAGGGCAGCGAGTCGGTCGTGTCCGGGTCCGTGGTCGTTGCCCTCGGCGCTGAACGTGAGCGCCGCGACGTTGCGCACCAAGCCATCCGACCCGAGTCGCAGGATGCCGATCTGCTGAAGACGTCGCACGCCACTGCGATCGCGGTGCAGATGCACGACCACGTCGAGACCCGCTGCGAGCTGGCTGTGCACGGCTGCGCGTGGCAGGCCGGCGGCGACACCCAGCGCCTCGAACCGCGCCGGCACGTCGTCGGCGGAATTGGCGTGGACGGTTCCGCAGCCACCTTCGTGGCCGGTGTTGAGCGCCGCCAGCAGATCGACGACCTCGCCCCCGCGGACCTCGCCGACGACCACCCGGTCGGGGCGCATGCGCAAGGCCTGGCGCACCAGGTCTCGGAGCGTGACCAAGCCCGCGCCCTCGACGTTCGCCGGACGCGCCTCGAGCGCCACCGCGTGCGGGTGCTCTGGCCTCAGCTCGGTCGCGTCCTCGACGATCACCATCCGCTCGCCCGCATCGCAGCGGGACAGGAGCGCCGCCAGCAACGTGGTCTTGCCCGAACCCGTGCCGCCGCTGACGACGAATGACGCTCGCGCGTCGACCAGTCGCTGCAACCACCGCTCGGCGCCGACCGTGAGGGTGCCGGCCGCGACCAGCTGCTCAAGGGTGAACGTCCGACGAGCCGGGACGCGCAAAGAGATGAGCGTGCCGGGCCTGGCGAGTGGCGCCAGGACGGCGTGCAGCCGGGTTCCGTCACGCATCCGCGCGTCGACCCACGGACTCGCGTCGTCGAGACGGCGTCCGGCCTGGGCCGCGAGTCGCTGGGCGAGCCGGCGCACGGCCTCGTCGTCGGCGAACCTCACCTCGGTGAGCTCGAGTCCGCTTCCCCGGTCGAGGTAGACGGCGTCGGGGCCGTTGACCAGCACGTCGGTGACGCCGTCGACGGCAAGCAGCGGCTCGAGCGGTCCGACGCCCAGGGTCTCGCGGCGCAGTGCGTCGACGAGCGTGAGGACGGTGGCGCTGTCGGTCAGACGCTGCTCCGCCCGCAAGGCGGCCGCAACGCTCTGTGGTGTCGGCTCGGCCGTGTCGGCAGCGAGGCGACGCCGCACCCGATCCAGGAGCTGACCCTCCGTCATGTCCTTGGGGCCACGGTGCGACCGGCGCGGTCGAGACCGAGCAGGTCGAGCACCGTGGTGGATACGCCGCGGAGCGTGCGCGACCTTCCCGGCCCGTGCCCGTGGTCGACTGCGCCACGGATGTGGCGGTCGTTCCTGAAGCGCGCGACGACCGGACGCCCGAGGCCCTCGGCCACCGCATCGCGACCGAGCCCGCCCTGCCGAGCAGCCGACACCACGGCGACCGCGGAGGTGTGCGGCTCGAGCCGGTCGAGCACGCGCCGGGCCGACCCGACGGCCCGGACCTCTTCCGGGACGACCACCACCGTGAGCACGGAACGCGCCACGAGCTCGACTCCGGCCGGCTCGAGGTGGCGCGGCACGTCGGCCACGACGAGGTCGAACCCGCGCACCGCGGCTGCAAGCACCCCGCCCAGCGCAGCCGGGACCTCCTCGGGTCCGTCTCGGCCCCACGACAACGTGGCCAGGCCATCACGTCGCGGCAGCACCTCGGCCAACGACTCGGCAGCCACCGGTCCGTCCGTGACGCCCAGGTCGTGCCACCGCAGGCCGTCGACGGCCTCGGTGCCGAGCACGAGCTCGAGGCCGCCGCCCAGCGGGTCGGCATCGAGCAGCAGCGACTGGAGACCACGATCGGCACCGGCCAGCGCGAGTGACGCCGCCAGCGTCGAGGCACCCGAGCCGCCCACGCCGCCGACGACGCTGACCAGGCACGCCTCCCCGCGGCCGTCGAGGGCGAGCGTCAACGCGTCGAGGGCACGCGACTCGTCGTCGCCGGTGACGACGTCGACGGCGCCGAGCGCGACCGCCAGCGGCCACGCCTCCTCGCGCGACCGGGCCAGCAGCAGCACGTGGTCGCGACGCGGCAGCTGCGCCTGGGCCAGCTCGGGAGCGAGGTCGTCGCCGACCACCACGATGGGCGCCGCCCGCCACGACCGCCTGACCGCGGCGACCCCGGGCGCGACCTCCGGCGTGCAGCCGACGGCCGCACACCAGCGCAGCGCGTCGTCGAGCATGCGGTCGTCGGAGGTGGCGATGAGCGGGAGAGCAACGTCCATCGGACCAGCCTGCGCAGCCCGACGCCGTTGCGGCAGTCGGGAACGGGCTGCTGTGGACGTCGGCATCCGGTCGGCAGGATGTGGGCATCCGAGCCCGAGCAACCCGCTAGCCTCCTTCCATGAATGGATCGGACATGGCCAGGTCGCTCGCCATCGGACGCATGGTCATCGGCGCCGTCGCACTGCTCTTCCCGGCCCTCGCGGCCAGGCTCTTCCTGCTCAACGCCAAGACCAACCCGCAGCTGCCGTACATGACCCGGCTCTTCGCGGCCCGTGAGATCGCCGTGGGTGCCATGACGCTGACCGCCCCCGAGAACGCCCGCACGTCGATGGTGGGCCTGGGCATGGCCATCGACGGCTCCGACGCCGTCGCCGGCATCGCGGCCGCCCGGTCAGGTGCCGTCTCCAAGCCGGTGGGCTTCATCCTGGCCGGCGCGGCTCTGGGCGCAGTGGCCGCCGGAGCCTCGACCTTCGCCGGTCGCAGCTAGCGGCAGCGTCAGCCGCTCAGGCGACGCGCAGCGCCCGCGACACCCCGGCCGAAACCGGGATGGACTCGTAGCCGCGCAGCACCCGCGTCGAACGCCGGGTGGGTGGCGATGCCACCCGCAGGTCGGGGAACCGCTCGTAGAGCGTGCGCACGGCCACGGCGCCTTCCAGCCGGGCGAGCCCCGCGCCGAGGCAGTAGTGGATGCCGGACGAGAACGCCAGGTGTTCGTTCGCGTTCTCGCGCGTGACGTCGAAGTGGTGCGGGTCGTCG
This sequence comes from uncultured Actinomycetota bacterium, assembly GCA_963787165.1. Classification (GTDB taxonomy): domain Bacteria; phylum Actinomycetota; class Actinomycetes; order Propionibacteriales; family Nocardioidaceae; genus Aeromicrobium. Next base: position 1,403,311 of record CAWBBT010000005.1, read on the forward strand.
AAGACGTCGGGGTCGCGGTTCGCGCCACCGAGGAACAGCACGACCGGCTCTCCGCTGCTCACCACGTGCCCGCCGACGTCGACGTCGGCGTAGGCCGAGCGCAGGGTCATCTGCACCGGGGAGTCGAAGCGCAGCACCTCCTCGATGGCATGGGGCCACAGCTCCGGTCGTTCGCGGACGACGGCCAGCTGGTCCGGGTGCGCGTCGAGCTGCACGACGGCGTTGCCGATGAGGTTGACGGTCGTCTCGAAGCCGGCGCCAAGCACGAGGAGCCCGACGCCGCGCAGCTCGCGGTCGTCCAGCTGTTCGTCACCGGACATCGTGGCCAGACGACTCAGCAGGTCGGTGCCCGGGTCGGCGCGGAGATGGGCGATGTGGTCGTCGAACCAGGCATTCAGCCTGCGCACGGCGACCTCGGCGACGCGGTAGTCGCGCCACGACAGGCTCGGGTCGAGCAGCAGGGCGGCGTCGTTGCCCCACGCGAGGATGTCGTCCTGCCACTGCTCCGGCACGCCCAGCAGGTCGGCGATCACCGCCACCGGCAGCTGTGACGCATACGCGTCGACCAGGTCGAACGACGTCGCGGCGTCACCGGCCACCCGGTCGAGGAGCGACTCGGCCACCTCGACGATGCGCGGCTCGAGTGCAGCCACCGATCGCGCCGTGAACTCGCGCGACACGAGCCGGCGGTATCGCGCATGGTCCGGCGGGTCGACGGCGAGCAGCGACGGCGGATCCATCGGCCCGAGTGCGTCGGGATCCACGATCCGGCTGAGCACCCGCCGGCTCAACGGAGGCAGCTCGCCGTGCCCGGAGCCGACACCGAAGTCGGCCGAGCGCAGCACCTGGTTGGCCGCGGCGTGCGACGCAGTGCCCGACATCAGCTTGGTCTTCACGATCGGCCCCGCCGCCCGCACCCGCTCGTACGCGGCGAACGGGTCGGCGTTCAGGCTCGGGTCGGCCATCAGCCGGGCGAGCGGATCGCCCCTCCGGGCGCCGACCGTGAGGAAGGCCTTGCCGATCCCGTGGGCCAGCGCCCACGTCGCCCAGGAGCGCGCCGGCCTCGTCGCGCGGCGCGCGAGGGAGGTGTCAGGCTGCGAGCTCATGCTCACGCCGGCGCTGAGCGTCGCGGTGCGCGTCGATGATGCGCAGCACGCCCTCGTTCCTCCGGTACAGGTCGTCGCGGCGCTCCTCGAGCGTGTACTCGTCGAGGCCCGGATCGATCTGGGCCTCGACCTGGATCCGCCAGAAGTAGGCGAGGTCGCGGAAAAGGTCGTCGGGTCCGGCGAAGGCGTCGGCATAGTCGTCCGACCACGGCAGCACACCGTCGAGGCGCACGGCGGCGACCGCCCTGACCTCGCGGAGCACCTGTTGCCGTCGACGTGTCTCAGTCCAGGTCATGTCACTCATCCGCTCTCTCGGGATCAACTGACTCGAACCTATGGCTCCGGACATGCCCTCATCATCGGCCCGTGGGACCGTTTGCGCCTACGACCCAGGTAGGAGCGCGCTTGCGACTGCGAGGGGATGCCATCCTGGGCAGCCGGTCCCTACGCTGGCACCATGCGCGTCCCGAGCAGCCTCCCCCGCGTCCTGGCGCGGATCGAACGGGTCGGCGAGGACCACGGCATCGCCTTCCCGTGGTGGATCCCGATCGTCTCGGTGCTCGCCCAGGTCGGCACCGCCCTCGTCGCACTGGGCCAGCGTCATGAGCTCCTCTCGCCCTACCTGCTCGCGGTTCTGGCGATGATGGCCGTTCCGGCGGGCATCCAGTTCACCACTGGTCACTGGATGCCCTGGTGGCTCGAGGCCTCCTTGATGGTGGGAGCCATCGCGCTGATCCTCTCGCTCCCGCCGCACGGACTGGGTGCGGCCGACTTCGCGCCGTTCGCCCTGTGTCTCGTCGCCGCGGAGATGACGGCACGTGACGGCTGGAGGACCGGCCTTGTCGTCACCGTGACGTCGGCCGGCGTCCTGCTGGTGGCGGCCGCCGCCGGCCACCTGGAGTCCGGCGGCATCCACCTGCTCGTGCTGGTCCTCGGCATGGAGATCGGGTACATGTTCCACTGGCAGGCCAGGGCGTTGGCGGCCGAGCGCGAGGCTCGGGCGGTCGAGCACAACCGGGCGACGCTCGCCGAGCGTGACCGCATCGCCCGGGAGATCCACGACCTCGTCGCGCACTCGCTGAGCGTCACGATGCTGCACGTCACCGGCGCCCGCCGACTCCTCACCGACGGTGCCGGATCACCTGGCGACGACATCGAGGAGGCGATCGACGCCCTGCGCGACGCCGAACGTGTGGGCCGTCAGGCGATGTCCGACATCCGGCAGACCGTCAGCGACCTGTCGGCCGAGGACGACCCGAACCGTCCGCTACCGTCGGCCGACGACCTGCCGGCCCTCATCGACCGCGTCCGTGGCGCCGGCTTGCAGGCCAGCTACGACGCCCCCGGTGACATGGGCCGACTTCCACCGGCGCTCGGTCTCGGCGTCTTCCGCATCGTCCAGGAGTCGCTCACGAACGTCACGAAGCATGCACCGGGATCACCGGTCCACGTCAGCCTCGCGATCGGCCGCACCGACGTCCGCCTCACTGTCCGCAGCACCCGCACCAGTCCCCACAGCCAGCCCGACGACACCGGCTCCGGCATCACCGGCATGAAGGCACGCGTGGCCCAGCTCGGCGGCACCTTGGACGCCGGACCATCCGGCGACGCCTGGGTCGTCGAAGCCGTCCTCCCGCTCTCGGCGGAGGACGACCCGCACACCTGCGCCGTCAGCCGCAGCATCAGCGGCCTCACGGAGCCGAAGGTCGAAGAGGCCACGACATGAGCGCATCGACGCCCGACCAGCTCGCCACGCGGGTGATGCTGGTCGACGACCAGGAGCTCGTCCGTTCGGGTCTGCGCCGCATCCTCCGGCGTCGCGACGGGTTCGAGATCGCGGTCGAGTGCGCCGACGGGTCAGAGGTCCCCGCCGCACTGGCCGATCACGACGTCGACGTCATCGTGATGGACCTGCGGATGAAGGGCGTCGGAGGCATCGATGCCACTCGTCTCCTGCGGCAGTCCGAGGACGCGCCACCGGTTCTCGTCCTCACGACGTTCGACGACGACGAGATGCTGTCGGGCGCGCTGCGCGCCGGCGCGGCGGGATTCATCCTCAAGGACTCCTCGGCCGAGGACCTCATCCGCGCCGTGCGGAGCGTCGCCGACGGCGACTCCTGGCTCGACCCGGCCGTCACGGCTCGGGTGCTGACCCGCTATCGCGAGTCCCCCGGCGCGGCCGGTGTCGACTCACCCTCGAGCGACACTCCGCTGACGAGCCGCGAGCAGGAGGTCCTGCACGCCATCGGGTGCGGACTGTCGAACACCGAGATCGCCGAGGCGCTCTACATCTCCGAGCTCACGGTCAAGAGCCACATCGGACGCGTGTTCGTGAAGCTCGGGCTCCGCGACCGCGCGGCCGCCGTCGTCTACGCGTTCGACCACGGGATCGTCCGGCCGGGCGACGAGCACCGTCTGCGTGCCGTCAGAACCTGGTCGTCTGATGGGAATCGGCGTGCGGATCGCGGTGAACGAGCCTAGTGTGGCCAGTCATGAGTCTCGCTTCCGCCCGTCACGGTGACTTCTTCCACGACGGCCACCGCCTCGAGTACACCGAGTTCGGCTCCGGCGATCGATGGGTCGTGCTGATCCACGGCCAGCTCATGCCACGCCGGATGCATGAGCCGCTTGCGCGGGCGCTCGCCGATGCCGGCAACCACGTGATCACGGTCGACCTGCTCGGCCACGGCACGTCCGACCGGCCCACCGATCCGAAGCTGTACTCGATGTCGGACTTCGCCCGCCAGGTCATCGACCTGCTCGACGTCGTCGGGGCGGAGAGGGCGGTCATCGGCGGCACGTCGCTGGGCGCGAACGTCTCGCTCGAGGTCGCCGACATGCATCCTGAGCGGGTCCAGGGACTCATCCTCGAGATGCCGGTGCTCGACAACGCCGTCGAGGCCGGGATCATCGCGTTCGCACCGCTGATGTTCGTCGCCCGGTTCACGCCGTTGCTCGTCACCGGCCTGCGCCTCGCCACCTCGATCATCCCCCGGCGGCTCGTCGGCTTCTGGGGTGGCATCGCCCTCGACACGATGCGGCAGTACCCCCAGCCGATGGGTGCCGCGGTGCACGGCATCTTCTTCGGACGCATCGCGCCGTCGTCGCGCCTGCGGCAGCAGATCACGGCGCCGGCCATCGTCATCGGTCATCCGCGCGACCCGATCCACCCGGCCGCCGACGCGGCCATGCTGGCGTCGGAGCTGCCGAACGCGACGTTCGTGCGCGCCGAGAGCATCCTGGAGTGGCGTCGCCGTCCCGAGCGCCTGACCAACGAAACCATCGCGTTCGTCGGACGTTGCTATGAGGAGGCGGAGGTCGTGCGGCGAGTACGCTCGACGTGATGGCACGAGCCCCCCGAAAAGATCGGCACAGCGAAGAACGGCGCAGTCAACCCCGTTCGGCCGCGTTCTTCGACCTGGACAAGACGATCATCGCCAAGTCGAGCACGCTCGCCTTCAGCAGGCCCTTCTACGACGGCGGCCTGCTGAGCCGCCGCGCCGTGCTCCGCAGCGCCTACGCCCAGTTCATGTTCGCCGCGAGCGGCGCCGACCACGACCAGCTCACGAAGATGCGCAACTACCTCACCGAGATGATCACCGGCTGGGACGTCGAGGTCGTCCGCCAGTCGGTGGCCGAGACGCTGCACGCCATCATCGACCCGATCGTCTACGACGAGGCGGTCGAGCTCATCGAGAACCACCACGCGGCCGGCCGCGACGTCGTCATCGTGTCGGCGTCAGGCACCGAGGTCGTGGAGCCGATCGGGGCCATGCTCGGAGCCGACCACGTCGTCGCCACCCGCCTCGTCGAGGTCGACGGACGCTACACCGGTGAGGTCGAGTACTACGCCTACGGGCCCAACAAGGCCAAGGCGATGAAGGAGCTCGCCGACGAGCGCGGCTACAACCTCGCCACGAGCTTCGCGTACTCCGACTCCGAGACCGACGCCCCGATGCTCGAGATCGTCGGCCACCCGTTCGCGGTCAACCCCGACAAGGCGCTGCGGAAGATGGCGGAGGAGAACGGCTGGCCCATCCTGACGTTCGCCAGCCCGGTGTCGATGCGGGCCCGGCTCGGCCTCGACACGCGCGTCGCCAAGGTCGCGGCGGTCGGCGTCGTGGCCGCGGGTGTGGGAGCCATCGCGCTCGCCCTGGTGACCCGCCGACGTCGTCCTGCCGGGTCGATCCTCCGCAGCTGACGGTGCTGGTGACTGCGCTTGTGAACTGGGCTTGTGAACTGGGCTTGTGAACTGGAGGGCACAAGGTTACGAGCGAGTAGACCTACCGCGTTCGACGGCACGGGCGTAGAACGGAACCAACAACTTCACAGACGGCACAGCAGCTCAGTACCCACGCGGCGATCTCCCGTCCCAAAGGGCAGTCGCATTCGGGACAACCGCGACACTCAGGGATCACGCGGCCCCGGGGCGACGATTAGAAACGCACGCTTGGTAGCTGCAGATGCTGGCCCATGGCGGCGTCACCCCCAACGGTGACGCCGCCTTTCTGGGTCCATCAGAACCTTCTGATCACCACGAGCACCGGGAGGCCTCGAAACGTCGCAAATGGATCCGAGGCCATGCATTCATTCACTGCGCTCACTGTGACGACGGCCATCAATTATCGTCTGACTCGACGTCCAGATCCGCTTGGCGGGCGACCAGCGCTACGGTCAGTGTCTTGAGTCTTGGCACTTCGCGGGGGTTCTGCTGTGGTGCCGTAGCCATAGCCATAGCCATAGCCGTACCCATAGCGTCCCAAGGACTTCCGTGGCGTTCGGTTGAGTATCGATCCGAGAAGGCGGGCCCCGACGCTGTTGATCCGGGCGACTGCTTGTCGCAGCTGCTCCTGGCTGGTCGAGCCGTAGCGAGCCAGCAAGACCACGCCGTCCACCTCAGTCGCCAAGATCGCGGTGTCGGCAACGGGAAGGATTGGAGGTGCGTCGATGATGACTACGTCGTACTCGGCCCGCACCGTGCCGAGAAGGTCACGCATGGCTTGAGTGTCGAGAACTTCTGCCGGGTTGGGAGGCTGGATTCCCGTCCCCAGGAAGTTCACGCCGCTGACGTGCTCCTGGATGGCGTGCTCCAGCGTGGTGCGGCCGAGAAGCACGGTGATCAAGCCCACGGAGTTCTCAAGACCAAGGAGCTCGGCGACGTTCGGATTCCGCATGTCTGCGTCGACGAGGAGTACCGAACGGCCACTCTTGGCCATGGAGATCGCGAGGTTGGTCGAGACGAACGTCTTCCCCTCCTCCGGCACGGCACTGGAGATGACCAGCATCTGGCGTTTGGCATCCAGGTTGGAGAACTGCAAGTTGGTGCGGAGCACGCGGAACGCTTCGCCGAGCGAGCCGCCGTGGTCCTCGATGCTCAACGGATTCTTTTTGACGGCCGGATCAAAGGGCAGCGTGACGAGCAGCGAGCTCTCGGTGAGCTTCTCGATGTCGTCACCGGTCTTGACCGAGTTGTCGAGCTTGTCACGCACGACCGCACCGGCGATGCCTGCCAGTAGGCTCAGCAAGAGGCCGACCCAAGGTTGAGCGGTACGTTCGGCGAGACGGGCGTGGTGCTGAGCGACGCCTTGCCGGCGACACGGGCGATGATCGGCGCCGGCACGTCCTCGTCGCCCGGCGTTTCCAGATTCTTCACGAGACGAATGATCTCGTCGGACTCAACCGTGGCGATCTGCTGTGCCAAGTCCGGCGACTTGGCACGAGCATCCACGCGGAGGAGCAACGTGTTCTCCACCACGGAGGCGTTGACTTGCTTGGCAAGCTGCGCCGCGGAAACTTCGCCGTCGAGTCGTTCGGCAACTCGCTTCAGCACTTCCGCGATTCTTGGCCAGATCGGCGTAAGAGCTGGCACGCTGGCCAGCAGTCAAGCTGGCCGAGTACGTGTCGGCAACGCCGGTCGACGGCGTCGAGATCAACAGCGTGGCGGTGGATCCGTACGTGGGAGGCACCAGGACGATGGCGAGGGCGGTGATGAGAGCACCCAGGCCCAGGGTCACAAAGACGAACTTCCAGCGGGTGCGCAGCACGCCCAGGAACTGGCTCAGGTCCACGAGATCCCCTCTTGCCGGTGTCCGGATGTGAACCGGATAGCAGTTGCCATTGTAGTGCAAAGTGTGTTGTGGCGTGACGAAACGGGAGCACCGTCCGTCGCGACCTACGCGCGAACTCATGGCTTAGGATCTCATGAGGGCGGCGTCCGTCGCCGTACCGATGCCAGTTTCGCTGTGTAACGGTGTAGGTCTCCCCCGAGGTCAGGCTGACCCGAATCCTGGAGGTTCACGATCCATGACAGTACTCGTCACCGGTGGCGGAGGATTCATCGGCGGTCATCTCGTCGACCAGTTGTCGCGGGCAGGACGCGATGTCCGCGCCGTCGACGTCAAGCCGATCGAAGAGTGGCATCAGGTCCACGAATCGGCCGAGAATATCGTGGCCGACTGCTCTGACCCCGTGGACGCGCACAAGGTCGCAGACAGCACAGAGGAGATCTACAATCTCGCCGCCGACATGGGCGGCATGGGGTTCATCGAGAACAACAAGGCCGAGTGCATGCTCTCGGTCTTGACCAGCACGAACATGCTCATGGCCGCCCGCAGATGCGGGCACGCAACGATTCTTCTACAGCAGCTCGGCGTGCGTCTACAACGGTGACGAAGCAGACCGACCCGAAAGTCACGGCCCTCGCCGAAACGGACGCCTATCCTGCCGACCCGGAGGATGGCTATGGCTGGGAGAAACTGTTCTCCGAGCGGATGGCTCGCCACTTCCGCGAGGATTACGGCCTGGAGACCCGGGTCGCCCGGTACCACAACGTCTACGGCCCACTCGGCACGTGGGAGGGCGGCCGCGAGAAGGCGCCGGCCGCATTGTGCCGCAAGGTCGCCGAGGTCGCCCTTGGCCACACCGAAGGAATCGAGATCTGGGGTGACGGCGAGCAGACCCGCAGCTTCATGTACATCGACGACTGCGTCCGCGGCACGATCGAGATCCTCGCCGGCGATCATGTCGAGCCGGTCAACCTCGGCTCGGCCGAGCTGGTCACCATCAACCAGATGGTGGACATCCTCGAGGAGATCGCCAGTGTCAAGGTCAAGCGCAGCTACAACCTTGACGCCCCGCAGGGTGTTCGCGGACGCAACAGCGACAACACGCTCTTCCGCGAGATCTACGGGTGGGAGCCGTCGATCCCGCTCAAGGACGGGCTGGAGAGGACGTACGGCTGGATCTACGATCAGCTCGCAGGTCGGAGCATGAACGAGATTCCCCCGACCGTCGTCGTCCACGACTTCTCTGGGCACCCGTTTCAGGCCGAACTCAGTCGCAAGCTGTCCGAGCGCGGCTTTGCCGTCGAGCATCTCTCCGCCGGTCAGTACGTCAGCGGCAAGGGCCACCTCGAGCGCCAGTCCGGCGACGCATCCACCCTGACGTTCGCCTCGATCTCCCTGCATCTGCCGTTCCAGAAGTACGCACCATGGGCGCGTCTGCGTTGGGAGCGCGCATACGGCCGGGCTTGGGTTGAGCGGCTGCGCCAGCTCGCGTCCCACCGCCGTCATCGCCTGCAATCTGCCGCTGTTCTCGCTGTGGGTGTTCGCCCGCTACGCGCGCCGCGCTGAGCTGCCTTGGATCCTGTGGCACCAGGACATCTATAGCTGCGGGATGGCCGACGAAGTGTCTCGGCGCTTCGCGCGCCCGATCGCACGACTTGGCTGCCCGCCTGCTGTGGGCCATCGAGGCGCACATCGTACGCAGCGCCTCGCATGTCGTCGCCATCGGCGACGCTTTCACCGAGGTCTACGACGCATGGGGAGTTGATCCGAACCGGGTCGAGGTGGTCCCGAACTGGTCCCCGCTCGACAAGATCTTTCCGGTCGAACGCACGAATCGCCGGTCGAGCCTGCTGTTCGCCTGACGATCCCGAGTTCCGGCTGGTTTATGCCGGCACGCTCGGCCGCAAGCACAACCCGGATCTCTTGCCCCAGCCTCGTCGAGCAGTTGCGCGCTCGAGGCGTCGACGCGCAGCTAGCCGTGGTGTCAGAGGGGGAAGGCGCTGACGATGGTCGCGAGGTCCGCGGCCGCCGCGGCCGGAAACGTCACGGTGTTCGGGTTCCAGCCCGCCGACTACCTTCCCGACGTCCTGGGCTCGGCTGATGTACTCGTCGCCCTCCTCGAACCCGACGCGACCAAGTTCTCGATCCCGAGCAAGGTCTTGTCCTACATGGCTGCCGGACGACCGATTATCGGGCTCATGCCAGCCGACAACCCGGCCGCGATCGACATTGCGGCCGCCGGTGGATTCGTTGCCGAGCCCGACGCCATCGGCGTCATGTCGGCGGTCGACTGGCTCGTCGCACTTGCCGCCGACCGAAGTCGCATCAGCGGCGATCGGCAACGCAACCCGCGAACGAGCCGAGCAGCAGTTCGATGCCGAACAGGTCGGCGACCGCTTCGCCGACATGATCCGCATCATCGCGCGCACGCCAAGGCGTCGAAGCAGACGTGCCCCAACACTGAATCAGCCGTTGAGCAGTGGGCCTGGCTCCGGCCCTCCCGACCGATGCTCGTGACCGTCGGCTGATCGGGAGCGCGCTCGGTTCTGAGTCCGGCCTTCTGGCCGTGCCCCCCGACGAGCCTCGTGCACCGCCACGACACCGACCATGGAAAGGCCCAGGAGGAAACCGATATAGCGGTCAGTGAGGTTCGGACTCACTGGTCCGGCGATCAGGAAGACGATGGCGGGATAGACCAGGCGGCTGTGCACGTCGTCGTACGCGAACAGCGGCGTGACCATCGAAGCGCAGATCACGGCGAACGCGGCGAGACCGAGGAAGCCCGCAGCCGCTGCTATTTGGACGTAGGCGTTGTGCGCGATGAAGTCGCTGAACGTGAATCCAGATCCCAGGAACGGGTGCTCGAGAGCCAAGGCCCAGACCTTTTCAACGCCCTCGACCCGCGCCGAGTCAGACCCTTCGACATCGCCTGCCCCCAGCAACCTCGAGAGCGCGTCCTGGCCCTCGCCGCCGGCTTCGATCCGCTGGCCGAAAACCAAGATCGCGACTAGTCCGGACCCCAGTACCGTGAGAGCGGCGACGATCGACCGTTCGGCGGCCGGGACGAGGACGAGCAGGACCAGCGCCACGATCAGCGCGGCGCGGCTGCCACTTGTCATGATCCCAAGGAAGGCGATTCCGAACACCGGTCACGCATATCCACGATCGATGGGTCTAGGTCAGCGTTTTCGTGAGGAACGGCAACAAGGACAGCGTGAGCACTGCGGTGTAGCCCAACACATTTGGATGCTGCGTCAGCCCGAAATTGCGGGCACTTCCCATTTCTGGAACGCCCACCAGAACGCTGACTCCCGTACCTACCGCATACGCGAGTACCAATGCCACCAAGACCCTGCCTCGTGGCGACCACCAGACCAGCAGAGCCGGAATCCCGATCACGGTGAAGATGACGCGCGCAGCAGTAGTAGTAGCTCTCGCCGGGACTCGACGATTGCAGGCTCGCCAGTACCGAGATCGTCACGAAGACCATCGAGCCGATCACGAAGATCGGCGGCAACCAGATGCGTCGTGCCATGAGCCGTGGCAACGCCAAGCCGATGGACAGGAAGAACAGCGCGTCAGAGATGCTGAAGAACTCGAATCCAGGGAGCACCAAGCTCGTCCGATGGCGCGAGCGCAAACGCTGCCACCATGATGCACACCGACGTCCGGTCGAAACCAAGGATACCTAGCAGCAGAACGAGAACGGCGACCGCCGCAATCGAGGCAGCGACCAGCAACGAACTTATCGCCGCCACCGGAAGCCCGAGAAGGAGTGGGCCGACCACGAGGACCGGCACCAATCGTTCCTTCACGCCGCCTCCCGTCACCGGCCAACCCTCAAGCCTCCCTGTGTGGAAAGCTCCCGAAACCCTATCGCTTTTGGGCTGGCGGCCTTCGCGGATCCCACCAATTCCCGCCTATACATTGCCCTAAACCTGTACCGGGAGAACGTCCGGCCTTCTCGTGCCGTGCGGCCCGCTGTGCGGCGTCCGTTGGTCGGCATGAGCGAGAGGTCGAACACGTCCCAGTTGCGGCGGAGCCGATTGCGCCACGTCCTGAGCACCTGCCGCGCCCTCAGCCCGCCTTCTGCACAAAGACCATCAACGTCGGCGCGAGTCGCGGCGGAGTCAGCCAGTCCGCGAGCTGGGCGAGTCGCCAGGCGACCACCGAGTTGCCGAAGTACCTCGGCTCGGAGGCGTGGCCGTAGACGAGTAGCTGGTGTGGCTCAGGGAAGCAGCGGCGCAGGTCGCGGCGGGTGTTCATCGAGTAGCGGACCGGAAACACGTCTTCTGTCTTGCGCGCCGGCTGGAGCAGCCGAAGGACCCGCGTGTGGAGGCCGTTCGGCACTGCCCGCGCGGCGATGCCGATCAGCCCCCATTTGTTGGGAGTGCGCGCAGCGAGCCATCCGCCCGGGCGGAGCACGCGCAGGATCTCTCGTGCCACGACGTCGGCGTCCTCGGCCGCCACGTGCTCGAGCACGTGGTCGGCGACGACCATGTCGAAGGACGCGTCCTCGAAGGGGATCGGCCCGGAGGGCGCGATCACCTGGGCCGACTCGAGCGTCGGGTTGTCGAGGACGACGGGGTCGACGTCGACGCCGTGAACGGCCTTGATCCGTTCGTGGAAGGCCCTGAGCCGCTTGTGCAGCGGTGGCAGTGGCTCGGTGGCCCAGAGCCCGCGCCCGGCGCCGAAGTCGAGCACCTCGCTGTCTGCGTCGAGCAGCGCACCGACACGCGTGTAGAACTCGATGAAGCCGTCGGACCGCGTGAATCCGCCGGCGCCCACCTCCGGGTACAGCCTCGAAAGCGTCGAACCCGGCCGGAACTCCTGCTCTTCATCGGTCACGGCGGACACGCTACCCGCCGCTCATCTGAGCATCTCGTCGAGACCGGAGAGCACGTGCTCCACCGGGATCGACACGTCGTCGAGGACTCCGGCATTGGGGCCCTCGGAACCTCCGGGGCCATCAGCGACGATGTAGCGGTAGTCGGCGTCGAGGGCCTTGCAGATCGACCACAACCCACGGTGGACGTAGGTGGACGCGAAAAGCTCGAGCACCTTCACCCCGCGCGGACTGAAGGTGACGTTGGTCAGGGCGGCGCCATGAGGGGCAACGATGACCTCGGCGCTGCTGAAGACGTTGATCTGTTCCTGCACCCTGAGCGTGCCGGGGTCGAGCCGGGCAAAGCCGCGCTGCTTCAGGTGCGGCCAGAGCTCAGGCTCTTGGACGTAGCGCCGGGTGCGCGGGGTGGTGCCGCGGGTGAGGTAGAGCCGGCGCGGGCTTCCGGAAGAGGCGCTCGGCCGGAGCCGGTCGCGCAGCCAGTCGACGCTGGCCGGCGGAGCGTCGAGCGCCCAGTTGGGGTTGCTCGGCACCAGCATCCGGTCGGCGGTAATGGTGTGGCCGCGGCGCGGCTGGATCCACGGGCCGGAGATCCCCGCGAGCTCCAGCAGCTGCCGCTGGTAGGCGACCGCGTGCGGCACCACCACGGCGTCGATCTTCGTGCCGGGGAAGCTCTCCTCGAGCACGCCGTAACGGCCGATCGCGTCGAAGAGGAAGTGGTAGTAGTTGATCGCCGTGCCGCGGGTGGTGAGGCTGAGCGCCGTGCCGTCGACGTGCTCGATGGAACCGAGGGTTGGCCGCAGGTAGATCGGGTGTTCGCGCCAGTTGGAGACACCGAAGTATCCGCTCGTCTCGTGGTCGAGCAGCTTCCCGGGCGTGGTCAGAGCCCCGTAGTCACCGCTGAGCCGGCCGCCGCGCACCTCCAGAGTGAAGGTTGCCGGCACGGTCGTGGTGGTGGCGTCCGCGAACACCCAGTGGCCGGCCGGCTCTCCCCGCGTGGTCCCGCGGTCGAGCGACACCGCGGGGCTGCCGGTGTGGAGCGTGACCGTGTCGGGTTCGCGGTCCGCCGTTTCCAGCGACTTCTCGGTGGCGCCGCGGGGCACGCCCCGTGCACCCAGCATCGGTGACACCAGTCGAAACAGGTATCCGCACACGAGAGTGACGAACCGGTGGACGCGCTTGAAGATCCACCACCAGGGCCGCAGCCACGACGGCAGGCTCACTTGGACACCAGGCGGCGGACGAGCCGCCACACGGGCGGGAACGTGACGATCCGGCGCACGATCGCCCGCATCCACAGCGGCTTGATCAGTCGCCGAGCCAGCCGCGAGAGCTGACCGTCGGTGCGCAGCAACACCAGCTCAAGCTCGCCCTCGATGTCTCGGTTGAGCTCGATCCTGGCCGGGTGGACGAGCGGGAACGTCATCGGTTCGGCCTTGGTCGGTTCCTTGTTCGACTGCGTGTGCGTGGCGCTCTCGCCATAGCCGTCGTTCTCGACCAGCGTGACCGCCGGCATGATCGACAGGCGCTGGCGGGACATGATCGTGACCCACCAATGGTGGTCCCACCCCCGCAAGTCGCCGTCGGTCTCTCCGGCGACCTGAGTGAAGTGGCGCAGCGCGGCCTGGGTGATGAGGGAGTCGGGGTGCGGCACCACAGAAGTCCGGCGTAGGGCGGGCGCCGTGCGCGGCGTGGCGTCGACCCGGTCCGCTGCACCAGCGTGATCGCGGTTGAACTCCTCACGATGCGCGTGCCACCGGTCGGCCCAGGTCGCCCAACCCCAGACCGATGCCCAGGTCGAGAAGTCATAGCTGGCACCGCGGAAGAGCTCAGTCGGCACGTGGTGAGGGTCGCCGGAGATCTGCCAGACCCGTGGCTCGCCGGCGTAGCGCTCGAGCAGTTCATCGCAGAATCGGAAGAAGGTCGGGTCGGGGATGCAGTCGTCCTCGAGCACGATCGCTCGGTTGGCCCGAGTGAACACCCAGTCGAGCCCGAGCTCGATGCTGGCCTCGAGACCGAGGTTTCGCTCGGCGTACCGCGTCTCGACCTTGCAGTCCCAGTCCACAGCATCGTCGACCAGGGCCCGCACGGCGGCCACCTGCTCGGCGTCCTCGGTCCGGCCGGGACGAGGGCCATCGGCGACCACGAAGAGCCGCTCAGGACGCACCTCCCGCAGGACGTCGAGGTTGCGAAGCGTGACCGCCGGGCGGCGGAAAACGAACAGGACGACGGGCGTCGCCACGGTGAATCCGGTCACCCGGGCCTCCTGTCAGTCATCCGGGAAAGCGTTCTGGCCAGACCTGTCGCGGCGCGACTGTCGGCGGCCGATCGCAGCACCGCGGATCCTTTCAGAGCGCACCACGTGCCTGACCAGGTGGGCCATCCGGCCGCCGACCCGGCTGAGGATCAGCTCCAGCTCGCGCTCGACGTCGACGTCGACGCAATCACGTCCGCCGGGTGCACGAGCGGAAACGCCATCGGGCGGGCGACGCCGTAGTCGGCGCCGGAGCCGACCGTGTGGGTCGCCCCCTCACCGAAGCCGACGTTCTCGACCAGGCTGATGCGAGGGTGTCGCGCACACCCCGCCCGCAGACATGATCGACAACCACCAGTGCTTGTCCCAGCCGTGCGTGATCACGTCGTCGGACCGACGGCCGCATCGACGAAGTGCCGCCGACCACCGCGCGTGACCAGCTGAGCCGGTCCAGCGCGAACGGCGCGATTCGGACCGGCGCGTCTCCATCGGTGCCGTATGGTCGCGCGGGAACAGCTCGCGATGGCGGTGCCAGCGATCGGCCCACGTCGCCCAGCCCCACACGCTGGCCCACGCCGAGAACGCGTAGCGACGACCCGTGGAAAAGGCCCTCGGGCAGTCCGAGCCCGTTGCCCGCAATCTGCCAGACCCGCCGGTCGTCGGCGTACCGGTCGAGCAGCTCGTCGGCGTAGCGGAAGAACGTCGAGTCGGCCAGGCAGTCGTCCTCGAGCACGATAGCCCGCTCCACCTGCGCGAAGACGTGGTCGAGACCCAGCTCGACGTTGGCCTCGACCCCCAGGTTCCGCTCGCTGAAGCGGTGGTCGACATCGCACGGCCAGTCGACGTCGCCGAGCAGGGCCCCGGACCGCGGCGCACTTCGTCGGCGTCGCCGGGACGGTCCGCCCGCGGACCGTCGCAGACGAGGAACAGCCGCGGAGGCCGGGCCTCGCGGATCGCGGCAAACGTCCGGCGGGTCACCTCGGGTCGGTTGAACGCGATCAAGACCACGGGGGTGCCGGACACTCGGCCTCCTGCAAGTCGTGGCGCCGGGATCGTATGCGACCGCGAGCCGCTGATACAGTCACCGCCGCTTCCGGCCCTCGCCCAGAGGTAGGTCCCACGCTCCATGCAGAACCGGTACGTCGCCCGCCTCAAGCGCGCCGACGCGCGCCTGGCCGGCCAGTGGGCCAAGCGCCAGGCGAAGGCCGCGATCGCGCGCAGTCGGCTATCTCGTGACGAGGATCGACGACGAGGCGCGACGCTACGTCTAGGTCTCGCACAACGACGCAGTCCCGCTGCCGCCGGGCGCCGAGGCGACGCTCCATGCCGACAACCCGCAGCTGTCGAGCTGCAGGCGGCGTACGACGCACTCGCCGAGACCTCCCCGCGGCCGCCCCGACCCAGTGGCACTCGGGCTTCCTCAAGCGGAACCTGTCGATGGCCTGGTTCCGCGGCGACAACGCCTACGTGTGGCAGTTCCGCCAGCTCGGCACGCGGCGCGAACATCCGCACGTATCTCGCGCTCCTCGACGTCGAGTCCCGCGACGAGCTCGGCCTTCTCGCGAAGGCTCGAGGAGGACGGCCTGTTCGGCGCCTGGACGTTCGAGTTCGGCGACCGCAAGCCGATCAGTCGCGACCTGCTCGACAGCGTCAACGAGATCAACTACCTCGAGCGATGCGCCGGCATCGCGAGCAAGAGCTGGCCTTGCGCGTGCTCGACATCGGCGCCGGTTACGGCCGGCTCGCGCACCGGATGTCGACCGCATTGCCCAACCTCGCCGCCGTACGACTGCATCGACGGCGTCGCGACCTCGACGTTCCTGTGCGACTACTACCGGGAGTTCCGCGGCATGCCAGACGCGGTGCGGGTGGTGCGTCTCGACGAGCACGAGAAGCTCGCCGACTCCTACGACGTCGCGGTCAACATCCACAGCTTCTCCGAGTGCTCGCTCGAGGCGATCCGCTGGTGGCTGGACCGGATCGCCGAGCGCGACATCGAGTGGCTGCTCATCGTCCCCAACACTCCCGACGAGCTGCGCAGCACCGAGCTGGACGGCTCGATGAAGCCGTTCCGCCAGGACGTCCTCGACCGTGGCTACGAGCTGGTCGACGACCGGCCGATCCACGAGTCGGACGAGCTGCGCGAGCTGATCGACCTGCACGACCGCGTTCTACCTCTTCCGCAAGGCCGGCCGGTGACCTCAAACGGACCAATGAGCCAGCTCGAGGCCAGTCGAGTCGCGTAAATCTGCCGCGTCGGGGGCCAGCGCGGCCCGCAGCCGCTCGAATAAATCTGGGGGCAGTTCAGGATCGGCGATCGGCTTGCGCAGCCATCGGTGAGCTGGTGCGGTCAGGGCGCGCCGTAGAGGATCCGGCGTGCGCCGAACCATCCGTGCCGGGGCACTGAACCGGAGCCGGTGACCCAACGAGCCATACTCGAGCTTCATGCTGCTCTCGTTGTGGCGGGTCCCCGTGTCGATGGGGTAGGGCGGCAAACCGAGGAAGTCCACGACTCGCTCGAGCACCGTCGAAGCGTGGGTCGCGAGCTCCCCCTGATCGAGCACGAGGATCCGGTCGGCGCCGAACTCGTCGGAAAATCCACGTAGCTGGAATGCGTAGCGGCTCGCGGCGACATAAGGATTGTGCGGGTCTTCGGGATGCTTGAACGCCTCCACCGCCGGGCGCCGCTCTGTGACATGGAAGCGCTCCTCGCGCCATGACGCCAACGCCCGCTCCACTGGATCACGCACCAGGTAGATCATGCGCGCGTCCGGCACGAGGGCAGCGATCCGCTTCGGCACGCCGGGGATGGCCGGGGCTCGGGTGTAAAGGGTCGATGCCTCTCCCCGCAGGCGGGTATCGACCGGGAACTGCTCGCGATAGAGCGGCAGCCACTCCTCGAAGTCGGGGTCGCAGAAGAAGTGAAGCTCCTTCTGCTCGGCCATGAAGATGTCGGGATGCTGATCGAGATAGAAGTGCAGGCTGGTCGTCCCGGACTTGGCTGCGCCAATGATGAAGAAATTGGGAAGATACCCGATTTCGAGGTCGAGGCCAGCGGCCCGGCTAATCCGCGGCTCCCGTCCCTGTTGTGGCTCGTAGCGACAGTGGTGACACATGTCGATCTCGCCACCTCGAGCCCGCAGCATCCACCCTTGGGCCACCAGCTCAGGCAGAGTGGTGGTTGCGATGTGTGCCGGAAAACAGACCTCGCACTCCACGGTCATCAGGTCGGGTTCCACAGAACTGCGGGACAGTGTGGTCATGATGGTCGCAGGATATGGGTCGGCGGGTGGGAGATGACTGCCGGGCTCTCGTGGCCGAGGCCGCGCTGGACGCCCGGACGGGCTCCGTCAGCGACGGGGTTTTCACGGGCTAGGGTTGCCAACCATGGCGCTCCTATCGGCTGACCGACGTGAGCGGTTGACGCTCCGCACCGAAGAAGAACTGCGGCGGTACTCGCGTGGTGCCACTCGGCGCATCGCACTGCACCGCGGTCGGCGACTGGGTATGTGGATTGGCTGCGGGTTTCCCAAGTCCGGCACGACGTGGCTGTGTGAGCTGATGGGCACCAGCCTCGGGTTGCCGGTGCCGATCCAGTATCAGTCGCCAATCATGATGAAGTCGGTCCTGCACGCCCACTGGAACTACGACCCGCGGCTGCCGCCGACCATCTACCTGCGCCGTGATGGCCGCGACGTCGTCGTGTCGACCTACTTCTTCTGGACCCGACTGGCCGCCAAACAGAACAACCCGAAGGTGCAACAGAGACTGGCCCAGATCTTCGGGCGCCTGTACGGGCCGTCCTTTGACCCGGACGACATCCGAGCAAACCTACCGGCCTTCATCGAGTACGAGATGACCGAGGCTCCCGCCGTCCGAATGAACTGGGCGCAACACCTCGAGGACTGGGCCGATCGCCCCGACGTCGGCTACGTCCGCTACGAGGACCTCTTGGTCGCTCCAGCCGAAACCCTTGCGCCTGCTCTCGAGGTCGCGGGTGGTATGCCCGTCGACCTGGAGGTGGTGCGCCTGGCCGAGAAACGGTACACCTTTGCCAGGGCCGCTGGGGGGCGCCAGGCCGGCAAGGAGAGTCGCGCCAGCTTTCGGCGCAAGGGTGTGGCCGGCGACTGGCGGCAACACTTCACGCGCGAGGCCGGCGAGGTGTTCGACGCCTACGCCGGGGACGCGCTCGTCGAGTACGGTTACGCGGCCGACCGCGGCTGGTACGAGAGTCTGTAGGCTGCCACCATGGTCTACTTCGGTACCCGCGTCCGTGTGTCATGGGGCCGGGCCGCAGCACGTGCTGCCTCGTGACCATCGATGACCGTCCTCGCTGAACTCAGCCGTACCGTCACGCTGCAGTGCGACGTCTGCCTGCCGCCGGCCATCACGACCAACAGCCTGGTCGAGTTGCGTCGCACCGGCTGGGACCTGCGTATCGACGGGTCACCCCTCGATACCTGCCCTCGTTGTGCGATGGCTGTCGTCCGTGCCCGACGCCGTGTGCGAACTGACGTGACACCAACCGATCCCGATCTCGAGCTGCTGCCCAACCTGGTGGTGATCGGGGCGATGAAGGCCGGCACGACGAGCATGCACGCCTACCTGGATCGACACCCGCAGGTGTTGGGGTCGTCCGACAAGGAGCTGCGGTTCTTCGCCGACCCGAACTGCCGCAGCTGGGTGGGGCGATATCAGGCGTACTTCACCCCTGGCACCCGGTACCGGCTCGAGTCGAGCCCGGTCTACTCCAAAGCACCGACCATCCCGGGAGTCGCGGCACGCATGGCTGAGTTGGTGCCGCAGGCACGATTGCTCTACCTCGTCAGGGACCCCATCGAGAGGGTGATCGCCGACTATGTCGAGAAGCGTCACTGGGGTGCCACCAGCGCGCCGCTCGAGGACGAGCTTGTCGACGCCGATGATCCCGGCAACCAATGGGTCGCGCCCAGCCGGTATGCGACACAGCTGCAGCAGTTCCTGGATCATTTCGCCGCCGATCAGATTCAGGTCATCGACCAGGCGACTCTTGGCGCCGACGCCGCGACGGTCGTGTCGGACGTGTTTGAATCACTCGGGCTGGAGCCGATCGACCTGACCATGGGCCTGGAGCGACGCAACATCGGCGACGACAAGGGCTCGATTCCGCCCTGGGTGCATGCCCTGCGGCGGGGACCGGTAGGTCGCCTCGCCCGGCGAGTACCCCAGGGACCTCGTCAGGCGATCGGCACCGCGCTGCGGCGAAGGGCCGAGCGGCCGATCCTGTCGTCTGCCACTCAGACACGCCTCCGCGAACTCCTCAAACCAGAGGTTGACGCACTTCGCGACCTGACCGGTCACGGCTTCGACACGTGGACGGTGTAGCGCGCGCGACCATCGGCCGGCAACGAGCCAGGGGAGGAGCTACTTCGGCTCGTAGAAGTCGAGGATCTCGCCGACGGTCTCAGGAAGCTCGCCCTCGCTGAATGGATCCCTGCCGATCTCGTCCTCAAGCATGACGGAGAGCTCAGCGGTCTGCAGCGAGTCGAGTCCGAGCCCCTCCCCGAAGAGGCGCGTCTCGGCGTCGACGTCGATGTCGCTGCTGTTCTGGCGCTCGAGGAACGAACGGATCGTGCCCCGGACTCGGTCGGCAGAACTCATTGATGATCCTTTCAGGTTGTGCGATGTCGCAGCGCCGATGGAGTGGGCGGCGCTCACACTAGGCTACGGGTTGACACGCGGGTCAACCGGGTCTGGACTCCGGGCCACGGTTCGAACCTCGCGCACTGCGTCGACGATCGCAGACGCCAGTATGCTGCGGCCTTCATAATTCAAGTGCACCGGGTCACCGAAGTGTTCCCGGTCGCATGCCAACACCGCGTTGGCGACGCGTCCCAGCCCGTCGGTCGCTTCCAGGAATGTCTGCTCGATGAGATCTGCGTTCGCGATCAGGTGCGCGAGCGCCCCCTCTCCCAACATCGCCTTGAGGAGCGGGTGATTGACCGGCGGGATGTAGGCAACGGCCGGCAGCTTGTTGGCGGTCAGTCGCTCACCGAGTTCGGCGATCAGTCGGATTCCGAGGCTCTCGGGCGTCAGCTTCTCGGCGTTGTAGAAGTCCAGGAGATGCCGCAGACGGACCGCTTTCTGCCAGGCAGTTTCAGGTGTGGCGCTGATGATCATCCGTAGCTCGCCGACGGTTCGGCGGGCTCCGAACAGACTGGGTGCGGGTAACCGATCGTAATCCTCGAGCGCATTCGTAGGCGGCCGTGGCAAGCCCTCGGTCTCAGTTGATCCCCGAGCGACGATGGCGCGGATGGCTTCCGCCTCCAGCTCGTGCGCGAAGCTCGGGTGCTGCAGTGACAGGGTCGTCGTGGTGCGCACGGCGAGCGGTACCACGACCACCTCGGGTCGGGACACGGCGTGGTCGAGAGCCGAGAGGTAGGCGCCGACGATGCGCGGACCATAGAGTGCGCCGACCAGCGACTCGTAGCGCCAGTCAGCCCCGAGTCCATCCATCACCAGCTTGGGAAGCGGCAGGCGATGGGTGTCAGCACTGTTGGTCCACCACATGGCCGAGTCACCGAAGATCAACAGCTCCGGACCGTTCGGTGCACCGTAGGCCTTGCGAAGCGAGTTGAGCTGACGGAGCTCCGGATCGCCGCCGCGCTGATTCCGCTTGCGGATGTACACGGCGTGAAGGCCTGCCATCGCGTTCGACGCCCGGACCCGGGCCGACCTGCGGTCACCCACGTGTCATCTCCTCACTGTCACCGGATTACGGCTGCAGGATAGTTCAATCAGCCTGCGCGGTTCGCAGGTAGCGCGCGAACGCGGCCCACCAGAACGCCGCCGTCAGCCCCTGCCCGACGACCAGGCCCCACACGGCGCCGGGTGCATCCCCGACGTACGCTCCGGCCGCCATGCTGCCGATGGTGATGGCGGCGCCTGCGAGGTCGGCGACCATGGTGATCTTGATCTGTCGACGCCCGAGGAGGACCGCGCGCACTCCGCTCTGGGCTGCGAAGCCGACCACGGTCAGTCCGGCCGCGAGCATCAGCGGCTCGATCAGCGGCCAGATGTTGCCGAGCAGTGCCTCCCCGGCCCAGTCGGGCAGCGCCACCAGGATTCCGAGGTTGACGAGGGCCGCTGCACCCGAGATGGACATGGCTCGCACTTGATGTCGTCGCAAGCCTCGCGCGTTGGTCGTGTCCCTCGCGACATCGGCCGCAACCGAGGAAGCCACCGACATCTGAACCATGGCAGCAGGTCGACCGAGGAGCAGCGCCGCGCGCACGGCGGCGACCGCGACGGGGCTGCTGAAGAAGGAGATCGCCACTGCACCCAGGAGAGCGCCTCCCATCGTCGAGGTGTTCGCGACCAAGGACCGCCAGGAGAAGTCCCACCGCTCACGCAGCCACGTCAACGAGATGTCACCACGACTGGGCAAGCGGTAGTGCACGAGCAGCCACAGCGCGGCCACTGCCCCCGACCCTCCCCAGATCAGGATCAGCGAAACCAATGACAGCAGCCCGAGAGCTTGCCCAACCACGAAGGCGCCCACCATCAGCACCAGCCAGGTGAGGTCGAGGATGAGCGCGCGTCCCGGGCTGTGCCGCGCAATCGCCAGGTAGCGGCCCACGTCATGGAGCTGGAGCAGCGGCAACAGGATTCCCGACAGCAGCGCCGCCGGCCCGAGCTCCGACCCCGAGAGATAGAGCAGCGCTCCGACCACCACGAAGATCGCTCCGACCCAGATGCCGAGCACCGATGCGCTCCCGAGGACGCGCCACGGTCGATCGTCGGCATCCTCGGGATGGACGAGGACGGGCAGCGAGATCACTGCGCGGGTGGGCGCCAGTGCGAAGCTGTAGGTCAACAAGATCAGGCTGAACACACCGAAATCGCGCGGATTGAGGACGTGGGCGGCGAGGAGGACCACGAGCAGGTTGGAGCCACCGGACAACACCTGGTCGAGGGTGACAAGGCCCGCACGCCGGCCGGCCGACCCGGTCGGAACCGCTGCGGCGGCCTCAGCCATGCGAGCGGTCTGTCTCCAACACAGGTTCCATCATTCCAGATCTGCGCGGCCAGTAACGTACGAGTCGTCAAGTCCCGCACCCCCGGAAAGGTCACGCGCCGCATGTCAGTGCCTCTGAAGGTCCGACGTCAGCTGAGAGACATCC
Organism: uncultured Actinomycetota bacterium; assembly: GCA_963787165.1. GTDB lineage: Bacteria > Actinomycetota > Actinomycetes > Propionibacteriales > Nocardioidaceae > Aeromicrobium. The sequence continues at coordinate 1,425,741 of CAWBBT010000005.1, forward strand.
GGCAGCGTGCGGTCGACCAACAGCTGCTGCAGGTCGAGCGGGCCCGCCGAGCGATCATCGCGGGCGCGGCCGACGTCTTGATGCTCGGCGACAGCTCGTTTCTCTGGGCGTCTCCCGATGACCACGAGCAGATCTTGATCCCCGGGCTGGTGCGCCGTGAGATGAACCCGGCACACGTGGCGGTCATCGCGGGCCCCGGCTTCGGCGCCGGCGTCTACGGCGACATCCTGCGACTCTTCGCACAGCTCGACCAGCGTCCTGGCGCCCTCATCGTCGCGATGTCCACGCGACCCAACGCGATGACCCACGTGACGGAAAACCCTTGGTACCGCTACGACCGGCTGCGAGCGCATCTGACCGCCCAAGACCCGCGCAAGAAGGTGCGTTCGCTCCTCCGCGGCGGCAGCAAGCCCGATGACGCAGAGAAGGCCGAGTTCGACAAGCTCGAGGTGGTCACCCGTTGGGGCGGCCGATCGAGCATCGGCTCCCACCGGGCCTGGCTCCGGGGCAAGGTCATCCAGCCCATGTCGCGCGATGTCCGGAAGCGACTCTTCGATTTCTACCACGGCGAGATCGTGACGGTCGACCACCCGCGCTTGACGGAGGTGCGCCGCTTCGGCGAGACCGTGCGTCAGTACGGCGTGCCGACGTCCATGTACTGGGACCCGGCCCCGCTCCACCACGGCGAGTCGCTCTTCCCCGGCGAGTTCGAGACCCATGTCCGGGCCAATCTCGCGCAGCTGCAGGCGGCTCTCACCCCTGTGGGCGAGACGACGCCCCTACTCGTCGAGGCACCGCTCGAGGATGCCGACTTCTTTGATAGCAGCGACGGCAACGAGCACTACTCTCTCAGCGGCCGGCGCAAGATCGCGCAGGCCGTCGTCGCGGAGCTCCGTCCGAAGCTCTAGGACCTCACCGAGCCCACCTCCCAGGAGCCGAGATGCCGACCACGTTCCCCTGCCCTGTGTGCAGTGCCGCGATGGCGCCCTTCGACAGCGCGACCGTGCTGGGCCGGTACCCCGCCGAGTACCACAGGTGTCCGGAGTGTGGCGTGGTCGCCACTCGCGAGACACCGTGGCTCACGGAGGCCTACAGCAGCGCGATCCACGCCGCCGACACCGGCCTGCTCCGCCGCGCCCGCCGGTTGAGCGCGATGACCTCCGCAATCATCCGGTTTGAGGGCCTCAAGAGCGGCCGGTTCCTCGACTGGGCTGCGGGGTACGGCGTCTTCACCCAAGCCATGCGCGACAAGGGCTTCGATTTCTGGCAGCACGACGATTACGCGTCTCCTGTGTTCGCGACCTCCTTCGAAGACGACGGCGTGGGCAGCTACGACATGGTGACGGCGTTCGAGGTGATGGAGCACCTTGCCGAGCCGAGAGCTGAGCTCGCCCATCTCGCCGACCGAACCAACCGGATACTCTTCACGACCTGCACCCTCCCCGACCCGGCGCCCAAGGTCAGCGACTGGTGGTACTACATGCCCGGAGTCGGCCAGCACATCACCTTCCACACCGTGGACTCGCTGCGCCGGGTCGGCGAGCACCTCGGTTACGAGCTCACCAGCAACGGCGCCAACTGGCACCTGTTCCACCGCGGTCCCATCGACGTCCGCACCAAGGCGTTGCTTTCGCCGGCGATCCTCAGCGCCGGTCGGGGCGCCCGGAAACTACTCAGGTGGGGATGAGCTGGTTCAACGCTGCGCGGCCGAGGTCGTCGTCGGCGTGGACCAGCGCGACGTCCCAGTAGGAACGCGCCGCGGGCCGATCGCCCGGGATGTCGTCGAGGCCGGGAACCCTTTCAACGATTGTCGCGGTTGTCATCCGGCCGACCGGCGTGCCGCCGTTGTCCCAAACCGCGATGTCGGAATAGCCGAGTTCCTGCAGCCGCGGCCACACGGACAGCGGGTCGAGGCCGGCCAATCGGATCAGGTATGGGTCGTACTCGAAGAACAGCACGGGATGCGCGTCCGCCCACTCCTCCGCCACCACGGGCACCAGTGAGATGTCATAGCCGTCCGTGTCGGACTTGACGAGGCGCAGGTCCGCGAAGCCGGGAAACTCCGCGCGTAGCGCAGCCGGCGTCACCGACGGCATGGCGTCGTCCGCGTCCCCGCTCACGAACCGCGTCGTACCGCCGGTGCGCACTGCCTTCGTGGGCTCCCCCGCCTCGCTGACAGCGAGCAGCGCCTCGACGACAGCGATCCGGTCATCCCTGTCAACGTTGAGGTGCAGGAATTCAAGATAGGCCGGGTCGCCCTCGATGCAGAGGACGTCGCCGTCGGCCGCGTGCAAGATCTGGAGCGCGGAGTCCCCGACGTTTGCGCCGATGTCCAGGACCTTGAGCGGACTGGTCTCGGCGAGCAGCCGGGCGAGGTCGACAAGGTTCTGGCCGTAGTCCCCGTTGGCTGCGGCGTAGTCGGGCAGCCGGTGCGACCACGGCAACACCATCCGCACGCCTTGGACGTCGCGCACCACCTTGCGGCGCGGCGCCCGGTCGCGGATGAACCACCCCGCTCGTCGGCGCGCGATGGCGTACGTGGATGCCAGTCCTTTCACGCGCAGGATGCTAGCGGCAGCGCGCTGGCGCACGCTACACCGCACGCTGCCGGATGGGCCGGGGTAGCATTTCGCGAGTGCGCCACAACCTGACGACGCTGATCTGCCTGCTGCCGCCAAGCGGCGTCAAGACCAAGCTGTTGAACCGGCTCGGACACCACATTCATCCCACCGTGCGGATGGGGATCTGCTGGGTTCAGCACGTCGACAGGTTCGAGCTGGCCGAGGGCGTGAGCATCGGTCACTTCAACGCCTTCCGGTTCTTGGCCAGGGTCCAGATGGGGATCGGCTCGCGGATCAGGATCTTCAACTGGATCCTCGGCGGGTCCGGTCTCGAGCCGGGGCTGCCGCCTGACGAACGGGGCCTTCGACGCACCCTTCAGATGGGCGACCACGCCCACATCATCAGTTTTCACTTCCTTGACTGCGGCGGTGGACTGTTGATGGAGGACGACACGTGGATCACCGGGATCCGGACCACGGTGCTCAGCCACGCATTCGACCCGCACGAGGGCGGCATGATCCTCGAGCCGGTGGAGATCAGGCAGGGGGCGATCGTGTCCACGTCATGCACCATGCTGCCCGGTGCCGTCGTCGGCGAGGGTGCGCTTGTGGCGGCGGGTTCGGCGCTCTGGACCCGTCAGGAGCTCAAGGGTGGCAGCTTGTACGGCGGTGTCCCGTCGCGACGGCTCGGGCCCATCGAAATCTCCGATTGGGTCTACAACCGACGCCGTTACGGGGGCGACAAGGTGTCTGATAGTTTTCGACAGATCCCTGACGGGGATCCTCAACATGACTGACGTGCAGAGCACGATGGTGACGGTTTCGAACAGCTGCGAGGGCACAGTGACAAGAGCGGCCTGGAGGTCACCTCGAGTTTCCGACCCCCAGCGACAGCATCTGCCCGGATCGTCTCCCTCGAGAGCGCACCGCTGTTCGCGGTCCTCGAAGACCAGTTCGGCTCGGACCCTCTCGGTGCTGGCTCTGATGGCCGAGACGGTGGCAGACATCGTGGACTTCTACGGCGCGAGCGACGCGTCCGCCCCGGCATGACGGCGGAGCCGCGCACGGTCATCGTCACAGGAGGCAGCCGTGGCCTGGGTGCCGGTATCGTCCAGTCCTTCCTCGACTCTGGCGACCGCGTCGCGTCGTGCTCGCGTTCGACGACGCCACAGGTCAAGGAGTGGGAGTCGGACCCGACATGCGCCGACCGCTTCCTCTTCGTCGAGGCCGACATCGCCGACCGTGAGCAATCGACCGCCTTCGTCCAGGCGGTCGTCGACCAGTGGGGCGGGATCGACGTCTTGGTCAACAACGCGGGTGTCGCGCGCGATGGAGTCCTCGCGCTCTTCTCCGACGAGGACTCCGACACCGTGATCGACCTCAACCTGAAGGCGACGATCCACCTCACCAAGCGAGTCGTTCGCAGCATGCTGAGCCACGGCGGCGGCAGGATCGTGAACATCTCGTCCATCGTCGGATTGACCGGCTACCGCGGACTCACCGTCTACAGCGCCACCAAGGCCGCGTTGGACGGCTTCACCCGGTCACTGGCACGCGAGCTGGGCTCGCGAAAGATCACGGTCAACAGCGTGGCGTCCGGTTACCTCAAGACCGAGATGAGCCACGGCCTGGACGACGCACAGCTCAACCAGATCGTTCGTCGAACCCCCGCCGGTCGACTGGGCGAGCCCGACGACATCGCCCGCGCGATCCAGTTCCTCGTCGATGGGCACAACAACTGGCTCACCGGACAGGTGCTGGTCGTCGACGGCGGCCTGACCTGTTGAGGAGCGACGTGACCGAGTCCTACGAGCCCGCCGCACACTACGATCGGGTCACCCACGGCTGGGCGATGTTGCTCGGGGAAGAGCTCCACTACGGCGTGTTCGAATCCCCTGACGAGAAGCTCGATGTCGCCACGCACCGGCTCACCGAGCGGATGGCCGCAGGCGCGCGATTCGAGCCCGGCCTGCGCGTGCTCGACGTCGGGTGCGGCACCGGCGCGCAGAGCCGGTTCCTCGCTGCAACGTACGGCGTCGATTCGGTCGGTATCACCACCAGCTCGGTGGGCGTGGCGACCGCGCGCGCGCTCACCGAGGCGGCCGGGCTTTCCGGCCAGGTGTCGTTCGAGCAGCAGGACGCGACCGCCAACGAGTTCGCCGACGATAGTTTCGACCGCGTCTGGATTCTGGAGTCGTCCCACCTGATGCGCGACCGACAGGCGCTGGTGTCTGAATCGGTGCGCGTTCTCAAGCCGGGCGGACGGTTGGTGTGGTGCGACATCGTGCGCCACCGGAACATCCCTTTCGTTGAGGTGCGCAAGCGGCGCGAGGAGTTCGCGACACTGCGCGAGGCGTTCGGGGACGCCCGGATGGAGCCGCTGGCCGACTACGCAGGCTGGTTCGAGAAGGCCGGGCTCGTCGTCGAGCAAGTCCACGACCTCACCGAAGCGACCCTCCCGACCTTCCCGGCGTGGCGCGCCAACGCCGCGCAGTACCGTGATGCCGTCGTCGACGCGCTGGGCGAGCACGGCCACACCGCATTTGCGCGAAGTGCCGACATCCTCGAGTCGCTGTGGCGGGACGGCACCTTCGGCTACGGTCTGATCGCCGCAGTCAAGCCGTGATCGAGCTGCTTCGCCGCCGCGCTGCGCAGGACCCCGACGCGGTGGCGATGATCGCCGAAGGTGGTAGCTGGACCTACGCCGCGCTCGCCGCCGAGGCCGAAGCGCTCGCGCGTGGGCTGCAGGCCGAGGGCATCGAGCGGTTCGCCATCTCGTCCAACGACATTCCGCTCGTCGTCGCGCTTCTCGCGGCGTCGTCCCTGGTGGGCGTCGAGGCGTGCGTCTACGCACCGGACATCGCGCTTGGGGAGATGGACCGTCAGGCCGCCGCGTTCGGCCATGCGATCGTGGTCTCCGACCGCGCCGACCTCGGCGCACCTGACATTTCGGTCCTGCGTCCGGACGTCCTGCGCCGCGAGGCGGACGCACTCGCCGTACTCCCGGAGCGGCGGCCGCTGCTCGTCCTCACCACCGGCAGCACTGGCGCGCCCAAGGGCGTCCGTCACGACTGGTCCCGCCAGCTCGCGCGGATCGAGAATGCCCGCGACGGCTCGGGTCAGGTGTGGATGCTGGCCTATGGCCCGCAGCAGTTCGCCGGTCTCCAGGTGCTCATCCACGTGCTCGGCACCGGCGCGACTCTCGTCGCTCCGTCCGTACGACGCCCGCAGGCCGTGCTCGAGCTGCTCCACGACCACGAGGTCACTCACATCAGCGCGACGCCGACGTTCTGGCGGTTCCTGCTCGCCGAGTTCCGCGCCGACCCGCGGCCCGTGCCGCAGCTGATACAGATCACGCTCGGCGGCGAGGCCGCTCCCGGCGCGCTGCTGGACGAGTTGCGCGAGACGTTCCCCTCGGCGCGGATCTCGCACATCTACGCTGGCTCGGAGTTCGGCTCGACCGGCTCGGTCCGCGACGGCAACGATGGGCTGCCGACTGCTCTGCTCGGGGGTGGCGGCGATGCGGAGGTGAGCCTCAAGATCGTCGACGACGAGCTATGGGTGCGCTCGAGTGCCGGCATGCTCGGCTACCACGGCGAGGAAGACCGCCCCGCCGACGAGTGGTGGCCCACCGGCGACCTGGTTGAGGTGGTCGGCGACCGGATCGCCTTCCGCGGCCGCAAGACCGAGGTCATCAACGTCGGGGGCGTCAAGGTCCACCCGCTCCCGGTCGAGGACCGGGTCACCGCTGTACCCGGCGTGAAGGCAGCCCGCGTCTACGGCCGCGCCAACGCCCTCGTCGGAGCCGTCGTCGCGGTCGACGTCGTCGCCGACGACGGCGTCAACGAGCTCGACCTCAAGACCGCTGTTCGCGACGCCTGCAACGACCTCCCCGGCCCTTGGCGACCGAAGAGCGTGAAGATCGTCGCCGAGCTGGCGATGAAGGAGAACAAGGTCGTCCGCGGTGGCACGGAGAGTTGAGCACGACTTTGATCGCAGTTGCAATAGGCCAAAGTTCGCGCTGAGGTCCAGGTCAAGGATTCGTTGGGCCGCGGTCGTCGAGTAGGCGTCGACTGGGCGCAAGCGTCAACCGACGAGCGGTGCGATGACGTTGTCGACCGTGCCCAGCGCGGAGGCGATCGCCATGTGCATGTCGAGGTACTGGTAGGTGCCGAGCCGGCCACCGAACACGACGCCGTCCTCGCGACGGCTGAGCTCGCGATAGGCGAGAAGCCGTTCGCGGTCATGTGCCGCGTTGACGGGGTAGTACGGCTCGTCGCTGGGGTCGGCGAAGCGGCTGAACTCACGCATGATGACGGTTGCGTCGTCGGGGTAGTCGCGCTCAGGGTAAAAGTGACGGAACTCGTGAATCCGCGTGAAGGGCACGTCCACATCGGCGTAGTTCATCACGCTCGTTCCCTGGAAGTCCCCCTCTGACATCACCTCGACTTCGAAGTCGAGCGTCCTCCATGAGAGCTCGCCGTGGGCGAAGTCGAAGTAGCGGTCGACCGGACCGGTGTAGACGACGGGCAGCTGTCCGACGGTTGCGCCTTTGTTCCATGGCTGCGTGTCGTCGAAGAAGTCCGCATCGAGGGTGATCGTGATGTTCGGGTGGTCGATCATCCGCTCCAGCCAGGCCGTGTAACCGTCCGTGGGCAGGCCCTCGAAGGTGTCGGAGAAGTAGCGGTTGTCGTAGGAATAGCGGACGGGCAACCGGCTGATGATGTCGGCGCCGAGCTCGCGTGGGTCGGTCTGCCACTGCTTGGCGGTGTAGCCCTTGATGAACGCGTCGTAGAGCGGCTCGCCGATGAGCGAAATCGCCTTTTCCTCCAGGTTGCGCGGTTCGCCCTGCAGCGTTGAGGCATGCGCGGCGACCCATGCGCGCGCCTCATCGGGTGTGAACGCCGAGTGGTTGAACTGGTTGATGGTCCCGAGGTTGATGGGCATCGCGAACACCTCACCGCGGTGTGTCGTGAAGACACGGTGTTGATAGCCGGTGAACGAGGTGAAGCGGTTGGCGTAATCCCACACACGCGCGTTGGAGGTGTGAAACAGGTGCGCGCCGTATCGGTGCACCTCGATGCCGGTCTGCGGTTCGATCTCGCTGTATGCGTTGCCACCGAGATGGTCGCGCCGGTCGATCACTTGCACATTCAGCCCAAGCTCGCGGGCGCACCGGTCGGCGACCGTCAACCCGAAGAATCCGGAGCCGACCACGAGCAGATCGGTCATCCGGCGTCGCTTTCGGTCGCAGCAACGGCAGTCACATCGGAAGGGTCCGTCAACTGCCTCATGCCGTCGCGCCTGGTCACCCCGACACCTTAGCGGCAGCCCGGGACGTGGCCTGGTATCCGGAGGTCGGCCACATGGACCACGGATCTGCTCCGACCCGTCAGCGGAGATAGTCCGGAGACTCCTCCACACCCGACTCGATCCGGCGGACATCGGTGGTGACCATCGTCGCGATCAGGTCGGTGAACGAGTGGGTGGGCGACCAACCCAGCCATTCGGTCGCCGTCGTGATGTCGGCCAAGGCGCCGGGTGTGTCGGTGGCACGCATGAACGATGCGTCCTGGGTCACGTGGCTCCACGGGTCGTCGAGACCACCGGCCGCGGCTGCCGTCTCCACGAGTTCACGGACCGTGCGGAGCACGCTCGTGGCCACGACGACCACGCGTGGCTCGTCCGCCCGGACCATCCGGACCATCGCGTCCACCGTATCCACGGCGGCCCCCCAATCGCGGGAGACATCGAGATTGCCGAGCACGATGCGTTCCGCACCTCCGCAGGCCAACGACGCCACCGCCCGCGAGACCTTGCGGGTCACGAACGACCTGCCACGAATCTGGCTCTCGTGATTGAACAGGATCCCGACCGCGACGAACTGCCCGACGTTCCGCGCCGCCATCGCGTGCTCGTGGACTCGTGCCTTGGACTCGGCGTAGGGCCCGCGAGGGTCGAGTGGCGTCATCTCGTTGCATCGACCGACGACGTCAGGCCCGAACACCTCGGCGCTGGAGGCCAGGAAGACGCGACTGGCCGGAACGTGCGCGCGACAAGACCCCAGCAAACGCTCAACCGCGCGGTCGTTGACTTCCATGACCAGCTCAGGGTCGCGCGTGCTTCCGGGGACCGAGGTCAGGCCAGCGAGCTGGTAGACCTCGTCGGGCCGTACCCCGCGCACCAGGTCGTCCATCGCTGCACCGTCACGCATGTCCGTCTCAATGACGTCGACCCCGTCCAGGTACACGTCTGAGGGCGATGTCCAGCCAGGACGCACCGTGCCCACGACACGGCATCCCTCAGCCACCAGACGCCGCGCTGCCAGGATCCCGTCCTGCCCACCCACGCCGGTGACCAGCGCAGTCGTCACGAACTCGACAACAGCGCGAGATCGGCGTCGACCATCAAGCGGGCGAGCTCCTCGGCGCCGGTCGTGGCGGTCCAGCCCAGCATGTCGCGCGCCTTGGCCGGATCGGCAACGAGTGAGTCGACTTCGGTTGGGCGCTCGTATGCGGCGTCGTACCGGACGTGCTCCTCCCAGTCCAGGCCGGCGTGCGAGAACGCCGTGATGCAAAACTCACGCACGGTCGTGCCGACGCCGGTGCCGAGCACGAACGTCTCGGGCACGTCATGCTGCAGCATCCGCCACATGCCCTCGACGTATTCCTTGGCGAAACCCCAGTCGCGCACAGCGTCCAAGTTTCCAAGGTGCACGTCATTTTGCCGACCAAGCTTGATGCGGGCGACAGCTTGAGTGATCTTGCGGGTCACGAAGGTTTCGCCCCGGCGCGGCGATTCATGGTTGAACAGGATGCCGGAGACGGCGAACAGGTCGTAGGCCTCTCGGTAATTGACTGCGGCCCAGTGGGCGTAGAGCTTGGCAGCGCCGTACGGTGAGCGCGGATAGAACGGGGTCCGCTCGTCTTGCGGCGGCGGTGTGGCGCCGAACATTTCCGACGTGGAAGCCTGGTAGAAGCGGGCCCTCGGTGCCATCGATCGGATGGCCTCCAGCAATCGGATCGTGCCGATGCCGTCCGCGGAGGCGGTGTACTCCGGCATCTCGAAGGACACTTTCACGTGGCTCTGCGCGGCCAGGTTGTAGACCTCATCGGGCTTGACCAGTCCGATCAGGTTGACCAAGCTCACGCCGTCGGTCATGTCGCCATAGTGCAGGTGCAGCCGGTCGCTCGCCTCCGGATGACTGGCCCAGATGGGATCGATGCGACCGCGGTTGAACGACGACGAGCGCCGGACGAGCCCGTGTACTTCATACCCCTTTTCGAGGAGCAGTTCGGTCAAGTGCTGCCGTCCTGCCCGGTGATGCCCGTGATGAACGCGCGCTTCATGTGATCCTCTTCGCTGGGGGTTGCGACGAGCATAACCGTGGGTCGTACGAGTTCAGCGGACCATTGGAGACGCCTCGGCGCCACGCGTGAACGCCTGGCTCGCGTACATCAGCCACTGGCTCACGCCGGCCGCGTCTCCACGGGCGTACGCCGCGAGTGCCGAGCGGTAGCCGTCCACCTCCGCCGCGTGCCCCGCCTCCGGCACGGTGACTGAGGCCGGGTCGACGCCACGCTCCACCATGACGAGCCGCTCGACCGCCCGGGCGACGACGCCGGCGTGCGACACGAAGGCACCGCAGGTGGCGATCTCGGCGTGGGTCAGCGCGGCGACCACCAGGGCCGGGGCGTCGGTGACAGCCCCCAGGGCCCGTGACAGCTCACCGAGTCGCGCGACGCCGGCGGGATCGCCGGGGCGTCCGAGATCGTAGTCGGGCACCGACCCGGCGGCGGCCAGCGCGTGGATGCGGGCGATCGCCTGGAGCGGTGTGCGGCGCCCACGCCGGGACCAGCCCGAGCAGCTCCGTCGAC
>CAWBBT010000006.1:0-736819 GCA_963787165.1 uncultured Actinomycetota bacterium
CGCCCGCGGCGTTGCGCGAGTAGGCCGAGGTCTCGACGTTCTCGGCGGCGACCAGGGTGCCGTCGTCGAGACGCGTCGCGATGACCTTGGGCAGGCCGCGCTCGGTGCCGCAGTCGTCCTCACGGATGATGACGTCCTGGCTGACGTCGACGAGTCGACGCGTCAGGTAGCCCGAGTCGGCCGTGCGCAGCGCGGTGTCGGCCAGGCCCTTGCGGGCGCCGTGGGTGGCGATGAAGTACTCGACCACCGACAGGCCCTCGCGGAAGTTGGCCTTGATCGGGCGCGGGATGATCTCGCCCTTCGGGTTGGCGACCAGGCCTCGCATGGCGGCGATCTGGCGCACCTGCATCATGTTTCCGCGGGCACCGGAGTTGACCATCATGTAGATGGGGTTGTCCTCGTGGAAGGTCTTCTCCATCTCGGCGGAGACCTCTGCAGTGGCCTGGGTCCAGATCTCGATGAGCTCCTGGCGACGCTCGTCCTCGGTGATCAGGCCCTTGTCGAACTGCTGCTGGACCTTGGCGGCCTGAGCCTCGTACGTGGCGAGGATCTCAGGCTTGCGCTCCGGCGTGACGACGTCCTCGATGGAGATCGTGACGCCCGAACGCGTGGCCCAGTGGAAGCCGGTGTCCTTGAGCGCGTCGAGCGCGACACCCACGTCGACCTTGGAGTAGCGCTCGGCGAGGTCGTTGACGATGACGCCGAGCTGCTTCTTGCCGACCTGGTAGTTGACGTACGCGTAGTCGGCGGGCAGCGCCTCGTTGAAGATCGCGCGACCCAGCGTCGTCTCACGGGTCTCGGCCACGGTGTCCGTGTCCGAGCCGTCAGCGGTGGGGATGCGGATCTTGACCTTGCTCTGAAGGCTGATCTCCTTGCGGTCGAACGCCATGATGGCCTCAGCCATCGAGCTGAATCCGCGTCCCTCACCGGGCTGACCGTCACGCTCGAGCGTGAGGAAGTACAGCCCGATGACCATGTCCTGGGTGGGCATGGTGACGGGGCGACCGTCGGCCGGCTTGAGGATGTTGTTCGTCGAGAGCATGAGGATGCGGGCCTCGGCCTGCGCCTCGGCGCTCAACGGCAGGTGCACGGCCATCTGGTCGCCGTCGAAGTCGGCGTTGAACGCCGAGCAGACGAGCGGGTGGATCTGGATGGCCTTGCCCTCGATGAGCTGCGGCTCGAACGCCTGGATGCCCAGACGGTGCAGGGTGGGCGCTCGGTTGAGCAGCACCGGGTGCTCGGTGATGACCTCTTCGAGGACGTCCCACACCTCGGCGCGCACGCCACGCTCGACCATGCGCTTGGCGCTCTTGATGTTCTGCGCGTGGTTGAGGTCGACGAGCCGCTTCATGACGAACGGCTTGAACAGCTCGATCGCCATCTGCTTGGGCAGGCCGCACTGGTGCAGCTTGAGCTGCGGGCCGACGACGATGACCGAACGGCCGGAGTAGTCGACGCGCTTGCCGAGCAGGTTCTGACGGAACCGGCCCTGCTTGCCCTTGAGCATGTCGGAGATCGACTTCAGCGGACGGTTGCCCGGTCCGGTGACCGGACGGCCGCGACGGCCGTTGTCGAACAGCGAGTCGACGGCCTCCTGGAGCATCCGCTTCTCGTTGTTGACGATGATCTCCGGGGCACCGAGGTCGAGCAGACGCTTGAGGCGGTTGTTCCGGTTGATCACGCGGCGGTAGAGGTCGTTGAGGTCGGACGTGGCGAAGCGGCCACCGTCGAGCTGGACCATCGGGCGCAGCTCCGGCGGGATGACCGGGACCGCGTCGAGGACCATGCCCTCGGGGCGGTTGCTGCTGCCCAGGAACGCCGAGACGACCTTGAGCCGCTTGAGGGCGCGGGTCTTCTTCTGGCCCTTGCCGGTGGCGATGATCTCGCGCAGGTGCTCGGCCTCGGCGTCGAGGTCGAAGCTCTGCAGGCGCTTCTGGATCGCCATGGCGCCCATGTAGCCCTCGAAGTACTTGCCGAAGCGGTACGTCATCTCGCGGTAGAGGAGCTCGTCGCCCTCGAGGTCCTGGACCTTGAGGTTCTTGAAGCGGTCCCAGACCTCGGTGAGGCGGTCGATCTCGCGCTGGACGCGATCGCGACGCTGACGCGCCTCGCGCTCGGCGGCGTCCTTGACCTTGCGCTTGGCGTCGGCCTTGGCGCCCTCGGCCTCAAGAGCCTTCATGTCCTCTTCGAGCTTGGACATGCGCTCGTTGACCTCGTTGTCACGACGGGTCTCGAGCTGCTTGATCTCGAGGTCGATCTTGGTCTCGAGCGAGGAGAGGTCGCGGTGACGGGCGTCCTCGTCGACCTGCGTGATCATGTAGGCCGCGAAGTAGATGACCTTCTCGAGGTCCTTCGGGGCGAGGTCGAGCAGGTAGCCGAGCCGGCTCGGCACACCCTTGAAGTACCAGATGTGCGTGACCGGGGCGGCGAGCTCGATGTGGCCCATGCGCTCACGGCGCACCTTCGAGCGGGTGACCTCGACGCCACACCGCTCGCAGATGATGCCCTTGAAGCGCACGCGCTTGTACTTGCCGCAGTAGCACTCCCAGTCGCGGGTGGGGCCGAAGATCTTCTCGCAGAAGAGGCCGTCGCGCTCGGGCTTGAGCGTGCGGTAGTTGATCGTCTCAGGCTTCTTGACCTCGCCGAACGACCACGCACGGATGTCTTCCGCGGTGGCGAGGCCGATCTTGAGCTGATCGAAGAAGTTCACATCAAGCACGTTGGCTTCTTTCCCTTGCTGGTTCTGAGAATGGGGTTCTCGAATTCTGGGGTGGGTCCGAGCTGGTGCTCAGACTTCCTCGACGGAGCTGGGTTCACGCCTGGACAGGTCGATGCCGAGCTCCTCGGCGGCTCGGAAGAGATCCTCTTCCGCGTCGCGCATCTCGACGGCCGTGCCGTCGGAGGAGAGCACTTCGACGTTGAGACACAGCGACTGCATCTCCTTGACGAGCACCTTGAACGACTCCGGGATGCCGGGCTCCGGCACGTTCTCGCCCTTGACGATGGCCTCGTAGACCTTGACGCGGCCGAGGATGTCGTCGGACTTGATCGTGAGGAGCTCCTGCAGGGCGTAAGCGGCACCGTAGGCCTCGAGGGCCCACACCTCCATCTCACCGAAGCGCTGGCCACCGAACTGGGCCTTGCCGCCGAGCGGCTGCTGGGTGATCATCGAGTACGGACCCGTCGAGCGAGCGTGGATCTTGTCGTCGACCAGGTGGTGCAGCTTCAGCATGTACATGTAGCCCACCGAGACCGGGTCGGGGAACTGGTCGCCGGAACGTCCGTCGAACAGCACCGCCTTGCCGTCGGAGCCGACCAGGCGGTCGCCGTCGCGGTTGGGCAGCGTGGACGCCAGGAGGCCGGTGATCTCGTCCTCGCGGGCACCGTCGAACACCGGCGTGGCGATGTTGGAGTCGGCCGGCGCCTTGAGGGCACCGATCTTCTTCAGTCGCTTCTGCCAGTCCTCGGTCTGACCCTCGACCTGCCAGCCGTTCTTCGCGACCCACCCGAGGTGGGTCTCGAGGACCTGGCCGACGTTCATGCGTCCGGGGACGCCGAGCGGGTTCAGGACGATGTCGACCGGGGTGCCGTCCTCGAGGAACGGCATGTCCTCGACGGGGAGGATCTTGGAGATGACGCCCTTGTTGCCGTGGCGGCCTGCGAGCTTGTCACCGTCGCTGATCTTGCGCTTCTGCGCGACGTAGACCCGCACGAGGTGGTTGACGCCGGGGCTGAGCTCGTCGCCCTCCTCGGCGTTGAACACGCGAACGCCGATGACGGTTCCGGACTCGCCGTGGGGCACCTTGAGCGAGGTGTCGCGCACCTCGCGCGCCTTCTCACCGAAGATCGCCCGGAGCAGGCGCTCCTCGGGGGTCAGCTCGGTCTCGCCCTTGGGCGTGACCTTGCCGACGAGGACGTCGCCGTTGTTGACCTCGGCGCCGATGCGGATGATGCCGCGCTCGTCGAGGTCGGCGAGCATCTCCTCGGAGACGTTCGGGATGTCGCGGGTGATCTCCTCCGGGCCCAGCTTGGTGTCGCGCGCGTCGACCTCGTGCTCCTCGATGTGGATCGAGGTGAGGAGGTCGTCCTGCACGACGCGCTGGGAGAGGATGATCGCGTCCTCGTAGTTGTGACCTTGCCACGGCATGAACGCGACCAGCAGGTTCGTGCCGAGGGCCATCTCGCCCTCGTCGGTGCACGGACCGTCGGCCAGCGGTGCTCCGACCTCGACCCGGTCACCCTCGGCGACCAGCGGACGCTGGTTCGTGCAGGTGCCCTGGTTCGAGCGACGGAACTTCGCGAGGCGATAGGTGGTGAAGGTGCCCTCGTCCTCCATGACCTCGATCGCGTCGGCGGAGACTTCCTTGATGACACCCGCCTTCTTGGCCACGGTGACGTCGCCGGCGTCGACGGCGGCACGGAACTCCATGCCGGTGCCGATGAGCGGGGCGTCGTTGCGGATGAGCGGGACGGCCTGGCGCTGCATGTTCGAGCCCATCAGCGCGCGGTTGGCGTCGTCGTGCTCGAGGAACGGGATCAGGGCCGTCGCGACCGACACCATCTGGCGCGGCGAGACGTCCATGTAGTCGACCTCGGCGGCCGGGCGGAGCTCGGCCTCACCGCCACGCTGGCGCACCAGCACGGCCTCGTCGACGAACTTGCCGGTGTCGGTGAGCGGCGAGTTGGCCTGGGCGATGATGTAGCGGTCCTCGTCGGTGGCCGTGAGGTAGTCGACCTGGTCGCTGACCTTGCCCTTGGCGACCTTGCGGTACGGCGTCTCGACGAAGCCGAACGAGTTGATGCGTCCGTACGACGCGAGCGAGCCGATCAGGCCGATGTTCGGGCCTTCCGGCGTCTCGATCGGGCACATGCGGCCGTAGTGCGACGGGTGGACGTCGCGGACCTCGTAGCCGGCGCGCTCACGCGACAGACCACCCGGGCCGAGGGCCGACAGACGACGCTTGTGCGTCAGGCCCGCGAGCGGGTTGTTCTGGTCCATGAACTGGCTCAGCTGCGACGTGCCGAAGAACTCCTTGAGCGCCGCGACCACCGGGCGGATGTTGATCAGCGTCTGCGGCGTGATGGCCTCGACGTCCTGGGTGGTCATGCGCTCACGGACGACCCGCTCCATGCGGGCCAGGCCGGTGCGGAGCTGGTTCTGGATCAGCTCGCCGACCGTGCGCATGCGCCGGTTGCCGAAGTGGTCGATGTCGTCGGCCTCGACGATGGTGCTGCCGGCCGGTGCGGAGAGCTCCGCTTCACCGGCGTGCAGCGCCACGACGTACCTGATGGTCGCGACGATGTCGTCGATGGTGAGGGTCTGCTGGTTGAAGACTTCCTCGACACCGAGCTTCTTGTTGATCTTGTAGCGGCCGACCTTCGCGAGGTCGTAGCGCTTGGAGTTGAAGTAGTAGTTGTCGAGCAGCGTCTGCGCAGCCTCGCGCGACGGCGGCTCGCCCGGGCGCAGCTTGCGGTAGATGTCGAGCAGGGCCTCGTCCTGGCCGGCGACGTTGTCCTTCTCCAGGGTGAGCCGGATGGACTCGTACTGGCCGAACTCCTCGAGGATCTCGGCCTCGCTCCAGCCGAGCGCCTTGAGCAGGACGGTGACGCTCTGCTTGCGCTTGCGGTCGAGACGGACGCCGACGAGGTCGCGCTTGTCGACCTCGAACTCCAGCCACGCACCACGCGACGGGATGACCTTCGCGGTGTAGATGTCCTTGTCGGACGTCTTGTCGGGCGTGCGCTCGAAGTAGACGCCCGGCGAGCGGACGAGCTGGCTGACGACGACACGCTCGGTGCCGTTGATGATGAAGGTGCCCTTGTCGGTCATGAGCGGGAACTCACCCATGAACACGGTCTGGGACTTGATCTCGCCGGTCTCGTTGTTCATGAACTCGGCGGTGACGAACAGCGGCGCGGCGTAGGTGACGTCGCGGTCCTTGCAGTCCTCGACCGAGTACTTCGGGGGCTCGAAGCGGTGGTCGCGGAACGACAGGCTCATCGTCTCGGAGAAGTCCTCGATCGGGGAGATCTCCTCGAAGATCTCCTCCAGGCCGGACTTGGACGAGACGTCCGTTCGGCCGTCGGCGATCGCTTGCTCGACCCCGGCCTTCCAGGAGTCCGACCCGATCAGCCAGTCGAAGCTGTCGGTCTGCAGCGCAAGGAGCTCCGGAACCTCGAGAGGTTCGGAAATCTTGGCGAAGGAGATGCGACGGGGTGCGTTCTGAACAGGTGCGGCGGTGGTGCGCGAGGCGGCCAAGTGGGGATCCTTCCAAGGGCTCGCTGGGTGACACGGATGAGTGGCACGGTATGAACTTTGGTGCGCACGCCAATTGACCCCAGTCAAGGGCAGCCTGAGCAGGACGGGCGGGCGCGAAACTTCAGTCTAACCCCGCATACCGAACGAATGCAAGCGGGGTGCTTGACAAACGTACATCCGGTAGGGAACGCTATTCGGCTTTGTCTGCAATGCCAGTCACCGCGAGGTGTGCGTTCCCTCGAGTTCCGAGTGCGATCTTGTCCTCTGACCTATAGGGCCATGCAAGCATTGCCCCGTCTTGCTGCGAGCCTTTCGACTCGCCTAGAGGGCAATGATGTTGTTGACGAGCCAGGATCCGTCCTGCTTGACCATGTGCACCTCGATGCGGTTGCCGAAGACGTCGGGCTTCGTCGCACCGTCGGCGAGGCGGGCCTGGTCGATGAAGATGAGGATCGACGCCTTGTTCACGTCGCACTTGTCGCCGCAGTCGAGCGCCGCCGCGTCACGCGTCGACGACTTCACCTGGATCTTGCGCTGCGGGGCGAGGTCGTTGAGCGCGGGCGAGATGGTCTCGAACTTCTTGGCGAACGACTTCGTCATCGTGGCCTTGGAGTCCTCGAGGTGCTCGTCGAGCTTGTCGTACTGGTACGAGAAGATCGTCTCGACCGACGCCGCCGCCGTGCTGGCAGCCTTCTCGTGCGCCGACACGACGTCGTCGCCGCGCCAGTCGTTCCAGCCCTGGTAGCCGAACCATCCACCGAACGCGAGTGAGGCCACGGTGAGGGCCACCAGGGCGCCGAGGCGACCGGACACCCGGAATCGGGACATGTCGAAACGGGGTCGTCGCGGTGCGGACTCGACGGTCGGGGTGTCGGCCGTGCGCGGCGTCGCCGGTGCCGGAGGGCGAGGCGGCGCGGCCGGCTTGGACTCGCGGGCGGCCGGCCTGGCCGGAGCCTTCTTGGCGACCTTCTTCAGCGGTGACGTGCGAGGTGCTGGGGTGCCCGGCTTGGACTCACCGGCGATGCGGCGGCGACGGGGTGGTTGCGGGGTGCTCACTGGCCGCCCTCCTGACTCGGGCTCGGGCTGGGGGACGGCGTCGCGGTGGGATCACCGGTCGTGGCCTCGAGCGTGGCGACCGTCTCGAACTGCCGCACGAGCCACGTGCCCTTCTGCTGGGCGAACGTGACCTTCCACCGGAATCGGCGTGCCACGGCGCCCTTCTCCTGCGACGTCGTGATGTTGGCGTCGACCGCGACGAGTGCGATCGCGGAATCCTTGTCGATCGAGTCGATCGCGACGTCGAGCACCTTCGCGTCGCCGCTCTTCTGGCCCTTGGCCTCGAGCGCCTGGAAGAGGGCGTTGGTCACCGTCGTGAACTCCTTGAAGTACGACGGTGTCAGCAGTCCCTTCATGCGTCGCTGGTAGTCGGACTTCTTGGCGACCTCGTACGTGTTGTAGGTGACCGCGAAGTCGGAGGCTCGGGAGATGACGGCCTTGCGTTCGGCGTCGAGGTCGTCGCCCCCCGCGACCCGAGGGATCAGCAGTCCGGCCACACCCACGAGCACGCCGACGATCACGAGGATCGACAACACACGTACCGGAGTGGCAGAGGGTTTCAGTTCGTCGCTGGGCCGAGCAGAAGCCACTTCCACGAGTCCTTTCCAGGTGCGGAGTCCGCCCCGGTGCGATTGAGGTTGATGATGGTCTTCTCCGGGTTGCGGGCGACCTTCGAGTAATTCTTGCAGTCGGCGTCAACATTGAACTCGATGTCATCGAGATCGTTGGGAGGACGCCGCTGGCGGTACTCCTCGCCGTCGATCGCCGGGTACCCGCCGGGAATGTCGGGATTGTTCGGGTTCTGGCACACGGCCTGGGGGTCCGTGTGATCGCTCGGCGCCGGAGTGATCACCAGGCCGAAGGTGGCATCGAACTGGTGATCGCCGAAGACCCCCGGCTGCTTGCTCGGGGCGATGACGCTGAAGCCGCCCTCGACGAGGTAGGGGTACAGGAGCGAGATGACCTCGAGGCCCTTGTGCAACCGGTCGAGTGGTTCGCTGGCGATGCGCAGGTCCTTGAAGATCGACTGGAGGTCCTTGCGATTCTCGGCCACGACGGCGTTGAGCAGCTTGGCGCTGGACGAGCCCTGGGAGAACAGCCGGCGGATGTCGGGGTCGGACTTGACCAGGGTGTCGGACAGCAGGGCGAGGTTCTTCGAGAACGTGGCGAGCTGGCTCTGCTTGTCGACCTGCGTCTGCAGCACCGTCGAGGAGCTGCGGATCAGGGCGCGGGTGACGTCGAAGTTGTCGTCGGCCGTCTGGATGAACGCCGTCGAGGTGTCGATGATGCGGCTGAGGTCGCGGCCGGTGCCCCGGAAGGCCAGGCCCAGCTCGTCGACGAGCGTCTCGAGCGACTTGGTGTCGACCGAGCCGACCAGCTTGTCGATGTCGATGAGCAGCTCGGTGGTCGTGAGCGGGATCTGGGTGTTGGCGACCGTGATGACGCTCCCCGCGTGGAGGTAGGGGGCGGCACTGGAGCGCGGGCGAAGGTCGATGAACTGCTCGCCGATCGCCGACTTGTTCGCGACCACGGCGACGACGTCGGAGGGAACCTTCGGCGCCTTGTCCTCGATGTCCATGGTGGCGTTGACGCCGTCGTCGGTGAAGGCCAGCCGGCTGACCTTGCCCACCGCGATGCCCCGGTACGTGACCTGGGCGCCGGAGAAGATGCCGCCGGAGTCGCGGAACTCGGCCGTGACCGGATAGCTGCGGTCGACGAAGAGCCGGTCGATCTGCGCGTAGCGGCCGCCGACGATCGCACCACCGATGACGGTGACCAGCGCGAAGATGACGAGCTGGATCTTGACGCTCCTGGAGATCATCGGGCCACCGCCGGTCCTACGAGGAGGCGACCGACATCGGTCTCCTGAGACTTGGCGTAGCTGGCCGCAGGGGTGCGGCACATGCCGGTGAGCTTGCAGACGACCGGAGGTGCCTGCTCGTCGGACGCCGTCCCGGTCGAGCCGCTGTCAGGTGACGGCGACTTCGAGCTCGCGCCCGGGAGGAGACCACCGACCAGGTCGGGCAGCTTCTTGAGCGGGTCGGGCACCGCCTTCTTGGCGTCAGGACCTGCCTTCGCCGCCGCGAACGGGAGGTCCGGGACACCCGCGCACACCGGCGACGGGGTGGGAATCTGGGCGCACCCGAGCGACAGGATGCCGGCGACCAGACCGATGGCCTGCTGCGCGTTCAGTGCGAGGTTGATGTCGAGGTTGGCGTAGTCGCCGTAGCACGCGCCCTCCTTGACCTTTTGGCCGTTGGGTTCCCCACCTGAACAGCTCACCAGGGAACGGGCGACGGAGTTGCCCACGATGGCGTCGGTGAACGGGAACGAGAGCACGATCCGGAACGCCTCGGCGAAGCTGTCGCCGGCGTTCGCGAGCTCCTTCAGGATGGGCTCGAGCGAGGAGAGGTCCTTGAGCGTGTCGGACTTCGAGCGGCGGATGACGCCGGTGGCGACGTCGCCGAGTCGATCCAGCGCCTGCAGCAGACGCACGAGGTCGTCGCGCTGGTGGTTGATGACGCTGAGGGCCTCGGGGAGGTCGTCGAGCGCGTTGGTGATGGCCTTCTTCTGCTTGTTGGTCGCGATCGCGAGCCGATTGACCTTCTCCAGCGCCACGATCAGGTTCTGCTTGTTCTTGTCGAGCTGGCCGAGGAACGTGTTGCTGGTCTTCAGGAGCTGCTTGACCTCGGGCTCGTTGCCGTCGAGGGTCTTGCCGAGCTCCTTGACGATCGTGTTGGTCTTCTCGAGCCCGCCACCGTTGAGCAGCAGCGACGCGGCGCTGAAGACCTCCTCGATCTCGGGGTTGCGACCCGAGCGCTGGAGCGGGATGGTGTCGCCGTTGCTGAGGCGTCCGGTGCCGCCGCCCTCCGGCTTGGCGAGGTCGACGAACTTCTCGCCCAGGAGGCTCGTCTGGCGAATGGTGGCCACGGCGTCGTCGGGCAGCTCGGTCTTCTTGTTGAGGGACAGCGTGACCTCGGCCGTCCAGCCCTTGAGCTCGACCTTGGTGACCTTGCCGACGGACACCTCGTTGACGCGGACCGCGCTCTGGGGCACGAGATCGAGGACGTCGCGGAAGGCGACCTTGACCTGGTAGGGGTCGTCGCCGAGGTCGGCGCCGCCGGGCAGCGGCAGCTCGTAGGGCGAGAATCCGCAGCCGCTGAGGCCGACGGCGGCGGCGAGAGCCACGAGGCCGGCGCGGGTGCGACCGCGTCGCGTGAGCATCGTCATCAGTTGCCGCCTCCCAACATCTCCTGGAGCGAGCCCAAGGCCTTGTCTGGACTCTTCGGCGTCTCGGCACCGGGCTTCGTGGCGTCCTTCAGCGCGCCGGCGACCTCGGCCGGTGACGCCGCGGCGGTGATGTTCAGGCCCGGGAACAAGATGCCGAGCAGCCCGTCGAGTCCGGCACAGCCATCGGACGGGTCGGGATCGGTCGGAGAGAGAATGTTGCACAGGACAGCCAGCCCTCCGCCCGCCCCCGGCGCGAGGATGCCTCCCAGGGCGCCGGCGATGAGCTCGGTGACGTCGGCGCGGTTGTCGAGGGTGCCTCCGTCGCCGTTGTAGGTGAGCGTGACGTTGGACAGAGCCGTCGGTCCGTCGGTGAGGATCTCGTCGATGTCGTCAGGGTGGTTGCCCAGCACTTCGGCGAGGTGCTGCAGGTTCTTGACGTTGCTGCGCAGCGCGCCCCGGTTGTCCTTGACCAGCTTGCGGACGTCGATCAGGGCCAGGCTGAGTGCCTTCAACGTCTTGGCCAGGTCGCCGCGCTCGCCCTCGAGCACGGTCGACACCCGCGCCGTGCTGTTGAAGAACGCGCGGACCGACGAGTCGTTGCGCTGCAGCAAGGCGACGAACTGCTGGACCTCGCGGACGCTGCCGAAGAGGTCGTCCTTGTTGTTCGACAGCGTCTGGCTGAGCTTGCCGAAGTTGCGAATCGTGGTGTTGAGCTGCTGGCCCTGGCCGTCGAGCTGCGTGGCCGAGTCCTCGATCAGGCTGCTCAGGGAGCCGTCCTTGTTCGCGCCCTCGGGACCCAGGGCCACCGACAGGTCGTCGAGCGACTGGTAGATCTCGTCGAGCTCGACCGGCACCGCGGTGCGATCGACGCCGAGCTTCGCATTGTTGGGAAGGACGGCGCCGCCGCTGTACGCGGGAGCGAGCTGCACGAACCGGTCGCCGACGATCGCGGGGGAGATGATGACCGCCTTGACGTTCGTGGGCAGCCGCACGTCACCCTCGTACGTCATGGTGGCCTCGACGTGGTCGCCCTTGGCCTTGACCTTGTCGACCGTGCCGACGGGGACACCGAGGATGCGGACGTCGGATCCCTCGTAGAGCGAGTTGGTGCTCGTGAAGTCGACCCGGATGGTGCGCTTGGTGCTGTCGCGGGTGAAGACGATCAGGACCGCGGCGATCAGGGCGAGCACGACGAAGACCGTGAGCACCTTGGTGAGCCCGGCGAAGCGGGAGAAGAAGTTGCTCATGCCCCACCGACCTTCACGAAGGTCTCGAACCACGGGCCGTTGCCGAGCGCGTTGCCGAAGACCTGGAAGAAGCCCGGGAGGATGCGCAGCGACTCATCGAGGCTGGCTTCGTTCCGGCGCAGCATCGTGGTGACCTTGTCGAGCTGCTTGAGCGCCGGCTTGAGGTCGCCCTTGACTTCCTTCACCAGGGCTCGGAGCTGGTTGGAGATCGCGGTGGTCGAGACCAGCAGTCGATGGATCTGCGCGCGCCGCGAGCTCAGGGCGTCGAACAGCACCGCGGAGTCCTTGAAGAGGGTCTCGAGCTTGGCGCCGCGGGAGTTGAGGACACCCGACACCTTCTTCAGGTTCACCAGCAAGGTGTTGATCTGCTGGTCGCGCGCGGCGAGGTTGGCCGAGAGGTTGGAGACGCCCTTGATCGCCCCCCGGAACTCCTCGGGTGTCTTGGCCGCGACGTCGGACAGCGCCTTCAGGGCCTGCGAGATCTGGTCGACGTCGAGCTCGTCGGTCGTGGTGCTGAGGTCGGAGAACGCCTCGACCACGTTGTACGGCGCATCGGTGCGCGACAGCGGGATGGTGGAGCCCTTCTCCAGCTCGCCGCTGCCCGATGGCAGGAGGGCCAGGAACTCGGCACCGAGCAGGGTGCGCACCCGGATGTCGGCACCGGTGTCGCGGCCCAGGCTGGTGCCCTTGTCGAGCTTGAACTCGACGTCGACGTGGTCGCCCTTGAGCTCGATGCCGGTGACGTTGCCGACGGTGACGCCGGCGACTCGCACCTCGTTGCCGTTCTTGAGTCCACCGACCTCGGCGAACTGGGCGTTGTAGGTGTCGCCGGCCCCGATGATCGGCAGCTTGTCGGCGCGGAAGGCGGCCAGCAGCAGCAGCGCGATGACGACGAAGCCGATCACGCCGATGATGGTGGTGTTGCGTTGCCGGAATGGGGTCACGGGAACTCCGGATCCTGCGGCGACGGGTTTCTCGGGTCTGGGGGCCCACCCGGGGTGGTCTCGCAACGGTCGCCACCGAGGGCAGCGTTGTTGACGATCGGCAGCAGCAGGTTGAGGATGGCCGGCGGCACGCCCGAGAGCTGGACCTTGAGCTCACAGGCGTAGAAGTTGAACAGGCTGCCGTTCGAGGCGAGGTTGCTCACCTTGGTCAGCTTGATCGGCAGGATCTGGATGGACTTCTCGATCTGGTTCAGGTTCTTGGGCTTGCTGAGGTTGCCGGTGAGCCGGCGGAGCTGCTTGATGTCGTCCCTGATGTCGGGGCGTCCCTTGACCAGCAGGTCGGCGGTCTGCTCGGTGAGGCCGGAGATCGAGTCGAGCGAGTTCAGGATCGCGTTGCGATCCTTCTTCAGTCCGCTCACGAAAGCCGTGAGGGTGTCGATGGTCGCGCGCAGCTCGGTGTCGCGGCTGCCGATCGTGTCGAGCACCTCGGAGAGGTTGGTGACGACGTCGCCGATGAGCTGGTCGCGGCCGGCCAGGGTGTTGGTGAGCGACGACGTGGTGGCGAGCAGGTTCTCGACGTTGCCGCTCTCACCCTGCAGCGTCTGGACGATCTCGAACGCGAACTTGTTGGTGTCCTCGGGCGAGAGCGCCTCGAACACCGGCTTGAACCCGTTGAGGAGCACGTTGAGGTCGAGCGCGTCCTGGGTGCGGCTGAGCGGGATGGTGCTGCCCGGCTTGAGCGCTGCCGTGGTGCCCTCGGACCCCTGGGCCAGGGACATGTAGCGCTGGCCGACGAGGTTGCGGAAGCGCAGCTTGGCCGTGGTGTTCTGGGTGATCGGCGTGTCCTTCTTGACGCCGAAGGAGACGAGCGCCTTGTCCTTCTGGACGATCTCGACCTTGGTGACCGACCCCACGGACACACCGGCGATGCGCACGTCGTCACCCTTCGCCACACCGGTGACGTCGGTGAAGAGGGCCTTGTACTCGTCCTTGCCGCCGAACGACCCGTTGCTCAGGGTGAGAGCCAGGACGATGGTCATGAGTCCGGTGATCGCGCAGAACACGCCGAGCTTGATCAGGGCGGAGAGGGCCTCGCCGTCGAGCTGTCGACTCATCGGATGCTCACCTCCGAGCCACGGATGACCGGGCTGAGCATGAGCGAAGCGACGTCAGGGATCTCCTTGGTCGAGGTGTGCCCCATGAGCGCAGCGAGACGACGGAGGCCCAGACGCTCCTCGGCGCTGTCGACGTCGGCGAGGCTGCTGGCCACGGGGGCACGGGGGAAGTCACTGGGCTCACCGAACTTGCCGTTGTGGTCGCTCTTGACGTTCTGCAGCCGGTACACCTCGGCCGGGAAGGTCGGGATGGGCGTGGTCTGCTGCGTGAAAGGGGGGTCGTCGCCGTACGGATTGTCGATCTGTCCGTCGTCGGAGTCGTCGAGATGGACGGCGTACTTCTTGAGGTCGTCACAGACGGCGCCGAGGCCGGCGGGTCCGTTCTCGGGACCGAATCGGCCGTGGTTGTTGACGTCCGCCGCCGAAGCGCCGTTGATGTCGGTCTGCGCGGGAAGAATCGCCCGCTCCCCTTCCGGGCCGGCCTGGGGGTCGTTCTGCTGGCCGGACGGTTCATAAGCCGTGGGCTGCTCCATCAGGGTCTCGAGATCGATGTGCACCGTGCGGTTGCGCAGGACGCTGTCGGCGAGCGGTATCACCTTGTCGAGGCCCTTGTAGAAGCAGGGGAACGTCGATGAGTACCTGGCCAGGACGTTGAGCGGCGCGACGTTCTGCTCGGCGACGGCCTCGATGTCGTCGCCGCTCGCCTTGAAGAACTTGGTGAGGGTGTTCGAGAGGCGGGTGCCCTCGTCGAAGAACGCGGCGAGGTCGCGGCGCTTGTCGACGATCGTGTGGCCGGTGATGACCGTGTTGCGCAGGAACCGTCCGATGGTCGGCATCTGGGCGGCATACACGTCGGAGACCTGGCCCAGCTTGATGAGGTCGGTGACGAGCTGCGGTGTCTCGGGGTTGAGCCGCTTCAGGTAGTTGTTGAGCGTGACGAGCGTGGTGCCCAGCTCGGCGCCACGGCCTTCGAGCGCGTCGGCCACGGCGGACAACGTCGTGGAGAGGTTCTCGGGGTCGACGGCATTGAGCAGCGGATACAGGTCGTTGAGCAGCTTCTCGACCTCGATCGGCACGTTGGCGCCCTTGATCGTGTCGCCGGCCTTCAGCCTCTCGCCCGACGGGTCGGCCGGCGGGACGAGGGAGATGTACTTCTCGCCGAACAGCGTCTTGGGGACGATCTCGGCGGTGACGTCGGCCGGCACCTCGTTGATGAGCTTGGGGTTCATGCCGAGCTTGACCTTGATGGTGCCGTCGGTGGACTCGATGCCACGCACCTCGCCGACGATCATGCCGCGCAGCTTGATGTCGGCGTTCTCCGGCAGGTTGAGGCCCGCCTTCGGCCCTTCCAGGGTGACGTTGTCGTAGTCGACGAAGGTCTTGTTGAAGAAGGCGAACGTCAGCCAGAGGAAGAACAGCATCAAGGCGACGAAGGCCGCGCCCAGGACTTTCAGGGACGTCGGACGCTCAGCGAACGGGGTGCGGGCCATCGGTCAACCCGCCAATCTGACGGTGACGGTCGTGCCCCAGATGGCCATGGACGCCAGCAGGTCGACGACGTTGACGGCGACGATCGAGGTGCGGACCGCGCGGCCCACGGCCACGCCCACACCAGCCGGTCCACCGCTGGCGTAGTAGCCGTAGTAGCAGTGGATGAGGATGACGACGACCGCGAAGATCAGCACCTTGCCGAAGGACCACAGCACATCGCCTGGAGGCAGAAAGGTGTTGAAGTAGTGGTCATAGGTGCCCGCGCTCTGACCGTTGATCTGGGTGATGGTGAGCCGGGTGGCGAAGTACGACGCGAGCAGTCCGACGATGTAGAGCGGCACGATGGCGACGAGCCCGGCGATGACGCGGGTGGTGACCAGGAACTGCATCGACGGGATGGCCATGACCTCGAGGGCGTCGACCTCCTCGGAGATGCGCATGGCGCCGAGCTGCGCGGTGAAGCCGCATCCGACCGTGGCGGCGAGGGCGATGCCGGCGACGATCGGCGAGATCTCGCGGGTGTTGAAGTAGGCCGACACGAATCCGGTGAGCGCTGCCGTGCCGAGCTGGTCGAGGGCCGCGTAGCCCTGGATGCCGACCTCGGTGCCGGTGAAGAAGCACAGGGACACGACGACGCCGATGGTGCCGCCGATGACGGCGAGCGAACCGGAACCGAGGGTGACCTCGGCCAGCAGGCGGACGATCTCCCGGCTGTAGTTCTTGAGCGTGAAGGGGACCGCCTTCAGCACGCGCAGATAGAACAGCATCTGGCGGCCCATGTCGTCGGCAGCCGACGCGGGGGCCTTCGCGAGCGTGGCAAAGCGGTTGGCCATCGTCACATCCCCTTCGGCGGCACGAGCTGGATGTAGACGGCCGAGATGAAGAAGTTGACCACGAACAGGAGCACGAAGGTGATGACCACGGCTTCGTTGACGGCGTCACCGACGCCCTTGGGTCCGCCCTTGGCGTTCATGCCCTTGTAGGACGCCACGATGGCGGCGAGGTAGCCGAAGATGACGGCCTTCACCAACCCTTGGTACATGTCGGGCAGCTGCGCGAGCGCGGTGAAGGACGCGATGTAGGCACCCGGCGTGCCGTCCTGGAGGATGACGTTGAAGACGTAGCCGCCGGCCACGCCGACGATCGTGACGAGTCCGTTGAGGAAGAGCGCGATCAGCATGCAGGCGAGCACACGGGGGACGACCAGGCGCTGGATCGGGTCGATGCCGAGCACCATCATGGCGTCGAGCTCTTCGCGGATCTTGCGGGCCCCGAAGTCGGCCGCGATGGCCGAGCCGGCCGCGCCGGCGATCAGGAGTGCGGTGGCGATGGGGCCGGCCTCGCGGACCACCGCGAGAACGGAGGCCGAGCCGGTGAAGGACTGCGCGCCGAACTGCTTGATGAGGCCGCCGACCTGGAGGGCGATGACCGCGCCGAACGGGATGGAGACCAGTGCGGTGGGGACGATCGTGACGGTGACGATGAACCAGGCCTGCTGGAGGAATTCCTTGAGCTGAAAGGGTCGACGAAACAGCGCGACAGTGACGTCGAGCATGAACGCGAAAAGGTCCCCCGCGACCCTAGCGGGTGCGGCCACCCGGGCCGTGGTCACTCAGATCCACCAGACCCCGTCAAGGCCATGTTCTCGGCGAACGATCCGGGCGGCGGCGTCACGCCGTTCTCCTTGCACCACGAGCCGGGCT
The DNA here is from genome assembly GCA_963787165.1 of uncultured Actinomycetota bacterium. Classification (GTDB taxonomy): domain Bacteria; phylum Actinomycetota; class Actinomycetes; order Propionibacteriales; family Nocardioidaceae; genus Aeromicrobium. The sequence continues at coordinate 17,047 of CAWBBT010000006.1, forward strand.
CACGGGCGGCGCGACGCGGTCGGCCGTCGGAGGTCTCGATCTGACGCGGGATCGGAGGCAGCGGCGGCATCTCGATGTCCTTCTCAGCCGCGAGCTCGTCGGCGTCCTTCTCCTCGCTCATGCCGATCGGTCCGACCCGCTGGGCGTTGAGGAACTGGGCGACGACGGGCTCCTCGCTGGAGAGCAGCATCTCGCGCGGGCCGAACATCGCCAGGTGCTTGTGGTACAGCAGGCCGATGTTGTCGGGCACCGTGCGGCAGCTGTTGATGTCGTGGGTCACGATGAGGAACGTCGCGTCGATCTGGGCGTTGAGGTCGATGAACAGCTGGTTGAGGTAGGCCGTGCGCACCGGGTCGAGGCCGGAGTCGGGCTCGTCGACGAGGAGGATCTCTGGGTCGAGCACGAGGGCGCGGGCGAGGCCGGCGCGCTTGCGCATGCCACCGGAGATCTCACCGGGCAGCTTGTTCTCGGCACCGAGCAGACCGACGAGCTCCATCTTGTCCATGACGACGTTGCGGATCTCGGACTCGCTCTTCTTGGTGTGCTCGCGCAACGGGAACGCCACGTTGTCGAACAGGTCCATCGAGCCGAACATCGCGCCGTCCTGGAACAGCACGCCGAAGAGCTTGCGGATCTCGTAGAGGTCCTTCTCGGAACAGTTGGCGATGTCGGTGCCCTGGATGAAGACGTGGCCCTCGTCGGGCTTGAGCAGGCCGATGAGCGTCTTCAGGAGAACCGACTTGCCGGTACCCGAAGGCCCGAGCATCACGGAGATCTCGCCCTCGGGCAGCGTCAGCGTGACGTCCCTCCAGATGACCTGGCTTCCGAAGCTCTTCGTCAGACCCTCGATGACAACCTCTGTTCCCACGGAGGCCCTCCTTCTGACCGCGGCTCCGACCACGGTGGACGGTGCTGAAACCCTGTGACCCGGGACACTCATGGTAACGAGATCCGAGGACCGAGGTTACGACAACGCCACCGCGTGGTGAACTCGCCGAAACCTCAGGATCGCCCGACGGTACCAGCAGGTAATGCCATGTCACGAACGTGACCCCACTCACGCGACACGGACGCGCAACGGCGCCCACCCCCGAAGGGATGGGCGCCGTCGTTGTCGGCTACTGCGACGTCACTTGACGGTGACGGTGGCGCCGGCGGCCTCGAGGGCCTCCTTGGCCTTGTCGGCAGTCTCCTTGTTGGCCTTCTCCAGGACGGGCTTCGGAGCACCCTCGACGAGGTCCTTGGCCTCCTTGAGGCCGAGGCTCGTGAGCGTACGGACCTCCTTGATGACCTGGATCTTCTTGTCGCCGGCAGCCTCGAGGACGACGTCGAACTCGTCCTGGTCGGCAGCAGCACCGGCGTCACCGCCGGCAGCGGCGGGGGCACCCGCGGCGGCAACGGCGACCGGAGCGGCGGCCGTGACCTCGAAGGTCTCCTCGAACTGCTTCACGAACTCGCTGAGCTCGATGAGCGTCATTTCCTTGAATGCTTCCAACAGGTCTTCGGTCTTGACTTTCGCCATGGTGGCGTCCTTCCGTAGGTGAGACCCCGGTGGGATGCGGGCCTTCGGCCCGGCTGCCCCTGGTCTCAGGTTGTGGGCTCGGTATCCGTCTCTTGGCTGTCGGTCTCGGCGGATGCCTCGACGTCGGGTGCGTCCTCGGTCTCGGCGGGTGCCTCGACGTCGGTGGTGTCCTCGGCCTCGGCAACGTCGGACGTGGTGTCCTCGGCGGCCGGGGCGTCGTCGGCGGGTGCTTCCTCGGCGGGTGCCTCGTCAGCTGCTGCCTCGTCGACTGGAGCCGCATCGGCAGGTGCTTCGCTCTCGAGCTTCGCCTGCAGGGCCGCGAGCAAGCGTGCGGTCTGCGAGAGCGGAGCGTTGAACAGCGAGGCCGCGTTCGAGAGGCTCGCCTTCATGCCGCCCGCGAGCTTGGCGAGGAGGACCTCGCGCGACTCGAGGTCGGCCAGCTTCTGGATCTCACCGGGCTCGAGGACCTTCCCGTCGAGGAACCCCCCCTTGATGATGAGCGGCGAGTTGTCCTTCGCGAAGTCACGCAGACCCTTGGCCGCCTCGACGACGTCGCCGGTGATGAAGGCGATGGCGGTCGGACCGACGAGCAGCTTCTCGTCGAGCTCGACGCCGGCCTGCTTGGCGGCGATCTTCGTCAGCGTGTTCTTCGTGACGAGGTAGCTCGCGCTCCCGCCGAGCGAGCGGCGCAGTTCCTGCAGCTGCTTGACGGTGAGACCGCGGTAGTCGGTGAGGACGGCGCCGGTCGAGCCACGGAAGCTCTCCGCGAGCTCCGCGACGGCTGCTTCCTTGTCCGGGCTTGCCATGTGTCTCCTTCTTCCAGGTGCGGAACCGGAGTCCGGATGGCTGACCCATGAGAAACGCCCCGGCGCAGGGCACGGGGCGGAGTCATGATCGATGCCGTGGGCATCGGGTGACGCTTCGTGATCCTGCGCGGGCCGCCCTGACGGGCTCTTCGGGTTCCCCGGGTGGGGATCCGACCAGCGGTCTTCGGTGCACCCAGTCTAGGTCACGCCTGACCGGCCCTCCAAATCGAGGGGTCAGGCCTCCGGGGTGGGGCTGCCGAGCTGGCTGAAGAAGTCCTTGTCGGTGATCTCGGACGCCTTGGGCTCGACGATCGAGACCTTCTCGCCCCACTTGGAGTAGTTGATGGACATCTTGGAGCTGCCGGCGCCCGGGATGGCGGGGAGCTCGGTGAGGACACGCCGCGGCAGGTTGTCGGGGCCGACGTACATCGTGTACGTGAGCTTCTTCGGCATCGCCCCGCTGGCCTGGTCGGCCGACGGGATCTTCGACGTGTCGATGCCGATCACGTACGGCTTGGCCTTCACGCCGTCGAGGGTCAAGGTCTTGCCCTTCTGCTTGAAGCTGCTCACCGCGCCCTCGAAGTCCTTGAGCTGTTGTGACGGGTCGAGGCTGCCGACGATCTCGGAGTACTGCTTGCCGATGGGGTTGCTCGGGTCGGTGAGGTCGACCTTGGCGAACTTGTTGCTCGTCATCGGACCGAAGTTGAGGTAGAAGACCTGGTCGACCAGACGCATCTCGATCGAGGCGAGACCGGCCTGGCCGGTCTGCATCGACATGGCCATGGCGGTGTCCTTCGGGGTCTCGCCGACCTTCAGGTCACCGTCGGCCTTGATCGCCTGGCCGGCGACGTCGACCGACATCACGACGTGGCTCGTGGCGGCCTTCGCCTGGGCCGCGGTGATCTCGTCGAAGAAGTTGGCCTTGGTGAGCGTGCCACCGGCCGACTCGCCGACGCCGTCCGCCTTGGCGCCGTCCTTGTCGCCGCAGGCGACGAGGGACCCGCCGGCCACGAGGAGGAGGACGGAGACGGCGGTGAGCTGCTTCAGTCGTTCACGCATGCCGCGAGCATACGTGGACCGTGGTCAGTCCCCGACGTCAGTTTTCGTCGGGTGAGGCGAAGCCCTTGGTGTGGCTCGGATCGACCGGGACACCGGGACCGTTGGTGGTCGAGATGGTGACCTTCTTGACGTAGCGGCCCTTCGAGCTGGCCGGCTTGAGGCGCAGGACCTCCTCGAGCGCGGCACCATAGTTCTCCGCCAGCTGCTCGGCCGTGAACGAGGCCTTGCCGATGACGAACTGCAGGTTGGAGTGCCGGTCGATGCGGAACTCGATCTTGCCGCCCTTGATGTCGGAGACGGCCTTGGCGACGTCGGTCGTGACGGTGCCGGTCTTGGGGTTCGGCATCAGGTTGCGCGGACCGAGCACGCGGCCGAGTCGACCGACCTTGCCCATCATGTCGGGGGTGGCGACGACGGCGTCGAAGTCGAGCCAGCCCTCGTTGACCTTCTCGACGAGGTCGTCGGAGCCCACGTGGTCGGCGCCTGCCTCACGGGCTGCGTCGGCGTTGGCGCCGGTGGCGAACACCAGGACGCGGGCCGTCTTGCCGGTGCCGTGGGGAAGGTTGACGGTGCCGCGCACCATCTGGTCGGCCTTGCGCGGGTCGACGCCGAGGCGGATCGCGACGTCGACGGTGGAGTCGTACGTCTTGCTCCCCGACTCCTTGGCCAGCGTGGTGGCCTGGAGCGGCGTGTAAACGGCGTCCTTGTCGATCTTGTCGGCGACCGAGCGGTACGCCTTGCTGTGCTGTGTCATGACTGGTTCCTTCTCTGTGTTGTTGCACCAGGTGTGGTCGGACGGGCCCAGCTGGCCCTGCCACGTGTTGCGGAATTCAGTTAGTCGGTGGTGACGCCCATGGAGCGGGCGGTGCCCTCGACGATCTTCATGGCCTGCTCGATGTCGTTGGCGTTGAGGTCGGGCAGCTTGGTGGTGGCGATCTCGCGGACCTGGTCCTTGGTGAGCTTGCCGACCTTCTCCATGTGCGGGACGCCGGAGCCCTTCTTCAGGCCGGCGGCCTTCTTGATGAGCTCGGCGGCCGGAGGCGTCTTGGTGATGAAGCTGAAGGTGCGGTCCTCGTAGATCGTGATCTCGACCGGCACGACGTTGCCACGCATGGACTCGGTCTCGGCGTTGTAGGCCTTGCAGAAGTCCATGATGTTGACGCCGTGCGGGCCGAGCGCGGTGCCCACGGGGGGCGCCGGGTTGGCCATGCCGGCCTGCAGCTGCACCTTGACGATGGCTGCGACTTTCTTGCTCTTGGGAGGCATTGTTCAGGGTCCTTGTTTCGTTGGGTTGGTGGTGGTCTCTCAGACCTTCTGGATCTGGGTGAAGCTGAGCTCGACCGGCGTCTCGCGGCCGAAGATCTCCACGAGGGCCTTGACCCTCTGGGCATCGACGTTGATCTCGGTGATGGTCGCGTGCAGCGTGGCGAACGGACCGTCGACGACCATGACGGAGTCGCCGGCGACGAAGTCGGCGAACTCGACCTTGGGGGCCTTCGCCTGCTGCCCCTCGCCCGTTCCGGCGGCCTCGGTCGACGTTGCGGCGACCTCCGCCTCGACGGCCGGGGCGAGCATCTGTTCCACCTCGACCAGGCTCAGGGGAACCGGCTGGTGGGAGTTGCCCACGAACCCGGTGACGGACGGGGTGTGGCGCACCACGCCCCACGACTCGTCGGTGAGGTCCATGCGGACGAGCACGTAGCCCGGCAGCACGGTGCGCTTGACCAGCTTGCGCTGGCCGTTCTTGATCTCGGCGACCTCCTCGGTGGGCACGACGACCTCGAAGATGAAGTCCTCGGCGTTGAGGGAGGTGATGCGGTTCTCCAGGTTCGCCTTGACCCGCTTCTCCATGCCGGAGTAGGTGTGCACGACGTACCAGTCGCCGATCTGGCTGTGGAGCAGCTCGCGGAACTCGGCGAGGGCGTCCGCGGTGGCCGCGTCGACGGGCTCGTCGGCGGCCGGCTCGTCGGCCTCGGCGGTGGGCTCGTCGGCGGTGGGCTCGTCGGCCTCGGCGGCTGGGGCCTCGGCCTCGTCGGCTGGGGCGTCGGCACTGTCGACGGTGGGGACGTCCTCGGCGGCAGGTGCCTCGTCGATGGCGTCGTCCTCGACGACCGGGGCGTCGGCGGCGTCCTCGAGGGGTGACTCGTCGGTCGCGTCCTCGGCAGCGTCCACGACCGGGGCGTCCTCGGCAGCGTCGACGACAGTGTCGACGATGGGGGCGTCCTCGGCGACGTCATCCGTGGTCGCGGCGTCGTCGGTCACGACGTCCTCGACGGGTGCGTCGTCGGTCGGTGAGTCGACGGCGTCGTCGGCGACGATCTCGTCGACGTCGACACTGTTCTCATTGGTTCCTTGGCTCACGGTGATCCTTCAGTTCCTCACGCGAAGATCGCGAACATCGCCTTGCCGAACCCGAAGTCGAGTCCTGCGACGATCGCCATCATGAACAACACGAACACGAGCACGACGAAGAAGTAGTTGACGACCATCGGTCGGGTCGGCCAGACCACCTTGCGGAGCTCGGCGACCACCTGACGGTAGAACGTGGCCGGCGACGTGCGTCCGGTCGTGCCGGAGAGCTCGTGACGTTCGCTCACGGTGATCCTTCCTCTTCTGTCTGTCGGTGTATTACGCACGGCACGAGGGACTTGAACCCCCAACCTTCGGTTTTGGAGACCGATGCTCTACCAGTTGAGCTAGTGCCGTAGGTCAATCCCGCGCCTGCCGCCGACCCCCTGCCTGAGGGCATGACGAACTAGCCTGAGAATCACCGGTCAGTCAAGTGTACGGGTTCGCCCGGCGGTGAGTCGAACCGGCTGAATGACCACCACCTGACTCGCGCGTGGGTGCGTCGATGCACTAGAACCGAGACATGGTCGCCGCACCGAGCATCAGCTACTCCATCACGGTTCGGCTCGAGATCGCGTCGGGCGGAACGGCCGTCAGCCAGCTGACCACGACCGTCGAGGACGCCGGCGGGATCGTCACGGCGCTCGACGTCTCACCGTCCGGTGCCGACAACCTGCGCATCGACCTGACCTGCGCCACGTCCGGCACCGAGCACGCCGACCGCGTCGTCGGATCGCTCGAGGCCCTCGAGGACGTCGACGTCCGCAAGGTGTCCGACCGGACGTTCCTCATGCACCTCGGCGGGGTCATCGAGACCAAGGCCAAGCACCCGCTCCGCAACCGTGACGACCTGTCGATGATCTACACGCCCGGCGTGGCCCGGATCTGCCAGGCCATCGTCGCCGACCGCGAGGACGCACGGCGCCTGACGATCAAGCGCAACAGCGTCGCGGTCGTCAGCGACGGCTCGGCCGTGCTGGGCCTCGGCAACATCGGCGCGTACGCGGCACTGCCGGTGATGGAGGGCAAGTCGGCGCTGTTCAAGAGCTTCGCCGACATCGACGCCTGGCCCATCTGCCTCGACACCCAGGACGTCGACCAGATCGTCGAGACCGTCGCCGCGATCTCCCCTGGCTTCGCCGGCATCAACCTCGAGGACATCTCGGCGCCGCGGTGCTTCGAGGTGGAGGCGCGTTTGCGCGAGCGGCTCGACATCCCGGTGTTCCATGACGACCAGCACGGAACCGCGATCGTGGTGCTCGCCGCCCTGCGCAACGCCTTGCGCGTCGTCGACAAGCGCATCGAGGACGTCCGCCTCGTCATGGCCGGTGCCGGCGCCGCGGGCACGGCGATCCTGCGCCTGCTCGTCGAGGCCGGCCTGAACGACGTCGTGGTGTGCGACCTCGGCGGTGTCGTGTACGAGGGACGCGGCGACACCGACGAGTCGCTGCAGTGGATCGCGACCAACACGAACCGGAGCGGACTGACCGGTGCGCTCAAGGACGTCCTGCCCGGCGCCGACGTCTTCGTCGGCGTCAGCGCTCCGGACCTCATCGGCGCCGACGACGTCGCGGCCATGGCGGACGGGGCGATCGTCTTCGCGCTCGCCAATCCCGACCCGGAGATCGACCCGATCGTCGCACGGCGCCACGCCACCGTCGTCGCCACGGGACGCTCGGACCACCCGAACCAGATCAACAACGTGCTCGCGTTCCCCGGCATCTTCCGCGGGCTGCTCGACGCGCAGAGCCACGGCATCACCAGCGCGGTGCTGCTGGCGGCGGCGGACGCCATCGCCTCGACCGTGAGCGACGAGGAGCTCGGCGCCAACTACATCGTGCCCAGCGTCTTCCATCCCGACGTCCACACCCGGGTGGCCGCGGCCGTGCGCAGTGCAGCGACGGGGGCCGCGCGCCGTTGAGGTCCATCGCGACACTGCCGAAGGCCCACCTCCATCTGCACTTCACCGGCTCGATGCGTCACACGACGCTGCTCGAGCTGGCCGAGCGCGACGGGCTCCGGCTGCCGGCAGCACTCGTCGAGGACTGGCCGCCCCAGCTGGTGGCGACCGACGAGAAGGGATGGTTCCGGTTCCAGCGGCTCTACGACGTCGCCCGCTCCGTTCTGCGCACCGAGGACGACGTCCGCAGGCTGGTGCGCGAGGCCGCCGAGGACGACGCCGCCGACGGCAGCGTGTGGACGGAGATCCAGGTCGACCCGTCCGGGTACGCCGCCAAGTTCGGCGGCATCACCTCCTTCACCGACCTCGTCCTGGATGCCGCCCGAGACGCGGCTGAGCGTTCCCGCATCGGCATGGGTGTCGTCATCGCCGCCAACCGCACGCGGCACCCCCTCGACGCCCGGACCCTCGCGCGGCTGGCCGGCCAGTACGCGGGCAGGGGCGTCATCGGCTTCGGGCTCTCCAACGACGAGCGCCGCGGCGACACGCACGCGTTCGGCCCCGCCTTCGAGATCGCGGAGCGAGCCGGCCTCCTCCTCGTCCCGCACGGCGGTGAGCTCCGCGGGGCGCGGCACGTGACCCAGTGCCTCGACCACCTGCGGCCCGACCGCCTCGGCCACGGCGTGCGCTCGGCCGAGGACCCCGACGTCCTCAAGCGGGTGGTCGACGCCGGGGTCGCGCTCGAGGTCTGCCCGACGTCGAACGTCGCACTCGGCGTCTACAGCACGTTCGACGAGGTGCCGATCCGCACGCTGGTGGAGGCCGGAGCGGACGTCGCCCTCGGCGCCGACGACCCCTTGCTGTTCGGCTCACGCCTGGCCGGCCAGTACGCCGTGCTGCGCGCCGCGCAGGAGCTCACCGACACCGAGCTGGCCGACCTCGCCCGGATGTCGTTGCGGCGCTCGTGTGCTCCCGCCGACATCCGCGACCGAGCCCTGGTGGGGATCGACGACTGGCTCGCCCGTCCCGACACCACCCACGATCAGGCAGCCCCGGTGGGGCTCGACGTGGACAATTGAGCCCATGACGCAGCCGCCTCCTCCACCCGTGGCTGTTCGCCGTCCCGACCACCCGCGCGCCACGGGCGCGTTCGCCGTCGGGCTGGTGTCGTTGATCGGCGCGCTGTTCGTGCTGCCGGCCGCGCTCGGTCCGCTGGCCTGGTACCTCGGCGCCTCCGCGCGCCGCGCCATCGAGCGGGAGCCGCTTCGCTGGGGCGGGCACGGGCAGGCCACGGCCGGCATGGTGCTCGGCATCATCGCCTCGGCCTTCCTGGCCCTGCTGGCTGTGCTGTCGATGCTGTTCGCCGGCCTGTTCGCCCTGTCCCTCAGCCTCGACACCGGCTACGGCTGATCCCTAGAGCCGGCACCCGACGAGCACGGGCTCGGGCACCAGGCTGACACCGAACGTCGCCCGGACGCCGTCGCGGACCTCGCGCGCGAGCGCGAGCAGCTCCTCCGTGGTCGCTCCGCCGCGGTTGGTGATGGCGAGCGTGTGCTTGGTCGAGAGCGACACATGTCCCGAGCCGTGCCCGCGTGAGAACCCGGCCCGCTCGATGAGCCAGGCCGCACTCGTCTTGACGCTGCCGTCGGGCTGCTCGAAGCGCGGGGCGTCCGGCGGCAGGGCCGCTGCCTCGTCTGCGGGGAGGATGGGATTGGTGAAGAAGGAGCCGGCGCTCCACGTGTCGTGGTCGTCCTCGTCGAGCACCATGCCCTTGCTGCGGCGCAGGTCGAGCACGGCCTCCCGCACACGGGCGGCCGGGGCGCGAGCGCCGATCTCGACGTCCAGTGCTCGGGCGAGCTCGGCGTAGGCGACGGGTGCGCCGAGGTCGCCGAGCGGGAGCTGGAACGTCACGGACAGGACGACGAAGCGATGCGGCTCGAGCTTGAAGCGGCTGCTGCGATAGGTGAAACCGCAGTCGGCCGCCGCGATGGTGCGGATCGTGCGGTCGTAGCGGTCGAAGACGCGTACCGACGCGATGGTCTGGGCGACCTCCTGACCGTAGGCGCCGACGTTCTGGATGGGTGTCGCACCCACCGATCCGGGGATGCCGGACAGTGCCTCGACGCCGGCCCACTGCTCGTCGATCGCCCGGGCCACGATCACGTCCCACGTCTCACCGGCCTGGACCGTGACCATGGCCCCGCTGCAGGAGTCGAGGTCGACGACGACACCCTGGGTGAGGACACGGATGACGGTGCCGTCGACTCCCTCGTCGGCCACCACGAGGTTGCTGCCTCCGGCCACGAGGAGCAGCGGGTCGCCCGCCTCGTCGGCCACGCGCACGGCCTCGACCAACGCGTCCTCGGTGGCGACCTCGAGGACCGCCGGGGCCGGGCCGCCGAGGCGCAGCGTCGTCAGCTCGGCGAGGTCCATGGGAATGAGACTAGGTGAACGCCGACGACCCCCGGCCGTCGCGGACCGGGGGTCGTTCGGGTTGCTTGAGCGAGTGTCAGCGCGTCTCGCGGTGGACGCGGTGCGTCTTGCAGCGCGGGCAGTACTTCTTGATGTCGAAGCGGTCCGGGGTGTTGCGCCGGTTCTTCTTGGTGATGTAGTTGCGCTCTTTGCACTCGGTGCACGCCAAGGTGATCTTGGGTCGAACGTCGGAGCTCTTGCTCGCCACGGGTCTGCCTCGATTTCGTTGGTCTTGCTGGATCTGTCGCTGTGCTGCTTGGTAGCTGTGTTGCTTGGCATCTGTGTTGCTTGGTAGCGGGGGCGGGACTCGAACCCGCGACACCACGATTATGAGCCGTGTGCTCTAACCACCTGAGCTACCCCGCCACGGGTCGCAAGCCTACTCGCGTCCCTGAGCCCCTTTACGGAATCGAACCGTAGACCTTTTCCTTACCATGGAAACGCTCTGCCGACTGAGCTAAAGGGGCAAGCCGACGACCCAAGATACCGGCTCGATCGGCGATCTCGAAATCGGGTCGACCGACGCCTAACCCGCTGCTCGGGCCATGCGAGCGGGCCAGCCCGGACCGCCGTAGATGAAGCCGGTGTAGGCCTGCACGAGATCGGCCCCGGCGGCCATCCGGTCGCGCACGTCATCGGGTGTCGTGACCCCGCCGACGCCGATGAGCGCGACCGCTCCACCGGTGCGGGCGCGCAGCCGGATGAGCACCTCGAGGGCCCTCTCGCGCAGGACGGGACCGGACAGTCCGCCGGGTCCGGCGGCATCGACGACGCTGCGATCCGAGCGCAGCGAGTCCGGACGCTCGATCGTGGTGTTGGTGGCGCTGATGCCGTCGAGGCCGAGCTCGAGGGCGAGGTCGGCGACAGTGTCAACGTCGTCGTCGGCCAGGTCGGGCGCGATCTTGACGACCAGGGGCACCCGCGGGCCACCACCTGGGCCGTCGCTCACCTGCTTGACGGCGGTCAGCAGCGGCCGCAGCTCGTCGACGGCCTGCAGGTCGCGCAGGCCGGGAGTGTTGGGGCTCGAGACGTTGACGACGAGGTAGCTGGCGAACGGTGCCAGCAATCGTGCGCTCTCGACGTAGTCGGCCACGGCGTCCTCGGGCGGCACGGCCTTGGTCTTGCCGATGTTGACGCCGATGACCGCGTCGCGTCCACGCCGTGTGCCGCGCAGGCGATGCAGACGGCTCGCGACGACTGCGGCACCGTCGTTGTTGAATCCCATCCGGTTCACGACGGCCTGGTCCTCGACGAGCCGAACGAGTCGTGGCCGTGGGTTGCCGGGCTGCGCGCGGGCCGTGACGGTGCCGACCTCCACGTGGCCGAACCCCAGGGCGAGAAGCCCGGGCACGGCTCGCGCGTTCTTGTCGAAGCCCGCGGCCAGGCCGAAGGCGTGCGGGAACTGGACACCCATCACCGACCGCGGGGTCGACGGCGTCTTGATCACTCGCCGGGTGACGGGGCCGGAAGCACGGATCGCGGCGAACGCGCGCTCGTGCGCCGTCTCGGGATCCATCCCGGCGAACACGGACCGGAAGAACGCCTGATAGACCACAACCAGAGGGTATCGACAGACGCCGGCGACAACCCTCTGACCCGATGCTAGGGTGCAAACGTTTGCACAAATCCGGTGAATCGGAGGCGATCATGGTGCTGGGTTCCGACCACGACGATGCCCCGCTGGAGACCGACGCCGTCCCCGGATCGACCCGGCCCGTGAGCTACCACCTCGCCGAGACGCGCGACGGTCTCTACACGCCCTATGCGCTGCGGACACCGGACGACGTCGGCGTGTTCCCGTTCGTCTTCCTGGCCTACGGCAACGGTGGCGGCGGCATGCCCTGGCTCCGCGATCGCGTCAGGACGCACGGCTACATCATGGAGCGCCTCCTCGACGCCGGGTACGCCTGTGCCTGGGGTCGCTATCGCAGCGAGGTCGAGCTCGGGTTCCACCACGGCGGGCCCCTCGTGGTCGATCGCCGTCAAGGCATGGACCTGATGAACCGGTCGCCGCTGGAGTACGAGGACGAGCTGGCGATCATCCAGCACGTGAGCCGGCATCCGCAGATCGACGCCGACCGGATCGGCCACGTCGGCGTCAGCCACGCCGGCGAGATGCTCTTCAAGCTGGCCTCGCAGTACGACGGCGTCATCCAGGCCGGCGTCGCCTGCGAACCGGCCAACCACGAGTTCCTCGACCTGACGCCCGACAGCACGGCCTTCGTCAATCCGGACACCCAGCTGCGCAACATCGAGGAGATGCAGATGCGTGACCCGGCCGTGGTCCGGACCCGGATCAACGAGCCGCTCGCGCTCGAGCGCATCGAGCCGATCACGGTGCCGATGCTCGTGATGGGCCGCGACGACGACCACCTGCAGGGCATCTTCCGTCTGAGCTTCGACCTGCTCGAGGAGAGCGGCAAGGACGCCACCTGGGTGTCCTGGGACCACCCCTTGCACGGGTACATCTTCCCGGTCCTGGGCGAGGACGGCACGGTCGAGGTCGACGACGTCCAGGACCAGGCGATCGACGGTGTCGTGGCGTTCCTCGACCGCCATCTCAGGCGTGAAGCGGCGTAGGAGAGACATGAATCGTCCCCGGACCACGGACCCGCACGGGTCGGGAGGAGGGCCGTGCTCGAGGCTGCGGTGATCATCGCGGCGGGGGTCTGGGCCGGCGGCATCAACGTCATCGTCGGATCCGGGACGCTCGTGACGTTCCCGACCCTGCTCCTGCTCGGCTACCCGCCGCTCGTCGCGAACGTGTCCAACAACATCGGCATGGTCGCCGGAGGCGTCTCGGGCATCTACGGCTACCGCCACGAGCTGGCGCCGAACCGGTCCATCCTGCTGCGGCTCGCGCCGGCCTCCGTCGTCGGTGCTCTTGCCGGTGCCCTGTTGCTCCTGGTGCTGCCCGCCGAGTCCTTCCAGGCGATCGTCCCGGTCCTGATCTCGATCGGTCTCCTCATGGTCGTCGTCGGGCCCGCCGTCCAGCGCCGAGCAGCCCGACGCCGTCCCGACCTCGGTCGCGACGGAAGCACGCAGACCCTGACGTCGAGCATCGTGCTGACCGTCGGCATCGGCGTGCTCGGGATCTACGGCGGCTACTTCGGTGCCGCCCAGGGGATCCTCCTGGTCGGCCTGATGGGCATGGTCCTCAGCGAGGGCATCCAGCGGATCACGGCGATCAAGAACGTCCTGGCCACTCTCGTCAACGCCGTGGCCGCGGTGACGTTCGTCATCGTCGCCTGGGACCAGATCGACTGGCCCGTCGTCGGCCTGATCTCCAGCGGCACCTTCGTCGGCGGCTACCTCGGCGCGCGCATCGGCCGCCGCCTGCCCCCGGTGGTGCTGCGCGCGGTCATCATCGTGATCGGCGTTCTCGCCCTGATCAAGATCGTGTTCCTCGACTGACCCACCCGGCCGATCGGCGACCTTGACGAGGTCCGATCAGCGGCACATACTCGAAACAATCGATTGCAGAAATGGCGATGGAATCGCGCTACGCTCGAGTCAGGACCGCAGCGCCATCGACTCAGGGAGCTGACATGGAACCGACCCAGAAGCAGCGCATCAGCTACGTGCCCTTCGAGGACGTCGACGAGAAGATGCAGGCCGAGCTACGCCGCTGTGCCGAGCACGGCACGCCCCGTCCGGAGAGCTCCGCCGTGCGCGCCCACTCGCCCGAGGCCTTCTGGGCGTTCGCCGACTCCTGGCAGTCCCAGTTCCACTCCGGCGTCGTCGACCACGCGATCAAGGACCTGTGCCGGGTCTACATCTCGCGCACGGTGAAGTGCGAGTTCTGCGGCAACCAGCGTTCGGAGAAGGCCACCTCGGCCGGGCTCCAGGAGATGCAGTACGACCAGCTCCTGAACTTCGAGACGGCCGACATCTACGACGACCGGCAGAAGGCGGCCCTCGCGTACGCCGAGGCGATCGCGTGGGGCAGCCAGGACCTCGATGCGCTGTGGGACCGCCTCCACGCCCACTTCGACGAGCGCGAGCTGGTCGAGCTCGGCACCTGCATCGCCCTCACGTTCGGCCAGCAGAGCTGGATCCGGCTGCTCGGCATCGACCATCACCAGTACATGGCCGGCACGTCCGCCTCGATGGCTCCCGGCTTCGAGACGGCGGACGACCTGAAGTCCAGCAAGGCGGCCGAGGACTACTGGGCGGCATCCAAGCGCGCATGACGACACGGTGACCGAAGACCTGGTCATCGTGGTCGCCGGCCTCTGGGCCGGCGCCATCAACGTGCTGGTCGGCTCGGGAGCGCTCGTGACGTTTCCCACCCTGTTGTTCCTCGGCTACCCGCCGCTCGTCGCGAACGTCTCGAACAACATCGGCGTGGTCGCGGGCGGGCTGTCGGGCATCCACGGCTACCGCCGCGAGCTGCGTCCCAACCGGCCGTTCCTCCTGCGCCTGGTGCCGGCATCGGTGCTCGGCGGCGGCACCGGAGCGTTCCTGCTGTTCGTGCTCCCGTCCGAGTCGTTCGAGACGATCGTGCCCGTGCTCGTCGGGCTCGGCGTGCTGATGGTCGTGATCGGCCCGGCGGTGCAGCGTCGGTCCAGCAGCCAACCGGTGGCCGAGGGGCGCCATGACGTCGGCATCGCGCTGCAGGCCGGCGTGCTGGTGCTCGGCATCTACGGCGGCTACTTCGGCGCCGCCCAGGGCGTGCTGCTGACGGGCCTGATGAGCCTGTTCCTGGCCGAACACCTGCAGCGCATCACCGCCATCAAGAACGTGCTGGCGACGTCGGTCAACCTCACGGCCGCGGTGGCCTTCGTCGTGTTCGCGCAGCACTACATCGACTGGAAGGTCGTCGGGCTGATCGCCGTGGGCTCGGTCGTCGGTGCGCAGCTGGGTGCACGGTACGGACGCCGCCTTTCGCCGGCCGCGCTGCGCGCCCTGATCGTGGTCATCGGGCTCGCGGCCATCGTCAAGCTGGTGTTCTTCGACTGACGGTCAGGCCTTGGCGCCGAGCCGGGCGGCCATCCAGTCCGCCGCGCGATAGCGATGCTCGGCCAGGACGTTGGCGCAGCCGTGGTTGCCGTTCTCCAGCAGCAGGAACTCGCTCGTGCCTTCCGTCTCCAGGTGCAGCCGCTCGGCCTGCTGCCACGGGATGAGCCGGTCCTTCTTGCCGGCGACGACGAGCATCGGGCACCGCAGCTGCTCGGTCCGGCCGGCCATCGTCAGGGTCAGCGCCTTCGCGCGGCCGTCCTCCTCGTCGGTGGCCCCCGACCGGACGACGAACGTCTCCCGGGTCAGGGCCGGCAGGGCGTCCCAGTTCTCACCGAAGCTGTACGGACCGCACAGGCTGATGCACGCCTTGATCCGGTCATCGCCGCTGGCGAAGCGTGGCGCGTAGTAGCCGCCCAGGCTCACGCCCCACACCCCGATCCGGTCGGCGTCGACGTCGTCACGCTGCACCAGGGCGTCGACGACGGCCCGCCCCGGGACCTCCCAGTCGGGCCGGATCGGCAACGTGTACTCGGCCTCGCCCTGGCCCGGGCCGTCGACGCTGAACGTCGCGATGCCGCGCTCGAGGAAGAGGTCCTCGGTGGCGCGGAGCTCTTCCTTCGTCGAGTCCAGGCCCGGGACCATGATCACGACCGGAGGGCGTTCGGCCCGTGCCGGTCGACGCAGGATGCCGTAGATGGTCGCGCCGTCGAAGCCGATCTCGACCCGCTCCCCCGGCGGGTCCAGGTACGGCAGCGCGGCGTCGAGGCACCGCACGGCCAACGCGTGCGCGGCACGCATCTCGTCGGGATGGCGCACGAAGACGAACTTGGCGAAGTGGTACTCGATCGACGCCGTGCCGAAGTGGGATCCGGCCGAGCGCGTGCGCCCCTGCTCCAGCGCCTCCTCAGCCAGGCGCTCGTGGCCGGCCGCGGACGCCGACCACGCCGCACACCAGTCGTCCCAGGAGTCCAGGCCGTCGAGAACTCGCTCGAAGTCCGCCGCCGGCACGCCGTTCGCGGTGAAACGCGGGCCCCAGTGCGACCGGGCGGATGCGACGTACTCGTCCATCGGGACACTCTTCCATCGATACACGGGCTTGCAATCGATTGCTGTCCTGCCTAGGTTAACAGCAACCACGCGCCCACGAAGGGGCTCGCCATGTCTGACTCCACTGCGCCGGTCAGCGACGTCGTCGTCGTCGGAGGCGGCCACAACGCCCTGATCAGCGCCGCCTACCTCGCCGAGGCCGGACTCTCGGTCACGGTGCTGGAGGGCCGGGACGTCGTCGGCGGGAACACCATCACCGAGGAGCTCACCCTTCCCGGGTGGCACCACGACTCCTGCTCGAGCGCGCACGTGGTGCTGCAGTCCAACCCCCTGATCCGCGGCGACGAGCTGGGCCTGGTCGCGCGGTACGGACTCGAGTACATCGTGACCGACCCGGCCGTGGTGCTGCCCCTCGACGACGGCGACGTGCTCACCATCCACCCCGACCTCGAGGCGACGGCCGACGAGGTGGCCCGGTTCTCGACCTCCGACGCCGATGCCCTCCGTTCGATGATCGGCGACTGGAACGCCGGCCTGCGCCCGGCGCATGCTCACTTCTCGGCGGGACTCCCACTACCGGACGATGCGTGGTCGCAGCGCTACGACGAGCTGCGTCGACGCAGCGCCTGGGAGGTCATCCACTCGACGTTCGAGCACCCCGTGACCCGGCGGGCGATGACGTGGATGGCGTTCGCGACGATTCAGCCACCCGAGCGTCCCGGCACCGGAGCACTGCCCGCCGCCATCATGGCCGGCCGCCTCGCGTTCGGATGGACCACGCCGGTCGGTGGTTCCGGCGCCCTCCCTGCGGCGTTGGTCGCCCACATCGAGGATCACGGCGGCACCGTCGAGACCTCCGCCTGGGTCGACGCCTTCCTCGTGGAGCACGGCCGCTGCACCGGCGTGCGCACGAAGGACGGCCGCCAGTTCCGTGCCGGGCGTGCCGTCGTGGCGGGAAGCCACCTGAGCGAGCTGCCCGGGATGCTCGACGTCGACTCGGCGATGGCGGCCGATGCGGCGCGGCGCTGGCGGCCCGGACTCGCGGTGTTCGCCGTGCACCTCGCGCTGCGGTCGGACGTCAGGTACCGCACGCCGCGAGGGCCGATCACCGCCGTCGCCGGTGCGCTCGGCACACCGGACGGCCTGCGGCGTCAGGTCGCGGGCGCCGACGACGGCACGCTCGAGACCCACGAGCCGTGGCTGTTGCTGGTCTCCTCGACGGTCGTCGACCCCGCCCGAGCGCCGGGAGGCGTCTTCAAGATGCTGACGGTCGCACCGATGCTCCTCGACGGCCGGCCGTGGACCGAGGCCGACGCCACGAAGCACGCCGAGGCGCTGCTCGACTACGCCCGGAGGTACGTCGACGGCCTGGAGCCCGACGACATCATGGCGATGCGGCCGGAGTCTCCGACGACGATCGCGGCGCACAACCTCAGCAACGTCGGCGGTTCGTGCCACGGCGGCGAGTTCGTCCTCGACGACGGCGAGGTCATTCCCGGCTGGCGCGACTACCGCACCGACGTCGACGGCCTGTACCTGACCGGGTCGACCTCGCACCCGGGCGGATCCGTGTCGGGACGGCCGGGCCGCAACACGGCACGTGTGGTGCTGGGTGATCTCGGGATCGACCCGGCCACGGTCATGCCTGCCCCCTGAGCGGGCGACGTCAGCCGCTTGGTGAGCTCACGTGCAGGCCTACCTCAAAGGGCGGACTCCTCCATCAGGGTCGCGAGGTCGTCGTCGGGCTGCAGGGCGAAGACACCGCCGGTCCCCCGGTCCGTGACCCAGATCAGGCCGTCGGCGTCGACGAAGAGGTCGTTCGCCTGCGGTGCCGGTGAGCCCGGCGGGACGTCGGAGACCCAGTGGGCGATCTCGCGCGGTTCGTCCGGATCGGCCAGGTCGTACACGCGAACGCCGGCGTTGAAGTACGTCGCGAAGACGATCCGGTTGCTCCGGTAGGAACCGGGGCGGTTCTCGTGGAAGCAGTGCGGGCCGAACCTCTGCGGCAGCCGGTCGTAGGACTCCTCCGGTGCGGGCAGCTTCCGGAGGTACACCGGGTTGGTCGGGTCGGCGATGTCGATCAGGTGGATGGCCCGCTCCACCGCGTGCGGCCCGTCGTGCTGCTGCTCGTCGGTGACGACCAGCAGGTCGCGACCCGGCAGGGGCATGCAGGTGTGCGTCGCCCCTCCCTTCCACTGGAGGCGTCCGACGTCGCGCGGTTTCGTGATGTCGGAGATGTCGAGCACGACCAGGTTCGCGTCGTCGTAACCCAGGTAGGCGTAGTCGCCCTCGGACAGCGCGTGGTGGGCGGCGACGCGGAAGTCTTCGGGCCATTCGGCGTCCTCGCCACCTGCCTCCCACTGTCCCGGCCACCACCACGAGCAGGCGAGGTTCGGGGCGGTGGGGAGCCGCATGTCGACCGTCATCCAGATGCGGTCGCGGAACCCCTTGGGCGTGCCGGACATGTGCGCGTAGTCGCCGCCCTCCCAGACGATCCGGTGGATGCCCTTCCCGCCGCTGTCCCAGAATCCGAGGAAGCGCGGCGCGAACGGATCCTCCAGGGCGTAGACCGCCAGCCCCGCCGAGTGCGGACCGAGCGGCTTCGCGGGTCGGTAGGGGAACCGTTCATGGTTGACCAGCAGCAGGCCGTCGGCCACCTGGACCTTGTGCGTGTGCGTGTTCGCCGGTGCATCCCATTGGGCCACCAGGGCCGGTCGGCGGGGATCGGACACGTCGAGGATCGACGTGCCCGCCCCGGTGGTTCCGTTGTGGCCGACGTACAGGGCGTCACCCTCGCGCAGGACCTGCATGCCGTCACCCCGGCCGGCGAGATCGTGGTGCCCCACGACCCGCAGGCCCGACGCCGACGCCGTGCCGATCGCCTGTGCATCAACGACGGCGGAGATCATTTCGCGAACTCCTCCGGTGTCGGTCGCAACGGGAGGTCCAGCGACTTCTGGGCCCGCCACAGGGGCGTCGGATCGACATAGTCATGCCAGTCTGTCCCAGCGGGGATCACCTTCAGCTTGATCTGCTCGTCGACGAACTTCTGCATGTCCGAGATCTCGAAACCACCGTCGGCGATGTGGTACGCCGGATCGTTCTCCGCGCCGTACGCGTCCTTGAACTCCGGTGGCAGCTCGAACTTCTTGGCATCCATCAGGCCGAGGACCTCGTCCTTGTTGGCCTGGTCGGTGATGAACTGACGCGCCTTCAACGTGGCCGAGAGGAACGCCGCCGCGGTCTCCGGGCTCTCGCTCAGGATCTTGTTGCCCGACCAGCCGTTCTGCGGTGCCCGGCCGAGCTCCTGGAACAGGAACTTGCCGCCCTCCTTCTCGAGCAGCGTCTTGTGACGCAGCTGCAGGCTCGCCCCGTCGACCGTGCCGCTGATGACCGCCTGCAGACGCTCGTTCGACTGGCCGCCGGTGCTCACCAGCTTGACGTCCTTCTCCGGATCGACGCCGTTGTCGGTCAGCAGCTTGCGGATCAGGAAGTCGTTCCGGCTGCCGAACTGCCCGCCGGTGATGGTCTTGCCCATGAGGTCGGCCTTGGAGTCGATGCCCTTGCCGACGCCCAGGATGTTGGCCTCGCCGCCGAGGTACGGCGACAGGTAGCGGAGTCCGGACTTGGACTTCACGGCGGCGGCGATGGCCGTGTCGGTGTCGTAGTTGGCGAAGTCCAGCGAGCCGCCGATGAGCGCCGGAAGCGGATCCTCGACGGTCACGATCTTGACCTTGTCGATGCCGACCTCCTTGAAGTAGCCCTTGTCGAGCGCGACGAGGATGTCTTCGTGGAAGAGGTAGTACGGGTTGTCGACGCCGACGGTGAGCGACTTCTTCACCTTCGACGTGTCGATCTTCCCGTCGACGTCGGCCGCGCTGGTCGGGATGTCGGCTGACCCACCCGACGAGCCCGAGTCGTCGCCACCGCCGCAGGCGGTGAGAGTCGTACCCAGCGCGAGTCCGGCCACAGCCAGTCCGAGCCATCGTTTCCTGCTACTCATCACTTTCTCTCCCTCGATATGTGAAAAATTCGGTGTCTTGTCGATCAGGCGCGTGAGAAGTCCCTCCACGGCGCGGCGCGCCGCTCGACCCAGCGCATGCCCTGCACCAGGCCGACCGAGATGACGGCGAGCAGCACCAGGGTGGCGTAGAGCATCGGCGAGTCGAACTGGTCGCCGGCTCGGTCGAGCAGGAAGCCGAGGCCCTGCCCGCCGCCGCCGAGCAGCTCGCCGATCAGCATGCCCACCAGCCCTCGGGCGATGCCCTGGTTGATGCCCGAGATCACGAACGGGAGCGTGAACGGGAGGATGACCTTGAAGTACAGCTGTGGCTCGCTGGCCCCGAACACCCGGCCGGCCCGGACGAGCGACGGGTCGACCGTCTTCACCCCCTCCATGCAGTTGACCGTCATCGGGAAGACCGCCGACAGCACGATGATCGTCAGCTGCATCGAGTTGCCGAACCCGAGAATCAGGATCAGCAGCGGGATGAGGGCAACGCGCGGCAATGAGGTCATCGCCCAGACGTAGGGACTGAGCACCAGGTCGACGATCCTGACGCCGCCCATCAGGAGGCCGAGCGGGATGCCGATCACGCCGGCGATGAGCAGGCCGATCACGAGGTTCTGGAGGCTGTGCAGCAGCTCCGGGCCGATGATGCCGTCGGCGAACCCGTTGTACATCGCGGCGAACATGTCGGTGGCCTTGGGGAAGAACAGCGGGTTGATGACTTCGGACAGCGCGACGAGCTGCCACAGCGCGAAGAACAACGTCAGGTTGATGATCGTGATGATCAGGCTGCGGAACGGTGCCCACTTGCTGCGCGTGATCGACTCGGTGACGCTCGCGGTCTCCGCCGCCGCGACGTTCGCCCTGGTGCTGACCTCCGTCATGACGCACCTCCGCCGACCCTGGCGCCGAGCGCCTGGGACTGCAGCTGGCTCCAGATGTGCTGCCTCAGCTCACCGAATCGCGCGCTGCTCTTGACGCCCTCGTCGAATCGCGACCGGGGCAGGTCCACGTCGACGATCTCCTTGACCGTGCCCGGTCGGTTGGACACGACGACGACCCGGTCCGCGAGAGTCAAGGCCTCGTCGATCGAGTGGGTGATGAAGAAGACCGTCTGGCCGGTCTTGGCGATGATCTTCTCGAACTCCGCCTGCATCGCCTCGCGCGTCATCGCGTCGACCGCCCCGAACGGCTCGTCCATCAGCAGGATCTCGGGCTCGGAGACCAGGGCCCGGGCGATGCCGACCCGCTGACGCATGCCTCCCGACAGCTCATACGGCAAGGAGCCCTCGAACCCGTTCAGTCCGACCAGGTCGAGGGCCTTCGCGATGCGCTCCTGCAAGTCGGCCTTGGCAGGACGAGGTCGTCGGTTCTCGAGCGCGAACTTCACGTTGCTGTAGACCGTGCGCCACGGCAGGACCGCGTAGTCCTGGAAGACCATGGCTCGGTCGGCGCCCGGCCCGTCGACCTCACGGCCGGCGATCGAGATCGTGCCGTCGAGCGGTTTCATGAACCCGGCGATCATGTTGATGAGGGTCGTCTTGCCACATCCCGACGGTCCGACGATCGCGAGGAACTCGCCGCGACGGACGTCGAGCGTGACGTCTCGCAAGGCGATGAGACGCGTCTTCGCCCGCTTGTTCTCGTATCCGGCGGACACTCCGCGGATCTCGATCAGTGGCGGCGCAGGGGTGACCCGATGGCCCGCTTCCTCGGTCCCCTCCCTCGTGGGGATCGGGGGGACTGCCTGGGTCATGCGACTCCCTCAAACGTCGACTGGTTCTTGTCGACTAATTCTTTAGGACCATGCAATCGTTTGCTTCATCTTGCTGATGCGACGCCCGTCGTGTCAATGGATGCGGCCAGAAACCTTGGCTTCTGACCGGGTCGAGGCGGGATCAGGCGCCGGGAGCCACCGCGCCACCGAGGAAGAGCTCGGCGATCTCGGGGTTCTCGACGACCTCGGTCGCGGTTCCGTGGAGGCGAACCTTGCCGCCTTCCATGACGACGCCGTGCGTCGCCATCCCGAGACCCAGTCGCACGTTCTGCTCCACGAGCAGGATGGTCTTGCCGTCGGCGTTCAGGTCGCGGATCATGCCGGCCACCGCAGCGAGCGCGTGCGGATCCAGGCCCAGCGAGGGCTCGTCGAGCAGGATGAGCTTCGGGTCCAGCATCAGGCATCGCGCGATCTCGACCATGCGGCGCTGCCCGCCGGACAGGTTCCCGGCCGGCTCGTTCGCACGTTCCGCCACCAGCGGCACCATGCCGGCGATCTCCGCGAGACGCTCGCGCAGCACGTCGGGCTGCCGCCTCAGGATGTACCCGCCCAGCAGGACGTTCTCGCGGATCGACATGTGCGGGAACAGGGCGTGGGACTGCGGCACCTGTGCGACGCCGAGGCCCAGGATCTCGCCCGGGTCGAGGCCGCCGATCGACGCCCCCTCGAGCTCCACCGATCCCGCGCTGGGCTTCAGGAGTCCGCTCGCGAGGCGCAGCACGGTCGACTTGCCGGCGCCGTTCGGGCCGACGATGCAGGTGATGGTGCCACCGCCGCAGCTGAGGTCGACACCCTGCAGCACGTCGCTCCCGCCGTAGCCGGCACGGACGCCCGTCATGGTCAGCACGTCAGCCGCCGCCGATCGTCGACAGCGTCGACTCCGGGTCCGGCCCCGGCCCGGTCACGAGCGGGTCCTGCTTCCACTCCTCGCCCAGGTAGGCGTCGAGAACGGCCGGATCTCGCCGGATGTCGTCGGGCCTGCCCTTGGCGATCGCGGCGCCCTGGGAGAACACGATGACGGGGTCGCACAGACCCAGGACCATCGGGATGTTGTGCTCGACGATGAGGAACGAGACCCCTTGGTCGTTGAGGTCGCGGATCACTCCGGAGAGCTTGTCGATCAGGCTGGGATTGATGCCGCCGGCCGGCTCGTCGAGCAGGATGAGGCGCGGCTCCATCATCAGCACCTGGGCCAGCTCGACCAGCTTTCGCTGGCCGAACGACAGCGTGCCCACGGCCTGGTCCGCGAACGACGCCAGCCCGACGTAGCCCAGCAGGTGCCGGGCGCGATCGGACTCGGCACCGCTCACGGCGTCACGCAGCAACGTGCGCCAGCGCCCGTCCGGCAGCGGAGCCACCACGTTCTCCAGCACCGTCATGCTGTTGAACAGCCGAGTGACCTGGAACGTGCGGCCCAGCCCCCGGTGCCCGCGGTCCCACGCGCTCAGCCGGTCGATGCGCTGCCCGTCGAACCAGATCTCACCGGAATCGAGGGGCATGACCCCGGTGATGAGGTTGTAGAGCGTGGTCTTGCCGGACCCGTTGGGTCCGATCAGCCCGGTGATCGAGCCTGTCGTGACCGCGAGGTCGGCGTGGTCGACCGCGGTCAGGCCGCCGAAGGACTTCGACACCGACCGGACGTCCAGCAGCACGCTCGGCTCGTCCTCGGGCGCCGGGACGATCAGTCGCTCGCGGAGCTCCAGGGTGCCCTGGCCGAGGGCTCCGACCTGGTCGGTGAACTCGACGTCGACCGCATGCCGCCGACGCCACCAGGACTCCACCGTCGGCAGCAGACCCTCCGGCATGAACAGCACGACCAGCACCAGGGCGACGCCGAACAAGAGCACCCTCGTCTCCGTTCCGCCGCCGTAGACCGTCGCGGTCTCGTTGACCCCTTGCAGGATGAAGGCGCCCACGACCGGGCCCCAGAGCGTGCCGCGGCCGCCGATCAGGGCGGCGAGCACGATCATGACGCTGGCCAGGATGTTGAACATGCCGATCGGGTTGAGGAAGGTCTGGAAGTACGCGTACACCCCACCGGCCAGCCCGATGAAGAAGGAGCTAGCACCGAAGGCGACGACCTTCGAGCGCGTCGTGTTGACGCCGATCGCGGCGGCCTTGCCCTCGTCCTCGCGGATCGCCAGCAGCGACGTGCCGAGCTTGCGCCTCCGGATCTGGGCGGAGAACGCCACCGTGGCCATCAGCACCACCAGGAAGATGTAGTAGAACGGCAGCGCCTGGATGTCGCGCGACCACGGCGCGATCGGCAGCGTGATGCCGTCCGAGCCGTTCGTCAGGCTGTCCCAGTTGTTCACGACAACCTGGGCCGACAGCAGGAGCGCGATCGTGATGATGACGAACGCCTGGCTCCGGGTGCGCAGCACGATGGCACCCAGCACGAGGGCTGCCACCAGGGCGACGATCCCACCGAGTGGCGCCACGAGCAGCGGGTTGACATCGGCGCGGATCGCGATGATCGCGGCCGTGTATCCACCGAGGCCGAGGAACGCGCTGTGGCCCAGCGAGATGTAGCCCGCGTAGCCGGAGATGATGTTCCAGCTCACCGCCTGGATCGCCAGCAGGAAGCCCAGCAGCATCACGGTCTGCGGATAGACGTCGTACGGGCGGATCACCGGGAACAGCAGCAGGGCGAGCGCACCCAAGATCACGGCGGTGCGGGCCGGGGGCATGAGCATGCTCCGCACGGTCATGCAGCGACCGCGTCCTCACGCAGCTGCGTGCCGAACAGTCCTTGGGGCCGGACGAGGAGCACGACCAGGATCACGAGGTAGACGACCAGGGTCGCCCACTGCAGGGAGAGGTAGGTCGCGGTCAGCGTCTCGGCCAGCCCGAGGCTCAGGGCGCCGACGAAGGCACCGGCGAGACTCCCCATGCCGCCGAGCACGATGATGCCGAGCAGGCGGGCGATCCAGTCGTAGTGCGACGCCGGGAAGAACGGGTACAGCACCGACAGGATCGAACCCCCGACCCCGGCGGTGGAGGTGCCGATGGCGAAGGCCAGCGCGGCGACGCCGCCCGAGCTGATGCCGATCAGGGCGGCACCGGTCGGGTTCTGCGAGGTGGCCCGGATCGCCCGGCCCGTCCACGTCCGCGTCAGCACGAGGAAAAGGACACCCAGGGTCAGCATGGCAACGGCGGCTCCGAAGACCTGCGTCTTGGGGAACACCAGGCCGCCGATGCGGAAGGACTCGTCGAAGTACGACGGCGTCGCCGAACGGAACTTGTTGCCCGCGAACACGTTGAGCAGGCCCTCGATCGTCAGGGCGATGCCGAACGTCAGGAGCACCGACATCGACACCGAGGCTCCCTGGATCCTCGAGATCACGGTGCGGTAGAGCAGCCATCCCGCCCCGAACATCACCAGGGTCATGGGGATGGCGATCAGGAACGGATCAATCCCGGTGGCGCTCCAGACGTACCAGGTGATCATCGCCGCCGCGATCAGCATGGCCCCGTGTGCGACGTTGACGATCCTCATGACCCCGAACACCAGGGTCAGTCCGGACGCCATGAGGGCGTAGACGCCGCCGATGAGGAGTCCGAGGATCACCGTCTGGGCCAGCTGCTCCATCTGTGCTCCGTTCCTCCATCAGTCTGGCCTACTTCCAGTCGGGCTTGGGGTACACGACCTTCCCTGTCGTCGCCGCGGACTCGGGCGCGACGACCTGCACCGCACCGCTCTGCCACTGGGCCAGGATGAAGTCGCTCAACGGAGCGCCTCGCTTGTCCCACGTGAGTGGGCCGAGGATGGTCTCGACCTTGTTGCCGTGGAGCCAGTCGGCGAGCGCCTTCTGGTCGATCTTGCCGACCTCTTCGACCGCCTTCTGGAGGATCTGCGCGGCAGCGAAGGCGTCAGCGGCGTCCTCGGCCGGGATCTCGTTGTTGAACTTCTTCTTGTAGGCCGCGACGAACTCCTTGTTCAGCGGGGTCTCGGCCTTCTCGTTCCAGCTGACCGTGTAGAAGACACCTTCGGTGTTGGCCTCTCCGACGCCCTTGCTGTACTGGTCGGAGTTGCTCGGCGCCGACGTCTGGAACAGGGCCTTCGGGGAGAACCCCACCTGCCGCAGCGATCGCACCAGGGAGACACCGTCCTCGAACACCGCGCCTTGCGCGACGAGATCAGGCTTCTTGTCGGCGATCGCCGACGCGATCGTCTGCAGGTTCGCGGTGTCGGCGGGATAGGTCTTGGAGTAGACGGTCTTGACGCCGAGCTCCTCGAGCTGCTTCTGCATGCTCTCGATCACGGGCCGTGCGAACGGGTCGTCCTGAGTCGGGTAGGCGGCCGTCTTCGGGCGATCACCCTCGGGCAAGGACTTGATCCAGTCGACGAAGACGTTGGCCTGGGCCGGTGCAAGGGCCGGTTGTGCGTAGATCAGGTACTTGAAGCCCCGGCTGAACATGTCGGGTGCGCCACCGGCCGGCTCCACGAAGAGCATGCCGTTCTTCTCGGCGACGGCCGAGGCCGGGAAGTTCAGCAGCGACGAGAACGTGCCGAGCACGAGGTCGACCTTGTCCTGTGTGATGAGCCGGGTGTAGTCGGAGACCACGGTGTCCTGGTTGCTCGCGTCGTCGGTGATCTTCAGCTCGACCTTGCGGCCGATGAGCCCGCCGTCGGCGTTCACCATCTCCTGCCACACCTGGTACCCGCGCTGGGCCTGGGTGCCGGGTTGCGAAAAGTCCCCGGTCAGGGGTAACGAGGCGCCGATGACGATCGGTTTCTTGGAGCCGGCGTCCTTCTCCGACGACGGCGTGCCACAGGCTGCCACCACGGCGAGCGCGGCGGCGGTGACGGCCGCCAGGCGGACGAATCGGGAGCGTCTCGAATCGGTGAACATGGAGTCCTCCTCGTGTCCGCAATCGATTGCGGCTCGCTGGCGCCATCATCGTGACCGGAGCCATCCCTGTCAAGGGAAGCCAGCATGCCGATCAACGGGTTCAGGCGCATCACGGCGGGCCGGCGCAAACGATTGCCCCCTGTGGCAGCATGACGGCCATGCATCCGGCCACGTTGCATGTCGGCACGTTCACCCGGTCGCTGCTGCTCGACCTGGCCCGCTCGACCGGACGTCTCGAGCATGCCGGTCTCGACGTGCGGGAGACGCAGGTCGGCTCGTCACCGGCACAGTTCGCGGCCCTCGAGTCCGGCGAGCTCGATGTCGTGATGACGAGCCCGGACAACGTCCTGGCCTATCGCTTCCTCGGCGACAACCCACTCGGGCGCAACATCCCGGTCGAGATCGTCGCGGCGATCGATCGCGGACTGGGTCTCTCCCTGTGCGTCGCGCCGGGCGTCGCCGATGTCGCCGCCGTGCGCGAGGGGATCGTCGCCGTCGACGTGCCGGAGTCCGGGTTCGCGTTCGTCGCGTTCGCGCTGCTCGAGGCCGCTGGTCTCAAGCCCGGCGACTACACCGTGGAGTCGCTCGGCTCCACCCCGAAACGCGCGACGGCCCTGATCGAGGAGCGCTGCCTGGCGACGGTGCTCAACGCCGGCAACGAGCTGCGCGCCGAGGGTGCCGGCTGCCGGATCGTGAGCCGGGTCGCCGAGGTGGGTCCCTACCTGGGCACCGTGGTCGCCGCGATCGAGTCCCCCGATCCCCACGTCCGGGACCTCAGGCTTCGCCTCGCCGACGTCCTGCTCGAGATGTCCCAGGAGATCCTCGACGGCCATCGGGAGACCGAGGTCGTCGAGGCCGCGATGCAGCTGCTCGACCTCGACGAGGCCGAGGCACACGCTCACCGCGCGTGCCTGCTGGACCCCCTCCGTGGGCTGATCCCGGGCGGCGCGGTCGACGATGCATCCATCGGCACACTGATCGACCTGCGTCGTCGCTACCGCCCGACGCCGGAGCTCGACCAGGTCACCGAGTCGTGGCCGTCGATCGTCATCGGTCGCGACGGTCCCGGCCCGGCCGCGTCGCATGACTGAGCGGGACCCACGAGACCCGTTCCGGCTCAAGGTCGCCAGCTTCCTCAGCACCTTCGACCGATTCGCGATGCCGCCCATGCTGGTGGGCATCGCCCGGTCGCTGGACGTGCCACTCACCCAGGTCGCCGCGGCCGCCGGCGTCTACTACCTGACGTACGGACTCATGCAGCCGGTCTGGGGCATCCTGTCGACCCGCATCGGCCTCGCCCGCACCATGCGGTGGTGCATCGCGGCGGGCTCCCTCGCCACGCTCGGCTCTGCGCTCGCGCCCGGTGTCACCAGCCTGACGGTCTCACGAGCTGTCGCCGGCGGCTTCTTCAGCGCGGCCTTCCCGGCGGCCCTGATCTACGTCGGTGCCACCGCGGCGTCGCACCGCCGCCAGCGTGAGGTGACCGACCTGATGACCGGCGTCGCTCTCGGCACCGCGCTGTCGACCGTGATCGCGGGATCACTGACCTACGTCGCCGGATGGCGCTGGGCGTTCGCGCTGACGGGCGCGGTGTGCCTGGTGAGCACCCTGTCGGTCGCCCGGCTCACCGAGCTCGAGCGCACGCCGTTCCGCTCGCCGCTGGTGGCACCGCTGCGCCGGGTCCTGTCCAACCGCACCGTCTACCAGCTGCTGGTCCTGGCCGTCCTCGACGGACTGGCGATCCTCGGCGCCCTCACCTTCCTGCCGACCGCGATCGAGTCGAGCGGCCGCAACGCTGCCGTCGCGGCCGCCGTGACCGCGACGTACGGAGCCGCTGTCCTGGTGGCGGCCCGGGTGGTCGGGCGGCTGTCACGCCGGGTGGCCGCCTCCCAGTTCATCCTCGTCGGCTCGCTGATCGGCGCAGCCGCCTGCGGGCTGTTGGCCCTCTCCGTCGGCGTCGTCACGGCCTTGGTCGCCTGCGTGCTGATCGGCGTCGCGTGGGCGTCGATGCATTCCTCACTGCAGACCTGGGCGACAGAAGTGTCGCCGGCCGATCGCGGGCTGACGGTCTCGTTCTTCGCCGGTTCGCTGTTCGCCGGCAGCGCTCTGGCGGCGGCACTGGGGGGCCCGTTCGCCGAGCGGCTCGACTTCAGTGCGCTGTACCTGACGGCGGGCCTCGTCCTCGTCACGATCGGGGTCTGTGGATATATTGCACGTGCTCACTGGGAACACCAGCAGTGATCTCCGGTCACAGCCGACCCGAAGGATCCACGATCGTGCACAGGGCGACGTTGCGAGAGGTGGCCGAAAGGGCCGGGGTCCATCCGGCCACGGCCTCTCGAGCGCTCAACGCGGCGACCGAGTCGATGGTCAACGCAGCGACCGCGGCCCGCATCCAGAAGGTCGCCAAGGAGCTGGGCTACTCGCCCAACCCGATCGCGCGCAGCCTCAAGACGTCGCGGTCGTCGAGCATCGGCCTGGTCATCCCCGACCTGACCAACCCCCTGTTCCCGCCCATCGTCCGAGGAATCGAGGACGTCCTGCGAGCGGTTGGCTACAACGCCTGGATCGTCAACACCGACAACCAGGGCGACGTCGAGGCGGCGGCCGTGGTCTCGCTCCGCCAGCGCAACGTGGAGGGCTTCGTGTTCGCGACCGCCCTCCTGGACCACCCACTCCTCGAGGAGCTGGCCGCAGCGTCGATTCCCATGGTCCTGGTCAACCGGAAGACGGCGGGCGGTGCCGACATCCCGTCCGTGACCTCCGACGACGCGGCGGGCGTCGCCCTGGCCGTCAAGCACCTGGTCGACCTCGGCCACCGCCACATCGTCCACCTCGCCGGACCGCAGGACACGTCAACGGGCGCCACCCGTCGCAAGGCGTTCCGGCAGGCGCTGGAGGACAACGACCTGCCCCACGAATCGAGCCGCATCACCCTGTGCGAGACGTGGTCGGAGGAGGCGGGGGCCCATGGCATGGGCGTCCTGCTCGACTCCGACACGCCGTTCACGGCCGTGATCGCCGGCAACGACCAGCTCGCACTCGGTGCGTATGACGCGCTCGCCGAGCGAGGCCTGCGGTGCCCGGCCGACGTCAGCGTCGTCGGGTTCAACGACATCCCCTACATCGACAAGGTCTTCCCGCCGATGACGACCGTCCACATCCCGCACGTCGAGATCGGTGCCGAGGCGGGCCGGTTGCTCCTCGAGCAGCTCAACGACCCCACCCGTCATCCCCGGTCGCTCCTGCTCCCCACGACGCTCGTCGTGCGCGGCTCGACCGGTCCGGCCAACCCGGCCCGCGCGGCCTGAACCGACCATCGCCCGCGAGGCCAGGTGAATCTTGACTTGTGATACAACAGGGTGCACCCTTGCAACCGATTGCATTCTTCATCCGTAGAGAGACTGACTGATGGCACAGGACGAGCAGAGAATGACGATCGGATGGGTCGGCGTGGGCCGGATGGGATTCGCCCTGGCCCAGCGACTCCTCGACGCGGGCCACGACGTGTCGGTGTACAACCGCACCAGGTCGAAGGCTGAGCCGCTCACCGCCCACGGCGCCAAGATCGTCGACCGCCCGGTCGAGCTGGCGGATCGCGACGTCGTCTTCGTCATGGTGTCGGCATCGGACGACCTCGAGGACGTGACGATCGGCCCGGACGGCCTCCTCACGGCGTCGGTGACGCCGCAGGTCATCGTCGACACCTCGACCGTCTCGGCCACCGTCTCGGGCAAGATCCGCCGCGCCGCCGATGACCGGGGCAGCGCCTTCCTGGCCGCGCCGGTCAGCGGGAGCCCCAAGGTGGTCGCGTCGGGCAAGCTCTCGTTCGTCGTGTCCGGCCCGCGTGACACCTTCGACCGCGTCGAGCCCCTGTTCGCCGAGCTCGGCAGAGCTGCAACCTACGTCGGTGACGACGAGGTCGCCCGCATCGTCAAGATCTGCCACAACGTCTTCCTCGGCGTCGTCACCCAGTCGATGGCGGAGATCACGGTGCTCGCCGAGAAGGCCGGCGTCGACCGAGCCGCGTTCCTCGCCTTTCTCAACGACTCCGTGATGGGGTCGACGTTCAGCCGGTACAAGTCGCCCGCGTTCGTCAACCTCGACTTCACTCCGTCATTCACCCCGGTCCTGCTGCGCAAGGACTTCGACCTCGGCCTCGCGTCCGCACGCGAGCTGGGCGTCTCGATGCCGGTCGCCGCACTGGCAGCCGAGCTCGTCACCATTGCCATCAACACCGGTCACTCCGCCGAGGACTTCGCCACGCTGCTCCTGGAGCAGGCGCGCCGCTCGGGCCTGGAGATGACCCCCGAGGACGTCGAGGTCGATGACGGTCTCGGAACCACCTCCGATGGCTGACCTCAGGCCACTTCCCGCCCCCGGCCACATGGGGGTCGACTACGAGGAGCGGGTCGACTTCGACCGGCTTCGCTCGCACCGGCTCGGACGCGCCAAGGCCGTCCTGGACGCGAGCGAGTGCGGGGCGTTCCTGCTGTTCGACTTCTACAACATCCGCTACACGACGCAGACGTGGATCGGCGGTGCGCTCGGCGACAAGATGACCAGGTACGCCCTGCTCACTCGCGACGCCGACGACCCGTGGCTCTGGGACTTCGGGTCGGCCGTTCGCCACCACCAGCTCTACTCCAACTGGCTGCCCGACGAGAACTGCCGGCCCGGCATGCTCGGCATGCGCGGGGCGGTCGCTCCGACGGCCGGGCTCATGGAAACCGCGGTGCGTGAGATCAAGGGCATGCTCATCGAAGCCGGGCTGGCCGACGCCCCCGTCGGCATGGACATCGTCGAACCCCCGTTCCTCTTCGAGATGCAGAAGCAGGGACTCACGGTCGTCGACTGCCAGCAGCTCATGCTGGACGCCCGCGAGATCAAGTCGCAGGACGAGATCATGCTGCTCAACCAGGCGGCGGCCATGGTCGACGGCGTCTACCAGGACATCGTCGAGGTGCTCAAGCCCGGCATCCGCGAGAACGAGATCGTCGCCCTCGTGAACAAGCGGCTCTACGAGATGGGCTCCGACCAGGTCGAGGCCGTCAACGCCATCTCCGGCGAGCGCTGCAACCCGCATCCCCACAACTTCACCGACCGGCTGATCCGGCCGGGCGACCAGGCGTTCTTCGACATCATCCACAGCTTCAACGGCTACCGGACCTGCTACTACCGCACGTTCAACGTCGGCAGCGCCACGACGTCCCAGCACGACGCCTACACGAAGGCCCGTGAGTGGATGGACGCCTCGATCCAGATGGTGAGGCCGGGTGTCGGCACCGACGAGATCGCCGCGGTCTGGCCCACGGCTCCGGAGTTCGGCTTCGACAACGAGCTGGCCGCCTTCGGCCTTCAGTTCGGTCACGGTCTCGGGCTCGGGTTGCACGAGCGCCCGATCATCTCGCGGCTCAACAGCATGATCGAGCCGATCGAGCTGAAGGAGGGCATGGTGTTCGCGCTCGAGACGTACTGTCCGGCGTCGGACGGCTACTCAGCGGCACGCATCGAGGAAGAGGTCGTGGTGACGGCCGAGGGGCCGCAGATCCTCACCCGGTTCCCGGCGCAGGACCTCGTCGTCGCCAACC
The DNA here is from genome assembly GCA_963787165.1 of uncultured Actinomycetota bacterium. Classification (GTDB taxonomy): domain Bacteria; phylum Actinomycetota; class Actinomycetes; order Propionibacteriales; family Nocardioidaceae; genus Aeromicrobium. The sequence continues at coordinate 49,397 of CAWBBT010000006.1, forward strand.
AGTACTGACCACTGTCAGGTCGTGAAGATCTCCGGATGCTGGGTGAGCTCGAGCCGGGTGCGGCGGATGTGCCCGCCCAGCACTCGCTGAGCGTCCTCGGCGTCACCCCGCTCGATCGCCTCGACGAGCAGGAAGTGCTCGTAGTGCACGACCTCGCGCGACGTGGCGCGGGCCCAGGCCAGCACCGTGAAGGCGCGGCGGTAGTGCTGCGTCGTGTTCCACAGCCGCTCGACGAGTGACGACAGCAGGACCGTCTCGGCCTTGGCGTACGACATCAGGTGGAACTCGCGGTCCAGCCGGAGGAAGGTCTCGACGTCCGCGCCGTCGTGCATCTGCTCCGCGAGACGCCGCATGGTGGCGACGTCGTCCTCGCTCAGCAGGGGCATGCTCTCGCGCAGCAGCAGCGGCTCGATGCGTTCGCGGATCTCGTAGCTCTCCGAGCACTCCTTCGCGTCGAGCTTCGACACCCAGGCGCCCGAGTTGGCCACGATCGACACGAGGCCGTCCGACTGAAGGATGCGCAGCGCCTCGCGCACCGGGAGCCGGCTCGAGCCGAACTCCTCAGCGATGACCTCCTGACGCATGCGCTCGCCCGGCGCGTACCGCCCCGCGAGGATCGCGCGGCGCAGCGCGTCGGCGATGCGCAGGCTGGCGACCGACTCGACGGCCTCGACGTGGGTGTCCATCGGCGTCAGTCTGCCGGGTGGGCAGGATGCCAGAGGAGCGTGTCGGCCTCGGCCTCGTAGGCCTTGCCGTCCGGGAAGCTCACCAGCTCGAGCTGCATCCCCCACGGCGACAGGAAGTAGCAGAACCGCTGCCCGGCGCTCGCCGCTCCGCTCTCCGTCGGTTCGCCCAGCACGCGGATGCCCTCGGTGCGGAGGTAGGCGACGGCCGCGCCGATGTCGTCGACGTAGAACGCGAGATGGTGACCGCCGATGTCGGAGTTCTTCGGCTGCGGCGCCTGCCTCTCTGGCGTCGAGTACGTGAACAGCTCGAAGTTGGACCCGAACCGGCAGCGGTAGAACCGGACCGCCTCGATGACCGCGCGTGGGTCCACGTTGAGGTGCGTCGCCATCCAGTCGTCGTCGCTGCCCCGCGACGGGAGCGTGTACACGTGCTCACAGCCGATGACCCGGACGAAGAAGTCGTGCGCCTCCTCCATGTCGGGCACCGTGAAGCCGATGTGGTCGGTGCCGCGAAGGCCCGGGAGCGACATGTGTCCTCGATTCGGTGGATTGGATCCATTATGGAGCAAATCGTCGTACGGCCCAGCGTAGCCGCGCCCAACATTCGATTGCAATGGCTCCATTCGAGCAGTACCGTGACTAGATGTCGACCTCGACCCCGCTCACGCCCGACGTCCCCTGGGTCGAGCTCGCCACCACCGACCAGGACTGGCAGGACGCCGACCCCACCCTTCTCCGCACGATGCTGGGTGAGCTGCACCTGATCCGGGCGTTCGAGGAGGTCGTGCTGGAGCTCGCCGGCGAGGGCCTCGTCCACGGTCCGGCCCACTCGAGCATCGGTCAGGAGGGCGGCGCGGTCGGGTCGATCGTCGGGCTGCGCCCGTCCGACGGAGTCAACGGCTCCCACCGGGGCCACCACCAGTTCCTCGCGAAGTCCCTCACCTACGTGTCCCCCGACGGCATCGACCCGGCATCGCTCGTGACTCCGGCGATCCACGACGTGCTGCGCAAGACCCTGTCGGAGATCCTCGGCCTGACGGGTGGCTACAGCAACGGTCGCGGCGGTTCGATGCACCTGCAGTGGCACGAGGCGGGCGCGCTCGGCACCAACGCGATCGTCGGCGGCGGCGTGCCGCTCGGCGCCGGCAACGCCTGGGCCCAACGCCATGCGGGCACCGACGACGTGACGATCTCCTACTTCGGCGACGGCGCGGTCAACATCGGCTCGGTGCTGGAGTCGATGAATCTCGCCGCGGCCTGGGACCTGCCGTTCTGCTTCTTCATCGAGAACAACCTCTACGCCGTGTCGACGACGGTCGCTGAGGCCACCGGCGAGTCGCGGCTGTCGGGCCGCGGACCGGGCTTCGGCATCGCCTCCTGGCGGGTCGACGGCATGGACCCGCTCGCCGTCCACCTGGCGACGACGGCCGCGGTCGAGCACATGCGCGCCGGCCGCGGACCCGCGGTGGTCGAGGCCGAGGTCTATCGCTACTTCCACCAGAACGGCGCCTTCCCCGGCAGTGCCTTCGGGTACCGCACCAAGGAGGAGGAGCAGCGCTGGCGCGACCGCGACCCGCTCGACCTCATGGCGCGCAAGATGGTCGCGCTCGGGCTGATCGACGACGATGGCGTTGCCGCCGTTCGTCGCCAGGCCCAGGACGTCGCCACCGAGGTCGCCGGCGAGCTGACCGAGCCCGATCCGAACGGCAAGCAGGGCGCCCGCCGGATCCGCCACGCGCTGTGGCCCGACCCGGCGTTCGTCGACGTCGGCATCCGCAGCGAGCTCGAGGAGATCGCCGGAGTGCGCACCGAGGAGCAGTCGACGTTCGACGGCGAGGTCACCTCCACCCGCATGATCGACGCCATCGCGGAGGTCATGGACCGCCGGATGGGCGAGGATCCACGCATCGTCGTGCTCGGCGAGGACGTCCACCGGCTCAAGGGCGGCACGAACGGCGCCACGAAGGGCCTGGCCGACAAGTACGAGGGACGCATCCTCGGCACGCCGATCAGCGAGAACGCGTTCGCCGGACTCGGCGGTGGCATCGCGCTGGACGGACGGTTCCGGCCCGTCGTCGAGTTCATGTATCCCGACTTCCTGTGGGTCGCCGCCGACCAGGTGTTCAACCAGATCGGCAAGGCACGGCACATGTTCGGCGGCACCGGTTCCGTGCCGCTCGTCCTCCGCACGAAGGTCGCCGCCGGCACCGGCTACGGGTCGCAGCACTCGATGGATCCAGCCGGCATCTTCGCGACGTCACCGGGATGGCGCATCGTCGCTCCCAGCACACCCTTCGACTACATCGGGCTGATGAACGCAGCCCTTGCCATCGACGACCCGGTTCTCGTGCTCGAGCACGTCGACCTGTACGGAACGACCGGTGACGCTCCGGTGTCCGACCTCGACTACCAGCTGCCCTTCGGCACCGCGGCGGTCCGCCGCGAGGGCCGCGACGTCACGGTGCTGACCTACCTGACGATGGTCCAGCACAGCCTCGACGCGGTCGAGGAGTCCGGGGTCGACGGCGAGGTCATCGACCTGCGCTGGCTCGATCGGGCCTCGCTCGACTGGGACACGATCGGCGAGAGCATCCAGAAGACCAACAGCGTCCTGATCGTCGAGCAGGGTGCGATCGGTGCGTCGTACGGCGGCTGGCTGAGCGACGAGATCCAGCGGCGGTTCTTCGACTGGCTCGACCAGCCGGTCGAACGGGTGACCGGTGGAGTCGCGTCCCCGACCATCTCGAAGGTGCTCGAACGGGCCGCCATCGCCGGGCCCGAGGAGATCGTCGACGGGCTCCGCCGCATCTCCAAGGGCCTCGGCAGCCCGCGGGTGGAGCACTGACATGGCCCACCTGCTCCGCATGCCGTCGGTGCTGGCCGGCGCCAGCGAGGCCGTGCTCCTCGCCTGGACGGTCGAGGTCGGCTCGTCGTTCGCGGAGGGCGACTCGCTCGCCGAGATCGAGACCGACAAGGCGCTCGTCGAGCTCGCGGCGGAAGAGTCCGCGATCCTCGGTCGCACGCTCGTGAGCGACGGCACGAAGGTCACCGTCGGAGACGCCATCGCCGTCCTCGCCGAGTCCGGCGACAGCGACGACGACATCGAGTCCGTCGCGGCCGAGGCGCGGCAGGCGACGTCCGAGGTCGCCGATGAGCCGGAGCCTGAACCGGATCCTGCTGCCCTGGCGACCGCGCCCGAGGCGTCAGCGTCCACGCCCAACGGCCGTCTCTTCATCAGTCCGCTCGTGCGCCGGCTGACCCGCGAGCAGGGCATCGATCCGGCCGAGCTCACCGGCACCGGCCCCGGTGGACGGATCGTGCGCCGCGACCTCGAGGCCTGGCTCGCCTCGAGATCGGCAGAGCCTGAGGCGGCCCCGGTGTCTGCCACGCCAGCGCCCGCAGCGACTGCGGCTGACGTCGAGAGCCCATCCGGATTCGAGGACGTCCCGCACACGAGCATGCGGCGTGCCATCGCCCGGCGCCTGACCGAGAGCAAGTCGACCATCCCGCACTTCTACCTCTCGGCCGACCTGCGCGTCGGCCGCCTGCTCGAGCTGCGCGAGGAGATCAACTCGACCCAGGACGTCCGGGTCTCGGTCAACGACCTCCTCGTCAAGGCGATCGGCACAGCCTTCCAGCGCGTGCCCCAGGCCAACGTCATCTGGACCGACGAGGCGCTGCGCCGCTTCGACACGATCGACGTCGCGGTCGCCGTCACCACCGACCGCGGCCTCCTCACGCCGGTCGTCCGCGACGTCGCCTCGCAGTCGTTGGCCCAGCTCAGCGCCACCATCGCCGACCTCGTCGAACGGGCCAGGTCCGGCCGGCTGCTGCAGCACGAGCTGGAGGGCGGCTCGTTCTCGATCAGCAACCTCGGCATGTACGGGACCCCGGAGTTCTCGGCCATCCTGAACCCACCACAGTCCGGCATCCTCGCCGTCGGCGCCGCCCGCCAGGCCGCCGTCGTCGACGACGGGCAGATCCTCGTCGCGGAGGTCATGTCCGTGACCATGTCGGTCGACCACCGTGCGGTCGACGGGGCGCTGGCCGCCCAGTGGCTCGCGGCGTTCACCGCGGTCGTCGAGAACCCTGTGTCGATGCTCATCTGACCCGCGACGCGCTACCTCGTCCCGAGCGGGATGCGCGCCTCCACCCGGCCGCCGTCCGCTCGGGACCTGGCCGACAACGTGCCGCCCACCTGCTCGGCCCGTTCGCGCATCGACGACATGCCGACACCGGGTCGCCACGTGCGGGAACCCCGGCCGTCGTCCTGCACGGAGACGCGCAGGTCGTCGCCGGCGACACTGAGCTCGACGGCCGCCGTGGTCGCCGCGGCGTGCCGGGCGACGTTCGTGAGCGCCTCGACGACGATGCGATAGGCGGTGACCTCCGCCGCCGCTGACAGCTCCGGCAACGGCTCCGGCGCCGCGATGGTGACCTGCAGCGGCGCTCCACCGTCCGCATGGAGGGTCGCGGCGTGCTGGCGCACCGCACCGAGCAGGCCGAGCTCGTCGAGTGCCGGTGGCCGCAGGCCCTCCACGAGCCGGCGAACTTCGGCGATGGCCGACGTCGTGTCGGCCCGCAGCTTCTCGAGCAGCGCGTCCGCCGCGGCCGGGTCGCTGCTGAGCTGGTTGCGGGCCGCGTCGGTCGAGAACGCGACACCGGACAGCGTCGGTCCGAGACCGTCATGCAGATCGCGGCGCAGCCGGCGTCGCTCCTCCTCGATGGCGGTGATCGCCGCATTCCGTGAGGTCTGGACGTCGCGGGCGAGGGCCTGGGCCCGCAACGTCTGCGCGAGCAGTGGAGCCACGATGCGCAGGACGTCGGCATCGGACGCGGCCAGCGTCAGGTCACCCGCTCGCAGGCCGACGACGATCTCGCCGACCGCGTCCTCGCCGAACCGCAGCGGGAGCGTTCGGGTGTGGGTGACCGCGGTGCCGGACGTGGCGAGCTCGCGACCGTCGACGCGCAACGACGCGTACGGCAGCACGAGGGCTTCGCGAACGGCGCGCAGGGCCAGCACCGGGTCGTCGCCGATCTGGTCGGCCACGTGGGTCGCGGCCTGCAAGGGATCAGGGCGGTCGCCGAACAACAGCTGGTCGACCACCCCGCGCAGCAGGACGAAGGTCGGGTGGAACCCCAGCGCGAGCACCGCGCCGATCAGGCCGAGGGAGCCGGGCGACGGCTCACCGCCCACCCCGTCGATGGCCGAGACGACACCGGCGAACACGGCCAGGTAGACGATCACGGACACGAACGTCACGACACCCCAGACGACCAGGCCGCGGACGTCGAGCAGGTCCGGCCGCAGCACGCCCACGACCATCGCCGGCGCGATCGGAACAGCGAGCAGGGCCAGGACGGGCCCCAGCACGAAGCCCGTCCCGTCGAACGCGAACGACACCAGCCCGACGCTCAGGCCGGCGGTGCCGAGCGTGACGGCCAACCACTGCAGGGACGTGCGCTCGTCAACCTCGGCCGTCTCGATCCGCCACCACAGGTACAGGACCACGGTCAGTGCGATGGTGGCGCCCATGGCCTCGGAGACGCCCGGCTTGTCGTATCCGAGCACCGCGAATCCCCCGGCCGCGACGACGGTCACCGACGCGACGAAGTCCACCGGTCGTCGCCACAACCAGCGCGGGTAGGTCAGCGCCGCCACGGGCAGCACCAGCTGGGTCGCGGCGGCCCTGAGAACCTGCTCGGCGGCATGCGGTGCGCCGACGACGTGAGCTCCCATGGCGATCATTCCGAGGAGAGCCCCGACGGCCAGCGCCGCTCCGCTCAGCACGGCCCGCCGCTTGGCGAGCAGGACGATCCCGCTGATCCCGATCGCAGCGATGAGCAGGGTCACGCACACGTAGGCCGCGGCAGCCGTCATGACGACCTGCCCAGGCCCTCGTCTCGCGCCCGGACGATCGCCGCAGAGCGGTCGGCCACCGCGAGCTTGGCGAAGATCGAGGAGATGTGGTTGGCCACCGTCTTCGGCGAGAGGAACAGCTCCTCCGCGATGGCGGCGTTCCGCCGTCCGGCGGCGACGAGGTCCAGCACCTCGCGCTCGCGATCGGTCAGCTGCGGGAACGGCACCTCTTCGCGCGCTGCGGGTGGCTCCGCGAAGTGCTGCAGCACCCGTGCCGCCACGCCGGGGCCGAAGATCGCCTCACCTGCGACGACGGCCCGGATCGCCCGGTCGATCTCGACCTGCTCGGCGCCCTTGAGCAGGTAACCCTGGGCGCCGGCCTTCATCGCCGCGAACACGGTGTCGTCGTCGTCGAACATCGTCAGGACGAGCACCGCGACATCCGGCATGGCGGTGCGGATGCGGCGCGTCGCCTCGAGCCCGTCGACACCCGGCATCTGCACGTCCATGAGGACGACGTCCGGGCGAGTCAGCTGAGCCTCACGGACCGCCGCATCGCCGTCGACCGCCTCACCCACGACCTCGAAGGCGGGCAGTGACTCCAGCAGCGCACGCAGGCCGCCGCGGACGACGGGATGGTCGTCGGCGAGGACGACACGGATGACGGGTTCGGCCATACAGGCATTCTGACGCCGAGCGGTGCCGCGGACCCGGGAACGTGCACCTATTCAACTCGGGAGATCTCCCGGATAGTGAGGAACGAGCACGGTGACGGCGCCGTGCCTCGGGGGTCGACGGTGGTGTCACCACCCCCGAATGAAGGAGAGCATCATGCTCAGCACCAAGAACAAGGTCGGACTCGTCCTCGCGGCTCTGCTCGGCCTCGCCGACATCCCCAGCTTCCTGCAGAAGACGCCGGACGGTGAGGTCGGACCTCCGTATGCAGTCCTCGTCCTCGGCAGCATCTGCGGCGTCATCACCGTGATCGCCGTCATCGTCGGCTGGGTGAAGGCCAACCGTGGCGCCATCCGTGTCGCGGCCGGCGCCCGCATCGTCTCGATGCTCACCGCACTGCCGGCGTTCTTCGTCGACGTGCCGTGGTTCATCAAGCTCCTGGTCACCGCGTTCACGATCGTGACGGTCGTGTCCGTCGTGCTCATGCTGTCGCCGTCGCGGCAGACGACCACGGTCACGGACTGAGGGTCGGTCATGATCGCGGTCGTCACCGTGCTCCTGGCCTTCCCGCTGGGATACCTGCTGCGGAGTCACCTCGCCGCCAATGTCGCCTACGCGATCGCGTACCTGTGGGCGTTCACCTTTCAGACGCTCTATCTCACGTTGTCGATGCTCGGCGGCGACGACTCCGCGTTCTCGAAGAACGAGTTCCCCATCTCGTACGGACTCGTGGCCGCGGGCATCTTCGGAATCGGGTTCGGACTCGTCGCCCTGGGCCACCGGGTGGGATCGCGCCGCACGACGCGGCAGGCCGTCAGCTGACAACAGGCGGAGTCGATGGAGCCGCGTTACCTTGTCGGAAATCACGAGGAGGATCCATGCGCTCCATCGGCTCCACCCTGGTCACCATCTGGTTGATCATCGGCCTGATCGCCGCGTTCCAGCGCGACTACTTCACCAGCGACATCAAGAACTGCGGCGATGCGGGCACCATCATCGTCACCGTCATCGCCGGTCCACTGAATTACATCGGAGTCAACCCGAAGGTCAAGGAGTGCGACACACCTCAGCCGTCGCAGTAGGCCGCATCGGCATCACGACGGATCGGGACGGGCGACGAAGACGGCCGGGGCCGTGACAGCGACGTCGACACGGCTCTCGAGTCCCAGGGTCGACGCCGTGCTGGCCGGCACCTGAGCGAGGAGCTCGGTGCCGTCGGGCAGCGCGACGGTCGCCCGTGAGAACGAACCGAGGAAGCTCAGGTGCCTGACTCGGGCGGCGCCTGACTCGGACGGCTGGACCGACACCTGTTCCGGACGGACCAGTGCGAGGCCCGGGCCGCTGTCGACCGAGTTGGACAACGTGTCGATCGGGCTGCCGAGCAGCTCCGTGCGTCCGCTGTCGACCCGGCACTCGATCCGGTTCATCAGACCGACGAAGGCCGCGACGAACGCGTTGACCGGCCGCGCATAGAGCTCCTCCGGGGCATCGAGCTGCTCGAGCTTGCCCTTGCTCATGACGCCCACCCGGTCGGAGATCGCGAGCGCCTCTTCCTGGTCGTGCGTCACGAACAGCGTCGTCGTGCCGACCTCGAGCTGGATCCGGCGGATCTCGTCGCGCAGCTGCACGCGCACCTTGGCGTCGAGGGCCGAGAGCGGCTCATCGAGGAGGAGCACCGACGGCTCGATGGCGAGCGCGCGGGCCAGGGCCACGCGTTGCTGCTGCCCGCCGGAGAGCTGGCTCGCGTACCGGTTGGCGAACTCCGCCAGCCCGACGAGCTCGAGCATCTCGCGAGCCTTGGTTCCCCGCTTCGCCGCGTCGACGCCACGCAGCTTGAGTCCGAACTCCACGTTCTCCTGCGACGTCATGTGGGGGAACAGGCTGTAGGCCTGGAACACCATCCCCATGTCGCGCTTGTTGGCGGTGACGAACGTGACGTCCTGGTCGCCCACGAACACCTGCCCCGAGTCCGGCTCGTCGAGGCCGGCGACGATGCGCAGGGCGGTGGTCTTGCCGCAACCGGACGGTCCGAGCAGGGCCACCAGCTCGCCCGGTGCGAGCGTCAGGGACAGGCCGTCGAGGGCGGCGTTGCCGCCGAACGAGCGGCGCAGGTCCTCGAGCCGGACTTCCAGCCCGGTGCGTTCCTTCGATGCGACGGTCATGGCGTGGTCACCCTTGCTTCATCGGGAGGTTCATGGGCAGGAGATCGGGTGTCGGGTCGACCTTGTCTCGCTTGGACCGACGTCCGACGAAGGACAGGAGCACGAGCAGGACGAAGGCGAAGATCAGCGACGCCAGCGACGCCGCGACCGACACCTGGCCGCTCGACTTGCCGAGCAGGTTGATGACGACCTGGAGGTTGTCGTAGTTCAGCAGGGACGCCACGGTGAACTCGCCGAGGACGAGCGCGACGGAGATGAAGGCTGCCGAGAGCAGTGCCGAGCCGATGTTGGGCACGACGACCCGCGCGACGACGGTGAACCAGCTCGCACCGAGGCTGCGCGCCGCCTCGGACAGCGTCTTGACGTCGATCGACGCGAGCCCGGCGTCGATCGAGCGGTACGCGTAGGGCAGCACGAGCACGGTGTAGGCGAACGTCAGGGTGAGCGCCGAGTCGCCGAAGAAGTAGTTCACCCAGGCGAACACCGGCTTGAGCCCGACGACCAGCACCAGCGCCGGGATCGTGAGCGGCAGCAGGCACAGGAACTCGACGATGCGAGTGGCCCAGGGAACGCGGAGCCGGACCCAGACCATCGTGGGGACCAGGAGGACGAGCATCGCCACGACCGTGAGGGCGGCAAGTGCCAGGGACGTGAAGATGGCCGAGCGGAGCTGTTCGTCCTGTCCGAGCGCCTTCCAGGCGTCCAGGTCGCGGCCACCCTCCAGGGATCGCGTGCTGAAGTCGACCATCGAGAGCAGCGGGACGACGAAGAACAGCCCGAGGAGGGTGAAGACGACGACGCGGAAGATCGTCAGGCGGCGGCGCGATCGCTGGCGCGGCGTCAGGCTCATGTCAGCCACTTCGCGGTGCGCCGCAGCAGCAGCGCGTAGGCCGTCATCACGATCGCGACGACGACGATCATGTCGAGCGCGAGGGCGTAGGCCAGGTTCTCGCGGCCCAGCAGGATCTCGCTGGTGAGGGCACTGCGGATGAACAGCGGCAGGATCGGGTTGCCCTGGCTCACGAGTGCTGCCGCCGTGGCGTACGCCGCGAAGGCGTTGGCGAACAGCAGCAGCATCGAGCCGAGGAACGCCGGGAAGAGCAGTGGCCCGGCCACGTGACGCCAGAACTGCCACGTGGTCGCGCCGAGGCTCTCGGACGCCTCACGCCACTGCGGCCGCATGCCGTCGAGGGTCGGGAGCAGCACGATGACCATGAGCGGGATCTGGAAGTACGTGTAGACGAGGATGAGTCCGGGTAGCGCGAACAGCCAGCCGTCGCCGAAGAGGTCGAATCCGAACGTGTCGCGCACCCGCTCGGTGATCACCCCGGAGAACCCGATGGTGGCGATGAACGCGAAGGCGAGGGTGACGCCGCCGAACTGCGCGAGGACGCCGCAGGCGCTCGTGACCGCGCGCCGCAGCAGCCCGTCCGGCTTGCCCGTGACCACCGCGTACGCGAGCAGCGCACCGAGCACGGCCCCAATGACCGCCGTCGACCCGGACAGCAGGACGCTGCGCCACAACGTGCGCAGCACGCCGCTGCTGAACAGGGTCTCGATGTTGTTGAGGCTGGGTCTCCCGTTGTCGCTGAAGGCGCCGACGAGCACGACGATCGTCGGGACCAGCAGGAAGACGGCGAGATATCCGAGGAACGGCGCCAGACCCAGCGCTGGGCCCAAAGAACGAGGACCCAGCGACCGTTTCCTCTGGCTCACCGAGGCCGTCCCACGTCAGCCGGTGACCTTGGACCAGTTCTTCGACAGGTAGTCCGCCGCCTTCGTCGTCTGGTCCGTCGTCAGGAGGACCGGCGAACCGGAGACCTTCGGCAGCTTCGCGAAGTCGCCGGCGTTGATCGAGCCGGCCTTCTCCATGTCGTCAGCACGAACCGGACGGGCTCCACCGGCGAGATAGAGGTTCTGGCCCTCGTCGGAGAAGAGGTACTCCTGCCAGAGCCGGGCGGCTGCCGGGTGCGGCGCGTCCTTGTTGATCGCCTGGTAGTAGTACCCGCCCACGGCCGCGCCCTCTGGCACGACGACCTTCCAGGTCTTCACCTTGGCGGTCTCGGCCGCGTTGGTGTAGTCCCAGTCGATGACGACCGGCGTCTGTCCGGACTCGATCGTCGCGGGGGTGGGATCGACCGGGAGGAAGTTGCCGGCGTCCTTCAGCTTCTGGAAGAACTCGACGCCGGGGGCGATGTCGTCCGCCGACCCGCCGTTGGCAACCGAAGCCATGACCACGGCGCTGAACGCCGCGCCGGCCTGGGTGGGATCACCGTTGAGCGCGACCTTGCCCTTGTACTTCGCGCCCAGGAGGTCGTTGAGGGCCTTCACGTCGGGAACCTTCGCGGAGTCGTAGCCGATCGACATGTATCCGCCGTAGTCGTTGACCCACTGACCCTTCGGGTCCTTGAACTCGTCGGAGATCGAGTCGAACGTCTCGACCGTGTACGGCGCGAACATCGCGGTGTTGGCGAGGGCGACCGACTGGCCGAGGTCGAAGACGTCCGGTGCACGCTTGGTGCCCTTGAGGCTCTTGGCCGCGTTGATCTCGTCCTGGCTGGCGGCATCGGGCTGCGCCGAGTTGACCTTGATGTCGTACTTGGCGGCGAAGCCCTTGATCACGTTCCCGTAGTTCGCCCACGTGGGCGGCAGGGCGATGACGTTGAGCTCGCCTTCCTTCTCGGCGGCCTTCACGAGAGCGTCGAGGCCTCCCAGATCCTTGGCCGACGTGGCCTTGGCGGCCGACGCCCCACCGTCGGACTCCTTGTCGGGCGGCGAGCAGGAGGCCCCCACCAGAGCGAGTGCACCCACCAACAGGGGCGCAACGACTGCTTTGCTGATCTTGTTCACAACGACCTCCGACACCTGTACGCCACCGTGGCGAATCCACGATAGGCCCATGTCAGGGTCAATCGGGGCTGATCGGACCGTAGTCGGTCGACGTCGCGAGCGCGTAGCGCCAGACCGTCTCGCCGTCGGACTCCATCGGCCGGACGAAGGCGAACCCGACCTTCTCGAGCACCCGGTTCGAAGCGTTGGACTCAGGGAGCGTGTGGGCGATCACGGTGGTGACGTCCGGGTCGGCGACGGCCTCGTCGACCATCGCCCGGGTCACCGCCGTGGCGTAGCCACGCTCACGGCGATCCTCGGCGATCTCGTAGCCGAGCTCGACGACGCGGTCGACCGGTGCGCCCTTGAACCCGCCCCACCCGACGAGCTCCTGCGGGTCGTCGGTGACGAAGAAGCGGGTGCCCCACGCGAAGTCCGGCGGCTTCGTCGCCCGTGCGTCCCGTGCCGGTTGGAGCGCACCGCGGAACGTCGCCCACCCGGGTGCGACGTCGTGGCCGAGCGCCTGGGCGAGCGCGTCGTCACCGGCCAGGGCCGCGTCGAGCAGGTCGACGTCGGCGCGGACCAGGTGGATCATGCCGCCAAACCTACGACGCGTCATGCGTTCAGGCGGAGCCCCGGACCTGGAAGCAGGTCCGGGGCTCTCGTCCGTGGTGGGTCTACGATCGTGGATCCGGCTCGACCCTCAGGTCGTACTCGCGGCGGATGCTGACAGCGTCGGCGCTCAGGTCGGCGCCGTACACGTGCAGCGAGATGGCGGTGATGTCACCGGTGTTGTGCACCCGGTGGATGTCGCCCGGAGGGGCGAAGCCACTGACGTCCCCGACCTGGTTGGCGACCCGGCCGATCTCGGTGAGGTGGTCGCCGTCGTCGCGGTAGAGCGTCTCGTACTCGACGCCCTGCATCACGCCGAAGGCGCACCAGGCGATGTGGTCATGGATCGGCGTGAGCTGTCCCGGCTGCCACACCAGCGCCTTGATCGAGAATGCCGGCTCGGCGTGCAGCAGGTGGCTGACGAGCTCGTTCGCGTCGCCAACCCGCTCCTCCGCGGTGAGCAGGTCGATGGGCGGCATTCCTGCGCGGAGCACGTCGGCGACGGCGAGCGCTGTACGGCGGGGGCCGAGGTCCCGCGCCGTCTGTTCCCGGATTCCGTCCAGGAGGTCGGCCAGCCCAGTCCGGGCCGAAGTCGTGATGGGTGTCATGGTGGTCATGCTTCGAGAATGACCCCGATGACTCATCACGTCTAATGCCAATTCTGCACATCATCCATTGATAGTGTTGATGAATGCTTGACGTCGTCCGCCTTCGCATCCTCGCCGCCGTCGCCCGTCACGGATCGGTGACGGCAGCCGCCCGCGAGCTGCACTACTCACAACCCTCGGTCAGCCACCACCTCGCCCGACTGGAGGCCGAGACCGGGGCACAGCTGTTCCAGCGCGTCGGTCGTGGCATCCGCCTCACCGACGCCGGTCGGATGCTCGCCGAGCGCGCCACCGAGATCGTCGGGCGGGTCGATTCCGCGGCCGCCGAGCTGTCGTCCCACGTCGGACTCAACGCCGGACGGGTTCGGGTCGCGACGTTCGGATCGGTGCTCGTCTCGATCCTGCCGGAGGTGTCGGGCGTGCTCGCCGAGCGGCATCCCGGCCTCCAGCTCGAGTTCGTCGACACCCATCCACCGGAGGCGCTGGCGATGCTCCGCGCCGGCGAGGTCGATGCGGCCATCGTCTTCCGCTACGACGCGACCGAGCCCGACCACGAGGGCATCCGACTCACCCACCTGCGCGACGACCCGACGTACCTCCTGACCCGCGACAAGAAGCGGAAGGTCGAGCAGCACCGCGACGAACGGTGGGTCGCGGGCTGCCTTCGATGCCGTGAGCACCTGATCGACGTGTGCGACCGGCATGGTTTCGAGCCGCAGATCGCCTTCACCACCGACGACATGGTCACGATCCAGGCACTCGTCGCAGCCGGCATGGGTGTCGCGACCATCCCTGGCCTGGCGCTGCGCGCACACCACCACCCGGACGTGAACGCGTACGAGATCCCCGGTGCCGACCGCCACGTGTACGTCGCGACGTACGGCGAGCCGCCCGACCCGCCGGCCACGGCGGCGCTGCTCGACGTCCTCGTGTCCCTCGACTGAGGGTGCGCGCGAGCGCTAGGCACGTCCGGGACCGCGTGGCACGATGGTGCAAGTGAACAGCCGACCTGCCGCCGAACAGCGCCTCCGCGACCTCTCGGTGCTGCGTCGGGTCCGCGACCGGATGGACCGCGAGTACGCACAGCCGCTGGACGTCGAGGCGCTCGCCCGCGACGCGCACATGTCGTCGGGTCACCTCAGCCGACAGTTCCGCCTCGCCTATGGCGAGTCGCCGTACAGCTACCTGATGACGCGCCGCATCGAGCGGGCCATGGCGCTGCTGCGTCGCGGCGATCTCAGCGTCACGGAGGTGTGCTTCGAGGTCGGCTGCTCCTCCCTTGGCACGTTCAGCACGCGATTCACCGAGCTGGTCGGCATGCCGCCGAGCACGTACCGCGGCCAGGCAGATCTCGGGACGTTGGGGATGCCGTCCTGCGTCGTCAAGCAGGCGACCAGACCGATCAGGAATCGAGAAGCGCCGGCCACCGAGCCGCAACTAGCCTGACCGTCATGGACATCACCATTCAGTCAAGCTTCCTCCCCCACACCGATCCCGACGAGTCCCTGACGTTCTTCCGGGATGTTCTCGGGTTCGAGGTCCGCAACGACGTCGGCTACGAAGGCATGCGCTGGATCACGGTCGGCCCCGCCGGCCAGCCCAGCACGTCCATCGTCCTGCACCCACCGACCGTCGACCCGGGCATCACCGAGGACGAGCGCACCACCATCGCCGAGATGATGGCCAAGGGCACGTTCGCCACCATCGTCCTGGCCACCGACGACCTCGACGCCACGTTCGAACGGATCCAGGCCAGCGGCGCCGAGGTCATCCAGGAGCCGATCGACCAGCCCTACGGCATCCGTGACTGCGCCTTCCGCGATCCGGCGGGCAACCACGTCCGCATCAACGAGGGGACGTCATGACCGCCGGGCACGTCTGGGAGACCTCGGCGGTCAACGCCTGACGCCCGTGTCGGCGCGATCAGGTAGACAGGTGCTCCCGGCGAGTGACCAGTGCCCCGCAGCACAGATGGAGACACGATGAGCAAGGCCACGAGGGCGGACGAGACGTCGACGGCGCTGCACGACGCCGACAGCCACGACCTGATCCGCGTCCAGGGCGCCAGCGAGAACAACCTCAAGGACGTCAACATCGAGATCCCGAAGCGCCGGCTGACGGCATTCACCGGGGTCTCGGGCTCGGGCAAGAGCTCGCTGGTGTTCGACACCATCGCCGCGGAGTCGCAGCGGATGATCAACGAGACCTACAGCGCCTTCGTGCAGGGCTTCATGCCCACGCTGGCGCGGCCGGAGGTCGACTACCTGGACGGTCTGACGACCGCGATCATCGTCGACCAGGAGCGGCTGGGCGCCAACCCCCGCTCCACGGTCGGCACGGTCACCGACGCCAACGCGATGCTGCGCATCCTCTTCAGCCGTCTCGGCAAGCCGAACGTCGGGCCGCCCACCGCCTACTCGTTCAACGTCCCGACGCGCACGGCGAGCGGCGTCATGAGCACCGACAAGGGCGGCGGCCGGGTGGAGCGCGACGTGGTGCGCAACGCCGTCTACCTGGGCGGCATGTGCCCGCGCTGCGAGGGCATGGGCGCCGTCAGCGACTTCGAGCTCAGTGCGCTGTACGACGAGACCAAGTCCCTCAGCGAGGGCGCGCTCACCATCCCCGGCTACAGCATGGACGGCTGGTACGGCCGGGTCTTCAGCGGTGCCGGCCTCGACATGGACAAGCCGATCGGCACGTTCTCCAAGAAGGACCTCGACAAGCTGCTGTACGGGAAGCCGGAGAAGATCAAGGTCGAAGGGGTCAACCTCACCTACGAGGGAGTGATCCCGAAGATCCAGAAGTCGATGCTGTCCAAGGACGTCGAAGCGATGCAGCCGCACGTTCGCGCTTTCGTGGAGCGCGCGATCACGTTCCAGACCTGCCCCGAGTGCAAGGGCACCCGGCTCACGAAGGAGGTCCTGTCCTCGAAGATCAAGGGCAAGAACATCGCCGAGATCTGCGCGATCCAGATCAGTGACGCGGCCGACTGGGTCCGGAGCCTCAAGGAGCCGTCGGTGGCGCCGCTGCTCACCGGGCTGCAGTACCTGCTCGACTCCTTCACGAAGATCGGGCTCGGCTACCTCTCGCTCGACCGGCCCTCGGGCACGCTGTCGGGCGGCGAGGCGCAGCGCACCAAGATGATCCGGCACCTCGGCTCGTCGCTCACCGACATCACGTACGTCTTCGACGAGCCCACGATCGGCATGCATCCCCACGACATCGAGCGCATGAACACGCTCCTGCTCCAGCTCCGCGACAAGGGCAACACGGTCCTCGTCGTGGAGCACAAGCCGGAGACGATCGCGATCGCCGACCACGTGGTCGACCTCGGTCCGGGCGCCGGCACCGAGGGCGGCACCGTGTGCTTCGAGGGCACGGTCGACGGGCTGCGCGGGAGCGACACCATCACCGGTCGCCATCTCGACGACCGCGCCAGCGTCAAGGAGTCCGTGCGCTCGTCATCCGACGCGCTGGAGGTCCGCGGCGCCTCGACGCACAACCTCCAGGACGTCGACGTCGACATCCCGCTCGGGGTGCTGTGCGTGCTCACCGGCGTGGCCGGGTCGGGAAAGAGCTCGCTGATCCACGGGTCGGTCGCCGGCCGTGACGGCGTGGTCGTGGTCGACCAGGGGGCGATCAAGGGATCACGCCGAAGCAACCCGGCCACCTACACCGGCCTGCTCGAACCGATCCGCAAGGCGTTCGCGAAGGCCAACGACGTGAAGCCCGCACTCTTCAGCTCCAACTCCGAGGGCGCCTGCCCCACCTGCAACGGGGCCGGCGTCATCTACACCGAGCTCGGCGTGATGGCCACCGTCGAGTCCACCTGCGAGGAGTGCGAGGGCAAGCGCTTCCAGGCGTCAGTGCTGGAGTACACGTTCGGCGGCCGGAACATCGCAGAGGTCCTCGCGATGCCCGTCACCGAGGCCGAGGAGTTCTTCGGCTCCGGTGACGCCGCGGTGCCCGCTGCCCACAAGATCCTCGACCGGCTCTCGGACGTCGGCCTCGGCTACATCAGCCTCGGCCAGCCGCTCACGACGCTCTCCGGCGGGGAGCGCCAGCGGCTCAAGCTGGCCACCCAGATGGCCGAGAAGGGCGAGGTCTACGTCCTCGACGAGCCGACCAGCGGCCTGCACCTGGCCGACGTCGAGCAGCTCCTCGGCCTCCTCGACCGGCTGGTCGACTCAGGCAAGTCGGTGGTCGTCATCGAGCACCACCAGGCGGTCATGGCGCACGCCGACTGGATCATCGACCTCGGTCCCGGCGCCGGTCACGACGGCGGACGCATCGTCTTCGAGGGCACGCCGGCCGATCTCGTCGCCGACCGCTCCACCCTCACCGGCGAGCACCTCTCGGCCTACGTCGCATAGAGCCCGGCCCTAGGGACCGCTGGACGAATCCGTCGACTCGCACGTCGCGTTCTTGTCGATGGACAACCCCCGCACAGCCCGGTCGGCACGAATCCTGCCGATGTTCCACTCGAGCCAGTCGTCGTCGGGCCGCTCGAAGCTGGCCAGCGCGCAGCTGCGGTCGGCACGGGGAAGCTTCGCCTTGACCGGCACGGCATCCAGGGACAGGCCGTCGAGGTAGACCCAGTCGATCTTCCCGGTCGCCTCGTACCGGTCCAGGTTGTGCCGGGCGATCCAGGCGTCCGGGTTGATCGTGGCCAGCCCGAGGAGCGCGACGGCAGCGCTCAGCAGGGCCGCTCGGGGGAGCCAGCCGGCCTTCAGGCCGATCCCGGCGGCGAGCACACCGACCACGACCAGCCCGAGCCAGCCCTCGAAGACGTCGACGAGCAGCCGGAGCCGCGAGAAGCCGTAGGCGTCCTGGTAGAGATGCATTCGGTAGAGGGCGGAACCCACGACCACCAGCGCCAGCACGCACAGCAGCCCGAGCGCGCCACGCAGCCAGAGCCGATCGGCGGGAGTCTCGACGGACGCCTTGTGGGAGGCGGCCCAGACCACCAGCAGGGTGAGTGCCGTCGCCACGGTCATCTGCCCGAAGCCCTGATGGACGTACTCGGCATAGGTCAGCCCGGTGGTGCGGCGGAGATAGTCGTGACCGCCGAAGAACACCGTTGCCTGCGCCAGCAGGAACAGCACGAAGACCAGATCGATGAGGGCCACCGGAGCCAACCACTCGTACCGGAACTGCACAGGCCGCCGTTCACCGGACGTCATCGGGATCGCTGGCGGGTTCATGGCCAGGTAGGACGCGGCCAGGACGGCGCCGCCGACGAGGATCGTGATGAAGACGCGGCCCACGATCTTGTCGACCCGCAGGTCCGGGACGACGGCGTCGGCCCACTCGGCGAAGAGGGCGTCCGCCGAGGCGAAGAGCAGCCCGAAGATGATCAGGCCGAGGAACGACCAGATCGCCGTGCGCGCCACCGCAGGAGCATTCCCGTTGCCGGTGACGCTGCGCATGGTGCGCCCCAGCCACGGCATGCCGCGCAGACCGGAGAAGGGCCAGGCCGCGGCCCCCACGATGAAGTCGGGAAGGCTGCGGCCGCGCGCCAGTCCCGCCGTGCAGATCAGCCCGCCGAGGAACAGGCACGGAACGATGATCCACTCGGCGTCGCGGACGACGACCGGGACCGCGAGCAGGACGCACAGGGCCGCACACGCCAGCGTGAACGGGTCGCGGCGGTTCTTCGCGGCGTACATGACCGTCGCGCCGCCCGCCATCAGGATGACGAACGTGCCGATGCCGAGCTCGCGCTCGAGGAAGATGATGCCCGCGAGCACACCGACTCCGAGGCTGGCCAGCAGGACGTCGACGCGTGCCGGCAGGCCGTCCTCGGGCCAGAACGTGCCGAAGAGTCCTGACAGCGGAGTCCCCGGCGGTGGTGACGGCTGCGTGGCGGCCGACTGTGCGGGTGTCTTCTGGGCTGGCGGGTTCTGGGTGGACATGGCCTTCTCCTCGGGTTGGGCTGGTCGTCCGGGATCAGGCGACTCGGGAATGACCGGGTCGGTCGGGAAGACGGCGCGCACGCGCGCACCACTCCCTCCCTCGACCGGGTCGACGAAGCCGATGGATCCCTGATGCAGGTCGGTGACCCAGCGGGCGATGGCCAGGCCGAGACCCGTGCCGCCGGTCTGCCCTCCGGTCTGCTCGGCCAAGGTGCCGAAGCGCTCGAAGACCTGCTCGCGGCTCTCAGGTGCGACACCGGGCCCGTCATCGGCCACCTCGAGCTGCCAGTCGCTCCCGATCGCGGTCGCGGAGACGTGGACCGTCCCGTTCGCCGGGCTGTGTCGAGCGGCGTTGTCGAGCAGGTTCGCCACCAGCTGTCTGAGTCGGGCCGGATCGCCCTTCACGGTCAGGTCGGCCGGCGTGGTGCTGACGTCGAACGACACCGAGTGCGGGGCGACCGCCGCCTCGGCAACGGCGTGCTCGAGCAGATCAGCGACACCGATCGTCTGGACGTCGAGCGGCGCGACGCCGGCATCGACGCGGGACAGGTCGAGCAGGTCCTCGACCAGCCGGCTCAGCCGTTCGGCCTGGTCGACCGCGCTCTGCAGTCCAGCGGGATCAGGCTCGGCCACGCCGTCGGCGAGGTTCTCGAGCACGACGATCAGGGCGGTCAGCGGCGTGCGGAGCTCGTGGGAGACGTTGGCAACCAGGTCGCGTCGTTGCCGGTCGACGGTCGCGAGGTCCTCCGCCATCGTGTTGAACGCCCGGGCCAGCTGCCCAACCTCATCGCTGGACGTCGAGTACACCCGCCCCGAGTAGTCGCCCCGCGCCATCTGCCGCGCCACGGTGGTCATCTGCCGGAGGGGCGAGGTCATCCCGGTGGCGAGCAGCTGGGTCACGGCCAGCGCCATCAGGATCGTGACCGGGATGCTCAGCAACGGTGAGACTCCCGCACCCACGGTGGCCAGCACCGCGGCGACGGCCACGCTGACCGCGACCAGCACGCCCAGCTTGACCTTGACCGACGTGACCCGGTCGAGCGGACTCTGCGGGCGGTTCTCCGTGGCGGTCATGCGATCTCCAGGGCGTACCCGACCCCGTGGACCGTCCGCACACGCTCGGCGCCGATCTTGCTCCGCAGGGCCTTCACGTGACTGTCGACCGTCCGCGTCCCCGAGGCGCCCGGCCAGCCCCAGACATCGGCCAGCAGCTTCTCCCTGGTCAACACCTGTCCGGGTGTCGCGGCCAGGCAGACCAGGAGGTCGAACTCGGTCGCGGTGAGCTGCACCTCGTCCTCGCTGACCCAGACCTTGCGCGCACCGGTGTCGACCCTGAGGTCACCGAGCTCGACGGCCCGTGACTCGACCAGCTCGGCCGCACGATCGACGCGGCGCAGCAGCGCGTTGACGCGGGCCACCAGCTCGCGCATCCGGAACGGCTTGGTCAGGTAGTCATCGGCACCCACGCCCAGACCGACGAGGATGTCGGCCTCGTCGTCTCGGGCCGTCACCATGATGACCGGCACGGGCCGCTTCGCCTGGATGCGCCGGCAGACCTCGTGCCCGTCGAACCCGGGAAGCATCACGTCGAGCACGACGAGGTCGGGAGACGTGGTGTCGAACTCGTCGACCGCGCCCGGGCCGTCCCACGCCTGCACGACGTCGAACCCCTCGGCACCCAGCCGGTCGGTGATCGCCTGGTTGATCACCGGTTCGTCCTCGACGACGAGGATCCGGCGAACGGGGTTCGCGGACATGTTTCGACTCTAGGAGCGGCCCCGGTCGGAAGTCGTCGCCAACACGTGAAGGTTCTGTGCAGATCGGACCGTGGGATTCAGCCTCATTCGGCCGTCGACGGACTGGACTCGCCGACCACCAGCTCGGGCTCCAAGCGGATCGTCTGGGTGTCGCCGACCTCTTCGCTCCCGACGATCGACACGATGGCGCGGGACATCGCCTCGACGGGCTGACGCACGGTCGTGAGGGTGGGATGCGCCAGATGAGACACACCCACGCCGTCGAAGCCGATGACGCGAAAGTCCTCGGGCACGCGCAGGCCCTGGGCGTGCAGGTGGCTCGTGATGCCGAGGGCGATGACGTCGGCTGCCGCCACGATGGTCCCGGATCGGAACCCGCGGTCCAGGATCTCCCTCGCTGCACTGATGCCCCAGGTCGCGTCGAACGAGCCGTTGAGCGCCAACGCCTCCGTTCCGAACTCGCGCTGAAACCCCTCGAGCCGTTCCTTGCCGGACGACGAGATCTCGTCACCCCCGACAAAGATCACCGGCTGCCGCTCGGTGTCGACGTTCTCGGAGACGTGCTGCCGGATCAGGTGCATGCCGTGGCTGTTGTCGCATCCGACGAAGTGCGCGTCCGACTCGGGCACCCGACGATCCAGCTGGATCGTCACCACCGATCCGGTCGCGACGGCGACGTTGCCGGAGCTCTCCTCCTCGTGGAACGGAATCAGGACGAGGGCATCGACCTGCCGATCGATGAACGACTGCACACCGCGCAGCTCGGTGTCGAGGTTGCTGTCGGCGCTGAAGATCAACAGGTCGAGCCCCGACGGGACGAAGGTCCGGCTCAGGTGCTGGGCCAGCGCGCAGAAGAACGGGTTGTCCAGGTCGGGAACGATCAGGCCGGCCGTCGCACTGCGGCGCTGTCGAAGCATCCGACCCACCAGGTTGACCCGGTAGCCCAGCTCCTCCGCGGCTTCGACGACCTTGGACCTGATCTCGGGCGACATGGGGCGCGTACCGCTCAACGCGCGTGAGACCGTGGCCGCCGAGACGCCGGCATGCCGTGCGACATCGGCCATGGTCACGGTTCGTGACGTTCCCTGTGCCATGCGACCTCCTGCCACGAAGTTTGCCCGCACCTCTGGCGACGGTGCCCGTCTGGTGTTACGGTAACGCAATTCGGTAATCGATTTCCGAGATTTCCGACCTGACTCTGGAGGAAGCATGAAGCGTCTCGTCTCACGTCGGGCTCGCGCAGCGACGATCGGGTTCGTCGCGGTTCTCCTCGCCCTCTCCGCCTGCAGCACGGGCAACGGGAGCGACGAGGGCGACGCGAAGTCCAAGGGGTCCGACTGCAAGGTCGGCATGACCCAGATCAACCAGACCGCCGTGTTCTTCACGCAGATGAACGCCGGCGCCAAGGAAGCGGCGAAGGCCGCCGGCTGCGACCTGTCGATCGCCAACGCGAACAACGACTCGGCGAAGCAGAGCTCCGACATCGAGAACTTCGTGTCACAAGGCGTGACCGGAATCATCGTGGTGGCCATCGACGTCAACGGCGTGCTTCCGGCGGTGAAGGCAGCGCGCGACGCCGGCATCAAGGTCGTGGCCATCGACGCCCAGCTCAAGAAGGGCAGCATCGAGACGTTCGTCGGTGTCGACAACGAGAAGGCTGGTGCGCTCGCCGGAAAGTGGGTCATCGATCACGACCTGGCCGACGGCAAGTCGTACGGCGTCGTCGATGCTCGCAACTCGTTCATCCAGAACCAGCGCGAGGACAGCTTCCGCAAGGTCATCGACGCGGCTGGGGCGAAGCACACCCAGAGCGTGAACGGCGACAACGTGCAGGAGAAGGCTGCGACCGCTGCGCAGAACCTCGCCACGGCCCAGAAGAACCTGGACTTCGTCTACACGACCGGCGAACCCGCGACCGTGGGAGCAGCCGCTGCGCTCGACAGCAAGAAGTCGACCAAGATCGTCGGATGGGACCTCACCAAGGAAGTCATCGCCGGCATCGACAGCGGTCTCGTGAGCGCCGTCGTGCAGCAGGACCCGAAGCAGGAAGGCGTGGAAGCCGTCAAGGAGTTGAAGGCCATCCTCGGTGGTGCCGATCCGAAGGGCTTCATCGACGTCCCGGTCACGATCGTGACCAAGGACAACGTCGACGACTACCGCTCGATCTTCCAGTGAGGCATGCGGCGGTCTGCTGATGACGAACGAGACAACAGCCGACGACTCACCGGGCACCCGCGATCGGGTCGAGATGAAGGGCATCCACAAGCGTTTCGGCGCGGTGTCCGTCCTCAAGGGGGTCGACCTCAGGATCGCTCCCGGTGAAGTCGTCGGGCTGGTCGGCGACAACGGTGCCGGCAAGTCGACCCTGATGAAGATGCTGGCCGGAGCGGTCACCCCCGACTCCGGCAGCATCCTCATCGACGGCGAGGAGATGAGCGGGACCGGACCCAGAGTGGCTCGGGCCCACGGCGTCGAGATGGTCTACCAGGACCTGGCGCTGTGCAACGACCTGGATGTCGCCGCGAACCTGTTCATCGGCCGCGAGAAGTATCACCGGCTCACCAGGCGACTGGCGCACGCCGAGATGCACGACGCGGCGAGCCAGGATCTCGAGAAGCTGCACATCCGCATCTCGAACACCCACCAGAAGGTGGGCGACATGTCGGGTGGACAACGTCAGGCCGTCGCGATCGCCAGAGCGGTGACGTTCGAGCCGAAGGTGCTCGTCCTCGACGAGCCGACGGCAGCCCTCGCGGCCAAGGAGGTCGAGATGGTGCTGAAGCTCATCTCGGACGTGTCCGCCCGCGGGGTGAGTGTCGTCCTGATCACCCACCGTCTCCAGGACCTGTTCGAGGTCGCCGACCGGTTCGTCGTCCTCTACGAGGGCGTCAACCACAAGGAGATGCCCCCGTCCGACACCAATCTCGAAGATCTCGTCACCGCGATGATGGGGAAGTGACGACGTGACCACATCCAGCACCGATCAGCCGAGTGCCGCACGAGCGGACCGCGTGGGCGCACGCAAGGAGTTCGTGGCCACGAACTTCGGGGTCCTGTCGATCAGCGTCGTGTTCATCATCCTGTTCGCCTTCTTCAGCCTCCAGACCGACGCCTTCCTGACCACGAACAACCTGGTCAACGTGCTGCGGCAGGTCGCTCCCACCGTGGTCGTCGCGATGGCCATGACCTTCGTCATCACCACCGGCGCCATCGACCTGTCGGTCGGCTCGATCGTCGGGCTGACGGCCGCGGCGCTGGCGATCCTGGCGGAGTCGGGCAACCCGGTCGTCGCGCTCGTCCTGACGCTCCTGATCGGGGCCGGGATCGGTGCGATCAACGGAGCGCTCACCGCGTACGGCAAGCTTCAGTCGTTCATCGTCACGCTGGCCGCCCTGACGGCCGTGCGAGGTGTGGCCCTGCTCATCACCGACGGCTACAGCACGCCGATCTCGTCGTCGTTCCTGCTGCCCCTGGGCAACGGCAAGCTGCTCGGCCTCTACACGCCGACCTGGATCGCGATCATCACCGTCGTCAGTGCCTGGTACGTCTTCACGCAGACCCGGTTCGGGCGCTACATCGTCGCGGTGGGCTCCAACGCGGAGTCCCTTCGCCGATCCGGTGTGGACATCCGGAAGATCCAGATGGCGGCGCTGACCCTGACCGGGGTGTTCGCCGGTGTGGCGGGCGTCCTGACCGCCACGCGCCTGGCCAGTGGATCCTCGAACTCGGGCACGCTGTTCGAGCTGGAGGTCATCACGGCCGTCGTGCTCGGCGGAACGAGCCTGATGGGCGGCCGCGGATCGATCATCGGTTCGGCCATCGGAGCCCTGACGCTGGGCGTCATCAGCAACGGCCTGGTCCTCCTGCGCGTCGACGTCTACTGGGTGCCGATCGTCCAGGGCATCATCCTGATCGTCGCGATCTTCGCCAACAGCACGCTGTTCAGTCGCATCGTCGGTCATCAGCAGTGACAGCAGTGATGTCGGTCCTCGGACCGGTCGACAGCGACGAGCTCGGGGTGACCCTGACCCATGAGCACATCGTCAACGACGCGACCTCGTGGAGTCACCGGACGTCGTCGACAGGGTGGGACCCCGAGGACCTCGCGACACGACCCGTCTCCGAGGACATCCTGTGGGACCTGCGGCACGACCCGTTCGCGAACGTCGACAATTGTCGGCTCGACGACCTCGAGGTCGCGATCGAGGAAGTCCGGCGTTTCGCCGACCTCGGTGGGCGGACGATCCTCGAGGCCACCGGCCTGGGATTCGGCCGTGACCTCGTGGCCCTCTCCGAGGTGAGTCGGGCCACCGGGATCACCATCATCGCGGGCACCGGCTTCTACCTCGATCCCGCCATTCCCGCCGACGTCCGCGACCTCGCACCCGAGCAGATCGCCGAGACGATCCTGGCCGACCTCTCCGAGGGCGAGAACGGCATCCGGCCCGGCTTCATCGGGGAGATCGGCGTCGGCGCAGACTTCACGGCGGCCGAGCGAGCGAGCCTCGCCGGCGCCTGCATCGCCCAGCGGGAAACGGGACTGCCCATGCAGGTCCACCTGCCGGGGTGGTTCCGGCTCGGCGGCGACGTCCTGGACGTGGTCGAGTCCCACGGAGTCGACCCGGCACGCGTCGTGCTGTGCCACATGGGACCGTCCGGTGCCGACCTCGCCTATCAAGAAGGACTGCTGGAGCGCGGCGTGTTCGTGCAGTACGACATGCTCGGGATGGAGGTCTTCTACGCCGACCAAGGCGTCCAGTGCCCTTCCGACGAGCAGAACGCCAAGTGGCTGGCCCGCCTCGTCGAGCGAGGTCATGGCGACCGGTTGCTGCTGAGCCAGGACATCTTCCTCAAGTCGCTGCTGCGGCACCACGGCGGCCCGGGATACGGACACGTCCTGCAGTACTTCGTGCCCCGGTTGAACGCCGCCGGCCTCGACTCCGCCACCGTCGAGCAGCTCATGGTCGCCAATCCACGCGCGCTCTTCGAGGAGCCGAGCCCATGACGACCACCCGCAAGGATCATGCCCACGAGGAGGCTTGCCCATGACTCGAGTACTGCTGGCAGGAGAGAGCTGGATCTCTCAAGCGACCCACTTCAAGGGTTTCGACAGCTTCACCAGCGTGACCTTCCACACCGGGGCGGACGAGTTCATCGCCGCCGCGGCGTCCGAGGGCATCGACGTCGAGCAGATGTACGCCCACGACGTGCCGCAGAAGTTCCCGCGAACGGTCGCCGAGCTGTCGGAGTACGACGTCGTGATCCTGTCCGACATCGGCGCCAACTCGTTCGTGCTCCCGCCCGAGACGTGGCTCGAGGGTCAGTCGGCCAGCAACCCGCTGGTCAGCCTGGCCGAGTGGACGCGGGCGGGTGGCGGACTGATGATGGCCGGCGGCTACCTGAGCTTCCAGGGATTCCAAGCCCGGGCGAACTTCGCTCGGAGCCCCATCGCGGACGTCCTCCCGGTCACGATGCTGGACTGTGACGACCGGGCCGAGACGCCTCAAGGGGCGAACGCCGACGTGGTCATGCCCGAGCATCCGATCGCCGGCGGCTGGACCGGCCAGGCTCCCGACCTGCTCGGGTACAACGTCGTGACGGCTCGGCCGGAGGCCGAGGTCGTCGCCACGGTGGCCGGGGACGTCCTCATCGCGACCATGGAGCCGGGTGAGGGTCGCTCACTGGTCTGGACCACGGACATCGGCCCGCACTGGTGCCCCACGGCCTTCCTGAGCTGGGACGGCTTCGCTCCGGTCGTCGGCGCGATGCTGCGCTGGCTGGGCAAGGAGGTGTGATGGCGAGCGCTCGGACCCCTGTCCTCCTCGACTGCGACCCCGGCCATGACGACGCCGTGGCGATCCTGCTCGCCCTCGCCGCGCCCAGCATCGACCTCCTCGGGATCACCACCACGTTCGGCAACTGCTCGGTCGAGGACGCGACCCGCAACGCCCTCCGAGTCCTGGCGCTCGCCGGACGTGGCGACATCCAGGTGGCGGTCGGTGCGGCGGCACCTTTGGCCGGAGAAGCGGCCCTGGGCAACTACGTCCATGGCGTGAGCGGCCTCGACGGTCCCGAGCTGCCCGAGCCCCTGAGCACACCCGTCGACCAGAGCGCCCTGCAGTTCCAGGTCGACCTCCTCGAGTCGGCCCACTCACCGGTGACGATCGTCGCGACCGGGCCCATGACGAACATCGGCCTGCTGCTCACCCAGCGTCCCGACCTCATCAGCAAGGTCGATGAAGTGATCTTCATGGGGGGCTCGACGAGCCGGGGCAACCACACGCCGACGGCGGAGTTCAACACCCACTCCGATCCCGAGGCGCTCGACGTCGTGCTGACATCAGGCGTCCCGGTGCGCATGGTCGGCCTCAACCTCACCCACCAGGCGCTCGCGACCCCCGAGGTCGTCCAACGCATGTCGGCGATGGAGCATCGGGTCGGCCAGGTGTGTGCGGAGTGGATGGGGTTCTTCGGTGACTCCTACCAGCGCCTGTGGGAGTTCGACGCGCCGCCGGTGCACGACCCGTGCACCGTGGCAGCCCTGATCGAACCGGCCCTGATCGAGTGGCGCGAGGCCTTCGTCGCGGTCGAGCTCGAGGGTCGATGGACGCGGGGAACGACCGTCGTCGATCTGTACCAGAGGTACCCGGAGATGGATCCGAATGCGTTCGTCGCCATGACACTTGATGCGACCGCGTACTGGGACCTGGTGCTCCAGAGCCTCGACACCCTGGGCGGGGCTGCATGAGTGGCCGGTCGATCTGCGTCGTGGGATCGATCAACACCGACACGACCTACACCGTGCGGCAGCTTCCCAGCCCGGGCGAGACGATCCTCGCCGACACCAGCCAGGTGTCCCACGGCGGGAAGGGCGCCAACCAGGCGGCTGCCGCCGCGGCCTCGGGCGGATCCGTGGCCATGGTCGCGTCGGTCGGCGACGACGAGAACGGAACGGGGGCGGTCCACGACCTCGAGGTGCGAGGCATCGACGTCGACGGCATCGCCCACACTCCCGGAGCGCCGACCGGAAGTGCCGTCATCGTGGTGTCCGGCGACGGCGAGAACACGATCGTCGTCGACCCGGGCGCCAACCATGCTCTGGAGACAGCATGGGTTGAACAGCACGTCGGCCGGCTCGACCCGGGCGTCATCCTCGCCCAGCTCGAGATCCCGACGACTGCCCTGGTCGCAGCGGCATCGGCGGCGCCGAGCGCCACCTTCGTCCTCAATCCGGCGCCCATGCCGCCTGATGCGAGCGCGCTGGAGGACCTCCTCGACACGGTCGACGTCCTGGTGCCGAACCGCACGGAGCTGGCACAGCTGGTCGACCTCCCCGAACCGTGGACCGCGGACGAGATCGACCATTGCGCGAGCGTCCTCGGCTTCGACGGCACCCTCGTCGTCACCCTCGGATCGGACGGTGCCGTCATCTACGCCGGATCGAGCCGGATCGGTGCGGTCCCGGCGATCGACGTCGACGCGATCGACACCAGCGGAGCCGGGGACGCCTTCTGCGGTGGACTGGCGCACCGTCTGGCCCTCGGCGAACCGATGGAGGACGCTGTGCGACGTGCCACCGAGCTGGCCGGAGCGAGCACCACTCATCGCGGCGCCCGCCTGCCCTTGGGCTAGAAGCCGTCGCCTGCCTCCAGCAGCATCGTCGCGCCGGTCGCGAGCACCGACTCGTCGTACACGACGTCGTCGGAGTGGTTGAACGAATGATGGCCGGGAACCTGTGCGCCGAGGTAGACCATCGCGCCGCTCCACTTCTGCAGGAAGTAGGCGAAGTCCTCGATCACCATCGATGGTCGTGGCATCGGCGTGAGGGCATCCGCTCCGAGAACCTCACCGAACCGCGCGACCATGCGGTCCACGTAGTCGGGGTCGTTCCGGACGGCCGGGTATCCCTCGGTGAACGCGAATGCCGCCTCGACCCTCGAGGCGGACGCGGCCTCCGCGGCCGCCTCCTCCAGGCCGGTGATCAGTCGTGAGCGCTGGCCGGCGCTGAGCGAGCGGATGGTCCCACGGAGCCGTCCTGACGCAGAGATCACGTTGACGGCGTTGCCGATCTGGAGCTCGGTCACCGTCGCGACCACGTGCTCCTCGCCGGCCAGGTCCGCCGCCAACGCCTGCGCGCCGAGAACGAACCGCGCCGCGGCCTCGACCGGATTTCCGGCATCCTCCGGCGTGGCCGCATGTCCACCGGGCCCGGAGAAGTCGACCTGGAACCAGTCGCCGTAGGCCATGAAGACGTCGCGCGTGAAGTGCACCGTGTGGGCCGGCTGCGTCGCGTGCACGTGGATCGCGAAGGCCGAGGCGTCGTCGCCGAGCTCGAGGTTGTCGTGCTCGAGGACCTTGAGTGCGCCACGATCGGACTCCTCCCCCGGCTGGAACGCGAGCACCACGTCACGGCGCGGTGGTTGGTCGGCGAACGCCCGGGCGGCGCCGAGGAGCATCGCCATGTGCAGGTCGTGCCCGCACGCGTGCATGGCACCGGGACGCGTGGACGCGAAGTCGACTCCCGAGCGCTCGGTGATCGGCAAGGCGTCCATGTCCGCTCTGAGGACTCTGGTCGACCCATCCGGATCCGTGCCCGCCAGCGCGACCGTGAGCCCGGACTGTTCATGACGCTCCGGCGCCAGTCCGCACGTGCGCAGGACGTCGTCGATGTGGGCATGCGTGTCCGGAAGGTCCAGTCCGACCTCGGGGTGCTGATGCAGCAGGCGTCGCTGCTCGGTCATCCAGCCCTGGAGGTCAGCTGCTTGTTCGCGGCGGCTGGTCATGCACGACGTCCGGGCGTCAGCTCGGCTGGACGTGCGTGGGATCGAGGACGCGGTGCAGGAACTCCCGCGTGCGGTCCTCCTTCGGGTCGCCGATCACGTCGGACGGCGGCCCTTGCTCGACGATCACGCCGCCGTCCATGAAGACGACCCGGTCGGCGACCTCGCGCGCGAACGCCATCTCGTGCGTGACGACGATCATCGTCATGCCCTCCTCGGCGAGCTTGCGCATCACGGTGAGCACCTCGCCGACGAGCTCGGGGTCGAGAGCCGACGTCGGTTCGTCGAACAGCATCAGCTCGGGCTCCATCGACAACGCGCGCGCGATCGCGACGCGCTGCTGCTGGCCGCCGGACAGCTTGGCGGGGTACTCGTCGATCTTGTCGCCCAGCCCGACGCGTTCGAGGTTGTCGCGGGCGATCTGTTTCGCCTCGGCTGGCTTGCGGTTGAGCACGGTCTCCTGGGCCAACGTGCAGTTGCCGAGGGCGCTCTGCTGCGGGAACAGGTTGAACTGCTGGAACACCATGCCGATGTGGCGGCGCGCGGCATCGATGTCGCAGTCGGGATCGGTGACGTCCTGACCGCTGACGATGACCTTGCCGTCCTCGGGGACCTCGAGCAGGTTGATGCACCGCAGCAACGTCGACTTGCCCGAGCCGGACGGGCCGATCACGCAGACCACCTCGCCGCGGTCGACGCTGAAGTCGATGCCGCGGAGCACGTGGTTGTCACCGAACGACTTGTGCAGCTCCTGGACCTGGACGAGCCCGTCACCTCGTTCGCTCATCGTGCCCTCGCCGCCTTGGCCTCCATGCGGCGCACGAGCACCGACAGCGGGAGCGTGATGATCAGGTAGAAGAACCCCGCCACCACGAGTGGGGTGACGTTCGCGTTGCTGTTGGACAGCTCGCGGCCGAACTTGGTCAGCTCGTAGTTGGTGGCGCCGACGCCGATGATGTACACGAGCGAGGAGTCCTTGATGACGAGAATCAGCTCGTTCGTCAACGGCGGCAGCATCATCCGGAACGCCTGAGGCAACACGACCTTGCGCATCGTCTCGCCCGCCGACATCCCGAGCGATCGGGCCGCCTCGACCTGACCCTTGGGGACCGCCTGGATGCCGCCGCGGATCGTCTCGGCGAGGTAGGCACTCGCCACGATGCCCAGCGCGAGCCACACCGTGCCGTACGGCTCGAACGGGATCCTCAGACCGCGAAATGCCAACGGCAGGAGGGAGAAGACCAGGAACACGACGATCGCCGGCAGGCCACGGAAGAACTCGATGTATGCCGTCGCGATCCATCGGTAGGGACCGACGGACGAGAGCCGCATCAGGGCGAGCACCGTGCCGGCCACCATGCCGAACGCGAACGCCCCGACCGTGTAGACGACGGTGTTGAGCAGGGCGCTGCCGATGCCCTGCGTCAACGTCGTCCGGATCATGTCCGGGGCGAAGAAGACCCCGCCGATCTGTTTCCAGTCGGCCAGCAGCGCCGCGACCACCACGATGACGACGAGCAGCGCGTACTGGATCAGGCGAACGCGCTGGGCCCGGCGGCGCGGGCTCATTTTTCGCTTGGCAGGATCCGTGCTGGTGTCGGTCATGCGCGGGCGCCCGGACCTACTGCGTGACCTCGGGCAGCGTGCCGAACCACTTCTTGTAGATCTTGTCGTACTCGCCGTTGTCCTTGGCCTTGGCGATGTCGGCGTTCAGCTGGTCCATGAGCTTCGTGGCGTTCGCGTCGTCGCGGAGTGCGGCGAACCCGTACTTCTCGTTGGTGGCGAACTCCGCGGCGACCTCGGTCTCGGGGTTGGACTTCGCGAAGTCGTACAGCACGCCGTTGTCGTTGATCGCGGCGTCGACCGTGCCGGCCTTCACGGCGTTGAACTCCAGGGACGAGTCGTCGAAGGTGATGACCTTGTATCCGTACTTCTTGGCGTTCTTGTTGCCGTACTCCGCGCCGGTGGTGTCGGACTGGACGCCGACCTTCTTGCCCTTGAGCTCGGACAGGTCCTTGTAAGCGCCCTTCTTGACGAGCAGCGCCTGGGTGGCGTCGAAGTAGGGGTCGGAGATCAGGATCGACTTCTCCCGCTCAGGGGTGATCGTCATGCCGCCCATGCCGAGGTCGCACTTGTTGGCCTTGAACGCCGCACCGGAGGTGACCTGGGTCCAGTCGACGTCGACCACCGTCTGCTTCAGGCCGAGGTCCTTGCTGAGCAGGCCGATCAGGTCGACGTCGAAGCCGACGACGTCACCGGACTTGTTGCGGTACTGGAACGGCTTGTACGGCAGGTGCGTGCAGACCGTCAGCTCATCCTTCTTGACGAGCTTGATGCCGTCCTTGGTGCCGCCGCTGTCGCCGCCACAGCCGGCGGAGACCAGGGCCACGGCCGCCAGTGTCGCGATCAGCTTCGGGACTCGTCGGTGGGATGAATACACGCTGACTCCTTCTGAGCGGGCCGTCATCGCCCGTGTTGCCGGGTTGACCATGCGTTCCCGGTCAACCTACCGCGGGCGTGATGTTCTGGTTCAGGTGGAAGACGTTGTGGCGATCGAAGGCGCCCTTCACGGTGGCGAGCCGGACGAGCTTCTCCGCCGAGTAGGCCCGGCTCATGCCGGCTGATCCTTCGTCACTGAGGACGTTGACGTAGATGCCGCTGGCGAAGGGCGCCAGTCGGGCGGCGGACTCGCGGGCGCGACGGATCCGGTCCTCGTCCTCGGCGGGATCGGTCCAGCGTGCCGCGGCGACGTACTCGAAGGCAGCGTCGCGCTGGCTGAACGCGGTCGCCTCCGGCGGCACCTCGGCGATGGCACCGCCATACGCCTGGAGGCTCGCGGCCACGAACGGATCGTGCTGAAGGAGCGCAGCGATCGTGGCGTCGGTCAGCTCACGGAAGTAGTGGCCCTTCCAGTAGCGGCGCTGCGTGTGGCCCTCGACGCTGTCCTCACGCGTCTGGAGCTCGACGTACGAGAGCTCGACGATCCGCTCGGCTGTCGGCTGCCCCAGTGACTCGAGCTCGGTGGCGAGCTGCCTTCCCGCGTCGGGCTCGCCGACCCAGACGAATCCGACCGTGACGGTGCCGTCGATGACGGTGGCGGCGAAGGTGGCTTCACGGGGCGCGGTCGCGCTCAGGTCGCGCCAGCCGGCCAGCACAGGGGCGGCCTCGTCGACCGGGAAGTCGAGCTCGACGGTCAACGAGCGGGTGCCGACGTCGTGCAGCTGGAACTCGAACTCGGTGACGATGCCGAAGTTCCCACCGCCCCCGCGCAGCGCCCAGTAGAGGTCGGGATTCTCCTGCTCGTTGGCCGTGACGACATCACCGTCAGCGGTCACCACCTCGAACGAGACGACGTTGTCGCAGCTCAGACCGTACTGACGCGCCAACCACCCCATGCCACCGCCGAGGGTGAGACCACCGACTCCGGTGTGTGAGACGTTGCCGGCTGTGGTGGCCAGGCCGTGCTCCTGGGCGGCCACGTCCAGCGCGCCGAGCAGGGCACCGCCCTGGACCCAGGCGCGCTTGCGCTCCGGATCGACCCGCACCGCGGAGAGTGGCGTGAGGTCGATCATCAGGCCGTCCTCCGGTACCGAGAGTCCGAGCACGCTGTGGCCGCCGCACCGCACCGCGATCTCGAGATCGAGCTCACGCGCGTTGCGCACGGAGACGATCACGTCAGCCACGCTCGCGCACTGGACGATCATGCGTGGCCGGCGGTCGACCATCGCGTTCCAGACCTGCCGGGCCTCGTGGTAGCCCGGATCGTCAGGCAGCAGGAGCTGCCCGTCGAGGTCGTCCCACATCGAGGAGGTGATGTCGCTCATGCTAGTTGGCTTGGTAGCTGAGCATCACGACCCCTGAGCCGAGGGTCCGTGTGGCGGTGTGGGTCAGGTGATGGTTGAGGCCGGGGGTGAGCAACACGTCCCCCGGGCCTCCGGCGCCGGCGAAGGCAGGGTTGAACCAGAGGTGGATCTCGTCGAGGAGCCCCTCGCTCAACAGCGTCTTGGCAATCGGGCCGAAGCCGTTCATCAGGATGGGACCACTGTTGTGCTGCTTGAGGTCTCGCACGGCCGGCACGAGCTCGCCGGCGAGCACTGTGGTGTTCTCCCAGGTCGGGTCGGTCAAGGTGGTGGAAGCCACCACCTTGGGCATCGTGTTGATGCGATCCGCGAAGGTGTCGTGGCGGTCGGGCCACGCGCCCGCGTAGATCTCGTAGGTGTTTCGTCCCATGAGCATGGTGTCCGCCGCGTTGAGCTGCTCCAGGGCAAGCTCGGCGGATTCCTCGTCTGCGTATTCGAAGTGCCAACGATCCATGTGGTTGATCACGCCGTCGAGGCTGACGAAGGTCGAATTGATGATGGGTTGCATGGCGGTATCCAGTCCGTTCTCCGTGGTGGTGTGCTGCTGCGGCAGATGCCGGTTCAACATTCGGTAAAAGCGAGAATTCTCGCGTCAGCGACGCTACTCGTGATCGTGCATTAATGCAAGAGATTTCGCGTTATGATTCGTGACGACTCGCGGATGAGCCGCCGCCTTGGGCCAGCGGTGGCTACGTCGAGCGATCGCCGGGTGCGAACAGTGCGCATGGTCCCTGACAACCACGGTGCACTGACCCAGACAACGACGCGGCGCGCAGAGGCCTTGGCCAGCGTGTGCGCTGACGAATGACCCCCACGTCGACCTACGCTGAACCTGCGCGGAACCCAGCAGCGCGATTGCGAAGAGCAGCGCGGCACGACAGCGGGGTGACGTGATGTCCAGACGAGCTCCTTCGGAGAACTCGGACCAGCGACGGGCCAAGTGGCCCCCAGTCTGCGTTTGCTCGCTGCGATTACACACGATTGCAAGATTTTCCCAACGCGTAAGGTCCGCCGACGACGGGCGACGACCTAGCATGAGGAGCTCACGAACCAGGCGACTTTCAGGACTCGCTGTCACCCTTCTGATCTGTGCTGCGTCACTTGCTGCAGTGGAGTCTCCTGCGAACGCGGGAAGCCGGGCCACCTGCCCCAGCGGCTCCTTCTGTGTGTGGACCGGCACCGACTTCGAAGGAAGCCGAAATACGTTCAACAACGTCAGCGCCTACAACCGGATCAACGTCGATCCGATCCGGTCGGCGTACAACAACCGCAGCCGGCGGACCTACCTCAACCAGGGAACCGGCAGCAGCTCGACGTACTCGTGCTTCGGCCCGGGAGACTACGACACTTCCTTGACCGGGTGGCAGGTTCACGCCAACTCGGCGTACCTCTCGACCGTGACGAACTGCTAAAACGCCATAGTCGCAGGCACGGATCCGGTTTTGCGGGTATCGTCGACGGGTGGACGACGACGAGTTCACCGAGCTCTACGACCAGCTCCATCGCCCTCTCTTCCGGTATGCGATGGCGCAGCTTCGCGCCGTCGAAGCCGCCCGCGACGTCGTCGCCGAGACATTTCGCATCGCGTGGGAGAAGCGCCACGCCCTGAAAGTCGAGGCGCGCTCGCCGAGCGCTTACGTGATGGGCATCGGAAAGAAGGTCGTTCTCCGACAGCTCCAGGATCGTCAACGACATCCGGAACAGGTTTACGAGGACGCCCGCCTCCACCGCCTCGTCACCCCTGCCGGGGACGTCGCCGACACGGTCGTGGAGTCTCGCCGCGGACAGTCGATCTTCCGGGCACTGTCCCCGGCTGACCAGCTCCTCGTGACCATGATGACGTCACCGAACCTCACGCCGGACGACATTGCGAAGGCCCTGGGGCTGACTCGCAACGCCTACGCCGTACGGGTCCATCGGGTGCGCAAACGGATCGCCGAGCTGAGCCGTGAGTACGACGCGCCCGGGGCGGAGGTACGCCATGAGCAGCAACGAGGAGCGTGAGCTCAACCTTGCGTTCGAGACGGCCGAGCTTCGCAGCCTGTTGATGTCGACCGGTGTCTCCGACTACCTCGAGCACGATCTGCCGGACATCGAGCTCGAGTCGTCAGCGTCGCTGCTGGCACGCCTCAAGTCGCTCGAGGAGCCCAACGTCGTCACCCCTGAGCTCAACCTCGAGCTCGAGACGGCCGAGCTCCACACGCTGATGATGTCGACCGGCATCTCCGACTACCTCGTGGACGAGCTGCCAGACATCGAGCTCGAGTCGTCAGAGTCGCTCCTGGCGCGCCTCGCGTCGCTCGACGAGTCCGACGTCGTCACCCCCATGCCGACGAGACGTTCACGACGACGACTCGCCCACACCCTCCTGGCCGGCACGGCCGCAGCAGTGGTGGCGGGTGTCCTGGTCGCGGTGCAACCTTGGGGCACACCAGTTGCCCAAGCGGCCACCCCTCCCCTCCTCGACTACGAGTTCGCGGAAGCAGCCAGGATCGCGGACGCCCCGGGCGTCGACCCTGCCGACACGCTCGAACAGCTCGCGCTCGCCGCCGAACGCGCCCCATCTGGGGCAAGCCCGTCCGCTGTGCTGCACGTCGTCACCGAGGGGTGGTCCATCGACAACGGACTTCGATCCCGACCCCGACTCGACGATCACTCCCACCATGACCGAGAACTGGTTGTACCCCGACGGGAGATTCCGGACCCGCGCCCACCTCGGTGAGCCCCTGACCGCCGACGGGCGTGGCGTTCCACAGGGTGGTCGGCTGGACCGGGAGACGACGTTCCTCGATGAGAGAGACGAACCGGCCGGCAGTCGAGACGCTCAGCTCTTCGTCGACATGCCCCGCACGGTCGACGGCGTGCGCGACGCCCTCCTCGACGACATCGAGTGCCTCGACAGACGACGCGGTCAGGAACGGTCCTGGTGCCTGACCGATCAGCTGCGCGAACCTTCCTCAGAAGTACGTCATACCCCCCGACGTCATGGCCACCATCTGGCGCATGCTCGCCGAAGAGGAAGGCATCCGATCGCTCGGCACGGTCAAGGACCGCACCGGACGCGACGCCGTCGCGCTGTCCTTCATCTGGGACGGCGCCCCCGAGGACCGCGCGATCCTCCTCGCCGACCCCAAGACCGGACAGGTCGTCGGTTCCGAACGCATCCTCATCAAGCCTTCATCGAGCTCCCCGGTCAAACCCCCCGCCATCGAGGAGTTCTATGCCGTCGTCACTTCCGAGTCCCGGTAGGAACGATGGCGTCAGAAATCATTCCATCGCCCGGCATGTAATATCGGGCGATCTGTTGCGACACATCCATAAGGGTCACCGGCCTGAACTCCCGTATGCCGGTCCCAAATGGAGGTCCGATGTCCATCCGCCGAGCCGGTCCAACCAGCGGCAGCTCAGCACCACTTCGTAGTCGTCTAGCCGGGGCACACCCCCTGCGTCTCCTGCCGTCCATTGCTCCCTCTCGTTCCGCTGAGCAAGTCCCGACGAACGAACCCGATGATGTCGACGTCGAGTCACGACATCTCGACGAGCTCATCAGCTACCTCGAACGCCTGCGAACGGAGGTCATCGATGCGGTGCTCGGGGACCACGGCGATTCCGTCGAGCCAGAGGTCTTGAAAGTGCTCCACCACCTGGAGGTGCAGCCCGCCGAGCGCGTCGAGATGGCGCTGCTCTCGCGCGACGGCCCCAGCGACGCGTTCTCCGTGATGGTCTACCTGGAGCAACACTCAAAGGACCAGGACGTCAGGCAACGAGCGCGGCGTGCGATCGAGCTCGGCATGGAGCGGCTCGTCACGAACTCGCTCGGAACATCTGAGCCCGATGAGAAGGGCCCCGACCAGCGTCTGCGCTGACCAAGGCCCCTCCCATGTTCCGTGGCAGGTGCAGGGTTCGAACCTGCGTAGGCTGAGCCGTCTGATTTACAGTCAGATCCCTTTGGCCACTCGGGCAACCTGCCGGGTGTCGCCGCTGTCATTTCTTGGGGCAACGAGGAGCCACGATATCTCAGCGACCTAGGGTGGGAGAAACCAGATCCCGCACGTGCGTCACTCAGGAGAAGTCATGGCCGACTCGTCATTCGACATCGTCAGCAAGCTCGACCGCCAGGAGGCCGACAACGCCCTCAACCAGGCTGCCAAGGAGATCGCGAACCGTTACGACTTCAAGAACACCGGCGCCAAGATCGAGTGGCACGGTGAGGACGGCATCGAGATCACGGCCAACGCCGACGAGCGCGCGCTCGCCATCCTCGACGTCTTCAAGGAGAAGCTGATCAAGCGCGGCATCTCGCTCAAGTCGCTGGAGACCGGTGACCCCCGGCAGTCGGGCAAAGAGGTGAAGGTCAACGGCACGTTCAGCGAGGGCATCAGCTCCGAGCAGGCCAAGAAGGTCTCCAAGCTCATCCGCGACGACGGACCCAAGGGCGTCAAGGTGCAGATCCAGGGCGACGAGCTGCGGGTGTCGAGCAAGAAGCGCGACGACCTCCAGGCCGTCATCGCGCTGGTGAAGGGCGCCGACCTCGACTTCCCCGTGCAGTTCACCAACCGCCGCTGAGTCGTCCCTGCTCTGGGTTGCTGTGTCTCGGACGGCACACGGAGATGAATCTGCCGTTCGACTGTGGGGAGGGATTCGGACGCCTACGCTCGCGAGGTGACCACTGGGCAGCCGCCCGCCGGTTGGTACCCAGACACAGAAGCACCCGCCGGCCACGTGCGGTACTGGGATGGATCGACCTGGACTGAACACAGGTCGCCCGCGCCTGAGCCCCCACGGCAACCGGCCAGAACACTGGCGCCCGAAGCGGCATCAGCACCGCCAAAGGGCTGGATCAGACGCCACGCGCTCCTGAGCAGCGTCATCGCCATCGTCACGATGATCTGGTTCGTCGGGGCTGTGGCGGCCGACGACCAGCCCAGCGAAACGGCCGATGAATCGTCCGCCGGCGGTGACACCAGCTCATCGCAGAACGACGAGGCCGACCAGGGCGGCGCGGACTCGAGCCCGTCGCCGGAACCGAAGCCGAAGAAGCGGACCTATCGCGTGGTCTACGTCGTCGACGGCGACACCATCAAGCTTGGTAACGGCGAGACGGTCCGGCTGGCCGGCATCGATGCGCCTGAAGTGGGCGAGTGCGGTGACAAGCGCTCACGCAAGACCTTGTCTCGGCTCGTGCTCGGCGAGCGCATCACTCTAGGCGCGTCCGACGAGGATCATGACCAATACGGCCGGCTTCTGAGGTACGTCGATGTCGGAAGCACCGATTCGGGCCTGAGCCTCATCAAGTCGGGCCTGGCCATCGCCCGTTACGACTCGCGAGACGGATACGGGTTCCATCCACGCGAGGAGCAGTACATCGCCGCCGACCGGGCGAGCCAGGCGTTTGCATGTGCAAAACCGGTTCCGCTCGTCAGTCAACCCAAGAAGAAGAAGGAGAACTGCGCACCCGGATACTCGCCCTGCATCGCGCCATACCCGCCTGATCTCAACTGCCCGGACATCGGTCATCCTGTGCACGTGACGGGCAGTGATCCGCACGGACTGGACCGAGACCGGGATGGAATCGCCTGCGAGTGGAGCTGACGACCGCAGGCTAGGGAAGGTTCGCGATCAGCAGGTTCGGCCAGACGCTCAGGACCACGAGGACGAGCGTGCCGAGCACGGCGACACCGGTCGTGAGCCGCACCGCATAGGGCGCGGACCCGGCAGTGTACGGCTCCCCCGTCGCCGGGCCGACGACGACGGCGACGAGGCGCAGGTAGTACGCGAGGCCCAGCATGACGTTGATCGCCATGACCACGGCGAGCCAGGTGACGTCGCCGTCGACGACCGGGCGAAGCACGACGTACTTGGTGACGAGTCCCGCGACGGCCGGCGGGAACCCGGCGAGCGTGAGCACCGCGAAGGCGAGCGGGAGTCCGAGCCAGGGATCGGTGCGGGCCAGGCCGGCCAGCTCGTCGTAGGACGTGCTTCCGCGGGTGCGGAGCATCACCGCGAGCACCGAGAAGCCGACGATGTTGGCGAGCGCGTAGATCGCGAGATACTGCAGGGGCGCGGTGAGCCCGGACGCCGTGAAGAGCGCGGCCGCCGGCGCGATCAGGAAACCGGCCTGCGCCACCGACGACCACGCCAGCATCGCGACGCCGTCCCGCTGGCGCAGGGCTCCGAGGTTGCCGACCGTCATCGACGCGGCGGCCACGACGGCGATCACCGGCTGCCAGGAGTCGTCGGCCGGGCCGAGGCCCAGCGCGAGCAGCACCAGGAGCGCACCGAGCGCGGCGGTCTTCGAGACGGATGCCAGGAAGCCGGCCACCATGACGCTCGCGCCACGGTAGGTGTCGGGCACCCAGACGTGGAACGGCACCGCCCCCAGCTTGAACAGCAGCCCGACGATCGTCAGCACGACACCCACCGAGATCACGGCACCGGGCACGGACGGGGTCTCCAGCTCGCGGGTCAGACCCGCGTAGGTCAGCGTGCCCGTGGAACCGTAGAGCAGCGCAATGCCCATGAGCGTCACGGCGGTCGAGACGACGGACGTCAGGAAGAACGCCCACGACGAGGCAATCGCTCGACGGTCGCCCTGACGCAGCCCGACGAGCGCGATCGACGGCAGGGCGAGCAGCTCGATGGCCACCACGAGCGTCACGAGGTCGCGCGCGCTCGCCATCACGAGGCCACCAGCCGCGGCCGAGCCCAGCAGCAGGTGGAACTCCCCCGCCGGCATCGCGTTCTCGGCGTTCATGACGATGGACGCCACGAGAACCAGAGCCGTGCCGACGACCACGAGCAGCGAGAATCCGAACGCGATGTCGTCGATGCTGCCCGTGCGCAGCAGCTCGGAGCCCGCCGCGAGGACGCCGGCCAACGTCGGCACGCCGGCTCCGATCCAGGTGCGCCGCGGTGCGAACGCGTCGACCAGCAGGCCGAGGACGGCACCCGTGAACACGAGCGTGGCGGGTCCGGCCGCGACCCAGTCGAAGGGGATGTTCATCCCATCACCCCCGCGCCCAGCAGGTCGGTGATGACCGTCGGCACGAGACCGAGGAACACGATCGGGATCACCAGCGCGACCACGACGACCGCCTCTCGACGGGTGAGATCGGCATCCCCGTCACGTGGGGTCGGCTCGCCCTGCAGCAGCGATCGGGCGAAGCGGACGACATAGGCGGTGGCCAGCGCGATGCCGGCGGTCGCGACGACGAGCAGCGTCCACGACAGGGCACGGTCGTCGAACCCGCGGTTCGGCTCGTAGACCGCGCGGAGGGCGAGGAACTCGCCCCACAACCCGGCGAGTCCGGGCAGGCCCATCGTCGCGAGGCCACCCACCAGGATGGCGACCGCACGCCACGGAGCACGTTCGTAGAGACCACGCCCCAGCTCGCGCAGCGACGCCGTGCCATGACGCTCCTTGAGCGACCCGGCGAGGAAGAAGAGCAGCCCGGTGATCAGCCCGTGGGCGACCGACCCGAACACCGCGGCCGCGATGCCCGCGCGGCTCATCGTCGCCAGGCCCAGGACGACGAAGCCCATGTGCCCGATGCTCGAGTAGGCCACCAGTCGCTTGAGGTCGTCCTGGACGAGGCAGGCGAGGCCCGCCCACACGATGCCGAGCACCGCGACCGCACCGATGTACGGGGCGATGCGTGCTGTCGACTCGGGCAGCATCTGCACGTCGAGGCGCAGCAGTCCGTACGTGCCGAGCTTCAGGAAGACGCCGGCCAGCAGCACCGATCCGACGGTCGGCGCGCGGCCATGGGCGTCCGGCAGCCAGGTGTGCAGCGGCACAAGCGGAACCTTGACCGCCAGTCCGAGCGCGATGAGGCTCGCCGCCAGCACCGACTCGGTGCCGCGGATCTCATCGATCTGGAGGCTGCCCGCGCGCAGCCCGATGACGACGATGCCGACCAGCAGCAGTGCCGACCCCGTGACCGTGAACAGCAGGAATCGGGTGGCCGCGCGTCTGGCGTCCACTCCTCCGGAGCCCCAGCGCGCGATGACGAACCACATCGGGATGAGTGCCAGCTCGAAGAAGACGAAGAACAGCAGCAGGTCCAACGAGACGAACACGCCGATCGACGCGGCCGCCACGACCAGCAGCAGCGCGACGAGCAACGACGACGTGTCCGGCTTGAGGAGCCACAGGCAGCACAGGAGCGTCAGGAACGCGGTGAGCAGGGCCAGTGGGAGCGAGACGCCGTCGACGCCGAGATGCAGACGGGCCCCGAGCGGCTCGATCCAGGCGTGGTCGATCTCGCCCCAGGTCTCCCCGGTTCCTCCGCGCGGCACCAGAGCAAGGAGGACGAGCGCGGCGAGTGAGGCGACGGCGCCGGTGAGTGCGGCCGGACGTCCGGCGAACCGTGACGGCAGCGCCGCCAGGAGGGCGGCGGTCACGAGCAGCACGCCGAGAGCCGCGGCGATCACGAGCCCACCCCCGCGGCTACCGAGCCGATGACGACCAGCAGGGCGCCGGCGGCCACGACGGTGGCGTACACCTGCACCCGAGAGCTCTGCACGGCACCGATGAGCCAGGACGCCCGCTGGGCGACCCACGCACCACCACGCGGGTAGACGTCGATGCCGTCGGCGTCGACGGTGTCGACCACGCGAGCCGCACCCAGCACGACCGCGGGCACCGCCCGGATGAACACGGCGTCGATGCCGAGCTCGTCACTGAGCGGGCGGCCGAACCGGACGCGCCAGCCACGGCCGCGTACCGCCAGGGCGGCAGCGATGCCCAGGACCGCGGCCAGGGTGGAGATCAGCCCGATGCCGAGGTGCAGGCCCTCGCCCACGGAGAGCGCCAGGCACGCGATGGCGAGCAGCAGGAGCGGGGCGATCATCGCGCGTCGCTCGGTCCTGACGGCACCCTCGGCCGGTCGATCCGCCGGCGCTCCGAGGAACGTCACCGTCCACAGCCGGGTCGCGTAGACGGCCGTGACCACGGAGGTCAGCACGGCCACGACCAGCACGACCCAGGCCGTGCCGTCGCCCAGCGTCCCCTCGCCGTCGGTGGCGACGTGCAGGGCGTCGAGCACGCCGTCCTTGGAGAAGAATCCGACCGTCGGGACGATGCCGGCGAGCGCGGCGAACCCGATCGTCATGGTCCAGAACGTGACCGGCAGCGTACGGCGCAGCCCGCCCATCGCCGACAGTGCGCTGCTGCCGACGGCCTGCATCGCCACGCCGCAGCCGAGGAACAGCAGGGCCTTGAACGCACCGTGCGACACGAGGTGGGTGATGCCCGCATCCGCGTCGGCCGTCGAGATGGCGGCGAACATCAGGGCGAGCTGGCTGACCGTCGACCACGCGAGCGCGCGCTTCAGGTCGGTCTGCGCGACGGCGAACAAGGCACCGAGCAGCATCGTCACGGCGGCGACGACGGCGAGCGTGGTCATCGCGACCCGCGACGTCTCGAACACCGGTAGCAGCCGCGCGAGGAGGTAGACGCCGGCCGCGACCATCGTGGCGGCGTGGATGAGGGCAGTGATCGGAGTCGGGCCGGGCATCGCGTCGGGCAGCCAGGTGTGCAGCGGCACCTGCGCGGACTTGCCGGCGACCGCAAGGATCAGCAGCAGACCGATGGCCGTGGCGTGCCGCGGCTCCTCGAGTCCGGCCGCGACGATCACGTGGCTGATCCGGTAGGACCCGTACGTCTGCCCCAGCACGATGATCGCCACGAGCAGCCCGATGTCGGCGATCCGCGTCACGAGGAACGCCTTCGCCGCACCGGCGCGTGCCTGCGGCAGCTCCCACGCATGGCCGATCAGCAGGTACGAGCAGACGCCCATGACCTCCCACCCGATCAGGAGCACGAAGAAGTTGTCGGTGGCCACGACGGCGACCATCGCGACGAGGAACAGCACGATGAGCGACGCGTAGGAGCGGTAGCGCTTGTCGTCGCCCATGTAGGCCGTCGAGTAGATCTGCACGAGCAGGGCGATGCCCGCGGCCAGAAGCATGACCTTGGCCGCCATCGGATCGACCACGGTGTCGAGGGACAGGCTGGGCAGCGCCGGGCCGACGTCGTTGCCGCGGTACGTGACGGGCGATGACGGGTCGTCGCCGAGGTGCGGGATGGCCCACACCGCCACCGCTGCCGAGACCAGAGCCGTGACGACGACGTACGGCCACCTCCTCATGACTCCGGCCCCCGCTCCACCACGTCGACGTCGATCGTGCCGGTGCCGCGGAACATGGCCAGAACGATCGCGAGCCCGAGGCCGATCTCGGCGGCAGCGAGGGCGATGACGAACAGCGTCAGCACCTGTCCGGTGTGCAACGTCTCGGCGAACCAGGCGTCGTACGCGACCAGCTGCAGCGTGACGGCGTTGAGCATCAGCTCGACACCGACCAGCACCAGCACCGCGTTGCGCCGTGCGAGCACGCCGTAGAGCCCGATGCCGAACAATGCAGCGGACAACAGGAGTGGGTAGAGCAGCGGCATCAGTGTTCCGATCCCGATCGCGAGAGCACGATCGCCGCGATGAGCGCGGCCAGCAGGACGACACTCAGCACCTCGAAGCCCAGCACCCAGTGCCGGAACAGCGCGTCACCGATCGACTCGGCCGTGCCCGGCAGCTCCCCGGTGATGCGCTCGCCCCGGAAGCCCGCCACGAGTGCGGCGCCGAGCCCGACTGCAGCCGCCACCCCGAGCACCGCCGCGACCGGACGGTTGGCCGTGACCTCGGCCGAGCGC
This sequence comes from uncultured Actinomycetota bacterium, assembly GCA_963787165.1. Taxonomy (GTDB): domain Bacteria; phylum Actinomycetota; class Actinomycetes; order Propionibacteriales; family Nocardioidaceae; genus Aeromicrobium. The sequence goes on from CAWBBT010000006.1 coordinate 93,849, forward strand.
GAACCAGTGGGCGACCGGGTGAGCATCAGGGCGAACACGACCAGCACGACCACCGCGCCGACGTACACGAGCACCTGCACCCAGGCGAGCAGCTCGGCGGTCAGCAGGACGAAGCAGCCGGCGACCGCACCGAGCGTGACCACCAGCCACAGCGCGGCGTGCACGAGCTGCCGGCTGCCCACGGCCAGCACCGCAGACGCGATGACGACCGCGGACAGCAGCAGGAAGACGACCTCAGGAAGCGTCACCGGCGTCCTCCTGCTTCTGCCGGAAGGACGCCAGCTCCTTCGACTCCTCGGCGCCGGGGTCGAGCGCGGGCGGCGCCGGGACCGTCCACATCCACTCGCGCAGCCGGTTCATGTCGTGGGTGAGGTCGACGATGTCGCCCTCGGCGTAGGCGAACTCCGGCGACCAGTGCAGGGCGTCGAACGGGCACACCTCGATGCAGATGCTGCAGTACATGCAGATGGAGTAGTCGATGTCGAAGCGGTCGAGCACGTTCTGGCTGCGGTCGCGGCCGCCTTCGGTGGTGGCCGGGATCGTCTCCTTGTGCGAGTCGATGTAGATGCACCACGACGGGCACTCGCGGGCGCAGAGCATGCAGGACGTGCAGTTCTCCTCCTGGAGCGCGATGACGCCGCGGCTGCGCGCCGGCAGCTCGGGCTGCACGTCGGGGTACTGGGCGGTCGCGCTGCGGCGCAGCATCGAGCGCAACGTGACCGCGAGTCCTTGGACCAGTCCCTTGCCGAACGTCATGTCGCGACCACCAGGACTGTCGTGAGGGTGATCTGAGCCAGTGCGGCGGGCACCAGGACCTTCCACGCGATCGCGTTGACCTGGTCCTCGCGCAGGCGCGGGTACGCGACCCGCGCCCAGATGACCAGGAACGAGACGACGATGACCTTGAGGAGCATCCAGAGCGCACCGACCTGGTCGGACCACGGCCCGGCCCAGCCGCCGAGGAACAGCACGGCCGTCAGGGCGGCGAGCAGGACGATGCCCGCATACTCCGTGAGCAGGAACATCGCGAACCGCATGCCGCCGTATTCAGTGAGCGGACCCATGACGAGCTCGGCGTCGGCCAGCGGCGCGTCGAACGGCGGCCGCATGAGCTCCGCGAGCCCCGCGACGAAGAAGACGACGAGTCCGGGGAGCTGCGCGAGCAGCCACCACGGCTCCCATGCCTCGGCGATGCCGACGAGCGACAGGGTGCCGGCCGCCATGGCGACGCTGGAGGCCGCGAGCACCATCGGCAGCTCGTAGCTCATCAGCTGGGCGGCCACGCGGAGACCACCGATGTAGCTGTACTTGTTGGCACTGGACACACCGGCCATCAGGGTGCCGATGACACCGACGCTCATCGCGGCGAGGACGAAGAACAGGCCGGCGTCGAGGTCGGTGCCGATCAGCACGTCGCTGCCGAACACGGGGCCGAGCGGGATGGCGACCATGGCGACGACGTACGGCACGATCGCGACGGCGGGGGCGAGCGCGAACACCGGCCGGTCGGCGGCGGTCGGGGTGACGCTCTCCTTCTGCATGAACTTCACGCCATCGGCGATGAGCTGGGCCCAGCCGTGGAACCGGCCGGCGTACATCGGGCCGACCCGGCTCTGCATGTGCGCCATCTGCTTGTGCTCCATCTGGCCGACCAGCAGCGGCAGGGTCATGAAAGCGCCGATCACCAGCAGGCACCGCAGCACGACGTCGAGGAGCTCACTCATCGGACGCGTCCTGCACCCAGGCGTCGGGGACGCCCGGCGGCTTCATGCGACGCCCACCCGTGCGGCTGCCGACGTCGTGGTCGGACTCCCCCGGCTCCTTCGCGCCCGGCCACGCCTTGACGACGCGGGAGGCGAGCACGAAGTCCTTGCGGAGTGGGTGGCCCTCGAAACCGTCCGGCAGGAGCAACGGCTCGAGCGGGACGCCGAAATCGATGCCGAACATCTCGTGGGTCTCACGCTCGTGCCACGAGGCACCGGCGTAGACGTCGGCGACCGAGGCGACGGTGGGTGCCTCGGCGGCCAGGAAGGTCGCGACGATCAGGTGGTCCCACGGATCCGGGCGCAGGACGTGGGCGACGAGGCGGAATCCGTCGGCCTCCTCGTCGACCGCGGAGAGCCAGTCGAAGTAGGAGTAGCCGTCGGCGCGAAGCTCGGCGAGCGTGTCGTGCCAGGCGTCGGGCTCGACGACGCGGTGCGGCGGGCCGAACTCGCCAAATCCTGAGTGCGCCTCGTCGAGACTCATGGCGCCTCGAGGTTGTGCTGGTCGAGTCTGGGGGTGAGCAGCGAGGACGTCGATCGCTGGTACCGATCGGCCCCATACCGTTCAGCCAGGTTCTCCTGTGCGATCTGGTTCTGCAGCGTGACGATGCCGTTCAGCAACGCCTCGGGCCGTGGTGGGCAGCCGGGCACGTAGACGTCGACCGGGATGATCTGGTCGACACCCTTGGTGACGCAGTAGGAGTCCCAGTACGGGCCGCCGGAGTTGGAGCAGGAACCGAAGCTGATGACGTACTTGGGCTCGGGCATCTGGTCGTAGAGGCGCTTGATGGCCGGCGCCATCTTGTCCGTGACCGTGCCCGAGACGACCATGAGGTCGGCCTGCCGCGGGCCGGGCGCGAACGGGATGACCCCGAGCCGGATGAAGTCATGGCGCGACATCGAGCTGGCGATGAACTCGATCGCGCAGCAGGCGAGGCCGAAGTTGAACACCCACAGCGAGTAGCGGCGGCCCCAGTTGAGCAGGAAGCGGGCCGGCTTGGGCGCGAACTCCGTGCCCACACCGACCGAGGGCGGACCGACCGTGGGGAGCCCGAGACCGATGGGCTGCATCAACGAGTCCACGAGAGGACCCCCTTGCGCCACGCGTAGACGAGCCCGACCAGCACGATCGCGATGAAGATGGCCATCTCGACGGCGGCCGCGGCACCGAGCCGCTCCAGCACGACTGCCCACGGGAACAGGAACACCGCGTCGACGGCGAAGATCACGTAGAGGAAGGCGTAGACGTAGTAGCGGATCGTGGACTGCGCCCAGCCCTCACCGACCGGGTCGACGCCGGACTCGTAGGTGATGCCCTTCTCGCGAGCGGGCACCCGCGGCCGCATGAACGCGTTGACGCCGAGCATCGCGGACGCCAGCAGCATCGCGGCCACGAAGATGGCGCCGACGACCGCATAGTCGTCGAGGAAGGCGCCCATGCGGACACTCTAGGGAAGATCGGCGGCGCGGTGGCGAACTGTCCGTCAGTCCCATTCGACCGGCGCGAACTGGCTGATGGTGAAACGGGCCCCGGCGGGGTCGCGCACGAGCGCATGGCGGGTCCAGTCGTCGTCGCCGGACGACAGCACGGTGCCGCCGAGCCGCTCGACCGAGGACGCCGCCTCGTCCCGGTCGGCGACGGTGAAGGTGACGTGCCAGTGCGGGGCCTCGCGGTCCACGAGGGGCCCGAACGAGCCGATCACGTCCTCGAAGCCGTCTGGCGCCGAGGCCTGACGGGTGCGGATGTCGGGGTCGATCGTCGACTCGAGGTGGTCGCCGTAGCCGGGCACGCGGATCGCGGTGGCGTACCCGAGGTCGTCGAGTGACCACCCGAAGGCCCTGCCGTAGAAATCGGCGGCCGCGTCGGGGTCGGCGGTGTGCAGGTCGCTGAAGTTCCAGGCTCCCGGTTGGTTCGCCACCTGGGCCCCGAGCATGCCGCGGGCCCGCCAGAGCCGGAACTCCGCACCCTCAGGGTCGGTGAGGACGGAGGTGCGCCCACCGCGACCCGCTTCGGCCGGCGGTGAGACCACGGTGGCGCCCAGCGAGACGAGTCGTTCGGTCGTGGCGTCGACGTCGTCGACGGCGATGTACGTGTTCCAGGCTGCCTCGCGAGACTCTCCGCGCTCCCTTGGCCCGGCCACGGCGGCGGCGTCACGCCCGCCGAGCTGGCCCACGACGTAGCGGCGAGGGGCATCGGCCGGCATCACGTCATGGAACGTCCAGCCGAACAGGCCGCCGTAGAACTCCAGTGCGGCGTCGACGTCGGGCTGGTCGGTGTTGATCCAGCAGGTGACGCCGGGCGGGTACGTGCGTTGTTGTTCCGTCATGCCTTCAACGTCGCACGGAGGTGCGACTCTTTGCCAGGCCGCGTCCAGGGCCAGGTGAGCAGCGCCCAGACCGTGACGATGATGGCGATCTCGAGGGCGACGTAGAGGGGCCAGGGGCCCAGGAGGTCGAGCGCCGACGCGCTCCTGGGCTTGCCGTTGAGGTACCCGTAGTTCGTGTCGGCGATCGCGTTGTAGATCATCACGGCCACGGCCCACGCGGCGGTGATCGCGACCGTGCGCCGGTACGTCGTCCACGTGGGTAGCAGTCGCAGGCCGAACACGAGATGAAACGCAGCCCACACGATCAGGACATGCATCCCCCAGAACATGAGGTAGCGAGGCTCGGGGAAGTCCGAGGCCAGGTCCGGCGTGAGCATGCCCTGCGTGGTGAGGGTGATGCCCCACAGGTAGGTGACGGTGGCGCTCAGGCGAGAGCGGGTCCAGAGCGCGTGCACCGCGAACATCCAGGCGAGGTCGCACAGCTGGAACGGCAACGAGGTGCGGGGATTCCACTCGTCGGGCAGCAGCTGCAGCACCTGGAGCGGGATCGTGACGAGCAGGATGGCGATGGCGAACGCGCGGTTCACGCCCGCGCCGGTGGCGCGGCGCCCGGCCAGCACGATCACCACGACGCCCACCGCGCAGATCGCGAGCGCCGCCAGGTGCGACGGCCCGTACGGCTCGAACCGGTCGGCCGCGAGCGGGGTCATGGCCGCACGGGTGCCGTGGCCACGAGGCCCGACAGCTGCAGGAGTCCGTCGATGTAGGCGCGCAGCTGTTCGGGCGTCTCGGTCTTCGGCCCCGAGGGAGTGGTGATGAGGGAGACGATGATGCGGTAGATCCACTCGACCGCGACGCGTGAGTCGAGATCCGCTTCGACCGCCGCGATGGCCCGCACCAGCTGGTCGGCGAACATGCCGTGGATGCGTTCGACGAGCGGACCGGACTCGGTGGTCAGCGCCGGGAGGATCAGCTCGGGGTGCTCGCGCAGCGCCTTTTGTAGCAACGTGTGCCGGCGTCCGTAGCCGACGACGAACACGACGGCGTCGACGATGCCGGTGCGCAGGTCCTCCGTGGCGCTGAGCAGCGGCACGGCCGCGGTGAAGAACGCCTCGATCTCGCGGTCGCGCACAGCATCGAGGATCGCGGTCTGGTCGCCGACGTACTTGTAGAGGGTGGGACGCGACAGCCCGGCCCGTTCCGCGATCGCCGCATGCAGGCGCGCGTCGAGGCCGGACTCCAGCAGGCACTGCGTGGCCGCGTCGAGGATGCGGTCGCGAATATCCTCCGCCGATGCGGATGCCTGCGCCATGCCTGAATCGTAGGTCGTTGACGGCGTCGCCCGCATCGTTTACGTTTCATAGTAGTATGTAAAAGGTCGACCAACCCTGGAGGATCCATGACCGCCACGATCGACCGCGAGGTCGTCGCGCAACGCCTGCTGGGTGGTGCGATCAAACGCTCCTACCAGCCCGAGGTGGACATCGACTGGGACGCCCCGATCGATCCCGAGAAGTACTTCCTCCCTCCCCCGGTCGTGTCGCTCTACGGCACCCCGCTGTGGGAGGAGATGTCCGAGGAGCAGCGCATCGAGCTGTCCCGCCAGGAGATGGCGAACGTCCTCTCGGTCGGCATCTGGTTCGAGAACGTGCTCAACCGCGCCCTGTTGAACGAGCTGACCCGCGAGGATCCCCGTTCGGCCCACACGCACTACACCCTGACCGAGATGGGCGACGAGTGCCGGCACATGACGATGTTCGGCAAGGTCATCGACCGCGTCGGCGCCCGGCCGTACGGCCTGCGCATGCGTGAACGCCTCGCGATCCAGCTGCTGCCGTTCGCACTGCGAGGTTCACTCCTCTGGGTCGCGGCTCTCGTCGGCGAGGAGATCTTCGACGCGCTGCAACGCCGCATGATGGACGACCCGAAGCTGCAGCCGCTCGTCTCCCAGCTGATGCGGATCCACGTCACCGAGGAGGCCCGCCACATCAAGTTCGCCCGCGAGGGCGTCGTCAGGCGGATGGAGACGGCAGGCTGGTTCGAACGCATGCTCACGGGCAACCTGGTCGGACTCGGCGGGCCGGTGTTCCGGTATGCGTTCTCGAACCCGGCTGTCTACCGGCGGGCCGGCCTCGATGTCGAGCGTGCTTCGCGCGAGGCCGCCGAGAACCCGCACCTGCGCGAGGCCCAGGTCATGGGCTTCGCGCCGCTCGCGCAGTTCCTCCGTGAGAACGGGCTGCTCGGCCCGGTCGGCCGGTGGCTGTGGCGTCGAGCAGGCTTCCTGCCGTGAGACTGAGGCGGCGGCGCACCCGACCGGAACCCTGGGTGCCCGAGCACGAGGACGAGGGCTACGACGGCCCGGCGCAGCTCCACGTCGGCGACTCGACCATCGAGGTCGACGTCGTCCTGGCCGGCCACCTCGAGCCGTTGGATGGCCGCTATCACTGGTACGGGCGCGTCGTCCAGAACGACGCGGTGGACGCCGCCAAGAAGGACGGCGCGACCGAGATCGGTCTCGCGATCGCCGATGGCGCGACCTCGGCGGGCCGCCTCGCCGAGCACGATGCCTGGGGCAACATGCGCATCACCGGCCTCGGGGCCCCGCCGTTCGAGCGACCTGCCGTGGAGGTCACGTTCGAGCGATCGTGACCGCGAAGGCCGCGTCGTCGGTCAATGGCCGGAGGTCCCAGGTCGCGAACCGCTGCTCGACGCTCAGGCCGGCCGTCTCCAGGTCGGCGTCGAACGCGTCCAGCGTGTAGTGCAGGTCGAGCCGGAACCCGACGACCACCGCGCCGTCGGGCTTCACGTGCGCCGCGACGCGGGTGAGCACGGCGGCTTCCGATCCCGGCGCCACGAACACCATGACGTTGCCGGCGATGACGGCTGCGTCGAACGGGTCCTCGCCCAGGTGCAGGTCGGCGAGGTCCGCCACGACCCACGTCGGGCCGGGATGGTCCTCCTCGGCGGCGGCGATGAGCACCGGGTCGACGTCGACGCCGACGACGGCGTGACCGCGTGCATGCAGCTCGGCGCCGACCCGGCCCGGTCCGCAGCCCGCGTCGAGAACCCGAGACCCGGGCGGGACGATCGCGTCGATCAGGCGCGCCTCGCCGGCCAGGTCGTCACCCTCGGCGGCCATCGTGCGGAACCGCTCGACGTACCACTCGGAGTGGCCGTCCTTGGTGTCGGTGAACCACCGCGGTTGACTGTTCACGCGACAAGCCTGCCACTCCACGCCGGGATCCTGCCAAGGGTGCTCGCATCTCCGATACCCAGGAATATCGCCGCGTTGCCCGGCGTAGATTCCTGATGTGAACGATTCGCGCAGCGGCCTGGCCATGGGCGCCGGCGCGTACCTGTGCTGGGGCCTCTTCCCGCTGTACTGGCCGCTGCTCGACCCCGCCGGCTCGATCGAGGCGCTGTCGCACCGCATCGTGTGGTCGCTGGTGTTCGTGGCGTTGCTGCTCACCGTCACGCACCGCTGGGGCGCGTTCCGGGCCATCTGGTCCGACCGCCGCCGCGTCGGCTTCCTGGCGCTCGCCGCGGTCGTCATCACGATCAACTGGGGCACGTTCATCTACGGCGTCACGCACGACAAGGTCATCGAGACGTCGCTCGGCTACTTCATCAACCCGCTCGTCACCGTGCTGCTCGGTGTGTTCGTGCTGCACGAGACCCTGCGACGCGCCCAGTGGGTCGCGGTCGCGATCGGCGCCGTCGCGGTCATCATCCTCACGATCGACTACGGCCGGCTCCCCTACGTCGCCCTGACGGTCGCGTTCTCGTTCGCCACCTACGGCTTCCTCAAGAAGAAGGCACAGCTCGGCGCCGTCGAGGCGCTCGGCGCGGAGACGCTGCTCCTGACGCCGATCGCCCTCGTCTACCTCGGGGTGCTCGAGGCGAACGGCACGCTCTCGTTCGGGCACCAGGGCGTGCCCAATGCCCTGCTGTTGGCCGGCACCGGCATCGTCACGGCCATCCCTCTTCTCCTGTTCGGCGGCGCCGCCACCCGCCTCCGGCTCACATCGATCGGCCTGCTGCAGTACCTCGCGCCGATCCTGCAGTTCATCTTCGGCCTGATCCTCTTCCACGAGGCGATGACCACCGCCCGCTGGGTCGGCTTCGTCCTCGTGTGGATCGCCCTGGTGATCTTCACGGTCGACGTGCTGGGCGGACGGCGCCGGGTGCTGCACCGCGCCGCGGAGAACGTCGCCGCCTGACCTGGTTGCGGGACCGTGCCGCCTTTCGCCACTTCCACGTCTCCCACGGACCGCGAGTGCCATGATCCATGGATGACATCCTTCGAGGGCCATCCGCCGCCGCACGGTCGTTTCGTCGCGAATGCGGTGGAGGGCCCCGACGGCTGGGAGCTCGACATCGAGGGCGAGGGCCTCGCGAGCGGCGGGGGCATCACGCACGCCGGGGACCTCGACGATGCCGTCGAAGCCATCCGCAACCACCTGCAGGAAACCTACGGCGTCGACTTCTCCGACGCCATCGTCGAGATCGTCTCCCCGCACGGAGACGGCCACCTCGACTCGAGCTTCAGCGGTTGAGACTTCGCCAGTCGGCGACCAGGAGCGCCGTGCGCACCACGGCGAACAGCGGTGGGATGGGCAGCGCGAAGCCCCACCAGTAGACGGCGCCGAACGGCAGGACGGCGATGGCGAGGATCGCGCCGCTCAGTTGACCGCCCCACAGCAGCCATCCGGCGATGCCCTCGACCACGCACACCGCCAAGAACCCGGCGAGCAGCGGCACCGTCGACGTGATGCCGTGGGACTCGAAGGGGCCGCGTCCGTAAGCGGGGAAGCCCATCACGATCGGGATGTCCCTGCCGGCCGCGACATGGGCGATGGCCGGGATGCAGAACACGCCGAACCCGATGGCGTTGACCCAGCAGAGGATGGCCGCGGCTCGGATCATGGGTCCTCCCGGTGCTCAGCTGATGCGCGTGGCCAGCGTGTCGCAGATGGCGTTCAGGGCCGCACGAGCCGGCGTGTCCGGCAGCTTCTCGAGGAGGGCGCGGGCGGCGTCGGCCTCGGCCTGCACGAAGGCACGGGCCTCGTCCATCGCTGGGTGCCCACGGAGCGCTTCGAGCGCCCGGGCCACGTCGGCATCGTCCGTGATCGGTGCGGAGAGGAGACGTACGAGGTCCGCGTCGCCCGGATCGGTGGAACGACGGGCCAGGAGCGTCGGCAGGGTCGGCACGCCTTCGCGGAGGTCGGTGCCCGGATTCTTGCCGGAGTCGCCGGGGTCGCTGGCGATGTCGAGGATGTCGTCGCTCAGCTGGAACGCCACACCGATGCGCTCGCCGAACTCGGTGAGCGCGTCGACGATCTCCTCGGACGCGCGTGACATGGTGGCGCCGAAGTGGGCCGACGTCGCGATCAGCGAGCCGGTCTTGTCGGCCACGACGCTGAGGTAGTGGTCGAGGGGGTCATCGCCCTCGCGCGGGCCGATGGTCTCGCGGATCTGGCCCTTCACGAGGCGGGCGAACGTGCGGGCCTGGACACCCACGGCATCGGGGCCGAGCGTCGAGACGACCTCCGACGCATGCGCGAACAGGTAGTCGCCCACGAGGATCGCGAGCGAGTTGTCCCAACGGGAGTTGGCACTCTGGGCGCCGCGACGCATGGACGCCTCGTCCATGACGTCGTCGTGGTAGAGCGTCGCGAGATGGGTGAGCTCGACGGCGGTGCCGGCCGGCACGACGTCGGGGTGGGCGGGGTCGCCGAACTCGGCGCACACCATGACGAGCATCGGCCGGAACCGCTTGCCACCGGCGTTGAGCAGGTGTGCGGCGGCCTCGGTGATGAACTGCTCGTCGCTGTCGATCACCTGGGCGAGGTGTTCCTCGACGAGGTCGACGCCGCGACTGACGCGCTCCTCGAGCGCGTCGTCGGCGAACGCGACACCCAGACTGGTCACAAGAACTCCTTTGGACCCGGTCAGCGCACGAATGCACCTGCGTGCTGTGCCAGGTCGAGCACCGGTCCCGGCACGACGCCGAGAACCACCGTGGCCAGGGCAGCCGCAGCGATGACCACCGTAGTCAAGGCACTCGGAACGGCGACCGTCGGCCCGTCTCCCACGGGATCGGTGAAGAACATCAGCACGATGACCCGCACGTAGAAGTACGCGGCGATGGCGCTCACGACGACGCCGGCCACGACGAGCGACCAGTAGCCGCCCGACCACGCGGCGCTGAACACGGCCCACTTGCCGATGAAGCCCGCCGTGAGCGGGATGCCGGCGAACGACAGCATGAACAGCGCGAACGTGCCGGCCAGGAGTGGCGACGCCTTGCCCAGCCCGGCCCACCGCGACAGGTGGGTGGCCTCGCCACCGGCGTCGCGGATCAGGGTGACGATCGCGAACGCGCCGATGGAGGCGACGCCGTAGACCGTGAGGTAGAACAGCACGCTGGAGACGGACGTGATGCGGCCGGCCGCTCCTGCGAACGCGCCGGCGAAGGCGACCATCAGGAAGCCCGCGTGCGCGACCGAGGAGTAGGCGAGCATCCGCTTGACGTCGGTCTGGGCGATCGAGACCAGCGAGCCGAGCAGCATCGTGATGATCGCGACGACCCAGATGGTGGGGCGCCAGTCCCACGACGCCCCGCCGAAGGCCACGAAGAACACCCGCATCAGCGCGACGAACGCGGCGGCCTTGGTGCCGGCGGCCATGAACGCGGTGACCGGCGTCGGCGCACCTTGGTAGACGTCGGGCGTCCAGGTGTGGAACGGCACGGCGCTGATCTTGAACAACAGGCCCACCGCCATGAGCGCGATCGCGGCGAGCAGCAGATTCTCGCTGCCGGTGCGTGTGGTGACGGCGGCGTCGATCTCGGAGAGCTCGAAGCTGCCGGAATAGCCGTAGGCCAGCGCGACGCCGTAGAGGAAGAAGGCCGAGGAGAACGCGCCGAGCAGGAAGTACTTGAGCGCGGCCTCCTGGCTGAGCAGGCGACGACGACGAGCGAGGCCGCACAGGAGGTACAGCGGCAGCGACAGCACCTCGAGGGCGACGAACATCGTCAACAGGTCGTTCGACGTGGCGAACACCATCATCCCGAGCAGCGCGAACACCGCCAGCGGGAAGATCTCGGTGTGCTCGATGTTCGCCGCCTGGGCCTCGGCCTCCCCCGCGGACCCGGGTGCGTCCGCGGCACGACCGGTGAACGCGCTCAGCCCCGCGTCGAGGCGACGCTCGGCGAACAGCAGGAAGCTCAGCAGTGCGAACACCAGCAGCAGACCCCAGATGAAGACGCCGGGACCGTCGACCGAGAGCGCGCCCTCGGTGGAGATCTCGCCCCGCGCGGTCTGCGAGCCCTTGACGGCGTCGAGCGAGCGGTACACGACCACCGTGTCGACCAGCGCGGCGACGACGCCGACGACCGCGACCAGTGCCTGGACGACGAACCGCGGGCCGCGCGGCACGACGGCCTCGACGACGGTACCGATCACGGCGGCCGCCGTGATGATGAGGATCGGGGCGATCAGGGCGTATTCGACATCGGGACCGGCGATGGGTGGCAGGTCAGCGAGGATCATCAGTGGCCACCGTCCTGGGCGAGATCGACGGGTGTCTTCGGGGCCGGGTCGCCGTCACCGACGTGGCTCACGACCTCGTCGATCGCGGGGTTGATGACGTTGAGCACCGGCTGCGGGAAGAACCCGAGGCCGACGATCAGCACGAGCGCAGGGGCCAGCGCCGCCACCTCCCGGGGATTCAGGTCGTGGACGCCCTCGTTGCCGTCGCGCAGGGGCCCGGTCATCGTGCGCTGGTACATGATCAGGATGTAGAGGGCGGCGAGCACGATGCCGAGCGTGGCGAGCGCGGCGGCCCACGGCGTGCGTGAGAACGTGCCGGCGAGCACCATGAACTCGGAGATGAACGGCGCGAGCCCGGGCAGCGACAGGCTCGACAGGCCGGCCACGAGCAGGACGCCCGACAGGATTGGCGCGATCTTCTGCACGCCGCCGAAGTCGCCGATGCTGGCCGAGCCCCGGCGGGCGATCATGATGCCGGTGATCAGGAACAGCGCGGCCGTGGAAAGGCCGTGGTTGAACATGTAGAGCGTCGCGCCGGCGGTGGACGTCGAGGTGAGGACGAAGATGCCCAGGATGATGAAGCCGAAGTGCGACACCGAGGTGAACGCGATCAGCCGTCGGATGTCGTCCTGCCCGATCGCGAGCAGCGCGCCGTAGAGGATGCTCACGACGGCGAGGCCGATCACCACCGGGCTGGCCCACTCGGACGCGCCCGGGAAGATCTCGAGGCACCAGCGCAGCATCCCGAACGTGCCGATCTTGTCGACGACGCTGACCATGAGCACCGACGTCGAGGGCGTGGCCGAGGCGGCGGCGTCCGGCAGCCAGGTGTGGAACGGCCACAGCGGTGCCTTGATCACGAACGCCGCCATGAAGCCGAGGAACAGCAGCCGCTCCGTGGTGGTGCTGACATCGAGGTTCGACAGGTCGCTCAGCAGGTAGGACGGATCGCCTTGTCGCACCTGGACGACGTAGAGGCCGACGATCGAGGCCAGCATCAGCAGGCCGCCGATGAGGTTGTAGATCAGGAACTTGACCGCTGCGTAGCCGCGGCGTGGTCCCCCGTACGAGCCGATGAGGAAGTAGAGCGGCACCAGCGTCGCCTCGAAGAGCACGTAGAACAGGAACGCGTCGGTGGCGGAGAAGACGCCGATGGCGAGGGCCTCGAGCACCAGCATCCAGGCCAGGTAGGAGTTGACGTTCCGGTTGCCGGGCAGGCGGTCGTCCCAGGCGGACAGCAGCACGATCGGGGTCAGCACGGTGGTGAGCAGGATCAGGGTGACGCCGATGCCGTTGACACCGACCGAGTAGAACGCTCCGAACTGCTTGATCCAGGTGTGCTGCTCGGTGAGCTGGTAGCCGCCGGCGCCGACCTCGTAGCTCGACATCATCGCCAGCGAGAGCACGAGGGTGAGCACGCTGAAGCCGACGGCGACGGCCTTGACCGTGGCGACACGATCGGCCGTGCGTGGCATGAGGACGACGACGAGCGCTCCGACGAGGGGCGTCGCGGCCATGACTGTGAGGATCATGAGAGCGTCACCGCCAGGAGTGCGAGCACGATGAGGGACGCGCCCGCGAAGAAGCTCAGCGCGTAGCTGCGGACGAATCCGGTCTGCGGCTTGCGCAGGGCCTGCGACGCGTCGCCGAGGCGATCCGCGAGACCCGTCACGAAGCCGTCGATGCCCTTGCCGTCGAGGAAGACCAGGAAGCGGGTGAGATGGCGGGTGGGACGCACCACGACCGCGTGGTTGAGCTCGTTGCCGTAGAGCTCGTGCCGGCCCGCACGCGCGAAGATCGAGACCGAGCTGTCGGCCGGCATCTCACCGGCGATCGGCTTGCGGCTGTAGAGCACGTAGCCGAGGGTGACGCCCACCGCGACGACCAGCGTGATGATGAGGGTCAGGGTCCACTCGGGGATGGCCAGCTCCTGATGCTCGGCATGGCCGACGACGGGCGCGAGGAACTCGGTGATCCAGTCGCCGAGGATCAGCGCGCCACCGAGCAGCGACAGGGCACCGAGCGCGATCAAGGGGTACGTCATGACCTTGGGTGACTCGTGAGGGTGGACGTCCTCCTTCCAGCGCTGCTCGGAGAAGAACGTCATCATCATGAGCCGGGTCATGTAGAACGCCGTGACGCCGGCCCCGACCAGCGCACCGAGCCCGACCCAGAACGAGTGGCCGAACGCCGTCTCGATGATCTTGTCCTTGGAGAAGAAGCCGGCGAATCCCGGGAAGCCGATGATGGCGAGGTAGCCGAACAGGAACGTGACGAACGTGATCGGCATGGCCGCCCGGAGCGCACCGTAGTGGCGCATCTCGACGTCGTCGTCCATGCCGTGCATGATCGAGCCCGCGCCGAGGAAAAGGTTGGCCTTGAAGAAGCCGTGCGTGAGGAGATGGAAGATCGCGAACGCGTAGCCGGCCGGGCCGAGACCGGCGGCCAGCATCATGTAGCCGATCTGGCTCATCGTGGAACCGGCGAGCGCCTTCTTGATGTCGTCCTTGGCGCAACCGATCCAGGCACCGACGAGCAGCGTGACGAGGCCGACGACGATGACCGCGTTGCGTGCGGTCTCCGAGGCATCGAAGATGCCGTTGGAGCGGACGACGAGGTAGACGCCCGCGGTGACCATGGTGGCGGCGTGGATCAGCGCCGAGACCGGCGTGGGGCCCTCCATCGCGTCGAGCAGCCAGCTCTGCAGCGGCACCTGGGCCGACTTGCCGCAGGCGCCGAGCAGCAGCAGCAGGCCGAGCGTGGTGGCCACAGCCGTTGACGCCCCGCCGATCGAGGCGTTCACGGGGGCGATCGCGGTCGTGCCGAACTCGGCGAACATCAACATGATGCCCAGCGCCATGCCGAGGTCGCCGACGCGGTTGACGACGAACGCCTTCGTGGCCGCCGCCGCCGCGGAGTCCTTGTGCTGCCAGAAGCCAATGAGCAGGTACGACGCGAGGCCGACGCCCTCCCAGCCGAGGAACATCACCAGGTAGTCGGACGCCAGCACGAGCGTGAGCATCGAGGCGATGAAGATGTTGAGGTACGCGAAGAACCGACGACGCCGGGCGTCGTGCTCCATGTAGCCGATGGAGTAGACGTGGATCAGCGTGCCCACCCCGGTGATCAGCAGCACGAACAGGCCGGAGAGCGGGTCGAACGTGTACGACATGTCGACGTGGAACGGGCCGGCCTCGATCCAGGTGAACAACGTGCGCGAGAACGACCGGTCACCCTCGTCGCGGGCGAGCAGCTCGATGAACGCGATGGCGCCGATGAGGAACGAGATCGACGATGCCGCCGAGCCGATGAGGTGACCGACGCGGTCGCCCTCCTTGCCCCAGACCAGGAGTCCGAGACCGGAGACGAGCGGGACCGCGACGAGCAGCCAGGCGAAATCGAGCACGTGTCTCCTAGAGCTTCAGCAGGCTCGCCTCGTCGACCGAGGCCGAGCGACGCGTGCGGTAGATGGACACGATGATGGCGAGGCCGACCACGACCTCGGCGGCCGCGACGACCATGACGAAGAACGCGGCCACTTGCCCGTCGAGGTTGCCGTGCTGACGCGAGAACGCGACGAAGGCCAGGTTGGTGGCGTTGAGCATCAGCTCGACGCACATGAACACGACGATGGCGTTGCGGCGCACCAGCACGCCGGTGGCGCCGATCGTGAACAGGATCAGCGAGAGGGTCACGTACTCAGTCATGGGACACGTCCCCCTCTTCGATGTTGCTCGCGTTCTCAGAAGCGGCGAGGTCGCCTGTCGCGAGCTCGCGCTGCACCGCCTCGACGTCGTCCTCGAAGCCGTCGCGGAGCTGGCCGCGGGCGACGAGGCTGGCCGAGATCGACTCCTCGAGCGGACGACCGTCCGGCAGCAGGGCCGGGGTGTCGACGGCGTTGTGGCGGGCGAAGACGCCGGGCGTGGCCGGGTTGCCGGGGTGCTTGCCGGTCTCGGCGTAGTCGCGGAGGCGCTGGCGGGCGAGGTCGGCCTGGCTGAGACGCTCGGTGAGCTTCTCGTGGTGGGCCAGCACCATGGCGCCGAGCGCCGCGGTGATGAGCAGGGCGCTGGTGAGCTCGAACGCGAGCACGTACGGACCGAACAGCAGCTCGGCGAGGCCGTAGGGGTTGCCGTTGCCGTTGGCGGACTTCAACCCGGTGACGCCACCGGTGACGCCCTGGCCGATCGCGGTGACGGCTGTGATGCCGAACAGCAGGCCCACCACGGTGGCCATGAGCCGCTGGCCCTTGATGGTCTCGGCCAGCGAGTCGGTCGTGTCGACGCCGACCAGCATCAGCACGAAGAGGAACAGCATCATGATCGCGCCGGTGTAGACGACGATCTGCACCGCGAACAGGAACGGGGCGCCTTGCGCGGCGTAGAGCACGGCGAGCCCGATCATCACGATCGCGAGGCAGAGTGCCGCGTGCACGGCCTTGCGGGCGAACACCAGCCCGAGTGCTGCGAGGACCATGAGCGGAGCGAGGATCCAGAACGTCGTCATCCGTCATCCCCAGGTGCGCCCCGTGGGTTGACGTCGGCGGACTCGGCCGGGTCCTTGGGCAGCAGCGGCAGCGTCTTGCCCTTGTAGTAGTCGTGGTGGTCGTCGCTGATGAGCATCGAGTGCGGCGGGTCGACCATGCCCGGCAGCAGCGGCGCGAGGAGGTCGGACTTCTCGTAGATGAGGTCGGCGCGGTTGTCGTCGGCCAGCTCGTACTCGTTGGTCATCGTGAGGGCGCGGGTCGGGCACGCCTCGATGCACAGGCCGCAGAGGATGCAGCGCAGGTAGTTGATCTGGTAGACGCGGCCGTAGCGCTCGCCCGGGCTGAACCGGCCGTCCTCGGTGTTGGACGCACCCTCGACGTAGATGGCGTCGGCCGGGCAGGCCCACGCGCACAGCTCGCACCCGATGCACTTCTCCAGGCCGTCGGGCCAGCGGTTGAGCTGGTGGCGTCCGTGGAAGCGCGGCGCGGTCGGCACCTTCTCGAACGGGTACTGCTCGGTGACGACCTTCTTGAACATCGTGCGGAACGTGACGCCGAAGCCGGCGATCGGGTCCCACAGCGTCTCGCGAACGGTGTTGGTCATCGACGAGCCTCCTTCGCGGTGTCAGGGTCGCTCGACTGGGTCGAGGATGGGGGCGGCACGGGGTAGCCGCCGGCGAACGCGTCGAACTCGCCGTCTTCCGGCTCGGCAGGCTCGGGCTCCGGCTTCTTCTCCGGGATCAGGAACGTGACCAGGAACAGCACACCGGCGATGACCGCGGCCCACACCAGCGTCTGCTGGTCGAGCAGGTCCTCCTGCTTGAGCTTGCGGATGAGAGCGACCGCGACGATCCACACCAGCGAGAACGGGATCAGCACCTTCCAGCCGAACGTCATGAACTGGTCGTAGCGCATGCGGGGCAGCGTGCCGCGCAGCCAGATGAACAGGAAGATGAAGGCCAGCGTCTTGCCGAAGAACCACAGCAGCGGCCAGTAGCCGCTGTTGGCGCCTTCCCAGAGGTGCGCGATGCCGAACGGTGCGCGCCAGCCGCCGAGGAACAGGGTCGTGGCCAGCGCGGAGACGGTGACCATGTTGACGTACTCGGCCAGGAAGAACAGCGCGAACTTGAGCGAGGAGTACTCGGTGTGGAAGCCGCCGACGAGCTCGCCCTCGGCCTCGGGGAGGTCGAACGGCGCACGGTTCGTCTCGCCGACCATCGCGATGACGTAGATGACGAACGACGGGAACAGCGGCAGGACGTACCAGGTGCTCGCCTGGGAGGCGACGATCTCCGACGTCGACATCGACCCGGCGTACATGAACACCGAGACGAACGACAGGCCCATCGCGACCTCGTAGGAGATCATCTGGGCGCTCGAGCGCATGCCGCCGAGGAGGGCGTAGATGGAGCCGGACGACCAGCCGGCGAGCACGATGCCGTACACGCCGATCGAGGTGACGGCGAGGATGTAGAGGACGGCCACCGGCAGGTCGGTGAGCTGCAGCGGCGTGACGGTGTCGGTGAACGGGATCGTGACCTCGGGACCGAACGGGATGACCGCCCAGGCGAGGAACGCCGGGATGGTGGCCAGGATCGGCGCCGCGATGTAGACGACCTTGTCGGCCGCCTTGACGACGATGTCCTCCTTGAGGGCGAGCTTGACGCCGTCGGCGAGGCTCTGCAGCAGCCCGAACGGCCCGTGCACGTTGGGGCCGATGCGGTGCTGCATGCGGGCGACGACGCGACGCTCGAACCAGATGTTGAACAGCGTGTAGACGACGAGGATCACGAAGATCAGCACCGCCTTGATGGCGACGACCCAGAACGGCTCGTTGCCGAACAGCTCGCTCATGCGTCACCGCCTTCCGCCGCGAGGCGGACCACGCTGCCGTGACCGGCACCGATCAGGCGCAGGTTCGTGCCGTTGTTGGCCGGCGCCCAGACGACGCCATCGGGAAGCTCGGCGACCTCTGCGGTGAACGTGGCGCTGCCGGCGTCCGTGCCGATCGTGGCCCGGTCGCCGGGCCGGACCCCTGCCGACTCGAGCGTCGCGGCGTTGGCGCGCAGCACGGTCGGGCGAGCCGTGGCGTGGTACTTCGGCTGGCCGTCCTGGCCGCGGCCGTCGTCGATCATCTGGCGCCACGTCTCGAGCACGACCGAACCCTTGGCCGGCTGGGCCGGAGCCGGCGCATCGAGGTGTGGGGCCGCCGTGCGGGCGCCGTCCCACGGGCCGGTGTCGGTCATCGCCACATGAGCCGTCTCGGTCGACCGGAACCCCAGGTCGGATCCCATCTCTTCGGCGATGCCGGCCAGGACGCGGATGTCGGTGAGCGAGCTGGGCTCGCTCAGCACGGCCTCGAACGGGCGCAGGCGGCCCTTCCCAGGTGACGAACATGCCGGGCTTCGCGACGACGGGCGCCACCGGCAGCACGACGTCGGCGTCGCGGGTGACGTCGCTCTCGCGGACCTCCAGGCTGACGACGAACGCGGTCTGGAGCGCCTCGCGGGCGCGGGCGGGGTCGGGCAGGTCGTCGACCTCGACGCCGCCGACGAGCAGGGCTCCGAGCTTGTGGCTCGCCGCGTCCTCGATGATCGCGCTGGTGTCGCGGCCGGCGCGTGCAGGCAGCGAGTCGACGCCCCAGGCGGCCGCGAGGTCGGCTCTGGCCTCGGCGTCGGCGACCGGCCGTCCGCCGGGCAGCAGGGTGGGCAGGCAGCCGGTCTCGACGGCGCCACGGTCGCCGGCGCGGCGGGGCACCCATGCGACCTTCGCGCCACTTCGCTCGGCCAGGCGCAGAGCGGCGCTGAAGGCACCCGGTGCGGCGGCGAGGCGTTCACCGACGAGGACCACCACGTCACCCTCGACCGTCAGGTCGTCGAGCGCGGCGGCCTCCTGGCCCGGCACGGTGGCGACGAGCTCGCCGCCCATCTTGGTGAGCCCGCGCGTGGCGTGTGCAGCGATGGAGACGACCCGGAGTCCGGCCAGTGAGGCCTTGCGGAGGCGCAGGAAGATCGTGCCGGCCTCGTCCTCGGGCTCCAGGCCGACGAGCACGACGGTCGAGGCCTCCTCGAGGTCGCGATACGTGACGGCGAGGTGGGTCGCGGCGACGTGCGCGGCGAGGAAGTCGGCCTCCTCGGCGGAGTGCACGCGAGCGCGGAAGTCGATGTCGTTCGTGCGCAGCACCGCACGCGCGAAGACGCTGTAGGCGAACGCGTCCTCGGCGGTCAGGCGTCCGCCGGGAAGCACGCCGACTCCGCCGTGAGCGGCGGACAGGCCGCGGGCGGCGATGGCCAGCGCGGCCGGCCACGACGCGGGCTCCAGCTCGCCGGACTCGTTCCGCACGAGCGGATGACGCAGCCGGTCGTCCTGGGTCGACCAGGTGAAGCAGAAGCGGTCCTTGTCGGTGATCCACTCCTCGTTGACCTCGGGGTCGTCACCGGCGAGCCGGCGCATGACCTTGCCGCGACGATGGTCGACGCGAATCGCCGAGCCGCAGGCGTCGTGCTCGGCCACGGAGGGTGTCGAGACGAGGTCGAACGGACGCGACCTGAACCGGTAGTCGGCGCTGGTGAGGGCACCCACCGGGCAGATCTGGATCGTGTTGCCCGAGAAGTACGAGTGGAACGGCACGTCGTCCGCGACGCCGACCTGCTGCTCCGGGCCGCGCTCGAGCATCGTGATGAACGGGTCGCCGGCGATCTGCTCGGAGAAGCGGGTGCAGCGGGCGCAGAGCACGCAGCGCTCACGGTCGAGCAGCACCTGCGCCGACACCCGGGTGGGCTTGGGGAACGTCCGCTTGACCTCGGTGAAGCGGGTCTCGCCGCGACCGTGGCTCATGGCCTGGTTCTGCAAAGGGCACTCGCCGCCCTTGTCGCACACCGGGCAGTCGAGCGGGTGGTTGATGAGCAGGAACTCCATCGTCCCCACCTGGGCCTTGTCGGCCGTCGGCGAGGTGACCTGCGTCTTGGCGACCATGCCGGGCGCGACCTCGAGCGTGCACGAGGCCTGCGGCTTGGGGAATCCACGCCCGTTGCCGGCGTCGGTGACCTCGACGAGACACTGTCGGCACGCACCGACCGGCTCGAGCAGCGGGTGGTCGCAGAAGCGCGGGATGTCGACGCCGATGAGCTCGGCGGCCCGGATGAGGAGGGTGCCCTTCGGGACGCTGACCTCGACGTCGTCGATCGTCAGGGTGACGAGCTCGACGGGTGCGGTCTCGGTCGAGCGCTCGGCCTCGATCGTCATGAGACGCCTCCAGCCGCTACTGGTGCGAACACGGTGGAGGCCGCCGGCGGGAACAGCACGCTCGACGGCGTGTGCATGCCGGACTCGAACTCCTCGCGGAAGTACTCGATCGCCGAGGTGATGGGGCTGGTGGCTCCGTCGCCCAGCGCGCAGAAGGAGCGTCCGAGGATGTTGTCGCACAGGTCGAGCAGCAGCTCGATGTCGCCGGGCTCACCCTGGCCCGAGTCGAGACGCTGGAGCGTCTGCACCAGCCACCACGTGCCCTCACGGCACGGCGTGCACTTGCCGCAGGACTCGTGCTTGTAGAACTCGGTCCAGCGCAGCACGCACCGCACGACCGACGTGGTCTGGTCGAACACCTGCAGCGCCTTGGTGCCGAGCATCGACCCGGCGGCACCGACGGCCTCGTAGTCGAGCGGCACGTCGAGGTGCTCCGCGGTGAGGATCGGTGTGGACGAGCCGCCCGGCGTCCAGAACTTGAGCTCGCCGCCATCACGCATCCCGCCGCCGAGGTCGAGCAGCTCGCGGAGCGTGATGCCGAGGGGCGCCTCGTACTGACCGGGCGCCTTCACGTGGCCGGAGAGCGAGTAGAGCGTGTAGCCCTTGGACTTCTCGGTGCCCATCGACCCGAACCAGTCGATGCCGCCGGTGACGATGGACGGCACCGAGGCGATCGTCTCGACGTTGTTGATGACGGTCGGGGAGGCGTAGAGCCCCTCGACCGCGGGGAACGGCGGACGCAGGCGAGGCTGACCGCGTCGGCCCTCGAGCGAGTCGAGCAGCGCCGTCTCCTCGCCGCAGATGTAGGCACCGGCACCCGCGTGGATGACGAGCTCGACGTCGACGCCCGTGCCATGGATGTCCTGGCCGAGGTGGCCGGCGGCGTACGCCTCGCGGCAGGCGGCCTGCAGGCGGCGCACGACGTGCAGCACCTCGCCACGCACGTAGATGAAGGCCGTGTTGGCGCGGATGGCATGGGCGGCGATGATGACGCCCTCGATGAGGGTGTGCGGGCTCGCCATCATCAGCGGGATGTCCTTGCAGGTGCCCGGCTCGGACTCGTCGGCGTTGACGACGAGGTAGTTGGGCTTCGCGCCGCCCGGCTGATCGGGGTCGTGCGGGATGAAGCCCCACTTCATGCCGGTGGGGAACCCGGCGCCGCCGCGGCCGCGCAGCCCGGAGTCCTTGACCAGCTCGGTGAGGTCGGCGGGATCCATCGCGAGCGCCTGGGTGAGGCCTTCGTAGCCGCCCTGGTCCTCATACGCGGCGAGCGTCCAGGCGCGATCGTCGCCCCAGTTCCTGGTGAGGACGGGGGTGAGCACGTCGACCTTCGATTCAGTCATCGTCGGACCCTCCGCCCTTCGTGTCGGCCGGCGACTCGGCGGCCTTCGTCTCGGCCTCCGCGCGTGAGGTGTCGGCCTCCTCGGCAGCTGCCTCAGGTGATTCCGTCGCCGCCTTGGTCTTGGTGCCGCCGGCTCGGTCGACCGGCGGTGCGGTCCAGCTGTTCTCGCGGGCGATGTCGAGCCCGACCAGCGACGGGCCGGCCGCGGCCGGGCCCTCGTCGACGAGCCCGTCCTCGAAGCCGGCGAGCACTCGTTCGGCCTCGCGCCAGCTCGTGATCGTCGCGCCACGGGTCGCCCGCACGGTCTCACCGGCTCGCAGGTTGTCGACCAGCTCGACGGCACTCTCGGGCGTCTGGTTGTCGAAGAACTCCCAGTTGACCATCATCACGGGAGCGAAGTCGCAGGCGGCGTTGCACTCGATGTGCTCGAGCGTGACCTTGCCGTCCTCGGTCGTCTCGTCGTTGCCGATGTCGAGGTGGTCCTTGAGCCGCTCGAAGATCGCGTCGCCGCCCATCACGGCGCAGAGCGTGTTGGTGCAGACGCCGACGTGATGCTCACCCATCGGCCGGCGCTTGTACATCGTGTAGAACGTCGCGACGCCCGAGACGTCCGCGTGGCTGAGTCCGAGCAGGTCGGCGCACACGTCGATGCCCTCGGCGGTGACGCTGCCCTCGACCGACTGCACCAGGTGCAGCATCGGGAGCAGGGCGGATCGAGTCTGCGGATAGCGGCCCGCGATCTCCCGGAGCTCCGTGAGTGTCTCCTCGGAAAACGACCCTGAGCCCACGGGCGCCGAGCTTGGCCTTGGATCCTGTGACTGCGTACTCACGTCACCGATCAACTCCGCCCATGACGGGGTCGATGCTGGCGATGGCGACGATCACGTCCGAGAGCATGCCACCCTCGCTCATCACCGACGTGCCCTGGAGGTTGACGAAGCTCGGGTCCCGGAAGTGGACGCGGTAGGGCCGCGTGCCGCCGTCGGAGACGGCGTGGCAGCCGATCTCGCCGCGCGGTGCCTCGATGGCGGCGTACGCCTGGCCGGCCGGCACCCGGAAGCCCTCGGTGACGATCTTGAAGTGGTGGATCAGCGCCTCCATGGACTCACCCATGATGTGCCGGATGTGCTCCGCGGAGTTGCCCTGGCCGTCGGCGCCGACGCTGAGCTGCGCGGGCCAGGCGATCTTCTTGTCGGCGACCATGATCGGGTCGCCCTCCATGACCGCGAGACGTCCGATGGCCTGCTCGACGATGCGCAGCGACTGCCACATCTCCTCGAGCCGGATCCGGAACCGTCCGTAAGCATCGGGCTCGTCCCAGGTGACGACGTCGAAGTCGTAGGTGTCGTAGCCCCAGTAGGGCTGCGTGCGGCGGAGGTCCCAGTCGTAGCCGGTGGCCCGCAGCACCGGGCCGGTGAGCCCGAGGGCCAGGCAGCCGGCCAGCTCGAGGTGACCGACGCCCTTGAGTCGCCCCTTGAAGATCGGGTTGGCGTTGCAGAGTGCCGCGTACTCGGGCAGCCGACTCCGGAGGATCCGCACCGTGGTGTTGAGCTTCTCGATCGCGCCGACCGGAAGGTCCTGCGCGACGCCGCCGGGACGGATGTACGCGTGGTTCATCCGCAGGCCCGTGATCATCTCGAAGCAGTCGAGGATGAGCTCGCGGTCGCGGAACCCGCAGGTCATGACGGTGAGCGCACCGATCTCCATGCCGCCGGTGGCGATGGCCACCAGGTGCGAGCTGATGCGGTTCAGCTCCAGCATGAGCACACGGATGACCTGCGCCTTCGACGGGATCGAGTCCTCGATGCCGAGCAGCTTCTCGGTGGCGGCGACGTAAGCGGCCTCGTTCGAGAACGGCGCGACGTAGTCCATGCGCGTGCAGAAGGTCACGCCCTGGGTCCAGGTGCGGAACTCCATGTTCTTCTCGATGCCGGTGTGCAGGTAGCCGATACCGGCGCGCGCGTCCTTGACGGTCTCGCCGTCGATCTCGAGCACGAGCCGAAGCACGCCGTGGGTCGACGGGTGCTGCGGACCCATGTTGATGACGAGGCGGTCACCCTCGACGGCCGAGGAGTCGATGGTGTCCCAGTCCTGGCCGGTGACGGTGAACACCGGGCCGGCGGTGGACTCGGTGGTGCCGGCGTACGGATCTTCGGTGCCCGACGCGGATGCGTCGTGGGTCTGAGTCACGAGTAGGCCCTCCGCTCGTCCGGGGGTGGGATGGTGCCGCCCTTGTACTCGACCGGGATGCCGCCCAACGGGTAATCCTTGCGCTGCGGGTGGCCGGGCCAGTCGTCGGGCATCAGGATGCGGGTGAGCGCCGGGTGGCCGTCGAAGATGACGCCGAAGAAGTCCCACGTCTCGCGCTCGTGCCAGTCGGCGGTGGGGTAGATGCTGACGACGCTCGGCACGTGCGGGTCGTCGTCGGGGCAGGTGACCTCGAGCCGGATGCGACGGCGGTGCGTCATCGACAGCAGGTGGTAGGCGACGTGCAGCTCGCGACCCTGCTCGTGCGGGAAGTGCACGCCGCTGATGCTGGAGCAGAACTCGAACCGCAGTGCCTCGTCGTTGCGCAGGTGCGTGACGACGTCGAGGATGGCGTGCCGCCGGATGAAGAACGTGATCTCGCCGCGGTCGACGACGACCTTCTCGATGACCGACCGGTCCTGGGCGTCGGTGAGGGTCGAGAGTCGGTCGTGCACGTCGTCGAACCAGCCGCCGAACGGCTGCTGCGAGGCGGCCGGCATCATGACCGGCCGGGTCAGGCCGCCGTAGCCCGTGGTGTCGCCCGTGCCCCGGACGCCGAACATGCCCTCGCGGACGTCGACGACCTCGAGCTCGCGCGCGTCACTGGGGACGAGCTCGCGCTGGACCTCGTGCGACGCGTCCTGCGTCGTGCCGGACGTGGAGTCGATCGTCGACTCCTTGTCGGCGGGAATGTCGTCCTTCGCGGTGTCGTCTTTTTCTGGGGCCATCAACGCATCAGGCCCTTCATGCCCGACGTCGGCGTGGCCTGCAGCGCCTCCAGCTCGAGCTCCTGGATCTGGGCGACCCGGTTGGCGCCGAGCTTGCCGTGCTGGATGTTGTCGTGCAGCTTGAGGATCGCGTCGATGAGCATCTCGGGGCGAGGCGGGCAGCCCGGGAGGTACATGTCGACGGGCACGACGTGGTCGACACCCTGCACGATCGCGTAGTTGTTGAACATGCCGCCCGAGCTGGCGCACACGCCCATCGCCAGGACGTACTTCGGGGCCGCCATCTGGTCGTAGATCTGGCGCAGGACGGGCGCCATCTTGTTGCTGACGCGACCGGCGACGATCATCAGGTCGGCCTGTCGCGGCGACGGGCGGAAGAC
Source organism: uncultured Actinomycetota bacterium (assembly GCA_963787165.1). GTDB lineage: Bacteria > Actinomycetota > Actinomycetes > Propionibacteriales > Nocardioidaceae > Aeromicrobium. Next base: position 118,917 of record CAWBBT010000006.1, read on the forward strand.
CTCCATGCCGAACCGGGCCGAGTCGAAGCGCGGGGCGCCGAATGTCATCATCTCGATCGCACAGCAGGCGAGACCGAACGTCGCCGGCCAGAACGAGGCCTTGCGCATGTAGCCGGCCAGGCCCTCCACGGTCGAGAGCAGGACCCCACTCGGCAATTTTTCTTCAATTCCCACGTCGGCCCCTTTCAGGTCGGCCTTCGGTATGAACAAGCGCTGCGGTCCAGGGCCCGACGCGGGTACCCGGACGTGCTGTGCTTGTTGGGGCCTTCGCTTCGCTCAGTCCCATTCCAGACCTCCGCGGCGCCAGACGTAGGCGTAGGCGATGAACACCGTGACCATGAAGATGAACATCTCGACCAGTCCGAACCACCCGAGCGCGTCGAACGCGACGGCGAACGGGTACAGGAAGATGATCTCGATGTCGAAGACGATGAAGAGCATCGCGATGATGAAGTAGCGAACCGAGATGCGTCCGCCGCCCTCAGGGAGCGGACTGGGCTCGATGCCCGACTCGTAGCGGTCGAGCTTCGCGCGGTTGTAGCGGGCCGGACCCGTGAGCGGCGCGATGCCGACGCTGAAGATCGCGAACCCGGCCGCGAGGGCGCCCAGAACCAGGATCGGCGTGTACGCGTTCACGGCGCCTCCCTCGAGCCGGATCGGGCGTCGTGGCCACGAACATGCGCGCTTGTGAAAAGGTTCACAACGTGACCACGCGAACACCATACGCCCGACAGCGGGGCCTTGTAACTGAGGTCACACTAACCTGCCCGGATCATGGCTTCACCGAGCTGTGCAGCGCGACGACTCCACCCGACAGGTTGAGCCAGTCGACCTTGCCCCATCCGGCCTCCACCATGCGCAGCGCGAGGCCCCGTTGGTCGGGCCAGGCGCGGATCGACTCGGCGAGGTACACGTACGACTCGGGGTTCGACGACACCCGCTCGGCGATGCGCGGCAGGGCCTTCATGAGGTAGTTGGAGTAGACGGCCTCGAACGGGCCCCAGGTGGGCGTGCTGAACTCGCACACCACGATGCGACCGCCGTGTCGGGTGACGCGCAGCAGCTCGCGCAGCCCCTGGACCGGGTCGTGGATGTTCCGCAGCCCGAACGAGATCGTGACCGCGTCGAACGTCTCGTCGGCGAACGGCAGCGCCATGCCGTCACCGGCGGTGAACGGGAGATCGGGGCGGTGGTTCTTGCCGACCTCGAGCATCCCGAGGGAGAAGTCGCAGGGCACGACCGTGGCGCCGGCGGAGGCGAACGGCGTGCTCGACGTCCCGGTGCCGGCTGCCAGGTCGAGCACCATCTCGCCGGGCTGCGGATCGACCATCTCGACGACCTTGCGGCGCCAGCGACGGTCCTGCCCGAGGGACAGGACGTCGTTCGTGAGGTCGTAGCGCTGCGCCACGTCGTCGAACATCCGCGCCACGTCACGGGGCTGCTTGTCAAGGCCTGCTCGCGTCACCCGATCACTGTCCCACGGGTACCGTTGCTGCCGTGAGCAACCCCGTCCTCGACAGCGCAGCCACCCCGGCAGCCCTGCCACTCGTGGTGCGCACCGTCGAGATCGACGACCCCGGTCCGCTCCTCGACCTGCTCCCCCGCGACGACAACGTGGCCTGGATCCACCACGGCGACGGGCTGGTCGGCTGGGGCCGGGCCGCGACGTTCACGACGTCCGGACCGCGCCGCTTCACCGAGGCCGCCTCGTGGTGGCGCGAGGTCACCCGGCACAGCGTCGTGCGCGACGAGGTCGACGTCCCGGGCACCGGTCTGGTGGCCTTCGGCACGTTCGCGTTCGCCGATCGGGCCACGCCGGCCGGAGGTGCCGTCAGCGGCCTCAGCGTGCCGGAAGTCGTGGTCGGGCGACGCGACGGCCGCTCCTGGGTCACGGTCGTCGGCGCCGGCATCACGACGCCGCCCGCGATCAGCGCCACCGACCAGCCCGAGCTCCCCGGCGAGGTCACGTTCTCCGACGGACCGGTCGACCCCGACGCCTGGCAGCACATCGTCGCCGACGCGGTCGGGCGCATCGCCGGCGGCGGCATCGACAAGGTCGTCCTGGCCCGCGACCTGGTGGCCACGCTCGACAAGCCGCTCGACGTCCGCGCTCCCCTCGCCCGCCTGGCCCACGACTACCCCGGCTGCTGGACGTTCCACGTCGACGGCTTCTTCGGCTCGACGCCGGAGATGCTGGTGCGGCTCGAGCGCGGTCTCATCACGTCGCGGGTGCTGGCCGGCACCATCCGGCGCACCGGCGACGACACCCATGACCTCGCCCTCGCCGCGTCTCTGGCCCGCTCCAGCAAGGACCTCGAGGAGCACGAGTACGCGGTGCGCTCGGTGGCCGACGCCCTCGCGCCGCACTGCACCAGCATGAACGTGCCCGAGTCGCCGTTCGTCCTGCACCTGCCCAACGTCATGCACCTGGCCACCGACGTCACCGGCGTGATCCGCGACGACGCCAGCGCACTCGCCCTGGCCGCCTCGTTGCATCCTTCGGCCGCCGTGGGTGGCACGCCCACCGCCGATGCGGTCGCCCTGATCGACGACATCGAACGCCTCGACCGCGGCCGGTACGCCGGACCGGTCGGCTGGATCGGTGCCTCGGGCGACGGCGAGTGGGCCATCGCGCTGCGCTCGGCCCAGATCGAGAGTGGCGGCACCAGGGTGCGCCTGTTCGCCGGATGCGGCATCGTCGCCGACTCGGTCCCGGCCGACGAGCTCGCCGAGGCCGACGCCAAGCTCGTCCCCGTGCGCGAGGCGCTCAGTCCGCGCTGACGCGAGGCGGCACGGTCGGCATGGCGATGACATCGTCGGGGCGGCGGCAGGTGGCGTCGAGCCCGACCACGCGCAGAGCTAGGTCGGACGCCGGATGCGCTTCGCCGGCGGCGGGGAACAACGCGCACTCGTCCGGCGTGGAGCACCCGCAGTCCTTCGCCATCTCGAGCCAGATCTTCATGGTCTTGGCCCGTTCGAGGAGCGCCTCGACCTCGTCGAGCTTCTGGGTCGACAGCGACCGCATGGATGCGCCCAGGTCCCCTGCGTCGCCGCTGCCGTCGATGAGCTCCTTGATCTCGCGCAGCTTGAACCCGGCGTTCTGCGCCACGCCGATGAAGCCGAGCTTGCCGAGGACGTCCAGGTCGTAGCGACGCTGCCCTCCGACGCGATCGGGCGCGGGGAGCAGCCCGATCCGCTCGTAGTAGCGCAACACCGAGGTGGCCACGCCGGCACGACGAGCCACTTCCCCGATGGTCAGTCCCGGAAACGTATCCATCTCAGCTCTTGACTTGAACTGCGGTTCAAGGGAAAGCGTAGCCCTCGAACAGCACCATCCATCCCCATCACAGGAGAAATCATGAGCGCTAGAACCGTGACGCCCTTCGATCTCGACGCGTACACGCGTGGGTTCGAGGCGTGGGACGCGGACACCGTCCTCGACATGTATGCGGACGACGTGGAGATGATCCAGATCGACCGGGACAACCCACCGAGCTCCCCGCGGGTGAGCCACGGCAAGGAACCCCTGCGCGGGATCATGAAGTACGGCGCCACCAACGGCGTCACGATCACCTCCGAAAGCCCCGTCGCCGACTCAGAGCGTGCCGCCGCCACGTTCACGTGCACGTTCCCGGACGGCCGCAGCGTGGTCGCCAACGCGATCCTCGACATCCGAAACGGACGCATTGTCCGGCATCACGAGGTCGCCGTCGGCGAACGCGGATAGTCCGCGCCGCCCAAGAACAGGAGAGAACCATGCCCAAGGCATCGAGAACGACCGCGTCGGAGCACGAGGTGGTCGAGGGCTACGAAGGTCATTTCGAGCACTTCGCCGGCGGTTGGACCGTCGCCTTCGAGACGTACACGCAGGACGCCGACTTCGCGGCGGCGTTCGTCGGTCTGCCCAACGACGAGTGTCAGTGCGAACACATGGGGTACGTCCTCAAGGGACGCGTGGCGTTCCGTTCCGCATCGGGTGGGGAGGAGGTGTTCGAGACCGGCGACGCCTACCACGTCGGCCCCGGGCACACCCCGATCCTCTCGGCCGGGACAGAGGTCGTGGAGTTCAGCCCGACCGAGGAGCTGGGCCGGACCATGGAGGTCGTGACCAAGAACATGGTCGAGTGAGGATCACGGCTGCCCGAGCGTCGGGTAGCGGGGGTCGAGCGAGTCGCCTGACGACGTTCCCGTCAGGCGCCGCTTGACCCACGGCGCCGCGTGCGTGCGGACCCATTCGACGTTCGCGGCCCGCTGCTCCTTCTTCGTGAGCCGAGGAGCAGGCGGCAGGTCGACCGGGACGAGGTCGTGCTCGACGTCGAGCGCATCGAGCACCGCCATGGCCATCCGCTGGTGGCCGGCGCTCGACATGTGCATGCGATCGTCGGCCCACATGCCGGGAACGCGGTAGTCGCGCATGCGCCAGAAGTCGACGAGCGTCGCGTCAAGCCGCTCGGCCACCTCGCGCACCAGCTCGTTGTAGACCGCGAAGCGTCCGCGCATGGTGCCGAACACCGGGAAGCCGCCGGGGTCGAACGCGGTGAACACCACCAGGCGGGCGCCGGTGTCGACCAAACGGCTCAGCGCGGCGTCGTAGTCCGCGACGAGGGTGTCGATGTCGACCGACGGCCGCATGATGTCGTTGGCCCCCGCGTAGATCGTCACGAGGTCGGGCTCGAGCGCGAGTGCCGGCTCGATCTGCTCGGCGAGCACGGCGCGGAGCTTGCGCCCGCGGATCGCCAGGTTGGCGTACCCGAAGTCGTCCGTGCGGCTCGCGAGCACGTCCGCGGCGCGGTCGGCCCAGCCCCGCACCCCGTTGGGACGCCGGGGATCAGGGTCGCCGACGCCTTCGGTGAAGGAATCGCCCAAGGCGACGAAGCGGTGGAACGTCACGCGGACAGCGTAGTGAGCCCGGTGGTGGGCGCTGGAACCCGCTCAGCCCTCGTCGATCAGCCCGCGGCGGCGGGCGATGGCCGCGGCCTCCGTGCGTCCGGAGGCGCCGAGCTTGGCGAGGATGTTCGACACGTGGACCGACGCGGTCTTGGTGCTGATGAACAGCTGCGCCGCGATCTCGCCGTTGGAGCGGCCGGCACTCACCAGCGTGAGCACCTCCTGCTCGCGCGGCGTGAGGTCGGCCGTGGGCTCGCGGCTGCCCTTCGAGCCGATCTCCTCGAGCAGAGGACGAGCGCCGAGCCCTCGGGCGATGTCGCGCGCCTCGGTGGTGAGCGTGCGAGCCTCGTCCTCGTGGCCGGATGCCTTGAGCACCGCTGCCAGCCGCGCGGCAGAGCGAGCCTTCTCGTAGGGCTCGCCCAGCTCGTCGAAGCCCTCGTGGACGCTGCGCCACAGGCGCTCCATCTCCTCGACGGGGACGGGGTCGACGCCGGTGACCCAGCGCAGACGGGCGAGCTCGGCGTGCACACGTTGGTGCCAGGAACGGCCCTCGAGGCCGAGGTTCGGCCACTCGGCGGGCACCTGGTCGACCTCCGCGACGAGGGCGGCGGCCCGCTCGACCGTGGTGGCGTTCTCGGCAGCACTGCGCTTGGGTGCCGCAGCGGCGTACTGCCCGATGAGCAGGGCGGCCATGCGCAGGCGGCCGGGCGCGAGCGTGGCATGCCACCGGCGGCCGAAGATGTCGACCAGGGCGTCGTGCGTCTCGGTGGCCGCCTCGACGTCGCCCTCGTAGCCGTACAAGTCGATCATCGCGGTGCCGCTGTGGACGGCCAGGGCGATGTCGCGGTGCCACTCCCCGCGCAGTCGGTCGACCTCACCGGGCTCCGGGGTTCCCCCGCGACCTGCCGTGACGAGCAGGCCGACGGCGTCGAGCGTGGCGCTCAACACGGTGGGGACGGACGTGTCGACCTCGCCCAGGGCCAGGGCGTCGTCCCAACGACCCAGGACGTACGAGGTGACCGCGGCGAAGAACCGGCCATCGAACCCGTAAGGGGCCCAGGCGCGACCAGTCTCCTCGGCACGTGCCATGCCCTCACGGAACAGCTTCTCGGCCTCGTCGAGATCGCCGTCGTTGTAGTAGAGGAACGCGAGGTTCTGACGCCCTCGCAGCTCGCCGTGGACGTTGCCGGCGGCCCGGGACGACTCGATGAGCTCCGCGTAGCGGAGCTTGGCCTTGTCGAGGTCGACACCGCTGCGGGCCAGCAGCAAGGTGAGCGTGGCCTGGGCGTCGACGACGATCTCACGGTCGTCGACGGCCTCGGCGATCGCGACCGCCCGTTCGGCATGCTCGAGGGCCTCGTCGTATCGGCGAACCTCGGCGCAGGCCCGGGCGCGCAGGGCCTCCGCGCGGGCGCGGAGCGACGTGGACTCGTCGGGGACGATCTCGAGTGCCTCGCGGCTGGCCTCGAGGGCGTCGTCGTCGGAGTCGGCGTAGTAGGAGACGTTGCCGAGGGCGACGAGCAGCTGGCCGCGGCCGGGGATGTCATCGTCAGGCAGCTGCTTCAGGACCTCGTGGATGAGCCTCGCGGCATCGCGCAGACGCCCGGAGGCGACGAGTGCGTCGGTGGTCTCGACGACCAGGCCCACGAGGTCGGTGCCCTCGGGTGCCGACTCGTAGAGCGTCAGCGCGCGCTGGAAGTGGCCCGCGGCTTCGTCGTGACCGCTGATGCGGACGGCATCGTGGCCGGCCTGGACGCTGGAGGTGAACGCAATTTCGAGGTCACCCGCGGCCTGGGCGTGCAACGCCACCTCACGGGCCGGGGCGGAGATGTCGGGCCGAGTGAGAGCGGCCAGGAAGGCCGCATGCAGTCGTCGCCGCTGCCCCGGCAGGAGGTCTTCGTGGACCGCCTCGGCCAGCAACGCGTGCCGGAAGGAGTAGGAGTCGCCGTGCGGGACGAGCACCTTGTGGTCGATGGCTTCCCGGAGGGCGTCATCGAGTCGGGATGCGTCGAAGTCGACGACCTCGGCGAGCACGGCATCGGTGGCGACACCGCCACCACAGGCCACCGCACCGACGACGAGGCGGGCGTCGTCGGTGAGACGGTCGAGCCGCACGAGCACGAGGTCGGCGAGGCTCTCGGGGAGGGCTCCCTCGGCGAGGCCGGCGTCGAGCAGCTCCTCGGCGTAGAACGCGTTGCCGGCGGCGCGTCGGATGATGGTGGACGCGCCCTTGTCGCTGAGCCGCGTGGCCTCCCGTGAGCGAAGGATCGCTCCGACTGCGGTGTCGTCGAGGGGCTCGAGCTCGAGTCGGCGGACGCCCGGGAGCCGCGACCACTCCGCGACCGCGGCCCGGAGCGGGTGACGACGGTGGAGGTCGTCGGTGCGGTAGCTGACGACGAGCGAGACCGGGTTCGTGAAGCGTCGGGCCAGCAGGAACTGCAGCAAGTGACGCGTCGACGCGTCGGCCCAGTGGGCGTCCTCGACGACCAACATCAACGGTCGACGGGCGGCCAGGTTGTCGAGCGCCAGTGCGACCGCCGAGAGGACGTCGGCGCGCTCACCGCCCGCCTGGGCTTCAGGGGACGCGAGCAGGCTGACGAGCGCGGGCGACTGGTTGAGCATCTCGTCGCGCTCGGCGGGCTCGAGCGTCGAGAGGGCCTCGACGAAGGGCTGGAACGGCATGGCGCTGTCGCCGAGGTCGAGGCTGTGGCCGACCAGGACGCGGCGCCCGGCGTCGCGCGCGATGGCCACGAGCTCGGTGACGACGCGGGTCTTGCCGATGCCGGCGTCGCCGCCGAGCAGCACGGAATGGTTACCGGCGCCCCACGACCCGCCATCCGCGCCGGGCTCACCGGTGGCTTTGGAGTTGGGGTCGAGCCCCAGCTCCGTCACCAGCTCGGCGAGCTCGTGGTCGCGCCCGAAGATCGGCGCCGCGTGGTCGACGGCCATGACCTCCATCTTGGCGGAAGCCCCTGACAGCGGTGCCGTCACCTCCGGTCCGGAGACCGTCGTTGATGCGTGGGCGACCGCCATCAGGCGGCCAGCGTGTACCGCTTGTTCCGGTTGCGGCGCAGGAAGCCATGACGCACCGTGCGTCGCGGCTGGGCGCGGAAGGCCCGGCGGGCCTGCGTCGTGCGCATGTCCACCTCTGCGGGGACGAAGCCTTCTGGATTGAGCAACATGATCGACACCTTCTCTTTTCGTGATGTGTCGATCGTGCTCGTCTGAGGTAGGTGCGGACATCGGGCGACCTCCCTAAGTTGGCCGCCTGCTACCTCAGACACGAGCTTCAGCGCTTGGGGAGCGTGCTCTTCCCCCCGTGCAGGATGCCGATGAGCTTGGCCGCGCGAGCGTCGGTCTTCGCGTCGCGCGAGAACGTCGTGAGCGCCAGCAGGGGCTTGAAACGCTGCCTCGTGATGGCCTTGGCGTAGGTGAACTCCTTGAGCCCGTCGGGGCCGTGGATGCGCCCGAACCCGGAGTCGCCCACACCACCGAACGGCAGTGACGGCACGCCGGCGTACGCGGACACGGCATTGATCGACGTCATGCCGGACCTGATGCGTTCGGCGATCGCCATGCCGTTCTTCTTGGCGAACACCGCACCGGCCAGGCCGTACCGGGTGCCGTTCGCGAGCTCGATCGCCTCGTCCATGCTCGTGACCGGGTTGACGGCGAGCGTGGGACCGAACGTCTCCTCGGTCATCTCGGTGGAGTCCTCGGGGACGTGGGTGAGGATCGTGGGCTGGACGAACCGCTCGCCGACGGCGTCGGGCCCGCCGAGCACCACGGTCGCGCCCTTGGCCACGGCGTCGTCGAGGTGGCTCTTGATGACGTCGAGCTGCGACGGCATCGTGATGGGGCCGATCTTGGCGTCGCCGTCGGCACCGGCGCGCACCTCACCTGCCTGGGTCGTGAGCTCCCTCATGAACGCGTCGAACACCTTCTCGTGCACGTACACGCGCTCGGTGCCGATGCAGGTCTGGCCCGCGTTGGCGATGCCGCTCCACAGCGTGGCCTCGGCGGCGGCGGCGAGGTCGGCGTCCTCGTCGACGATCATCGAGTCCTTGCCACCTGCCTCGATGATGACCGGCGTGAGGTTCGTGGCGCAGGCGGCCATGACCTTCCTGCCGGTGGCGCCGGAGCCGGTGAACGCGAGCTTGTCGATGTCGGACACGCACAGCGCATGCCCGGTGTCACCGAGGCCCGTGACGACCTGGAAGACGGGGCGTCCGTGCACGACCTCGCTCAGGGTGTCCGCCAGCCACGCGCCGACACCGGGCGTGTACTCGCTCGGCTTGAACACCACCGGGTTGCCGGCCGCGAGGGCGTAGATGATCGAGCCCATGGGCGTGAAGACCGGGTAGTTCCACGGTCCGATGATCCCGACGACGCCGAGCGGGTGGTACGCGACGGAGGACGCCTGGTTGGACATCAGCAGGCCGGACGGGACCTTGTGCCGGCCCAGCACCTTCTTGGCGTGCTTGGCCGCCCAGTCGAGGTGGTCGATGGCGAGGGCGATCTCGAGCTGGGCGTCGCCGTGCGGCTTGCCCGTCTCACGATGGACGATCTCGGTGAGCTGCGCGATGCGTCGGGTGATGACGCCCTTCCACTGCTGCAGCAGCACGGCACGACCGTCGAAGCCGAGGCCCTGCCACCAGGCGACCTCTCCGCGGGCCCGTGCGACGGCGGCATCGACGTCCTCGGCGGAGTGGATCGGGTAGGTGCCGACGACGTCGCCGTTGGCAGGGTTGAGCGAGTCGAACGTCGGCGTGGACGTGGATCCGGTGATGCGGTCGATGATGGCGGTCATCGTGCCTCCTTGATGAGGTCGGCGGCTTTCTCGCCGACCATGATGGTGGGGGCGTTCGTGTTGCCGCGGGGTACGGCAGGCATGACGGATGCGTCGGCGACGCGCAGGTTCTCGACGCCGTGGACGCGCAGGTCGGGGCCGACGACGCTGCCCTCGATCGTGCCCATCGCGCAGGTCGCGACGGGGTGGTAGAGGGTCTGGCAGAGCCGCCCGATGGTGGCCAGCACGTCGTCGTGCGTGGGGTTGGCGGTCGGCGGGTCCCACGGCTCGTCGATGAACGTCGCGACCGGTCCCTGATCCACGATCTCGAACAGCCGGCCGTAGGCCGCGACCATCGCGTCGAGGTCGGCGCCGTCGTCGAAGTAGCCCGGCTCGATCTCCGGGTGCCACGTCGGGTCGGCGGAGCGCAGCTTGATGTGGCCACGGCTCTCGACCCGCACGAGGGTGGGGGCGATCGTGAGCCCGCGGCGCACCGGCTCGTGCAGGCCGTTGTCGTAGAAGCCGCCCGGCACCATGTGGAACTGCAGGTCCGGTGCGTCCAGGTCGTCACGCGACTTGAAGAAGCCGCCGGCCTCGGCGAGGTTCGAGCTCAGTGGCCCGCGTCCGGCCTTCTGCGCCTTGAGCAGGTTGCCCATCGTCAGGAACTCGGCGAGGTCGCTGGTGCCCGAGGTGTAGAACAGCCCGCCGGAGACCGGGTGGTCCTGGAGGTTCTGCCCCACACCCGCCGAGTCGACGCGGACGTCGATGCCCATCTCGCGCAGGTGGGCGCCGGGTCCGATGCCCGAGAGCATGAGGATCTGCGGGCTGGCGACCGCGCCGGCCGACAGGATGACCTCGGCGTCGGCCGTGACCGTCTCGGTGATGTTGCCGCGCTGGTACGTGACGCCGGTGGCGCGGTTCCCCTCCATCTCGATCCGCTGCACGAAGGCCTCGGTGCGCACGGTGAAGTTGTGACGGTTCCGGTTGGGATGGATGTACGCGTCGGCCACCGACCAGCGGCGTCCCTTCTTGCAGGTGACCTGGTAGAAGCCGATGCCCTCCTGCTCGGCACCGTTGAAGTCGTCGGTGCGCTTGAAGCCAGCGGCGACGGCCGACTCGATGAAGGCGTGGCTCAGCTCGTGGTTGTAGCGGCGGTCCTCGACCCGGAGCGGCCCGTCGGTGCCGTGGAACGGCCCACCGAGCCGGGTGTTGCCCTCCGCCTTGACGAAGTACGGCAGGACGTCGTCGTAGCCCCAGCCGTCGGCGCCATAGGCGTCGCGCCACTCGTCGTAGTCGGCCCGGTTGCCGCGGATGTAGATCATCGCGTTCATGGACGAGCACCCGCCGAGCGCCTTCATGCGCGGCCAGTCGGCCCGGCGTCCGGCGAGCTGCTTCTGCGGCGTCGTCTGGTAGCCCCAGTCCCACTTGGTCTTGAACAGCGCGGAGAACCCGGCCGGGAGGTGGATCATGTCGTCGTCGTCCTCGGGCCCGGCCTCGAGCAGCAGGACCGAGACGTTCGGGTCTTCCGTCAGGCGGGCCGCGATCACCCCTCCGGCACTCCCGGATCCGATGACCACGTAGTCGAAGTGTTCGCTGGGCATGATCCCTCTCGGCCGCGTGAGACTGTCAAGGTACTGCCGCGCTCAACCTTGACACAACTGCTGTCACGGTGTGCTGATGTCCTCAGGGAGGAAATGTGACGGACGTGACCGCTGGAATCGAGGCCGCCGCCGAGGAGCTGTACGCCGTTCTGCCGGCGGAGTTCATCGCTGCACGCAACGCCCGGGCCAAGCAGGCCCGGTCCGGCGGCGACGAGCAGCTGCACGAGGAGATCAAGGCCTTGCGCAAGCCGAGCGTCGCGGCGTGGCTCGTCAACGTGCTCGCGCGGTCCGAGGAGGGCTTCGACGCCTTCAGCGACCTGTCGCACCGCTTGCGGGACGCACAGTCGAATCTCGATGCGCCGACGATGAAGGAGCTGGGCCAGGAGCGCACGCGCGTCGTCGCCGAGCTGGTCGAGCGTGCGGTGTTCCTGGCGAAGGAGGCGGACCCGACGTTCCGCGACACCGGAACGGTCCGCGACCAGGTGACCTCCACACTCACCGCGGCCGTGGCCGATCCGACCGCCGAGGCGGCCATCACGAGCGGACGACTCGTGACCCCGCTCTCCTACGCCGGCTTCGGCGAGGTGGACGTCAGCGACGCGGTCGCGACTCCGCTGCACCTGGTCCGGGACCAGGAGCAGAAGCCCGCCGCCAAGAAGTCACCGACGAGGGGCAAGGCCGATCAGCGTGCCCTGAACCGGGCCCGCGTCGAGCTCGACCGCGCCGAGGAGGCGCTGGAGGAGGCCGAGGAGGCCTACGACAAGGCCCGATCCGATCGACACCAGGCGCGACTGGACGTCAAGCGTGCCCAGGTCGCGGTCGACGAGCTCGAGGAGTCGTGAACGCGCGCTAGATGCTCACCGCGTCGCGCACGGCCTGTGAGACCGAGGCGGCCAGGGCACGACGGGAGTCGCGCGGGACCGGGACCTCGAGCACCCGGATGCCGGAGACGTGTTCGTCCAGGGCTGCGGGCAGGTCGGTCGTGCCGAGCAGGCGGTGGGGGATCCCCAGAGCCGCGCACAGATGGCCGATGTCGGCGCCGGTGGGGGTGGCGTAGACGCGCTCGAAGACGTCGGTGAACTCCGGTCCGCCCTGTTCGAGGGTCGCGAAGATGCTGCCGCCGTCGTCGGACGCGACGACGATCGTCAGGTCGGGGCGCGGCTCGCCGGGGCCGATCAGCAGCGCGTTGGCGTCGTGCAGGAAGGTCAGGTCGCCGACGTAGGCGAGGGCCCGGCTCGACTCCCGTGCCAGGGCGGCGCCGATGGCGGTCGACAGCGTTCCGTCGATGCCGGAGAGTCCGCGGTTCGCGAGCACCAGGCGGCGCTCCCCCACCGTGTACGGGCGGGCGACGAGATCGAGGTCGCGGATCGGGTTGGACGAGCCCACCACGAGGAGGCCCTGGGCCGGCACGGCCGCGTTGACAGCCCCCGCGACCTCCAGAGCGGCACCGGCGGGATCGCGCGTGACCGCACCGTCGATCGCGGCCGAGGCCATCGTGTCGGCCGTGCGCCAGGCGTCCAGCCACGTCGGCGCGGCCATGGCGTCAGGCATCGAGTCGTGCACGACCGGGCGGGCGTGCCCCGGCGGGTGCGGGAACCCGCGCAGGTCGCGGGCGGGCACGACGACGTCGATGTCACGTGCCAGCAAGGCCGTGACCGGGCGGGAGAGAGTGGGGTGACCGAAGACGACGACCTGGTCGATCTGCGCAGCAAGCGGCGAGTGCTCGAGCAGCAGCCGATAGGCGGTCAGGGCGTTGTCGCCGTTGCGCGCGCCCGAGCTGGGCTCGGCGAGCAACGGCAGCCCGGCCTGCTCCGCGAACACCCGGGCCCGGGGGCCGGCGTCGTCACCGGCGACCACGACGGCATGCGGGAGCATGGCCAGCTCGGGTCCGTCCATGGGGACGCGCGGACCCTCGCGCGGCTGGGTCGGTCGAACGGCGGGAGCCCACTCGCCGGCCTCGACGAGTGGCTCATCGAGCTCGAGATTGAGGTGGGCCGGGCCGTCCGCATCCAGGAGCAGCTCGTCGACCGCGGCGGGATCGCCACCGAACTCGATGCCCGGGAAGAGCCGGATCTGGTCGGTGGTCTGGTTGGCGCCGGTGCCCCGAAGCCGGGCCGGACGGTCGGCGGTCACCGCCAGCAGCCGCACCCGTGCGTGCCGCGCCTCGAGCAGGGCCGGATGCAGGTTGGCCGACGCCGTGCCGGACGTCGTGACGACGGGCACCCACGAGCGCGACGCCTTGGCGAGGCCCAGCGCGAGGAAACCGGCGGTGCGCTCGTCGACCCGCACGTGCAGGCGTAGCGCACCGGCGCGATCGGCGGCGGCGAGCGCGATGGCGAGGGGGCCGGAACGGGAACCGGGCGCGATGACGGCCTCGCGCACGCCGACGTCAAGGAGGTCCTCGACCAGGTCGCGACAGACGGACGTCGCGCTCACCGGGAGTCGCGCTCCTTCTGTCCTCGCACCGAGGAGAGCCGGGCCTGCCAGCGTGCGTCGGTCTCGTCGTCAGCAGCAACGTCGGCGTAGGCCTGCTCGTCGAGATCGACGCGGCCGACCGGGAGGTGCCCGTCGACGGGTACCAGCGGGGATGCGACGACGTCGCGATCGAGCAGCGACATGGTGCCGAGCCCGCAGGCGTACGGCAGCTCGGGGAGCGCGGCGGCCAGGGCGACACCGGCGGCCAGTCCCACGGACGTCTCGAGCGCACTCGAGACCACCGCTGGCATGCCGATCTTCTCGGCGATCTCGAGGCACGCGTGGACACCGCCGAGCGGCTGCACCTTGAGCACGGCGACGTCGGCGGCCTCGAGCTCGGCGACCCGCAAGGGGTCGCCGACGTTCCGGATGGACTCGTCGGCGGCGATCGGGACGTCGATCGTGCGCCGCAGCTCGGCCAGCTCCTCGACCGTGGCGCAGGGCTGCTCGACGTACTCGAGGTTGCCGACCGCGTCGAGGGTGTTGATCGCCAGGCGCGCATCGTCGACCGACCACGCCCCGTTGGCATCGACCCGGACCCGGCCCGACGGCCCCAGGGCGTCGCGGACCGCCTCGACCCGCATCAGGTCGTCGGCCAGCATCTGGCCCCGCTCGGCGACCTTGACCTTCGCGGTGGTGCAGCCGGAGCGTCGCACGATGTCGGCCGCGAGCTCCGGACCGACCGCCGGAACCGTGCAGTTGACCGGGATGCGGTCGCGGACCGGCTCGGGCCACGGCCGGTCGGCCGAGTCGACGGCGGCCTCGAGCCACGGGATGCAGGCGGTGTCGTCGTAGCCGAGGAAGGGGCTGAACTCCGCCCAGCCGGCCTCGCCCTGCAGCAGCATGCCCTCGCGCCGGTTGATGCCCCGGAACCGGGTCGGCATCGCGATGGCGAACGTCCGGAACTGCACGGTTGCACCCTAGTCGGGCACACGTAGGTTGGCTTCATGAGCCAGATCGCCATCGTGGGCGGCAACGGAAAGATCGCCCGACACCTCATCCCCCAGCTGGTCGCGAGCGGCCACCAACCTGTCGCGCTGGTGCGGAACCCGACGTACAAGCACGACCTCGAGCAGCTCGGCGCCCAGGTGCGCATGCTCGACATCGAGCAGGACGGGGTCGAGCACTACGCCGCCTCCTTCGCCGAGTGCGACGCCGTCGTGTTCACCGCCGGCGGTGGACCGGACGGCAACATCGAGCGCAAGCGCACGGTCGACCTCGGCGGCTCGCTGTCCTCCATCGAGGCGGCTCAGCAGGCGGGCATCGACCGGTTCGTGCAGATCTCCGCGATCAACGTCGACCAGCCGGTGGGCGATGACGCCGAGCCGGTCTGGAAGGCATACGTGGAAGCCAAGCGCGACGCCGACATCGCACTGCGCGAGAGCGGTCTCGACTGGACGATCCTCCGTCCGGGCCGGCTCACCGACGACGACGGCACGGGCCGGGTGACCTTGGGCGAGAAAGTCGACCCCATCTCTGATCAGCAAAGGGAGATCCCCCGTGCCGACGTCGCCGCCGTGGTGGTCGCGGCGCTCGACAACCCGAGCTCGATCGGACGCCAGTGGGACGTGGTCGGCGGTCAGACGCCGGTCGACGAAGCCGTCGCGTCCGCCTGACCCGGTCGGGCAGGGCCGGACGGCGACGCGAGCTCCCGGATCCGGGCGCGGTCGATCTTGCCGCCCGGCACCAGGGGCAGCTCGTCGACCAGCAGCAGCTGGCGCGGCGCCCACTCGCGCGGCAGACCGCCTTCCGTGACCGCGTCGCGCAGCAGGTCGAGGCGTAGCCCGTCGAGGCACACGGCATCGGCCGGCACCACGGCGGCCACGACCCGCGCCCCCCACTCCGGATCGTCGACCCCGACCACGGCGACGTCGCCGACGCCCTCGACGAGCCGCAGCGCGCGTTCGACCGCGGTGAGGGGGACGTTGACGCCACCGCTGACGACGACGTCGTCGACGCGTCCGAGGATCCAGAGCCGGCCCTCGTCGTCGATCTCCCCGCGGTCGGCCGTGGCGAACCACTCACCCTCGCGCGGGTCGTCGACGTAGCCGTCGAAGAGCACCTGGCCGGCGATGAGCACCTGCCCGCCGTCGTCGATGCGCATCTCCACGCCGTCGAGGGGGCGACCCTCGTAGACGCATCCGCCGCACGTCTCGGTCATGCCGTAGGTGCGCACGACGTTGACCCCGGCCTCGCGGGCGCTGATCGAGCAGCGCGGGATCGGTGGCCGCGCCGCCGACGAGCAGGGCGTCGAGTCCGGACAGCACGCCCAGCCGGTCGTCGGCGTCGAGCCGGTGCAGCTGGGTGGGGACGAGGGAGGCGTAGCGCCGTGGCGCGACGAGCGCCGCGATCGCCGCCTCGAGGTCGTCATGCTCGGAGACCACGACGGGATCGGTTCCCGCCAGGACCGATCGCACGAGCACCTGCAGCCCGGCCACGCCGGTGACCGGCAGGTCGAGCAGCCATCGACCCGGGCCGCCGAGACGTTCATGAGTGGCACGCGCGGACGCGAGCACGGCCGCGCGGGAGAGCACGGCGTGCTTGGGCTCGCCGGTGCTTCCCGACGTGCGCACGACGATCGGATCGCCGCCGTAACGCACCCAGGGCTCGAGCAGGGTCTGGACCTCACGGGTCGTGCCGGACACCGGACGGAGGGACGCGGTCATGACGGGGTCTCACCGTCGTCGACCGGACCGTCGAGGGGGTCGTCCATCTCCTCGCCCTCGACCCGCTTGGGCAACGACTGGTAGACGGCCGCCGCTGCCACGAAGAACGCCCCGATGGCGGCGATGATCTTGATCCACAGCGACTCGCTCACCACGGCCAGGAACCCGAAGAACGCCACCAGCACGACGAGCGCGACCGGAAACGGCGGCTGTTCCATGGCGTCAACATACGTCCAGGCGCCGACCCCCGCGACCACCGGCCACGTTCTGTCGCGGCAGACTGACGGCCGTGAACGCTCCCACCCGCGCCGGACTCCCCGAGTGGATCGAGGGAGCCCGGCCACGCACGCTGCCCGCCGCCATCGCTCCCGTGCTCGCGGGCACGGGCGCGGCCGCGCTCGCCGACGGGGTCGTCTGGTGGAAGGCGCTGCTGGCACTCGGCGTCTCGCTCTCGTTGCAGATCGGCGTCAACTACGCCAACGACTACTCCGACGGCATCCGGGGCACCGACGACGACCGGGTCGGCCCGCTGCGACTCGTCGGGTCCGGACTCGCCTCGCCGCGGGCGGTCAAGACCGCGGCGTTCGCCTTCCTCGGCCTCGGCGCCGTGCTGGGCCTCGTGCTGGCAGCCACCACGACCTGGTGGCTCCTCCTCGTCGGCGCGCTGGCGATCGGCGCGGCCTGGACGTACACCGGTGGGTCGAGCCCGTACGGATACCGCGCGCTCGGTGAGGTCAGCGTCTTCGTGTTCTTCGGGCTCGTCGCCGTCGTCGGCACGACGTACGTGCAGCTCGAGCGGGTCACGTGGCCGAGCGTCGTCGCGGCGATCGGAGTGGGCGCCCTGGCCTGCGCGATCCTCGTGGCCAACAACCTGCGCGACGTGCCCACCGACACGGTCGCGGGCAAGCGCACCCTCGCCGTCGTGCTCGGCGACGCCCGCTCGCGCCGGTTCTACGTCGGGCTCGGTGCCGTGGCCGTCGCCGCCGTCGTGGCGTGCGCATTCGCCACGCCCTGGGCACTGCTCGGGCTCCTCGGACTGCCGCTGGTGGTGCGGGCGGCGCGGACCGTGACGTCGGGGGCAGCCGGGCCGGCGCTCATCCCGGTGCTGCGCGACACCGGCCTCGCGGAGCTCGTGCTCGCCGTGGGCCTCGCCCTCGGCCTGGCACTGGGCTAGCTGACCTCGGGGAGCACGCCGGTCTTCTCGAGCTCGTCGAGTGCGGTGGCGTACGTGGAGATGTCGATGCCGTGCTCTTCCAGCCACGTGTCGTTGTAGTAGGTGTGCGTGTAGCGCTCGCCGCCGTCGCACAACAGGGTGACGACGCTGCCGGTCTCGCCCGACTGCCGCATCTTCTCGACCACGCCGAGAGCTGCCCACATGTTCGTGCCGGTCGAGCCGCCCACCGGACGGTTCAGCACCCGCGACACCCAGCGCATGGTCGCGATCGACGCCGCGTCGGGCACGCGCACCATGTCGTCGATGACGCCGCTGACGAACGACGGCTCGACCCGCATCCGGCCGATGCCCTCGATGCGCGACGGCGTCGTGGTGGTGACACCGACGTCGTCCGAGACCCAGCCGTCGAGGAACGCCGATCCCTCCGGGTCGGCCACGCCGACCCGGGTGTCAAAACGGCGGTAGCGGATGAACCGGCCGATCGTGGCGGAGGTGCCGCCGGTGCCGGCACCCACGACGATCCAGGCCGGGATCGGGTGGCGCTCCTCGCGCATCTGTTCGTAGATGGACTCGGCGATGTTGTTGTTGCCGCGCCAGTCGGTGGCCCGTTCGGCGTAGGTGAACTGGTCCATGTAGTGGCCGTTGCACTCGGCCGCCAGTCGCCGGGCCTCGTCGTAGACGGCGCCGGGATCGTCGATCAGGTGGCACCGACCCCCGTGGAACTCGATCAGCGCGATCTTCTCCGGGCTGGTCGACGCGGGCATCACCGCGACGAACGGGAGGTCGACCAGGCGGGCGAAGTAGGCCTCGCTGACGGCCGTCGAGCCGCTCGACGCCTCGATGATCGTCGTGTCGCGGCACACCCAGCCATTGCACAGCGCGTACAGGAACAGCGACCGGGCGAGCCGGTGCTTGAGGCTGCCGGTCGGATGCACCGACTCGTCCTTGAGGTAGAGATCGATGCCGTGCATGTCCAGCGGGAACGGGTGCAGGTGGGTGTCAGCGCTGCGGTTCGCGTCCGCGTCGACGCGGCGGATCGCCTCGGAGATCCAGGCGCGGTCCTCAGTCGACGTCTTCGGCACGACGCGACTCCTCGATGCGCTGCGTGAGCCGCTCGGCCCGATCACTGATGTGGACCGCCACGTCGTTGCGGAGACGAGCCAGGGCGAAGAAGGAGATGAGCGCCGACAGCACCAGGGCGACCAGCAGGATCAGCAGGTTGACGAAGGCCGGGTCGAACCAGATGGATGCGAGAGCCCAGACCGCCAGGTACGTCACGACGAGCACGCCGAGCCGCGCGAGCGTGTAGAGGGAGAACGCCTTCATGGGAGCAGCCTACGTCCAGCGATGAGGAGGAAACCCTCCCGCGTTGATCCTCGCCGGTACCGTTGATGCATGGGCAAGGCACTGATCGTCGTCATCATCGTCGTGCTGCTCGTCTATGCCTTCTTCGACCTGCTGGCCACCCCACCCGATCGCACCCGCTACCTGCCGAAATGGCTCTGGTTCGCCCTGGTGCTCATCCCGGTCGTGGGCCCGGTGCTGTGGATGCTGTTCGGCCAGCGCCGCGACCGTCCCAAGCCACCTCCCCCACCCGGCGGCCAGTACGGCTGGCCCGGTGGCCGTCCCCCGGCCAAGGGGCCCGACGACGACCCCGACTTCCTGCGCGGCCTCTGAGCTGCGTCCTTGGCCGGGCCAACTCTTCGAGATTTGAAGGGTTCTGCAGGTTATCTCGCGTTAGTACCTGCCAAACCCTTCAGAAGCTTGGGCGAACCAGCGCCTCCACATCATGCTCGTGCGGGGTGGCCGGCCGTCGTACCCGGCTCGGACCAGGGCACCGTACACGCGGGATGCCACCGCCTCCGGATGTCGCAGGTCCCGGGCAGTGATGACGACGACGCACCAGCCGAGCGCCTCAAGGCGCTCGCGGCGAAGCACGTCTCGCTGCCGCTGGCGTCCATCACGCTCGTGGTACCAGCCGTCGTACTCGACGATGATCCTCCATCGCTGCAGCACGAGATCGCCACGAGCGACGAACTGACCGTCAGCATCGACGAGGTTGGTGTTGCACTCGGGCTCCGGCAGTCCGGACCACACCACGATGAGCCGGACAACCGTCTCGCGCGGCGACTCGACACCGTCGCGCACGTGCCGCAACAACCGCCGGGCGCGACGGACTCCGTGGAGGTGCCGCGCATTCGCGTAGGTGATCAGGCGATCGAGAGTCGTCTGTCCGGACGCGATCAGGTGGTCGCCGAGCTGCACCACTTCCACGACGGGCCGTCTGTGCGCGCAGTCGACGAACGTGCGATCTGGACCGGTGACGGGAAGCCCATCGACCATCTCGGGATGAAGATGGCCTCGGCGCCGATGCAGAACGATGCCTCGGTGTTCGGACACCAGGCCGGAATTCGTCGAGAACTCCAACGGTGCGTGGGCGTCTGACTCGAGGCCTCGGATGCGCATGGCGCTGGAGTGGCTGACCACGGCATCATCCGGGAGCACCAGAAGCGCCGCGTCGATCCACATCCGAAATGTGGGCTCGAAGTCTGCGCGAACGTAGACGCCGCGGAACAGCCGCTGAATGTGGGGACCGCCGAGGAACCCGCGTCCCAACCCTGCGGCGGCCCCCTCGGACGCCGTGAACGGTCGTGCGGCGAGCTCCGGAGGGATGCTGATCAGGCGCGGCATCTGTCGAGACTGGGCGCCCCTGGCCACGTTGAGCCGTTGCGGATGAGCACCTGTGGGCCGATCCGCACGATGTGAAGACTTGTGCAGGATGTGGGCCCAAGAACGTGCAGAACCCTGCAAATCGTGGGGAGGACGCCCTCGAGACCGGCCGGCCGTCTGCCGAGTCAGTCGTCCCAGCGGAAGAGCGTGCTGGCGATCGCGGTGACCACGACCGCGAAGCCCAGCAGGACGGCCATCGGCACGAGCGCGCTGCTGGGCCCTTGGCCGCGGACCATCGTGTCGAGCATGCCGTCGTTGAGGTACTTCAGCGGCAGGACCTTGCCGATCGCGGTGACGTAGCCGGGCGCACCGTCGAGCGGGAAGAACGAGCCGGACAGGAACGCCATCGGCAGCACCACGAAGTTGGCGATGCCGATCGCAGCCTCCTCGCTCTTGGACACCGCGCCGGCGAGCAGGCCGATCGCCATGAACGCGAGCGTGGCGGCGGCGAGCAGCGGGATGATCATCGGCCACGAGCCGGTGAGCTCCAGGCCGAACACCAACGCGCCCACGGCGAGGAAGATGGCGGCCTGGATCAGGGCGATGGCGATGCTGACCGCCACCCGGGCCACGACCACCGACGACGTCGACACGGGCGCGAGTCGGAGTCGCCGCAGCAGGCCGTTCTTGCGCCACACCACGAGGTTGGTGGCCGCGCCGAACGTGGCGCCCGCCGCGATCGCCCACCCCATCAGGCCGGGTGTGTAGAACTGGATGTTCGACAGCGACTCGTCCTCCACCCGTTGGGTCGTCAGGGCGAAGGTCGGCGGCTGTCCGGTGGCGGCGAGGTTCGCGGACTGGATGATCGAGCTGAAGATGCCCTGCACGGTCGCGGCCTTGACCTGGTCGGCCTGCGAGTACCGGAGCTCGACGTTCTTGCCGCGCTGCATCACGGCCGCGTCGGCGTCACCCTTGCGCACCTTGCGCAGGGCCGCGGCCTCGTCGGACGTCTTGGTGATGGTGAGCGTCTTGGACAGCGCGTCCTTGGCCTCGGCCGGCGCCTCGTCGAGCACCGCGACCTTGCCGACCTGGACGATGTCGGCCTTCGGCGCCCCGCTGTCGTTGAAGATCCCTCCGAAGAGCACCAGGAACATCAGCGGGAAGATCACGGCGAAGAAGAACGCCATCTTGTCGCGGAAGAAGCCCTTGAGCATCGCCGACGCGAGGCTCGAGAACGCGGTCATGCGCGATACTCCCGTCCGGTCAGCTCGAGGAAGACGTCCTCGAGCGAGGCGCCCTTGACGCTCAGGCCGTCGAGCGCGTCGCGGGCCGCGAGATCGGCCAGCACGCGGGCCGGCTCGCGCGTCTCGATGGTGTTCTCGACACCGTCGGCCATGACGGTGATGCGCACGGGAGCATCGAGGCCCCGGACGAGCGCGGCCGGGGTGTCGAGCTCGAGGATGCTGCCGTGGTCCATGATCCCGACGCGGTCGCACAACGCCTCGGCCTCGTCCATGTAGTGGGTCGTGAGCATGACGGTGCGGCCGGAGTGGTTGAGGGAGCGCAAGAGGTCCCAGAGGTTGCGACGCGCCTGCGGATCGAGCGCTGCCGTGGGCTCGTCGAGAAAGACGACATCGGGCTCGTGCACCAGCGCGCAGGCGATGGAGAGTCGCTGCTTCTGCCCGCCGGAGAGGTCCTCGGTGCGGTCGTCGGCCTTGTCGGCCATGCCGACCTGCTCGAGCAGCTCGTCGGCGCGCTGCTTGGGGACGCCGTAGAGCGCGCCGAACGTGGTCAGCTGCTCGCGTGCCGTCAGGCGTTCGAAGAACGCCGACGACTGCAGCTGGACGCCCATCCGGCGTTGCAGTGCAGGGTCGCGTCGCCACGGCTCCTGACCGTCGATCGTGACCGAGCCGGCCTGCGGCTTGCGCAAGCCCTCGATCATCTCGAGCGTCGTGGTCTTGCCGGCGCCGTTCGGCCCCAGCAGTCCGAAGAACTCACCCGGCTCCACGGTGAAGCTCACGCCGTCGACCGCGGTGACGTCGCCGTACCGCATGACGAGGCCGTCGGCCTCGATCCGCACCCCCATGCGAGCGACAGTAGTTGTCCGCGCCAGCAGCTCCGTCGAGGGGTCGAGAACGACGCATGGCCGGCTACTTCGCGTAGGAGTGCAGGCCACCGACGAACAGGTTGACGCCGACGAAGTTGAACACGAACGTCGCGAAGCCCACGAGCGCGAGGATGGAGGCCGCCTTGCCCTTCCATCCCGCGGTGGCCCGGGCGTGGAGGTAGCCCGCGTAGACGGTCCAGGTGATGAACGCCCAGACCTCCTTGGGGTCCCAGCCCCAGTAGCGGCCCCACGCGTACTGGGCCCAGATCGGGCCGGCGATGAGCGCGGCGAACGTCCAGATCGGAAACGCGAAGGCGTGCACGCGGTAGGCCACCTGGTCGATGGCGGCCGACGACGGGATGCGCCAGAGGAATCCCGCCCGTTCCTCCACGGGGGTGTTGGCCTCCGCACGAGACTTGACGAGGTAGAGCGCCGACGCGGCCGCGCCCACCAGGAACGCCGAGCCCGAGATGACCGCGCCGAGCACGTGGATGACGAGCCAGTAGGAGTGCAGAGCCGGCACGAGCGGGCCGGCGGGCACGTAGACGAGCATCGACGCGCCGAGCACGACGGTGCCGAACCCGGTGACGATCGGACCGACCCACGCGATCGACCAGACGCGCACGAGCACGATGTACGCCGTGAGCGCCACGAGGATCGCCACGCAGCCGAACTCGTACATGTTGCCCCACGGCACGCGCTCGGCGGCAAGGCCGCGGGTGACGACGCCGGCCAGCAGCACGAGCCAGGCCAGGACGGTGAGCGAGAAGCCGATGCTCCCGGCGACGTCGGAGCGCTCCTCGGCGACCTCCTCGGCGACCTCCTCGGGGGTCGATGCGGGAGCACCCGCTCCGACCAGCTCGCGCTCGGGAGCGACCTTGCGCGCGAAGCCCCACTGCGCGACATACGCGACGAACGCCAGCGCGAGGATGCCGGTGGCTGCGGCGATCAGGTAGTTGGAGGCCTGGGCGTACTGCTCGAGGGTCATGCTCTCTCCTCGTCCCGCAGCTCGTCGTGGAGCCGCTTCAGGAAGTCGTCCAGGTCCGATGGCAGGTCACCGCGCGGCACGCGGTCCAGCACGGCGACTTCCACCACGGTACGTGAGCCCTGACCCCCTGGTTTGCGCTGTGCCCGGATCCAGGTGCGCCGAGGCTTGATGGAAAGCGACAGGATCAGTCCGAGCACGCCGGCCGCGATGGCGATGAGCGGCAGCTGCACCAACGGCGACGAGCTGATCTGCAGGCGCGCGAACTGCTTCACCCCGACGAGCTGGATGGTGCCTCCGCCGGGGAGGTCGGCCACCTGGCCGGGGCTGAGGCTGACCCGGAACGGCGACCCGTCGTCGTTCATCTCCTGGGTCAGGTCGTCCTTGTCGAGCACGAACACCGACTGCGGCGTGCCGTCGTCGACACCGAGGTCGCCGCGGTAGACGAACAGCCCGACGAGCGGATTGGCCGCGGCGGGGAACACCGAGACGGGCGCTTCCTTCTCACCCGTCGAGACCGCGGTGGGCAGGAAGAAGCCTTGGAAGCCGAGGCCCTCGGGCCGGGCGTCGGGCACCTTGACGACGCCCGTGGAGGTATAGGTTCCGTCGGACGGCAGGAACGGCACGGCGTCCTCGAACGCGACGTCACCCTCGGCATCGGTGACCTTGACGACGGGCGCGTATCCCTGGCCGACAAGGAACACCGACGTGCCGCCGACCTTCAGCGGGTGGTTCACCCGTATGTCGAACGGCCTCGGGTTCAGGCCCGGTGACGGCTCGTACTCGCCTCGCGCCGCGAACAAGCGCGGCGCTCCGCGTTGCGGGCCGGACATCTGGAACCTGGCGTCGACCGCATCGACCTGCATCGAGAACGGCGGCAGGTCGTCCGGGTCGAACAGGGCGCCGGAGCCGAAGTCGTCGTACTGCGTGAGCGTGTTGGAGAAGCCGTCGCCCTCGGTGACGATCGCCGAGCCGCGGTACCCGTACAGCGCCCCCACCGCGACACCCACGAGCACCAGGACGACGCTGATGTGGAAGATCAGGTTGCCGGTCTCGCGCAGGTGCCCGCTCTCGGCACGCACTCCCCACCTCGTTCTCGACCACGTCGATCCGGGCTCTGCCGACAGCGCGACGCCCGGCGACGAGCACGTCGTCGACGGACGCGCTGGTCTCGAACGTCGCCGACGCCGGCAGCCGGTCGAAGTTCTTCGGAGCCTTCGGCGGGCGGGCCCGCACGGCCTTGGCGTAGACGATGCTGCGCGGGACGATGCATCCCACCAACGAGACCATCAGCAGCAGGTAGATCGCGCTGAACCACGGCGACGTGTACACGGAGAACGCGCCCAGCCGGTCGAGCCACGGTGCGAGCGCGGGGTGGTCGAGCCGGTAGGTCTCGACCGCGCGGGCGTCGACGCCGCTCTGCGGCACCAGCGAGCCGGGCACGGCGGCGATGGCGAGCAGCAGCAGGAGGATCAGGGCCGTTCGCATCGACGTGAGCTGGCGCCACGACCAGCGCAGCATCTCGCGCCGGCCGAGCGCCGGTGCGGGCTCTCGAGTGGTGGTCATATCGCGATCGACCCCGTGCCGACGCGGCTCAGCAGCTCGGTGACCAGCGTGTCCCAGCCGCCGGTGACCAGCAGCACCCCGACGACCACGAGCATGCCGCCGCCGGCCACCATCACGCCGCGCTGGTGACGCCGGACCCAGCCGAGCGCGTGCATGAAGCGCTCGAACGCCAGTGCGGCGACGATGAACGGCAGGCCGAGCCCGAGGCAGTAGACCGCCGACAGCACGGCACCACGCGCCGCCGTGCCCTCCGTGCCGGCCAGCGTGAGCACCGCCCCCAGCGTGGGGCTGACGCACGGGATCCAGCCGAGGCCGAACAGGGCGCCGAGGAGCGGGGCCACACCGAGGCCGACGGCGGGGACGGCATGCACCTTGACCTCCCGCTGCAGGAACGGGACGAATCCCATGAAGACGAGTCCCAGGACGATGACGACGACGCCCATGACGATCGTGACCGTGCGCCGGTGCTCGAGGAGCTGGCCGCCGAGCGCACCGAACAATGAGCCGCCGGCCACGAAGACGGCGGTGAAGCCGAGCACGAACAGCGTCGAGCCGAGGACCATCCGTCCGCGATGGCCGTGGTCGAGGTCCTGGGCCGCGATGCCGGTGACGTAGGAGAGGTAGCCGGGCAGCAGCGGGATGACGCACGGGGAGAAGAAGGACACCAGCCCGGCCAGCGCGGCGATCGGGATCGCGAGCAGGAGCGAGCCCGACGCGACGGTGTCCGAGAAGTCCTGGATCACGACTCGTCCTGCACGTCGTCGATCAGACCGGCGAGCGTCGTGGCCGTGACGTCGTCCATGATGCGCACGGCCACGCGTCCGCGGTCGTCGATGATCCAGGTGGTGGGGATGGCTTGCGACGGCAGGGACTTCGAGAAGCCGAGCAGGTTGCGGCCGGAGAAGTCGGCGATGCTCCGGTAGGGCGTCCTCTGCTTGCGCGTGAAGGCGAGCGCGGCGGCGGGCTTGTCGCGCACCAGCACACCCACGAAGGTGACGTCGCGGTCGGCGTACTGCTCCGACACCTCGGCCAGCGCCGGCGCCTCCTTGCGGCACGGCGGGCACCACGATCCCCAGACGTTGACGACCAGGGTGTCGCCGCCGAAGTCGGCCGTCGACAGCGGGCGTCCTTCGAGGTCGTCGCCGGACAGCACGGGAGCCTTGGCGCGCTGGCCGGGCTCGACGACGGTGATGGAGCCGTTGCCGCTCACGTACCCGCCAGTCGAGCCCTGGGTGCCCACGCCGCCGCAACCGGCGAGCATGCCCAGCAGGAGCATGCCGAGCCAGGGACGAAGTGTCATGCGCCGCCGACGAACTTCTTGCCGCTCCTCAGCTCCTCCGGGAGGAGGTGGCCGGCCGGCTCGCTGTACGTGAAGCCGTCGAAGTGGTCGTCGGTGAAGGTCAGGCTGGTGATGCTGGCGAGCGAGCACTGCCGCTTGCGGGGATCGTGCACGAACGACTTCTGCTCGTACGAGCGTCGGGCGATCCACACCGGCAGCTGGTGCGAGACGATGACGGCCTCGTGGCCACGCGCCGCCTCACGGGCGTCGTCGATCGCGGCACGCATGCGCTTGGCGATGTCGGCATAGGGCTCGCCCCACGAGGGACGGAACGGGTTGCGCAGCTTCCACCAGTTGGCGGGGCGCTTGAGCGCGCCGTCGCCGACGCCGAACGTGCGGCCCTCGAACAGGTTCGCGGCCTCGATGACCCGCTCGTCGGTGGTGATCGGCACCTCGAGGATCTTCGACAGCGGCTCGGCGGTCTGCTGGGCCCGCTCGAGTGGCGACGCGACCAGGTGGACGATCTCGTTCTTCGACAGGAAGTCGGCGGCGGCCTCGGCCATCTTGTGGCCGAGATCGGACAGGAAGTACTCCGGGAGACGGCCGTACAGGACACCGTCGGGGTTCTCGACCTCGCCGTGTCGCATCAGGTGCACGATGGTTCGGGTGCTCATCAGGTCCTCGTGGGTTCGGGTGCGGCAGCCGCGGCGCGGGCAGCCTCCGGCAGTGCCGCGGCCATCCTAGAGAGTGCCTCGTCGTCGTGCGCTGCCGAGACGAACCAGCACTCGTACGCGCTGGGCGGCAGGTGCACGCCGGCGTCCAGCATCGCGTGGAAGAAAGGAGCGAAGCGCCACGTCTCCTGCGCCTGGGCCCCGGCGAAGTCGGTGACCGGTTCCGTGACGCCCCAGAAGACGCTGAACATGCTGCCCGCGGTCTGCAACACGTGCGGGACGCCGGCCTGGCTGAGGGCCTCGGTGACGAGCGACTGCGCCGACCCCGACCACGAGTCGACCCGGTCGTACACGTCCTCGTCGGCCAGCCGGAGCGTGGTGAGGCCGGCCGTGGTGGCGACGGGATTCCCCGACAGTGTGCCGGCCTGGTAGACCGGGCCGTTCGGCGCCAGCTGGGCCATGACGTCGCCGCGACCACCGAAGGCGGCGGCCGGGAACCCGCCGCCCATCACCTTGCCGAAGGTCATCAGGTCCGGGCTCCAGCCCTCCCGGGCCCCGTCGAGGCCCCAGTGACCCGAGCTGGTGACGCGGAAGCCGGTCATCACCTCGTCGCTGATGAGCAGCGCTCCGTGGCTGCGGCAGGTCTCGGACAGGAACTGGTTGAAGCCCGGCTCGGGCGGGACGACGCCCATGTTGCCCGCCGCGGCCTCCGTGATGACGCAGGCGATGCGCGGACCGAGCTCGGCGAACGCGGCTTCGACGGCGGCGCGGTCGTTGTACGGAAGGACGACGGTGTCGGCGGTGACGTGGGCGGGGACGCCCGGCGTCTCGGGGAGCCCCAGCGTGACGACGCCGGAGCCGGCCTGGGCGAGCAGGGCGTCGACGTGGCCGTGGTAGCAGCCGGCGAACTTGACGACCATGTCCCGGCCGGTGAAGCCGCGGGCGAGACGGAGCGCCGACATCGTGGCCTCGGTGCCGGACGAGACGAGCCGCACCTGGTCGACTGGCGTCCGGGCGACGATCTCCTCGGCGAGCTCGACCTCGGGCGGGCTGGGGGTCCCGAAGGACGTGCCGTGCCCCGCAG
Organism: uncultured Actinomycetota bacterium; assembly: GCA_963787165.1. GTDB lineage: Bacteria > Actinomycetota > Actinomycetes > Propionibacteriales > Nocardioidaceae > Aeromicrobium. The sequence goes on from CAWBBT010000006.1 coordinate 146,871, forward strand.
CGGCCTGGACCGCCGCGACGACCTCGGGGTGAGCGTGGCCCAGCAGCATCGGACCCCAGGAGCCGATCAGGTCGAGATAGCGCTCGCCGTCGGCGTCCGTGAGCCACGCGCCCTCGCCGCCCACCATGAACCGCGGCGTGCCGCCGACCGCCCGAAAGGCCCGCACCGGAGAGTTGACGCCACCGGGTGACACGACGAGGGCACGGTCGAACCATTGCTGCGAGCTGGGACTGGCATTCACCCGGCCATTGTCGCTGGTCGGGGTTGGTCGTGCGTAACCCCTCATCCGGGATATCGTTGTCTTCTTCTGTATTCAGCATTCTTCGCCGTGGTGGGAACGGTGCAGGTAACATCGGTTGTTCGATGGCCCTGAACGGGTCATCCTGACGTTCCAGAGGAAGACATGGCCAGACAGCTCTCGCGCTTGCAGAAGGCAAGTGCGCTGGTGCCGATGGCTGTGCTCGTGGGTGCCTGGGGCGCTGCCCTCACCAACTCCGGCCTGGCCATCGCGGTCGGCGGTTCCGACCCCGACGCGATCCCCGACGTCCCGTCGAGCGCCTTCGACCAGCCCGCCACCGTGCAGAAGTCGCCCGGCGGCATCGACCCGCGCGCCGGCGCTGATGGCGCCGTCTCGACCCTCTCCACCAACGGCATCCCCTCGGCCGCCCTGTTCTCCTACCGCCGCGCCGAGACCCTGCTCTCCAAGGCCGACGCCAGCTGCAAGCTGCCCTGGAACCTCGTCGCCGCCCTCGGCCGCGTCGAGTCCAACCACGGACGCAGCAACGGCAACGCGCTGAGCGCCGACGGACTCGCCGAGCCCGGCATCTACGGTGCCCCGCTCAACGGCAACGGTGTCGCCAAGATCTCCGACACCGACAACGGCTCCCTCGACAAGGACACGGTCTGGGACCGTGCCGTCGGGCCCATGCAGTTCATCCCGGGCACCTGGGCCAACGTCGGCGTCGACTCCGACAACGACGGCAAGAAGAACCCCCAGGACATCGACGACGCCGCCACGGCGGCAGGCATCTATCTCTGCGCCGGCTCCGACGACCTCTCCACCGATGGCGGCGCACGCGCGGCCGTCCACCGTTACAACCACTCCGACTCCTACGTCGACCTGGTCATGAAGATCTCGGCCGCCTACGCCAACGGTGAGTTCTCGCAGTCGCCCGACGGCTACCCGTCGTCCTCGATCATCACCAGCCAGTCCAACGACCAGACGCTCGGCCCGAAGGCGCGCGCGAAGGCCAAGAAGGATCAGCAGCAGGCCGAGAACCCGAAGCCCGGCACCGGCAGTGGCGGCACCGGCTCCGGTGGCACCGGTGGGACGCCGACCCCGACCCCGACTCCGCCCCCCGTCGGTGGCGGCACCGGCGGAGGCGGCACGGGCGGAGGCAGCACGGGCGGCGGCGGCGTCGGTGGCGTCGTCAATGGCGTGCTGACGGACGCCGAGAAGATCGCTTGCAATCTCCTCCTCAATCCGACCAAGAAGCAAGCATGCTTGGACAGGGCCGGCAACGACTGACCAGGCGCCTCAGTGGCGAGCAGCGATCTCCGCAGCCCAGTAGGTCAGCACGATGTCGGCGCCGGCACGACGGATCGACAGCACCGACTCGTCGATGACGCGCTCGCGGTCGATCCAGCCACGCTCGGCGGCGGCCTCGACCATGGCGTACTCGCCGGAGACGTTGTAGGCGGCCACGGGAAGGTCGACCGCGTCGCGCACGCGCGCCACGAGGTCGAGGTAGCCGAGTGCCGGCTTGACCATGACGATGTCCGCACCCTCGGCCACGTCGAGCAGCACCTCACGCACGGCCTCCCGGGCGTTGGCGGGGTCCTGCTGGTACGTGCGACGGTCGCCCTGCAACGAGCTGGCGACGGCTTCGCGGAACGGGCCGTAGAACGCTGACGCGTACTTCGCGGCATAGGCGAGAATCGCGACGTCCTGGTGGCCGGCCGCGTCCAGGGCCAGGCGGATCGCCCGGACCTGGCCGTCCTGCATCCCGCTGGGCGCGACGAGGTGGGCACCCGCGTCGGCCTGCACGACGCCCATCTCGGCGTAGACCTCCAGCGTGGCGTCGTTGTCGACGCGACCCCGGTCGTCGAGCACGCCGCAGTGGCCGTGGTCGGTGAACTCGTCGAGGCACAGGTCGGCCATCACGAGCAGGTCGTCGCCGACCTCCTGCCGGGCGTCCGCGAGCGCCACGTTGAGGATGCCGCTGGGGTCGAGCGCTCCCGAGCCGGTCGCGTCCTTGTGCTCGGGCACGCCGAACAGCATGACGCCGCCGAGCCCGAGCGACGCCGCCTCGGCAACCGCCTTGCGGGCCGACTCACGCGTGTGCTGCACGACGCCGGGCATGCTCGAGATCGCCCGAGGCTCGGTCAGTCCCTCGGCCACGAACATCGGCAGCACCAGCTGCCGCGGCTCGACCGACGTCTCCGCGACCAACCGGCGCATGGCCGGCGACGTCCGCAGTCGGCGAGGCCGCACTGCACCCTCGTCGGGCGGGAACACGGTCAGGCCTTCCGCCGTGACGACGGCCGACGCTGCGACGGCTTGGTGACCGGCTCGCCGGACTCGAGGAAGGCGAGGCGTCGGGCTGCACCGAACTCGGCGAGCGCGTCGGCCAGCACCTCGACCGACGGCTTCTCGGCGAGGACATCGACCCGGAGGCCGTGCTCCTCGGCCGTCTTGGCCGTGGCCGGTCCGATGCACGCGATGATCGTCGAGGCGTGCGGCTTTCCGGCGATGCCGACGAGGTTGCGCACGGTGGAGCTCGAGGTGAACATCACGGCGTCGAACTTGCCGCTCTTGATGGCCTCGCGCGTCGGCGCGGGCGGCGGGGCGGCCCGCACGGTGCGGTACGCGGTGACGTCGTCGACCTCCCAGCCGAGCTCGATCAGGCCCGCCACGAGGGTCTCGGTGGCGATGTCGGCACGCGGCAGGAAGACCCGGTTGATGGGGTCGAGCAGGTCGTCGTAGGGCGGCCAGTCCTCCAGCAGCCCGCGGGCGGACTGCTCGCCGCTCGGCACCAGGTCGGCACGGATGCCCCAGGTAGCGACGGCTTCGGCGGTGCGCTCACCGACGGCAGCGATCTTGAGGCCCGAGAACGCGCGGGCGTCGAGCCCGTACTCCTCGAACTTCTCCCGGACGGCCTTGACGGCGTTGACGCTCGTGAACGCGACCCACTCGTAGCGTCCCTCGACCAGGCCGCGGACGGCCTTGTCGATCTGCTGCGGGTTGCGCGGCGGCTCGACCGAGATGGTCGGCACCTCTTCGGAGACCGCGCCGAAGGAGCGCAGGCGGGCGGCGAGTCCGGCCGCCTGCTCCTTGGTGCGGGGCACGAGCACGCGCCATCCGTAGAGAGGCTTGGTCTCGAACCACGACAACGCCTCGCGCATCGTGACGACCTCGCCGACGACCGTGATGGCCGGCGACGTCATGCCGGCCGCGGTGGCGTCGGCGGCGATGTCGGCCAGCGTCGAGACGAGCGTGGTCTGCTCGGTGGTGGTTCCCACGCGGGTCATCGCGACCGGTGTCTCCGGCGCGCGGCCGGCCTCGACGATGGCCTCGGCGACCTCGCCGATGCGGTCGACGGCGGAGAGCAGCACGAGGGTGTCGGCGCCGGCGTGTGCCGACCAGTCGATCCGGGCGTCGCTGACGCGGACCACCGAGTACTCGCGGTTGCTGCGGTTGGTCAGCGGCACACCCGCGTAGGCGGGCACTGCCGACACCGAGGAGATGCCCGGCACGATCTCGAACCCGATGCCGGCCTTCGCGCAGGCGAGGGCCTCCTCGGGCCCGGTCGAGTACGTGAACGGGTCGCCGGAGATGAGCCGCACGACGTGCGCGCCGGTCTTGGCGTGCCGCACGACCAGGCGGGCTCGGGCGGCGTGGGTCAACGTTTCACCGTCCTCGCCGACGCTTCCGTCGACGACCTCGGCGTCGGTCGTGACGAGGGCGGCGTGCTCGGGCAGCTCGGTGATGACGACGTCGGCCGTCGCGAGGAGCTCGGTGGCCCGCACGGTGAGCAGACTCGTGTCTCCCGGCCCGGCGCCGACGAAGCTGACGTGGCCCAACGGGCTGCGTCGCTTCACGGTGTTCACCTTGGCTGGTGCGGGCGATGCATGGGTGGCTGTGTTCACAGTGCTGGATTCCTTCTTTTTCTGCCGTGTGGTCATGGAGCGACGCCCATCAGGGAGGCGGCGCCCTCGGTGAGCATCTGGGCAGCAAGACGCTCACCCACCGCGGCGGCCTCGCTGGGCGAGCCGTTCGCGGACAGGCGGATGGAGGGATTGCCGGAGATGTCGGCGACAACGGCGCGGAGCCAGAGCTCTTCGCCGTCATCGCCCCAGGCGATGTCGGCCAGGGCCCCGACGGGTGCGCTGCAACCTGCCTCGAGGGTGGCGAGGAGGCTGCGCTCGGCGGTCACGGCGGCCCGGGTGTCGGGGTCGTCGAGGACGTCGAGCAGGCGAGTGGTCGCGACATCGTCGGCGCGACACTCGCAGGCCAGGGCTCCCTGGCCTGGTGCGGGAAGCATCTGAAGGGGGTCGATGACCTCGGTGGCCTCAGACTCGCGTCCGAGCCTCTTGAGGCCGGCCAGGGCCAGGACCACGGCGTCGATCTCACCCGTGCTGACCTTGCCGAGGCGGGTGTCGACGTTGCCGCGGATGTCAACGACGTCGACGCCGAGGCCGAGCGCATTGATCTGCGCAGCGCGGCGTGGTGCGCCGGTGCCGACGCGCGAACCCTGGGGCAGCTCGCCGAGCGTGAGTCCGTCGCGCGCCACCAGGACGTCGCGCGGATCCTCCCGTACCGGGATCGCAGCGATGCGGAGCCGGGGATCGGGTGCTGTGGGCAGGTCCTTGAGCGAGTGGACGGCGAGATCGACCTCACCGGACGCGACGGCCTCTCGCAGGGCGGCGGCGAAGACGCCGGTGCCGCCGAGCGTGACGAGCGGAGCGTCGGAGCGGTCGCCCTCGGTGGAGATGGTGACGAGCTCGACGTCGACGCCGTGCAGCTCGCTCAGGCGCGAGGCGACCAGCTGCGACTGGGTCATGGCCAGGGCGCTGGCCCTGGTGCCGATGCGCACGCTCATGCCTCTTCACCCCCGACCCGGGTGACGGCCTCGACGGCGGCCTGGTCGAGCGCGAACAGGTCGGCGAGGGCGTCGGCGTAGGTGAGACCGCCGGGGCCCTCGACGAGCTGCTGCACGCGCACGGTGGGCGTGTGGATGAGCTTGTCGGCGACGCGCTGCAAGGAGCGGCGCACCTGCTCGACCTCTTCGGTGCGGAGGTCGGGCATGCGGGTGGTGATGCGGGCGACCTCGGCCTCGACGACCTCGGTGGCCATCGAGCGGAGGGCAACGACGGTGGGCGTGACGTGCGACGCCGACTTGGCGGCCAGGAACGTGCGGACCTCGTCCTCGACGATCTCGCGCACGTGCTCGACGTCTGCGGCGAGCTCGGCGCTCTCCGTACGTTCCCCCAGCACGACGAGGTCGATGACCGTGACGCCCTCGACGAGGGTGGCAGACGGGTCGACGTCACGAGGCAGGGCGAGATCGACGAACGTGACCGCGCGACCTGCCGTCGCGGCGGCGATGCGCTGCCGGTCGAAGACGAAGCCTGCGGCACCGGTGCAGCTGATGACGACGTCGGTGGTGGCGAGCTCGACGTCGAGGTCGTCCCACATCACGGCGCGCACGCCGAAGGTCGCGACGAGCTCGTGGGCGCGCTGCACCGTGCGGTTCGCGACCGCGATGCGCTCGGGCTCGACGCCCCGGTCGACGAGCGTGCGCACCGCGAGGCTCGCCATGGTGCCCGCTCCGGCGACCAGGAATCGTGCGGTGGGCTCCTCGGCCACCGCGCCGGCGGCGTCGAGCCCCGCCGTGACGGTGGACGGCGCCAGCTTGTCGATGCCGGTTTCGGCGTGACCACGCTTGCCGATGCGGAGGGCCTGCTGGAACAGCGCGTTGAGGGCCGGGCCGACCGTGGCCTCGGCCTGGGCGGCATGAAGGGCGTCGCGGACCTGACCGAGGATCTGGCTCTCGCCGAGGATCATCGAGTCGAGCCCGGAGGCGACGGCGAACAGGTGGGCGACCGCGGCGTCGTCGTACTGGACGTAGACGTGCTGCACGAGCTGGGTGCGGTCGAGTCCGGCGTGCTCGGCGAGCAGGCGCGACACCTCCTCGACGGCGCCGTGGAAGCGTTCTGTCTCGACGATGATCTCGACGCGGTTGCAGGTGGAGATGACCGCGGCCTCGGTGACCGACGAGGTGTCGAGCGCGCGGTGCGACAGCTTGACGGCGGCGTCGGTGTCGAGCGAGGCGCGCTCGAGCAGCTCGATCGGTGCTGACTTGTGGGACATGCCGACGATCAGGACGCTCATGCCAGCACCTCCGAGAGAAGCCCACGATACGAAGGCGCTGGCATGACAGCTTGATGACTCACTCGCTGGCGCTCGCTCATGCCGTTTCCCCCGTTCCGGCGGCTTCGGAGCCGTTGGAGGCCTTGCGCTGCTCGTGGTACGCGAGGATCTGCAGCTCGATCGAGAGGTCGACCTTGCGGACGTCGACGCCGTCGGGGACGGTGACGATCGCCGGCGCGAAGTTGAGGATGCTGGTGACGCCGGCGGCCACGAGGGCGTCGGTGACGTCTTGGGCGGCTTCAGCCGGCGTGGCGATGACCGCGATCGCGATGTGCCGGTTGCGCACGATCTTCGAGAGGGCCGTGAGCGGCTCGACGGTGATGCCGCCGACCTCGGTGCCGACGCGCTTGGGGTCGGTGTCGATGAGTGCCGCGATGCGGATGCCGCGCGTGGTGAACCCGCCGTACGTGGACAACGCCGAGCCCAGGTGCCCGACTCCGACGATGACGACGTCCCAGTCCTGCGTCTGGCCGAGCTCGCGGGCGATCTGGTAGCGCAGGTACTCGACGTCGTAGCCGACCCCGCGGGTGCCGTACGAGCCGAGGTAGGAGAGGTCCTTCCGCAGCTTGGCGGGATTGACGCCGGCCGCCGAGGCGAGCTGATGGGAGGAGCAGACGCCGATGCCCTGGTCCGCAAGGGTCGTCAGGGCTCGCAGGTAGATCGGGAGTCGGGCGACGGTGGCATCAGGGATGCCACGCTCGGCCGCACCGGCGGTGAGCCGGTCGCTGCGAAGTATTGTCACGGTGCTCTGCTCCATCGCGGCACGGCCTGGGATTGTCCCCGTGCGGTGTTCTCGGGACTGGCCGTGACGCGCAGATCAGTTTACGAGTTTGTGAACGTGAGAACAAAATCGTCTCAGGGTTCGGGTGGGCTGCGTCACACCGCCGAATCCGCTGTCAGCGCCGGGCGAGCGCCTTCTGGAGCCGATCCGGGTCGACCCGCCAGAAGTCGTGCTGGACGCCGTCGACGAACGCGACCGGCACCTGGTCGGTGAATCGGCGCACCAGGTCGTCGTCACCGGTGATGTCGACCGTCGTCCAGGTGTCGCCGGTGCGGCCACAGACCTCGGCCACCACCTGCTCGGCCACCTCGCACAGGTGGCACGCCGGACGGGTGTAGAGCACCACGCGTGCCGCGTCCGCGTGAGCCGGGGGGCTCGCGCCCGGGCTCATTGCGCCTGCAGGCCGAGGTCGTCGCTGCGGGCCAGCGCACGCAGGCGTCCCTTGGCGACCTTGCCGGTGGCCGAGTGCGGCAGCCCGGTGACGACCACCACGCGGGACGGCTGCTTGAACCGGGCCAGTCGCCCGGCGCAGTGCTCCTGGACCTTGGTGCGCAGCTCGTCCTCGACCGAGCCCACGTCGTCGCCCGCGGCGACGTCGCTCGGCACGACGAAGGCGAGAACGGCCTCGCCGGTCTCCTCGTCGGGGGTGCCCACGACGGCCACCTCCGCGACGCCCTCGACCTCGGCGATGACGTCCTCGACCTCGAACGGGTAGACATTGAAGCCGGACACGATGACCAGCTCACGCAGGCGGTCGACGAGCATCAGGTCGCCGTCCTCGTCGATGAGGCCGATGTCGCCCGTCGGGTACCAGCCGTCCTCGTGCGGACCGTCGACGCCGTCGGGCCAGTATCCGGAGAACACGTTGTCGCCGCGCACCCACAGCTCGGCAGGGTCACCCGGCGCCGAGTCGTTGCCGCCCGAGTCGACGACGCGGACCTCGATGCCCGGGAGCGGGCGACCGACGGAGCCGGGCTTGGGCGCGTCGTCGGGACCGCGCGGGGAGCCGAGGGTCGTCGCGATGACGGGAGACGTCTCGGTGAGCCCGTAACCCTGCTCGACGTGGTGACCGGAGGACTCGAAGAAGCCGGCAGCGAGCTCGGGGTCGAGGTTCGAGGCGCCGGACAGCACCAGCGTTGACGCCGGCGAGCTTCTCGCGCAGGTCGTCGCGACCGGCCCAGGCAGCGACCACCGGCGGTGCGAGCGGGAGGTTCGTGACGCCCTCGGCCACGATCGTGTCGAGCAGGCCGGCCGGGTCGAAGCCGTCGACCATCAGCGTGCACGCGCCCTGGCGCACGGCCTGTCCGAGCACTGCGTTGAGGCCGTAGATGTGGAACATCGGCAGCAGGCCGAGGCAGATGTCGTCGCTCGTGACCGGCGGAGGGTCGATGGCGGCCGTCTGCTCGATGTTGGCGATGAGAGCCCGGTGGCTGAGCATGACGCCGCGCGGCTTGCCGCTCGTGCCGGACGTGTAGAGGATGACGCCCAGGGCCTCGGCGTCACGGGGAGCCGCGGGTTCGACGTCTGGAGCCTGGGCGAGAAAGTCGGAGAACGACGTCTCGCCCTCGAGCGGATCGATGCCGTCGACCACGACGGCACAGTCGGTGGGACCGCTGTCGCCCGCCAGGGCCTCACGCACCTGGGTGGCGCCGGACTCGTCGCACAGCACGACCTTCGCCTTCGCGTCCTCGAGCATGCGGGCGATCTCGCGGGTCGTCGAGCGCGGGTTCATGGGCACGGCGACCATGCCACCGCGCAGGATGCCGAAGTAGGCGATCGGCAGGTCGATGCGGTTGGCCATCACGATCGCCACGCGCTGACCGGCCACCAGGCCGCGCCCGGAGAGGGAGCGCGCGATGGCGTCGGCGGCTGAGTCGAGGTCGGCCCAGCTCAGGTCGTGCCGCTCGCTCTGCACGTCTTGCCGCCCAGCACCCGGCACCCACGCCGGGCGGTGCTCCACGAGGGCGGTTCCGTCTGGATCGTTCTCGGCCGCCGCACGCAGAAAGTCGCTGACGTTGACGGTCACAGGCCGAGTCAACCACACGGTCCAGGGGCACGGGTGACCGTTACTGTCGGAGGCATGCCCAGCACCCCGACCGGTGATCGCAAGCGCAATCTGCAGTCGCGATCCGTGCTGGCCGGACAGGCTGCCGCGGCGGCCACGGAGGTCGAGCACGCCCTCGCTCCCGAGCCCGACGTCACGGCGGCGGCGTTCTTCGACGTCGACAACACGATCATGCAGGGGGCGTCGATCTTCCACTTCGCCCGCGGCCTGCACCGGCGCAAGTTCTTCACGACCCGCGACATCGCCAAGGCCGTGTGGCAGCAGATGTACTTCCGCGTGGTCGGGGTCGAGGACCCCGAGCACATCGCCGAGGCGCGGTCGTCCGCACTGGCGTTCATCAAGGGACACCAGGTCAGCGAGCTCGAGGAGATCGGCGAGGAGATCTTCGACGAGCGAATGGCCGAGCGCATCTGGCCCGGCACCCGCGCCATCGCCCAGCAGCACCTCGACCGTGGCGAGCGCGTCTGGCTCGTCACTGCCGCACCGATCGAGCTCGCCAGCGTCATCGCTCGTCGGCTCGGCCTCACCGGCGCCATCGGCACCGTCGCGGAGCACGTCGACGGTGTCTACACCGGCGAGCTCGTGGGCGAGATGCTGCACGGCGAGGGCAAGGCCGTGGCGATCCGCACGATCGCGGAGCGAGAGGGCCTCGAGCTCGAGCGTTGCTCCGCGTACTCCGACTCCAGCAACGACCTGCCGATGCTCTCGCTCGTGGGCCACCCGTGCGCGGTCAATCCCGACGCCAAGCTGCGCGCCTACGCCAAGGCGCACGGCTGGCGCATCCGCGACTACCGCACGGGCCGCAAGGTCGCCGTTCTCAGCGCCAAGGTGGCCGGCGGTGGCGGTGCCATCGCCGCAGCGTGGCAGGTGTCTCGCCGCCTGCGGCGTTGAGGAGACACGACCCACGCTTCCCGCTAGACTCACGACGATCTGGGAGGGAGTCCCGTGATTGTGTCGACGACTGCACTCCGTGCAACGCTGGCGCTTGCGCTCGAACTCCCAGACGACCGAGCCCTCGCCATCGCCCTGGCCACGACCCACTCCCCCGCGAGACTCCCTTCGAGCGGCAGCAACGACACGCCGCCGGACCCCGAGCTCGACGCCGAGGGCACCCGCCTGCGAGCCCTGGTCGAGCTCGCGCGCGACGGCGACGCTGAGGCCTTCGGCCAGCTCTACGACCACTACGTCTCAGGCGTGTTCCGCTTCATCTACTACCGGGTCGGCTCACGCCCCCTGGCCGAGGACCTCACCAGCGAGACGTTCGTGCGCGGACTCCGCGCCATCCAGCGCTTCACCTGGCAGGGCAAGGACTTCGGCGCGTGGCTCACCACCATCGCGCGCAACCTCATCGCCGACCACTTCAAGTCGAGCCGCTCACGCCTCGAGATCGTCTCCGACGACGTGCCGGAGGGCCGCACCACCGCGAGCAGCCCCGAGGACGACGTCCTCGCCCTGATCTCCAACGAGATGCTGTTCGACGCGGTCAACTCCCTGCCGCCTGAGCAGCGCGACTGCGTCCTGATGCGCTTCATCCAGGGCATGTCGATCGCCGAGACGGCAGCCGCCCTGCAGCGCAGTGAAGGCGCGATCAAGCAGCTCCAGCTGCGTGCCGTGCGGAGCCTCGCGAAACGCGTTCCGAGTGATCTGCGATGACGGCCTACTTCACGTCCCCAGGGCGTAACCCGACCAGCGTTTTCGTCGTTGGTCTGAGTACACCATCCGCGAAACAATCCGCGAACACATCCGCGAACACAAGGACGTGGCGATGACCCGCCGGGACCACGACGCCGCCCAGGCCTTCAACGAGGCCTGGGACGGTCGCGCACGACGCTCCAGGACAACCCTGGACACCGAGCTCGCCGAGCTCGTCGCGTGCGCTGAGCAGATCTGCGAGGCCGCCGTTGCGGAGCCCTCCGCAGAATTCCGATTCGCACTTCGCACCCAACTCATGACCGAGGCCACCACGGTCCTCGCTCCCGCACACTCCCCGCAGCACACGCACCGTCCGCCGGTTCGTACGCCGTCCTACGGCTTCCGTCGCAGGCTGGCCGGTCTGACCGCTGCCGTGGTCACCGCCGGCGGCTTCGTCGGCATGGTCGGCGCGAGTGCCCAGGCCCTTCCGGGCGAGATGCTGTACCCGGTCAAGCGCGGCGTCGAGAACGTGGAGCTCGCGTTCCACAAGGACGATCTCTCGCGCGGTGAGTACCGCCTCACACAGGCGTCCGAGCGCCTGGCCGAGGCACGTCGACTCACCGAGGACGGTTCGCCGCAGGCGCGCGAGCACGTGGCCGGGGCTCTCGACGACTTCGCCGAACAGGCCAAGGCCGGTTCGGGCTCGCTCTTCCGGGCCTACGGCCAGAACGGATCGGTCCAGTCCATCACCACGGTCAACGACTTCTCCGCGGCCGCGGCAGCCGACCTCGCGCAGCTCTCGGGCAACATGCCGAGCAACGCCGACCAGTCGTTCCAGGACGCCGCCAGCACGGTCAGCGAGCTCGTCAGCCAGGCCTCGAACCTGTGCACCAGCTGCAGCACCGCCAACATCACCGGGCTCGTGGGGGCCGTCACGTCATTGGGCGGCGGGGGGTCGGCCGGCCCGACCTCCGCACCGACGGCGGCGGCCAACAGCGGCGGCAACAACAACGGCGACTCCGGCAACAAGCTCCTGCCCACCCCAGACATCACGGTGCCGAGCCTGCCGATCAATGAAGCTCCTGGCCCGTCCAGCGCATCGACCGAGGCCCCGAAGGTGAAGGATCTCACCGATCCCCTCGTGGGCTCGCTCCTCGGCGACGACGACCAGCCCGGCGTCGTGCCGAGCCTGCTCGACGGTCTGATCGCGCCGAACCACTAGTCCACGCGCGCGAAGGTCGGCCGTCGGCTGACCGGCCCGCTCCCTGCGCGACGTCTCAGAAGAACGCGTTGCCGCGGTCGACGAGCAGGGCGTACAACGTCTGCTGGATGGTCTCGCGCACCTGGTCGGTGACGTTGAACAGCAGCATCGGGTCGTCGGCCGCCTCGGGCTCGTAGGCGTCGGTCCGGATGGGCTCGCCGAACTCGATGATCCACTTGCTGGGCAGCGGGATCATGCCCAGCGGTCCGAGCAGCGGGAAGAACGGCGTGATCGGCAGGTACGGGATGCCCAGCAGACGCGCCAGCGACGGCACGTTGCCGACCAGAGGATAGATCTCCTCGGCGCCGACGATCGAGACCGGCACGATGGGCACCTGCGCCCGCATCGCCGACGACACGAAGCCGCCGCGGCCGAACCTCTGCAGCTTGTACCGCTCGGCGAACGGCTTGCCGATGCCCTTGAAGCCCTCAGGCCAGACACCGGCGAGCTCGCCGCTGGTGAGCAGGCGTTCGGCGTCGGCGGTGCAGGCGAGCGTGGCGCCCACCTTGCGAGCCATCTGCCCCACGAACGGCAGGGCGAACACGAGGTCGGCGCCAAGGGGTCGCAGGTTGCGGCCGCCGTACTTCTTGACCGCGTAGCCCGTGATGAGGCCGTCGATCGGCACCGTGCCCGAGTGGTTGGCGACCAGCAGCGCACCGCCCTCGGCCGGGATGTTCTCGATGCCGCGCACCTCGAGCCGGAACCACTTCTCGGCCAGCGGCTCGATGGCTCCGCTGAGGATCTCGGTGATCTGCGGGTCGAAGCCGAACTCGTCGACCTCGAAGTCGCCGCTGAGCCGCTTGCGCAGGGCGGCGACGAAGGCGGCCAGCCGGCCTTCCCAGTCGGAGCCCAAGACGCGCTGCGCGGCCTGCGCGATCGCGACGACGATCTCGTCGAGCGGGATGCCGGCCGGCATGGCGCCCGGACCGGCGGTGCGGGTCTTGCGAGCCGCTTCCTCCGCTGCAGCGGCCGCAGCCTCGGCTGCGTCCTCCTCGGTGACGGCCCGCAAGCGGGGCGGATCGGTCGGCTTACGGGCGCCTCCGGAGCGCGAGGCGCCGCGCGTGGTGGTCTTCTTGGCGGCCGGCTTGGTGGTGGGCTTGGACGCCTTCGGGGCGTCGGGCTTGGGGGCGGCCTTGGCCTTGGTGACCGGCTTCTTCGCGCGCGACGCTCCCCCGGCCAGCGAGCGGGCGGCGGACGACGGCGAGGTGGACCGGTTGCCACGGCCGGCCTGTCCGCCCGAGCCGATGGTGCGGCGGTCGTCGGTCATCTGGTGCCTCCGACTGCGGAAAGCACACCGGGACGCTGGCTCGCGCGGAACTGCTCGAACGTCTCCTCCGTGCTGTACGCGGGCTCGTAGCCGAAGATGTCGCGCAGCGCCGAGATGTCGACGGCGCGGCCGTACGTGAGCAGGCGGTGAAGGTCGGGGGACATCTCACCGCCCATCGTACGAATGGCTCGACCGGCCAGGGCGGCGAACCCCACGGGGGGCAGTGGGATGACGGGCTTGCCGAGGCGGCGGGCCACCTGCGAGAGCAGCATCACGCCCGGACCAGCGACATTGAAGGTGCCAGGCCGGTCGGAGACGACCGACTCGGTGAACACGGCCAGCGCGTCGTCGAGGTGAGCGAACTGGAGCCGCGGGTCGAAGCCGAGCGCCGACGGCAGGAGGGGGTTCGCGAAGTAGTTGCGCAGAGGGGTCTCGATGTCGGCGTGGAGCACCTGGGCCAGGCGGAGTGTCGTGATGATGACGTCCTGACGCCTCCGGGCGAATCCGCGCACGTAGCTCTCGACCTCGACGGCGTCCTTCGGGAACCCGGCGCGTACGCCGCCCTGCGGTGAGGTGGACTCGGTGAACAACGCCGGATCGCGCGGTGACGTGCCGTAGACCGCGGTGGACGAGCCGAGCACGAGCTTGGAGACGTGCGCCGAGCGCTGGCAGGCGGCGAGCAGCTGCATCGTGCCGATGACGTTGCGTTCCTTGGCGCCGCTGCCTCCGCGGGCCATGTCGGACGGGTTGACGTCGAGGTGGACGACGACGTCGACGTCCTCGACGGCCATCACCTTGCCGACGACCGGGGTGCGGATGTCGGCGCGGACGAACTTCACGCCGCCGAGGTCGCCGTCAGGGGGTCGGGTGTCGAGGCCGATCACGCGATCGATGTCGGACCTCTCGCCCAGCTCGGCGAGGGTGCGAGAGACCCGTGCCGCGAAGGTGCCGGCGACACCGGTGACGAGGACGACCCGGCCCATGAGGTCTACTTGCCGAGTTTGCGGCGCTGCACCCGCGTGCGCTTGAGCATCTTGCGGTGCTTCTTCTTGGACATCCGCTTGCGACGCTTCTTGACTACTGAACCCACAAGTGACCCTTAAAAATCGGTGGAGGAGGTCCCAAGCGTACGTGGTTGGAGCCGGAAAGCCTCATCCGGCCTGGAAGAAGGACTTCGACAGATAGTCGGACACGGCGCTCTCGGGCACACGGAACGAGCGGCCCACGCGGACGGCTTCGAGCTCACCGGCGTGGACGAGTCGGTAGACGGTCATCTTCGACACGCGCATCTGCGCCGCCACTTCAGCGACGGTCAGGAAGTTCGGCCCCGATGCCATGCCACCACCTACTTCCGCTACTCAGTCGCCGCAGTGCGACGAAGGGCACGCGCGCTCTCCGGCTTCCCCACCGGAGAGGAAGCGCGCGTGCTTGATCACGAGAGTAGTGCCTCCTGAGGTCCAAGGGGTAGCAGAGTCCAAAGTTGCTCAAATTCCGGAATGACGGGCCAAATCGCGGTTTCAGGCGCTGAGATCGATCCCGAGCAGCGGAAACGACTCCGCGCGCGTCGCCTGGACACAGCGGTCGAGCCAGCTGGCGGGGTCGTATCCCAGGCTCCAGTCGCGGTAGGCCGGGCTGCGGCCGTCCGTCATGCGCTGCGGTGCGCTGCGGCCGCCCAGCTGCTCCACGGTCGACCGCCAGCCGGGTGGCGTGGCGGTCTCGGGATCGATCGGTGCCCCCGACACGATGGCGAGGAGATGCGTCCAGATGCGGGGGACGACATCCCTGACGGCGTAGCCGCCGCCACCCGTGATGATCCAGCGACCGCCGGTGAGCTCCTCGGCGAGCTGCTCGAGCGCGAGGTAGGAGGCTCGCTGGCCGTCGACGCTGAGCATGAGGTTGGTGAGCGGGTCGTCCATGTGCGAGTCGCAGCCGTGCTGGGTGACGAGGATGTCCGGATCGAACGCCCGCACGACCTCGGGCACGACCGCGTGGAACGCGCGCAACCAACCGGCGTCGGACGTCCCTGGCGGGAGCGCCACGTTGACCGAGGTGCCCTCCGCTCCGGGTCCGCCGGTCTCCGTGGGGAAGCCCGTGCCGGGGAAGAGAGTCTGCGGCCCCTCGTGCAGCGAGACCGTCAGCACGCGCGGGTCGTCGTAGAAGATCGCCTGCACGCCGTCGCCGTGGTGGGCGTCGACATCGACGTAGGCCACCCGTTCGGCGCCCTGGTCGAGCAACCACCGGATGGCCAGTCCGACGTCGTTGTAGATGCAGAACCCGCTGGCGAGGCCCGGCATCGCGTGGTGCAGGCCGCCGGTGATGTTGGCGGCGCGCAGCGACTCGCCGGTCCAGACCCGGCGGGCCGCCTCGATGGTGGCGCCCGCGATCAGCGCGCTCGCCTCGTGCATGCCCGCGAACGCAGGGTTGTCGGCCGTGCCGAGCCCGACCTCCGGATCGAGGTGTGAGGGATCCGCACTCACCGCCTGCACCCGCTCGACGTACTCGTGCGAGTGCACGGCGCAGAGGTCGTCGACCGAGCAGGCCTCGGCACCCACGACGTCGAGCTGGTCGAGCACGCCGAGCTCGCGGGCCAGCTGCATGGTCAGCTCGACCCGCACCGGGTTCATGGGATGGGAGACCCCGAAGTTGTAGCCGGTGAGCCGTTCGTCGAAGACGAGGCCGGCGCGGTCGGACATGCTGTGCAGCCTAGGGGCTGCCCGAGAGCTCTGCCGAGCGGCGGGCGGCCGCAAGCACACCGGCCACCAGGGCGTCGTGGACTCCGCGCTCGTCGAACGTCTCGATGGCCGCCGCGGTGGTGCCGTTCGGTGACGTCACGCGGCGCCGGAGCTCGGCGGCGTCGTCGTCCGACGTCGCCAGCAGCTTGGCCGCGCCGACCAGGGTCTGGGTGGCGAGCGTGCGGGCGGTCTCGGGGTCGAGCCCGGCCTCGATGCCACCGTCGATCATGGCCTCGGCCAGGTAGAAGACGTAGGCCGGGCCGGAACCCGACACCGCCGTGACCGCGTCCTGGCCGCTCTCGTCGACGATGGCGACCTTGCCGCCCGTCTTCAGCAGCTGTCGTACCTCGTCCAGGCGCTCGTCGCTGCACGACGTTCCCGGCGAGATGCCGAACATGCCCTCGCCGACCAGGGCCGGGGTGTTGGGCATGGCACGGACGACGGCGATGCCGGCTGGAAGGGCAGACTCGATCGTCGCGATCCGGATGCCGGCGGCCAGTGATACGACCGTCGCGTCGGCGTCGACGGCCGGTGCGATCTCCTCGAGGAGTGCGGGGACGTCCTGGGGCTTGACGACGACGAGCACGACATCGGCCCCGTCGACGGCTTCGGCGTTGTCGGTGACCTCGACATCGTGCTTCTCGCGGAGCTCGTCGGCGCGCGCCTCGAGCTTCTCGCTGACGACGAGGTCGGCGACGTCGTGGCCGGCGTCGATCAGTGCCGAGAGCAGGGTCTCGCCCATCACGCCGCCACCGAGGATCGCGATCCGAGTCGACATGGCGTTCACACTAGTGTCGGCACGTGCGCTCACGGATCGACCCCTTCATCGTCGCGCTGATCGCGGCGGCGTTGCTGGCCTCCTTCGTCCCCGCGACGGGGCGCGCGCTGGATGCGCTGAAGATCGTCTCGGTGGTGGCGATCGGCCTGCTGTTCTTCCTGTACGGCACCCGGCTGTCGACGAGCGAGACGCTCGCCGGCCTGAGTCACTGGCGACTCCACCTCTTCGTGCTGGCCACGACGTTCATCGCCTTCCCGCTGGCGGGCCTGGCCGCGCGACTCCTCGAGCCGAGCATCCTCACGCCCGCGCTGGCGAGCGGCGTGCTCCTGCTGTGCCTGGTGCCCACCACGGTCCAGTCGAACGTCGTCTACACCCGGATCGCGGGCGGGAACGTGGCAGCTGCGGTCGTGAGTGCCTCCCTGTCCAGCATCATCGGCGTCTTCCTCACGCCGGCCCTGGTCGCGCTGCTGATGACGGCCGACGCGACGGTCGACGCGAAGTCGGTGCTCCGGATCGTGCTGCAGATCTTCGCGCCGTTCGTGGCCGGGCAGCTGCTGCGTCCGGTGCTCGGCGCATGGGTGAAGCGCCAGGAGTCCCCACTGAAGTTCTTCGAGCGCGGCAGCATCGTGCTCGTGGTGTTCGTCGCCTTCAGCGAAGGCGCCGAGGCCCACATCTGGTCGACGCTGAGCGTCTGGTCCGTCCTTGCACTCGCCGTGGTGTGCGCAGTGCTGCTCGCCCTCGCCATCGGCTGGACATGGGGCCTGTCGACGGCACTCGGATTCTCACGCACCGATCGCATCGCGATGCTGTTCTGCGGCTCCAACAAGAGCCTCGCCAGCGGGCTGCCGATCGCGTCGGTGCTGTTCTCGGGCGGGACCCTCGCGATCCTGGTGCTGCCCCTCATGCTCTATCACCAGATGCAGATCATCGTCGGCGCGATGATCGCGACCCGGCTCGCGCCTGACCCCGACTAGCTGGGCTCGGGGGCGATGGCGAGACCGACGCCGAGGCCGATCATCGACAGGCCTCCGATCGCGCCGACCGCCTCACCGCGACGACGTGACCGGGCGAACCACAGCCGCAGCTGGCTGGCGATGAGCGCCCACAGGCTGTCCGATAGCAGGCCGATCGTGAAGGCGAGCAGGCCGAGCAGGAGCATCTGCATCTGCACGTGTCCGACGCCGCGATCGACGAACTGCGGCAGCACCGCACCGAGGATCATGAATGCCTTCGGGTTGGTGACGCCGACGACGAAGCCCTGGCGGATGGCGCGGCGGCCCGAGACGCGGGGTCCGATGTCTGTCGAGGTGTCGAGCTGGAAGTCGTGCCGATGACGGAAGGCCTGGAAACCGAGCCAGACGAGGTAGACGGCGCCGAGCAGCTTGAGGACCGTGTACACCTCGATCGACTCCTGCACGACGACGCCGAGCCCGATCGCGACGAACACGACGATGACCAACAGTCCGAGCGAGTTGCCCAGGACGCTCGCCAGCGCGACGCCACGGCCGTAGGTCAGCGCACGGCCGATGACGAAGACGACGCTGGGCCCCGGGATCGCGATGAGGATGAGCGCGGCGACGCCGAACCCGAGGATCTGGTCGACGCTGATCATGACGGGATCGTATCGGCCGGGAGGCCCGCTCTAGCGGGAGGCGTGGAGGCGGGCGAAGGCGAGCGACTCCAGCAGGTCGGCCTCGCGCACCTGCTGGTCGGCCGCCTTGCGGGTGTTGATCTCGATGACGATCTCGCCGTCGTAGTCGGACGCGGCGATGTGCTCGAGGAGGGCCTGAGCGGGCTGCGTGCCGCGCCCGGGGACGAGGTGCTCATCCTTCGGCGACCCGGCCCCGTCCGTGAGGTGCAGGTGGGCGAGCCGTGGGCCGAGCGTCTTCGCCATCTGCAGGGCGTCCTCGCCGGCGGTGGCGCTGTGCGAGAGGTCGACGGTGACGTGCTCGTAGGCCTCCCGGACCGGGTCCCAGCCCGGTGCGTACGCCTGGAACTCACGCTTGCCGGTCCGCCAGGGGTACATGTTCTCGACGGCGACGGTGATGGCGTACTCCTTCTCGAGGTCGGCCACGCCGTCGACGAACCCCCGCGCGTAGTCGCGCTGCCAGCGGAACGGCGGGTGCACCACGACGACCTCGGCACCGACCTCGAGCGCCATCTCGGCGCTGCGATGCAGCTTGCCCCATGGCTCGGTGCCCCACACCCGCTGCGTCACCAGCAGGCAGGGCGCGTGCACCGACACGATCGGGATCTCGTGGAAGTCGCTCAGCGACTTGACGGCCTCGATGTCACCGCTGACGTCGTCGATGCTGACCATGACCTCGACCCCGTCGTAGCCGAGCCGAGCGGCCGCCTCGAAGGCGCTCGCCGTGGAGCCCGGGTAGACCGATGACGTCGAGAGCGACACCCGCAGCTGGGGCTTCGATCCGCGATCGGACGCGTCAGACACGATCCCAGCCTAGAGGTCGCGCAACAGGCCCCCGGCGCGCGTCCTACAGACGGTCGAGGTGCTGCAGCAGGACGCCCTCGCGCAGCGCCCAGGGACAGATCTCGAGCTCGTCGAGGTCGAAGAGGTCCATCGCGGCCTCGGCGACGATCGCGCCGGCACGGATCTGGTGCGCGCGGTCGGACGAGACGCCCGGCAGCTCCGCGATCTCGTCGGCGTCCATGGTGGCGAGCTGCTCCACGAGCCGCTGGAGATCGGTGCGCGCCAGCTCACGCCGGACGAACTGTCCCTCCTCGGCCGGGGCAGCACCGCAGATGCGGGCCAGCGAGCGGAACGTCTTGCTGGTGGCGACGGCGTGGTCGAACGCACCACCGCGGAGCACCGCTCCGGCGTCCTCGGCGATCGACGTGCGCACATGGCGGCGGAGATCGTCCTGGGGCTTACCGGTGGCGAGCCACTCGCGGGTGAGCCGGCCGGCTCCGAGCGGCATCGACTGGGCGACGTCGGGGCCCTCGTCCGAACCCACGGCGATCTCGAGGGAGCCGCCGCCGATGTCGAAGACGCCGAGGCGTCCGGACGACCAGCCGAACCAGCGTCGGACCGCGAGGAACGTCAGCCGGGCCTCTTCCTCGCCCGGCATGACCTCGACGTCGACGCCGCTCGCCTCGCGCACCGCCGTGAGGACGTCGTCGGCGTTGACCGCGTCGCGCACCGCCGACGTCGCGAAGGCGAGCACCGTGGCGCAGCCGTTGTCCTCGGCCTCGGCACGGGCCTCCACGACGTACTTGACCAGCAGCGAGATGCCCTCGGCGTCGACGGCACCGTCCTCGTCGAGGTGCTCCGAGAGGCGCAACGACTCCTTGAACGTGTGGGCCGGGATGGGCGGGCCGCCGCGGTAGGCGTCGACGATCAGCAGGTGCCCGGTGTTCGAGCCGATGTCGAGGACGCCCATGCGCATTCCGCCATTCTCCCATCGGCGGGCGTCAATCTCGCATCGGCGGCCGCGTAGGCTGGACAGATGCCTGAAGTCGATCTGGGGTTCCCCCGCCAGTGGGTCGAGTTCGCCAATCCCGCCGACGCCTCCGAGGTGTTCCGCTGCGACCTCACCTGGCTGACATCACGATGGACGTGCATCTTCGGCGCCGGCTGCCCGGGCATCTTCTCGAGCAGTCCCGAGGCGGGCTGCTGCACGCTCGGCGCCCACTTCGCGGACGAGGCCGACCACCAGCGCGTGGCCACGGCCGTCGAGCGGCTCACCCCCGAACGCTGGGAGCGGCACGATCAAGGTCTCGAGGGCTGGACCGAGCGCGACGACGAGGACGAGCTCAAGACCCGCGTCGTCGACGGTGCCTGCATCTTCCACAACTCGCGCGACTTCGCCGGCGGCTACGGCTGCGCCCTGCACGGCCTGGCACTGGCCGAGGGTGTCGAGCCGCTGACGCTCAAGCCCGACGTCTGCTGGCAGCTGCCCATCCGCCGCCAGTTCCGTGAGGTCGACCCGGGAGACGGCAGCACCTACACCGAGGTCCAGATCGGCGAGTACACCCGTGCGGGTTGGGGGCCGGGTGGCGCGGACCTCGACTGGTACTGCTCGTCGAACACCGAGGCGCACGTGGGCATGGAGCCCGTCTACGTCGCCAACCGCGCCGAGCTCGAGGAGCTCATGGGCGCCGACGGCTACGCCGAGCTGTCTCGCCACTGCGAGGCGTTCGAGGACGCTGGTGTCCCGACGCCACACCCGGCGTCCTGAGGGAGAAGCCTCCCAGCACGGCCCGGCAGGTTCGGTCCGACCCCGCCGTTCGGGGCCGGTCCCCCGTCTGGCAAGAATGAGACCCATGCACCTCGACCACGTCTCGTTCGCGGCTGGGCCCGCGGGGCTCGTCGCCACCACTGACGAGCTGGGCAAGGCACTGGGAGCGACCTTCCTCGACGGCGGCGCACATCCCCGGTTCGGCACCCGCAACATGATCCTGCCGCTGAAGAACCATCAGTACGTGGAGGTCGTGGAGGTCCTCGACCACCCTGCCGCCGACAAGGCCGTGTTCGGCCAAGCGGTCCGTGAGCGCTCCGAGGCCGGCGGCGGCTGGCTGGGCTGGGTCGTCGCGGTCGACGACATCTCCGACGTCGAGCACCGGATGGGACGCCATGCCGTCCCGGGCAACCGGCGGCGCCCCGACGGCTTCAATCTCGAGTGGCAGCAGATCGGCGTGCGCGGCATGGTCGCCGACCCACAGCTGCCCTTCGTCACGAGCTGGAAGGTCGACCCGACCGAGCATCCGTCACAGATGGCGCCCACCGAGCTGGAGCTGAAGGCCCTCGAGATCGCCGGCGACCCGCAGCGCGTGTCCGACTGGCTGGGCGAGGGAGCGATCACGGCCTTGGAGTCCATCAAGGTCGAGTGGGCGGCACCGCACGGCACGCCAGGCATCCTGGCCGCCACGTTCTCCACACCGGCCGGCGACGTCCGCATCTGAAACCGAGAATCGTCGTCCCCGACGCCTAGGGTTGCTGCCATGGCAGCGACCAAGACCAAGACGGTTCGTCCCGGCTACTCCTGTGCCGAGTGCGGCTGGACGACCGCCAAGTGGGTCGGCCGCTGCGGCGAGTGCCAGGCCTGGGGCACGGTCGACGTCGCCGGCGGCGCACGTCCCTCCGGTCGCACCGCGGCGGCGCCGGTCGCCTCACCGGCCCGCCCCATCACCGAGGTCGCGATCGACGGTGCGCGCTCCCTGCCGTCCGGCATCGGCGAGCTCGATCGCGTGCTCGGCGGCGGCGTGGTGCCCGGCGGTGTCGTGCTGCTCGCCGGTGAGCCCGGGGTCGGCAAGTCGACGCTGCTGCTCGAGCTGGCCGCCCGCTGGGCCCGAGCGGGGCGACGCACGCTCTACGTGTCCGGCGAGGAGTCGGCGGCGCAGGTCAGGCTGCGGGCCGAGCGCACTGACGCTCTCCACGACGAGCTGTACCTCGCCGCCGAGACCGACCTCGGTGGCCTGCTCACCCACGTCGACGAGGTGGCGCCCTCGCTCCTGGTCGTCGACTCCGTGCAGACCATCGGTTCCGCCGACGTCGACGGTGTCCCCGGCGGCGTCACCCAGGTGCGCGAGGTGGCGTCGGCAGTCATCCAGCGTGCCAAGTCAGCGGGTATCGCCACGGTGCTCGTCGGCCACGTCACCAAGGACGGCACGGTGGCGGGTCCGCGCGTGCTCGAGCACATCGTCGACGTCGTGCTGCAGTTCGAGGGCGACCGTGCGTCACGCCTGCGGCTGCTGCGGGCGGTCAAGAACCGCTTCGGGCCGGTCGACGAGATCGGCTGCTTCGACCTCGCCGACGCCGGCCTGGTCGAGGTGCCAGACCCCACGGGCCTGTTCGTGTCCCGTCACGCGGCGCCGGTCGCGGGAACGTGCCTCACGGTCACGATGGAGGGCCGCCGCCCGCTGCTGGCCGAGGTGCAGGCCCTGACGGTCGCCACCAACGCGCCGTCACCCCGCCGCACGTCGAGCGGGCTCGAGTCCGCACGCGTCGCGATGGTCCTCGCCGTCCTCGCCAAGCACTGTGGCGCCGACCTGTCGAAGCACGACGTCTACACCGCGTCCGTCGGCGGAGCGCGTCTCATCGAGCCGTCGGTCGACCTCGCCGTGCTCGTGGCCACCGCCTCGGCCCGGAGCGGGCTCGCGGCTCCGTCCGACCTCGTCGCGCTGGGCGAGGTCGGCCTCGCCGGCGAGGTGCGCCCCGTTCGCCACCTCGTCGAGCGACTCCGAGAAGCCGCCCGGCTCGGATTCCGCCACGCGCTGGTGCCGGCCGGCTCCACGGGCCTCGACCAGCTCGACGCCGACCTGCGGGTCACGGTGGTGCCCGACGTCGCCGCCGCGGTTGCCTGTCTGAGCAGGACCCCTGCCCCGGCAGCCCCCTAGACTGAGAGCCACCTCTCATTCCCCACAGGAGCACCGTGGAGACACCGACCGACCTCCGGGCGACGCTGGCGACGATCGCGCCGGGCACCGACCTGCGTGAGGGTCTTGAGCGCATCCTGCGCGGTCGCACCGGTGCGCTGATCGTCATCGGGCACGACAGAGTGGTCGATGAGATGTCGACCGGTGGCTTCGCCCTCGACGTGCCGTTCTCGGCCACCGGACTGCGCGAGCTGGCCAAGATGGACGGCGCGATCATCCTCGACAAGGACATCAGCCGCATTCTGCGGGCCGGCGTGCACCTCATGCCCGACCCGTCGATCCCCACCGAGGAGTCGGGCACTCGCCACCGCACGGCCGACCGCGTCGCCCGGCAGACCGGCGTGCCCGTCATCTCGGTGTCGGCGTCGATGCACATCATCGCCCTCTACCTCGACGAGACCCGTCACGTCCTCGAGGACGCCGGCGCGGTCATCGGCCGCGCCAACCAGGCCGTCGCCACGCTCGAGCGCTATCGCAACCGGCTCGACGAGGTCTCCGACGCCCTCTCCGCGCTGGAGATCGAGGACCTCGTCACGGTGCGCGACGTCGCTGCCGCGGCCCAACGGCTCGAGATGGTGCGAAGGATCGCCGGCGAGATCGACACCTACGTGCTCGAGCTCGGTGTCGAGGGCCGGCTGCTCGACCTCCAGCTCGAGGAGCTGATTGCCGGTGTCGATCCCGAGCGCGAGCTGATCGTCCGCGACTACCTGGCGGCCGGGCGCCGACCGCGCAGCGTCGAGCTGGTGCTCGAGGCGCTCGCGTCCATCGACTCCGCCGCCCTCGTCGAGCTCGGGTCGGTCGCCGAGGCGATGCGCATCGGCAACGACGACACGCTCGACACTCCGCTGTCGCCTCGCGGCTACCGGCTTCTCGCCAAGGTGCCGCGGCTGCCCGGCACCGTCGTCGACCGGCTCATCGACCACTTCGGCAACCTGCAGAAGCTGCTGGCCGCGAGCGTCGACGACCTGCAGGCCGTCGAGGGCGTCGGCGACCTCAGGGCCCGCGGTGTCCGCGAGGGCCTGTCGCGCCTCGCGGAGTCGAGCATCCTCGAGCGCTACGTCTAGGGACGAGCTAGGACTTCTTCGCGTCCTTCTTGGCGGCCTCGTCCTTCTTGGCCGCGTCGTCCTTCTTCTGCTGGTCGTCCTTCGGCTTGGGCGGGGCCGCGAGGCTGAACTTCGCCTTGCCGGGCTCGCCGCCCAGGGTGCCGATCTTGATCGTGTAGCGACCCGGTGTGGCCCACCCCTCCTTCTTCGAGCACGCCGGACCCGATCCGCGGCCGCTCCACTCGACGCGCTCGACGGTCGACCAGGCCGGCGAGATCTGGACCGGATCGGTGAGCAGCGCGGTCTTGCAGACCGTGGAGTCCCAGATCGCGGTCTTGCCGGCGCTGATGACCACCAGCAGGTCGCTGCTCAGGGCCGTGAAGCGACAGGGCTTCGTGGACGTGGAGCTGATCGTCAGGTCCATGGCGACCGGATCGTGCGTGTGCTGGCCGCTCGGCACGGACGGGCTGATGCGGATCGACTCCGGGTTGCACGGCTTGGAGCTGGACGACAGCGCCACGGTGGTCGTGCCGTCCGTCGGCGCCGGTTTCGGGGCCGCGGACGGCGTGGCCGTGGGCGCCGGTGAGGAGACCGGCCGCTCGTCGTTGCCGCCGGGCCAGAAGTGCAGGCCCAGCCACGCGAGCAGGATCAGAACGGCCAGCAGGAGCAGTCGTCGACGCCAGTAGATCTCGGCGGGCAGGCGGCGCTGACTCACATGTCCCACGCTAACCTCCGGGATCCCCGTGCGAAGATCGACGCGCCATGACCGATCGGACCGACTACGCGCTCCACGACGCCGTGCTCGCGTGGTTCGGCGCGGAGGCGAGGGACCTGCCGTGGCGCCGCGACACGTCGCCGTGGTCGGTGATGGTGTCGGAGTTCATGCTCCAGCAGACGCCCGTGAGCCGCGTCCTGCCGGTCTTCGTCGCGTGGATGGTGCGGTGGCCGACGCCCGCGGCGCTCGCCGCCGATCCCCCGGGCGAGGCGGTGCGCGCGTGGGGCCGGCTCGGCTACCCGCGTCGCGCGCTGCGCCTGCATGCGGCCGCGACGGCCATCGTCGAGCGACATGACGGGGCGGTCCCTGCCGAGCGTGACGCCCTGCTGGCGCTGCCGGGCGTGGGTGACTACACCGCGTCAGCCGTCGCCTCGTTCGCGTTCCGTGGACGACATCCCGTCCTTGACACCAACGTGCGGCGGGTGTTCGCGCGAGTCGTGGGAGGGGTCGCGTTCCCCGAACCGACGGTCACGGCTGCCGAGCGCGCCCGGGCCGAGTCCCTGATGCCCGACGACGACGCACATCGGTGGGCCGCAGCGACGATGGAGCTCGGTGCCTTGGTGTGCACGGCCCGGTCGCCACGCTGCGGAGTCTGCCCGGTCGCTGACCAGTGCCGATGGCGCGCCAACGGCTATCCCGAGCACGACGGGCCGCCCCGCCGCGGCCAGGCCTGGGCCGGCACCGATCGTCAGGTGCGCGGACGCCTCATGGCGGTGCTGCGGGAGGCCGACGGGCCGGTCACCCGCCAAGCGCTGGACGCCGCTTGGGACGACCCGGTGCAACGCGACCGCTGCCTCGACACTCTCGTGTTCGACGGTCTCGTCGAGCCCGTCGGCGCCGACCGGTTCTCGCTGCCTGGCTGAGCGCCGGGTGTACGTCCCGAACGTCGTCAGGCGCTGGTTGGTGAAGACTCGGCCTGAATCGTGTGCGGCAGCTCGAACTCCTGGTAGCTCAAGGGCGGTCCGCCTTCGATACCCAGCTGCTTCAACGCCGGCATCGTGCGCTCGACATAGAAGCGTTCGGAATCCTCCTTGCTCTCCCAGACGTCGAGGCTGTAGACGCCGCGTTCGCTCGGCCCGCCGCCGTGGAAGATGAGTCCCTTGACCGGGGCGTCGCCGACAGCCTCACCGATCTCGAGGTGGGTGTCGAGATCGACGTCGAACTCGATCAGTGTCGCGTAGACCATGGCCTTCTCCTTTTCGATAGAGATTAACTCTATTCATTATGTTGCTACTCTAATGACGTGTCTGTCAAGCGGCCCTATTCCTCCGCGAAGCGCCAGGCGCAGGCTCGGGAGACCCGTCGGGCGATCCTCGATGCGGCCTACCAGCTCTTCGTCGCCAACGGCTATGCCGCCACGACGATCCAGGCCATCGCCGAAGGAGCCGGCGTTGCCGTCCAGACGGTCTATGCCGTCTTCGGCAACAAGCGCGAGCTGCTGCGCCAGCTGATCGAGGTCACGATCACCGGTGACGACGAGCCCGAGCCGATCACCGAACGCGCCGAGGCCTTGGCCGTCGCCGCCGAGCCCGACGCTCGTCGGCGTGCCGAGCTCGACGCCGCCATGAGCCGCTCGATCACCGAACGCGTGGCCCCGATCATCCGGGTGGTGGGGGAGGCCGCGGCGTCCGATCCGGAGCTGGCCGCGATGATGGAGGCGGTCAAGGCCGCTCGACGGGAGGAGATGATCACGTCGGCCACGATCGTCGCCGGCCCCGACGGGTTGAGCGTGGACGTGGACGAGGCCGCAGCGACTCTCTACGTGATCTACAGCCCCCAGGTCGCCGACATGCTCATGCGCGACTACGGCTGGTCCGCGGAACGCTACGAGCAGTGGCTGGCGCGAATGATCCTGGCCACGGTCATCGCGTGACGGCCGGCCAGCCGGCGTGGTGATGGTTGCCCTAGTTTCAGGCGAGCGCGTCGGCGAGGTCCTCGACGATCTTGCGCGACTCCTGGTCACCCTCCAGCGGCCGGTCGAGCAGGATGCCGTTGAACGCGGCGTCCACGAGGGTCGCAAGGCGTTCGGACTGGTCGCCAGCCCCTGAGCGCTCCAGATGGGCGACGATCTCGGCCAGCCACACGTCGTTCGTCGCGCGGACCGATGTGGCATAGGGCTCCTTGCCGAAGAGCCCGAGCGCCGCCGCCTCGACGTACAGACGCTGGCAGCGCAGCAGCTGCGGGGTCTCCCAGGCCTCCCACAGGTCGATCACCGCCTGACGGACGGACGGCGACGGCGGCAGTTCGCGGACGGTCCGCACCGACAGGTCACACGACACCGCCAGGACGTCCGCGACCAGCGCGTCCTTCGAGCCGAAGTGGTAGATGAGCATGCGGTCGCTGGTGCCCAGCTCCGCCGCCAGGGGCCGCAGGCTCAGCCCGATCAGCCCGTGGTCGAGGGCGTAGTCCGTGGCCTGCGCGGCAAGGTCCTCACGTTTGCTCATGGCCTTGAATGTAGCATGTGCTACGCTGAATGTAGCGAATGCTACAGAGAAGGTGCGTGCCATGGTCATCGCCGCAGGACTGCTCCTGGTCGCGATCACCGCCGAGGTCTTCGCGACCGCTGCTCTCCCCCGCGCCGAGGGATTCACCGACCCGCGCTGGACCACGATCGTGGTCGCCGGCTACGCCCTGTCCATCTGGCTGCTGACCCTCGTGGTCAAGCAGATCCCCGTCTCCGTCACGTACGCGATCTGGGCCGGCCTGGGCACCGCAGCCATCGCCGTGGTCGGCGTGATGTACCTCGACGAGCCCCTGAACGCCCTCAAGGTCGTCGCCATCACGATGATCATCGGCGGCGTCGTCATGCTCAACCTGCAGGGCGCCAACTGATCCCTGCAACGACGAAGCCCCCACATCATCGATGTGGGGGCTTCGGTCTGACTGGCTTACTCTTTGCCGGCCTCGACGGCTGGCGGGATCTCGGACTCGGGGAGCTCGAGGTCGGCCTTGGCCGTGCCGGTGAACGTGAAGACGGCCTCGGGGCCTTCGCCCTCGACGTCGACGAGCACGATCTGGCCGGCGCGCAGCTCGCCGAAGAGCATCTTCTCGGCCATGGCGTCCTCGATCTCGCGCTGCACGGTGCGTCGCAGCGGGCGAGCACCCAGCACGGGATCGAAGCCCCGGGTGGCCAGCAGGTTCTTGGCCGCCGTGGTGAGCTCGAGGCCCATGTCCTTGTCCTTCAGACGGATCTCGAGGCCCTCGACCATCATGTCGACCAGCTGGATGATCTCGTCCTGCGTGAGCGGCGGGAACACCACGATCTCGTCGACGCGGTTCAGGAACTCCGGCCGGAAGTGCTGCTTGAGCTCCTCGGAGACCTTCGCCTTCATCTTGTCGTAGGACCCGGCGACGTCGTCGGAACGGCTGAAGCCCAGGTTGACGCCCTTGGAGATGTCTCGAGTACCCAGGTTGGTGGTCATGATGATGACGGTGTTCTTGAAGTCGATCACCCGGCCCTGGGCGTCGGTGAGACGACCTTCCTCCAGGATCTGCAGCAGCGAGTTGAAGATGTCGGGGTGGGCCTTCTCGATCTCGTCGAACAGCACCACGCTGAACGGCTTGCGGCGCACCTTCTCGGTGAGCTGGCCGCCCTCTTCGTAGCCGACGTAGCCGGGAGGCGAGCCGAACAGCCGCGAGACGGTGTGCTTCTCGCTGTACTCGCTCATGTCGAGCTGGATGAGGGCGTCGTCGTCGCCGAACAGGAAGTTGGCGAGCGCCTTGGACAGCCAGGTCTTGCCGACGCCCGAGGGCCCGGCGAAGATGAACGACCCGCCGGGACGGCGCGGATCCTTCAGGCCGGCACGCGTGCGCCGGATGGCCCGGGACAGCGCCTTGATGGCCTCGTCCTGGCCGATGACGCGCTTGTGCAGCTCGGCCTCCATGTTGAGCAGGCGACCGGACTCCTCTTCGGAGAGCTTGACGATCGGGATGCCCGTCGCCAGCGCCAGCACCTCGGCGATGAGCTCTTCGTCGACGACCGCGACGACGTCCATGTCGCCGGCCTTCCACTGCTTCTCGCGCTCGACCTTGGCGGTGATGAGCTTCTTCTCCTCGTCGCGCAGCGAGGCGGCGGCCTCGAAGTCCTGCGCGTCGATGGCGCCCTCCTTGCGGCGGCGCACGTCGGCGATCTTCTCGTCGAACTCGCGCAGGTCGGGCGGCGCCGTCATGCGACGGATGCGCAACCGTGAGCCCGCCTCGTCGACGAGGTCGATGGCCTTGTCGGGCAGGAACCGGTCGGAGATGTAGCGCGCGGCAAGAGTGGCAGCCGCGACGAGCGCCTCGTCGGTGATGGTGACCCGGTGGTGCGCCTCGTAGCGGTCGCGCAGGCCCTTGAGCATCTCGATGGTGTGCGCGACGGAGGGCTCGGCGACCTGGATGGGCTGGAAGCGGCGCTCGAGTGCGGCGTCCTTCTCGAAGTGCTTGCGGTACTCGTCGAGCGTGGTGGCGCCGATCGTCTGCAGCTCCCCGCGGGCCAGCATCGGCTTGAGGATGCTGGCGGCGTCGATCGCGCCCTCGGCGGCACCCGCTCCGACGAGGGTGTGGATCTCGTCGATGAACAGGACGATGTCGCCGCGGGTGCGGATCTCCTTGAGCACCTTCTTGAGGCGCTCCTCGAAGTCGCCGCGGTAGCGCGAGCCGGCCACGAGCGCGCCGAGGTCGAGCGTGTAGATCTGCTTGTCCTTGAGCGTCTCGGGCACGTCGCCGCGGACGATGTCCTGGGCGAGCCCTTCGACGACGGTGGTCTTGCCGACGCCGGGCTCACCGATGAGCACGGGGTTGTTCTTGGTGCGGCGGCTCAGCACCTGCATGACGCGCTCGATCTCGTTCTCGCGTCCGATGACGGGGTCGAGCTTGCCCTCGCGGGCGGCCTGGGTGAGGTTGCGACCGAACTGGTCGAGCACGGCGGACGTGCTGGGCGCGTTCTCGCTCGGCGCTCCGGCAGCCTCGGCCTCCTTGCCCTGGAAGCCGCTGACCAGCTGGATGACCTGCTGGCGGACGCGGTTCAGGTCGGCGCCGAGCTTGACGAGCACCTGGGCGGCCACGCCCTCGCCCTCACGGATGAGGCCGAGGAGGATGTGCTCGGTGCCGATGTAGTTGTGGCCGAGCTGGAGTGCCTCGCGGAGGCTCAGCTCGAGCACCTTCTTGGCGCGCGGGGTGAAGGGGATGTGCCCACTGGGCGCCTGCTGGCCCTGGCCGATGATGTCCTCGACCTGGCCACGCACGGCCTCGAGGGAGATGTCGAGGCTCTCGAGAGCCTTGGCGGCGACGCCCTCGCCCTCGTGGATGAGGCCGAGGAGGATGTGCTCGGTGCCGATGTAGTTGTGGCTGAGCATGCGTGCTTCCTCTTGGGCGAGCACGACGACGCGACGAGCGCGATCGGTGAACCGTTCGAACATTCGTCCCCCTCGGACTTGTTCTGTGGTCTATCAGTCTAGATGCGTCCGGAAAACCGTGCGGTGGTTGTCCGTATACCCAAACAACTACACGGGACGACACCGTGTTCCTGCCGTTCGCTGTGGGCAGAACGCGGTTATTCGCGGCGGGACAGCGGGAACAGGATCGCTTCGCGGATGCCGATGCCCTGCAGGAGCATCACGAGGCGGTCGACACCGAGGCCCATTCCGCCCGCCGGAGGCATGCCGAACTCGAGCGCCCGGAGGAAGTCCTCGTCGACGTCCATGGCCTCGGGGTCGCCGGCGGCGGCGAGACGGGCCTGCTCCTCGAGGCGTTCGCGCTGGATCACCGGGTCGTTGAGCTCGGAGTACGCGACGGCGAGCTCGACGCCGTTGACCACGACGTCCCAGGCCTCGACGAGGCCCGCGGTGGTGCGGTGCCGCTTGGCCAGCGGACGCACCGACTCGGGGTAGTCGCAGACGAACGTGGGCTGGATGAGGGTGTGCTCGACGAGCTTCTCGAACAGCTCGAGGACGATGTCACCGGTACCCCACTCCGGACGCAGCGCGACCTCGTGCGCATCCGCGATCGCCCCCAGGTCCTGGACTGGCGTGTCGAGGTCGATCGCCTGGTCGACGACCTCGGAGACCAGCTCGTGGAGCGTCGCCCGGCGCCACGGCTGCTCGAGGTCGATCTCGGTGCCGTCGCGGGCCGGCACGACGGTGCGTCCGACCGCGCGGGCGGCGTCGACGACGAGGCCGCGGGTGAGCTCGGCCATGGTGTCGTACGATCCGTAGGCCTCGTACGCCTCGAGCATCATGAACTCGGGGTTGTGGGTGTTGTCGACGCCCTCGTTGCGGAACGTCTTGCCGATCTCGTAGACCCGGTCGATGCCGCCGACGAGCGCGCGCTTGAGGTGCAGCTCGATGGCGATGCGCAGCAGCGCCGCCTCGTCGAAGGCGTTGACGTGCGTGCTGAACGGCCGCGCCGCCGCACCGCCGTTGGTGTGCTGGAGCACCGGCGTCTCGACCTCGATGTACTCGCGGGCGTCGAGGGTCGCTCGCAGCGACTGCAGCACCTTCGCCTTGACCCGCACGTTCTCGCGCGCCTCGGGCCGCACGATGAGGTCGACGTAGCGCATGCGGCTGCGGGCCTCGTCCGACAGCGGCTTGTGCTCGACGGGGAGCGGCCGCACCGTCTTGGCCGCCAGGATCCACTCGCTGACCATCACCGAGAGCTCGCCCCGCCTGCTGGTGACGACCTCGCCGGTGACGGCCAGGTGGTCGCCGATGTCGACGACGTGCTTGAAGGCGGACAGGCGATCCTCGCCGACGAGGTCGAGCGACAGCATCGCCTGCAGCTCGGTGCCGTCGCCCTCGCGCAGACGGACGAAGCAGAGCTTGCCGGTGTTGCGCAGGTGGATGACCCGGCCCGCGACCGACACGGTCTCGCCGGTCTGGACGTCCGGGCCGAGCGCCTCGGCGTCGTGCGTGGCGACGATCTGCCTGAGCGTGTGGGTGCGCGGGACCGAGACCGGGTAGGGGTCCTCACCGCGCTCGACGAGCTCCTGGCGCTTCTCGCGCCGCACCCGCATCTGCTCGGGGAGGTCATCCTCGGGGGCCTGGTCGCTCACAGTGATGAAGCCTAGTGTTCGGCCACCGTGAAGAAGGGTGCGGGCTGAAACGCGATTCGCGAGCGGGACCGCGACAGTCGTAGAGTCGGGCTGCCCCTCCCCTGACGAGAGAAGGAGTTGTTCCGTGCCTGACGTCGCCCCGCTCCCCCCACGAGCCAGGCTGTTCCACGTCGGCATCCCCAAGTCGGGAACCACGTCGCTGCAGATGGCGGCCAGCGCCGGGCGCGAGACGCTGCGCAGTCATGGCGTCCTCTATCCGGGCACGAAGCTCAACCAGCGCGACGCCGTGCTCGGCTTCATGGAACGGCGGTGGGGGTGGACGTCCGAGGGCATTCCGCCGCGCAGCCACTGGGACGAGGTGATGGCCGAGATCGAGGCCGACACGGAGCGCCGGGTGCTGTTCGGCCACGAGTTCGCGTCCGAATCCAATGCCGAGACGGCGAAGCGCTTCGTCGAGGCGATCGGCGAGCGCCAGCACATCGTGGTCACGCTACGAAGCCCGGGCGCGATCCTTCCGTCGGCCTGGCAGCAGTACGTCAAGGCCGGCGTCCCGATCGCGCTCGACGAGTGGCTCGAGGCGGTCATCGCCGACCCGCCCGACCGGAGCGTCACCAAGGGGTTCCACGACCGCAACGACCAGGCCGGCGTGGTCGAACGCTGGGCCGGGGCGGCCGGGCCTGACCGCGTCACCGTGGTGGTGCTCGACAAGAAGCGTCCGGAGCTGTTGTT
The DNA here is from genome assembly GCA_963787165.1 of uncultured Actinomycetota bacterium. GTDB lineage: Bacteria > Actinomycetota > Actinomycetes > Propionibacteriales > Nocardioidaceae > Aeromicrobium. The sequence goes on from CAWBBT010000006.1 coordinate 179,793, forward strand.
CGACACCTTCGAGAAGCTGCTCGACCTTCCGTCCGGCACGCTCGCCGCGCAGGAGCTCGGCGGGTTCGCCTCCAACCGCAGCCTCACCGTGCCCGAGACCGAGCTCTTCCTCGCGCTCAACGCGATCATCCGCCCGCACGACGTCGTGTGGGACGACTTCCAGCGCATGGTCCGCAACGGCGCCATGCGCCGCCTGATGGACCACCGGGTTTCCGACGAGGAGCGGCCGCAGCTGCCGCCCTGGGCCGTCAAGCGTGCGGCCGAGATCGGCGCCGGCTACGCCGAGGCGATCGCAGCCACGGGCGTGCAGGTCGTCGGTGACCTCTCCCAGCTGGCCGAGGAAGTACCCGCACGGCCTCACGACGATCCGCCGCCGTCGCAGATCCCCGTCGAGCTCGCCGCCGAGGCGATGGCCGGCATGATGTCCGCCGCCACCTGGCGGGGAGCGACCTTCGGCACCAGGGACGAGAAGAGTGCCGAGCGGGCGCTCGCCATGCGCAAGGCCTACGTCAAGCGCCGGGCCCGGAGGTACACCATGAGGGAAGTGGTGTGGTTCATCGGAGCGTTCATCGGCTCCCGGCTCAAGAGCGTCGGGTCCGCCCTGCTGAAGCGCGTCCCCGGACGCTGAACCGTCTCAGTCGTGGTTCTTCTCGTGGACCAGGCGGAGGCCGGTGAGGGTGAGGAACGGGTCACGCGCGGTGATCGTCTCGCACTGGTCGACGACCGCCTCGGGGTAGGTGCCCGTGACGACGACGGAGACGTGGTCGGGATCCGCGCCCATCGCCTCGATCATGCGGTGGACGATCCCGTCGACCTGGCCGGCGAAGCCGTAGACGACACCGGACTGCAGCGCCTCCACGGTGTTCTTGCCGATGACCCCGCGGGGCATGGCGAGCTCGACGCTGCGCAGCTGGGCACCGCGTCGGGCGAGTGCCTCGAGAGAGATCTCGACGCCGGGTGCGATCGCCCCGCCCAGATAGGCGCCCTTCTCGTCGACGACGTCGAAGATCGTGGCCGTGCCGTTCATGTCGACGACGATCGCCGGACCGCCGTACAGCTCGGCGACGGCGAGGGCGTTGACGATGCGGTCGGCGCCGACCTCCTTGGGGTTGTCGGTGTTGATCGGGACGCCGGTCTTGACGCCGGGTCCGACGATCGACACGGGCGCCTTCGCGTAGTAGCGGTCGATCATCTCGCGGATCTCGACCTGGATCGACGGCACCGTGCAGCACACGCTCACGGCGGTGACCTCGGCGAGCGTCGTGCGGGTGACGAGGCCCTGCAGCACCAGGTACCACTCGTCCGACGTGCGCCGGATGTCGGACGCGACGGTCCAGTGCGCCGTCAGCTCCTCGTCCTTGAAGATGCCCAGCGTCGTGTGACTGTTGCTGATGTCGAGCGCCAGGAGGGACATGGTCAGTTCCTGGCGTACGGGTTCTGCGTGATGTCGCCACGCGTGAGGCCCGAGCCCGGAAGTGCCTCGGCCGGGTCGGAGCCCGTGCCGATGACGCGGTTCTCGGAGTCGACGAACACGACGCTCGGCTCGAGCTCGCGGGCCTCGGCGTCCTCCATCTGCCCGTACGCGATGAGGATCACGAGGTCGCCCGGGTGCACCAGGCGGGCGGCGGCGCCGTTGATGCCGATGACGCCGGAGCCGCGCTCGCCGGCGATCGTGTACGTCTCCAGGCGGGCGCCGTTGTCGATGTCGACGATGTGGACGAGCTCGCCGGGCAGCAGGTTCGCCGCGTCGAGGAGGTCCTCGTCGACCGTGACCGAGCCGACGTAGTGCAGGTCGGCCTGCGTGACCGTGGCGCGGTGGATCTTGGACTTCATCATGGTGCGCATCATGCTCATCCACTCCCCAACGTGAAACCGATGTTGTCGATCAGGCGCGGCTTGCCGATCCGGGCCGCGACCAGCAGCCGGGCGTCCTGGCCGGGGACCGGCTCGCCCAGGTCGGAGTCGGTGAGGGCCAGGTAGTCGAGGTCGATGGAAGCGTCGTCGACGACGCGGCGGGCGGCCGCGAGGACGGCGTCCGGGCCGTCGGCTGCGGCGGCCGCTCCCGCTCGAAGGGCACGGTAGAGCGCCGGCGCCTGCTGACGCTGGTCAGATGAGAGGTAGGCGTTGCGCGAGCTCAGGGCGAGACCGTCGGCCTCACGCACCGTGGGGCATCCCTGCACATCGACGCCGAGGCACAGTGCCTGCGCCATCTGGCGGATGAGCACGAGCTGCTGGTAGTCCTTCTCGCCGAACACGGCCACATCGGGCCGCACCAGTCCGAACAGCTTGGCGACGACCGTCAGCACGCCGCGGAAGTGGGTGGGTCGCACGGCGCCCTCGAGCACCGAGCCGAGAGGGCCGGGGTCGACCATCACCGTCGTGTCCAAACCTGTCGGGTACATCGTGTCGACGGTGGGCGCGAACACGATGTCCACGCCTGCCTCGGCGCAGCGCTCGAGGTCGGCGTCGAACGTTCGCGGGTACTCCTCGAAGTCCTCACCCGGCGCGAACTGGGTGGGGTTGACGAAGATCGACGCGACGAGGGTGTCGCCGAGAGGACGCCCGTGCTTGAGCAGCTGGACGTGCCCGTCGTGCAGCGCACCCATCGTGGGAACGAGCACCACCGGACCGTCACCGCGGGAAGCGTCGAGCTCCTCACGCGTCCGCGCGATCGTGAGGTCGCTGATCATGAGATGCCGACGGCCATGTCGGCCATCGCGTCCCACTCGGCCTCGGTCAAGGCCTGGCGGATGTTGCGGGCCGCGGCGGGTGCGAGACGGCCATCGGCCTCCGCGCGGGCAGCGGTGGCGCGAGCCAGCGTGTTGTAGGCGTCGCGCGTGGCGGCGGGAGTGTCAGCGTCCGCGAAGGCGTCGACATGGGCGCGGATCGTCGTGACGTCCCCGCGCACCACCGGTCCGGTGAGCGCGGCGTCACCATAGTCGAGCGCGTTCGCGAGGGCGGCGCCGAGAAGCGGACGCAGCACGGCGGCCGGGTCGGTGGCGCCGGCCTGACGGAGCAGGTCCATCGACTGCGCCACGATCGTGACGAGGTGGTTGGCGCCATGGGCGAGCGCCGAGTGGTAGAGGGTGCGGTCGGCCTCGTCGATCCACATCGGCGTGCCGCCGAGGTCGGCGACGAGCTCCTCGGCGAGTGCGTGCTCGGAGGGCGCGGCCGTGAGGCCGAAGACGCAGCTGCGGTCGAGGTCGACATCGGTGCCGGTGAACGTCATGGCCGGGTGGAAGGCGATGGTGCGGGCGCCAACGCGGGCGAGCGCCGCAAGGGCGTCGGTGCCGTGACGTCCACTGGTGTGGAGCACGACCTGGCCCGGACGCACGACGGTGGCGAGCTCCTCGGCGACGCGGATGAGCGCGTCGTCCGGGACGGCGAGCACGAGGACGTCGGCGCGTGCGGCGACCTCGGCGGGCGCCAGGACGTCGACGTCAGGAAGAAGGGCCTGGATGCGCAGCATCGTGGCCGGCGAACGACCGCTCACACCCACGACGGGATGACCGGCAGCAAGCAACTTGGCGGCGAGCACGGAGCCGACTCGGCCAGCTCCAATGACGCCAACAGAAGAACGCGACATGCGTGGTGCCTTTCGTTCCAGTCCCACGAGGGGTACCAGACAATTGGACGTCTCCATTCTACGTCTGTGCTCGACAGCCCCGCCAGACGGAGGAGCGTGGAACACGTCACATCCGTACGCTGGACGCCATGCCCCGACCGTGGCGGGACGCCTGGCAGGACGCTCTCTATGGTCCCGCCGGCTTCTTCATCCACTCGCGCCCCACCGACCACTTCCGCACGTCCGTCACGTCGTCGGACGTATTCGCAGCCGCCATCGCGCAGCTCGTCCGGGAGGCAGGACTCACCGCCGTGGTCGACCTCGGAGCGGGCGGTGGCGAGCTGCTCGCCCGGCTGCACGACATCGACCCGACGCTGCGGCTGACTGGCGTCGAGGTCGCGGGTCGACCCGACCTGCCCGACGACATCGTCTGGACCGACGAGCTGCCCACGACCGTCGGCGGCCTCCTCATCGCGCACGAGTGGCTGGACAACATCCCCTGCGACGTCGTCGAGGTCGACGATGACGGCGTGGTGCGCCTCGTCGAGGTCGACCCGGACAGCGGCGTCGAACAGCTCGGCGGTCCCGTGGAGTCCGACTGGCTCGACCGGTGGTGGCCGCTCGACGAGCCCGGCACACGGGCCGAGATCGGGGCGCCGCGTGACGACGCCTGGGCCGACGCGGTCGGACGCGTGCACGGCATCGCGCTGGCCGTCGACTACGGCCACCTCGCTGACGCGCGTCCGCCGTTCGGCACCCTCACGTCGTTCGCGCACGGACAGGAGGTCGACGTCGTGCCGGACGGCAGCCGCGACGTCACGGCACACGTCGCGGTCGATGCCGTCGCGGCGCGGACCGGGGCCACCCTGGTGCGCCAGCGCGATGCGCTCGCCGAGCTGGGCGTCGACGGCACCCGTCCTTCCCTCGACCTCGCCACCGCCGACCCGCCGGCGTACGTCGCCGCGCTGGCCCGTGCGTCCGAGTCGGCCGAGCTACGGGCCCGGGGCGGCTGGGGCGACTTCTGGTGGCTGACGACCGACACCCGCGTGGGAGACTGACGCGCATGGGCCAGTCGCGTGAGGTGACCGCCAGCATCGGCAGCGGGTTCGCCACCACCGACATGGTGCTCAACATCGGGCCCCAGCACCCGGCCACCCATGGCGTCCTGCGCCTGCGGCTCACGCTCGACGGCGAACGCGTCTTGCAGTGCGAGCCGATCATCGGCTACATGCACCGCGGCGTCGAGAAGCTCTTCGAGGTGCGCGACTACCGGCAGATCATCGTGCTCGCGAACCGGCACGACTGGCTCAGCGCGTTCAGCTCCGAGCTCGGCGTGGCGATGGCGGTCGAGGACATGCTCGGCATGGAGGTGCCCGAGCGGGCGACGTGGATCCGCACGTTGCTCGCCGAGCTCAACCGCGTGCTCAACCACCTGATGTTCCTCGGGTCCTACCCGTTGGAGCTCGGCGCGATCACCCCGATCTTCTACGCCTTCCGCGAGCGCGAGACGTTGCAGGAGGTCATGGAGGAGCTGTCCGGCGGGCGCATGCACTACATGTTCAACCGCGTCGGCGGCCTCAAGGAGGATCTCCCGGCCGGCTGGATCGGCCGGACGTCGGACGCGGTGGCGGCCGTCCGGCGGCGCCTGGCCGAGATCGAGAACCTCGTGCTCGGCAACGAGATCTTCGCCGCGCGCACGAAGGGCGTCGGGGTGCTCAGTCCCGAGCTCGTGCACGCATACGGGGTCTCCGGACCGATCGCGCGGGCGTCCGGCGTCGACCTGGACCTGCGCCGCGACGAGCCGTACCTCGCCTACGGCGAGCTCACCGACACCCTGCGGGTCGTCACCCGCACGGAGGGCGACTGCTACGCCCGCTTCTCGGTGCTGCTCGAGCAGGCCAAGGTCTCGCTCGATCTCGCCGACGCATGTCTCGACCGCATCGGCACGCTCGCACCCGGCCCCATCAACGTTCGGCTGCCGAAGATCGTCAAGGCGCCCGAGGGTTCCACGTACGTCTGGACCGAGAACCCGCTCGGGCTCAACGGCTACTACCTGGTCTCCCGCGGCGAGAAGACGCCGTGGCGCCTCAAGCTCCGCACGGCGTCGTTCAACAACGTGGCGGTTCTCCCCGAGATCGTCGGTGGCTGTGTCGTCGCCGACCTCGTGGCCGTGCTGGGCTCGATGTTCTTCGTGGTCGGCGACATCGACAAGTAGTCGGTGGTCAGGCCGGCGTGACGTCCGGATCGGTGTCGTCGGTCACGAGGTTGACGGCGTGCCTGGCTCGGGTGTCGACGGAGAGCTGGAACACGTCCGGCCGGTGGTAGTGCCCGACCGGGTCGAAGAGCCGCCGCCCCGACGCCACCGCGGCCAGGTCGATCTCGGCGGTCAGGATGCCTTCCTCCTGCCGGAGCGGACCCGCGACGATCTCGCCGTTGGGGCTGCAGATCACGCTGTTCCCGTGCTCGACCCACTCGCCGTACTCCGCGTCGTTCACCGGCCAGACCCGGTCACGATCGGGGAAGTCGGCAGGAATCTGGTCGGCGCGCAGGCACGGGTTCACGCCGATGACCCACATCCGACCCTCCCGGGCGATGTGGCGCATCGTCGCAATCCACGCGTCACCCGGCGCGAGGGTCGGTGCGACCCAGATCTCCACGCCCTGGGAGTACTGGTGGAACCGCGCCAGCGGCATGTAGTTCTCCCAGCAGATGAGGCCGCCCACTCGCCCGAGGTCGGTGGGCACCACGTCCAGCATCGAGCCGTCGCCCATGCCCCACACCGTGCGTTCGGAACCCGTGGGCATCAGCTTGCGGTGCTTGTTGAGCAGCTGGCCGTCGCGTCCGAAGTACAGGAGCGTGTTGTAGATCGTGCTCCCGTGGGGCTCTCGCTCGTCGATGCCCACCACGACGTACGCGCTCGCCTCGCGAGCCGCGGCCGCGATCCGGTCGGTGGTCGGGCTCGGGACGACCACCGCCTGGTCGGCCAGGCGCGCGAACCATTCCTCGTCTCCGTGCCAGACCGGAACGGAGTCGATCCAGATCGGGGTGCCGGGCACGAACACCTCGGGGAAGACGATCAGCTCGGCGCCCATCCCGGCAGCCGTGCCGATGAGCTCGATGACCTTGTCGGTGGTCTTCTCGCGGTCCATCAGGACATATGACGCCTGCACCGCCGCCGCCGTGAACGTTCTGCCCATCGTCGCCCCTCTGCAGGTCCCTCACGGTACGCGCCATTCCGTGGCCCGCCTAGGGTCGGAGACATGAGCGAAAAGCCCGTGACCCGCAGCTCGACGGCGCTGGACGACCTCAGCGACGCATGGCTGGACACCATGCTCGAGCACGAGCCCGAGTGGCACGTCGAGCTGGGACGGCCAGGTCGCGAAGGTGAGTATGCCGACCTGTCGCCAGACGGTCACCAGGCGAGAGCCGATGCGACGCGCGCGATGCTCACCCGCCTCGAGACGGCCACGCCGGTCGACCAGATCGACGCCGTCACGAAGGAGGAGCTGCAACGGGTCCTCGGCCTTGAGGTCGAGCAGCACGATGCCGGCTTCTGGCGCACCGACCTCAACGTCATCGAGTGTCCGGTGCAGAACGTCCGCGGCATCTTCGACCTCATGCCGACCGACACCGCCGACGACTGGAGCATCGTCGCCCGGCGACTGCGCAACGTCGGCCCGGCGCTCGACGGCTACATGGCCTCGCTCAGGGCCGGTATCGACGCCGGTGACACACCCGCCATCCGCCAGGTCCACGAAGTGGCCGACCAGACGTCTCGGTACAGCGAAGCCGACGGCTTCTTCGCCGAGCTGGCCCAACGCGGCGAGGCGTCCGGACTGCCGGCGACGCTGGTGACGGAGCTCGAGTCCGCGGCGGAGGCAGCGGCCGCGGCGTACGCCGGGCTCGTGCAGTTCCTGCGCACGGACCTCGCTCCCCACGCCCGCACGAGGGACGCCGTCGGCCGCGACGTCTACGCACTGGCTTCGCGCGGCTTCGTCGGCGCGGAGATCGACCTCGACGAGACGTACGAATGGGGTCTCGACGAGCTCGGCCGCATGGTGGCCGAGCAGGAGTCGATCGCCCGCGAGATCGTCCCCGGCGGCTCGGTCGAGCAGGCCGTCGACCACCTCGACGCCGACCCGACGCGGGTCGTGCACGGCACCGACACCCTCCGAGCCTGGATGCAGGAGGTGAGCGACCGCGCGGTCGACGAGCTGAGCCGCTCCCACTTCGACATCCCCGACGAGATGCGCCGGCTGGAGTGCCGGATCGCGCCGACCCAGGAGGGCGGCATCTACTACACGCCGCCCAGCGACGACTTCGGCCGTCCCGGACGCATGTGGTGGAGCGTCCCCGAGGGCATCACGGAGTTCGGCACGTGGCGCGAGCTGACGACCGTCTTCCACGAGGGCGTGCCCGGACACCACCTGCAGTGCGGATACGCCGTGTGGAACCGGGGAGAGCTGAACGCGTGGCGGCGCGGAGCCAACTGGAACTCCGGCCACGGTGAGGGCTGGGCGCTCTACGCCGAGCGCCTGATGGCCGACCTCGGCTACCTCGACGACCCCGCCGACCGGTTCGGGATGCTGGACGGCCAGCGCATGCGGGCCGCGCGGGTCGTCCTCGACATCGGCGTCCACCTGGAGAAGCAGCTGCCCGACGGCTCAGGTCCGTGGACCGGCGACTCGGCGTTCGGCTTCATGGCGGGGCACGTGAACATGAACGAGCCGTTCGTGCGATTCGAGGTCAACCGCTACCTCGGCTGGGCCGGTCAGGCCCCGTCGTACAAGGTGGGCCAGCGCCTGTGGGAGGAGCTGCGCGACGACGCTCGCACGGCGGCAGGCGCGGCGTGGGACCCGAAGGAGTTCCACCGCCGCGCCCTGGCGCACGGCAGCATCGGCCTCGGGACGCTCCGCGGGGTCCTGCTCGGCTAAGCGGGGGTGGCGTCGGACGCGGTCTGGTCGTCGTCGTCCTCGGGCAGGCGACAGGCCCGCTCGAGCAGCAGTGCCGCCACGAACAGCAGGACGCCGGCCAGGGCGGCCACACCTCCGTTGACCGCGCGCTCGTGGCCGAGCGGGGTGTCGAGGTCACCGATGAACGCCAGGGCGAAGCCGCCGTAGCCGCCCGCGAACAGTGCGCCGACGATGGTGCACGAGCGCGACAGGGCGAGCATCTTGGCGGCGTGGTCGGACGTCATCCGCTCGTGCTTCTTGTGCAGGCTCTGCCAGGTGTTCCAGGCCAACGCGCCCACCACCAGCGCGACGATGAACAACGTGGTGGCGGCGCCCCAGCCGACTCGCGGCGGGCTGGCGTCGAAGCGCACCGAGATCGGGCGCACGAGGAGGCCGATCACCAGACCGATGGCGACCCAGACCGCGGTGTTGAGGGCGGACGTGCGCCGGACCGGCCTCACAAAATGATCTCGAGGTCCTCGCGCTTGCTGACGCCTGAGGTGTCGACGTCGCCGATGAGATCGGCGACGAAACCCCGGCCGGGGATCTCGCCCTCGGGGTCGATCTCCAGCCACGGCACCAGCACGAAGCCACGCTCGTGAGCGCGCGGGTGGGGCAGCTTCAGCTGGTCGTCGTCGCAGACGCGCTGGCCGACGACGAGCAGGTCGACGTCGAGCGTGCGCGGTTCGCCCTTCTGGGAGCGCTCGCGACCGAAGGCCTCCTCGATGGCCAGGGCCCGGTCGAGCAGCGTGTGCACGGTGAGGGTGGTGTCGATGAGCACGACGGCATTGAGGAAGTCGCCCGAGCCTTCGAGGGCGTCGACCGGGGCGGTCTCGTAGACCGACGAGATCGCGACGATGGTGACCTCGGGGGTGTCCTCGAGGGCTGCGACCGCGCTCTGGAGCCGGTTGAGCCGTTCGCCGAGGTTCGAGCCGAGGGCCAGGACCGCCTGCCGGATGGGCCGCATCCCGCCGGTCATGGTGTCGGCGTCCAGTACGTAGGGAGTGGGTGACTCGGTCACTGCTTGCTCCGCTCTATCGTGACGCTCACGTCTTCGATGGTCACCTCGATGGGCGCTTCCGGCTTGTGCACCGTCACGCTAGCCCATCGAACGAGGGGGTGTGACAGGCACAAGTTCACCATACGGAGGGCGACCGACTCAATGAGGTCCGAGGGCTCTCCGGTGATGATGGCGTGGATGTCCTGGGTCAGCGTGCCGTAGTCGACGGTGGCCGCCAGGTCGTCGTTCTCGGCCGCCGGACCGAGGTCGACGCCGAGACTCACGTCGGCCACGAACGTCTGCCCGTTGCGGCGTTCGTGGTCGAACACACCGTGGTGACCCTGCCCGGTGATGCCGCGCAGCTCGATGCGGTCGAGGCCGTCGGGAATGCTCATTCCTCGTCACCTTCGACATCGAGGTCGAGGACGGGAGACGCGTGTCGCGACCAGAACCGCCAACCGCCGGAACCCGCACGATCGCGCACGAGGACGCTCGTGCACACGGCCTTGCCGCCCGCGAAGGACTCGACCGAGGCCATGCCCTCGTCGGACAGGATGTTCTCCGTGCACGTCACGACGGCGGTGTCGGGGTCGTCGGCGCCGGCCGGCATCGTCGAGACGGCGATGTCGGTGAGGAAGAACTGGATGTAGCCGACGTTGGCCATCAGCAGCGTCCACGAGCGCAGCACCGCATCCGTGCCACGCAGCTGCTCGGCGCCCGGATGGATGCACGACGTGTTGACGTCGTCGACCCACAGCGACGCCATCAGGTCGAGGTCGCCGGTCTCGACCGCGTCGTAGAACGCGCGATGCGTCGTGAGCACGTCGTTCATCGCGGCACCACCGTTGAGAAAAGCTGAGAATACGGCGGCACCGCGATGAGCTGCCGACTGTTCACTCGCTGACGCTCGCTCACGGGTTCGACCCCTCCGACTCGGCACGCAGCCGCGCGACGACGCGCACCGCATCGGCCGTGGACGCAGGCTCGTGGACGCGGATGCACCATGCGCCTGCCCTCGCGCCGATCGTCGAGATGGCGGCCGTGGCGGCCTCCCTCTGGTCGGCGGGACGGAGCTCGCCTGACTCGTCGGCGAGCAGCTCGCCGAGGAACCTCTTGCGGCTGGCCGCCACGAGCAGCGGGTAGCCGAGCGCCGTGAAGGCGTCGAGGTTCGCGAGCACCGTCCAGTTCTGCTCACCGGTCTTGGAGAACCCGAGGCCGGGGTCGATGACGACCTGCTCGGGCCGGACGCCGGCGGACAGCGCCTCCTGCACCTGCTCGCCCAGCTCGGTCACGACGTCGCGGACGACGTCGTCGTACTGGGTGAGCTTCTGCATCCCGTCGGCGTGGCCGCGCCAGTGCATCAGCACGATCGGGACGCCCGAGGTCGCGGCCACCTGGGTCATGCGCGCGTCGGCCCGTCCGCCCGAGACGTCATTGATGAGGACGGCCCCCGCGTCGAGGGCACGCTCGGCGACGTCGGCCCGCATGGTGTCGACCGACACCGGGACGCCATGGCCCACGAGGCCGGTGACGACGGGGATGATGCGGCGCAGCTCCTCCTCGGCGTCGATGCGCAAGGCACCCGGCCGGGTGGACTCGCCACCGACGTCGACGATGTCGGCGCCCTGCTCGACGAGGTCGAGCCCGTGCTGAACAGCGGTACCTGCGTCGAGCCACTTGCCGCCGTCGGAGAACGAGTCGGGCGTGACGTTGACGACCCCCATGACGCGGCAGCGCCGGGACGGTGCGAGCAGGGACACCCCGGGCGGGGTTGCCGGGCCGGGGGCGTCGGGTCCGGCAGGGCTCACGCGTGGCCTCGCGAGGTGATGAGTCCCATCGCCTCGGCGCGGGTGGCGGGGTCGCGCAGCTGCCCACGCACGGCGCTGGTGATGGTCTTCGCACCCCCCTTGCGCACCCCGCGCATCGACATGCACAGGTGCTCGGCCTCGATGACGACGATGACGCCGCGCGGATCGAGGACCTCGGAGAGCGCATCGGCGATCTGGGTGGTGAGGCGCTCCTGGACCTGCGGGCGCCGGGCGAACACGTCGACGAGGCGGGCGATCTTCGACAGGCCCGTGACGTAGCCGTTGTCCTGCGGGATGTAGCCCACGTGGGCGTAGCCCGTGAACGGCACCAGGTGGTGCTCGCACATCGACCAGACCTCGATGTCCTTGACCAGCACCAGCTCGTCGTGGCCGACGTCGAAGGTGGCTGTCAGGATCTCGCGCGGGTCCTGGTCCATGCCGGCCAGCAGCTCGGCGTAGGACTTGGCGACGCGGCGCGGGGTCTCGCGCAGTCCGTCGCGGTCGGGGTCCTCCCCGATGGCGAACAACAGCTCGCGGACCGCGGCCTCGGCGCGGGGAAGGTCGACGCTCACCGCTGCTCCGGCGGCGACACCGGCTCGCCGGTCAGGCCGTCGTCAGGAGTGCCGGGTGGCGGGGCGTCGGGTCCGGTGTCGGGGCCGATGACGTGCCCGGTCTCCGGCGCGCGACCGTTGGTCGAGCCCTTGACCGGCGGCACCGTGGACGGGATGCGGGTGTCGGAACCCGTCCAGGCCGGTCGGATCTGGCGCCGGCGCAGCGGCTCGAAGATGTGGGCGACCTCGGCCTTGTCGAGCGTCTCCTTCTCGAGGAGCTCCGCGACCAGTGCGTCGAGCACGTCGCGGTTCTCGGTGAGGATGTCGAAGGCCTCCTGGTGGGCGTGCGAGATGAGCTTGTTGATCTCCTCGTCGACGATCGCCGCAACCGCCTCGGAGTAGTTGCGGGCATGGCCGATGTCGCGGCCGAGGAAAGGCTGGCTCTCGTTCTCACCGAGCCGGACGGCTCCGAGCCGCTCGGTCATGCCGTACTGGGTGACCATGGCACGGGCCAGCGTGGTGGCCTTCTCGATGTCGTTGCCCGCACCCGTGGTCGGGTTGTGGAACACGAGCTCCTCCGCGGCGCGGCCGCCCATCATGTACGCGAGCTTGTCGAGCAGCTCGGCGCGGGTCTGGGAGTACTTGTCCTCGTCGGGCAGCACCATCGTGTAGCCGAGGGCACGGCCGCGCGGCAGGATCGTGATCTTGTGCACGGGGTCGCTCTGCGGCAGGGCTGCGGCGACGAGCGCGTGCCCGCCCTCGTGGTACGCCGTGATGGCGCGTTCCTTGTCGTTCATCAGGCGGGTGCGCTTCTGCGGTCCGGCCATGACGCGATCGATCGCCTCGTCGAGCGAGGCGTCCGTGATCGTCTTCTGGTTGGTGCGAGCCGTGAGCAGGGCGGCCTCGTTGAGCACGTTGGCGAGGTCGGCGCCGCTGAAACCGGGTGTGCGCCGGCCGACGGCCTGCAGGTCGACGCCCGGTGCGATCGGCTTGCCGCGGGCGTGAACGCGCAGGATCTGGGTGCGGCCCTGGAGGTCGGGCGCCTCGACGCTGATCTGGCGGTCGAAGCGGCCCGGGCGCAGCAGCGCCGGGTCGAGCACGTCGGGACGGTTGGTGGCCGCGATCAGGATGACGCCGCCGCGGACGTCGAAGCCGTCCATCTCGACGAGCAGCTGGTTGAGCGTCTGCTCGCGCTCGTCGTGACCGCCGCCCATGCCCGTGCCACGGTGGCGTCCGACGGCGTCGATCTCGTCGATGAAGACGATGGCCGGTGCGTTCTCCTTGGCCTGCTCGAAGAGGTCGCGCACGCGGCTCGCGCCGACACCCACGAACATCTCGACGAAGTCGGAGCCGGAGATGGAGTAGAACGGGACGCCGGCCTCACCGGCGACCGCGCGGGCCAGGAGCGTCTTGCCGGTGCCGGGTGGGCCGTAGAGCAGCACGCCCTTGGGGATCTTGGCGCCGACGGCCTGGAACTTGGCCGGCTCCTGGAGGAACTCCTTGATCTCGCCGAGCTCCTCGATGGCCTCGTCGCAGCCGGCGACGTCGGCGAACGTGGTCTTGGGGGTGTCCTTGGTGATGAGCTTGGCCCGCGACTTGGCGAACTGCATGACGCGTCCGCCGCCGCCCTGCATGTTGTTGAGGAAGAACAGCAGCAGGCCGAAGATCAGGATCAGCGGCAGCAGCTGGAGCAGGAACGACACGAAGCCGTTGGTCTTGGGCACCTCGACGTCGAACGTCTTGAGCTTCTTGTCGGCGACGGCCTTCTCGGCCTGCTCGACGAGCCGGGCGCCCTGGTCGCCGAGCCACTTGGCGCGCACCTTCTTGCCGTCGGTGAGCGTCGCCTGGATCTCCTGGTCGCCCTCCACGAACGTGACGTCCTTGATCTTGCCGTCGTCGAGGTAGGTGACCATCGTGGCGGTGCGGATCTCGCGGAATCCGCTGGCCGGGCCCGACAGCTGGATGACCGTGATCACGACGATCGTGATGACGACGATCCACAGCAACGGACCGCGGAAAAGGCGCTTGGCATTCATTGACGGCAGTGGGGTGAAACCCACTCCTCCTCGGGTGCTTGACGGGTATCTGACGGTACACGCAGGCCCGTCATGGGTAGAACGTGCGGCTGAGGGGCGAATGTTCCCTCGGACCCCCCGTCCGGACCGCTGAGGTGCACCCCGTTGACCCGCCCGGTGCCGATAACCTGTGCGCGTGTTCCGACGACTCACCCGACCCGCCAGCGCCTGCGCCCGATCCGTGCGCACTGGAGTGCATGAGGAGTTGTCACGGTGAGCCCTCGTTTCCCGGTCGCCCTGTTCCGGCGGCTGCCGCCGATCGCACGTCGCGACCGGCGCATCCGCGACCTCGACAAGAAGCTCAAACGAGCCCGGTCGAGGCCACCGTCGACCGAACCCTCGTACCGGGTGATGGTGCACGCCGAACGGCGCATGCGCGGTGCCGGTCGCGCGTTCCCCAGCGTGATCACGCACGGGAAGTTCTACGTCCAGGACGTCGTCCGCTCACACGGGATCGACGTGCCCGAGCAGTTCGGCCGATGGGACGACCCCCGGCAGATCGCGTGGGACGAGCTGCCGGACCGCGTCGTGATCAAGAGCATGCGCGGGTTCTCGGCGCACGGGGTGCTCCCCATCCGGCGGGGTGACGGCGGTTGGCAGATCATCAGTCATGGCGACGACGTCCTGACCGGCGACCAGCTGGCCGAGCTCCTGATCGCCCAGGTCGACGCGGGCAACATCTCGGGTCCGTTCGGCGCCGAGGAGTTCCTCGACCAGGACGGGACCGGCACGCGTCCACCCGTGGACGTCAAGCTCTACACGTTCTACGGCGAGACCGTGATCGTCCTGCTCCGGCAGGTGGAGGCGCACGGCGATCCGACCGCGGTGTTCCGCATCGTCGACCGCCACGGACAGGACGCCGGTGACCACTACTCGGGCAAGCCCATCGACCCGACCCTGGAGGTGCCCACCAGGCTCACGGAGATGGTCGACGCCGCCGAACGGCTGAGCATCGCGATCCGTGCGCCGTTCTCCCGGATCGACATGTACGGCATCGGCGAACGGATCGTGTTCGGGGAGATCACCCCGCGCCCGGGCGGACCCCAGTGGTTCGGGCCGGAGCTGGACGCCCGGCTCGGTGCCGCCTGGGAGCAGGCGCACGTCCGGCTCTGGCGCGACATCAAGGACGGCATGCTGCACGACCCCGAGTGGGGACCGTTCCTGCGTGGCCACGTCGAGGATGGATCCGCACGGTGAGGCCTCGATTCCTTGGAGCCGCCTTCAGGCGCCTGCCTCCGGTCGCCGACCGCGACCAGCGCATCCGCGACCTCAGGCGCCGGATCGCACACCTGCGCGAGGAGAACGAGTCCATGAAGGCGGAGTCGGGGCTCCCCATGACGCGACCGTCGTACTTCGCGATGCTGCACGCCCAGCAGCGCACCCGCGACCTCGGTGGCCCCGCCACCAGCGTCATCAAGCACGGGAAGTTCTACGTCTACGACGTCGTCCAGTCGCACGGCATCGCGATTCCCGAGCAGTACGGGCGGTGGACCGATCCCGAGGACATCCCGTGGGACAAGCTCCCCGACCTCGTCGTCGTCAAGAGCATGCGCGGGAGCACCTCGCGCGGGGTGCTCCCCCTCCGGCGGTGTGACGGAGGCTGGCAGATCGTCACCCACGACGGCTCCGTCCACACCGGTGAGCAGCTGTCCGCACGCCTGGTCAGGCTGGTCGAGCAGGGTCGCATCACGGGTCCGTTCGGGGCCGAGGAGTTCCTCGACGAGGACGGCACCGGCACGCGGCCGCCGATGGACGTCAAGGTCTACGCGTTCTACGGCGAGGCGCCGATCGCCGTGCTCCGGCGCTCCGACGTGCACGGCGACACCAGCGCCGCCCGGTTCCGCGTCGTCGCCCGCGACGGCCAGGACGTCGTCGACGCCTATGGCGGGCGCGACGTGGATCGCGGCCTCGACGTACCTCCTGCTCTCGGCGAGATCTTCGACATCGCCGAGAAGCTGTCGGTCGTCACGCGGTCGTCGTTCTCGCGGATCGACATGTACTGCCTCCACGGGAAGCGGATCGTGTTCGGCGAGATCACCCCGCGTCCGGGCGTCGACCAGCGGTTCGCGTTCCCGACTCGCATCGACACCATGCTTGGCGAGACGTGGGAGCGGGCCCAGGTGAGGATGGCCCGCGACACGGCGGCCGGAAGCACGGTCGAGGTCCAGAAGGGACCCATCTCGACCGTCGACGGGGTGACCCCCGAGGACCGCAGCCCCGTCGACGCCGTGCACCATGCGTCGTTCCAGGCCAAGCTCAACGCGGAGCGGCGGCACCACGCCCTCAGCAAGGAGCTGAGTGGCGCGAAGCCCCCGACCGTGATCGCCGGCGGCAAGTTCAAGGTCTACGAGCTCGTCCGGTCCCATGGGATCGAGGTGCCTGAGCAGTACGGCCAGTGGCGTCGCCCCGAGGACATCCCGTGGAACGACCTCCCTGAGCGTGTGGTCATCAAGAGCGCGTTCGCCACGTCGGCGCGGGGCGTGTTTCCGCTGCGCAGGAACGTCGGCGGCTGGAAGATCATCACCCAGGACCGGACCATGACCACCGCCGAGCTGGTGGCCACCCTGGTCAAGCTGCGCGACGAGCGGAAGATCACCCGGCCGTTCGGAGCCGAGGAGTTCCTCGACGGCGGAGGCCTCGAGCAGCTGCCGATCGACGTCCGGACCTATGCGTTCTACGGGCACGTGCCCTTCGCCCTGCTCCGGCGACCGGAGCGGCACGGTGATCTCGACGCCGCTCGCTTCCGCCCCGTCGACGCCCACGGAGCCGACCTCGTCGACCCCGACAACTACCCCGCCCTCGCCAGCACGGATCGCGCGCAGCTCCCGCGCGAGCTGGCCGTGCTCGACCAGACCATCCCGGTCCCCAAGAACTTCGACGAGATCATCGACGCCGCGGCACGGCTGTCGACGGCCATCCGCCTGCCGTTCTGTCGCATCGACATGTACGGAATCGGCGATCGCGTCGTGTTCGGCGAGATGACTCCGCGACCGGGTGGACGTCAGTGGCTCGGTCCCGAGCTCGACGTCATGCTCGGCGAGGAGTGGGAGCGCGCCCAGGCCCGGCTCACCCTCGACCTCGCCGACGGCGCGTCACCGGAACCCGAGTGGGGACCGTTCGGCGACGACTCCTGAGCTCGCCTCAGGAGTAGACGTGCGGCGCGAGCGTGCCGATGCAGCGCAGGTTGCGATAGCGCTCGTCGTAGTCGAGTCCGTAGCCGACGACGAACGAGTTGGGGATGTCGAAGCCGACGTACGAGACGTCGATGTCCATCTGCACCGCTTCCGGCTTGCGCAGGAGGGTGGCGATCTCGACGGACGCCGGTCCGCGTGAACGCAGGTTGGCGATCAGCCACGACAGCGTGAGCCCCGTGTCGATGATGTCCTCGACCACGAGCACGTTGCGGCCGGCGATGTCGGTGTCGAGGTCCTTGAGGATGCGCACGACGCCCGACGACTTGGTGCCGGAGCCGTACGACGAGATGGCCATCCAGTCCATCTCGACGTGGCGGTCGAGGCTGCGCGCGAGGTCGGCCATCACCATGACCGCGCCCTTCAGGACGCCGACCAGCAAGAGATCCTTGCCGTCGTAGTCGACCTCGATCTGCTTGGCCATCTCACCGAGGCGGGCGAGGATCTGGTCCTCGGTGTACAAGATCTGGTCGAGGTCGAGCTCGTGCTCGACGTGCTTGTGATCCACGGGGTCAGCCTTGCACAGGCGTCGGCTCAAAGTGCAGGGCGTCCCCGGCTCTCGAGGCGCTGATCCGGCCGGGCAGCTCGACCCGCTCCTGGCCGTGCCAGTCGGTGACGAGCCGGTCGAGCTCACCGACGTGGACGGCGGCCAGCTCCGACCTGTCGGCACCCGCCTCGAGGGCGGCACGTCGCAGGACACGGGAGCGCAAAGCCGGGGGCATCGCGGCGAGCACGGGGACGTCGCAGGGATCCGCGACCGCGGCAGCAAGATCGTCGAGGAGGGCGGTGTCGGCGCGGAGCTGGTCGGCCGTCCTGGCCAGGGCCTCGGCGACGCCGCCGCCGAGCACGTCCTCGAGCACGGGCAGTGCCTCGTGCCTCACCCTGCTGCGACGGAAGCTGGGGTCGGCGTTGTGTGGATCCGTCCACCAGGTGAGGCCGCTCGCGGTGCAGATGCGTTCGGTGTCGGCGCGCCGCAGCCCGAGGAAGGGCCGCCGCACGATGCCGTCGACCGCGGGCATGCCGGCGAGCGAGCGGGGACCGGAGCCCCGGCCGAGTCCGAGCAGCACCGTCTCGGCCTGGTCGTCGAGGGTGTGGGCCACGAGCACGGCATCGACCGGCCGCGACCGGAGCACGACATACCTCGCGTCGCGAGCGGCTGCCTCCGGGCCTCCGTCGGTGCCGACGTCGACCCGCTCGACCTCGACGTCGAGGCCGAGTGCGCTGGCCTGCTCGGCGGCCCTCGCGGCGACCTCGGCGGAGCCGTGCTGGAGGCCGTGGTCGACGACCACCGCGCCCGCCGCCCATCCGGCGCGCGGAGCGACGAACGACAGACAGGCCGCGAGCGCCAACGAGTCGGCGCCGCCGCTCAGCGCGACCTCGACGCGCGATCCGGGCGGGAGGTCGTCGAGGGCCAGGCGCAGGACGCGACGCCCGTTCGCGACGACCGGATCGAGCGCGCCTCCCATGGTCTATCCGTGGACGCGGGCGACCCAGGCTGCGGGATCGGCGATGTCGGCCTGCGTGGGCAGGTTGGCGGGCTCGGCCCAGACGGCGTTGAAACCACTGAGGCCGACGCGGTCGTTGACCTCGCGCACGAAGACGGCTCCGTCGCGGTACTGGCGCATCTTCGACTCGACCCCGAGCAGACGCCGCAGCAGACGGTCGAAGCCGCCGGCGCCCTTGCGCCGCTGGTCGAACTTGCGACGGATCTGGGCCACGCTCGGGATGACCTCGGGACCCACGCCGTCCATGACGACGTCGGCGTGCCCCTCGAGCAGCGACATGATGCCGGTGAGCCGGTCGACGACGGAGCGCTGGCGCTCGTTCTGGAACAGGTCGGCGAGCGAGGCCTGCGACTCTCCCCGCACGATGCGCACCAGCTCGCCCATGCCCTCGGAGACGAAGCGACTCACGGCCGAGGCGTCGAGCTCGGTGGCGTCGACGAACTCACCGATGAGGGAGCGCATGTGGTCGCGCAGCCAGGGCACCGCGGTGAACTGCACGCGATGGGTCTCCTCGTGGAGGCACACCCAGAGGCGGAAGTCGTGCGGGTCGACGTCCAGCTGCCGCTCCGCCTGCACGATGTTGGGCGCCACCAGCATCAGTCGGCCGGCGGCCGGCACGTCACCGTTCGCCCCGGCGGATCCTTCCCAGAACGGGTCGAACTGGCCCAGCACCTTGCCCGACATGAACGACATCAGGGCGCCGATCTCGGCGCCGCTGACCTTCGACCCGATGGCCCGGGTGGCGCCGGTCGGCGCCTTGCCCTCGGACTCGAGACGGGTGAGCACGGGATCGATCAGCACACGGAACGTGGCGAGGTTGGCCTCGACCCACCGTCGTCGGTCGACGACGAGGACGGGTGCCTCGGCAGACGTGCCGTTCTGTGTGGGGGCGTGCAGCTCGGTGAACTCACGCACCGGTGCCTCGGACGTCGCTGCGGCCTCGCGGAGCTCGGCCACCACCTCCGCGACCTGCTCCGGGCTGATGTCCGGGCCGGGCTTGGAGAGCCGCGTCGCCGTCTGGAGCGCGACGTTCCAATCGATCATGGCCTCTACGGTACGGGGCGGGAGCACGAGCAGTCGGCGAGCGCGGCGGCGACGCGGTCGAGTGCGGCTTCGGTGAGGAACGGGTTGATCGACTTGGTGCGGTCGGTCATGACGGCGAAGGCGATCGGGGTGCCCGACTGGTCTGTGACGTAACCCGCGAGGGAGTGGACCCCCGTGAGCGTGCCGCTCTTGCCACGCACGACCCCTCGCCCGGAGTCGACCTTGCCGAAGCGCCTGGCCAGCGTCCCGGTGAATCCGCCGACGGCGAGGTCGGAGACCAGGCTGTCGGTGTGGGCGGTGCGCGCCGCGATCGCGACGACCTCGGCCAACGTCCGCGGCGCGATGCGGTTCTTTCGAGAGAGGCCGCTGCCGTCGGTGAGCTCGAGGTCGGACACGTCGACGTCGAGCCGGCTCAGCACCGAGCGCACGGTCTCGACGCCGCCGTCGAACGTCGCCGGCTGTCCCGCGGCGATGGCCGCCTGGCGCAGCAGCACCTCGGCCGCCTCGTTGTCGCTCTGGGCGATCATCGCCTCCACGATCTGCGCCACCGTGGCGCTCCGGATGCTTGCCAGCGGGTCGGCCGTCGACGGCGCCTTGGTCTCGATCGGAGACCCGGTGACGGTGATGCCTCGTCGCTCGAGCAGCTTCGCGAAGGCCTCCGCCGCGGCCCTCGGGGCGTTGTCGGTCCGCGTGCCGGACGCGACGCCCTTGTCGGCCCACAGGGCGCTCACCGGCGTGACGATCTTCTGGCCGACGTACGACGCCTCCCAGGCCGGGCTCGCCGTGGGGCCGGTGAACAGGGACGTCTCGTAGTCGAGACGAACCGAGGTCATGCCGAGGCGGCGCAGCGCGTCGACCGTGCGCTTGGCCAGTGTCACGAGATCGGCCTCGACCGCGTACTCCTTCTGGCGCGGGAGCCGCGTGGCGAGATAGGGATCGCCGCCGCCGACCAGCACGATCCGGTCATCCGTGCGCATGACCCGCGTGATGAAACGCTCCTGCGGGTCCAGCTCGGTGAGCGCCGCGACGCCCGTGAGGAGCTTGGTCGTGGAAGCGGGCACGTAGCCACCCGACCCCGTCGACGCCACGACCTTGCCGTCCGCAGGGTCGACGGCCGCGAACCCGACGTGCGACCCGAGGTCGCCGGCCGTGAGGTCGTCGCGGACGGCCGCCTCGATCGCGGCGGGGTCGAGACGACCCGTGCTCGCGCCGGTCGGCGAGGATCCTGCCGGCGACGCGTCGCGCGCCAAGGCGTCCGGCGTGGCGATCGCCGACGGTCCGCACGCGCCGTCGCAGATCAGCTCGTTCAGCGAACCCCTCGACCACAGCACGGTCGCACCGGCCCCGGCAGCACCCACCAGGACGAGCACGAGGACGAGCGTCAGCACGACTGCCTTGCCCGCCTGTCGTCCCGAAGTCACATGCGCCAGACTAGGAGACGTGATTTTCGATGTGACCGTGGAGATCCCCAAAGGGGACCGCAACAAGTACGAGGTCGATCACAAGACCCATCGCATCCGCCTCGACCGCACGCTCTTCACGTCGACCCAGTACCCGGCCGACTACGGCTTCATCGACAACACCCTCGGGCTCGACACCGACCCGCTCGATGCCCTGGTGCTGCTCCCGTCGCCGACGTTCCCCGGCTGCGTCATCACGTGCCGTGCGATCGGCATGTACCGGATGACCGACGAGGCCGGCGGCGACGACAAGGTGCTGTGCGTCCCGGCCACCGATCCGCGCCAGGAGCACCTGCGCGACATCCACCACGTGCCGGAGTTCGATCGCCTCGAGATCGAGCACTTCTTCTCCGTCTACAAGGACCTCGAGCCGGGCAAGTCCGTCGAAGGCTCCAGCTGGACCGGCCGCGTCGAGGCCGAGGAGGAGATCAAGGCCAGCTTCGAGCGCTTCAAGGCCAACGGCGGCTACTGAACCGATGGGGTCGGCCGGTGTGGGGCAGACGGGCATACTTCGCCTGGCCCCGACGACCGCGATCCCGGCCGACGTCACCTGTCCCGCCACGCTCCACGAGCACCGCGCCAGCGTCGACCCGGACGGACTCTGCTGGGTCTTCGGCGACCGTCGGTGGTCCTGGAGCGACGCCTGGCACGACATCAGTCGCTTCGCGGGAGCGTTGCGAGCCGAAGGTGTCGTGCGCGGCGACCGCATCGCGTTCATCAGTCAGTACAGTCCAGCACTCGTGGTCGCCATGCACGCGGCGAGCCTGATCGGGGCGGCAAACGTCGTCGTGGACCCCCATTTGACCGCCGATGAGATGACCTACGTCCTCGAGCACTCGGGCGCCCGCGTGGTGTTCGTCGGCCATGAACAGTTCCCACGCATGCAGCAGTTTCGACATGAGCTGGTGTCCGTCGAGAAGACCATCGTCATGGGCGGGGATCACGACGAGCTGACGCCGTGGATCGCCGCCGGCGAGCCGATCGGACGCATGGAAGAGGTCACCCCGCACGACGCCTGCGTGGTGCGGTACACATCCGGCACGACCGGCCGCCCGAAAGCAGTCGTCCTCACGCAGCACAACCTGCTGGTTCACACCCGGAACGCCCTCTCCGCGTTCGAGTACGACGACGGCGACGTGATGCTCCTCGGCAAGCTCATGTTCCACTCGTGCGCGCTGTTGAGCGCGGCCACAGGCATGGCAGGGATCGTCGTCGACAAGGTCGATGCATCCCAGCTCGCGGCAGCCATCGACGCTGGACTGACCCACGCATTCCTGCACACGACAGCGTTCGTCGAGCTGCACGCCGACCCACGGGTCCGGTCCGGGTTCGGTCGCCTCAAGTACCTGGCGTACGGTTCCTCACCGATCGCCGTCCCGCTCTTGGAAGCCGCCCTCCGCGCTTCGCCGGAGACTCGATTCGTCCAGGTCTACGGGATGAACGAGGCCGTCGCGCTGCTGACGACGCTCGACGATGCCGACCACCGCGACCCGGCCCACCCCGAACGGCTCATGTCATGCGGTCGACCGATCCGCGGGGTCGAGATCCGTGTCGTCAACCCGGAGACCCGCGATGACGTCGCGCCCGGCGCGGTCGGCGAGCTGTGGTTCCGCACCGAGCAGACCACGCCGGGCTACCTCGCCGAGCCAGCGGCGACAGCCGAGCTCATCGTCGATGGATGGCTGCGCTCCGGTGACATCGGCCGCGTTGACGGCGAGGGATTCGTCTTCCTGGAGGACCGCATCAAGGACGTGATCAAGGCAGGGTTGCGGAGCGTGTACTCCGCGGAGGTCGAGCGGGTGCTTGCCCGCCACCCGGAAGTCCTGGATCAGGCCGTCATCGGGATCCCCGACGACCGGCTCGGCGAGTCCGTTCACGCCATCGTGGTGATCCATCCAGGCCGGTGCGTGTCGCCGGAACAGCTCATCGCCTTCGCGCACGAACGACTCGCCTCGTACAAGGTCCCGGCGACGGTCGACGTCGTCGCGTCGCTCCCCCGGAACGCGTCGGGCAAGGTTCTGAAGCGTCATCTGCGAGCGCCGTACTGGGCTGACAGGCAAAGGCCCATCTGAACCGGAAGGGCTCAGTCGACACCCATCGCCTGAAGCCACATCTCGAGCAGCCCCATCTGCCACAGCGCGTTCGAACCGATCCTCGTGCGTGTCCCGTTGGGATCGGCCAGCAGCGTCTCCACGGTTGAGGTCCGGAACAAACCACGTCGCTTCGCCGCCGGATCTGTCAACGCAGCGCGCACCAGGTCGAGAAAGGGGCCGGCGAGCTGTTCGATCGGAGGCACCGGGAAGTACCCCTTGGCACGGTCGATGACATCGTCAGGGACGAGGCCGCGGGCCGCCAGCTTCAGCACCCCCTTGCCACCATGGGCGAGCTTGAGCTCAGGTGGCACGGCAGCGCCGAGCTCGACGAGCTCATGGTCGAGGTAGGGCACCCGCGCCTCGACGCCGGACGCCATCAACATGGCGTCGACGCGTGCGAGCGGCTCGTCGACGAGCGTGATCTGGGTGTCGTGGCGCAGTGCAGCGTCCACGGCCGTCGCCGCTCCGGGACGTGCGAAGTGGCTCGCGAGGAACGATCGTGGCTCGTCCTCGTCAAGCATCCACTCGGGGTCGAGCATGGCCGACAGCTCGTGGAGCGGACGGTCCATGAAGGCTGCCGCGTAGCCGTCAACCGCTCGGTCGCGCGACACGTCGGCCAAGGCTGCGTGCCAGTGATAGCCCGCCCATACCTCGTCGGCGCCCTGGCCGCACTGCACGACCTTGTGTGAGCCTGCGACGTCCTGGCCGAGAAGGTAGAAGCCGAAGGCGCCGGAGCTCATGATCGGCTCGCTCATCGATGACACGGTTCCGTCAACTGCCTGCAGCAAGCGGTCCGCGTCGATGCGGATCCTGTGGTGGTCGGTCGCGAACCGGCGCACGACCGCGTCGGAGAACTCGAACTCATCACCCGCGTCGCCGCCCGCGGAGTCGAAGCCGATGCTGAAGGTGGCGAGACTCCTGTGGCCCGACTCCGCCAACAGTGCCACCAGGAGTGAGGAGTCCAGGCCACCGGACAGCAACACCCCGACCGGAACGTCGGCGACCATACGGCGACTCACCGCGGAGCGGAGCAGCTCGAGGACGGCATCGTGCCAGTCGCGCTCGGACCAACCCGCGTGCTCGGGACTGCGGATGAAGGAAGGCTCCCAGTACAGCGTGTCGCGAATCGATCCATCAGGTTCGATCACCCGGACGGTGGCCGGCGGCAGCTTCCGCACGCCGGTGAGGATGGTCCGCGGCGGGGCGACCACCGAGTGGAAGCTCAGGTAGTGACTGAGCGCGACCTTGTCGATCGAGGTGTCCACACCTCCGGCGGCCAGCAACGCGGGCAAGGTGGAGGCGAATCGCAACCGTGCCGCTGAGTGATCCAGGTATAGCGGCTTCACACCGAGACGGTCGCGCGCCAGCACCACACGGCCGGAGTCGTGCTCGACGATCGCGAAGGCGAACATTCCCCGGAACCGGCGCACGCACTCCGTGCCCCACTCCGCATACGCCTTGACGATCACCTCGGTGTCGGAGTGCGATGAGAACGTGTGGCCGCGACCCAGCAGCGTGTTGCGCAGGGACTCATGGTTGTAGATGCAGCCGTTGAAGACGATGGTCAGGCCGAGACGCTGGTCGACCATGGGTTGGGATCCGGCCGAGGAGAGGTCGATGATCGACAGTCGACGAGCACCCAGCGCGATCGGCCCCTCGCTCCACGCGCCACTGCCGTCGGGACCGCGAGGCGCCATGGCTGAGCAGGCGCGTTCGACCGCCTCGACGTCGGCGCGACGACCGTCGAACCGAATCTCACCTACCAGGCCGCACACGATCAGCCATTGTGCCGGAGGCGACCTACGACGCGACGCCGCGGAGCAGCACTCGCATGGTCTGGCCGAAGACGTCGACGTCGATCGTCGGGTCGAGGGAGCGCATGGCGCCCAACCCGATGCCGAGGCTCAGCAGGGCCACGGCGGCCTGCTCGGCGGCCATCGTCAGCTCGATACCCGCTTCCTTGGTGACCCGCCGGATCAGCTCGGCAAGCGCCTCGGAGATCTCCCGGTGCCGCTTCACCAGCTCACCGGCCACGTAGGGACTCTGCCGCGCGACCGCGGCGAACTCCACCTCGAGAGCGGTCCAACGAGGCTGGCCGAGGCCTTCGCGCGCCCACGCCGTGAACGCGTCGATGCGCCCGTCGAGGTCGACGTCGGCGGTGAACGCACCGACGACGCCCTCGATCTGCTCGTCGTGGATGCTGTCGAGCACCGCCATGCACAGCTCCTCCTTGCCGGAGAAGTTCGAGTACACGGCGCCCTTGGAGAAGCCGGCCGCGACGGCCACCTTGTCGAGGGAGCTGGCGGCGTAGCCGACGTCGAGGAACATCTCGCGAGCCACCTCGATGAGCTTCTCGCGGGTCTGCGCCTGCCGCTGCGCGCGGCTCGGCCGGGACTCCGCCGCCTTCACGACCGACACCACGTCCGCTCCTCGCTCTCGGGACACCACAGATACCGATAGTATCCGAAACCCCGGCGCTGGACGATGACCGGCTCCATCGACGCCCGGGCTCGCCACGCGAGGCCTCCACTACGCTGGGCCCGTCACCAGCTCGACCACCCGCGAGAGACAGATCTGACCGTTCAGACATGGCCGACTCACTGCTCCGATACATGTTCCGGCGCCTCCCGCAGGTCGCTCGTCGCGACAAGAAGATCGCGCGTCTGAAGCGGCGCCTGTCCGCGCTCGAGAACGACCTGGCGACCCGAACCGAGTGGTCTCGAGACGTGCGCCGACCCTCGTACCAGGCCCGGATCCACGCAGAGAGGCGGTTGCGTCGACTGAGCGCCGAGCTCGGGATGCCCTCGAGAAGTGTGATCCGCCGCGGCAAGTTCCACGTCTACGACCTGGCCCGCTCGCACGGCATCGAGCCGCCGGTCGAGTTCGGCCGATGGGACGAACCGAACGACATTCCGTGGAGCGAGCTGCCCGACCTCGTGGTCATCAAGAGTGCCCGTGGAGCCCACGGGCGCGGCGTGTTCCCGCTCCGGCGTTCCGATCACGAATGGGACATCATCACGGCCGACGAGACCATGAGCAGCGAGCAGATCACCAAATCTCTGACCGCGTCGGTCGATGATGGCCAGGCCGGGCCTCCGTTCGTCGCCGAGGAGTTCCTCGACGAGGACGGCTCGGGGACCCGCCTGCCCACCGACGTCAAGGTCTACGCGTTCTACGGCGACGTGCCGATGGTGGTCCTGCGTCGACCTGGCCGGCTCGGCGAACATCCGCTCGTGACACCGTTCCGGGTCCTCGATGCGCACGGCGACGACGTCACCGACGTGGACACCGGCAGCATCGTCGACCCATCGATGCCCGTCCCGGCCAAGCTCGACGAGATCGTCGCCGCCGCCTCCCGCCTGTCGGTCGCCATCCGGGCGCCGTTCTCGCGGCTGGACTTCTACGGCATCGGCGACCGGGTCGTCTTCGGCGAGGTCACTCCGCGGCCGGGCGGCTCCGCGTGGCACGGGGAAGCCGTCGATCGTCGACTCGGCGAGGCATGGGAACGGGCGCAGATCCGCCTCGATCGCGACCTCGCATCGGGCATGCCGCACGAGCCGGAGTTCGGGCCGTACGGCGCCTGACGGTGCCCGTCGAGCCCAACCGTGGGTGAGCCCGGCGTCGGCCACATCACATTGGCACCCATCCCAGATACCGCTAGTATCTGAAAAATGATCTCCACGGACGTCCTCGTCATCGGCACGGGTTTCTCCGGCATGGGCGCGGCGATGAAGCTGCGCGACGCGGGACGCGAGGACTTCATCGTCCTCGAGAAGGCCCACGACGTCGGTGGTACCTGGCGCGACAACACCTACCCGGGCTGCGAGTGCGACATCCCGAGCCACATGTACTCCTTCTCCTACGAGCTGAACAGCGACTGGAGCAAGAGCTTCTCCGGCCAGGAGGAGATCTGGGCGTACATGCGCAAGGTCGCCGACGAGCAGGGCCTCCGCAAGTACATCCGCTTCGGGATCGAGGTCACCGGCGCGACCTGGGACGAGAGCCGCAACCGCTGGACCGTCCACACCAGCGACGGTGACGACTACGACGCGCGCGTCGTCGTCGCCGGCGTCGGCGGGCTGCACATCCCCAACGTGCCGGAGATCGCCGGAGCCGAGTCGTTCGCCGGCCCGCGCTTCCACTCCGCCGAGTGGAACCACGACGTCGACCTGCGCGACCAGAAGGTCGTGGTCATCGGCACCGGAGCCAGCGCCATCCAGTTCGTCCCGATCATCGCCCAGGAGACGTCGCACCTCACCGTCTTCCAGCGCACTCCTCCGTGGGTGCTGCCCAAGAAGGACAAGCCCACGCCCGAGTGGCGCAAGAAGGCCTTCGCCCGCATCCCCGGCGCCACACGGCTCTACCGCAACGCGCTCTACTGGGCGCTCGAGTCGCGCGCGATCGCGTTCAACGGCCACCTCAACGTGCTCCCGGTCGCCGAGCGCATCGTCAAGCGCTACCTCGAGAAGAAGATCCCCGACCCCGTGCTGCGCGCCCAGCTGACGCCCGACTACCGCCTCGGCTGCAAGCGCGTGCTGCAGTCGAACACCTACTACCCCACGTTCCTGCGCGACGACGTCACCTTGAGCACCGACGGCGTGCGCGAGATCGTCGCCGACGGGGTCATCGACGCCAACGGCGTCAAGCACGAGGCCGACGTCATCATCTACGGCACCGGCTTCCACGTCATCGACGCGTTCGACTACCTCGAGGTCAAGGGCCGCGACGGCGTCGACCTCGCCACGCAGTTCCGTGAGAACGGCGTCGAGACGTACATGGGCATGACGATCCACGGCTTCCCGAACCTGTACTTCATGCTCGGCCCGAACACCGCCCTCGGCCACAACTCGGTGGTCTTCATGATCGAGCAGCAGACGAAGTACATCCTCAAGATGCTCGAGGAGATGGACCGGCGCGGCGCAGTGTCCGCCGACGCGACGAAACCGGCCCAGGACGCGTTCAACCAGGAGATCCAGCGACTCGTCGAGAAGGGCATCTGGACGCAGGGTGGCTGCACGAGCTGGTACCTCGACAGCCAGGGCAAGAACCGCACGATCTGGCCGAAGTTCACGTTCCAGTACTGGTGGGAGACCCGCAAGGTCGACGCCGACGACTTCACCTGGCATCAGGTCGCGGAGAAGACGGCCGCATGAGCGCCACAGCGCCGGTCGGTGTGGGGCAAACCGACACGACGGTGGGCATCCCGGCAGGCCCTCGTTGGCCTGCGTGGTGGACGACCTGGAAGTTCCTCAAGGACCGCAAGGCCATGATCCCGGTCCTGCACGAGCGCTTCGGCGACACGTTCTCGATCAAGATCCTGCCCGGCCCGCGCACGTTCGTGATCTTCAGCGACCCGGCCGACGTCAAGGAGATCTTCGCGGCCGACCCGTCGCAGTTCCACGCCGGCGAGGGCAACGCCATCCTCGAGCCGGTCATGGGCTCGCACTCGCTGCTGATCGTCGACGACGAGGAGCACCGTCGCTCCCGCAAGCTGCTGATGCCGGCGTTCTCCGGCCCGACCATGAAGGCGTACCGGCCGCTGGTCGAGGCCATCGCCGCGGCCGAGGTCGACTCCTGGAACGACGGCGACACGCTCATCACCCTCGACCGCATGAACGCGATCACCCTCGACGTCATCCTCCAGGTCGTCTTCGGCGTCACCGACGAGGAACGGCTCGCGGTGCTGCGGCCCAAGGTCCGGAAGATGGTCAACATCAACGCCTCGATGCTGCTGGCGTGGTCGTACCCCGGGTTGTTCCGGGTCCCGCCGTGGCGCGGCTACTTCAAGAACCAGCAGGAGGTCGACGAGATCCTGTTCGCGGAGATCCGCGAGCGGCGGGCCGAGCACGACCTCGAGGGCCGGGCCGACGTGCTGTCGCGCCTCCTGCGCGCCGGCGAGGACGACACCGAGCCCGGCGGGGGTTCCGGGCCACGGGCGGAGGACAACACTGCGCCCTTGAGCGACCGTGAGATGCGCGACCAGCTCGTCACGCTCCTGCTCGCCGGGCACGAGACCACGGCGTCCGCCCTCTCGTGGACGCTGCACGAGCTCGGGCGGCATCCCGACCTGCTGAAGCGCGCGGTCGAGGCCGCCGACGGCAGTGCCGTCGATGGGGACGACGCCTTCCTCGACGCCTGCCTCAAGGAGGCCATGCGCGTCCACCCGGTCATCGACTTCGTGGCACGGACGCTGCAGAGCGAGCAGGTCGTCGCCGGCCGCACGCTGCCGCGCAAGGTCACGGTCACGCCGTCGATCATGCTGTCGCACAGCCGCGAGGCGAACTTCGCCGACGCGCACGAGTACCGCCCCGACCGCTTCCTGACGCAGGGCGAGGTCGCGGCCAACACCTGGATCCCGTTCGGCGGTGGGGTGCGCCGGTGCATCGGCGCCGCGTTCTCGCTGATGGAGGGCGCCGCCGTGCTCGGCGAGGTGCTGCGCCGCTACGAGGTGACCGCCGACCAGCCGGCACCCAACCGACTGCGCAACATCACGAACGTCCCCAGTGACAAGGCGCCCCTGCGCCTCCACGCCCGCTGATCGGCGATCACTGACCCTCCACGGGTGGACCATGAGGTGATCCCTGCAGAAGTGAGGAGATCACCATGCCGAAGTACATGATCGAAGCCGCGTACTCCCCCGACGGGCTCAAGGGAGTGATCGCGAAGGGCGGCAGCAGCCGTCGCACCGCCATCCAGGCGATGGCCGAGTCACTGGGTGGGAGCGTCGATGCTCTCTATTTCGCGTTCGGTGACTCCGACATCTTCGTCGTCATCGACATGCCCGACAACGTCTCGACCGCCGCCGTGATGATGACCGTGAGCGCGAGCGGTGCGCTGTCGAACGCCAAGACCACCGTGCTGCTCACGCCCGAGGACGTGGACGAGGCAGCGCAGAAGTCCGTCGACTACTCGCCGCCGGGCTCGTAGCCGGTCACCTCACCGTGCCGGCTCGTCGACCGGATCCGCCTTCAGGTCGATCTTCGACGTCTCCGGCGCGGCCAGGACGCACACCGTCGTGACCGCGAGGGTCAGGACCACGTAGAGCGACACCACCACCGAGGTGTCGAACCGGTCGAGCAACGCGACGGCGATGATCGGGGCGAGGGCACCGCCGAGGATGCCGGCCAGCTGGTAGCCCATCGAGGCACCGCTGTAGCGCACCCGCGTCGGAAACATCTCGGCGATGAAGGAGGCCTGCGGCCCGTACATCGCGGCGTGGAGGACGAGCGCCATCACGGTCGCGAGGATGATGAGGACGTAGCTCTTGGTGTCGAGCATCGCGAAGAAGACGAAGATCCAGATCGCGGCCCCGACCGCGCCGAAGAGGTAGACCGGCCGTCGGCCGATCCGGTCCGACAAGGTCCCGAACAACGGGATCAGCACCACCTGGCAGGCGGCGGCGATGAGCACCGCGTTCAGCGCGTAGCTGTTCGGCAGCTTGAGGTACGTGACGACGTACGTGGTGATGAACAGGACGAACGTGTAGAACGCCACGTCGACGCCGACCCGCGCACCGATGGCCAGGACGACCTCCTTGGGGTAGAGCCGCACGACGTCGACGATCGGTGCACGCACCTTCTTGTCACTGGCTTCGATCTCGCGGAACAGCGGGCTCTCGGAGATGGTCAGCCGGATCCACAGGCCGACGACGACCAGGACGCCGCTGAGCAGGAACGGCACGCGCCAGCCCCACGACTCGAACGCCGCGTCCGACGTGACGCCGTCGGTCAGGGAGAGGACGCCGTTGGCGAGCAGGAGACCGATCGGGACGCCGACCTGTGGCCAGCTCGCGTTGAGCCCACGGCGCTGTGGATCGCCCGACTCCAGGGTCATCAGCACCGCACCGCCCCACTCGCCTCCGAGGCCGAGGCCCTGGACGAACCTGAGGGCCACCAGCAGGATGGGCGCCCAGATGCCGATCGCCGCATATGTCGGCATCAGGCCGATGGCGAACGTCGCGATGCCCATCAGCAGCAGGGTGATCACCAGGACGTTCTTGCGACCGAGCTTGTCGCCGTAGTGACCGAAGATCACGCCGCCGAGCGGACGCGCCACGAACCCGACGGCGTACGTGGCGAAGGCCAGCAGCGTGCCGACCAGCGGCTCGAAGTCGGGGAAGAAGATCTTGTTGAAGACCAGCGCCGCGGCGGTGCCGTAGATGAAGAAGTCGTACCACTCCAGGGACGTGCCGATCAGGCTCGCAACAATGACGCGACGCACGGATGACGGCGGAGCCGTCGTCCCAGCAGCACTCGGGCCTGACATCAGCACTCCTGAGGCTCGAAAATGGGGCATTTCGACGCTAACCCGCGTCGACGCGGCCCGCCATTCCACGGAGAAGGCGCATCAGCGGCCACGTGATGCCCACGCCGAGCGCCCAGCCCACCAGCACGTCGGTGAGCCAGTGCGCACCCATGTAAATCATCGCGGCGCCGACCAGCAGGCATCCGACCACACCGATGATCAGGGCCGCGCGCCGCAGCCGCGCCGACGCCCACCAGTCGGCCATCACGACGGCGACGACGATGGCCGACGTGATGAGGGCGTGCGACGACGGCATCGCCGAGCCGTCGACGTGCGTCAACGCGAGGTCGGCCGGCGGGCGCGGACGATCGACCACGGGCTTGATCCATCCGGTCAGGACGCTCACGGCGGCGAGCACGATCACGACCTGCAGCATCGGGCGCCACCCGCCGAACCACACGGCCAGGCACACCCAGACGACGCCCACGACCGCCAGCACGCCGAGCAGCTCGCTGAGCGACGCGAGCCAGACGGCGATGTCGTCGAGGACGCCGATCCGGTGATCCGCACACCATTGCGCGACCGCGTCGTCGACACCTCCCAGCACTCCCACAGCGTAGGTGGCGGTCGCGCGCGATGTTCTAGCATCGCCACGTGATGCCAACGTGGGTCCGACGGGCCCTGGTGAAGCTGCCGCCGCTGGCCTGGCGCGACCGCCGCATCGCCAGCCTGGAGGCGCGGATTCGCCACCTCGAATCAGGTCGAACGGTGCACATCGTCCGTCCGTCCTTCGAGGCCACCGTGCAGGCCGAGCGACGCATGGCCGCGCTGCGCAACGAGATGATCGCGCCGGAGACCGACGAGCGCGGCGGCAAGTTCAACGACTACGACGTGGCCCGCTCGCTCGGCGTCGACATCCCCCACCAGCTCGGGCGGTGGGACCGGCCGGACCAGATCGCCTGGGACGACCTCCCCGACCACGTGGTCGTCAAGTGCGCGCACGGGAGCACCGGGCGTGGCGTCTTCCCGCTCCGGCGGGCGCGTGACGGCTGGCAGATCGCCACCCAGTCGACCGTCGTGTCCTCGGCAGAGATCGTGCGCAGGTTCCTCGAGCTGGAGGCGGCGGGGAGGATCCGCGGACCCTTCGGCGCCGAGGAGTTCCTCGAGGGAGTGGACGGTCCGGGTTCGTTGCCCGTGGACGTCAAGGCCTACACGTTCTACGGCGAGGTGCCCGCCCTGCTGCTCTGTCGCCGGCACGAGTTCGGGCGCCAACGAGCCAACCGGTACCGATACGTCGACGCCACCGGACATGACCTCGAAGGCCTCATGGAGGGATCGCCGACGGACCTCACGATCCTGCCGCCCTCGAACCTCGACGAGATCGTCGAGACGGCGGCCCGGCTCTCGATCGGGTTCGCGATGCCGTTCCTGCGGATCGACCTGTACGGCATCGGCAGCAGGGTGGTGTTCGGCGAGGTCACCCCGCGACCGGGCGGGGAGGAGTGGTTCGGGCCGGAGCTCGACACCGCTTTCGGTGCGGCATGGGAGAGCGCCAGGGCGCGGCTCGGCCTCGTGACGAGGCCCCCCGTGCTCGATGCGCCGTCGGGGCACGACGCGCTCTGACTAGAGTCGATCCGTGCGTGCCGCCCAGATCGTCTCCCTCGACGGGCCCTCGGCCGTCGAGATCGTCGACGTCCCCCAGCCCGAGCCCGGCTCCGACCAGGTCCTGATCCGTGTCCGCGCGGCCGGTGTCTCGTTCCCCGAGGTCCTGCAGACCCGCGGTCAGTACCAGATCCAGCCACCGCTGCCGTTCGTCCCGGGATCCGAGGTCGCCGGCGAGGTCGTGTCAGCGCCCGACGGCTCGGGCCTCGCACCGGGCGACCGGGTCGTCGCGCTCGTGGTGCTCGGCGGGTTCGCGGAGCACGCCGTCACCTCGGTCGACCTGGTCTTCCCGCTGCCCGACTCGCTCTCGTTCGAGCAGGGAGCGGCGATCCCGCTCAACTACATGACCGCGCACTTCGCCCTCGTCGCCCGCGGGAACATGGCCGAGGGCGAGTCGGTGCTCGTCCATGGCGCGGCCGGCGGCATCGGCACGGCCTCGATCCAGGTCGCGAAGGCGTTCGGCTCCGGCAAGGTCGTCGCCGTCACGTCGACGTCCGAGAAGGGCGAGATCGCCACTGCAGCCGGTGCCGACGAGGTGGTGCTGGCGGACGGTTTCAAGGACGCCGTCAAGGAGTCTGGCGGCGTCGACATCGTGCTCGACCCGGTCGGTGGCGACCGCTTCACCGACTCGCTCCGCTGCCTCAAGGAGGACGGCCGGCTGCTCGTCATCGGCTTCGCGGCCGGCGAGATCCCCACCGTGCGGGTCAACCGTCTGCTCCTCAACAACGTCAGCGTTGCGGGCGTCGGCTGGGGTGCCTATGTGTACTCGCGCCCCGGCTACGTGCGGCAGCAGTGGGACGCGCTGCTCCCCCACGTCGAGTCAGGGATCATCGACCCGCCGATCGGGGCGACGTTCGACCTCGACGCCGCCGCCGACGCGCTGCTCACCCTCGATGAGCGGCGCGCCACCGGCAAGGTCCTCCTGACCGTCACGGACGAGTGACCTTGACGAGCGTGACCTTCTCGTCACCGCCCTTGACGTCCTGCTCCTGCACCGTGCCGACGCCCGGTGCGTACCACTTCTGTTCGACAAGTCCCGGCTCGAGCGGTGTGGTGTCGGCCGTCTGCACGACACCGTCGTAGCTGCCCGTCGGGCCTGAGACCGACTCGCCGATCGAGATCACTTCGCCGACGTCCTCCGCCTCGCCCTTGTCGTACTCCTGCTGATACTTGGCGCCGACCTTCGGGTGAGCCAGCATCATCCGTCCCGCCCTGGCGCCGGCGACCCCGGCCTCCCACGAGCCTTTCGTGCTCACCTTGCCGCCACTCTCGTAGGCCTTGGTCGCCTCACCGAGGTACCAGACGGTCCCGGCCTCGTCCTGCGCGAACCAGTCATAGGTGTCCTCGATGAGCGACCCATCGGGATGAGTCACCTTGTCGTGCACGACCGTCGCCGTGACGCCGTCGACGACCTTGGTCTCGTCGAGCACGGTGACCACCACGCGTTCGTTGCCGTCGGAGCTCGTCACCGCGTACTCCCATGTCGTGCCGGGCTTCAGCGGGAGGTAGGGGTTGTCGATGGTCCTGACGAAGCGTGAGGGGTCGAGGTGGGCCGGGCCGAGCGTCGGTCCGTCACCTCCACCTCCCTTGGCCTCAGTACCGCATGCAGCGGCGAGGCAGACGAAGCCGATCGATGCGGCTGCCATTCCTGTCCTGTTCATGGGCCCAGCGTGTGTCAGCGGCACTGAGGCCAGCCTGAACCCGATATTCAGGAAGCATTCAGCGCTCCGCGACAAGGGCATGGCCATGCGCCCGATCGACGTCCGTTGGCTCGATCAGGCGGCCGAGGCTCGACGCCCCGACGATCGTCAGGCGGCCGAAGGCCTCCGGTTGCGCTGAGGGTGCTGGATCACCTGTGCGTCAGCTCGCTGGTGCGTGCGGCGTCCCGTGCGCGCGTCCCGCCATTCAACGAGCGCGACGCTCGCGAAGAACACGATCAGCACGCCCATCGACGCCAGGATCATGACATCCAATACGTCCATGACATGGCCCCCCTTTCCTCATCGTCCGTGGTTCGTCCAGACTGCGCCGCGGTCGCTGAAGCCACCCTGAATGTGAAAATTTCGCTGCCATCTCAGGCAACGGAAATTCAGCGCGCATTCAGCCAAGTCGTGGCACGGTGACGGCATGCGCATCCTCGTCGTGGAGGACGACCTGCACGTCGCTCGGGCGGTGAAACGCGGCTTGGAGGCGGAGGGATTCGCGGTCGACGTCGCCCTCAACGGCGATGACGGCCGGTGGATGGCCACCGAGAACCCCTACGACGCGATGGTGCTGGACCTCATGGTGCCGGGGGTCAACGGCGACGTGCTGTGCGCCGAGCTGCGAGCGGCCGGCAACTGGACACCGATCCTGATGCTCACCGCGCACGGCAGCATCGACACCGAGGCGAGAGCACTGGACAACGGCGCCGACGACTTCCTGGCCAAGCCCTTCTCCTACGTCGTGCTCGTGGCCCGCCTGCGTGCCCTGCTCAGACGGGGACAGCAGAAGCGGCCGGCCGTGCTGAAGGTCGGCGACCTGAAGCTCGATCCGGCGACCCATCGGGTGTGGCGCGGCGACCAGGAGGTGTCACTCACGGCTCGGCAGTTCTCGCTGCTCGAGTTCATGATGCGACGGGCCGGAGACGTGCTGTCGAAGGCCGAGATCCTCGAGCACGTCTGGGACTTCACCTTCGAAGGCGACCCGAACATCGTCGAGGTGTACGTGCGCCAGCTCCGGAAGCGGATCGACGAGCCGTTCGGGTGCCAGAGTCTCCAGACCGTGCGTTTGGCCGGCTACCGGCTCGACCCCGTGCACATGCCGAACGGGCAGAAGACGACGTGAGCGTCCGGCTCCGGATCACCGTCGTGGCGGCCGTGCTCACGACGCTGGCCTTCTCGATCGGCGCCTGGGTGCTGGTCGTGACGCTGCGCGACTCGCTGATCGACGCCGCCGACGTCTCGTCCAGGACGAGGGCGAAGGAGCTGACGGTCGCGGCGAAGACGGGCCTGCTCACGGACGTCATCTCCAACATCGCGGAGGAAGGCGTCGCGCAGGTGGTGGCCGATCGTGGCAAGGTCCTGGCCGCGTCCGAGAACGTCCAGGGCGAGAGCCGCATCTCCTCCGTCGTGCCGACCCGGGGCAAGCCGGTCAAGCTGATCATCCGCAACGCGCCGGACGAGGACGAGCGGGAGGACTACCGGGTGTGGGCGTTGCGCGGTGAGGGCGTCACCGCGTACGTGGGCACCAGTCTCGAGGACGAGCGCGAGGTCATCCTGGATCTCACCCGTTCCCTGATCATCGGGCTCCCGCTCCTCGTGATCCTGTTCGCCGGCGGCACCTGGCTCATGGTGGGCCGGACGCTGCGACCGGTCGAGGACATCAGGACCGAGGTGGCGTCGATCTCCGGCCGTGGGCTGAACCGGCGCGTGCCCACGCCCTCGACGAACGACGAGATCGGGCGGCTCGCCCGCACCATGAACGAGATGCTGGGCCGGCTGGAGGACGCCTCGAACCGACAGCGCGACTTCGTCGGCAACGCCTCGCACGAGCTGCGCAGTCCGCTTGCAGCCTTCCGGGCCCAGCTCGAGGTGGCGACGGCGCACCCGGACGGCGTCGACTGGCCGAGGCTCGCGTCCGACCTGCTCAAGGACGGCAACCGGATGGAAGGCATGGTCCAGGACCTGCTGTTCCTCGCCCGCGAGGACGCCAACGTGAGTGGACCGTCGACACCGGTCGACCTCGACGACGTCGTCCTCGAGGAGGTGAGCCGGATCCGCAGCTCGTGTCCCGCGGAGGTGCGCGCCGACGGCGTCAGCGCGGCGCCGGTGATGGGTCGCCGCGAGGACCTCGCCCGGCTGGTGCGCAACCTCCTGGACAACGGCTGCGCGTACGCGTCGAGCCGCGTCGACGTGACCCTCGAGACGACCGACGGTCGTGTCGAGCTGACGGTGTCCGACGACGGGCCCGGTGTCGCCGCGGAGGACAAGCCGCGGATCTTCGAGCGCTTCTACCGCGCGGACCCGGCGCGCAACCGGCAGACCAGCGGAACGGGCCTCGGCCTGGCCATCGCCGCGGCCGTGGTCGAGGCGCACGGCGGCACCATCGAGGTGACTGATGGCGATCCGGGTGCCCGGTTCGTCGTCTCCCTGCCGACCATGGACTAGACATACATACGTCGTGTATGTAAGTTTCGGCCATGACCCGTCCGCCTGCTCTCGGCACGCCGCGCGACGTCGCGCTGGCCCACGCCACCATCCGCTGCTTCGAGAGCGGGCCCACTGACGGGCCGACCGTGGTGTTCGTGCACGGCCTGCTCGTCAACGCCGACCTCTGGCAGCACGTGGTGCCGCGACTCACCGAAGCCGGGCTTCGCTGCGTCACCGTCGACTGGCCGCTCGGGTCGCACGAGCTGCCGGTGCCCGACGCCGACCTGACGCCGCCGGGCGTGGCCGACCTGGTGGCCGAGCT
Source organism: uncultured Actinomycetota bacterium (assembly GCA_963787165.1). Classification (GTDB taxonomy): domain Bacteria; phylum Actinomycetota; class Actinomycetes; order Propionibacteriales; family Nocardioidaceae; genus Aeromicrobium. Next base: position 217,395 of record CAWBBT010000006.1, read on the forward strand.
CCTGGACGCGCTCGACCTGCATGACGTGACGGTCGTCGGGAACGACAGCGGCGGCGCCATCACCCAGATCCTCATGACCAGGCATCCCGAGCGCATCGGCCGCGTCGTGCTCACGCCGTCGGACTCGTTCGAGCGGTTCTTCCCGCCGCTGTTCGCGGCCCTCCCGGTCGCGGCTCGGGTGCCGGGGGCAGCAGCGGTCCTGACGCAGGCGCTCCGCGCGCGCTGGGTGCAGCGGCTGCCGATCGGGTTCGGCCGGCTCACCAAGCACCCGATGCCCGACGAGGTCGTCGACAGCTTCCTGCGTCCCAGCCGGAACAGTCGCGCGATCCGAGCGGACGTCACCCGCTTCCTCCGCACGGTGCATCGTCGCCACACGCTTGCGGCAGCCGAGAAGCTCGGCGCGTTCGACCGGCCGGTGCTGCTCGCCTGGGCGTCTGAGGACCGCGTGTTCCCGATCTCGTTGGCCGAGCGGCTCGCCGAGCGCCTGCCCGACGCGACGATCGTGCCGATCGCGGACAGCCTCACCTTCGTCCCGCTCGACCAGCCCGAGGTCCTCGCCGACCTGATCGTCGACTTCGTCGGGCGCGATGCCGCGGCGTAGCCAGGAGGAACGGCGCTCGACCACCCGCGCCGCACTGCTCGCCGCAGGCAGAGAGCTGTTCGCGACCCGAGGTTTCGCCGATGTGCCGGCCGAGCACATCGTCCGGACGGCTGGAGTCACCCGTGGCGCGATGTATCACCACTTCGACGACAAGACCGAGCTGTTCGCCGCGGTGTTCGAGCAGCTGGAGGCCGAGATCACGGCCGACCTGGCCGCGTCGCTCACGGATGTTCCTGCCGATGAGCTGGTGCCGACGGCCGTCTCCGCCTTCCTCGACATCTGCGCACGCCCGGACGTCCTGCGCATCGCCCTGACCGACGCGCCCGCGACCCTGGGCTGGCAACGCTGGCGCGAGGTCGAGCAGCGTCACGGGCTCGGGCTGGTCAACGAGCTGCTGAGCCAGCGCGCCGAGGCCACCGGTGCCGACGTGCCGCCGCTGCTCGGCCAGGTGGTGCTCGGCGCGGTCATCGAGGCGGCGCTGCTGATCGCCCATGCGGACGACCCGGTCGCCGCCCGGCGGGAGGCCGAGGCGTCACTCGGAGCCCTGCTCGCGGGTCTCGGTGGAGAGGGAGGCGCGCCCTAAGTATCCTCTCGCCATGGCCGAGTTCAGCGGGTTCCCCGAGGCCGCGCTCGACTTCTACGACGATCTCGAGATGGACAACACCAAGTCGTACTGGGAGGCCCACCGCGCCACGTACGACGAGGCCGTCGCGGCTCCGATGAAGGCGCTCGTCGGCGCGCTCGAGCCCGACTTCGGGACCGCCAAGATCTTCCGTCCGTACCGGGACGTGAGGTTCGCGAAGGACAAGACGCCGTACAAGACCCACCAGGGTGCATACATCGCGCGGGGCCCGTCCACGGGCTACTACGTCCAGGTCGGCGCGGCAGGCGTCCGGGTGGGCGTGGGCTTCTACGACGCGTCCCCGGACCGGCTGGCCGAGATCCGGGCGGCGATCGACGACGACGGGCACGGCGCCGACCTCGAGTCGATCCTCGCCGCGCTGACGTCGGCGGGGTGGGAGCTGGGCGGCGAACAGCTCAAGACCTCGCCGCGCGGCTACGACGTGGACCATCCGCGCATCGCGCTGCTGCGCCACAAGTCGATGACGCTCGGCAAGAACCACGGCTTCGCGCCGGTCATCCACACGCCCGAGCTCCTCGACCAGGTGCGCGCCGACTGGCGCGAGGCCACGCCGTTCGTGGACTGGGTGCTCGCACACGCGAAGTCCTGAGGCCTCCTAGCGGTGCACCTGGGTCATGCCGGCGGCGTTGTACCGCTCGCCGGCGGCCACGCCGACCGGAGCGACCTCGTCGAGCGTCGCGAGGTCGTCTGAGCTCAGCTCGACATCGACCGCCGCGACGTTCTCCTCCAGGTACGCCCGGCGCTTGGTGCCCGGGATGGCCACGACGCCGTCCTGGTGCAGCACCCAGGCGAGGGCCAGCTGGCCCGGCGTGACGCCTTTGGCGTCCGCGAGAGTCTTGACGCGGTCGACGACCTTCAGGTTCTGCTCGAGGTTCTCGTCGCTGAACCGGGGGTGATGTCGCCGGAAGTCCTTCTCGTCGAGCTCGCCGGCCGACGCGATCGTGCCGGTCAGCAGGCCACGCCCGAGCGGGGAGTAGGCGACGAACGCGATGCCGAGCTCACGCGTGGCGTCGAGCACGCCGTTGACCTCGGGCTCGCGCTGGAAGAGCGAGTACTCGGTCTGCACCGCCGTGATGGGGTGGGTCGCGTGGGCACGCCGGATGGTCTCCGGTGCGGCTTCGGACAGGCCGAGGTAGCGCACCTTTCCCTCCTGCACGAACTCCGCCATCGCACCGACGGTCTCCTCGATCGGTACCTCGGGGTCGACGCGGTGCAGGTAGTACAGGTCGATGCTGTCGCGGCCGAGGTTCCTCAGCGACCGCTCCAGCGCCTTGCGGGCGTAGGGTGCGCGGCCGTTCGGCGGGCCGACCGAGCCGTCGTCGTCCACCTCCCGGGAGAACTTCGTAGCCAGCGCGTACTCGTCGGTGCGCGACCCGATGGCCTGCGCGATCAGCCGCTCGTTGAGGAACGGGCCGTAGATCTCGGCGGTGTCGATCATCGAGACACCGAGCTCGAGCGCTCGATTGAGGGTCGCGATCGACTCGTCGTCGTCACGGTTCCCGTAGAAGGCGCTCATGCCCATCGCCCCGAGTCCCTCGATCGAGGCCTCGAGGCCCTGGCTCCCCCACGCGGTGGTTCTCACTGGTCATCACCTTGTCTACTTGGACGTCGGTGTCCAGCATGGCGCTCCGGGGCAAACCGGGTCTCAGAGTGCCGCGAGCCGACCGACTGCGACGAGGAGCGCGGCGGCGAAGAGCACGGTGTTCGCGGCGACGTTCTGGGGCTCGCGCAGACGCGTGTGCGACCAGGCCGCCCCGACCATGACGACGCAGAGTCCGGCGGCGGCGGTCGGCGTGAGCCACGGTGCGATGCCGGTGGCCCATGGCAGCAGGAGCCCCGCCGCGGCGAGCAGCTCGGACGCCGCGGTGACGCGCACCACCGGCATCGGGAACAGCGCGACACCGGTCTGACCGGTCGCGATCAGGCGTTCACGACTCATGGTGCTCTTGGCGATGCCCGAACCCAGGAAGACGGTCGCGAGGATGGCTTGCAGGATCCACAGGAAGGTGTTCATACCTTCCAGACGACGCGGGCCGTCAGGACGTGACATCCCCCGGTGCGGTCGAGCGCCGGAGCAGGTAGACGTCCATGACCCAGCCGGCCGCCTGCTTGACCTCGTCGCGAGCGGCCTCGATCACCGGCACGACGTCGGCCACGTGCCCTGAGACCAGCCGTTCGTGGGGTGTCCCCAGGTTGGCGCCCCACCAGATCTGCCAGTCGCCCAGCTCGGCGAGCGGGTCGAGCGAGCGGTTGAGCATCGCCACGATGTTGGTCTGCCCCTGCTCGACCGCCTCGAGGAGGCGCCGCCCGGTCGTGACGTGCACGGGATGCCCGACGTCGTGCAGCACGATGGCGTGCCGGGCCGCGAGCACCTGCAGGCTGGAGATGCCGGGCACGACATCGATCTCGGCGGTGACCCGTCCCCGCTCCAGCACGGCGTCGAGCACCCGGATGGCCGAGTCGTAGAACGCCGGGTCGCCCCACACGAGCACGCCCGCGTCACCGTGGTGGTCGAGCAGCGACTGCTCCCATGCGTCGGTGCGGGCGGCGTGCCACTCCCGGACCGCCCGGTCGTAGTCGCTCGCGCTCCGCGTGCCGTCGGTGCTGCGGTCGCGCTCGGGATCGTCGACGACGACGATCGTCGGCTGGTGGCCCAGATGGCGGGCGAGGATCTCCCCGCGAGCGGTGACCAGCGGGTCCTCCGACCCGTCCTTCTTGCGCTTGTCGGTGACGAGGAAGTAGTCCACCTCGTTCATCGCGCGCACCGCCTCGACCGTCACCTGGTCGAGACCGCCCGACCCGATGCCGATGACCCGGATGCGCCGGGTCATGCGTCCCTGTCCTCCAGGTCGCCCTCGACGTCGAGGTAGACCTGCTGCATCGCGGCGACGATCTCCGGGTCGGGCTCGGCCCACAGCCCGCGGTCGGCCGCCTCGCCGAGCCGCTCGACGATGCCGCGCAGCGCCCACGGGTTCGACTTCTTCATGAACGCCTGGTTGTCCTCGTCGAGGACGTACTCCTTGGCCAGCGACTCGTACATCCAGTCGTGCACGACGCCCGCGGTGGCGTCGAAGCCGAACAGGTAGTCGACCGTCGCGGCGAGCTCGAACGCACCCTTGTAGCCGTGCCGCTGCATGGCGCCGATCCAGCGCGGGTTGACGACGCGGGCGCGGAACACGCGGGCCGTCTCCTCCGAGAGCGAGCGGGTGCGCACGGCATCGGGCGACGTGGAGTCACCCACGTAGGCCTTGGGGTCGGAGCCGGTGAGCGCACGGACCGTGGCGACCATGCCGCCGTGGTACTGGAAGTAGTCGTCGGAGTCGGCGATGTCGTGCTCTCGGGTGTCGACGTTCTTGGCCGCGACGGCGATGCGGCGATAGCTCGTCCGCATGTCGTCGGCGGCGGGCGCACCGTCGAGGTCGCGTCCGTACGCGAAGCCACCCCACTGCGTGTAGACCTCGGCGAGGTCCTGGTCGTCGCGCCAGTTGCCGGCCTCGACGACCTGCAGGATGCCGGCGCCGTACGACCCAGGGGCCGAGCCGAAGATGCGTGTGGTGGCTCGACGGCCGTCGCCGTGCTCGGCGAGGTCGGCCTGGGCATGCGCACGCACGAAGTTCATCTCGTGCGGCTCGTCGAGCTCCGCAACCATCCGGACGGCGTCGTCGAGCATGTCGATGACGTGCGGGAACGCGTCGCGGAAGAAGCCCGAGATGCGCACCGTGACGTCGATCCGCGGGCGGCCGAGCTCGTCCAGCGGCACGACATCGAGGCCACTGACGCGGCGCGACGCCTCGTCCCAGCTGGGGCGGACGCCGATCAGGGCGAGGACCTCGGCGATGTCGTCGCCCGACGTGCGCATCGCCGACGTGCCCCAGACCGAGAGCCCGACCGAGCGGGGGTGCTCGCCGGTCTCGTCGACGTAGCGCTGCACCAGCGAGTCGGCCATCGCGACGCCGGTGTCGTACGCCAGCCGGGACGGGATGGCGCGCGGGTCCACGGTGTAGAAGTTGCGGCCCGTGGGCAGCACGTTGACGAGGCCGCGCAGCGGTGAGCCCGAGGGCCCGGCGGCGATGAACCCGCCGTCGAGGGCGTGCAGCACGGCGTCGAGCTCGTCGGTGGTCGCGTCGAGCCTGGGCACGACCTGCTCGGCGGCGAACCGGAGCACGCGGACGACGGTGGGGTCGGTGTGCAGGTCATCGGCGGCGGAAGCCTGCCAGCCGGACTTCTCCATCGTCTCGACCAGGGACCGGGCCTCCGCCTCGATGGCGTCGACAGCGCCCGACTGCTCGGCACCCTCGTTCAGCCCGAGTGCCGACCTGAGACCCGGCACCGCGCCCGACTCGCCGCCCCAGACCTGCGCTGCCCGCAGGATCGCGAGCACCAGGTTGACGCGAGCCTCCCCTTCCGGCGCCTGCCCGAGAACGTGCAGGCCGTCACGGATCTGCGCGTCCTTGATCTCGCACAGCCAGCCGTCGACGTGGAGGATGAACTCGTCGAACTCCTCGTCCCCCGGCCGTTCGTCGAGCCCGAGGTCGCGATGCATCTCGGCGGCGTGCATGAGGGTCCAGATCTCGGCGCGGATGGCCGGCAGCTTGGCCGGATCCATCGCGGCGATGTTGGCGTGCTCGTCGAGCAGCTGTTCCAGCTTGGCGATGTCGCCGTACGACTCGGCCCGCGCCATGGGCGGCACGAGGTGGTCGACGATCGTCGCGTGCGCACGTCTCTTGGCCTGCGCGCCCTCGCCCGGGTCGTTGACGAGGAACGGGTAGACGAGCGGGAGGTTGCCGATCGCGGCGTCGGCCGCGCACGACGCCGAGAGGGCCGCGTTCTTGCCGGGCAGCCACTCCATCGAACCGTGCTTGCCGAGGTGGACGACGGCATGGGCGCCGAAACCCTGCTCGACCCAGCGGTACGCGGCGAGGTAGTGGTGCGACGGCGCCAGGTCGGGGTCGTGGTAGATCGCGACCGGGTTCTCGCCGAAGCCGCGCGGGGGCTGGATGAGCACCACCACGTTGCCGGCCTGCAGCGTGGCGAGCACGATCTCGTTCTGGTCGTTGACGAACAGGCGGCCGGGCGCCGGGCCCCACGCCTCGACCACACCGTCCATGAGCTCGGCCGGGAGATGAGAGGTCCAGTCGCGGTAGTCGTCAGCGCTGATGCGCACGTGGCTGTCGGTCAGCTGAGCCGCGGTGAGCCACTCCTCGTCCTGGCCGCCGGCGGCGATCAGGGCGTGGATGAGGGCATCGCCCGCCTCGGTGTCGCCTCCGTCATGGCTTGGCATCTCGAGGAAGCGGGTCACCTCTCCGTCCGCGGGTCCGAGGTCGTAGCCCTCGTCGCGCATGCGGCGGAGCAGGCGGATGGCCGACACCGGGGTGTCGAGTCCGACGGCGTTGCCGACCCGGCTGTGCTTCGTCGGGTACGCCGACAGCATCAGCGCGATCTTGCGGTCGCCCGGTGGGACGTGGCGGAGCCGCGCGTGGTTGACGGCGATGCCCGCCACCCGGGCACAGCGCTCGGCATCGGCCACGTAGCGCGGGAGCCCGTCCTCGTCGATCTCCTTGAACGAGAACGGCGCGGTGATGATGCGTCCGTCGAACTCGGGGATGGCGATCTGGTTGGCCGAGTCGAGCGGGGTCACGCCCTCGTCGGAGGCCTCCCACTCCTCGCGGCTCGACGTCAGGCTCAGGCCCTGCAGGATCGGGATGTCGAGCGCCTTCATCCGTTCGACGTCCCACGCCTCGTCGTCGCCGCCCGCACTCGCCGAGCCAGGGGTCGTGCCGCCTGCGGCCAGCACCGTGACGATGAGGGCGTCGAGGTCGCCGAGCGCCTCGTAGAGGTCGTCGGGCGCCGAGCGCAGCGACGAGCTGTAGATCGGGACACCGACGGCGTCGCCGGTCGCGTCGATCGCGTCCGCCAGCGTGTGGGCGAACGCGCTGTTGCCGCTCGCCTCGTGCGCCCTGTAGTACAGGACACCGACCCGCGGCAGCCCCGACGTCGGGATCTCGCGATCGGCCCATCCCCAGGCCGGCAGCACCGCGGGCGCCTCGAAGCCCTCGCCGGTGAGCAGGACGGTGTCGGAGAGGAAGGCGTGCAGGTTCGCGAGGTTGGCCGGCCCACCCTCCGCCAGATAGCGGTGCGCCTCGGCAGCAGTGCCGACCGGCACCGTGGAGTGGCTCATCAGCTCGGCGTCGGGCGTCTGCTCGCCACCCAGGACGACCACCGGTGGGCCGGCTCCGAGCACGACATCGAACCCGTCCTGCCACGACCGCACCGACCCGAGCAGCCGCACCACGACGAGGTCGGCATCGGCGATGACGGCCGGCAACGCGTCCGCGACGTCGAGGCGCGACGGGTTGGCCAGCGCGTAGTCGGCTCCCGAGGAACGAGCCGAGAGGAGGTCGGTGTCGGACGTCGACAGCAGCGCGATGCGCGTCATGGGTTCCTTCGGTTTGCTGCGGCCAAGGACTGAGGTCGTCAGCCTAACGACGGCACGCTTGCGCACCTTTGTCGGTGTGGATTTCCGCTGCAACGCCAGATCTAGGTGTCGGTGGCGACGCCTAGATCTGACGTATGGAGACAGCGACGGATCCCGGGCAGGAGATGCTCAAGCGGATCGTGTCGTTGGACGCCCAGCGAGCGCAGATCGAGGCCGCGATGGCCACCGAGATGCTCGCGTTCGCCGACTTCCGAATCCGCGAAGCCGAGCGGCACGCGGATCCGAAGGTGCGCCACCTCGAGGCCGACTTCGCCGCCGACGAGCTGTCGCTCGTGGTCAAGGAGCCGACCCGCACCGTTCAGTGCCGGCTCGCGGAGTCCCGCCGGGTGCGCGGGCGACTGCCGCTCACGTGGGAAGCATTCGGCGCCGGCCGCATCGACGAGCGACGGATGAGACTGATCTCCTCGGCGGTCGACAAGCTCACCGACAACTACTCGACCATCGAGCTCGACCACTGGGTCGTCGAGTACGCCTCATCCCACACCGCAGCCCAGCTGAAGGCGTGGCTGCGACGGTTCGTGGCCAGAAACGCGCCGAGCACCCAGGCAGCGCGGGCCGAGCACGAGAAGCGATCGGTCTGGCTCACCCACCAGGACGACGGCATGACCTTTCTCTCTGCCTACATCCCAACACCGGACGCCATCCGGCTCGACTCAGAGCTGACCCGGATGGCCAAGGCCCAACCGTCCGACGGTCGCACCCTCGACCAGAAGAGGGCCGATGTGTTCGCGCGCGGCATGCTCGGCGACGGCTCGTCGGCCCGGGCCATCATCGGCGTGCTGGTGCCCGTGACATCTCTCGCCGGTCTCGACGACGATCCGGGGATCTCCTTCGACGGACAGTTCGCCCTCCCGGCACCGATGGTCCGCGACCTCGCCGCCGAGCCGGGCACGCTGTTCTACCGGGTGTTCACCGATCCGCTCGGCCGCATCCTCGACGTCACCGAGCTCGGCCGATTCCCATCACGGCGGCTACGCACCGCCGTCGACATCCGCGACGGCACCTGCCAATTCGCCACCTGCTCGCGTCCGGCCACCGAGTGCGACGACGACCACGCGATCCCGCACCCGCGAGGCCCGACGAGCGGTGCGAACCTTCGCTCACTCTGCCGGCGGCACCATCGCATCAAGACACATCTCGATGTGGAACCCACCGAGCTTCACGTGCATCGGGCCGATGAGGATCTCGCCCAGCACCTCGAGTGAGTGCACTCAGGCCACCCAGGAGCAGCACGGCGCCGAGCGGCAGCAGGTCGAGATCGACCATGAACAGCACGAAACCGGCGAGCACCAGCACCGGACTCCACACCGGCACGTCGCGTCGGACGGCGAGCATGGCCAGCAGCGCCAGCATCCCGACCTGGAAGAGCAACGGACCGGCGATCATCACGGGATCAGGCAGGCCCGGCAGGTCGTCGAAGAGGTCGCCGAGGATCACCCAGACGAACGCCGCGGAGCCGACAAGGGCGCCAGTCGCAGCCAGTGCAGAGACACGCCGCAGCCGCCATGCGAGCGCCGCGAACAGCAGGAAGGCGACGAGGAAGCAGGTGTGCCCGAGGTTCCAGGCCCAGCCGGACCCATGTGACCCGTCAAGACCGTCGACGAGGCGCAGCAACCCATAGGCGAGGAGGAACAGTGGTCCGCCGATCGTGAGGAGCTTCATGTCTCCACGATCGCGGCGGTGCGACGTGCCGACCATCGGTGATCGCCCTGGCAGGCCCCGTACGTTCCCTGTCTTACGTCGTCCTGGCTCTTCGTCGTTCGACGGCGTTCATCATGCGCATCGTCGCGCGCGAGAGCGCTGGCGCCTTGCGCGCGCTCTGGATCACGATCGAGTCCATCGACGTCTGCAACGACTCCTCCACGGGCACCGTTCCCTCCTGGGCCCCTGCGGACGCCACCGCGAACAGCTGCCACGTGTCCGGCACCCCTTTGAGCTGATGCTCACCACGACTGGTGAAGCCCAGACCGGACCCGACCACCAGGTCCTTGACCGTGCGCGACACCAGGACTTCGCCAGGACCTGCCTCAGCGCCGACTCGGGCGCCGATGTGAACGGCCATTCCGGTGATGTTCCTTCCGTCGCGCTGCAGCTCGCCGGTGTGGACGCCGCTCCGAACGATGACGCCCTCGTCCTTCGACTCGCGACAGATCCGCTCAGCACATCGCACCGCACGGGTCGGACCGTCGAAGACGCTGAGGGTGCCGTCGCCGATGACGTTCACGACCTCACCTCCGGCCTCCTCGACGGCCAGCCGCACGAGACGTTCATGGGACGACCGCAGCTGCTGGTACCTGGCGTCGCCCACATCAGCGAGAAGCTCCGTCGAAGCGACGACGTCAGTGAACAGCACGGTGCCGAGAAACCGATCGGCATCCACCGAGTGAAGGGAGCCCGTCGCGACCTCCTCGATGTGCTCGATCACTGGGACGAAGGCCTGTCCGATCGATGAGCCGGGCGGAGGCTCCGGGAGGGTGTGGAAGGTTGCACCCGGAACGAGCTCGGCCACGTACCGGACGGCAGCTTCCGGGAGGGAGCCTGACTCGAGATACAGGACGCGCGTGGGCACCTGCACCGAGCGCAGCACGTCCTGGATGTCCAGCTGGGTGAACCAGTCGAAGTACGACCGTGCGGCGGCCGGCGTCATCGACGATCGCTCCAGCATCCCGGCGATCCGTCGATTGTATGGAGTGCCTTGCGCGCGATCCCACATGTCGATGATCGCGCCGGAGCCCCAGTGATTGACGATGCGTCCGATCTCCTCCAACCAGGCCTCTGCCTCGGCTCGGGTCCACCCGTGCGGCTCGTTGTCCGGGTCCACGCCCTGGGCCACTGGATTGGACAAGATCAGACCCGCGACCCGGTCCGGTGCGTTCGCTGCCACGAGAGCGGCGCCTCCACATGTCCCGAAGAGGGCGGACAGAGTCGCTCGCCGGACCCCGACCGCATCCATGACGGCGAGGATGTCGTCGGCCTGCTGCTCGACGGTCGGCACATACGTCAGGCGGTCCGACAGTCCCACGCCTCGACGCTGGATCATGACGAACTGGGCGAACCGGGCACACCGCTCGATGTTGTCGTGCTGGTCCGGGTCCATCCAGGTGAGGTCGAGATGCTGGACCGCTTCCATGACGGCGATCACGACGACCGGTCCGTCGCCGACGACCTGATAGGCGAGCGTCGCGCCATCACGATCGATGTATTGGGTGGGCGCCGGGTCCATGTCGGCAGCCTAGGCGTCTGGTGCTGCCGATCTTCCGTGTTCCCACGGATTCTCGCGGCTCCACACGGTCGGGAAGCTGAGCCTCACTCCGTCGGCGTCCGCGTGCCTCGTGAGCACGCGCATGGTGTGGTCGAGGTCGTCACCCGCGAACGGCAGCGCGCGCAGCGGCCGGGTCAGCGGACGGAAGAAGTCGTCCCAGTGGATGAGGACGACATGGCGGGCGCCGGTCGCGCGCACCGTCTCGCGCCAGTAGGTCTCGATGTAGTCGTCGCTCTGGATGCCGAGCTGGCCGACGCCGAGGTAAGCGACATCGGCTTCTTCTCCCGTCAACGCTCCCTCGACGTACCCGGCACTGCCCTGGATGAGCAGGCTCCGACCGGACGTGTGGCGGACGACGATCGACCACGCCTCCCCGCACCGATAGGCCGAGGCCTTGGCCGGAGGGGTCAGTGGCTCGTCGATGACGCCGGGAAAGCGGTCCGGCGGGCAGTGCTCCGACTCGATCATGGTGATCTCGTAGGGGCCGAACGACATGGGCTGTCCCGGCTCGGCGACGCGGATGCGTTCCGGCGCGAGCCCGTGACCCGCACCGATCTGAGCGGCCGACGCACCACCGACCAGCATCGCGCCCGTCCGGTCGGCGACGACGGCCGAGTCCAGCGCGTGGTCGAAGTGGGTGTGGACGGGAAGGACGGCCTCGAGCCGCCCGATCCCGGCCCTCTCCAGGCAGGCCTCGATGCGGGCCAGGTTGGGCGAGATCCGGCGCACTCCCACGTCGAACAGCCCCGGCCGGCTGAAGAACCCGTCGGTCAGGATCGCCGACGAGCCGTCGTCGACGTGCAAGGTCGCGACACCGAGGAACGTCACCGACAGGTCACCCTCGCCGGCCACCGGGACGTCGAAGCGGTCGACGTACTGCGCGAGATCAGGTCGGCCGAGCTTGAGGCGCATGTCGGTCATTGTGGCCCCCGGTGGGACGATGGGGCGCGTGACCGGCTCATCACCCCGCCACCACGCGGACCGCTGCCCGGGCGTGCTGCGCCCGTGGATCGCGGACGACGGTGCGCTCGTCCGGCTGCGGCTGATCGGCGGCGCGCTGTCCGCGCAGGCGCTGGCCGACCTGGCGCTCATCGCCGGCGACCACGCCGACGGTCACCTGTACCTCACCAAGCGGGCCAACGTGCAGCTGCGCGGCATCAAGCACGTCGACGGCAACGTGCCTGACGACTTCGTCGATGCGATCAAGGCAACGGGCCTGCTGCCGTCGCCGTCCCACGAGCTGGTGCGCAACATCATGGTGTCGCCGCTGAGCGGACGCATCGGCGGCCAGGCCGACCTTCGCCCGGTGGGGCAGCGGCTCGACGAGCTGCTGTGCGACGACCCGGTGTTCGCCGATCTGGCCGGGCGCTTCCTGTTCGTGCTCGACGACGGTCGCGGCGACCTCGTCGACCGCGGGCTCGACCTCGGGGTCATGGCGGTCGACGCCGGCGGCGCGCAGATCCGGGTCGGCGCGCAGCACTGGGGCGAGGTGGTCGAGCTCGACGCGGTGCCCGAGGTGCTGCTCGACCTCGCCCGGCGGTTCATCGAGGTCCGGGGCCATGGCGACGACGCGCTGTGGCACATCGACGAGCTGCCCGACGGTGGCGCGGACCTGCTCGGGCTGAACCACGCCCGCGACCTCCGCACCCAGGTCGCGTCGTTGCCCGCGCCGTACGGCCTCATCGCGCAGGAGGACGGCCGCAGCGTCGAGCACGTGGACGTCCCCGACGGTGACCTGACCCACGACCTCGCCACCCAGGTGCTCGCCCGCGCCGGCCGCGACGTCATCGTCACCCCGTGGCGCAGCCTGCTGCTGCCCGATCTGGAGCACGCGGATGGCTAGGCCGCCGCGTCACTACGAGTACGAGGACGACGGCGCCGCGATCTACGTCGAGTCGTTCGCCGCCATTCGCCGCGAGAGCAACCTGTCCGGCGTGCCGGCGGACGCCGAGAAGGTCGCCGTGCGGATGATCCATGGCACCGGCCAGACCGACCTCGTGCGCGACCTCGTCATCCACCCGCAGCTGGTCTCCGCGGCTCGGGGTGCCCTGGAGTCGGGTGCCCCGATCCTCAGCGACGCCCACATGGTCGCGTCCGGAGTCACCCGAGCCCGCCTGCCCAAGGACAACGACGTCGTCTGCCTCCTCCGCGACGAGCGAGTCCCGGCGCTCGCCCGTGAGATGGGCACCACCCGCTCGGCCGCTGCCGTCTCCCTGTGGGGCGAGCGACTGGACGGCGCCGTCGTCGCGATCGGCAACGCGCCCACGGCCCTGTTCCACCTGCTCGAGATGCTGATCGACGGCGCGCCCCGGCCCGCGGCCATCATCGGCGTGCCGGTCGGCTTCATCGGCGCGGCCGAGTCGAAGGACGCCCTCGCGGCGTTCGCCGACGATCACGACATCGACGTCCCGTTCCTCACCGTCCGCGGACGTCGCGGCGGCTCGGCCATGGCCGCGTCGGCGCTCAACGCCCTCGCCCAGGAGCGCGAATGACAGGCCCGCGCGGAGAGCGCACATCAGGACGGTTGTACGGCGTGGGACTCGGACCGGGCGACCCCGAGCTCGTCACCCTCAAGGCCGCTCGGATCATCGCGTCGGCCGACGTCGTCGCCTACCACGCAGGGGTCGGCAAGCAGTCGAACGCGCGACGCATCGCGGCGGGCTTCATCCCGGCAGGTGCGATCGAGGAAGAGCTGCGCTATCCCGTCACGACCGGCACCACCGACCACCCGGGCGGCTACGCCGGCGCCATGGCCGAGTTCTACGACGAGTGTGCGGACCGTCTGGGCGCTCACCTCGAGGCCGGCCGCACCGTCGTGGTGCTGGCCGAGGGCGATCCGATGTTCTACGGCTCCTACATGTACATGCACGACCGCCTGTCCGAGCGGTTCGAGACCGAGGTCGTGCCCGGCGTCCCGGCTTTCGCCGCCGCAACGGCCGCCCTCGCCGAGCCGCTCGTGCGGCAGACCGACGTGCTGATGATCCTCCCCGGCACGCTGCCCGAGCCCGAGCTGGCCCGACGCCTGGCCGACACCGACGGCGCGATCATCATGAAGCTCGGCCGCACGTTCCCGGCGGTCAGGTCCGCGCTCGAGCAGGCCGGACGACTCGACGGCGCCCTCTACGTCGAGCGCGCCTCGATGCCGGAGCAGCGGTGGCTCCCGGTCGCCGACGTCGATCCGGCGACCGTCCCGTACTTCTCCCTCATCGTCGTGCCGGGCGACTCGAAGCCGGACATCGACGACTCCCTGCACGAGTCAACCGGCATCGCCGAGCTCCTCGTCGTCGGACTGGGTCCGGGACCCGACCACTGGCTGACACCGGAGGTCGAGCACGCGCTCGCCGAGGTCGAGCACGTCGTGGGGTACGGACCGTACGTCGAGCGCGTGCCTCAGCGGGCCGGGCTGCAGCGGCACGCGTCCGGAAACACCGTCGAGGTCGACCGCGCCCGCCTGGCGCTCGACCTCGCCCGCAAGGGCGAACGCGTGGCCGTCGTGTCCGGTGGCGACGCCGGAGTCTTCGGCATGGCGTCGGCGGTGTTCGAGGCCGCCGACGACCCGATGTACGACGACGTCGAGATCCGTGTGCTGCCCGGGCTCTCGGCCGTGCAGGCCGTGGCCGCCCGCGCGGGCGCCCCGATCGGTGGCGACTTCGCGGTGCTGTCCCTCTCCGACCGGCTCAAGCCGTGGTCGCTGGTCGAGAGCAGGCTGCGCGCGGTGTCCGAGGCCGACCTCGTGCTGGCGATCTACAACCCTGCGTCCCGGTCACGCACCACCCAGGTCGCCGATGCGAAGGCCGTGCTGCTCGAGCACCGCTCCCCCGACGCCGTCGTTGTCATCGGCCGCGACGTCGGCCGCGCCGAGGAGTCGCTGACGGTCACCACGCTGGCTGACCTCGACCCGGCCGGCATCGACATGAAGTGCCTGATCATCGTCGGTGCCAGCAGCACCCGCGTCACGTCGTCCGGACGCGTCTGGACCCCCCGATCCACCCCGGCTGAGGAGTGAGCATGACGGTGAAGCGTTCCTTCTGGCAGGCGGTCGAGGTCATCCACGACGTCGTGTACTTCGCGCCCGACACGAAGCAGCGGTACGAGGCGATCGGGCTCAAGGGCTACTGGATGGGCTACGTCGCCTCGCGATCGGCGGCGCTGGGCACCCCGGCACCAGAGGTCGTCATCGCGCTGTTCCACGGCTTCGCCCCGCGCCTGATCCGCCGGGCGATCCCGGACGCATGGTCGATGGCGTCACGCGACGACATCCTGGCCACCCGGCTCGACCTCGCGCGTGACGCCCTCGCGCCCGGGCTCGCGGACGCCGACGTCGAACGCCTCGCCAAGGAGCTCACGGCGATCTGGACGTCACTCGACTACGCCGGCAAGGGCCTGGCCGCCGCGCACGCATCGCTCCCTGTGCCGGACGATCCGGTCGCCCGCCTGTGGCACGCGACCTCCGTGCTCCGGGAGTACCGGGGCGACTGCCACGTCGCGATCCTCACGGCCGCGGGCCTCGACGGTTCCGCCGCGAACGCCCTGGCCGTCGCCGACGGACGGGTGCCGGCGACGCAGCGCGAGAGGCGCGGCTGGACCGAGGAGGAATGGGCCGACGCGTATGAGCGTCTCCGCCGTCGTGCCTGGACCGATGAATTCGCCACGATCACCGACAGCGGCCGGGCCGCCCGGGCACAGATCGAGGACGCCACCGACCGCGTGTCGGCCAGCAGCTTCGACGAGGAGGCACAGGCCCGCACGATCACGCTGGACGGTCCGTTGGTGGCTGCCGCGCGCGCCGTCGAAGCCTCCGGTGCCGTGCAGTTCCCCAACCCGGTGGGAGTGCGCGCTCCGTAGTTCTGGTCTGCATACCGGCGTCTGCCCTAGATTGAGCGTCCATGAAGACTCCCATGCTCATCCGCGCCGTCGTTGCAGCCGGAATCCTGGTTGTCGGCACGGTCGTCGCCGGTCCTGCCTCGGCCGAGACGCCCGCGCCTCGACCGCAGCAGCACGGCCGCTGGCTCGTCGACCCCGACGGCCGCGTGCTGGTGCTGCACGGCGTGAACATGGTCACCAAGGCGGGTTCCTATGCGCCGTCATCCACGGGATTCGGCGCCGACGATGCCGCGTTCCTGGCCGATCAAGGGTTGACGACGGTGCGGCTCGGGCTGATCTGGAAGGCCGTCGAGCCGTCTCCGGGCCAGTACGACGACGCCTACCTCGCCGACATCAAGCAGACGACCGACCTGCTCGCCGCCGAGGGCATCTGGACGTTGCTGGACTTCCACCAGGACCTCTACAACGAGAAGTACCAGGGTGAGGGCGCTCCGGATTGGGCCGTGCAGGACGACGGCCGCCCGAACCAGCCGCAAGCCGGGTTCCCCTTCAACTACTTCGTCAACCTCGCCCTGAACCGGGCCTTCGACCACTTCTGGAAGAACGATCCCGGACCCGGCGGCGTCGGCCTGCAGGACCGCTACGCCGCATCGTGGCGTCATGTCGCCGAGTACTTCGGCTCGACACCCGGCGTGATGGGATTCGACCTGTTCAACGAGCCGTGGCCCGGCACCGGGTACGCCCTCTGCGCCAATCCCGCCGGGTGCCCCGCCTTCGACCGGAAGCTGAGCGCCTTCTCCCAGCGCGCCCATGACGCCATCAGGACCGTCGATCCGCGCACGGTCACCTACTACGAGCCCAACGTGCTGTTCAACAGCGGTGCGCGCACGTTCGTGAAGGTCGCCGGCGACGACCTCGGGTTCTCGTTCCACGACTACTGCCTCGCCGACCTGGTCGGTGGGACGGTGCCACTCGGCGTGGACCGACCGGTGTGCCTCACCCTCGACGCGGTCCTCTGGTCGAACATGGAGCGACACGTCAAGCAGCGCTCGGTGACACCGCTGCTCACCGAGTTCGGCGCCTCCGACAACCTGACGAGCCTCGCGGACATGGTCGACCGCGCCGCCAAGCACCGCACGGGCTGGCAGTACTGGGCCTACTGTGGCTGCGCCGACCCGACCACGACCGGCTCGGGCGACAAGCAGGCCCTCGTGCTCGACCCGCAGCAGGCGCCGACAGGCTCGAACGTGAAGACCGACAAGCTGCGCACCCTCGCCATCCCGCACCCGACCGCGGTGGCCGGCACACCGACGTCGTACGCGTTCAACCGGACCACCGGACGCTTCACGCTCACCTACACATCGCTGAAGGCCGCCGGTGGCGGACGCTTCCCGGCCGGATCCCAGACGACCGTCGCGACGCCGGCGATCCAGTACCCCAGCGGCTACACCGTCAACGTCACGGGCGCGACGGTCGTGTCGGCACCGAACGCCGCCGAGCTCGTCCTCGAGCAGGGCCCGGGCACGGCGCCGATCCGCGTCACCGTGACCAAGGGCTGATCCGGCTCAGCCCTTCGCACTCCGGTCGCGGGTCGGCGCGTAGAGGAACGACTCGGCACCACGGACGTCCTCGGCGAGCGCGCGGCCCACGAGGATGACGGCAGCCTGGCGAAGTCCAGCCGACTCGACCTGATCGGCCATGTCGGCGAGGGTGCCGCGCAGCACCACCTCCGACGGCTGCGACGCGTTCGCGACGACGACCACCGGACAGTCGACGCCGTAGTGCTCGGCCAGCTCGGCCGCGAGCTCACGGGTGCGGGTGATCGCCAGGTGCAGCACGAGCGTCGCTCCGGTGCGCGCGAACTCGTCCAGCGCCTCGCTGTCGGGCATCGCGGTCGACCGGGCCTGGGTGCGGGTCAGCACGACTGACTGCACGAGCTCGGGCACGGTGAGCTCGGCGCCCACGATCGCGGCGGCAGCAGCGTAGGCCGGTACTCCGGGCGTGACGTCCCACGGCACCTGGGCCTCATCCAGCCGACGGCTCTGTTCGTGCAACGCCGAGTAGATCGACGGGTCACCGGAGCAGAGTCGCACCACGTCGAGTCCGTCGCGGTGGGCGTCGACGACGACGGTGGTGATCTGGTCGAGATCGAGGTCCTGGGTGTCGACGAGCCGCACGTCCTCGCGGCAGTGGCCGAGCACGGCCTCGTCGATGTACGTGCCTGCGTAGACGCAGACGTCCGCCACGTGGAGCAGCTCGACGGCGCGGAGGGTCAGGAGGTCGGCCGCACCCGGACCGGCACCGACGAAGTGGACCGTCACGGCCCAGCTGTCGACTCGGTCTTGGTGGCCGACCACTGGGTGATCGCCCGCGACGGAGTCCACCCGGTGTACGAGCCGATCGGCGCGGCGTGCTCGATGTGCAGGCGGCTCAGCTCGCCGCCCACCGCGGCATACCGCCCGGCGAGCACGTTCTCCGTCTCCAGCGTCACGCCGTGCACGACGATGCGCCCGCCGGGGGCCAGGGCGTCCCAGCACGCATCGAGCAGGCCCGGCTCCGTGGCGCCGCCGCCGACGAAGATCGCGTCGGGGGCCTCGAGTCCGGCCAGTGCCTCGGGCGCATGACCCGCGACGACGACGAGACCCGGCACGCCGAGAGCGGTGGCGTTCGACGAGATGCGCTTCGCCCGGTCCTCGCGCGACTCCACGGCGATCGCACGACAGGTCGGATGGGTCCGCATCCACTCCACGGCGATCGAGCCGGCACCGGCGCCGACGTCCCAGAGCAGGTGGCCGGGAACGGGGGCCAGCCGCGCCAGTGCAGACGCTCGAAGGTCGCGCTTGGTGATCTGGCCGTCGTGGTCGAAGGCGTCGTCCGGCAGCCCGGCCGTCCAGCCGAGGACCGGACCCTCTCCGCACGTGACGGCGACGATGTTGAGGGCAGGGGCTGACGCCTCGCTCCAGGCGGCGGCCACGCCGTCGACCCGTGACTCGTGCGTGGAGCCGAGGTCGGCGAGGACGCTCACCGCGCTGTCGCCGTAGCCGGCCTCGGTGAGCAGCTCGGCCACCTGCGCAGGAATCGATCCATCGGCCGAGAGCACCAGCACCCGGCGTCCGGGTGCGAGGTGACGAGGCAGGGTGCCGTGGTCGCGGACGACCTCGACCGTCTCCGCGGCCCAGCCCATCCGCGCCCTGGCGATGGCGACGGAGGAGAGGTTCGGACGGATCTCCACCCGGTCCGGACCGAGCAGCTCGATCAGGGTCGAGCCGATGCCCGAGAGGAGGGGATCTCCCGACGCGAGGGCCACCACCCGGCGGCCGGCGAGCTCGTCGAAGAGCGACGCCAGTCCAGCGCGCAGGGGCGATGGCCAGGTGCGACGCTCGACGGTGAGACCGGACGGCAGCAGCGCCAGCTGCCGCTCGCCGCCCAACACCACGTCTGCCGATGCGATGGCCGACAGGTGCGCCGGCCCCAACCATCCGTCGGCCCCGATGCCGACGACCACCACCTTCTCCATGAGGCCCGAGGTTACCCGGGGCCTAGGCTGGCTCGGTGCTGACCGCCGACGATCCACTGCCGAACCGGCCGCGGCGAGTGCTCGTGGCCGGGGCGACCGGATCCGGCAAGACGACGATGGCTCGCCGCATCGGCGCCGCGCTCGAGCTCCCGGTCACGGAGATGGACGCCCTGCACCACGGCCCGGCATGGACGCCGCGACCGGAGTTCATGGCCGACGTCGAGGCGTTCAGCTCGACCGACGCGTGGGTGTCGGAGTGGCAGTACCCCGACGCGCGGGGTCTGCTGGCCGACCGCGCCGACACCATGGTCTGGCTGGACCTGCCGACACCGGTGACGATGACCCGGGTCGCGCGACGCACCGTCAGGCGACGCCTCCGGGACGAGGAGCTCTGGAACGGCAACAAGGAAGCCCCGTTGCACACGGTGTTCACCGACCCCGAGCACATCCTGCGCTGGGCCTGGCGCACACGCCATCTGCTCCGCGACCTCGTCCCGGAAGTCGAGGTGACGCACCCGGGGCTCGTCATCGTCCGGCTGCGCCACCGTTCGGATGTCGATCGCTTCGTCAGTGGCCTGTCAGCGGGAGTAGCCTGAAACCGACCAACAGCACGAGGTGCCCCGACACGACAGAACGAGAACCACGCCATGTCGGGGAGAATCGGGAAGCCGGTGAGAATCCGGCACAGGGCCCGCTGCGGTGACCTGGAGGCTCCGTCATTGATGGGGCCAGGGAAGTCCGAAGACCGGCCTCGCGCTGATCCATGGCGTCAAGGCGGGAGCCCCACGTGCCACATCACTACCCCTTCAGTGCCGTCGTCGGCGCCGATGACATGGCGCTCGCCCTCACCCTCACCACCATCTCGCCTGCTGTCGGCGGCGTGCTCGTGCGCGGAGAGAAGGGCACGGCCAAGTCGACGATGGTCCGCGGCCTCGCTTCGGTGCTGCCACCCATCGAGGTCATCTCGGGCGACCGCTTCTCCACTGACCCACGCGAGACCCATCCGCTCTCGCCCGACGGCCCGTTCGCCGCCGACGCCGCCACCGAGAGCCGCCCGGTCCGACTCGTCGAGCTGCCGGTCGGCGCCACCGAGGACCGCGTGCTCGGCTCGCTGCACCTGGAGAAGGCGCTCAGCGAAGGCGTCACCACGTACGAGCCCGGACTGCTGGCGCGCGCCCACCGCGGCATCCTCTACGTCGACGAGGTCAACCTGCTGCACGACCACCTCGTCGACCTGTTGCTCGACGCCGCCGCGATGGGCCTGTCGACCGTCGAGCGCGACGGGGTCTCGATCGAGCACGCGGCCCAGTTCGTGCTGGTCGGCACGATGAACCCCGAAGAGGGCGAGCTGCGTCCGCAGCTGCTGGACCGGTTCGGCCTCACCGTCGAGGTCTCCGCCCCGCGCGATCCCATCCAGCGCGTCGAGGTCGTGAAGCGCCGGCTCGCCTACGAGGCCGACCCGGACGGGTTCGCGGCCCGGTTCGCCGACGACGAGGCCGAGCTCACCGACCGCATCCAGGTCGCCCAGAAGCTCGTCGCCGAGGTCCAGCTGGGCGAGTGGGCGCTCACCAAGATCGCCCAGGTCTGCGCGGCGTTCGAGGTCGACGGCATGCGCGCCGACATCGTCACCGCCCGCGCCGCCGCCGCCCACGCCGCCTGGAACGGCCGCACCGACGTGCTCAAGGAGGACGTCCGCGCCGCTGCGCGCCTGGCCCTCCCGCACCGTCGCCGCCGCAACCCGTTCGACGCCCCCGGCATCGACGAGGACCTGCTCGACGCGATCCTCGACGACGACGACGAGCCCGAGCCACCCCCGCCGCCACCTCCCGGTGACGACGATGGCTCGCCGCTCGAGGACGGTCCGGAGCCGGCCGAGCACGACACCTCGCCGAGCGAGACGCCTCCCCCGCAGCGCGACGCCGACGCTCAGGGCCCGGGTGCCCAGGACGTCACGGTCGACGCGCCGGGCAAGCCCTATCGCCCGCGGTTGTTCACCGTCGCGGGCACCGGAGCCGGGGAGTCCGGACACCGGTCCCGCGCCGTGACGCAGGACGGCCGGCGTATCGGTGCCGAACGTCCCGGCGTGCGCACCGGATCCATCCACCTCACCGAGACGATCCGCGCCGCCGCGCCCCACCAGGGCACCCGCGAACGGAAGGGACGCCGCATCGCGTTCCGCGGCGACGACCTGCGAGTCGCCGTCCGCGAGGGTCACGAGTCGAACCTCGTGCTGTTCTGCGTCGACGCGTCCGGGTCGATGACCGCGAAGCGACGCATGGAGCAGGTCAAGACCGCGATCCTCTCGCTGCTCCTCGACGCCTACCAGCGCCGCGACAAGGTCGGGCTCGTCACGTTCCGCGCCGGCGAGGCCACCCTCGCTCTGCCGCCCACGTCGTCGGTCGACATCGCCGCGGCCCGACTGGACGAGCTCCCCGCCGGTGGGCGCACCCCACTCGCCGAAGGCCTGCTCAAGGCCGCCGAGACGCTGCGACTCGAGCACGTCCGCGACCCACGGCGCCGGGCGTTGCTCGTGGTCGTCACGGACGGCCGGGCCACCCACGGCACCGATGCCCTCGGGCGCGCCCACGAGATGGCCGCCCACCTGGCCGACACCGGCGTCACCGCCGTGGTGATCGACTGCGAGACCGGACGGTTCCGCCTGGGCCTCGCCCTCCAGCTCGCCGACCACCTGATGGCCGAGTACGTCCCGCTCGGCGAGGTCAGCGCCACCGCCCTCACCGACGTCGTGAAGGGAGCGGCCTGATGCCCAAGGGCCAGCCGGTCAGCGTCCCCGACGACGGCCTCACCACGAAGCAGCGCCGCAACCGGCCGTTGCTGATGGTGCACACCGGCGACGGCAAGGGGAAGTCCACGGCCGCGTTCGGCCTGGCCCTGCGCGCCTGGAACCAGGGCTGGGACATCGGCGTGTTCCAGTTCGTGAAGTCGGCCAAGTGGCGTATCGGGGAGCAGACGGTGCTCGAACGCCTCGCCGAGCTGCACGACGAGACCGGGACCGGCGGCCCGATCGAGTGGAACAAGATGGGCTCGGGCTGGTCGTGGTCGCGCAAGGAAGGCTCCGACGAGGACCATGCCGCCGACGCGGCCGAGGGCTGGCAGGAGATCAAGCGACGCCTCGCCGACGAGCGCCACGACTTCTACGTGCTCGACGAGTTCACGTACCCGATGGCCTGGGGCTGGGTCGACGTCGACGACGTCGTCTCGACGCTCGCCGGGCGGCCGGGTCATCAGCACGTCGTCATCACCGGCCGCGGCGCTGACCCCCGCCTGGTCGAGGTCGCCGACCTCGTCACCGAGATGCAGCACGTCAAGCACCCCTTCGACCACGGCCAGAAGGGCCAGAAGGGCATCGAATGGTGAGGCTGCCCCGCTTGGTCGTCGCCGCCCCGGCGTCGGGTCACGGCAAGACCACGGTCGCCACCGGCCTGATGGCGGCGCTGCGCCGCGCGGGCCACACCGTCTCGGGGCACAAGGTCGGGCCCGACTACATCGATCCGGGCTACCACTCCCTCGCCACCGGACGACCGGGACGCAACCTCGACCCGCACCTCGTCGGTGAGGACCGGCTCGTTCCGCTGCTGCTGCATGGTGCACAGGGTGCCGACATCGCGATCGTCGAGGGCGTCATGGGACTGTACGACGGGCAGATCGGCGGCGACGGGTTCGCCTCGACGGCGCACGTCGCCACGGTGACCAGGACCCCGATCGTGCTGGTCGTCGACATCTCGCACGCGTCCCGCTCGATCGCGGCCGTCGTCCAGGGCATGGACTCCTTTGACCCGTCGGTGCGCATCGTGGGCGTCATCCTGAACAAGGCCGGCTCACCACGCCATGCCGACGAGGTGTGCCGAGCCATCGAGCCGTTGGGCCTGCCCGTGCTCGGCGTGCTGCACCGCGACGACGGCATCGTCGCCCCGTCCCGGCACCTCGGCCTCGTGCCGGCCGACGAGCGCGACGACGCCATCCATGCCCTCGACCGGCTGACCGATCGCATCGCGCACGCCGTCGACCTCGACCAGGTGGTCCGGCTCGCGCACGGGGCCGCGGACCTCGACGCCGCTCCGTGGTCGCCCGGACTCACCCCACCCACCGATCGTCGTCCGGTGGTGGCGGTGGCCGGCGGACGCGCGTTCACGTTCCGCTACGCCGAGACGACCGAGCTGCTCACCGCGGCGGGCTGCGACGTCGTCACGTTCGACCCGCTCTCCGACGAGTCGCTGCCGGAGGGCACGCAGGGCCTCTACCTCGGCGGCGGGTTCCCGGAGGTCCATGCCGCCGGGCTGTCGACCAACGCTCCGTTGCGCGCCGCGATGCTCGACGCCGTGCAGGCCGGCATGCCCACCGTCGCCGAGTGTGCCGGCCTCCTCTACCTCTGCCGCACCGTCGACGGCGCGCCGATGGTCGGCGCGATCGACGCGGACGCCCACATGACGCCGAAGCTGACCCTTGCCTATCGAACCGTGACGACCCGCGAGGATCATCTGCTCGCGCCGGCCGGCACCACGATCACCGGTCACGAGTTCCACCGCACGGTCGTCGATGCCGACGACGGCCATGCGAGCCACTGGGCCACCGACACCCTGCACGCCTCCTACCTCCACACCCATTGGGCCGGCCACCCCGACATGGCCCGCCGGTTCGCGGCCGCGGTCCATGCGTTCGCACCGGATGACGAGGAATCGGGCGAGCCGAGTGACCTGTCCTGGGGGTTCCTGTCACTCAAGGAGGAGCGGAAGCCGCGTGACCGCAAGCCGCGTGACGAGGTGGAGTGGCAGCCCTCGCCCCCACCCGTCGAACACCCCACGACCACCAACGGATTGCGACACCACGGTGACGCAGAGCTCGAGGAGGGGCTGGTCGACTTCGCGGTCAACGTGCACGACGCACCACGGCCGGAGTGGCTCGACGCGGCGCTGCGGGCCAGCCTCGACCACGTCGACCGGTACCCGGATGCCCGTGAGGCCGAGAAGGCCATCGCGCGCCGGCACGGCCGCGACGAGTCGGAGGTGCTCGCCACCGCGGGCGCGGCCGAGGCCTTCGCCCTGATCGCGCGGGTCTTCGACTGGGCGCGACCGGTCGTGGTGCACCCGCAGTTCACCGAGCCGGACGTCGCCCTGACCCTGGCCGGCCATCCGCCCGAGCACGTGCTGCTCGACGCCGGCTCGGACTTCGCCCTCGACCCCGCCGCCGTCCCCGACGACGCCGACCTCGTGATCGTCGGCAATCCCACCAACCCGACGAGCGTCCTGCATGCCGAGTCGACCCTGCGAGACCTCGCCTTGCCGGGTCGGTTGCTCGTCGTCGACGAGGCGTTCATGGACACTGTGTGTGTTGATGGGGGGCCGTCCGAGCGCCACTCCCTGGCGTCGGCGCACATCCCCGGCGTCGTGGTCATCCGCAGCCTGACGAAGCTCTGGTCGATCCCTGGCGTCCGCGCCGGCTACGTCCTGGCGGAGCCGGCCATCATCGCGGAGCTGCGGGCCCAGCAGTCGCCGTGGTCGGTCTCCACGACCGCCGCCGCTGCGATGGTCGCGTGTGCCGGCGAGGAAGCCATGGCCGAGGCCGCCGTCCGTGCCGCCCGGCTGACCCAGCAGCGCGGCGTACTGATCGACGGACTCACCGAGCTGGGCATCGACGTCGCCGGCGATCCGGCCGGTCCCTTCGTGCTGGCCAGGGTCGGTGCCGAGATCCACGCCCGGCTTCGGTCCGCGGGCTACGCCGTCCGTCGCGCCGACACGTTCCCGGGCCTCGACCCCACCTGGGTGCGCATCGCCGTGCGGCGTCCCGAGACGACCCGCAAGCTGCTCGCCGTCCTGCAGACCGAGGGTGGCTCGGCGTGGACCTGACCGTCCGCGGCCGCCATGTCCTCGTGACGCACGGCGATGCCCGAGCCGCCGTCCGCGTCGCCGCCCTCCTGGCCGAGGGCGCGCGCGTCACGGTGCTCGCGCCCGAGGCTGTTGCCACGATCGACGACCTCGCCGCCCGCGGCCTCATCACCTGGGAACGTCGCGACCCGACCACCGACGACGTCGCGGCGGCTCACCTCGTGATCGGCCCCGAACCGCCGGCGCCGCACGCGCCTCGCGAGCCCGGCGAGCGCACCGGCACCGTCACCCTCGTGGGTGGTGGTCCGGGAGACCCGGGCCTCGTCACCGTGGCCGGCCGCGAGGCCATCGCCACCGCCGACGTCATCGTCACCGACCGCCTCGCCCCGCAGTCCGCCCTGGCATGGGCTCGTCCGGACGCCGAGATCCTCGACGTCGGCAAGGTGCCCGGTGGCCGCGCCACCGAGCAGGGCGAGATCGATCGCCTGCTCGTCGAGCACGCGAAGGCCGGTCGTGACGTCGTGCGGCTCAAGGGCGGCGACCCGTTCGTCTTCGGACGCGGCGGTGAGGAGCTGATCGCGTGCCTGGATGCCGGCATCGAGGCGCTGGTGGTGCCGGGCGTCACCTCGGCTCTCGCCGTCCCGGCGATCGCCGGCATCCCGGTCACCCATCGCGGGCTCAGCCAGGCCGTCACGGTCGTGTCCGGCCACGTGCCGCCCGGGCACCGCGATTCCACGGTCGACTGGACCGCTCTTGCACGCGCCGGCTCGACCCTGGTCGTGCTGATGGGCGTGCGCACCCTTGCAGCCATCACCGAGGCCCTCGTCTCCGGCGGCCTCGACCCGGCCACGCCCGCGGCCGTCGTCGCCGACGGCACCCTGCCCAGCCAGCGGGTCGTCCGCGCCGACGTCGCCACGATCGCGGCCGCCGCCCGCGAGGCCGGCATCGGGGCGCCAGCGGTGGCGGTGATCGGTGCCGTCGCCGGCCTGGACCTGACCCCGTGATCTTCTGGGTCCGACACGGTCAGTCGACGTGGAACGTCATGGACCGCATGCAGGGTCAGGAGCTGTCACCGCCGCTCACCGACCTCGGGCGCACCCAGTCCGCCGAGGCCGCCGACGCGCTGCTCGACCAGGGTGTCGTGCGCCTGCTGAGCTCACCGGCCGTCAGGGCTCAGGAGACGGCCGCGATCATCGGCGAACGGCTTGGTCTGGACGTCGTCACCGAGCCCCTGCTGTTGGAGAAGGGCTTGGACGAAAACGTGGTCGACGTCCTCGCCCGTGTGCGAACGTTGCTCGACGAGGATCACCCTGAGCACACGGTCGCGGTGAGCCACGGCGACACCATCGCGCTCGCGATCGGATGGCTCACGGGCACTCCGCCCGCGCTCCCGGCCAACGGCTCGATCACCCCAGGACCCGGAGGCCAGCCATGAACATCACCGTGCCGAACGGCGTCACGACACCGGACCTGCGTGGGTACATCGCGACGCCGAGCGGCACGGGTCCGTGGCCCGGGGTCGTCGTGATCCACGAGGCGCTCGGTCTCACGCAGGACATCCGGCAGCAGACCGACCGCCTGGCCCGCGAGGGGTTCCTGGCCGTGGCGGTCGACCTGTTCTCCGCCGGTGGCGCCGTCCGGTGTCTCCGGCGGACGTTCGCCGCCGTCCTGTCCGGCGACGGACCGGCCTTCGGCGACATCGAGGCGGCCCGTCAGATGGTGGCGGCCCATCCCGACTCCACCGGGAAGGTCGGTGTGGTCGGCTTCTGCATGGGCGGCGGGTTCGCCCTGCTGGCGGCGACCCGAGGCTTCGACGCGTCGGCACCCAACTACGGCCCGCCGCCCAAGAACGCGGCCGAGGTCCTGCGTGGTGCGTGCCCCATCGTCGCGAGCTACGGCGCCAAGGACCGCGCGTTACGTCACGCCGGGCCCAAGCTCGCGAAGGCACTCACCGAGGCCGGCGTCGAGCACGACGTCAAGGAGTACCCGGACGCTGGGCACTCCTTCATGAACCGGCACCCGATCGGCCCGTTCGGTCCCTTCACCCGGCTCGAGAAGGTCGTCGGGCTCCACCACGATCCGGCCGCCAGCGAGGATGCCTGGTCACGGATCACGGATTTCTTCGGCACACACCTGAGTGATTGACCGCGCGCCCGACCTGAGGTCTAGGATGAAATCGCCAAGCCCGAGGAAGCCGGTGGGAGTCCGGCACAGTCGCGCTACTGTGACATCGCGCAAGCGGTGAAGTCAGACCCGACGGCCTGGTTGACCATCCATCAAGGGACGCACGTATCCCGTCAGGAGCACACATGTCATCCATCGCCTCCCCAGCAATCGGCGGAGCCCCGGAGCTCGAGGTCCCCTCGATCCCGATCGGCCAGCTCGCCCCCTGGGCAGCCTTCTTCTTCCTCTTCGCCGCCGTGGTGCTGTTCTTCATCAGCGCCGACCAGGGCATCGTCTCGATCCCGTCAGGCAACGCCATCCACGAGTGGGTCCACGACGGACGCCACCTGCTCGGCTACCCCTGCCACTGATCGATGACTCCCAGGGCTTTCCTGGTCCGCGGTCTTCTCGCGGGCCTCGCCGCCGGCATCCTCACGTTCGGCGTCGCCTACGTCGCCGGTGAGCCACAGGTCGACGCCGCCATCGCGGTCGAAGAAGCCGTCGCCGCGCCGGCCGACGCCCACACGCACGACCACGCGGAAGAAGACCCGGGCACCGAGGTGTCGCGCGACAACCAGTCGACCTGGGGACTCGCGACCGGCACCCTGACCGTCTCCATCGTGCTCGGCGGCGTCGTCGGCCTGGTCTCCGCCTTCGCCGCCGGACGCATCGGCCGTCTGCGACCGGGGCAGTCGACGGCGCTCGTGGCCCTGCTCGGCTTCGTCGCCGTGGCCCTGGTGCCTTTCCTCAAGTACCCCGGCACACCGCCGGCCGTCGGCAATCCCGACACCATTTCGTCACGGACTGTCGAGTACTTCTCGATGCAGAGCATCTCCCTGCTGGCCATGATCGGTGCCGTGCTGCTGGCGCGACGGCTGCTGAGCTCGATGAGCACCTATCGCACGCTGCTGATCGCCGGTGGCGCCTATCTCGTCGTCGTGATCGTGGCCGCCGTGGTGCTGCCCACCGTCAACGAGATCGGCAACTTCCCGGCCGACACGCTCTGGTACTTCCGTCGGGCGTCACTTCTCACGCTCGCGACGATGTGGGGCGCGATCGGCATCATCCTCACCGGTCTCGTCGGACGCCTGTACGAAACGGAGTCGGCGACTGCAGCACGTCGCGACCTGGCGGCCACCCTGTGAGCTTGGTCCACCCGCCCTCCGCCGTCGTCCGGGCCGAGGCCGCAGAGCGACTGGCCGGCCTCGCGATCCCGGCCGGCGCGCTCGGCCGGCTCGGTGAGCTCGCGGTCTGGGTCGCCGCCACGCAGGGAGCGGTGCCACCAGAGCCCATCGAGCGGATCCGTGCCGTCATCTTCGCCGGCGACCACGGCGTCGCCGATCACGGAGTCTCGGCCTACCCGAAGGCCGTCACGCCGGCCATGGTGCGCACGTTCCTGGCCGGACGCGCCGGGGTCTCGGTGCTCGCCGCCCAGCACGATGTCACGGTGCGGGTGCTCGACATCGGTGTCGACGACGACCTCGCCGGCGTCGACCCAGCCGTCCAGGCGTTCAAGATCCGGCGCGGCAGTGGTGCCATCCATCTCGAGGACGCGATGACGCCGGATGAGACCCGTGCCGCACTGGACGCGGGTGCGGCGGTCGCGGTCGAGGAGATCGCCGCGGGCGCGCAGCTGCTGGTCAGCGGCGACATGGGCATCGGCAACACCACGCCGGCAGCCGCGCTCATCGCGGCCTCGCTCGGTGTGCCCGCCGCCGACGTCACCGGCCGCGGCACCGGCATCGACGAAGCAGCCCTGGCCCACAAGATCGACCTCGTGCAGGCGGCACTTGACCGAGCCGGTGAACGAGTAGACGACTCCATCGACACCCTGACGGCGCTCGGCAGCCCCGACATCGCCGCTGCCGCCGGCTTCATGGCCGCCGCAGCGGAGGCCGGCATCCCGGTCCTGCTCGACGGGCTGATCTCGGTCGCGTCGGCGCTGATGGCCGAGCGGATCGCACCGGGTGCACAGGCATGGTTCGCTGCCGGTCACCGTTCGACGGAACCCGCCCAGGCGCTGGCACTGGAGAAGCTGGGACTGGACCCGGTGCTCGACCTCGGCATGCGCCTCGGCGAGGGCAGCGGCGCGGTCGCGGCCGTCCCGATCGTCCGCTCGGCGGCCCTGCTGCTCCGCGACGTCGCCCGGCTCGCCGACCTCGACCTCGGCTGAGCCATGGGAGGCCGCCTGTCCGATGCGTGGCGGCTCTCCGTCGGGACGCTGACCGCCGTCCCGACTCGGCCGCCGGCCCGTGTCGACCGCGACACCGCCGGCATGGCGATGGTGCTCGCCCCTTTGGCGGTCGTGCCGCTCGGCGTCCTGGTCGCCCTGGTTCTCTGGGGCGGCCGCGAGCTCGGGCTCACTGCGTTGTCGATCGGTCTCGCCGCCGTCGGAGCTCTGGCGCTCGGGAGCAGGGCGTTCCACCTGGACGGACTCGCCGACACCGCCGACGGCCTCACCGCGTCCTACGATCGGGAGCGCTCGCTCGAGGTGATGAAGTCGGGAGCAGTCGGACCGGCAGGGGCCGCCACCCTCGTCGTGGTGCTGGTCATCCAGGCCGACGCGATCGGGATGCTCTCGTTCACGAACCGAGGAGTGGTGGCCGCGGCTGTGCTGGTCTGCGCATCTCGCGTCGCCCTCACGATCACGTGCGCTCGAGGTGTGCCGGCCGCGCGCCCCGACGGGCTCGGTTCCTCCCACGCGGGCAGTGTCCCGCGCCTCGTCGCCATGGCCACCTGGCTCGCCGTCGGCGCGGTGGCCGCGGCGACCGTCGCCTGGGCCCACGGCACCTGGTGGCATCCCCTGATCGGCTTCGCCGTCGCGGCGGTGGTGGTCGGCCTGCTGGTCCGGCGCGCCGTGCGACGGCTCGGAGGCGTGACCGGCGACATCTTCGGCGCCGCCATCGAGGTCACCTTGGCGATCCTGCTGCTCTCGGCGGCCCCTCAGCTCGTCTTCGCCGGCTAGCCCTCTCAGTGACAGAAGCGTAGATTCCGGGACATGAGCCCCACGGGCGACGACATCCGCCAAGACCTCGAACGCGTCGAGAAGCTCATCGCCTCCCTGAGTCGCAGCGAGAGCTCGTGGACGGAGGACACTCCCGACAACGCCGACGCCGCCAGCGACCTGACAAGTGCCGCGGAGGACGAGGCGGTGCTGGAGCAGCTGCGCGAGCGACGTGACCGGCTCAAGGGCCAGCTCGGCGAGGCCGACGGCTAGAGCGACAGCGCTCGACCGGCGACGATCAGCAGGACCTCGTCGCACTCGGACGCGAACCGCTGGTTCACGATGCCGAGGAGGTCGCTGAAGATCCGCCCCGATCGACGCTCCGGGACGATGCCCATGCCGACCTCGTTCGTCACGAGCACGACGGTGCGCTCGGTGCGAGCCAGGGCGTCGACGGCGTCGTCGAGCCGGGCGAACAGGACCTGCTCCCACTCCTCGCGAATGGTGTCCCAGCCGTCGAGCTCGTCGATCTGGGAGGTCAACCAGGTGCCGAGACAGTCGATGAGGAGGGCGCCATCACCCTCGCTGATGGCAGTGGCGAGGTCACGCGACTCGAGAGTCTCCCAGTGGCCGGGGCGCCTGGCCCGGTGCGTGGCGATGCGCGCCGCCCACTCGGGATCGGAGTCCTCGTCGGCGGTGGGTCCGGGGGCGAGATACGTGACTCCGGGCGCCGCGAGCAGGAGCGACTCGGCGTGGAACGACTTGCCAGAGCGCACGCCACCCGTCACCAGGACCTTCATGCCCACCTCACACCATCGGGGCCTACCCTCGGACACGATACGGCTTCGGCCGCCAGAGCCGCCGGGACCGCGGGAGGAATCTCTCATGCAGGCACGCGCCGTGGGACTCGTCGCCGGGTTCGTGGCCGACCGATTCCTCGGCGACCCGGCCACCGGGCACCCCGTCGCCGCCTTCGGACGCTTCGCCCACGACGTCGAGCAGCGCGTCTGGGCCGACGACGCCGTCACGGGTGCCGCCTACACAGCGGTGCTGGTGGGGGGCGCGGGCGCTGCTGGCGCGGTGATCGCCGGAGCGACCCGTCGGCGCCCGATCCTGCAGGCCGTCACCACGGCAGCGGTCACCTGGGCGGTGCTCGGCGGACGTTCATTGGGACGCGAGGCCGCGGCTGTTCACCATCACCTCGCCGCCGACGACCTCCCTGCCGCCCGTCGTCGACTGACCCATCTCGTCGGCCGCGACACCGAGAACCTCGACGAGGGCGAGATCGCCCGCGCGGTCGTGGAGTCGGTGGCCGAGAACTCGTCCGACGCCGTCGTCGCCCCGCTGCTCGCCGGTGCGTTCGCCGGTGTGCCGGGGCTCGTCGTCTACCGCGCGACCAACACCCTCGATGCCATGGTCGGGCACCGGGGCGAGAGGTACGGCAGGTTCGGATGGGCGTCCGCACGGCTCGACGACCTGCTCAACCTCGTCCCGTCGCGGGTGTCGGCGCTGCTCGCCGCAGTGCTGGCGCCGGCCGTCGGCGGTGACACCAGACGGGCCCTCGACGTGTGGAGGCGTGACGCGCCGCACCATCCGAGCCCGAACGCCGGCCCGGTCGAGGCGGCGTTCGCCGGTGCGCTCGGCGTGCGGCTCGGCGGCGTCAACACCTACCGAGACCGTGTCGAGGATCGACACACGCTCGGCGACGGCCGGCCGGTCGAGCCCGGCGACATCTCCCGGTCGATTCGCCTGGCCGACCTCGTCGGCTTTGCCGCGCTGGGCATCGCCGTGCTCAGTGCGTTGCGGCCCAGTCGGCGGCGGCCTGCGGATCGCTGACGACATCGACGCCGGTCGGGCTGGGGCCCCGTCGAACGATCACCACCGCGGCGCCGCGCTCGGCCGCGACCGCCAGCTTCGACCAGGTGAAGGAACCGCCGGAGTCCTTGGTGACGATCACGTCGATCTCGTGCTGGTCGAACAACGCGCGCTCGTCCTCGATGAGGTACGGGCCGCGGCTGAGAAGAAGAGTCCACGACTCGGGAAGATCGATGGCCGGCTCGTCGACGGCGCGCACGAGCGTGGGTCGGTCGCCCAAGGGCCCGACGAAGTGGTCGAGCGACTGCCGGCCCACGGTCAGGAACGGATGCCCGCCGGCTCGTGCGGCCGCTGCCGCCGCTGCGTCGTGGTCGTCGACCCACTCCCAGGAGTCGGCTCCCGGCGCGTCCGACCATCCCGGGCGCTCGAGTCGCAGCAGTGGGACGCCGTCCGCGGCACAGGCGGCGACCGCGTTGGCCGTCATCCCCTGCGCGAACGGGTGGGTGGCGTCGACGACCGCGGACACACGGTTCTCCAGCAGGAACGCCCTCAGCCCGGGCACGCCGCCGAAGCCGCCCATGTGCACGGCGCCGACCGGCAGCCGTGGCTGCGCGACACGTCCGGCCAGGGACGACACGAACCGCGTGCCGGCGGCGTCGAGCAGCGTCGCCAGCTCTCGCGCCTCGGCCGTGCCGCCCAGGACGAGGATCATGCTTGAGCGCCGGGCGCGAGCAGCGGCACGTCGGGCGCACCGTCGTGAGCCAGGGTGAGCAGTGCGTCGAGGTCGAGGTGCTTCTCGGCCAGGTCGCCGAGGAGGTCCAGCCGAATGGCGCGGGCCACCGAGAAGCTCGCCGTCGACGGGAGGAGCTCACGACCCGCGGACGCAGCGGCGTCGGCGAGGAATGCGCTTCGGAACTCGTCCGACTCGAGGCTCCCGTGGTGCATCGTGCCGAACACGGACTGGTCCCGGGCGCCACCGAGGAACTCGTCCACGTCGCCGAGCTCGACGCGACCGTGATGGATCTCGTAACCGCCCTCGTCATGGAGCCGCAGGACCTTGTCCGGCCCGAACGTCGTCGTGACGTCGAGCAGGCCGAGCCCCGCGACCTCAGCGCCGCGGACGCCCTCGACGCCGTCGGGGTCGCTGATCGTCCGGCCGAGCATCTGGAAGCCACCGCAGATGCCAAGCACCGGGCGACCCGCGTCGGCGTGGTCGAGCAGGGCCAGGTCGAGCCCGCGGGCGCGCAGCCAGCTGAGGTCGGCCAGCGTGGCCCGAGTCCCGGGCAGCACGACGAGGTCGGCGTCGGCCATCGACCGCGGGTCGGTGACGAAGGCGACGTCGACACCGGGCTCGATGCCGAGGGCGTCCACGTCGGTGAAGTTGCTGATCCGCGGCAGCCTGATCACGGCGACGCGCAAGGACCCCTCGTTGCTCGACCGGCGGCTCGCCAGGTCCAGCGCGTCCTCGGAGTCGAGCCACACGTCGGGGCTCCACGGCAGCACGCCGTGCACGCGGCGTCCGGTGATCTGCTCCAGCCGGTCGAGTCCTGGCCGGAGCAGCGTCTCGTCGCCGCGGAACTTGTTGACGATGAACCCCGCCATGAGCCGTTGGTCGGCCGCGTCCAGCAGCGCGACGGTGCCGTACATCGCCGCGAAGACGCCGCCCCGATCGATGTCACCCACGACGACCACCGGCATGTCCGCGTGCCGGGCCAGGCCCATGTTCACGTAGTCACCGGCCCGCAGGTTGATCTCGGCCGGGCTCCCGGCGCCCTCGCAGACGACGAGGTCGAACCGCGACGCCAGGTCGTCGTAGGCGGCATATGCGGCCTCGGCCAGGTGCGTGCGACCGCCGATGAACTCCGACGACGCGATCTCCCCCGCCGGCTTCCCCATCACCACGACGTGGCTGCGCCGGTCGCCGCCCGGCTTGAGCAGCACCGGGTTCATCGCCGCCTCCGGCTGGACCCCGGCGGCCAGGGCCTGCACCCACTGGGCCCGGCCGATCTCGGCAGAGTCGCTCTCCACGCCGGGTCCGCGCACGACCATGCTGTTGTTGGACATGTTCTGCGCCTTGAACGGCGCCACCCGCACACCACGTCGCGCGAAGGCGCGGCACAAGGCCGTCGTGACGATGGTCTTGCCCGCGTCCGACGTCGTGCCGGCGATGAGCAGGGCGGTCATGGGCTCAGCCTAGGGTCGTGCGGCGTCCACACCGGGAGCGGTGCACGCACTCTCCGGCGCGAGTAGTTTGAGCCCATGACGCTGTCAGATGAGCTCCGGATCGCCCTCGACGGCAAGTGGCGCCATGTGCGCGAGCAGTCGCGCAGGGAGCTGTCGGAGATGGATCTCCTCTTCGACCACGACCTTCCCCTCGACGAGGCGCGCGAGCGCACGTTCCGCCAGCTCAAGGAGCTGGTGCCCACCGGGATGTCGGCGGCGGGATTCCGCAAGGACTCCGGCGGGGGTGGCGACCCGGGCATGGCGGTCACCGCGATCGAGATGCTGGCGCAGTTCGACCTGTCGCTGATGGTCAAGGCGGGCGTGCAGTGGGGCCTGTTCGGCGGCGCCGTGGAGAACCTCGGCACCCAGCACCACCACGAGACCTACATCCAGGACCTCATCAACCTCGACCTCGTCGGCTGCTTCGCCATGACCGAGACCGGTCACGGCAGCGACGTGCAGAACCTCGAGACGACCGCCACCTTCGACCCGGCCACCGAGGAGTTCGTCATCAACTCCCCCACGCCGAGCTCGCGCAAGGACTACATCGGCAACGCCGGCAAGCACGCCACGATGGCGGCGGTGTTCGCCCAGCTCATCACTCGCGGCGACACGCACGGCGTGCACTGCTTCATGGTCCCCATCCGTGACGAGCACGGCGAGGACCTTCCCGGCGTCACCACCTCCGACTGCGGCCACAAGGGCGGCCTGGCGGGCGTCGACAACGGCCGCATCATGTTCGACGACGTCCGGGTCCCTCGCCAGAACCTGCTCAACCGGTACGGCCAGGTCGACGAAGGTGGCGCTTACTCCTCGCCGATCGATGAGACGGGCCGACGCTTCTTCACGATGCTGGGCACGCTCATCCGCGGCCGGGTGAGCGTCGGCGGCTCGGCCAGCGCCTCGGCGGAGGTCGCCCTCACCATCGCCGGCCGGTACGCCTTGCAGCGCCGGCAGTTCGGCCCTTCGCCGGACCAGGAGATCCTGCTGGCCGACTACCGGGTGCACCAGCGTCGGCTGCTCCCCCTGATCGCCCGCTCGTACGCCTACCGTTTCGCCCAGAACCAGCTGGTCGCCCGCATGCACCGGCTGCAGCTGGTCGACGACCCGGACCCCATCCAGAAGCGCGAGCTCGAGAGCCGCGCGGCGGGCCTGAAGGTCGTGCAGACCTGGCACGCTTCGCGGGCCATCCAGGAGTCACGCGAGATGTGCGGTGGCGCCGGCTACATGGCCGCGAACCGGCTCACCACGATTCGCGGTGACGTCGATGTCTTCACGACGTTCGAGGGCGACAACCACGTCCTCCTCCAGCTGGTCGCGAAGGAGCTGCTCACGTCGTATGCGTCGGAGATCGGCGGCCTCGACCCCGTCGGGCTGGTCCGCTTCGCGGCGAGCACCGTCACCGACGTGGTGCGTGAGCGCAGCGTTGCGTCCCAGCTCATCCAGCGCCTCATCGACGCCCGGCCGGGCAGCAGCGACGACCACGACCTCCTGGACCTCGGCACCCAGCTCAGCATGTTCGAGGACCGCGAGGAGCACGTCATCGAGACCGCTGCGCGCCGACTGCGCCGTGCCGCCAAGGCCGACGACGAGGAGGCGTTCGCGATCTTCAACTCGGCCCAGGATCACGTCATCCGGTGCGCCAAGGTGCACATCGATCGGGTCGTGCTGGAGGCGTTCACCGCCGGCATCGGCCGGTGCGAGGACGAGGAGGCCCAGGAGCTTCTGCGCGACGTCTGCACGCTCTACGCGCTCAGCACGATCGAGGACGACCTCGCCTGGTTCATGGGCCACAACCGGCTCACCGACTCGCGCGCGAAGGTCGTGACCGCGGAGGTCAACGCCATGCTCGAGAAGCTGCGCCCCCACCTGCCCACCCTCATCGAGGGCTTCGGCGTCCCCGAGAAGGCGTGGGCTGCCGAGATGCTCGAGGACTGACGCGATGCACGTGATGGCAGCCCGGGTGGCGCTGGTGGCCCTCGCGATCGGCAACGGAGCCACCGGGCTCCTGGCTCGCCTGAACCCGCACACCTTCTACGACGACTTCCCGTTCGGCCGCGGCTGGGTGCAGGCCGACGGGCCGTACAACGAGCACCTCGTCACCGACTTCGGAGCCGCGCTGCTGGCGATCACGGCGCTGTGCCTCGTCGGCGTGTGGCGTCCGACCCGCGATCTCGTGATCGGCGCAGCGGTCGCGAACATCGTGCTGGGCGGGTTCCACATCGCCTACCACGCCGGCGTCACCGACCTGCTCAGCACGACCGACAACGTCCTGAGCTTCATCAGCATCGGCCTCGGCATCGTCCTCGGCCTGATGCTGCTGCCGCTGTCACGGGGACTGCCGGCAGCCAGCCCCGCGAAGGTCTAGCTCTCAAAGTCCGTCGACCGCAGCCCACGGAGGAGCTCGTAGGCTTTCTCCTGGTCGTCGGCGTCGAGGGTGCCGACGGCGAACTCGATGTCGGTGAGCGCCGCGGTGGCCCGCTTGAGCACGCGGCGGCCCTGCGGCGTCAACGAGGCGAGGATGCGACGACGGTCGGACGCGTCGGTGGCTCGGGCGACGAGACCCTGCGCCTCGAGACGGTCGACGAGGTTGGTCACCGACGTCGGGTGCACCATGAGCCGCTCGCCCACCTTGCTCAGCGGCAACGAACCGGTGCGGCTGAACGACAGCAGGACCAGCACCTCGTAGCGCGCGAACGTGATGCCGAACGGCTTGACCGCCGCGTCGAGCGAGGCGAGCACGAGCTGCTGCACCCGCATGATCGAGGTGGCGAGCCGCATGGCCCCGGCATCACCGATGCGTTCGCCCCACAGCTCGCCGGCCCGCTCGATGGGGTCGAAGGCGATCCGCGGGGTCATGGTCGTCATGGGCCATAGACTAGCCCCACATGGACATTAGTAGGAAGTCCAACTATCGTATGTCCTAGAAAAATCTGAAGCGAGGACTCATGAACGAGCTGCACGTCCCCGAGCATCCCGTCCGCTTCGTCACGTCGTCGGCCCTGTTCGACGGTCACGACGCGAGCATCAACATCATGCGGCGCATCCTGCAGTCGCAGGGAGCCGAGGTCGTGCACCTGGGGCACAACCGTGCGGTCAGCGAGATCGTGGCGGCCGCGCTGGAGGAGGACGTCCAGGGCGTCGCCGTGAGCTCGTACCAGGGCGGGCACGTGGAGTACTTCGAGTACCTCGTGGAGTCGCTGCGCGAGGCGGGTGCCGGTCACGTCAAGGTGTTCGGCGGCGGTGGTGGCGTCATCGTCCCCGACGAGATCGCACGCCTGCGCGAGTCCGACGTCACGATCTTCTCCCCCGAGGACGGCCAGCGCCTCGGGCTGGCGGGCATGATCAACCAGATGATCGAGGCCTGCGACCTCGACCTCTGGCACGACGAACCCGCCGACGCCGACGCCTTGTTCGCGGGCCAGCGCAGCGCGATCGCCCGCGCCATCACCGGCGCCGAGACGGGGCAGCTCGGCGACGACCTTCGCTCGGCGATCCACGACGCGGCCGAGACCTCGCACGTCCCGATGCTCGGCATCACCGGCACCGGCGGCTCCGGCAAGAGCTCGCTCACCGACGAGCTGGTGCGCCGGTTCCGCACCGACCAGCAGGACAAGCTCCGCATCGCGGTGCTCGCCATCGACCCCACCCGGCGCAAGGGCGGCGGCGCCCTTCTCGGCGACCGCATCCGCATGAACGCGCTGGACGGCGATCGCATCTACTTCCGCTCGATGGCCACCCGCGGCGGTCACGAGCACCCCGACCATCTCGACGACGTCATCGCCGTGCTGAAGGCCTCGGGCTTCGACCTCGTCATCATCGAGACTCCCGGCATCGGCCAGGGCGACGCCGGCATCGTGCCGTTCGTCGACCGCTCGATGTACGTGATGACGCCTGAGTTCGGCGCTCCCTCGCAGCTGGAGAAGATCGACATGCTCGACTTCGCCGACGTCGTCGCCATCAACAAGTTCGAGCGCCGAGGCGCCAAGGATGCGCTGCGCGACGTCGGTCGCCAGCTCGTGCGCAATCACGAGGCGTTCGACAAGAAGCCCGGCGACATGCCCGTGTTCGGCACGTCCGCCGCCACCTTCAACGACGACGGCGTCACCGCGCTCTACCACCACGTCGCCGGGATGCTGCGCGAGGACGGGCTCGGGCTCGACGAGGGCGTGCTGCCTCGCACCGACACCAAGGTCTCCACCGGCTTCGCCGCCCTCGTGCCCCCGGAGCGGGTGCGCTACCTCGCCGAGATCGCCGAAGGCGTCCGCGACTACCACGCCGACACCGTGACGTTCGCCGAGCAGGCCCGGCGCGCGCAGCGACTCGAGGCCATGGCCGACGAGGACCTGTCGGACGACTCACGGTCCGAGATCGACCGGCTGGTCGACGATGCCCGCCAGGAGCTCCCCGACGACGTCGCCGCCCAGATCACGGGATGGCCGGAGGTTGTCGAGTCGTACTCCGGCGACGAGCAGGTCGTGGTCGTGCGCGACCAGGAGATCCACACGCAGCTGCGTCGCGAGTCGCTGTCCGCGTCGAAGATCCCGCGCGTCAGCCTGCCGCGCCTCACCGACCACGGCGACCTCGTCTCGTTCCTGCGTCGCGAGAACCTGCCCGGCTTCTTCCCGTTCAGCGCGGGCGTGTTCCGGTTCAAGCGCGACACCGAGGACGCGGCCCGCATGTTCGCCGGTGAGGGCGACCCGTTCCGCACCAACCGGCGGTTCAAGCTGCTCTCCGAGGACGGCGAGGCCAACCGTCTCTCCACAGCCTTCGACTCCGTGACGCTCTACGGTCGCGATCCCGACCTGCGCCCCGACGTCTACGGCAAGGTCGGCACGTCCGGCGTCTCGGTGGCGACGTTCGACGACATGAAGGCGCTCTACGACGGGTTCGACCTGGTCTCGCCCTCGACGTCGGTGTCCATGACGATCAACGGGCCCGCGCCCACCGTGCTGGCGTTCTTCCTGAACACCGCGATCGACCAGGTCGTCGCGCGGTTCACCGAAGCCGAGGGTCGTGAGCCCACCGAGACCGAGCACGCCGAGCTGCGCGAGTCCGCCCTGCAGACCGTCCGCGGCACCGTGCAGGCCGACATCCTCAAGGAGGACCAGGGTCAGAACACCTGCCTGTTCTCGACCGAGTTCAGCCTCCGGATGATGGCCGACATCCAGGAGTGGTTCATCGAGCACCGCGTCCGCAACTTCTACTCGGTGTCGATCTCCGGCTACCACATCGCCGAGGCCGGTGCGAACCCCATCAGCCAGCTCGCGTTCACCCTCGCCAACGGGTTCACGTACGTCGAGGCGTACCTGGCGCGGGGCATGGACATCGACGACTTCGCGCCCAACCTGTCGTTCTTCTTCTCCAACGGCATGGACCCGGAGTACTCGGTGCTCGGCCGCGTCGCGCGGCGCATCTGGGCGGTCACGATGCGCGACCGCTACGGCGCCAACGAGCGCAGCCAGAAGCTCAAGTACCACGTGCAGACGTCCGGACGCTCGCTGCACGCGCAGGAGATGAGCTTCAACGACATCCGCACCACGCTGCAGGCGCTCATCGCGATCTACGACAACGCGAACAGCCTCCACACCAACGCGTTCGACGAGGCCGTCACCACGCCGGGCAACGCGTCAGTACGCCGTGCGCTGGCGATCCAGATGATCATCAACCGCGAGTGGGGCGTCGCCATGAACGAGAACCCCACCCAGGGTGCGTTCCTCACCGACGAGCTCACCGACCTCGTCGAAGCGGCCGTCCTCGAGGAGTTCGACAGCATCAGCGAGCGCGGCGGCGTCCTCGGCGCGATGGAGACGGGCTACCAGCGTGGCCGGATCCAGGACGAGTCGATGCTCTACGAGCAGCGCAAGCACGACGGGTCCCTGCCGATCGTCGGCGTCAACACCTTCCTCAACCCGCACGCCGACGAGGAGGAGCCGCCGACGGTCGACCTGGCTCGAGCGACCGAAGAGGAAAAGAAGTCGCAGCTGGACCGCGTGCAGGCGTTCCAGAAGGAGCATCGCAGTGAGGCCACCGAGGCCATCGCCCGGCTCAAGGAGGCGGCGACGTCCGGCGAGAACGTCTTCGCCGTGCTCATGGACGCCGCGCGGGTCTGCTCGCTGCAGCAGGTGACCGAGGCGTTCTTCGAGGTCGGCGGACAGTACCGTCGGTCAGTGTGAGCGACTTCCCCACGTACGACCAGATCGTGCAGCTCCCGGTCCACCTCGACCAGGTGGTGCCGCAGGAGTTCATCGACACCAACGGCCACATGAACATCCGGCACTACTTCGACGCCGCGTCGCTGGCCCTGTGGCACGTCTGCATCGCCGCCGGCATGGACGAGACCTACCACGCCGAGCGCAACCTCTCGCTGTTCACGGTCGAGCAGCACCTCCGCTACTTCAGCGAGATGCACGTCGGCGACCGGTTCACGGTGCACGGCCGACTGCTCGACCGCTCCGACAAGGTCCTCCACGGCATGGC
The DNA here is from genome assembly GCA_963787165.1 of uncultured Actinomycetota bacterium. Classification (GTDB taxonomy): domain Bacteria; phylum Actinomycetota; class Actinomycetes; order Propionibacteriales; family Nocardioidaceae; genus Aeromicrobium. Next base: position 258,206 of record CAWBBT010000006.1, read on the forward strand.
GTTCGTCGTGGCACCCGGCACCCGGTCGCTGGCGTGCGCGTTCGAGGCGACCTATGTCCACGTGGACATGACGACTCGCAAGTCGGTGGCGATGCCCGACGACATGGCCACTCGATTCGACGCCGAGATCACCCGAGGCGACGAGCTCGGCTGGGCCGCGCCGGTGTGCGGTGCCATGGGCGTGCCTCGATAGCATCAGCCCGTGACCGAAGCTCCCGTCAAGATTCCCACTGAGCTCCTGCCCGGCGACGGCAGGTTCGGGTGCGGGCCGTCCAAGGTCCGGCCCGAGGCGCTCGAGCACCTGGCAACCCGCAGCGACCTCATGGGCACGTCCCACCGCCAGGCGCCGGTCAGGGACGTCGTCGGACAGGTGCGCGAGGGCCTCGCCGAGCTGTTCTCGCTCCCCGACGGGTACGAGATCGTGCTGGGCAACGGCGGGTCGACGGCCTTCTGGGACGCCGCCACCGCCGGCCTGATCCGTTCACGGTCGCTGCACCTCACCTTCGGTGAGTTCTCGCAGAAGTTCGCCAGCGCCGCAGCCGGAGCGCCGTTCCTCCAGGACCCGATCATCGTCAGCTCCGAGCCCGGCACGGCGCCCACGCCGACGGCCGACCCCGATGCCGACGTCATCGCCTGGGCGCACAACGAGACGTCCACCGGGGTGATGGTCGAGGTCCAGCGGCCGGCCGACCTGGGCGAAGCGCTCGTGCTCATCGACGCGACGTCCGGTGCCGGCGGCCTGCCGGTCGACGTCAGCCAGGCCGACGCCTACTACTTCGCGCCGCAGAAGTCGTTCGGGTCGGACGGTGGCCTCTGGGTGGCCGCGCTGAGCCCGGCCGCGTTGGCACGTGCCGAGGAGCTGGCGGCTTCGCCCGGTGACCGATGGATCCCGGAGTCGCTGTCGCTCACCACGGCCGTCACCAACTCCCGCCTGAACCAGACGTACAACACCCCCGCCCTGGCCACCCTGATCCTGCTCGCCGACCAGGTCGACTGGATGCTCACCGGGGGTGGCATGAAGTTCTGCGTCGAGCGCACGACCGCCTCGTCGACGTTCCTCTACTCCTGGGCCGACGAGTCGGAGTTCGCGACGCCGTTCGTCACCGACCCGGCCCTGCGGTCGCTCGTCGTCGGCACCATCGACTTCGCCGACGACGTCGACGCTGCGGCGATCGCCCGCATCCTGCGCGCCAACGGCGTCGTCGACACCGAGCCGTACCGCAAGCTCGGCCGCAACCAGCTGCGCATCGGGATGTTCCCGGCGGTCGAGCCGGAGGACGTCGCGGCCCTGACCGCCTGCATCGACTGGGTCGTCGGCAACAACCATGCGGCCGCTGGAGGGATCACGTCGTGAAGGTGCTGGTCAAGGAGAACATCGGCGAGTCCGGCGTCGAGCTGCTCCGTCAGGCCGGGTTCGACGTCGACCTCGGCTACGACTGGTCCGCCGACGACCTGCTCGAGCGGATCGCCGACTACGACGCGATCCTGATCAGGTCCGCCACCACGATCGACGCCGACGTGCTCGCCAAGGCGAGCAACCTGCGCATCGTCGCGCGGGCCGGAGTCGGCGTCGACAACGTCGACGTCACGGCGGCCACCCGCCTGGGTGTCGTGGTCGCCAACGCCCCGCAGTCCAACGTCGTCACCGCCGCCGAGCACACCATGGCCCTGCTGCTCGCGCTGGCCCGCAACGTGCCGCAAGCGCATGGATCGCTCGTGGCCGGGCGCTGGGACCGGGCGAAGTTCACCGGCGTCGAGGTGCACGACAAGGTCCTCGGCATCATCGGGTTCGGCCGCATCGGGCAGCTCGTGGCCCATCGCGCCCGAGGGTTCGGCATGCGCGTGGTCGCGTTCGACGCCTACATGGCCGAGGAGCGCTTCGGCGAGCTCGGGGTCGAGCGAGCCGCCAGCGCCGAGGACGTCTACGCGGTGGCCGACTTCGTCACCGTCCACTTGCCGAAGAACGCCGACACCGAGGACTTCCTGGACGCCGACGCGTTCGCCGCGATGAAGGACGGCGTCCGGGTCCTCAACGTCGCCCGCGGGCCCTTGGTCGTCGACCAGGCCCTCAAGGACGCGCTTGATTCCGGCAAGGTCGCCGGCGCGGCGCTCGACGTGTTCCGCGAGGAGCCCATCACCGAGCACCCGCTGTTCGGCTACCCGAACGTCGTCGTCACGCCTCACCTCGGTGCCTCGACCGCGGAGGCCACCGACCGGGCCGGGTTCCAGGCCGCCGAGCAGGTCGTGGCCGCGCTGACCGGCGCACCGGTCACCACCGCCGTCAACGTCCCGGCGATCGCGGCCGACGACCTCCTGGCCGTCGAGCCGTTCGTCGGCCTCTGCCTCTCGCTCGGCCGGATCGCGGCCGCCATCGCACCGGCCACGTCGCTGGAGGCGCTCGAGGTCGAGTTCCTCGGCCACGTCGCCGAGCGCGACCACCGCCTGCTGACGATCCAGGTCGTCAAGGGAGTCCTCCAGGACCACACCGAGGAGGGCGTCAACGACGTCAACGCGCTGGCCCTCGCGGCCGAGCGTGGCATCGCGGTCTCGACCACCAGCCGGCCGGTCGCCCGCGACTTCACCGACCTCGTCCGTGTCACCGTCCGCAACGGTGAGGAGACCACCAGAGTCGTCGGCACGGTGCTCGGTCAACGGCACCGCCCGCACCTGCTCCAGGCCTGGGGGTCGCGCTTCAACGTCCAGCTCGAGCCGAACCTCGCGGTCTTCCGCTACCGCGACCAGCCGGGGATGCTCGGCCGCATCGGCACCGCCCTTGGCGACGCCGGCATCAACATCGTCTCGGCCGCGGTCGGCCACGGAGGCGACGCCGAGAGCGACGAAGCCGTCGTGCTCGTCACTGCCGATGCACCCGTGCCGTCGTCCGTGCTCGAATCGATGAGGGCGACGGCCGACTTCTTCGACGCCCGCGCCATCTCGCTCTGACGGCCGAGATGCGCCTTCGCGCCAGCGCCATACGCTGAAGGCGGACAGAGGGAGGTCCGTCATGAATGACGTTCAATGGTGGGTGTGGCTGCTGGTCGCACTCGTCGTGATCGCGGTCGTGGTCGCGCTCGCTGCGGCAGCGCGCCGCGCCGGCGCAGAGCGCCGCAGGGAGCACCAACGCGAGAAGGCCACCGGCCTGCGCGATGAAGCCAAGGAGACTGCGGTGGAGGCCCAGCGGAACCAGGCCGCCGCGGCCGCCGCGAAGGCTGACGCCGACGAGGCGAGGCTCAGGGCCGAGCGCCTCGAGACGGAGGCCACGCGCGCCGACCAGACGGCAAGGGAACGGGTGCGTGAAGCCGATCGGCTCGACCCCGACGTCACGTCCGAGGATCGGTCGCCGGGAGACGGAAACGTCGACCGCGACCGCGACCGTGACGTCGATCTCGGCCGCGACCGCGACAGTGATCTCGATCGTCGCCGAGACACCGTCGTCGACGGCGAGCGAGGTCAGGATCCTTCACCGGGAGACGGTGAGGTCGGTCGCGACCGCGACGTCGATCTCGATCGTCGCCGCGATGCCGACTTCGACGCTGACCGCCGGAGTGACGACGGGCCCGTTGCCCGCTGACGACCTCGGGACAACCGTCGATGTGACGGCACCGGCGAGACGCGTCGTCTCGCTGGTGCCGTCCCTCACCGAAGCCATCACCGCCACGCGGCGGGACGCGCTGGCCGGCGCCACGGACTGGTGCACGCATCCGGCTGACCTCGACGTGCCACGCGTGCGCGGCACCAAGAACCCGGATCGCGCCGCGATCGCCGAGCTCGCACCTGACCTCGTCGTCGCCAACCAGGAGGAGAACCGCGAGCTCGACGTCGAGCGGCTGCGGGCGAGCGGCATCGATGTCTGGGTGACGCGCATCCGCACGGTGGACGAGGCGTTCTCGTCGATGCGTCGACTGTTCGAGGCCGCACTCGGCTGGGGTGTGCCGACGTGGCTGGAGGAGGCCGAGCAGGTCTGGTCGGCGGAACCGGGCCGCGCCGGTCCGCGGGTTGCCGTGCCGATCTGGCGTGACCCGTGGATGGTCGTCGGCAGCGACACGTTCACCGGTGACGTGGTCGCGCGGCTCGGCTGGCAGAACGTCTTCGCCGACAGCGACGATCGCTACCCCCGCCTGGAGCTGGGCGAGATCGACCGTGACGACGTCGACCTCGTGCTGCTGCCCGACGAGCCGTACGTCTTCGGCCCCGAGGACGGGCCGGAAGCCTTCACGCACGCCCCCACCGCGCTCGTATCGGGCCGCACCCTGACCTGGTACGGGCCGTCACTGGTCACCGCCCGGGCCGAGCTCGAGGCGCTCGTGGTCTAGTCGACCTTCGCCAGGACGGTCTCGATGCCCTTGGCCACGACCTCGGGCTCGCTCAGGGGCACGTCATGGCCGCTCTCCCGCGCGATGACCTGGGTGCCGCTCGACGAGAGTCCGACCAGGTCCTTCTGCTGGGCGGCCCTCAACCGGTTGAACACGTCGGCATCCCATCCGGGTGGCCACTCCTCCGGCTTGCCGGCGGTGATGACGACGAGCGGCCGATCCGGGATCTTCGGCGCGGACTGGACCTGGGTGAAGCTGGCGTACAGGTCGACACCCTCCTCGTTGGCGTTCGCCGACTGGCGATCCTCCTTGATCTGCGCCGGCGTCAGCTCGGCCTCGAACTGCTCGACCTCGTCCGGGTGGTTGGACTCCACCAGGACGAGACCCACGACGTCGTCGGGGTACGTGCTCGCGTAGAGCTGGCTGACGAGTCCACCGAACGAGAAGCCCACGAGCACGTACGGCGCATCGACCTTCCCGGCACCGACCAGGGCATGGAGGTCCTTCACCATGTCGGCTGCGGTGCGGGGAGTCGGAGCTGCCTCACTGGGATCGATGTTCGCCCGGTCGTAGGCGCACACACGCGTCTTGGACGCGATCGTGGGAAGAACCTCGTCCCACGTGCGATGGTCGCCGGTCAGCCCGGCCTCCAAGAGGACCGTAGGGCTGCCGGAACCGTCGCACGACAGGTGCAGCTTGCGGCCGCCGACGTCGACCAGACCGTCGACAGGATGGTCGGTCTTGGCCTTCGCAGGACCACCGTCGGACCCGCCGCATCCGACGAGGAGGACGCTGCAGGCCACCAGCACCATCGCGCATCGCATCGAGCGCTCCGATCGTCGGCCCCTCCCGACAGTGTGCTCCGATCGGCGATCGGTGTCACGGGCGCAGCGAGGTCACTTGTCGTCGTCAGTTCCCGCGCCCTGGCGGATGCCCTCGACGCCCTGGCTGGCGAGTGACTCGGCGTTCTTGCGGGCCTGGCGTGCGGACACGGCACGCGGCGCCTGGCGGGCGTCGACCACGAAGGGCTTGTCGGCCACCACGTACGGAGTCTCGCCCACGATCGCGTTGTGGCTCCCCACCGAGAGGTACTTGGCACTGAGGTTGACGAGGGTGGCGAACCGGTTGCGGTTGCCGAGCAGCGTGACGATGTGCAGCCCGACCCAGATGACCCAGGCCGGGAAGCCCGTCAGCTTTGGCAGGAACTTGATCTCCGCCACCGCGGACGATCGCCCGATGGTGGCCATCGTGCCCTTGTCGAGGTACTTGAACGGCTTGACGGTCTTGCCCTTGAGGTCGGCCTTGATGAGCTTGGCGACGTACTTGCCGCCCTGGATGGCGGGCTGGGCCAGCTGGGGCAGCTCCTCGGGGCCGATCGAGACGTCGCCGATCGCGAAGACGTTGTCGAGGCCCTTGACGCGTCGCTGCTCGTCGGTCTCGATGCGGCCGCCGCGGCCCTGCGGCACGTCCCAGTCGGCGACCGACGGGTGTGCGGTGATGCCGGAGGCCCAGACGACGATCCCGGCCGGCAGGAACTCCTGCTCGCCATCGTGCTCGACGAGGACGCCGTCCTCGCGCACTTCCTTCACGGCGGTGTCGAGGCGGAGGTCGACGTCGCGCTTCAGCAACGACGTGCTGGCGTAGTCGCGCAGCTTGGGTGCGAAGGGCCCCAGCACGTGCGGCAGCATCTCGACGAGCGTGATGTGGATGCGATTGCGGTCGAGCTCGGGATACGTGGTGGGCATGTCGAGGTTGCGCATCTCGGCGAACGCACCGGCCGTCTCCACGCCGGTGGCGCCACCACCGACGACGACGATGCGCAGATCACGGTCCTGACCATTGATGGCCGCGTACTCGAAGTTGGCGAACATCCGGTCGCGCACCTGCAGCGCCTGGGAGCGCTTGTAGAGCGGCATCGAGAACTCGTCGGCGCCGGGCACTCCGAAGAAGTTCGTGGTGACGCCGACGGCGATGACGAGGTAGTCGTACTTGACGTCGACACCGCTCTCGAGGTGGAGCGTCTTGGCCTCGTGGTCCATCGTCTTGACGACGCCCTTGAGGAACCGGACGTTGCGCTGCTTGGCGCGGATGGCGCGCAGGAACCAGGTGATGTCGCCGGGGTTCAGGCTGGCGGTCGCCACCTGGTAGAGCAGCGGGTTGAACGTGTTGTACGTGTGGCGGTCGATCAGGGTGACGTCGACATCGGCGCGCTTGAGCTTGCGCACGGCCGCGATGCCGCCGAAACCGCCGCCCAGGACGACGACGTGCGGGCGCTTGCCGGACGAGGTGGTGGGAGTGGCGGTCATGCCTCAATTCTACAAGCGTGACGCAGGCCACTCAGGGGCAGGAGTCAGCGGGCGCCGGCGGTCCAGGCCCGCGACTCGTCGCGATTGAGCAGCACGATGACGGCCACCGCGGCGCCCGTGCCGAGCAGGCCGAACGGCACCAGGACGATGCCCGCAGCGGCCGTGATCCACGCCAGCACGAGGGTGGCCAGGCGGCCGAGCCGGAGTCGCGCCAGCAGCGAGAGACCCGCCGCGAGGCCCGCCGCGGCGAGCGGGAGCATCGCCAGGCAGGCCCAGAAGGCGGCACGCAACGCGTCCTGGAGCTCGCCGGCCGAGAACATGTCGGCGAAGGGTCCGTCCTGCACGACCCGCACGTACTCGTCGCGGGCGAAGCCGTAGACCACCAGGTAGAGACCCGAGAGGCCGCCGACCAGGGCCGAGCCGATCACGGTGACCAGTCCAGCAGCCAGGACGGCACGCGGACGATGGGTGCTCGGCGACGGCGGTGCGGTGGCCACGACGGTCGGCTCGGTCGGCGCCGGTGCCGCTGCCCACGGGTTCGGGCTCAGGTTCGGGTCCGCCTGGGCGCCGGCGTCCTCGACCGGCGAGTCGATGGCGGGCGGAGCCGGGCCGCCGAGCCCGGGTGCGAGTGGCGCACCCTCCGGTGCACGGCGGGCGGCGTACCACCGTCGCGCGTCGGGCGACCACAACGCGTAGGCGGCGCCCAGCAGCAGCATGGCCTGCAGCACCCCGAACCAGCCGAACGGCAGGATGAGGAATCCGGTGAAGACGGCCAGCACCGTCGTGCCGATCCGTGAGAGCTGGTCGCCGCGGGCGGCGTAGGCGGCGAAGACCGCGGCGGCGACGAGCAGCAGCACGCAGGCCAGCCCGATCCACCGCAACGTGCCGAGCAGCTCGCCCATGGTGACGTCCAGGCCGCGATCGTTCAGCGCCGTGAGGGCCGGACGCAGGGCATCCTGCATCTCGATGGTGCCCCAGCTGGTGAGGGCCTGGATGAGGTCGAGCAGCAGCAGGAACGCGCTGAATCCCACGAACACGCAGGCCAGCGTGACGATGCGAGGTCGGGGGGCGGCGCTCATGACGTCCAGTCCACCACACGGCGGAAAGCCCGTCCGGCTCAGCGTCGGTCGAGCTCTCCGCTCCCGTAGCCGGTCACGACGGCCTGGCGCTCGCCGTCGTCCGCCCGGTACGTGACGATCCGGACGTCGATGTCGTACAGCCGGCTCAAGGCCTCCTCGGTGAGCAGCTCGGCGGCAGATCCGTAGGCGACGTCCTCGGGACCGCCCATGAGCACGACGGAGTCGGCCAGGAAGAGTGCGTGGTCGGGATGATGAGTCGTCAGCAGCACACCCAGGCCGTCGGCCACGAGCTTGCGCAGCAGCGACAGGATCTGCGCCTGGTTGTGCAGGTCCAGGCCGGTGGTCGGCTCGTCCAGCACCAGGACCGGCGACTCCGAGGCGATGGCCCGGGCGACCAGCACGAGCTGCTGCTCACCGCCGCTGAGCGTGGGGAACTGGCGCTCGGCCAGGTGCTTCACCCCGATGCGGTCCATGGCGTCGAGGGCCGCGACCCGGTCGTCACGCGAAGGCGTTCCGAACAGGCTCACCTGCCGGACCCGCCCCATCACGACCATGTCGACGGCCCGGTAGGCGAACGCGCCGCCACGAGCCTGGGGGACGAAACCGATCGGCCCGTCGTGGGAGACGGTGCCCTCCTCCGGGTTCAGCAAACCAGCCGCGCAGCGAACCAGCGTGGTCTTGCCGCGCCCGTTCGGGCCGAGCACGACGGTCACCGACCCGGGCCGGACCGCGAGGGTGACGTGGCGGAACAGCCAGCCCGTCTCCTGGTACCGGTGCCCGAGGTCGGTGAGCTCAAGCACTGTCCCAGATCCTGTCGCGATTGCGCCGCAGCAGCAGGAAGAACACCGGTGCACCGACGAGCGCGGTGAGCACGCCGAGCGGGATCTCGCCAGCCGTCAGCGTCCGGGCAACGGTGTCGATCACGATCAGATAGATCGCGCCGATCAGGAAGCTGACCGGCAGCAGCACGCGATGGTCCGGGCCGACCCACATGCGCGCCAAGTGGGGGATGACCAGACCCACCCACCCGATGACGCCGCTCACGGCAACTGCTCCGGCCACGATGAGTGCGCACGACAACAGGATGGCCCACCGCAAGCGACCTGGACGCAGGCCGAGGGACGACGCCTCGTCATCGCCGAGCGAGAGCACGTTGATGCGCCACCTCAGCAGCAGCACCACGACCGTGCCGACAAGGATCGGTACGACCGCCACTCCGACCTTCGCCCACGTGGCGGTGGCGAGGCTCCCCAGCAACCAGAACACGATCGCCGGCAGCGACGAGTACGGGTCGGCGAAGTACTGGACGAGCCCGACGAGGGCAGAGAAGAACGAGCCGAGCACGACGCCGCCGAGCACCACCATCAGCATCGACGAGACGCGGCCAGCGGTCAGGGCAAAAAGGAGAGCGAGCGCGACCAGACCGGACACGAACGCACCGCCGACGAGGAAGACCGTCCCGAGGCCAAGAAGCAGCGCGATGGCGCCGCCGAGCGACGCACCCGACGAGACTCCGATGATGTCCGGGCTCACGAGCGGGTTGCGGAAGGTCGCCTGGAGGGCCGCGCCGGCGACCCCCAGACCGCCGCCGACCAGCACCGCGAGCAGCACCCGTGGAAGGCGGACGAGCTCGACGACCGTCTGCTCGGTGTCGGCGACCCCGCCATCCGGCAGCAGTCCGGACGCCAGGATCCGCACGACGTGCGACACCGGAACGGAGTACCGGCCGAGCGACACCGCGACCACGATCGTCACGACGAGCGCGATGGCAGCGCCGACGATCGTCAGGGACCCACCAACCCGCCCTGGCGGTCGAGACTCGTCGGCGGCGGGTTCCTCACGCAGCGAACTGGTCGTAGTCGGCGGAGGCACCGTTCGCCTCCGTCCACAGGATCTTGTCGATCTCCGACGGCGTGGGGGCGTGGTTGTAGAAGTAGCGGTAGTCCTCGACGATCTTGTCGCGCAGTCCGCCGTCCGTGCCGTTGGGGAACGCGATCTGCGCCAGCCAGGTCCACATCAGTGGCGACTCGTGGCTCGGAGGGTCCCAGCGGTATCCGCCCAGCGGGGCGCGGTACACCCGCTTGTCCTTCACCGCGGCGACGTCACGCCAGCGACGGTCGCCGTACACGTCGTCGGGCATCGCGGCGTCGAAGTTGCCGAGCACCACGATCTCGGGGTCCCAGTCGAGCACCTGCTCGAGGTCGACCTCCACCAGGCCCTTCACGTCGGACGAGACGTTCTCGGCTCCGACGAGGCGGACGTAGTCCTCGTTGAACGTCCCGGCACCCTGCACGGTCAGGCTGTCCGAGAAGCGATTGAAGTAGAGGAGTCGCGGGGCACGTGCGGTCTGCTTGGCCGCGACCGCCTCGACCGCCGCGCGGCCGGCGTCGAGCCGAGTGGCCATGGCCCGGCCGCGCTCTGGCTTGCCGAGCGCCGCCGAGAACATCCGGAACCAGTCGCCGACGTCCTCCAGCTTCCCGTAGTTGACGCCCAGGACCGACAGCCCAGCGTTCTCGAGGGGCTGGACGATCTCGTCGCCCTGGCTGGCCCACTGAACCACCACATCGGGCTTCAGGGCGAGGATGCCCTCGACGTTCGGGGCGAAGTCCTGCGTGCCGACGTCGTGAGGCACCTTGAGCACCTGCGGGAACATCGTGCCCAGGGCGCCATCGCGGGCCGCCACGAAGGATGCGTCATGGATGCCGACCAGGTGCTTGGCGCTGCGATCGACGGCGATCATGATCGACGCGGCCGGCATCGGCAGGGTGACGATGCGCCTGGCCGGCCCGCTCAGTGAGATCTTCTTGTCGCGCTGGTCCGTGACGACCAGCTTCTCGGATGTCGTGTCTGACGTGCCACATCCCGGGAGAAGGGCGGCGCCGCCCAGTGCGACAGCCCCCTTCAGTAGGGTCCTGCGGGGCAGTGCCTCCGGCGTGTTCATCTCGTGTCCTCTCATTCACGTGCCCAGAAGGGCTGCTGGTCCTTTGTGTAGGTTGCCGTCGTTGACGATGCGCAGGTGACGCACCGTGAAGTCGCGGAGGTATCGCACCTGGCGGTCGCTCAGCTTGTCGCAGGCCCACTCCCAGTGCATCGAGACCCAGTCACCCGTCTCGAGGTCGTCCATCATGCTGACGCCGTCGACCGAGCGCTCGACCGTCTCCGTGATCCGTTCGCCGAACCCGAGCGTTCGTCCGTCCCAGGACAGCGGCGTCGACTCCACCACCACCTGGTCGCCGTGGACGGCCAGCACCTTGCCCCAGCGGATGCGGCACTGGTCGAGCACCTTGAGTGCGTGCTCGGCCTTGCGCCCGTCGCTCAGCAGGCCGGTCCACGGATAGATGCAGAACACCGCGAAGCTGTGGTGCGGCACGCCTCCGGCATTCACGGACTCGGCCAGGGTCGGGAAGGCCGAACCGGTCACGGTTCGAAAGCGCTCCTCCATCGAGTTGCCGACCGCCCGGGGCGTGACCCGGTTGAGCCGCGAGTTGCCCACCCAATAGGCATCGACCACCCGGCGGTCGAGCGGGTCGTCGAGGCCGAGGGACGCCGCGATGAGCTCGAGATACGGCCAGGCTCCGGCGAACTGCTGGGAGAGCGAGCGCAGGCCGCGGTCGGCATCCGCGGTCACCCTCCCGCCTTGGGCGCCTTCGGCACCGTGCTCGAAGAATGAGTCGTGGTCTGCCGGGCCGCAGTAACCGTGCGAGTTCGGCGGAAAGGCGTACCGCGCGAACAGCACGGGCCCCGACACCGGAGTGCGCGTGCGCACCATCGCGGCGTCAGGCATGACGTGCCTCCCCCTCGAGGGGCACGTCGTCGGCCGCCGGTTCCTCGCGGGCCTGGCCCATGAGCTCGAGGCCGCTGATGGCCTTCTCGGCCTCGGCCGCGTCGATGACTTCCATCGCGAAGCCCATGTGGATGAGGATCCATTCGCCCGGTCGGGGTGCCTCGTCGAGCATCCCGACGTTGATGCTTCGCTGCACGCCCTCGACGTCGACCATGGCCAGCTGATCGGCGTGACCGTCGATCATCTCGACGACTCGTCCGGGGATCCCGAGGCACATGTCAGCTCCTCCCCCGCGGTTGCGCGTCGGCCAGGACGTGGTCGTCGATGACCCGCCGGACGGCATCGGCCGCCACCGGGACCGCGGCCTCGACCTGCGGGCTCAGACCGATGCCCTCGTCGACGCTGGCCGGCTGGCAGCCGATCACGAACGTCGGCGGCAGCGTTCCTCCCAGCGCCTGGAGGCTGCCGAGGACCGCGAGCGGGTCCATTCCATGGGCGTCGATCTCACTTCCGGCGAGGTCGTCCGGGCCGATCTGCATGACGACCAGATCACCCGGTGCGCCGTCGCCCGGGATCGCGTCGACGATCACCAGCGCCGTGCATCCGTCGAGCAGGTCGTAGGCGAGATGCATGCCGCGGATGCCGTAGTCGACCACGCGGACGTCGTCGGCCAGGGTGTCTTCGGCCGTGAGGTACCGCGCGACCTCCGGGCCGAACCCGTCGTCGCTGAGGAACAGGTTGCCGATGCCGGCGACCAGAATCGTGGACCTCAGGGCGTACCTCCTCGTCGTCTTTCAGGTCGTGAGCTCACATGCGGCGCATCTTCAGGTAGCGATTGATGTCGGGTATGGACATCAACAGCACGACGATCACAGCGAGCACGACGACTGCGAGGACGCTCGTGGTGATGATTCCTACGACTCTCATGGACGGATCTCCTCTCTGTCGGCGCTGGGAGCGACGGCCATCGGTTCGAGCTCGTCGGGTGAGAAGTAGAAGTAGCGGCCGTACCAGTCGTGCATCTCGGCCGCGGGATCGTCGACGAGGACGAGCGCGACGTGCGTGCCGCCGTCGACGTCGGAGAGGACGGCCGTGACACGGGCGACCTGGTTGGCGAAGAAGAGGTCCTGGGCATCCGCGCGCCGGCTCGGGTGGACCGTGACCAGGCTGCCCTTCGACACCTTGACGCCGTCGATCATCACCGAGTCGGTCTCGGGCGAGACCGAGGCATCCGCCTCCGGGTCCCACCACGGGTCGTCGGTCGTGAACGTGGGCGGCTCGACGTCGGCGTCCTTCTCCAGCGGGAGGTGTCCCCAGTCGGAGAGCTCGGGCCACTCCGGCTCGACCGACCCCTGGGGCGGCGACTCGCCCGTGTGCGGGTTGCGGAGGATGCCGTGCATCTGCGCCATGGTCTCCGGCGTCATTGCATCGCAGCGGTCGATGATTTCGCGCGCCCGCGGGTCGGTGGCCCGGGCCTCGGCCTTCTCCTCGTCGGTCATCGTCATGACGCGCAGCGTGAGGATCTCGTCGATCTCGGTCGCGTCGAACAGGGCGCCCGGGCTCTCGGCGGCGATCTCGGGATGGTCGTAGAGGATGATCGGCAGGCCCAGGACGAGGTCCGTGTCGCCCGCGTCGCCGCCGAGCACTGGCCAGCACCGGTGCTGGGAGCATGCGGCGGCGGCCGCCACGAGCTCCTCGGGCGGCTCGAGCAACGACACGAATTCCGCGTCGTGCGCCTCGAGGATGACGTGGGTGCCGATGAACGAGTGCCGCGTCGCCTCGACCGCGTCGATGCCGGCGCCGTCGTGGAGGTTGAGCACCGCGACGTCGAGGCGCAGGCACCCGTCGGCCGGCGCCGTGGCGATCCGCATCTCCGCCGTCAGCGGCCACCGATGGCGGACCACGCGACCGGCGTCATGACCGAGCAGCTCCACGTCCTCGCCGCCCGCGACCGTGACCGGCACGACCGTGCCGCCCGCCTCGAGATCGAACTCGGACAGCTCGAAGGTCAGCTCGTGCTCCACGGCCTCGTCCCACGTCATCCACGACGTGCCGTCGGCGTCGGTGAGCTCGGCAACCGGCATGCCATCGGCGTCGTGCACGACCCGATGCTGCAGCTGCAGGAACCGCAGGTGCACCACCAGCCGGGTGGACGACGTCAGCAGGCACTGCATCGACATCGTCGCGGACTCGCCCACCCCCGCGTCCTCGGCGCCGACCGGGCCGAGCACGCCGAACTGCCAGCGCGCCTGGTTCTTGCTCGAGCTCGCGCGGTAGGGGTACAGGAGGTACCCCTCGTAGAGCACCGCGTCGGCGACCTTGCGGGCCAGATCGAGCCTCATGGCAGCACCTCCGCGTGTGAGCGCAGCAGTGAGGTCACGGTCTCTTCCCACGAGGTGAGGCCGTGCTCCGTGCGGTAGGCGGCGACCTCGTCGAGCACGTCGGTGTCGAGGCGGATCCAACCCGTGTTCGGGTAGTACATCTGGATCATCTGCTGCCACACGGAGACCGGCATCTGGTGGCTGGTGTCGCAGTCCCAGGGCACCTGCTCGACGGCGAATCCGTTCTCGCCCTTCGTGAAGATGACCCCCGAGAACATGAAGGACAGCGGCACGTCACCAGCACCGATGGCGTGGAGGTAGCGCGAGCCGACCACCTCGAAGTCGTACGTGGCCGGCATGGGGAGGTCGACCTCGGTGATCCCTGTAAAGCCCTGGACCGTGGTGCTGCACTGCATCCAGAGGAAGGGGCGCAGCGTCTCGGACCAGCGCTCGCGATCACCGAACAGGTCGCGCAGCCCGGCGGCGTCCTCGTCGGAGTAGCCACGGCGCTGCGGATCGATGCGGACCTGGCAGCGCAGCGCGATCGCGTGCACCACGACGCCGGTGCTCTCCTCGATGTGCAGGCGCGCCGTGAGCTGGGGAGCAGCCGCGTACGGCTCGGCGAAGACGTCGAGCACGGAGAACTCGAAGCTGCTCACGGCTGCTCTCCCTCGGCCATGGCCGGTGCGGGCCGGCTGCGGGACTGCACCATCGCGAAGAAGGCGTCCATCGCCGCGCGTGCCTCCTGGCCACCGTCGAAGCCACGCCACGTCTGGCGCATCGTGCCGACCAGCTCGTAGCAGACGTCGATCGGCACGAGCGTGCAGACGTAGTCGCCGTGATCGCGCTCGGAGCGATGGATGAGCAGGGCCTCGACGTCGGGCAGCAGCAGGCCCAGCTGCGGATTCGCCTCGACGAGCCGGTCCCACGACTCCACCGGGAGCTCCGACTCGGTCGCGCCGGCCGGGCTCGGGTAGAAGGCGACCAACCGGTCCTGCACCGAGTTGCGGAAGCAGAAGACCAGGCCCACCGGGATCTGCAGGTCGTCCCACGCTGCCTGGTCGAGGGTGAAGTCGTCGAAGGAGAAGTAGCGGTCCGGCACCGCTCGGTAACGGAGGGTGGCGGCCTGGTCGGTGAAGAGCAGGTAGCACGCCCGGCAGGTGCACATGAGGCTGCGGGTCTCCAGGCCGACGACGTGCTGGTGCTCCTCGGCGATCGGCTCGGAGCACATCTCGCAGCGCTCGCCGGGCACGACCTGCGGACGAGTCGTGCTGATGCGTCGGAGGGTCGACAGTGGCAGGCTGCCGCGACCCGGCCCGCTCATACAGCCTCGGGTGTCAGGACGGCGACCGAGATCGTGCCCGCCTCGTCGAGCAGCGGGAGCGGATCGAGGTGCAGCTCGGGCAGGTCGACGCAGCTGCCGGCCTTGCGGACGTCGTAGTGCACCTGGCAGCTCGGGCACCGCAGCAGCGCGTCGCCCGTGGCGCCGCCGAGGCGACGGGCCAGCACGGCCCCGGCGAGACTGGACTCGCACCGCGCGCAGCGGTCGGCGAAGGCGAACACGTCGTTCCCGATCCGGCAGGCGAACACGCCGGTGTCGCCCACCTGGGTGGTCATGACCTCCCCGGTTCCCAGGCTGGTGAGCTCGGGCACCGCGTGCCAGGAGCCGCTCGGGGCGTCGTCATGCAGGCGTGACATCAGCGAGCCCACCGGGATGAGTGCCGGCCCAGCCGAAGTCGACTCGGACGGGGTCTCGACCTCGATCGACTCGATCTCCGGCGCGGCGGACTCGATCGCACCCTCGACCGCGAGCTTCAGCGTCACCGAGGAGGACGGGCAGCCGTCGCAGCTGCCGAGCAGCCTGAGCCGCACGGTGCCCTCGTCGGTGACGTCGAGCAGCTCGACGTCACCGCCGTGCGAGCCGAGGTACGGTCGCACGCTCTCGAGGGCGTCCTCGACCCGTTGCTCGACGCCGTACGGGTGCAGCCCGTGCACGAGCAGCAGGCCCGAGACGAGCTCGTCGGACGCGAGCTGCCGCAGCAGGTCGTCGTCGAGATGACCGGCCTCGTGCAGGATCTCCATCATCTGCTCGAGCCCCGCGCCGTACAGGTCGGTGACGAGCCTGACGAGCTCCTCGGCACGTTCACGGGCGACGACTCCGCCCGTCGCACTCGCGGTGAGGAGCGAGTCGATGCGTTCGCCGGTCGCGCCCAGGTCTGACGCGTGCTCAGGTGGTGCGTCGTGCGCCATGTCGGCGCCTACTCGATGCCGGCGGACTGCGTGGGCGAGTGCAGCTTCTCCAAGGTCACGCCGTCTCCGAGGTACATGTGGACGCCGCACGGCAGACAGGGGTCGAAGCTGCGCACCGTGCGCATGATGTCGATGCCCTTGAAGTGCTCACGGTCGTTCTTCTCGAAGATCGGCTGACCCTGAACCGCGTCCTCGTACGGGCCCGGAGTCCCGTAGGAGTCGCGCGGGTTCGCGTTCCACGGCGTCGGCGGGTACGGGTGGTAGTTCGCGATCTTGCCGTCCCGGATCACCATGTGGTGGCTCAGCACGCCACGCACCGCCTCGGTGAAGCCGCAGCCGATGCCTTCGTCCGGCACTTCGAACTTCTCCCAGGTCTTCGTGCGGCCGGCGCGGATCTCGACCAGCGCCTTCTCGGCGAAGTGGAGGGCACACGCCGCGGCGTAGGCCTGGAAGTAGGTGCGCGCGCGGTTGCGCTCGATCGTGTTGCTCCACTGCGGGATCTTCCACTCCAGCTCGACCGGGCCCTTCAGCGCGGTCTTGGGGAGGTTGATCTTCACGCTGGAACCGGTGGACTGCACGTAGCCGATGTCGACCAGCCCGGCCAGCGCCGTGGACCACAGGCGGGCGAGCGGGCCGCCACCGGTGTCGAGCGCGAGGTAGTCCTTGCCGTCGAACCAGCGCGGTGACATGACCCAGGAGTACTTGCCACCGTCGAGGTCGCGCTTCTGCGGCTTCGGGTTCGTGTGCTGGTTCCACGGGTGGCGACGGTCGACCGGGTTGCCGAGCGGGTCGTTCTTGACGAACGTCTCCTGGTCTTCCCAGTCGTCGTAGTACGACGAGCCGAGCAGGATCCGGATGCCGAGGTTGATCTCCACGAGATCGGTGGTGACCAGCTCACCGTCGACGACGACACCGGGCGTCACGTACATCTTGCGGCCCCAGTTGGTCATGTCCTTGTAGTCGAAGTTGCAGTGCTCGGGGTCCTGGAACGAGCCCCAGCAGGCCAGCAGGATCCGCCGGTTGCCCACCTGTTCATAGCCCGGCAGTGCCTCGTAGAAGAAGTCGAACAGGTCGTCGTGCATGGGCACGAC
Organism: uncultured Actinomycetota bacterium; assembly: GCA_963787165.1. Taxonomy (GTDB): domain Bacteria; phylum Actinomycetota; class Actinomycetes; order Propionibacteriales; family Nocardioidaceae; genus Aeromicrobium. The sequence continues at coordinate 275,350 of CAWBBT010000006.1, forward strand.
CTTCTTCATGAACTCCACGTACCGCATCAACCGCGTCATGTAGTCGGTCATCAGCTGGATCGTGGCGACGGTGCCGACGCCACCCGGGTAGAGCGTCGACGGGTGGACGTGACGTCCCTCCATCAGGCAGAACATCTCCCGGGTCCAGCGGCTCACCTGCAGCGCCTCGCGGTAGAACTCGCCCGTGAACGGGTTGAGCGATCGCATGATGTCGCCGATCGTCTTGTACCCGTGCGCCTCGGCCTGGGGAGCCTGGGTGCGGTTCGCGAGCTCCAGGACCTCGGGGTTCGTCTCCTGCACCATCTTCTCGCAGTAGTCGACCCCCACCAGGTTCTCCTGGAAGATGTTGTGGTCGAACATGTACTCCGCGGCCTCGCCGAGGTTGACGATCCACTCGCCGAGGTGCGGTGGCTTCACGCCGTAGGCCATGTTCTGCGTGTAGCAGGAGCAGGTCGCGTGGTTGTCGCCGCAGATGCCGCAGATGCGACTGGTGATGAAGTGGGCGTCGCGCGGGTCCTTGCCCTTCATGAAGATCGAGTAGCCACGGAAGATCGAGCTCGTGCTCTTGCACTCGGCCACCGTCATGTTGTCGAAGTCGATCTTGGTGTAGATGCCCAGACTGCCGACGATGCGCGTGATCGGGTCCCACGCCATGTCCACCAGGCCGGTGAGTTTGTCTTCGCCGTAGCTCGTCGGGCTCGGAATCGTCGACGTCATGACGCCGCCTTTCTGTGGAGTTGGAGAACTACCAGGTACGGGTCGCGCCAGTGGTCAAGGTCTTTCCGGGTTTGCGCCACTTCGGTTCCTTGTCGACCGTGCGGGTGGTGATGTGGCGCAGCGCGCGCATCGTCGCGCCGTACGGGACGACGGCCGCCGTGGAGAGCTTGCCGCCCGGTGGTTCGTCCATGAAGGGCATGAACTTGTCCGGGAACCCCGGCATCGTGCAGCCGATACAGATGCCGCCGACGTTCGGGCAGCCGCCGATGCCGTTCATCCAGCCGCGCTTCGGGACGTTGCACTTCACCACGGGTCCCCAGCAGCCCAGCTTGACGATGCACTTCGGCGATCCGTACTCGGTGGCGAAGTCGCCCTGCTCGTAGTAGCCGGCGCGGTCGCACCCTTCGTGCACGGTGCGGCCGAACAGCCAGGTGGGACGCAGAGCCTCGTCCAGCGGGATCATCGGCGCCTGGCCCGTGGCCATGTAGAGCAGGTAGGTGAGGGTCTCGGAGAGGTTGTCGGGCTGGATCGGGCATCCGGGCACGCAGACGATCGGGATGTCGGCCTTCGACTTCCAGTCCCAGCCGAGGTAGTCCGGCACGCCCATCGCGCCGGTCGGGTTGCCGGCCATGGCGTGGATGCCGCCGTACGTCGCGCAGGTGCCGACGGCGACGACCGCCGTGGCCTTGGGCGCGAGCCGGTCGAGCCACTCGCTGGTCGTCATCGGCTGACCCGTGGCCGGGTCGTTGCCGAACCCGCACCAGTAGCCCTCGTCGTGCAGCTGCTCGTTCGGGATCGAGCCCTCGACCACCAGCACGAACGGCTCGAGCTCGCCGCGGTCGGCCTTGAAGAACCACTCGAGGAAGTCGTCGGCTCCGCCGTTGGGCCCGCACTCGAAGTCGATCAGCGGCCAGTGGACGGCCACCTGTGGAAGTCCGGGCAGAGCGCCCAGGGCGATCTCCTCGACACTCGGCTGAGTGGCGGCCGTCAAGGCCACGGAGTCGCCGTCGCAACTCAGCCCGGCATTGATCCAGAGAACGTGGATGAGAGTTTCCTCGGCTTTGACCGCCTCGGCTGTTGGCATGGCCCGACCCGCTTTCCGGGCGGGGTCTTGGCCCTCACTCCGTTGCTGGGGCCCACTACAGGTCCGCACACGCAACGTCTGTTCCATTAGAGGCCCGGCCTGACCGGGTGTCAACCGGAAGAGGTGACCCGCGTCACGCTAGAGCGCGGCGAGCCAGCGATACCAGGAGTCCATGCCGTCGCCCGTGCGCACGGACATCGGCATCCATTCCAGTGAAGAATTGAGGCTGCGGGCGTCCTTCTCGCAGCGGTCGACGTCGAAGTCGACGTACGGCAGAAGATCTGTCTTGTTGACGACGACGAGGTCGGCGGCCGCGAACATGTGCGGATACTTCAGCGGCTTGTCGTCGCCCTCGGTGACCGAGATGATGACGACCTTCTTGGTCTCGCCGAGGTCGAACAGGGCCGGGCACACCAGGTTGCCGACGTTCTCCAGCACGACGAGATCGCCGTCGTCCGGCTCGAGGGTGTCGAGGCCGCGGCGCACCATCGTCGCGTCGAGATGGCAGCCCGAGCCGGTGTTGATCTGCACTGCCCGGGCTCCGACGGCACGGATGCGGTCGGCGTCGTAGACGGTCTCCTGGTCGCCCTCGACCACCGCGATCGGGCGCCCGCCACCCTGCTCCTTGATGGTGCGCTCGAGCAGCGTCGTCTTGCCGGCGCCCGGTGAGCTCATGAGGTTGACCGCCGCGATGCCGCGACCTGCCATCCACTCGCGGTTGGCCTGGGCCAGCTCGTCGTTCTTGGCCAGCACCGCGGTCTCGAGGTCGAGGGTGTGTGTGTGCGGGGCGTCGTGGCTGTGCCCGTGGTCATGCTCGTGCTCGTGCTCGTGGACGTGGTCGGCATCGTGCCCATGCTCAGCGCCGTGGGCGTGGACCGTGCCGTCCTCGTGGACGTGCAGGTACTCGCCGGTCTCACCGTCGACCCGCACCTCGGCTTCTCCGCATCCGCAGGTTGCGCACATGTTCAGACCACCTCCACTGAGGTGACCGACAGCTCGCGCCCGGCCACCACCTCGACATCGGCACTTCCACATTCACACAGGAGAATCAGGTCGTCCTTCTCGAACTCGCGGTCACAGCTCCGACAGTGTGCCCGCCCCGACGGTGACACGATCTCCAGCGTCGCGCCCTCCAACGGGGTGCCCGAGGTGGCCAGCTCGAAGCAGAACTCCAGCGCATCGGGCACGACGCCCGACAGCCTGCCGACCGCAAGCCGCACGGTCGTCACCCGTCGCTCCTCCGTGCGTTCGAGAATCGCCTCGACGACGGATTCTGCGATGGCCAGCTCATGCATGGGACCACCTCGATGTCTTTTCACCATAGGTCGGGCCTCGTCGGAGTGGCAAGGACGACAATGGTGCGATGACGACCGCGAGCACCGACGCCGCCCTGGCGATCCTGCGCTCACACGGTGAGCGGGTGACGGCCGCGCGCCGTGCTGTCATCGAGGCACTGGAGCCGCACGACCACCTCACGGCCGACGAGATCGCGGCCCGCGCAGAGGCGGCTGCACAGGGCGTCCATCGCACCACGATCTACCGCGCGCTGGCGACTCTTGGCGAGATCGGACTGATCGCCCACACCCACGTGGCCGGCTCGGCCACGATCTACCACCTCACGGCCGACAGCGACACCGGCGACCATCACGAGCTCGACCACGCGCACGTGCAGTGCAGCGTCTGCGGGTCGCTCTTCAACGTCGAGGACCAGCTGCTCGCCCCACTTGCCGACGACCTCGATCGCGAGATGGGTTTCCGGCTCGACGTCCATCACGCCGCGCTCCTGGGCGTCTGTGCCGAGTGCAGAAAATCCGCCACGGCGGACTGAAAATCGTTCCTCGGCCGCCCGCGGCTCTTGCAACACGGTTGCATCTGGCGCATGGTGAGATCTCCGGCGTCTGGCCGGCTCGGGCTAGGGAGGCTCGCCATGTCGGTCCAACTCGCCGGGCGGATCAGCCGGCCAGAGCTGCGGTCGCTGGCCGGGATGACGGGCCTCATCGTGGCGCTGCACGTCGCCGGCTGGGGTGCGCTCCTCATCGCCGCCGGCCAGGACCTCTCGCTCGGGAGTGCCGGGGTGTTCGGCGTCGGTCTCGGCGTCACGGCGTACACCCTCGGCATGCGGCACGCGTTCGACGCCGACCACATCGCCGCCATCGACAACGTCACCCGCAAGCTGCTCGCCGACGGGTCGAGCGGACGCCGCCCGATCTCGGTCGGGTTCTGGTTCTCGCTCGGTCACTCCAGCGTGGTGTTCGGCCTGTGCCTGCTGCTGGCCCTCGGTGTGCGGTCGCTCGGCGGCCCGGTCGAGGACGAGTCGTCCGCCTTGCAGCAGACGACGGGCCTGATCGGGATCAGCGTGTCGTCGACCTTCCTGATCCTGATCGGCGTCCTCAACGCGGCGGTGCTCGTGGGCATCCTGAAGGTCTTCCGCGAGATGCGCGCCGGGCACTACGACGAGGCCCGGCTGGAGGACCACCTGCAGAACCGTGGGCTGATGAACCGCGTCCTCGGTCGCACGACCCGCGCCGTCACCAAGCCGCGGCACATGTACCCCGTCGGGCTCCTGTTCGGCCTCGGGTTCGACACCGCCACCGAGGTCTCGCTGCTGGTGCTGGCCGCCGGGGCGGCGGCCTCTCAGCTCCCTTGGTACGCGTTCCTCGCGCTGCCCATCCTGTTCGCGGCCGGCATGAGCCTGCTCGACAGCCTCGACGGGGGATTCATGGCGATGGCGTACGGCTGGGCGTTCGTCCAGCCGGTGCGCAAGATCTACTACAGCATCATCGTGACGGCGCTCTCGGTCGTCGTGGCGCTGCTCATCGGCGGCGTCCAGGTGGTCGACCTGATCAGCGAGCGCCTCGGCATCACCGCTGGACCAATCGGCTGGATCGCCGCCCTCAGCCTGGACGACGTGGGCTACCTGATCGTGATCGTGTTCGCCGTGACGTGGGCGGCAGCGGTCGCGATCTGGCGCTTCGGCCGCATCGAGGAGCGCTGGGGCACCACACCCGACGGGGCAACGGGCTGAACGGTCAGACCGAGGTGACGGTCAGCGCATCGGCGGACTCATCGAGGTCGACGCGCACGGTGTCGCCGTCGCGCACCTCGCCGGCGAGCAAGGCCTTGGCGAGCCGGTCACCGATGGCCTGCTGCACGAGACGGCGCAACGGTCGGGCGCCGTAGGCAGGATCCCAGCCGGTGACGGCCAGCCACTCCTTGGCGGCGTCGGTGACGTCGAGCGTGATGCGTCGCGCCGCGAGGCGGCGGCCCAGGGCGGCCAGCTGCAGGTCGACGATGTGGGTGAGGTCGTCGGTGCTGAGTGAGTCGAACATGACGACCTCGTCGAGCCGGTTGAGGAACTCGGGCTTGAACGACGCCTTCACGAGGTCCATCACCGCGTCCTGGGTGGCCTGCTCGTCGAGTGCCGGGTCGGACAGGAACGCCGAGCCGAGGTTCGACGTCAGGACGAGGATGACGTTGCGGAAGTCGACGGTGCGACCCTGGCCGTCGGTGAGGCGGCCGTCGTCGAGCACCTGGAGGAGGATGTCGAAGACCTCCGGGTGCGCCTTCTCGACCTCGTCGAGCAGCACCACCGAGTACGGACGCCTCCGCACCGCCTCGGTCAGCTGGCCGCCCTCTTCGTAGCCGACGTAGCCGGGAGGGGCACCGACGAGCCGGGAGACGCTGTGCTTCTCGCCGTACTCGCTCATGTCGATGCGGACGATGGCGCGCTCGTCGTCGAACAGGAACTCGGCCAGCGTCTTCGCGAGCTCGGTCTTGCCGACGCCGGTCGGCCCGAGGAACAGGAACGAGCCGGTGGGCCGGTCGGGATCGCTGATGCCCGCGCGCGACCGGCGCACCGCGTCGGACACGGCGGTGACGGCGGCACTCTGGCCGACCAGGCGGCGGCCGAGCTCATCCTCCATCCGGAGGAGCTTGCCGGTCTCACCCTCGAGCAGGCGTCCGGTCGGGATGCCGGTCCAGGCCGCGACGACCTCGGCGATGTCGTCAGCGCCGACCTCCTCGTGCACCATCGACTCTTCACTGGCCTCGGCGCTCTGCGCCTCCTCCAGCTGCTTTTCCATGGCCGGGATCTCGGCGTAGAGGAGCCGGCTGGACGTCTCGAGGTCGCCCTCGCGCTGGGCGCGCTCGGCGGCCATGCGCACCTCGTCGATGCGCTCCTTGATCTCGCCGACGGCGTTCAGGCTCTCCTTCTCGGAGTCCCAACGCTGCTCGAGCGCCCGGAGGGTCTCCTGCTTGTCGGCCAGCTCGACCCGCAGCTTCTCGAGCCGGTCGCGGCTCGCGTCGTCGGACTCGTTCTGCAGGTGGAGCTCCTCCATGCGGAGCCGGTCGACGCTGCGGCGCAGCTCGTCGATCTCGACGGGGCTGGAGTCGATCTCCATGCGCAGCCGGCTGCCCGCCTCGTCGACGAGGTCGATGGCCTTGTCGGGCAGCTGCCGGCCGGAGATGTAGCGGTCGGACAGCGTGGCGGCCGCGACCAGGGCGGCGTCGGAGATGGAGACCTTGTGGTGCGCCTCGTAGCGCTCCTTGAGTCCTCGCAGGATCGCGATGGTGTCCTCGGCACTGGGCTCACCGACGAAGACCTGCTGGAACCGGCGCTCGAGCGCGGGGTCCTTCTCGATGCGCTGGCGGTACTCGTCGAGGGTCGTGGCGCCGATCATCCGCAGCTCGCCGCGGGCCAGCATCGGCTTGAGCATGTTGCCGGCATCCATGGCGCTGTCGCCACCGGCGCCCGCGCCGACGACGGTGTGCAGCTCGTCGATGAACGTGATGATCTGGCCGTCGCTGTCCTTGATCTCGGCGAGCACGGCCTTGAGTCGCTCCTCGAACTCACCACGGTACTTGGCGCCGGCGACCATCGCGCCGAGGTCGAGCGCCACGACGCGACGGCCGCGCAGCGACTCAGGCACGTCGCCGGCGACGATGCGCTGGGCGAGCCCTTCGACGACGGCGGTCTTGCCGACGCCGGGCTCGCCGATGAGCACAGGGTTGTTCTTGGTGCGGCGGCTGAGCACCTGCACGACGCGACGGATCTCGGCATCGCGGCCGATCACCGGGTCGAGCTTGCCGTCGCGGGCCACGGCGGTCAGGTCGACGCCGTACTTCTCCAGCGCCTGGTAGGTGTCCTCGGCATCGGCGCTGGTGACGCGCGAGCTGCCGCGAATCGACGCGAACGCGGCCTGCAGGGAGTCGGGGGTCGCGCCGGCGTCGGTGAGGATCGTCCGGGCCGGCGACTCGACGGTGGCGATGCCGACCACGAGGTGCTCGCTGGACACGAAGTCGTCACCGAGCTGCGCCGCCAGATCCTGGGCGCGCTGCAGCACCTCGTGGGAGCTGCGGGACAGCGTCGGGTTGCCGACGCTGGCGCCGGTGGCGGACGGGAGTCGCCCGAGCTCGTCCTTCAGCTGCTGGGCCACGACCTGAGGGTCGACGCCGGCGGAGCCGAGCAGAGGAACCGTCGTGCCGCCCGGCTGGGAGAGCAGGGCGTCGAGGAGGTGGGCGGGTTCCACCGCGGGATTGCCCGCGGCCGCGGCAGCCTGGACGGCCGCCGCCAGCGCCTGCTGGCTGCGCGTGGTGTAGGTCGAAAGGTCCATGTGAGTCTCCTGGCCGACGAGGAACGGTCTTCAGTATCAACGCCTCTAGAGTTGAGTCCATTCCGCTCAACTCTGGCTGTTTTTCACCGCCATTCCAGTGATTACAGCGACCGGAGCACCGACTGGGCCGCCTGATATCCCGACATGCCGTGGACACCACCGCCGGGCGGGGTCGAGGCCGAGCAGAGGAACAGACCCTTGCCCAGCCAGTACGGGTTGTGGCTGACGCGGGGACGGAACACCGTCTGCCACGGGGTGCCGGCACCGCCGGTCATGTCGCCACCGATGTAGTTCGCGTTCTCGGCGTACGCCTGGGCCGGCGTGCGCACCGATCTCGCCACGATGCGGTCGCGGACCCCCGGTGCGAACCGCTCGATCTGGTCGATGATCGCCTCGGTCGCGTCGCCGGTGTAGCCGTTCGGCACGTGCCCGTAGGACCAGATCGGGTGGACGTCGCCCACCGAGCGCGACGGGTCCGCGAGGTACTGCTGGCACAGGAGCACGAACGGGCGCTCCGGCATCCGGCCGTTCACGGCCTCGGTGTCGGAGGCGACGATGTCCTCGATGGTGCCGCCGAGGTGGACGGTGCCGGCCCGGTAGGCGGCCTCGTTCGTCCACGGGATGCCGCCCTCGACCGCGAGGTCGACCTTGAACGCGGCCGGTCCGTGCTTCCAGCGTCGGAGCGGACGTGCCACACGACGCGGCAGCCGATGGCCGGCGAGGGAGAGCACCTGGTCCGGCGACGTGTCGAACACGACGACGTCGGCGTCGGGCAGCTCGGTGACCCGGTGGCCGGTCTCGACCTTGCCGCCCGCGGCGAGCAGCACCGACTCGAGGGCGCGGGCGATCGACGCCGACCCACCGATCGCGACCGGCCATCCGTACGCGTGGCCGAAGACGCCGAACATCATGCCCAGCGCACCAGTCGTCGGCAGGTTCAGCGGCGAGATCGCGTGCGCTGCCATCCCTGCGAAGAGGCCCCTTGCCTCATCGGTGTCCCAGCGACGGGCGATCATCGTGGCCGACTGCAACGCCCTGAGCCCGAAGCGGGCCATGCCGATCGGGTGGCTCGGGATGGAGATGATCGGGCCGAACAGGTCGCCGACCAGGTCGTCGGCCCGGGCGACCAGTGGCTCGTAAAGGCTCCGCCACGCCTCGCCGTCGACGCCCAGCGCCTCGGCCGTGCGGTCGATGTCGCGGTACATGACGCCGGCCCGCCCGCCGTCGAGGGGATGCGCTGCCTCGACGTCCGTCCAGCCCCACTTCAGTCCGTGCGCCTCGAGGTCCAGGCTGCGGAAGAACGGCGACGCGATCGCCGTCGGGTGACCCGCAGAGCAGACGTCGTGGATGAGTCCCGGCACGGTGAGCTCGGCCGAGCGCATGCCGCCGCCGATCTCGTCGTTGGCCTCGAGCACCGTGACGTCGAGACCCGCCTGCGCGAGCACGATCGCGGCCGACAGCCCGTTCGGGCCCGAACCGATCACGACCGCGGATGTCATGAATCCAACTTAGGGCGTGCCGGCGAGTCCGCGAACGCGGAAGGGGAGGTCGCCCTCCCACGGCTGGTGGGCGACCATGTCGGCCACGTCGACCTCGCCCTCCTCGACGAGACCCGTGGCCGCGTCGACGATGCGGTACTGCTGCACGGGGTGTCCCATCGGCGGCGACTCCATCATGATGACGCGGAGCTCGCCCGGCTCGAACGCACATCGCTCCTGGACGGCCTCGAGCAGGCGCTCGTGGTGCAGGTGACCGTCGCCGAAGTTCCAGCCGATCGCCGACCCGGCGACCATCTCGCCGTCGACGGCGAACCGCGCCTCGGGGTCGTCGGTCGCGTGAGGGTAGAGCCCGAGCATCGCCCGCCCATGGGTGTGCAGGCCACGCCAGGCGGCGAGCTTGCCCATCATCAGGTCGACGGTGTCGGGCGGGTAGAGCCTGGCGAGCTGCCGCTGCGGGAGCTGGGCGGCCTTGGTGACGTGCTCGGCGTACTTCTCCTCGGCGCCCCCATGGTCGGTACTGGCGAACAGCCACACGGACGTCGCCCAGGTGCCCGCGTAGTAACGCATCGAGGGAAGGAACGACCACTGGTCCGGCCGGAGGTTGCCCCACACGACGGAACCGACGATCAACGCCACCAGCCCGTACACCAGGACGGGCTGCGTGACGTCGGTGAAGCCGTACTCGGCGTGGTGGCCGAAGAGGAACACCGCGCTGAACATCATCAGCACGTTCCACTCCAGCGGGACCCCCATAGGGATGGCGCTGAGGATCTGCAGATGGAAGAGGACGATGATCACGAGAGCCACGGTCGTGACGGCTCCCCCGCGCGACAGCAGGAGCACGAGCGGGATGCCGAACTCCACGACCGTTCCTCCGTGCGCCAGCGTCCGCGCCAGCCAGCCCGGAGTGATGTCGTCCACCGGATCGCGCCACAGGTGCTTCTTGAGGAACTTGGGGATCAACGGCGCGTTCGCGATCATCGTGGACACCACGTAGGGGAAGTGCCGGTTGAGCTTCGACGTCGCAGCACCCCACCAGATGGCCACCATGATGAGCTTGGCGGCCACGACCATGTCGATGAACGGGAACAGGAAGACCAGCGAGGTCACCCAGTAGTGCTCCGACCGCGCGGCCAGGAAGATCGTCTTGTCGCGCAGCCCGATGATCGGCAGCACCACGAGCAGCGGGATCAGGCGCGCCGGCTCGATCACGGTGAGCCCTTCGCTGGCCAAACCCTGACTGGCCAGTCCGGTCACCGCCCGGTCCGCCGGAGCGAGCAGGGCCCACAGCGCTGTCGCGATGACCGCGACGTAGAGCACGACGTCGGCGACCGTGCGGGTGGAGCCGCGGGTGAGCGGGACGCGTTCCGGCCACGGCGGCAGGCGGATCGTGCCAGGGCGCAGCCAGTACAGGAAGGTGCCGATCGGCGGCAGGAACCGCAGGGTGAGCGGGCCGAAGCCGCAGCCGAACCCGAGCACTTCGAACAGCAGGGTCCAGAGGATGACCTTCTGGAACACGACCGGCTCGGTCCACCAGTCGGCGACGTCGCCGAGGCCGCCGATGCCCGGCGTTGCCGCGGCGAAGAGGAGCCCGCCCAGGATGTAGAGCCCGATCTTGAGCAGGTAGAGGAGGTAGACCGCGTAGGGCGTGCCGAATCCGTTCAAGGCCCAGTGCTGTTGCAGGATCTTCGTGCGCTCGGCCCGTGGCAGTGCCCGCCACTGGTCGACGTCGACGTCCGGCAGGCTCGGTGAGACGAAACCCATGGGCACTCCTTCGCGTCCCTCTCGGACCGGAGACTAGCGCCAATCTCGTCGGGGCTGCTTCCTAGACTGGGGGCATGACCATCACCATCGGGGCCCACGTCGACCAGACCGACCCGATCGCCGAGGCCACCGCCCGCGACACCACGGTCGTGCAGTTCTTCCTCGGCAATCCGCAGGGCTACAAGGGCCCTGAGTTCCGCTACTCGGGGGGCGCCGACGGCCTCAAGGCGGACGCGAAGAAAGCCGGCATCGACCTCTACGTGCACGCGCCCTACCTGGTCAACGTCGCGACGACCAACAACCGCATCCGCATCCCGTCCCGTCAGCTGCTCCAGAAGCACGTCGACGGCGCCGCCGCGATCGGCGCGAAGGGGCTGATCGTGCACGGCGGCCACCTCGACGACGACACCGACCCGACGATCGGGTTCGACAACTGGCGCAAGGCGATCGAGGCCACGGACCTCAAGGTGCCGATCCTCATCGAGAACACCGCCGGAGGCGACAACGCAATGACCCGCCACCTCGACCGGATCGCCGCCGTCTTCGACGCCATCTCGGCCGCGTCAGGGTCCGAGAACGTCGGGTTCTGCCTCGACACCTGCCACGCCCACGCCGGCGGCAACGCCCTGGAGACCGTCGTCGACGACGTCCTCGCGATCACCGGCCGGATCGACCTGGTGCACTGCAACGACAGTCGCGACGCCTTCGACTCCGGCGCCGACCGGCACACCAGCCTGGGTCAGGGCGAGATCGACCCCGACCTCCTCGCTGCGGTGGTGCGCGACGCCAAGGCGCCCGTCATCTGCGAGACGCCCGGCGCCGCCGACGAGCACGTCGCCGACTTCGAGTGGCTGCGCGCCCGCCTCTGAGCGTCAGCCGGCTTCGGCCATGACCTTCTCGAGCTCGGCGACGATGCGGTCCGGGATGGCCGCCTCCATGTAGTGGTCCGAGGGCACCGTCTTCACGACTCCCGGCGAGTACCGGCTCGCGAACTCGTCGAGCTCCTTCGGGTAGGCCTTGGCATAGCCACCGGGGCCATCGAAGCTCGGCGGGTCGGCCAGCAGGTAGGTCATCGGGATCTTCGGAGTCCGGTCGGCGGCCTTCTGGGCATCCTCGTACGCAGCCAGCTCGTCCATGAGCTCGTGGGTGTCGGCCCAGCCGCTGACCGGGTGGTTCTTGCCGTGGCCGAGCCGTTCGTCCTCGGGAAAGAACGTCTCCAGGTCGAGCTCGTCCGGGAAGCCGGCGTCGAGCAGCAGCATCCCCGTGACGTCCGACGGATTCTCCGAGGCGAACACCTCGGCGACCAGGCCACCGAACGAGGCGCCGAGCAGCACGTAGGGCGGCTCGACCTTGGCGACGGTGAGCAAGCGCTGGAGATCACGCGTCGAGGACATGGCGCTCAGCGGCCCGTCGACGTCACCGCTCTGGCCGACGTTCGCCCGGTCGTACGCACAGAACCGGTGCTTTCGGGCGATCGACTCGGGCAGGGACGCCGCGCTCGCCGCGTTGGCCTCGGCGGCGTCCTCGGTGTGGCTCAGGCCGTGCAGGTAGACGACGGTCGGCGACCCTGAGCCTTCGCACCGCATGGCCAGCTCGTGATCTCCGACGTCGAACGTGCCCTCGAGCACCTTCGGGGTGGGTGCCGTCGTGCCCTTGCCATCGCCGTTCTTCTCGTCGGCACCACACGCCGACAGGCACGTCACGACGACCGCGAGCGCCCCCGCGAGCGCCTGGCGCGTCGTCATGGCGGCCATGATCCTCCCGCTCCAGCACACCCGGCAAGCGTCCGGTGTCGGCGTCGGGACGTCAGAGCAGGTTCTGGTCGAGCGCGTCCTTGATCCAGGGGATCAGCTCGTCGAGCATCGCGTCGAGGGTCATCTGCGCCTCGAACCCGATCAGGTCGCGAGCCTTGTCGACCGACGGGATGCGCTTCTGCACGTCGTGCTCGAACGGGTCGTCGTGGGTGACCCGCAGCGGCTCGTCGCCCTTGATCTTGCGCCAGATGTGCTCGGCGAGCTCGAGCACCGTGGTGGGTGTCGGGCTGGAGATGTTGAAGTCCTCGTTGCGGGCGGCCGGGTGCTCCATCGTGGCGATGATGCCTGCGGCGAGATCGCTGCCGTGCGTGTAGCACCGCACCTGGCTGCCGTCGCCGAGGATGTGCAGCGGGTCCTGACCCTTGAGCAGCTTCTGGATGAGGTCGGGCACCACGTGGCTGAGCGCCAGCTTGACGTTGCCGGACTCCTCCTCGACGTCACCGAGGGCGCGGGTCTCGCCGACGCCGACGGCGTTGAAGGGACGCACGATCGTGTACGGCAGCTCGTACTGCTGCCAGGCCGCGCGGGCCCAGTACTCGACCGCCAGCTTCTGGAAGCCGTAGCTCGACCCGGGGGGCGGGATGGTGAGCTCGTCGCCCTCGACCGACGGCCACCGGTCGGTGGACCCGTAGGCCATCGAGCTGGAGAGGTAGGTGACCTTCTGCAGCTCGCCCTTCGGCAGCACGTTGATCGCGGCGTCGCACGACGAGGCGATGATGCGCTCGTTGATCGCCATCAGGTCGTACGCGTGGGCGTGGAAGTATGAGATGCCGCCGATCATCGCGGCAGCGGCGATGAACTGGTCGCAGCCGTCGAGCAGGTCGGTGACCAGGTCGGTGTCGCGGGCATCGCCCTCGACGAAGTGGTAGTTCGGGTGGTCGTCGTACGAGCGCTTGACCGGGCCGTACTTGGAATAGTTGTCGATGCCGACGACATCCCAGCCACGCGCCAGCATGGACTCGACCAGGTACCCGCCGATGAAGCCGGCCGAGCCGGTCATGAGTGCTTTGGGCATCAGATTCGCACGCCCGCGTCGAAGATGCCCCACACGTCGGCGACGGGCTGGGCGATCGTCAGCTCGCGGTACTCCGCGTGCGGCGTCGCGATGATGACGATGTCGGCCTTCTCGAGCACCTCGTCGAGGGGGATGAGCGAGGCGTCCGAGGTGACGTAGGGGTCGGTCGTGAGCACCTCGCGGGCCTTGAACGTCAGGATGCGCTTGAGCTTGTACGACAGGCTCTCGCGGGTGTCGTCGGAGCCGCTCTTGAAGGCCATGCCGAGGATGCCGACCGTCATGGTGGAGAGGTCGAAGCGCTCCTCGAGCCGGCTCACGACGTGCAGCGGCAGTCCCTCGTTGACCAGCATCGCGGCGTGACCGAGCGCGAAGTTGTTGTCGTTGAAGGCACCGAGCTGCATCGTGTCCTTGAACAGGCACGGCCCGGCCGCGAAGCCGGCTCGCGGCATGTCACGTGCGCGGTCGTAGTCCTGGGTGATCGCGTGGCGGATCTCCTCGAAGTCGAGGCCTCGCTCGTTGGCGATCATGTAGAACTGGTTGACCGTCGCGAACTGGATGTAGCGGTACACGTTCGTGAACAGCTTGGCCAGCTCGGCCTCCTCAGGGCCGACGAACACGAGCTTGTCGGCGAGGGCCGAGAACAGCTCGGTGGCGCGCGCCTTGGCCGACTCGGTGCGCGTGCCGATGATCTGCGGCAACGAGTACAGCTCCGTCATCGCGTGGCCCTCGAGGATGCGCTCGGGGCAGAATGCAACGTCGACGTCGACGCCGCCCTCGGCGAACTTGCGCTCGATGAGCGCCGTGACCCCCGGATAGACCGTGCTGCGCAGCACGACGAGCTGGCCGTCGCGGAAGTGCTCGAAGCACGCGGACAGGGCACGCGGCAGTGAGCTCGGGTCGGGGTTGAGGTGCTCGTCGACCGGCGTGCCGATGACGACGATGATGTTGCGCGCCGAGCCCACCACGGATGCGTCGGTGCTCGCCATGAGGCGGCCGGCATCGACCGCCTCACGCAGCGCGTCCTGCGCGCCCGGCTCGTCGAAGGGCATCGTGCCGTCGTTGACGAGCTTGACGGTGTCTTCGGCCAGGTCGTACGCGGCGACGTCAAGGCCTTCCTTGGCGAACGCGATCGCGAGCGGGAGTCCGACGCGACCGCAGCCACCGACCACGACGACGTCGCGTTCGAACTGGTGAGAAGTCATTGGGACACTGTAATCGTCGCCCGCGTGGCCGCGGGTAGGGTTCGGCCATGCACATCGTGATCGATGCATTCGGCATCAAGCCCGGCAGTGGATCGATCGTCATCGGCAACGTGGTCCAGGGCTGGTCAGAGCTCCCGCACGGCGACAAGATCACGGTCCTGTGCGACGACGAGGCGCCGTTCCCGGTCCCCGACGGTGTCGAGGTCGGCACCGTCGATGCGCCGGTCTCGGGCCAGCTCGGCACGGCTTGGCGCCGCTCGATCGGCCTGCGCCGCACGACCAAGGACATCGAGGCCGATGCCGTCGTGTGCGTCGTCACCGCCAGCGCCCTGGCCGGAACGTCGGGCAAGCGAGCGGTCGTCGTCCACGACCTCCGTCACGAGCTGCGGCCCGACCAGTTCAGCCGCCAGGCGCGGGCCGTGCGGGCCGTCACCTGGGGCTGGTCGTTGCGCACCGCCGACGCCCTGTTCTGCATCACCGAACGCACCCGCAACGACCTCGAGCGCTCACGACCGTGGCTCATGGGCCGCGCGGCGATCTCCTACTACGGCGCCGACCACGTCGACTCCTGGCCGGAGCCCAAGCCGGAGACCCCGCCCTATGCCGTCGCGTTCGGGCAGACCGCGAACAAGAACGTGCACGAGGTCCTCCATGGCTGGGCGCTGTTCTGCCAGCAGGACGACACCATGACCCTCCGACTCGTGGCGATGAACGCCGCCGACCGCGAGACCTGCACGGCACTCGTCGAGTCCCTCGGCATCCAGGACCGCGTGGAGCTGATGCCGTTCCTCGAGGACGAGGAGTTCCAGGCCTGCTTCAGCCATGCCAGCCTCGTGGTGTTCCCCTCCGACTTCGAGGGGTTCGGGCTGCCGGCCATCGAGGCCCTGCGCCTGCGCATCCCGGTGGTGATCTCCACCGACCCGGCCGTCGTCGAGATCAGCGGCGGGCATGCCACGATCGCTCCCGACGTCCGCCCGGAGACCCTGGCCGCGGCCATTCAGGAGGCACTGGAGCGCACACCGGAGCAGCTCGACGCCGGCCGTGAGCACACCGAGAAATTCACCTGGAGCAGGATGGCGCAGACCATCCGCGACGGGTTGTTCGCCTAGACCCGAATGTGACCTGCGCCACATCGTCGCAGGTCAGGCCCGTGTTCGCATCGTGGACTCGCGCCGGAGCGTGTGGTGGTCGCCCGTAGATTCGAAGCATGAGCAGGCAGCTGAGAGTCGCCGTCGTGGGCGCCGGACCGGCCGGCATCTATGCCGCCGACATCCTCACCAAGACGGATCTTCCACCCTCGGTCGAGTCGGTGACGGTCGACCTCATCGAGCGTGACCCGACCCCGTTCGGGCTCATCCGCTACGGCGTCGCGCCCGACCACCCGCGCATCAAGGAGATCGTCAAGGCGCTGAAGCGCGTCCTGTCGAACCCGGACATCCGCTTCTTCGGCAACGTCTCATACGGCGACGACCTCAAGCTCGACGACCTGCAGCAGTTCTACGACGCCGTGATCTTCGCGACCGGCGCACGCGGCGACCGCGATCTCGACATCACGGGCATCGACCTCAAGGGGTCCTTCGGCGCCGCCGACTTCGTCTCCTGGTACGACGGACACCCCGATGTCGAACGCGACTGGCCGTTCGAGCCCGATGCCACGTCCGTGGCGGTGCTCGGCGTCGGCAACGTCGGTCTCGACGTCGCCCGCATCCTGGCGAAGACCGCCCAGGAGCTGCTCGTCACCGAGATCCCCGACAACGTCGCCGACGGCCTGCGGCGCAACGCCACGACCGACGTGCACGTCTTCGCCCGACGCGGGCCCGCGCAGGTCAAGTTCACGCCGATGGAGCTCCGCGAGCTCAACCACTCCCCCAACATCGACGTCATCGTCCACCCCGAGGGATTCGAGCTCGACGAGGGATCGATGGACGCCATCCACGCCTCCAAGAGCGTCAAGCTCGTGGTCGACGTGCTGCAGAACTACGTGGCGAAGGAGCCGTCCGGCGCCGCCCACCGCATCCACATCCACTTCTGCCAGAGCCCCGTCGAGGTGCTCGGCGAGGACGGCCGCGTGGTCGGCCTCCGCACCGAGGTCACCGAGCTCGACGGCACCGGCAACGTCCGCGGCACCGGCGAGCTCGTCGACTGGCCGGTCCAGGCCGTCTACCGCGCGATCGGCTACTACTCCGACAACCTCGCCGGGCTTCCGTTCGACCTCGCCGCCGGGGTGGTGCCCAACGACGGCGGCCGCGTCATCGACATCGACGGCTCGGCCCTGCCGGGCGCCTACGTGACGGGCTGGATCAAGCGCGGACCGGTGGGCCTCATCGGCCACACGAAGTCCGACGCCGCCCAGACCGTCGAGCTGCTGCTCTCCGACCTCGACAACCTGCCGGCGCCCGCGCAGCCCGAGCGCGAAGCCGTCGACACCTACCTGGCGGGCCGAGGCCTCGACGTCACCACGTGGGAGGGCTGGGAAAAGCTCGACGCCCACGAGCGCTCACTCGGTGAGTCCCATGAGCATGCCCGCGAGCGCGTGAAGGTCGTTCCGCGCGACGAGATGGTGCAGATCGCACGGTCCTAGCCATGTCGGGCAGGATCAAGGGGTGACCATCGACCTGACCTTCCGCGGACGTCGCGTCGAGCGCGACCGCGCCCTGGTCATGGCGATCATCAACCGCACGCCTGACTCGTTCTACGACAACGGCGCCACGTTCGCGCCCGACGTCGCACTGGCTGCCGTGCGCCGCGCCGTCGACGACGGTGCCGACATCGTCGACATCGGTGGCGTGAAGGCCGGGCCCGGCGACGTGGTCGACCCGGACGAAGAGGTCCGCCGCACGGTCCCGTTCATCGAGCGCGTGCGCGACCTGCTGCCCGACATCGTCATCAGCATCGACTCCTGGCGCTCGGACGTCGCGCGCCGCTGCCTCGAGGTCGGCGCCGACATCGTCAACGACACCTGGGCCGCGCACGACCCCGAGCTCGTCGACGTCGCCGCCGAGCTGGGAGCCGGGTTCGTGTGCTCCCACACCGGTGGTGCCGAGCCCCGCACCCGCCCGCACCGCGTCGCGTACGACGACGTGGTCGCCGACGTCGTGGGCGAGACCAGCCGCGCGGCCACCGAGGCCGTCGCACGTGGGGTGCCGCGCGAGGGCGTGCTGATCGACCCCACCCACGACTTCGGCAAGAACACCTGGCACGGGCTGGCGCTGCTCCGGCAGGTCGACGAGCTGGTGGCCACCGGCTGGCCGGTGCTGATGGCGCTGTCGCGCAAGGACTTCATCGGCGAGACCCTCGGCGTCCCACCGGCCGAGCGTCTTGCGGGGACGCTGGCCGCCACGGCCCTGGCCGCCTCGGCCGGAGCCGCGGTGTTCCGCACCCATGACGTCGTGGCCACGCGCCACGTGCTCGAGATGACGGCGAGCATCGCGGGTGACCGCCCGCCGGCCCGGACGGTCCGGGGCCTTGTCTGAGATCGGCCCGGCTGCCGGGATCTCCACGGCCGAAGGCATCGTCGAGGCCGCCGCGTGGTTCCGCCGACGCACGTTCGCGACGACCGACGACGCCGAGGAGGTGGCCGGCCTCCTCGCCGGCCGCCGCGTCAGCGTGATCCTCCCGGCCCGCGACGAGGAGGCGACGATCGGCCCCATCGTGAAGTCGATCCGCAAGCAGCTCGTCGAGCAGGTCGGCCTCGTTCACGAGGTCATCGTCGTCGACTCGCGCTCCAGCGACGCCACCGCGGACCGGGCCGCGAGGGCCGGCGCCATGGTCTACCGGGTCGGACCTCGCGGGCGCGACGGCGGCAAGGGCGGGGCGATGCAGACCGGGCTGGCCCGCATGTCCGGCGACATCGGTGTGTTCCTCGACGCCGACATCGAGGACTTCGACTCGGCGTTCGTCGTCCGGCTGCTCGACCCGCTGCTGCGCAACCCGTCGCTCGTCATGGTCAAGGGCTTCTACGACCGGCCGTGGAACAGCGCTGCGCCGTCACCCGGCGGGGGTGGCGGCCGGGTCACCGAGCTGGTCGGCCGTCCGTTGCTCCGACGTTTCGAGCCGCGCCTCCTCGGATTCACCCAGCCGCTCGCCGGGGAGTGCGCGTTCGTCCGCAAGCCGATGCTGAGACTTCCGTTCGTGTCCGGGTACGGCGTCGAGATCGGGATGCTGCTCCAGGTGCTGCGCGCGCACGGTCTCGATGCGCTCGGCCAGGCAGACCTCGGAGTGCGCCTGCACTCCCACCAGGACCTCGAGTCACTGGCCCGCATGACCGTGCAGCTGGAGTCGGCCGTGGAGCTGTGCCGGGGCGGCGGGCCCCACGTCGCCGGCACCCGCGTCGCGTTCCACCGAGGCCCGAGCGGAAAGATGGAGATGCGGCGCGAGCGAATCCACAGCTGGCTGCTCCCCGCGCTGAAGGCCTAGCCGACCAGCGACACGAGTCGCTTCGTGATGATCTCCTCGGCCTCGGCGATGATCTGCTCGACGAGCTCACGTACGGGGAGAACGTCGTGGATGAGGCCCTGGACCTGACCGGCCCACCACATGCCGCCTTCCATGTCGCCCTCGGTGAGGACGTTCTGACGGCCACGCTTGCCGGACGCGAGCTCGGCGACGTCCGCGAACGTGGCATCGGGTCGCGCGCCGATCTCCGCGACCTGCTCGCTGATCGAGTTGCGCACGACGCGGGCCGAGTTGTGGAACTGGCGGAACACCATGACCGTGTCGAGCTCGTCGTTGGCGACGATCTGCTTCTTGACGTTCTCGTGGATCGGCGCCTCGTCGGTGGCCATGAACCGCGTGCCCATGTTGGCCGCGCACGCTCCGAGCGCCAGCGCGGCGACCAGGCCACTGCCGGTGGCGAGACCGCCGCTGGCGATCACCGGGATCGACAGGACACGCGTGGCCGCCGGGATCAGCACGAGGCCCGGCACGTCGTCCTCGCCGGGGTGACCGGCGCACTCGAACCCGTCGATGCTGATCGCGTCGACGCCCTTGCGCTCGGCCGAGAGCGCGTGGCGCACCGACGTCGCCTTGTGGATGACCTTGACGCCGGCCTCGTGGAAGTCCGGCAGGTGCGGCTCGGGGTTGGAGCCCGCCGTCTCGACGACCGTGATGCCGGCCTCGACGATGGCGGCGCGGTACTCGTCGTACGGCACCGGATCGATCGTGGGCAGGATCGTCAGGTTGACGCCGAACGGCTTGTCGGTGAGGTCGCGGGTGCGGGCGATCTCCTTCACGAGCGCCTCCGGCGACGGCTGCGTCAGCGCGGTGAGGAAGCCCAGTGCGCCGGCCTCGGCGACGGCGGAGATGAGCGGAGCGGTGCCGAGACCCGTCATGCCCCCGCAGACGATCGGGTGGTCGACACCGAACATCTCGGTGAACTCGGTTCGCATCAGGGGGAGGACCATAATGTGGAGCGTACCCAGCGAGAACAGGAGCAATTCATGGTGGCCGAGCGGCTCATGCCCACCCAGGAGTCAGCCGACCTCATCGACCTCACGCGCACCATCGTCGCCCGGGAGCTGTCCCCCCACGTCACCGAGTACGAGTCGAGTGGCGAGTTCCCCCGCGAGGTCTTCCGCGCCCTCGGCGGTCTCGGGTTGCTGAGCCTGCCGTTCCCCGAGGAGTACGGAGGCGGCGGCCAGTCGTACGAGGTCTACCTCCAGGTGCTCGAGGAGATCGCCACCGGGTGGGCCAGCGTCGGCGTCGGTGTCAGCGTGCATGCGCTCTCGTGCTTCGGTCTGCTCACGGCGGGTACCGACGAGCAGAAGAAGAAGTGGCTGCCGGAGCTGCTCGCCGGCGACAAGCTCGGCGCCTACTGCCTGTCCGAGGCGCACGCCGGCTCCGACCCCGCCGCGATGCGCACCAAGGCCGTGCGCGACGGCGACGACTACGTCATCCGCGGCCAGAAGGCGTGGACCACGCATGGCGGCGTCGCCGACTTCTACAAGGTCATGGCGCGGACGTCCGACGACGGGGCGAACGGCATCTCCTGCTTCCTCGTGCCGGCGGACTCGCCCGGGCTCCGCGCCGACAAGCCCGAGCTCAAGATGGGGCTGATGGGCTCCACCACGGCGTCGATGCTGTTCGAGGACGTGCGCGTGCCGGCCGAGCAACGGCTCGGCGACGAGGGCCACGGCCTCCAGATCGCGCTCGCAGGCCTCGATGCCGGGCGGCTCGGCATCTCCGCGGTGGCGACCGGCCTGGCCCAGGGCGCTCTCGATGTCTCGGTCGCGTACGCGAAGGAGCGCGAGACGTTCGGCAAGCCGATCATCGAGCACCAGGGGCTCGCGTTCATCCTCGCCGACATGGCCGCGGCCGTGGAGTCGTCCCGGGCGACATATCTGGCTGCCGCACGCATGAAGGACGCCGGGCGCCCGTTCAGCCGCCAGGCGTCGATCGCCAAGCTCGTGGCGACCGACAACGCGATGAAGGTCGCGACCGATGCCGTGCAGGTCCTCGGCGGCGCCGGCTACACGCGCGACTTCCCCGCCGAGCGCTACATGCGCGAAGCGAAGGTCATGCAGATCTTCGAGGGCACGAACCAGATCCAGCGGCTCGTCATCAGCCGCGACCTGTCACGCTGACCGGCGTCACATTTCTCAAATCTGGTTTCAGAGCGCAAGCACCTGGACGTGGCACGGGCCGTCGGGCGATCGGGACTCGATGGCGCCGAGGTCGAACCGCACCGACCCGTGGGCCTGCACCGACGCAATGCGCTTGGTGCGCGCCGCCGCGCCCTGGCCGTCGGCCGGACCGACGTGCGCGGTCACCTGGAAGGTCGCCGGCTTCTTGGTGTCGTTGACGACGGCTCCGGTGGCCCTCCACGTGCCCTTCTTCTCGTTGCGGGTGCAGACGAACTCCCTGAGTGCGTCGGGGACGGGCTGACCCTCGGCGACCTGCGGGAGGGATCCGTCCAGCGCGACCTTCTTCGCCGGCGTGCTCGTCGCCTTGGGCGTGGACTTCGCGTCAGGTGTGGCGCCCCCGCCGCACGCCGTGAGGGCGAGCACCAGCGCGAGAACCACGGCGTGGCGGATGCGCATGTGCTCATCCCATCACGCTCGAACCCGGCCGCCGGGAGGACACGCGAACGGCTGAATCCCGGGAGGTAGTCTCGAAACACGAGGCACATCTCACGTTCAGGGGAGTGAACGATGGCGACGATGGAACGGCTCGGAGTGATCGGTGGCGGCGTGATGGGCTCGGGCATCTCGGAGGTCGGGGCACGGTCCGGGCTCGACGTCATCACCGTCGAGGTCGACGACGACACCGCGAAGGCCGCGCGCGATCGCGTCGAGGCCTCGCTCCACCATGCGCAGGAGCGCGGCAAGCTCGATGCGGCAGCCGTGGAGGAAGCTCTGGGCCGCATCACGTTCACCTCAGATCTCGACGCCCTGGCCGACCGCCAGCTCGTCGTGGAGGCGGCCACCGAGGACGAGGCGACCAAGCTCGACCTGTTCAGCCGGGTCGGCACGATCCTCGACGCCGACGACGCCATCCTGGCCTCGAACACGTCAGCCATCCCGATCGTCAAGCTCGGCGCCGTGTCCGGCCGGGCCGAGCTCGTGATGGGGGTGCACTTCTTCAACCCGGCGCCGATCATGAAGCTCGTCGAGCTCGTCCCGTCGCTCACCACCGACCCGCAGACAACCGAACGCATGAAGGCGTTCGTGACCGACGACCTCGGCAAGCAGCCGATCGAGGCCACCGACCGGGCCGGCTTCATCGTCAACAGCCTGCTGAACCCCTACCTGCTCTCGGCGATCCGCATGTACGAGGCCGGCTACGCGTCCGCGGCCGACATCGACCGCGGCATGGTGCTGGGCTGCGGCCACCCGATGGGACCGCTCGCCCTGGCCGACCTCATCGGTCTCGACACCGTGCAGGCGATCGGTGCATCCATGTACGAGGAGTTCAAGGAGCCGCTCTACTCACCGTCGCCGATCCTCGACCGCATGGTCGACGCGGGCCTGCTCGGCAAGAAGACCGGTCACGGCTTCTACTCGTACGACTGACGACCCCTCACGTGCGCGCGCGAGGACTCGCGGCAAAGATGGAGAATGTCCTGAGACCAGGCTTCGGGAGGCGCCATGTTCTATCCCCTCACCATCCGTGACTTCATCGATCGCGCGGAGACGGTCTATCCCGACCGCATCGCCGTCGTCGACGAGCCCGACCAGCCGGCCGAATCCTGGGGCGAGATCACCTATGCGGAGATGGCCCGCCGAGCGCGATCACAGGCGGCCACGCTCGACGAGATGGGCGTTCCGGTGGGTGGACGCGTCGCGATCGTCTCGCACAACTCGGCGCGCTTCCTGACGTCCTTCTTCGGTGTCAGCGGGTGGGGACGCGTGCTCGTGCCGGTCAACTTCCGGCTGTCGGTTCCCGAGGTGCGCTACATCATCGAGCACTCCGGCGCCGAGGTGCTGATGGTCGACCCGGCCCTGAAGCACCTGGCCGACGAGATCGACTGCAAGCGCACGTTCGTGCTCGGCGAGGACGACGACAAGATCTGGGGATCGTCCGCTGAGCCCGAGCCGTGGGAGGGCGACGAGGCCGCCACCGCCACCATCAACTACACGTCGGGCACCACGGCGCGGCCCAAGGGCGTTCAGCTCACACATCGCAACAACTGGCTCAACGCGACCGTCTTCGGCTGGCAGGCGTCCGTCGACGACCGTGACGTCTACCTGCACACGCTGCCGATGTTCCACGCCAACGGGTGGGGTCACCCGTTCACGGCCACCGGCGTCGGCGCGAAGCACATCGTGCTGCGCCAGGTCGACGGCACCGAGATCCTCAAGCGCATCGAGGAGCACGGCGTCACCTACATGTGCGCGGCGCCGGCCGTCGTGGCCGCCGCCCTCGACGGGGCGAAGGACTGGGACGGCCCCATCCCAGGAGCGGACACCGTCCGGATCATCGTGGCCGGTGCGCCGCCGCCCACCCGCACGATCGAGCGGGTGCGCGAGGAGCTGGGCTGGGAGTTCATCCAGATCTACGGCCTCACGGAGACCACCCCGCTGCTCACGATGAGCCGCATGCGCGAGGAGTGGGACGACCTCGACGCGCACGAGCAGGCGCGTCTGCTCGGCCGTGCCGGCGCACCGGCGCTCGGCGTCCGCATCATGATCGACGACGAGGGCGAGGTGCTGGCCCAGTCGAACCACAACCTCGAGTCCTACTGGGAGAACCCGGAGGCGACCGAGGAGGCCCAGGCCGACAACTGGTTCCACACCGGCGACGGCGGCACCTTCGAGGACGGCTACGTCTCGATCGCCGACCGCAAGAAGGACGTCATCATCACGGGCGGCGAGAACGTCTCGTCGATCGAGGTCGAGGACGCGCTGATGTCTCACGACGCCGTCACCGAGGTCGCCGTCATCGGCATCCCGGACGAGAAGTGGGGCGAGATGGTCACCGCCCTCGTCGTGCTCGACCCTGAGGCCGGCGACGTGAGCGCGGAGGAGCTCATCACGCACTGCCGCGAGAACCTCGCGGGCTACAAGTGCCCGAAGCGCATCGAGTTCCGCGACGAGCTCGCTCGTACGGCCACCGGCAAGCTGCAGAAGTTCAAGCTCCGCGAGGAGTTCTGGAAGGACTCCGAGCGCCAGGTGAACTGAGTCAGGTCCAGTCGCGGTGTGCGACGTGGGCGGGCACGGGATTGATCTCGCGCTCCCGCTCGGCCACGCGTTCTGACAACCACTGGAACCACTCCCAGACGGTCTCGCGGCCCAGGTCGCGGCGATCCTCCTCGACGTACACGTGCAGCTTGCGCCAGGAGATCACGATCGCTCCGCTGAAGAAGTCGTCGATGAGGTCCATCGTGACCTCGTGGCGGAAGACCAGGACGCCGAGACTCTCGAAGGTGAGTCCGATCATGAACACCTGATCCTCGCCGTCCGGGCCGAGTGTCGCCCTGATCGCGGCGCGGTCTGCACCATCTGGCAGGGAGTTGATGTGGCGGAGTGCCGTGGTGAAGTCCCCGCTCTGGAACGACCGGACGAGGCCGAGCATGGCGTCGCGCTTGCGCTGCTTGCGGATGTCGAACAGCTGGGAGGCCGCAAACACGACGCCGATCGTGACGGCCCCGGCATTGACCACGTCGGCGACAACGGACCAGTTCATCCTCCAGACCCTACTGTCCGGCCTCGTCCTCGTCGGCGAGGTCGGTGAGGGCACCGAACGGATGGTGCGGCTCGGGGTACCAGTGGGCCGGGTCCTGCTTCCGCCACAGCCCGACCTCCTCCTGCGTCATGGTGGTCAGCAGCACCGGGTGCCCGTCCTCCCCCGCCAGCGGCCAGCGTTGCGGGTCCACGCCCACATAGGCGGCAACGGCCTCGGGTGAGGAGCCGTCCTCGAGCTCGACCTGTGACGGGTCGATCGGCACGAGGTCGTACCGCTGTCCGCGTCCCTCCACGACGTCGAGCAGCTCGACCTCCGCATCCGTGCACATGGACAGGAAGAACACCGACTCGTGGTCGTCCGCGCTCACGAGCGTCGCCACCGTCTGGCCGTCTTTCCGGGTGCCGTGGCTCCACACCGCGGCCAGGCCCGTGGTCTGGCACTCGAGGTTGACGAACGGCCCGCCCTGGCGGACCACCTTCGAGGGGCAGCGGTTCGAGCCGAAGCTCAGGATCGGGGTGCGGCCGGCCAGGCCGGGACGCCCGGCACGGCGCAGCCACTCGTCGAGGCACGTCGACTCCTCGCCGGATCGCACCGCCCATCCCGACGGCGCATCCGCGTCGACCTCGATGCGATGCACCATCGCGTCGTCGTCGACCACGTAGGAGTGGTCGGGCCAGTCGCCCGGGTACGGCTGCTCAGGCCAGTCGCTCGCGGGCCGGGACTCCGTCACGTCCTCCAGTCCACCACAACGCGACCGTCAGCAGGCCGAGCTCGCCGTGACCCTGCTCACCGACTGACCCGAACGCCCTCCTGGACGGACGTCCGGTTCTACCCTGTGGTTCATGGACTTCGGCGAGACGGAGTACGCCCACGCCGGTGACATCGACGTCGCCTACCGGGCGTTCGGCCACGGGCCGATGAACCTGGTCATCGTCCCCGGGATCTTCTCGCACCTCGACCTGTTCTTCACGTTGGACCTGTTCTGCGACTTCATGGAGCGCTTCGCCGAGTTCGGCCGCGTGGTGACGTTCGACAAGCGCGGCACCGGCCTTTC
The DNA here is from genome assembly GCA_963787165.1 of uncultured Actinomycetota bacterium. Lineage (GTDB taxonomy): Bacteria > Actinomycetota > Actinomycetes > Propionibacteriales > Nocardioidaceae > Aeromicrobium. The sequence goes on from CAWBBT010000006.1 coordinate 301,233, forward strand.
AGATCCCACACCCGGCGCGGCGCAGCTCGACGAACGCATGGACGACATCCGTGCGGTCATGGACGCCACCGGCATGGAGCACGCCGCCGTCATCGGGATCTCCGAGGGAGGTTCGCTGGCCCTCCTGTTCGCCGCCACCTACCCGGAGCGCACGGACGCGGTGGTGGTGTGCGGGTCGTTCGGGTTCGTACCGCCCGGCTCGGATCTCAGGGCGTTGCTCGAAAGGGGGGTGGAGGAATGGGGCACCGGCCGGGTCTCGATCGAGCTGTCGCCGGGTTTGCGCAAGTCCAACGCGCTCGTCCGCCGGTCTCTCGGATTCATCGAGCGGGCGTCGGCCAGTCCGCGCATGGGACGGTCGATCGCCGACTTCGTGTTGTCCTTGGACATCAGGCCGATCCTTCACTCCGTGCAGGCGCCCATGCTCGCCGTTCACCGTGCTCACGAGGTGATCGATGTCGAGTACGCCCGCGAGCTCGCCCAGGGTGTGCCCGACGGGCGGCTGGTGGTGCTGGACGGTGATGACCACCTGCCGTGGGTCGGCAACTCCACCGAGTACGTGGACACGATCGAGGAGTTCCTGACGGGGACCAAGCACCAGGTCGAACCGGAACGAGGCCTGTCGACAGTGCTGTTCACCGACATCGTCTCCTCCACGAGTCGCAACGCCGAGCTCGGCGACGATGCATGGCGGCGCTTGCTGGATCGCCACAACCACTTCGTCCGCGAGGCGCTCGCCGACCACCGGGGTCGGGAGATCAAGACGATCGGCGACGGGTTCCTCTCCACCTTCGACGGACCCGCGCGGGCTCTCCGGTGCGCCAAGGCGATCGTCGACGGGGTCGGGGATCTCGGACTTTCCGTCAGGGCGGGGCTGCACACCGGTGAGGTCGAGCTGTATCCGGACGGTGACATCGGCGGCATGGCCGTGAACCTCGGTGCGCGCGTCGGCGCGGCGGCAGAGGGCGGCGAGGTGCTGGTGTCGTCGACCATCAAGGATTTGGTGTTCGGATCCGGCTTCCGGTTCGTTTCTCGAGGGGAACACGAGCTGAAAGGCGTGCCCGGCACGTGGCCCCTGTTCGCGCTGGAGGGTGAGGGCCTCCAGGACGCTCCGGTCATCGCGGTCGATGATCACCTCAGTCCGCTCGACCGAGCGCGGGTGCGGTTGGCGCGTCGCAGCCCACGCGCGACCCGCGCGATCACTCGCTTGATCATGCGCGGCGCAGACGAGTCATTCAGCGCGCAGTAGTCAGCCGATCACTCCAGCTCGAGCAGGAGGTCGCCGCCCTCTGCTTGGCGGGTCTCGCCGATGACGAGCCGTTTCACGGTGCCGGCACTCGGGGCGGTGATGGATGCCTCCATCTTCATGGCCTCGATCGTGGCGACCGACTGACCGGACTCGACCGTGTCTCCCTCTTCCACGTTCGGACTCACGACGCCGGCGAACGGCACCGCCACCTGCTTCGGGTCGGAGGTGTCGGCCTTCTCGGCGGACGCGACCTTGGCGTCGACGGAGCGGTCGCGCACCTCGGTGGGTCGCAGCTGACCGTTGATGGTGCCGAGGACGTTGCGCATGCCGCGCTCGTCCGGCTCGCCGACCGCCTCGACGCCGAACAGGTGCAGGGTGCCCTCGGCGAGCTCGACCTCGGTCTCCTCGTCAGGGCGGAGGCCGTACCAGAAGGCATCGGTGGGCAGGGCCGACAGGTCGCCGTGCTCGGCCCGCGACTTCTCGTAGTCGTCGCTCGGGCCGGGGAACAGCAGCCGGTTGAGGGTCCGGCGGCGCGTGGAGGCATCGTCGGAACCGAGATCGGCCGACTCGTCGTCGGTGAGCTCGGTGACACTCTGCTTCTTGGCTCTGGGCTTGGAGGAGCGGCCCTCGAGGGCCTTGGTGCGGAACGGCTCCGGCCATCCGCCGGGCGGGTCGCCGAGCTCGCCGGACAGGAAGCCGATCACCGAGTCGGGGATGTCGTACGACGTGGGGTCGGCGGCGAACTCGTCGGGATCGGCGCCGACGGCCACCAGGTGCAGCGCGAGGTCGCCGACCACCTTGCTCGACGGCGTGACCTTGACGACGTTGCCCAGGATGTCGTTGGCGGCCGCGTACATGTCCTCGATCTGCTCGAACTTCTCGCCGAGGCCGAGCGCGATGGCTTGCTGGCGCAGGTTCGACAGCTGTCCACCCGGGATCTCGTGGCGGTAGACCCGACCGGTGGGCGCCGGCAGACCGGACTCGAACGGCGCATAGAGTCGCCGCACCGCCTCCCAGTACGGCTCCAGCGCGTTGACCGCGGCGATGTCCAGCCCGGTCGTGCGGGACGAGTGGTCGGTGGCGGCGACCAAGGCGGACAGGGGTGGCTGGCTGGTGGTGCCGGCGAGCGAGGCGGACGCGGCGTCGACGGCGTCGACCCCGGACTCGATCGCCGCGATCAGGGTGGCGAGCTGGCCTCCCGGGGTGTCGTGCGTGTGCAGGTGCACGGGCAGGTCGAACCGCTCACGGAGTGCGGTGACCAGCGTGCGGGCGGCCGGAGCGCGCAGCAGCCCGGCCATGTCCTTGATGGCCAGCACGTGGGCGCCGGCGTCCACGATGCTCTCGGCCAGCTTCAGGTAGTAGTCGAGCGTGTAGAGGTGCTCGTCGGGTGAGGAGAGGTCGCCGGTGTAGCACAGCGCGACCTCGGCGACCGGTGTGCCGGCCTCGCGCACCGCGTCGATCGCCGGACGCATCTGGTCGACGTCGTTGAGGGCGTCGAAGATGCGGAAGACGTCGATGCCGGCCTCGGTGGCCTCCTTGACGAACGACGTGGTGACCTCGGTGGGGTACGGCGTGTATCCGACGGTGTTGCGTCCGCGCAGCAGCATCTGGAGGCACAGGTTGGGCATCGCGTCACGCAGCGCCGCCAGCCGCTCCCACGGGTCCTCGAACAGGAACCGCAGCGCGACGTCGTAGGTGGCGCCACCCCAGCACTCGACGCTGAGCAGCTGTGGCGTGGTGCGCGCGACGACGGGCGCCGCATCGAGCAGGTCGCGGGTGCGGATGCGGGTGGCGAGCAGGGACTGGTGCGCGTCCCGGAACGTGGTGTCGGTGACGCCGATCGCGTCGGTCTCGCGCAGCGCCCGGGCCCATCCCTCCGGGCCGAGCTCGACCAGCGACTGACGTGACCCCTGAGGGGGGACCATCTCGAGGTCGATGTCCGGCAGCTTCGTGCGCGGGTCGACGCTGACCGGCGCCGTGCCGTTCGGCTTGTTGACGGTGACGTCGGCGAGATAGCCGAGCAGTCGCTCCGCCTCCTCAGCCGGCGGCTGCGCGGCGAGGAGCTCGGGGTGCTCGTCGACGAACGTCGTGGTGACCTCGACCCCGCCCTGTCCGGCGAAGTCCGGGTGGGCCAGCAGGCCCTGGAGGAACGCGATGTTGGTGGCGACGCCGCCGACGCGGAACTCCCCGAGCGCGCGCTGCGCCCGGGTGATGGCGGTCGGCAGGTCGGGCCCGCGGCACGTGAGCTTCGAGAGCAGCGAGTCGAAGTGCGCGCTGACCTCCGCGCCGGTGTAGGTCGTGCCGCCGTCGAGACGCACGCCGGGTCCGCCGGGCGAGCGGTAGGTCGTGATCTGGCCGGTGTCGGGCCGGAAGTCGTTGGTGGGGTCCTCGGTGGTGATGCGGCACTGGAGCGCGGCGCCCACCGCGTGGATGGCGTCCTGGTCGGGCAGGCCGAGGTCGGCCAGGGTCTCGCCGCTCGCGATGCGCATCTGGGCCTGCACGAGATCGATGCCGGTGATCTCCTCGGTGACGGTGTGCTCGACCTGGATGCGCGGGTTCATCTCGATGAACCGGTGGCGGCCGTCGAGCCCCAGCAGGAACTCGACCGTGCCGGCGCAGGAGTAGCCGATCTCCGTGGCGAAGCGGACGGCGTCGGCACACATCTGCTCACGGGTCTCGTCGTCGAGGTGCGGGGCAGGCGCGATCTCGACGACCTTCTGGTGCCGCCGCTGCACCGAGCAGTCGCGCTCGTGCAGGTGCACGACGTGCCCCTCGCCGTCGGCCAGGACCTGGACCTCGATGTGCCGGGCGTCCGCGACGGCCTCCTCGATGAAGCAGGTCGGGTCGCCGAAGGCGCCGTCGGCCTCACGCATCGCGGCGTCGACGGCCTCGCGCAGCTGGTCGGGCTCGGTGACCCGCCTCATCCCGCGTCCACCACCGCCGGCGACGGCCTTCACGAACAGCGGGTACGTCAGGTCGGCGGCCGAGTCGACCAGCGCGCCGGCGTCGTCGGTGGGCTCGACCGACGTCAGCACGGGCACGCCCGCCTCCCGGGCGGCCGCGATCGCCCGCGACTTGTGGCCGGTGAGCCTCAGCACCGACGCCGACGGGCCGATGAAGGTGACGCCCGCTTCTTCACACGCCTCGGCGAGCTCGGGGTTCTCCGAGAGGAATCCATATCCGGGGTAGACGGCGTCGGCCCCGGCACGCACGGCGGCGCGCACGATGGCCTCGGGATCGAGGTAGGCCCGCACCGGGTGGCCCCGCTCGCCGATCTCGTACGCCTCGTCGGCGCGGACGCGGTGCTCGGAGCCGCGATCCTCGTACGGGAACACCGCGACCGTGCGGGCACCGAGCTCGTGGGCGGCACGGTAGGCACGGATCGCGATCTCGCCCCGGTTGGCGATGAGGATCTTCTCGAACACGCTCTCAACGTACCGAGCGAGGCCCGGACCGGCAGGTCAGCGTCGGGGCTTGTGCCAGACGGTCAGCTGGGCGTCGGTGACGCGCACCGGAAGATTCTGGACGGTGCCGAGCGCCTGGTGGGCTGCGGCGAGATCGGTCTGGAGCTCGGCGACCTTCTGCTGCAGTGCGGCGACCTGGTGCTCGAGCTCGATGACGCGTTTGACGCCCTCGAGTCCGAGCCCTTCGGCCGACAGGCGAGCCACCTGGCGCAGCAGCTCGATGTCGCGCAGCGAGTACCGGCGCCCGCCACCACCCGTGCGGCCGGCCTGGACGATGCCGAGCCGGTCGTAGGAACGAAGCGTCTGCGGGTGGAGGCCGGACAGCTCGGCGGCCACGCTGATGACGAAGACCTTCGCCTCGGGACCGGGTGGGGTGAAGGGACCGCCGGAGCCTGCCCCTGGATGTGACGCCATCAGCCCACCGCCTCGGAGATGGAGGCCCGTGGGTCCTTGTTGCCCCGGGCCGTGCGCAACGCCTCGACGGCGGCACGGGACTCGTCGTCGAGCTCGGCCGGCACCTGGACGTCGATCGTGACGAGCAGGTCGCCACGGCCACCACCACTCTTGGCGGCGCCACCCTTGCCCTTGGCACGGAAGGTGCGACCGCTCGGAGTGCCGGCGGGGATGCGGATGGAGACCGGCGGGCCGTCGAGCGTCGGCACCGAGATGGTGGCACCGAGCGCGGCCTCGTCGAAGGCGACCGGCACGGTGACCGTGAGGTGGTCGCCCTTGCGGCCGAACAGCGGATGCTTCGAGACGTGCACGACGAGGTAGAGGTCACCGTCGGGCGCGCCATCGCCCTTGCCGCCCTTGCCCTTGAGCCGGATGCGCTGGCCGTTCTTGACGCCGGCCGGCACGCGCACCTGCAGCGTGCGACTCGACGGGGCACGGCCGGAACCGCGGCACGTGGTGCACGGGTCCTCGACGACCATGCCGCGGCCGCGGCACTGGTCGCAGGGCTCGGTCATCGCGAACACGCCACCGGACGTGCCGGTCTGCATGCCGCTGCCCTGGCACTTGCTGCACACCTTCGGGACGGTGCCGGGCTTCGCGCCGGTGCCGTGGCAGGTCGGGCACGCCTCGTCACTGGTCATGCGCAGCGGGAGCGTGGCGCCGTCGACGGCCTGCTGGAACGTGATGCTGGCCTCGGTCTCGATGTCGTCGCCACGACGTCCCTGCGGCTGGCGCCGGGTGCGACCGCGACTCCCGCCGAAGATGCCGCCGAGCAGGTCGCCGAGGTCGAAGTCGACGCCGGCACCGCCCGGCTGGCCGTATCCGGGCGGTCCCTGGAAGCCGCCCCGGAACTGCCCGAACAAGGTGCGCTGCTCGTCGTACTCCTTGCGCTTCTCGGGGGACGACAGCACGGCGTAGGCCTCGGAGACCTCCTTGAAGCGCTCCTCGGCGGCGTTGTTGCCCGGGTTGGAGTCGGGGTGGTTGTCGCGCGCGAGCTTGCGGTAGGCCTTCTTGATGTCGGCCTGCGAGGCGTCCTTGGACACCCCGAGCGTCTTGTAGAAGTCCTTGGACGCCCAGTCACTGGCAGCCATGGCAGACCTCCTTACTCGCTCTCGGTGTCAGTCTCGACCTCATCGACCGGTTCAGTGGGTTCACTCGCCGGGTCGACGACGCCCACCTGTGCATGCCGGATGACGTCGTCACCGACGCGATAGCCGGTGCGGATGACCGACTGGATCGTGGTCTCCTTCACGTCCGGCGACTCGCCGGCGTGGAAGAGCGCCTCGTGCAGGCGCGGATCGAACACGTCGCCCGGAGCGCCGAACACCTCGAGCCGGTGGCTCTTGACCGCCTGCTGGAGCGCGTCGGCCACGGCCTTGAAGCCGCCCTCGAGCTGACCGTGCTCCTCGGCGCGGCCGATGTCGTCGAGCACGGTGAGGAGCGAGCGCAGCACGGTGGCCTCGCCCTGGGCCCGCACGAGCGTGCGGTCGCGATCGACACGTCGCTTGTAGTTGACGTACTCGGCCTGCAGCCGCTGGAGGTCGGCCGTGCGTTCGGCGAGCTGCTGCTCGACCGTCGGCGCGACCGGCTCCTCCTCCGGCGGCACCTCGACCGGGTCCGGCGAGGGGTCGGCGGCCGCAGCGTCGAGATCTGGGGCCGCCGACTCCTCCTCCGTGGTCTCGTCGGGGCGTTCGGTCACTTGTTCTCCTCGTCGGCCGAGGCCTCGTCGGAGCTGGGCTCGTCGTCGACGATCTCGGCATCGACGACGTCCCCATCATCTGCACCGTCGCCGTCCGACCCGTCGGCGTCACCGGCCGGAGCACCCTCGCCGCCCTGGGCGGCCTGCTCCGCGGCAGCGGCCTCGTACATGGCCTGGCCCATCTTCGAGCTGGACTCACCGAGCTTGGTGACCGCAGCCTGCACGGCGTCGGCGTCCTCGCCCTTGAGCGCCTCGTTGAGCGCGTCGAGGTCAGCCTGCACCTCGGTCTTGATGTCGTCGCCGACCTTGTCGCCGTTCTCGGCGAGGAACTTCTCGGTCGTGTGCGCGAGGGTCTCGGCCTGGTTGCGGGTCTCGACCGTCTCGCGACGCTTGCGGTCCTCCTCGGCGTACTGCTCGGCATCCTTGACCATCTTGTCGATGTCGTCCTTCGACAGCGCGGAGCCGCCGGTGATCGTCATCGACTGCTCCTTGCCGGTGCCGCGATCCTTGGCCGAGACGTTGACGATGCCGTTGGCGTCGATGTCGAACGTGACCTCGATCTGCGGCACGCCACGCGGGGCCGGCGGCAGGCCGGTGAGCTCGAACGTGGCCAGCAGCTGGTTGCCGGCGGCCATCTCGCGCTCGCCCTGGTACACCTGGATCGCCACGGACGGCTGGTTGTCGTCGGCCGTCGTGAACACCTCGGACCGCTTGGTCGGGATGGTCGTGTTGCGCTCGATGAGCTTGGTCATCACGCCGCCCTTGGTCTCGATGCCGAGGCTCAGCGGGGTGACGTCGAGCAGGAGCACGTCCTTGACCTCGCCCTTGAGCACGCCGGCCTGCAGGCTGGCGCCCACGGCGACGACCTCGTCGGGGTTGACGCCCTTGTTGGGCTCCTTGCCGCCGGTGAGCGACTTGACCAGCTCGACGACGGCCGGCATGCGGGTGGAACCACCCACGAGCACGACGTGGTCGATGGCCGAGAGCTCGATGCCGGCGTCCTTGATGACGTGCTGGAACGGCGACTTCGTGCGCTCCAGGAGGTCGGCGGTGATCTTCTCGAACTCCGCACGGCTCAGCTTCTCGTCGAGGAACACGGGGTTCTTCTCGGCGTCGACGGTGATGTACGGGAGGTTGATCGACGTCGAGGAGCTCGACGACAGCTCGATCTTGGCGCGCTCGGCGGCCTCACGGACACGCGGCATCGCCATCTTGTCCTTGGTGAGGTCGAGACCCGTGCTGCTCTTGAACTTGCTGACGATCCAGTCGACGACCTTCTCGTCCCAGTCGTCGCCGCCGAGGTGGTTGTCGCCACTGGTGGCCTTCACCTCGATGACGCCGTCGCCGATCTCGAGCAGGGACACGTCGAACGTGCCGCCGCCGAGGTCGAAGACGAGGATCGTCTGGTCGTCGCCCTTGTCGAGGCCGTACGCGAGTGCGGCCGCGGTGGGCTCGTTGATGATGCGGCTGACGTTGAGGCCCGCGATCTCGCCGGCCTCCTTGGTGGCCTGGCGCTGGTGGTCGTTGAAGTACGCCGGCACGGTGATGACCGCGTCGGTGACCGGCTCGCCCAGGTAGGCCTCGGCGTCGCGCTTGAGCTTCTGGAGGACGAACGCGGAGATCTGCTGCGCGTTGAACGTCTTGCCGTCGATCTCAACACTCCAGTCGGTGCCCATGTGGCGCTTGACGGAGCGGACCGTGCGGTCGACGTTCGTGACGCCCTGGCGCTTCGCGACCTCGCCGGCGAGGACTTCGCCGTCCTTGGCAAAGGCCACGACAGATGGTGTGGTGCGGGCGCCTTCGGCGTTGGCGATGACGGTGGGTTCTCCACCTTCGAGGACGGCGACGACGGAGTTCGTCGTGCCGAGGTCGATTCCGACGGCACGTGCCATGGGTGTTCCTCCTGCTGATCAGTGCGTTGATGAGTCTCAGTCAGATGACTTGAGTCTGATCGTATCAACTTCGATCAAGGAGGAAATGTTCCCCCCAGGACCCCGAATTCGGGGGAATCTGGGGGTTCAGGCGGCGAGCTTCGCCGCCACCTGGACCGCACGCTCGGCCATGTGATCCAGCGCGGCGAGGTCCGAGTCTTCCAGCGGCGCGTCGTTGTCCTCGCCGGTCACGTGGCTCACGCCGTAGGGGTTCCCGTCCTGGAACTTGACCGGGTCGGTGTAGCCGGGCGTCACGAGGATCCCGCCCCAGTGCATGATCGCCTGGTAGAGCGACAGCAGCGTCGACTCCTGGCCGCCGTGAGCGGTCTGCGACGCCGTGAATCCGACGTAGACCTTGTCGGCCAGCTCACCGGCCTGCCAGGTCGGGCCGAGCGTGTCGATGAACGCCTGCAGCTGACTGGCGGAGGCGCCGAACCGGGTGGGCGTCCCGAAGAACACGACGTCGGCCCAGGTGAGGTCCTCGGGCGTGGGCTCCGGAGCGTCGGAGACGTCCTCCCGATGCTCCTGCCACTGCTCGTTCTCCTCGATGGCGTCGGCCGGAGCGGTCTCGGCGACGTGGCGCAGCCGCACCTCGGCGCCGGCCTTCTCGGCAGCGTCGGCGAGCCGTGCGGCCATCTGCTCGATCGTCCCGGTCGCCGAGTAGTAGACGATCGTGGCCTTCACCTGAGGCATGCGCGTGACCCTTCCCGTGGATGTGTTCGCGTTCAACCATCACACCGTTCGCGACGACTCGCACCCGCGCGGACGTGAGCTCAGGGCAGTGCCGAGGCGAGCTCGACGAGCGACTCGATCTCGATGTCGGCCCGCTCGAAGTGGCTGGGGTAGGGCGCGCCCGCGCGATCGACGTACGCCGTTCCCAGGCCGGCGCGAGAGGCGCCGTCGATGTCCCACGGGTGCGAGGCGATCAGCATCGCGTCCGCCGGCTCGACGCCCATCTGGCGGACGGCGTACGCGTAGGCGTCCGGGTGCGGCTTCCAGATGCCGGCATCGTCGACCGAGAGGAACTGCTCCATGACATCGTCCACCCCCGCCCGCTCCAGCAGCGTTCTCGGGATGGCGGCCGCGCCGTTCGTCAGCGTGGCCATCCGGATGCCGCTCTCCTGCAGCTTCCGCAGGCCGTCGACGACGTCGGGATGCAGGTCCAGCGTCATGAAGGCGCCGAGCACGTGATCGATCGCCGCGTCCGCGTCGACGCCCTCGACGCCAGCAGCCAGGCCGCGCAGCACGTCGGCACCGATCTCCTTGAACGAGGCCTGCCGCCCGGTGACGGTGACGGCGAAGCCGTCGCGGAGCAGGCCCGCGAACCACGTGGGCGCCAGATGCGCTGGCAACCCCACCTCGGTGAACCGATCACCCATGGGCGACAGGTCGGAGAGCGTCTCGTTGACGTCGAACAGGAGGACACTCGGACGGCTCATGCTCATCACGCTACGAGCCGGGACCGGCAGGCGCACCCGCGCCATCACTGCTGGGAGTCGGGCTTCCAGTAAGGGTCGCGGCCGATGAAGCCGATCATCCGGTCCTGCACCGGGGCACCCTCGGGCGCCGGGACGGCGGGGCCGTACTGCCCGGACGAGCGTATGAGGTCCTCCATCTGCGTCATGCCCTCGAGGAGCTGGGCGCAGAGGTCGGGGTCGAGCGCGGTCGTCCTGCCCCGTGGCGCGGGCGATGTCCCACGTGTGCATGAAGACGTCGGACGTGTAGAACATGTCGATCGCCTGATCGAGCGCGATGCGACCAGCGCGTGGGTGCGTGAACGGCCGGTCCGGCGTCCGGGCCGTCGAGCAGGGACTGCACGGCGTCGGTGTGCACACGCCACGCGCCAACCGGGTCGACGTCGACCGACGGACCGTCCGGCAGCTCGACGCCCCCGGCGGAGAGGAATGAGGGGAACCACTCGACAAGGTGACGGACCACGTCGCGCGCCGCCCATCCCTCGACCGGGGCCGGGGCCTCCCAGTCGCGTGTTCCTTCGACGCGGTCGGCGAACACACCCGAGATGAGCCGGTGACGTTCGGCGGGGCCGGCCGCGGTGAGGTCAGACATCGCCGCTGGCGAGCATGGCGTCGAGCTTCGCGTAGCCGTCGTTGACGCCGACCTCCATGCCGCTGCGCAGCCATGCATCGCGGCTCTCGAAGGAGTCGACGAGCGACTGGGCGTGCAGGCGGGTCGTGCCGTCGCCGAGATCCTCGAACCGCAGCGTCTCCAGCGAGACGTCCTCGGGCATGCCCTCCCACGTGAACGTCTGGACGATGATGTCCTCCCCGACGCGGTGGAAGCAGCCGCGAAAGGCGTACTCCTCGCCGTCGCGTCCGGCCCCCACGAACCGCCACGAGCCGCCGTCGCGCACGTCCCACTCGGTGATGCGGGCCTCCGTGCCGTCCGGGCCGACCCACCGGACGTACAGGTCGGGATCGGTGTGCGCCCGCATGAGCTGGGCGGGCGTCGCCGCGAAGTCACGCGTGATCCGGATGATGGGCAGTGTCGGGTCGGCCTCGATGGTGGCCTCGTCGCTGTGGCTGTTCATGGTGGTGGTCATGATGCCGTTCCTTCCTTCTTCTGGGGGTCGTCCTGCTCGTTCAGCTCCGCCAGCACGGCGTCGAGGCGGGCGTACCGCTCCTCGGCCTGCCGGCGGTAACGCTCGATCCACTTCGTCATGAGGTCGAAAACCTCCGCCTCGAGATGCACCGGCCGGCGTTGCGCCTCCCGGCTCCGGCTGACAAGGCCGGCGTCCTCGAGCACCTTGAGGTGCTTGGACACCGCCTGGACGCTGACGTCGTACGGCTCCGCCAGCTCACCGACCGTGGCGTCCGACGTGGTGAGCCTGGCCACCATGTCGCGCCGCGTCGGGTCGGCGAGTGCCGCGAAGACGCGAGAGAGGTTGTCGGACATGATCTGGTTCCTTGTTCAACCGATGGGTTGAATACAGTGAATCGCATGGTGCGGATGCTTGTCAACCACATGGTTGTCGACGAGATGGGCGAGAATGTCTGGATGCCGGACCAACTCGAAGCCGCCGCCGAACGGGTGCGCCGTGAGCTCATCGAGATCGCGGTGGACCAGATCTCCAAGCCGATCGCGCACGAGTTCGACATCAAGATCGACCTGAACAGGATCGCGGACGGCACATCGATCCTCGTCGAGGCCTCCTCGCGCTCGGTGCAGGAGGCGGCCGTCGAAATCCGGGTGGACGTCCGGCCGGTCGACGGCCGCGTCCACATCGAACGGGCGGGCGGGCGCGTACTCGACGTGGACCTTGGCGACGCCGATCCCGAGATCAGCGGGCACCTGCACCACCGGCTCAGTGACTTCGTGGCCACCAGCATTGCTGCTGCCATCGCGCATCTGAACGCCGAGATGCAGCGCCGGATCGGGCGGCCCTAGACAGCGAGCCCGCGGACGGTGTCGATCGTGTCGGCCTCATCGGCGCGCTTGTCGTCGCGGTAGCGGAGCACGCGGGCGAAGCGCAGCGCCAAGCCGCCTGCATATCGGGTGCTGCGCTGGAGGCCGTCGAAGGCGATCTCGACCACCTGCTCGGGACGGACGTGGACGACGTGGCCGTCGCGCGAGGTCTCCAGCTCGAGGAACCGCTCGGTCTGCCAGGCGAGCATCTCGTCGGTCATGCCCTTGAACGTCTTGCCGAGCATGACCCAATCGTCTCCGTCCCTTGCTCCCATGTGGATGTTGGACAGCGTCCCCTTGCGCCGGCCGCTTCCCCACTCGACGGCGAGGACGACGAGGTCGAGGGTGTGCCTCGGCTTGACCTTGACCCAGCCGGATCCGCGGCGGCCCGCCTCCCACCTGGAGTCGACGCCCTTGAGGACGATGCCCTCGTGGCCGTCGGCGAGAACCCGGGCCTGGAAGTCGGCGGCCTCCTCGGCCGTCTCGGCGAGCAGCCGGGGCACCAGGTGTTCCTCCGGGACGAGCTGCGCGAGCGCCTCGGACCGCTCGACGGCCGGTGCATCGAGCAGGTCGCGGCCGTCGACGTGCAGGACGTCGAAGAAGAACGGGCTCATCACGAGGTCGGACGCCGTGACGGTCATGGAGCGCGACGCGGTGTCCTGGAAAGCTCGTGGCCGGCCGTCGTCGTCGACGAGCAACGCCTCGCCGTCCAGCACGAACGACGTGGCCGGCAGCGAGCGCGCCATCTCGACCAGCTCGGGGAATCGCCCGGTCAGGTCGTCGAGGCTGCGAGACCACACCGAGACGTCCGAGCCCGACCGGTGCACCTGGATGCGGATGCCGTCGATCTTGCCGTCGACGAGGCACGGCAGCCCGACGGATTCGAGACCGGCCGCGAGGTCGGGTGCGCTTCCGGCCAGCATCGGATGCACCGCACGTCCGACCTCGAGGCCGACCGCTGCGAGCGCTTCCTCCCCTCCGGTGGCCGCGGCGCGGGCCGCGAACGGCGCCGATCCCGCAAGCATCACCGCTCGTCGCACGACCGGCGCGGGAATCTCGTACGCCTCCGCGATGCCGGCGACCAGCACGCCCTCCAGCGCGCCGGTGCGGATCTCCCCGGTGATCAGTCCGCCGAGCAGCTGCTGCTCGGGCTCGGTCGCGGCGCCGAACAGCGCGTCGAGGAGCCGGCGCCGTTCGGCCTTGGAGCCCTCACCGGAGACGGCGGCGATCTCGTCGAACGCCCCGTCGACCGCGGAGATGCTGAGCGACGGCTCTGCCGCGGGTGCGGGGAGGTCGGTCAACGACCTCCAGGCGACGCCGGTGCGTCGTTGGGTCAGCGACCCCGAGAGGTAGGTCGCCACGACGAAGACGTCGTCGCCGGCCTGCCGCAGGCAGTCGGCCACGGCGGCAATCTTGGCCTTGCGCGAGCGCGTGGCGCGCACCGCGTCGACGGTGGTGACGAGGTCGGTCAGCTGCACAGGAACATTCAACCGTCCAGCACCGACGCCGCCTAGCTCGGCGCATCCTCGGCCGTGAGCGGTCTGGCGATGTTCTCCAGCGACTCACCCTCGGCCTTCACTCCGAGGAAGATCGCCACGACGCCCGCTCCCACCATGAGTGCGGCCCCGATGAAGTAGCCGATCGCGATGGCGGTGATGTCCTTCGCCTCCGTCGCGTTCTCGATCAGCCGCCCGAAGAGCAGTGGTCCGGCGATGCCTCCGATGGCCGTGCCCACGGCGTAGAAGAAGGCGATGCACAACGCGCGGGTCTCCATCGGGAACACCTCGCTCGCGGTGAGGTAGGCCGAGCTCGCACCGGCCGAGGCGAAGAAGAACACGACCATGCCGAAGATCGTCAACGTCAGGGCACTCAGGTCGCCGAGCAGCAGCCCGGCCAGGCCGAGAAGAAGTCCCGACACGATGTAGGTGCCCGAGATCATCGGGATGCGGCCGACGCGGTCGAACAGCGGGCCGAGCACGAGGGCGCCGACGAAGTTGCTGACGGCGAAGGCGGCGATGTACCAGCCGGTCTGCTTGACGTCGAGGAAGGTCGAGAGGGTGTCGCCGTAGGTGAAGAAGAACGCGTTGTAGAGGAAGGCTTGCCCCGCAAACAGCGACAGGCACAGGACGGTGCGCTTCGGGTAGAGAGCGAAGACCGTGTGCGCGATCTCGGCCATGCTGATCGTGCGCCGCTGCCGGATGGTGATGGTCTCGTCGACCGGTTCGAGCGTGACGTCGTCCTGCTCCTCGACGCGTCGCTCGATGTCCTTCACGATGCGCTCGCCCTCGTCCTCCTTGCCGTGGATGAAGAGCCAGCGCGGGCTCTCCGGGACGTTCTTGCGCACGAACAGCACGCCGAAGCCGAGAATCGCCCCGAGCGCGAAGCAGAACCGCCAGCCGAACTCGGGATTCACCGTGTCGGGGTTCGTCAGCGGGATGGTGAGGAGTGAACCCGCCGCGGCCCCGACCCAGAACGACCCGTTGATGGTGATGTCGATGCGGCCGCGGTACTTGGCGGGGATCAGCTCGTCGATCGCCGAGTTGATGGCCGCGTACTCACCGCCGATGCCCGTTCCGGTGATGAAGCGGCAGACGAAGTAGAACATCGGGTTCATCGAGAACGCGGTCAGGACGCTGCCGATGAGGTAGACGAGCAACGTCAGCATGAACAGCTTCTTCCGGCCGAACCGGTCGGTCAGCTGGCCGAAGAACAGCGCGCCGAGACACGCGCCGGCGACGTAGACGGCACCCGCCAGGCCGATCTGGGAGCTGGTGAGGCCCAGCCCGGTGTCGCCGTCCTTGAGAACGTCGGACAGGTTGCCGACGATCGTGACCTCCAGGCCGTCCAGGATCCAGACGGTGCCGAGCCCGAGGACGATCATCCAGTGCCAGCGTGCCCACGGCAGCCGGTCCATCCTGGCGGGAATGTCTGTGGTGATGCGGCCGATCTCGGCGCTGGGGCTCATCCCACACTCCTACGCCAGGTCGGCCCTTCCCGCACGCCGGTCACGCAGTGGGAGCCGTCTCGAGCGCTTCGGCGGCCTGGGCGATGTTCTTCTGCATGGAGCCGAAGATGATGCCGTGGAACGGGAGGATCGACCACCAGTAGAGGTGGCCGAACAGCCCCTTCGGGTGGAACAGGGCCCGGTGGTGGAACGTCGTCGTGCCGCCGTCCGTCGACCCGATCTGGAGCTCGAGCCAGGCCAGGCCCGGCAGCTTCATCTCGGCACGCAGGCGCAGGAAGCTGTGGTCGTCAGTCTCCTCGACGCGCCAGAAGTCGAGCGCGTCGCCGACCACGAGATGCCGGTCGTTGCGCCGGCCACGCCGCAGCCCCGGTCCTCCGACCATGCGGTCGAGGAGGCCGCGGACCCACCAGGCCAGCGCCCACGAGTACCACCCGTTGCGCCCACCGATGCCCTCGATGACCGTCCAGAGGTGGGCCGGCGAGGCGTCGACCTCGCGGGTGCGCTCGTCCTTGTAGAGCGACCCACCGGCCCAGTCGGGATCGGTGGGAAGCGACTCGCTCGGCGCACCGGCGGTCGCGGCGGACGACCACCGGGTGGGCACGTCGAGGTCCCTGATCTTCGTCAGCGCGAGCTCGACCGAGCGGTCGAAACCGGTGAGGCCTCCGGGCGGATCGGGGACGTGCTCGGCGATGTCGTGGTCCGCGGCAACCACGGTGTTGCGCAGCGACTCGACCAAGGGCCGGGCCAGCGACGCGGGAACCGGCGTGATCAGCCCGACCCAGTGGCTCGACAGGCTCGGCGACAGCACCGGCACCGGGAGCACCCGGCGCTTCGGAAGTCCGGCCACGGCGGCGTAGCGCTGCATCATGTCGAAGTACGTCAAGACGTCCGGACCGCCGATGTCGAAGCGCCGGTCGACCTCGGCTGGGAGGTCCGCGCAGCCGACGAGGTAGTGGAGGACGTCGCGGATGGCGATCGGCTGGATCCTCGTGTGGACCCACTTCGGCGTGACCATGACCGGCAGCCGCTCCGTGAGGTAGCGCAGCATCTCGAACGACGCCGAGCCTGATCCGATGACGACGCCGGCCTGCAGCACCGCGGTCGGCACGCCCGACTCGAGCAGGACGTCGCCCACCTCCTCGCGGGACCGCAGGTGCTCCGACAGCTCCTCGCCCTCCGGGACCATGCCGCCGAGGTAGACGATCCGGCGCACGCCGGCGCGCTTGGCCTCGGACGCGAACGTCTCGGCGATCTGCCGTTCCGTCTCGGCGAAGTCGTCCCCCGTCCCGATCGAGTGCAGCAGGAAGTACGCGACGTCGATGCCTTCGAGTGCCGCAGCCACCTGGTCGCGCTCCGTGGCGTCCGCGACGGCGATGTCGACGTCGTCGGACCAGACGTGCGCGCGGGCCTTGCGCTCGTCCCGCACCATCACGCGGACGCGGTGGCCGGCGTCGAGCAGCTCGGGAACGAGCCGACCGCCGACGTACCCGGTCGCGCCGGTGACCAGGCTGTGAGTGGAGCGGGTGGAGGGCACGCTCCAGTCTCCACGTGTGGACCGCGGCCCGCACCTTAGGCTCAGCGTGTGACGGAGCTGCACGACCTCGACGCGACCTCGCAGGCCGAGCTGTTGAGCCGCCGCGAGGTGTCGTCCGTCGAGCTCGTCCGGCACCACCTCGACCGCATCGAGGCCCATGCCGAGGCGCTCGGCGCCTTCATCACCGTCACCGCCGACCAGGCGCTCGCTCAGGCGGCGGAGGCCGATGCCCTTCGTGCGGGCCACGAGGCCACGCAGTTCCTCGGTGTCCCCACGGCGTTGAAGGACCTCACCTCGACGGCCCACGTGCCCACGAGCATGGGCTCGGCGATCATGCGGGAGAACGTGCCGACCACGGACGCGTACGTCGTCGAGCTGATCCGCCGTGCGGGCTTCATCAGCCTCGGCAAGACCAACACCCCCGAGTTCGGGCTGTCCTCATACACCGACAACGACCTCGTCGGCCCGGCCCGGACGCCGTGGGACCCGACTCGCAATGCCGGAGGATCGAGCGGTGGTGCCGCGGCGGCCGTGGCCGCCCGGCTGGTTCCTCTGGCGCAGGGCAGCGACGGCGGCGGTTCCATCCGCATCCCGTCCAGCTGCTGCGGCGTCGTCGGGTTCAAGCCGAGCCGCGGCCGCGTGAGCGCCGGACCCGTCGGCAGCGACTGGACCGGCCTGGGCGGCGACGGTCCCATCGCGCGCACCGTGCGTGATGCTGCCGCGCTGCTCGACGCGATGGCGCACCCCATGCCCGGAGACCTGCGTCCCCTGCCCGACCCCGACATCGCCTTCACCGACTGGGCGGCCCGCGAGCCGCGACGCCTGCGGATCGCGTGCTGGTCGGATCCTTACCTGCCGGGCATCGAGACGTCGGCGTCATCGGTGGCCGCGTGGGAGGAGGCGAGCCGGATGCTGGAGTCGCTCGGCCACGACGTCGTCGACGTCGTCAACCCGTTTCCGCCCGAGCTCGAGCCCCAGTTCAACGTCGTGTGGTCGAGCGGCATGGCCGCGGCGCCGGTGCCCGAGGAGGCGATCCCCAGCCTGCGCGCGAACACCCGCTACTGGATGGCCCGCGGAAGGGAGGCGAGCGGCGTGGAGCTGGCCCGGGCGATCCAGTTCCTCGAGGCCACCACGCGCGAGGTGCTCGCGTCGATGAACTCCTTCGACATCTGGCTGACGCCCACGCTCGCCCTGCCGCCGCAGCCGTCGGAGTGGTTCACGGAGTCGGGCGACCCCACCGAGGACCACCGCCGCGAATTGCTCTTCACGCCGTTCACGGCCGTCTACAACATGGCCGGCGTCCCGGCGGCGAGCCTGCCGCTGCACTGGACCGAGGCGACGCCCGACACTCCGTCCCTGCCGGTCGGCGTCATGCTCGCCGGGCGACCGGGCGAGGACGGACCGCTGTTCTCGCTGCTCAGCCAGGTCGAGGAGGCCGCGCCATGGGCCGACCGTCGCCCGCCGGGGCCCTGGACTTCGTGAGCACCGTCAGTGTGAGCGCCGGCCCCAGGGCTTCTTGACCGACAGCACCACGGCGGTCGCGAGCATCAGGCTGGAGACCACGGGCGGGTAGAGGAACATCGTCGGGTCGCCGAGGGCCGACCGGACCTCGTCGCCCGTGGTGGCGGCGGTGACCTGAAGGCCCATGACCGCGGGCAGCAGGGAGACGAACACCAGCGTCGTCAGGATGAGCGAGATGACGAGCTTCGTGGTGACCCACCAGTACCGGACGAGTCCCCACTTCGTGCCGAGGCCCAGCAGGACGCCGGTCGTGACGATGAGCACGGACAGCGCGGGCACCGTCCACGGGACGAAGATGGCCACCGCCCGGTAGGCCGCCGCCGCGGTGGCGCCGTCGTCCGTGGTCAGTCCGGTCAGCACGAGCGGGAGAAGGGCCAAGTCGACGCCGATCCAGCCGACGGCCGAGATGATGTGCAGCACGAGCACGGCCTGGCGCTGGCGCCGGGACAGGCGCTCGCGCCGCGGTGGGAGGTTCTGGGTCGTCGTGGTCATGCTTCGATCGTCACCCGCGCGGACCCTCCGTGGCATCCCACCTTCGTGGTGTCCTCGCATACTCCCGCCGGAGTACGCTCGGGCCCGTGCCATCCGAGCGTCGACTCCTGCGCACGCGCCCGCTCGGGTCCTGGCTCCTCGGCCCCGCAGACGAAGGGTCCGGGCGACTGTGGCTGCGCGTCCAGGTGCTGCTCGCCACCTCGCAGATCATCGCCAACCTCGTCGGCACCGTGCTCGTCACCCTCCTCCTCGCGCTGGTGATCCCGGGAAAGCCCGTCCTCACCGACGAGCTCGCCTGGATCAACTTCATCGCCGTACCCGTCTACGTCCTCGCATCCCTGGTGGCCGGCTGGATCGTGGGATCGGTCATCACGCGCCGAGCCCTGCGCTGGTTCCTCGGCGGTACCGATGCCGTCCGGAAGGACCGCATCGCGACCCTCCGCCTCCCGTGGAAGCTCACGATCATCTCGGCCGCCCTCTGGATCATCGGCACGTCCCTGTTCACCGTGCTCTACGGGCTCGCCGATTCCGGGCTGACGGCCAAGGTCGCGATCACCTCCTTCATGGCGGGCATCGTCGTGTGCACCAACTCGTACCTGCTGAGCGAGTTCGCCCTGCGACCGATCGCCGCGCGAGCCTTGGCCGCGTCACCGCCGAGTCGGCCCATCGGCGTCGGCGTCACGATGCGGACCTTGCTGATCTGGCTCCTGGGCGGCATCCCGGTGGCCGGCATGATGATCGTGGCGTTGTTCGCCGTGATCAAGGAGAACGTCACGGCCACGCGTCTGGGTGTCGCGGTGCTGGTGCTGGGCGGTATCGCTCTCGTCACCGGGCTGGGCCTGATGGTCATGAACACGCGCGCGATGGTCGCCCCGATCCGGTCGGTCACCGCTGCCCTCGCCAAGGTTCAGCGTGGTGATCTCGACACCGAGGTGCTGGTGTTCGACGGCACCGAGCTCGGACTCCTGCAGACCGGCTTCAACGAGATGGTCAGCGACGTGCGCGAGCGAGAACGCCTCCGCGACCTGTTCGGGAAGCACGTCGGGGAGGACGTCGCCAAGGAGGCGATGTTGCGGCAGGGGGAGCTCGGTGGCGAGGTGCGCGACGTCGCGGTGCTGTTCATCGACGTCGTCGCGTCGACCACGATCGCCATCGAGCAACCACCAGAAGAGGTCGTGAAGCTGCTGAACCGGTTCTTCGCGGTCGTCGTGGCCGAGGTGCACGAGCACGGCGGGTTCGTCAACAAGTTCGAGGGCGACGCCGTGCTCGCGGTGTTCGGTGCTCCGCAGGACATGGACGACGCCGCCGGGTGCGCCCTGAGGGCAGCACGCACGATGACGGCCCGGCTGCGCGACGAGGTGCCGGAGGTCGACGCCGGGGTGGGGGTGTCCGCGGGCCGGGCGGTCGCGGGCAACGTGGGCGCGGAGAGCCGGTTCGAGTACACCGTGATCGGCGACCCGGTGAACGAGGCCGCTCGCCTCTCCGAGCATGCCAAGGGTGTCGAGGGCTGCGTGGTCGCGTCGATGCGAGCCGTCGAGGCGTCGTCGGCCGACGAGGCGGAGCGGTGGCGCGAGACCGACGAGGTCGAGCTGCGTGGGCGCACCGAGCCGACCAGGATCGCGGTGCCGACCACCTAGTCGCCGTCCGGGAACCTCGGTGCTGAGGTCAGCCGGTCAGCTGTTGCATGAGGCCCGCGTCGTCGCGCACGGCCCAGTGCTCGACGCCCAAGCCCTCCTCGATGCGGATCAGGTGCATCTGGTTGTAGGCGAACGGCCGGCCGGTTGCCGGAAGGCCGAAGAACTCGCCCGTGTGCACGCCACTGTGGGTGCAGCGCAGCATGACCTTGTCGCCCTCCTCGATCACGTCGTGCATCTCCCAGCGCTGGTCACTGAACGCGTCGTTGAGCAGGTGCATGTACATCGTGATGCTGCCCAGTCCGGGAGGCGTACCGGGAGGAGCCTCGTGGTTCACGAAGTCGTCGCTGATCACCTCGCGCAATGCGTCTTCGTCGTTGGCCGGGAAGATCTCCTCGAGAACCCTCCGGGCCACTGACTTGCTGTCCGAGCCGGTCATGGCTCCTCCAAGATTCTGGCGTGTCCAGCACGCCGATTGATATTGATGGCAGTATCATTCTACTTAATGCCAAAGAACGCAAGCCCCACGCACGCCAGGCCCAAGCGCAGGTATGACGCGAGCAACCGGCGCCGTCAGGCGGCGGCGACCCATGAACGGGTCGTCGAAGCGGCGGGCCATGTGTTTCTGGAGCGGGGCTACGTCGGCGCGACGATCCCGCTGATTGCGGCCGAGGCAGGGGTGGCGCTGCAGACGGTCTACCGGGCTGCCTCGGGCAAGGCAGGGCTCCTCGATGCGGCGGTGCAGGCCGCGCTGGCAGGTGGAGTCGACCGTTCAGGTGTGGACGTCGACGATCGTCCGGCGATCCAGGCGATCATCGTCGAGCCAGATCCGCACCGACAGCTGGCGCTGTACGCCGCGACGCAGCCGGGTGTGTGGGGCCGGGTGGGTCCCCTGCTTCGCGTGCTCGACTCTGCAGCGGTCTCGGAGCCTGAGCTCCAGCGACTCCGTGAGCGTCTCGGGAACCAGCGTCGCGAAGGCCTCGGCCGTTTCGCGGCTCTGCTCGCCGAGAACGGCACCCTGCGAGAGGGGCTGACGTCGGATGCCGCAGCAGACGTGATCTGGACCCTGTGCAGCCAGGCCAACCACGACAGCCTCGTCGTGTCCTGCGGATGGTCACCACGGGACTACCAGGACTGGCTGGCGCGGACCCTCCAGCAGTCGCTACTGCGCTGAGCCCGCGGGTCGATCGGTCATCCGGTCGGGCTCGTCCTGGCGTGCGGTGAAGATGATGGGGTCTCCGTCGGTGATGGCGATCGTGTGCTCGGAGTGGGCCCCGCGCGAGCCGTCCTTGCTGCGGATGGTCCAGCCGTCCGGGTCCATGACGATCTCGTCGGTCGACTCGAGGAGCCACGGCTCGATCGCGATGACCAGGCCCGGCTTGAGCGGGAAGCCGCGGCCGCCGCGGCCGTCGTTCGGCACGTGCGGGTCGCCGTGCATGGTCCGGCCGACACCGTGCCCGCCGAACTGCGTGTTGACCTTGTAGCCGGCGGCGCGCGAGACCTCACCGATGGTCGCGGAGATGTCGCCCAGCTTGTTGCCGGCCCGAGCCACGCCGATCGCGGCGTCGAGCGCCCGGCGGGTGGTGTCGATGAGGCGGAGGTCCTCGTCACGCGGGGTGCCGACGACCGTGCTGACGGCGGAGTCACTCACCCAGCCGTCGACGGCCACCGCGAAGTCGAAGCTCACGAGGTCACCGTCGCGGATCGTGTAGTCGTGCGGGAGGCCGTGCAGCACGGCGTCGTTGACCGACGTGCACAGCACCTTGCCGAACGGCATCGCGCCGAACGACGGGTGGTAGTCGATGTAGCACGACTCGGCACCGCGTTCGCGGATCATCTGGTGCGCCAGGGCATCGAGCTCGAGCAGGTTCATGCCGACGTCGGCGACTTCGACGAGTCGCGTCAGCACGGACGCGACGAACTCCCCGGCCGGACGCATCTCGTCCAGCTGTCGTGGGGTGAGGAGCTCGATGGGCATGCCGTTCACCGTAGCGCTCGGGTCAGAGCGGTTCGGCCGGAGCCGAGTCGGCTCGTGGTGGGCTGCTTCACTGGAACCGTGCCAGAGACGCGCTTCGACTACTCCAACCTCAGTGGCCGGCCTCCCGGGCCGGTGCTGTCGGTGGCTTCGCGCCTCATGCGTGGTGTCCGGGAGGTCCAGGCCCAGGTCGAGCCGTACGCCCGCGCGTGGGAGGAGCACAACCGCGCCGCGGTCCGGGCCGACGGGCCGTTGTGGGTCGTGCTAGGCGACTCGATGGCCCAGGGCATCGGCGCGAGCGCGTACGACCGCGGCTGGCCGGGTCAGCTCGCGGAACGCCTGCCCGACACCGGATGGTGAACCTCTCGGTGTCGGGTGGCCGCCTCTCGGACCTGCTCGACCGGCAGCTCCCGACCATGGAGACGCTCGGTGAGCCCGACCTCGTCACCGTCGTCGTCGGCAGCAACGACCTCATCAGACCGGCGACAGCGTGAAGCGCTCCCGGACCGGCTGTCCAGGTGCTGCGCCGTTGCCGCACGGCGGAAGCGTCATCGTGCATCCAGCCGGGCGGACGATCCGGCGCGCTGGAGTTCAACCGTCTCGTCGACGAGGCTGCCGCCGAGCGTGGGCTGGTGGTCGCGGAGATCCGCGACCCGCGGATGCGCAGCTGGAAGGGCAAGTGTCGGTCGACCACTTCCACCCGAACGACCTCGGCTACGCCGTTCTCATGGCCGCGATCGTCGCCGACGCGGTCGAACGGTCGCTGACGACTCAGAAGATGCGGGTGAGCGTCCGGCGTCGAAGTGCGATGCCGACGTGTACCAAGAGGGCCACGTAGAACGCGATGTGCGCGGCGATGTGCAGGCCGAGCAGCAGGTCGTCGTCCACCAGCTCGAAGGGAGGTTGCCACTCCCCGCTCCGAAGCTCCCGCTCCTTGCCGGAGAAGAACAACAGGGCGAGTCCCGTCGTCGGGATGATCAGGAGCAGGGAGTACAGCGCGAGCTCGGCGAACCGCTCGAGCCGTCGGTCGAGCTCGCTCAGGCGCTCGTCCCACGGCGGCAGCGGTGTCGACAGGCGCCATCCGATGCGCACGAGAGACAGCACGAGGATCGTCACACCGAGAGCGGCATGCCCGAACACCAGCTGGTCGTCGCCGTGGCCCGAGCCGTGGCCGTGGCCTTCCCCTTCGCCGAGCAACCACTCGCCCAGGTCCTTCATGGCGTAGCCGAGCACGAACTGGCCGAGCAGGAGGACGAGTGTGACCCAGTGCAGCAGCCGCGTGACCCAGCCGTAACCGGGTTCACCGTTCAGGGCCCTCATTCCACCGCGCGTCTGAGTCGCTGCATGCCGGCGAGCCAGTGGTCACGGTCGGCCGCCTTGCCCTGCTGCATGGCGTCGACTCCGGCGTGCGGGAGGGCGAGGAATCGTCCCTCCTCGACGGAATCGAGGACGACGTCGGCGACGGTGAGCGGCGACAGCATCTCGCCGGCGCCGGCCACCGCGGCATGGGCCACCCGGCCGTCGGGGTTCTCCTGGATGTCTCCGCCGGTGGTCATGGGTGTTCGCACGCCCATGGGGCACAGGCAGCACACCTGGACGCCGCGGTCGCCGTAGGTCGCGGCCAGCCACTCCGCGAAGCCGAGCGCCGCGTGCTTGGACGTCGTGTACGTCGCCGACCCGAGCTGCACGAGCAGGCCCGCTGCCGACGCGGTGCTGACGAAGCATCCACCCGGCTCTCCGTTCGACGCCTGATCAACCCAGCGCGGCACCAGCAGACGGGCGGCGCGGACGTGACCCATCACGTTGACGTTCCAGCTGGCCTCCCAGGCCGACTCGTCGGCGTCGAGCCCGAAGCCCAGGAAGACACCGGCGTTGGCGAAGTACAGGTCGACGTCGCCTGCCGTCAGCGCGCGGAGGTGCGCATCGTCGGTGACGTCGCCGGCGAGGTGGTCGACCCGTTGCGGATACATGACGGCCAGCCGCTCGGCGGCGACGTCCAGCCGATCGACATCGAGGTCCGTCAGGACGACCCGCGCCGCACCGCGCTCGAGCAGTCGCTGCGCGATCGCCTCACCGATGCCTCCGGCCGCGCCCGTGACGACGGCCGATGCGCCTTCGATGTTCACCGATGCTTCTTCAGCTCGGCGCGGGCGAGGCTGTTCTTGTGCACCTCGTCCGGCCCGTCGGCGAACCGCAGCGTGCGCATGCCGGCGAACCACTCGGCCAGCGGGAAGTCCTGGCTGAGACCGCCGGCACCGTGCACCTGGATGGCCTTGTCGAGGATCCACTCGACGGTCTTCGGGGTGGCGATCTTGATCGCCTGGATCTCGGTGTGCGCCGCCTGGTTGCCCTTCTCGTCCATCAGCCACGCGGCCTTGAGGACGAGCAGCCGCAGCTGCTCGATCCGCACCCGCGACTCGGCGATCCAGTCGCGCACGACGCCCTGGTCGGCGATCGGCTTGCCGAAGGCGACCCGCGAGGCGGCACGCTGGCACATCAGCTCCATCGCCCGCTCGGCGATGCCGACCGACCGCATGCAGTGGTGGATGCGTCCCGGACCGAGCCGCGCCTGGGCGATCGCGAAGCCCTCGCCCTCGGAGCCGATGAGGTTCGACGCGGGGACGCGGACGTCGTGGAACGCGAGCTCGGCGTGACCGCCGTGGTGCCGGTCGGGGTACCCGAAGACCCGCATGCCGCGCTTGATCTCCAGACCAGGGGTGTCGCGCTCGACGAGGATCATCGACTGCTGCCGGTGCCGGTCGGCCTCGGGGTCGGTCTTGCCCATGACGATGAAGATCTTGGAGTCAGGGTTCATCGCGCCGCTGATCCACCACTTGCGGCCGTTGATGACGTAGTCGTCACCGTCGCGGACGATGCTCAGCTCGATGTTGGTGGCGTCGGACGACGCGACCTGGGGCTCCGTCATCGCGAACGACGACCGGATGGTGCCCTCGAGCAGCGGCTCGAGCCACTGCTTCTTCTGCTCGTCGGTGCCGAACATCGCCAGCACCTCCATGTTGCCGGTGTCGGGCGCGGAGCAGTTGAACGCGGCGGGCGCCAGCAGGATGCTGCGCCCCGTGATCTCGGCGATCGGCGCGTACTGCAGGTTCGTCAGGCCGGCGCCGTAGGTCTGGTCGGGCAGGAAGAAGTTCCACAACCCCTGCGCCTTGGCCTTCTGCGCCACCTCGCCGACGATCGCCGGGAACGTCCAGGAGTCGTCGACCTCGAGCTGCTCGATCTGCTCGTACAGCTTGGCCTCGGCCGGGTAGACCTCGGCGTCCATGAACGTCTCGACGCGCTGGATGAGGGCCTTGGTCTCGTCGTCGTAGTCGAAGTGCATGTCAGCCCGCCTCGCCGTCTGACTGTCCGGGCTCGGGCGCTCCACTCCAGACGTAGACGATGTCGGCGACGCACACCGGCTTGTCGCCACCCTCGCGCTCGACCACGGTCGACACGACGATCTGCGAGCCCACCGGGGTCTTCGTGACCTCGCGCAGCGTCGCGGACGCACGGATCCGGGAGTCGACCGGCACCGGGGCGGGGAAGCGCACCTTGTTCGTGCCGTAGTTGACGCCCATGGCCAGGTTCTTGACCTCGAAGGCGCTCTCCAGGAGCACGGGAACCAGGGCCAGGGTCAGGTAGCCGTGGGCGATCGTCCCACCGAACGGCCCATTGGCTGCGCGTTCGGGGTCCACGTGGATCCACTGGTGGTCTCCCGTGGCTTCGGCGAAGGTGTTGATCTGCTTCTGCGTGATGGTGAACCACTCGCCGGTTCCGAGGTCTTCCCCGACGGCGTCGCTGAAGGCGTCGAGGTTGTCAAAGGTGCGAGGCATGGCGTCTCCTGGGTCGGCGCTGAAATCCTGGGAACTAAGCGCTTGCTTAGCCCGCTCCGCACCCTAGCCGGTCAGTCGCCGCTGGAGAAGGCGGCGTCGAACGTCGCCTCGGGTGCCTCGAACAGGTTGGCCTTCACGAACGCGAGGGCTTCCGGGGCGCCGAGCAGGCGGTCCATGCCGGCGTCCTCCCACTCGACCGAGATGGGGCCGTCGTACCCGATCGTGTTGAGCATGCGGAAGCACGCCTCCCACGGCACGTCACCGCGGCCGGTGGAGACGAAGTCCCATCCGCGTCGTGGATCGGCCCAGGGCAGGTGCGAGCCGAGCCGTCCGTTCCGTCCGTTGCCGACCTGCTTCTTCGCGTCCTTGCAGTCGACGTGGTAGATCCGGTCACGGAAGTCCCACAGGAAGCCGAGCGGGTCGAGGTCCTGCCAGATGAAGTGCGAGGGATCCCAGTTCAGCCCGAACGCCTCGCGGTGGCCGATCGCCTCGAGCGTGGCCTGGGTCGTCCAGTAGTCGTACGCGATCTCGCTCGGGTGGACCTCGTGGGCGAAGCGGACGCCCTCCTCGTCGAAGACGTCGAGGATCGGGTTCCAGCGGTCGGCGAAGTCCCGGTAGCCGGCCGCGATGGTGTCCTCCGACACCGGCGGGAACATCGCGACGTACTTCCAGATCGACGATCCCGTGAACCCCACGACGGTGTCGACACCGAGCATCTTGGCGGTGCGCGCGGTGTGCTTCATCTCCTCGGCCGCGCGCTGCCGGACGCCCTCCGGATCGCCGTCGCCCCAGACGCGGGCCGACAGGATGTCGTGGTGGCGCTCGTCGATCGGGTCGTCGCAGACGGCCTGACCCTTGAGGTGGTTGGAGATCGCGTGCACCTGGAGCCCGTGCCTGTCGAGGATGTCGGTGCGGGTCTTGATGTAGTCGGGGTCCTCCACCGCGGCCCAGGGATCGAGGTGGTCGCCCCAGCAGGCGATCTCGAGCCCGTCGTAGCCCCACTCCGACGCGAGCCGGGCCACCTCGTCGAAGGGCAGGTCGGCCCACTGGCCGGTGAACAAGGTGATGGGACGCGTCATGCGGTTGCTCCTGTCTCGTGTGTCGTGCCGTCGGCTGCGCTCGCCTCGACGGCCTCGAGGACGCGCTGGACGGCGAGGCCGTCGGCGAACGAGGGCGTCGGGTCGGCGCCCTTGGCGATGTCGGTGACGAGGTCGACGACCTGGTGCGTGAAGCCGTGCTCGTAGCCGAGCCCGTGCCCGGGTGGCCACCACGCCGCAATGTACGGGTGCGTCGCCTCGGTGACCAGGATGCGGCGGAAGCCCGCGACCGCGGGGTCCTCGGTCGCGTCGAACAGCTCCAGGACGTTCATGTCCTCGAAGTCGAAGGCGATCGACCCCAGCGTGCCGTTGACCTCGAGCCGCAGGGCGTTCTTGCGTCCCGTGGCGAACCGGGTCGCCTCGAAGACGCCGATGGCTCCGTCGGCGAACCGTGCGGTGAAGGCGGCCGCGTCGTCGACGGTGACCGGCCCGCGCTCGGCGTCGGCGCTGGACGTGCCACCGAGCGTCGCGCTCTCGCCGGCGAGCGGCCGGGTGGTGACGAACGTCTCCATCAGCCCGTTCACCGACGTGATCGAGGAGCCGGTGACGAACTGGGCCATGTCGATGACGTGGGCTCCGATGTCCCCGAGCGCACCGGATCCCGCGAGGGACTTGTCGAGCCGCCAGCTCATCGGCGCGTTCTCGTCGGTCAACCAGTCCTGGAGGTACTGCCCGCGCACGTGGCGGATCTGGCCGATCCGGCCGGACGCCACCAGCTGCCGGGCGAACGACACCGCCGGCGCGCGGCGGTAGGTGAAGCCCACCATCGCGCGCACGCCGTGCTTCGCCGCCTCGGTCGCGGCGGCCGACATGGCCTCGGCCTCGGCGACGGTGTTCGCCAGCGGCTTCTCGCACATCACGTGCTTGCCGGCCTCGAGCGCGGCGACGGCGATCTCGGCGTGCGTGTTGCCGGGGGTGCAGACGTCGATGACGTCGATGTCATCGCGGGTCAGGAGCGCGCGCCAGTCCGTCTCGACGGACTCCCAGCCGAAGCGCTTCGCCACGGCGGTGGCAGCCGCTTCGTCGCGTCCGCAGATCGCCCGCAGCCGAGGCGTCAGCGGAAGATCGAAGAACGCCGGGGCGGTGCGCCACGCCTGCGAGTGCGCGGCACCCATGAAGGCGTAGCCCACGAGGCCGATGCCCAGCTCGCGTGTGTCGGACATGGTGCTCCTGTCAGGAAAGAGGTGCGGGCCCACCCCGCCGTGGTGGCGGGGCGGGCCCGTCTGTCACGACTCGAACGCGGACTTGATGTAGTCCTTGACGTTCGCCTTCGTCACGACCGGCGCGGCGAGCTGCACCTTGCGCGGCACCTCGACCTCGGCGAGGTCGGACATCGACTTGCCCTGCGCGATGAGACGGGCCAGCTTGATGCCGTCGGCGGCCTGCGTCGACGGGTAGATGACCGTCGCCTTGAGCACTGACGTGCCGTCCTGGATCTCGCGCATGACGTTGGCCGATCCGGCGCCACCGATCATCACGAACTCGTCACGGTTGGCGTTCTTGATGGCCGCCATGACGCCGACACCCTGGTCGTCGTCGTGGTTCCACAGGTAGTCGATCTTCGGTGCGGCCTGCAGGAGGTTGGAGGCTGCCTTCTCGCCTGACTCGACCGTGAACTCGGCGGCGACGCGGTTGTTCACCTTGAGTCCGCACTTCTTGAGCGCGTCGGAGAAGCCCTTCGACCGATCCTGCGTCAGCGGGAGCGAGTCGATGCCGGCGATCTCGGCGACGACCTTCTTCTTGTCGCCCTTGGCCTCGCCACACACGTACGTGCCGGCCGAGACGCCCATGCCGTAGTTGTCGCCGAGCACGGTGGTGCGAGCCGCGAACGGTGAGTTGAACTCGCGGTCGACGTTGACGACAGGGATGCCGGCGTTCATCGCCTTGAGCGCGACGGGCGTCATGGCGGCGCCGTCGAAGGGCAGCAGGACGATCGCGTCGACCTTGTCGTTGATGAACGTCTCCACCTGCGAGATCTGCAGGTTGACGTCGTTGGTGCCCTCGGCCTTGATGAGCTCGACGTCGCCGTAGTTCTTGGCCTGGGCGGCCGCGTTCTTGCTGATCGCGCCCATCCAGCCGTGGTCGGCCGCGGGCGCGGAGAAGCCGATGCGGAGCTTCTTGCCCGACTTGTCGTTGTCACCGCCCTTGTTGGAGACCGACGACGAGGACCCGCCGTCGGAGCTGTTGGTGCAGGCGGTCAGCACCAGCGCCGTGGCCGCGACGGCACCGACGAGTGCCAGACGGCGTCGCCGTCGAGTATGGGGCTTGCGAAGGTTGGAGAGGGACATGAACTGCTCCTTGCTGGTTGTTCGTGCGGTGAGGGTGGGTGGAGCTAGGTACTTCGACGAGCAAGCCGTTGCTGCAGGAGGACCGCGACCACGATGATCACGCCCTTCGCCACGGCCTGCGCCGACGTCGAGAGGTTGTTGAGGGTGAAGACGTTGGTGAGCGTCGTGAAGATCACGACGCCGAAGAGGGTGCCGACCACGGTGCCGCGTCCGCCCGAGAGGAGCGTGCCGCCGATGACGACCGCGGCGATGGCGTCGAGCTCGTACAGGGTGCCGTGCGTCGAGGAGCCCGTGGTGGTGCGCGACATCAGCATCACGGCGGCGATGCCGGCGCACAGGCCCAGCAGCGCGTAGAGGTAGACGGTGTGTCGCTGGACCTTGATGCCGGCCAGCCTGGCCGCCTCGGCGTTGCCGCCGACGGCGAACGTGCGGCGGCCGAAGGTCGTGCGGTTGAGCAGGAACCAGCCGCCGAGCGCCACCACGGCGAAGATGATGACGATGAAGGGGATGCCGAGCGGCTCGGACTCGAAGAGGTCGAGGAATCCCTGGTTCGTGATGATCTGGGTCTTGCGGTCGGCGATGACCTCCGCGAGTCCACGCGCCGACGCCAGCATGGCGAGTGTGGCGATGAACGAGACGACGTTGCCGTAGGCGATCAGCACGCCGTTGATGACACCGCAGGCCGTGCCGACCGCCAGGGCGGCGAACACCATCGCGATCCAGCCGATGTTGTCGGCCATCGCCTGCGTGCCAGAGGTGGTGGCCCACACCGAGGCCAGGGCCAGCACGGCTCCGACCGAGAGGTCGATGCCGCCGCCGGTGATGACGAACGTCATGCCGACCGACACCACGCCGATGACGGACGCGAGGCGCAGGATCGTGACGAGGTTGTCGACGCTGGTGAACCGGTCGCCGGCGGTGACGGCGCCCACGACACACAGCACGACGAGGGCGATGACCAGTCCGAGGTTGCGGGCGAACCCGGGCGGCATGCCGCCGGACGAGCTCGTCGACTGCGGCTCGGTGGCCGGGACGGCGGTGTCGGCTTGCGGGGCTGGTGACGCGCTCACGCTGCGTCTCCCTTCGTGTCGTGCTGGGCGAGGATGAGGTCGAGGACGTCGGAGGGTTCGAGGGCGTCCGACGGCCCGTCGTGCACGACGCGGCCCTCGGCGACGACGAGCACGCGGTGGGTCAGGCCGAGCACCTCCTCGAGGTCGCTCGAGACGACCACGACCGCGACGCCGGACTCGGCGAGGTCCTGGATCAGTGAGTAGATCTCGGTGCGGGCGCCGACGTCGACGCCGCGGGTGGGCTCGTCGAGCAGCAGCACGCGGCACTGGCGCAGCAGCCATCGGGCCAGCAGGACCTTCTGCTGGTTGCCGCCCGAGAGCGTGCGCACGTGCCGGTCCGGGTCGGCCGGGCGGACGTCGACCGATCGTGCCGCCTCTGCGGCGGCGCGCCGCTCGGCCCGGTCGGCGCTGACTCCCCAACGAGCGAACCGTCCCAGGCTGGACAGCGAGATGTTGCGGTAGACGGCGTCGTCGAGGACGAGTCCCTGCGACTTGCGCTCCTCGGGAGCGAGGCCGATGCCGGCCCGGACGGCAGCCGGCACCGATCCCTTGGTCAGGGTGTGCCCGTCGATGCTCACCGAGCCGGTGCTGGGCCGGCGCGCGCCGAAGACGGTCTCGACGATCTCGCTGCGTCCGGCGCCCACGAGCCCGGCGAGCCCCAGGATCTCGCCGGGCCGCACCTCGAAGGAGACGTCGGCGAACTCGCCGGGGCGGCCGATGCCGTCGACGACCAGGAGCGGCGCCTCGGACGGAGGCGGCACCCGCCGCTGCGGGAAGGCGGCCGAGATCGTGCGGCCGGTCATCAGGGAGATCAGCTCGGACGTGGGGGTGGTGCGGGCCGGGAGGTCCGTCGCCACGGTGCGGCCGTCCTTGAGCACCGTGAGTCGGTCGCCGATGCGGCGGATCTCCTCGAGCCGGTGCGAGATGTAGATGATGGCGGTGCCGGAGGCCTTCAGGTCGTCGACGATGCGGAACAGGACGTCGACCTCGTCGGGGTCGAGCACGGCAGACGGCTCGTCCATGACGATCACTCGAGCGTCGCGTGACAGCGCCCGGGCCATCGACACGACCTGCTTCTGCGCCGACGAGAGTGAGCCCACCTCACGCGTCGGACGGATCTTCGGGTGGTCGAGCCGCGCGAGCAGGGCTCGTGCCGCCGCCACGCTCTCGGACTCCTTGGTGATGCCGGCGCGAGCGCGCTCGTGGCCGAGGAAGATGTTGTCTGCCACGCTCAGGCCGTCGACGAGGTCGAGCTCCTGGTAGATCGTGGCGACGCCCGTGGCGAGGGCGTCCTGCGGGTCGGCGAAGGTGACCGGTGCTCCCTCCCACCGGATCTCACCCGCGTCGACCCCGTGAGCACCGGCCAGGACCTTGATGAGCGTCGACTTGCCGGCTCCGTTCTGCCCGATCAGGCAGTGCACCTCGCCCGCGCGCACCGTGAGGTCGACACCGTCGAGAGCCTTGACTCCCGGGAACTCCTTGACGATGCCGCGCATCTCGAGGAGCGGGGCGGTCGGGTCGGGCATGGGTGTGACCGTAGTCACGGGTAATAACAACTGTCAAGCAAAAGTCTGTCGACAGGCGACGATCTTGTGTAGGACTTGACTCCAGAAGTGAACGTGGTTCACTTTCGCCATGGCTGTGCGTCCACGGCCCGGCCCACCTGCCGGTGTCCCCTCACCCTCGCCCACCGCCCCCGGTGCCGGCGACCTGTTCCAGCACCTGCGCGACGGCAAGCCACGCACCAAGGCCGAGCTCTCCGAGCTGAGCTCGCTGGCCCGCTCCACCATCAGCCTCCGTGTCGATGCCCTGCTCGCCTCGGGTCTGCTCGCCCCCGTCGGCGAGGCGGCTTCCACCGGCGGACGCCCACCGACACGGTTCGCCCTCAACGGCGCCGGCCACGTCGTCCTGGCGATCGACCTCGGTGCCTCGCACGCCGCGGTCGCGGCCGTCGACCTCGCCGGCAAGGTGCTCGACGAGACCTCGGTGGAGTCCGACATCGCGGATGGGCCGACCGTCGTCCTGGATCGCGTCACCGACCTGGCACACGACCTGTTGAAGCGGATCGGCATGGCGGACGACCAGGTCGTCGGCATCGGGATCGGCGTGCCCGGCCCGGTCGAGCACTCCACGGGCCGGCCGGCGAATCCGCCGATCATGCCCGGGTGGCACGAGTTCGACATCCCGGCGCACCTGGCCCGCCAGTTCCCCGTGCCCGTCCTGGTCGACAACGACGTCAACGTGATGGCCCTCGGAGAACACGTCACGTCGTGGTCCGACGTGGACCACCTGCTGTACGTCAAGGTCGCCACCGGCATCGGGGCCGGCATCATCTCGAACCGCCGCCTCACGCGCGGCGCCCTCGGCACTGCCGGCGACCTCGGCCACGTCCGGGTCGTCGATGCCGACGACACCGTCGTGTGCCGGTGCGGCAACATCGGCTGCCTCGAGGCCCTGGCCGCCGGTCCGGCCGTGGCCGCCCGCCTTCGCGCGGCCGGTCTGGACATCAACTCCTCGCAGGACGTCGTCGACTCCGTGCTGCGCGGAGACGTCGCTGCGCTGCAGGCCGTGCGTGACGCCGGCCGGGCGATCGGATCCGTGCTCGCGACCTGCGTGAGCCTGCTCAACCCGTCCGTCATCGTCATCGGCGGGTCCCTGTCGCTCGCCGGTGAGTACCTCATCGCCGGCGTGCGCGAGGTCGTCTACCAGCGCTCGCTGCCGCTGGCCACGAGCCACCTGCGCATCGTCGCCGCCACGACGGGCGACCGTGCCGGCATCCTCGGTGCGGCCGCACTCGTGCTCGACGAGGTGCTGTCTCCTCAGGCCGTCGACGCGCTGGTCGACCGTCGCCGGCAGCCTGCCTAGGCGTCCGGGGCGCCGGCGAACGCCGCACCGTCGAACATCGGGCTCAACGCTTCCTCGGCGGCGCCCGTGGCTGCGGCTCGCAGCCCCAGCGTGCTGAGCCGGACGTCGACGTCGTGGAAGGCGCGGGCGGGCACGAGCTCGTCGATCGCCCGGCGCACGGCCGGCATCAGAGCCGGCGCCAGCGGCACGAAGTAGCCACCCAGGACGAGGGTGTCGGGATTGAGGATGTTCGTCACGGTGGCGATGCCGCGACCGAGGATCGCGCCCACACCGGCGAGACCGTCGCGCACGCCCGCATTTTCGGTGGCTCGCTGCGCCACGAGCTCGGCCGTCTCGATCGGGGTACCCACCTCCTCCATGTCGACGGCGGCGAGCATGGCCCGCATGCCCACCGAGGCCTCCCAGCAGCCGTGTCGTCCACAGCCGCACTCGGCGTCCGGGTCGCCGATCGGGGTGTGGCCGACCTCGCCGGCGAAGCCTGACGTTCCCCGGACGATGGTCCCGTCCTCGACGATGCCGGCGCCGATGCCGACGGTTCCGGTCAGGTAGACGGACAGCCGGGCCCCGACCGCCACGCCACGGGTTGCCTCGGCGAGCGCTGCGCAGTTGGCGTCGTTCTCGACCGCGACGGCTCGCCCCAAGGCGTCGGACACCTCATGGGCCAGCGGCCGGGAGGTCCATCCGAGGTTCGGCGCCAGCGCGACCATGCCCTCCGCGCGGTCGACCAGGCCGGGAATCGCGACGGTGGTGCCGACGATCTCGAGGCCGTCCGCCTGCAGCTGCGCACTCGCCGACGACGCGAGCCCGACCAGCACGTCGAACGGGTCGGCATCGTCGACGACGCGGGTCTCCAGCAGGTGGGACCGCCCGCCGAGGTCCAGCGCGACCGCCGCGACGTAGTCGACGTTGACCTCCAGGCCGAGACCGACCATGCGGTGGCCGCTCAGTGCCACCGGCCGCCCCGGTCGTCCGCGACTGCCCTGGGCAAGATCGCCCTCGGCGACGTGCGCCGACTCCTCCAGGCTTGCGACGATCGTGCCGACCGTCGCCTTGGCCAGGCCGGTGAGACGCGCCAGCTCCGTGCGCGTCGTCGGCCCGTGGCGGCGCAACGCGCGCAGGACCAGCGCCGTGTTCTGGCGCCTCAGGTCCTCCGACGCGACGACGCTCATGAAGCGCGGACTCCGTAGAGGTGCTCGAGCGCGAGCTGGTCGAGCCGCTCGAAGCCCGCGCCTCGCACGGCCAGCTCGTCGGGATCGGCCAGGGTGGCCTGCTCGAGATCGGCCCAACCCTCGCCGTCGTCGAGGGTCGGGCGGAAGAGATCGGGCAGTCGCGCGGCTTCGAGGGCATCCTGCACCTCCGGATCGGCCCGGAACGCCCGGACCTTCTCACGCAGGATCAGGTAGTTCGTCATGCACGCCGCCGCCGCGACCCACACGCCGTCCTCGTCCTCCGTGCGGGGCGTCTTGAAGTCGAAGTGCACGGGTCCGGCGTAGTCGCCCTGCTCGAGGGTGTCGACGATCCAGAAGGCGCCCCGCGCGTTGCCGGCGCCGAAGCGCAGGTCCTGGTCGTAGCGCGGACCGTTCTGACCGTTCAGGTCGATGTGGAACAGCTTGCCGTGCCACAACGCCTGCGCGTAGCCGTGTGCCGCGTTCATGCCGGCCATCTCCTCGTGGCCCACCTCCGGGTTCACGCCGACCGCTTCGGGACGGTCGAGCGTCTCGATGAACGCCAGCGCGTGACCGATCGTCGGGAGCAGGATGTCGCCGCGCGGCTCGTTGGGCTTCGGCTCGATCGCGAACCGCAGGTCGTACCCGCGATCGTGGACGAAGTCGCCCAGGACGTTGAAGGCCTCCCGGTAGCGGTCGAGCGCGGCGGGTACGTCCTTGGCCGCTCCCGACTCGGCGCCCTCGCGCCCTCCCCAGCACACGTAGGTCTTCGCACCGAGCTCCGCGGCGAGCTCGATGTTGCGCATGACCTTGCGGATCGCGAAGCGGCGCACCTCGCGATCGTTGGAGGTGAACGCGCCGTCCTTGAACACCGGGTGGTGGAAGAGGTTGGTCGTGGCCGTGGTGACGACCAGGCCGGTGTCGGCCAGGCCCTTCTTCCACCGCTCGATGATGCGCTCACGCTCCGCGTCATCGGTGCCGAAGGGGATGAGGTCGTCGTCATGGAAGTTGACGCCGTAGGCCCCGAGGTCGGCGAGCCGTTCGAGGGCGTGCACCGGGTCCATCGGCGCACGCGTGGGCGCGCCGAACGGATCGTGTCCGGGGTAGGCGACGGTCCACAGCCCGAAGGAGAAGTGGTCCTCGGGGACGGGAACGGGGATGCTCATGGTGGTCCTCTCGATCAGATCCACGCGGTCGTGCGATCGCGCAGCCGGGCATAGGTCTCGCGGACGTCAGGAGTCGGGTCGGCGGTCAGGACGTCGATGCCCGGACGTGGCCAGTCAGGTGGTGCGTCGCCGCCGTGCAGCGCCCACGCGGCCTGGCGGGCAGCACCGAGCGCGACGTACTGGCGGTCGGGCGGCACGTGCACCGGGCTGCCGAGGATCGCCGGCGCGAGTGCGCGCACTGCCGCGTTGCGCGCCGCACCCCCGATCATGAGCACGCGGCCGACGCGGCCGCCGGAGTAGGCACGGAGGTGGTCGACGGCATCGGCCAACGAGCACAGCAGGGCCTCGACCGCCGCCCGCGCGACGTCCTCGCGGGTCGTCGACGTCGTGAGGCCCGACCAGGTGCCGGTCGCGGTCGGTCGGTTGGGTGTCCGCTCGCCGTCGTAGTACGGGAGCACGGTGAGCCCGTGGGCCCCGGACGGAGCCGCTAGTGCGAGCCGGGCGAGCTCGGCGTGGTCCACGTCGAGGAGGCGCGCCTGAAGATCGAGGATCCGGGCCGCGTTCATCGTCGTGGCCATGGGCAGGTAGCCGCCCGTGGCGTCGGCAAAGCCGGTGATCGTCCCCGTCGGGTCGGCGACCGGATCGGTGACCACGGCCGACGCGACACCAGAGGTGCCGATCGACACCAGGACGTCGCCCGGTTCGAGGCCCATCCCGAGGGCGGCCGCCATGTTGTCGCCCGTGCCGCCGGCGATCACGACACCGTCGGCGTGCGCGACCGACCCGGGTGCCACGAGTCGCGGCAGCTCGACGGCTCGGCCGAGTGCGGACTCCGCGAGCTCCGGACGCCAGGCGTCGTCGACGGTCGAGAAGTAGCCGGTGCCCGACGCGTCGCCACGATCGGTGAACGGGTCGGCCTGTCGTCCGGTGAGGTGCCACGAGACGTAGTCGTGCGGAAGCAGCACCCGCTCGACCCGGCCCGCCGCATCCGGCTCGTGGTCGCGGAGCCATCGGAGCTTCGTCGACGTGAACGAGGCCACCAGCACGCTGCCGACCGCACGAGCGCAAGCCTCCGGCCCGCCGATCTCGGCGATGAGGTCGGTGGCCGCGGCAGCCGACCGGGTGTCGTTCCACAGGATCGCGTCGTGCACCGGCTCACCGCCGGCGTCGAGGGCGACCATGCCGTGCTGCTGACCTCCGACCGCCACCGCATCGGCGCGCTCGAGCAGGGGGCCGGCAGCGGTGTCGCAGGCGTCGAGCCAGGCGCGGGGATCGACGGCGGTGCCGTCCGGGTGTGCGGCCGACGCCTCGCTGACCACGGTGCCGTCGTCAGCGTCGACCAGGAGCGCCTTCGTCGACTGGGTCGACGAGTCGATGCCGAGGACGAGTGAAGCCACGCTCCTATTTAGTACGAGGCTTGAATTAAAGTCAAGAGCGGCGACACGGCGCCGAGGAGGGCGGCCGCGACGAGGCCCGCGGCGTCGAGCCTGGTCCAGGTGGCGGGCTCGGCCCACGTCCGGTTGTCGGCCGTGGCGAACCCGCGCGCATCCATGGCGACCGCCGAACGGGTCGCGCCGCGCAGGGCATGGACGAGCAGCGCGAACGACATGCCGCCGGCGTACCGCGCCGTCGCGATGGGGTTGCGGGTCGGGCCCAGCCCGCGTGCGCGTCGAGTGCGCTCCAGCTGCGTCCACGCATGGCCGAAGGAGGTGATGCGCTGCAGGGCGGCACCGAACGCGGCCACGAGACGGGCCGGAAGCCGGAGCGTCTGCGCCAGGTAGTCGCTCAACCTGGCCGGGTCGAGGTAGCCGACCGCGACCGAGCCCGGCCACGCCAGCACGATCAGCCGGAGTCCCTGCACGACGGCCGGCTCGAGCCCGCCGCTGCCAAGTCGCCAGGAGGAGTAGACGACCGTCGCCGCGGCGAACCCCGAGAAGCCCAGGCAGACGAGGGGGAACCGCCACCCGGGCAGCAGGACGAGGGCCGCCAGGGCGTAGGCAGCGAGCGCGACGCAGGCCGTGGTGAGGTCGGTGACGAAGAAGGAGCCGAGCAGGGAGAACACCCCCACCGACAGCAGCACGAGCGGATTGGCCCGCAGCACGAGCGACCTCATCGTCGGGTCCCCGCAAGCAATGGCACGGTGACGTCGACGGGCAGGTCGCGGTCGTGGGTCGAGACCGCGACGGTCGCGCCCGCCCGGGCCGACGCGGCGATCCATCCCGCGACCGCGGCCCAGGTGTTCCGGTCCTGTCCGACGGTCGGCTCGTCGAGCAGCACCAGGCCGGGCCGGTGGCCGAGGGCAGCGGCGAGCGCGAGTCGTCGCTGCTCCCCCCCGGACAGCCGGTACGGGTGGGCCGCGCCGAGATGCCCGAGCCCGAGGACCTCGAGCACGGCACCCACGTCGACCGGCCGGTCGACCACCTCACCGGTCCGGCCGATCTCCGCCGCGACCTCGGTCGTGACGAAGCCGAGCTCCGGGTCCTGTGGCACCCAGCCGACGTCGAGCGCGAGCGCGCGGCTTCGCCGACGGGCCAGGGCCGGACTGATCGTGCCGGACACCGGCCTGATGAGACCGCCGAGCACCGCGAGAGCCGTCGACTTGCCGGCACCGCTCGGACCGACCACGGCGGTGAGGGAACCCGGCTCGAGCGCGAGGTCCAACCCGTCGAGAGCACGGGTCCGTTGGGTGCCGCGCAGGGTGCGCGTCACGAGGTCGACCGTGACGTTCTCCGCCTGCACGGCCAGCGCCCCGCCGTCAGGCCGGACGAGCTCATCGGGCACGTCGATCGGCACGGGTGGCGGCAGGCCCGGCATCCAGAGGCCCTCGACCGGAGGCGCCGCGAGGAACGCGGAGACGGAGCCGTCGAACGCGATACCGCCACCGGCCAGCACGACCACCCGGTCGACGTGGTCGAGCCACGGCTCGAACCGGTGCTCGACGACGACCAGGGTGCGCGCACCGGCCACGTCGAGCACGGCATCGCGCACCGCCGCGGCGTGGTCGGCGTCGAGCATCGAGGTGGGCTCGTCGAGCAGCAGCACGTCGGGACGCAAGGCCAGCACGCCGGCCAGAGCCAGTCGTTGACGCTCGCCCCCGGACAGTGCGGTGGTGAGGTGGTCGCGTCCGTACGGCAGCCGCACCGCGTCCAGCGCCGCGTCGACCCGCTGCCAGATCTCGTCGCGCGGGAGGGCAAGGTTCTCCGGCCCGAACGCGACGTCACGCCCGATGCGGTCGGCGACGACGGCGTCGTCCGGGTCCTGCGGCAGGAGACCGAGCCGCCCCTCCACCACGGCCTCGCCGTGCACCTCGCCGGCGATGGTCGTGCCCAGCGCGCCGGCGAGGGCGTGCAGCAGCGACGACTTGCCGGCACCGCTCGCGCCGAGCAGCAGCACGCGCTCGCCCGGGCGCGATCTCGAGATCGAGGTCCCGCACCACGGGCTCGCGGCGCCCCAGAGGACGCCAGGTGAAGCCGGCGAAACGGACCCGGCCGGGTTCCATCAGACCTCGGTGACGGCGTCGCGTCCTGGTCCGAATGCGTCGAGCACGCCCGCGCGAGCCAACGCCCGGGTGAGCAGCCAGCCACCGGCACCGGCGACCACCACGCCCGACAGGGTGAGGAAGCCGAGGTGGGCGAGCTTGTAGCCGAAGTCCCAGGCTGCGGTGAACGGCTGCGTCCACTCGTAGAACGCCTCGAGGATCGCCGAGAGCCCGCCGGCCGCCATCGCGACGAGCACGCCGAATCGCTTGTAGAAGACGAGGAAGAGAACGAGCTCGGCGCCGAGTCCCTGGAAGAAGCCCGACGCGAACACCGTGAGGCCCCACTCGGTGCCGCCGATGACGACCGTCGAGACGGCAGCGGCGAGGAACTCGGTGGCGAACGCGGCGCCCGGCTTGCGGACGATGAGGCCGCCGACCACACCGGCGATCAGCCACGGGCCGGCGAGCAGTGCCGCGCTGGGCGGGAAGGAGAACAGGGCCAGTCCGCTGAGCGGGGCGTACAGCTTGCCCCAGCCCCAGAAGACGACGCCGAATGCGACGGCGAGCGTCGCGACGGTGACGAGGTCGATCGTGCGCCAGCGCACGCGGCCGGTGGATGTGACGGCAGAACTCATGATCTGACTCCCTTCGCCGGTGCTAACCGGAGCAGGTTCAAGGGTCTGCGGCTTCTCCGCACTCTCAGCGCCTGGTTCAAGGGGCGCTCCCCTGTCTGTGTCTGCCAGCCTACCCGGCGTCAACGACCGGTGAGTCGGTCGCCGATGCGGGCCAGCCGGCTGGGACGCGACAGTCCGGCGTCCTCGCGTCGGTCGGCGGCGCGGTAGAGCCCGTACATCGCCCGGACGCCGAGCCAGCGCAGCGGCTCGGGCTCCCAGCGCCGCACGCGTCGATCGACCCACGGCAGGGCGGTGAGCTCGGAGCTGCGCCCGAGCACCAGGTCGGCGAGCGTGCGGCCGGCGAGGTAGGTCGTGGTCAGTCCGCTGCCGACGTACCCGCCGGCGCTGCCGAGTCC
Organism: uncultured Actinomycetota bacterium; assembly: GCA_963787165.1. Lineage (GTDB taxonomy): Bacteria > Actinomycetota > Actinomycetes > Propionibacteriales > Nocardioidaceae > Aeromicrobium. Next base: position 341,563 of record CAWBBT010000006.1, read on the forward strand.
GGCCTGCGGGTCGAAGCTCACGCTCGCGCACCAGTCGCGCGGGACGCCGAGCACGCCGCACCAGGCGTGGTCGATCCGCGCGTCACGGGTCGCGGGGAAGAGAGATAGAAGTGTCCGCGTCAGCGACTCGATGGTCCAGGCCTGCGTCTGGCCGTCGGTGTCGGTGCGGGATCCGAAGCGGTACGGGATGCCGCGGCCGCCGAGAGCGATGCGGCCGTCGGCCGTGCGCTGGGCGTAGCAATAGGCGTTCGCCACGTCACCGAGCAGCTCGGACCCGCCCCAGCCGATCGCGTCCCACACGTCGTCGCGGAGCGGCTCGGTGACGATCATCGCCGAGTTCATCGGCAGCCAGGTGCGACGCTGCCCGCTGATGCCGGCCGTGTAGCCCTCGAGGCACCGGAGCACCGTCCGGGCGCGCACCGTGCCTTGGGCGGTGGTCGCCGACCCCGGATCGATCCGGGTGACCCGCGTGCGCTCCAGGATCCGCACGCCTCGACGCTCGACCGCCTCGGCGATGCCGCCGACCAGTCGGGCCGGCTGCACCCGCGCGGCGTGTGGCGAGAACACCGCTCCACGGGCGCTGTCGACCCGCATCCGAGCGTTCATCTCGCCGATGTCGAGCTCGCGCTGATGGCTCTCGCCGATCCCCCACCGGGCGTCGTCGCTCAGGCCCTCGCGCATCCGTACGAGCTGCGCGGGCGATCGGGCCACGTACAGCACACCACTCTTGACGATGTCCGCGTCGACTCCCTCGTCGCGGCAGATGTCGATGACCTCGTCGACGGCGCGCTCCATGGCCGAGACCAGTGACTCCACACCGGCCTGGCCGTGCGTGCGCGCGTACCGCTCCTTGTTGCCGGCCAGCTCGGCCGACAGCCAGCCCCCGTTGCGTCCGGACGCGCCGAACCCCGCGAACTCAGCCTCCAGCACGACGATGTCGAGCGACGGGTCGAGGTGCGCCAACCAGTAGGCGGTCCAGAGACCGGTGAGTCCACCGCCGACGATGCACACGTCGCAGTCGAGGTCTCCGTCGAGAGCCGGCCGGGGCTCAGGCCGTCCGGCCTGGCTCCACCAGAACGAGACACCGCCGTTGATGGGGCCGTTCGTCACGTCCATGGGGTCACAATGCTCCCATGGCATCCGTCCGCACACCTGACCCGAATCCCGGCTGGCTCTCGGAGATCGCGCTCGACGAGACGCGGGCTCGGGTGCCGATCCTGTACGTCGAGGCAGTACCCGTGCGCATCGACTCGCTGGGGCAGGTCGAGCACGTCGGCGTCCTGCTCCGCGGGTCGGCCACGACCGGTGAGCTCTCGCGGACGCTGGTGTCCGGACGCGTCATGTACGGCGAGTCGGTGCGCGAGGCGCTGCTGCGCAATCTCGAGAAGGATCTCGGGCCCACCGCATTCCCCCAGCTGCCGGCCTCGATCGTGCCCTTCACCGTGGCCGAGTACTTCCCGTTGCCCGGCGTCACGCCGCTGCACGATCCGCGGCAGCACGCCGTCGCCCTCGCGTACATCGTGCCGGTGACGGGCGAGTGCAACCCGCGCCAGGACGCGCTCGAGCTGACGTGGCTCACCCCGGAGGAGGCCGCGAGCCCGGAGGTCCTCGACGACCTCGAGGGCGGTCGCGGCACCCTGCTCAAGCAGGCGCTCGCGGCGGCGTGCGTGCTCGCACGTTGAGCACGCTCCCCGGATCCGGGAGCCTGGTCGTCCGTGAGGCGACCGAGGAAGACCTCTCGGTCGTGCTCAGCCTGATGCGTGAGGACTCGCTCCACTACTTCGACGAGCCGCCAGACCTTTCCCCGAACCAGCGAGCCGCCTTCATCGAGATCTCTGACGACCCGAACCAGCAGCTGTTGGTCGGGACGCTCGGCGACCGCGTGGTCACGACCGCCCACGTCACGTGGATCCGCATGATGTCGGCCGACGGTGGCCTGTACTGCCAGGTCGAAGCCGTGCGCACGGAGTCCGACCTCCGCGGCCGCGGCATCGGTGCGCAGCTGATGGCCGTGATCGAGGCCGAGGCTCGTCGGCGCGGAGCTGCACGGATGCAGCTGACGTCGAACCGGCGCCGCCACGACGCGCACCGCTTCTATGAGCGGCTGGGATACGAGCCGAGCCACGTCGGCCTGAAGAAGTACCTGACGTGAACAGGCCGCGCCCCGCACCGAACCGCTGGACGATGCTGGCCGTCGGGATGCTGGCACAGGTTGCGGGAACGCTCCTGGCCAATGCACCGGTCGTCCTCATCTCCTACCTGCACCTCGAGCACGATCTCACCCTCGTGCAGGCAGGCCTGCTTGCATCGATCCCGATGATCGCCACGATGCTCTCGCTGGTCGCCTGGGGTGTGGTCGTGGACCGGATCGGTGAGCGCCTGTCGCTGACGATCGGCCTCGCGATCGTCACCGTCGGCGGACTCGGCGCCGCGCTGTACGCGACGAATGTGGGCTCCTCACATGTGGGGCTCGGCTTCTGGTGGCTGGTCGCAGGGGTCGGCGCGGCGAGCACGAACTCCGCGAGCGGTCGGCTCGTCGTCGGGTGGTTCCCACCCCACCGCCGCGGAACCGCCATGGGGATTCGGCAGACCGCGTTGCCGCTCGGCATCGGTGTGGCCGCGTTCGTCGTCCCGGTCACCGCCGAGTCACACGGGCTGCGGGCGGCACTCCTCGTTCCGGTCGTCGTGTGTGCCGTGGCGACCATGGCGGTTGCCGTCCTCGTCGTCGACCCACCGCGTCCGAGCCGCCAGGAGGCCGAGGACCTGGGCCAGCTCGCCAACCCGTACCGCGGCAGCCTTCGTCTGGCCCGCATCCACGCCGCCTCGATCCTGCTGGTCATCCCCCAGATCGCGGTGTGGACGTACATGCTCGTGTGGCTGATCGACGATCGTGGCTGGTCGACGTCCGCTGCCGGCGCGCTGTTCGCGTCCACCCAGCTGCTGGGAGCCGCGGCCCGCATCGGGGTCGGGTGGTGGTCCGACCGGGTGAGCAGCCGTCTCGGCCCGATGCGCATCGTGGCCGTGGCGACGGTGGCCACCATGTTCACGCTCGGCGTGCTGGAGGAGTCCCGCCTCGCCGTCGCGATCATGATCGCGGCCACCGCCGTGACGGTGGCGAGCAACGGCCTCGCGTTCACCGCCGTCGCCGAGCTCGGCGGTCCGTTCTGGTCGGGCCGGGCGATGGGCGTGCACAACACCGGGCAATACCTGGTGGCCGCTCTGGTCCCGCCGCTGGTCGGAGCACTCGTCACGGGTCGCGGCTACGCGTTCGCGTTCGGAGCGATGGCCCTGTTCGCGCTGCTGGCGATTCCCGTCGTGCCAGTGCGCGGTGAGCGCGTCGACGGCGCGAAAATTGGTTGAGGAATTATCTCAACATCCGGACTCGGTAGTGCCATGCTGACCTTGGACAATCAACCAAGGGAGTGGGCCCGCATGCGCAAGACCTATCTGATTCTCGCTCGCACCATCTCGGTCCTGGTCGTGGTCCAGGCCATGGCGATCGTGCTGACGATCGCGGGCCTGTTCCACTGGATCGATGGTGGCGCCACGCTCGACAAGTCGGTCGTCGACGGCTGGGATGCCAACCCGCCGGACTTCGCAGGCTCGATCGGCGGTCTGTTCCACTTCTTCCTGGTCGGCACGATCCTCATTCCGCTCACCGGGCTGATCCTGCTCATCGTCTCGTTCTTCGCCAAGATCCCCCGCGGCACGGCCTTCGCGGCCGGCATCGTGGTGTCGATCCTCGTGCAGTACTTCTCGGCAGTCATCGCCGACAGCTCGCCGTACGTCGGACTCATCCACGGCCTGAACGCGTTCATCCTGTTCGGCCTCGGACTCGGTGCGGCCATGGCCGCCAAAGCGGCAGGGACGGCGCAAGAAGCGCCGGCCCCCACGGTGTGAAGGGAGCACTCGTATGCGCATGACATACCTGGTCCTCGCCAGGCTGGTCGCGATCCTGGTGGTCGTCCAGGCCATGACGATGGTCCTGGCCATTGCCGGGTTCTTCCACTGGATCGACGGCGGCGGCACTGCCGACGCGGCACTCCTCAAGGGGGATGACCTTCCCGAGTTCACCGGCAGCGTCGGCTTCATGATCCACGGCATCAGCGGAACGCTGATCATCCCGATCGTCGCCCTGCTCCTGCTCATCGCGTCGTTCTTCGCCAAGGTGCCGCGCGGTGTCGTCTTCGCCCTGGTGGTCGTCGTCTCCGTGGCCGTGCAGGTCTTCGCGGGCATCGCCGCACACGACGCGCCCTACGTGGGAATCGTCCATGGGCTCAACGCCTTCATCCTGTTCGGAGCGGCGCTCGCCGCGGGCCAAGCGGCCAGCAAGGCCGGCAAGGCTCAGGCGGTACCGGCGCCGGCCGCGTGAGTCTGGGGTGTAGAACGGCGAGGTGACGAAAGAACGCAAGCGGCTGCTCGCCGGTCTGGCGGCCACGGCCGTGGTGCTGCTGCCGCTGGCCTGGTTCTGGCAGCAGAGCCTCGTGCCGTCGACGTACTCCGTGATGGACATGGGGTACGTCGACTACGGAGGCGGCCCGAAGGCGGCCGGGCACGGCGCGCACGGCGGACACCACGGCGGCACGAGCGTCAAGGACCTGGTGGCCGACCCGCAGCGCAAGGCCGACGTCACGGTCGACCTGGTCGCCCGCCAGGGCAAGACCAAGCTCGCGTCCGGGCGTGAGATCGACGGCTACACCATCAACGGCAGGACGCCGGGACCGACGGTCACCGCCACCCAGGGCCAGCTCGTCGAGGTGCACCTGCGCAACGCCTCCGTCGAGGGCGGGGTGTCGCTCCACTGGCACGGCGTCGACGTCCCGAACGCCGAGGACGGCGTCGCAGGTGTCACCCAGGACGCCGTCTCCGTCGGACGCACGCACACGTACCGCTTCGTTGCCGACCAGGTCGGCACGTTCTGGTACCACTCTCACCAGGTGTCCCACGAACAGGTCATCGGCGGGCTCTTCGGCGCACTCACCATCCATCCCAAGCCTTCTGACGCCGAGGCCATGCAGGACGTGGTCGGGCTCGCGCACACGTACAACGGCACTCGCACCATCGACGGCGAGGAGCGGGTGACACGGGTTCCGGCGAAAGCCGGCGAGAACGTCCGCGTGCGACTGATCAACACCGACAACGGCACGATGCCGGTCTGGGCGTCCCAGCCGTTCCGCGTGGTCTCGATCGACGCCGGCGACCTGAACGAGCCCACACCGGTCGACGGCACGTTCCTCCGGATTCCGGCCGGTGGTCGCGCCGATCTCGTCGTCCAGGTGCCGGCGTCCGGTGCCGCACGCGTGCAGGTCGCGGCCGCAACGGCCTTCGTCATCGGACCGGACCGGGCGAAGTCTCCGGCCCGGCCCGTGCAGCCGAAGGACGAGCTCGATCTCTCGACGTACGGCACGCCGAAGGCGCTGCCCTTCGACGTCAAGCATCCCGACCGGACCTTCGACTACTCGATCGGACGACGACCGGGCTTCCTCGACGGCAAGCCCGGGTTGTGGTGGAGCATCAACGGGCACCTGTGGCCGGACGTGCCGATGTTCACCGTGCGCGAGGGGGACGTCGTCAAGTTCCACATCGAGAACCACAGCGGGGAAGTGCACCCGATGCACCTGCACGGGCACCACGCGGTCGTCGTCGCCCGCAACTCCAAGCCCGCGAAGGGGAGCCCGGTGTGGGTCGACTCCATCGACGTCGAGGACAACGAGACGGTCGACATCGTCTTCAAGGCCGACAACCCGGGCGTGTGGATGGACCACTGCCACAACCTCCCGCACGCCGCGCAGGGACTGGTCGCCCACCTGATGTACGAAGGCGTCTCGACGCCGTTCAAGGTCGGCGGCAACACCGACAACAAGCCGGAGTGAGATACCGGTAGTCTCTGGGCCCATGACGCTTGTGCTGATCCTCGGCCTCGTGATGAACGCGATCGCCCTGCCGATCGCCGCGAAGCGGATCGTCTTCCTCTACCGCCTGATCACCAGCGGCCAGCCGGCGCCCGATCGCGTCGAGAACGTCCGCGGCCGCGTCGGCGAGACGGTCAAGGCCCAGGTCGTCGAGGTCCTCGGCCAGAAGAAGCTGCTCAAGTGGTCGGTGCCCGGCGCCGCGCACTTCTTCGTGTTCTGGGCCTTCCTGATCCTCGCGTCCGTCTACCTCGAGGCCTACGGCTCGCTGTTCCACGAGGGCTTCGCCATTCCGCTGATCGGCCACTGGGACCTGCTCGGATTCGCCCAGGACTTCATCGCCGTGATGGCGGTCGTCGGCCTGGTGGTCTTCAGCTCCATCCGGCTCCGACAGGCACCCGCGAAGCTGGGCAGGAAGTCCCGGTTCTCCGGATCCCACCTCGGCGGCGCCTGGCTGGTGCTGCTGATGATCTTCTTCGTCGTGCTCTCGATGTTCCTGTTCCGGGGCGCCGGCGCCAACACCGGCAACCTCCCGTACGGCGACGGCGCGTTCGCCTCGCACGCCGCCGGCAAGCTGCTGTCGGGCCTGAGCGAGGACGCCAACCAGGTGGTCGAGCACGTCGGCCTGCTGGCGCACATCGGCGTCATGCTGGTGTTCCTCATCATCGTGCTCAACTCCAAGCACCTGCACATCTTCGTCGCGCCGCTGAACGTCATGTTCGGACGCCGACCGGTCGCGCTCGGCGCGATCAAGCCGATGACGGTGCGCGGCAAGCCGGTCGACATGGAGGCGATGGAGGAGCTCGAGGAGGAAGACTTCGAGAAGCTCGGCATCGGCAAGATCGAGGACTTCAGCTGGAAGGGCATGCTCGACTTCGCCAGCTGCACCGAGTGCGGACGCTGCCAGAGCCAGTGCCCCGCGTGGAACACCGAGAAGCCCCTCAGCCCGAAGCTGCTCATCATGGGCCTGCGCGACCACGCCTTCGCCAAAGCGCCGTACCTGCTCGCCGACAGCGACGACGAGCGCTCCAACCTGTCGGCCGAGGTGATCGCCGAGGCGGAGCGGGCCCTCGTCGGCGAGACCGAGGGCGATGCCTGGCACCCCAGCGGCGGCGCCGTGATCGATCCCGACGTGCTGTGGTCGTGCGTGTCGTGCGGCGCCTGCGTCGAGCAGTGCCCCGTCGACATCGAGCACGTCGACCACATCATGGACATGCGCCGCCACCAGGTGCTGGTCGAGTCGAACTTCCCCACCGAGCTCAACAACATCTTCAAGGGCCTGGAGCGCAAGGGGAACCCGTGGGGCATGGACCCCAAGGGCCGCATGGACTGGGCCAAGAACCTCGACTTCCCGGTCAAGCAGGTCGGCGTCGACATCGAGAGCCTCGACGAGGTCGAGTGGCTGTTCTGGGTCGGCTGCGCCGGTGCGTTCGAGGACCGGGCCAAGAAGACCACCCAGGCCGTCGCCGAGCTGTTGAACATGGCCGGCGTCGACTTCGCCGTCCTCGGTGACGGCGAGACGTGCACCGGCGACCCGGCCCGCCGCGCCGGCAACGAGATCGTCTTCATGCAGCTGGCCATGGAGAACGCCGAGGTGTTCAAGGAGACGAAGGTCAAGAAGGTTGTCTCCACCTGCGCCCACTGCTTCAACTCGCTCAAGAACGAGTACTCCGAGTTCGGCGTCGAGCTCGAGGTCGTGCACCACACGCAGCTGCTGAACCGCCTGGTGCAGGAGAAGCGGCTGACGCCCGTCGCACCCACCACCGGAGCCGTCGACGGCAAGACCATCACGTACCACGACCCCTGCTTCCTGGGTCGGCACAACAAGGTCTATGCACCACCCCGCGAGCTGCTGGAGGTCATCCCCGGCGCCACGTTCACCGAGATGCCGCGCAACTCCGAGCGCTCGTTCTGCTGCGGCGGCGGCGGCGCACGCATGTGGATGGAGGAGACGATCGGCTCGCGCATCAACACCAATCGCACCGAGGAAGCCGTCGCCACCGGCGCCGACCAGATCGCCGTCGGCTGTCCCTTCTGCCGCGTCATGCTCACCGACGGGCTCACCGCCCAGCAGGCCGAGGGCAAGGCACGCGAGGAGGTCGAGGTGCTCGACGTCGCGCAGATGCTGCTCGCCTCGGTCAAGCGCGCACCGGACCCGAAGGTCACCGAGGCCGAGCCGGACGCCGAGGATCGGTCCGACCCCGACTCGATCAGCAGCACCGCCGCCGCAGCACCTGCCGCCGACGCGGCCGCCAGTGGCGAGGCCGAGGAGAAGGCGCCGGACGAGCTCGACGAGCCCGCTGCCGAGAGCCCGGAGGCCGACCAGGAGGTCGCAGCCAAGCACAACGTCGCCCTCGACGACGAAGGTGGCGGCCACGAGACGTCGAAGGCCGATTCGGCCGACGAGCCGGCCGCGGGCGAGGACGTGCCCGCCGTCGAGGAGGTACCCGAGCCCGATCCTGAGCCGGAGCCCGGCGACGCGACCGAGGCCGACGACGAGTCGGTGCCGGAGGAGTCTGCGCCCAAGGAATCTGGCGACGAGCCCGAGATCCCCGCAGAGCCGGACGAGGGCGACGACGAGAGTCCCGCCGAGGAAGTGACGAACGTCCCCGACGAGGCGGAACCGGTCGAAGAGGAGTCGCGCGAGGAAGAGGAAGAGGCGGGCACGATCACGCCCGTCGAGGACGTCACCGACGAGACGTCCGTCGAGGACGCCGTCCCGTTCTCCGATCCGCAGCCGACGAGCAGCGACGTGAGCGAGAGCGCCACGAAGCTCGGGTCGGACGACGAGGACGAGACGCCTACGACCTGAGCGGCGACGCGAGCGGCACGCCCGGCCGGTAGGCCAGGTGGACGTGCGAGGGCGCGTCGAGCACGACGAGATCCGCCTTCGCCCCGACCGCGAGATGACCCACGTCGTCGCGCCGGAGCGAGAACGCACCGCCCCGGGTCGCCGACCACAGGGCCTCGAGCGGCGTCATGCCCATCTCCCGCACCGCGACCGCGATGCAGAACGGCATCGACGACGTGTAGGAGCTTCCCGGGTTGCAGTCGGTGGCCAGCGCGACCGTGACGCCTGCGTCGATCAGGCTCCGCGCGTCCGGGTATGGCGACCGGGTGGAGAACTCCACGCCGGGCAGCAGGCCCGCGACGACGCCCGAGTCGGCGAGTGCGGCGACGTCCGCGTCGTCGAGGTAGGTGCAGTGATCGGCCGCGGCGGCGCCGATCTCGGCCGCCAGCCGCACGCCGGGCCCCGGACCGAGCTGGTTCGCGTGGATGCGCGCTTGAAGCCCAGCCGCCGCGCCGGCCTCGAGCACCGCGCGGGCCTCGTCGGCTCCGAAGGCTCCGTCCTCGCAGAACACGTCGATCCAGCGCGCATGGGGTGCGCACGCCTCGAGCATCGCGCCGGTCACGAGCTGCACGTAGGCCGCGACGTCCGTGCCGTCCGGCACCACGTGGGCGCCGAGGAATGTCGTCTCGTCGGTGGCCTGGCGGGCGATGGCGAGCGAGCGGGCCTCGTCGCGAACGGTGAGGCCGTAGCCGCTCTTGATCTCGACGGTCGTGGTTCCCTGCGCCCGCATCTCGGCGACGTGCCGGGCGACGTTGGCCGCGAGCTGCTCGTCCGTCGCGGCACGGGTGGCCGCGACGGTCGTCCGGATGCCGCCAGCCTCGTACGGACGTCCGGTCATGCGGGCCTCGAACTCCGGGGACCGGTCGCCGTCGAACACGAGATGCGTGTGCGAGTCGACGAATCCGGGGATCACCGCGGCGCCGGCGGCGTCGTGCATCGCGTCGGCCTCCGGTGCGGCCGTGCGGTCGCCGATCCACGAGACCGACCCGTGCTCCACCACCAGCGCCGCGTCACGGATGACCGGCCGCTCGTCGTCCCACGAGACGAGCTCGCCGATGTTCGTGACCAGGAGGCTCGTCATGCGGGGTCCCTGCGGCGTTGTTCGGCGGAGGAGCGAAGCGGGGGAGGCGAAGAACGTCGTGGGGTGCTCACACTCGGCTCCAGCAGGCGTCGATCACGGTCGCCAGGTCGTGCGCGACCTCGGCCGGATCCAGGTCGGAGGGAGGCACGACGTCCGCTGCCGTGGCCGACCACAGCGGATCCGATCCTGCCGTGCGCACCGACGGCGCGAGCTCGATGATGTCGCGCGGCTGAAAGCCGAGCGACGCGTGGCCCGTGATGGTGGCCGCGTCCCAGAGCTGGGCCGCGCTCCACGATCCGCGACGTCCGGAGGCGAGGCGCTCGTGCATCTCGACGGCACGGGCCTCGGCGAACATGTCGATCACCGTATGCCCGTCCGAGCCGAGCGTCAGCCGGGCGCCGGCCTCGCGGAGCGCGACGCTCGGACCGATGCCGTCCGCGAGATCGGCCTCGGTGGTCGGGCAGAAGCAGACGAACGCCTCGGCGTCACCGAGGGTGCGGACGTCGTCGTCGGTCAGGTGCGTGGCGTGGACGGCCGTGGTGCGTGGTGTCCAGACACCGGCCTCGGCGAGCAGCGCGACGGGGGTCAGCCCGGTCGCGGCCAGGCATGCCTCGTTCTCGGCCGGCTGCTCCGAGACATGGACGTGCAGCGGGGCATCGGGACGTGCCGAGGCGACGACCGCCAGCTGCTCACGGGGGACGGCCCGCACCGAGTGCACCGCCGCGCCGACCACGACGTCTTCCTCGCCGGCGTGCCGGCCCGCGAGATCGTGCACGCGGGCCGCCCACCGGTCGGCGTCGCCGTCGTCGAACCTCTGCTGCACTCCCTGGACCGGCTCACCGAATCCCGCGGCCAGGTAGCAGGTGTCGAGCAGGCACAGCCGCAGGCCGACGTCGCGTGCCGCGGCGACCAGCACCTCGCCCATGGCGTTCGCGTCGTCGTACGGTGTGCCGCCTGCCTGGTGGTGGAGGTAGTGGAACTCGCCGACGGCGTCGATGCCGGCCAGGCGCATCTCGGCGTACGTCGCCCGGGCGAGCTGATGGAGCAGGTCAGGGTCGAGCACACCGGCCAGCGCGTACATGTCGTCGCGCCACGACCAGAACGAGTCGCCGCCCGCCCGGCCTCGGAGGGCGCGATGGAAGACGTGGCTGTGACCGTTCGCGAAGGCCTGCATGCCCACCACCGACAGCTCAGAGCTCGCGCTCGTAGAAGAACATCCGGGCCGTGGGGTCCTCGGGGTCGTGGTTGCGGAAGCCGAGACGCTCGTAGAACCGCCGGGTGTCCACGTCGGGCTCGTCGACGCCGATCTGCATGTCGGTCGCTCCGCGCTCGCGGGACAGGTCCATCGCCGTGGCCATCATGGCCCCGCCGATGCCGTCGTCGCGGCGGTCCGGCACGACGTACAGCTCCGCGAGGTACGCCTCCTCGCCGCGGCTCCACAGCGACGGGCGGAAGAACAGCACGCCCACCCCCACGGGAGGGTCACCGCCGAGGACGACGGTCATCTCCTCGGCGTCGATGAGCTCGCGGCAGCGGGTGGTCAGGAACTCGACGCCAGGGGTCGGGGTGCCGAACTCCTCGTTGAAGTCGTGCAGCATCCGCGCGACGGTCTCGGCGTCATCGGGGGTGGCCAGGCGGACGGTGGTCATGTGGCCAGAGTCTCCACGACGCGGACGAGTGCGTCGACACCTGCTTCGCAGTCGGCGTCCTCGGCGTGCTCGGCGGGTGAGTGCGAGACGCCGGTCGGGTTGCGCACGAAGAGCATCGCCGTGGGGACGTGCCGACTCAGGACGCCGGCATCATGCCCGGCTCCGGTTGCCAGCACGGGCGCGTCGAGCACCGTGGCCAGGCGGTCGCGCAGCGGGAGGTCGAACGTGACGGCCGGGCTGACCGACTCGGTGGCGAGCTCGACGTCGGTCGCATCGGCGTCGGCGGCCTGGCGTGCCTCGGCCACGATGGCCTCGACCAGGCGCCCGAGCTCGTCCTCGGTCGAGGCGCGCGCGTCCAGCCAGGCCCTCACCCGAGAGGGGATGGCGTTGGTGCCGCCCGGTGCGACCTCGAGTCGCCCGAACGTGGCCCGGGCGTCGGCGTCGGTGGCCAGGCGGCGAGCCGCCAGCACCGTGGCGGCGTAGGCGGTCATCGGGTCGTGCCGGTCCACCATCCGCGTCGCGCCCGCGTGGTCGGCGACCCCCGAGAAGTCGAGCCGCCAGCGTCCGTGCGGCCAGATCGCGCTGGCGACGCCCACGGCGTCGCCGGTGTGCACGAGGTGTCGTCCCTGCTCGACGTGCAGCTCGACGAACACACCGACGTCGTCGAGCCAGTCGGCGCGGCCGACCCTTTGGGGGTCGCGGCCTTGCCCGGCCAGGGCCTCGGCCATCGTCAGGCCGTCACGATCCTTCAGGGCGAGGGCGCGCTCGGGCGCGAGCACGCCGGTGGCGAGCTGGGAGCCGGCACAGGCGATGCCGAACCGTGCACCCTCCTCGTCGGCGAAGTTCGCCACCACGATCGGCCGCGTCGGCGCGAATCCGTCCGCCCGCAGACGGTCGAGCGCGGCGAACGACGACACCACGCCGAGCGGTCCGTCGAAGGCGCCGCCGTCCGGCACGGAGTCGAGGTGGGACCCCAGCAGCAGGGCGCCGCTGTGCTCACTCGCGCCAGACCCGCGCCCCACCCCGGGGCGGCTCCTCAGCCACGCCAGCTGGTTGCCGTTGCCGTCCTCGACGACGTCCATCCCGCGCGCCTCGGCCTCGCCCGCGAACCACTCGCGCAACGTCATGTCGGCGTCGGTCCAGGCGAACCGGCGATAGCCTCCGGTGCTGGCGTCGAGGCCGACGTCCGCGATGGCCTCCAGCATCAGCCCTCCCGCATCGGGACCCGGACCTCGCGCTCCTCCGCCACGGAGACAGCCTCGTCGTAGCCCGCGTCGACGTGCCGGATGACGCCCATGCCCGGGTCGTTCGTGAGCACCCGCTCGGCCTTCTGGCCGGCGAGCGGCGTGCCGTCGACGACGCAGACCTGCCCGGCGTGGATCGAGCGCCCGATGCCGACGCCGCCGCCATGATGGATCGACACCCAGGTGGCGCCGGAGGCGACGTTGACCATCGCGTTGAGCAGTGGCCAGTCGGCGATGGCGTCAGAACCGTCGAGCATGGCCTCGGTCTCGCGGTACGGGGACGCGACCGAGCCGCAGTCGAGATGGTCGCGACCGATGACGACCGGCGCACTCAGCTCCCCGCTCGCCACCATGTCGTTGAACCTCATGCCGGCACGCTCACGCTCTCCGTAACCGAGCCAGCAGATGCGCGCCGGCAGGCCCTGGAAGGACACCCGCTCCTGGGCGGTGCGGATCCAGCGGTGCAGGTGGTCGTTGTCCGGGAACAGGTCGAGCACGGCCTCGTCGGTCGCTCGGATGTCGGCGGGATCGCCCGACAGCGCGGCCCACCGGAACGGTCCCTTGCCCTCGCAGAACAGCGGCCGGATGTAGGCCGGGACGAATCCGGGGTAGTCGAAGGCGCGCGTGTAGCCGCCCTCACGCGCCTCGGCGCGCAACGAGTTGCCGTAGTCGAACACCTCGGCGCCGGCGTCGAGGAAGCCGACCATCGCCTCGCAGTGGCGGGCCATCGACATGCGGGCACGCTCGGTGAAGCCGGACGGATCCTTCTCCCGCTCGGCGGCCCAGTCGTCGAAGGCGACGTCGCGGGGCAGGTAGTAGAGCGGGTCGTGCGCACTGGTCTGGTCGGTGACGATGTCGATCGGCGCGCCGGCCGCGAGCAGCTCGGGCACCATGTCGGCGGCGTTGCCGAGCACCCCGATGGACAGCGGCTCGCGTCGCGCCTTCGCGTCCTCGGCCAGCCGCATCGCGTGGGCGAGGTCGTCGGCCTGGACGTCGAGGTAGCGGTGCTCGATGCGTCGCGCGATGCGCGACTGGTCGACCTCGATGCACACGCACACGCCGTCGTTCATCGTCACCGCGAGCGGTTGTGCGCCGCCCATGCCGCCGAGCCCGGCCGTGAGGGTGATGGTGCCGGCGAGCGACCCTCCGAACTTCTTGGCGGCGACCGCTCCGAACGTCTCGTACGTGCCTTGCAGGATGCCCTGCGTGCCGATGTAGATCCACGAGCCGGCGGTCATCTGGCCGTACATCGTCAGGCCCGCGGCCTCCAGCCGGCGGAACTCCGGCCACGTCGCCCAGTCGCCCACCAGGTTCGAGTTGGCGATGAGCACCCGCGGGGCCCACTCGTGCGTGCGCATGACACCGACCGGGCGACCCGACTGCACCAGCAGCGTCTCGTCCTCGCGCAGGTCGGTGAGGGTGCGGATGATGGCGTCGTACGACGGCCAGTCGCGGGCCGCCTTGCCGGTGCCGCCGTAGACGATGAGCTGCTCGGGATGCTCGGCCACCTCGGGATCGAGGTTGTTCATGAGCATCCGCATCGGCGCCTCGGTCTGCCACGAACGAGCGGTGAGGGTCGTTCCGCGGGGTGCACGGATGTCGGTCATGTCTGGTCCTTCCCGAGGATGGAGTCCGTCGAGTCGATGAGGGCGCCGGACCGAACGAGCTCGGTGGCGGCCTCGATGTCGGGGGCGAGGAAACGATCGGGTCCAGGGCCGTCGACCGTCTGCCGCAGAGCCCGGATGGCGGCGCCGGTCGCGGCCGCCGGTTGCAACGGGTCGCGCAGCTCCACGCCACGGGCCGCGGTCATGATCTCGATCGCCAGCACCTGGGTCAGGCCATCCACTGCGCGCCGCAGCTTGCGCGCCGAGGACCAGCCCATCGACACGTGGTCCTCCTGCATCGCGCTGGACGGGATGGAGTCGACGCTGGCCGGGGCCGCGAGCCGCTTGAGCTCGCTGACGATGGCGGCCTGCGTGTACTGCGCGATCATCAGACCCGAGTCGACACCCGGGTCGTCGGCGAGGAACGGCGGCAGGCCGTGGTTGCGGTTGGCGTCGAGGAAGCGGTCGGTGCGACGCTCGCTCATGCTCGCCACGTCGGCGACGGCGATCGCGAGGAAGTCGAGCACGTAGGCGAGCGGGGCGCCATGGAAGTTGCCGTGCGACTCCAGGCGGCCGTCGTCGAGCACCGACGGGTTGTCGATCGCCGCCGCGAGCTCGCGTTCGGCCACGGTGGTGGCGTGGTCGACGGTGTCGCGTGCCGCGCCGTGCACCTGGGGGGCGCAGCGCAGGGAGTACGCGTCCTGCACGCGGTCGTCGCCGTACCGATGACTGGCCACGATCGGCGAGCCCGCGAGCAGTGCGGCCATGTGCGACGCCGACCTCGCCTGGCCGGGATGTGGCCGCAGCGCCTGGAGGTCGGCGAGCCAGGACCCGGTCCGTCCCCATCAGGCCCTCGATGCTGAGTGCGGCCGAGAGGTCGGCCGTGTCGAGCAGGCGCCGCAGGTCGGCGAGGGCGAGCACGAGCATCCCCAGCATCCCGTCGGTGCCGTTGATGAGGGCGAGGCCTTCCTTCTCGGCCAGCTCGACCGGGGCGAGCCCGTGTTCGGCGAGCGCCTCGGCGGCGGGGCGAACCACACCCTCGTCGTCGACCACATCACCTTCGCCCATCACGGCCAAGGCACAGTGCGCGAGGGGCGCCAGGTCGCCGGAGCAGCCGAGGCTGCCGTGCTCGAAAACGACCGGTGCGAGGCCGGCATTCAGCAGGTTGGCGTAGGCCTCGGCAGTCGTGAGTCGCACTCCGGTGTGACCCGTGCACATCGTCGAGAGCCGCAGCAGCATCAGCGCGCGCACCACCTCGACCTCGACGCGGGGACCGGTGCCGGCGGCGTGGGAGCGGATGAGGCTCTTCTGCAGACGCGTTCGCTGCGCGGCGGGGATGTGCCGCGTGGCGAGCGCACCGAAGCCGGTCGAGACGCCGTAGACCGGGGTGTCGGACGCCGCCAGGTCGTCGACATGCTTGCGAGCCCGGCCGATCGCCTCGCGCGCCTCCGCCCCGATGGTCACCCGTGCGCCCTCGCGCGCGACGCGCACCACGTCGTCGGGTCTCAGCGGCCCGACGTCAACGATCACGTCCATGACTCCATGGGACTCCTCAGGGCTCGGTTCCGGTAGGTGCGACAGAGCACCAAAGTCTCGGATACGAGACAATGACAGCATGAGTCGTCCGGTGCCGGCAGCGACGTCGGCCTTGCGCGTGCTGCGGCTGCTCTCGGGGCAGCCAGTTCCCGTGCCGGCCGCGCGCATCGCCGACTCACTCGGCCTCCCGCGCTCGACGACGTACCACCTGCTGGCCGCGATGGCGGACGAGGACTTCGTCGTGCACTACCCCGAGGACCGCACCTGGGGCATGGGCCTCGCGTCGTGGGAGGTCGGCCACGGGTTCGCGCGACAGGAACCGCTGGCCCGGCTCGCGCGCGTGCCGCTCGCGCGTCTCGTCGACCGGGTCGGGGAGTCGGCTCACCTGGTGCTGCTGCAGGGCGCCGACGTGCTGTACGTGATCGAGGAACGCGCACCGGGACGTCCACCCCTCGTGACGGACGTCGGCGTGCGCCTTCCCGCGCACCTCACCGCCTCAGGGCGGGCCATCCTCGCCGGGCTTCCCGCCGCCCAGGTGCGAGCGCTCTACCCGGGACGCGCCGGGTTCGTGAGCCGCACCGGCACCGGCCCGGCATCACCCACGGAGCTGCGACGCCTGCTGACCACGACTCGCGCCCGCGGCCACGCGACCGAGGACGGCGAGGTGACGCCGGGCTTCGCCTCTCTGGCCGCGCCGGTCGAGGCCGGCACCATCCACGCGAGCGTCGCCGTGACGTGGGAGAACCGTCGCGACCCGGACATCGACGTGCTGGCGGCAGCCGTCCGGGAGACCGCCGACGAGATCACCCGCCGGCTGCGGCACACCCCGGCGCCCTGATCAGGCCGTCCGCAACACCAGCCGGCCGGGCACCCCGCCCTGGCGCAGCTGGGCGTGGGCCGCTTCGGCCTCGTCCAGCGGCAGCTCGCGCAGCGTCATCGCGAAGGGCTGGTCGCCGCGCAGCTCCAGCAGGTCCGCCATGTCACGCGGGCTGGCGCCACTCGAGCCGATCATGCGCAGGGCCTTGACGATGACGAGGCCCAGGTTCAGCGACAGCCGCCGCTCGGGCACGAGGTTGCCGATGACGACGACCGTGCCACCCAGGCGCAGGCAGCGGAGCGACGAGTTCATGGTCGGCTCGCCGACACAGTCGAGGACGAGGTCGGCGTCGGCCGTGTCGTCGACCTTGTGGAATCCGTCACCCGGGTCGACCACGACCGAGTCCGCGCCCAGCGCCTTCACGTAGTCCAGCTGGCCGGCGTCCCGGATGACGGCAACCACGCGGGCGCCCATACGTGCGGCGAGCTCGATCGCAGCGCTGCCGACGCCGCCCGATGCACCGGTGATGACGACCGTGCGCCCGGGCGCACAGCCGCCGGTGCGCAGGCCGCGGAACGCGGTGCCGTAGGTGCAGTTGAGGATGGCCGCTTCGGCGAGGGGCAGGCCATCTGGGATCGGGAAGAGGGCGCGCTCGGGCAGCGTCAGATGGGTCGCGTAGCCGCCGTCGGCCACGATGCCGAGGGCGTGGAACCCGTTCGGGCACAGCGTGTCCTCGCCCTCGCTGCAGCGTTCACACATCCCGCACGAGTCACGGTGCAGCGTCGCGACGCGGTCGCCGACCTGCCAGCGCGTGACGTCGGGGCCGATCGCGATCACGCGCCCGGTCGCCTCGTGGCCCAGCGTGATGGGCAGCGTCATGAAGGGGACGCCACCGCCGCGATCGATGAGATCGCGATGGCAGACGCCACAGGCTTCCACGGCGACCACGACCTGGTTGCCGGTCGGTGCGTCGGGATCGGGCCGATCCTCGGCCACCATGGGCGTGTCCCAGCCGAGCTCGTTCAGGCGCATCCGCATCATGCGGCGAAGTAGACCACGATTCAGCCTGCGACGTCAGGCGTTGGCAGCCGACACGTCCCGCTCGTCGCCGCGGACGTGACCTGACCCGTTTTGCCTCGTTGAGTGGTCACGTGGGTGCACACTTGCACTCCCCCTGTATGTCATGGAGCGTTCATGCGCCTGTCTCGTCCTCTCGGTCTCCTCGCTGCCGCCGGACTCGCCTTCGCCGCGATCGTCTCCCCCGCCGGCACGGCCGGCGCGGCCGACAACTTCACGGTCACGACACTCCACTTCGCCGTGAAGGTCGGCGCCAACGGCAAGACCAAGTGCGACATCGTCGGCGACCTGTACGTCCCGACGTCCGCATCACCGTCGGCCCGCGTGCCGGCCATCCTGACCACCAACGGCTTCGGCGGGTCCAAGGACGACCAGGCCGGCATCGGCAAGGCGTTCGCCAACCGTGGCTACGTGGTGCTCTCCTACTCAGGTCTCGGCTTCGGCGGCTCCGACTGCAAGATCTCGCTCGACGATCCCGACTTCGACGGCAAGGCGGCCCAGCAGCTGGTCGGCTACCTCGGCGGCAAGTCCGGCGTCGCGTTCACGAACGACGCCCACACCACCGCGGCGCCGGTGCTCAACGTGGTCCAGCAGGACGGGCTCCCGATCGCCCACGACCCTCGGGTCGGCATGGTCGGCGGCTCCTACGGCGGTCAGGTGCAGTTCGCCGCTGCCGGCATCGACAAGCGCATCGACACGATCGTCCCGCTCATCACATGGAACGACCTGTCCTACTCGCTGATCCCGAACAACACCTCCCAGAAGCGCCCCACCCTCGACGGCGTCAGCACGTACACGCCGGGCGTCGCGAAGCAGGTCTGGGCGCTCGGGTTCTTCGGGCTCGGTGTCCTCGACGGCGCTCAGAACGCTCCCACCGACCCCACTCGCGTGCTCGGCTGCCCGAACTTCGCGACCTTCGTGTGCCCGACGCTGCTCTACGCCGCGACGAACGGGACGGTGACGGCCTACGAGACCGCCAAGCTGCGGCACGCGTCGGTGACGAACTACATGCGGAAGATCCGGATCCCGACCCTCATCGTCCAGGGCCAGAACGACACCCTGTTCAACCTGAACGAGGGCGTCGCGAACTATCGAGCGCTCAAGGCCCAGGGCACCCCGGTCAAGATGATCTGGATGAACGGCGGCCACTCGGGGCCGGCGGCGCCCGGTGAGCTCGAGACCGGCAGCCCGGATCCGGCGACCCAGCACGTCACCGGCCGGATCGCCAACTGGCTGGACCACTACCTCAAGGGAACCTCCGCCGACACCGGCCCGGAGTTCTCGTACTTCCGCGACTGGGTGTCCTACTCCGGGATCGCGACTCCCGCCTACGCCGACAGCCCCACGTACCCGGTCGGCAGCCTGACCCCGTACTACCTGTCGAACGGCGGACTGGTCACCAGCCAGTCGCAGATCGCCGCCGGCTCCAAGACCTTCGTCACACCTCCGGGCGGGGCCCCGTCGTCCTTCGACGAGCTCGACGCCCTCGGCGCGCTGCCGATTCCGCCGATCCCGCTCCCGGAGACCGACCTCCCGGGCACGTTCGCCTCGTACACCGCGGCGCCGAACAGCGCCAACGTCGACGTGGTCGGCTCTCCCCGGCTGACGCTCAAGGTCGACGCGCCAACGGGTGTTGCCACCCAGGGACTCAACCCCGGCAAGCTGGTGCTGTTCATGAAGGTGCTCGACGTCGACTCCACCGGCAACGCGAAGCTCGTGCGCAACCTCGTCGCACCGGTGCGCGTGCCCGACGTCCGCAAGCCCTTCACCGTGACGATGCCGGGCATCGTGCACCGCTTCGAGGCCGGGCACTCGATCCGTCTCGTGGTCGCCAGCGGCTCGACCAACTACCGCGGCGGTCTCTACCCGACGCCGGTGAGCATCCCGACCGGCAGCACGGCCCAGGTGCTGAAGCTGCCGATCATCCCCTGACGCCGGCATGGACCAAGGCCACGCGTCCGCACGCCTTGACCCTTCGATCCGTAAGTTGTAACTTACCGTTCGTGCCTACTTACCGAGACGGCTGGGACGCGCTGGGCGACCCCAGTCGGCGAGCCATCGTCGAACGGCTGGCTGAACGGCCGCGAGCCGTGGGGGAGCTGGCCGAGGGCCTGCCGATCAGTCGACCGGCGGTGTCCCAGCACCTCAAGGTGTTGAAAAATGCCGGTCTCGTCGCGGAGCGCACCGCAGGAACCCGGCGCATCTATCGCCTCAATCCCGAGGGTGTGGCCGCCATGCGCGACCAGCTCGACACCTTCTGGAATCGGGCTCTGGTCAACTACAGCGAGGTCCTCGATGGGCCGGAGGAGGAACGATGAGTCAGGATGCAGCACCCGTGGTTCTGCGGGAGATCGTCGTCGACGCACCGATCGAACGGGCGTTCGCCGTCTTCACCGAGAGGTTGGGCGACTTCAAGCCTCCCGAGCACAACCTGCTGGCCGTGCCGATCGCGGAGACGATCTTCGAGCCGAGGGTGGGTGGTCACATCATCGACCGCGGTGAGGACGGCAGCGAGTGCCGCTGGGCACGTGTCCTCGTCTTCGAACCTCCTGAACGAGTGGTGTTCAGCTGGGACATCAGCCCCCGGTGGGAGGTGGTGACCCAGCCCGAGAACGCCAGCGAGGTCGAGGTGAGGTTCATCTCCGAGACCGAAGATCGCACGAGGGTGGAGCTCGAGCACCGTCACCTCGACCGGCACGGGCCAGAATGGCCCGCCGTGAGCGACGGCGTCGGCGGGGACGCTGGGTGGCCCCTGTACCTGGACCGGTACGCCGCCTTGTTCAGCGAAGTCGACGTCCAAGGCTGAGTGGATCATCACGCGTCGCGGCGGCGGAGCACGAGCCAGCCGGCGAGGACGAGGACGGCCAGCTCGGCGGTGAACACGCCGAACCCCGTCCAGGCGTCCAGCAGGTTCGGGTTGAACGGGACGGGCGTTGCCACGACCGAACCGGCGTTGCCCGGCATCAGCTTCGTGATCCATCGGCCGGTGTCGCCGGGGATCAGCAGCACCATGTTCGTGACGACGAGCATGAGCGCGAGCACGGCCGACAGCGTCGCGGCGGTGTGCCGCAGGATGAACCCCACGGCGCCGGCGAACAGCCCCAGCCCCGCCATGAACAGGCCGTTGCCGTACATCGACTGGGCCACGTCGCCCTCGAGTGCCAGGCCGACGCCGGCGCGGTCAAGGAAGTAGTTGCCGCCGGCGTAGCCGAGCAGCGCGGTGGCGGTGCCCACGACGAACAGCACCGAGGTGAGCACGACCGCCTTGGCGGCCAGCACCCGGCCGCGCATCGGCGTGGCGGCCAGCGTGGAGCGGATCATCCCGGTGCCGTACTCGCCGGTGACCACCAGCGTGCCGAGCACGATGGCGCAGACCTGGGCGATCATCATGCCCCAGGTGATGAAGGATCCGGCCGACTCGTCGGCCCCGCTGCTGGCGAGCCAGTCGGCGTTGCCCCAGCAGATCAGGGTCGTGCCGCCGGCGCCGATCAGCACCATCGCGGCCAGGGTCCACCACGTCGACCGGACGGACGTGAGCTTGATCCGCTCCGACCGCACCGTGGCCGCGAAGCCGGGCCGATCCGGGAGGGGCCGGCCGAGAATGAGCGTGGTCATCGCACTCCTGCTTCCTGGTGGGCTGGCCCGTGCGCGGAGTACTCCACGCTGTCGGCGGTGAGGGTCATGAAGGCGTCCTCGAGCGACGAGCTCACAAGGGTCAGCTCGTGCAGCAGGATGCCGTGGCGGCCGAGGAGCTCGCCGATGCCGGCCGCGGCCAGTCCCTGGACGTGCAGCTCGGGCCCGGTCGGCGGGTCGTGCCGACCGACCTCGAGACCGTCGGCAGCGAGGACGTGCGCCGCGACGTCGATGTCGCCGGTCTTGACGCGCACGTAGGAGTGGGCGTGGTCGGCCATGAACTCCTGCATCGAGCAGTCGGCCAGGATCGAGCCCTGCCCGATGACGATGAGGTGGTCGGCCATCAGTGCCATCTCGGTCATCAGGTGGCTGGACACGAAGACGGTGCGTCCTTCGTCGGCCAGCTGCCGGGCGAACGTCCGGACCCAGCGGATGCCTTCGGGGTCGAGGCCGTTCACCGGCTCGTCCAGGACCAGCACCGACGGGTCGCCGAGCATGGCCGCGGCGATGCCGAGTCGTTGTCCCATGCCGAGCGAGAAGCGTCCGGCCCGTTGCACGGCCACCGAGTCGAGGCCGACGAGCTCGAGCACCTCGCCGACCCGCGTGGTCGGGATGCCGTTGCTGGCGGCGAGCCACCTCAGGTGGTCGCGGGCCGAGCGGCCGGGATGGACGGCGTGCGCCTCGAGCAGCGCGCCGATCTCGCGGAGCGGCACCGGTGAGCCGGCATACCGGTGGCCGTTGACCTTCACGTCACCGGCCGTCGGAGCGTCGAGGCCGAGGATCATGCGCATGGTGGTGGACTTGCCCGCCCCGTTGGGGCCGAGGAAGCCGGTGACCCGCCCCGGCTCGACGGCGAAGTCGATACCGTTCACGGCGGTCTTGGAGCCGAACGTCTTGGTGAGTCCTCGGGCGCGGATGCCGGCCCTGGGTTCGTGAGTCGAGGTCATGGCCCCACCGTGTCGCGCGAACTGTGCCCGTCGCATCGGGGAGCGACCCTGAGCCTGCCCTGATCAGACCCTGACGACAGGTCGGGCACCGAGGTGGGCCACGCAGGTCTCGGCCGCGGCTCGACCGCCGTCGAGCGCCTCCTCGGGCGTCGCACCGTCGATCCAGCGCGCCAGAAACCCGGCAGCGAACGCGTCGCCGGCCCCTGTGGTGTCGACGACGTCGACACGTGGGGCCGTGACCTGCGTGCGGATGCCGGACGGCCCGGCGCCGCTGAGATAGGCAGACCCCATCGGCCCCAAGGTCACGACGACGTGGGCGAAGCGTTCTGCGAGCAGGTCGAGGTCCACGTGTGGCCCGGTGGCGCCGACCAGCGCCCTGGCCTCGTCGAAGTTGGGGAAGATGACGTCGGCTCCGTCGATCCAGCCGAGGAACTCCTCGGCGCCGGCCGCACGCAGGAACGCGATCGAGCTCGGGTCGACGCTCACCCGGGCGTCCCGCCGTCGAGCCTCGGCCACCAGCTCGGCGGCCACGGGGCGGGTGGACGGGTCGAAGAACGTGTAGCCGGTGAGGTGCAGCCAGGTGACGTCCTCCCACGCCTCCTCCGGCACGTCACCGATGACGAGTCCGGAGTTCGCGCCGCGATCGACGAACATCGTGCGCTCGCCTTCACGGTCGAGCTGGAGCACGATCGTCGCCGTCGTGCGGTCCGGATCGCCGGCCAGGTACGGCCGGACTCCATGGTCGACCAACGCTCGCGTGTGACGTTCGACGGCGTCGGCGCCCACGCGGCCGCAGAACACCGCGTCGATGCCGAGTCGCCCCAGCCAGGCGGCAACGTTCCCGGCCGAACCACCCGGGCGCAGCCGGATCTCGGCGTTGGTGTCGCTGGCCTCGGTGACGTCGTCGAGCACCCGCACGCTGATGTCGTCGACGAGATCACCGACGATCAGCACGCGGTGCCGCGTCACCCGATCCCGCGTGGAAGCGACCGTGGCATCCGCGCCCGATCCGGCAAGGCCGAGGAGGGAGGCGCACCGGTGTTGTGCGGCGACCGACGAGAACGCCGCCGGTCGGGATGCGGGGCCGCGGACGCGACGCAGGGGATCGGGTGGCGTGGCCTCACAGTCGAGACCAGGCCGTGGCGATCTCTGCGGCGACACGGATGTTGTTCTCGGCGATGCGAAGGTTGACCGCGACGCTCTTGCCGGCGGTCAGCTCGACGATCGTCTCGAGCAGGAAGGGCGTGACGTCCTTGCCGGTGATCTGCTTCTCGGTGGCCCGGCGCAGGGCCTCCTCGAGGGCGGCGTCGTGCTCGGCCGGGTCGAGCTGGTCCTCCACCGCCAGGGGGTTGGCGACGACCAGGGCCGAGCACAGCTCGAGCTGCTCACGCG
Source organism: uncultured Actinomycetota bacterium (assembly GCA_963787165.1). Lineage (GTDB taxonomy): Bacteria > Actinomycetota > Actinomycetes > Propionibacteriales > Nocardioidaceae > Aeromicrobium. The sequence continues at coordinate 365,303 of CAWBBT010000006.1, forward strand.
ACTCCATGATGGCTGCGACGGCTGCGGCGTCCGGCACCGTCCAGTCGAGCTGGTGGCCTGAGGACCGGAGCCAGAAGCTCGGGAACTCGTCGGTGCGGTACCCGACCACCGTGATGCCGAGGCTCTCCATGCGCTCGAGGGTGCCACCGATGTCGAGGATGGACTTCACACCGGCCGAGACGACGGTGATCGGCACGTCGGCGAGCACCTTGAGGTCGGCGGACTCGTCGAAGGTCTCCGACGCTCCGCGATGGACGCCGCCGAGGCCGCCGGTGGCGAAGACGCGGATGCCGGCGTGGTCGGCGATGTACGACGTGGCGGCCACCGTCGTGGCGCCGCTGCCACCGCGGGCGAGCACGGCCGGGAGGTCGCGGAGGCTGAGCTTCGGGAGTTCCTCCGTGGCGATGCGCTCGAGCTCGTCGGGTGTGAGTCCGGCCTTCAGCTCGCCGTCGAGCACCGCGATGGTGGCCGGCACGACACCGGCGTCGACGAGCACCTGCTCGAAGTGCCGGGCCGCCTCGAGGTTGCCCGGACGCGGCAACCCGTGGGCGATGATCGTCGACTCGAGGGCGACGATCGGCGTGCCGGAGGCGAGAGCGTCAGCGACGCTCGGCGACACGGAGAGCGGGGACGCCATGGTCGTCAGATCTCAGTTCTGTGGAAGTTCGCGTGCGACCGTGAGGCGGTGGGGCCGCGCTGGCCCTGGTAGCGGGAGCCGTACTTGGCCGAGCCGTACGGGTTCTCCGCCGGCGAGCTGAGGCGGAAGAAGCACAGCTGGCCGATCTTCATGCCGGGGTAGAGCTTGATCGGCAGGGTCGCGACGTTCGCGAGCTCGAGGGTCACGTGGCCGGAGAAGCCGGGATCGATGAATCCGGCGGTGGAGTGCGTCATGAGACCCAGACGACCGAGCGACGACTTGCCCTCCAGGCGAGCGGCGACGTCGTCGGGAAGGGTGACGAGCTCGTAGGTGGACCCGAGCACGAACTCGCCGGGATGCAGGATGAACGCCTCCTCGCCGACGACCTCGACCTCGCGGGTGAGGTCGGACTGGTCGGCCGCCGGGTCGATGTGCGGGTACTTGTGGTTGTCGAAGACGCGGAAGAACTTGTCGAGGCGCACGTCGATGCTCGACGGCTGGATCATCTCGCGCGACAACGGATCGAGCCGGACGCGACCTCCGTCGAGCTCGGCGAGGATGTCGCGATCGGAGAGAAGCACGGGGAAAACGTAACCCATGCGTCGTTCGCGCGACGCCCTCTCGTCACGATCGTTCACGACCCGGGATGCCGGCCCGTTCAGAGCGGTTGCCGTCGCCCGCGCCACCTGCTGCGATGGGACCACGAGACCGAGCGTCAGGAGGACCCGTGCCCCTCTACGAACACCGCGGCCACCAGCCAGTCATCGATCCCTCCGCCTACGTCGCACCGACTGCCGTCCTGTGCGGAGACGTCCACATCGGAGCCGACGCTCGGATCCTCTTCGGCGCGGTCATCACTGCCGAGGACGGTCACGTGAGCGTCGGTGAGCGATGTGTCGTGATGGAGAACGCGCTGCTGCGCGGACGCGGCGGCTACCCCACCGAGCTCGGCGACGACGTCCTGGTCGGGCCGCACGCCCACGTCAACGGCGCCTCCGTGGCCGACGGGTGCTTCCTGGCAACCGGATGCTCCCTCTTTCCCGGCTCACGCCTGGGCGAGCAGGTCGAGGTCCGCGTCAACGGCGTCGTGCACGCCAACACGTCCTTGGCCAGTGGCGCGACGGTGCCGATCGGATGGGTCGCGGTCGGCGACCCCGCGGAGATCCTGCCACCGGTCCGGCACGACGACATCTGGGCGATCCAGGAGGGTCTGGAGTTCACGAAGACCGTCTACGGAGTGGGTCCGGACACGTCAGCCCGCTCGCTCATGGAGCGTCAGGCGCAGTGGTACGGCGAGCACCGGAACGACCGGCCCGTCTCAGAGTGACGACCGCCGAGACCAGCACCACACCCGTCAGCACGAGCCAGGCGCTCACGTACGGACGGTTCAGGAGCGAGTCCATGTCGGGCTTGCCGCCGACGCCCGACAGCACGTTGGCCACCGCGAGCGTGATCGTGCCCCAGATGACAAAGGCCACCGCCACCACCTCGCGGTGACGGTTCGGTAGCGTCCTCGCCGCCGCGATGCCCAGCACCACGACAGCCGGGGCCAGCACGGCGTCGTGCAGCACGACGGCGCCGGCGAGCCAAAGCCCCGTCGACAGCAGCCGGTCGAACCCGTCGTCGCTCACCAGCCACGCGCCCCAGGCGACTGCGACGACGCCCAGCACGCCGAGGGCCAGTCGCACTGCTCTCATGTCGCCACCTCCAGGCTCGTGACCCATTTCGTCTGGAGGACGCCCGGGCGGTTCGGGGCGATGATGCGACACGGGTACCCGTGATCGAGGTCCAGCGTCTCGCCGTTGAGCTCGAGCGCCAGCAAGGTGCGCGGGTCGGAGGCGAAGTCGGCGGGCAGCTCCGACGTCCTGAACGCCCCGCGGGTCTGCATCGAGCGGACCTTGACGACCGACGCGGGATCGGCGTCGACGAGCGCGAGCAGGTCGGCGATCGCGACACCGGTCCAGGTGGCGCTGCGACTCCAGCCCTCGACACAGGCGATCGGCAGGCGATGCGTCCGCTGGGGCAGCTCGGCGAGCTGCGCGCGCGTCAGCCGCATCGAGCGGTCGCCATGGGTCAGCTCGAGGGCGAAGCCGGGGTCGGTGGCGGCGGCGATCGCTCCGGCAGCCCGTGCCGTGCGGTTGACGGGCAGGTCCTGGGGACCGTCTCCGTCGCGAACGCCGAAGACCGAGACCCGGCGCAGGAGCGGCACGCTCTGGCCGACCGTCAGGAGCACGGCCAGGGCGGACGCCGACCCGGCTCCGACAAGGACTGCTCGTCGGCTCGGCCCGTCGGATCCACGCGACGCATCGTCGTCCGCCGGTCCGCCCGACCACCCGTCGACGATGACGGGGAGCTTGACGGCGACGTGGACAAGGATGCTGCCGATCGCCACGAACGCGACCGCCTCGTGGGTGGCTCGGAAGCTGAAGTCCCACGGGTACCACTGGACGATGTTGAGCGTGCCGCTGACCAGCTGGAACAGGCCGGACGCCATCAGCACGAGGATCGACGCCCGCTCCAGGCCCTCGATCGCCACCGACCTGAGCGGGCGCGTCGGCGGACGGATGAACAGCCTTGGGTAGACCGACCACAGCTTGACCAGCAGCAGCGGGATGATCGCGGTTCCCGACGCGACGTGCAGTCCCTGGGTGACGCGGTACAGCCCGGACGGGCTCGGGCCGATCGGCAGCCAGCCCGGCGACGTGTACTGCCAGTGGCTCCAGAGACCGGTCAGGAAGCACACCCCGAACAGGATCCCGACCCAGACGCCGAGTCGGGCGGTGGTGCGTGGCCCCCGGGCGGTGCTCGTGAACTGGTCGGGGCGCGGGATGAGCTTCTCGACGTCGGTCACCGTGGGGAGTCGCATCGTCAGGCCGCCTGTCTCAGGACCGCGGCGTGACGCTCCCCGCTCGTGGTCAGGTCCTCGACGACGAAGCCCGTGGCGTGGGCCATCCGCTCGATCGCGTCGAGCCCGACGACCGCCCAGTCGAAGACCGGGGTGACGCGGCCGCCGACCCTCAGCCGCCAGCGGTGATGGACGACGTCGGTGCCGTCGGCGTCGAGCTCGACGACCACACGTCCGCCAGCGCGCACGATCTCACCGACTCGGCCCAGCAGACGTTCGGGGTGGCCACCGATGCCGATGTTGCCGTCGGCCAGCAAGACGCAGTCCCATCGTCCTTCGCCGGGCACCGCCGCAAAGACGTCACGTCGGATCGCGAGCACGCCTCGACGTCGAGCCTGTCGGACCGCCTCCGGGGAGACGTCGATGCCCAGCGCCGGGACGTCCAGCTCTGCCAGACCCTCGATGAGGCGGCCTGGACCGCATCCGACGTCGATCGTGCGACCCTGACAGCGGTCGAGGAGCAGCGACCGGTCGGCGTCATCGACAGGCCCCCGCCAGCGTCGCATCGCCATGGGTCGCGGTCGCCCGGTCAGGTCGATCAGCTGGCACGCGCGCCCGGCGAACGCGGCGTCCATGGCCTGCACGGGCCCGATCGTCTCGGCGGTCGTCATGTCCCGACCCGTTCGGCGACGGCTGCCGAGAACCGGGAGTGCGGGGCCTCGGACGCCACCGAGAGGGCATCGTCCCACGTGTCGACGTCCCGCATGGTCCGCAGCAGGGCCGTGGGCTGCGGCAGGACCTCACGGGTGTGCTGGCCGGTGGAGGGCGTCGACATCTCGACGCCCGGCAGCGCGGATGCGTCCGTGCCGTGGCGGACCCCGAGCAGCCACCAACCGCCGTCCTCGGCGGGTCCCAGCACGCTGGGGTGGTCGCCGAGCCGGTCGGCCGCGTCCATCAGGTCCTGGATACGCAGCTGCGGTGAATCCATGCCCACCTGGACGACGCCATTCCCTTGGTCCGCGTCGACGTGCGCCCGCGCGAGACGATCGCCGAACGTCTGCCCGACCTGCGGGATGACGACGAGAGCGTCCAGCGCGCCGCGGAGCTCCTCGGACCGAGCCGCCCGGTCGAGATCTCCCGTCAGCGCGACGACGACCCTCATGCCGCTCCCGACCGAGGTCTCCAGCGTGTCGAGAAGCGAGGCAGCCGCGAGGTCGGCGGCCGCGTCATCGCCCACGTCGGCTGCGATCCGAGTCTTCGCAAAGCCGGGCACCGGCGCCTTGGCGAGTACCAGGACGGTCGGGCCGGTCATCGGAGCACCGCGAAGAAGTCGTGGACGGCCAGCGCGGTACCGCGCACGGAGCCGGAGACCTTCGACCTGGTCCCTGCCGCACGCGGCCGGTAGGCGATGTCGAGCTCCTCGACGGTCCAGCCGGCATCGGCTGCCTTCACCATCAGCTCGAGCGGATAGCCGAAACGCCGGTCGCGCACGTCGAGGGTCAGCAGGTCGTCGCGCCGGCAGACCCGCATGGGAGCGAGATCGTGCACGCCGAATCCACTTGACCGTCGCAGCCAGGTGGCGAGCACGGTCGTCCCGACCCGCGCATGCCACGGCCACACTCCACGCCCGACCGGGCGGCGTCGGCCCACGGCCATCGTCACGCCGCGGTCGATCACGGCCTCGAGGAGCTTCGGCAGCTCGCGGAGGTCCATCGAGTCGTCACCGTCGACCACGGCGATGTACTCCGAGGTTGCTGCGAGGACGCCGGCGTGGACGGCGGCTCCGTACCCGGGACGCGGTTCGTCCGCCACGGTGGCCCCGAGCCGTCGGGCCACGTCCGCGGTGCCGTCGGTGGAGCCGTTGTCGACGACGATCGGACGGAATCCGGCGGGCAAGGCACCGAGCACGAGCGGAAGTGCGGCAGCCTCGTCCCGGCACGGGATGACGACGTCGCAGGCGACCGCGGGCTCCATGCTGTCGACGGTATGGGTACCCATCCTGCGTGGCCATCTGAAACGGGTGACGAACCCGTGACGCCGCGCCTGAGAGGTCGGTCCCCACCGGGCCGGCGCGGCTACTGTGACGGGCATGCGGGTGCTGCGGTCGACCGGGCTCACGGCCGGCATCGCTGCCGCGGTGGGCCTCGCACTCGTGGTCGCCGCGATGGTCGTTCCGTTGACGATGGATCGTGACGTGCGCGTGCACTGGCCACCCCTGCACGCCGACTGGGGACCACGGCTCGATCCGTGGCTCGCGGTCGTCGTGGCCGTGGGCCTGGCGCTGTGGGTGGCGCTGCCGATCGTGGCGGACCGGATGACGTGGACGGCGACGGTCGTCCTCAGCACCGCGGGGTCGTGGGTGTGGGTCATGGTGCTCGCCCTTTACGACGGGCGCCACGGGTTGTCCCGCGTGTACGAGCGTGTCGGTGAGTACCTCTACGACGCGTCGCGGGTGAACGACGTCGGCACCGCGCTCAGCACGTACGTCGACCGCATCCCCTACGCACATCCGCAGAACTGGAAGATCCACGTCGCCGGGCACCCTCCCGGATCACTGCTCTACTTCGTCGGGCTGGACCGACTGGGGATCACCGATCCGTTCTGGGTCAGCGTGACGGTGGTGACGCTCGGCGCCACCGGCGTCGCGGCCGTGCTGTTGACGCTCGACACCCTCGGATCCCGCGAGCTCGCGCGCCGGGCCGCGCCATGGGTCGCGCTCGCCCCGTTGGCCGTGTGGGCCGGCAGTGGCGAGACGCTGTGGGCCGCGGTCGCCGCGTGGGGCCTGTTCGTGCTGTCCGTCGCGTGCACCCGCCGTTCCCCCGTCGTCGCCCTCGCCGCCGGTCTCGTGCTCGGCTTGTCCCTCTTCCTCGCCTACGGACTCGTCCTGTTCGGCCTTCTCGCGCTCGCGGTGTTCGCACTGACGCGAGCGTGGCGTTTGTTGCCGTGGGCTGGCGCTGGCGTCGGCGTCGTGGTGGCGGCGTTCTGGGCCGCGGGCTTCACCTGGTGGGACGCGTACCCCGCCCTGCGCGAGCGGTACTACGACGGCATCGGAGGCGAGCGTCCCTACCAGTACTGGGTGTGGGCCAACCTCGCGGCGTGGACGTTCACCGCCGGGCTGGTCACCTGGGCCGCGTTCCCCCGGATGTGGACCTGGGCGCGCCGACGAGACCCACTTGCCGTGCTGGCCGCGACGGCCTCCATCTGCCTCCTCATCGCGACCCTGTCGGCGATGAGCAAGGGCGAGGTCGAGCGCATCTGGCTGCCGTTCACGCTCTGGATCGTCACCGTGCCCGCCCTCCTGCCCCCAGCATGGCGTCGACCGCTCCTGCTCTCGCAGGTCGTGATCGCGGTCCTCGCCCAGACCCTGCTCGTCACGAGGTGGTGAACGTGCCCGAACACCGTGATCAGGTGCTGATCGTGGAGGACGACCCACAGGTGCGTGACGTCGTGCGCCGCTACCTCGAGCGCGACGGCCTCGCGGTGCAGGTCGCCGGGACCGGCACCGAGGGACTCGAGCTGGCTCGTCGCAGTCGACCGGATGTGATCGTCCTCGACGTGATGCTGCCCGGCCTCAGCGGGCTCGAGGTGTGCCGCATCCTGCGCGACGTCGACGGCACGGACGTGCCGATCATCATGCTCACCGCCCTCGATGACACCGACGACCGCATCGCGGGTCTGCAGACCGGTGCTGACGACTACATCGGCAAGCCCTTCAGCGTGAAGGAGCTGGCGCTCCGCGTCGGCTCGCTGCTCCGGCGGTCGCGCACCGAGCCCCGCGCCGACACTCCCGACGCCCCGCTCGCCGACGGCGACGTCACCGTCGACCCCGTGGCTCGCACGGCGTCGCGCGGCGGCGAGCCCCTGCGCCTCACCACGCGCGAGCTCGACCTGCTCGTGTTCTTCCTCCGGCATCCGGGCATCGTGCACAGCCGGGCCGACCTCCTCACCCAGGTGTGGGGCTGGGACTTCGGCGACCACTCCACGGTCACCGTGCACGTCAAGCGCCTGCGGCACAAGATCGAACCCATCCCGTCCGAACCACGGCGCATCGTCACCGTCTACGGACTCGGCTACCGCTACGACCTCGACGAGGGAACACCATGAGCGCACTCGACATCGGCTATGTCCTCCTCGGTGTCGCCTGCTCCGTCGCCGCGGTGGCGCTCGGCGTGCTCTGGTTGCGGCGGATGCGCGCCCGGGCGCTGGTCGCCTCTCTGCTGCTGCTGACGCTGACGCCGATGGTGGCCGTCATCGTCGGCATCGTCGTGGCCAGCGGCTTCATGTTCAGTGCCGAGCTGCAGCACAGCGCCGTGATCTGGGTCGCGGTGGCCGTCGTGTGCGTGCCGAGCGCGGTGTGGCTGGGCCGCGCGCTCGCTCACGAGATCGTCTGGGAGCGGGAAGCCCGCGAGCGCGAGCGTCAGGCCGAGCTCTCCCGGCGCAGGATGCTGGCCTGGCTCAGCCACGACCTGCGCACCCCCGTGTCCGGCGTGCTCGCGATGGCCGAGGCCCTGGAGGACGGCGTCGTCGAGAGCCCGGACGACGTCAAGGGGTACGCAGGCCTCATCCGGAGCGAGACCAACCGGCTGGCCGGCATGATCGACGACCTCTTCGAGCTGGCCCGCATCGACGCGGGTGACCTGCGGCTCGAGCTCGAACCCGTGCCGGTCGCCGAGGTGCTGCGCAATGCCGTGCAGGCCTCCCGCGCGTCCGCCGATCGCCGTGGCGTGCGGCTCGAGGTCGATGTCTCGTCCGACGTGACGCAGGCGCTCGGCGAGGGGCCCGCGCTGGTGCGCGTGGTGCGCAACCTGCTCGGCAACGCGATCCGGCACACGCCTGCCGATGGCGTCGTGACGGTGGCGGCCGGCCGGGCCGACGGCGAGGTGTGGCTGAGCGTCGAGGACACCTGCGGCGGCATCCCCGACGTCGACATCCCCTACCTGTTCGATCCCGCGTTCCGCGGCACGTCGGCGCGCGAGACCGAACGGGAGGGCGACCCCACCGGGGCCGGCATGGGTCTCACGATCGCCCACGGCCTGGTCGACGCGCAGCACGGCTCGATCGGCGTGCGCAACCTCGACGACGGCTGCCGCTTCGAGGTCCGCCTGCCTGCCGTCAGCGGGTCCTGAGCGGGTCGGTGGCCAGCCGAGCCAGTCCGTCCTCGGGGCTGACCGTGGCTCGGAATTCCAGCCCCTCGACGGCCGCGTCCGGCGAGGCGACCACGTGGCGCACGTCGAACGGTCGGTACTCGCCGGTGACGACGGGCTCCGGTCCGTCTCCCGCTCGGGCCAGGACCGCGGCCATCTCGCCGATGGTGAACGGCTGGCCGGACGCGACGTTGTAGGCCGTCACGCCAGACGGATGGTCGTGCACCCGCTCGAGCGAGAGGACGTTGGCCAGCGCGACGTCGTCGACGTGCACGAAGTCGCGCACCTGGCCGCCGTCCTCGAACACGCGGGGAGCCTCGCCACGCGCCAGCGCGGAACGGAAGATCGCCGCGACCCCGGCGTACGGCGTGTCCGCGGGCATGCCCGGCCCGTAGACGTTGTGGTAGCGCAGCGCGATGGCGCGCCCGTCCTGGAGCGTGCACCATGCGTCGGCGTAGTGCTCCTGGGCGACCTTCGACGCGGCGTAGCTCGTCCGGGGCCGGAACGGGGTGTCCTCACCGATGCGTCGCCACGTGATGTCCCCATCCGTGTCATTGCCGCAGATCGGGCACCGCGGGTCGAACCGTCCGGCGGCGAGGTCGTCCTCTCGTCGTGGAGCAGGCGGCACGTCGCCGTGCTCGGGGCAGTCGTATCGGCCGTCGCCGTAGACCACCATCGACGACGCCAGCACGAGGTCAGCCACCCCGGTGCGTGCCATCGCCGCCAGCAGCTCCGCCGTGCCGAGATCGTTGTGGCCCGCGTACCCGGGCAGGTCCTGCGCGTCGACGCCGTTGCCGACCATTGCCGCCTGGTGGGAGACGACGTCGACGCCGGCCAGGACGTCATCGAGCCGGTCAGCTCGCAGGTCGAGTCGGAGCACCTGGTCATCGGCGGCCACGTCGTCCCCGTGTGCCTGGGGCAGGTAGGCGTCAAGCGCGACGACATCGTGGCCGCGCTCGCGGGCGACCGAGGCGATCCGGCTGCCGATGAACCCGGCGGCTCCGGTCAGGAGCACCCTCATGGAAGCTCGAACGGCAGGTCCATGCCGTCGACGGCGTGCGAGCACGCGCAGTCGCGGTCGGTGCCGACGGCCCCCACCACGTCGGTGAGCACCGACTTGAGCGTGTCGATGTGCTCGCCGAACACCCGGAAGACCTCGTCGACGCTGACTGCGGTCGCCTCGTCGACGCCGGCGTCGTGGTCGGTGACGAGTGCGACCGTGGCGTAGCAGAGCGCGAGCTCGCGGGCGAGCACGGCCTCGGGGTGGCTGGTCATGCCGATCACCGCCCAGCCCTGGTCGGCGTACCACCTAGACTCGGCGCGGGTGGAGAACCGCGGCCCCTCGATGACGACCATGGTTCCGCCATCCACCGGCGCATGGCCGGTCAGTCCGTCGACCAGATGGCCGCGCAGGCGCCCGCAGTACGGATCCGCGAACGAGGTGTGGATGGCGCCCTCGTCGTAGTAGGTCTGGACACGGTGGGTCGTCCGGTCGATCAGCTGATCGGGCACGACGAACGTCCCCGGGCCGTAGTTGACCTGCAGGCCGCCCACGGCGCACGGCGCGAGGATCTGCCGGACGCCGAGGCTGCGCAGCGCCCAGAGGTTGGCCCGGTACGGCACCTGGTGGGCCGGGAACCGGTGCCCTTCGCCGTGCCGCGGCAGGAACGCCACGGTGCGCTCGCCCACGGTGCCGACGGCAATCGGGGCAGACGGCGGCCCGTACGGCGTGTCCACCTCGACCGTCTCAGGATCGTCCAGGAACGAGTAAAAGCCCGAGCCGCCGATCACGGCGAGGTCCGGTGTCGTCATGCCCCGAGCATGTCATCTGGCGCCACGAGGTGGTGGCGCCGGTCTGCAGGCTCAGACGTCGATGGTGGTGATGGTGTGACCGGTGGGTCGCGGTGAGCCACCGGCCGGCTCCACGGTGACAGCCACAGAATCGGCACCTCCAGCGCCGTCCATCAGGAGGCTTCCGCTGCTTCTGAATGTTCCTTGGGACCTTGCCCCGGCATCGTTGATCATCCACACCTGATACACCTTGCTCCCCTTGGGAACGGCAAGGTCGTTGGCCACGATGACGGCGGAGTCTCGCGACGGCGACGCGACCAACCGGAGGTTGCCGCCTGAGGAAAAGGTCTTCGACGTCGTCGCGGCGTCAGGTGCAGCAAGGACGGAGGTCATCGCGACGAGCCTCGCGTCTGAGTCGTGCGCGTGGCCGAGCTCGACCGCGTATCCGCCGATACCGGCGACGCCAAGAAGGAGTGCGGCCGCCACCAGGAGACGCGGGAACGTGCGGAGGAGACCGCGGCGCTGGTCGATCGCGCTCATGGCGGGATGCTCTTGTGGCGTCACGGAGACCTCCGCGAGGAGGCGTGCTCGGAGCTCGAGTGGCGGCGGTCGGCTCTGCGACGCGCCGAGCCGCGCGGCGGTGTCCCTGAAACCGGTGAGCTCGGCTTCACAGGTGGCGCACTGGTCGAGGTGTGCGACCAGAAGCGCTCGCTCGTCGGGGTCCAGTGCGCCCAACACGTACGGCGCCATCAACGAATGCAGGTCGTTGGTCATCCTCGGGTACCCCTGCAGGCGCGTGGCTGGACGGTTCTGTCGTTCATGCGTGCGCCGACAGTGGCCTGAGTGACGTGCAGCGCACCGGGCGACCACGGCTGCGCGGCGCTGGACGTCACGTCATGTCTCCGTTCTGGAAGCTGTCATGAGTGATTCGCTGCCGTGCGTGCTGATGACGGGTCCCGCGGAAGAGATCCACGAGAGGGATCAGTGCGGCGCCCTCGGGAGGCAGCACTGTGGGCGCGTCCAGGGGAACGCGCCCACAGTCCTGTCCCACCCCGTGGGGGAGTGGTATCCGTCGGTGTTACTTGGTCTTGACGGTGATCTTGGCCACGCCCACGAGGAGGTCCTCGGTGACGGCGTCGGTCTTGAAGGTGTCATTCAGCAGACCAGCCGCAGTCGGGCTGACGAAGACCTTGGTGCCCTCGAGGATGGCGTCGGAGCCCTCGGTCTGCAGCGGCTTGAGCGTCGCGCCGCGCAGCTGGAAGAGGAACGCGCTCCGGACGGCCGTCTTGCCGTTCACCGAGACGTCACCGTAGACGCGTGACACGCCCGGGTCGACGTTCAGGTTGGTCAGCTCGACCTTGGTGCCGCCGGCCTCGAGCGACAGGCCCGATCCTTCGTGCTGGATCTGACCGATGACGTACGGCTTGGCGGTGCCGGGCTTGAAGTACGTGACGTTGCCGCCCGTGATCGGGAAGACCAGCGAACCGTCGACGAGCTCCGCATCCTTGACCACGCCGGGCGTGAGCTTGAGGGAGGTCAACGCGTCGGTGAAGCCCTTGTCCAGGGCGATGGCGGTGGTACCACCGGTCGAGAGATCGTTGAGTCGGGCCACGGGCTTGGCGACCGATACCTTCGTCGTCTCGGAGGAACCAGCCGAGTCGGACGAGCTGCAGGCCGCGAGCGGGAACGCTGCGACTGCGGCCAGAGCGATACCGGCGAACATCTTCTTGCGGGAGCTGTTGGAGCTCATCTGAATCCACATCCTTGTGTGTTGGTTGGTGGACATACACACGTTGTTCGCAGCCGAGGTGCGAATGATTGGTCCACCCCAGACTCAGGTCTGCGTCGCTGGGCGAGAATGACCTGCAAGCGCAGCGAATGATCCACGACCAGAAACTCCGCCACCGGCCGGGCCCGAGAGCGAACGTCCACGCAGCGGAGGAACGCGAGCCATCCATGGACGGTGGTCGTGCGCCTCACCCGAACCAAGCCTCCCGGCTCCAGGCGTCGAATCAAAGGTATGCACACCGGCGATGTGGCTCACCGGTACCGCCATCCGGCCGCCGCAAGAACGGCCATGGCCCGCGAGGGCCAGGTCTCGCATCGTGCACCGGCCGTGCGGGATGTCGAGGAGACCACATGACGCTCGACTTCGACCCCGTCAGCGCCTACGACGAGGCGTTTGCCGGCAAGTTCACCCAAGTCGTCGACCACATCGGGCGAGCTCAGCCTCTCGCGGTCGGTCAGTGGTCCTCAGCACCCGACCGGATCGACCAGAAGCTGTTCATCGAGCCGTGCACCGGCGCGACCGTCGACGTCGGCTGCGGGCCCGGTCGGCTCGTCGCAGAGCTGACCACACGACAGATCCCCGCCATGGGCATCGATGTCTCGGCTGAAGCGATACGCCAGACCCGGGTGCGCGGTGCGCTCGCCGTCTGTTGCGATGTGTTCACGAAGGTCCCCGGGGACGGGCAGTGGGAGTTCGCCTTGCTTGCCGACGGAAACCTCGGCATCGGCGGCGATCCGGTACGGCTGCTGACCCGGCTGCGCCACCTGCTCGCCCCTCACGGGCGGGTCATCGCGGAGGTCGCCGACGACGGCACCGGTCTCGTTCGCGAACGCCATCGCCTGCGCGTCGAGGGACGGATGTCTGCACAGTTCGACTGGGCCGTCGTCGGCCTTGACGCCATCGACGAGATCGCCACCCGCGCCGGACTCGTGGTTGCCCAGACCGAGTCCGTCGGTGGACGCCATACCGCGACCATGGTTCGCTCACTGCCGTGAGGCTCGCCAGCGTCGATGACGTCGAGATGGGCCTTGCCACGCAGGAGTCGCGCACAGATGGTCAAGGTCTTGCTGGAGGGTCAATCCGATGGCCCGTCCTCAGAGATCGCTGGTCGTGCCGGCTGCTCCTCACCCAGGGCGAGAAGGCCCGATGTGAGCAGATCGAGCACAGTAGATGTCGAGAGCGACATCGTGTCCGCGACGTCGAGATACGTGTGCCCACCCAACGTGCACAGTGCCAGCACCGGCGCCTCATGATCCGACAACGAGGCGAAGGCCGAGCCCGAGACCCTCGCATGCCTGGCGGTGGGCACAGAGCGTAGCCTCCGCAGCCTCATGCACGTGAGCCAGAGCCGGCGGCTGAGGATGCGGCGCATCTCAGCACGAGACGTCACGACCGGGTCGACCGATGCGTCGACCAGGAGATCAGCAACCACCGACTCGGCTTCTTCATGATCGGCGTGGAGGACGAGAGCGATGGACCACAGGGCTGCCCCGTGATCGGTGAACAGCTCGAGCGCCCGGCGCGACGAGTCCTGTCGATCAAGGCTCGTTGGTTGTTGGCGTCCGATGGTCACGATTTGTCCGAGATCCTCTGTCCGGTGCATCCAGCACCACCGGGGTCTCGGGCAGCAGGCGAATTGATCGCTCACCTGATCGTTGCCTCTTGGCGAGTCGTTGTAAAGCCGCCCCGGGCCGCTTCCCCGCGTCGCTGCGGCTTCCTTCCCGCATGTCTTGCTCGGGAGATGGACCGGATTCCTGACGGTACGGGCGTTCACAGAACTCGCCCGGTTGGTGGGCGATACGTTGCGGAGGTCACGACTACACCGGAGGGCTCATGGCCGACGCTGCGATTTCCATCGCCGTGCCAGATGAATTCGCTCAGCCCGCCCGCTGGCGGGCGTTCAGCAACCCATCTGTCGAGGCGAGCTTCCGTGAGTGGCATCGCAACGAAATCCTGCCGGTCACGCGTCTCGTCGGGATCGTGTCAGCCGTGATCTGGGGCTCGATCCCTCTATGGTTCCTTCTGGTCATGGGCACGAGCCCGCTTGTCCTCTTCATCAGTGCTTGGGCGATCTCAGTCCCGTTGTTGGTCGGGACCATTCTCGGCACTTACACGCGGCTCGTGCGATGGGCCAATGGGGCGGCTACCTTCACCGTCCTCGTCATTGGACTCAACTTCATCTGGGCCATGAGCGCCATGTACGGCACAGTGTTCGGCACGGTCTCTCTCGCGGCGCTCGCAATGGTGTTCATGCCATTGGTGATCCGGCTTCGCACCGTAGGGACGGCGTTCGTCGCGATCATCCTCTGTGGCCTTCCTACCGCTCTCCTGACCATCGGCACGTTGGACCAACAGGTTCGGCTCGAGGACAGTTGGCCCTACATCGCGGTGCTGCTGACGATGGTGCCGATGGTGATACTTGCCTCGGCACAAATTGAAACGGGCATGCGCAAGCAGTTCGCGGCACAGACCCAGTTGCAGGCCAGCCAACGCCTCCTTCGCAGGTACGCACCATCGGCGGTCGCTGGTCGGATCGAGTCCGGCGACGCCATGGCAGTCGGCCAGCCACAACGCCTGCGGGTCACCGCGCTGTCCTCGGACGTCGCTGGGTTCACCGCGCTCGCCGACCAGATCGACCCCGAATCGCTGAGTCAGATCATCAACGAGTACATGGCCACGATGAGCGAGGTCGTCGAGAGCCAAGGTGGCGTCGTCACAGAGTTCGCTGGTGATGGGCTGATGGCCATATTCGGCGCACCCGAAGCATTCGAACCCGAGGAGCAGGTGCGACGTGCCCTGTCAGCGGCCGCCGCAATGCACGCGCGGCTGGCCGACCTCAACAAGACGTGGTTCCGGCTAGGCATCCAACACCCGCTTCAGGTGAGGATCGGGATCAACACGGGAATGCTCAGTGTGGGGACTTTTGGCTCGGATGGCCGCGCAACCTACACGGCCATCGGGATTCAAATGAACGTAGCGGCTCGAATCCAGGCACAATGCGAGCCCGGTGGCATTCTGCTGAGCAGCGCCAGTTGGCACCTCGTGAACGACACCGTTGACTGTGAGTCCCTCGGTGAAGTCACCGTGAAGGGCGTCCATTACCCGATCAGCATCTACGCTCCGCGCAACGGGCATGACACAGGAGACCGTGCTCGGAGCCGATGACGGGATCCCTCGCCGGGCGGCTTCGCCGCGTCGATGGGGCCCACTTCGATTCCCGCCATCGTCTCGGTGGGCGCTACGCGCCGTGGAGCCGATGACGGGAATCGAACCCGCATATCTTGCTTGGGAAGCAAGCGCTCTACCACTGAGCTACATCGGCGAATGAGCACACCTTACCGAGCGGGAATCACGTGCGGCCGAGCAACGCCAGCGCGTGTTCCACGACCACATCAGGCTGCTCGTCGGGGATGAAGTGCGAGGCGTCCGGGACGACCTCGATCGTCAGCTCGTCGGCGTGGTCCTCGTACCCACCGAGGAGCTCGGGCCGCATCACCGGGTCGTCGGCACCGCAGAGGACGACAGTCGGAGTCGACAGCCGCTGGCTCCGGTACCGGCCCGTGGCGATCCGCCCGATCTCGGGCAGGATCAGTCCGCGATACAGGCTCGACGCGGCCCGGGCCCGCGCCGGCTCGTGCATGCGTTCGGCGTACACGTTCAGGTCGTCATCGCTCCAGGTCGTCCGTGGCGACGAGAACCCCCGGATGATGCGCCGCACGAAGCGCTGACGCCCAGAGCGCAGAAGCCGCGGGCCCAGGCCCGGCGTGGCGACGACGTATTGGAACCACAGGTGGCGGAAGGCCGGCACCGCCTTCGGGGTGAAGCGGATGTACGGGTGCGGGATCGCGATGGACATGAAGCTCCGGACTCGTTCGGGCTGCTCGAAGCACAGGAGGAAACCGATCAACGCTCCCCAGTCGTGCGCCATGACGTGGACCCGGTCCACCTCGAGAGCGTCCAGCAGGGCCACCACGTCCGCCAGCAGCTGGTCGCGCTCGTATCCGGTGGGCGGAACGTCCGTCCACCCGGTGCCTCGCAGGTCCGGGACGATCACCCGGTGGTGCTCGGCCAGCGCCGGGATCACCCCGCGCCACTCCCACCAGTGCTGCGGAAAGCCGTGCAGCAGAAGGACGGGATCGCCGTGGCCGGCTTCGGCGACGTGCATCCGCAGGCCGGGCAGCTCGACGAACGTGTGCTCGACTCCGTCCAGATGAGGGAACGACTCCTCCATGCGAACCTCCGCGTCCCGGTGCGGGCACAGTAGCGCCGAACGGCTCGTCGACGCACGGGCGTGCGACGAGCCGTGTGATTCGATGGCGACATGATCGACCCCAACCAGCACGACCGCTTCGTGCTGCGCCAGCACCTCAAGCTCGTCATCAACCAGTACGCGTTCTCCGTGCCAGACGGCGACGGTGACGGGACGCCATTCTGCTTCGTCGAGCAGAAGCGGTTCAAGTTCAAGGAGGACATCCGCTTCTTCACCGACCAGACGAAGTCGCAGGAGCTGATGAAGATCCTGGCGCGACAGCGGTTCGATCCTCGCGCAAAGTACGACATCACCGACGCCGCCGGCGGCAACATCGGCCAGATCCAGAAGGTGTTCGGCAAGTCGTTGCTGCGCTCGACCTACACGCTGTTCGACGCGCAAGGCGCCGAGGTCGCGACGGTTCGCGAGAAGAACCTGATCACTGCCCTCTTCCGCCGTGCCGTCGGCCTGATCCCCTACGTCGGCGACTTCGCCGACTGGCTGCCGATTCCGTACGACTTCGAGTTCACGTCGGGCGAGAAGGTGCTGGGCACGCACAGCCGTCGCCGCTGGAAGTTCAGCGACACCTATGACATGGACTTCACGGCCGACACCGAGCACCGCCTCGATCGACGTCTGGTTCTCGCGACCGCCGTCGGCCTCGACGCGCTCCAGGCTCGCTGACGGCTCAGGCGCCCCAGCCCTCGGGGCGCGGGTGCAGGATCGCGTCGGTGCCACCGTCGGCGTAGACCACCGAGCCGACCATCAGGCTGCTGTCGTCGGACAGCAGGAAGGCGATCAGCGCGGCGATCTCCTCCGGTCCGCCCGGCCGGCCGATCGCCGTGGGGTAGGCGTCGACGAACGGTCCGAAGACCGGGTCCTCCCTGAGCTTCTCGGTCATCGACGTGGCGACGACGCCAGGCGCCACGGAATTGAGCCGGATGCCGTGACCGATCCACGCGTCAGTCACGCCCTCACGGCGCGCCCACCAGGCCAGCGCGGCCTTCGTCGCCGGGTAGACCATCACCGAGTCGACCTCGGAGGCATCCGCGCGGGCGGCCGCCTCGTCGCCGGCCAGGCAGAGGTCGGCCACGGACGTGCGCCAGCCGGGCACGGCGGTGATCGAGTTGGACGCGAGCAGGACGACGCTCGCTCCTCCGGCCGCCGCGAGCCGAGGCTGGAGGCCGCGGACGAGGGCGACCGCCCCGAAGAAGTTCACCGAGACCACCAAGGCGGAGTCGACGCCGGTGGCGCCGGCGATGCCCGCGCATGGCACCACTCCGTGCACGACGTCGGTCAGCCGCTCGACTCCGGCCACGGCGTCGGCCCGGCCTGCGGCCGTCGACAGGTCGGCGACCACGTCGGCGTCGTGGAGGTCGACCGTGATCACCCGGTCACCCCGCTCGCGCAGCAGGGCCGTGGTGGCGGCGCCGATCCCGCTGGCGGCGCCACTGACGGCGAAGGTCTTCACGCGTCCTGGATCCTGACCAGGCCGGCCAGCGTGGCGATGTACGCGGTGCCGTCCGGTCCGAGGTAGATCGCGGCGTAGTGGTTGTTCCACTGGATGCCCGTGCCGGTGAGCCGGCTCCACACCGTCTTCCCGGTCTGGATGTCGATGGCCGTGAAGTACCAGGCGTCGAACACGTTCTTCTTCACCGGCACGCCCTTCGGCTTCGTGTAGGCGTAGAGGAGTCCGTTGCCGAGCGAGGCCTTGGCCACCGAGCTGGGCGCGATCGAGTCGTTGGTCCAGGCGACGTGGCAGCCGTTGTCGTCGACCATCACGCGAGACAGGCCCGGCGTGGAGGTCTTCCCGAGGATCGTCGAGGTCGGCCCCTTGTACCCGTAGTTGTTCTCGATGATGAACGAGCTGCCCGCAGCGACCAGGCTGTTGTCGGTCGTGCCGGCGTTGGCGGCGAGGACCGGCTGCGTGCAGTGGAGCCGGTCGGTCGCGCCCTCGCGACGGTCGTAGACGAGCACGTTGGTCTGCGGGTCGGCGTTGTCGTTGATCGCGACCCACCGATCGCCGAGCAGGGTCGGCGTCGTGCCGGAACCCTGCGAGAGGTTGCCGGGCTTCAGGCGGGTTCCCCGGTCGTACACCTCGCGCCACGTGACCTCGGGAGCTCCTGCTGCCGTGGCGTCGAGCCGGTAGAGCGCATGGGTGGAGACGACGTACATGCCGCCGGTCTCGTCGGTGGCGACCGAGTTGGTGACCTCTTCACCGTCAGGCAGCTGGGTCACCTCCACCGCGCCGGTCTCCCGGTCGAGGGTGCCGACGGTGCCCTGCTGCGTGAAGAACCAGATCCGGCCGTCCCAGTCGGGCATGGTCGCGATCAGGCAGTCCTTGACGGGAACGTGGGCGGCCAGTGACCACTCGTGCTCCTTGACGAGCTTGCCGTTCGGCTGGACCTTGATCTTCAGGACCGTCTTCTGAGCCGTCGTCGGGTAGGCGACGTCATGGCCGTCGAGGAAGAAGTACGTGCCTCCACAGATGTCGGTGAACGGGTTCGCGCTGGTGAGCAGGTCACGCGCAGACGTGCGAAGCTCCGAGATCGGCTTCAGCGTGACCGGGTTGATGACCATCATCCCGAAGCCCTCGAGACCACCGCACAGTCCGACGATGCGGCCATGGGAGTCGAAGGCGATCGTGGCGCACTCGCGGACGCCGTACGACGCGGACTTCACCCGGAGGTTCTTGCCCAGCGGGCCACTCACTTGGTACGCGTCGGATGCATACGCATCGTTGTGCATCGTGTTGGTGCCGTTGGGCGAGAGCCACGG
Organism: uncultured Actinomycetota bacterium; assembly: GCA_963787165.1. GTDB lineage: Bacteria > Actinomycetota > Actinomycetes > Propionibacteriales > Nocardioidaceae > Aeromicrobium. The sequence continues at coordinate 384,536 of CAWBBT010000006.1, forward strand.
GTTCTGCGGGATCGGCGCGTGGGCGATCGGTTGCGCGGTCGCCGGTGCCCCGATGAACTTCGGCACCAGCAGGTCTGTGGGCAGGGACGGGATCGGCAGGCCGCGGACCGCGGGGATCGGCGGAAGCGTGACCTCCGGCTGCGGGATCTCCGAGGCTGCCGGCAGGGCGAGCGTCGTGGCCGTCAGCACGCCGGCAGCGGCTCCGGCCAGCAGGGTGAGGGCACGATGCATCTGCCGACTGTATCCGTTTGGCTAGAACACGTTCTAGAATCACCGGAGGATTCGGAGGCACTCGTGGTCGCAACGCAGGACGTGTACGACGTGGTGCGCTCGTCACCCGCAGCGGTGGCGGCACACGACAAGGCTGGCTGGATCGCGCTCTTCGACGCGGACTACGTGATCGAGGACCCGGTGGGTTCGCAGCCGGTCCGAGGCGAGGACATCTCCGGGTTCTGGAACGCCTTCATCGCACCGAACGACATCGAGTTCGTCGTGCACCACGACTGGATCGACGGTCTGCACGTCGTGCGCGACGTGACGGTCGTGACCACCCTCGGCACCGGGTTGCAGGTCAGCACCCCAGCGCACCTGCGCTACGAGCTGGTCGAGCGCGACGGTGCGCTCAAGGTGGAGCGCATGGCGGCGCACTGGGAGCTGGCGCCGAACTTCGCCCAGCTGATGCGGCCGCGGGCGAAGCACCTCAGGTCGATGGCCACCATGAACGCGAGCCTGGTGCGCAACCTCGGCTTCGGCGGCACCGCCCGCTTCGTCGGGGCCATCCGCAGCGTCGGCAAGAAGGGCAAGAAGGCGGTGCGGGCGTACCTCGGCACCAGGGTCGACGACCTCGACAAGGTCATCGCGTCGGGCCATGTCGTGACGGCCAGCTGCACCGTCGACGGTCAGCCGGCCGCCGTCATCGCCACGCTGGACCGCAAGACCCGCGCGGTGCTGGACTGCCGGATCTACACCGACCTCATCGGCTGACTGCCTACGCCGCGCGGTGCGCCTCCGCCACCGCCCGGGCCTCGGCCCGCAGCGCATCGACGACGGCCCGCACCGACGGGCGCTCGTAGCGATCCGGACGCAGCAGCGCGGTGATCTCACGCGTCGCGCGGATGCCGACCAGCCGCCGCGTGACGAGACCGTTGCCGTGCTCGCGCGTGGTGAACCGCGGCAGGATCGCGATGCCGTGGCCGGCTGCGACGAGTGCCTCGACGATGCCGTTGTCGGCGATGCGCTGCGCGACGTGCACCGGCTCACCGGTCACCGCCACGACCTGCTCGAGCACGCTGTCGAACGGGTAGTCGTGCGGCACCCCGATCCACGTCTCACCCGCGACGTCCTTCGGCGACAGGCTCTCCTTGCGGGCGAGTCGATGGTCCTCCGGGAGGGCGACGTCGAGAGGCTCGCTCATCAGTGGCACGACCTGCAGGCTGCGCTCGTGCCAGCTCGCGGCTGTCGTCGGTGAGTCGGCCACGACGACGTCGTGATCGGGCGTCAGGTCGGCGAAGTCGACGCTGGCGTTCTCGTCCGTGCACACGAGCTCGACGTCCGGCCGCTCGGCCATCCGGGTCAGGAGGCCGGGCAGCAACATCTCTCCGCCGGTGGGAAACGTGCGCAGCGTGACGCGTCCGGCCGGCTGCTCCATGTACTCACGCCAACTGCCCTCGGCGCGCTCGACGGCGACCGCGATCTCGGTGGCCGTGCGGGCCAGGGCGCGGCCCGCCTCGGTGAGCGCGACACCACGTCCGGAGGGCTCCAGGAGGGCGTATCCGGCCTCGCGTTCCAGCGCTTTGAGCTGCTGGGACACCGCCGATGGTGTGACCTTCATCGCATCGGCCACCGCGCCCACGGTGCCTCGTTCCGCCAGTTCCCGCAGGAACTCGAGCCTTCTCGCGTCCATGTAGTGATTCTACACGTTACGTGAAGGAATATTCGCTTGTGCTGGATAGTTGAAATAGTCAGAATGGACGTAGTCCAGAAACTTTGAACCAGAACCTTGAAGGAGGCTCACCATGTTCGTCCTCGGCACACTCATCGCCCTCATCACCGCCATTGGCGTCACCCGGACCGTCAGCACGGTCGCCAAGGATGGCTACCGGCGAGTCCCGACCCTCGAGGTCTGAGCCACGGCTCACCCTCTGAACCAGCGCCCCCAGGCTCCGGCCCGGGGGCGCTTTCATGTCGCGGCGGGCTACGGCACCGGCACCCGGGTGTCGCCCGACCCGAGGACGTAGCGCTCGGTCGCCGTGGCCCGATACATCCGATGCTTCGCCGGCGGCAGCACGTCGGAGCGCTCCAACGGGGAGATCCCGACCTTGTGCTCCCGGTCTGCGTAGACGCTCAGCGCATCGGCCAGCTCCGACTCGGGCACCTGGATGCCGATCGCCGAGACGTAGACGCCCAGTCCCGTCATCGGCGGTTGGCGGGAGTCATAGATCGAGAGGGCGAGCTCCGAGCGCACCGCGAGGTTCTGCGAGTGCCGAGCGTCCGGCGACGAGATCCAGAAGAACTCCTGGAAGTCGATCGTGGCGAACCACACCGGCGACGCCCACGGAAGGCCGGACGCGTCCGCGGTGGCCAGGGTCATGTACTGGCCGGCCCCGACGATCGACTCGAACGCCTCACGAGGGTCGGTGTTCGCGGTCATCCCTCATGCGTAGTCCGCGCGTGCCCCCGCGTCAATCCTGTGACCTGCAATGACACGAATCACATCGCAATTGGCGCGGTTGGGGTTGTGTCGAGCCCGCAGACATCCGATACTCATGTTACCCACCAGTAGACTGGTCGGTAACCGGCTGCCACATCGCAGCACGTCCACCTGCACCCGGAATTGGGGATCAAGCAGAATGAGCCACTACCTGAGCAACCTGCGCGACGTCGAGTTCAACCTGTTCGAGCTCTTCAACCGCCAAGACGTCCTGGGCACTGGCCCCTTCGAAGAGGTCGACACCGAGACCGCGAAGAGCATCCTGACCGAGATCGACCGCATCTCCCGCGGCGATCTCGCCGCGTCGTTCGACGACAGCGACCGCAACCCGCCGGTGTACGACCCCGAGGCCAAGACGGTCACCATGCCCGAGGCCTTCACCAAGTCGTACAAGGCGTGGATGGATGCCGAGTGGTGGCGCCTGCAGATCCCCGAGGAGCTCGGCGGCCAGGTCGCGCCGGCCTCGCTCATCTGGAGCAGCGCCGAGTTCGTCCTCGGCTCGAACCCGGCCATCTGGATGTTCGGCTGTGGCCCCGCCTTCGCGCGCATCGTCTTCGAGAACGGCATCGAGCGCGACCAGAAGATCGCCCAGATCATGGTCGATCGCAGCTGGGGCGCCACGATGGTGCTCACCGAGCCGGACGCCGGCTCCGACGTCGGCGCCGGACGCACCAAGGCCATCCCCAACGAGGACGGCTCCTGGAACATCGAGGGCGTCAAGCGCTTCATCACCTCGGCCGAGCACGACCTGTCCGAGAACATCATGCATCTCGTCCTCGCACGTCCCCAGGGCGTCGAGGGTGCCGGAGGTCCCGGCACCAAGGGGCTCAGCCTCTTCCTCGTCCCGAAGTTCCACTTCGACCACGAGACCGGCGAGCTGACCGGCGAGCGCAACGGCGCCTACGTCACCAACGTCGAGAAGAAGATGGGCATCAAGGTGTCCACCACGTGCGAGATCACCTTCGGTGACGACGCACCGGCCCAGGGCTGGCTGCTCGGCGAGGTGCACGACGGCATCAACCAGATGTTTCGCGTCATCGAGAACGCCCGCATGATGGTCGGCGCCAAGGCCATTGCGACGCTGTCGACCGGCTACCTCAACGCGCTGGCGTACGCCAAGGAGCGCGTGCAGGGTGCCGATCTCACCCAGGCGGCCGACAAGACCGCCCCGCGCGTGACGATCACCCACCACCCCGACGTCCGCCGCTCGCTCATGACGCAGAAGGCGTACGCCGAGGGCCTCCGATCGCTGATGATCTATGCGGCGACCTGGCAGGACGACATCATGATCAAGGAAGCTGCCGGTGAGGACACGTCGCTGTCCGAGGCCGTCAACGACCTCCTGCTGCCGCTCGTCAAGGGCCATGGCTCGGAGCGCTCGTGGGTGCTGCTCGGCACCGAGTCCCTCCAGACGTTCGGCGGCTCGGGCTTCCTGCAGGACTACCCGATCGAGCAGTACGTGCGTGACGCCAAGATCGACACGCTCTACGAGGGCACCACGGCCATCCAGGGTCAGGACCTGTTCTTCCGCAAGATCGTGAAGGACAAGGGCCAGGCCATCGGCCACCTCGCGCAGGAGATCCAGGCGTTCGTCGAGAGCGAGGCTGGCAACGGCCGGCTGAAGGTCGAGCGCGAGCTGCTCGCGACCGGCCTGGCCGACGCGCAGGCCATCCTCGGCGCCGTGTTCCAGGACCTCATGTCGGCGAACCCGGCGGAGGAGAACGGCGATCTTGAGAACATCTACAAGGTGGGGCTCAACACGACCCGCCTCGTGTACGTGCTCGGCGACCTCGTCGTCGCGTGGCTGCTGCTGCGCGGTGCTGAGGTGGCGCTCGAGAAGCTCGGTGGCGACGTCTCGGCGTCCGACAAGAGCTTCTACGAGGGCAAGGTCGCGGCGGCGCAGTTCTTCGCCCGCAACGTCCTGCCGAAGCTGTCCGCTGAGCGCGCGATCGCCGAGAACATCGACGACTCGGTCATGGAGCTCGACGAAGCCGCCTTCTGATCGCCGGTAACGTCTCCTCCATCAACAGGAGGCTCCCCATCAGGCCTGTTAATCCGCTCTGGTACCTGGCCGCGCTCACCCTCGCCCTCGGCGGGTGGATCGCGGGAACGGTCGTGGCTGCGGGCGCGTGGGACTCGGTGCGGGAGGCTCCCATCGCCGCGGTCACGCGACCCCTCGATGCCGGCGGTCTGAGCGTCGCGGTGTTCACCGACGTCATCCAGCCCGAGCGCCGCGTCACCTGCACGCAGACGACCGAGGCCGCGAAGAAGGCCAAGAGGGAGCCGAAGCCGATCCCGGCGGCCAGCCTCGAGCTGGTCGTCAACGACGACGGCAACGAGTGGCACCTCATCGGGTTCGAGCCCAACGGCCACGACACCATGAGCATCCGGTGCACGCCGGCCGACAAGCGCCCCGACAACGCGACCTATGCTTTCTCCACGGTCGACGGCTTCACCGAGCGAGCGAACAACGGCAACGGCATCGCGATCATCGGCACCGTGCTCGGCATCGGGCTCGCGCTCTGGACCTTCATCGCACGACGACGGCACGACCAGGAGACCGACGATGCACCCGCTTGAGCCCTACGTCCAGGCATGGCACGGCAGCGCACGCGACGTGATCGACCTCCTGCCGAACCTCTCCGACGACGACTGGTCGAAGCCCACCGACCTCCCGGGCTGGAACGTGCACGGCGTCGCCGCCCACCTCGCCCACCTCGAGGCCGTCCTGGCCGGCCATGACACGGCCCACACCTCGTCGCGCGGCAACGGCCAGACACCGTCGCAGGACTACACGCAGGCCGGCGTCGACGCGAGAGCCGATCGGAGCCCGCAGGAGCTGATCGACGAGCTGCGCGAGGCCGTCGATGCACGCGTGGAACGGCTGCAGGACCTTCCCGACCCGACGTCGAAGCCGGACACGACACCGGGCGGCGTCGACTGGACGTGGGAGCTGCTGCTCCGCAACCGCACCATCGACCTGTGGTGCCACGAGCAGGACATCCGCCGGGCGGCCAACCGGCCCGGATCCCTCGGCACCGCCGGTGCGCACGTCACCGCGAACTCGTTCGCGGCCGGCATGCCGTTCGTCCTCGGCAAGCGGGTCGCGCCGCCGGTCGGCACGTCGGTGGTGTGGCACATCACCGGCGAGGTGCCACTGGAGATCGGCGCGGTCATCGGCGACGACGGACGCGCCGCGGCCGAGGTCGCCGATGAGCCCACCGCCACCCTGACCATGACCAGCGAGGCTTTCACGGTGCTGGGCGCCGGCCGCCGTACCCCTGACCGGGTCGATGTCGACGTCCACGGTGACGAGAAGCTCGGCCACGCGGTCCTCGATGCGATGGGCCTCACGCAATGAGCTGGTCCGTGGACGACATCCCCGACCTGATCGGCAAGCGCGCGGTCATCACCGGCGTCACCGGCGGCCTCGGGTTCAGCACCGCGCTCGAGCTGGCACGGCGCGGGGCGGAGCTGGTGGTCACGGCGCGCAACGCCTCGAAGGCCGACGACGCGATCGGCGAGCTGCGTTCGGAGGTGCCGGGAGTGACCGTCGACGTCGTCGCACTCGACCTCGCCGACCTGTCCGACACCAAGCGAGCGGCCGGCGAGGTGGCGGCCGGGTACGACCGGATCGACATCCTCGTCAACAACGCCGGCATCATGGCGACGCCGCGGAACACGTCGGCCGACGGGTTCGAGCTGCAGATCGCCACCAACCACCTCGGGCACTTCGCCTGGACCGCGACGCTGTGGCCGCTGCTGAAGGCGAGCGACGCGCGGATCGTCACGGTGTCGTCGTTGATGCACACGCGGGCCATCGGCTTCGACCTGCGGACGCTGACGCGCGAGGGCTCGCCGCGCCGCTACGGGCGGTGGAAGTCCTACTCGGAGTCCAAGCTGGCTAACCTGAGCTTCGCCCTCGAGCTGAATCGCCGGGTCAAGGCAGCCGGCCTCGGCGTCGTCAGTGTCGGCGCCCATCCGGGATATGCGCTCACCAACCTGCAGAAGACCGGCACCAGTCTCGGCGGTGGCGTCAACGCCCTCGCCGGCACGGCCTTCCATCAGGTCAGTCGCATCGTCGCGCAGTCGGCCGAGATGGGTGCCTGGCCGCTGCTGCGCGCCGCGACCGACCCGTCGCTCACCGGCGGCGAGTACGTGGGGCCGAGCTCGCTCGGACAGACCCGCGGCCGCCCCAGGCTCGTCGGCATGACGCGATGGGCCCGCGACGAGGACCTCGCGGACAACCTGTGGGACGCATCCGAGGCCGCCACCGGGGTCGAATTCACGGTCTGACCGGCACGGATGTGAGCCGCCTCACACGCTGAACGTGAGATGGCTCATGAACAGGGCTCTCGGCTCGCTCGGGCATGCAGGTTGACGTAACGTAGACACCAATGAGCCAGATGACGCTGAATCACCCCGCCACTGCCCATGACATGACCATCCGTGAGATCACCACCGATGATCTCGATGCCGTCGTCGACATCAACCAGACCGCCCTCGAGGGCGTCGGCCCGATCGACCGCGAAGGCCTGGCGCTTCTCGTGAAGCAGGCCGACCAGGCACTCGTGCTCGACGACGACGGCGACATCGCCGGCTTCGTCATCACGCTGCCGACCGGTGCGACCTACGACTCCAGCCGCTACGCGTGGTTCGAGAAGCGCCTCGACGACTACGTCTACCTCGACCGCATCGTGGTCGCCGAGACGCACCGTCGCCTCGGCGTGGCCTCGCGCCTCTACGACGAGATCGAGGGCGAGAAGCCCGTCGCGCTCGAGGTGTACGACGACAACGACGGCTCCCTGGCCTTCCACGAGGGCCGCGGCTTCGAGCCGGTCGGCGAGCTCGAGCACCAGGGCAAGACCAACGTGATGTTCGTCCGCGAGCCCGCGGCGTAGGCCACACTTCGGGCACAGCCGCCGCCTAGCCGAGACCAGACATTCGCGCGTACGCCTCCGGGTCATCGGCCCGGAGGCGTTGGCGTGCCTTGAAGCGATAGCGAACGAGCTGCACGAGGCCGAGCGTCCACAGCACGTACTGGCAGGACATCGCCCAGACGAACGCGCTCGGCGAGTAGTCGGTGCTCGACCCGGGCGTGCGCCAGTCGAGCACCAGTCCGATCGCGAGCACCAGCACCAGGCTGGCGAGGAAGCCGCCCTGGTTGATCAAGCCGATCGCGGTGCCGAGTCGATGGGCCGGGTTGAACGTGCGGCCGAAGTCGAACCCGATCATCGACGCGGGGCCGCCGACTCCGACCACGATCATCAGCACCACGAGCAACCACGTCGGCGCCGGACCGTGCCACGCGAGCACGGCGCTCCACACGACGACGAGACTCGACACGATCCCGATGACCAGGGTCGAGCGGTGCCACGGGTGGTTGGTGATCGCCCAGGCGAGCACAGGGCCAGCCGCCATGACGGCGACGACCAGCAGCGTGAGCAGCGCGCCGGCTGCCGCGGGCGACCGGCCCTCACCCTGGACGAAGAACGGGTACCCCCAGAGCAGGCCGAGTGTGGTCGCGCTGAACTGCGTCGTGAAGTGCGTCCAGAACCCGAGGCGCGTGCCGGGATGCTCCCACGCGTCGCCGAGACTGCGCCGCACCGTCTCCCAGCGGAGCGCCGGGCCCGACAGGCTGCGCCGATCGGGACTGTCGTGGATCACGACCACCAGGGCGACCATCAGGACCACGCCCACCGACGCGGCGAGCAGGTAGGAGCGGGTCCAGCCGAGCTCGCGCAGCGACCAGGTCATGGGCACCGCGGCGATGATGGCCCCGGTTTGGCCGAGCACTCCCGTGAGCTGCGTGACCAATGGGATGCGTCGAGCGACGAACCACGTGTTCACGAGGCGAAGCACGCACACGAACGTCATCGCGTCGCCGACGCCGACGAAGGCGCGCGCGAGGAGGGCGAGAGTGTAGGTGTCGGCGAGCGCGAATCCGGCCTGCGCGAGGGTCAGTGTGGCCAGGCCGACGAGCATCACCCGGCGGGACCCGAAGCGGTCGAGGATGAGCCCGACGGGAACCTGCATCCCGGTGTAGACGAGCAGCTGGAGCACTGCGAACGTCGACAGCTGTGCCGCGGAGATGCCGAACCGCTCCGACGCCGCGAGACCGGCCACGGCCAGCGACGAGCGATGGAAGACGGCCAGCAGATAGATCGCCAGCCCGACCAGCCAGATGGTCACCGCGCCCTGTTGGCCTCGCGCGGTGTCGCTCATCGCGACAGTGTAGGCACCATGGACACACCTGCTCTGACCCTTGTCGACTGGCGCATACGCGTGAGTGATCTCTATGCCCGAGTGCGCGCCGACGACGATCCCGAGCACGGGCACGCCATCTGGCGAGCCGGCCGCGACGAGCTGTTCCGCACCCACCCTCAGTCGGCCTTGCCTGCCGACGACCCGCTGCGGGACACCGGGCTGCCCTACTGGCCGTACGACCCGGCCTGGCGGTTCACGGTGCCGCTCCAACCTGCCGAAGCCGATGAGCGCGAGCTCGACACCGGCGACGACGGCGGCCTGGTGATGCGGCGCATCGCGACGGTGGAGCTGCCGGTCGGCGGGACCCTGGACGTCTGGACGATGCACCAGTACGCCGGCGGCTTGTTCGTGCCGATCAAGGACGGCACCGCCGGCAGTACTGATGGGAAGGGGGCAAGCTACGGCGCCGGTCGCTACCTGCTCGACACCGCGAAGGGTTCGTGGCTCGGCGGCGACGAGTCCAGCATGGTGCTCGACCTCAACTTCGCGTACCACCCGTCCTGCCGGTACGACGACCGCTGGCGCTGCCCGCTCGCGGCCCCCGGCAACACTGTCGAGGTGCGCATCGAGGCCGGCGAACGGATGTCCTGAGCGGCTCTGCTAGCCGGCAGTCGTCGACAGCTGATCGGTGAGCTCGCCGGTCGCGACCGACGGTTGTGCCTGTGACACGGGGAGGTTGAGGGTGATGGTGGTGCCGTGGCCTGGGGTGGAGTCGATGGACAGGGTGCCGCCGGTGGCGTCGACGCGGTCGGCCATGTGGGTCAGGCCGTCGCCGTGGGTGGTGGTGTCGGGGTCGAAGCCGTTGCCGTCGTCGGTGACGGTGACGACCAGATCGGCTGCGGTGCCGTTGAGCTCGACATGGGCGTGGGTGGCGTCGGCGTGCTTGACCGCGTTGCGCAAGGCTTCCAAAGCGCAGAAGTAGGCGGTGGCTTCCAGCTCACGCGGATAGCGGATCTGGGCCCGGTCCAACACCGTCACCGACAGACCGGCCCGGCGGGCCTGCGCCGACAACGCAGCCGCCAGGCCTTCGGACTCCAACAGGGGCGGATAGATGCCACGAGCGACATCACGCAACGTGTCGACCGCCCGGTCAGCGATCTGCGCGGTGTCGTCCAGCTCCTGCGCCACCGCGGGGACACCCTCACGGGTCGCGATGGTGCGCGCCAACCCCAGCTTGACCTTCAACGCCACCAGCTCCTGCTGGGCACCGTCATGAAGATCGCGCTCCAACGCATGCCGAGCCCGGTCCTGCGCCGTGATCATCCGCTGCCGAGAGATCCGCAGCTCCACCAGACGCTCACCCAGACGCGACCGCAACCGCGTGTTCGCCAACAACAACGCCGCCTGACCAGCCAGCTCAGCCACCAACCGCCGATCAGTGGAGTTCACCCCCTCACCGGGACGCTTCGCCAGACTCAACGCACCCACCAGCTTGCCCTCATGACGCACCGGCTCCACCAACGCCACCCCCACCAACGTCGGCAGCTCACCACCCACCAACGCCACCGGCACCGGATCACCGCTGTCGTCACCAGCAGTCGCCCGCGCCGTCAACACACCATCACGAGCCACCCACACCACCGCCTGAGCAGCACCCGTCCCCTCAGCCAACAACCGAGCCGCCTCACCCAACGCATCACCAGGATCAACGGAATCACCGATCTTCTCCGTCATCGCCGCCAACGTCTCATAAGGCGACGCCCGCCGCCCATAGACCAACCGGTTCGCCCCATGCTGAACCCGCAACCGCACCGGCTCGAACACCACCGCCACCAACGCCGTCGCCACAATCGCCAACCCAAGATTCCCGTCACCCACCGGCAACAACGACCCCAAACCCACCACAATCACCGCATACACCGCCGTGATGAACCCCACCAAAACCACCAACACCACCGACTTGTTGATCACCACATCGATGTCATAAAGCCGATACTTCAAGATCGCGACACCCGCAGCGATCGGCAGGGTCAGGACGGTCGCCATGATCGTGGTGTTCGCCACAAGGTCACCCACCAGGTCGTAGACGACGAACATGATCGGGACAACGACCGCCGCCACCCCTCCAGCGGAGGCGAGCCACTTGATCTGCTGACGCTCCTGCCCCTGCGCGCGACGGAACCTGAGGATGAGTGATGAGGCGCCGCCCACCATGCCGATCAGCACCAGCAGGAGCGACAGACCATCGAACGGGCTGATCAGGCTGCTGTTCACTCCGAACGGGTTGGTCAGCGTCGGATAGTCCGCGATCGGGCCGGGATGCAGGCCTTCTGAGAGGAAGGCACCGACGATGCCGAGCCCCGCGCAACAGGCGACCGGCCGCCAGCGCCGCGACAGCAGCTCGCCGTCGGGGAACAGCAGGACGAGGAAGGTCGAAGGAATCAGGATCCAGGGAATCCAGGAGAGGTTCGAGTACCAGGCGCCAATCCCAGCAAGGCTCTCCATTCCCTTTCCGGTCTCGACCCAATACGTGGCGTACGCGCCCAACAACCAGCCGATCCCGACCGTCACCGCGGCGCCGGCGAAGATCCAGCCGATCGCGTTTCTCGGGTGTCGTGACCCGATCAGACCGCCCAGCACGGAGAAGACCACCATGAACGACCACGGGAACAGGGAGCGACCGTCGAGGCCGAGCCCGGCTGAGAGCGCCAGGAGCTCCGCGCTGATCATGAGCAAAAGCGAGAACGCCGCCAGCCCCCACGCCAGCAGGCTCCATCGCAACTCCGTCACCGAAGTCTCGGCAGCGGTCGACGTGGTCATGGTGCGGCTCCTGCCAGCTCGGGTGCGCCTTCGGCCGAGGTGGCCGCCCGGGGTGTCGTGAGGATGTGGCCGGCGATGGCCGTGCCGGATCCGGGTTTCGAGGTGATGGTGAGCGAGCCGCCGACGGTGTCGAGGCGGTCGGTGATGCCCTGCAGTCCGCTGCCCATCGTGGTGGTGGCGGTGTCGAAACCTGCACCGTCGTCGACCACTTCGAAGCGCAGCCAGTCGACATCCCCACGCAGCCGCACCTCTGCGGCCGTCGCGTCGGCGTACTTCGCGACGTTCTGCAAGCCTTCGAGGACCGCGAAGTAGGCGGCCGCCTCCACGTCAGGTTCATATCGGCCCACGCCGTCGGCACGCACCTGCACGGGCAGTGCTGCCTTGGCGGCCTGTTCGGTCAAGGCCGCCACGAGGCCGTCGGCAGCGAGCCTGGGCGGATAGACGCCCGCGGCCAGACCGGTCAACGTGGCCAACGCACCGTCGGTGGCCTCGATCAGCTGCGTCAGCAGCATCGCCGTCTTCGGAGCCGTATCCGCATCCACGTTCGCCGCCAGCGTCGTCAACCGGTCTCGCACCAGGATCAGCTCGGCTCGTGACCCGCCCGCCAGATCAGCCTCGATCCGACGACGCGCATCATCCTGGGCCGACACCAACCTGCGCCGTGACGCCTCCAGGTCCACCAGCCGCTGCGTCAGCTCCGCGTCCAGGCGCAGGTTCCTCAGCACCACCCCACTGGCCGCCGCAAGCCGCTCCACCAGGTCCACATCGACCTCGCTGACCCGCTCACCCCGTGGCTTGGCGATCGTCAGCACCCCCAGCAGCTCGCCACGCTCCACCACCGGCACCGCCAGATCAGCAGCCGGCAACCTCGACACGGCGGCATCCACGTCACCCTCGACGTCGATCGTCACCGGATCGACCGAGCCGGCGTCGACCGGCCAGGTCGCCTCCGCGCGAAGTGTCGAACCCACCCGCAGCCACACCCGCGCCGGGTCGGCACCCGTTCCACCCGCCAACAGCTCGGCCACATGCACCAACGACTCCGGAGACGACTCACCCGCACCGACTCGCGTCGCGAAGCCACTCAGCACGTCATACGGCGTCGACCGACGACCGAACACCAACCGATTCGCGACCCGCTGCAACCACCGGCGCACCGGCTGGAACGCCACGGCCACCACCGTCGTCGCCACCACCGACAACACCACATTCGGATTCCGACCGCCGCCCAACAAGGAGCCCACACCCACCACGATCCCCACATACGCCGCCGTGATGAATCCCGCCAGACCCGCCACCAGCAACGTTCGACTGATCACCACATCGATGTCGTACAACCGGTACTTCAGGATCGACACCGCGACCGCGCCGGCCATGATCAGCACACCGAACAGGACCGACGCGAGACTGGCGTCGTCACTGATGAGACTTCCGAACGGGAGGGCGTAGATTCCCGCGAACAGCACCGCCGCCGCCGCGACCCACTTGATCTGCTCTCGCTCCTCGCCCTGCGACCGCCGGAAGCGCACCACGATCGAGACGACAGACGCGAGCATCGCCACGAGCAGCATCGCGAAACCCCCGGTGCCGACGATCTTCACCGCCACGCCAAGACCTTCCGGAATGCCGACGGGGTTGTCGATCGGGTACCCCTCGAGCTTCCCGGGAACCAGCCAGAAGCTCAGCAGCATGACGGAGCCGCCAGTGAGGCCGAGCCACAGAACCCACCGCCACCGGGGTGTTGGCGGACGACCGGTGGGAAACAACAACGGGAACAGGACCAGCGCCGAGACGATCGCCGGCAGCCAGGTCCACGTGCTCAGCCACGCGGTGATGGTCGCAGCGCCGCTGGGTTCCGTCTGGTCGAGGGAGAACGTGTAGTAGGCGTGCGCCACGAGGACCGTCAGGGCGAACGACAGCGAGATCGCACAGAAGATCCATCCGATCGGATTCTGAGGGCGGCGGTAGGCCACCATGGCTCCGATCACCGCGATCGCCGAGAGGCAGATCACCTCGACCACGGCCACGGGAATGCCGCCTCCCGGAATGGCCGGATCACTCGAGGAGTCCGACGACGCCGGATCGATGATCGCGAGAACGAGACGAGTCGCCACCACGGCCAGGATCACGCCGCACACCACCCAGGCGAGCCGGCTCATCCGATGTGAGCGCCGGTCATGCGCTGCGTCGACGGTGATGGTCATCGGACGACTCCGACGAGCTCGGGCACCGGGTCTACCGCGACGGGCGCGGGGATGTGGCCGCTGATGGTGGTGCCGGCTCCGGGTCTCGAGGTGATGGTGAGGGAGCCGCCGACGGTGTCGAGGCGGTCGGCGATGCCCTGCAGACCGCTGCCCATCGTGGTGGTGGCCTGGTCGAAGCCTGCACCGTCGTCGACCACCTCGAAGCGCAGCCAGTCGACATCCCCACGCAGTCGCACCTGGGCGGCCGTCGCGTCGGCGTACTTGGCGACGTTCTGCAAGCCTTCGAGGACCGCGAAGTAGGCGGCCGCCTCCACGTCAGGTTCATATCGGCCCACGCCGTCGGCACGCACCTGCACGGGCAGTGCTGCTTTGGCGGCCTGTTCGGTCAAGGCCGCCACCAGGCCGTCGGCAGCGAGCCTCGGCGGATAAACCCCGGCGGCCAGGCCGGCCAGCGTGCCCAACGCACCGTCGGTGGCCTCGATCAGCTGCGTCAGCAACATGGCCGTCTTCGGCGCCGCGTCCGCGTCCAGGTTGGCGGTCATCGATGCCAGACGTTCGCGCACCAAGTTCAGCTCGGCTCGTGACCCGCCAGCCAGATCAGCCTCGATCCGACGTCGCGCGTCATCCTGGGCCGACACCAACCTGCGCCGCGACGCTTCCAGGTCCTCCAGCCGTTGGGCCAGCTCCGCATCCAGCCGCAGGTTCCGCAGCACCACCCCACTGGCCGCCGCAAGCCGCTCCACCAGGTCCACATCGACCTCGCTGACCCGCTCACCCCGTGGCTTGGCGATCGTCAGCACACCCAGCAGCTCGCCACGCTCCACCACCGGCACCGCCAGATCAGCAGCCGGCAACCTCGACACGGCGGCGTCCACGCCATCCCCGGCGTCGATCGTCACCGGATCGACCGAGCCGGCGTCGACCGGCCAGGCCGCCTCCGCGCGCAGCGTCGAACCCACCCGCAGCCACACCCGCGCCGGGTCGGCACCCGTTCCACCCGCCAACAGCTCCGCCACATGCACCAACGACTCCGTCGACGACTCACCCGCGCCCACCCGCGTCGCGAAACCACTCAACACGTCATACGGCGTCGACCGACGACCGAACACCAACCGATTCGCGACCCGCTGCAACCACCGACGCACCGGCTGGAACGCCACCGCCACCACCGTCGTGGCCACCACCGACAACACCACGTTCGGGTCCCCACCACCGCCCAACAGGGAACCCACACCCACCACGATCCCCACATACGCCGCCGTGATGAATCCCGCCAGACCCGCCACCAGCAACGTTCGACTGATCACCACATCGATGTCGTACAGCCGATACTTCAAGATCGCGACCCCCGCAGCCACCGGCAGACAGAGCACACTGCCCATGACGATGAAGGTCGCCAGGGTCTCGTTCATCTTGTCGTAGAGGACGACCATGATCGGGACGACGACCGCCGCCAAAGCGGCAGCGGAGGCCAACCACTTGATTTGCTGGCGTTCCTGGCCGCGCGCGCGACGGAACCGGAGTATCAGTGACGCCGCTGAACCCACGAGCCCAGTCAGCCCCACCACGACAGCACCGATCGCGAACGGAGCGAGTAGTGGACTGTCGACGCCGTACGGATTCTTCAGCTGCGGGTACTCGGTCAAGTAGCCGGGTTCAAGACCCACCGCCACGAAAAAGCCGGCTGTGCCGAGACCTGCGCACCAGGCAACCGGTCGCCAACGTCGCGACAGCAGCCGCCCGTCGGGGAACAGCAGGGGCAGGAAGGTGGACGGAATGAGCACCAGGGGCATCCACGAGAGGTTGGAGTACCAGACGGCGGCCCTGCCCACCTGCGCAGGTCCGATACCGGTCTGGACCCAATGGTCCGCGTAGGTCGAGATCACCCAGGCGATGCCCTCAGTCACGGCCACGCCCAGGAACAGCCAGCCGATCGCGTTCCTCGGGTGCCGCGAGGCCACCAGACCGCCCAAGACGGCAAAGACCAGCACGATCGTCACGAAGAGGGCCACCTGATCGAGGCCGACACCGGTGTGCGTCGCTCGTGAGACGACGATGGCCACGAAGATCAACACGAGCGCGAGGGTTGCCAGTCCCCACGCGAGCTTGGTGGAGCGAGCCGACAAGGCCAGAGCTCGCTCCTTGATCAGGGTGCCGGTCATGTCGTGGCTCCGGCGAGCTGGGGTGTGGGGTCTGCGGCGGCTGTGGGCTCCTGGGTGGTGGGGAGGTTGAGGGTGATGGTGGTGCCGTGGTCGGGGGTGGAGTCGATGGACAGGGTGCCGCCGGTGGCGTCGACGCGGTCGGCCATGTGGGTCAGGCCGTCGCCGTGGGTGGTGGTGTCGGGGTCGAAGCCGTTGCCGTCGTCGGTGACGGTGACGACCAGATCGGCTGCGGTGCCGTTGAGCTCGACATGGGCGTGGGTGGCGTCGGCGTGCTTGACCGCATTGCGCAAGGCTTCCAAAGCGCAGAAGTAAGCGGTGGCTTCCAGCTCACGCGGATAGCGGATCTGGGCCCGGTCCAACACCGTCACCGACAGACCGGCCCGGCGGGCCTGCGCCGACAACGCAGCCGCCAGGCCTTCGGACTCCAACAGGGGTGGATAGATGCCACGAGCGACATCACGCAACGTGTCGACCGCCCGGTCAGCGATCTGCGCGGTGTCGTCCAGCTCCTGCGCCACCGCGGGGACACCTTCACGGGTCGCGATGGTGCGAGCCAACCCCAGCTTGACCTTCAACGCCACCAGCTCCTGCTGGGCACCGTCATGAAGATCGCGCTCCAACGCATGCCGAGCCCGGTCCTGCGCCGTGATCATCCGCTGCCGAGAGATCCGCAGCTCCACCAGACGCTCACCCAGACGCGACCGCAACCGCGTGTTCGCCAACAACAACGCCGCCTGACCAGCCAGCTCAGCCACCAACCGCCGATCAGTGGAGTTCACCCCCTCACCGGGACGCTTCGCCAGACTCAACGCACCCACCAACTTGCCCTCATGACGCACCGGCTCCACCAACGCCACCCCCACCAAGGTCGGCAGCTCACCACCCACCAACGCCACCGGCTCCGGATCACCGCTGTCGTCACCAGCAGTCGCCCGCGCCGTCAACACACCATCACGAGCCACCCACACCACCGCCTGAGCAGCACCCGTCCCCTCAGCCAACAACCGAGCCGCCTCACCCAACGCATCACCAGGATCAACGGAATCACCGATCTTCTCCGTCATCGCCGCCAACGTCTCATAAGGCGACGCCCGACGCCCATAGACCAACCGGTTCGCCCAATGCTGCACCCGCAACCGCACCGGCTCGAACACCACCGCCACCAACGCCGTCGCCACAATCGCCAACCCAAGATTCCCGTCACCCACCGGCAACAACGACCCCAAACCCACCACAATCACCGCATACACCGCCGTGATGAACCCCACCAAAACCACCAAAACCACCGACTTGTTGATCACCACATCGATGTCATAAAGCCGATACTTCAAGATCGCGACACCCGCAGCGATCGGCAGGCCGAGCACGCTGCCCATGACGATCAAGGTCGCCACCGTCTCGTCCATCGCCTCGTACAAGAAGGCGACCATCATCGGAACGACGACCGCAGCGACCGCGCCGGCGAAGGCGAGCCACTTGATCTGCTGGCGCTCCTGCCCAGGCGCGCGACGAAACCTGACGATCAGCGACACGATGGAGCCCACGATTCCAACGAACAGCAGCACGAACGAGACGTCGACCGCGACGTCGACCAGCCGGCTGTGCACTCCAAAGGGGCTCGTCAGCTGCGGATACTCCGACAAGGGATCAGGGCTGAAAACCGCGGTCAGCTGGGCAAGCGCTGTGCCGATCCCTGCGCACCAGGCGATCGGGCGCCATCGCGGCGACAACAGCCGTCCGTCGGGGAACAGCAGGATGAGGAAAGTGGCCGGAACCATGACCAGCGGTATCCACGACGAATCAGAAATCAGGGCGGCCGTCCTGCCCAGGAGCCCGGGTCCTGACCGGGTTTTGATCCAGTCATCCGCGTAGGCACCCGCCACCCATCCGACACCCAGGGTCACGGCCACGCCCAGAAAGAGCCAGCCGATCGCATTCCCCGGATGGCGCGAGGCGATCAGGGCACCCAGACCGGCGAAGACGATCGCGAACACGAAGAAGAAGATCAGCTCCTCGATCGCGATACCGAGCCCAGCCCCGGTTGCTGCCTTGAACACCCCCGCACCGATCATCAGCAGGAGGGCGAGTGTCGCCAGCCCCCAGGCCAGCCGCACGACCCGTCGCGATGCGCCGTCAATCTGCTCCACAGGTTTGGCCGCGATGGTGGTCATGGGACGACTCCGACGAGCTCGGGAACCGGGGCCGCCGCGACGGGCGCGGGAATGTGGCCGGTGACGGTCGTGCCGGCTCCGAGTCTCGAGGTGATGGTGAGGGAGCCGCCGACGGTGTCGAGGCGGTCGGTGATGCCCTGCAGGCCGCTGCCCATCGTGGTGGTCGCGGTGTCGAAGCCGATCCCGTCGTCGACCACCTCGAAGCGCAACCAGTCGACGTCGCCACGCAGCCGCACCTGGGCCGTCGTCGCGTCGGCGTACTTCGCGACGTTCTGCAACCCTTCCAGCACCGCGAAGTAGGCGGCCGCCTCGACGTCAGGTTCATATCGGCCCACGCCGTCGGCACGCACCTGCACGGGCAGCGCCGCCTTGGCGGCCTGCTCGGTCAGCGCCGCCACCAGGCCATCGGCGGCCAGCCTCGGCGGATAGACACCCGCAGCCAACCCGGCCAACGTTCCCAACGCACCGTTTGTGGCCTCGACCAGCTGCGTCAGCAACATGGCCGTCTTCGGCGCAGCGTCCGCGTCCACCGTCGCCACCAGCGCCATCAGCCGGTCCCGCACGTGGAGCAGCTCGGCTCGGGAGCCGCCCGCCAGATCAGCCTCGATCCGACGCCGTGCATCGTCCTGCGCCGACACCAACCTGCGCCGCGACGCCTCCAGGTCCACCAGCCGCTGGCCCAGCTCCGCGTCCAGGCGCAGGTTCCGCAGCACCACCCCACTGGCCGCCGCGAGTCTCTCGACCAGATCGGTGTCGACCTCACTCACCCGTTCACCGCGTGGCTTCGCGATCGTCAGCACACCCAGTAGCTCGCCCCGCTCCACCACCGGCACCGCAAGGTCGGCCTGAGGCAGCTGACCGACCGCGATGGTCAGGTCGCCGCCAACATCGATCGTCACCATGCCTGACGCCACAGCCGAAGGCGGCCACGTGGCTTCCGCACGCAGCGTCGAGCCCACCCGCAGCCACACTCGCGCCGGGTCGGCACCCGTGCCACCCGCCAACAGCTCGGCCACATGCACCAACGACTCCGGGGACGACTCACCAGCACCCACCCGCGTCGCAAAACCACTCAAGACGTCATACGGCGTCGAACGGCGACCGAACACCAATCGATTCGCCACCCGCTGCAACCACCGGCGCACCGGCTGGAACGCCACCGCCACCACCGTCGTCGCCACCACCGACAACACCACGTTCGGATTCCCACCACCGCCCAACAGGGAACCCACACCCACCACGATCCCCACGTACGCAGCCGTGATGAAGCTGACCAGCCCAGCCACCAGCAACGTCCGGCTGATCACCACGTCCACGTCATAGAGCCGGTAACGCAGCACCGCCACGGTGACGGCCGCCGGGATGATCTCAAGTGCGGCCAGGGTCAGTGCCGCGTTCGCCGGTGAGTCGCCGATGAGGACCGTGGCGCTGCCCAGCGCCAACATCGGCAGGGCGATGGCCAGCCCGTAGAAGACCCACTTGAACTGCTGTCGCTGCTCACCGCGAGATCGCCGGAATCGAACCGCCAGTGGAATCAGGCTGCACAGGGCAGCAACGCCGAAGAGGGGGAAGGCCACCGTGAACCACCCGGATGAATCCACCGCGTCCTCGCTCACGACCGCCAGGAACACGATGAAGAGCAGCGTGGTGGCCGCCATGCCGTAGCACGCCAGAGGGAACCAACGTCGCGAGAGCAGTCGTCCATCGGGGAACAGCTGAGGCAGCCCGATGACCAGAGCCGCGACGCCCGGCACCCAGAATCCGGCCAGATGAAGGTCCACGGCAAGTCCATCGGGGAGTCCGAAGAAGTAGTACGCCCTCGACAGCACCGTCACTGCCTCGAACGCGCCTGCAGTCACCAGGAGCCACCCGATCGCATGCCCTGGGCTGCGGCGGAGGATCACGGCACCAAGCACGGCGGCGAGGTCGATGTTGTGCAGATCGTGGTTGGACAACGCGTCGAGCCACGACGCTCCGCTGGTGGCGATCGCCGACAACAGGAGAAGCGCGGAGACGACCGAGAACCCGGCGATGGCGTAGGCGAGCCGGTTGGGCAGCGGCAGGCTGGCCGGCGGTCGCTCGTCGCTGCTCGACGAGCTGGCCGGGAGAGCGACGGCCGCGGCTCCGCTCATCGGGTCTCCTCGGTCGGGGACGTGCCGAACTCATGCAAGTGTCGAACGCCAGGCACCAGCGTGTGGCAAATTGATGAAATCGGACAGCGTGCAGGCGAGTGCATGCGCGGGGGTGCCTGCCTCCCGCCATTTCGGCAGGACTTCATGCGTGCCGGTCGTCCCCTGCGGTGGCACCGTGGGACTCGGCTAGTCGCCGTCGAAGGAGCACATCATGCGTCACTCGTCATCTGTCACGTCGGTCTCGTGGATCCCGTCCGAGGCGATTCCCGGGCCCATGAAGATCCCGTTCTCGCTGGGGATCGGGCACTACGACCCACCCCTGCCCGCCGAGCTCGGTGACCTCGTCGAGTGGCGCGATGCCGATCGGTTCCGCTTCGCCAACCATCTGGCGGGATGGATCGAGGTCGACGACGACGGGAGGATCACCGACCAGGGACACACCGGTCAGGGCCTGATCGGTTCGACCACGCTGCGATTCGGCCCATCGTCTGCCACGTTCACGGCCTTCTCGTTCCCCGACATGCAGAACGAGCCGGAGGTGGGCGACGGCTGGGTGAAGTTCCGGCAGACGGTCGGCGGGCGCACCGGCGCGCCCATGCCGAGGACCGTGAGCCGCAAGCCGTTCGTGCAGTTCAGCGCTCCGACGGTGTGGACGTCACTCGAGCTCACCCTCCACGCCGACGGACGCTCCGAGTGGGAGATGACGGGCGCCAGCCCGTTCCCGCGTCACTGGGTCTACGACTCCACCGGTGCGCTCGTGGCGAAGAGCGGCCTGACCGACTTCGGTGGCTGGTCCAAGGAGTGCTTCGGCGACCACAGCCCGTGGGGCGACGTCGACAGCCCGGCTCTCCTCACCGCGGCCGAGACGGCCCTCGAGCAGACCCTGTCGACCGCGATCATGCGTGGCGGGGCTAAGCCCAAGGTCCGCAAGCTCGCCGAGGGTGACGAGCTGACCCACCAGGGAGATGCCGGAACAGAGCTGTTCCTGCTGCTGGACGGTGTCCTCGAGGTGCTCGTCGACGACGAACCGGTCGCGGAGATCGGGCCGGGCGCCGTCGCCGGCGAACGCGCCCTGCTCGAAGGCGGCAACCGCACCTCCACGCTGCGCGCCGTCACCAAGGTGCGGGTCGCGGTCGCCAGCGCCGATGAGGTCGACACCGCGGCGCTCCAGGAGCTCTCCGAGGGCCACCGTCGCGAGGAGCAGGCTGGTACGACGACCGCATGAGGGTCCACTTCTGCGGGGTGCGCGGCTCGACGCCCGCTCCCGGCCCGGAGTTCGTCCGCTACGGCGGCAACACCTCGTGCGTGGCGATCGCGCGCGACGGTGATGACCCCACCCTGCTGCTCGACGCCGGCACGGGCTTGAGCCGCGTCAGCAAGCTCATGGACCAACGCCCGTTCCGAGGCACGATCCTGCTGGGACACCTGCACTGGGACCACACCCACGGCCTGCCGTTCTTCCACTCCGGCGACCAGACTGACGCCGCCGTGCGCGTGCTGCTGCCGGCGCAGCCGGGTGGGACGGCCGAGGAGCTGTTGGCGGGGGCGATGTCGCCGCCGCACTTCCCGATCATGCCGGGTGACCTGCGCGGCGCCTGGTCCTTCGACCACCTCGACGAGGGCGAGCACGAGATCGAGGGCTTCTCGGTTCACGCCCGCGAGATCCCCCACAAGGGCGGCCGCACGTTCGGCTACCGGGTCAGCGACGGCACGCACTCGATCGCGTACCTCTCCGACCACTGGCCGGGCTCACTGGGCGAGGGCCCTGACGGTTTCGGTCCGTACCACGAGGCCGCGCTCGAGCTGGCCGGGAACGCCGACGTGCTGATCCACGACGCGCAGTACACCACCGAGGAGTACCCGGTGCGGCGGACGTTCGGCCACTCCACCATCGACTACGCGATCGGTCTCGGCGCGACCGCAGGTGTCGGACGGGTCGTGCTCTTCCACCACGATCCGCGACGCACCGACGACGAGCTCGACGCGATCGCGAGCTCGCTGAGTGCGTCCTCCTCGCCGGACGTCACGATCGCCCGCGAGGAGCAGGTGCTCGACGTCTAGTAGGTGAGCGCCGTGGCGGGGTCGCGGAGAATCGCGGCGACGTCAGACAGGAAGCGTGAGCCCTGCTCGCCGTCGACGATGCGGTGGTCGAAGCTCAGCGCCAGCGTGGTGACCCACCGGGCCACGATCTCGTCGTTGTCGCCGACCCACGGGCGCTTCTCGATGGCACCGACGCACAGGATGCCGGACTCGCCGGGGTTGATGATCGGCGTGCCGGCGTCGACGCCGAACACCCCGACGTTCGTGATCGTGAACGTGCCGCCGCTGAGCTGAGCAGGCTGGGCCTTGCCGGCGCGCGCCGTGGCGGTGAGGTCGTCGAGCGCCTCGGCCAGCTCGACCATCGACATGCGGTCGGCGTCTCGGATGTTGGGTACCACGAGGCCGCGCTCGGTGGCGGCGGCGATGCCGAGGTTGACCGCTCGCTTGAGCACGATCTCCTGGTTCTCGCCGTCCCACTGCGCGTTGAGCTCCGGGGTGTGCCGCATGGCCAGGCACACGGCCTTCGCCACGATGAGCGTCGGCGACACCCGGACGTCCCTGAAGCCACGATCCCTGCGCAGCCGCTCGACGAGGTCGACCGTGCGACTGACGTCGAGGGTGACCCACTCCGTGACGTGCGGGGCGCTGAAGGCCGACGCGACCATCGCCTCGGCCGTCCACTTGCGGACGCCCTTGACCGGGATGCGGACGTCACCCTGGACCGGGCCGGTGAGGGTCGGCGACATGGCGCGCGACGGCTCGCGGGTGGCGACCGAGGAGCTGGGGGCGTCGGCGCTCGAGGCGTCGTCCCAGCCGGGCTCGGCCTGGCTCTGCTGGTCGGGTCTGGGCTGTCCGGTCTCGGACGATCGGGCGACGAATGCCTCGATGTCGGCTCGCGTGACCACCGGTCCGTCGGTCGGGACGTCGGCGAGATCGACGCCGAGGTCCTTGGCGAGCTTGCGCACGGGTGGCTTGGCCAGGGCATGGACGGTGGACCGATGCGCGCCGGGCTGCACGTCGACCTCGGCCTCGCCCGAGACCGGTGCGACCTGGTCGTCGGCCGGTGCCTCGACGGGCTCCGTCGAGACCTGCTCGGGGGGCGCGTCCTCCGGAGGAGCCGACACCTTGCGGCGACGGGACACCTCGCCGGCGCGGGGGCCGTACCCGACGAGCACCGGCTGGCGCTCCTCGGTGTCGGTTCCGGCGTCGGCCTCGGACGGTGCAGCACCCTCGCTCGCGGGTACCCCGAGCTCGCTCGCGACGATCGATCCGGCGGTCGCGGTGCTGCTGAAGGCCTTCGCGGCTGAGTCGTCGCCCGTGACGGCTGGTTCGTCGGGGGTGTCGCCGCCGATGGCGATGATCGGCGTGCCGACCGGGATGGTCTTGCCCTCGTCGACCAGCAGCGCGGTGACGACCCCGGCGTACGGGCTCGGCAGCTCGACGATCGACTTGGCGGTCTCGATGTCGACGAGGATGTCGTTGATCTTCACGGTGTCGCCGACGGCGACGCGCCAGCTGACGATCTCGGCCTCGGTGAGGCCTTCACCGACATCCGGCAGCTTGTACTCGCTCATGTACTGGACTCCTAGAACGCGCGGGCGGTGTCGACGGCGTCGAGGATGCGGTCGATCCCGGGCAGGAAGTCGTCCTCGACCCGGCTGGGCGGGTAGGGCATGTCGTAGCCGGTGACGCGCTGCACCGGCGCCTCGAGGGAGTAGAAGCACTCTTCGGTGATGCGGGCCGCCACCTCGGCGCCGAGCCCGAGCATGCGAGCGGCCTCGTGCACGACGACGGCATGGCCCGTGCGGCGCACGGACTCGTGCACCGGACCGAGGTCGAGCGGCGACAGGCTGCGCAGGTCGATGACCTCGAGGTCGAGCCCGTCCGCGATCGCGGCCTCGGCGGCCTCCAGGCAGGTGGTGACCATCGGCCCGTACGTGATGAGCGTGGCGTGCGTGCCCGGACGCCTGACCCGCGACTCCCAGAGCGAGGCCGGCTGCGCGTCGGTGTCGACCTCGCTGGCCTCCCAGTAGCGGCGCTTGGGCTCCATGAACACGATCGGGTCGTCGGAGGCGATGGCCTGCTGGATCATCCAGTAGGCGTCGTGGGCGTTGGACGGCGAGACGACCTTGATGCCGGCGGTCAGCGCGAACTGTGCCTCCGGGCTCTCGGAGTGGTGCTCGACCGCGCCGATGCCGCCGCCGTAGGGGATGCGGATGACGATCGGCATCCGCACCTTGCCCTTGCTGCGGAAGTGCATCTTGGCGACCTGGCTGACGATCTGGTCGTAGGCGGGGTAGACGAAGCCGTCGAACTGGATCTCGACGACCGGCCGGTAGCCGCGGAAGGTCAGGCCGATCGCGGTGCCGACGATGCCGGACTCGGCCAGCGGGGTGTCCATGACCCGGCTCTCGCCGAAGTCCTTCTGGAGTCCGTCGGTGACGCGGAAGACGCCGCCCAGCGGTCCGACGTCCTCGCCCATGATGAGCACCCGCTCGTCGTTCTCGAGCGAGGCCCGCAGGCCGGCGTTGATCGCCTTCGCGATCGGCATCTTCTCCGTCATGCTGGGCTCCCCTCGTACTGACCGCGCCAGGCGACGAAGGCGGCCTGTTGTTCACGGAGCTCGTCGGTCTGCTCGACGTAGACGTGGTCGAACAGCTCGGCCAGGTCCGGGGAGCCCATCATTCCGCACCGCTCGCGCAGATGTTCACCCAGCAGATCACCCTCGCCCTCGAGATCGGTGAAGAACTGGGGCGGGGTGCCGGCGGAGTCGAGGTAGGCACGGACGCGGTCGATCGGGTCCTTGGCCCTCCAGGACTCGACCTCGTCGGCCTCGCGGTAGCGGGTGGGGTCGTCGGAGGTGGTGTGGGCCCCCATGCGGTAGGTGACGGCCTCGATGAGCATCGGGCCTCCACCGTCGCGGGCCTGCTGCAGCGCGGCCGTCGTGACCGCGTGGCAGGCGAGGACGTCGTTGCCGTCGACCCGGACCCCGCGGAACCCGAAGCCGCTGGCGCGCTGGGCGATCGGCACCGCGGTCTGGCGCGAGGTGGGGACGCTGATGGCGTACTGGTTGTTCTGGCAGAAGAACACGACCGGCGCGTGGTTGACGGCCGCGAAGTCGAAGGCTTCCATGACGTCGCCCTGGCTGCTCGCGCCGTCGCCGAAGTAGGCGATGACGGCGGCGTCACGCTCGGGATCGCCGGTGCCGACCGCGCCGTCGAGCGTCAAGCCCATGGCATATCCGGTGGCGTGCAGCGTCTGGGCCCCGATGATGATGCTGGGCAGGTTGTAGTTGTGCTCGTACGGGTCCCAGCCGCCGAGCTCGACGCCGCGGACCCAGCCGAGCAGGTCGGCGGGCTCGACGCCGCGGCACCAGGCCACACCGTGCTCGCGGTACGTGCCGAAGGCGAAGTCTTGAGGACGAAGCGCGCGTCCGGAGCCGACCTGGGCGGCTTCCTGGCCGAGGGCGGGTGGCCACAGGCCGATCTCACCGTGGCGCTGGAGGGCGTAGGCCTCGACGTCGATACGGCGGGCAAGGACGAGATCACGGTAGAGGCCGCGGATCGCTGCGTCGTCGCCATCGAAGTGGAATTCGGGATTCTCGACGCGCTCTCCGCTGGGCGTGAGCAGCTGGACGAGAGGAAGGTCGTCACCGACCTGATCTGACATGGGTGCGCTCATGCGACTCCCTCATCTGGGCCGGTCGCGAGGTTACCGCACCGGTTCGACTTGGTGTCGGTCTTCGACGTTCCGGGGTGGTGGATGACGATGACCGAACGGGACGTGACTGCTGTCACACCTGCACGCCCACCGTATCCCGAGCGCGTGCCCATCTCCAATCCGACCGGCCGCTCGGTCAGGACCGCCACTCGGCAGCGACGGCGAGGAAGCGGTCGTTCACCTCCGGGTCGCCGATGCTGACCCGCACACCGTCTCCGGCGAAGGGCCGAACCGCCACCGGATCGCACGCCGCGGCGAAGTCCAGGGCGTCGTCGCCGAGCGGCAGCCAGACGAAGTTGGCCTGGCTGTCGGGGACGTCCCAGCCCTGCTCACGCAGTGCGGCCAGGACGCGGATCCGCTCGGCGACGATCGCCTCGACCCGCTCGCCGAGGGCCTCGGACGCATCGAGCGAGGCGACGGCCGCCGCCTGCGCGACGTCGGTGACGGCGAACGGGGCGATGGCCTTGCGGATCGTCATGGCCACGTCCGTCGCGGCGATGGCGTAGCCCACCCTCAGCCCGGCAAGGCCGAACGCCTTGGAGAAGGTCCGGAGCACCACGACGTTCGGATGGTCGGCGGCGAGCGCCAGCCCGTTCGCGGCGTCATCCTGCCGGACGAACTCGGTGTAGGCCTCGTCGACGACGACGATGACGTCGTCGGGCACCGCGGCGACGAACTGCTCGAGCTCTTCGTGCGTCACGACCGGGCCGGTCGGGTTGTTGGGCGTGCAGATGAGGACGACGCGCGTGCGCTCCGTGACGGCGGCGGCCATGGCCTCGACGTCATGAGTGGCGTCCGGGCGCAGCGGCACGCGGATGGTGCGCGCGCCGGTGAGGTCGGCCGCGATCGGGTAGGCCTCGAAGGACCGCCACGCGTAGACGATCTCGTCGCCCTGCTCGCAGAACGCCGTGAGCAAGGAGAACAGCACCGCGACCGAGCCCGTGCTGGCCGCGAATCGTTCCGGAGGGAGGTCGAACGCGCGGGAGAGCGCGGCGTACAGGTCGACCGTGCCGGCATCCGGATAGCGGTTCACCCTCGCGAGCTCCGCAGCGGCCTTCTCCATCACGCCGGGCAGGGGTGGGTAGGGATTCTCGTTGCTGGAGAGCTTGAGGTCGTCGCTCTCTGCAGGCTTGCCGGGCTTGTAGACAGGGATGTCGTCCAAAGCCCGACGCGCGTTCGGGGTGGTCATGGGCCGAGGCTAACCCCACGGTTGTGCAGCCACGCTGCCAGAATCATCGGGTGACGGCTCGCGACGCCCGGTGGGGCTACCCACTCGTGCTGCTCGCGGCGGCGTTGTTCGGCCTGAACGCCGGGGTGTCGCGCATCCCGCTGCGGTCGGGCACACCGACCGACACGTTCACGACGGTGCGCATCACCGCCGCGTTCCTCGCCTTCGTGCTGATCGCGATGGTCGTCGACCGCTCGGCCCTGCGCGTGCCCCGCGGACGGGCGCTGGTGCTGATCGCCGGACTGGGGATCGCCGGTTTCGCCGGCGTCCAGTGGACGTACAACGTCGCCATCAACCGGCTCCCGCTCAGCATCGCGCTGCTGCTGGAGTACCTCGGGCCGGTGCTCGTCGTGCTCTGGGTGCGGTTCGCCCGTCGCGAGCAGGTGCACCCGCGGATGTGGCCGGCACTTGTCCTGGCGGTGGGCGGGCTCGCCGTGGTCAGCCAGGTCTGGGACGGACTGACCCTCGATGGCCTCGGCGTCACCATGGCTCTGAGTGCCGCGGTCTGCTTCGCGGCGTACTTCCTGCTGGGCGAGCACACCGGGGGTGCGGACGTGGGAGACCCCTTGCACGTCATCCTGTGGGCGTTCGCCGCGGCCACCGTGATGATGAACCTCGTGCAGCCGGCCTGGACGGCCGATGCACTCGACGTCGACGCGTCGATGCTCGGCCGCTTCGCCGACACCACGGTGCCCGCCTGGGCCGCGATGGCGTGGATCGTCCTGCTCGGCACCGTCACGCCGTTCTTCCTGCTGCTGCTCGCCCTCCGCGTGCTGTCCGCGACGGTCGTCAGCGTCGTGGCGATGCTGGAGCCCGTGGTGGCAGCACTCGTCGGCTGGGTGTGGTTCGCCGAGACGCTGAACCCCGTGCAGCTCGTGGGCATGGCGGCGGTGCTCGCCGGCATCCTGCTGGCCCAGACCGCCCGCGACGTCGAGCCGTCGCTACCGCCTCCGCAGTAAACCGGTGACATTGACTGACGCAGGGCTTGGTCGAGTGTCCACAGCCCGCAGACGGTTGGGGACTGTCCACAACGTGCTGGTCAGGGGGCGAATTCGGGTCCGCACCTCCGTAGATTCGAGGCATGAGTTCGCGGACCG
Source organism: uncultured Actinomycetota bacterium (assembly GCA_963787165.1). GTDB lineage: Bacteria > Actinomycetota > Actinomycetes > Propionibacteriales > Nocardioidaceae > Aeromicrobium. The sequence goes on from CAWBBT010000006.1 coordinate 413,027, forward strand.
ACTCCCTGCTTGATCGGGTCGCTCTGCGGGCCCGTGAACAGGCTCGGTCGGAGGCGCGAACCACGGTGGCGATGCTGGAGTTCGCCGATGCTCGCCGGGCCGAGTACGACGCCGCCGGACCGTCGCCCCACCGCGACCTCGAGCTCTCCTCGATCGCCGACGAGCTGGCGATCGAGCTGCAGCTGGGCGTCACCGTGGTGCAGAACCGGCTGCACCAGGCTCGGGAGGTGCGCGGCCGGGCACCATCGGCATGGGCCGCGTTCCTGGACGGCAGCATCGACACCTACCGCATCCAGATCATCAGTGGCGCCCTCAGCACCCTCCGCGAACCCGCCTCGCACCACGGCGTCGACGCGAAGGTGGTCGAGTACGCCTCGACCCACACCCCGGCCGAGCTGCGGGCGTGGTTGAAGCGGCTCGTCGCACGGTTGGAACCCGACCGGCTGACGGAGCGCACTCGCGACCGCCTGGACGAACGGAAGGTCCGCGTCGCGCACGGCGACGACGGCGTCTCCGAGCTGTGGGCGCTCCTGCCGACCCACCAGGTGGCCGCGATCGACACGATGCTCGGCGAGGCACTGCTGTCCAAGACGTCCGATGACGACCGCACCAGCGACCAGTACATGGCCGACGAGCTCACCCGCCGCCTCCTGACCAACGCCAACGGCACCCCGGTGACACAGATCCAGGTCGCCGTCACCGTCCCGGTCACCTCACTTGCCGGCCTCTCGAACGAACCCGGCACGAGCCTGGACGGCCGGTTCTGCCTGTCGGCCGACACGATCCGCGACCTGGCGACCCGGACCGGCACGGTGTTCCACCGCGTCGTCACCGACCCCCTCGGCCGGGTGCTCGACGTCACCAGGCTCGGCCGGTTCGCGACCGGCGAGCTCGACTTCGCCCTCACCGTCCGCGACGGCGTCTGCCAGTTCCCCACCTGCACCCGCCCGGCCGACCGCTGCGACAAGGACCACCGAACACCCTGGCCACACGGACCCACCAACGGCCACAACATGTGGTCACTGTGCCGGCGACACCACCGCATCAAGACCGCCGGCATCATCACCACCGACCACGACGACCGAGGTCGACCAGAGCTGGCAGCTTCCGTCAGGACGACGGGTCACCGCCGAGCAGATCGAACGCCCTCCAGCCATGACCTCCACACATGCGAATTGATCCCTATTGGGCCGTCGTCGTCGCGACTCTCAGTCCTGAGATCAGGCTCTCGACTAGATGGCGCGGAGGTACCCCGCGGCCGGCTTCGATGAGACTGCCACAATCGGGCCATGACTCGATTCCTGATGTCCTGGATCCTCAGCGCCGCCGCGCTGGCCGCCGCGGCCGGGCTGCTCGGCGACCACATGAAGATCGGTGAGCCTTCCGACACGACGACGGAGCGCCTCATCGCGCTCGCGATCGTCGCGCTCGTCTTCAGCCTCGTCAACCAGTTCGTGGCGCCCGTCGTCAAGCTGCTGTCCCTCCCCTTCATCGTCCTCACGCTCGGGCTGTTCCTCCTGGTCATCAACGCGCTCCTCCTCCTGCTGACCGACTGGATCACCGGCAAGCTCGACGTCATGTTCTACGTGGAGAGCTTCGGCTGGGCGGTGCTCGGTGCGATCGTCATCTCGATCGTGAACGCGGTGCTCGGCTCGGTCGCCAAGCGCGCATGACCGATCGGTTCCGGATCGGCATCGTCTGTCTGGGCAACATCTGCCGGTCCCCGATGGCGCAGGTCGTGCTCGAGGACCGACTGGAGAAGGCCGGGCTCGACGACCGGGTCGAGGTGGTGTCGGCCGGCACCGGCAGCTGGCACGTCGGCGAGCCGATGGACGAGCGCGCGGCGTCCACGCTCGCCGATGCGGGGTACGACCCCACGCGCCACGTCGCCCAGACGTTCACCACCGACTGGTTCGGCGACCACGACCTGTTGCTCGCGATGGACGCGAGCAACCGCGCCGACATGTCCGACCTTGCGCCGACCGACGAGGCACGCGGCCAGGTGCGGATGTTCCGTGAGTTCGACCCAGAGGCGTCCGATGCGGACGACGAGGTGCCCGATCCCTGGTACGGCGGCGACGAGGGTTTCGCCGAGGTGCTCGAGATGGTGGAGCGCACGGCCGACGAGATCATCTCCCGGCTTCCGGAGATCGCACCGGGAGTCAAGCGGTAGCGTCGGCGGCATGGCACGCATGGCAGGCACCGCCGCTCGCGCGGAGGCACTGCTCGGCCACGGTGTCGTCTCCACCACCCCGGTGGCCGGCGGCGACATCTGCACCGCGACCCGCCTGCGCCTGAGCGACGGTCGCAGCGCCGTCATCAAGACGCGACCCACTCCGCCCGAGGGGTTCTTCGCCCGCGAGGCCGAAGGACTGCGCTGGCTCGCCGACGCCGGCGGCGTCAATGGCGGGGCCAACGTCCCGGAGCTGCTGGCGGTCTCCGACGACTGCATCGTGCTCACCTGGGTGGAGCCCGGGAAGCCGTCCGGTGACGTCGCCGAGCGGTTCGGTCGCGCCCTGGCCGCCACGCACGCCGCGGGTGCGGCGCAGTTCGGCGCCGACGTCGACGGGTTCATCGGCCTCGCACCGCTCCCCAACCGCTCGCTTCCCACGTGGCCGGAGTTCTACGCGTCCCGCCGTGTGATGCCCTACGTCCGGGCGGCCCAGGACCGTCAGGCGCTGTCGCACGAGCAGGCCATGATCATCGAGGCGGCGATGAAGCGGATCCACGACCTCGCCGGCGATCCCGAGCCCCCGGCTCGCGTGCACGGCGACCTGTGGTCGGGCAACATCATCTGGGGAACCGACGGCGAGGCCTGGATCATCGATCCGGCCGCCCACGGCGGCCACCGCGAGACCGACCTCGCGATGATGGCCCTGTTCGGCCTCCCGCACCTCCAACGCGTGATCGACGCGTACGACGAGGCGGCACCCTTGGCGGACGGGTGGAAGCACCGCGTGGCCCTGCACCAGCTGCACCCGCTGCTCGTCCACGCCGTCCTGTTCGGCGGCACGTACGGCTCGAAAGCCACCGCGGCCGCGCAAAGCCTGCTCGACGGCCCGTCAGACGACTGACGGTCGCCGGACCGCGCGCTCGGGTCGCGACCCCGGTGGACGACTAGGGTGGGTCGTCGCCGACAAGGGAGCGCCTCCACCATGGTGATCGAGGACGACCTCGCTGCCGAGGACACGGCAGCCAACTGGGACCTGGAACGCGCGCGCCACTGGCACCTGTTCTCTCCACCGGCTCGGCCCTCGCCGGGCGAGCTGACGATCTACGCCCAGGCCATCGCCGAGAGTCAGGGCGACATGATCCTCCTCGGCTCGACGCCGGAGCTGCGTCTGATGGCCCACCAGCAAGGACTGCAGGTGACCGGGTACGACCGGTCGAGCGAGGTGTTCGAGCACCTGCGGCCCGCCGACATCCCGTCGGAGCAGGAAGACTTCGTCCACGGCAACTGGATGGATCTCGCCTACCGCGGACGTGGCGACCTGCTGCTCGCCGACGGCTCCCTGAACATGGTGCCGGCGGAGATGCACCCGGGGTTGCTCGACAGGATCGCCGACATGCTCCGGCCCGGTGCTCGGGCCCTGATCCGCGTCCACCTGGCCGCCGCGCCGCGTTACGCCGATGCGGTCGGGGTGTTCGAAGGGCGTCGTCGCGGCGAGCTCGCCGGCGGCATGTTCAGCGCGACCCGGACCCAGCTGGACATGCTGTTCATCGATCCGGTCAGTGACAGCGTGCGCTTCACCGAGGTCGCCACGGCACTGGCCGCGCTGCACAGCCAGAACCTCCTGAGCGAGGACGAGCACGCCGCCTACGCCGCGCTGGCACCGTTCAACCGGATCGAGCTGCACTACACGCGACCCGAGCGGTTCGAAGCCCAGGCCGCCCATCGGTTCTCCGTGCGCCAGCTCGGAGGTGGCGGCGACTACGCAGACCACGAGCAGCACCCGATCTACGAGCTGACACCCCGCTGATCCCTGAGCGGGCCCCACGAGGGCTCGGGCGACATGCCGTCGGCGATGTCGCGCCACAAGCGGACCTGGGCGCGCTCCCACGCGTCGCCGAGCTGTGCGTCCAGCCTCGGCGGAAATCGGCCCCTCATGCCAGGGCGGGGGGTCACCTCGCCGAACACGACCCGGCCTTGCAGGTCGTACATGTCGATGCGCGCGAACGGGGCGCGGATGAAGGTCGAGATCCGCGCTGCCGTGTCGAACAGCTCGTCCATCGCGACCGGTAGAGGGATGTTCGCCTTCATCGGCGATCGCGCGGCCGAGTACGGCATGTCGGCACCGTGAACGTCGACGAAGCGGATGGGCGGACGGGCTCCGTCGGCCGCGCCGTGTCGCGGAACCTGTCGCAACATGGCCAGGGGCGTCTCGCCGTAGAACGCGAAGACCTTGACGTCGATCGGCGGACCTCCCGAGCCGTCATCGAGGAACTCCTCGGCGCCGAACGGTGGGAGCGCCAGGTCCTCTTCTCGGCGCGCGGCGAGGTCGGCGACCAGCTGCTCGGACGTGAGCACGACGTCGCGGGTGATGACCTCCCATCCGTCTCCGACGCGTCGCAGCATCAGGACCCCCCGCGACCCGGCACCGAACGCGCTCTTGATGACCACGGAGTCCGGCAGGTCGTCCCATGGAATGTCGGCCTGGTCGTCCCAGCGACCGAGCTGCTCGGGCACGGCGATGCCGTGGGACTGCACGATGTCGTAGACGTGGAACTTGCCGCCGGCGATGACGCTGCGGCTCGGGGCGCCGAGCTCGTACTCGAGCTTCCGGAGGCGCCGTTCCTCATTGAGCCGTACGTCGAACGAGGGGCGCCGATACAGGCGATCGATCGACTTCTGCATTCTCACGATGCGCCGCTCGAGTGCCTCGATGCGCTGGCCTCGGCGAGCCACCGCGGAGAGGCGTCGAGCGGCGGATCGGAACGGGTCGGTCACGGCGGTCAGGCTATCTTCCGGCGGTGGCGTTGCGCGCGACCGCCTCAGTGAAACCTCAGCCATGCACGGCACACTGGATCCATGCGCATCCTTGTCGTGGACGACGACCGCGCGGTACGTGACTCGCTGCGCCGGTCGCTGGAGTTCAACGGCTACACGGTCGACCTCGCGTCCGACGGAGCCGAGGCGCTCGTGCGCGTGCCGCAGGTCGACCCCGACGTCATCGTCATGGACGTGATGATGCCGCGCCTCGACGGCCTCGAGGCCACGCGAGCCCTGCGCAGCGCCGGCAACGACGTCCCGATCCTCGTGCTGACCGCGCGCGACGCGGTCACCGACCGCGTCGACGGCCTGGACGCCGGCGCCGACGACTACCTCACCAAGCCGTTCGCGCTCGACGAGCTGCTCGCCCGGGTGCGAGCCCTCCACCGCCGTGCGTCGCGACGAGCCGACCTGGAGGCCGACGAGGCCCCACTCACGTTCGCCGACCTGACCCTCGATCCAGTCACGCGCGACGTCACGCGCGGCGAGCGATCGCTCTCGCTGACCCGTACCGAGTTCGCGCTGCTCGAGCTGTTCCTGCGTCGCCCGAAGCGGGTGCTCGAGCGCTCGTTCATCCTCGAGGAGGTCTGGGGCTTCGACTTCCCGACGACGGCCAACTCGCTCGAGGTCTACGTCGGCTACGTCCGGCGCAAGCTCGAGGCCGAGGGCGAGGACCGGCTGCTGCACACCGTGCGCGGCGTCGGCTACGTCCTGCGCGAGACGCCGCCATGAGCAAGACCGGTCGCCGTCTCGGGTTCCGTCCGGCGCTCGGCACGGTCCATCGGATCATCCAGCCCATGACGGCCCGCGCGTCGCTCGCCCTGCGCGTCGCGCTGCTGACGACGGCCGCGGTCGCCGTCACTCTTGCGGCCGTGAGCGCGCTCGTGTTCGTCACGGTGCGCGCGGAGTTCGAGAGCTCGCTCGACGAGTCCATGCTCCGCAGGGCCAATGCCGCGGTCAACGCCGACTACACGCCGTCGACCGAGGAGCTCGACGTCGCGGGCATCAAGATCTTCATCGTGCGCGGCGGCCAGATCTTCAGCCGCCGGGGCGACGACGCGACCCTGCCCCTCAACAACCACGAGATCGAGGTGTCGATCGGCCAGACGAAGAGCTCCCGGCGCACCACGACCATCGACGGCGAGCCGTACCGGGTCGTCGCGGTCCAGGCCGGCGAGGGCTCGGCACTCGTGCTCGCCCAGCCGATGGAGTCGATCCAGCGGGCGCTCGAGCGGTTGAAGGTCATCCTGCTGCTCGCCAGCGCGGCCGGAGTCGTCGTCGCCGGCGGTGCCGGCTGGGTGGTCGCCACCAACGGACTGCGACCCGTGCGCCGCCTCACGGCCGCCGCGGAACGTGTCGCCCGCACATCGGAGCTTCATCCCATCAAGGTCACCGGACACGACGAGCTGGCCCGCCTGACCACGTCGTTCAACCAGATGCTGCTCGCCCTCGGCGCCTCGCAGGAACGGCAGCGACAGCTCGTCGCGGACGCCGGTCACGAGCTGCGCACGCCCCTCACCAGCCTGCGCACCAACATCGAGCTCCTCGGCCAGGCCGCGGAGAACCCCGAGCGCCAGCTCACCGCTGCCCAGACCACCGAGATCATGGACGACGTCCGCATCCAGCTGCAGGAGCTCACGACGCTGGTGGGCGACCTCGTCGAGCTCGCCCGCGACGAGCCGATGGCGCGTGACCCCGAGGCGCTCGACCTCGCCGACACCGTCGCGTCGGCCCTCGACCGGGTACGTCCGCGCGCACCGGGCCTGACCTTCGACGTCGCGGCCGAGTCGTGGACGGTCATCGGCGAGCCACCGCTGCTCGAGCGCGCCGTGACCAACCTGCTCGACAACGCGGCGAAGTGGAGCCCCGACGACGGCACCGTCACGGTGCGCCTCGACGACGGCGTGCTCACCGTCATCGACGAGGGACCCGGCATCTCCGAGGACGACCTGCCGCACGTGTTCGACCGCTTCTACCGGTCCAGCGAGGCGCGCACGCTGCCGGGCTCGGGACTCGGGTTGTCCATCGTGCGGCGCGCCGCCGAGCGCCACGGCGGCACCGTGACCGCGGAGTCGCCGGCCGGCGGCGGGAGCGTCTTCACCATGACCGTGCCACGTTCGCACTGACCAGCGGCCCCAAGTTCTTCTCACCCTCACACGCACTGCTCAGCGCGTTCTCAGCCATGAGGGAGAATCTGTAGACATGAGCGACACGAATGATCCCTTCTCCGCGCAGCCCTACATCCCGCCGGGTTCCAACCGGCCGGACGAAGGCCACGAGGACGCCCCCGCCGACGAGGCGCCGGCCGACGACACGGTGGCCGAGGCTCCGGCGGAGGACACCCCTTCCGGGCCGGAACCCGAGCAGGACGTCACCCAGGAACCTGTGTCCGACGACGAGCCGACCGTCCAGGTCGAGACGCCCGACGAGGCGCCGGCCGAGCAGCCGGTCTCCCAGGACGCCAGCTCCACCCATGAGATGCCGGCCGTGAGCGACAGCCGACCAGACGACGACCGCGAGTCGACCGTCGTGCTGCCGGTCGACTCGCCCCCTGCGGACTCGGACCACACGGACGGCACCCAGCCACCTCGTCGCGGGCGGCGGAGCCTCGCCGGTGCGACCGCCCTCGTCGTCCTCGCCGCGGGCGCGGGCGTCGGCGGTGCCGCGGTCTACGACGCGGTCCGCGGTGACAACGGAACCGTCTTCAGCTCGCTCGACACCGGGTCGGAGTCCGACACCGGCGACTCGGCCCCAGCCGGGCAGATCGAGCAGGTGTCCCGCAAGGTGCTGCCGTCCGTCGTCCAGATCAACGTCGCGAGCAGCGGCGAGGCCGGATCGGGCACCGGCATCATCATCAGCAGCGACGGCCAGATCATCACCAACAACCACGTCGTGGAGTCCGCGGCCGACGGTGGATCGCTCACCGTGTCGTTCAACGACGGCAGCAACTCCAAGGCCGAGATCCTCGGCCGCGACCAGGTGACCGACCTCGCCGTCATCAAGGTCGACGGCAAGAACGGGCTCCAGCCGGCCACGCTCGGCAGCTCGGCCGACCTCGCCGTCGGGCAGCAGGTCGTCGCCATCGGCTCGCCGTACGGGCTCGACGGCACCGTGACGAGCGGCATCATCAGCAAGCTCAACCGGCCGGTCGCCTCCTCCGACGCCAGCGGCGCCAGCCAGACGGTGTTCCCGGCGATCCAGACCGACGCCGCGATCAACCCCGGCAACTCCGGCGGCCCGCTCGTCGACCTGCAGGGACGGGTCATCGGCATCAACTCGGCCATCCGCACCAACGGCTCGGTCGAGTCCGGCTCGATCGGTCTCGGATTCGCCATCCCGATCGACCTCGCCAAGAACGTCTCCGCACAGCTCGTGAAGGGCGACAAGGTCGCGCACGCGCGCATCGGTGTCACGGTCGGCACGGCGGTGTCCCAGGACGACATCACCCGCATCGGTGCCGTGGTCAGGGAGGTCACCAACGGCAGCGCCGGAGACGACGCCGGCCTGAAGAAGGGTGACATCATCACGAAGGTCAACGACATCCCGATCGGCAGCTCGAACGCGCTGGTGGCGTCGATCCGCGGCTACCAGCCGGGGCGCACGATCACCCTCACCTACCAGCGGAACGGCGACGAGAAGACCACCAAGGTCAAGCTCGAGTCGGACGGGGGCAAGCTCGGCAGCTAGCCGATGCCGCCGCATGCGACGGTCAGCCCAAGGCGGTCACCGGGACGCGGCCGTTGACCGTGACGCCGCGGCCCGGCGTCGACTGGATGGAGATCTCACCGCCGAGCGCTCCGATCCGGTCGCGCATGTTCTGGAGACCGTGACCGTCAGTGGACTGGTCGATGCCCACGCCGTCGTCGGCCACGCTGAAGTTCAACGACCCGTTCTGCTGGGCCAGGGTGATCGTCGCGCTCGCGCCGTCACCGGCATGCTTGCTGGCGTTCTGCAGCGCCTCGAGGCAGCAGAAGTACACCGCGGTCTCGATCTCGCGTGAGGCCCGTCCGGTGTCGTTGACCTCCAGCCTGGTCGGCAGGCTCGCCCGTGCGGCAGCTTCGGACAGCGCGGCCGCGAGACCGTCGTTCTCGAGCGCTGCCGGGTAGATGCCGTGCGCGAGGTCACGCATCTCGGCCAGGGCAGCGACCAGGGTCGAGCGCATCTCAGTGACGTCGGCCACGAGCTCGGGGTGGTCCTTGGCGTTTCGCTCGAGCACCGACAGCTGCAGGTTGAGCAACGCCAGATGCTGTTGGGCGCCGTCATGCAGGTCGCGTTCCATGCGTCGCCGCTCGTTGTCGGTCACGGTGACGATGCGGGCCCGTGAAGCCTGCATCTGCGTGTCGTGGAGATTGATGCGCTGGACCATCTCGTTGAAGGCGTGCCCGACCTCGTCGAGATCGTCACCGGCGAGCGGTGGAAGCCTGATGTCACGCCGGCCGCCGCCGCTGAAGCTCTGCAGCGCCCGTCGGAGCTCGTCGATGCGACTGACGAAGGAGTGCTCGATCATCCAGGCGATCGAACCTGCCAGGGTGCCACTCAGCAGGATCGCAGCGCCCACGGTGACGGCCAGGCCGGCGTCATGGCTCAGCGAGTTCGAGGTCGCGGTGCCGATGGCCACACCGTTGAACAGGCACAACGAGACCAGGAGAAACAACAGCTTGTTGGCGAGCGAGAGGCCCTGCTCGCGGAGCACGAGGTCATCGGGGAGCTGGGGCGCGATCTCACGGACGACCGGGCGCAGGCCGATCTCCCAGAACAGGTAGATCAGCGTGGCACCGCCAACGGTCTCGATCACCATGGCGAGGCCGGACAGGACGTGCGCCATTGCCGAGAAGTCATGGACGACGCCGAGGTAGGCGTTGGCCGCCAGCAGCGGCAGGAGCACTCCGCCTGCTGCCTGCAGCACGCCTTGCGGGAGCTCGGCTACCGACGTGACCCACAGCTCGACCAGGTCGACGTCGTCGTCGTCGCGGAGATACCTGGTGAGGGACCGGTGGTGAACCGTGACGACCCACAGCAGGGTGGGGAGCCCGGTGACGATGCCGATCTCGATGACGAGCAACGCGTGGGGCCATTCCCGCACGTCGTGGGTGTACATCGAGCCCAGGAAACCGACAAGTATCGGGGCCAGCACGAGGAACTCGGCCAGGAAGGTGCCACTGATCAACAACAGGTGGTACCGCGGCTTGGTGCGGCGATAGACCGACTCGACCCAGCCGTCAAAGCGGCTTTCCACGTCTGGCATCCGGGGACCTCCGGTGTTCTCAGGCCCCTGCGGCCATTCTGCTACACCACGATGGCCCGCGCCTCAGTATTGTCACTGAAAGCACCCGGATTCAGCGCTGTCACTGAAGCGAGGATCGACGATGCCTGACACGATCGGTCGCATGACACTGCTCATCGTCGACGACCATGCCGCGTTCCGCACGTATGCCCGCTCGATGCTCGACGCCGAGGGCTTCGACGTGGTCGGCGATGTCGCGGACGGCGAGTCGGCGGTCGCGGCGGTCGAGACACTTGGACCCGATGCCGTGCTCCTCGACATCCAGCTCGGCAGCGGCATCGACGGGTTCGAGGTCGCCCGCCGTCTCGCCGCACTGCCGCACCCGCCGCGGGTCGTGCTGGCGTCCAGCCGTGAAGCCTCGACGTTCGGCTCACGACTCACCGAAGCTCCGGTCCGAGGCTTCGTCTCCAAGGAGGAGCTCAGCGGCCAGGCCTTGGCTGCGCTGCTCGGCGACGCCTGAGCGATGAGGGTCATCGTCGCGGACGACTCGTTGCTCTTTCGCGAGGGACTCGTTCGTGTTCTGACCGAGCTCGGATTCGACGTGGTGGGACAGGCCGGGAACGCCGAGGACCTGATGGGCATGGTCGGCGCGCTCGACCCCGACCTCGCCCTCGTGGACATCCGCATGCCACCGACGTTCACGACCGAGGGCATCGAGGCCGCTGCGGCTCTCGCCGAGTCGTCGCCGGGTCTGGGCGTCGTGGTCCTGTCGCAGTACGTCGAGTCGGCCTTTGCGCTGCAGCTGCTCGAGGACGGTGACGCCGGGCGTGGCTATCTCCTCAAGGACGCGGTCGGGGACCTCGGGTCCTTCGCCGCCGCCGTGCGGCGAGTCGGCGAGGGCGGGTCGGTGGTCGACCCCGGAGTGGTCGACGCCCTCGTCCGCCGCGACGGCGGCGGCGGGTCACTCCGTGAGCTCAGCGGACGCGAGCGGGAGATCCTGTCCCTGATGGCCGAAGGTCTCTCGAACCAGGGAATCTGCGACCGCCTCTTCCTGAGCTCACGAACCGTCGAGAGCCACGTCCGCACGATCTTCCAGAAGCTCGGCCTCGAGCCCACCGACGACGCGAACCGGCGCGTGGTGGCGGTGCTCACCTACCTGCGTGCGGACCGATGACGGCAGCGCACACGTCCCGGCCTTCACTCCGTGAGCATCGCGACGACCGTGGGATCGATCGCCGACCCACCGCTGGCGACGGTCCGGATCGCGGCCAGCAGCTCGTCGATGTCGCCGATGCGGTCCTTGAGCAGATAGCCGACGCCCTCCGTGGCCCCGCTGAGCAGCCGCTTGGCGGCGGCCGGCTGTATCTCCGCCGAGAGCAGCAGGACGCCGATGCCGGGGTGCTCGTCCTTGATGCGACGTGCAGCCTCCAGCCCCTCGGTGGTGTGGGTGGGAGGCATGCGGACGTCGAGCACCACCACGTGTGGATTCGCGGCGGGCAGCTGCTCGTGGAGCGTCTCGGTGTCGCCGGCCTCGAGCACGATCTGGATCCCCGCAGAGGTCAGGGCCTTCGCGATGCCCTGCCGCAGCAGGGCGGAGTCGTCGACCAGAGCAACCCGCAGGCCTGAGTCGCCCTCGTCGTCCCAGCCGAGCATCGATGCCGCCACCAGCTTGGGCAGGCCTTTGAGATCGAGCGGCGGCATCGGTTCGAGCCGCCGGGAGTCCTCGTCGCCGGCGATCCCGATGACGATGTCGGACACCAGGATCTGACCGGCGTCGGCCACGGCGCAGAGCCGGCTGGCCTCGACGATCGGGACACCGAAGAAGTCGCCCGCTTCAGTCACCGCATCGCCGGCGCTGACGCCGATGCGTAGTCCGAGCGTCTGGTTCGATTCCGTCCCGTGTCGCGAGACGGTTCGTTGCATCGTCACGGCACACCCGAGCGCATCACCGGCGCACTCGAAGACGGCCATGAAGCCGTCACCCATCGTCTTGACCTCGCGGCCTCGATGAACGGCGAGCGCCCCCCGCATGATCGCGAAGTGGCGCGCACGCACGTCCTCGGCGTCATGGGTCGTCATCGATGTCATCAGCTTGGTCGAGCCGACCAGGTCGGTGAACAAGGCCGTGACGGTGCGACGCGTGCTCATGGCGTCATCGCAGCGTTTTGGGGGGAGTCATGAGGAGAACGTAGTGCCACAAGCCTCTGGACGTCTGGACAGTCCGGATTCCTCGGGTGGATGTCCGATTTTCGCTCGTGGACTGTCGGTCCCTCGCCCTAGCGTGGACAGGTGAGCATCCCGACCACCGAGCGCACGTCCCCATGGCCTGACCTGTCCGGACGAGACCTGTCCGTCGTGGCACTCCTGATCACGGTGGTGCTCTGGGCGTCCGCGTTCGTGGGCATCCGCGACGCGGCCGACTCGTTCTCCGCCGGCCCGCTGTCACTGGGACGTCTCATCGTCGGCGGCATCGCGCTCACCGCACTGGCTCGGCCCTGGCGTCACCGCCTGCCGCGCGGACGACCGCTCTGGTTGCTCGTGCTCGCCGGCATCAGCTGGTTCGGCGCCTACAACGTCACGCTCAACGCCGGGGAGCAGCGGGTCGACGCCGGCACGGCCGCGCTCATCGTCACGGTCGGCCCCATCCTCATCGCCCTGTTCGCCGGAGTCCTGCTCAAGGAGGGGTTCCCCAAGCCGCTCCTGATCGGCGTCGCCGTCGCGGCATCGGGCGTCGTGCTCATCTCGGTCAGCACCCGCGACGCGTCCGCCGTCGACACCGCCAGCACCACCGGCGTGATCCTCGTCCTGATCGCCGCGCTCACCTACGCGATCGGGGTGCTGGCCCAGAAGCCCACCCTCACGACAGTCACGCCGGTCATGTCGGTGTGGCTGATGTGTGTCGTCGGAGCGATCGTCTGCCTGCCGTACCTCCCGTCGCTGGTGCGCGAGACGGGTGACGCGTCCACGACCGACATCGTGTGGCTCGTCTACCTCGGCATCTTCCCGACGGCGATCGGGTTCAGCACCTGGTCTTACGCGCTCAAGCGGCTCAGCGCCGGTCAGGTCGCGTCGGCCACGTACCTCGTGCCCGCCGTGGCGACGCTCATCTCCTGGGTGATGCTCGAGGAGGTGCCGGCGGCGCTCGCGTTCGTGGGCGGCGGCCTGTGCCTCATCGGCGTGGCGATCACGCGCTATCGGCGGCGGGGTCCAGTAGCTGAGTCACCAGATCCCGCAGGATGACGTAGCCGTTCTGGGTCAGGATCGACTCGGCGTGGAACTGCACGCCGCGATAGTGCGGCCCGGCCAGCATGTGAATGTCACCCGTCCTCGGATCGGTAGCGGCGGTGATGCCATCGGGGAGTCCGCCAGTCGGAACCCTTGCGATGAAGGTGTTGTAGAAGCCGACGGTCTCCGGCCGGTCCAGCACGGTGAGCCGGCTCTGGGTGCCCTGGAACACGATGTCCTTGAACGCCAGGTCGAGGCCGAGCTGGCGGCTCAGCACCTGGTGGCCGAGGCAGACGGCGAGGAACGGACGACGCTCCTCGAGCAGGCCGCGCACGACGCCGTCGATCACCGCGATCTTGGGGTCGTCGACGTCGCGGGGGTCGCCCGGCCCGGGCCCGACGACCACGAGGTCGTAACCGTCGAGGGCCCCCCCTTTTTCGACCCAGCCTGCGTATTCGTCATGGCGCACGACGTCCGTGGTCATGCCCAGCACACCGAACACGTGCGAGAGCATGTTGACGAAGTCGTCCTCGCCGTCGAGCACGACCACGCGCTGGCCGACGAGCGACGGCACGGGCGGCGTGCCGGACTGGTCGGTGAGCCAGAACTGGCTGAGTCGCTGGTTGCGTGAGCCGAGCGCGATCAGGACGTCCTCCTCGCGCGTGAACGCGTCGAAGTCCGCCTCCAGCTCGGGGGCGGGGTCGACCAGGCCGAACGCGCTGAGGATGCCCGACGCCTTGGCCCAGGTCTCCTTGGTCTCGTACGCAGGGTCGGAGTCGCGGACGAGCGTGGCACCGGCAGTGACCTTGACGTTGCCGTCGAGGTCGACGTCGGCGGTACGGATGAGGATGGGCGCGTCCATGACCGGAAGGCCCCCCGCTTCACTGGTACTGCCGTCACGGCCGATGAGCGCCGCGACGGACGCGTAGTAGCCGCGACCGTGCTCCTCGTACTTGGCGATCAGGCGGCAGGCGTTCTCGACGGGGCTGCCGGTGACGGTGGCGGCGAACATCGAGTCGCGCAGCACCTCGCGCACGTCGCGACGGGTGCGGCCGGCGAGCAGGTACTCGGTGTGCACGAGATGGCTCATCGGCTTGAGGTACGGACCGAGCACGAGCCCGCCCTCGTGGCAGATGTCGCACATCATCTTGAGCTCCTCGTCGACCACCATGAAGAGCTCGTAGATCTCCTTCTCGTCCGCGAGGAACCGGAGCAGCTCGCGCTTGCGGTCTGCGTGGGTCTCGAGCCCCCGCATGCGGAACGTGCCGCTGATGGGGTTCATCCGCACCTGGCCGTCCTCGACGCTGACGTGCCGCTCGGGGCTGGCTCCGATGAGGTAGCGGTCGCCGGTGAAGATGCAGAACGTCCAGAACGCGCCGCGCTCGCGCTCGAGCAGGCGGCGGAACACCGACAGCGCCCGCTCGTGGCCCCAGTCGGCGACCTGGGCGCGGTAGTGCCGACCGATCACCAGGTTGGCGCCCTCACCGCAGCCGATCTCCTCGTCGATGACGTGCCGCACCATGTCGGCGTAGTCGTCGTCGGACGTCTCGAAACCGCCGCGATCGGCCAGCTCGATGGGCGAGTCCGGCAGCTCGGCGAGCAGGTCGGCCAGCGGCACCTCGTCCTGGAAGGCCGCGTCGATGACGCTCAACGGCGTGCCGTCCTGGTGCGCCTCGAACCCGCGCTCGCGCACCTGGGCGAACGGCACCAGTACCAGGTGGTCCCAGCGGCGGTCGACGCCGGCGCTCAGGGGGATGTCGGCCAGCGTCTCGACGTCCGTGCGCGGCCCACCGACGAGCGTGACCGTCTCGGAGTCGCGCACGCGGATCAGGGCGAAGGCCGGCTGGGCCAGGAGATCGTCGAGCATGAGGCGTCGATCCTATCGGCGGAGCGACACCACTCGGATGCGATGCTGGCCCGGTGGACATCTCCATCGACGTCGACCTGGTGCGCCGGGACCTCGCGCAGCTCGTCAGCTACGCCAGCGTCGGCGGCAGCGAGTCCGAGGTCGCCGTCCAGCGCTGGTGCGCCGCGACGCTCCAAGGTCTCGGGCTCGAGGTCGACCTGTGGCGGCTCGACCTGGACGACCTGCGCGCCGATCCCGACTACCCGGGTGAGGAGGTCGAGCGCGAGGAGGCCTGGGGGTGTGTCGGCGTCTCCGGCGGCCCGGGCACGCCTGCGCTGATCCTCAACGGTCACGTCGACGTCGTGCCGCCCGGCGAGCACGAGTGGTGGACCGGCGCCGACCCGTGGGACCTGCACGAGCACGACGACGAGTGGTTCGGCCGCGGCGTCTGCGACATGAAGGGCGGCGTCGTGGCGATCCTCGCGGCCGTGCGCGCGGTGGGCCACCAGCTCACCCGCCCCTTCGCCGTCCACACCGTCATCGGCGAGGAGGACGGCGGGATCGGCACGTTCGGCACCCTTCGCCACGGGCACACCGGTGAGGCCTGCCTGATCGCCGAGCCCACGGACGGCCAGATCGTTGCCGCCAACGCCGGGGCGCTGACGTTCCGGCTCGAGCTGCGCGGTCTCGCGACCCACGGCTCGCTGGCCGGCCTCGGCGTCAGCACCGTCGACATGCTGGAGAGCGTGCGCACGTCGCTTCGCCGGCTGGACGACAAGCGCAACGTCTCGCCACCGGCTCCGTTCGGTGAGCGCCCGTGGCCGATCTCGACGGGCATCGTGAATGCCGGCGCCTGGGCGAGCACCGTTCCCGACTACCTCGTCGCCGAAGGACGCTACGGCGTCATGCCCGGGGAGTCCTTCGCCGACGCGATGGCCGAGTTCGAGCAGGCGGTGCGCGAGGCCGACGACCCCTGGCTGCGCGAGCACCCCGTGGAGGTCAGCTGGCCGGGCGGCCGGTTCGCGGCCGGCGCACTCCCGTCGGGCCATCCGTTCGGCGACGAGGTCGCAACCGCCGTGCAGGCAGCCGGAGGCGACCGCCCGCGGCTCGTCGGCGCGCCCTACGGCTCGGACCTGCGTCAGTACGCCGCGACCGGCGTCCCCACGGTGCAGTTCGGCCCGGGCACGATCCAGAACGCGCACGCCATCGACGAGCACGTGGCCATCGACGAGGTCGTCCGCTGCGCCGAGACCTACGCGCACCTGCTCGTCAGCCGTTGCGGCTGAGCGCCGAGGTCAACGCTTCGACGGCTTGACGACGGTGTAGTCGGCGACGTCGATCGTGCCGCCCGGCTGGAAGGTGACCGGCTGGAGCCCGACCGGCCGGCCGTCGCGGAACGTCACCACCGTCACCTGGGCAGTGCGACGCAGCTTGCTGCCCAGCGCGAACGCGTAGACGGCCCCACCGGTCGAACCCGTGGTCAGCGTGGTGGTGGAGCGGCCGTTCGCGCCCTTGATCACGGTCGGACCCACCTGGCGGTGCAGGTGGCCGGACAGCACCAGGTCCACGCATCCACTGGCTGACGCCTTCTGGGCCGATGCGGCGCTGTGGACCACCAGCACCGACACACGCCGGTCGCGGCAGGCGGTCTGCGTGAGGCGCTGGTCCTGCTTGGCGATGGCCGCGATGTTGTCGCCCTCGTCGCCGTCGTACCCGGCGACGAGCCCGGAGCTGCGTGGGTCACTCGATCCGAGGAACCTGATGCCGGCGACGTCGACGGGGCGACCGGCCAGCACACGGAACCCGCGGTCCTTCATGGTGTCGACCACGCTGGTGCCCTGGTCGTGGTTGCCGGCGACCGCGACAATGGGGAGGCCGCGGAACTCGCGCGCCAGCGAGTTGATGCTGAAGGTCTCCCAGGTGCCCCCGTTCGACGTGTCGTCGCCGAGATCGATCACGAGCTCCGCGTGAGCCCGCACGGCGATGGCCCGGGCGACCGGATCCATGCCGATGTTGTCGTGACGGTCGGTGACGACCAGCGCCGTCTTCTCCTCCGACGTCGGCTGCCGGACGTCGGTCGTCGCGGCTCGCAGCGCAAGCGCGCCGTAGAACAGCACCGAGTCGTGGTACGTCTCCAACGCACCTTGCACCAACGCCTTGCTGCCCTTGGTGGCCGAGCCGTTGACGATCTCGACCTGGTCGAGCACCGGGTCTTCCGGCACGTCGGGGAAGGCCTGCACCAGGGGCACCCATGACGTGGCGGGGCGTCCTTGGCCGTGCTCGGGCAGAGCGACCAGGACGGTCGACGCCACGACCAGCACGCCGACGAACGACGCCACCAGCACCTGGGGTCGTGACGGCCGCCGGGATGCTCGCCGGAACTGGGCCCGGCGCGCAGGACCGATCGCCACCCAGGTCAGCGCGACCCCGATGGCCACCAGCACGCCGACGCCGATCCCGCGCAGGAGGGCAGCCTCGAGCATGTCGCGAACCGCGTCGCGGACCGCCGCGATCTCGCCCTCCGGCTGGCTGGCGATGACGGCGTCGCGCGCGACGAGCTGGTCAAGGCTCTCGACCTCGGCGTTGCCGAGCGAGATGTCGACACCGATCCCGGCCACGGCATCGGCCGGCAGGCGCATCTGCGGCAGCAGCGGCCCGAAGTCGATCGTGGCGTAGCCGTCGATGACCGGCGCGACCGTTGCGTTGTGGGCGCCGATGACGACATGCCGCTCGCTGTGCACGAACGTGCTGTACGCGACCGGCGCACCCACGAGGACGGCGACGGCCAGGAGTGCGAGGGTCTGGAGCACCTGCTTGACGGTCGGCAGTCTCCCCCTCATGCGCCCATCCTCACCGGCACAGCCTCACGCGATGGTGGAACGCCAGCGATCGGTGCTGGCGACGGTGCTGAGTCGCTGGGTCGCGCGGGTGAGGGCGACGTACAGCGTGCGCCAGCCCGAGCCGGACTCGTCGGTGATCGCGTCGGGCTCGACGACGACGACGCCGTCGAACTCCAGGCCCTTCGTCTCGAGTCCCTCGAGGACCCGAAGCCGCCCGGGGTGCTGCTCCAGGAGTGCGGCCACGGCGTCGGCCGTCGCGTCGAGGTCGGCCCGTGCGGTGACGACCGCGACCGTTCCGTCGACAGCGGCCAGCATCTCCTCGGTGCGGACGACGACCTCGGCCGCCAGCACGGACGCGTCGACCACGTGGTGCGCCGGATGCTCCCCGGTGCGACGGACCGCGTCGGCGAGGTCGGGGTCGTCGACGGCGACGGACGCGACCAGCGCGGCGAGGTCGTAGATCTCGGCCGAGTTGCGGTAGTTGGTCGACAGCCGGAACACGTGCTCGTCCTTGCCCTCCAGGGCCTCGGTGCGGGCGGCGGCGGACTCCTCGGGGTGCGGCCAGGAGGCCTGGGCCGGGTCGCCCACGATCGTCCAGCTGGCGTGGCGGCCGCGGCGCGCGAGCATGCGCCACTGCAGCGGGGAGAGGTCCTGCGCCTCGTCGACCAGCACGTGCGCGTAGCCGTCGTCCTCGATGCTGCGGGTGGACCGCACCCGGTCCTCACGGTCGTCGCGCTCGCGGCGCTCGAAGCTCATGAGCTGGCGCGGCACGTCGTCGTCATCGTCGTCGGCCGGAGGCACTTCGCCGATGAGGTAACGCAGCTCATCGATGAGCGGGACGTCCTCGACATGCGGCTCGCCCCCCTCGTCGATCCCGTCCCACGACGCCTTGAGTGCGGCGAGCTCGTCGGCGCTGAAGGTGCCGTCGGCCAGCTCGGCGATGCGCTGCGGCAGGGTGCGCCACAGGTCGACGGCGTCGACCGGGGGCCACCAGGCCTCGACGAAGTCGACGAACGCGTCGTCGGTGGCGATCGTGTCGAAGAAGCCGTTCTCACCCTTCTCGAGCGCCCGCTCGCCGGAGACCTGACTCCAGAGCGCGTCGATCAGCGCGGCCGGCACGCGTGTGTAGGCGCGATTACGCTTCATGCCCGACAGCAGGTGACGACGGACCCTCGACAGCGCGCGAGCATCGAGCCGCAGGACGTCGTCCTTGTAGAAGTAGCGGAACTCCGTGGGCTCCGCGTGCTGGGGCGAGGACGCGAGGCGGCGCAGCACCGGCATCATGCGCGACGAGCCCTTGGCCGCCGCGGCCACGGCGTCGTCGTGCCGGGTGGCCTTGACGCCGTCGACGACCTCGCCGAGCGACCGCAGCGTCACGCTGGTCTCGCCGAGGCTCGGCAGCACGCGCTCGATGTAGTTCATGAAGATGCTGGAGGGCCCGACCACCAGCACGCCGCCGGACTCGAAGCGCCGCCGATCGGTGTAGAGCAGGTAGGCGGCGCGGTGCAGTGCGACGACCGTCTTGCCGGTGCCGGGACCGCCGCCGATGATCGTGGCGCCGCGGCTCGGTGCCCGGATGGCCTCGTCCTGCTCCTTCTGGATCGTGGCGACGACCGAGTGCATCGAGCTGTCGCGGGCGCGGCTCAGGCTCGCGAGCAGCGCGCCCTCACCGACGACGACGAGGTCCTCGGGTGCGTTCTCGGCGTCGAGCAGGTCGTCCTCCACCCCGACGACCTTGTCGCCGGCGCACCTCAGCACCCGACGACGGATGACGCCGGCCGGGTCCTGCGCGGTGGCCTGGTAGAAGACGGCCGCAGCCGGCGCTCGCCAGTCGACGAGCAGGATCTCGCGGTCGGCGTCGCGCACACCGATGCGTCCGATGTAGCGGGACTCCCCGTCGAGGAGGTTCAGGCGCCCGAACACGAGGCCGTCGTGGGCCGCATTGAGCGCGGACAGGCGGCGCGATGCCTGGTAGACCATCGCGTCGCGCTCGACGAGGCCGCCCTCGTTGCCGACGTGACCCCGCGCGAAACCTTCCGCGACCAGCGACTGCGCGACTTTCGCCGACTCCTCGAGACGCTCGTACACGGTGTCGACGTACGTCTGTTCAGCAGCGATCTCGCGCCGCTCGACGTTGGAGGATGCCACCGGTCTCCCCAGTTCGATCAAAGTTCTTCCCGGATACAGAACTGACCATTCTATGTGGTCGGGGTTGCATTCCGCACCACCCTGCTCAGGGTGTGGTCAGCGCGTGTCCGGTGTGGTGACGAGGCGGGGCGGCAGAAATCTTGCCGACACGAGAATGTGACCGGAATGGCAGGTTCTGGCGGCGATACTGGTCTCGTCGGAAGGAAGGCGCATGGGCCACGGATTCCGCTCGGCACTACGGCTGGCCGCCACCATCGCCGCGGCCGCCGTCATTGCTCGTGTCGCCGACTCCGCGATGCGATCGTTCGGCCCGGCCGCCGTCGCTCCGCCTCGTCACCGGTCCGGCACCGCGCCTGCTCGTATGGCCGTGGCCGCGAGGCGGGGGCCGAACGCCGATGTCATGGCACCGGTTTCGGTGCACCTCGAGTCAAACGACTCCGTGCCACTCGCTCCACCCGAGCCGCACCCCTTCGGACCCACACGCGCCGTGCCGTGTCGCAGCATCGGATCCGAGACGCCTGCACCAGCATTTCCTGACCAGTCGGCAACGCGCACCATCGAGCTCGAGGCCTCGGGCGAGCTCGACGACACGCCGTCCGCCGCCGACCGACTGCTCGCCCGCCGACACGCATCGGAGCTGACTAGCTGACCTTCACCTTCACGGTGGTCGAGCCCGGTGCCACCGTCTCCGAGCCGCTGTACGAGACGGTCAGCGTGTGCGTGCCCTTCGAGAGCGTGACCCGCAGGGTGGCCCGGCCGGGACGGCCGATCGCGAGATCGAGCGTCTTCAGCGTCTTCGATCCCTCTGACACCGTCCCGAAGCCGGTCGGCACGGGCACCGTGGGTGCCGTGACGATCAGCGTGACGACGGCCTTGCCCTTGTCGCCTGCTGCGGATGCATCGAGAACAGGAGTTGCCTTCGCTGCCGCGGTGGGCTCGGACGTCTTCGAGACGGTCGTGAGCGACTTCTTGCGTCCCGTGACCGTGACGGACAGCTTCTTGCCGAGGTCGGCGGTGCTGACCTTGTAGCGCGTGTTCGTGCCGCTCGACACGGCATGGTCGCCGCGGAACCACTGGTAGCTGAGCTCGACACCGTCCGGACCCCAGGTTCCCGGGTCGACCATGAGCCACTCGCCCGTCCGCACCTCACCGGAGATCTTCGGGGCCGGCGTGCTGTGGATGCCGGTCTTCACGGCCTTCGCGGTCGGCTCCGACACCGCGGTCACCGACGGGTAGCCGGACTTGCGTCCGGTCACCTTGACCACCAGCCGCTTGCCGAGGTCGGCATCGGTCACCTTGTAACGCGTGGTCGTGGCACTCGACACGGCATGGTCGCCGCGGAACCACTGGTAGCCGAGCTCGACACCGTCCGGACCCCACGTGCCCGGGTCGGCCGTCAGCCAGTCGCCCACCATCATCTGCTCGGCGCCGGCGACGGCGGGTGCGCCCGGCGTGATCACCTTCGGCTTCACCTCGTCGACGACCTTCGCGGTCGGCGTCGACGATGCGGTCCGCGACGTGAGTCCGGACTTGGAGCCGGTGACGCTGATGGTCATGGCGTGGCCGATGTCGGCGGTCGTGATCGTGTACGACGTCTTCGTGGCGCCGGTGATGATGACGCCGTCGCGCAGCCACTGGTACTTCAGCGTGACGTCACTGGGCGTCCACGTGCCGGCGGTCGCGGTGAGCGTCGAGCCGACCTTGGCGGTGCCGGCGACGGTGGGCAGCGGGCCGTTGATCGTGGTCTTGCCCTTGAAGTGGATGTACTGCGTCGGGTACGCGCTCTCGCCCTTGGTGACCTTGATCTTGCGGTACATCCCCTTGGGGTAGTAGCCGGGCCAGTTGTCCTCGCTCGTGATCAGGTAGCCGGGCCCGACCTCGTCGATGTACACGACGTGGTTGCGTCCGGGCCAGGCGCCGACGGCGCCGACCTCTGGCGTGCTGTCGACACGGACGCCGTGCGACTTGGCGCGCGAGGCCCACGTGTTGGCGTTGCCGAGCAGGTACGACGGCTCGGGAACGCCGTCGCGGCCGAGCCGGTACGCGACGTAGTTGGTGCAGTTGTGGCCGCCGTACATGCGCCAGTGCATGAACGACATGTTGGCGGCCCAGCCAGGGTCGCACTTCTGGACCTCGGAGACGCTGACACCCGAGCAGATCGTGGTCTGCGCCGCGGCGGGACTCATGACGAGGCCGGTCACGACGACCGTCACCGCCACCAGCACCGCCACGAGGGAAGATCCGGGCCTACGCCCTGCAAGGTGAAGCACGGTGACACGGTAGCCGCGAAATCACTCCTGTATCACGAGAACGAGGAGTTTACTCGAGTCACACGCCGCACAGACGCCTCATTTCTTCTGCTGCGTGACCATCGCGATGCCGAGACACATCTCGTCCGTGGTTCCCTCGCCCCAGACGACGTAGCGCTCCGGGCGGCTCTCGAGCTCGGCGACACCGTCGCGGCGGGCCTGGTCGTGGGTGCAGGTGACGCGCAGGACGTCGCCCGGCCGCATCGTCGCCGGGCGGTCGAGCGGTCTCGTCCGCTGGTTGTTGAAGTCCCAGTTCTTGATGTTCAGCAGCACGCGTTCTCGATCCGTGCCGGGATTGAGCGTGAGCTTGATCGACTTGCCCAGCCGGTGCATGTGCCCGGCCACCGCGCGGACGGTGGCCCGTTCGCTGATCTTGCGGTCACACGACTGCGTGGGCGACACCTTGGGGTGGTTGGGATCGCCCCCGCACATCAGCTGGAGTCCGGCCACCGCGAAACCCGCCTGGCCGCCGAAGCGCTTGGCGACGTCGCGGACCGCCGCATCACGATCACACAACCGCCCGGTCACGCCGGGACGGCAGGCCAGCTCGACCGGCGCGGCCAAGAGCATCGTCTCGAGTGGATCGAGGTGAGCGCTTCCGGGCGCGAGTCGGAGGCGGGCACTGCTGGTGTCGGCGTCATCGCCCGCGAGCAGGTTGTAGTGGACCTGCATGACGATGCGGCTGCCGGCCTGGACGGGTATGCCGATGTCGTCGGCGAGGATGCTCTCGCCGGCGCCCGGGGCCCACGCACCCAGCCAGGGAGGGAACTGCAGCCCCTCGGGGCCTGCCGCGTCGACGCCCGGACCGCCGAAGCAGGTCCAGCCCTCACCCTTGGTGTTGGCGTCGCGCCTCTCGGCCTCGGCCACCGCCTCGGGTGCAACGCGGAAGAGGATCACGTGGTGGACGATGTCCGGCTGCCCGGGGATGACGTTGTGGCCCGTGATGAACGCCGACTTGGTGAGGTGCGGATCGAGGAGGAAGCAGCGGTAGTCGTCCGTGCCCGGGGCGGTGGGTGCCTTGGGCGTGTAGGGCTTGGGCATCGTGAGGTCGAGGAACCTCTCGCCGGGACGCAGCGGCTTGCTTGCGGGCGCATCGGCGTTGCTGTGGTGATGGGTGGAGGTGTGGCTCGGTGTCTTCGCCGCACGGTCCGAGTCGGGGTCGGCACAGGAGGCCAGGAAGACCGCGCCGATCACTGAAGTGACCACGAATCCGGCGCGAAACCTCACTGCCGGAGTGTACCTGCGGCGCATGAAGGGAGCCCGGCTACTTCTTGCGGCTGGCAAGGAAGGCGAGCATCGCCCCGCGGGCCTCGTCGCTGCCGAAGAGCCGCGCCGACTGGGCCGCCACGTCGTCGCCGAGCGCGTCGATCCGCGCGACGAGGTCGTGGTTGAGCAGCGACTTCGTCTCGCGCAGGCCTTGCGGATAGCCCTTGGTCAGGTCCTCGAGCACGCCGTGCACGGCGCCGGGCAGCTCGTCGTCGGGCACGCTGCGAGTGACCAGTCCCATCTGCTCCGCCTCGGCCGCCCCGAACGTTCGGCCGGTGAGGAAGACGTCCGAGGCCGCGCGCGGTGAGAGCTTGGCGAGCAGGCTCAGCGAGATCACGGCCGGAGCCAGCCCGAGTCGCACCTCGGTGAGGGCGAACGTGACCGACTCGGCCGCCACGACGATGTCCGCTGCGCCGACGATGCCCACGCCGCCGGCACGCACCGGTCCGCCGAGCTCGACGACGACCGGCTTCCCCGCGGTCGCGATCTGCCGCTGCAAGGCCACGATCGCTCGCGCGCCGTCGACCATGCCGCCGTCAGCCGCCTCGGAGAGGTCGGCGCCCGAGCAGAACACCGTGCCGGCGGACCGGACGAGCACCGCCTTCACGTCGGCGTCGGCGTCGGCAGCCGAGAGCCGCTCGCCCAGCTCGGTGACGAGCTGACGGCTCAACGCGTTGCGGTTGTGCTCGCTGTCGAGGGTCACCGTGGCGACCGCGTCGGCGACCTCCAGGTGCACCAGCTCGTCGGGCATGTGTCTCCTCAGTAGGACTTGGGCAGGCCCAGGGAGAACTGGGCGATGAAGTTCAGCACCATCTCGCGACTCACCGGTGCGATGCGCGAGAGTCGCGAGCCGGCCAGCATCTGCACGAGACCGTACTCGTTGGCCAGGCCGTTGCCGCCGTGGGTCTGGATGGCCCGGTCGACGGCGTTGCACACGGCCTCGCCGGCCGCGTACTTCGCCATGTTGGCCGCCTCGCCGGCCGCCATGTCGTCGCCGGCGACGTAGAGGGCCGCGGCCTTCTGCGTCATCAGTCGTGCCATCTCGATCTCGATGTAGGTCTGCGCCAGCGGGTGGGCGATGGCCTGGTGCGAGCCGATCGGCGCCTTCCAGACCTGACGCTCCTTGGCGTACTCGGTGGCCTTCGCCAGCGCCAGGCGCGCCGTTCCCGTCGCGAACGCGGCGCCCATGATCCGCTCGGGGTTGAGCCCGGCGAAGAGCTGGTCGATCCCGGCGTCCTCGCTGCCGATCAGGGTGTCGGCCGGCAGCCGCACGTCGTCGAAGAACAGGGTGAACTGCTTCTCCGGCGAGGTGAGCCCCATGTCGATCTCGTTGTAGACGAAGCCTTCCGCGTCGGTCGGCACGAGGAACAGCGCCGGCTTGAGGTTGCCGGTCTTCGCGTCCTCGGTGCGCGCCACCACGAGCACGTGGCTCGCTTCGTCGATGCCGGAGATGTACGTCTTGCCGCCGGTCAGGCGCCAGCTGCCGTCATCTTCGCGGTAGGCCGTGGTGATGATCTTGTGCGAGTTCGAGCCGGCATCGGGCTCGGTGATCGAGAACGCGAACGTCGAGGTGCCGTCGGCGAGGCCGGGCAGCCACTGCTTCTTCTGCTCCTCGGTGCCGAACCGGGCGATGATCGTGCCGACGATCGCCGGCGACACGACCATGAGCAGCAGCGGGCTGCCGGCCGTGGCCAGCTCCTCGCAGACGGCCGCGAGGTCGCCGATGTCTCCGCCGCCTCCGCCGTACTCCTCCGGGACGGCCACGCCGAGGTAGCCGAGCTTGCCGGCCTCCTGCCACAGCTCGGTGGTCTTGCGTCCCTCCTTCGCGCACTGCTCGAAGTAGTCGCGGCCGTACTTGCGGCCGAGCTCCCCCACGGCCTTGCGCAAGGCTTGACGCTCTTCTGATTCCTTGAAGTCGGTCATGATCCTTGCTCTTCTCCTTCAATCACGGCCAGGACGGCCCCGGCCTCGACCTGTTGGCCGGGGCTCACGTCGAGCTCGCTGACGACGCCGTCGGTCGGCGCGGTGATGGTGTGCTGCATCTTCATGGCCTCGAGCACGAGGACGATGTCGCCCTTGCTCACGTGCTGCCCCGCCTCGACGGCGACGCTGGTGACCGCGGCCGGCATCGGTGCCAGCAGCGAGCCCTCGGCGACGATGTCGGCCGGGTCGACGAACTCGGGCACGACCTCGAACGTCGCGGACCCGTCCGGCCCGTCGACGTCGACGGTCGACGCGCCGACCACCACGTCGAAGCCGACGGACACACCGTCCTCCTCGAGCACGACCCGCGTCGGGGACGCCGAGGTGACGGTGACGCCCTCCAGGTCGGTCAGCGAGAGCCGGCCGCGCTCGGAGGAGTAGGACACCGTGATCTCCTCGCCGCGAGCGCGATACGTCCGCGTGCGTGGCTGGGACGGCACGTTGCGGAACGCCGGCGGGATGTGTGCGAGCACCCGCGAGTCGGCGGCCGCAGCAGTCGCGTGGGCGAGGGCCGCCGCTCCGGCGGCCTTCGCGAGCTGGCGCTCGTCGAGCGCAGGGACGGTCCACGCGTCGAGCCGCTCGTCCAGCAGCGCGGTGTGGATGCGGGCGGCCACGAAGTCGTCGTCGGCGAGGATGCCCAGCAGCAGGCCGGTGTTCGTGGTGACGCCGTGCAGCTTCATCCGGCGCAGGCCGGTGCTGAGCACGCGCAGTGCGGCGTCGCGGTCGGCGCCGAACGCGACGAGCTTGGCCAGCATCGCGTCGTAGTGGATGCCGACGACCGAACCGGTCTCGACGCCGGAGTCGACCCGCATCCCGTAGCCCGCAGGATTCGCGAACCGCGCGCCGTCGATGTCGAACGCCCGCACGGTGCCGGTCTGCGGCGCCCAGTCGTCGGCCGGGTCCTCGGCGTAGAGGCGGACCTCGACGGCATGGCCGCTCGGTGGCGGCGGCTCTCCCTCCAACGGGCGCCCCTCCGCCACGGCGAGCTGCAGGGCCACCAGGTCGAGACCGGTGACGCACTCGGTGACCGGGTGCTCGACCTGCAGACGCGTGTTCATCTCCAGGAAGTGCACGCGGCCGGAGTCCTCGTGCGCGTCGGCGACGAGGAACTCGACGGTGCCGGCGCCGACGTAGCCGACCGCCTCGCACGCGGCGCGGGCCGCATCATGCAGCTGCTTGCGCACCGGGTCGCTGACCGCAGGAGCAGGAGCCTCTTCGACGACCTTCTGGTGACGGCGCTGGATCGAGCAGTCGCGGTCGCCGACGACCCACACGGTGCCGTGCGTGTCGGCCATGACCTGCACCTCGATGTGCCGCGCGGTCGGCAGGTACGGCTCGACGAACACGGTGTCGTCGCCGAACGCCGACAGGGCCTCGGCGCCGGCGGCCGTCATCTCACCGGCGAGGTCGGACGGGTCGGTGACGACCCGCATGCCGCGGCCGCCGCCTCCCGCGGATGCCTTGACCAGCAGGGGGAAGTCGCCGGCGGAGGCGGTGTCGGGATCGACCGACAGGACCGGCACGCCGGCCTTCGCCATCAGCTCCTTGGCGCGGATCTTCGACCCCATCGCCTCGATCGTCTCGGGTGCGGGACCGATCCAGGTGAGCCCGGCCTCCATGACCTGCCTCGCGAACTCGGCGTTCTCGGACAGGAACCCGTAGCCCGGGTGGATGGCATCGGCGCCGGCCCGTTTCGCCGCGTCGATGACGAGGTCGGCCCGCAGGTAGGTGTCCGAGGGTGCGCTGCCGGGCAGGGCCACCGAACGGTCGGCCTCGGCGACGAACGGCGCGTCGGCATCGGCGTCGGAGAACACCGCGACCGTGGAGATGCCGAGGTCGCGGCACGTGCGGAACACCCGGCGCGCGATCTCGCCGCGGTTGGCGACCAACACTGTCGTGATCACAACCTGAACACCCCGAATCCGCCTTCCTTGACGCCTTCCACGGGTCGGTTGTGGATGACGGACAGGCAGATGCCGAGGAGCGAGCGGGTGTCGCGGGGATCGATGACGCCGTCGTCGTAGAGCATCCCGGACGTGAAGTACGCGAGCGACTGCTCCTCGATCTGCTGCTCGATCACGGCGCGCATCTGCTGGTCAGCCTCTTCGTCGTAGGCCTCGCCCTTCGACTCGGCGGCGCCTCGGGCGACGATCGAGATGACACCCGCGAGCTGCGCGGGGCCCATGACGGCCGACTTCGCGTTCGGCCAGCTGAACATGAACCGCGGGTCGTAGGCCCGCCCGCTCATGCCGTAGTTGCCCGCTCCGTACGACCCGCCGATGACGATCGAGATGTGCGGGACCTTCGAGTTCGAGACCGCGTTCACCATCTGCGCGCCGTGCTTGATGATGCCCTTCTGCTCGTACTCGGCCCCCACCATGTAGCCGGTGGTGTTGTGCAGGAACAGCAGTGGCGTGTCGATCTGGTTGGCGAGCTGGATGAACTGCGCCGCCTTCTGCGAGTCCTCGCTGAACAGCACGCCCTGGGCGTTGGCGAGGATGCCGATCGGGTACCCGTGCAGCTGGGCGAACCCGGTGACGAGGCTGGTGCCGTACAACGGCTTGAACTCGTCGAACTCGCTTCCGTCGACGAGGCGCGCGATGACCTCGCGCGGGTCGAACGGCACCTTGAGATCGGTCGAGACGATGCCGAGCAGCTCCTCCGCGTCGTACAGCGGCTCGGCGTAGTCGAGGGCCGGTGCCGCACCCTTCTTGCGCCAGTTGATGCGCCGGATGATCTGCCGGCCGAGCCGGATGGCGTCGTGCTCGTCGACGGCCAGGTAGTCGGCCAGACCCGACTGCCGTGCGTGCATCTCGGCGCCGCCGAGGGACTCGTCGTCGGACTCCTCACCGGTCGCCATCTTGACCAGCGGGGGTCCACCGAGGAACACCTTGGCGCCCTCCTTGACCATCACCACGTAGTCGCTCATGCCCGGGATGTACGCGCCCCCGGCCGTCGAGTTGCCGAACACGAGGGCGACGGTGGGACGCTTCGCCGCGCTCGCGCGGGTGATGTTGCGGAACGACCCACCGCCCGGGATGAAGATGTCCTTCTGGGTCGGCAGGTCGGCTCCGCCGCTCTCGACCAGCTGGATGCTCGGAAGCCCGTTCTCGTCGGCGATCTGGGAAGCCCGGAAACCCTTCTTCAAGGTGCTCGGGTTGGAGGTGCCGCCCTTCACGGTCGGGTCGTTGGCGGCGATCATGCACTCGACGCCCTCGACCACGCCGATGCCGGTGACGACGGACGCGCCGACGGTGAAGTCGGTGCCCCACGCCGCCAGCGGTGACAGCTCGAGGAACGGGGTGTCCGGATCGATCAGCAGCTCGATCCGCTCGCGAGCGGTGAGCTTGCCGCGATCGTGATGGCGCGTGACGTAGCGCTCGCCGCCGCCCTCCAGCGCCTTCGCGTGTTGCTCGGCGAGGTCGGCGACCCGCGCGAGCATCGCCTCGCGGTTCGCGACGAACGCCTCGCTGGATGTGTCGACAGTGGTACTCATTCGGGGCCCCCTCGAAAGTGCGAGCCCTCGAAGCCGGTGCTTCGGGATCGCGTCACGGGCGAGCAGTTTCGTGGGGATTTCATGAGTACCCCAGAATTTTCGCGGCCAGGTCGTTGAGGACTTCGTTCGCGCCGCCACCGATGCCGAGGATGCGGGCGTCGCGGTAGTGGCGCTCGACCTCGCTCTCGCGCATGTAGCCCATGCCCCCGAAGATCTGCACGGCCTCGTGCACCACGAACTCGCACGCGTCGACGGCCTGGCGCTTGGCCAGCACGGCGTCGGCGATGACGGCAGGGTCGGTGGTCGAGCCGTTCACCGCCTGCTCGTACGCCTGCGCCGCGTAGGCCCGAGCCGCGGCGGTCCGGCGGTGCATGTCGACGAGCTTGTGCCGGATGACCTGCCGCGACGCCAGTGGCTTGCCGAACGTCTCGCGGTCCTTCGCGTACTGCGCGGCCAGGGCGAGCGACCGTTGCGCGGTGGCGAAGGCCTGTGCGGCCAGGCCGAGACGCTCGTTGACGAACTGCTGCATGATCAGCACGAAGCCGCCGTTCTCCTCGCCCACGATGTTCTCGGCGGGAACACGCACGTCGTCGAAGCTCAGCTCGCCGGTGTCCGAGCACAGCCAGCCCATCTTCTTCAGCGGTGGCGCGACCGTGAAGCCGGGCGTGTCCTTGTCGATGACGATCAGGCTGATGCCGGCGTACCCCTCACCGCCCGTGCGCACGGCGGTCGTGACGAAGTCGGCGCGGACGCCGGACGTGATGAACGTCTTGGCCCCGTTGACGACGTAGTGGTCGCCGTCGCGCGTCGCGCGGGTCCGGATGTTGGCGACGTCGGAGCCGGCGCCGGGCTCGGTGATGCCGAGCGAGCCGATCATCTCGCCGGCGAGCGTCGGTCGGACGTAGCGGTCGATGAGGTCGGCATTCGCGCTCTGCACGATGTGCGGGATCGCGATGCCGTGGGTGAAGAGCGAGGCGAGCACACCCGAGGACCCGCCGCCGTCGAGCACACCTTCGGCGACGACCGCGGAGTCGACGATGTCGCCGCCCTGGCCGCCGACCTCCTCGGGGAAGGAGACGCCCATCAGCCCGGCCTTCGCCGCGCTGGCGTGCAGCTCGCGCGGCAGCCGGCCGGCCTCCTCCCACTCGGGCATGTGGGGTGCGATCTCGCGCTCGGTGAAGCGGCGCGCGCCCTCCCGCAGCGCCAGCCGCTCGGGGGTGTCGAAGATGGTCATGAGGTCGCTCCCCGGTCGGCGAGCAGTGCCGTCGGGACGGCCGCATCGCGGGCCCGCAGCCACTCGCCGAGCCCCTTGGCCTGCGGGTCGAGTCGCGTCGACGAGGCGACACCCTCGCCGAGCAGCCCGTGGATCACCACGTTGACCGCCGCCAGGTTGGGCAGCGGGTGGATCTCGACGTCGAGCGTGGCCGCCTCGGGCAGCAGGTCCCGCACGGTGTCCTCGTCGAGGAACGCCGCCAGCCAGGCGAACGCGGAGTCGCGGTGCGGGTGGTCGGCGGGGATCCAGACGCCGAGGTTGGCGTCGCCGCCCTTGTCGCCGGACCGTGCGTGCACGAGCCGTCCGAGGGGCACTCGGACGGTGTCGCCGATCCAGTCCTCGGAGATCGTGACACCGACGCCACCGGCGTCGAGCTCGTCGGCGGTGTCCTTGGGCGGGTCGATGTCGATGCGGGTGCCGTCGGCGAGCACCACGACGTGCGGCACCTCGGTCTGCGGCACGAACGCCGGACGATAGACGCCGAACGGGGCTCCGGCCGCGGGCGGCCGCGTGACACTGAATCCGGGATACGACGCGAGCGCGATCTGGATCGCGGCGTCGCTGAACGCGCGCCCGACCGGGTCAGGCTCACCACTGCGCACGTGACAGCGCAGCAGCGACGTGCCGGCAGCCTCGGTGTGCGGGTCCGGCACGTCCGTGCGGTCGAGCTGCCACTCGACGACGTCGGGCCTGGTCCCGGCCGCGAACGCGGCCTCCATCTGCGCCTCGACGAGTGCGGCCTTCTCGGGGATGTCGAGGCCCGTGAGCAGGAACTCGACGCTGTTGCGGAACCCGCCGACGGTGTTGAGACAGACCTTGGTGCTGGAGGGCGGCGGCTGGCCGACGACGCCGGTGATCGCCACCCGGTCGGGCCCGTCCTGGGTGACGCTCATGGTGTCGAGACGGGTCGAGACGTCGGGGCCGAGGTAGACCGGGCCGCCGACCTCGTACATCAGCTGGGCCGTGACGGTGTCGACCGTGACGGCTCCGCCGGTGCCGTCGTGCTTCGTGATGACGCAGGACCCGTCGGCCGCAACCTCGGCGATCGGGAACCCGAGCGGGACGCTCAGGTCGATCGAGGTGAAGCCGGAGAAGTTGCCCCCGGTGGCCTGGGTGCCGCACTCGATGACGTGGCCCGCGACGACGGCACCGGCCAGGGCGTCGAGGTCGTCACGTCCCCAGCCGTGGTGCGCGATCGCCGGTCCGACCACCACGGACGCGTCGGTGACCCGGCCGGTGACCACGACGTCAGCACCCTGGTCGAGCGCCTCGGCGATGCCGAACGCGCCGAGGTAGGCGTTGGCGGTGAGGACGTTGCCGAACTCGAATTCGTCGGCCCGCTCACGAAGGTCGTCACCCTCGACGTGGGCGATGACGACGTCGAGGCCCTGCTCGGTCGCGATCTCGCGGAGCTTCTCCGCGAGCCCGGCCGGGTTGAGTCCGCCGGCGTTGGCGACGATCTTGACGCCGTTCTCCTGGGCGAGGGCGAGGCAGTCGGTCACCTGCCGGACGAACGACTTGGCATATCCCGTGGACGGGTCCTTCATCAGGTCGCGGCCGAGGATGAGCATCGTCAGCTCGGCGAGGTAGTCGCCGGTCAGGTAGTCGAGCTGACCGCCCTCGAGCATCTCGCGCATCGCCGAGAGGCGGTCGCCGTAGTAGCCGGAGCAGTTCCCGATCCGCACGCCTGTCATGCCGAGGTCCCGTCGCCTTGCCGGGCAGGGTCGTTGCCCGGCAGGCCGGCGAACGCCTGGACGATCGTCAGCCAGTGGGCGGCGTCGTCGCCTTCGGCGTGGACGTCGACGTCCTCGACATGACGGCGACGCGTGGCCAGCATGGCGAAGTCGTAGCCGGAGCCCGTGACGCGCTGCTCGGCATCGACCGGGCCCCAGGTCCACAGGTCACCGCTCGGCCCGGTGAGGGCGACGTGGATGTCGACGTCCGGTGCCTCCTCGCCGCGCACGAGATAGGCGAAGCCGCGGGTGCGCACCCCGAGGTGGCAGACGTGCTTGCAACGGTCGGTCTGCGGGGGCACGATGTCGAGCGCGCCGGCGACGTCGTGGCCGTGCGCCCAGGTCTCCATGATCCGGGCGGTGGCCATCGAGGTGGGGCTCATCGGCGGGCCGTACCAGGCGATCTTCTCCCCGTCCGGCACCGCGGCCAGCTCGCGGGCGAGTCGATCGCGACCCTCACGCCAGATCTGCAGCAGCTCTGCCGGTGGGGTCTTCACCCCTTCGTTCGCGGCATCGTCGACGTAGCCGCCGGGGTTGGCCGCGGCGATCTTCAGGCCCTCGTTGAACGCCTCGACGTCGTTGATCGCCGTGAGGGATGCTTCGTCGGTCCAGTGGAGATGGGCGATCTGGTGGGCGATGGTCCAGCCCTCCGGCGTCGTGATCTTGGTCCAGTCGTCGGGGTCGAGTGGCGCGACCCACGAGTCGAGCTGGGCGCTCTCGGCCTCGAGATCGGCGATGACGGCGGCACGAAGATCGGTCATGAAGAGGTCTCCGGCGGGGGGTCGAGGACCAGTCGGTCGTCGAGAAGGGGGGCCCAGGCATCGAGCACGGCTCCACGTCGCCGGCTGTCGTCGCTGAGCGAGGCGGCGAGGCCCAGTCCGCGCAGCAGGTCGAGGGTGGCTTGCACCAGAGCACGGTTGTCGCCGCGGGACTCGTCGACGCCGAGCAGATCGAGGGCGTACGCGTGCGTCTCGCGGCCGATGCGACGCTCCAGCGGGACCACGGCCGATCGCAGCTCGGCATCCGTGCGAGCGGCGACCCACAGCTCGAGGGCCGCGAAGAACACGGGCGAGACGAACTGGTGGGCCAGCGCCTCGAGCACCGCGCGCGTGCGGTCCTTCTCGGGGAGGTCGGCCGCCGCGGCGGTCATCTCGTCGCGCCGGCGCTGGCTCAGGTGGTCGACGGCCGCGACGACGAGGTCCTGCTTGCTCGGGAAGTGGTGCAGCTGAGCGCCACGCGAGACCCCGGCGCGCTCACTGACGACGGTGGTGGTCGTCCCGGCCCAGCCGAGCTCGACCAGGCACTCGACCGTCGCCTCCAGCAGGCGACGACGCATGGCGCGTGAGCGCTCGCCCTGCGGCGTGCGTGCAGGCGCGGGCCCCGCGGTGTGGGTGGTCACCCGCCCAAGCATGAGCGTTCAGACACAAACAGTCAAGCCTGCTTGTTTCTGCGAGCGACCGATTCTGCGAACAGCGCACCCTCCCGGTGGTTCCATGGCACGAACGACCGTCGGTTTTGCAGCAACGGGAATGAAAAATGACGAATCCAGGAGATCCGCGCGCGCCCGCGGGGTGGTACCCCGATCCGGCGCGCCAAGGAGTCGTCCGATACTGGGACGGTGCATCGTGGACGGACAAGGCTGCCGCGCCGGTGTCCCCCTCAGCCGACAAGAAGACGGAGTACGCCAGCGTGACCCAGCCGCCGCCCGTGGTGCACGAACGAACGACCCCGGTCTGGGCGAAGGTCGTCTTCGGGGCGCTGGCCGCCCTCGTGGTCATCGGCCTCATCCGGGTGCTCACCGCCGGGTCGGGCGATCCGGACTTCCCGTTCGGCGTGCAGCCACAGCAGGAGCGCGTGGTCGTCGCGGCCATCCAGGACGCGCGACGCGAGTACGACGCCGCCAACCACGACCTGCAACGTGACGCCGCGGAGCACAACCGTGACGACACGATCTGCGGCGAGCTCGGCGACGGCCGGGTCGAGGACTGGACCGGGCAGGTCTACGAGCTCGAGTCGACCCACGCGGGAGACGCCATCATCGGCATCAACATCGAGCCGGACACGCAGGTCACGACGGGGAGCAACCCCTTCGAGGCCAAGGACACGCTGATCGCTCCGGGACCGCTCCTCGATCGGATCACGGACCTCGAGATCGGCGACGTCGTCACGTTCAGCGGACGGTTCATCCCGCAGGAGGGCGGACCGTTCAGCTCTCCAGAGGACGGGCTGTGCTACACGAACCACCGCGTCACCCAGGAAAGCCGTATCGAGAAGCCGCTGATGATCTTCCGCTTCAGCGACGTGCGCTGACGGGGCCGAGTCAGCTCGCCTGGAAGAACCAGCGCTTCTTGCCGGTGTCGCCCTCGAGCTCGACGTCGATGATCTCCTCGCCGCCCTCCGGGACGGAGTCGTCGTTCACCATCTCGCCGATGATCGGCTCCTCGTGCGAGTCGGGGTCAACCTCGGGCTCGCGTTCCAGCTCGCCGACCGCGCGGCGCGCGAAGTCGGCCGCGAGCTTGAGCGCCTGACGGCTCTCCGGGATCACGTCGGCCATGACGGGGAAGGCGTGCACCTGGCCCCGCCACAGATGGGTCTCGACGTCGACGCCGCGGTCCGCCAGCTGCAGAGCCATCGCCTCGACCTCGGGGCGCAGCATCTCGTCCTCGGCCGCCACGAAGAAGGCCGGTGAGCTGATGTACGCCGAGGCGAGCAGCGGCGAGGCGTAGCCCTCGATCGACGAGCCTTCGGGGACCCAGCGCTCGCGCACGAGGGCGATCCGGCGCATCGGCAGGTAGGCGTCACGCACCCGCGAGACGCGCGCGATGGCCTTGTCCTCGCGATCGGGGTCGAGGCTCAACAGGGGCGAGAACGTCAGCAGAGCTGCCGGTGGGGTGAGGCCGCGGCGGGTGGCGAGCTCGGCGATCTTCATCGTCAGGTAGCCGCCCGCGGAGTCGCCGGCCACGACGATCTTGTCGGGGTGCTCGACGGTGTCGAGCAACGCCTCGTAGGCCGAGATGGCGTCCTGCACCGAGTCGGCGACGCTGCCCTCGGGGAGCTGCACGTAGTCGACGGAGATCACCTGACCGCCGGTGTAGAGGGCGAGCCGCTCGCAGGCGCGTCGATGGGTCTCGATGCCGCAGGAGAAGAAGCCGCCGCCGTGCAGGTACAGCACCGTCATGTCGCTGGACGGGCCGTAGCGATGCGTCATGGACTCGACCCGCACCCCGCCGAGCTCGTACTCGTAGGGCTCGACGTAGCGCGAACGCGGACCGCGAGCCGAGAGCCGGTCGATCCTGCGGAGCGTGCGCAGCGTGCGGTCGTTGAGCGGCATCCAGGCCATCAGGGGCTTGAGGACGAGACGCGCGCCGCGCTGGAGCACGCGTGCACGGAAGCTGTAGGTCTCGTGCACGACGGCCTGCTCGAAGACGACGCGCATGGGCCGGTTGCCCGGCCGGACGATGCGGATGCGGGAGAGCTGAGGCCGAGCCGGCTTGGTCGGAAGCAGGAATCGCGGTGCCGGGAGCTGCCGTGCCACGTCGCGGGCCGCCGCCAGCAGACGGGGTGCCTGACGTCGCCGCGCGTTGGCGACAACCTCCCGGAAGCGGGCGCGGAGCTCAGACCACATGCGGCCAAGATACCGGCGGTATCCGATGGGAGCAAATGAGCTTTATGGCATTTGCGCAGGTCAGAGGGCAAGCGTGATGGGTAGCACCCCGAGTTGGAGGCACATCGACAGGACATCCGCGCTCGAGGACGTGCCCAGGCGCTGTCGCGCGTCGACGACGGCCGAGCGCTCGGCAAGGTCAGGGTCGCCTGATCCGTCGGGTGCTAGTCGGCAGCGAAGTGGGCGTCGACCTCGACGTGGATGACGATCTCGTCGGGTGTCAGGTCGAGGGCGGAGACGTTGCCGGTGTCCGAGGCCGAGCTCATGACGAACGGGATCGGTGACTGGTCGCCGCCGCCGTTGAGCATGCCCGGATCCGCGATCTGGAGGGCCATGACCCGGCCTCGCCGCACGGCATCGGCGTACGCCTGCGCCTTGGTGATGGCGTTGTCGACGGCGGCCTTGCGGACGTCGGACTCGTACGCCCGGCGATTGCGCACCGTGACGTCCCACTCGATGCCGCCGATCTCGATGCCGTCCTTGCCGGCCCAGTAGTCGACGAATCCGCTCAACCGCTCGAAGTCGGTGAACTCGGCGGAGATCTGGAGCCGCGCGACGTGCTGGAGCTCACCACGCACGCCGTCGACGCCGGGCGGGCGATGGCTGTAGACGCGCACCTGGTCGCTGGACCAGATCGACACCGCCCCGAGATCGGCCAGCTCGCGCAGCTGCAGGACGAGCGGCTCGAGCACCTCGACGGCCTGGTCGTAGACCTGTTGCTTGTCCGTGCTCTCGATCGCGGCGGCCAGGGTCACCATGGCGCGCTCTGCGGCGAAGCGCTGCTCGGCCGATCCGCGAACCGTGATCTCCAGGGTCATGCACCCATCGTGCCGCACGAGGGGTGTGACGTCAGTGACACGTCCCTTGTCACATCACGGCCGGTGGTGTTCACTGGTTCAGATACCGCCGGTATCCGAAGTTCAGGAGCTCAGCATGGCCCCCCAGGCCGATCGCCACGTCCATGACGCCGTCATCGTCGGGACCGGCTTCGGCGGCATGGGTGCCGCCATCGCCCTGCGCCGGCTCGGCATCGACGACATCGTCATGCTCGACCGGGAGAACGACCTCGGCGGCACCTGGCACGTCAACCGCTACCCCGGTCTTGCCGTCGACATCCCCTCGGCCACGTACTCCTACTCCTTCGAGCCCAACCCGTACTGGTCGCGTCTGTACGCTCCGGGCGCCGAGCTCAAGGCCTACTGCGACCACGTCGCCACCAAGTACGACCTGCGTCGCCACATGCGGTTCGGCGTCATCGTCGACGGCGCCCGCTGGGACGAGGAGGAGCGCCACTGGGTCGTCAACCTGCACAGCGCGGCCAGTGGGGGCGAGATCCTCACCACGCGCTACCTGCTCACCGCCACGGGCTTCCTGTCGCAGCCGAAGATGCCCGACATCCCCGGCATCGAGACGTTCGACGGCACGGTCGTCCACACGACGAAGTGGGACGACGACCTCGACCTCACCGGCCGTCGCGCCGCCGTCATCGGCACCGGGGCCACGGCTGTCCAGCTCATCCCCGAGATCGCCCCGAAGCTGGCCGAGCTCACCGTCTTCCAGCGCACCGCCATCTGGGTGACCCCGAAGTCGGACGGGCCGGTGCCGAGGCGCCTGCAGTCCTTGTACGCACGCATCCCGTTCACGCAGCGCCTGGCCCGCGGCGTCGGGTCGGGGATCCTCGAGGTCATCATGGTGGCCGGCGTGCTCAAGTACCGCCGGTTCAAGCTCTTCAACGGCATCGCCGAGCGAGTGGCCAAGAGACACATGGCGCGTCAGGTGCGCGACCCGGAGACGCGGCGCAAGCTCACGCCCGACTACTCCTTCGGCTGCAAGCGGCCCACGTTCTCCAACAACTACTTCCCCACGTTCAACCAGCCGCACGTGCACCTGGAGACGACACCGATCGCCCACATCGAGCCCGACGCGATCGTCACCGAGGACGGCGTGCGTCACGAGATCGACACGCTCGTGCTCGCCACCGGCTTCAACCTGTGGGACACGAACTTCCCGGCCATCGAGGTCATCGGCCGCGAGGGCCGCAACCTCGGCAAGTGGTGGCGTGAGAACAAGTTCCAGGCCTACGAGGGCATCACCATGCCGAAGTTCCCCAACTTCTTCAGCCTCAACAGCCCGTACTCGTACTCCGGCCTCTCGTACTTCACGACCATCGAGAGCCAGATGAAGCACATGACGCGACTGCTCACCGCGATGCGACGGCAGGGCGCCGACGAGTTCGAGGTCACCGAAGAGGCGAACGCGGAGTTCCTCGCCCGGATGAAGGAGCACCTCGGCGACTCGGTGTTCGCGCTCGGCTCGTGCTCCACGGCCCGCAGCTACTACTTCAACCAGCACGGCGAGGCGACGCTGCTGCGGCCGACGTCCACGATCGCGGCATTCCGTGAGGCCGCGCGCTTCCCGATCTCCGACTACGCCCTGTCCTAGTCCGTCACAGCCGGGTTCTAGGGTCGGGGCATGACGACTCAGGGGGCCGATCCGAGCAACGACCACGTCGCCGACCTGGTGCTCGAGGGTGGCGGGGTCAAGGGCATCGCCCTCACTGGCGCCGTCTGGGCCTTCGACGACGACAGCTGGACGTTCCCGCGGATCGCGGGCACGTCGGCGGGTGCCATGGTCGGCGCCGTTCTCGCCGCCCTGCAGGCCGCGGGCGAGCCGCTCTCGCAGGTCGTCGAGCTCGCGAAGACGCTCGACTACCGCAGGTTCCGCGATCGCGGGTTCCCGGGCAGCTGGCTCGGCCCACTCGGCGTCCTGGCCGACCCGTTGGCCGTCGTGCTCGAGCAGGGCGCCTACGAGGGCGACTACCTGCACGACTGGATCCGTGGGGTCCTGGCCGACCTCGGCGTGCACACGTTCGGCGACCTGCGCCGCGTCGACCCGGACGGCGACGGCCACGTCCACCACGAGTACTCGCTCGTGGTCACCGCCAGCGACATCTCCCGCAAGCGGCTCGCGTACCTGCCGTGGGACTACGCGGACTACGGCCTCGACCCTGACGAGCAGAGCGTCGCCGACGCCGTGCGCGCCTCGGCATCGATTCCCTACTTCTTCGAGCCCGTCACGCTCAAGGGTGCGCACGGACGCTCGACGCTGGTCGACGGCGGCCTGCTGTCGAACTACCCGATCTCGGCGTTCGACCGGCTCGACGAGCTGCCGCCGCGCTGGGCCACGATCGGCATCCGCCTCGACGCCCTGGGCATCGGCAAGGAACAGCCACCCGAGCCGGTGCGCAACGTGGTGTCCATGGGCATCGCACTCGTCGAGACCGCGATCGAGGCCAACCAGGCCGAGCACGTGATCGACCCGTGCAACATCGCCCGCAGCGTCTACGTCGACACCCGCGACGTCGGGCCGGTCGACTTCTCGATCACAGCGGCGGAGCAGCGGCTGCTCATCGAGCGCGGCCACGAGGCCGCCGCCTCGTTCCTCAAGACGTGGGACTACGAGTCCTGGATCAGGCGCTGCCGCCCCGCGTGGGTTTGACGACGTCGAGATGTGGCGCCGAGATCACCACACGCGTCCTCCGCGTGGTGGCTTTCGCGCCACATCTGGCAGTCAGACCATGCGGCGGAGAACCCTGAGCGGGGCGTGCTTCATGACCTGGCTGAGTGGCGACCACGGCCACGGTGGCACGGCGGCCTCCGCAACTTCCTTGTCGATCGCCTTGACCATAGCCCGGCAGCCGGTCTCGGTGTCGACCATGAGGCGGGACTCCCCCTCGACGCCGGCGTTCATCTCCGACTCGATGTAGCCCGGGAACAGTGTCGTGACCTTGATGTCGTGGTCCTTGCGGTTGATGAGGTCCATCCGGATGCCCTCCGCCAGGTGGGCGATGGCCGCCTTGGTCGCCGCGTACGTCGTCAGCGTCGAGGGCAGGCCGCGCATCGCCGACATCGAGGAGATGACCACGAGGTGGCCGGCCTTGCGCTCGTTGAAGTGCTCCATTGCGGCCTCGCACTGGGCGAGCGCGGACACGAAGTTCGTCTCCGCCGTCTGCTTGTTGGCGTAGAACTTGCCGGTGCCGATGCGCCCGCCCTTGCCGATCCCGGCGTTCACGATGACGCGGTCGAGCCCACCCAGGTCACCGATGGCCTGCTTGAAGACCGTGAACACCTGGTCGTGGTCGTCGACGTCCAGGGCGTGCACCACGACCTCGATGTCGGGGTGCTGTGACGTCAGCTCGTCCTTCAGCGCCTCGAGCCGGTCGAGGCGTCGCGCCGTGAGCGCCAGGTGGTGGCCCTGGGCGGCGAGGAGACGAGCCATCCCTTCGCCGAGGCCTGAGCTCGCTCCGGTGATGAGCACGTTCTTGCGCATGTCTGTCCTTCTTTCGTCGGGCTAGCGGAACGTGACGAGGTCACGGGGCAGATGGGCGTGCTCGTTGAAGGAGAGCACCCTGGGTCCGGTGCTGCCGTTGATGATCGTGGAGACGCCCGCGTTGACGACCACGGCGTTGAGACGGATGAACAGGGAGTCGTCGCCGGCGAGCAGGTGCGACACGACCGTCGCGATCGGGCCCCCTGACGTGAAGACCGCGACCTCCTGGCCGGAGCCGGCCGCGTCGACGGCCCGCTTGAAGGAGTCCAGAACGCCGCCGCGCCAGTCGGCGTAGGAGGTGGTGGCGTCGTCCAGGGTGCCGTCCATCCACGACGCGAGCGAGGCCTCGAGCAGGGGCTGGAACTCCCGCGGCGTCAACGTGACCCGCTTGGAGCTCAGTGCTTCGGCGAGCGATCGGTGGTCGTACTCGTCCCAGCCCGGGTCGATGTCGTACCCGTCTCCCCGCCCGCTGGCGTCGATGGCGGCGACCGCGGTCTGCGTGTGTCGCTTCAGCGAACCGGAGACCGCCGAGGTCGGCTCCCAGTCACCGGCCTCCCACGCCATGCCGAGCAGGGCCGACTGCCGCATGCCCTGCTCGGAGAGCTGGTCGTAGTCCTCCGCGTCCCAGGAGGCCTGGCCGTGACGGATGAGGTGGATCGCGCCCATCCGGGGAGCCTAGCGAGTTCCCCAGCACGCGCAGCGCACAGACGAGGGCCGACTCGATCCGCTCGAGTCGGCCCTCGCTCCCGATCAGGTGTCCCCGATCAGGCTCCCGTGATCAGCTGACGATCAGGCGGGGGGCATCAGCACGGAGTCGATCAGGTAGACCGTCGCGTTGGCGGTCTTGACGCCGCCGCAGATGACGTTGGCCTTGTCCTTGCCGACCGTGATGGTGTCGCCCGAGCCCTCGACGGTGACCTTCGCACCGTTGACGGTCTCGTGCTCGCCCGCGACCTTGTCGGGGCTGAGCTGTCCGGCGATGACGTGGTACGTCAGCACGCTGGTGAGCGTCTCGGCGCCCTCGGGGGTTCCGAGCGTCTTGACGGTCTCCTTCGGCAGCTTCGCGAACGCCTCGTCGACGGGCGCGAACACGGTGAACTCGCCACCGTTGAGCGTGTCGACCAGGTTGACGTCCTTGTTGAGCTTGCCACTGACGGCAGCCGTGAGGGTCTTGAGCAACGGGTTGTTGCTCGCGGCCGTCGCGACCGGGTCCTGCGCCATGCCCGACACCGAGCCGGCGCCGTCAGGCACTGCCTTGGCGTAGTCGGCGCAGCCGGCACCCACGAGGTCCGATGCCGGATCCGCGGTGTCATCGGACGGGGCTGCTGTCTTCGTGTCGGTCTTCGGCGACTCGTCAGAGCCGCAGGCCGCCGTGAACAGGGACAGCGAGGCGATCGCCGCAATGGCGAGGGTCTTGCCCTTGGTGGTTCGCATTTCCTTCTCCTTCGGTTGGGTCGTGCTACTCGACGCGGAACTGCACGCTGTGCAGTCCGGTCGAACCGTTCGGCGCGATGCGCGCGCGATCGGATGTCTGGGTGTCGCCGTCCTGGTTGGTGGCACGGACGGTGAGCTGGTGGGTGCCGGAGGTGGCTTGGTCCCAGGTCCAGGACCACTGGCGCCACGTGTCGATGCTGTCCTCGGCGGCCAGCTCGACGTCCTGCCAGGCTCCGTTGTCGACCTTGACCTCGACCCGCTGGATGCCGGTGTTCTGGGCCCACGCGACGCCGCCGACGCGGACCTTGTCGCGGGAGAACGTCTGGAAGGACTTCGGCACGTCGATGCGCGAGGAGAACTTGATGGGCGCCTCGGCGTCGTACCCACGGGTCGTCCAGTAGGCCTTGAAGTCGGAGAACCGCGTGACCTCGATGTCGACGAGCCACTTGGTGGCCGAGACGTAGCCGTACAGGCCGGGCACGACCATGCGCACCGGGAAGCCGTGCTCGAGCGGCAAGGGCTCGCCGTTCATGCCGACGGCGATGAGGGCGTTGCGGTTCTCGTCGGTGAGCGCGCCGAGCGGTGTGCCGATGGTCATGTTGTCGGCGCTCGTCGTCTTGACGGCGTCGGCGCCCTCCTGGACACCGGCGCGGGCCAGCAGGTCGCGCACCGGGACGCCGAGCCAGGCGGCGTTGCCGGCATAGGGCCCGCCGACCTCGTTCGACACGCAGGTCAGGGTGATGCGCTTCTCGACGAGGCGCTCCTTGAGCAGGTCGCGGAAGCTGAGCTCGAGCTCGCGGTCGACCATGCCGTGGATGCGTAGCGCGTAACCGTCGACCGGCACCTTCGGCACGCTCAGCGCGGTGTCGATGCGGTAGAAGTCGCGGTTCGAGGTGATGAAGCTGCTGACGCCCTTGACGTCCACCGCGACACCGGCGGCGACCGGAGCGGCGGCTTCAGCCGCCCGCGGGAGCACCACGTCGCGGCGTGAGTCGGCCGCACTGTTCTTGCCGAGGAACTTCGCGACGACGCCGCCGAGGACGATCCCGGCGCTCGCTCCAAGTGCCGCGCGGAGGAAAGCGCGGCGATTGAATCCTCCGGGGACCTCATCACCGGCCTTCGGGGCGAGCTCGAGCGCCCGGAGAAGGCCGGCAAGCGCGCCGAGGCTCACCACGAGGGTGACGAGCGCCGGGACCAAAGTGAGGGCACGGGGCGCGGTGGCCGTGCGGTCGAGTGCTGCGGCGCCGAGCGCCAGCAGACCCAGCGCGATGAAGACGCCGTACGCGACGCGGGGTCGGCGAGTGCCGATCCAGCCGGCGATCGCGGCGACGACGAGCAGCGTGACGACCATGCCGCCGATCAGGACCGGCTTGTCGTTCGTGCCGAACTGACGGATGGCGAATTCCTTGAGGAATCGCGGTGTCATGTCGATGGCGCGGTTGCCGATCGACTCGACGGGTGAGGGGACACCGGTCAGCAGGGCGGCGATGCCGGTGGCGATCGCCACACCGACGGCAGCGGCCAGGACACCCGACAGGGCACCCGTCCACCACGGCGCCAGACGGCCCGTGGGGGTGGAGCGTTCGCTCGTCCTCTGCATGTGGGTCATTCGCCACGGCGTGCCCCATGGATGGGTCGGTCCGGGAGAAGATTCCCACCGGGGACGGGAGCCTGCACCCATGACACCCGTCGAGCGCTCGACGAGCATGGCCTCATCGATCATCTTCCGGACGAGGAGGAACCATGGACACCCAGCAGAATTCCGAGGTCGCCGACTTCCTCGAGTCGACGATGCCTCGCCTCGTGCAGGCCGAACGTGTCATTCACTCGGGGGATGCACAGCCCCGCCACGCCATGTGGTCACGGAACGAGCCCGTCACGGTCTTCGGCGCCTGGAAGTCCTGCGCCGGACAGGACGACGTCCGAGCGCTCTTCGACCAGCTCGCCCACTCGTTCTCCGACTGCACCTCCTACGGGGTCGAGCTGGTCGCCGCGGGCGCGAGTGGCGATCTCGCGTACACGGTCACCTATGAGAACTCGAGTGCCTCCGTCGACGGAGAGCCACGGACATACGTCCTGCGCGTCACACACATCTACCGGCGCGAGGACGGGGAGTGGAAGGTCGTGCATCGCCACGGCGACGAGCTGGCCGAGGGCCAGGACCATCTGCCCGGCACCGTCTACTCCTGATCGCGTCCAGCGACCAGGTGACGACGTCCTGGATGGAACTACGGCACGCGCCACTGGCCGATCAGCGTCTGCAGCAGGGAGATCAGCGCGATGGGCTGGTCGAACATGATGTGGTGCCCGGCGTCCGGCACGAGGGTCACCGGCACGTGGCCACCCAGGATCTCGGCCACGCTCTCGGTGATGTCGGTGGTGGCCATGCCGCGCTCACCGCGCACCAGGGCGACCTCGCAGCCGGCCTCGGCAAGATCCTCCGGCTCCATCTGGGAGCCGAGGAAGATCTGCGGGTCGAACGCCCACGACCAGCCACCCTCGACCTCCCGCACGGACTGCTCGGCGATGTGCCGGCGGACGTACTCGAGTCCAGCCTCGTCCTCGGGCAGCGTGCGGAAGCGCGCCACCACCGTCTCCCGATCCGGGTACACCTTGTTGGCGGGCAGCGTGGAGTGGCTCTGCAGCCAGCTCCTGGCCTCCGGCGACATCTCGCGCACGGGTGAGTCGATCGCCACGACGCCGCGCAGGGTCTCGCCGTGCAGCTTGGCGGCCGTGAGGGCGACGAA
The DNA here is from genome assembly GCA_963787165.1 of uncultured Actinomycetota bacterium. Classification (GTDB taxonomy): domain Bacteria; phylum Actinomycetota; class Actinomycetes; order Propionibacteriales; family Nocardioidaceae; genus Aeromicrobium. The sequence goes on from CAWBBT010000006.1 coordinate 457,534, forward strand.
GCCGCCCATGCTGTGACCCGCGATCACCGGTCGTCCCACGGATTCCACGGTGGTGACCGCCAGAACCTCGTCGGCCCACGTGTCCAGGGAGTAGCTCGGCCGGCGGCCGCTGTCGCCGTGGCCGGACAGGTCGATCGAGATGACCCGGTGCTCGGCGGCGAGGAACGGGGCGATGTGGTCCCACCATCCGGCGTGGGCGGCGCCGCCGTGCACGAGGACGACGCCCTGCCGACCCGGCTTGCCCCAGGCGCGGTACCGGACGGAGACTCCGTCGACCGACACCTCGTTCGCGTCGTACGGCGTCGCGATCGCGTCGGTGAACCAGGTGGGGGTACTCATGCACGCACTCCTCAGTTACAGTCACGCTTGACTGTTTCTGTCTACGGCAGCACGATACCTGCTCGGGACGCGAGGAGAATTCCATGTCACCGACACAGCCCCTGTCCGGCCGCACGATCATCATGTCCGGCGGCAGCCGAGGCATCGGCGAGGCCATCGCCGTGCGGGCTGCCGGCGACGGCGTCAACGTCGCGCTCCTCGCCAAGACCACGGAGCCGCACCCCAAGCTGCCGGGCACCATCCACACCGCAGCGGCGGCGATCGAGGAGGCCGGCGGTCACGCTCTGCCGCTGGTCGGCGACGTGCGCGACGACGACTTCGTCGCCAGTGCCGTGGAGCAGACCGCCGCCCAGTTCGGCGGCATCGACATCGTGGTCAACAACGCCAGCGCGATCAACCTCTCGCGCACCGAAGACCTGCCGATGAAGGTCTACGACCTGATGAACGACATCAACTGCCGCGGGTCGTTCCTGCTGTCGAAGCACGCGATCCCGTGGCTGCGCCAGGGCACCAACCCGCACATCCTCACGCTGTCACCGCCGATCTCGACCGACCCGAAGTGGTTCGGCCAGTCGACCGGCTATGCCATCGCCAAGTACGGGATGAGCCTCGTGACGCTCGGCCTGAGCGAGGAGCTGCGCGAGGACGGCATCGCGGCCAACTCGCTGTGGCCCCGCACCGCCATCGACACCGCCGCCGTGCGCAACGTCGTGGGGGCGGGGCTGGAGACCCACTCGCGCAAGCCGTCGATCATGGCCGACGCCGCCTACGAGATCCTCATCAAGCCGTCGCGTGAGGTCACCGGGCAGTTCTTCATCGACGACGACGTGCTCGAGGACGCCGGTGTCACCGACTTCTCCGTCTACCTCAACGGTGGCCGCGAGGATGAGCTCGCCCTCGACTTCTGGGCCGAGCCGAAGGGGCCCTACGACCCGAGCCTTCGTCTCTGAGCGGTTCCAGTCCTATGGTCGGTGGATGATCGGCCGGTTGCATCACACGATCTTCGACGCCCGAGATCCACGAGCGTGCGCCGAATTCTGGTCCGCGCTCCTCGGTGAGCCGGTGACCTACGACGACGGTGAGTTCGTGGTCGTCTCGCGCGACAGCGAGACGTCCGGGCTGGCCTTCCAGCTCGCCCCCGATCACGTCGCGCCCACCTGGCCGGACGCCGCCGTGCCGCAACAGATCCATCTCGACGTCATGACCGATGACCCTGCCGTCGCCGGCATGGAGGCCATCGGGCTCGGCGCCCGACACCTGCGCGACGACGTCTACGCCGACCCGGCCGGCCACCCGTTCTGCCTCATCCGCCGACCGGCGTGGGCACCACCACTCGCATGACGACCGAGGTGGCCGGCTCGGTCGACGAGCTGCTGGAGGGCGCGACCGACGTCACGCCGATCGTCAGCGTCGGCAAGTCCGGCGCCCGGCTCGATCGGGTGACCATCGGCGGCGAACCGCACGTCGTGAAGTACCTCGACCCCGACGTCGACTGGACGATGCGCGCGTCCGGAGTCGACGGAAGTCCCACGGTGGAGCTGTGGCGGCGCGGCCTCCTCGCCCGGCTGCCCGCCTGCATCAACCAGCCGATCATCGCCGTGGCGGAGGAGGACGGCGTGACGGTGCTGCTCATGCGGGACGTCGGCGAGTGGCTCGTCCCCGCCACCGACGACGTCGTCCCGCTCGACCAGCACCTGCGCTTCCTCGATCACATGGCCGTCATGCACGCGACGTTCTGGCAGACGCCCGAAGACGTCGATCTCGTGTCGAACCGGACGCGGTACCTGGAGCTGTCGCCGCAGACGGCCGAGCGGGAGGAGGCGCTCGGATCGACGCATCCGGTTCCACCGTTGATCGGACGAGGCTGGCCGCTGCTCGCGGAGGTGGCTCCGACGGCGGCGGCCATCGTCGCGCCCCTGGCCGCCGACCCGACGCGGCTCGTCGATGCTCTCCGCGGCACTCCCGAGACGTTCATCCACGGCAACTGGAAGTTCGACAACCTGGGCACCGACGACCAGCAGCGCACCGTCCTGTTCGACTGGGAGCTGCCCGGCCGGGCGCCGCCGCTCAGCGACCTCGCCTGGTACCTCGCGATCAACTGCCGGCGGCTCCCGCACTCGAAGGAGGACGCGATCTCCGCCTATCGCTCCGCGCTGGAGCGCCAGGGCGTCGACACCGGACCGTGGTGGTCGCACCAGCTGGCGCTCTGCCTGCTCGGAGCCCTCGTCCAGTTCGGATGGGAGAAGGCGTTCTCCGGGTACGACGACGAGCTCGTCTGGTGGGAGCGCCGGGCGGTCGAGGCCGAGCACCTCCTGGCATGAGCGACTACGACGACGCCGCCGAGGCGTGGATCGAGGGGCCCGCGGCGGTCTACGCGCGGTTCGCTGCCGCGATGCTCGAGCACTCGCCCGTCCCGCTCGGCGGGGCCGTGGTGCTCGACGTCGGGGCCGGCACGGCCGTCGCCAGCGACGCCGCCCTCACCATCGGCGCCCGTCGGGCCGTGGCGACCGACGTCGCCGAGCAGATGCTGCGCCGACGCTCGCCGTCGATCCAGGCTGCGGTGGCCGACGCCGTCCGGATGCCGTTCGGTGACGACACCTTCGACCTGGTGATGGGCGCCTTCTGCCTCGGGCACCTGCCGGACCCGGCCGCGGCGCTGAACGAGTGGCGGCGGGTCGGCGACGCTGTCGTGGCCACCGCGTTCGGCTCGGGCCCGGCACACCCGGCGAAGACCGCCGTGGACGCGACGATGGAGCAGTTCGGGTTCGTCTCGCCGCCCTGGTACGAGCGGCTCAAGGACGAGCTCGAGCCACAGGTGGAGGACCCGGAGCTGCTCGAGTCGCTGGCGAGGTCGGCGGGCTTTCAGGAGATCGCGGTCACGCAGGTGACGGTCGACGCAGGGGTTCGCACGCCGGCGGAGATCGTGCGTTGGCGGTGGGGCATGGCGCACCTGGCGCCGTTCGTCGCCGGACTCTCCGCGTCCCAACGCGACGAGGCCCGCAGCGCTGCCGAGGAGGCCGTGACCGGACACGTGCCGGTGATCGTCGACATCCAGGTGCTCAGCGCCGTGGGTTAGGGCGCCCGCCGCATCAGGGCGACCAGCGAGTCGCTCGCGGTGGTGGCCAGCTCGTCGGGCGACAGCTCGACCTCGCCGATCAGCCACGACGCCACCAGCTCGGAAAGACCCGCGATGAACACGAGGCCTTGGACGTGGTCGCGCGGCGCCGGCCACGACTCGTCACCGAAGATGGCCCGCGCCTCGCGGGCGACCAGCCCGGCGAACGTGTCCTGCAGCTCGTGACGCCGGGCCCGCAGGGCGGCGTTCGCGGTGGACTCGATGACGGCGACCCGCATGCGGTCGGGAGTCGCGACCACGAGGTCGACGACCGCCCCGATCGCCGCACGCACGCGATCCGCTGGGTCACCCGACGTCGCCGCGACGGCGTCGAGGGCAACGCTGGCGACCTCCGCAGAGACGGCGTCCAGGGCCGCGACCAGCACGTCGTCGCGGGAGGCGAAGCTCTCGTAGAAGTAGCGTTCGGTGAGGCCGGCCTCGGCGCACACCGCGGTCATGGTGGTGCGGGCCTCTCCCGTCCTGGCCAGCAGGGTGATCGCGGCCTCGACGAGCCGGGCACGGCGGTCGGTCAGGCGCTCGTCCGCGCTCTTGCCGCCGTAGTTCCGCGCGCCTCCACTCACCTCGACACCGCTCACGCCGACATCTTGACAGTCGAGCGACGGGAGGCCAAACTGACAGGACTTCCTGTCAGATAGAGACTCCATGGCCACGATCGCTGCCCCACGTCCCGTCGCACCACGTCGTCGCGTCATCCCGCTCGTCGGCCAGACCCTCGCCTACTTCCACGACCCGCTCGCGACGATGCGTTATCACTACGACACGAACGGGCCGGTCTCCGACTACACCTTCGTCGGTCGGCGCTGGACGATGTTGCTGGGTCCGGATGCGTGCGAGGTGGCCCTCCGCAACGCCGACAAGGCGTTCGCGAACGCCGGTGGGTGGGGCTATCTCATCGGCCCGTTCTTCGAACGCGGGCTGATGCTGCTCGACTTCGAGGAGCACCATCACCATCGGCGCATCCTGCAGGAGGCGTTCACCCGCGACCGCATCGCCGACTACGCCTCGACGCTGGGCCCCGCCGTCGAGGCGAGGCTCGACGCGTGGCGGCCCGACCCTGCGTTCCAGGCGTATCCCGCCCTGAAGGACCTCACACTGGACCTCGCCACGCAGATCTTCATGGGTGGGGCCGAGCTGGCCGACGCGGACGAGCTCGCCCGCGTCAACCAGGCGTTCATCGACTGCGTCCAGGCCGGGCTCGGGTTCGTCCGGACATCCCTCCCCGGCACGAAGTGGCGTCGCGGCGTGAAGGGACGCCGGCTGCTGGAGGAGTTCTTCAGCCGGCAGGTGGCAGCCCGGCGCGCATCCGGGGGCACCGACCTGTTCTCCGCCCTGTGCCACATCGAGACCGACGACGGGCACCGGCTCAGCGACGACGACATCGTCAGCCACATGATCTTCCTGCTCATGGCGGCCCACGACACGTCGACGATCACGGTCACGACGATGATGCAGCATCTCGGGCAGCACCAGGAGTGGCAGGAGCGGTGTCGCGCCGAGTCCCTGGCGCTGTCGGCGCACCCGACCCTCGACGAGATCGACGGGCTGACGTCCCTCGACCTCGTCATGAAGGAATGCCTGCGACTCGTGCCGCCGGTGCCCGGCCTGGCGCGACAGGCCGTCAAGGACACCGAGGTGCTCGGCCAGCACATCCCGGCCGGCCGGCTCGTCAGCGTGGGGGTCCATCTCTCCCACCACATGCCCGAGCTGTGGCCCGATCCCGAGCGGTTCGACCCGGAGCGGTTCGCCGAGCACCGCCGCGAGGACAAGGTGCACCGCTACGCCTGGGAGCCGTTCGGCGGAGGCGTGCACAAGTGCATCGGCCTGTACTTCGGCACGGTCGAGGTGAAGATGATCGTGCACCAGATGCTGCAACGCTTCGCGTGGACGGTCGACCCCGACTACGTCGCCCCCATGAACTACCACTCGCTCCCGTTCCCGAAGGACGGCCTGCCGGTCAACCTTCGCCCCCTAGACCAAGGACCACCTGCATGAAACGCGACATCTCCACCATGTCCATCGTCGTCACCGGGGGCGCGCGCGGCATCGGCCGTGCCACTGCCGCCCGGTTCGCCCAGCAGGGCGCTCGGGTGGCGATCGGCGATCGCGACGCCGACCTCGCCCGTACTGTCGCCGACGAGCTCGGGAGCGGCGTCGTGGCCGCCGCGCTCGACGTCACCGACCCCGCGTCGTGGGCGGCGTTCCTGGAGGAAATCGCCGCGATCGGGCCCATCGACGTCCTCGTCAACAACGCGGGCATCATGCCGCTCGGCTCGGTGCTGAAGGAGCCCCATGAGGTCGCGCGGCGCATCGTCGACGTGAACCTGCACGGCGTCATCTTCGGCACGAAGGCCGTCGCCCCGGGCATGGCGGAGCGGGGCCGCGGGCACATCGTCAACGTGGCCTCGGCGGTCGGACGCGTCGCGGTCGCCGACGGCGCCACCTACTCGGCGTCGAAGTTCGCGGTCGTCGGCTTCAGCGAGGCCACGCGTGCCGAGCTCGAGCCCCAGGGCGTCGACGTGAGCGTGGTGCTGCCCGCCATCGTCCAGACGGAGCTGGCCGCCGGCGTCCCCGCGGCTCGCGGGATGAAGCCCGTGACCGCCGACGACGTCGCGAAGGTCATCGAGCTGACGGTGCGCAAGCCCCGGCCGGAGCTGTGGGTTCCGCGATGGAGTCAGGGCATGTCGAAGTTCGGGCTCGCCATGCCACGCGTGGTGCAACGGGGCATGGCCAAGGCCTTCCGCGCCGACACCGTGCTGGCCGACGCCGACCAGGCCGCCCGGGCCGCCTACGAGAAACGCGCCCGCGAGGGATAGCTCAGTCCCTGGAGCGCCGGCGGTAGGCCGCGAGCGCCAGTGGCGCGAAGATCGCCGTGAGGGCGATCGACCAGACGATCGATGCTCCCACCGCGTGCTGCAGCGGCCAAGCCGCATCGGCACCGGCCGGCATCCCGTTGCCCCAGAGCTCGCGGCAGGCCTGCGTCAACGCGGAGACGGGGTTCCACTCGGCGATGAAGCGCAGCCACGACGGCATCTGCTCCGTGGGCGCGAACGTGTTGGCGACGAACGTGAGCGGGAACATCACGGTGAACATGAAGCCCTGCACCGCCTCGACCGTGCGCATCAGCGAACCGACCCAGATGCCGAGCCACACCAGCGCGAAGCCGAACAGCAGCAGCAGTGCAAAGCCCAGGACGGCATCGGCGAAGCCGCCACGGATGCGCCAGCCGATGAGCACGCCGGTGACACCCATGACCGCGATGCCGATGCTGGAGTGGATGATGCTGGAGATGCTCCGCCCGACTAGGACCGACGAGCGCGAGATCGGCAACGACTTGAGCCGGTCGACGATGCCCTTCTGCAGGTCGTTGGTGAGCCCCATCGCCACGACGGCGGAGGAGAAGATCATCGTCTGCACCATGATGCCGGGCAGCAGGAACTCCTTGTACGAGACGTCGCCGGGCGGCTGGATGGAGCCGCCGAAGACGAACGCGAACAGCAGCACGAACATCACCGACTGAACCGTGACGTCGAGCAGCATCTCGGGCATGCGCTTGATGTGGATGAGGTTGCGCCACACGATCGTGCCCGACGCCCGCAGCATCGACGGCGGAGCGATCGGCGGACGGGCCGCGTTGAACATCGTGGTCATGAGAGGGCCTCTTCCATCTCGTCGATCTCGTCGGTCTCGTCGTCGGCCCCACTCGGTTCAGCACGGTGCCCGGTGAGGTGGAGGAACACGTCGTCGAGACTCGGGCGCTTGAGACCGAGGTCGTCGACCTCGATGCCACTGTCCTCGAACAGGGTGCCGATGCGCGACATGTCGCCGAGGCCGCTGGCCTGGGCGGTGAGCCGGCGAGCCGTGGCGTCGACGTGGACCTCTGGCGAACAGGCGCGCACCAGCTCCTCGGCCCGTGCCAGGTCGGCGGCGTGCGTCACGGTGACGACGACGCTGGCCGCACCGGCCTGGTCCTTGAGCTGGGTGGGCGTTCCCGCCGCGATGACCTTGCCCTTGTCGATGACGATGATGTCGTCGGCCAGGTGGTCGGCCTCCTCGAGGTACTGCGTGGTGAGCAGGAGGGTCGTGCCCTCGCTGACCAGCCCGCGCAGCACCTCCCACAGCTCAGTGCGGCTACGGGGGTCGAGCCCGGTGGTCGGCTCGTCGAGGAACAGCACCGGTGGTGCAGCAATGAGGCTGACCGCGAGATCGAGGCGACGCCGCATGCCTCCGGAGTACTTCTTGGCGATCCGGTCGGCGGCCTCGGTGAGCGAGAACCGCTCGAGGAGCTCGTCGGTGCTCGACGCGATGTAGTCCTTCGGCAGGCCGTAGAGATGTCCGATGAGCCGCAGGTTCTCGCGAGCGGTGAGCAGCTCGTCGACCGTGGCGACCTGGCCGGTGAGGCCCATGCTGCGTCGGACCGCATCTGGCTCGGTGAGGATGTCGTGACCGGCCACGCGGCCCGTGCCGCTGGTCGGCACGCTCAACGTCGTGAGCATGCGCGTGGTGGTGGTCTTGCCGGCGCCGTTCGGCCCGAGCAGGCCGAGCACGGTGCCCTGGGGAACCACGAAGCTGACGCCGTCGACGGCGACGTTGTCATCGAACTTCTTGACGAGGTCGACCGCCTCGATCGCTGGACCGGCGCTCATGCTCTGGTGTCCCTCCCGTAGTCCATGTGCAGCGGAACTCTACCGCTTTGTTCCAACTAGGAATAACAGACGGCACTGACAGAACCCGTCGAGAATCGGCCACGCGCCGTTGCGGTTGCGAGTGCCTGTACTCGCCGCAACGATCGGGGACATGAGTCTGTTCCGCGTCAAGAGTGTCGAACGATCCATCGAAGAGACCGACGAGCCGGACCACCGGCTCAAGAAGGAGCTCACCGCCTGGGACCTGACATTCTTCGGCATCGGTGTCATCATCGGCACCGGCATCTTCGTGCTGACCGGTCAGCAGGCCGCCACCAACGCCGGCCCGGCGATCGTCATCTCGTTCGTGCTCGCCGGCCTGGCCTGCGGTCTCGCCGGTCTCTGCTACGCCGAGTTCGCCTCCACCGTGCCGGTCGCCGGCAGTGCGTACACGTTCTCCTACGCCACGCTCGGCGAGCTGGTGGCCTGGATCATCGGCTGGGACCTCGTGCTCGAGCTGGCGCTCGGCGCGGCCGTCGTGGCGCGCGGCTGGTCGGCCTATCTGCAGTCGTTGTTGGACCTGCCCACCTGGCTCGCGGGCGACAACGCGACACCCGACTTCGGCGCCGTCGCGATCGTCGCGGCCCTGACCGTCATCGGTGTGCTCGGCACGAAGCTGTCCGGCCGCTTCACCGGGGTGCTCGTGGTCATCAAGGTCGCCGTCGTCCTGTTCGTCGTCGTGGCCGGACTGTTCTTCGTGAAGCTGTCGAACTACTCGCCCTTCGTGCCCGACTCCAAGCCGGCCGAAGCCGGATCGGGAGCGCAGCAGACACTGTTGCAGGCGGTCTTCGGCTTCGAGCCCACGATGTTCGGGTTCTACGGCGTCATCGCCGCGGCGTCGGTCGTGTTCTTCGCCTACATCGGCTTCGACATCGTCGCCACGGCCGCGGAGGAGACCCACAACCCGCAGCGAGACGTCCCCCGCGGCATCCTGGGATCGCTCATCATCTGCACCGTGCTCTACGTGCTCGTCTCGTTCGTCGTCACCGGGATGCTCGAATACTCCGACAAACGGATGAACACGGCGGCGCCCCTGGCCGAGGCGTTCAAGGCCAACGACGCCGCCTGGGCCTCCAAGCTCATCTCGCTCGGTGCCGTCGCCGGCCTGACCACGGTCGTGCTGGTGCTGATGCTCGGTCAGGCGCGCGTCCTGTTCGCGATGTCCCGTGACGGGCTGCTGCCGGTCCCCCTCGCGAAGGTCCATCCGCGGTTCGGCACGCCCTACCGGATCACGATCATCACGGGCGTCGCCGTCGCCGCCCTGGCCGCGGTGGTGCCACTCTCCGAGCTGGCCAACCTGGTCAGTATCGGCACCCTCTTCGCGTTCGTGCTGGTCTCGGCCGGCGTCGTGATCCTGCGCCGCTCACGTCCGGACCTCGAGCGATCGTTCAAGGTCCCCGGTGTTCCTTGGCTGCCGATCCTCTCGATCCTCGCGTGCGCCTGGTTGATGGTGAACCTCTCGGTCGAGACGTGGGCCCGGTTCGTCATCTGGCTCGTGATCGGCTTCGTCATCTACTTCCTCTACGGCAACCGGCACTCGCGACTCGGCCGCGGCCTCGACCAGGCCGACGTGGGTGGTGACGCGCCGGAGGCCTGAGCTCAGGCGAGCTTCGTGGGTCCGTCGCCACCGAAGGCGACCGGCAGCTTCAGCGTGATCGTGGTGCCGTGGCCCGGTTGGGAGGCGACGTCGAGGGTGCCGCCGGCGGCGTCGGCCCGGTCGTGCATGTGGCTCAGCCCTTCGCGCGTCGGCGTGCTGTCCGGGTCGAACCCGACGCCGTCGTCGGTGACGACGACCGTCAGGCCGGTGTCGCTGCCGTCCAGCTCGACGTGGGCGTTCTCGGCACTTGCGTGCAGAGCGGTGTTCATCAGTGCCTCCCTGACGCAGAAGAACGCCGTGGCCTCGATCTCACGGGAGTAGCGCGTGCTGGTGCGGTCCAGCAGGGTCACCGACAGGTCGGTGCGGCGGGCTTGGGCGGAGAGGGCGGCCGCCAGGCCCTCGGACTCCAGCAGTGGCGGGTAGATGCCCTGCGCAACACCTCGCAGGGTGTTGACGGCCTCGTCGGCCACCGTGACGGCATCCGTGAGTCTCGTCGCCAGCGCGGTGGCGCCTTCCTTGGTGGCGATCGTGCGGGCGAGGCCGAGCTTGACCTTCAGCGCCACGAGCTCCTGCTGGGCGCCGTCGTGCAGGTCGCGCTCCAACGTGTGCCGCGCCCGGTCGTGGGCGGCCAGCATGCGCTGACGCGAGGCACGCAGCTCCTCGAGGCGATCGCTGAGCCGTGACCTCAGCCGGGTGTTCGCGAGCAGCAACGCAGCCTGGCCGGCGAGCTCCTCGACCAGACGCCGGTCGGCGGAGCTCAGTCCTTCGCCCGGGCGCTTCGCCAGGCTGAGCGCCCCGACCAGATGACCCTCGTGACGCACGGCCTGGACCACCACTCCGTCGAGGTCGGGGAGCTCTTTGCCGTCCAAGGGCATCGGTGCCGGTGGATCGGTCTGGCTGCCGGCAGTCGCCCGCGGCACGAGCATCCCCTCACGGGCGACCCAGACGACCGCCTGCGCGGCACCGGTGCCGTCGGCCAGCAGCGTCGCGGCCTCATTGAGGGCGGCGCTCGGGTCGGCAGACTCGCCGAGCTTCCCGGTCATCGCGGCCAGGGTCTCGTAGGGCGTCGCTCGCTTGCCGTAGACCAGCCGGTTCGCCCAGTGCTGGACCCGCAGCCGGACCGGCTCGAACGCCACGGCCACGAGAGCGGTCGCCATGATCGCCAGCCCGAGATTGCCCTGGCCAACGGGCAGCAGGCGTCCGAGACCCACCACCACGCTTGCGTAGACCGCCGTGATGAAACCGGCTAGGAGGGCGAACACCACCGCCTTGTTGATCACCACGTCGATGTCGTAGAGGCGGTAACGCAGCATCGCGACGGTGACGGCGATCGCGATGGCGAGCATGGCGACGAGGATGAGCGGCCACCCGGCGTTGGGACCCATGCCCAGCCCTGTTGCTGCGATGGGGAGCAGGGCCGCAGCCGACGCGAACCACTTGATCTGCTGGCGCTCCACGCCGGAGGAGCGCCGGAACCGCAGGATGAGGGAGGGAATCGAGACCAACAACGCCGTGATGAGGAAAGCGTTCCCGAGGATCCCGATGAGCCCGATCACTGGGGAATCGATGCCCAGCGGATTGTCCAAGGCCTCAGCTCCGTCGAGCGGCCCGGCCTTGAAGGCCGAGTACACGAATGACAGGGTGACCGCGGTCGCGGCGATCCAGGCCGCTGCGCGCCAGCGTGGTGACAGGAGACGGCCGGTCGGGAAGAGCAGCGGAAGAAATGTGGCGGCTGGAATCATGCAGAAGAGCCAGGCCCAGTTTCCCACCCACATGACATAGGTGAAGACGCCTGACGCATCGTCGGTGTTGAGCACGACCTGCGTGTACAGCTCGTTGCCGGCAGCGATGTACATGAAGAAGAAGCCGATGAGCACCATCAGCCACCCGACGGGGTGGCGCGGCTGACGAGACACCACGACTGCGCCCAGGATCGTGAACGCTGAGGCCATGACCGACTGGATCGAGATCAAGAGCACGCCGCCCGCAGCGGCGTCCGGGTCCGCGCTCGTCGCCGACGGCCCGGGCCCGACGATCTCGGCGACGATGCAGCCCACGCCCACCGCCGTCGTGACGGCAGCCACCGTCCACGCCGTGACCTTGAGCGCACGACGATCGGAGGTCACGCCCTCGTCGCTCGCCGAGATGACCCGAGCGGTCATCGACTCACCTCCGGAAGACGGACGCACACACCACACGTGAACGATATGCCTCAGCCTGCGGGAATTCGGGCGAACCAGACAGCGTGCAGGCGGGTCAGTGGAAGGTGGTGTTGGCCCCACTCAGGTCGTCTACGGGGCAGACGGTGCACTCGGCGCCCCCACGCTCGCGTCATGATGTACCGAATGGTTGCTCCTTCCACTATGGCCTACGATCCGGATGCGCATCAGCGCCTGGACGAGCTGGCGATCAAGTACGGCAGCTGGTACCTGACCCTCCTCCGTTCAACCCACGACGATCGGCTGCCTGTCCTCGACGCGGATGGCATCGAGTCGACCTTGTCCGGCTGCTACACCGACGCCATCGTCACAGCACATGCGCTGTATGCGTATCTGTCGGAGCATCCCCGCCCGGGTCAGGGGACTACGCCGAGCCGATCCGTCACGCTCCCCCGTCCGGTCGACCTCAGCGCCCACTAGAAGACTGCTGGTGAACGAGAGGTGCAAGCCTCATCGTCAGTCCGCACGGATACGTTGAGCCGGATGAATGAATCGTTCCGCCGCGGCGTCCGGCTCGGGCTCCCCTACGCTGCCGCCGGGTTCCTGCTGTCGTTGTCGTTCGGGGTGCTCGCGCGCGAGGCCGGCTTCTCGGCGGTGCAGGCGATGGTCACGTCGTTGATCGTGTTCGCCGGTTCGGCGCAGTTCGCCGTCATCGCCATCCTCCTGGGTGGCGGGGGCCTGGTGCCCGCGGTAGCGGCGTCCGGGCTGATGAACGCGCGCTTCCTGCCGATGGGCATCGCCCTGGCGCCGTCGCTGCCGGGTGGCCCGCTCAAGCGCGCCGCGCAGGGTCAGGCGGTGGTCGACGCGTCGTGGGTCCTCGCCAACCGGCGCGACGGAACGTTCGACCGGTGGCTGCTCTTCGGCTCGACTGCACCGCAGTACGTCACGTGGTTCTGCGGCACGGCGGTCGGTGCCTTGGCCGGCGACGGCATCTTCGATCCCGAGCGCCTCGGCCTCGACGCCATCTTCCCGGCGTTCTTCCTCGTCCTGCTGATCGGGGAGCTCAAGGACCGCCACACCAGAGTCGTGGCACTGGTCGGCGCTGTCATCGCCCTCGCGCTCGTACCGTTCACGCCCGCCGGCATCCCGGTGCTCGCCGCCAGTGCGGCCGCGCTGATCGGGCTGGCGCGGCGATGAACATCTGGCTCCTGATCATTCTTGTCGCCGTCCTGACGGCCGCGATCAAGGCGGCCGGGCCGGTGGCCCTCGGCGGACGCGAGCTGCCGGCGTGGTTCTCCTCGATCGTCACCGTGATGCCGGCCGCAGTGCTGACCGCGCTGGTCGTCACGGCGGCGCTCGCGAACGGGAAGGAGCTGTCCGTCGGTCCCGACACCGCCGGGGTCGCCGTCGCCGGTCTCATCGCATGGCGCGGCGGATCTGTGATCATGTGCGTCCTGGCGGCCGCCATCGTCACCGCCGGCCTGCGCGCCATCTGAGCCGACGACCGTCGGCCACACGGGTGAGGTCACGGGGCATCGAGTCACCAACGCTGAGTTGCGACATCCGGCTAGTTCATGGGCCAGACGTGCGGCATTTGCTCACGTTTTTCTTCTAGAGCGGCCAACTCGGTAGTGGCTCCACCCCGTCCGCAGGCTCGTGCGGCGTGTGCGCCACATTGAGCACCATGTTGACCATCGCGAAATAGCCGATGAGTCCGGTGAGGTCGACGACGCCACGCTCGCCGAACCGCTCGCAAGCCCGGTGGTACGTCAGGTCGCTCACGCCCTGGTGGTGCAGCAGCTCTATTGCGAAATCGTGCGCGCACGCTTCTTCCTCGTCCATGCCTTCCGGCCTGATGCCTTCGCGTAGCGACGCGATCGTCTCGGGTTGTGTCCCAGCCTCGAGCGCCTTCGGCACGTGCATGCTCCACTCGAACTGTTGCGTCCAGTGGCGCGCCACCATCAGCGTGACGAACTCCGTCACGCGCGGCGACAGCGCGCTGTCAAAGCGTAGGAACTCGCCGACTTTCTGCACGCGCGCCAGTAGCTCGGGGCTTCGTAGCAGCGGAATGAACGGGCCGAACACGGCTTTGCGTGGTCCCGCGATCAACTCGTCCGCGACGGCGCGTTGTTGCGGATCGAGCTCCTCCAGCGGAAGCGGGGGCAGGCGGTCGGCCGGGCCGTACGGATATGGCGAATCGGTCATGGCGAACCTCCATCTATCTCGCGTCATCGATTGCCGCCGTGATCTCATGCTGAGCCTTCGACGAGGACCTCAGTGATGAGGGTCTCGATTCGCTTCTTGATGTCGTCACGGACGGCTCGAACGGTTTCTTCGTCCTTGCCGGCGGGGTCCACAAGGTCCCAATCCTCGTAGCGTTTACCTGGGAAGAACGGGCAGGTGTCTCCGCATCCCATGGTGATCACGACATCGGCCTCCTGAACGGACTCGGTGGTGAGCACCTTGGGCTTGTTGCCGGCGATGTCGATGCCCTCCTCGGCCATCACCTGGATGGCGACAGCATTCAGTTCGTCCGCGGGCTCGGAACCGGCCGATAGAACCGATATTCGGTCTCCGGCGAGATGCTGCAGATATCCGGCGGCCATCTGGGACCGCCCTGCGTTGTGCACGCAGACGAACAGGACTGTGGGCTTGTTTTCAGCGGTCATGTCATGTCGCTCCTCGAGCTGAGGTTGTCTGTGCGGGTAGGGCAAGCCGGATGAACAGCCATGCGAGTACGCCGCCGATGACCTGCATGACCACGAACATCAGGACTGACGCGGGCGCAATGCCGGCGAAGGTGTCGGAGAAGATGCGGGCAACGGTGACGGCTGGGTTGGCGAAGCTGGTCGACGATGTGAACCAGTACGCGGCGGCGATGTAGCCGCCGACAGCGAAGGCGATGGTGTCTGTGCGTCCGGCCCGCATGCCGCCGAAGATGATGATGACGAGTCCAAAGGTGGCGATGACCTCGGCGAGCCACATGCCAGGACCGTCCCGCACATGGGATGCGACCTGGATCGCATCCAGCTCGAACATGAGATTCGCAGCGACTGCACCGACGAAGCCACCAGCGAACTGAGCAGCGACGAGTGGGGCTGCGTCCTTGAGCTTCACCTCGCCGAGTGCGACCTCGACAGCGGTGACGACCGGGTTGAACGCCGCCGACACCGGTTGGAGCGTGAGAATCAGCGCGACCAGAACTGCACCCGTCGCGATGCTGTTCTCAAGAAGCTGGAGGCCTGGGTCGTCGGACAACTGGGACGCCATGATTCCCGACCCGATGACGGTCGCGAGCAGGAACGCTGTGCCGACGAACTCGGCCGCAACCTTCCTGAGCATCAGCTGGCTGCGCCGAACAAAGCGGCGACATCAGCAAGGGCCGACTGCCGAACCTTGTAGTAGACCCACACACCACGCTTGTCGCGGTCCAGAAGCCCGACCTCGTGCAGCACCTTCAGATGGTGGCTGATGGTCGGCTGGGACAGGTCGAACGCATCGTGCAGGTTGCAGACGCACGCTTCACCGTCCGTATATGAGGCGATGAGCGACAGCAGGCGCAACCGCACCGGGTCCGCGACTGCTCGAAGGAGCGGCACCACCTGCTCGGCGGTCTCCAGAGTCATGGGCTCCTGGACGAGCGGTGTGCAGCACTCGGCGGCTTCCACCGGAGTGAGCTCCAACAAGGACTTCGACATGCGTCTATTTTGACAGTCATCTATGTTAGGTTCAAGCACAGACATTGATGGACATCAATACCTAGGAGAATCACCATGTCCCGCCTGCAACTTGCGCTGAACGTCGACGACCTCGACGCATCAGTCGCGTTCTACTCGAAGATGTTCAACACCGAGCCCGCGAAGCTGCGCGAGGGTTACGCGAACTTTGCCATCGCCGAGCCGCCGCTGAAGTTGATCCTCCTCGAGAACCCCGGCACAGGAGGCTCGCTGAATCATCTGGGCGTCGAGGTCGAGGACACCGCCACCGTCGAGAGCGAGCAGACGCGGCTCTCTGAGGCTGGGCTTGCGTCGGTCGACGAACGCGAATCGACGTGCTGCTACGCCAAGCAGGACAAGTTCTGGGTCAAGGGCACCCCGAACGGGGAATCCTGGGAGATCTACACCGTCCTCGAGGACAGCGAGACGTTCTGGGGGCCGGAGCGCACGGCGCTAGGCATCCTGGACGTGACCCCGGAGCAGGACGCGGCCGCCTGCTGCTGACAAGTCGACTCGGTGCCGGCCGACAGCGTGCACGCATTCGCGACATGCAGAAGGCCTAGTGTGAAGGCATGCGAAGGACGACTCACAGGGCAATGCCGGCTCGTCGTCCTTCGTATGCGTGCTGTGACGGTGAAGAACCAGTCAGCTGAGCTCGAGCACTCAGCCCACCCGTCCCGCGAGCGATAGAGCCCATCATGTCCATCACCCACGCACGCCCGCGCCCGGTACTGATGCTTGTCGGTGCCGCTGCCTGTTGGGGCATCGGCACCGTCATCAGCAAGCATGCGCTCGACGGCATCGAACCGATCACCCTCCTGACCGCCCAGCTTCTGACCAGCACCGCCTTCCTCTTCGGAGTGATCCTGATCCAACGTGTCCGGATCGTGTGGACACCTGACATGCGCCGCCTCGCCGCACTGGGCGTGCTCAACCCGGGCATCGCCTACGCGTTGGGGTTGCTCGGCCTCACGTACATCACGGCCAGCATGTCGGTCTTGATCTGGGCCACGGAGCCCGTGCTGATCCTGGTGCTCGCGGTCGTTCTTCTCCACGAGCGCATCTCCGTCGGACTGGGCGTCGCTCTCGGCGTGGCCGTGCTCGGCGTCCTCCTGGTCGTCTACCAAGGGGGCGCCAGCGGCACCGTCCTCGGCGTGCTCCTCACGGTCGCCGCCGTCGGCGCGTGCGCCCTCTACACCGTGATCGCGCGCCACCTTCTGGTCGACGACACCTCGATCGCGGTGGCGGCTGTTCAACAGGCCGCAGCTCTCGCCTTTGCTGCCGTGCTTCTGGCGGCCGTCGAGCTGTTCACTGATGGTGGGACGCTCGCCGAATCCGTCCCGGCAATCACCTGGCTGTGGGCCGCGCTCTCAGGTTTGCTCTACTACGGCTTCGCGTTCTGGCTGTACCTGAGTGGGCTGACCGACGTCAGCGCGCCGTTCGCCGGTTCATTCATCACCCTGGTCCCGGTGTTCGGCGTCACCGCTGCTCTGTTCATCGGTGAGCACCTCACAGCTCGGCAGTGGTGGGGTGCGGCCATCGTTCTGGGTGCCTTGGCGTACGTGGCTTCACGACAGGACCGACAGGCGACCTGACGCCTGCCACCTAGGCGAACTTCTCCCCGTTCTTCGCCTTGTCGAGCAGCAGGGCAGGCGGCTCGAAGTGGGCGCCGTACTTCTGCGCCAGCTCCTGGGCCCGCTCGGTGAACGCCTCGACGCCGATGCGGCCATCGGGCGCCTCGTACCCATTGATGTACTGGATCGCGCCACCGTGCAGTGGCGGGAAGCCGATCCCGAAGATCGAGCCGATGTTCGCGTCGGGCACCGTGCGCAGCACACCTTCCTCGAGACACCGGACGGTGTCGAGGGACATCACGAAGACCAGGCGGTCCTGGATGTCCTGGAAGGCGGGCTGCTCCTCCGCGACCGGGAAGGTCTCGGCGAGACCGGGCCACAGGCCCGTGCGCTTGCCGTTCTCGTCGTAGTCGAAGAAACCCTTGCCGACCAGCTTGCTGGAGCGTCCGAGATCGATCATCGTGTCGATGACGTCCTCCGCGGGTGCCTTCACCCAGGTGCCGCCCTCATCCTCGACCGCGGTCTTCGAGGCCACCCGGATCTTCTTCATCAGCTCGAGGTTGAGCTCGTCACTGATCTGCAGGACGCCGACCGGGAATCCCGCCTGCGTGGCCGCCCGCTCCAGCGAGCTGGGGTTGACACCCTCACCGAGCATCGCGAGTCCCTCGTTGATGAACTGGCCGATGACGCGGCTGGTGAAGAAGCCGCGACTGTCGTTGACGACGATCGGCGTCTTCTTGATCTGCTGCACGTAGTCGAGCGCGCCGGCGATGGTGGCGTCGTTCGTCTTCTCACCCGCGATGATCTCCACCAGCGGCATCTTGTCGACCGGCGAGAAGAAGTGGATGCCGATGAAGTCCTCGGAGCGCTTGACGCCCTTGGCCAGCTCGGTGATGGGCAGCGTCGAGGTGTTGGAGCCGAGCAACGCATCGTCGCGGACGACCGGCTCGAGCTCGCCGAACACCGAGTGCTTGAGCTCGACGGACTCGAAGACCGCCTCGACGACGAGGTCACAGCCCTCGAGGTCCGCATAGTCGTCCGTCGGCGTGATGCGGGCGAGGAACTCGTCGACCTTCTCCTGCGTGGTGCGGCCCTTCTCGAGCTGCTTCGCCAAGAGCTTCTCGCTGTACGCCTTGCCCTTCTCGGCGGCGGCGAGGTCGACGTCCTTGAGCACGACCTCCATGCCGGCCTTGGCCGAGACGTACGCGATGCCGGCGCCCATCATGCCGGCGCCGAGCACGGCGACCTTGGTGAACTTCCGCGGCTCGATGCCCTCCGGGCGCGACCCGCCGGCGTTGATGGAGCCGAGGTCGAAGAAGAACGCCTGCGTCATGTTCTTGAACTGCTGGCCGACGATGAGGCCGATCAGGTAGCGGGACTCGATGCGCGACGCGGTGTCGAAGTCGACCTGAGCGCCCTCGACAGCGGCGGACATGATGCTGCGCGGCGCCTTGTAGGGCGCGCCCTTCGTCTGCTTGCGCAGGTTGGAGGGGAAGGCCGGCAGGAACTGCGCGAGCTTCGGCGACGACGGTGCGCCGCCGGGGATCTTGTAGCCCTCGCGGTCCCACGGCTGCGAGGCAGCCTCCTCGTTGCCCTGGACCGACTCGATCCACGCCTTCGCGGCGGGCAGCAGCTCGTCCTGGCTCGCGACGATCTCGTCGACGAGGCCGATGTCCTTGGCCTGCGCGGGCTTCATCCGCGGGCCCTGGAGCAGCACGTTCATGAGTGCGTCCTGGAGGCCGAACATGCGCACCGTGCGGGTGACGCCGCCGCCGCCGGGAAGCAGGCCGAGCGTGGCCTCGGGCAGGCCGATCTCGTAGCCACCGTCGGCCGCGACGCGGTGGTGACAGGAGAGCGCGATCTCGAGCCCCCCACCCAGTGCCGCTCCGTTGACAGCCGCGACGACCGGCTTGCCACACGTCTCGAGCTTGCGCAGCGTGCCCTTGATCGACTCGATGTTCTCGAAGATCTCCTCGGCGTCGGCCGGCGTGGCCTGCGTCATGAGCTTGAGGTCTCCACCGGCGAAGAAGGTCTTCTTGCCGGAGGCCACGATGACACCCTTGATCGAGTCGTCAGCGGCGATGTCGTCGACGAGCTGGTCGACGGCGTTCGCCATCGAGTCGCGGTACGCCTGGTTCATCGTGTTCGTGCTCTGCGACGGGTCGTCGATGGTGAGGGTGACGATCCCGTCGGCCTTCTCGTAACGGACGGCGTCAGTCGTGGATGTGGTCATGAAGGATCGATTCTCCTGGAGTCCGCCCGGCGGGGTGCCGGGCCGTGGGCGGCAAGATGACAGAGCTCAGAGACGCTCGATGACGGTGGCGATGCCCATGCCGCCGCCGACGCACAGCGTGGCGAGGCCGTACTTCTTGTCGCGACGCTCGAGCTCGTCGATCAGGGTGCCGACGAGCATCGCACCCGTGGCGCCGAGGGGGTGGCCCATGGCGATCGCGCCGCCGTTGACGTTGGTCTGGTCGTGCGGGTAGTCGCCGAGATCGCGCATGAGCTTCATGGCGACGGCCGCGAACGCCTCGTTGATCTCGATGAGGTCGAGGTCCTCGACCGACATGCCGGCCTTGGCGAGTGCCTTGCGGCTGGCCGGGGCCGGGCCGGTGAGCATGATGGTGGGCTCGGAACCGCTGACCGCCGTGGCGAGGATGCGCGCTCGTGGCGTGAGGCCGTGCGTCTTGCCGGCCTGCTCGGACCCGACCAGCACCAGCGCGGCGCCGTCGACGATGCCGGAGCTGTTGCCGGCGTGGTGGACGTGGTTGATCGCCTCGACCTGGTGGTACTTCTCCAGCGCGACGGAGTCGAACCCGCCGAAGTCGCCGATGCCCGCGAAGGACGGCTGCAGACCGGACAGGCTCTCGACCGTGGTGCCCTCGCGCACGAACTCGTCGTGGTCGAGGATCGTGAGGCCGTTGGCGTCCTTGACCGGGATGACCGACTTGCTGAAGTAGCCGTTGGCGATCGCCTTGGCGGCCCGCGCCTGCGACTCCGCGGCGAACGTGTCGACGTCCTCACGGCTGTAGCCCTCGATGGTGGCGATGAGGTCGGCGCCGATGCCCTGCGGCACGAAGTCGGTGTCGAACGCGGTCTTCGGGTCCATCGCCCAGGCGCCGCCGTCCGAGGCCATCGGCACGCGGCTCATCGACTCGACGCCGCCGGCGAGGATGAGGTCCTCCCAGCCGGAGCGCACGCGCTGCGCCGACTGGTTGACGGCCTCGAGGCCCGAGGCGCAGAAGCGGTTCAGCTGCACGCCGGCCACCGTGTCGGGCAGGCCGGCGGCGAGTGCCGCCGTCTTGGCGATGTCAGAGCCTTGGTCGCCGACCGGGGAGACGACGCCGAGGACGACGTCCTCGATGCCGGCCGGGTCGAGCGACGGGTTGCGCTTCTGCATCTCCTCGATCAGGCCCGTGACGAGCGTGATCGGCTTGACCTCGTAGAGGGAGCCGGTCTTCTTGCCGCGGCCGCGCGGGGTGCGGATGGCGTCGTAGACGAATGCCTCGGTCATGTTCTGGTGTCCCTACTGATGATGGGCAGACGGGTTTTGCGTGCCCCACGATTGTGACACCATCACTGTCAGAGTGGTAGACGGGGTGATGTGGAACGGGTCACGCACCCGCTGCCCACGACGAGGAAGAACACATGACGATCACCGATCGGCCCGAGACGCCCCCCTCCGAGACACTGAGCGTCGAGCAGCTCGCGTCCCGCGTGGGCATGACGGTGCGCACGGTGCGCTTCTACGCCGGCCGCGGGCTCATCCCGCCGCCGCGGCGCGAGGGTCGCAACGGCTACTACGGGCCCGACCACCTGGCGAGGCTCGAGCTCGTCCGCGAGCTGCAGGCGCACGGGTTCACGCTGTCCGCGATCGAGGGATACATCGAGCGCATCCCGGACGGCGCCACACCCGCCGAGGTGGCGCTGCACCGCACGCTGCTCGCGCCCTGGGCGCCGCACCTGCCCGAGACCGTCAGTCGTGACGAGCTCGAGACCCGCGCCGGCCGTCGGCTGGCCGACGACGACATCGAGCTGCTGGTCGCCATCGGCGTCGTGGAGCCGACCCCGAAGGACGACGTCTTCCAGCTCGCTCCGGCGCACCTGGCGATCGGCATCGCCTTCCTCGAGCTCGGCCTGCCCACCCAGGCGGCGCTCGCAACCCGCAAGATCTTCACCGCGCACGGACGGGCGATCGCCGAGGAGATGACCGAGGTCTTCCGCTCCCAGGTCTGGCCGCACCTGCGCGAGTCCGATCTCGCGCCGGAGGACATGACGGCGATGATCGAGCGGTTCAAGCCGCTCACCGTCCAGGCGCTCGTGACCGCCTACGAGGAAGCTGTCGACGAGTCGAAGCGGGCCACCGTCCGCAAGCGGACCTAGGCCCCGGGGCGCAGGCGGGCGTATAGACGCTCGGCCTCCGCGAGGGCCGCCTGGTTCTCCGGCCCGAGGTCGGCCAGCACCTCGTCGACCGATCGACGCAGCTCCGACGGGCGAGGTGTCTTCGACTCCAGGTCTTCCGGCGCCGCGACCGTGGCCATGATCTCGTCGATCTTCGCGACGATGGCCGCCTCGCCCTCGTCCGTGCGCTCGTAGCGCGCGAAGCTCGTGCCGAACTTGGCGTTGCAGAGGTCGATGACGCCGCCGAAATCGGCGATCACCTCGGTGAAGTCGGCCAGCACGACGCGGTCGAGCAGCGGCTCGACCGTGCGGTAGTAGGAGAGGTAGGCGTCGAGGAACTGCTCCGCGGACCCGTCCTTGTCGTACTGGATCACCGACGCGAGGACGGCACGCGGATCACGGATCAGCACGATCGTGGGAATCCCGAACCGGACGCCCCGCTCGATGACGCGCGGCGTGTGGAGGTGGTGCGAGATGTTCAGCGACTCACCGTTGGTGAGCAGGAACGCGACGTGCGCGTAGGAGTTCGCCGACCGGGCCATCCCGTCGATCACGATGTCGGTCTTGCGGGTGACGCGGCGCGAGCGGGTGCGCGGGTCCAGCCAGAAGTAGAGGTCGGCGACCGGGCCGCCGCGCGTGACCCACAGCCAGATCCGGCGGCGTGCCGGCGGCGGGAAGACCACGTGAAGGGCCCGCCGGACGGGTCCACCCCGGGCGAAGGCGGCACCCTCGGTCAGGTTCGTCACCCGGTGATCATATGAGTCGGGCCGTCACAGTCCCATCGTGCGGCCGACGATCTCCTTCATGACCTCGGTCGTCCCGCCGTAGATCGTCTGGATGCGGGTGTCGAGGTACGCCTTCGAGATGCGGTACTCCGACATGTAGCCGTAGCCGCCGTGCAGCTGGAGGCAGGTGTCGGCCGTGCGCTTCTGCAGCTCGGTGGTCCACCACTTGCCCATCGCCGCGTCGGACACGGTGAGGTTGCCGTCGATGAGCTCCATGATCGAGCGGTCGACGAAGACCTGGGCGATCTGCTGCTCGGTCTCCAGCTCCGCCAGCGTGAACCGCGAGTTCTGGAACGAGCCGATGGGCTTGCCGAACGCCTTGCGCTCCTTCACGTACTCGACCGTCATGTCGATCATGCCCCGGCAGGCGGCCGCGGCGATCACCGAGATGATGAGCCGCTCCTGCGGCAGGTTCTCCATCAGGTAGACAAAGCCCTGGTTCTCCTCGCCGAGCAGGTTCGTCACGGGCACGCGCACGTTGTCGAAGAACAGCTCGGCGGTGTCCTGCGCCTTGAGCCCGATCTTCTCGAGGTTGCGGCCCCGCTCGAAGCCCTCAGCGCCGCGCTCGACCACGATGAGCGAGAAGCCCATCGCACCCGCGTCGGGATCGGTCTTGCAGACGACGATGACGAAGTCGGCGTTGATGCCGTTCGTGATGAACGTCTTCGCGCCGTTGATGACGTACTCCTCGCCGTCACGCTTCGCGGTCGTCTGTATGCCTTGGAGGTCCGAGCCGGTGCCGGGCTCGGTCATGGCGATCGCGGTGATCATCTCGCCGGTGCAGAACGTCGGGTACCAGCGCTTCTTCTGCTCGTCGTCGGCGTACCGCTGCAGATAGCCCGAGACGAGGTCGGTCTGGATGCCGAAGCCGACACCGCTTCCGCCCACGCGGACGATCTCCTCGGCCAGGACGGCGTTGAAGCGGAAGTCGTCGATGCCGCCGCCGCCGAGCTCCTCCGGCATCATGAAGCCGAGCAGGCCCAGCTCACCGGCCTTGGTCCACAGCTCGCGAGGGACGATCGAGTCCTTCTCCCACTGCTCGTGGTGCGGGGCGATCTCCTTCTCGCAGAACGTCCGCACGGTGTCGCGGAAGGCGTCGTGATCGGCCTCGAAGATGTTGCGCTTCATGCTGTGCCTTTCTCGGAGTCCAGTTGCACGGCGATGCCGTCATCGATCAGCGCTTCCACGTCGTCGATGCCCCAGGCGGTCAGGGCTGCCCTCGTGTCGGCTCCCGGCTTGGACGGTGGCGTGGTGAGGGTGGTCGGTGTGGCGGAGAACCGCGGTGCCGGTGCCGGCTGGGTCAGTCCGTCGCGCTCGACGTACGTGCCGCGGGCAACGTTGTGCGGATGCTCGTAGGCCTCGGTGAGCGGCACGACCGGGAAGACGCAGGCGTCCGTGCCGTCGAAGATCTCGACCCATTCGGCCTGGCTTCGCTGCCCGAACGTCTCGGCCAGCACCTTGCGCAGCGCCGGCCACTCGCGCAGGTCGTTGCGGTCGGGCAGCTCGACATCGAGGCGCTCGGTCATGATCGCGTAGAACCTGGGCTCGAGACCGCCCACCGACATCCAGCGTCCGTCCGACGTCTCGTAGACGTCGTAGAACGGGGCGGCGCCGCCGAGCAGGCTGGTGCCGCGCCGGCCGTCCCAGACGCCGGACTGCTGCATGGAGATCGCCATCGACATGAGGTGGGCGACCCCGTCGGTGATCGCCGCGTCGACGACCTGGCCCTCGCCGGTCTCGCGGGCATGCGTGAGGGCGGAGAGCACGCCGGCGACGAGGTAGAGCGAGCCGCCGCCGAAGTCGCCGAGCAGGTTCTGGGGGAACGTGGGGGGCTGGTCGGCGTGCCCGAGCGGGTCGAGGCCGCCGGCGACGGAGATGTAGTTGATGTCGTGGCCGGCGGTGTGGGCCAGCGGACCGTCCTGGCCCCATCCCGTCATGCGTCCGTAGACGAGCCTCGGGTTCCGGGCCAGGCAGGCGTCCGGCCCGAACCCGAGCCGCTCGGTGACGCCGGGGCGAAAGCCCTCCAGCAGGATGTCCGCGCGCTGGACGAGATCCAGCACGAGCTCGACTCCGCGAGGCGACTTGAGGTCGATGGCCACGTTGGGGCGGCCACGGAACAGGATGTCCCGCTCGGCCGGCGCGACCTGCAGCGCACCGCCTCCGGGCCGGTCGACGCGGATGACATCGGCGCCGAGGTCGGCCAGCATCATCGCCGCGAAGGGCCCCGGGCCGATGCCCGCGAGCTCGACGACGCGGACACCGGAAAGTGGTCCCGACTTGGGCAGATCCCTCACCCGAGGATTGTGACAGTGTTGGTGTCATGGTTACAAGCGGGGTCGGTCACACCCCGGTCGGCTCGCGTTTCCGTGTGCCATCATCACTGTCATGCTTCCCGACCTCGAATACACCCGTCGCGGTTCCGGCATACCCCTCGTGCTCTTGCACGGCATCGGGCATCGCCGCGAGGCGTGGGACCCGATCATCGACCGGCTCGCCGAGCACTTCGACGTCATCGCACCCGACCTGTCCGGATTCGGGAGATCTCCGGCCTTCGCCGGTGCGGTGCCGTACACGATGGAGAACGCGTGTGATCATCTCGCCGACCAGTTCGTCGTGTGGGGCGTGACGAAGCCGCACGTCGTGGGCAACTCGCTCGGCGGCGCGATCTCGCTCGAGCTCGGCTCACGAGGTCTCGTCTCGTCGGTGACGGCGCTCAGCCCGGCCGGATTCTTCGGCCATGTCGGCCGAGTCCAAGCGCTCGTCCCGCTCTTCCTCCTGCGCTTGTCCGCGTTCATCACGCCCAAGCCCGTCCTGCGGTACCTCGCCGGCAAGGACTGGGGGCGACGACTCATCGGGTGGGTCCTTTACGCGCATCCGGAGCGCCACGACGCCGAGGAGACCTACGGTGACTCCCTCGCGCTGAAGCACGCCACGGCGTTCGAGCGCACGGCCATGGCGGGGGTCGCCTATGGGTTCGACCGCCAGGTGCCCGTCCCCACGACGATCGCGTGGGGAACGAAGGATCGCATCCTGCCTCACGCCCAGTCGAGGACGGCACGCGAGCGGCTTCCCCAGGCGCGTCACGTCGACCTCCCCGGCAGCGGCCACGTGCCGATGGCCGACGACCCCGACCTGATCATCCGCATCATCGAGCAGACGGTCCAGGTCGCCGAGCAGAACAAGGCGGCCTGACGCCGGCATATCGCGCGGCCGTCCGGCGTTGAACGTGACGTGGAGATCCTGGACACTCTCGTGATCGGCGCCGGCCAAGCCGGACTGTCCGCGTCGTACCACCTCACCCGCCGGGGGCTGTCCCACCGCGTGCTCGACGCCGACGACCGGCCGGGCGGTGCCTGGCAGCACCGATGGGACTCACTGAGGATGGGCGACGTCCACGGCATCGCCGACCTGCCAGGCGCCCCGGTGCCGCAGTCGGCCGGAACCATGCGCGCCAAGGACTTCATCCCTGCCTACTTCGCCTCCTACGAGCGCGATCATCGGCTGCCGGTCGAGCGTCCTGTTCGGGTCGATCGGGTCGGCGACGCAGGCGGGCTCCTGCGAGTCGGCGCCGGAGACCGATCGTGGCTGACCCGCACGTTGGTGAACGCGACGGGCACCTGGAGCCGCCCGTTCGTGCCGTACTACCCGGGCATCGAGACGTTTCGGGGCCGCCAGCTGCACACCGTCGAGTACCCCGGCGCTCACGCTCTGGCCGGGCGGCGCATCGTCGTCGTGGGCGGCGGAGCCTCCGCCGTCCAGTTCATCGGTGAGCTGGCACCGGTCGCCGACACCCTCTGGGTGACCCGCCGTCCGCCGGTCTGGCGTGATGACGACTTCACCCCAGAAGTGGGGCGCGAGGCCGTCGCCTTGGTCGAGGAGCGCGTCAGCCGGGGTCTTCCGCCCGCGAGCGTGGTGAGCGTCACCGGCCTCAAGCTGCGTCCGCAGGAGGCCGAAGCCATGCGCCTGGGCGCTTTCGAACGACACATGATGTTCGCCCGCATCGAGCCCGCGGGGGTTCGATGGGACGATGGCACCTTCGAGCCGGCGGACATCATCATCTGGGCCACCGGGTTCAGGCCGGCCGTCGACCATCTCGCCTCCTTGAAGCTGCGCAGCATCCATGGCGGGATCCAGCTCGACGGAACGACTGTGGTGGCCGACCCCCGCGTCCAGCTCGTCGGCTACGGTCCCTCGGCGTCCACGATCGGTGCGAACCGCGCCGGTCGCGTCGCGGCTCGTGCGGTCAGCCGATGGCTGGCCGAGCACGATTCCGAGGCTGCCGCCTGACGACTAGCGCCGTTCGTCGAGGCGCGCAAAGGTGGTGCTCAGGAGGTGTCACCATGGCCACGAAGAAGCAGGTCGCAGCCGCCAAGTCGAACGTCAAGAAGGCCCAAAAGGGCGCGCAGAAGAAGAAGTCCATCGCCAGCATGCCCAAGAAGACGCGTACCGCCCTCGGCAAGCAGGGGGCCGCGGTCGCGCAGCGCAAGCGCAGCGGATCGAAGTCGCCGATGACGAGGCAGGAGCTCTATGCACTGGCGAAGAAGCGCGATCTTCCGGGGCGGTCGAAGATGGGCCGCGACGAGCTGGCCAAGGCACTCGGGCGGAAGTAGTCACCACGGGGCGCGGGTGACGTAGGACCGATCGAGGTCCCGGGCCCGCGGGCAGCCGAGCAGGGCGACCGACGTGTCGAGCTCGTCGATCAGCTGCCGCAGCACCGCCTCGGCGCCGGCCTGTCCGTCGCGGGCCAGGCCCCACAGCACCGAGCGCCCGACCAGCACGGCGTCGGCGCCGAGCGCCAGCGCCTTCGCGACGTCCCAGCCGCGCCGGATGCCGCCGTCGACGAGCACGTGGAGGCGGTCGCCGACGGCGTCGACGATCGGTGGCAGCGCGTCGGCGCCGGAGAGCACGGTGTCGAGCTGGCGCCCGCCGTGGTTGGAGACGACGATCCCGTCGATGCCCGCGTCTGCCGCGCGGACGGCGTCGTCAGGACGCAGGATGCCCTTCAGCAGCACCGGCATCCCGGCGGCGTCCGCGAACTCGGCGATGCCGTCCCAGGTGAGGGTCGGATCGTGCTGCGCGAACAGCTCGGCCGTGGACTTCGGCGGGCCGGAGTGCACCGCCACCGGGTGCTCGATCTTGAAGCCCGTGCGGCGGTCCCGCTCGCGCCAGCCGCCCAGCGGGAAGTCGACCGTGATGACCAAGGCCTCGTAGCCGTGCTCACGAGCCTGGGCGACGAGGTCGAGGGAGACCTGGCGGTCACGGAAGACATACAGCTGGAACCAGCGTCGACCGCCCTGCATGGCCGCGGCAACATCGGGAACGCTCGTGGTGGTCGACGACGACAGGACGTACGTGGTGTCGGTGGCCGCCGCCGCGCGAGCGAGACCGGCCTCGCCTTCGTCGTGTGCATGCTTCTGGTACCCCATCGGCGCGACGATCAGCGGGTGCGGCAGCTCACTGCCGAGCAGCGGCACCGAGAGGTCCCGCTCACCGACGTCCACGAGCACCCGCGGCACCAGCGCGATCCGGGACCATGAGGCTTCGTTGTCGCGCAGCGTGATCTCGTCGCCGGCACCGCCCGCGAAGTAGCCGTGCGCGCCGTCGCCCAGACGCTCGACAAGGTCCGGATCATCCATCCCGACACGCTACCGGCGCGATGTCGGTGGGGCAGAATCACGCCATGGCCAAACTGGGCGTTCCCGGCCGCGTCGCATCGCCGGACGCCGCAGCACCGGTGACGATGCTCGAGCTGTTCTTCGACCTCGTGTTCGTCTTCACCGTCACCCAGCTCACGACGGTCGTGACGCACGCCGACGACGCGACGGGCTTCGTCGAGGCCACGACCATCCTGTTCGTGATCTGGTGGATGTACGACGGCTACTGCTGGCTCTCGAACAACGTCGGTCCGACGTCGACGTCCACGCGCTTGCCGATGCTGTTCGCGATGGGGGCGTTCCTGGTCCTCGCGATCGCCGTGCCCGAGGCCTACGGCGCCGACCGGTGGCTCTTCGCCGTCGCGTACCTCGGTGTCGTCCTGGTTCATGCTGCGTCGTTCATGCGGTCGTCGCTCGGCGGATCCGCGCGCGCCATGCTCGCGATCGCGCCGGTGAACCTGGGCGCGGCCGCCCTGCTGTTCGTCGCCGCCGCTCTCCCGCACGACCTCCGCTGGATCGCCTGGGTCGCCGCCGTGGCCGTGTACGTGGGGTCGATGCTGGCGCAGCGGGAGTCCGGCTTCTCGATCCGGCCGGTGCACTTCGCCGAGCGGCACCGGCTGCTGCTCATCATCGCCCTCGGCGAGTCGGTGATCGCGATCGGCGTGAGCGCCGAGGGACACATCTCAGAGGCCCGCTACGCCGTGGCCGTGCTGTTGGCGATGCTCCTGATCACGCTGTTCTGGTGGGTCCACTTCGCCGACGACGAGCACGCGACCGAGGCGTTGCTGCGCATCGAGCGCACCGAGCCCGACCGGCTGGTCCGCGTCGCCCTGCTGGCGTTCTCGATGTCGTACCTGGTGCTCGTGGCGGGACTGATCCCGGTGGCGTCGGGACTGCACGCGGTGGTCCACGACCCGGGCCACCACCTCACCTGGATCGCCGCCGGCACACTCGGCGTCGGGACGGCGATCTACCTCCTTGGCAACTCGGTGCACCTGTGGCTGCTCGGCCTGAGCAGCGGGTGGGCCCTCAAGGGCGCGGCGTTCGTGGCGGTCGCGACGATTCCCCTCGGCCACGAGGTGAGCGGCGACGTGCAGGTCGTCGGGCTGTGCGTCGTTCTCGTGGTTGCCTTGGCCGCGGCGCGGCGTGACGCGAGTCATATGCAACAGGTTGCATAGCAACTCGTTGCATAGTACGGTCTCGACCCATGGCACTCGAGCACGCGATCCTCGTCTCGCTGGCAGAACGTTCCGCGAGCGGCTACGACCTGGCACGCCGCTTCGACGCCTCGATCGGTCACTTCTGGCGGGCCAGTCACCAGCAGATCTACAAGGTGCTGGGCCGCATGGAGAGCGACAAGCTGGTGGAGTCGAACCTCGTGGCGCAGGACGGCCGTCCGGACAAGAAGGTCTACGCCATCACCGCCGACGGCCGTGACGAGCTGACGTCCTGGCTCGCGACGCCCACCCCGCCCGAGGCCCTGCGCAGCGAGTTCGCGGTCAAGCTCCGCGCCATGCATCTCGGTGACCGCGACGCGCTGGTCGAGCAGGTGCGCACGCGACGCACCGAGCACGCCGCCCAGCTCGCCACGTACGAGAGCAGTGCCGCCAAGTACTACCCCGACCCGTCCTCTCTCACCGACGAGCAGGTCGGCCCCTACCTCGTGCTGCGCGGCGGCATGCGGGCCGAGGCCGGCGCCATCGAGTGGTGCGACGAGATCCTCACCCTGCTGGAGCCACGATGAACAGTCCCTATCCGCACCTGCTGTCACCGCTCGACCTCGGGCACACCTCGCTGCGCAACCGCGTGATCATGGGGTCGATGCACACCGGCATGGAGGATCGTGCCAAGCATCTGCCAGAGCTCGCCGCCTACTTCGCCGAGCGCGCCAAGGGCGGCGTGGCCCTGTCGGTCACCGGAGGGTACGCACCCAACCGGCACGGCTGGCTGCTGCCGTTCGGCTCGTTGATGACGAGCAAGAAGCTCGCCGACAAGCACAGGCTCGTCACCGACGCCGTGCACGAGCACGACGGCAAGATCGCGCTGCAGATCCTGCACGCCGGTCGCTACGGATACCACCCGTTCAAGCGCGCCGCGTCGAACATCGCCTCGCCCATCACACCACTCGGACGGCCCAAGGCGATGTCGACCAAGGAGGTCGACCAGACCGTCGACGACTTCGCCGCCTCCGCCAAGCTCGCCCGTCGGGCCGGCTACGACGGCGTCGAGATCATGGGCTCGGAGGGCTACCTCGTCAACCAGATGCTCACCGCCCGCACCAACAACCGCACCGACCGCTGGGGAGGCTCGGCCGTGAACCGGATGCGCTTCCCGGTCGAGATCGTCGAGCGGGTCCGTGAGGCCGTCGGCGACGACTTCATCGTCATGTACCGGATGAGCCTGCTCGACCTCGTCGACGACGCCCAGAGCTGGGCCGAGACCGCCGAGCTGGCCCGGCGCATCGAAGCCGCCGGCGCCTCGATCATCAACACCGGCATCGGCTGGCACGAGGCCCGCATCCCCACGATCGTCACGTCCGTGCCGCGCGCCGCGTTCGCCTGGACCACCGCCAAGCTCAAGGACGTCGTCGACGTGCCCGTCGTCGCGTCCAACCGCATCAACACCCCGGAGATCGCCGAGCAGATCCTGGCCGACGGCCAGGCCGACCTCATCTCGATGGCGCGGCCGCTGCTCGCCGACGCGTTCTTCGTGCAGAAGGCCGAGGAGGGTCGCGCCGACGAGATCAACACCTGCATCGCGTGCAACCAGGCCTGCCTCGACCACACGTTCAAGAACCAGCGCGCCACCTGCATGCTCAACCCGCGCGCCGCGCACGAGACCGAGCTCATCCTGCTCCCGACCCGCAGCGTCAAGCGCATCGCTGTCGTCGGCGCCGGGCCGGCCGGCCTGGCCGCGGCCAGCGAGCTCGCGCATCGCGGCCACCACGTGGAGCTGTTCGAGCAGGAGCCCGAGATCGGCGGCCAGTTCCGGCTCGCGATGCACATCCCCGGCAAGGAGGAGTTCCGCGAGACGCTGCGCTACTACACCCGCCGGCTCGAGCTCGGTGGCGTCAAGCTGCACCTCGGCCGCCGGGCCACCGTCGACGACCTGGCCGGCTTCGACGACGTCGTCATCGCCACCGGCGTCGAGCCGCGCATCCCGTCACTGCCCGGCATCGACCACCCGAAGGTCGTCGACTACCAGCAGGTCATCCGCGGACGCGTGCCCGTGGGCGAGCGGGTCGCCGTGATGGGCGCGGGTGGCATCGGCTTCGACCTCTCGGAGTTCCTCCTCCACGACTCAGATGAGTCGCTGGAGCACTGGATGGACCGTTGGGGCATCTCCGACTCAGAGGAGGCGCGTGGCGGACTCGCCACGAAGGTCAAGGCTCCGCCGCGCCGCCAGATCCACCTGCTGCAGCGCAAGACGTCGAGCCTCGGCAAGGGTCTGGGCAAGACCTCCGGCTGGGTTCACCGCGCCACGCTCAAGGACTCCGGTGTCGAGATGGTGCCGGGAGTCACCTACGACAAGATCGACGACGACGGGCTGCACATCACCGTTGACGACGAGCCGCGAGTGCTCGACGTCGACACGATCGTGCTGTGCACCGGCCAGGAGTCGGTCCGCGACCTCGTCGAACCCCTCGAGCAGGCCGGCACCTCCGTGCACGTGATCGGCGGGGCCGACGTCGCCGTCGAGCTCGACGCGAAACGCGCCATCAAGCAGGCCACCGAGCTCGCGGCCCGCCTTTGACCTCTAGAGTGCCGGAAGGGGAGGTCCCCCACCGTCACAGAAGGGTTGGACCATGGGCATCGTCATTTTTCTGATCGTGGGCTTGATCGCCGGGCTGCTCGCGAGGGCACTCGTTCCGGGCAAGGACTCGATGGGCATCCTGGCCACGCTGCTGCTCGGCATCGTCGGCTCGTTCGTGGGCGGCGCCATCTGGGCGCTCTTCAGCGACGACAAGATCCTCGACTTCCAGGCCGGCGGGCTCATCCTCTCGGTCGTCGGCGCGGTCGTCGCGCTGCTGATCTACAACCGCGTCTCGGGTCGACGCTCACCCAAGGTCTGATTTCGCGCCCCTGCGGGGAATGGTTGACGCGCGCGACGGGTTGAACGATTGACGTGAGCACCCCTCCTGTCGCGCGTACCGCCGTGGGCCTGCGCAGCGAGCGCGGGCCCGTGCTGCTGGGCGTCATGCTGTCGGTGGCGCTGGTCGCCATCGACGTGACGATCCTGGCCACGGCGGTGCCGTCGCTCGTGAGCGACCTCGGCGGGTTCTCGCAGTTCCCGTGGCTGTTCTCCATCTACCTGCTGGCGCAGGCCGTCTCGGTGCCGATCTACGGCAAGCTGTCCGACCTGTTCGGGCGCAAGCCGGTGATGCTGATCGGCATCACCCTGTTCGTGCTCGGCTCCGCATTGTGTGGCGCCGCGTGGAGCATGCCGGCGCTGATCGCCTTCCGCGCGATCCAGGGGCTCGGCGCGGGTGCCGTGCTGCCGATGAGCATGACCATCATCGGCGACCTCTACACGCTGGAGGAGCGGGCTCGCGTGCAGGGCTACGTGGCCAGCGTCTGGGGCACCGCGTCGGTCGTCGGACCGACCCTCGGCGGTGTCTTCTCCGACTACCTGTCGTGGCGCTGGATCTTCTTCGTCAACATCCCGATCGGCATTGCCGCGGCCACCATGTTGTGGCGTCGCTTCGACGAGCGCGTCGAGCGCAAGAAGCACCGCATCGACTACGCCGGTGCGATCCTGCTGGCGGTCGGCGGTTCACTCCTGGTGTTGGGCCTGCTCGAGGGTGGCATCCAGTGGGACTGGGGCTCGACGACCGGCATCGGCATCTTCGTCGCCGCGGCGGTGCTGCTGGTCCTGTTCGGGCTCGTCGAGCGACGAGCCACCGAGCCCATCCTTCCGCTGTGGATCTTCGGGCACCGCATCCTCAACGGCACGAACGCCGCGAGCCTCGTCGTGGGGGTTCTGCTGATCGGTCTCGTCTCCTACGTGCCGCTGTACGCTCAGGGCGTCCTCGGGTCGTCCGCCCTCGTCGGTGGTTTCGCCGTGGCGACGATGACGGTCGGGTGGCCGATCTCCGCCGCCCTGTCCGGTCGGCTCTACATGCGCATCGGCTTCCGTGACACCGGCTTCATCGGTTCCGCGCTGCTGCTCCTCGGCACCGCCCTGCTCCTGACCGTCGGAGCCGACAGCACCGTGCTGCACCTCGCCGTCGCGTCCTTCTTCGTCGGCCTCGGGCTCGGCCTCATCGCGTCGCCGACGCTGGTGGCCGCCCAGTCGTCCGTGGGATGGCAGACCCGTGGCGTCGTGACCGGCACCAACATGTTCGCGCGGTCGGTGGGCAGTGCCGTGGGCATCGCCGTCTTCGGTGCGGTGGCGAACGCCGCAGTCACCAGTCGTGGCGCGGACGTCAGCGGCAGCCTGGAGCAGGTGCCGGCACCGATACTGTCGCCGGCCCTGCATGACGTCTTCGTCGGTTCGGCCATCGCGGGCGTGGTCATGCTCGTGGCCCTCGCCGTCGTGCCACGACGCACGAATTTCGAGGCGGAGCAGGCCGCCAACCCATAACATCGCGTGGGTGGACGACGAGCACGGTACGGGCGACAAGATCGCGGCTTGGTTGCTCTACGGCCTGCAGCTGGCCTTCGAGCTCCTGCTCCTCCTGCTCTCCGCGTTCTCGGTCATGGCGACCGATCCGTGCGGCACGGGCGTCGACGAGCCCAAGGTCTGTGACGGCTACTACTTCGCCACCGCGTTCTACGGCTTCTGGATCGCCCTGATCGTGGCCGCGATCGCCGTGCCGCTGCTGATCGTGTCCGCGGGTCGACGCGGGAAGCGGCGGTGGACACGTCCGGTCCTCGCCATGGTCATCCTCACGATCCTCACCGTCGGCTACGTCGCGGTGATCTCGCAATGACGACCCAGGTCGTCCTGCTGCGCGCCGTCAACGTCGGCGGCGCCAAGCTGCCGATGGCCGAGCTGCGCGAGCTGGCCACCGATCTCGGCGCCACGGACGTGTCGACGTTCATCGCCTCCGGCAACCTCATCTGCGACCCGCCAAAGGACGTCAAGGCGTTCGGCTCGGCCCTGGAGAAGGCGATCGAGAAGAAATACGGGTTCTTCCGCGAGTGCATCTTCCGCACGCCGGCCGAGCTCACGAAGGCCCGCAAGAACTACCCGTTCGACGTCGACGACCCGAAGAACGGCCACATCGTCTTCCTGCTCGACAAGCCGACGAAAGCCGCAATCGAGAAGGCCCGCGGCATCGAGACCGGCGCCGACCGGTGGGAGGTCGTCGGCAAGGAGTGGCACATCCGCTACGACCACGGCGCGGGTCGCTCCGACATGAAGACCGCCGCGATCGGCAAGGCCCTCGGTGTGCCCGGCACGTCCCGCAACCTCCGCACGGTCGAGAAGCTCATCGAGCTCGCCTCGGGCTAGCTCGTCACAGACCTTTGATGCTCAATTAGGCTTGGAACCGTGGCACAGGAGACGTGGCGGACCCCGGATCGCGAGGCGATCGTGCGGATGCGCGAGGTCCTCGGCGATCGCCGGTGGCTCGTGCTCGGTGGCGCCGGCGTCTCGACCGACTCCGGCATCCCCGACTACCGCGGCCCGGGCGCGCCGGTGCGCACGCCGATGACGTACCAGCAGTTCGTCTCCGGTCCGGACGCGCAGCAGCGCTACTGGGCCCGTGCGCACCTCGGCTGGAGCCGGATGGGTGGAGCAGAACCGAACGCCACCCACCACCGGCTCGTCGAGCTCGAGGCCGACGGCCTGCTGTCCGGGCTCATCACCCAGAACGTCGACGGGCTGCACCGCCGGGCCGGACACCAGAACCTCGTCGAGCTGCACGGTCGGGTCGACCGGGTGGTGTGCCTCGACTGCGGTGACCGCACGTCCCGGTCGCGCGTCCAGCGCGCGCTCACGCGCCTGAACCCGGACTGGACCAACCAGGACGTCCAGGTGGCTCCCGACGGCGACGCGATCCTCGAGGCGACCGACGACTTCCGGGTCGCCGGGTGCGAGCTCTGTGGCGGCCGGCTCAAGCCCGATGTCGTGTTCTTCGGGGAGAACGTGCGCAAGGACATCGTGGAGCAGTGTTACCAGCTCACCGACGACGCCGAGGCGCTCGTCGTGCTGGGCTCCTCCCTGCAGGTCATGTCCGGCCTGCGCTTCGTGCGCCGCGCCAGGGCCAACGGGGTGCCCGTCGTCATCGTCAACCGCGGCGCCACCAGGGGTGACGACCTCGCCGACGTGCGCATCGACGCAGGCTGCGCCGAAACGCTGTCCGCCTGGACCGAGGAAGCGCCGATGGAGCGTACGTTCGTGTCATGACCGAACCTCCGCGCCCACCTGATCCATCGAGCGCCGACGGCGACACCGGGGCACCGGGTGAAGGCGTAGCACCACCACCTCCACCCCCGCCACCACCACCCCCTCCGCCACCACCACCGCCGCCCGGGCCGCCGGCCGCTGCGGCGACCGACTCATCGGCCTACCCCGTCACCCTGACGTTCGACACCCCGGAGAAGATCGCCCGCTGGCGACCGCTCGTGCACTGGCTGCTGGCGATCCCGCACTTCATCGTGCTCTACGTGCTGGGCATCGTCGCCGGCGTGCTCGCCTTCATCGGCTGGTTCGCCGCGGTGTTCACCGGCAAGATCCCGGACGGCATCCAGAAGCCCATCGCCATGTACCTGCGGTACAGCGCCCGCGTCACCACCTATGCGCTGTTCCAGCGCGAGGAGTACCCACCGTTCGCGTTCGACGGCGCATTCGCCGACCCCGGCGACGACCCCCGCATCAGGGTCGACGTGCTGCCGGCGATCGAGGGCCGCAACCGGCTCACCGTGTTCTTCCGCTTCTTCATGCTCATCCCGCAGATGATCGTGCTGGTCTTCGTCTCGATCGCGGCCTGGTTCATCATGATCATCGGCTGGTTCGCGGTGATCATCCTCGGACGCTGGCCGGCCGGGATGAACAACTTCCTCATCGGGTTCCTGCGCTGGAACACGCGGGTGAACGCCTACTGCTACCTGCTGACCGACCAGTACCCGCCGTTCAGCACGAACTGACCGGCGGTCAGCTGAGCTGGCGGAGCCGTACCGTCTCGGGCAGCTTCGCCAGCTCGGTGAGCACGTCGTGGCCGACCTCCTCGGCGACGTCGGTGACGACGTACCCGATCTCGCCGCGCGTGGCGAGCGACTGCGCGTCGATGTTGACGCCGTGGTCGCCCAGTAGCCCGTTGATCGTGGCCAGCACGCCCGGTGCGTTGTCATGCACGTGCGCGAGGCGGTGCCGTGTCGTGTCGACCGGCAGGTTGATCTCGGGCATGTTGAC
This sequence comes from uncultured Actinomycetota bacterium, assembly GCA_963787165.1. Classification (GTDB taxonomy): domain Bacteria; phylum Actinomycetota; class Actinomycetes; order Propionibacteriales; family Nocardioidaceae; genus Aeromicrobium. The sequence continues at coordinate 493,935 of CAWBBT010000006.1, forward strand.
GCTCAGCGACGTGCCACCGAACGCGGTGTAGGCCCGCAGCTTCGAGGCGACGAACCGGCCGATGTCCTGCTGCGCCTCCTCGGTGGAGCCGCCGACGTGCGGCGTGAGGATGACGTTGCGGAGGCCGCGCAGCTCGCTCTCGAACGGGTCGCCCTGCCGCTTGGGCTCGACCGGGAAGACGTCGACCGCTGCCCCGGCGATGTGGCCGGACTCGATGTGGGCACGCAGGGCGACCGGGTCGACGGCGATGCCGCGCGAGAGGTTGAGGAACAGCGACCGCGGCTTCATCAGGCGCATCTCTTCGTCACCGAACAGGCCGGCGTTGCCGGGGCGTCCGTCGACGTGCAGCGAGACGACGTCGGCGTCGGTGAGCAGCTCCTCCATGGTCGAGCAGCGTCGCGCGTTGCCGAGGGCCAGCTTGTCGTCGATGTCGTAGAAGATGACCTTGAAGCCCAGCGCCTCGGCGATCACCGACAGCTGGCTGCCGATGTTGCCGTAGCCCACGATGCCGAGCGTGCGTCCGCGCACCTCGTGGCTTCCGGCGGCCGACTTGTTCCAGATGCCGGCGTGCATGTCGGTCGACTTCTCGTGCAGCCGTCGGGCCAGCGAGATGATCTCCGCGATGGCCAGCTCGACCACCGAGCGGGTGTTGGAGTACGGCGCGTTGAACACCGCGACGCCCTGCCGGGTGGTGGCCGGCAGGTCGATCTGGTTGGTGCCGATGCAGAACGCGCCCACGGCGAGCAGATCAGGCGCGGCTTCCAGGACCTTCTCGGTGATGTAGGTCGTCGAGCGGATGCCCAGCAGGTGCACGCCCTTGACGGCCTCGATCAGCTCGTCCTCGGCGAGGGCACGGTCGACGGTCTCGACCTGGTAGCCCTTGCCGCGCAGGAACGCCGCCCCGTCGGCGTGGATGTTCTCGAGCAGCAGCACGCGCACGTCGGTGTCCTCGACGTGCTCGGTGGGAAAAGGCTGCGTGGGGGTCATCGTCATCATGGTCACTCGTCGGTCCTCCGTCAGCGGCGCGGCTGCAGTGCTGCATTCTTGGGAGGGGCCCAGGCGAACGGTCCCGTGGTCGCGGTCGTCGGATGCTCCCCGGTGGTAGCCACCTCAACGCCAGTCGCGTCCGACGTGCTCGATTCTACCGACTTGTCCCATCACCCTGCGACGATGGGGACATGGCGGACGACCGCGATACTCGTGTCGACGACTACCTGCGCCCTCTCCCCGAGTGGCAGCAGGAGATCTTCGAGCAGGTGCGCGACATCCTGCACGAGGCGGACCCTGAGCTCACCGAGACGATCAAGCGCACGGTGCAGCCGTACTTCGTGCTCGACGGCAACGTCGCGGCGTTCCTCGCGGCGAAGGACCACGTGAACGTGTTCGTCTACGACGGCGGCATCGTGCCCGACCCGGACGGCCTCATCACCGCCGGCCACGAGAACCAGACGGCCCGCACCATCGGCTTCAGCGAGGGTGACGAGGTGCGGCGCGAACCGCTGCTCGCGTTCTTCCGCCAGCTCATCGCGGACAACCGCGCCGGCGGCTGGCGCAAGCTCAAAGGTTAGACGTGTTGCGGGGGCCTGGAGGTGCCGGCGGGATGATCGCGTCGAGCTCGACCTCGACCCGCCAGCGCGGGTCGAGCAGCTGGGCGACCACCACCATCGTGCTGGCGGGTCGGATGTTGCCGAACACCTCGCCGTGCACGGCGCCGATGGCATCGGCGTCGGCCGGGTCGACGATGTACTGACGCGTCCGGATGACGTGGCGGGTGCCGCCGCCGAGCTCGGTGAGTGCCGCCAGCGCGATCAGCCAGCATCGGCGGGCCTGCATCGCGACGTCGGGGTCGACGGTGCCATCAGGCCAGACGGGAGCCGTGCCCGACACGGCCACGAGCTCTCCGTCGCGGACGGCACGACTGAACCCGATCCGGTCCTCGAACGGCGACCCCGACCGGGCGTGCTGTCGCGTCATGCCGGCGGGTCCAGGTTGGCCAGGCGCACCTGGCCCTGGGCGACGAGGCGCCCGTCCTGGTCGTGGGAGTCGACGTGCCACAGCTGCTGGGAGCGGCCGCGGTGGATCGGCGTCGCGGTCACGGTGATCGTGTCGCCGAGCTTGGCCTGGCGCAGGAAGTCGCAGATGTTGTTCGTGCCGACGACGATGCGATCGTCACCCAGCCACAGGTGCCCGGCCAGGCTCGCCGTCGACTCATGGACGGTGCAATAGATGCCGCCGTGAGGGATGCCGAACGGCTGCAGGTGCTGCTCGTCGATCGTGAAACGGACGACCACCTTGTCGGGAGTCTCCTCGAGGCGTTCCACGCCGAGGACGCCGTCCAATCCTGGGATCTCGCTCATGGGCCGACTGTAGGCTCGCGCGCTCGGCATGTACCCCCGAGGGGTACCGTCGGCGGCGTGAGCACACCGTGGCGGCCCGAGCGAGAAGTCTCCGTGGCCGAGGCGTCGCAGGCGGTGCGGGCGTGTGGCCTCGATCCCGAGGACGTGCGGATCGTCGCCGCGGGATGGGACAACACCGTCGTGCTCGTCGACCACACCTGGGTGTTCCGGTTCCCTCGACGCGAGATCGCGCTGCCCGGCATCGACCGTGAGATCGCGCACCTTCCACGGCTCGCGCCCTTGCTGAGCCTGCCCATCCCGGTGCCGGAGCACGTGGGCCTCTACGGCGATCCGCCGTGGCGATTCTGGGGTGCCCGGCACCTGCCGGGCCTGGAGCTGATGGTCAGCGGCCGGACCGATGAGGTGGGCGTCTCCGTCGGCCGGGCCATCGGGCGTTTCCTTGCCGAGCTGCATGCCCTGCCGGCCGACCCGAGCCTGCCCGTCGACCCGTTCGGCCGGGCGGACGCCGCCAGTCGCGCCGTCCGCGCACGAGACGTGCTGGGCGACCTCCGCGACCGACAGGAGCACATCGACGACCCGGCCGTCGAGGATGTGCTCGACGCGGGCGAGACCGCCGGGCCGCCTCCGGCGGAGACCGTGCTCAGCCACGGGGACTTGTACTCGCGTCACGTCCTGGTCGACGAGCACGGTGCGCCGACGGCCGTCATCGACTGGGGCGACCTGTGCGTGGCTCCCCGATCGGTCGACCTCTCCTTCGCCTACTCGGCACTCACCGGTGCGTCCCGGGACGCGTTCTTCGCCGAGTACAGCCCGATCGATGCCGACACCGAGCTGCGCGCTCGGGTGATGGCGATCTTCTCGGCCGCCTCCGTGGTCGCCTACGCGCTGGCGGTCGACGACCGCATCCTGCTGGAGTCGGCCCGCACCGGCCTGCAGCTCGCGGCCCGCTAGCCGGTTCAGAGCTGCGCGAGGAGCTCGAGCTCGTCGTCGCGGGTCAGCCCGGCGGCACGATCGCGGTCCAACCCGCGGGACCGCTCGTCGACCAGGGTGTCGGCGATCGTCTCGACGATCGGGCGTCGTGGTAGCCCGGCGGCCGCGGCGCGTGAGGTGTCCATGGCGACCATGCCGAGGGCCTCGTCGGGCAGCCAGAGCGGCAGCGATCGCGGTCCCATCCACGGCTGCACGTCGTGCTCGCTCAGCCAGTCGGGATCCGCACCGATCGAGACACCGGTGTGGCCGGCGACATCGGCGGACGTGGACAGGAAGTCGGTGAGCGAGGTCGAGGTGCCGGCGACGTTCATGGCCCCGGTGACGCCGCGCAGGGCGGCGTCCACGATGAAGGTCGCGAGGTCCCGGACGTCGAGGACCTGCACGGCGGCCCTGTGCTCTCCAGAACTGGGCAGGTCGGGCACCAGGACCGGCTCGTCTCCAGCGGCCGCGAACCGCGAGACCCAGTAGCCGGCGCGGTCGGACGGGTCGCCCGGCCCGCCGAGCAGGCCGGCCCGCAGGATGAGGTGCTGCGGCAGCGCGCCGACCGCCTCTTCGCAGGCGACCTTCCCCTCGCCGTACAGCTCGGCGCTCGCGTGGTCGTCGGCGAGGGCGTCTCGCAGGGCGTCGTCCTCGTGGATCGGGCGGGCGAGGTCGGCGTAGACGTTTCCGGTCGAGACGAGCGTCCAGTGCTCGGCCTGCGCGCCGAGGGTGAGCACCGCGCCGCGGGCGTGCCCGGGCTGGCGGGTGACGTCGACGACGGCGTGCCACTGCGTCGTGGTGAGGTCGTCGTACGCGCTCGGGTCGTCGCGGTCGGCGCGGATGAGGCGGGCGCCCTCCGCCACGTCTCCGGACTCGCCCCGGGCGAGGCACGTGACCTCGTGACCACGCATCGCCGCCTCCGTGGCCACCGCACGGCCGAGCCAGGCCGTTCCGCCGAGAACCAGGACGTTCGCCATGGGTCCCACGCAATCACGGGGCATGGTGTGCGGCGAGACGTGTTCACTTTCAGCGCAACCTTCGTCGGGCCGAGCCTCGGCACGGCGGCATACCATCGAAGGCATGTCCGCCTCGAACGTCCTCGCCGTCGCCGGGACCGTGCTGTTCCGCGAGAAGCTGGCGATGCCGCCCGGTGGCGTGGTCACCGTCAAGCTCGTCGACACCGCCGGTGAGGTCCTGGCCGCCACGTCCGTGGACGCCGAGAACGGACCCACCGACTTCACCCTGCAGGCCGACCCGGCCGACGTGCTCGACCCGTCCAGGCTCCTGCTGTGGGCCCGCCTCCGCTCCGACGCCGGCGTGTGGGGCACCACCGAGCTCGTGCCCGTCGCCGACGACAGCACCGAGATCCTCGTCACGAGGATCGACGCCTGATGGCCCGTGGAGGCCCCACGGTCACGCACCTGACCGACGAGGAGATCGCCGAGGTCGCCGACGAGCCGGTGCTCGGTCGCATCGCGGCGCTGCTGCGGCCCTATCGCTCGAAGCTCGTGCTCGTCGCCGTCGCCGTCATCACCGGGGCGACGCTCAACTCGATCGTCCCGTTCCTGACCAAGGCGGTCTTCGACGACGCCCTGTTCGCCAAGACCGGTCCCGACCTGGGCCTGCTCGGCTGGCTCGTCGCGGCCATGTGCGTCATCCCGATCGTCGCCGCGCTCATCGGCATCGGGCAGAACTGGCTGACGTCGACGGTCGGCAACTCCGCGATGGCCGACCTGCGCAGCGAGCTGTTCGCCCATCTGCAGAAGATGGAGCTCGCGTTCTTCACCGCCACCAAGACCGGTGCCATCCAGTCGCGCCTGGCCAACGACGTGGCCGGGGTCCGCACGGTGCTCACCGACACGGCCACATCGATCCTGCAGAACTCCGTCACCGTCACCGCGGCGTTCATCGCCATGGTGCTGCTGTCGTGGCAGCTCACCGTGCTCACCCTGATCCTGATGCCGGTCTTCATCGTGGTGCAGATGCGGGTCGGCCGGCGCCGTCAGCGGCTGGCACGCAAGACCCAGGAGTCGTTGTCGGAGATGACGGCGATCACCGAGGAGGCGCTCAGCGTCTCCGGCATCCTGCTGTCGAAGGTGTTCAACCGTGCCGACGCCGAGGTCGGCCGCTACCGCGACGCCAACCGTCAACAGGCCAGGCTGCAGGTCGAGCAGGCCATGACGGGCCGCGCGTTCTTCGCCACCGTGCAGGCGTCGTTCGCCATCACGCCCGCTCTGCTCTACCTGGTGGCCGGGCTGATGATCAACGGCGGCACGTCGCTCACGGCCGGCACGCTCGTGGCGTTCACGACGCTGCAAGCCCGCCTGCAGATGCCGCTGCTGCAGCTGATGCGGGTCACGCTCGACGTGCAGACGTCACTGGCCCTGTTCCGCCGCATCTTCGAGTACCTCGACCTCGTGCCCGCCATCACGGAGCGGCCCGGCGCCGTGACGCTCGACGGCTCCACGCTCGACGGCGAGATCGAGTTCCGCGACGTGTGGTTCCAGTACCCGGAGCCCCGCGAGCTCACCGGCACCGTCAACCGCGATCGCTTCGGCGACACCGGCGTTCGCATCGAGGCTGAGGGGGACGCCGACGAGGCGCCGACGTCGGGCTGGGCATTGCGCGGTATCTCCCTGAACGTCAAGCCCGGCCAGCTCGCCGCCATCGTCGGGCCGTCCGGAGCGGGCAAGACCACGATGACGTATCTCGTGCCGCGCTTCTACGACGTCTCCGAGGGCGCCGTGATGCTCGACGGCCACGACGTCCGCGACCTGACCCTCGGCTCCGTGTCCGAGGCCGTGGGCATGGTCACCCAGGAGCCTTACCTCTTCCACGGCACGATCCGCGACAACATCGCCTACGCCAAGCCCGACGCGACGGCGGCCGAGATCGAGCAGGCGGCCCGCGACGCGAACATCCACGACCGCATCCTCGGATTTGCCGACGGCTACGAGACGATCACCGGCGAGCGCGGTTACCGCCTGTCCGGCGGTGAGAAGCAGCGCCTGGCCATCGCCCGCGTGCTGCTGATGGACCCGCGCATCCTGATCCTCGACGAGGCGACGTCGGCCCTCGACACCGAGACCGAGAGGCTCGTGCAGGAGGCCCTCGAGCGGGCCACCCACAACCGCACCACGATCGCCATCGCGCACCGCCTCTCCACCATCCGGTCGGCCGACGTCATCTTCGGCATCGAGGACGGCGTGCTGGTCGAGTCCGGCAGCCACGAGGAGCTCCTCGAGGCCGGCGGGCTGTATGCGCGGCTCTACATCGAGCAGTTCGGGTCCGGGCAGATCGAGGCGCGGTTCACCGACGGGGTGCGGTTCTCGGACGGCTCGTTGATGTGCGAGCGCAAGGACGACGAACGTCGCGCCGACGTGTCGTTCTAGTCGGGCTCTGTCAGTCGCCGTAGTTGAGCTGGACCGCACGAGCGTGGGCGATCTTGACGAGCCTGAGGACCGCCTGGCTCAACGCGGATCGAGGGCTTCAGCCCGATCTCCGCGTAGGTGACCGTCGCATAGATGCCGTCGCTGCAGAGGCGAGCCTGGGCACCGATCTGGGTGCCGATCGGTGGGAACGCCAACGTCGACGTGACGTTCTTCCTGAGGCCGCGCGACTGCGCCAGGAGCGAGAACATGCCACACGCCTCCTTGTCGCTCAGCTTGTCGGAGCCGTGCCTGAGCTTCTTCTTGGCCGCCAGCAGCTGGTCCAGCACCTTCGTGTTCGTTCCGCGGCCCGAGCGGAGCGCGCTGTCGACCTGCGCGGGCACGCTCCGGGCCCACACCTGCGCCGGTGTGACGGTCACCTGCACCATCGTGGGGGCGGCCGACTTGAGGGTCTTGACCCAGCGGCACTGATCGATGTCCTTCACCGGCGCGGCCGGCGAGACGATCTTGATGTTCTCACCCGCGATCGAGCGACGCTCCTTGTCGCTCAGGAGCTTGCAGGCGATGGAGTCCTCCGGCGTGGGGTTGGCCGACGGGGAGGACGCGGTCTGGATCGGTTCGACCTTCCGCGGCTCAGCCGGCTCCGGACCCCGCGAGCACCCCGCCAGCACGACAGCGAGCGCGAGGGCGATCGTGCCGAGGACGACCGGGGAGTGACGCATGCGCCGAATCTACCCAGTTCCTCCACGGATTCCGGCTAGAGGGCCAAGCCGACGTACTTCGTCTCGAGGTACTCCTCGATGCCTTCAGTACCGCCTTCGCGACCGTACCCAGAGGCCTTGACCCCGCCGAACGGAGCGGCGGGGTTCGACACGATGCCCTGGTTGATCCCGACCATCCCGGTCTCGAGGCCTTCGTAGATGCGCACGACGCGTGAGACGTCGCGGGTGAAGGCGTACGCGACCAGGCCGTACTCGGTGTCGTTGGCAAGGCGCAGCGCTTCCTCCTCGTCGCTGAACGTGATGATCGGGGCGACCGGGCCGAAGATCTCCTCGCGGCGGACGCGGGCGTCGGTGGGCACCTCGGCGAGCACGGTCGGCTGGTAGAACCAGCCGTCGCCGTCGACGGTGGAGCCGCCGGTGAGCACCGTGGCACCCTTGCCGACGGCGTCGTCGACGAGCTCGGCCACCGAGTCACGCTGCTTCTTCTCGACCAACGGTCCGACCTCGACCCCGTCCTCGGTGCCGCGGCCCACGACCAGGCCACCCATGCGCGCAGCCAGCTTCTCGCCGAACTCCGCTGCCACGGACTCGTGCACGATGAACCGGTTGGCCGCGGTGCAGGCCTCGCCGATGTTGCGCATCTTGGCGAGCATCGCGCCGTCGACGGCATCGTCCACATCGGCATCGTCGAACACGAGGAACGGCGCGTTGCCGCCCAGCTCCATCGAGACGCGGAGCAGGCCCTCGGCACTCTGCTCGACGAGGGTGCGGCCGACCTCGGTGGAGCCGGTGAAGGTCAGCTTGCGCAGCCGCGGGTCACGGATGAGCGGCTCCATCACCTCGCCGGTGTGGGTCGTCGTGACGACGTTCAGCACGCCGTCGGGCAGGCCGGCGTCGGCCAGCACCTGGGCGAGCCACAACATGGTGAGCGGCGTGAGCCCGGCCGGCTTGACGACCATCGTGCAGCCGGCCGCGATCGCCGGACCGACCTTCCGCGTGCCCATGGCCAGCGGAAAGTTCCAGGGCGTGATCATCAGGCACGGTCCGACCGGCTGCTTGAGGGTCAGCAGTCGGGTCGCGCCATTCGGGGCGGTGGCATATCGGCCGGCGATCCGCACGGCCTCCTCGGAGAACCAGCGGAAGAACTCGGCGCCGTACGCGATCTCGGCCTTGCTCTCCTTGATGGTCTTGCCCATCTCGAGCGTCATGAGCAGGGCGACCTCGTCGGCACGCTCGGTGATCGACTCGAAGGCCGTGCGCAGGATCTCGCCGCGGTCGCGAGGCGGGGTGGCGGCCCAGTCGGACTGGGCGGCCACGGCGGCGTCGAGGGCTGCGGCACCGTCGGCGACGGTCGCATCGGCGACCTCGACGAGGACCTTCCCGGTCGACGGGTCGTGCACCTCGAAGGTGCTCTTGTCCTCGGCGTCGCGCCAGGTGCCGCCGATGAACAGCTGCGGGTGGACGCCCTCGATGACCGACGATTCAGTGGGATTGCTCATGGACGCGATGCTAGCCCCGGGAGGGGGCCGTCACATCCCGTGGTCAAGGGGGCCCGTAGTCGAGGTGGACCACGCCGTTGGGGTGGGTGTCATGATCCCCTCAGTCGCGATGGCAGCAGTCTGGCAGAGCGGAGTCGTAGGGTCGGATCCGTGACTGGCCCGTGGGTGCTCCACGTCGATCTCGACCAGTTCCTCGCCGCGGTCGAGGTGCTGCGTCATCCGGAGCTCGCCGGCCTCCCGCTGATCGTGGGCGGACGGGGCGACCCGACCGAGCGCGCCGTGGTGTCGACGGCGTCGTACGAGGCGCGGGCCTTCGGCGTGCGCTCCGGGATGCCGCTCAAGACGGCCGTGCGCAAGTGCCCGGATGCGGTGCTGCTGCCCGTCGACGCGCCGGTCTACCTGGCAGCGTCAGAGCAGGTGATGTCGACGCTGCGTGGTCTCGACGGTGCCGTGGTCGAGGTGCTCGGCTGGGACGAGGCGTTCGTCGGCATCGACACCGACGACCCGCAGGCCTTCGCGCGCCACATCCAGGCCGAGGTCCTGGCGGCCACGTCACTGCACTGCTCGGTGGGCATCGGCGACACGAAGGTGCGGGCCAAGATCGCCACCGACTTCGGCAAGCCCCACGGCACGTTCCAGCTCACGCGTCACAACTGGTTCGAGGTGATGGGCGACCGGCCGACCGACGCGATCTGGGGCATCGGCACACGCATCAAGGCCCGGCTGGCCGCGCTCGGCATCGTCACCGTGTACGACCTGGCGACGGCCGACGAGCCCCGGCTCGTCGAGGAGTTCGGGCCCACGATGGGCCCGCACTTCGGTCGCCTGGGTCGCGGGGTGAGCAGCGCGCACGTCGACGACACCCCGTGGGTGGCCCGCGCGCACGGCCGCGAGACCACGTACCAGCGCAACCTGACCGAGCCCGACGAGATCGCCGCCGCCATCCGCGCCCTCGCCGACCAGGTCGTGGAGGACATCCGTCGTGAGGACCGGGCCTGCATGCGCGTGCACCTCAAGGTGCGGTTCGCCCCGTTCTTCACGTTCACCCGCATCCGGAAGCTCGCCGAGCCCACTTTCGATGCGGCGACGATCGCGGCCACGGCGCTCGAGCTCCTGCACAAGCTCGAGGACGAACGCCCGATCCGGCTGCTGGGCGTGCGTGCGGAGATGGTCGAGCCCGAGGGCGGTTACTCCTGATCAGCCATCGATCATTGCGGGCGAAAATCGTGTTCTGGGTCGAGTACCAGCTCCCGCAACAAGTCACCCGTCTCCGTCAGCGTGACGAACACATGCAAACCGATGAGGAGCACGGTGACTGACGTCGACGCCAGCTCTGATCCCATATCCACCTCATGGTCGCGACCGTTGACCCGAAGTCGGAACATGCCCTCATCATCGACATAGGTGCGGCGCGCGCTGTTCCATTCGGAACCCTCCGGTTCGGACGTCCAGCGTGCCGTCCGATTCGACCCCGGTGCGTCCCGCGTCTCGACCACCAGATGGGCCGGTCCGGGCGGCGCCGACTCAGGGACCGTCGCCGCAGCGTCACGCCGGGAGAGCTCGATGAAACCGCCAAGTCTCGGGGCAGCGCCATGGCCGGCCGCGACCTTCGGAACCTCCGGATCGCGCACGATCTCGTCCTGGTCGGCGGGCACCGTAGTCTCCGCCTTGAGCACCGGAACCGGCTCGGGCGCCGAGCGCGGGGGCGGATCGACAAAGGGCTCGACGTCAGGCACGGGTGCATGATTCAGATCGAGCACGTTGCGTGCCGCACCAGCCTTGTCGTGGCGACGACGCCGTCGCCGACGCTGCGGAGCCACCGGAATCTCCGTGGCCGCTGCGCCGCGCACAGCCAGCGTCGCTGGATCGTCGTCCAGGATCACCGGAAGTCCCAGCTCAACCGAGATGACCTGAGTGACCAAGGGGATGGACACGCTCCCACCGATCAGCAGCACCGCGCCCACGTCCGCCGAAGCGTTGGTCTCGATGCTGGTCTTGAGCATGGCCACGGTTGCCTCGACAGTCCCGCCGATGACCTCGTCAAACTCGGAGCGAACCAGCCGCAACTCGGTGTTCGCTCCCGGAAAGTCTGGCGTCAGCGTGGCCGCGGGACGCGTCGACAGCCGCTCCTTGGCCGCCCGCACTTGCTTCAAGAGAGACTGGCCGGCCGCTGCGATCTCCGCGTCGGTGGACTCGAAACCGCGGCCGTCTGGGATCAGCCAACCGAGCACGTGGTGCATCAGCAGCCGGTCGATCTCCGTTCCGGCATGGCCGCGCAGGACCGCCGGACGGCCGACCACGCCACGAACTCCCTCGACCTCGGTGAGGATCGTGGTGCTGCTCGACTCGGCGCCTACGTCCAGCACGGCGACGGTCGTCGGGATGCGGTGTCTCTCGCTGGATGCGATGACGGCGGCAACCGCCGGTGACACCACCCGAAATGCTCCGGATGCGTGAGCCTCGAGAGTCTGTTCCACCACGTCCCGCGCCCGCGTCGACCACCAGTCGGGAATCACGATCGCGACTGTCTCGGCTGGGATGCCCTCGAGCGCCGTGGCGACCGCCCGGACGTACGCATCATGAGGCGCAAGCGTGAGAACACGACTGCCGTCGCGCCGAATCAGGGGAACGGTCGTGCCCACCCGCGCGGCGAGCTCGGGATCGATCGGAGGCTGCAGGATGACCGGCGCGCCGATACCCGTGACGACTTTCACCGCATTCGACCCCAGGTCGACGGCGACGGTCATGCGCTCTCCTCTCGGCCTCCGCCAGATGACGATATATCAACGCAACCCGCAGCCGCGTGCTTCGTCGTCGGCTCCACAGAGGCAGGCTTCACCAGCGCGCACGACGCCGCCACGTGCGGCATTTCAGCGCCAGAAGTACATTTCGCGATCTCGCGGACGATCCGATCTGCGTTGACCTATAGTGACACCGACGTTTTGGGTGGGAAACTAGCAAGGAGCATCACATGGCCGGGGTCACTGCTCTGCTCGACTTCATCCTTCGCCTGCTGTCGGATCCGGAGCTGGCGGAGTCGTTCTCCAACGACCCCGAGGGTTCCCTCGACGACCACGGGTTGAGCCAGATCCCGCCCGAAGCGGCGGCGAATGCCGTGCACTCGGTGACCACCCTGCTGGGCGGGGGCGGCGGGGGCGGAGCCCACTTCATCCCGGTTCCCCACTTGGTCGGGGTCCCGCACTATGTGCCGGTGCCGGTCGGGGGCGGGGGTGGGGCGCCGCCGCCTCCGGCGTCAACAGCCGACGTCCTGCAGACGTTCGTCAACAACTACTACGCCGACAGCATCACCACCAACAACGTGTGGGCCGGCGGTGACGTGACGCAAGCCATCGCGGCGCCGGGGGGTGTCGCGGTCGCCGGCGGTGATGAGGCCGAGGAGATCAACGTCGCCACCAACGGATCCATCGCGGTCAGCGGCGGCATCGAGGACAGTGGCGTCGCGCTGGGCGGCAGCGTCGCCGCGGGTGGTGATGTCGAGTTCGAAGGCAACGACGACGTCGTGATCGGCGACGGAAACGTCTCGGTCGACGGCGATGGCAACACGGTGGTCGGAGAAGACCAGGTCAACGTCACCGGTTCGAACAACGTCAACGTGGCCGATGACGGCTCCACCATCCAGGTCGCCTCCAACGGTGGAGTCAACGCGGGCGGCGACGCCATCGTCGACTCGAACGTCGCGGGCGACGACCTGGCCGTCGGAGCCGGGGCGGTCGCTGCCGACGGCAACGTCGCCACTGGAGCGGGTGCGATTGCGACCGACGGGAACGTCGCCAGCGGCGCCAACGCGCAGGCAGCCGGTGATGACAGCAACCTCGCCAGCGACGACGACATCTTCAGCCCGACGGTCACCACCACAGGCGACGTCACGCTCGACCTCAACGACTCCGATGCGATCTCTTCCGGCAACAACTCCGTGGCAGCGGGCGAGGGTGCCCTGGTTGCGACCGGCGCCGCCGTGGTTTCTCAGGACAACGACATCCTCACGAACACCACCAACGTCGGTGCCGGAGCACTGGTCGGCGGCCTGAACCAGACGATCGACATCGACTCCAACTCCGCCGTCGGAACCGGGAACGTCGCCGCGGACGACCAGTCGGTGGCGGCGAACAACGACAGCTCCGCGGCCGGCTACACCGGCGGCGGCGATGCCCAGGCCGCCAGCGGTGACGCGCAGGTCGCCGACAACGGCAGTCTCAACGCCGGCGGAAATGGCGTCATCGGAGACGGCGGAGTGGCAGCCAGCGACAGCACTGTCGCCTACACCACCGGTGCTGGCTCCGACGCCGCGATCGTGACGAACGGCGGCACCGTCGCTCAGGGCGATGCAGCCGTGGCCGGAGGCGACGTCTACGACGACAATGCGGTCGTCAATTACGACCATTCGTTCAATGAGGACAGCAACATCACCCACGGCGACGACTCGCCGGTGGTCTCGGCTGTCGATGACGCTGAGGTCGAGGACATCCACTTCGACTGATGAGCACGCATGCCCCGGCAAGAGACGTCTCCGGCCTGACCGGCATCCTGCAGGGACTTCGGGCGAACGCTCGCGAGCTCGATCGTGATGACCTCGCGAGCCGGCTCGACTCGTGGGTCGAGCGACTGGACCAGCCCAAGGTGCGGGTCGTCGTGGTCGGGCCGTTCAATCAGGGCAAGAGCACGCTCGTCAACACCATCGTCGGGGCGCCGGTGTGCCCCGTCGACGACATCTCCATGACGGCGATACCGATCATCATCGAATACGGCCCGGCCGCGGAAGCGGTGCTCGCCTTCGACGTACCCGGCGAGAACCGCACCAGCCACATACCCATCGACATCAACGACATGCGCAAGCATGTGATGGACCACACCGCAAGCAAGGGCTCGCTCGATGGCGGAAAGATTCAGGTGGCTCTTCCGGCCGAGCAGCTCCGTGACGGCTTGGTGATGATCGACACCCCCGGAGTCGGCGGTTCGGTGGCCCGGCACGCGGTGACGACCCTTGCGTTGCTGCCCTCCGCAGATGCGCTCGTTGTCCTCTCCGATGCCAGCCAGGAGCTCACCGAACCAGAGCTCAGCTTCTTGCGCCAGGCATCGACCATCTGTCCGATCGTGATGTGCGTGTTGAGCAAGATCGACCTGACGCCGCACTGGCGCGACGTCGCAGCAGCCAACCGACAGCACCTGGAATCAGCCGGGATCGACGCCACCATCATTCCGGTCTCGGCGAATCTGTACCGCACGGCGCTCTCGCTCGATGACGCAGACCTGGCCGAGGAGTCAGGGATCCCGCGGCTGATCGAACGGCTCGAGCGCGACCTCCTGCCCCGCGCCGTCCTGTCCCTGCGCGAAGCCGCGGCACTGGAGGCCTCGACCGTGAGCACTCACCTCAGCCTGGCGCTTCAAGCCGAGCTGGAGACCCTGGTGCGGCCGGGTGAAGCGGCCCTGCTGGTGCAGACCTTCGAAGATGCCCAGGCCACGGCAGCCGACCTCAACAAGCGCGCCTCCAGGTGGCAGGTCGCTCTCAACGACGGATTCTACGACCTCCAAAGCGACGTCGAGTACGACGTCCGCGACCGCATCCGGTCGGTCGGCCGCGACGCTGAGCAGCTCATCGATGAGAGCGACCCCGCTGACACCTGGGAAACCCTGTCCCAATGGTTGGCGGACGCGTTCGCCGAGGCGGTTGCCGACAGCTTCGTGTGGGCCCACGAGCGCTGCGAGCACGTGGCCACGACCGTCGCCGAGTCGTTCCGACTCGACAGTGAGGTCTGGTTGCCGCAGATCCCCTCGATCGACACGAGCGCCATGCTCGCTTCGGTTGCCGGCATCGACCCGATCCGGACGACCCGGATGACCGGCGCACAGAAGGTCATCGGAGCCATGCGGGGTTCGTACAGCGGCATCCTGATGGCGGGAATCATCACCACGTTGGCCGGCCTGGCCCTCATCAACCCGATCTCGGTGTTCGCGGGCGCCGTGCTCGGCGGGTTCTCGCTGCGACAGGAAGCCGCCAATCGACTGGAACGGCGTCGAAACGAGGCCCGCAACGCGATTCGTCGTGCGGTCGACGAAACGATCTTCCATGTCGTCAAGGAGACTCGCACGAGCTTGACGGACGTGAAGCGCGTGATGCGCGACGAGTTCGAGGAAGCCGCCGAGGAGTTCCGGCAGTCGCTGAACCGATCGGTCGAGTCCGCCAAGCGGGGAGCGGGCACGTCTGCCGCTCAGCGGGACTCTCGTACTCAGGCACTCACCGAGCGCCTCACCACACTGCGACAGTTCGCCGAGGCCGCTCAGGCGCTGGCCGCCGAACCGGGACCACAGTGAGGTCCGCCTCCCTCGAACACGTACGCGGACTGCTCGACCAGGCGCGCGCAATCTACGGTGACAGCCTGGAGACGACGGCTCGCATCGAAGCCCTGCGCCGACGGGCCGACGAGCCCTTGCGCGTCGCCCTCATCGGCACGGTCAAGGCGGGAAAGTCGACGCTCGTCAATGCGTTGCTGGGTGAGCAGCTCGCTCCGACCGACGCTCGGGAGTGCACGCGGATCGTCACGTGGTATCGCCACGGCAATGCTCCGTCAGTCCGCGCCCGTCATTCCACCGAGGGGGAGATCCAGATTCGGACCCTCCGGCAGGGTGACCGACTCGAGCTCGACCTGGGCCACCTGGACGCGAATGAAATCGAGTGGCTCGACGTCACCTGGCCGGCGGCTCCTCTGGAGGAATTCACCCTGATCGACACACCAGGCATGGCTTCGGTGTCGACCGAGGTCGGCGAGCGCACGATCGAGTTCGTCGCCCCCGACGGAGGCGTCACGGTGGCCGATGCCTTCGTCTATCTCCTCAGGTCACTGCATGCCCACGACGTCGAGTTCCTCCGGACCTTGGGTGACCGCTCGGGAGGGGACACGTCCATGGGCTCGATCGCCGTGCTGTCGCGCGCCGACGAGCTGGGAGCGGGTCGGCTGAACGCCATGGCCGTGGCGAACAAGGCCGTGGATCGCCTCCGCGACGATCCGACCCTCGAGGCTGCATGCGAAACCGTCGTGCCGGTGGCCGGATTGCTGGCGCTCGCGGGTCAATCGCTACGCCAGTCCGAGTTCGCCCAGCTGGAGAAGCTGGCCGCGCTCCCACCCGACCGGCTTTCGGCTCTCATGGTCTCAACGGACCGATTCGTGTCGACGGAGTCGGACGACCTCCCCTCCCCCCGCGACCGAACCAGCTTGATCCATCGGTTGGGTCTGTTCGGTATACGCCTGGCGCTGGCGGTCATCCAGATGGGAGTGGCCGATGCGACCACGCTCGCCGACGAGCTCGTCAGGCACAGTGGGCTGGATGAGCTGAAGCGCGTCATCGACGTGCACTGTCGTGGTCGACATCCCCAGCTGAAAGCACACTCCGTGCTCCTCGGCTTGCAGCAGGTCTTCGCCGATCAGCCCGTTCCGGAAGCCGCGCAGCTGGCCGAAACGGTCGATGAGCTCCTCGCCGACCCTCATCCATTCCAGGAGATGAAGCTGCTCGGCCGGGTGAACTCCTCGCGCATCAGCCTGCGCTCCGATGACCGCGCCGAGATGGAACGGTTGCTCGGTGGCTCGGGCATCACTGCGAGCGAGCGACTGGGCGTCGCCGAGGACCTGCGGCACCACGCACTCGAGGCCTTGTGGAAGTGGCGCGACTATGCAGCCAACCCATTCGTCGACTCCGACACCGCCGATGCGTGTCGTGTGACGGCGCGCACCTGCGAGTGGATCATCGCCGGCCTCACCGCTTCAACTCCGGTCGGATGACGGGCGCAGCGGGATGGGGCCCTGCCGCGTGACCGCCGTGAGCCACTTGCCGACACTGATCCAGTAGGCGAGGACGACCGCCAGGACGAGGCACGTTCCCTGAATCCACGCGCCGCGCTGGCTCAACGGCCCAAGATCGCGCAACTGTGCCGTGACCGCGACCAGCGGCACGTGGAACATCGCCAACCACAACAACGCCGTCCGCGCACCACGCCGCTTGTCGAGCAGACGCACGGATGCACGCAACTCGGCGAGCGAGAAGAGGATGCCGACTCCGACCATGACGATCAAGGCGACCAAGACGGCCACCCGTACGTCATGCGTCGTGTAGTCGGGCTGCGCGTCTGCCAGCTGCTTCTCGAGGTCGCTCCGCACGGTCCCCCACCGCTGGTACGTCAGTACCGCCGCTGGCACGGATGCCAGGACCGAGACGAGCGTCAGGATCGGAACCAGCATGACGATGGTCGGGCGGGGGATCTGCGGCAACGGCGGCAGCGCGCTCGTGACCGCGGGGCGCTCGGGATTCTCGCGGCGGCGCTTCGGCGCTCCAGGCTCCGTCATGTGAGAGACGTTATCGAAGTTTCCATGAACGGAGGATCCCCCGACTCATCTGGGCCGGGGGATCCTGCGTGCACATCTGCTCAGTCGATATCGATGTCATTCTCGAACTCGACGTCCTCGATCTCGGAGTCGTCGACGGCCGAGACGATCGGCGAGGCGTCACCGTGGGTGATGTTGCTGTCCTCGATGAACGAATCGTCGTACGTGACGAGCGCATTGTCGTCGAACCCGTCGCCGCCGGCGACGAAGCCGTCGCCCTGAGCGACGTCTCCACTGCCCGCCACGGCTGCGTCACCAGAGCCGGTGTAGGCGATCGTGTTCCCGTCGCCTGCGATGCCCTGGTTGCCGAGGACGCCGTTCGCACCACTGTTGAGGCTGCCGTGGTCGGACACCTGGGAGCCGAGGCTCCCCGCCTGGGCGTCGCCGCCACCGGTGTAGCCTGCTGCGGCACCTCCGATGCCCGCGGCCACCGACTGGTCGTCGGCGGCGACATTGGCAATACCGACCGCGGAGTTCGAGTCGACGGAGACGGTCAGTGCACCGTTGTTGGTGATCGAGGCACCACCGCCGGCACCGCCGGCACCACCTGCGCCAGCCGCCCCGCCGACTGCGCCGGAACCACCAGCACCACCCGGAGCTCCAGCTCCACCACTACCGGCGGCTCCGCTGGAACCACCGAATCCACCGCTGCCTCCGGATCCACCGGTACCAGCTGCTCCGGCCCCGCCAGCTGCTCCGCCACCGGCTCCACCGGCTCCACCGATGCCGATACCACCGGCACCACCAGGCGAGCCAGCCCCGCCAGCGGCGGCTGCGCCGCCCGTACCGCCGTCACCGCCGGCACCGCCCGCATCGCCGTCGCCACCGTCACCACCGTCACCGGTCGCGTCTCCTCCGGCTCCGCCGCTTCCGCCGATCACGTCGCCACCGAGCCCGAGGCTCAGCACGTCGTTGTCCTGCGACACGATCGTGGCGCCGCTCGCGATCAGGGCGCCGTCTCCGGCGGCATTGGACTGGTTGCCCGAGGACAGGGCGTCGGAGTCGTCGAAGTCGATGTCGACATCGCCGAAGTTGATCGTCGCCTGCTGGCTCGCGGCGTTGTCGCCACTGGCCGCGTCGCCGGTGTCACCGGTGGCACCGCTGTCGCCACCCGCGCCGCCGGCACCCGACGTTCCTCCGGCGCCGCCAGCTGCACCAGCTCCGCCGGCACCACCCGCGCCAGGTCCGCCGGCACCGCCCGCGGCGTCGCCGCTCGTGGCGCTACCGCTCGTGGCGGTACCACCCGTGGCCGCACCGCCGGCACCACCGGTGGCGTCGCCGCTGGTGGCAGTCGCATCGGAGCCAAGGCCGACGGTAGCGACTGCCTCTCCACTGTCGGCGGTTCCTCCGGCACCGCTGGTGGCGTTGCCGCCCGTGGCGGGGCCACTCGTCGCCGTACCACTCGTAGCAGCGCCGCCAGCCGCACCGGTGCCGGAGCCACCGATTGCACCCGAGCCGCCGGTACCGGCAGTGCCGCCGGCGCCGCTCGCGCCCCCCACACCGCCCGCACCGCTCGCTCCGCTTGCACCGCTCGTCGCCGGGCCGGTGGTCTGGGTGATCGCACCCAGAGTCACGGGTGCGGACTGGGTGATCGTCGGGTTGAAGTTGTCATCGTCCTTGACCAGGTTGCTGTCTTCGCCGGCCGCCTGGGAGTACGCACCATCGGCCACCGGTCCGTCGGTCGCGACCGCGTCCGCGCCGGTGGCGACGTTGCCGTCCGCCGCGACGGCACCGGCACCGAGGGCAAGATCGTCGCCCGCAACGTTGGAGTCACGCAGAGCGTTGCCTCCAGCGTTGATGCCGCCGTCCTCCGCCTCCTGGATCCACGAGCCGTTGGTGGCCACGTTGGAGCCGGGCGAGTCATCGAGGTTGATCTGGTCGCCGCCGACCAGGTCATTACCATTGCCGTTGATCTCGACGTTGCCGTTGCCGATCGTGATGTCGCCGTTGTCCTCGAACTCGATCTCGTCGCCTGCGGCGACGCTGCCGTTGTTGGCGATGCCGCTGTCCTCGACCTCGCCACCCACGGCGATCGAGCCACCGGTGGCCGCGGTCACCTCTTCGACCTCTTCACCTGCCGTGATCGCGACACCATCAGGACCAGCGAAGGCCTGGGTCACCTCGTCCTCGGTCCACACGTTGCTCGAGATGGGGTGATCGGCGTAGAAGCTCGTCACGAAGCTGTCGAGGAGCCCGCCCGCCGTCAGGCCCGGGATCAGTGCGGGGATCGCGATCGACGCCACGCCGCTGGAGTTCAGGAGCGAGGCCGCGTTGTTGATCTCCGCGGCCACGACGGTGATGTCGACCTGGTTCAGGTCGATCCCGTCGATCGTTCCGTCCGGGTCGGACAGGAACGACTGCGCGAGCGCGGGGTTCGCGAGCAGTTGCAAGATGTAGTCGAACAAGCTGGTGGTCGCGGGCATGTCGGTGGCTCCTTGTGATCGTGCGGCGGTCGATCGACGCGCCGGTTCGATGCTACGAAGCAACGAGAGTCACCCCATCGGGGTCTGGGCCCCATCCCCGACAGCGGCCGTTCGGGCCCGACGGATAGGGGATCCGCACCCGATGGCCGTGTGCCCCTAGGGGGAGACCGTGTTTCGGCGAATCGTGCACCTAGGGCACTGGTCGCTGCTACCTTGGCGGCGGCTGGACACTATGGGGGATGACCTGACCCTGGGAGGCCGCGACATGAGCGTGGCGGAAGCCGAAGAGGCCATCGCCCGAGGCGATCACGACGGCGCATTGCGCACCCTTGAGCCCGTTCTGACCGATCTCAGCCACGCCGAGTTCGGGTCTGCGGTACGGATCGCTGCTGCCATCCACGCGCATCGCGGAACCCTGAACAGGAGTGCCGAGCTGCTTCGGCGGGCGTCGCCCGAGTCTCGCGGGGATGTCGCGGCCCAGGGAGCCGTTGCCCTCATCGGTGTCGGCGACATCGCCACCGCCGAACGCCTCCTCGCCTCGGGCCCCAGCGGTGAGGCGACCGCAACGTCCGCCGGCTGGAAGTTGGCCACGACGGGGTTGATCCAGAGCCTCCACGGTGATGGCGTCGCCGGCATGCCACCGCTCGTGCAAGCTGTCACCGCACTGGCCCCGGTCGGCCGTGACAGCATCCTGCTCGAGTCACCAGGCGCGTTGGCCGCCTTGATGGCGCTCCACCTCGGGGAACTCGATCTCGCCGAGTCCGTCCTCCAGCGCGCCACCGCGGCTGAGCTCGGAGGTCCCCTGTTCGGTCTGCGACACCAGCTCCTGCTCGCCTGGGTCGCCATGGCCCGCGGCGACATGGCAGCGACGGCTGCCATTCTCGAGTCGGCCGGCCCAGCACCCGCGCACGATACGAGAGACGTCTATCTCATGCATGCAATTCGCGTGGGCATCGCGCGACGCGCGAGCGACACCGGCGCGCTGGCCGACGCCTGGGCGGGGGCGCGGACGGCGGTGGCCGGAATGTCCGTCGACCTGTTCCACCTGCTGCCACTGGGCGAGCTTCAGGTCGGCGCAGTGCGCTTGCAGGACGAGCACTGGTTGGCGCCGCAGCTGCAGGAAGCCGAAACGGTGCTGGCCAAGCTCGGGAAACCTGCCCTGTGGTCGACGGCCTTTCACTGGTACGGCGTGCAAGCGGCCATCGTCAGCGACAGACCCGATGCGCTGATCCCCCATGCGGACGCGATCAGCGAGGCCGCGCGTGTCAGCCGCCACGCCCAGACACTGGCCACGGCCGGGCATACGTGGGTACGAGTGCTGGGACGCGACATCGACGCTTCTGCTGTCAATCGGGCAGTCGAGGGCCTGAGCGGCATCGGACTGAGGTGGGACGCCTCTCGACTGGCGGCACAGGCCGCGCTGCACACCACCGATCGGCGGGTCAGCCTCGACCTTCTCAACCTGGCACGTGCTGCCCACAGTGGTGACCGGTCGAGATCGTCGTCTGTGCCGGCGCGCTCACGCACCAGCCAGCTCACTGACCGGGAATGGGAGATCGCTCGCCTGGTGGTGCAAGGTATCGGGTATCGGGACATCGGTGAACGTCTGTTCATCTCTCCGCGGACCGTGGAGCACCACGTCGCCAGCGTGCGACGCAGACTGGGATCGAACAGTCGCACGGAGATGGTCGAGACGCTCCGGCGCCTTCTGGTCGGATCGAGCACCGACGACGATCCGTAGGGCGCCGGCCACCGCGCCGATGCGCACGCGATGATCGAGCCGAAAGCCAGCTCGCTAGTCCGTGGTGCGGCGCGTCTTGAGGTGCGTCCAGACGAACCACGCGACCGCCGCGACGAGCACGATGACGATCGCGTAGGTGAGCACGTGGGCGTACTTCTCGACCTCCGCCCAGTTCTCGCCGAGCTGGTAGCCGGCGGTGATCCAGGCGGTGTTCCAGATCAGGCTCCCGGCAGCGGTGTACGCGCTGAACCGGAGCAGGCCCATGCCCTCGACGCCCGCCGGCACCGAGATGAGGGCACGGATGCCCGGGACGAACCGGCCGAAGAACACCGCACGGGCGTCGTTGCGGGCAAACCAGGCCTCACCCTTGTCGATGTCGTGCGCCGTGACCAACGGGGCCCAGAGCAGGACCTTGCGGGTGCGTTCGCGTCCGAACGCGTGCGAGAAGGCGTACAAGGCCAGGGCTCCGACCAGCGAGCCGATCGTCGTCGCGATGATGACCGGCACCAGACCGAAGTTGCCGGGGACGCTGGCGGTGAAGCCGGCCAGCGGCAGCGCCACCTCGCTCGGCAGGAACGGGAAGAAGGTCTCGACCGCGAGCACGAGGCCCGCACCGACCAGCCCGAGCCTGCCCATGATGTCGGCGACGAATCCGGTGAGTCCGTCGGTCGGGACGCTCGACGCGTCGGCCGCGAGCGCGGCGAGAATCGTCACGGCACCGAGCGTATCGGCCGCGCGCAACGGGTCAGCGCGACCGCCAGAGCTGCCGCACTCGCACGATGGCGAGGACGCCCACCACGGCCGTGGCGGTGAGCAGGAAGACCTGCCACGCGACCAGCCCGCCCGACAGCTCGTCGTTGGCCAGCCCGCCGTCGAAGAACCCCGAGATGGCACTGACCAGGCAGGCCAGCGCGAGCACGCCGGCCGCGACGAGGCCGACCGGCGGCCGCGCGTTGCGGGCGGCGAGCCAGGCGAGGATGGCCTGGGCGACCATCATCGGCAACGGCGCAGCGAGCAGTGCGCTCGACCCCCAGGCCTCGCCCCACGTGTTGACGTCGGACGACACCGCGAGAAGGCCCCCGATGACGTCGATGACGAGGAGCGCCGCGGTGCCGAGGAGCACCGGACGACCGCCGGCAGTGATGGCCATCAACGGCGGCTCCGGATTTCCCTCGACCGGAGAATCGCGAGCACGCCGACGACGGCCTGGAGCACGATCAGGACGATCCCCAACCAGAACGACCCCTCGGACATGTCCTCGAGGGCCATGTCGCCGTCGAAGATCCCCGCCAGCACGCTGATCACGCAGATGACACCCAGGAGGATGGCCGCGATCCGGCCGACCGGCGGCCGCACGTTGCGTGCAGCCAGCCAGGCCAGCACGAGCTCGAGGACCACCATCGGCACGGGGATGAAGCCCACGATGTCGAAGCCCCACCACTTGTCCTTCTCGGTGACACCGGAATCCACGGCGAGGAACACACACACCACGTTGACGGCGGTCAGAGCCACCAGGGTGAGGAGGAGACGTCGGCCGGTGGCGTTGATGGACATGACACTCCTCAGAAGAACTCGCCCGCGGCGGCGCCGGGCGGCTCGGCCGACCGGGCCATGGACGTGAAGCGAGAGTAGTGACCCTGGAAGCTCACGGCGACGCGATTGACCGGACCGGAGCGGTTCTTGGCGACGATGATGTCGGCCTCGCCCGGGCGGTCGGACTCCCCGTGACCATGGGCGTCGGGACGGTTGAGCAGCATGACGATGTCGGCGTCCTGCTCGATCGAGCCCGACTCACGCAGGTCGGAGAGCTGCGGGGTCTTGTCGGTGCGCTGCTCCGAGCCACGGTTGAGCTGGCTGATGGCGACGACCGGGATCTCGAGCTCCTTGGCCAGCAGCTTGATCTGGCGGGAGAACTCCGAGACCTCGACCTGGCGGTTCTCGACCCGCTTGCCCGACGTCATGAGCTGGAGGTAGTCGATGACCAGGAGGCCGAGGTCGTTCTGCTTCTTCATGCGGCGGGCCTTGGAGCGGATCTCGGGCATCGTCATGTTGGGCGAGTCGTCGATGACGATCGGCGCGTTCTGCACCCGCGGCATGACGGCGCCGATGGCGTCCCACTCCGGGTCGGTCATGCCGCCGCCGCGCATGTGGTGGATGGCGACCTTGGCCTCGGCGGACAGCAGGCGCATGGCGATCTCGGCGTTCGTCATCTCCAGCGAGAAGATCGCCGACGGGACGTTCTGCTTGATGGACGCCGCGCGGCAGAAGTCGAGGCCCAGCGTGGACTTGCCGACACCGGGACGGGCCGCGACGACGATCATCTGGCCGGGGCGGAAGCCGGTGGTGAGGCGGTCGAGCTCGGGGAAGCCCGACCCGAGGCCGGCGATGTCGCCGCGACCCTGGTGGTAGTCGATCTCCTGGATCGTGCGGTCCATGAGCTCGCCGATGGAGTGGTAGTCGTCACTGCCGCTGGCGCCGTCGACGTCGAGGACCTCTTTCTGCGCCCGGTCGACGATCTCGGACAGCTCGCCCTGCTCGGCCCAGCCGAAGCCGGCGATGCGCTGACCGACCTCGATGAGACGACGCAGGATGGCCTTCTCGCGCACGATGTCGGCGTAGAAGTCGACGCTCGCGGCGACCGGGACTCCTGCGACCAGCGTGTGCAGGTACGGGGCGCCGCCGACGCGGCCCAGCTCGCCCCGACGCGTCAGCTCGGCGCTGACGGTGATGGCATCGGCCGGCTCACCACGGTTGGCGAGGTCGACGATGGTGTCGAAGAGGAGCTCGTGGACCGGGCGGTAGAAGTCGCGGCTCTGCAGGACGTCGGACGCGGGGTCGATGGCGTCCTTCGACAGCAGCATGGCGCCGAGCACGCTCTGCTCGGCCGCGACGTCTTGCGGCGGCACCCGCGCGCCGGACGTCTCCTCGCCGGCGTCGGGACCTGCTGCATAGAGATCCGCGACACTCACCGCACCCGCACTCCTCTGCACATTCTCACGGTAGGTGCCGTCTCAGACACCCCAGTCATCTAACCCAGCCGCACCGCGCCCGGGCGGGCGGTACCGACGCGTCACACTAGGCCGGTGAGACTTCGCAAGATAGCCCGCGGCTCACAGGGGGTGTGTACAACGCGACGCACGCTGTGGAAAACGCCGAGGACGATGTGCACAGCCGGTGGACGAGTGTGTGGACGGCAGCGTGATGCCGACCCGAAAAGGCATTCTGACCTGCAGTTTTGTGCTGCACACGGTGTGGAGCGAAGAAAGATTTGGGGGCCTCTAGTCCTTTGTGACTATGCGGGTACTGGTCCTTGGGGTGACTTGTCGACATGGTTGCCGCGAGCGAGTATCCACAGGCTGGGTGGTGCCCCATGAGGGCGTTCGACGACCTCGACCGACGCATCCTGGCGGTCGCCGCGCCCGCATTCGTCGCCCTGGTCACCGAGCCGCTCATGCTGCTCGCCGACACGGCGATCATCGGCCACCTCGGCACCACCGAGCTCGGCGGCCTGGCGGCGGCATCCGTGGTGCTCACGACGGTGGTCGGCCTCTGCGTGTTCCTCGCCTACGGGAGCACGGCGGCCGTCGCCCGGCGACACGGTGCCGGCCACGAGGCCGAGGCGTACGGCCTCGCGGTGGGTGGTCTGTGGCTGGCCATCGGCCTCGGGGTGGTGCTCGCCGCCGGCACGGCCGCCACCTCGGACGTGCTGAGCCGGGCGCTGTCCAGCTCGGACGCGGTCGCCGCCCAGGCCGACCGCTACCTGCTGATCTCGGCCGCGGCAGTCCCCGCGATGCTCGTCGTGCTCGCCGCCACCGGCGCTCTCCGCGGTGTGCTCGACCTGCGCACGCCGCTGCTGGTCGCCGCCGTCGCGAACGTGCTGAACGTCGTGCTCAACCTGGCGCTGGTGTACGGGTTCGGCCTGGGCATCGGCGGCGCGGCCACGGGCACGGTCATCGCGCAGTGGGTGGCCGCCGTGTGGCTCGGCGTGGTCGTCGTCCGTCGAGCCATGGCCGCACACGCGTCCGTCCGGCCTCACGTCGGGGCCATCGTGCGTTCTGGTCGCGACGGCGTACCACTGCTCGTGCGGACCGTGACCCTGCGGGCGTCACTCGTCCTCGCGACGGCGGTCGCGGCCGATCTCGGCGACGTGCCACTGGCCGCGCAGCAGGTCGCGACGTCCGTCGTGACGTTCCTGGCCTTCGGTCTCGACGCGATCGCCATCGCCGGGCAGGCCCTGACCGGCCGGACCCTCGGGGCCGGTGACGCTCAGGGAACGCGAGACCTCACCCGCCGCATGGTCGCCTGGGGCGTCGGCACCGGCGTCGTCGCAGCCGTCGTCCTCGCCGCCGGCTCACCTCTGCTCGCGCGCCTGTTCACCCCCGACCCGGCGGTGCAGGCCGCGTTGGTGCCGGCGCTCCTCGTCGTGGCCGTCATCCAGCCGCTCTCCGGTGTGGTCTTCGTGCTCGATGGCGTGCTGATCGGCGCCGGCGACGGCACCTACCTCGCGTGGGCCGGCCTCGCGGTGCTGGCGGTGTACGCGCCGTTCGCCCTCGCCGTCGGTGCCCTCGACGCGAGCTTCACCTGGCTGTGGGTCGCGTACGGCGCGTTCATCGCGGCACGACTGGTGACGTTGTGGCTGCGACAGCGGGGCGACCGGTGGATGATCCTCGGCGCGTGACCGCGAACCGTCAGGGCGCAGAAATGGAGAGGGAATGCATCCCTCTCCATGTCCAATGTATAGCGCACCCGGGGGCTTGCGGCAAGACCCGGGTGGTGCCCCAGAATGGCCGGCCGGAGCCAGATTCGAGGGACGTGGGGGTCGTGAAATGCCGGTGTTGTCGTCGACGCACTCAGAGGGAGACCATGGCGTGGGAAGGGAGATCATCAGCGCGTTCGACCTGCCCGAACGCCTCACCGCCAAGGCCGACCCGGCGCTGATCTCCGGGGACGAGAGGCACTTCGCGGCCATCGCCCAGAGCCTCGAGCAGTCGATCGCCGTCCTCTCCGCCCGTCTCGACGCGGCCCACCAGGGGTCGGGCGGCGCGGACGAGCAGGCGTTCGACTGGGAGGCCGGCGGCGCGGGTCAGCAGCTGCTGGACCGGGATCAGGAGGTCCAGCGGCTGACCGCCCGACTGCGGATGTTGCGCCGATTCGGACTCGACCTGTGCCTCGGACACGTCGTGCGGGCCGATGATCCCGAGCCGCTGTACATCGGACGACTCGGTCTCACGGACAGCACGGGCCGCCGACTGCTGATCGACTGGCGCACGCCCGCCGCCGAGCCGTTCTTCGGGGCGACCCACGCCAACCCGATGGGCCTGGTGAGCCGGCGCCGGTACCGCTGGACGCGGGGCCGCATCAGCGACTACTGGGACGAGGTGTTCACGCCGGACGGTCTCGACGATCGCGCCGCCCTCGACGACCAGTCGGCCTTCATCGCCAGCCTCGGCAGCGACCGCTCGGCGCGGATGCGAGACGTGCTGGGCACGATCCAGGCCGACCAGGACGCCATCATCCGCGCGGGGTCCCGCGGCACCCTCGTCGTCGACGGCGGGCCCGGCACCGGCAAGACCGTCGTGGCCCTGCACCGGACGGCGTACCTGCTCTACTCCGACCCGCTGCTCGGCCACGACCGTGGAGGGGTGCTGTTCGTCGGGCCGCACCAGCCCTACCTGGCGTACGTCGCCGACGTCCTCCCCAGCCTCGGCGAGGAGGGTGTGCAGACCTGCACCCTCCGGGACCTCCTGCCCGAGGGGACCACGGCGGCCGTCGAGGCCGACCCGGAGGTGGCCAGCCTGAAGTCGACCGTGCAGATGGTGAAGGCGATCGAGCCGGCCGTCCGGCTGTACGAGGAGCCGCCCTCCTCGGGCATGGAGGTCGCGAGCGACTGGGGCGACATCTGGCTCAGCGCTGCCGACTGGGCCGAGGCGTTCGGGGCTGCCGACTCCGGCACACCGCACAACGAGGCGCGCGACCAGATCCTCGAGGAGCTGATCGACATCCTCGTCGACAAGCACGACGTCGAGGACGATGACGAGGTGCCGGCCGATCTGCTCCGCAGGTCGCTCATGCAGAACGACGAGCTGATCGAGGCCCTCGACACGGCGTGGCCGTTGATCGAGCCGACCGACCTCGTCGGCGACCTGTGGTCGGTTCCCGCCTACCTGCGCATGTGCGCGCCCTGGCTCGAGCCCGACGAGGTCACGGCGATGCAGCGAGAGGACGCCCACGCGTGGACGGTGTCCGACCTGCCGCTCCTGGACACGGCCCGCCAGCGCCTCGGCGACCCGGGAGCGTCGCGACGGAAGCGTCGGCACGATGCCGCGGTCGCCGGCGAGCGCGAGCGCATGGCGAGGGTCGTGGACGACCTGATCGCCTCCGCCGACGACAGCGCGAGCCTGGTGACGATGCTGCGCCAGGACGGCCTCCAGGACGCCTTGATCGACGAGGGCGGTCTGCCGACCGTTGACCCGGACCGCCTGGCCGGCCCGTTCGCGCACATCGTCGTCGACGAGGCCCAGGAGCTCACCGACGCCGAGTGGCAGATGCTGCTGCTCCGCTGTCCGTCCCGGAGCTTCACGATCGTCGGTGACCGCGCCCAGGCGAGGCACGGCTTCACGGAGACGTGGCAGGAACGGCTCGGGAGGATCGGGCTCGACCAGGTCCACCTGGCGTCGCTGAGCATCAACTACCGGACGCCGGAGGAGGTCATGACGGAAGCCGAGCCGATCATCCGGTCCGTGCTCCCGGACGCCAACGTGCCGACCTCGATCCGCAGCACGGGTGTCGCCGTCGGCCACGGACCCGCCTCGGACGTGGGCTCGATCCTCGACGCCTGGCTCGCCGAGCACGACGAGGGGATCGCCTGCGTCATCAGCACGAGTGCCGTCGACGCGAGCGAGCTGCCCGAGACGTCGCGCGTCCGATGGCTGACCCCCGAGCTGTCGAAGGGGCTCGAGTTCGACCTCGTCGTCCTCATCGACCCGGAGGACTTCGGCACCGGCATCGAAGGAGCGGTCGACCGCTACGTCGCGATGACCCGAGCCACCCAGCGGCTCGTGATCCTCACGACCGAAACTCCGTAAGGTGAAGTGGTGGAGACGCTGGAGTACGCGCCCGGACGTCTGGCCGACGTGCATGCGGGCGCGGGCGACGGTCACGTGCTGCTGTGGCACGGGCGTGGCCCGAACGAGCGGGGAGTCCTGACGACGCTGGGCGGACTCATCGCCAGACGCGGCCCCACGGTCGTCGTGCCCGACTGGAGCTCCGAGGCCGAGGACCACGGACGAGCCGACCTGCTCCGGTCCCTTCGGTTCACCCGCGAGACCGTCGAGTCGGAGGGCGGCGATCCCGACTCGCTCGTGCTGGTCGGTTGGTCGCTCGGCGGCGTGGCCGCTGCCAGCGTCACCGTCCACGCCCGACGGCTGGGCATCGGCGTCGCTCGCACGGTGTGCCTGGCCGGCGGGTTCATCGCGCCCGACCCGATCTCGGGCGAAGTGCTCACCGGTGGCATCCCGACGACGGACCACACCTCCCCGTTCACGCTGATCCACGGCATCGCCGACGACATCGCGTCCGTGGCGATGTCGCGCGCGTTCGCCCAGGCCCTCGAGCAGGCGCAGTGGCCCGTGACCGTGCACGAGCTGCCGACCGATCACGTCGGCATCGTGGGCACGGTGTTCGACGACACGCGCGAGCACTGCCTGCCGGCGACGGACGAGAAGACCCAGGCCATCGTCGCCGAGGTCGCGGACCGGATCGTCGCGCCGTGACGGACGCGGCGGAGCTGCCGCGGGTCGACACATGGAAGGCGAGCCGCACCGCCCTCGCGGCGGAGGTCACCCGGGTCGTCACGCTGCTCAGGGACACGCCGGACCCGCCGCCTCGACCGGCGGGTGAGGCCTGGGGCTTCGCCGAGATCGCCACGCACCTGTCGCACGGATGGATGACGCTGCCGCAGCTCTCGCAGGGCCACGTCACTCCGATCATCGACCTGGTCGGCCAGTCGGCGATCACCCACCCGTCGGAGATGGGCGCCCTGACCGAAGGCGCCGTGGCCGCCGACCCGGAGCGCGACCCGCTGGCCCTCGCGGACCGGATCGAGACCGCCGCGAGCGCCTACCTGGCCGCGTGTTCCGACGATGACGTCGGCGAGACCACCCAGTGGATCGTCGACGACGTGATGGCACCGGTGCCCATGTTCACCGCTCACCTGCTGAGCGAGACCGTGCTGCACGGCTTCGACCTCGCCCGCGCGGCCGGCCGACCGTGGCGGGTTGAGCCGGCGCACGCCTCGATGGCCCTGCACGAGTTCCTCGTCCCGGTGATCCACCGGATCCCGGAGCGGTTGATCGACGCGGACGCGCTGCGGCGTGACCGGATCGTGCTGGACATCCGGCTGCGACAGGCACCGCGGCTCCGTCTGCGGTTCGAGGACGGCGGTCTTCACGCCGACGACCCAGGCGACCCGGGGAGCGTCGACGCCCACATCGCCACCGACCCCGCGACGTTCCTCGTGTACCTGTGGGGCCGCCGCGGCCTGGCGCAGACGTTGGCCCGCGGCCGCATGCTCGTCTGGGGACGTGCGCCCTGGCGGGCCGTCAGCATGGCGCGTGCGGTGGGCCTCCCGTGAGGTGCTCCGCCGTGACTACTTCGTCGCCCGGAACCCCACGATCGTGAAGTCGGGCTGCTCGAACGTGGCCGCTCCGTAGTTGACGAGCCCACGCTTGACCACCACGACGTCGGGGATCACGCTCAACGGGACGACGACCGCCTCGCGCATCAGCCGCGCATCGAGGTCGTGGATGCGGTCGGCCCGTGCGCCGTCGTCCAACGCCGTCGAGGTGTCGGACCATCGACGATCCAGCTTCTTGTCCGTGACACCGGTGAAGTTCTGCGGCGAGTCGATCGGGCGGAAGCGGCGCTCCGCCGTCTGGACGGGGAACGGGGCAGCCGGCCAGGTGAACGTGACGAGGTCGAAGTCGAGCGGCACGACGGTGTCACGGAAGAAGCGCATCGCCTTCACCGAAGGCGTCTTCACCGTGATGCCCACGGCCTTGAGGTCGGCGACGATCGACGTGACCCTGGCGTCGCTGGAGGGCGTGTCGGACGGCACCGGGAGCGTCAGGGTGAGCGGCTTGCCCTTCTTGGTGGCCTTGCCGTTGGTCTGCGTGTAGCCGGCCTTCTCGAGCAGAGCCTTGGCCTCGGCCTGTCCCGGCTTCAGCTCGCGGTCGGCGACGTCGAGGTAGCCGCGCTGCCCCGGCACGAGCATGAAGCTGCCGGCCGTGCGTGCCGGCGCACCGACACCTTGACCAGCCTTCTTCGCCAGGGCCTTGCGGTCGATCGCGGCGGCGACCGCCCGGCGGACCTCGACATCCTTCAAGGGTCCGCGCCCACCGTTGATCGTCAGGTGTGACCAGGTGCCACCGGCGGCGCGCTGCACCATGCCGGACTTGGCCACGGTCTTGTACGTGGTGGCGTCGGCGGAGACGGCGTCGAGCTCGCCGGCGGCGAACGCCTTCGCCTGCACGGACGGGGTCGCGGTACGCCAGACCACCTGCTTCAGGCGTGGCTTGCCGCCCCACCAGCGCGGGTTGCGCTCCTCGGTGATGGTGCCGGTCTTCTTGTCGATGGAGTCGACGACGAACGGTCCGTTGGACGGCACGGCCTTGGAGGTGAAGCCCTTGTTGAACGCCTTGGGCTTGGTCGAGACGTCGGCCGGCAGGCGCGGATAGATGAAGCGCGGCCAGTCGGACCGTGGGGTGTCGAACGTGACGGTGTACTCGAAGCGATCGCCGCCACGCTCGACGGTGTCGATGTCGTCGAAGCCGTCGGTGGACGCGATCTGCAGTCCCTTGACCTCACCGCTCATCGCGCGGTGGAACGCCGTCATGTCCTTGGCGGTGATGGGCGAGCCGTCCTGCCAGACGGCGTCGGGGTTGAGGCGCACCCGCACCGTGAGGGGCTTCTTGTCGACGACGTCGACCGCGCGGGCGTAGTCGGAGTCGACCCGCCATCCGCCGTCGGTGGTGATCCGCACCGGGCTCCCTGTGGTGGGCGCCAGCACCTGAGCCGTGGTGTCACCTCCGCCATCGGCCTGGACCGGGTTGAAGTTGGCCGGAAGCGCGCTGACGGCCACGCGCAGCCTGCCTCCGTCGGCCACGGAGTCGGGCCCGGCTTTCGCCCAGGCCGTGGTCGGCAGGGCATCGGCGGCGCTCGCCGCGGGTCCGACCACCGGCTCGTCGTCACTGAGCCACCAGTAGCCGCCGGCCAGCACGATCGCGAGGCCCACCAACGCGACGACCAGCATGAGCGGGCGCGAGATCTCCCGGCGGCGGGGGGCTGCGTGGCGATGGCTCATGTCGGTTCCGAAACGACACAGGGCCCAGGGAGTACCACCCCCGAGCCCTGCGTTCGATCGGTAACTACTTGGACGACACCACGTTGAGGCGCACGGTGGCGCTCACCTCGGGGTGGACACGGATGGACACTTCGTGGGCGCCGAGGGACTTGATCGGGTTGCCGATCTCGATGCGGCGCTTGTCGACCGGGGCGCCGATGGACTCGAGCGCGTCGGCGATGTCGGAGACGGTGACGGAACCGAAGAGTCGGCCGCCGTCGCCGGCGTGCGCGCCGACGTTGACCGGCTCGGCCTCGAGCCGGCCCTTGATCTGCTGGGCCTCCTCGAGGTCGTGGACGGCACGGGCGTCGCGGCCGGCCTTGATGGACTCCACCTGCTTGGCGGCGCCCTTCGTCCAGCGGATGGCGAAGGCGCGGGGCAGCAGGTAGTTGCGGCCGTAGCCGTCCTTGACATCGACGATGTCGCCGGGTTCGCCGAGGTTGGAGACCTCGTGCGTGAGGATGAGCTTCATCTGCGTCCTGCTTTCAGCGGGCGTTCGAGGTGTAGGGCAGCAGTGCCATCTCGCGGGCGTTCTTGACGGCCTTGGCGATGAGGCGCTGCTCCTGCACGGTGACACCGGTGACACGGCGCGCGCGGATCTTGCCGCGGTCCGAGATGAACTTGCGCAGCAGCGCGGTGTCCTTGTAGTCGATGACGGTGACGCCGGCGGCCTTGAGCGGGTTGCTCTTCTTCTTCGGCGTCCGGATCGGGGGCTTGGGCATGGTTCTCCTTGAAAAGTGTGTGGTGCTCAGAAGGGGGGTTCGTCGGTGGATCCGCCGCCGCCGGCCCAGGCGTCGCCGCCCTGCTGGGGGGCTGCGCCACCCTGTGCTGATCCGGCTGCCGGCTGCTGCGACCACGGGTTGGCGCCGCCGCCCTGGCCACCGCCCATGTCGCCGCCACCGCCGCCGGAGCGGGCGGCCTTGGTGACCTTCGCGGTCGCCCACTTCAGCGAGGGCCCGACCTCCTCGACGTTGATCTCGACGCTGGTGCCCTTCGAGCCGTCCTGGCGCTCGAAGTTGCGGATCTTCAGGGCGCCGGTGACCATCACGCGCTGGCCCTTCTGGAGGGACTCCGCGACGTTCTCGGCCATCTGTCGCCAGGCTGCGCAGCGCAGGAAGAGGGCGTCGCCGTCCTTCCACTCGTTCGTCTGACGGTCGAAGGTTCGCGGCGTCGAGGCGACGGTGAAGTTGGCCACCGCGGCACCGGAGGGCGTGAACTTGAGCTCCGGGTCGTCGGTGAGGTTGCCGATGACGGTGATGTTGGTCTCGCCTGCCATGGCTGTGCCTTTCGCTATCGGCCTTCGGCCGGGGGCCTTTCGCTGTCGGCCTCCGGCCTGGGGGCCTTTCGAGTGGTTTCGGGTGGTCTGGGTTTCAGTGAACCGCACGGTCAGGACAAGCGCGAGGGCCCGTCCACACGCGGTCTACTTGACGTCGGGCCGGGTGACCTTGGTGCGGACGACCGACTCGTTCAGCGAGAGCTGGCGGTCGAGCTCCTTGACCGTGGCCGGCTCGGCGTGAAGATCGATGACGGCGTAGATGCCCTCGGTCTTCTTGTCGATCTCGTAGGCAAAGCGGCGCTTGCCCCAGATGTCGACGTTCTCGACGCTCCCGCCGTCCTGACGGACCACGTTGAGGTAGGTGTCGAGGCTCGGAGCGACCGTGCGCTCTTCGAGATCCCCGTCGAGGATGACCATCACTTCGTACTGACGCAACGACAACGTGCGCCCTCCTTCGGTCTGAACGGCTACGGACCATCCGTAGCAGGAGAGAGTCGCTCCCCATGAACAACACGGCGGGCAACCGTGCGAGTCTATCCGGCCCCTGCATGCCCGGCCAAATCGCCCGGGATGCTGCCAGGGCTACTGGCCCGTGCGCCCGTCGATGCACTCCCGCAACAGGTCGGCGTGGCCGAGGTGTCGCGCGTACTCCTCGACCATGTGCACCAGGACGTCGCGCACCTCGACGGGCTCCCCGTGGTGCATCACCGTGTCGCCGAAGTCGATCCCGTCGACGACCTCGCGGGCGTGAGCGACCTCGCGGTGCCAGGCCTCCCACGCCTCGTCGACGACCGCGGGGTCGCCCACGGCGCCGTTGAAGTCGAGGTCGCGCTCGTCCTCGCTCCAGAACGGGCGGGGCAGATCGGGCTGCTCCAGCAGCACCCGACGGAACCAGCTGTGCTCGACCTTCGCGAGGTGCCTGACGAGGCCGAGCAGCGACAGCGTCGAGGGCGGCACCGATCGGCGGGCCATCTGCTCGGCATCGAGGCCGGAGCACTTCAGCTCCAGCGTCTTGCGATAGAAGTCGAGGTAGTCGAGCACGACGGCCTTCTCACCCTTGGCGGCTGAGCCGGTGTCGCGCGGGTCGTCGTCGGGGTCGACCCACATGTCGGGATGGCTGCGCTCGGGCTGTCCGGTCATGCGCCGAGTCTGCCGGAGGCGCGGTTACGCTCGGGACGTGGACTTCGAGATCGTGACATTGGTGGTCTCACCGGTGCGGCGGTACGACGGGCGACCGGCCGACGGACCCCGTCCGTACGACGGCCGAGAGACCGCCGACGAGGTGCAGGTGCGGGCGCACAAAGGCCTGGTTGGCGACCGCTACTTCGGCACCAGGCACCGGTTCGCCGCGGTGACGTTCCTGGCGGCGGAGTCGATCGACCGGCTCGAGGGCGAGCTGGGTCCCCTTCCTGACGGCGCAGCCCCCTTCGACCCGGCGCTCGCGCGTCGCAACGTCGTCACCCGGGGGCTGGACGTCGAGTCGCTCCTGCACACGACGTTCACGATCGACGCCGGCAGCGGCCCGATCCCGTTCCGTGCGCTGACCCGCGCGAACCCGTGCGCCTTCATGAACGGAGCGTTCGCCGACGGTGCGCACCAGGCGATGCGCGGCCACGCCGGTATCCGCACCGAGCCCCTCGCCGATGGCGTCCTGCGGGTCGGCCGGGCCACCCTGCTCGACGTCAAGCCGCTGGCGCCCGAGGAGCTCTCGCGCCGCCAGCGCAGTGCTGTCTCGACAGGGCCGGTGGCGGGCTAGGCCTCGGAGGAGTCCGACCAGAGGTTGACCGCGTCGGGCTCGCCGGCCAGCTTGTCGATCTCGGCGAGCTCGTCGGCGCTGAAGTCGGTGTTGTCGGCGGCCTTGAGGTTCTCGTCGAGCTGCTCGACCGACGAGACGCCGATCAGCGCGGACGTGACACCGCCGGGCCGCAGCACCCACGACAGCGCCATCTGCGCGAGCGTCTGCCCGCGGCGCTCGGCCACGGCGTTGAGCCCGCGCAGCCGTTCACGGTTGTCGTCGTTGACGAGGCCCTGGTCGAACGTCGGACGGTCGGACGCCCGGGTGGGCTCCTTCTCGAGGTAACGATCGGACAGCAGGCCCTGGGCGAGCACCGTGAAGGCGATCGAGCCCATGCCGTGCTCCTCGAGCACCGTGAGCAGGCCGCGCTCGACCCAGCGGTTGAGCATCGAGTAGGCCGGCTGGTGGATGACGAGGGGCGTGCCGAGCTCGCGGGCGATCCCCACCGCCTCGGCGGTGCGCTCAGGCGAGTACGACGAGATGCCCACGTAGGTGGCCTTGCCGCTGCGGACGGCGGTGTCGAGGGCCCCGATCGTCTCGGCGACCGGGGTGTCGGGGTCGAAGCGGTGCGAGTAGAACAGGTCGACGTGGTCGAGGCTCAGGCGCTCGAGCGAGGCGTCGAGGCTGGACAGCAGGTACTTGCGGGAGCTGGCGTTGCCGTACGGGCCGGGCCACATGTCCCAGCCGGCCTTCGTGGAGATGATCATCTCGTCGCGGTAGGGCGCGAAGTCGGTGCGCATCATGCGGCCGAAGTTCTCCTCGGCCGAGCCGTACGGAGGTCCGTAGTTGTTGGCGAGGTCGAAGTGGGTGATGCCGCTGTCGAAGGCGTGCCGCAGCACCGCGCGCTGGGTGTCGAACGGCTTGTCGTCGCCGAAGTTGTACCAGAGCCCCATCGACAGCGGCGGCAGCAGCAGCCCCGAGGTGCCCACGCGGCGGTACTCGAAGCGTTGGTACCGGTCCTCCGCCGCCACGTACGGGCGGTGCGTCTCGTCGACCTGCTGGGCGTAGTACGGCTCGTCACTCACGCGTCCACGCTAGCGACCACCACCCATCGACGCGATCTCAGCGCAAGCGGGTGATCTCGACGTCGACGAAGAGCTCGGAGTCGCCGCGGGTGGAGTAGATGCCGCGCAGGGGCGGGACGTCCTCGTAGTCGCGACCGCGTGCGACCAGCACGTGCTGCTCGCCGGCGGGCCGGGAGTTCGTGGGGTCGAAGCCCACCCACTCGCCGTCCCACCACTCGATCCAGGCGTGCGACTCACCCCTGACCTCCTCGCCCACGACCGGGTCGGTCGACGGGTGCAGGTAGCCCGAGACGTAGCGGGCCGGGATGCGCGCCTCACGCAGCACGCCCAGCGCGAGGTGGGCGAAGTCCTGGCAGACGCCGGACTTGCCCTCCCACGCGTCCGCAGCGTTGGTGGTGACCTCGGTGGCTCCCTCGACGTAGCGGATGCTGTCGTGCAGGAACGAGCACACCGCCATGGCGTAGTCGGTGGGCGTCGCCGCGTCCGCACGCGCACCCGCGAGGTCGGCCAGCAACGTGGGGCTGGGCGCGACCCAGTGCGAGATCTCCAGGAACTCGCACCACTCGTCCTGCACCGCGTCGAGCGCCTCCCACGGACGACGCTCCGGTTCTGTCTCGACAGGGTTCGTCTCGACGATCGAGGTGGCGACGACGGTGAGCTCCGTGTGTGGCTCGTTGACCTCGAACGCGGTGACGGTGGATCCCCAGTAGTCGCGGTACTCCGACGCCCACGGTGCCGGCGTGATGTCGAGCCGCGAGCGCAGCACCATCTGGTCGGGAGTCGTGAGTGGCGTCATGCGAGCCTCGTTGAACGAGGCGACGGCGCCGGACTCGTAGCGGTAGCCCGTGACGTGCTTGATGCGCAGCTGCATGCTCACAGGACGACGCCTCCTGTCCACTCGTAGAGGTCGTGGTCGGTGAAGTAGCGGTGGCTGATCGCCTCGCTGGCGGCCGCACAGCTGCGCTGGAGGCGCTCCATCTCCACCGGGAGGTCGAAGACGAGCTCCTCGAGCGGCCGGTACTCCAGCTCGGTTCGAGCTCGGCCGAGGACGCGCTGCGCCTCGTCGCTGAAACCCGACCGCGGACCGACGTTGGCGAGCTTGTCGAGCGCCTTCTCGGCCTGGACCAGCGACGACACGATCGACCGCGGGAACCAGCGGTCGAGCAGCAGGAACTCGGCGGCTTGACGGTCGGCCTCGATGCCGCGGTAGGCGCGGATGAAGGCTTCGTACGCGCCGCAGGCCCGCAGCGTCGTGGGCCAGGCCACCTGGGGGCCCGACGCGAGCGCGGCCGTCGACAGCAGGCGGGCGGTCATGTCGGCGCGCTCGATGCTTCGCCCGAGCATGTAGAACTGCCAGCCCTCGTCGCGCGACATCGTCTCGGCGGCGGTGCCGG
This sequence comes from uncultured Actinomycetota bacterium, assembly GCA_963787165.1. Classification (GTDB taxonomy): domain Bacteria; phylum Actinomycetota; class Actinomycetes; order Propionibacteriales; family Nocardioidaceae; genus Aeromicrobium. The sequence continues at coordinate 531,317 of CAWBBT010000006.1, forward strand.
AGATCATCGCCATCCGGTTGCGCACCCACTCGAACATGTCCGGCGGCCGCATCGACCGGGCGGTGCCGAGCCCACGCCAGGTGGTGTTGATCGCCGCCCAGATGTCGGTGGAGAGGATCTCGCGGGCCCGGCGGGCGCTCTCGCGGGACGCACCGATCGCGGCGGCGATCGACGTGTCGGACTCCGGGTTGTGGGCCAGCAGGTCGAGGATCATCCAGCGGTTCGGCGTGCCGGTGTACTCCTCGACGCCCATGACGCTGAGCAGCTGCTCGCAGGACGTGCGCTCGTCCATGCCGGGGTCCTCGACCAGGACCTGCATCTGGACGTCGAGGATGCGCGCGGTGTCGTCGGCGCGCTCGAGGTAGCGGCCGATCCAGAACAGGGACTCGGCGATGCGGCTCAGCATGGTTCGTCACCTCGCGCTTGCTGTTGCTGCTGCTTCTGCTGCATGCCCCGGCCTGCTGAACGATTGTCCAGGTCGCCGATCTGCTGGTGGGCCCGGCCCGCGACCGGTGTCGCCTGCGGTGCGTGGCTCGGTTCCGCCGCCTCGTCGGCGGCGCCGGCCATCACCCAGGTGTCCTTGGACCCGCCGCCGCGGCTGGAGTTGACGATGAGCTCGCCCTCCGGGAGCGCGACGCGGGTGAGCCCGCCTGGAAGCACCCACACGTCATCACCGTCGTGGACGGCGAACGGGCGCAGGTCGACGTGCCGCGGCCGGATGCCGTTCTCGACCAGCGTCGGCACGGTGGAGAGCGAGACCACAGGCTGCGCTATCCAGGCCCGCGGGTCGGCGAGGACCTTGACCCGGAGCTCGTCGAGCTCGGCGGCGGTCGCGGCCGGACCGATCACGATGCCCTTGCCCCCGGATCCGTCGACCGGCTTGAGGACCAGCTCGTCGAGCCGGTCGAGCACTTCCTCGCGGTGATCGGTGTCGCCCATCCGCCAGGTGTCGACGTTGCGCAGGATGGGGTCCTCGGACAGGTAGTAGCGGATGAGGTCGGGCACGTAGGTGTAGAGCAGCTTGTCGTCGGCCACCCCGTTGCCCACCGCGTTGGCGATGGTGACGTGCCCGGCCCGCGCGGCGTTGACGATGCCCGGCACGCCCAGCGCGGAGTCGGCCCTGAACTGCACCGGGTCGAGGAACTCGTCGTCGATGCGGCGGTAGATGACGTGCACCGGCTCGAGGCCGCGGGTCGTGCGCATCATGACGCGGCCGGAGCGGCACACGAGGTCGCGCCCCTCGACGAGCTCGACACCCATGGTGCGCGCGAGCAGCGTGTGCTCGAAGTAGGCGGAGTTGTAGACGCCGGGCGTCAGCACGACGACCGTCGGATCGCTGACGCCGGACGGAGCGGACTTGCGCAGCGCGGCGAGCAGCGCCTGCGAGTACTGCGAGACCGGCCGGATGCGGTGGTCGGCGAACACCTCCGGCAGCGCGGCCGACAGGGCACGGCGGTTGGTCATGACGTACGAGACGCCCGACGGCACCCGTACGTTGTCCTCGAGCACCCGGAAGTCGCCCTCTCCGTCACGGATGAGATCGACCCCGGCGACGTGGATGCGCACCCCGTTGGGCGACTCCAGGCCCGCCACGACGCGGTGGAAGTGCGGCGACGTCATGACCACCGACCGCGGCACGACGCCGTCGCTGAACAGCTCGCCGGGCCCGTAGATGTCGGCCAGGAAAGCCTCGAGCGCCCGCACCCGCTGACGGACACCCTGGTCGACGTGGTCCCACTGCTCGGCCTCGATCAGGCGCGGCACGATGTCGAGAGGGAAGGGACGCTCCTCGCCCTCGACGCCGAACGTGATGCCCTGGTCGAGGTAGGAGGACGCGAGAGCGTCGGCGCGCTGACGCACCTCGTCGTCGCCCATCTCCTCGAACGAGCGGTGGACGTGGGCGTAGTTGTCACGCACATGGACGGCATCCTCGGTCGTCCCCGTGGATGCCGCCTTCGTCGAGTCCGGACCCATCATCTCGTCGAACCCGGACACCGGTCCGTAGGCCTCGAAGAGATGCGCGTCACTCACACGACCACCCTAGGGGGGCGAGGACTGCGAGACTGCCTCCATGGCGGAGGACCCCCTGCGGAGCACCCCGAGTGCCGACGAGCGCCGCGCTGCCGAGACGGCATCGCTCCATCGCGTGCAGCGTCGCGTCGCCGCGATCGGGTTCTTCGCCGTCACCGTGCACGCCGTGCTCGGGGTCATCGGCGTCGCCTACATCCGTGAAGGTCAGGGGCGTCACGGCGACGCGATCGGACTCACGCTGATGTCCGGCGTCCTGGCGGTCATCGTGTACTCCGCGGTGCGGATCATCCTCGGCGCCAGGCTGTGGTCGCCCGCCTGGATCGCGCTGGCCCTCACCCCGACGGTGGCCGCCTTCGTCTGGGTGCTCTGACCCGCCGTTTCCGCCCCATCTTGAGCCGAAAACGGGCTGGTTGAGGCTACGCTTTCGCCAGAAAGGTGCGACCGATGGCGGATGCCCACGTCCTCGTGCTGAACGCGAGCTACGAGCCCCTGCAACGCGTCTCCCTGCGCCACGCCATCAAGATGCTGGTCCGCGAGGTGGCCGTGGTCGAGGAGGAGGCCGGCGGGAGCTTCGGCCCGTTCCCGGTGCCCAAGGTGCTGCGGCTCGTGCGGTACGTCGTCGCGAAATGGCGTCACCGGCGCGGGCACCTGTGCACCAAGTCCGCCATCAAGGCCCGCGACCGCATGTGCGCCTACTGCGGCGGGACGGCCGAGACGGTCGACCACGTCGTGCCGCGCAGCCGCGGCGGCGGGCTCACGTGGGAGAACGCCGTGGCCGCCTGTCTACGCTGCAACCACCGCAAGGCCAACCGGACCCCGGCCGAGGCCGGCATGAAGCTGCTCTTCAGCCCCACCGCTCCGCCCTCCACTTGGGGGTACACCGCACCCGTGGCCGCCGAACAACCTGCCTAGGAGTCGACATGAGCCGCCTGACCAGCACCGACAAGACGCTGTGCGCGGTGTACGCCGTGGTGGGGCTGGCCGCACTCGTCGCCACCCAGATCGCCCTGGTCCGGCACATCAGCTCGGGTGAGGGCGACGGCATCGGTGGGCTCGGCAACACCGTCGTCAACCCGGCCGCGGCGTTCGTGACGATCGACCTGCTGGCGGTCGCGATCATCGGACTCGTCTTCATGGTCGTCGAGGGACGACGCGTCGGCATGCGGTTCCTCTGGATCTACGTCCTGCTGACGTTCGCCGTCGCCATCAGCGTCGCGCTGCCGGTGTTCCTGATCGCTCGTCAGGTCCACATGGCCGACGAGCGTCAGGCCCAGCCGGCCTAGACGGGCCGCCGATGCGCTCAGGCCTTCGCGTAGGTCTCCGCGCTCTCGAACTCGAAGCCGACCACCGCTTCATCGCCGACCACCCAGGCGTCGTGACCGGGTTCGATCACGTAGGCCACGCCGGGCCTGAGGGTGGCCGTGCTTCCGTCCTCGTGCTCGACCTCCATCTGCCCGGAGACCAGGGTCCCCACGTGGCGGGCCTGGCAGGAGTCGGTCCCGACCACGGGCTTGACGCACTCGGACCACTTCCACCCGGGCTGGAACGTCGTGCGGGCGACTGTGGCCCCGGACAGCCGGACGACGTCGACCGTCGTCTTCGGTGGTGTTCGCTGCTCGTCTGGTTCGTCGAAGGACTTGCTGGACACACTCATGGTGGCTCCTTGAGGACAGTCCCCGATCATTCGAGCGTGCCACCGCGGCGCAGCGAGCACCAGAGCCGCCGGATGACGAAGCGGTGACGTGCAAGGCTGGGCCCCATGGCGGAGGTCAATGTCCACGGTGAGCCGCTCCAGACCTGCGGGACGGACCCGGTCACCGGGTTCTACCGCACCGGCGACTGCTCCTGCGGTCCCGAGGACGCCGGCCTGCATGCTGTGTGCACGGTGATGACCCGGGAGTTCCTCGAGCACCAGCGCTCGGTCGGCAACGACCTGTCGACACCGCGCCCGGAGTGGGGCTTCCCCGGCCTGCAGCCCGGCGATCGCTGGTGCGTCGTGGCCGCGCGGTGGCTCCAGGCCCATGACGACGGCGTGCTGGCGCCGGTCGTGCTCGCCGCCACGAACGCCCGGGCCCTCGAGGTCATCCCCCGGCAGACGCTCGAGGCGGCTGCCGTCGACGTGCCGGACCACCCGGGCGCGCTCGGCTAGAGGCCGGCCTTGTCGTAGATGTCCTCGAGGGCATCGAGGTAGGCGCCCTCGTCGTCGCCGATCCTCGCCTGCGCCTGCTCGGCCTCGGCCATCACCTGGTCGGCCACCTGCTCGTAGCGCGCGCTCCAGATCTCGGCGTCGACCTGCCAGTAGCCACAGGTGTAGAAGTCGCTCTGCGGCCATCCGAGGTCACGACGCAAGTGACGCCGGACCGCCCGGCTGGCCCGTGCCTCACCGGCCAGCCACACGTAGCGGCTGCCGTCGGTGGGCAGCTCGCGGTCGACGACGGCCGCGGCCAGCGCCGTGCAGATGTCGGCCTCGTGCTCGACGACCTCCCACCGCACCGTCACGTCGCCCGCGCTGGGGAGCGGGATCTCGTCATCGGCGTCGCTGAGCACGACGACGGCGTCGGCACGCTGCCCGGGTTGCAGCCGGCGCAGGATCCGCGCCAGGGCCGGCAGCCCGGTGATGTCGGCGACGAGCAGCTGCCACTCGACGTCGTCCGGTGCGGCGTACAGGCCACGTGGCTCGAGCAGCCCCACCCGGCTGCCGATCGCGCAGTCGCGCGCCCAGTCGGACCCGAAGCCGTGGTCATGCAGCGCGATGTCGACGTCGACCTGCACCTCGCCGTCGATGACGCGATGGTCGGAGATCGTGTAGACGCGATGGGTCAGCTCGGCCGCTCCCTCGGGATACGTGATCGTCCACGTCGCCTCGTCGATCTCGGGCAGCACCGGCTCCACGCCCGGCGGCGGGATGAGCAGCCGGATGTACTCGTCCGGGACTCCGGTGGTCGGGAAGTCGCCGAGGTCTCCGAGCGTCACGGTCACGAGGTGGGCCGACTGCCGACGGCGGCCGATCACGGTCGCGGCGTACGTGCGCACTCGGGCCATCCCTTCCCTCGATGTCGTGGTTAGGCAAGCCTAACTCATGGTTCAACCCCCTCACGACGAGGTGTACGGTCCGAGACATGTCCGCTGCTCGTGAGTTCTTCGACCGAGCCCGGGCCGCCGCCGACGCAGACGGGCGGCTGGATCCGGGCCCCATGACACGCTGGGACGTCTTCCCGTACGAGGCCGTCACCGTCGCTCCGCTGACCGAGCTCGAGCTGCCTGAGCCGGCCCGGGACACCAGCTCCGAAGGGTGCCGCGTGTGTCATCGCGAGGACGACCATGCCCTCGAGCTGTGGAGCAGCCCGAGCTTCACCGTGGCCCGACCCGCGTCGACCTCGCTGATGTTCTGGGCCACCGTCGCCACGCGAACACACCGCACCCTCGACGCGCTCGACGCCGACGAGCTCGCCGAGATGGGGCAGGTGCTCGGGCGCACGTTCCGGGCGGTCAGCGCCCTCGACGGCGTCGGTCGCGTGCACATCTCCAAGTGGGAGAACAACACCGGCCACCTCCTGTGGAACGTGCTGGCGCGTCCGGAGGGCGTGCTCCAGCTGCGCGGCTCGAACCTGCCCGCCTGGGCCGACATGCTCCCGGCCGTCCCCGAGGCGGAGCTCGCCGCTCGGGCCACCCAGGTGGCCACGTTCCTGGCGTCCGAGGAGTAGGCGGCCGGCGCGACGGGCCGTTGGTAGCCTTCGACGGGTGACGTCAGCCCTCACGGTCCGGCCCATCAGCGGCCAGGAACATCTCGACCACATCCGAGAGCAGGGTTCCGTCAGCTTCCTGCAGACCCCCGCCTGGGCCGAGGTCAAGAACGAGTGGCGTGGCGAGTCGATCGGCTGGTTCGACGCGGACGACGGGGCGGGCAAGCTGCTGGGCGTCGGCCTCGTGCTCTACCGCCAGGTTCCCAAGGTCAAGCGCTACCTCGCCTACCTCCCCGAGGGGCCGGACATCGACTGGCTCGACGCCGACCTGGACCGCTGGCTCACTCCGCTCGCCGCGTACCTCAAGGGCCAGGGGGCGTTCGGCATCCGGATGGGCCCGCCGGTCGTGACCCGTCGCTGGCATGCCGCCACGATCAAGGCCGCCATCGCCGACTCCGTGCTCGGCACGCTCGGCGACGTGCCGGCCGACGCGAGCGACGACGCCGCGTTGGCCGTCGTCGCCCGGTTGCGCGAGCTCGGCTGGAAGAAGGTGCCCACCACCGGAGGGTTCGCCGCCGGGCAGCCGCAGTACAACTTCTGGGTCCCGTTGTCGGATGACGACGGCCCCAAGAGCGAGGACGACGTCCTCGCCGCCATGAACCAGCTGTGGCGACGCAACATCAAGAAGGCCACGAAGGCCGGCGTCGAGGTCACCCGTGGCACGCGCGACGACATCGCCGCGTTCCACGGCATCTACGCCGAGACGGCCGAGCGCGACCACTTCACGCCCCGGCCACTCTCCTACTTCGAGCGGATGTGGGACGCGCTCAGCGCCGAGGAGCCCGACCGCCTCACGCTGTACCTCGCTCACCACGAGGGCGATCTCGTGGCCGCCACCACCCTGGTCCGGGTCGGCACTCACGCCTGGTACTCCTACGGCGCGTCCACCACCGCCAAGCGCGACGTGCGCGGGTCGAACGCGGTGCAGTGGCAGATGATGCGCGACGCCCTCGCCGCCGGTGCCGACGTCTACGACATGCGCGGCATCACCGACACCCTCGACGCCGACGACTCACACATCGGCCTCATCCAGTTCAAGGTCGGCACGGGCGGTGACGCCGTCGAGTACCTCGGCGAGTGGGACCTGCCCCTGAATCGTGCCTTGTACTTCGCGTTCACGACTTACATGAAGCGGCGATCGGGATGACGTTCGACCTGCACGTCGATGCCGCCCGCTGGCGCACGCACCTCGCCGGAGTCGTCGAGGGCACGCCCGGCATCGTCCCGGTGGTCAAGGGCAACGGCTACGGACTCGGGCGCGACCTGCTCGCCGCCGAGTCCACCACGCTCGGCTGCAAGACGCTGGCGGTCGGCACCTATGCGGAGGTGCCCGACGCGCTCGCCGCGTTCGGTGGCGACGTCATGGTGCTGAGTCCGTGGCGACCGTTCCTCACCGACGTCGTGTATGACGCCCGGGTCGTGCACACCGTCGGCCGGGTCGAGGACGTCGTCGCCCTGGCCTCACGGGGCGAAGAGGTACGGGTCCTCGTCGAGGGCGAGACGTCGATGGAACGGCACGGTTTCGACCGCCATGAGCTCGCGACCGTCGCAGCAGAGCTCGGCGACCTGCGGATCGAGGGGTTCGCCGTGCACCTGCCCTTGGGCGCTGCCGGGTCAGGGGGCGGCAACCTCGCCGAGGCGGAGTCGTGGGCGGCCGCCCTGGAAGCGTCGCAGATCGAGACCGACACCCTGTACGTCTCGCACCTCACTCCCCCGGAGCTGATGGTGCTCGCCGAGCGGCGGCCACAGCTCACCGTCAGGCCGCGCATCGGCACGGCACTCTGGCTCGGCGACCTGGGCGCGTTCGACGTGCGCTCGACCGTCCTCGACCTGCACCATGTCTCACGCGGCGAGCGCGTGGGCTATCGGCAGCGGGCGATGCCGCGCGAGGGCTACCTGCTCGTGCTCGCCGGCGGTACCAGCCACGGCCTCGGCTTGGAGGCGCCACGCGCCACCGGCTCCGCACTGCAGCGCGGCAAGACCCTCGCCAAGGGCGGCCTCGAGGCGGCCGGGTTCTCGCTGAGCCCGTTCTCCGTCGACGGCAAGCAGCGCTGGTTCGCCGAGCCACCGCACATGCAGGCCAGCCTGGTGTTCCTGCCCGCCGCCGCCCGCGCGCCCGCGGTGGGCGACACCGTGCCCGTCGCCGTGCGCTACACGACCACCACGTTCGACGCGATCACGCTGGACTGACGCTCAGCCACCGTCAGGATTCGGCGGATTGTCGCCGCTGCCCGGCCCGTTCTCATTCCCACCATTCGGGTCGGTGCCCGGATCCAGGGCGCCGCCGTCGTTGGAATTGCCGTTGCTGTTGCTGCCGTTCGACCCGCTGCCGTTGCCGCCACTGCCGTTGCCACCGTTGCCGTTCCCGTTGCCACCGGAACCGCCGCCGTTGCCGCTCTTCTTCTTCTCCTTCTGGGGCTTCGGCGCGTACGTGACGCCCCGCGTGCTCCGGATGTTGCCCGGAGGAATGAACTCACCGCAGTTGGCGGGGTCGACGACCGCGTCCATGTAGGCCTTGAACGTCATCGCCGGGAACGTGCCACCGTAGAACGGGACCATGTAGCCCTCGAGGTCCTCGTTGCCGACGCCGCGGTTGTACATCACGACGGTCGCGAGCTTGGGGGTGTAGCCGGCGAACCACGAGGACGACACGTGCTGGTCGTCGTCGGTGCCGGCCGTCGCCGTGCCGGTCTTGCCGCCGGTCGGGCACAGCGTCCGGCCGCGACTGCCGGTGCCGGCCGCGCCGGAGTTGACGACCTTGCGCATCGCCGCGATGGTGTCACCCGCGACGTCCTCGGGGATGGACTGCTCGCTGACCCGCTTGTGCTGGTGCAGCTCGGTGCCGGTCGGGCCGGTGACCTTCTCGATGACGTACCAGTCGGACTTCTTGCCGCCGGCCGCGATCGTCGCGTAGCTGTTGGCCATGTCGACGGGCGGCACCGGCACGTAGCCGAGCGGCGTGACCGCGGCGGCCGGGTCGAACTTGTCGGTGACCGACTCCGGGATGCCGGCCTCGTTGGCGGCGTCGCGGATCTTCTGGGTGCCGACCGTGATGTCGCCGGTGGGCTGGGCGCCGGTGGTGCCGGCCGGCGCGGGCGTGGCGTCCTCGTCGGTGCCCAGCTGCTGGGTGAGGTCGACGTACGCCGTGTTGATGGACTTCTGCGTGGCGCGCTCGAGCGTGACCGGGCCGAACGACTGACCGCCGCTGTCGCCCTGGTTCTCGACGGTGTTTCCGCCGACGTCGATCGGCGAGCTGCCGTTCAGCCGGGTCTTGAGGCTGAAGCCGTCCTCGAGCGCCGCCACGAGCGCGAACGCCTTGAACGTCGAGCCCGGCTGCGTGCCGACCGTCGCCCAGTTGATCTGGCTCTTGAGGTAGTCCTTGCCTCCGTACATCGCCTTGAGGGCACCGGTGCCCGGCTGGATCGAGACGAGCGCCGTGTGCAGCTGCTTCTTCCCCGCGGGCCGGATCGTGTTGACCGCCTTGACCGCGGCCTGCTGCTTCTTGTAGCCGATCGTGGTGGTGATGTTGAGGCCGCCGCCGAGGATGTCGGCGTCGCTGAACTCCAGCTGCTGCATCTTCTTCTGCACCAGTCGCAGCAGGTAGCCGTTCGACCCCTTGAAGCGGTTGTTGTCCTTCTTCTTCGCGAACTTCGGCAGCTTGTTCTGGGCCTCGGCCTGCTGCGTGGCCGTGATGGCGCCGGACTTCGCCATGCCGTCGATCACGTAGTTGTACCTCGGCACCATGTGCTGTTGACCGCCCTCGACGTACGGGTCGTAGTACGACGGCTGGTTGAGGATCGCCGCCAGCGCCGCGGACTCGGTGTAGTCGAGCTCGGACGCCGGCTTGTCGAAGTAGGTCTGTGACGCGACCTCGATGCCGTAGGCACCGTTGCCGAAGTAGATGGTGTTGAGGTAGCCCTCGAGGATGTCCTGCTTGCTCAGCTTGTTGTGGATCTTGATCGAGAGGATCGCCTCGCGGATCTTGCGGGTGTACGACTGCTCCTGCGAGAGGTACAGGATCTTGACGTACTGCTGGGTGATCGTGGATCCGCCGCCGGTGATCTGGCCGCTCGTCGCGTTGTTGCGGGCCGCGCGGATGATGCCCTTGATGTCGATGCCGCGGTTGGAGTAGAACGTGCGGTCCTCGGCGGCGATGACGGCCGCCTGCATCTCCTTCGGGACCTTGTCGAGCGTGACGACGTCACGGTCCTGTGTCGCGAACGTGCCGATCTTGTGCTTGCCGTCGGAGTAGTAGACGTTCGTGGTCTGGGTGCGGAAGTCGGCGTTCGGGTCCGGGATCGAGATCAGCTGGTAGAGCAGGAAGAACGTGATGACACCGACGACCAGGCCGGTGGCGCTGAGCGCGCCGGTCCAGCGCAGCACCTGCTGCCAGCGGGGTCCTGTGCCGGTGATCTTCCGCGCGAGCCTCTTGATCGCGTTGTCAGGACGCGGTGCGACGCGCTGGTTCAAGGCTGGGTTTCCTCGCTCTGGTGCTTTCACGGTGCGGTCCGGAGCACGCTCGGGACGTTCCGGCCCATTCTGACGGACGAACCTGAGAGGAGACCGAGTGACCCCCCGGGTCGCCGCGATCCGTGTGCTGCGCGGCCAAGGTCACCGGCACCGGGTGGCGTCGATGTGATGGTGCGATGTATCGTTCCGATATACCAGTTCGTCATCACGCGGACACCCACGATTCAGGCAAGGGTCACCATGACACGGCGCGGAGCAGCTCTCGAGCTCGCAGTCCTCGGACTGCTGCACGATGCTCCGATGCACGGCTACGAGCTGCGCAAGCAGCTCATCGTCCTGCTCGGCTGGGGTCGGGTGCTCTCGTACGGCACGCTCTACCCGTGCCTCAAGGCCCTCGGCAAGGACGGCTACATCGTGGCCGACCCGCCCGCGCCCAAGGCGCCGAAGGCGGCGAAGGCCGCAGGACCGGAAGCCGTGCGCGGCCGTCGCAACCGGATCGTGTACCGCCTCACCGCCGAGGGCAAGGAGCGCTTCGCGCAGGCCCTCGAGGAGTCGGGTCCGGCGGCGTGGGACGACGAAAGCTTCGGCGTGCGGTTCGCGTTCTTCGCGCGTACCGACTCGCCGACCAGGGTGCGCATCCTCGAGGGGCGGCGCAGCCGATTGGAAGAGCGGCTCGAGAACGTCCGCACGTCGACCCAGCGGGGTCGCGAGCGAGCCGACTCGTACACGCTGGAGCTGCAACGGCACGGGTTGGAGTCGGTGGAGCGCGAAGTGCGCTGGCTGACCGGGCTCATCGACCGTGAACGCTCGGGGGGCTACGGACCGTCCGACGACGGACCGGCCGCAGACGACACCGCGGATGAGAACAGCAACCACACGACCGAGAACTAGATCACCAGTGGAGGAGAACCCATGGGTTCTGTACGTGTAGCCATCGTTGGCGTGGGCAACTGCGCCACGTCCTTGATCCAGGGCATCGAGTACTACCGGGAAGCCGACCCGCAAGGGAACGTCCCGGGACTCATGCACGTCCAGTTCGGCGAGTATCACGTCAGCGACATCGAGTTCGTCGCTGCGTTCGACGTCGACGCCAAGAAGGTCGGCTTCGACCTCTCGGAGGCGACGACCGCGAGCGAGAACAACACCATCAAGATCGCCGACGTCCCACCGCTGGGCATCACCGTTCAGCGTGGCCACACCCTCGACGGGCTCGGCAAGTACTACCTCGAGACCATCGAGGAGTCCGACGCTCCCCCCGCCGACGTCGTCCAGGTGCTCAAGGACACCGAGGCCGACGTGCTGGTGTCCTACCTGCCCGTGGGCTCTGAAGAGGCCGACAAGTTCTACGCGCAGTGCGCGATCGACGCGGGCGTGGCCTTCGTCAACGCGCTGCCCGTCTTCATCGCCTCCGACCCCGTGTGGGCCAAGAAGTTCGAGGACGCCGGCGTGCCGATCATCGGTGACGACATCAAGAGCCAGGTCGGTGCCACCATCACCCACCGCGTGCTCGCGAAGCTGTTCGAGGACCGCGGCGTCGTGCTCGACCGCACGTACCAGCTGAACGTCGGCGGCAACATGGACTTCAAGAACATGCTCGAGCGCGACCGGCTCGAGAGCAAGAAGATCTCGAAGACCCAGTCCGTCACGTCCAACATCTCGCACGACCTCGGCGCCAAGAACGTGCACATCGGCCCGAGCGACTACGTGCAGTGGCTCGATGACCGCAAGTGGGCGTACGTCCGGCTCGAAGGCCGCGCCTTCGGCGACGTGCCCCTCAACATGGAGTACAAGCTCGAGGTCTGGGACTCACCGAACTCGGCCGGCATCATCATCGACGCCATCCGCGCGGCGAAGATCGCCAAGGACCGTGGCATCGGCGGCGCGCTGCTCAGCGCCTCGTCGTACCTGATGAAGTCGCCCCCGGAGCAGCGTCCGGACGACCTCGGCCGCGACATGCTCGAGGCATTCATCGCAGGAACGGAAGAGCGCTGAGCGAACCCCGCTCATGACGTGAGGGCCGGACCCGTTCTGGGTCCGGCCTTCGCCATGTGGTCAGCGCCGGCGGGAGCCGAGGTTGTCCAGGAAGACCTGTGAGCACGCGTCGACGAGCTCTGCCTGGGACAGCACGAGGTCGCCGTCGAGCCACGCCTTGATCGCCTGAGCGAGCCCACCGACCAGCATCTCCGAGAGGACGTCGGTCGGTGAGTGCAGCTTCGAGCCCGGATTCGACTCGTCGACGAGAAGGCCGACGAACAGTCGGGTCGAGTCGCGACGGCGAGCGTCGACCGCCGCCACCGACGAGAGTGCGGTGGAGTAGAGCAGGCGGCCACGGCGCATGTCCTCGGCGATGTGGCCGATCAGGGCACCGAGGCTGGTCCGGATGCGGGCCTCGTCATCGCCTCGATCGACCCCCTCGAGGGCGTCCAGCGTGACGATCGTCAGAGCCGTGATCTCCTCGTCGTAGATCGCGACGGCGAACTCCTCGAGGTCGTAGAAGCTCTCGTAGAAGTATCGCGGGCCCAGGTCGGCCTCGCGGCAGACGCCACGGAGGGTGAAGTTCCGTGGACCATCGACAGAACCCAGCAGGTCGAGCCCGGCCAACAGGAGTCGTTCGCGTCGCTCGGCCCGCCGGTCGGCACCGGTGACGCCGGCGTACACACGCATCCGGCCATCGTGACACAGGTGTGTGCAGTTGGACTCGGTTATGAGCTTCTTGAGGCCCACCAAGCACGCAGCGCCTCGGCGGCGGCTTCTTCGCCCTGCGGACCGTCCTCCATCCGCAGCTCGAGCAGGAAGCGGTAGGCCTCGCCGATTTCGCGGCCGGGGCCGATGCCGAGGACCTCCATGATCTGGTTGCCGTCGAGGTCGGGCCTGATGGCGTCGAGCTCCTCCTGCTCGGCGAGCACCGCGATGCGGGCCTCCAGCTCGTCATAGGTGCGTTGCAGCCGCGTCGCCTTCTGCCGGTTGCGGGTGGTGCAGTCGGCCCTGGTCAGGATGTGGAGGCGCTCGAGCTGGTCGCCGGCGTCGCGCACGTACCGACGGACGGCGGAGTCGGTCCACTCGCCGGAGCCGTACCCGTGGAACCGCAGATGCAGCTCGACCAACGTGGCCACCTGGTCGACGACGTCGTTGCTGAACCGCAGGGCCCTCAGCCGCTTGCGCGCGAGCTTGGCGCCCACGACGTCGTGGTGGTGGAACGTCACCATGCCGCCCGGCTGGAAGCGCCGGGTCTTGGGCTTGCCGATGTCGTGCAACAGGGCGGCGAGCCGAACGATGAGGTCGGGGCCGTCACCCAGGCGATCCTCGAGCGCGATGGCCTGCTCCAGCACGATGAGCGAGTGCTCGTAGACGTCCTTGTGGCGGTGGTGCTCGTCGCGCTCGAGCACGAGGGCTGGCAGCTCGGGCAGCATGTGCTCGGCCAGGCCGGTCTGGACGAGCAGCCGCAGGCCGTCGACGGGCCGCTCGGCGCACAGCAGCTTGACCAGCTCGTCGCGCACCCGTTCCGCGGAGACGATGTCGAGCCGGTCGGCCATCGCGACCATCGCCGTGACCACTTCCGGATGTGCGGTGAAGCCGAGCTGGGCGACGAACCTGGCCGCGCGCATCATCCGCAGCGGGTCGTCGCCGAAGGAGATGCCGGCCGACACCGGCGTGCGCACGACGCCGGCCTCCAGGTCGGCGAGCCCACCGGCGTTGTCGACGAACTCGCCGGACGGCAGGCGAACCGCCATCGCGTTGATCGCGAAGTCGCGGCGCGAGAGGTCGCCATCCAGGGAGTCGCCGAAGCGCACCTGCGGCTTGCGCGACGTCGGGTCGTACTCGTCGGAGCGGTAGGTCGTGATCTCGATGTGCGCCTCGCCGCGGCGCATCGCGATGGTGCCGAACTCGCGTCCGACGTCCCACACCGCGTCGGTCCATCCGTCGACGACGGCCTCGATCTGCTCGGGGCGGGCGTCGGTGGTGAGGTCCCAGTCCTGCCCGACCCGGCCCATCAACGCGTCACGGACCGGGCCGCCGACGATGGACAGCTCATGACCGGCCTCGGCGAACCGTCGGCCGAGGTCGACGAGCGCCGGCTCGGAGCCGATCAGCCGGTCGAGTCGCTCCCGCTGCTCGGCGGTGAGGGAGGGCGGGTTGGACACGACCACACACTCTAACGCCGGGGTGTCGGGGCTCACCTGAGGCGGTCCTACGATGATCGCGTGGGTTCTCGTCGCCGTGTCGCCTTGCGAGCGCTGGCCGCGACCCTGCTGATCCTGCTCACCGTCACCCTCCCGTCGACCGTCGGCGCCGCCGAGGAGCCCGACCTCGACGTGCGGATCACCGGACTCAGCCCGAGCAGTCTCGAGGACGGCGACCGGATCACGATGACCGGCACCGTCACCAACCGCGACAAGCACGACTGGGCCGATGCACAGGCCTACCTCGTCATCCCGGCCACGCCTTTCACCACCCGCAAGCAGGTCGACGACGCCATCGACACCGGGGGTGCCTACACCGGTGAGCGGGTCGTCGACCTCAGGTCGATCGACGAGATCGGGGACCTGCGTCCCGGCGACACGACGCCCTTCGAGGTCTCGGTGCCCTACAAACGGCTCGGCATCACCGGAGCGGCGGGTGTCTACCCGGTGGGCGTCCAGATCCTCGGCACCGACGTCGACGGAACCCGCACCACCACCGCGATCGGGCGAGCCACGACGTTCCTGCCACTGGTGTCCGACAAGCGCCCCGAGCGCATCTCCGCCGGGCTCGTGTGGCCGTTCGTCATGCCCGACCACCGCAAGCCCGACGGCGACTACGCCGACCCCCAGGCGCTGGTCGCCCTGGTGTCGACCGGCGGCCGGCTGCGCAACCAGCTCGATCTCGCCTCGGCCACCCGGCCCAACGCATCGACCGTCATCATCGATCCCGCCCTCCTCGTCGGGCTCGACGACGTGAGCCGCGGTCGACATCTGCCCGACAAGATCACCATCAGCACCGGCGAGCGCGAGGCCGCCAAGAAGTTCCTCGACGACCTCATCGGCCTCGCCCGGCGCGACGCCTGCTGGGTGCTCGACTTCGACCGCCCGGACCTCCTCGGCATCACCCAGTCGTCGTACGCGGGCCAGCTCGGTGAGGTCATCGAACGGGCGACGGCGGCAACCCTGGCACGCTTCCAGCTCACCGGTCGAGGCCTGTCCTGGCCCACCGGGTCGGGGGTCACCGCCGCCCTGCTGTCAGCCGTTCGCGGCGCCGGCGAGCAGCCTGCACTCGTGCCCTCGACGGCTCTTCCCGGCTGGGAGCGACGCGACGGCTCGCTCGTGCAGTACACCGCGCGATCGGGACCCATGCCGCTGCTGGTGAACGATGCGCTCGACACCGGCGTGCCCGGCCAGACCACCACGGCCACCCTGCGACAGCGCATGCTCAGCGAGGCCGCGCTCGCCTCCCTCCAGAGCGGCGTCGACCCCGACTCTCGCGCCGATGCCGTCGCGATCATCGACCCCGCCTGGGACCCCGGTGATCTCGGCCGCCAGGCTCCCCTCGACGACGTGTTCGACGCGCCGTACGTCGCCGGCCTCAGCCTCGAGGACCTGATGAACCGGCGGCTGGCGGCCTACAAGGGCGCCGCGCAACGCACCGCCAAGGCCAAGCCGATCAGTGAGATGCAGATCGCCGCGGCCGCCCGGGCTGCGACGACGTCCGACCTGATCGGCCGGATCACGCCCGAGAGCGGCGACGTCGAGGCCGATCACGCGCGCGACATCGCCCAGGTGCTCGGGATCCGGTGGCGCGACCTACGCTCCGAGGGCCTGGCCGCGGCGCGCGCGGCGGCGAACAGGGCCGAGAAGGATCTCGACCGCGTCACCGTCGAGGGACCCAACGCCGTCACGCTCTCGAGCTCAAAGGGCAGCTTCCCGGTCACCATCAGCAACGACACCGACCACCCCGTGCGGGTCGGCGTCCAGATCGAGTCCAGCAACCCGTCGCTCGGCGTGCCCGACTCCGACGCCGTCGAAGTGGGCGCGGGCGAGCGTCACACCCTCACCGTCGCCATCGACATGAGCCGGCAGAGCTCGGCGACTCTCACCGCCCGCATGGTCACACCGGATGGGGAGGCCTTCGGCACGGCGGCGGTCTTCAACGTGCGGTCCAGCCGCGTGGGCGCAGCGCTCTGGGTCGCCATCAGCCTGGCCGCGGCGTTCGTCGTCGTCGCCCTGGCCCGACGCTTCCGCGGCCGGCCGAAACGAGACGCCCGCCTCGAACCTCCGGAGCCACTGGCGGCTGATCCCGATGACTGAGCGTCCGGACGACACCGCACCCGACCTCGCCCGGAGCAGTGCGTGGATGGCGCTCGGCACGGTCGTCTCCCGCATCACCGGGTTCGTCCGGCTGCTGCTGATCGCGTTCACGATCGGCACGCTGCTCGACGCCGACCTGTTCAACAACGCGAACACCATCCCGAACGCGCTGTACATCCTGGTGGCGGGCGGCATCTTCAACGTCGTGCTCGTGCCACAGCTCGTGCGCACCATGAAGAAGGACCCCGACGGCGGCGAGGCGTACGCGCAACGCATCATCACGCTCGGGCTGCTCGTGCTCGGCGTCGCCACCGTGGTGCTGCTGCTGGTCGTGCCGGGCCTCGTCCACCTCGTCTTCGACCAGAAGCTGTTCACGCCCCGATTCGCAGATCAACGCGAGTCAGCCCGGCTGCTGATGTGGCTGTGCATGCCGCAGGTGTTCTTCTACGGCGCCTTCGTGCTGGTGGGTCAGGTCCTCAACGCGCGCGGCCGCTTCGGGCCGATGATGTGGGCGCCGATCGCCAACAATCTCGTCGCCATCGCCATGCTCGGCGTCTACATCGGCGTCTTCGGCACCTCGAACGGCACCGACGGCTTCAGCACCGAGCAGGCGCTGCTGCTCGGCCTCGGCTCCACGGCCGGCATCGCCGTGCAGACCGTGATCCTCATCCCGTTCCTCCGTCGGGCCGGGTTCCGCTATCGCCCGCGCTTCGACTTCAGGGGCGTCGGGCTCGGTCACACCCTCCGGCTCGGCTGGTGGACCCTGCTGTTCATCCTCGCCAACCAGGTGGCGTTCATCGTCGTGCAGCGACTCGGCACCCGCGGCACCCTCAACGGCGCCGAGTCCGGCGAGAAGGCGGCCGGTGCCGCCGTGTACGAGATCGGCTTCCTCGTCAGCCAGGTGCCGCACGGCGTCATCACCGTGTCCCTGGCCACGGCCGTCATCCCGACGCTCGCGGCCCTGGCGGCCGACGGGCGTCACGACCGCATGCGTCTCGAGCTCGGTCGCACCCTCCGGCTGGCGCTCACGATCATCGCCCCGCTCGCCGTGGCCGCCGCGTGCCTCGGCCCGGCGGGTGCCGATGCGATCGCCTACGGCGGCATCCGCGGCAACGCCGACGTCATCGGGCACACGATCGCGGCCTTCGCACCGGCGATGCTCGCGTTCACCGTGCACTACCTGATGCTGCGCGGCTTCTACGCCAACGAGGACACCCGCACCCCGTTCTTCGTGCAGCTCGTCATCGCCGCGGTGAACATCGCCGCGGCGTTCACCCTGACACGCGACGTCGACCCGAGCCGGGTGGCCGCGATGCTCGCGCTGTCGTACGGCCTCGCCTACCTGGTGGGTGCCACCTTGTCGACGACCCTCCTCTCGCGCGCCATCGGGCCGGTCATCGAGCGGGAGACCGTGGTGTTCGCGGCACGCATGGTCGTGGCGTGTGCCGTCACGGCCGCCGTGATGCTCGGCGCGATCGCCGGGTTGGACCGCCTCGGCCTCGGCACGGACACCTCAGGCGAGGCGCTCGGCGTGCTCGTCGTCGCGGGCCTGCTGGGGGCGGGCGCGTACGTCGTCTCGACGCGTCTGCTGGGCCTCGACCAGCTCGCGTATGTGGTGAGAAGCGTCCTGCGCCGCTCCTGAGCCGTGCTGACCACGCTGATCTGACGGTGGTCCACCACTTCGCGCGGCTCCCTTTGGCGGCTCGCTCCCCCGACTAGCATGGGAGGCGGATCTCTCGGAAAGGGTCTAGATGAGCGAGAGGCGCACGATGGCGTCTGGCGACGTCCTCGCGGACCGCTACGAGCTCCAAGACCTCGTCACCGAACGACTCGGCTCCGTCACCTGGCGCGCGAACGACAGCATCCTCAATCGCAACGTCGGCATCGAGATGCTCCCCAGCGCCGATCCGCGCGCCGACCACTTCATCGAGGCGGCCCGTCGGTCCACGACGGTCACCGATCCCCGGTTCCTGCGCGTGCTCGACCTCATCGAGGACGATCACGGCCAGCACCTCGTCGTCCGGGAGTGGGCCAGGGCCTTCCCCCTCGATCAGCTGCTCGCCCAGTCGCCGCTGCCGAACCCTCGCGCGGCCCGCGTCATGACCGAGGTCGCCGAGGCCGTCGCCCATGCGCACGAGCGCGGTGTCTACCACCGCCGCCTCACCCCCCACCACGTGCTGCTCAAGCAGTCGGGCGCGGTGCGAGTGGTCGGACTCGGCGTGGCGTCGGCGCTCGCCCCGGCCGGGCACCAGGACACGATCGACGACCTGCAGGCGTACGAGCGCCTCGACGTCGACTCGCTCGGCAAGCTGTTGTACGCGTGCCTCGTCAGCCGCTGGCCGGGCGCCCACATCGACCAGCTCCGGGCCGCACCCACCGAGCACGGCCGGCTGCTCCGGCCGCGGCAGGTCCGGGCCGGGGTGTCGCGCGAGCTCGACGCCATCTGCGACCGCATCCTGGGCGACCCCCCGGCGCACCATCGTCCGCGGCTCACGACGGCTGACGACATCGCCCGCGCACTCCACCTCGTCGGCGACGAGTCGATCACTCCCGACGGTCCCACCACGCTCACGCGGGTCTCGCCCGACCTGCTGCGGCTCGATCCCGTCGTCGTCCCCGAGGGTCCCCCTCCCGGCCTCGCCCCGCCGCGGCGACGACCCAAGGCGTACGAGCCGGCGCCTCCCACGACCTTCGAGCGCGGACGGGCCAGAGCCCTCGGTGCCACCAAGGGCGACCGACGCTACGTGCTCGCGGGTCTGGCCGGGTTCCTGGTCATCGCCTCCATCCTCGGCTTCCTCGTCAGTCGCACCACCGGTGGCGAGGACAACCAGCTCACCCATTCGACGGCCGCCGCCCGGCCGCTGCAGGTCGCGTCGGTCAACGACTTCGACCCGCAGGGTGACGACGGAGCCGAGAACCCCCGCCAGGTGCGACGCGTCATCGACGGCAACGTCACCACCGGATGGCGCACCACCACCTACTTCGGTCAGGCCGCGCTCGGCGGACTGAAGGACGGCGTCGGCGTCGTCCTCGACCTCGGCGGCCCGCGCGAGCTGAGCTCGCTGCGCATCCGTCTGGCCGGCGGACCCACCGACGTGTCGGTGTACGCGTCCTCGCCGGGTGCCTCCGAGCCACGCACGATCAAGGGCATGACCAAGATCGCCACCCTCGATGCCGCCGGGCAGGACGCCTCGGTGACCCTCCCGTCCGGCTTCTTCACCCGGTACGTGGTGGTGTGGCTGACCAAGCTGCCGGAGGTCGAGCCCAACAGCTTCCGCGGCGAGATCCGCGAGATCACCGTCGAGGGCCGCACCTGAGCGGCAGCGTCAGCCCAGGCAGGAACGGCAGGCAGTTTTGCCGCTTGCGGGCCCCGGCACGTTACCGAGCCCCGGGAATGTCCGCGTCCTAGACTGCGTTGGACCAGTAGTCCCCTGAAGAGAGCACCCAGCACGCATGAGCGACGACATTCGCGACCTCATCATCATCGGCTCCGGCCCCGCGGGCTACACCGCTGCCGTCTATGCGGCGCGCGCAAACCTCGCCCCGCTGGTGTTCGAGGGCTCGGTCACGGCCGGCGGCGCACTGATCAACACCACCGACGTCGAGAACTACCCCGGCTTCCCCGACGGCATCATGGGCCCCGAGCTCATGGACAAGTTCCGTGCCCAGGCCGAGCGTTTCGGTGCGGAGCTGGTCCCCGACGACGTCACAGCCGTCCAGCTCGAGGGTGACATCAAGACCGTCAGCCTCGCCGACGGCACCACGCACCGTGCCCGCGCCGTCGTGCTCGCGATGGGTTCCGGCTATCGCAAGCTCGAGATCGAGGGCGAGGACCGCCTGTCCGGTCACGGTGTCAGCTGGTGCGCCACGTGCGACGGCTTCTTCTTCCGCGAGCAGAACATCGTCGTCGTGGGTGGCGGCGACTCCGCGATCGAGGAAGCCACGTTCCTCACCCGCTTCGCCACCAAGGTCACCCTCGTGCACCGCCGTGACGAGCTTCGCGCCTCCAAGATCATGCAGGACCGCGCGTTCGCCAACGACAAGATCGAGTTCGCCTGGAACTCCGAGGTGGCCGAGCTGCACGGCGACGACCGGCTCGAGGGCATCACGCTGCGCGACACCGTCACCGGCGACCTGCGCCGGCTCGACGCCACCGGGCTGTTCATCGCGATCGGCCACGACCCGCGCTCTGAGCTCCTCAAGGGACAGGTCGAGCTCGACGACGAGGGCTACGTGCTCGTGCAGCCCGGCAGCACCGCCACCAACCTGCGTGGCGTGTTCGCGGGCGGCGACCTCGTCGACCACACGTACCGTCAGGCCGTCACGGCGGCCGGCACCGGCTGCGCCGCGTCGCTCGACGCCGAGCGCTTCCTCGCCGACCTCGAGCACGCCGGCGCACCCGCCGTCGATGCGGCACTCATCAAGGACTAGTCCGAACCCGATCCACACAGCACTGAGGAGAGCCATGGCAGAGATCACCGACGTCACCGACGCCGACTTCGACGAGAAGGTCCTGGGAGCCACCGGACCCGTCCTCGTCGACTTCTGGGCGGCCTGGTGCGGACCGTGTCGTCAGCTCAAGCCGATCCTCAAGGAGATCGCCGAGGAGAAGGGTGACAAGCTCACCATCCTCGAGATGGACGCCGATGCGAACCCGGCCACGCCGGCCAAGTACCGCGTCACCGGCCTGCCGACGATGAACGTCTACTTCCAGGGCGAGCTGGTCCGGTCGATCGTCGGGGTCAGGCCGAAGTCGGCGATCCTCAGCGAGCTGGCTGAGTTCGCCTGAGATCTATATGTCGACAAATCTACTTGTCGGCATAGCGATGAAGGTCAGCGTCTGACGCGGCGCGGGTCCATCATCTCGACGATCCGCTCGAGGTCCTCGACGGTGGCGAACTCGACCGTGATCTTGCCCTTGCTTCTTCCGAGGTCGACCTTGACCCGCGTGTCGAACCGGTCGGAGAGGCGGCCGGCGATCTCGGCGACTCGAGGCGAGTGCAGCTTGGCTCCGGCGCGGCGTGCCGGCCGGCGCTTGCCGTCCGGCTCAACCGTGACGATCTCCTCGAGAGCTCGCACGGACAGCCCTTCGGCGACGACGCGTTGGGCGAGCCGGTCCTGGATCTCGGAGTTGGTCACGGCGACCAGGGCCCGGGCATGGCCGGCCGACAGCACGCCGGCGGCCACCCGTCGCTGGACGGTCGGTGAGAGCTTCAGAAGACGCAGCGTGTTGCTGATCTGCGGACGTGACCGCCCGATGCGCTCCGCCAGCTCCTCGTGCGTGCAGCCGAAGTCGTCGAGCAGCTGTTGGTAGGCAGCCGCTTCCTCCAACGGGTTCAGCTGCGATCGATGCAGGTTCTCCAGCAGCGCGTCGCGCAGGAGGTCGTCGTCGGAGGTGTCGCGGACGATCGCACCGATGGTGTCGAGCCCGGCTTCCCGGGTGGCTCGCCAACGCCGCTCCCCCATCACGAGCTCGTACGTGCCGTCTCCGGTCGAGCGGACGATGACCGGCTGGAGCAGCCCGACCTCCTGGATGGAGTGCACGAGCTCGGACATCTCGTCCTCGTCGAACGCCTGTCGCGGCTGCCGGGGGTTCGGGACGATCTGCGTCAGGGGTATCTCGGCGAAGCGCGCGCCGTCGACTTCCTGGAGACCTGTCTCCTGCGCCTCGGCTGGGGACGACGGGATGAGGGCCTCGAGCCCGCGCCCGAGTCCACGTCGTGTGTTCATCGAGTCTCCTTCGGAACGGCGATCTCTCGCGCCGCCTCGAGGTACGACAACGCGCCGGACGACGTCGCGTCGTAGGTGAGGATCGTCTGCTGGTAGCTCGGCGCCTCCGAGATGCGGACCGATCGCGGGATGGCCGTGCGGAGCACCTTGTCGCCGAAGAACTTGCGGACCTCGTCTGCCACCCCCGATGACAGTCGGGTGCGGGCGTCGTACATCGTCAGCAGGATCGTGGTGATGTCGAGGCTGGGGTTGAGGTGTCGCTGCACGAGGTCGATGTTGCGCACCAGCTGGCCGAGGCCCTCGAGGGCGTAGTACTCGCACTGGATCGGGATGAGCACCTCGCGTCCGGCCACGAGCGCATTCACCGTGAGGAGGCCGAGCGACGGCGGGCAGTCGATCAGCACGTAGTCGATGCGGTCGCCGGCGTCCTCGCAGTCCTCGAGGTACGACTGCAGCGCCTTGTCGAGCCGGGTCTCGCGGGCCACCAGTGAGACGAGCTCGATCTCGGCTCCGGCGAGGTCGATCGACGCCGGCAGGACCGTCAGGCCGGGAATGTCCGGGCACGGGCGGACCAGCTCGTCGAGATCGGTGCCGCCGACCAGGGCTTCGTAGACGCCGGGCGTGCCTTCGGCGTGGTCGATGTTCAGCGCGGTGGACGCGTTGCCCTGTGGGTCGAGATCGATGACCAGGACGCGCAGGTCCTTGGTGGCGAGGGCGGCGGCGATGTTCACGGCCGTCGTGGTCTTGCCGACTCCACCCTTCTGGTTGGCGACGACGAAGACCCGGGTGTCGGCCGGCTTCGGCAGCTTGGCGGTGGCCTGGACGCGACGTGCCAGGTCGACGTGCTCCTGCGCCTCGGAAGCCAGTGGTGTGGCGTCATCGACGAACGGCGCTTCGTCCTCTTCGCTGATCGCGGGGGCCGACGCCGGAGCCGCGGCTTGTCCGGCAGCGGACCCGCTCATCGGGAGCCCTCATCGGATCGCACTGGTTCGCCGGTTTCACGTGAAACATTCCAGGCGACTGGGGTCGGTGAGGGTCGGCCGGGGTCGACGCGAGGCCGACCCAGATCTGCCACCACGCTCACCGCGTCACCTCCACCACCGTCGTCGGGATTTGCAGGTCACCATGTGAAGACACCACGATATCGGTCGCGCCCAGCTTGTGAAGAGTTACCTGAGAGGAAGCCACCTCTTCTTCTGCCGTCCGACCCTTGAACGCGAGCAGCACGCCGCCCGGCCGGACGAGGGGAAGGCACCACGCCGCCAGCCTCTCGAGGGGCGCCACGGCTCTGGCGGTCACGACATCGAATGTCTCCGTCACGTCCTCAGCCCGGGCACGCATGACCTCGGTCTGCTCGAGCCCAAGTGCTTCCATGGCCTCCTCCAGGAAGACCGTCCGGCGGAGCGAGGGCTCGATCAACGTGAGGTGCAGGTCCGGCCGGGCGATCGCCCACACGAGCCCGGGGAGCCCGGCGCCGGAGCCCACGTCGGCGACCGTCGCACCCGCCGGGACGCGTGGCACGACGACGCCACAGTTGAGGATGTGGCGATCCCACAGTCGTGGCACCTCGCGCGGGCCGATCAAGCCGCGCTCGACGCCCGCCGTCGTCAACATGTCGACATATCGCTCCGCCAGGGCGAGGCGATCGCCAAACACCCCCGCCGCGGACGACGGGGGTGTTTCACGTGAAACAGGCACGGCGCGCCGGGTCAGGACGCCGGAAGGATCATCACGTGGCGGCTCTTGTCCTCGCCCTCGGACTCGCTGACGAGGCCCGCGTCGGCCACGGTGTCGTGCACGACCTTGCGCTCGAACGGTGACATCGGGTCGAGCGGGACAGCCTCGCCGCTCGCCTTCACCTGCTCGATGGCTTCCTCGGCGATCCGGACGAGCTGCTCGCGACGAGCCGCCCGATAGCCGTCGACGTCGAGCATGAGCCGGCTGCGCTCCCCGGTCTCCCGGTACACGGCCAAGCGGGTCAGCTCCTGGAGCGCCTCGAGGACGTCGCCCTCGCTCCCGACCAGATGCTTGAGGTCACCACCGACGATCGAGACGGCCGCCCGGTCGCCGTCGACATCCATGTCGATGTCGCCATCGAGATCAGCGATGTCGAGGAGCTCCTCGAGAAAGTCGGCCGCGACGTCGCCCTCGGCCTCGAGCTTGTTCGGATCGATGCTCATCGCTTGCCCCTCTTCTTCTTCTTCTTGTTCTTGCTGCGCTGGCTCCGCGGCTGTTGACGCGGTTGCTGACGGGGCGGCGGGTTCGGCTTCGCCGGCTGCTCGGTCGACTCCTCGGCGCTTGCATCGCCCTCGGCGTCCGCGGGTGGGGCCGAGCCGTCGTCCGGCGGCTTGCCGCCACCTTGCCTTCTGCGCTGATTGCGCGACTGCTTCTTCGGCTGTTGCCGGGGCTGCGGGGGAGGCGGCTTCTCCGCTTCCTTCACGGGGTCGACCGCGACGTCCTTGCCGTGCCTCGCGTCGCGCTCCTGCTTGGCCTTGAACGCCGGCGTGCCGGGAACCGGGTTGTTGCGAATGACGTAGAACTGCTGACCCATGGTCCAGAGGTTCGACGTCGTCCAGTAGACGAGGACGCCCAGCGGGAAGGCCACGCCTCCCACCGCGAACACCAGCGGGAGGATGTACATCAGGGTGCGCATCTGCCGCGCCTGCGGACCCTCCAGGGCCGCGGGGGGCATGTTCTTGCTCATCAACTGACGCTGGGTCGTGAACTGGGTGATGCACATCGCGATGATCAGCACCAACGTGATGATCTTGATGTCACCCCGGTTGGTCGTGAAGACGTCGTTCGAGTTCGTCCAGAACCGGTCCGCGATCCTGACCCCGAGCAGTGTCGCCTGCGACAACGACGTCGCATCGGACGAGGTCAGGAAGCCTCTGGCTCCGTCGGCGCCGAACTTCGCGGCTTGGTCGATGACCCGGAACAGGGCGAAGAACACCGGCATCTGCAAGATCAGCGGCAAGCAGGAGGCGAACGGGTTGGTGCCCGTCTCCTTCCAGAGCTTCATCTGCTCCTGGGTGAGCCGCTCTCGGTCGTGGCCGTACTTCTTCTGCAGCTCCTTGATCTGAGGCTGGAGCAGCTGCATGTTGCGGCTGGACTTGATCTGCTTCACGAACAGCGGGATCAGCGCTGCGCGGATGGTGACCGTCAGGCCGACGATGGCCAGGGCCCACGTCCAGCCCGAGTCCTCGGACAGGACCTGGGAGAACAGCCAGTGCCATGCGAGCAACACGCCGGACACCGCGTAGTACAGCGGCGTCATGATGGCTGAGCCCAGATCGCTCAGAAAGCCCATGGTTCTCCTGTGGTGGGGACGGTCGATGACGACGAGGGCGTCGATGACCTGCGGTTCTTCGGTGTTCGATCCTTCTGGGGCGGCACGAGATCGACGCCGCCGGCGGCCCAGGGGTGGCACCGCGCGACTCGCCGTGCAGCGAGCCAGCTGCCGCGGACCGCGCCATGGGTCTCGACGGCCTCGAGGGCGTAGGCCGAGCACGTCGGGTAATAGCGGCAGACCTGGCCGTACAGAGGACTGATCACGAGCCGGTACAGCTTGAGCAACCAGATGAGGGGGTACTTCATCGAGCACCCGCCCGGCGCAGTGCCTCGTCGAGGTCGTCGGCGAGGGTCGACGACGAGGCCTCGTTCGCGGCCGGCAGGGCCCGGATCACGATCCGAGAGCCCGCTGGCACATCTGACAGCCGCGCCCGCATGAGATGGCGCAGACGGCGCTTGACGCGGTTGCGGACGACCGCCGTGCCGACTCCCTTGTTCACCACGAAACCGACCGACGTGACTCGGTCACTCTTCGGGCCGGGGTGTGGCCCATCCGCGGGGTCGACGGATCGACCGGCATCGCGCGTCGCCGAAAGGACGACATGGGCAACGAGGGTGGGCCGAGCGGCCTTCGCGCCCCGGCGGACCGTGGCGCGGTAGTCCTCGCTGCTGCGCATGCGATGGACCTGGTCGAGCAACGGGCTCAGGCCGACAGCTTGGAGCGGCCCTTGCGGCGGCGCGACGACAGGATCGAGCGGCCGGCGCGGGTGCGCATGCGAAGTCGGAAGCCGTGCTTCTTGGAACGGCGTCGGTTGTTCGGCTGGAACGTTCGCTTGCTCACGGGGCTTCCTCACGTCGGGCGGTGGCACGCTGCGCTGGCTTGATGGTGCTGGCATGGTCTGGGGCTGGCGGATGGTGCGATGCGAGCCGGTCGACGGCCACCGCTCGCCCACAGAATCTGACTTGCTGTGAGCACGCGGCGGGTGTCGTTTCAGATGACCACACCACGGTACGGGGGCGCCTCTCGACGGTCAAACCGACCTTCCTACGACACCTGTGAGAGGCTCGTCCAGGCGACACGCCGTGCGGCCGATGTCAGATGGGGAAATCCGCTTGAACTGACTCAGTGCCGCTGCTAGCGTCGCCGCGGTATTCGACTTTTCCACAGTGGACCCCACGCTGACGTGTCGATACACATTGTGTGGATAACCATGTGGAGCAATGGAGGTACCAGGGATGGCTGAAGCGCCGGATCCGACTGAGGATGTCGAGCTCGGCGCACACTGGGAGCAGGCGGTCGACACCCTGTCTCCGGGAGCCAAGGTCTGGGTCTTCAACGCCACGCCGCTCAGCCTCCACAACGGCATCCTGATCGTCGCGGTCCAGGACGACCTCACCCGCGCACAGCTCGAGTCCCGGGTCAGGCCGGCTCTGGAGAACGCCCTCACCAAGACCCTCGGCCAGGAGATCCGGCTCATCGTCACGATCGATCCCACCGAGATCGAGACGCTCACCCGCGACGAGCTGAGTGCACAAGACGACATGTCGACAAATCTCCTTTCTGCGCCGGAGTCCGAGGACGTCGACCTGGCCGAGCTAGACGACGAGGAGGACGACGACGCGTTCGTCCCCAGCTGGGCCCAGCGCACCAACGTCGTCCCCCTGAAGCGCGGCACCGCCGCCGAGGCGCGACTCAACCCGCGCTACCTCTTCGAGAACTTCGTCATCGGGTCGTCGAACCGGTTCGCCCACGCCGCAGCCGTCGCCGTCGCCGAGGCACCCGGCAAGTCGTACAACCCGCTCGTCATCCACGGCGAGTCCGGCCTCGGCAAGACCCATCTCCTCCACGCCATCGGCCACTACGTCCTCAGCCTCTACCCGTCCTCGCGCGTGCGGTACGTCAACACCGAGGAGTTCACCAACGACGTCATCAACGCGATCCAGGAACGCAAGACCGCCGAGCTGAAGCGCAAGTACCGCGAGATCGACGTCCTGCTCGTCGACGACCTCCAGTTCCTGGAGAAGAAGGAGTCGACCCAGGCCGAGTTCTTCCACACGTTCAACGCGTTGCACAACGAGAACAAGCAGATCGTCATGACGTCCGACCGCCCGCCGAAGGCTCTGCGCACCCTCGAGGAACGACTGCGCAACCGGTTCGAGTGGGGCCTCCAGACCGAGACCCTCCCGCCCGACCTCGAGACCCGCATCGCGATCCTGCGCAAGAAGGCCGCCAACGAGAAGCTCACCGTGCCGGCCGACGTCATGGAGTTCATCGCCAGTCGGGTGCAGACCAACATCCGCGAGCTCGAGGGCGCGCTCATCCGGGCCACGGCCTTCGCGAACCTGCAGAAGACCACGGTCGACATGCAGCTCGCCCAGATGGTGCTCAAGGATCTCGTCGCCGAGGGCGAGGAGCCCGACATCACGATCGGCCAGATCATGGCCCAGACCGCGACCTACTCCGAGTTCTCGATCGACGAGCTCTGCGGCGCCAACCGCACCCGCAACCTGGTGCTCGCCCGGCAGATCGCGATGTACCTGTGCCGCGAGCTCACCGAGATGTCACTGCCCAAGATCGGGCAGGAGTTCGGCGGCCGCGACCACACCACGGTGATGCACGCCGAGCGCAAGATCCGCAAGCTGATGGCCGAGAAGCACGCCGTCTACAACCAGGTCACGGAGCTCACGAACCGCATCAAGCAGCAAGCCCGGCAGTCCTGACCCACATGCGTGACTCCACGGCGACCCCGGTTCCGTCGATGCACAGCTGGGGACGGACTTGTGGGAAAGCGCACCGGATCAGTGGACATCAGGGCACAAGGTGTGAACAGCGTGTGAACGTCGTGTGTCAATCCACAGGGCACGGGGCGTCGCCCACCGGTCCGACCACAGGTCATCCACCGGCCCGAACCGCCTCCCAGCAGCGCAGACACCAGTTGTCCACTGTTTCCACACTGGCTACTACGACTACTACTCCTCTATATGTCACAACACTTCGTCAAAGTGGCTTGAACCCCGGTGTGTGGACAGTCTTCCCAGCAGTTCCCCGCCCTACCTCGGGCACCCGTCGCGTGGCAGGATTCATCCCGACGGCATCCGTCCTTTCGAAAGGTCCTCGTTCGTGAAATTTCGCATCGACCGCGACACGTTCGCCGACGCCGTCGCCTGGACCGCCCGCAGCCTTCCGAACCGTCCCAGCGTTCCCGTGCTCGCCGGACTCCTGATCGAGTCCTCCGGCGACGGCCTCACCTTGTCCGGATTCGACTACGAGACGAGCACCCGCGCCACCCTGCCGGCCGAAGTCGCCGACGAGGGTCGCGTCCTGGTCTCCGGTCGTCTGTTGTCCGAGATCGTCAAGTCGTTGCCGGCCAAGCCGATCGACGTCGCGCTCGACGGCACCAAGGTGCAGGTCGTGTGCGGCAGTGCCAGGTTCAGCCTGCAGACCATGCCGGTCGAGGAGTACCCGCAGCTGCCCGACATGCCCACGGCCACCGGCACGATCAAGGCCGACGAGTTCGCCACCGCGGTCGCCCAGGCCAGCGCGGCCGCCGGTCGCGACGAGATGCTGCCCCTGCTCACCGGCGTCCGTCTCGAGCTCGAGGGCTCCACGATCTCGCTCATGGCCACCGACCGGTTCCGGGCCAGCCTGCGTGAGCTCAGCTGGTACCCCGAGCGCGCCGATCTGTCGGCCCAGGCGCTCGTGCCCTCACGGGTCCTCGGTGAGACCGCCCGTTCGCTCGTGGCCGGCGGCGACGTCACCATCGCGGTGTCGTCCGGCGAGACCGGCGACGGCCTCATCGGCTTCGAGGGCACGGTCGGCAACGGGTCGCGCCGCACCACCACCCGCCTGCTCGAGGGCGACTTCCCGCGCGTCCGCCAGCTGTTCCAGGCCCAGGCCGAGACGGTCGCCTACGTCGGCACGCAGGAGTTCGTCGACTCGGTCAAGCGCGTGTCGCTCGTCGCCGAGCGCAACACCCCGGTGCGGCTGACGTTCGCCGACGGTCTGCTCCTCCTCGAGGCCGGCAGCGGCGACGAGGCCCAGGCCTCGGAGTCCATCGAGGCCACCATCAACGGCGCCGACATCTCGATCGGGTTCAACCCCACCTACCTGCTGGAGGGCCTCGGCGTCATGTCGGAGCCCGTCGTGCACCTGTCGTTCACCCAGCACACGAAGCCGGCGGCCATCTCGGGCGTGCCGGAGATCGGGGCCGACCCCGACGCAGCCTTCCGCTACCTGATCATGCCCGTACGACTGCAGAGCTGAGCAGTGCCACACGATTCGGGAGGCACCATGCACATCGGTCTCGTCGGCCTCGGCAAGATGGGCGGCAACATGCGCACCCGCATGCGCAAGGCCGGCCTCACGGTGGTCGGCTTCGACCGGGACCCCGACCTCAGCGACGCCGGCTCCCTGGCCGAGATGGTCGAGCAGCTGCCGTCGCCCAAGGTCGTGTGGGTCATGGTGCCGGCCGGCGAACCCACCCAGCAGACGGTCGCCGAGCTCGGTGACCTGCTCGGCGCGGGCGACGTCGTCGTCGACGGCGGCAACTCGCGCTGGACCGACGACGAGAAGAACGCGGCCGCACTGAGCGAGAAGGACGTCGGCTTCGTCGACTGCGGTGTCAGTGGAGGCGTCTGGGGCCTCGACAACGGGTACGCCCTGATGGTCGGAGGCGACGCCGACGACGTTGCCAAGGTCCAGCCGGCCTTCGACGCACTTCGCCCCGACGAGTCCTCCGGCTTCGTGCACGCTGGCCGGGTCGGCGCCGGGCACTTCTCCAAGATGGTCCACAACGGCATCGAGTACGCCATGATGCAGGCCTACGCGGAGGGCTACGAGCTGCTCGAGAAGGTCGACATGGTCGACAACGTCACCGACGTCTTCGACTCGTGGCGCACAGGAACCGTCGTCCGGTCCTGGCTGCTCGACCTGCTGGTCAACGCGCTGGAGGACGACCCCGGACTCTCGAAGATCCGTGGCTATGCCGAGGACTCCGGCGAGGGTCGCTGGACGGTCGAGGCGGCGATCGACAACGCCGTGCCGGTGCACACCATCGCCGCATCGCTCTTCGCGAGATTCACCTCACGCCAGGACGAGTCGCCGGCGATGAAGGCCGTGGCCGCGATGCGGCAGCAGTTCGGGGGCCACGCGGTCCAGGCGGCCGAGGAGGTCGGCCTCGACCCCGCGGACCCCGACCCGTCCGATCCCGCCTAGCCGATGCACGTCGCCCGGCTCGTCCTGCACGACTTCCGGTCATACACCGAGGCCGAGATCGACCTCGAGCCCGGGCCGATCGCCTTCATCGGCGCGAACGGGCAGGGCAAGACCAACCTGGTCGAGGCCATCGACTACGTCTCGCGCCTGGACTCGCACCGGGTAGCTGGGGACGCACCCCTGGTCCGGGTCGGAGCCGACCAGGCAGTCGTCCGGGTCGAGGTGCGCCGCGCCGACCGGACGGCCCTGCTTGAGGTCGAGATCACGCCCGGGCGGGCCAACCGGGCGCGGGTCAACGGGTCGGCCCTGCCGCGCACGCGCGACGTCGTCGGGATCCTGCGCACCGTCATGTTCTCGCCGGACGACCTCGCCCTGGTCAAGGGCGACCCGTCGGACCGGCGCCACTTCCTCGACGCCCTGCTGACGCTGCGCACGCCCCGGCTGGGCGGCGTGAAGGCCGACTACGACCGCGTGCTCAAACAGCGCAACGCACTGCTGAAGTCGGCACGCGGCCGGCACGGCTCGGTCGACCTCTCCACCCTCGACATCTGGGACGACAAGCTCGCCACTCTTGGAGCCGAAATCGTGGCGCAACGAATGAACTTGCTCATGGATCTTGGGGTGCATCTGGCGTCGGCGTACCTGGAGGTCGCGGCCGAGGCGCCCACCGACCGCCGTGACGTCCGCGCCACCTACAAGGCATCCGTCGAGCTGCCCGACGACGCGGTCGGCGACCCGGCATCGGTGCGCACGGCGCTGCTGACCGGCATCGAGCAGCGCCGACGCGACGAGCTCGAGCGCGGCATCAGCCTCGTCGGGCCGCACCGCGACGAAGCCGTGCTCGAGATCGGCGACCTCCCGGCCAAGGGGTACGCGAGTCACGGTGAGTCGTGGTCACTCGCGCTGGCGCTGCGACTGGCGTCGTTCGCGCTCCTGCGGGAGGAGGGCGACGACCCGGTGCTGATCCTCGACGACGTGTTCGCCGAGCTCGACCAAGGTCGGCGCGAGCAGCTCGCTGCGCTGGTGGGCGACGCCGAGCAGGTGCTCGTCACGGCTGCCGTGGCCGATGATGTACCGAAGGCATTGCTCGGACGACGCTTCCGGGTCGAGGGAGGACGGGTGCACAGTGACGGCGCCTGACGACCAGGAACCCGACTCCGATCCGATCGAGGACGAGCCGGACGCGCTGGGTCTGGCCCGCGACATCGCCGATGCCTATCGCGGCGGCACCCCGTCGGGTCCTCCTCGTCGGCGGCGGCCACCGCCGGCGTCGCCACGCCGTGCCAAGCGCGACGACCCGGTGCGCCTCGCCGACGCGCTCGGCGAGGTGACGCGCGAGCACGGCTGGGACGAGCGGATCCAGGCGCAGCGGGTCTTCACCGACTGGGCCGGCATCGTCGGACCGGAGATCGCCGCCCACTCACGGGTCGACGGGTTCGAGGACGGCGTCGTGTCGATCCTCGCCGACTCCACCGCCTGGGCCAAGGAGCTGAAGCTGCTGGCCGCCCGGGTGGTGCACCGGCTCAACGAGGAGCTGGGCCACGGCACCGTGCTGCGCATCGACGTGCGCGGCCCCCAGGCGCCGTCGTGGAAGAAGGGTCAGCGCACGATCCGCAACGCGCGCGGTCCCAGAGACACGTACGGCTAGCGACACGTGCGGCTGGCGACACGTACGGCTAGTGAGCGGTGGGAACGATCCGCTCCATCAGCGCCACGGTGAGCGCGGTCGCCAGTGCCATGGCCGTGAGCACGACCGAGGCCTCACCGAACCCGCTCCAGCCGTATGCGGGGCGCACCCCGATGACGATGAGCGTCAGGAGCCCGCCGGCCACGCCGGCCAGCGAGCCGACGACGACGCCCGGGACCGGGCGGTGGCTGCCTCCGACCATCATCGAGCCGACCGCGGTCCAGGCCAGGCACACGGCCAAGGGCGGCCACGATGTCGGCCGGACGGTGCCAGCCCGCGACGACGGTCGAGGCCCCGGTCATCGCCACGGCGAACGCGCCCGGCACGACGACCGCCAGCCGCAGAGCCCGAGGCGCCACCAGGAGAAGCGCTCCGACCGCGCTGGCGACCACGGTGGTGTGCCCGCTCGGCAGGCTGTTGGGCGCGATGACCTCGAGCGCCGACCGTTGAAGCACGACTTCCTTGAGCAGCTGCGTGGTGAGGTTCGCGCCGACGATCACCGTGAGCGCCGCGACGGCCAGACGCATGCGTCCACGGACGACCGCCAGGGTGACGCAGGCAGCCGCGACCGCCAGGACCGCGCCGATCGAGACGCGTCCGAGCAGGCTCAGCACCGTGATCTCGGCTTCGCGACCTGCCACGACCGTGGACATGGCGCGCTCGTCGAGCAGCTGTCCGGCGCCGGTCCGCAGGGCCACGATGGCGACCGCCACGAGCACGCCGACGGCCCCCGCGGCGGCGGCCAACGGGGTCGCGGCGAGGGCGGGACGCCGTGCTGTCGTGCTCATGCCTCCACGATGACCGATCGCCCCAACGACCCGATGGCCGGGGCGCCGATCTGAGCCGTTTTCAGGTCCCTTGGACGTACAGGGCATGAGGATAGGCCCCACGAGCACGTCCCAGACCCGCTCCTGAGGCGCTCAGGGGCATCTGAGCGGTCGTTCACGTCGTTCGACACAGGCATGCGGTCGCTGAGACGCACACAATCGCCCGTATACTGGAGTGGTGACCCAAACCCCCGATCAATCTGCCGTTTCCGCGGATGCCACGTACGATGCCAGCGACATCCAGCTTCTCGAGGGTCTGGAGGCCGTGCGCAAGCGGCCGGGCATGTACATCGGCTCCACGGGTGAGCGCGGGCTCCACCACCTCGTCTACGAGGTCGTCGACAACTCGGTCGACGAAGCCCTCGCCGGCCACGCCTCCCACATCGAAGTGACGCTGCAGCCCGACGGCGGCGTGCGGGTCGTCGACGACGGCCGCGGCATCCCCGTCGACGAGCACCCGGTCGAGAAGATCCCGGCGGTCACGCTCGTGCTCACGTCGCTCCACGCCGGCGGCAAGTTCGGCGGCGGCGGCTACAAGGAGCCTTCGTCCACTCGGTCGTCGCGAGCCCGGGATGCGCGCGCGCGAGCGCGCCGGCGACGATCTCGGCGAACTCGCGCGTCTCGTCGTAGGTGTGCCGCCGCGCGATCGGGACGAGCACGTGGATCCCCTCGCGAGCCGCTCGTCTTCGGGAAGCGACTCGAGCTCGAGCAGGTCGAGCATCTGCTTGACCAGCAGCGCGACCTCGATCGTCTCGGCGAACCCGACGTCCGGCGACGGGTCGAGGTCGAAGAGCACGCAGTCGGGCCGGTCGGGCTGGTCGACCCGCGAGTACCAGGTGTTCATGTCGATGCAGCCCATGTTGACCATCCAGAGCAGCGCCAGCTCGTCGTTCACGAGCGGGAAGTCGATCACGCGTCGCTGCGGCGGCCGTCGCGCGTCGAGGCCTCGAAGCGGCGCGCGTCGGGATCCAGTCGGGCATGTGCTTCGGGGCGTCCTTCTGGAAGAAGAACTTGCCCTGCCAGCCGTCGGGATAGCGCTTCATCGTGAACGGCCGGTCGCGCAGGTGCGGCACGAGCACCGGCGCGACGTCGCGGTAGTACGCGAGCAGGTCGCCCTTCGTGATCCCCTCCTCCGGCCAGAACGGCTTGTCGAGGTTGGACAGCTTCAGCACGCGCTTGCCCTCGCGTCAGCTCCGGCGGCGATCGGCTCGCGCTCGCGGCGCACCTCCTCCGCCTCCTTGTCCTCGCGCAGGCCCTGGTACGACGGGCGCGCGCAGCCGGCCGTCGTGCGTCCACTCGGCGAACTCGACCTCGGCGACGAGCTTCGGCTCGACCCAGACGACGTCGCCCTTGCGCACCTTCGGCATCTTCGGCACCTCGGCGAACGGCGACGTCGTCCGCTCGCAGCGGTCGCAGCAGCGCGAGCAGCCGCTCGATCTCGGCGTCGTCGAAGCCGGTGCCGACGTTGCCCGCCTAGCGGAGGACGCCCGTCCTCGTGCACGCCGAGCACGAGCGAGCCGAAGCCGTCCGAGCCGGCGCCCCTGGCCCTTCGTGTATCCCGCGATCACGAACTCCTGCCGGCCCTGCGTCTTGATCTTCAGCCAGTCGCGCGAGCGCCTCCCCGGCTCGTAGGGCGAGTCGGCGCGCTTGGCGATGACCCCCTCGAAGCGCTGCTCCTGCGCCGCCTCGGTAGAGCGCCTGCGCCGTCGTCGAACGCGTCGCGAGATCTGGACACCGCCGCGCCGCGTGTCGACGAGCTCGCGCGAGCCGCTCGCGCCGCTCCGTCGAGCGGCAGGTCGACGAGCGGCTCGCCCTCGACCTCGAGCACGTCGAAGGCGACGTAGACGTACGTCGTGCCCTCGCTTGCCCTGCTGCATCGCCGAGAAGCTCGGCGCGGCCGTCCTCGTCGAGCGCGCACGACCTCGCCGTCGAGGACGCAGTCGGGCGTGCGCAGCGCGCGCTCGAGCGCGCGCGACGACCGTCGGGAAGCGCTCGTCGAGCGTCGTTGTCGTTGCGGCTGCGCAGCTCGACCTCGCCGCCGCGATCGTCGCGATCGCCCGGAAGCCGTCCCACTTCACCTCGAAGAGCCAGCCCTCGCCCGTCGGCACGTCGCCCGCGAGCGTCGCGAGCATCGGCGCGTAGCGTGCGGCGCTTGCGCGCGGCGGGCGCGTCCTCCTTCTTCTTCACGAGCAGCCAGTTCTTCGGGTCGCCGTCGAGCTGGGCCGGCACGAGCGTCCAGAGGCCCTCGAGCCGCTCGCCGTGCAGGCGCACGGTCAGCCCGCCGTCGCGCTTCTCCTCGACGAGCTCGTACGTGCCGCGATCCCAGATCTCGACCGTGCCGGCGCCGTAGTTGCCCGGCCGGGATCTCGCCCTCGAAGGTCGCGTAGTCGAGCGGGTGGTCCTCGACGTGCACGGCGAGGTGCTGCGTCGCCGGGCTCGAGCGGCACGCCCTTCGGCACCGCCCAGCTCGCGAGCGCGCCGTCGCGCTCGAGCCGGAAGTCGTAGTGCAGCCGGCGCGGCGTCGTGGCGCTGGACGACGAAGATCGGCGCCTTGCCGCCGCGCCGCGCCGGCCGAACGGCTCCGGGCGTCTTGCCGCGCGTCGCGCTTGCGCTCGGTAGTCCGTCGAGCGTCGCCACGTCGCAGTCCTATCCGCAGCGAGGTTTCAGCCGCCGCGGATCGGAGATCGACCCGGTGCCACGGCGCACCGCTTCTCCACCGAGCGGGGGTCAGTCGAGGCCGGCTTTTGCCGGCCTCAACGCGTCTAGACCCGTTGCAAGCATATTCGGAGCAGGGGAAAAGCCTGTGGAAGCTGTGGAAAGCCTGATCGATCAGGCGAGCACGCCCATCGACACGGAACTTGGCCCGCCGGCGCGCGCGCGCAGCTCGTCGGCTGGGGACGTCCGTCGAGCTCGTCGAGCGCGTCGCGCGAGCGCCGCACGCGAGCAGCCGCGCCGCCTCGTCGTGGTTCGTCGTGGGCCCCGCCCTCGGGCTCGGGGACGATCCCGTCGATCACGCCGAGCTCGAGGCAGTGCGCGGCATCCGGCTTGAACGCCGCGGCCGCCTTCGCTTCTCGCCGGCGTCGCGCCAGAGGATCGCCGCGCAGCCCTCGGGCGAGATCACCGAGTAGATCGCGTTCTCCTGCATCAGCACGCGGTCGGCGACGCGCGATCGCGACGGCGCCGCCGGAGCCGCCCTCGCCGATCACGCACGCGACCGTCGGGACGCCGAGCCGCGCCATCGCGGCCTGCGAGCGGGCGATCGCGCCGCCCTGGCCGTGCTGCTCGGCCGCGACGCCCGGGATACGCGCCCGGGCGTGTCGACGAGCGTGACGAGCGGGAAGCCGTGCCGGTCGGCGAGCTCCATCACGCGCATCGCCTTCCGGTAGCCCTCGGGGTAGGCCATGCCGAAGTTCCGCGTTCGCGCGCTCCTTGATGTCGCGGCCCTTCTGGTGGCCGATCAGCGCGACCGTGCGGCCGTCGAGCTTGCCGAGGCCGGCGACGATCGCGGCGTCGTCGGCGCGGCCGCGGTCGCCGTGCAGCTCGAACCAGTCGTCGAGGATCCGCTCGACGTAGTCGAGCGTGTACGGCCGCTCCTCGTGCCGGGCGAGCTCGACCTGCTGCCAGATCTCCTCGTCGGTCGGCTCGGCCTCGATCCGGTCGAGCTGGCGCTTCAGCCGCTCGAGCTCGCCGGAGAGCCGGGCGCCGCGCAGCAGATCGAGCCCGCTCAGCTTGCTCAGCCGATCCCGGAGCCTGATCTCGGCATCACGTGGCCACCGCTACGCCTCTCCGAAGAGCCGGAGCAGCCGCGCGAGCGTCGGCCGCAGCTCGGGCCGCGGGACGATCGCGTCGACGTGGCCGAAGCGGAGGTTCGACTCGGCGAGGCCGAAGTCGTCGGGCAGCTTCTCGCGCGTCGTCTGCGCGACGACGCGCGGGCCGGCGAACGACATCAGCGCGCCCGGCTCGGCGAGCGAGCGACGTCGCCGAGGCTGGCGAAGCTCGCGAGCAGGCCGCCCGTCGTCGGGTGCGCCATCACGCGAGATCAGCGCGCAGCCGCGCCTCGTGCAGCTCCTCGACGGCGACGACGGTCTTCGGCAGCTGCATCAGCGCCAGGATTCCCTCCTGCATGCGGGCGCCGCCCGACGCGGAGACCGAGACGAGCGGCACGCCGCGCTGCGGCCGCGCTCTCGCACGCGCGCGCGAACTTCTCGCCGGTGACCGAGCCCATCGAGCCGCCCATGAAGGAGAAGTCCATCACCGCGAGCTCGCAGCGGAGCTGCTCGATCGCGGCGCTGCCGATCACGATCGCGTCGCCGAGGCCGGTCGCGATCTCCGCCTCGGCGAGCCGCTCGTTGTAGGCGCGGAGGTCGAAGAAGTCGAGCGGGTCGGCCGAGCGCAGGTCCGCCGCCTCCTCGACGAAGCTGCCCGCGTCGGCGAGCTGCGTCGATCCGCTCGCGCGCCTTGACCGGGAAGTGGTGGCCGCACTGCGTGCAGACGCGCAGGTTCGCGCGCGAGCTCGTCGTCGCGGTAGTGCGAGCCGCAGCCGGGGCAGGTGTTCGGGTGCTTCTTCGCCGGCGGCTCGGGCGCCTGCTTGTGCTCGATCGAGACGTCGATCCTGGTCGGCTTCGGCCATCGTGGGATCTTAGACCCGCGCCCTGCCGGCCGGGGTTACAGAGCCCGAGCGGCGCGCGGCGAGCCGGGCGAGCTTCGGCTCGTTCGGCGGATCGCCGCACGAGCCCGGTGAAGCCGAGACCGGCGACGCGCGTCGCGCGCGGCGATCGTCGCGAGCAGCTCCTCGACCTCGCCGAGCGCGCAGCCCGTCCGGCTCGGGCATGAAGACCGCGAGCTCGCCCGGCTCGAGCGACGTCGCCGTCGAACGCGACGTAGACGGCGTCGGCTCCGTCGAGCGCGCGCTCGACCGCGCCGTCGCCGGTGTGGACCCCGCTCGCCGCGATGAACTCCACCTCGGGCGGGTCGAGGTTGCGGGCGCCGACGAGCGCAACGTGCTGCGGCAGCGACGGCGCCGTCGTCGATCACCATCCGCAGCGGCATCCCCCACGCGTTGCCCGACGGCGAGCTCTCGGGCGTGTTCAGGTCGCCGTGCGCGTCGATCCAGACGACGGCGAGGCGCTCCTCGCCGGCCGAGAGCGCCTCGATCGCGCCGACGTGGGCGCAGCAGCAGCCGCCGAGCACGAGCGGCCGGTCGGGCAGCTCGGACGCGAGCAGCAGCGTCTGCTCGGCGAGCGTGTCGGCCTCGACGACCGCCGCCTCCGGGATAGGGAAGCTCGAGGAACGCCGCCTCGGCCATCGCCTCGCCGCCGTCGCCCCAGGCGCGCGGCACGCGCACGAGGCCGGCCGCGAACTCGCGCCCGCAGCGAGTGGCACTGGTACTCCGGCCCGAGCGCGACCGCGGTCAGCGTCCGGCAGTCGGGGCAGCGGGCGCGGAGCCGGCTCACGGCCTGCACGCTCGGCCGCTCGAGGAAGACCGTGTCGCGGTAGACGCGCATCCCGGCGCGCTCGTACAGCGCGGACGGCGCCGGTCGGGCTCGAGGCGTCGACGCCGAGCGTCCCGCGCGTCCAGCCACGCGCGGCGGAAGCTCCGCGAAGGAGTGGAGGAGGAGCGCCTCGCCGAGCCCCTGCCGCCGCCAGGGCCGCGCGCACGCCGAGCAGCGCGACGTGGCCGGCGTCCGGATCGTTCGGGTCCTGCCGGCAGATCGAGAAGCCGGCGAGCTCGTCGCCGTCGAGCGCGAGGAACCAGAGCGACGGGTCGAAGTCCGCGCTCCACGTGCCAGTGCGCCCACTCCTCGAAGGTCTCGTCGAGCGGGTCGTTCGTGTCCTGCCAGACCTCGACGACGCGCGTCGTAGACGTGCCGCTGCTCGCCGTCGGTCGGCGGCGCGAACCGTGATCCCGTCCGGCCAGGCGGGCTCGCGCGCGTCGCCGGCGAGGTCGATCTCCATCCGGTAGGAGTGGCGGACGGGCTCGAAGCCGAGCCGCGCGAGCGCGTCGAGCGATCCGCGTGTCGGTCGGCCGAGAGTCCAGACGCGCAGCCGTCCGACTCTCCGCGCGCTCGTCGAGCCAGGCGACGAGCTCGTCGAGGACCGCGCTCCGGCGTCCACGTCCGGGATGCACCTTGACGTCGCACCACCAGCAGCGGCGGGTCCGTCTCGTGTCGGGTCGACGTCGACGTAGCCGACGAGCCGCCCGTCGCGCTCGAGGACGCGGATGTCGCGCTCGACCACGACGTAGGGCGTGGTCAGCCACGTCCGCAGCTCGTCGGCGGTCACGTCGGCTTCGCCGAACGCGGCCAGCTGATGCGCGTTCAT
Source organism: uncultured Actinomycetota bacterium (assembly GCA_963787165.1). Lineage (GTDB taxonomy): Bacteria > Actinomycetota > Actinomycetes > Propionibacteriales > Nocardioidaceae > Aeromicrobium. Next base: position 570,913 of record CAWBBT010000006.1, read on the forward strand.
CAGCTCGAGGATCGCGTCGAAGTCGTCGTCGCGGCGGCGGCCGCAGGGTCATGCCGGGGCGGGACGAGCTCGTCGAGCGTGTCGGGGAGGCCGCGAAGGTCGGGCAGCTCGCGGTCCGGCTCCGGCTCGGGCTGCTCGCCGAGCCGGTTGATCCAGACGATCTTCAGCCCGAGCTCGCGCGCCGGCGCGACGTCGTGGAAGAGGCTCGCGGCGACGTGGACGTGGTGCTCGCGGTCGGCGGTCGTCAGCTCGAAGAAGCGCTCCCAGTGGCCGTGCGCGGGCTTGTACGAGCCGATCGTCCTCGGCGGTGACGACGAGGTCGAACGGCACGCCGATCCGCTTCTCCGACTCGGAGATCAGCGCGTGATCGGTGTTGGAGAGGATCGCGAGGTTCCAGCCGCGCGCGCCGCAGCTCGGCGAGCGCCGCGCGGCACCTCGCGGAAGGCCGGCCAGTCCGGCAGCGAGCTGCGGCAGCGCGCCCGCTCTCCCCTTCCGGGATCGCCAGGCCGGTCTCGTCGCGAGCCGCTCGAGCGTCAGCGTGAGCACCTCCGCGTAGCTGCGGTACGCCTCCGCCTGCACCTCCGGCTCGAGCTCGTGGTAGCGGGCGCAGCAGGTCCGGCGCCGCTCGGCGCCGAAGAGGCGCTCGAGCACGCCGCCGATGCCGGCGTTCCAGTCGATCAGCGTGCCGTAGCAGTCGAAGGTCGCCCAGCGGGACATGGGCCGGAGCTTATCGGCGCGGCCGTGCGAGAATCGGCGGATGCAGGTTCGGACGGCCGCCGGCTCGACGCCGAGGCACGCGACTCGACTGGGGCCGCTCCGCCTACGTCCGGACCGCCGACGGACGGCTCGTCGGCTGCAGTAGGCGTGCTCAGCTCGCGCTCCGCCGCCGAGGCTACCCGGCGTCGCCGCGATCTTCGCCGAGGGGATCGAACGGGCACGCGACGTCGAGACCGAGGTGCCGACCTGGGAGGAGTGGGACGCCAGGCACCTGCGCCGAGCACCGCTTCGTCGCGACGCTGCGACGGCGAGGTCGTCGGCTGGTGCGCCGTCGTCCCATATTCGAGCCGCGCCGTCTACCGCGGGGTCGGCGAGGAAAGCGTCTACGTCGCCGAGCGCGCGCGCGGGCGCGGGGTCGGACAGGCGCTGCTCGCCACGTGATCGAGAGCGCGCGCACCGGCGGCTACTGGACGCTGCAGGCCGGGATCTTCCCGGACAACAAGGCGTCCCTCGAGCTGCATCACCGGCTCGGCTTCCGCGAGGTCGGCAGGCGCGAGCGAATCGGGCAGCTGGACGGCGCGTGGCGCGACGTCGTCCTGCTCGAGCTGCGCCTCTAGCCAAGTAACAGACTGCAACTTGCTCAGCCGAGGCCCGCTCCCGGAGCCCGCGCCTGACCGCGTGCCGGGGCGACCTCGTAACAGTCTGTTACAAGGAGAGACGCGACGGACTACGATCGTCGAGCTTGCGGAAGACGACGCAGGCGTTGTGGCCGCCGAAGCCGAACGAGTTCGAGACGCCGACCTGCGATCTCGCGCCTCGCGCGCCTCGTTCGGGATGTAGTCGAGGTCGCACGCCGGATCCGGCGACCTCGTAGTTGATCGTCGGCGGCAGGACGCCGCGCTGCGTCGCGAGGATCGTGAAGATCGCCTCGACCGCGCCGGCGGCGCCGAGGCAGTGGCCGGTCGCGCCCTTCGTCGAGGAGACCGGGATCTTGTAGGCGTTCTCCTCGCCGACCGCGAGCTTGATCACCCGCGTCTCGGACGGCGTCGCCGAGCGGCGTCGAGGTGCCGTGCGCGTTGATGTAGCCGACCTCGGACGGGTCGATGCCGGCGTCGCGCGAACGCCATCTGCATCGCGCGCGCCGGGTTCGTCGCCGGTCGGGTCGGGCTCGGTGATGTGGTTCGCGTCCGACGAGACGCCGTAGCCGATCAGCTCGGCGTAGATCTTCGCGCCGCGCGCCTGCGCGTGCTCGAGCTCCTCGAGCACGACACGCGCCGCCGGCCTCGCCCATCACGAAGCCGTCGCGGCCGGCGTCGAACGGCCGCGAGGCGCGCTTCGGATCGTCGTTGCGGCGCGAGAGCGCGCGCATCGCGCCGAAGCCGGCGATGCCGACGCGCGTGATCCCGGCCTCGGTGCCGCCGCAGATCATCGCGTCCGCGCGGCCGAGCCGGATCGCGTCCGCGCCCTCGCCGATCGCCATGTTCGAGGCGGCGCAGGCGGTGCACTGCGACGAGAGCGGGCCGCGCGTGCCGAGCTCCATCGAGACCCAGCCGGCGCCCATGTTCGGGATGATCGCGGGGATCGAGAACGGGTTGACCCGGTCGGGGCCGCGGTCGATCAGCGTCTGGTAGCAGTCCTGGAACGCGCCGAGGCCGCCGATCCCGGTCGCGATCGACGCGCCGACGCGGTCGCGACTCCTTCGCGATCGTCGATGCCCGGAGTCGGCCTCGGCCTGCCGCGCCGCGGCGAGCGACCATCTGCGCGAAGCGGTCCATGCGCCGCGCCTGCTTGTGCTCGATCCAGTGGGTCGGGTCGAAGTCCTTCAGCTCGCAGGCGAAGTGGACCGGGAAGTCGCTCGCGTCGAACTGCTGTGATCTCGGCCGCGCCGGACTCGCCCGCGATCAGGTTCGCCCAGGTCGTCTCGACGTCGTTGCCGAGCGGCGTCACCATGCCGAGCCCGGTCACGACGACGCGCCGTCTTCCGTTGTCTGTCAGCCACTCGCTACATCCCCAGTCCGCCGTCGACGAGCAGCACCTCGCCCGTGATGAACGAGGCCGCGTCGGAGCAGAGGAAGCGTACCGCTCCGGCCACGTCCTCCGGCTCGCCCAGGCGGCCGAGCGGCGTGTTCGTCGAGCATCGCCGCGCGTCGCCTCCTCGGGCAGCACGTCCGTCAGCTGCGTCTTCGACGTAGCCCGGAGCGACGACGTTGGCGCGCACGTTGCGCGAGCCGAGCTCGCGCGCGAGCGACTTCGTGAAGCCGATGATCCCCGCCTTCGAGGCGGCGTAGTTCGTCTGGCCCCAGTTGCCGTGCACGCCGACGATCGAGGAGATGTTCACGATCGAGCCGGCGCGCTTCTTCATCATCGGCCGCGTCACCGCGCGGCAGGTGTAGAAGACCGAGGAGAGGTTCGTGTCGATCACCGTCTCGCCAGTCGTCGTCGGACATCCGCGCGAGCAGGCCGTCGCGGGTCAGGCCGGCGTTGTTGACGAGGATGTCGAGGTCGCCTGCCTCCTCGACGAGCCGCTGCGCGTCGTCGGCGTCGGAGACGTCGGCCTGCACGCGCGCGGCCGCCGAGCTCGGCCGCGAGCGCCTCGGCCTCCTCCTTGCCGGAGCGGTAGCCGACGACGACGCTCGCGCCCGCCGCGGCGAGCTCGACCGCGATCGCCCGGCCGATCCCGCGCGAGGCTCCTGTGACGAGCGCGTTCTTGCCCTCGAGCGACGCGAACGCTCACGCCGCTAGGCAAGCGTCTCCTCCAACTCGCGCAGGCCTGCGAGGTCGTTGACGGAGACGATGCGCACGCTCCTGTCGATCCTCTTCAGTAAACCGCTGAGCACGTTGCCGGGGCCGACCTCGACGAACGTCGTCACGCCCTTGCCGATCAGCTCGCGCGCCGCCTGCGTGAACTTGACGGGCGCGGTCAGCTGCTCGACGAGCAGCTCGCGGTAGCGGCTGCGCGTCCTCGAGCTTCGCCGTCACGGTCGACATGAACGCCGTCGCGCGGCTCGTGGAAGTGGATCCGCTCGACCGCCGGGCGCAGCTTGTCGGCCGCCCGCTCGACGAGCGGCGAGTGGAACGCGCCGGAGACCCGCAGCCGGACCGCGCGGCGAGCGCCCTCGCGCTCCGCCTCGGCGCAGCACTCGCCGACGGCGTCGTCCTCGCCCGAGATCGACGATCTGGCCGGGGCAGTTGTAGTTCGCCGGCCACACGTTCGACGATCTTGCGGCAGAGGCCCTCGACGACCTCGTCGGCGAGGCCGAGGATCGCGGCCATCGAGCCCGGGCGCGCCTGCGCGGCCTCGGCCATCGCGATCCCGCGCTCGCGCACGAGCCCGATCGCGTCGGCCGCGCCGATCGACGCCGGCGGCGCCGAGCGCCGCGAACTCGCCGACCGAGTGGCCGACGACGAAGTCCGGGCGCGATCCCGCGCGCCCGGATCGCCGCGTTGATCGCGAGGCTCGTCGCGACGAGCGCAGGCTGCTGCACCTTCGTGTCGAGCAGGTCCTCGAGCGGCCCGTGGAAGCAGAGCTCCTGCAGGTCCAGCCCGGACGCCTCGCTGCCGGCGTCGTACACCGCCATCGCCTCGGGCACCGCCTCGGCGACGTCGCGTCCCATCCCGGCCTCGTACGAGCCCTGGCCCGGGAACATGAAGGCGATCTTGCTCACGCCGCACTCCGTTCCGTTCTGTCCACTCGATCAGCGCCGAGCCCCAGGTGAGGCCGGCTCCCATTCCGGTCATCAGCACCAATTCTCCCTCGTGCAGCCGCCCGTCGGCGGCGGCGTCCGCGAGCGCGAGCGGGATCGAGCCCGACGATGTGTTGCCGTACCGGTCGACGTTCACGACGACCTTCTCCTCGCGGGATCCCGAGCTTACGCGCCGCGTGGTCGATGATCCGCTTGTTCGCCTGGTGCGGGACGTAGACGTCGACGTCGTCGACCGTCAGGCCGCACTCCGCGAGCACCTTCTCGGCCGAGCTGACCATCACCCGCGTCGCGAACTTGAACACCTCGCGGCCGTTCATCTTCACGAGCTTGTCGGCGTCGTCGAAGTGGCGCGAGCCACTGCCCGGCAGCCAGAGATTGTCGCCGCCGCCGCCGTCCGCGCCGAGCTCGAAGCCGAGGAAGCCGCCCTCGTCGACCGCGCTCGAGCACGACCGCGCCCGCGCCGTCGCCGAAGAGGACGAGCGTCGAGCGGTCGTCCCAGTCGAGGATCTTCGAGAGCACGTCGCCGCCGACGACGAGCGCGCGCTTCGCGAGGCCCGACGCGAGCATCCCGTAGGCCTGCGCGATCGCGTACATGAAGCCCGTGCAGCCGGCGAGCAGGTCGTACGCGGCCGCGTCGGGCATCCCGAGCTCGTCGGCGAGCAGCGCCGAGCTCGTCGGGAACATCATGTCGGGCGTCACCGTGGCGACGACGATCAGGTCGATCGACGCGGCCTCGACGCCCGCCGTCGGCGAGCGCCGCCCGCGCGGCCGGCGCGGCGATGTCGGTCAGCGCCTCGCTCCTCGGTCGCGAACCGCCGCTCGCGGATCCCCGTGCGCTCGACGATCCACTCGTCGGTCGTGTCGACGTACTGCTCGAGGTCCTCGTTCGTGAACACGCGGTCGGGGACGTAGACACCGAGGCCGGTGATCCCGATCGCGCCTGCCGTTGGCCGAGCCGATCACGACGCGGTCCACCGCGAAGGTCAGCGTGCCGCGGACGGCGAGCTCGCCGCCGACGGTCGCGCGCGCCTTGCCCCTGCCGATCGGGCCGCGCACGGTCTCGAGGTCGCACTCGAGCGTCAGCTCGTCGCCCGGCCGCACGACGCGCTTGAAGCGGACGTCGTCGATGCCGGCGAAGAGCGCGATCTTGCCGCGGTTCTCCTCCTGCGACTGAGCACCGCGACCGCGCCCGCCTGGGCCAGCGCCTCGACCATCTTCACGCCGGGCATGATCGGGTTGCCGGGAAAGTGGCCCGGCGCAGTCCTCCTCGGTGACGAGCTTCCGGGCGACGACGCGGACGCCCGGCTCGAGCTCGATCACCTCGTCGAGCAGGAGGAACGGGTCGCGGTGCGGCAGGATCGCCTCGATCTCGCGCCTTGCCCAGGGGCAGCGTTCATGCGCGACAGCCGCTCCCGCAGGCCGTTGCGCGCGCGGTGGGCGTAGCACTTGGCCGTCCCGACGGGCATGCCCGACGCTCCTGCGATCTCCTCGAAGCTGAAGTCGAAGGCGTCCTTCAGCACGACCACGCGTGGCCTGCGCGCGGCGAGATCTGGGCGAGGCAGGCGCCGAGCTCGGCGCGCAGCTCGGCCGCCTCCGCCGCACGGGCGGGGTCGCCGTCGCGGGCCTCGCGGCGGTCCTCCTCGAGCGGCTCGCAGCGGCGGGCGAGCTGGCGCTGCGCGACGTCCCGGCACGCGTTGACCGTCGAGCCGGTGCAGCCACGTCGAGAACGCCGACTCGCCCCGGAACTGCGGCAGCTTGACGCAGAGCTTCGCGAGCGCGTCCTGCGCGGCGTCGCGGGCGTCCTCGCGGGTCGCGCAGCAGGTGGCCGGCGAGTCGCTCGACGCGCGGTGCGTGCCGCTCGCAGAGCGCCGTCAGGGCGCGCGCGGTCTCCGTCTTTCGCTCGCTTCACGAGGATCGGGTCGCTCAGCCTCTCGTAGACGAGCGGCGCGTCGGGCCGCAGCGTCCTGCCCGATTGGACGGTGGGGCGCGCAGGCGGTTGCACCCGTCGAGTGTACGGGCTACCGCTTGGAGACCGGGATGCTCTTGTTGCCCGCAGCGTCCCAGGCGACGACGCGGACGATTCCCGTGCGCGGCACCTTCCAGACGCGCAGCGTCGCCGGCCGCGGTCGCATCCCGCACGACGCTGCGCGTGCCGAAGCGCAGCGTCACCCGCGCCGGCTCGCTCAGCCACAGCCGGAGCGGGAACCGCTGCAGGATCTTCACCTTCGGCTGCGTCCTGTCGGCCGCGAACGGGACCGCGACGATCGACGTCGTCACCGGCGTCGGTCGCGTCGACGATCGCCTCGTAGTCGCCGTCCAGGAGCCTGCCGACACGCTTGGCGCCGTCCCAGTCGACGGTGCGGGGCCCGGCCTCGAGCGGCGCCCTTGAACAGCGTCGCCACCCACTTGCCGTTGCGGAGGACGCGCAGCGCGCACGTCCGCCGGCGCGGCGAGCTCGAAGCGGAACGCGATCCGGTCGGCGCGACCGTCGGCGTTGGGCGAGAAGGCCACCCGGGTCGCGGTGACCTGGCCGAGCGTCCGGCTGACGAAGAGCTGCGTCGACGCGGTCGCCTGCCGGCCGCCGGTGGCGGTCGGCCCGGAGCTCGACCTTGAAGAGCCCGTCCGGGAGGGACGCGGGATCGAAGCGTGAGCGCGTGCTCGCCGGCGCGCTTCCACGTCTTCGGCCGAACGTGGCGACCTGGTCGCCCGAGCAGCGTCGACAGCGCGCACGGACACGTTCGCCGGCAGGTTGAGCGTGTAGCTGATGCTGGTCGCGTCGGCGGCGCCGTCGGCGTTCGGCGAGACCGACTCCGGGTCGGCGGCGAGCTCGCCGATCGCCAGCCCGACCTCGCCACCGCCGAGCGCGCCCGTGGCGGAGGTGACACCGGCTGAACGGATCACGTACGAGTAGGCGCCCGGCGGCGTCGCGCTCGCGTCCCAGCTCCAGTCGACGTCCCGACCGGCACCCGACGCCCGACGCGACGATGCTCCCGTCGCCGGCGTAGACTCGACCGTCCACGGGAGCGGCGCAGAGAGCCGTGCCGGAAGCCGGACCGTGCCCGGCACGCGGCCGGTGACGGTCGGCGCGTACAGCTTCGGCAGCCCGATCTCGGCGGCGCTCTGCCTGCGAGCGTCGTGAGCAGGCCGTAGAGCGCGTTCCCGGGGCAGTCGGTGAAGCCCGTGTCGCGGTGCCCGGAGACGGTGCGGAGGAAGACCGGCAGCCCGGCCGGGAAGCGTGCGTTCCCGCCCGAGATGAAGGAGAGCGTCGAGGCGCGGATCGACGTGGGCGACGTCGAGCCGCCACGCGAGCAGGCGCGCGAGCGCGTCGCGCGCGGCGGGAGCGACGGCGAGCGAGCCGTACATGCCGAGCACGGCCACGCCGACCGAGCCGGTGTTGAATCCCTCGGCGTGCGCGCCGACGACGTTGCGCTCGATCCCGCCGTAGCGGCCCTCGTAGACGGTGCCGAACCGGTCGACGAGGAAGTTGTAGCCGATGTCGTTCCAGCCGTTCCCCTTCACGTGGTAGAGCTGGATCGCCCTCACGATCGCCGGCGCCTGCGCCGCGGTGTAGCCGTTCGCGCCTGCCGTGTGGTGGACGAGCGCGAAGCCGGAGAGCCGGCGCGAACGACGGCGCGTGCCGCGCTTGATCGACTCGTCCGCCTGCCAGCCGGTGCGCGGCACGATCGCCGGACGCGCCGGCCGCCTGCAGCGTTCGCGCGGGGACGCCGGCGTCCGGGCTCCAGACGAAGAAGGCGCGCAGCCGCGTGACCGTGCCGCGGAGCCGGTACTCGATCCGGTTCGAGGGGCCGACCCACCACGGGTTGCCGAGCCGCCACGCGCCCGACCGGCGCGCTCGCCGGAACCGCTGTCCGGCCGGTCCTCGGCCTCCGGAGCGGCATCCTGCCAGGCGCTCCAGCGGCCGGCCGAGCGAGCGGGTGCGGAACTGGACGGAGCCGGGGCCGCGCCAGTGCAGCCCGACGAGGTTGAACCGCGCCGGCGGGCTCGTGGCCGCGAGCGAGCGCTGTCCCGCGAGCGGGATCTCGCGCGAGACGATGGTCGCGTCCGCCGCCACGGCCGGCGCCGGAAGCGTCAGCGCGAGGCCGATCAGGATGAGAAGTCGTCTGGGCACGGCGGTCTGTCCACTGCAGGGTGGCTACTTCCACCTTCGGCGACAAGCCCTACGCCCCTCGTTTGATCGAATCCTTACAGCTACAGTCACCGTGTGGGCGCCCTCTCCCGGGTAACCGTCTTCGGCGCCGCTGCGGCAGCCGCGGCCGGGCTGGCCGTTGCCGCACACGCCGCCGAGCCGGGCGCGCGCGTCCTCGTCGCCGAGTTCCGAGAACGACGTCAATCCCGTCACCCAGGACTACCTCCTCGACGCGATCGATCGAGGCGAGCGCGACGGCTACGCGGCGGTCGTGATCGAGATGGACACACCCGGCGGGCTCGGCTCGTCGATGCGGGGGATCGTCAAGGGGATCCTCGCTGCGAAGGTGCCCGTGATCGTCTACGTCGCCCCGGGCGGCTCCAGCGCCGACTCGGCCGGCGCGGTGATCGGCATGGCCGCGGACGTGCTCGCGATGGCGCCGCAGACGAACATCGGCTCCTCGACACCGGTCTCGATCGGCGGCGAGGACATCTCCGACGACCTGCGCCGCAAGGTCGTCAACGACGCCGCCGCCTACATCGGCGAGCTCGCCCGCGAGCACGGCCGCAACGTCGCAGGTCGCGCGCGAGATGGTCACGAAGGCGACGAACCTCGGCGCGCGCGAGGCGCTGCGAGAAGAACGTCGTCGACGTGGTCGCCACCGACTACGCCGACCTCTTCCGCCAGATCGACGGCGACGACCGTCCAGCCGAAGGGGCTCGCGCTCGCAGGTCGGCGCGGGCACGCCGATCGAGCGGATCGAGATGTCGGCCTGGAAGCGGATCCTCGACCTGCTGATCGACCCGAACATCATCGCGCTGATGCTCTCGCTCGGCCTGATCGGGATCGTCGTCGAGCTCTGGAACCCCGGCCTGATCTTCCCGGGCACGGTCGGCGCGATCTCGCTGATCGTCGGCCTCTACGGGCTGCAGGTGCTGCCGGTCTCCTTCGCCGGCCTGCTGCTGATGCTGCTCGCGGCGGCGTTCTTCGTCGCGGAGGCGTTCGTCGCCTCGCACGGCGCGCTCGTCGGTCGCGGGCGCGATCACCTTCGTGATCGGCGCGCTGATGCTGTTCGACCCGGCCGGCGACGCCTACCAGGTCTCGCTGCCGGTCGCGCTCGCGATCGCCGGCACGCTCACGCTGCTCTTCGGCTTCGCGCTGACGAAGGCGGCGCAGGCTCCGCCGCACGCCGCCCGAGGTGGGCGCGCACCGGCTCGTCGGCGAGGAGGCCCAGGTGCGCGGCGAGGGCCTGGTCTTCGTCGACGGCGAGCTCTGGCGCGCGCGCACCGCCGACGGCGAGCCGCTGCGCGCCGGGCGGCCGGGTGCGCGTAGAGTCCGTGGAGCAGGACGAGCTTGCAGCTCGTCGTCGCAGCGCAGCCCCGAACCCGCCGAAAGGACCTGACTCGTGTCGGTCGCCCTGATCGCCCTCGCCGCCGTCGTCTTCATCCTCCTGATGGTCGCTGTTCGCCGCGATCAAGGTCGCGCGCGAGTACGAGCGCGGCGTCATCTTCCGGCTCGGCCGGCTGCTGCCCGAGCCGAAGGGCCCGGGCCTCTTCCTCCTCATCCCGATCATCGACCGGATGGTCAAGGTCGACCTGCGCACGATCACGCTGAACGTGCCGCCGCAGGAGGTGATCACGAAGGACAACGTGCCGGTGCGCGTGAACGCCGTCGCCTACTTCCGGATCGTCGAGCCGAAGAACGCGATCGTGCAGATCGAGAACTTCATGGTCGCGACCTCGCAGATCTCGCAGACGACGCTGCGCTCCGTGCTCGGCCAGCACATGCTCGACGAGCTGCTCTCCGAGCGCGACAAGATCAACGCGATCCTGCAGAACATCATCGACGAGGCGACCTCGCCCTGGGGCGTCAAGGTCTCGATCGTCGAGGTCAAGGACGTCGAGATCCCGCCGGGCATGCAGCGCGCGATGGCGCGCCAGGCCGAGGCCGAGCGCGAGCGGCGCGCCAAGGTGATCGCCGCCGAGGGCGAGTTCCAGGCCTCGCAGAAGCTCGCGGACGCCGCCGACGTGATGGCGAAGTCGCCGATGGCGCTGCAGCTGCGCTACCTGCAGACGCTGCTCGAGATCGGCGCGACGAACGCGACGACGATCGTCTTCCCGGCGCCGATCGACATGCTGACCGCCTTCATGGGCAAGGCCGGGCGGCTCGGGCCAGGTCGGAGCGGCGGCGCGGCCTAGCCGAGCGCGGGCTGTTCGCGCTCGCGGAAGCGGCGGGCGGCCTCGATCGCGGCGCCGAGGTTCAGGCCCTTGTCCTTGGCCTGCTTGATCAGCATCACCGTCTCGAGCGCCTCGATGTCGTAGATCCGCTGCTTCTTGCCCTTGGTCGGGATCTGCGCCTTGTTCGTCCAGTAGTCGAGCTGCATCTTCGAGATGCCGGCGATCTGGCAGACCTGGCCCAGATAGAGCTCGATCTTGTCCAGATGCTCGGAGAGATTCACCGGTTCGAGAATGTCGAATTGTGTGTTGTAAGTCATGCTGATCCCTTTATCGGCGCGTATCTGAACCCCTCAAGAGGAAGATATACACGGTTTTTCCCCGTTTGGGAAGGGGTCAGCAGAGAAATCAGAAGGTCTCGAGCGCTACGCGAGCTCGTCGTCGCCGGCTCGTCGACGGCGGCGGGAAGCCGTCCTCGTCGAAGTCCGGCTCGGCGAGCGGCTCGATCCCGGCCTCCTCGGCCGCCGTCGGCGGCCGCCTCGACCGCCGCGTCCGAGCCCTCGCTCTCGACCACCGGTGCGAGGCTCGACACCTGCTCGTCGCCGCGCAGCCGCATCACGATCACGCCCTGCGTCGAGCGGCCGAGCCGCTTGATGTCCTCGACCGGCATCCGGATCACGGTGCCGCCGGTCGAGATCAGCATCACCTGGTAGCCGTCGCGGACGACCCGGGCGCCGGCGAGCTTGCCCTGCGCCTCGGTCAGCTGCACGGTCTTGACGCCGAGCCCGCCGCGGCCCTTGACCGGGTACTCGGCGACGCGGCGTGCGCTTGCCGTAGCCGTTCTCGGTCACGACGAGCAGGTCGGCGTCGTCCTCGGCGATGTCGACCTCGATCACCTCGTCGTCGCGCGCGCAGGTTCATCCCGCGCACGCCCGAGGCGTCGCGGCCCATCGAGCGCACGTCGCGACTCGTGGAAGCGGATCGCCTGGCCGCGCGCGCGAGACCATCAGGATGTCGTCGTCGCCGTCGGAGAGGCGGACGCCGACGAGCTCGTCGTCCTCGCGCATCTTGATCGCGATGATCCCGTCGGCCTTCAGCGGCGTGTTGTACGTCGAGGAACTCGGTCTTCTTGATCACGCCCTTCTTCGTCGCGAAGACGAGGTACTTCGCCTCCTTGTAGTCGCGCGTCGCGATCACCGCGCGCACCGACTCGTCCTGGCGGAACGGCAGCAGGTTGACGATCGCGCGGCCCTTCGACTGGCGCGAGCCGAGCGGCAGCTCGTGCACCTTGAGCCGGTAGACCTTGCCGACGGTGGTGAAGAAGAGGATGTAGTCGTGCGTCGAGGCGACGAAGAGGTGCTCGATGTAGTCCTCGTCCTTCAGGTCCATGCCCATCACGCCGATGCCGCCGCGGCGCTGCTCGCGGTAGGAGGTGACCGGCAGCCGCTTGATGTAGCCGGAGCGCGTGATCGCGATCACCATGTCCTCCTCGGCGATCATGTCCTCGAGCGAGAACTCGCCCTCGGCGGCGATGATCTCGGTGCGCCGGTCGTCGTTCTTGCCGTAGATCGTCTTGAGCTCGAGCAGCTCCTCGCGGATCAGCGCGTCGATCCGGGCCGGGTCGCCGAGGATCGCGCGCAGCTCGGCGATCCGCTCCTGCAGGTCGGCGTACTCCGTCCTCGACGCGCTTGCGCTCGAGGCCGGTGAGCGCGCGCAGGCGGAGGTCGAGGATCGCCGTGCGCCTGGATCTCGGAGAGCGAGAACTGCGACATCAGCTCCTCGCGCGCCGCGTCGGTGTCGTCGGCGCCGCGGATCAGCGGATCACCTCGTCGAGGTTGTCGAGCGCGATCAGGTAGCCGGCGAGGACGTGCGCGCGGTCCTCGGCCTTGCGCAGCTCGTACTTCGAGCGGCGGGTGACGATCTCGCGCTGGTAGTCGAGGTAGTGCGTGACGAGCTCGAGCAGCGAGAGCGTCTTCGGCACGTTGTCGACGAGCGCGACGGCGTTGTAGCCGAAGGTCGCCTGCAGCGCGGTGTGCTTGTAGAGCTTGTTCAGCGACGACCTGCGGGATCGCGTCGCGCTTCAGCTCGATCTGGATGCGCATGCCCGGTGCGGTCGGAGTGGTCGGCGAGGTCGGAGACCTCGGTGATCACCTTGTCCTGGACGAGGTCGGCGATCTTCTTGATCACGCCGCGCGTCGCCGCCCTTCTTGACGCCGTAGGGCAGCTCGGTGACGACGATCGCGGTCTTGCCGCCGCGCAGCTCCTCGATGTGGGCGCGCGCGCGCATGACGATGCGGCCGCGGCCGGTGCGGTAGGCGTCGCGGATGCCCTGGCGGCCGACGATGATCGCGCCGGTCGGGAAGTCGGGGCCCTTGACGTGCTTCATCAGGTCGTCGACGTTCGCGTCGGGCTTGTCGATCAGCTGCACGATCGCGTCGACGATCTCGCCGAGCCGGTGCGGCGGCATGTTCGTCGCCATGCCGACGGCGATCCCGGCCGAGCCGTTGACGAGCAGGTTCGGGAAGCGCGACGGCAGCACCGAGCGGCTCGTGCGCGACTCGTCGTAGTTCGGCTCGAAGTCGACGGTGTCGGAGTCGATGTCGCGCAGCATCTCGGTCGGCGATCCGCGAGAGCCGGGCCTCCGTGTAGCGCATCGCGGCCGGCGGGTCGTCGTCGATCGAGCCGAAGTTGCCCTGGCCGTCGACGAGCGGGTAGCGCAGCGAGAACGGCTGCGCCATCCGGACGAGCGTGTCGTAGATCGAGGCGTCGCCGTGCGGGTGGTACTTGCCCATCACGTCGCCGACGATGGCCGCGCGACTTCTTGTACGGGCGGTTCGGCTGCAGGCCCCGCCTCGTGCATGCCGAGTAGAGGACGCGGCGGTGCACCGGCTTGAGGCCGTCGCGGACGTCGGGCAGCGCGCGCCCGACGATCACGCTCATCGCGTAGTCGAGGTAGCTCGAGCGCATCTCCTGCTCGAGCTCGCGCGACTCGATCCGGCCGCCGCCGAGCGGCTCGTTCGTCGACGTCTGCCATCTAGACATCGAGGAAGCTGGACGTCGCGTGCGTTCTCCTCGATGAACTGCGCCGCGGCTCGACCTGGTCGCCCATCAGCGTCGAGAAGATCCGGTCGGCGGCGGAGGCGTCCTCGACGTCGACGCGGATCAGCAGGCGCTTGGCCGGGTCCATCGTCGTCTCCCAGAGCTGCTCCTCGTTCATCTCGCCGAGGCCCTTGAAGCGGGAGAGCTGGATGCCCTCCTTGGCGAGGTCGAGCGCCTCGTGGCGGAGCCGCCGAAGGTCTCGGCCTCGCGCGTCTTCTTGCCGGCGGCGAGCGCGAACGGCGGCGGCCCGACGATCTCGAGCAGCTTCGCGTACGCCTTGCGCAGGTTGCGCGTAGATCGGCGAGGCGAGCAGCTCCGCCGGCACCGTGATGTGGGTGGCGGCGCTCGTCTCGGTCTCGACGACCTTGACCTCGATCGAGCCTCGTCGCTCCGTGCCGAGCACGCTGAGCGCGTAGCCGTTGTCGACCGATCGCGCCGATCGCGCGTCGTCGAGCGTCGGCGAGCGAGGCGGTGTCGTTCTCGACGATCCGGTGCGTGATCACGAAGTCGGCCGCCGCGGCGCCGAAGTCGGCGCGCAGCCGGGCGAGCCAGCCCTCGAACTCCGCGAGCGCGCGCACGAAGCGGCCCCAGCGCGCCTCGGTGAGCTTCAGCGCTCTCGCCGCTCGCGGTCGATCGATCTCGAGGTCGCCGACGCGCTCGCGCACGAGCAGCTCCTCGAGCTGGGCGTCCTTCTCGAAGTAGAACTCCTGGTTGCCGAGCTTGACCTTGTAGAGCGGCGGCACCGCGATGTAGACGTGGCCGCGCTCGATCAGCTCGGGCATCTGCCGGTAGAGGAACGTGAGGATCAGCGTCCGGATGTGCGAGCCGTCGACGTCGGCGTCGGTCATCACGATGATCCGGTGGTAGCGGAGCTTCGCGATGTCGAACTCCTCGCCGAGGCCGGTGCCGATCGCGGTGATCATCGCCTGGATCTCGTTGTTGGAGAGCACCTTGTTGATCCGGTTCTTCTCGGAGTTGATGATCTTCCCGCGCAGCGGCAGGATCGCCTGGTAGGTGCGGTCGCGGCCCATCTTGGCCGAGCCGCCGGCGGAGTCGCCCTCGACGATGAAGAGCTCGGCCGACTCCGGATCCTTGATCGAGCAGTCGGCGAGCTTGCCCGGCAGCGACATGCTCTCGAGCGCGCTCTTGCGGCGCGTCAGCTCGCGCGCCTTGCGGGCGGCCTGGCGGGCGCGCGGCGGCCGAGATCGCCTTCGTGATGATCTGGCGCGCGTCCTGCGGGTTCTCCTCGAGGAACTCGGCCAGCTTCTGGTTGACGGCCTGCTTGACGAGGCTCTCGATCGGCGGGTTGCCGAGCTTCGTCTTCGTCTGGCCCTCGAACTGCGGGTTCGCGCAGCTTGACGGAGATCACCGCGGCCAGCCCCTCGCGGACGTCCTCGCCCTCGAGGTTGTCCTCCTTCTCCTTCAGCAGGCCCTTCTCGCGCGCGTACCGGTTGAGCGTGCCGGTCA
The DNA here is from genome assembly GCA_963787165.1 of uncultured Actinomycetota bacterium. Taxonomy (GTDB): domain Bacteria; phylum Actinomycetota; class Actinomycetes; order Propionibacteriales; family Nocardioidaceae; genus Aeromicrobium. Next base: position 586,221 of record CAWBBT010000006.1, read on the forward strand.
GCGCGGCGCGGAAGCCCGAGAGGTGCGTGCCGCCCTCGTGCGTGTTGATGTTGTTCGCGAACGAGAAGACGGACTCGACGTAGGAGGTGTTCCACTGCATCGCGACCTCGACGGCGCCGTCGCTCGTTCTCGCCCTCGAAGTAGACGATGTGCTTGTGGACGGAGTCCTTCGCGTCGTTCACGTAGGCGACGAAGTCCTTGATCCCGCCCTCGGCGTAGAACTCGTGCCGGTCCTCGCCCTCGCGCTCGTCGTGCAGCACGATCCGGAGGCCGCGGGTGAGGAACGCCGTCTCGCGCAGGCGCTGCACGAGCGTCGGCGTCGAGAAGTCGACCTCCTCGAAGATCTCGCGCGTCGGGCAGGAACGAGATCGTCGTGCCGCGTCGCCCTCGTCGGCCTTGCCGACGATCTCGATGTCGCCCTGCGGGACGCCGCGCTCGAACTCCTGGCGGTAGACGCTTGCCGTCGCGGCGCACCTCGGCGACGAGCCGCTCGGAGAGCGCGTTGACGACGGAGACGCCGACGCCGTGCAGGCCGCCGGAGACCTTGTAGCCGTCGCCGCCGAACTTGCCGCCGGCGTGGAGCTTCGTCAGCACGACCGTCGAGCGCCGGGAGGCCCTGGTCCTCGATCAGGTCGACCGGGATGCCGCGGCCGCGGTCGACGACCGTGACCGAGTTGTCCGGATGGAGCGTCACGTCGACCGAGTCGTTGCGGCCGGCGAGCGCCTCGTCGACGGCGTTGTCGACGACCTCGTAGACGAGGTGGTGGAGGCCGCGCGGGCCGGTCGAGCCGATGTACATCCCGGGACGCAGCCGGACGGGCTCGAGGCCCTCCAGAACGGTGATGTCCTTTGCGGTGTAAGCGGTTTCGGCCATCAAAAAAGCCCTGCAAATAAGCATTTTGCGGGCAGCGGAGAAGTGTATCAGAAACGGCGGTCGGACCGGGCCCGTCGGCGAGGCTCGCGGCGGCGGCTCGCGCGACCAGCTCGCGCAGCTCCTCGTCCTCGATCCCGGCCGCGAGCTCGGCGGCCTCCGAGCGCGGTCCTCGGCGGCGACCGCGGGCGCGGCCGGAGCGCGCTGCTCGGCCGCCTCCGCGGCGGGCTCCGGGACCGGTCCCGGCGCGAACCGCAGCGCCGGCGGCGCGCGTCGCCGAGCTCGGCGCGCAGCTGCTCGAGGATCGTCGCCGCGAGCCGGCCGAGCTCGAACGCCCAGGTCGCGGACGCCGTGTTCACGTGCAGCGTGCCGTCGCGGGCGAGCCGCGCCGGCCAGGCGTTCGCGCGCCACCGTGTCGCCCGACCGCGCCGGGCCACGCGCGCGACGATCGCCGACCATGTCGCCGTCCACAGGCCCGAACGCGGCGGAGCTCGCGCGCGGACCTCGCCGTCGAGCCGCTCCATCAGCGCACGCTCACCCGGCCGGGAGTGACCTCGAGCAGCTGCGCCGGCTCGAGCGGCAGCGCGTCGGCGCCCGTCGCGGTGACGATCGTCTGCCCGACGCGGCCGATCCGCTCGGCCAGCGTGCCGGCGGCGGCCGCGTCGAGCTCCGAGAGAACGTCGTCGAGCAGCACGAGCGGCGGCGTCGCCGCCGCTGCTCGGCGATCACCTCGGCCTCGGCGAGCAGGAGCGAGAGCACGGCCAGGCGCTGCTCGCCCTGGGAGCCGAACGTGCGCAGGTCGCGGCTCGCCGCGAGCGGACGGTGACGTCGTCGAGGTGCGGGCCGAGGCCGGTCGACGCCGCGCTCGAGGTCGCGGTCGAGCCGCGCCTCGAGCGCCGCCACGCGTCGGCGGCTCGCCGGCGTAGTCGAGCGCGCGCCGCGGAAGGCCGAGCTCGCCGGCGCGCTCGGCGAACGCCGGGCGCGAGCAGCGCGATCGCCTCGCGGCGCGACGTCGACGAGCGCGGCGCCGAGCGTCGGCCACCTGCTCCGTCCAGGGCGCGACCGCCTCGCGGGTCGAGGCGCCGAGCGCGACGCGGCGCAGCGCGGCGTTCCGCTGGCCGACGGCGGCCGCGTACTCGACCGGCAGCGGCGCGCGGCCGGGCAGCAGCCGCGCCGAGCGCGCGGTCGAAGTAGGCGCGCCGCGCCGCGGGGCCGCCCTTGACGACGGCGAGCCGGTCGGGCGTGAAGACGAGCGTCGCGACCTCGCGCGCGGAGCTGCTCGGCCGAGCGGAGCGGCGCGCCGTTCAGCTTCGCCCGCTTGCGGCCTCGCCGCTGCGAGCGTCACCTCGAGCTCGACCGGCCGCGCCGGCGCGGTCGCCCGCGCAGCGCGACCCGCGCGCCCGCCGCGCCGAACCGGATCAGCTGCGCGTCGGCGCGCGTGCGCGGCGAGAACCCCTGCGTGCCGACGTGCAGCGACTCGAGCAGGTTCGTCTTGCCGGCGCCGTTCGCGCCCGGTCGACGAGCACGAGCCCCGGCTCGAGGGCGAGCTCGAGCCGGCGTACGAGCGGAAGTCGCGGAGGGTGACCGCGCGGACGATCAGCCGCTCTAGCCGGCGAGCCTGATCGGCATGATCAGGTAGCGTGAAGTCGCCGGCCGCGTCCTCCAGGATCGCCGGGCCGCAGCGGGTTGATCAGCTTCAGCTTGACGTCGTCGCCGACGATCGAGTCGACGCCGTCGCGGAGGAACTCGGCGTTGAAGCCGATCACGAACTCCTCGCCCGAGTACGGCGCCGGCATCGTCTCGCGCGTCTCGCCGACGTCCTGGGTCTGCGCCGAGACGGTCAGCTCGCCCTCGGCGAAGCGCAGGCGCAGCGGCGAGTTGCGCAGCGCGAGCACGCGAGGCGCGGCGGACGACGTCGAGCGAGCTCGGCCTTCGGCAGCGTCAGCTCGACCTCGAACGGCTCCGGGCAGCAGCTGCCGGTAGTTCGGGAACTGGCCGTCGATGCGGCGCGTCGTCAGCCAGGCGTCGCCGGTGCCGAAGACGACGTGGTTCTCGTGCACGCCGAGCTCGACGTCGTGGCGCCGCCGGCGAGGCGCGAGCTCTGTCAGCGCCCGGGCCGGGATGATCGCCTCGAGCTCGGGCGCGGCCTCGCCGAGCGCCGTCTCCTTGACCGAGAGCCGGTACGAGTCGGTCGCGACCATCACGAGCTTGCCGGCCTCGAAGCGCACGAGGATGCCGGTCAGCACCGGGCGCGACTCGTCCCGCGACGCCGACCGGGCGACGCGGTCGACGGTCTCGAGCAGCGCCTCGCGGTCGATCGAGTGCAGCTGCGCGTCGACCGCCGGCAGGCGCGGGAAGTCCTCGGCGTTGAAGACGTTGCAGCCGGGAGTTGTACGACGCCGGACGACGATCTGCGACCGCGCCCTCCTCGGGCCGGTACTCGATCGTGACCTCGGTCTCGGGCAGCAGGCGCGCCAGCTCGACGAGCGAGCTTGCCGGGGACGACGACCGCGCCGTCGCCCTCGACCTGCGGCGTCGAGCGTCGTGCGCAGCGAGAGCTCCATGTCGGTGGCGGCGAGCGTGAGCGTGCCGCCCTCGGCCGCAGAGCAGGATCCCGGAGAGCACCTGGACGGTGCCGCGCGTCGAGACGGCGCGGGCGACGATGCCGAGCTTCGCGACGAGCTCGTCGCGTGCGACAGGTGATCCTTGCAGCGCCGCGATGCCGTCCGCTATGCTCTGTGTTCTAGTCCATGATTCTTAAAATCCTCTCGTAGAAGTCATAGGGAGTGTGGACGACGGGGAAGACGGCATCATCCCGCATGGCAGCGCCGTTTGCGCGGTGGGTCCAGCCGGTGGAGAACACGGGGGATTCAACAGGCTCGTGAGGCTTTGCGGAGGTTCCCACAGAATCAGCCGGCCTGCTTGATCCGTGCGGTCAGTTCCTGCACAAGGTTGTACACAGAGCGATCCTCGCGGATCAGCCCCTCGATCTTCGCGTTCGCGTGGATCACGGTGGTGTGGTCGCGGCCGCCGAACTCCTTGCCGATCTTCGGCAGCGACGAGTCGGTGAGCTCGCGCGAGAGGTACATCGCGACCTGGCGGGGATAGGCGATCGCCTGCGAGCGCTTGGCGCTGCAGAGCTCGTTGACGGTCATCCCGAAGCGCTCGGAGACGGTCTCCTGGATCCGGCGGATCGAGACTCGACCGCCTGGCCCTGCGGGAAGACGTCCTTGAGCACGTCCTCGGCGAGCTCGACCGTCATCGGCCGGCCGGTGAGGGACGAGAAGGCGACGACGCGCGTGAGCGCGCCCTCGAGCTCGCGGATGTTCGTCGTGACGCGCTCGGCGATGTAGGTGAGCACGTCCGGGTCGGGAACGTGGATCCGGTCGGTCTTCACCTTCTTGCGCAGGATCGCGATCCGCGTCTCGAGGTCGGGCGGCTGGATGTCGGTGATCAGGCCCCACTCGAACCGCGAGCGCAGCCGCTCCTCGAGCGTCGCGATCTCCTTCGGCGGCCGGTCGGACGAGATCACGATCTGCCGGCCGGCCTCGTAGAGCGAGTTGAAGGTGTGGAAGAACTCCTCCTGGATCCGCTCCTTGCCCTCGAAGAACTGGATGTCGTCGACGAGCAGCACGTCGTAGGTGCGGTAGCGCTGCTTGAAGCCCTCGATCCGCTTGTCGCGGAGCGAGTTGATGAAGTCGTTCATGAACGTCTCGCTCGTCACGTAGCGCGCCGTCAGCCCGTTGCCGTGCTCGCCGACGTACTGGCCGATCGCCTGGAGCAGGTGGGTCTTGCCGAGCCCGGTGCCGCCGTAGATGAAGAGCGGGTTGTAGGCCTGCGCGGGCGCCTCGGCGACCGCGAGCGCCGCGGCGTGCGCGAAGCGGTTCGACGAGCCGATCACGAAGAGGTCGAACGTGTACTTCAGGCTCATCGACGCCGCTCGCGGCCGGCTCGGGCGCCCGGTGCACGGGCTGCTCGAGCGGCGCCCCGTCGGCGGGCTCCGGCCGGGCGACGTCGTCGCGGACGGTCAGGTGGATCGCGGCGCTCGTGCCCGGTCGCGTCCTTGACCGCGGCGCGGATCAGGCCGAGGAAATGGCCCTCGATCCACTCGCGCGTGAAGTCGTTCGGGACGGCGAGCGTGAAGGCGTCGTCGGTCGAGCGCGACCCCGCCGGCGCTCGCCGAACCAGGTGCCGAATGTCGCCTCGTTGAGCGCCCCCCTGAGCCGACTCGCGACCTCGTCCCACAGGCTTTCGGCAGTCAGCTCGATTTGGTGCTCCACGCTGCGCCGGCCCCTTCACTCGGTCGTCGAGGAGCGGCGAGCATAGCAGCGTCCGGGCGCGCTCTCAACAGCGTCCCGGCGTCGCGGCAAAAAACCGCCGATTTGCAGGGATTTTCTCGACGTCCACACCACTTTCCACAGCTGTGGAGAACCTGTGGGAGAACGCTCGTCGCCGGTGCCCGTTTGCGGGCCTTTTCCGGACCCACTCCGGCTGTGGATAACCGCTTTCGAAGGCGCTCGTCTATACTTTCGCTCCCCGCCCGCCGGCGCGACCTCCTGCTCCACCCGGAGACACGTCTCTTGAAGCGCACCTACCAGCCCAACGTCCGCCGCCGCAAGCGCAAGCACGGCTTCCGCGCGCGCATGTCGACGCGCGCCGGGCAGGCGATCCTGAAGCGCCGCCGCGCCAAGGGTCGCAAGCGGCTCTCCGCCTGAGCCCGCCCGACTATCCTCGCAGCGTGCAACGCCGGAACCGCCTGTCGCGCTCCCGGGACTTCGACGCCGTCTACCGCAGCGGCCGCTCGGCCTCGACGCGGTTCCTCGTCCTCTACTGGTTCCCGCGCGACGAGGGCGAGGGCGGCGAGCCGCGGCTCGGCCTCGCCGTGCCGAAGTCGGTCGGCAACGCCGTCGTCCGCAACCGGGTGAAGCGCCAGCTCCGCGAGACCTGGACGCGAGCTCGCCGGGCCGCGCCCGCCCGGGCCACGACTACGTGCTCGTCGCGCGGCCCGGGCTTGCCGAGCCGGCGGACACGCGCGGGCACGAGTGGCTCGCCGAGCGCGTGACCGAGGTGCTCGAGAAGGCGGCCGCATGAGGTACGCTCGGGATCGCCGCTCGTCTACGCCTGGCGGTACACGTTCGGGCTGCTGACGCCGGCCGGCACGTGCAAGTACCACCCGAGCTGCTCGCAGTACGCGCTCGACGCGCTCCGCAGACGCACGGCCTGCTGAAGGGCTCGGCGAAGGCCGGCTGGCGGCTGCTCCGCTGCAACCCGTGGAGCCACGGCGGAGTCGACCCCGCGTGATCGTCGCCGGCATCCTCACGCCGCTCGAGGACCTGCTCACGTGGGTCCTGACGAACCTGCACGACACGGTCGGCCTCTCGTGGGCGCTGGTCGATCGTCGCCCTCGTCGTGATCGTGCGGATGCTGCTCGTGCCGCTGACCGTGCGCCAGATCCACTCGATGCAGAACCTGCAGGCGCACGCGCCGGAGATGAAGGCGATCCAGCAGCAGTGGAAGCACGACCGCCAGCAGATGAACGAGGAGATGATGGCGTTCTACAAGGAGAACCAGATCAACCCGGCGGCCTCGTGCCTGCCGATCCTGGCGCAGTTCCCGGTCTTCATCGGCCTCTTCTTCGTCCTGCGCGGCTTCGAGAAGGAGATCCTGCCGCAGTTCCCCGCCTCGACGCTCGACTGGCTGCACCTGATCAACATCACCGAGGACACGAAGGTCGGCTGGGGCCCGCTCCTGATCGTGCTCTACGGGATCAGCCAGCTGACCTCGTCGTACCTGATGTCGCAGAACATGCAGCCGGCCCAGCGCGCGATGCTGCTGATCCTGCCGATCGCCTTCATCCCCTTCGTCCTCAACTTCCCGTCCGGCCTGATGCTCTACTGGCTGACCACGAACCTGTGGACGACCGGCCAGGGCCTGATCACCCGCCGGCTGACGCCGAAGCCGCAGCCGCCGCCGAAGAAGAGCTCGCGCACGCCGCCGAAGAGCGCCGCCGCCGAGCCGGCCGCGGCCGGCCAGAAGCCGGCAGCGCCGAGAGCCAGCCGGCCGCGCCGCCGCGCGTGCGCAAGGTGAAGAGAAGAAGAAGGGCGGCGCGCGCCGGTGAGCGAGATCTCGGTCGAGACGACGGGCGAGACCGTCGGCGAGGCCAAGTGGGCCGCGCTTCGCGAGCTCGAGCGGCAGCGTCCCGGCCTGGACAAGGACGCGGTGCGGTTCCAGGTCGTCACCGAGGGCGAGCGCGGCCTGCTCGGAGTCGGCTACGAGCCCGCCCGCGTCGTCGCGAGCGTCGACGAGGAGGCGACGCGCCTGCCCGCGAGCCGTCGTCTCGGCGCCGCGCGAGGGCGAGAGCGAGGACGCGGCGCGGCTGCGCGAGGTCGTCGAGCGGATCGTCGCACGAGATCGGCGTCCAGTGCACGATCGAGGTCGACGAGACCGACGAGGAGATCCGCGCCACCTGCGACGGCGCCGACCTCGGCATGCTGATCGGCCGCCACGGCCAGACGATCGACGCGATCCAGTACCTCGCGAACGCGATCCTCTTCCGCGGCCGCTACGACGAGCGCAAGCCGCGTGATCGTCGACGCCGCCGGCTACCGCGACCGCCGGCAGGCGACGCTCGACGCGCTCGCGCTGCGGCATGGCCGAGCAGGCGCCGCCACGGGCCAGCGGGTCGAGCTCGAGCCGATGACCGCCGTCGAGCGGAAGATCGTGCACGAGAAGCTGAAGGACGATCCCGAGGTCGAGACGGCGAGCGAGGGCACGGAGCCGAACCGCTTCGTCGTCATCTATCCCGCGCCACGTCGCCGTCTGACGTCCTCGAGCGCTGGCTCGCGGCGCGTGGTCGCGACGCCGGGCCTGACCGCGCTGAAGGATCCGGCCGAGGCGCGCCGCGTGCTGCTCGACGACGCGCTCGCGGGCGCTCGAGCTCGTGCGCGCGCTTCGAGGGCCCGATCGTCGACGTCGGCTCGCGGCGGCGGCACGCCGGGGATCCCGCTGGCGGCGTCGCTGCCCGAGCGGGAGGTGACGCTGCTCGAGGCGGAGCGCCGCAAGACGCGAGTTCCTGCAGCGCTGGGCGGAGGAGCTCCCGAACCTCAGCGTCGTCTGGGGCCGCGCCGAGGAGCAGCCGATCGAGACGCTACGGGGTCGCCGTCGCGAAGGCGCTCGCGCAGCCGCCGGTCGCGGCCGAGTGGTGCCTGCCGCTCGTCCGCGAGGGCGGCGCCGTCGATCCTCTGGGTCGGGCCGTCCGCGGAACGGGAGCGGATCGCAGCCGCGGCGGCGACAGCTCGCCGGCGAGCTGGAGGAGTCGGCGCCGGGCTTCGCCGTCCTCCGCAAGACGGGCCGCACGCCGGCGGGGTTCCCACGCCGGCCGGGTGTCGCGAAGAAGCGCCCGCTGGCCTAGGCCGGCCCGAGCTCCTCGAAGAGCGTCAGCTGCAGCCCGGCCGGGCCCTCGAGTCGGGCGTTCAGCGAGCGCCACGGAGTCTCCGTCGGCGCCGCGACAACCTCCGCTCCCGCCGCCGACAACCGGGCGGCTGCCTCGCGAGCGTCGCCGACTTCGAACGCAAGCCGGATGTGGCCGGCGACCCGCCGGCCGACCTCGACCTCGTCGACATAGGCGGCGTGCTCGGGCTCGAGCAGCTCGAGTGTCGCGCGGCCCGCCTCGAGGATCGTCACGCGGCCGCGATCGGAGAATGCCGCCACCTCCTCGAGGCCGAGCACGTCTCGGTAGAAGCGCAGGGCCTCGTCGTAGTCCTCGGCGGTGACGCAGACGCGAAGCTCCCGGACGCTCACGGCTCCAGCATAGGCGCGGCGTTCCGGAGCCGGATGCCGCTGTACTCGAGCGTCGAGGCGGCGACCTCGTTCCACGAGCGGCCAGAGGCTCTGCAGCGACCCGCAGCTCGATCTCCGCGCGCTGCGTGGCGGTCGACGCAGGTCGCCCAGAGCGGCGCACGTCGTCCGGCTCGACAGGCTCCCGGCGCGACCCAGTAGCCGCCGACCTCGGGTGGCGCTCGAACGGAGCGTCTCGGGCAGGCGGTAGGCGAACACCGCCGTCGTGCGCAGACGGGGCGAGCCAGCGCTCCTCGACGAGGTGCACGCGAGCGGCCGCTCCGAGGAGCCGCGACACGTCCGCCGGGTCGCTCGCCGCAGCGGCCCAGAACGTCCCGCGCGGGCAGGCGCGGGGGAACCAGTAGAGCGGGAGATGGCGGGTGTCGACCGCCCAGACGAGCGGCTCCGTCCTCGGCCGCGGTCGCGCTCACGTGCGGCTCGAAGCGCTCGATCGCGGCGTCCTCGCTCACGTGCCAGAGCGCGTGCGGGCCCTCGTCCGCGTAGGGGGGAGCGGGCTCGCGCACAGGACAGAGAATAGTCCGAGGCCCTCACTAGACTCGATCCGTGGCCGGAACCATCTATCGCGCTCGCGAATCAGAAGGGCGGGGTCGGCAAGACGACGACCGCCGTCAACCTCGCCGCCTGCCTCGCCGAGGCGGGCGAGCAGGCGCTGCTCGTCGATCTCGACCCGCAGGCGAACGCCACCTCGGGCCTCGGCGAGAAGGCGAACGGCGTCTCGAGCTACGACCTGCTCGACGGCGCGCCGGTCGCGGAGATCGCCCGGCCGACGCGGTTCGCGAACCTCGAGCTCGTGCCGGCGAAGCCCGACCTCGCCGGCGCGGCGGTCGAGCTCTCGCGGCACGCCGACGGCGAGCGCTACCTGCAGGCCTCGCTCGCAGGCGCCCGCGACAGCTACGGCTACGTCTTCCTCGACTGCCCGCCGTCGTTCGGCCCGCTGACGGTCAACGCGCTCGCCGCCGCCGACCGTGTGATCGTCCCGGTGCAGGCCGAGTACTACGCGCTCGAGGGCCTCTCGCAGCTGCTCGGCTCGATCGAGCTCGTCAAGACCCGCCTCAACCCGCAGCTCGGCATCGCGGGGATCCTGCTCACGATGGTCGACGGGCGCACGCGACTCGCCGCCGAGGTCGAGGCGGAGGTGCGGCGGCACTTCGGCGACCTCGTCTTCACCACGACCGTGCCGCGCTCGGTCCGCCTCGCCGAGGCCCCGAGCCACGGCCTCCCTGCGATCGCGTACGACCGCCGCTCCTCCGGCGCGGAGGCGTACTGGAAGGTGGCGATGGAGCTTGTCGAGCGGCCTAGCACCCGCCGAGGCCTCGGCCGCGGCCTCGAGGTCCTGATCGGCGGCGCGGAGCGCACGGCTCGCAGCTCGCGCACCTGCCGGTCGACGCGATCCACGCGAACCCGCGCCAGCCGCGCCGCCGCTTCGAGCCGGAGGCGACGACCGGGCTCGCGAGCTCGATCAAGCAGCAGGGCCTGCTGCAGCCGGTCGTCGTGCGGCCGCGAGCCGCGGGCGGCTACGAGCTGATCGCCGGCGAGCGCCGCTGGCGCGCGGCCCGCGAGGCGGGTCTCGAGACGCTGCCGGCGCTCGTTCGCGAAGCGGACGACCGCGACACGCTGCTGCTCGCGCCTCGTCGAGAACGTCGCCCGCGAGCAGCTCTCGCCGGTCGAGGAGGCGCGCGCCTACGCGTCCCTCGTCGACGAGTTCGAGCTCTCGCTCGGCGACGTCGCCGAGAAGGTCGGGCGCTCGAAGCCCGCCGTCTCGAACCGGCTCCGCCTGCTCGAGCTTCCCGAGGAGGTGCTCTGGATGGTCGCGCGCGGCGAGCTGACCGAGGGCCACGCGCGCGCGGTGCTCGCGCTGCCCGACCACGACGCGCGCAAGAAGCTCGCGAAGAGGATCGTCCGCGACGGCATGTCCGTGCGCGCGGCCGAGAAGGCCGCGCAGGAGGGTGGCGCGGCCCGGCGGCCGCGGGCCGCGACGCGAAGGTCGATCCGGCGCTCGCCGAGCGCGCCCGCGGCGCCGCCGAGCGCGCTGACCGGGCTGCCGGTCGCGCGTCAGCGCGGGCAAGCTCGAGATCCACTTCGGCGAGGAGCTCCGGCTCGAGGAGCTCGTCGAAGTGCTCGAGACGCTCTAGCGGTCGCTACAATCGCGCTCCCGCGGGCGATTAGCTCAGTTGGTTAGAGCGCCGCTCTGATAAGGCGGAGGTCCCTGGTTCGAATCCAGGATCGCCCATCTCGACGCGGTCAGTGGACGAGTTGCGTGCGGCGGACGTAGTCCTCCACCGCGAGCAGGAAGTTCGCGTCGCCGGCGATCTCGGCGATCGTCCCCTTCGTCGTGTCGTCGAGATCGGTGTCCGTGCTCAGGCGCGCGATGAACGGACCGAGCGTCCCGGCCTGGGACATCGCGGCCATCCGCAGGCACAGCCGCCGCGTCTCCTCGTCCTGGGTGACGGCTTCGAGCGATTCGATGTCGTGGAGCCAGAGATCGACCATCGGGTTGTTCAACGCCGGTCGGGGCGCCCCGGATACGGCCCCGCCGCACCCGGGAGGGGGGCTCGGCGCGGCGACCGCGGGCTACACTGGGCGAGAGGCCCCGGACGATGCGAGAAATGGTCATCTACGGCGTCAGCTTCGACATGGTCGGCAAGCAGCCGATCGTGTTGCTGAAGACGACCGACGGCAACCGCTTCCTGCCGATCTGGATCGGCCACCCGGAGGCTGCGGCGATCCTCATCAAGCTCCAGAACGCCGCCTCGGCCCGGCCGATGACGCACGACCTGCTCAACGACATGCTCGCCCATCTGGACGCCGAGGTGATCTCGGTCGCCGTCACCGAGATGCGCGAGAACACCTACTACGCCCGGATCACGCTGCAGCAGAACGGCAACGAGATCGAGGTCGACTCGCGCCCGTCCGACGCGATCGCGCTCGCCGTTCGCGCCGGCGCAAAGATCTACGTCGCCGAGGACGTGATCGACGAGTCCGGCGTCGAGTTCGAGGGCGACGCCACCGACGACGAGATCACGGCCGCCGCCGGCGTGCCCCCGCTCTCGGATCTCGACCCCGACGACTTTCGCGCGTTCCTCGACTCGGTCTCGCCGGACGAGTTCGCCGCCGACCCGGAAGACTCCTAGCCCGCGGCGTCGTCGGGGCGGGCGACCTCGCGCTTCGACAGGTCGAGCAGCTCCGTGTAGATCTCGTGCAGCCCCTCGGCCGACAGCGGGCCGCGGTTGGCGCGGGTCAGGTACTGCAGCATCCACTCCTCGCGGGCCGGATCGAGGAAATCGATCCCGCGCTCCTCCTTCACGCTCTTCAACCGGGCCACGAGCTTCAGGCGCGCGTTGATCGCCGCGACGATCGCGACGTCGTTGTCGGAGATCTGCTCGCGCAGCTGCCGGATCAGCGGGTCGTCTGCGCTCGCGGGCATCGTTCGAGGATAGCCCTCACGCGGCGACCGCGAGCACGAGGCTCGTCGCGTTGAACGCGCAGTGCACGAGCACGCAGGGGATGACGCTGTCGGTGCGCAGCCGCAGCCACGCCGTCACGAGCCCGAAGAAGACGAGTGCGGGGAGCGCGAGCACCAGGCCGTGGCCGAGCCCGAACCCGAGCGCCGTCACGGCAACCGCCGTCGGGGAGCCGAAGCGGGACAGCAGGCTCATGCCGGCGCCCCGGTACATCAACTCCTCGACCACCGGCCCGATCAGCGCGACCGTGACGAAGTTCGCCGCGTAGGCGCCGGCGCGGCCCGAGTCCCACGCCTCCGGCGTCAGTCCCTGCTCGCCGCCAGCGTCGAGCGCGATCAGCAGCAGGCCTGCCCCGAGGAAGATCGCGATGTACGCGCCGAGCGCGAGCCCGAGCGCTCCCGGCCAGGAGGCGGGCGCGCGCAGGGCGAACAAGGCGCGCTTCGGCAGCCCCCGACCGATCCAGAGCACCACGAGCAGCAGTAGCGCGTAGACGACCGCGCCGCTGAACGCCGTCTCGTAGCGGTAGAGCGCGTCACGCGGAGGCGAGCCACCGCTGAGCCTGCCGGCGTACCCGAGCGCGGCCAGGAACGCGACCAGCGCCAACCAGGCGAGCAGTCGTCCGCCTCCCGCCTCCTGCTCGATCCGTTCACGCTCCACGAGGCTGCGGATCATAGGGACGGGCGCACGCCCGTCGAACTCGGTCGCATGGAGTTGTGGCAGCGCCTGCTCGTGAGCGGGATCGTCCTCGTCTTCACGCTCGCCCTCGCGCGCGTGATCGACGGGCGCGTGCTGGGCTCGGATCGCTCGGCGGCCGCGCTCACCCGCTACCGCGTGCTGCGGCGGACGATCTCCGTCTCGATCGTCACCGTCGGGGTGCTGTCTGCGCTGCTCGTGATTCCGCAGGTCCGCGCGATCGCCGGCGGCCTGCTCGCGTCGTCCGCGATCCTCGGCCTCATCGTCGGCTTCGCCTCGCAGCGAACGCTCGGCAACTTCGTCGCCGGCTTGATGATCGCGACGACCCAGCCGCTTCGGCTCGGCGACTGGGTCTCGGTCGGCGGGGTCGAAGGCGCCGTCGAGGAGATCGGCCTCGATCTACACGTTCATCCGCACGGAGAGCAACACCCGGCTCGTGATCCCGAACGAGAAGCTTGCCTCGGATACCATCCTCAACTTCACGATTCGCAGCGCAGCGAAGTTCGCCGAGGTCACAGTGCAGGTTCCGCCCACAGCAGACCTTCGCCAGCTCGTCGACGCCCTCCGAGCGGAGGTGCCCGGTGAGCGAGACGAGGTCTTCGTCAGCTCCCTCGAAGGGTCGCCGACCCTGATCCTGCGGGCGTGGACCGAGAGCGACGCCGCGGCCGACCGGCTCGAGCACGACTTGCGGCTCCGTGTGCACGACCGGCTGCGCGCGCACGGGATCTACGCGTGAGCCCTCCCCGAGGCCAGGGGCTCGATCGCGGACGTCTGGGCGCGCCGTCGGCGCAAGCGGAAGCGCACGGCGCGGAAGAGCCACCGGCGGCGTGCCGTCGCACTCGCCTTCGTCGCGGTGCTGGCGCTGCTCTTCGTCGTCGGCGGTGCTGCCGTGACGAGTGTGGCGACGTTCGGCTCCTCCTGCGACCTCAACTCGCTCCAGCAGGTCGAGATCGGCCAGAACTCCTTCGTCTACGCCGCCAACAACTCGATCCTCGGCTCGATCCCGGCCGAGCGCAACCGCCAGCCGGTGCCGCTCAAGCAGATCAGCCCCTGGATGCCGAAGGCGACGGTTGCGATCGAGGACCGCCGCTTCTACGAGCACGGCGGCGTCGACGTCGAGGGCATCGCGCGCGCGCTCTGGAAGAACGTCAGCGCCGGCGAGGTCGTCGAGGGCGGCTCGACGATCACCCAGCAGCTCGTGCGCAACCTCTACATCAGCCGCGAGCGCACCGTCGCAGCGGAAGCTGAAGGAGGCGTGCCTGGCGATCAAGCTCAACGACGCGTGGCCGAAGGAGCGGATCCTCGCGACCTACATGAACCAGGTCTACTACGGCAACCTCGCCTACGGGATCGAGGCCGCAGCGCAGACGTACTTCTCGAAGCCGGCGCGGCAAGCTGAACCTGCCCGAGGCGGCGCTGCTCGCCGGGCTGCCGCAGGCGCCGTCCGCGTACGACCCGTTCAACCGGACCGAGATCGCGACGGGTCGCCGCAACCAGGTGCTGACGGCGATGCTCGAACGAGGGCTGATCAACGCCGATGCAGTACGAGTGGGCGACGTCGCGCGGCCGCTCGGCCTGAAGGCCGGGCAAGCTCTACAAGGTGATTCGCGAGCCGTACTTCTTCAGCTACGTCCGCGACCAGCTGATCGCCGAGTACGGTGCCGCGACCGTCCGCTCCGGCGGGCTCAAGGTCTACACGACGATCGACCCCCGCTTCCAGCGCGCCGCCCGGAAGGCGATCACCGAGACCCTCTACGACAAGAACGACCCCGCCGCGGCCGTGATCTCGATCAATCCCGAAGAACGGTGCGATCCGGGCGATGACCGCGGTGACGCCGGGCGACGCGCAAGAACCAGTTCAACCTGCTCTCGCAGGCGCGCCGCCAGTCCGGGCTCGACGTTCAAGACCTTCGTGCTCGCGGCCGCGGTCGAGAAGGGGATCAACCCGGCGACGACGAGCTACCTCTCCGCGCCGTTCTTCTACCGGCCGGACCCGAACGGCAACTGCGAGGACGGCACGCTGGTGGTGCGCGGAGACGTACGACACGAGCTACACCGGCTGGACGTCGATCGAGCGGGCCACGATCCGCTCGGACAACACCGTCTACGCGCAGCTGACGCTCGACGTGACGCCGGAAGCCGTCGCGAAGATGGCGACGAAGCTCGGCGTCCGCTCGAAGCTCGACGTCGACGGCGCGTACGTCCCCTCGATCGGGCTCGGCGCGATGGACGTGTCGCCGCTCGACATGGCCTCCGCCTACGCGACGCTCGCCGCCGGAGGCATCTACTCCGAGCCGATGGCGATCCGCAAGGTCGTGCTCCCCGACGGCGAGGACACGAGCGCCGGCTGGGGCAAGCCGAAGCGCAAGCGCGTGATCTCGGACGGGCGTCGCCTACACGGTGACGAAGATCCTCGAGCAGAACGTCCAGTACGGGACCGGCACGGCGGCGAACTACGGCCACCCCGCCGCCGGCAAGACCGGCACGACCGAGGAGCACGTCCGACGCCTGGTTCTGCGGCTACACCCCGCGGCTCGAGACGACCGTCTGGGTCGGCTATCCCAAGGGGAAGATGCCGATGCTGAACGTGCACGGCATCCGGTCACCGGCGGCAGCTTCCCGGCCCAGATCTGGAGGCTCTTCATGAGCTCCGCGATCGGCCAGCTCGAGCCGGTCGACTTCACGGAGCCGGACGAGTTGCCGGAGTGGACGACGTTCGAGCGCGGCCAGTACGCGCGCTCGTTCGGCTACTACCGCGACGACTACGTTGCGCCGGCGACACGGAGGAGACGACCGCCGACGACCGAGACGCAGCCGGCCTCGACGGCCCCTGCACCGGCACCGGCACGCCGCGCCGAAGCCGCCCGCGACGACCGCGCCGCCGCCGCCGCCGACGGCGCCCCCGCCCACGACCGCGCCACCGCCCCCGGCCCCCGACGGAGCCGCCGTTCCCGGCGGAGCCATCGCCCCTGGCTAGATGACCGGCGCCGCGGCGCGCTGCTCGCGGCGGCGGCGGTCGCGCTCCTCGTCGCCGGCTGCGTGCGTCATCGCCTGGCTCGAGCGGTGCGCCCGCTCGTCCCGGCTGACGGCGGCCGCGCCGACGGCGGCGAGCTCGGCCGGCTCTTCCTCGCGCCCTCGCCGCGGCGTTCGCGGCCTACCTCGCCGCGCTCCGGCTGTTGCGCCGGGCGGCCCCGGCGCTGCGAGCCGTCGTCGCGGTCGCAGTCGTGATCCAGCTCGCTGCCGCTCGCCGCGCCGCTGCTGCTCTCGACCGACGCCTGGACGTACTGGGAGTACGGCCGCATCGCCGCCGTCCACGACGGCAATCCGTACGTCGACACGCCGAGCCGAGTTCCCCGACGACCCTGCCTACGAGTACGCGGGAGCCGCCTGGCGCGAGACGACGTCGGTCTACGGCCCCGCCTTCACGCCTCGTCTCCGAGGGGGTCGCGCTCGTGTCGGGCTCCTCGGCCGCCGCGGCCGCCTGGATCTTCAAGCTGATCGCCGCGCGGCGCCATGCTCGCGCTGCATGGTGCTCGCGGCCCGGCTCGCGCGCGACCGAGCACGTCGCGGCGGCGCTCGTCGGCTGGAATCCCGCTGTTCGCGATCCACTTCGCCGGCGGCGGTCACAACGACGCGCTGCATGGTCGCGCTTGACGCTCGGCGCCCTCGCGCTCGCGGCGACCGGCCGCCGCGGCCCGGCCGGCGTGGCCTGGGCCGCTCGCGATGCTGGTCAAATGGATTCCGCGCGTCTTCTTCGCCCTCCGCGCGCTCGAGGCGCGCGCCACCGGCCGCCGCGTCGGCCACGTCGGCTTCGGCTGTCACGGCCGCGCTCGTGCTCGGGCTCGCGACGTGGCGCTACGGCTTCGACTGGCTGCGCGCGATCGGCCCGCTGGCCCGCAACGCCGAGGAGCCAGACGAGCTACGCGCTTGCCCCACCGGCTCGAGCAGCTCGGGCCTGCCCCACGCGGTCTCGCGCTCGGCGCTGCGCGCTCGCGCTCGTGCGCCGGCCTCGCCTGGCTCGCCCGGGAGGCTCTGCGCGGGCGAGCCGCGGCTCGGGCTCGCGGCCTGCCTGCTGCTCGTGACGACGCCGTGGCTGACGCCGTGGTACACGGTCTGGGCGGTTCCGCTCGCGGCAGCCGAGGACGACCGCCGGGCTCAGCTGCTCGCGCTCGCGCTTCTGCGCGTACCTCCTGCCGCAGACGATCCCGGTCTAGGAGCGCCGGAAGACGAGCACGCCGTCCTCGGCGAAGACCTGCTGCCAGCGACCGTCGCGCCGGAGCGCCGCGAGCGCGGCGCGCGAGCGTCCGGCCTCGAGGCTGTCGAGGTACGTGAGCCGGGCTGGTCGTCGACCGCGACCCAGCCGGCCTCCTGCAGAACCGGGAAGCTGAAGATCGACGCCGCGCCGAGAGGTGTGCCCCGAGCGCGTTCGTCGCGCTGACCGGGGCGCCGTCGGGGATCACGGCCAGCGCCCGCCGGGCAGCCGCGTCGTGCGCGTCCGCGCGGACAGGTCGATCGCGCCCGAGCGGGCCTGCGGCGACGAGCATCGCCAGCAGCGCGGCCAGCGCGCCGGCGTAGGCGAGCTGCGGCCGCAGGCGGGCGACCGCGAAGACGGCGGCCACGACCAGCGCCGGTGCGACTGTCGCCGCGTAGTGGCTCGCACCGAGGTCTGGGTCGCCGTGCTCGAGAGGAGGTTCAGGCCGAGCTCCGGCAGCGCCGGCAGCAGAGCGAGCGGCGCAGCGAGCGGCAAGAGCGCGAGCGGCAGGAGCAGCTTGGCGCAGGTAGCGCGAGATCGCGCCCGCCGAGCGACGGGTCGTCGTACCGGCTCTCGAACGCGGAGCACTCCTGCTGGGCGAAGTGCGGGACGACGACGAGCGTCAGCGACGAGCGCAGCGACGACCAGCGCCGAGAGCGATCGCCGCTCCGGCCCGCGGCGCGCGGTGCCGGACCGCGTACCAGACGCCGAGCGCCGCGACCGCGAGGCCGACGTGCTCCTTCGTGGCGAGCGCCGCGCCGGCGAGCAGCGCGAACGCGCCAGAGCCGTCCTCGTCGAGGTGCCACCACGCGAAGAGCAGGAGCGGGCATGCGAGCGCGACCGGATGGAAGTCGCTCACGGTCAGCCACTGCACCGGCGGGCAGGAGGAGATAGGCGAGCGCGAGCGCGGCCGCCGGCCGCTCCGAGTCGAGGTGCTTGCGCGCGAGCCAGTAACACGGGCAACGCGCCCGCGCGACCGCCACCGCCTGGACGACGAGCAGCAGCTCGGGATGCGGCCACGAGCCACCAGAGCGGGGCGAGCGCAGCGAGGATCGGATCGAAGTGCGAGCCGAGCCGAGAGATCTGCTCGCCGCTGGAGCGTCGGTGACCGAGAGGACGTCGCCGTGCGCGGTCGACCAGACCGCCTGCGTCATGTTGCCGAGGTCGAAGCGCCCGCTGCCGAACGCGCGGTGGCGGAGGACGGACGACGTGCCGAAGACCGCCGGCGAACGCGGCGATCGCGCGACCCAGACGAGCGCGCGCGGCGTCATCGCGGCGAGCGAGCTGCTCGAGCAGCGCCGCGCCAGCGCTCGCCGAGCACGTCCTCGCTCGCCCGCGTCGCGGTAGGCGGCACGGCCGCCGGCGCCGATCCTGCGCGCGAGCTCCGGCTCGGCGGCGAGCCGGCGCACCGCCGCGGCCAGCGCCGCGCGGGTCGCCGGGCGGGACGAGCAGCGCGCTCTCGCCGTCGCGCAGCAGCTCTCGGGCGCGCGGGCGTGTCGGCGGTGACGAGCGGCGTGCCGCAGGCGAGCGCCTGGAACGCCTTGTTCGGGATCACGCGGCCGGCCTTTGCCGACGTCCCGAAGACGCCGAGCGCGCAGCCGGCGCGCTGGAGCTCCTGCCGGCAGCCGCTCGTAGTCGACCCAGTCGACCCACTCGACGTTCGGCGGGCCGCTCGAGCGAGCAGCGCGTCGAGCTGGCCGCTGCCGACGATCCGGAATGGGATCTCCGGCGCGAGTCGTGCCGCGGCGAGGATCGTCTCGAGCCCGTGCAGCGGGATCAGCTTGCCGACGAAGAGCGCGTGGAAGCGCTCCGGCGGCTGCCAGCCCGGCCGGAAGAGCCGCTCCTCGGCGCCGACGAAGCAGACCGCCGAGCCGCTCCGGCGACAGCGCCGCCGAGCTCGGCGAGGTGGCGCGCGTTCTGCCTCGGTGTCGGCGACGACGAGGTCGGCCGCGGCGGAGGGCGCTCCGGTCGACGCGGCGGAGCACGCGCGCGGCGGGCGACCCGGCCGCGAAGCGGCCGCGGTCCTCGACGAGGGTCTCGTGGAGCGAGACGAGCGGGTTGAAGACGACCGGCCGGCCGCGCGCGACCCGCTTCGCCGCCGGCAGGTCGAAGTGGCCGGGATAGCCGACGATCAGCGCGTCGAACGGCTCGCGCCGGCGCCGAGCGAGAGACGTGCCTCCGCCAGCGCCGAGCGCGCAGCCGGCGCCGGCTCCGAGCGACCAGTTGTGCCGCCGCCCTCCCAGACACCCGACGTGCCGCTCGACGACCTCGACCCCGGCGCCGCGGAGGCACGAGATCACCTGCGCGTTCCGCGGATAGTCGCGCTCGTACGTGCCGAAGTAGAGGAGCCCTCAGGTCAGCGCAGGATCTCGTCCACGTGCAGCTCGGCGCTGCGGCGCTCGCCGGTGCGCTCCTCGTGGTGGCTGGCGATGAGCTCGCTGACGAGGCCGAGCGAGAGCGAGCTGGACGCCGACGACGACGAGCAGGACGCCGAGCGTCAGCAGCGGCCGGTGGCCGATCGCCTCGCCGGTCAGCTTGACGCACGGTCAGGTAGACGAGCACGAGCGTCCCGAGCGGCGCCGAGGACGAGGCCGACCCCGCCGAAGAGGTGCAGCGGCCGGTGCCGGTAGCGGCCCATGAACGTGACCGTCAGCAGGTCGAGGAAGCCGCGCACGTAGCGCTCGATCCCGTAGCGCGAGCGGCCGTGCTCGCGCGGGCGGTGGTTGACCGGGCAGCTCGGCGACGCGGAAGCCGCGGTAGTGGGCGAGCACCGGGACGAACCGGTGCAGCTCGCCGTAGATCCGCATGCCCCTCGACGACCTCGGCCCGGTACGCCTTGAGCCCGCAGTTGAGGTCGTGCAGCCGCAGCCCGGAGATGCGGCCGGTGACGCGTTGAAGATGCGCGACGGGATCCGGCGGCTCGAGCGGGTCGCGGCGCTTCGTCTTCCAGCCGGAGACGAGGTCGAAGCCCTCGTCGAGCTTCGCGAGCAGCCGCGGGATCTCGGCCGGGTCGTCCTGGAGGTCGCCGTCGATCGTGACGACGACGTCGCCGTGCGCCTCCGCGAAACCCGGCCTGCAGCGCCGTCGCCTTGCCGAAGTTCCGCCGGAGCCGGACGACGCGGACGTCGTCGTGCGGCCGCGTGCAGCCGGGTGAGCGCGGCGAAGGTGCCGTCGGTCGAGCCGTCGTCGACGAAGACGACCTCCCAGGGCCGGCCGAGCGGCTCGAGCGCCGAGCGCGAGCTCGTCGTAGAGGAGCGCAACGCTGCGCTCCTCGTCGTGCACCGGGACGACGACCGAGATCACGCCGTTAGCGTATGCATCCGATGGCTCCGCTGCTCTCGATCGAGGAGGCGCTCGCGCGGGTGCTCGCGCGCGTCGCCCGCTCGCCGCCGGAGCAGGTCGCCGCTGGCCGACTGCTGCAGGCCGCGTCCTGGCAGAGGACGTGGCCGCCCGCGTCGACCTGCCGCCGTTCGCGAGCTCGGCGATGGACGGGTATCGCCGTCCGTGCCGCCGACACTCCGGGGGAGCTGCCGGTCGTGTTCCGGATCGCCGCGGGCGTGCCTGCGCGACGACCGCTCGGTGCCGGCGAGGCGATGGAGATCTCGACCGGCGGCGCCGTGCCGGAGGGTGCAGACACCGTCGTCCCGATCGAGGTCGTTGTCGAACAGGACAACAGACTCGACCGTGCCGGAGCAGCTCGAGCACGGCACGAACGTGCGGCCGAGCGGCGGCGACGTTCGCGCGGGCGACGTCGTGCTGGCCGCCGGGACGAGTGCTCGGCGCGGCCCAGGTCGGCGCGCTGGCCGCGGCCGGGGTCGCCGAAGGTCGCGTGCGCCCGGCGGCCGCGGGTCGTCGTGCTCAGCACCGGCACGGAGCTGCGCGCACCCGGCGACGAGCCTCGGGCCCGGGCCAGATCTACGAGTCGAACGGCCCGATGCTCGCCGCGGCGTTCGAGGCGGCCGGCGCCGTCGTCGAGCGCATCGGGCCGGTCGCCGACGACGAGGGCCTGCACAGGCAGGCGCTCGAGCAGGGGCTCGGCGCCGACGTGCTCGTCAGCTCGGGCGGCGTCTCGGTTGGCCCGCACGATCTCGTCCGCCGCATCCTCGGCGAGCTCGGGGTCGAGGAGGACTTCTGGGGCGTTGCCGTTCGGCCCGGCAAGCCGCTCTCGTTCGGCACCCGGGGTGCGACGCTCGTTTTCGGCTTGCCCGGAAACCCGGTCTCGGCGCTCGTCGCCGTCGAGCTGTTCGTTCGTCCTGCTCTGCTCGCGCTGCAGGGGGCGCTTCGGCCGGGGCCCGAGTTCGAGTCGGGCCGGCTCGCGGCGCCTCTCCGGCGCAACGCCGCGCGCGACGAGCTCGTTCGGGCCCGCCGCCGCACCGACGAGGGCGAGACGATGCTCGAGCCGCTGAGCGGGCAGGAGTCGCACATGATCGCCCGTGCCGCGGGCGCCGACGCGCTCGTTCTCGTCCCGCGCGGCGACGGCGAGCTCGCAGGCCGGCGAGCGCGGTGCGCTACCTGCGTCTCGGCTAGCCCTTCGCCTCGGCCGCGCTGTCACGCACCGGCAGCCGTCACGGCCGACCGGCTTCCCGTAGACGATGTAGCGCTGGGTCGCGAAGAAACGCGGGTGGCAGGCCTGCAGGGCGAGCTGCTCCCGTCCGCGTGAGACTCAGCTCCGAGACCCTCGTCGCCGGCACGATCCGGTGCCCGGTGATCTCGTACTCGAACGTCCCGTAGGGAAGCTCGATGAAGACGCGATCGCCCTGCTCGAGGCGGTCGAGATGTGCGAGAAGGGCGCGCCGTAGGTCGTCCGGTGGCCGGCGATGTAGACGAGCTCGCCCTCGCCGGGCATCTCGAGCCGAGGTAGCGTCCCGGGCCGCGCCGGAGGGTCTTCGAGTCGGTGCCGTTGACGACGACCTGGTCGAGGCCGAGGCGCGGGGATCCGGAGCCGCGCGACCGCGTCGCCACGCTTCGACGTGGTGCGCCAGCGCGCCGCGAGTGCGTCGAGCTTCGGCTTGGAGCTCGTCGCCGCCGGGGTCGCGGCGAGCTGGCCGCTCGGTGCTGCGAGCCGGCGTTCGTAGCTCTGCCGGAGCTCGCGCTGCTCGAGCTTGTTCAGGGTCAGCGGTGAACGGGTCCTGCCACTGCCAGACCGTGAACGCCCAGGCGAGCGCACCGACGCCGGCGACGATCATCACGAGTGCCGAGGATGCGAACAAATCGTCTCATCGTCACTGTTCTAACGCATCGCTGCTCGTCATGCGGGTGCACTCCGCCCGGCGAGCGCGGCGCGTGAGCCGTCGCAGCGTGCTGTCTGCTGGGCGCCTGGCAGCCGGCGCGTACGGCGCGTAGCGGCCGGCCGCGAGCGCGCCGAGCTGCGCCGCGACCGCGAGCCAGACGACCACGAGCGCCACGGCGAGCCACGGGACGTAGCCGACGGCCACGAGCGCGAGCAGGTACCACGGAGTGTCGAGCCCGAGCTCGAGCCGCGAGGCGAACGAGAGGAGCAGGAGGGCCGGCCCGGTGAAGCCCAGCGCCAGCAGCGCGATCCGTACCGGCGCTGCCGCCGCGAGCGCCTGCGGCAGCCAGAGCCAGGCGTAGAGCGAGGGCAGGAGGTAGACGAGCGAGAACGGGTTCGTCGCGACGACGACGAGCGCGATCAGGCCGAGCGCCAGCAGGGCGACCGTGTGGCCGGCGAGCCTCTCCTCGAGCCGGGCGGGCCGGCGCGGAATCAGGCGCTCGCGGCTGACGAGCCAGCCGGCGAGGAGCAGGACTGCGAGCCCGACGAGCACCGGCGGCGACGGCCGGTACGTCCGCCGTCGGCCGGCAGCGGGCGCGCCTCGCCTCCGGGAACGCGCCCAGCGCCGCCGCGACGAAGACGACGATCCCGGCGTACCCCCAGAAGCAGGAGGCGGCGGCGCAGCGCCAGCGCTGCGCCCGTGAGCGGGATCCGCCGCCGCCGGCAGCGGGCGAACAGGTCGATCGCGCCGATCGCGAACGGCAGCAGCGAGGCGATCAGCACGAGCTGCGATCGCCCAGCCGCGGACGATCCGGCGAGCCGAGGTAGACGTAGCTCGCCGTTCCCTGGGTCAGCTCGAGGCCGCGTCGAGCGAGCCGACGAGGTTCTGCGCTGCGCGGCCGAGCTCGCCCAGGCGGCCGGCGTTCAGCGCCGTGTCCGCGAACGCCCTGTGCCGGTGCGTCGGGAACCGTCGTGAGCGTCACGGCGGGAATCCCGCGGGCCACGAACGGGCCCTGCTCGCCGAGCGTGAAGGGGAAGCCGAGGTCGAGCAACTGGCGCGAACGCGTGCGTGCGGGCGGGCTCGCCGCCGGACTGCTCGAGCACTCGGACGGCGGCCGTGCGAACAAGCGCTGCCGCCGGCGAGCGAGCGGTGTCGCCGGCGATGAGCAGCCGCGGCCGCCCCGTGCCCGCGATCGCGTCGAGGCTGATCACCGCGAGCGGTGTTCGCCCGGTAGCGCGAGCGTCTCGGCGAAGCGGGCCGCGCCGAGAGCGCCGAACGCGCCGCCGTCGGTGGAGACGAAGACGAGCGTGTGCGCCGGCTGCGTCTGCACGACGGCTGCCGGCGACCGGCGCGTAGGCCCGTGCGAGCTCGATCAGCGCAGCCGGTGCCGGAGGCGTTGTCGTTCGCCCCGCGGCCCTCGCCGGTGTTGTCGCGATGGGCGGTGATCACGATCGCGTCGCGGCGACGCGCCCCGGACGACGGCGACGAGGTTGCGCAGCTCGACGTTCCCGCGGCCGGGGATCCGGTCGCCGGAACCGCTCCGTCTGGAGCTCGAAGCCGTAGAGCTCGAACTGCCCGCCGACCCAGCTCGCCGCGCCGAGGCTGCCCGCCGAGCCCGGTGACCGGTCCGGGTAGTCCCGCGCGAGCTCACGTGCGAGCTGCTCCGCGGTCGCGCGCGTCGAAGGACGGCGGCAGCGGCGGGCGCCGGCAGCGGTTGCGGGCGTCCGACGGTGAACGCCGCGAGCAGGAGCGGCAGCGCGACGAGCAGCCACGTGCCGCGCACCATGCTCGCGTTGACCGGCCGCTCGACCGAGCCGCGGCGTGGACGCGCGCGGTCGGCGTGCGCTCGGCTGGGCGGGGGCCATGGCACGGCCAGTGTAGGCGAGTCCGCGGCCGTCTCTACTCTTTCGGCGATGGCCGACAATCCGACGATCCTGCTGGTCGACGACGAGGAGTCCGTGCAGAAGCTGCTCACGTATCCCGCTCGAGCGCGACGGCTTCACGCGTCGTGCACGCCCGCGACGGCGAAGAGGCGCTGGCCCGCTTCGCCGAGGAGGAGATCGACCTCGTCGTCCTCGACCTGATGCTGCCGCGGCTGGACGGGCTCGAGGTGTGCAAGCGGCTCCGCGCCGAGAGCACGGTGCCGATCATCATGCTCACGGCGCGCGACGACGAGCTCGACAAGGTGCTCGGGCTCGAGCTGGGCGCGGACGACTACATCACGAAGCCGTTCTCGATCCGCGAGTTCCGCAGCCGGGTGCGGGCGCTGCTGCGCCGTGCCGCCGCCCCGCGGCCGGGCGAGCGCCAGGACGACGAGGTGGTCGAGCTCGGCGAGCTTCGGATCGACGTGCCCCGCCGGACCGTCGTGGTCCGCGGCGAGGAGGTCCAGCTCACCTTCGTCGAGTTCGAGCTGCTGCGCGTGCTCGGCGTCGGCGCCTGGCCGTGTCTTCTCGCGCCGCCAGCTGCTCGAGCGCCTGCGCGGTGGAGCCGACTATCGCGAGCCGCGCACGATCGACGTCCACGTCCGGCATCTCCGCGAGAAGATCGAGAGCGACCCGCGCGAGCCGGAGCTGATCCTCACCGTGCGGGGCGTCGGCTACCGGTTCCGGGAGCGCTGAGGATGAGCGCGCTCCGCCGGCGATCAGGGCATCCGGCTTCGGCTCGCGCTCGCGCTGCTGCTCGTCGTCGCAGGCGCGCTCGGCGTCGTCTACCTGATCGTCGTCCCCTCGCTGGAGCGGGAGCTCGTCAACGCCAAGCTCGACCAGCTCGAGCAGCACGCTCGAACGGCTGCGGTGGGCTACGGCGCAGGCATCGCGACCCAGCAGGAGTACGCGGAGGCCGTCGTCCTTCGGCGCGAATGCACGCGTCGTCATCTACGCGGTCCTGAACCGGGCGCCGCCTGCGCGCCTCTTCATCTTCGGCGACTCACGCACGACCTCGTCCCTGGACGTCGAGCGCGACCCGGTCGCGCTGCGGGCTGCCGCCACGGGCCGGATCCAGCGCGACACGGTGCAGCGCCAGGGCCAGGAGCTCGCGGAGGTGGCGATCCCGGTGCAGCAGTCGACGACGGTGATCCTGGTCAGCGACTCGCTCGACGACCCGCTCTCGAGCCTGCACGTGGTCCAGCGCCAGCTGCTCGTGGCGGGCGTTGATCGGACTGCTCTTCGCTGTTCTCGTCGGCTACGTCGCCGCGTCGTTCCACGCTCGCCGCATCGGCCGGCTCGAGCGGGCGGCGGAGCGGATCGCGGGTGGCCGCTTCGACGAGCCGGTCGCGGACGCGGGGAACGACGAGCTCGGCGATCTCGCGCGCGGCGTTCGAGCGCATGCGGGTGCGGCTGGAGAAGCTCGATCGCGCGCGGAGCGAGTTCATCGCGAACGCGTCCCACGAGCTGCGCACGCCGCTCTTCTCGCTGGGGGGCTTCCTCGAGCTGATCGACGACGAGGAGCTCGACGAGGCGACGCGGCAGGAGTTCCTCGACACGATGCGGGAGCAGGTCGCCCGGCTCGCCAAGCTCGCGACCGACCTGCTCGACCTCTCGCGGCTCGATGCCGGCCGGATGCACATCGCGCACGAGGCGGTCGACCTCGGCGAGGCCGCGCGCGTGGTTGCCGAGGAGTTCGGGGCGCTCGCCGAGCGGCGCAGGCACCCGCTCGAAGTCGTCGGTCGCCGGCAACCCGATCGCGCGAGCGGACGAGCTGCGGGTGATCCAGGTGACGCGGGCGCTCCTCGACAACGCCTTGACCCACACGCCCGAGGGGACGCGCGTGCTGCTGCGTGCCTATACCGATCGCGAGCGCGCCTACCTCACCGTCGCGGACGAGGGGCCGGGGATCGCACCCGAGCACGCGCCGCACGTCTTCGACCGCTTCTACCGCGCGGAAGGCGGCGTCGCCTCCGGCAGCGGCCTCGGGCTCGCGATCGCGCGCGAGCTGGTCGAGATGATGGGCGGCGCGGTCACCCTGGACACGAGCCCGGACGGGACGACCGTCCGCGTCGCGCTCGGCGCAGCGCCGACCTCCGTCGCCGCCGAGGAGCCGGCGAACAGCGTTTTCACGTGAAAACGGAGCGCGGCGGTACAGTGGCCTGATGCGTCCCGCAGCCCTCGCTGTCGTCTCGATCGTCGCCGCGGCGCTCGGGGCGGCCATGGTTCTCGTGGTCGGCTCGCTCGCGGGCTGGGTGGACAGCGACGGCACGGAGGTTCGCACGGTCGTCGTGCCGACACTCGCCGCCGGGTCGAGCGGAGGGCCGGAGGGAACCGCCGCGCCGCTCCCCGGGAACAGCTTCGATCCGGCGCAGATCTACGCCAGCCGTTCCGACGGTGTGGTCACGCTCTACGCGAGCTTCGCGGGCGGGGAGCGCGCGCAGGGATCCGGCTTCGTGGTCTCCGAGCAAGGTCACATCCTGACCAACTCCCACGTCGTCTCGAGCGCCGGCGAGGGCTCGTCGACCGTGCGCGGTGCGCAACAGGTGTACGTCGTCTTCTCGGACGGCGACCGGATCCCGGGCTCGATCGTCGGCTGGGACCTGTTCAACGACACGGGCCTCGTGAAGGTGGACCCGAAGGATCACGCCGTGTCACCCGTCCCGCTCGGCGACTCGAGCCGCGTGGTCGTCGGTGAGCCGGTCGCCGCGATCGGCAGCCCCTTCGGCCAGGAGAGCTCGCTCGCCGTCGGGGTCGTCTCGGCGACGCACCGTTCGATCGGGTCGCTCACCTCGGTGTACGACGTCTCGGACGCGATCCAGATCGACGCGCCGATCAACCACGGCAACTCCGGCGGGCCGCTGCTCGACGCGCGCGGCCGCGTGATCGGGATCAACGCGCAGATCCGCTCCGACTCCGGCAATGCCGAGGGAGTCGGCTTCGCGATCCCGATCAACTCCGCCCGGCGCTCGATGGAGCAGCTGATCTCGACCGGCCGCGTCGCGTATGCGTACGTCGGCGTGACCACGCAGGACGTGACGCCGGCGCTCGCCCGCCGCTACAAGCTGGGTGCGCAGCGGGGTGCGCTGATCCAGTCCGTGGTTGCGGGCGCCCCCGCGGAGCGCGCGGGGCTGCGCGGCTCGAACGCGCGGAAGGTCTTCAACGGGGTCCCGATCAACGTCGGCGGCGACCTGATCGTCGCGCTTTGCGGGCCGGAAGGTCGAGCGCGCCGCCGACATCGCCCGGATCGTCACGGACAGCCTCCGTCCCGGCCAGCGCGTGGCGGTGGTGATCGTCCGCGGCGGGACCGGCAAGCGCGAGACCGTTCGCCTGACGCTGACCGAGCGCCCGCTCAACCCGACCCGCTAGGACCGTTTAGCCGCGGTGGGTTCGGGGCAGAAAGCCCGGAGAACTCGGAAGGGTTCGCAAGGTTTCGCTAGAACCGACGGAGTGGAAACGACGGAGTGACACGTGACTGAGGCGGGGGCGCCTGCGGGCGCCGCGGACGGGAGGACGGTGCGGTTGACGATTCCGGCGAAGCCGGAGTACATCACGCTGTCCCGGCTCGCCCTGGCCGGACTCTCCCGTGTCCGCCCCTTCGCCGACGACACGCTCGCCGACCTGAAGCTCGCCCTGACGGAGGCGTGCTCGAACTCCGTCCGCCACGCGTACGACGGCGGCGAGGGTCGCGTCGAGATCAGCTTCGCGCTGCTCGAGGACAGGCTCGTCGTGGAGGTCGTCGACGACGGCACGGGCTTCGAGCACGACCCGGCAGGGTCGAACGGCGACCGTGACGAGCTCACCGAGGGCGGGCTCGGGATCGCGATCATCACGTCGATCGCAGACGAGGTCGAGATGGGCGGCGGTCCCGATGGCCGGGGCTCCCGACTCCGGTTCGTGAAGCTGCTCTAGTCGGGATGCCCGGCCGGCGGAAGCTGATCGTCGTCTCGAACCGCGGTCCGATCTCGTACGCGAGCGAGGGCGGCGAGCGGGTGGCCCGCCGCGGCGCAGGAGGGCTCGTGACCGCGCTGGCGCCACTCGTCTCCCACCACGACGTGACGTGGATCGCGAGCGCGCTGTCGGACGAGGACGCCGCCGTCGCCGCCGGGGGGCCGCAGGAGGAGACCGCCCGGGACGGCGCGCGCTACCGCCTTCGGCTCGTCGCCCACGATCCCGCGGCCTATGACCTCTACTACAACGTGGTCGCGAATCCGGCCTTGTGGTTCGTGCAGCACGGGCTCTGGGACCTGAAGCACGAGCCCGAGCGCGACCTCGGCGAGGCCTGGGAGGACGGGTACGTGGCCGTCAACCGCGCTTTCGCCGCCGCCGTGCTCGAGGAGCTCGAGCACGATCCGGACGCCGTCGTCTTCTTCCACGACTATCACCTGTACGTCGCGCCGGCGCTCGTGCGGGCGCGGCGGCCGGACGTCGAGCTCGCGCACTTCACGCACATCCCCTGGGTCGACCGTGAAGCCTGGTCGGTGCTGCAGGAGCCGATCGTGCGCGCGATCCACGAGGGCCTGCTCGCGAACGACGTCGTCGGCTTCCACACGGAGCGGTGGCGCCGAGCGTTCCTCTCGACGTGTGCCGAGCTCGGGCTCGATCCCGGTGACACGCTCGTCGCGTCGCACCCGATCTCGATCGATCCGGCCGAGTTCGAAGCACTGGCGCAGAGCGACGCCGTGCTCGCCCGCGAGCGCGAGCTCGCCGCGCGCCGGCCCGAGACGTTGATCGTCCGCGTCGATCGCGTCGATCCGTCGAAGAACGTGCCCCGGGGACTGGCGGCGTTCGGGCTTCTGCTCGAGCGGCGCCCGGATCTGCGCGGCCGGGTCGGGATGATCGCCCTCCTCGACCCCTCACGGCAGGAGATTCCCGAGTACGTCGAGGAGCGGCGCCGGATCGAAGCCGCCGCCGCCGCGGTGGAGGCGAGCTTCCCGGGTGCGCTGCGGCTGGAGATCTCCGACGACTTCCCGGCCTCGATTGCCGCCTACAAGCAGTTCGACATCCTGCTCGTGAACGCCGTCATGGACGGGCTCAACCTCGTCTCGAAGGAGGCGCCGCTCGTGAACGAGCGGGACGGCGTTGTTGTCTTATCGGAAAACGCGGGCGCGTTCGAGGAGCTGGCGTCGTGGGTCGTCCCGATCCCTCCGCTCGATGTGGAGCGCACCGCCGACGCGCTCGAGGATGCGCTCGCGCTGCCCGCGATCGAGCGGCGGGTGCGCCTCGAGGGGATCCGGAGGCACGTCCGCGAGCACGACCTCGAGGCCTGGATCGCCGCGCTGCTGGGCGACCTCGACCGCGCGAGTACGATGCGCCGGGCATGAGCGACCTCTCGCACGTGGACGAGTCCGGCGCGGTGCGGATGGTCGACGTCGGCGCCAAGCCGGTGTCGCGTCGACGCGCCGTCGCCCGCGCGCTCGGTGCGGATGGCCCCGGAGACCGTCGCAGCGGCTCGGCGACCTGCCGAAGGGCGATGCGCTGACGACGGCGCAGCTCGCCGGGATCATGGCGGCCAAGCGGACGAGCGACCTGATCCCGCTCTGCCACCCGCTTGCCGCTCTCGCGTCGTCGAGGTCTCGCTCGCGGTCGTCGCGACCGGCGTCGAGATCACTGCCGCCGCCGAGACGACGGCGCAGACGGGCGTCGAGATGGAGGCGCTCACCGCCGCGTCGGTCGCCGCGCTGACCGTCTACGACATGGCGAAGGCGATCGACAAGGCGATGGTGATCACCGGAGATCACGCTCGTCGAGAAGACGAAGGCGGACGTGTGAACGCCGCCGTGCTCACCGTCTCGGACGGCGTCGTCGCACGGCACGCGCGAGGACGCGAGCGGCGACGTGCTCGCCGAGCTGCTCGAGGGCGACGGCTACGAGGTCGAGCGGCGCGTCGTGCCGGACGAGGCGGGCGAGATCGCCGCGGCGATCGTGGAGCTCGCCGGCGCGGCGCGCGCGTCGTGCTCACGACAGGCGGCACCGGCGTCGCGCCGCGCGACGTCACGCCCGAGGCGACGCGCACGGTGATCGACCGCGAAGCGCCCGGGCATCGCCGAGGCGATCCGCGCCGACTCGCTCGCGAAGACGCCGCACGCGCTGCTCTCGCGTGGCGTCGCCGGCGTGCACGGCACGACGCTCGTCGTCAACCTGCCGGGCTCGCCCGGGCGGCTGCCGCGACGGCTTCGCGGTGCTGCGGCCCGCGCTCGCGCATGCGCTCGGGCTGCTCGCCGGGGCCGAGACGACCCACCGGCAGACGTGAGCGCCGACGGCGATCTCCCTGCCGCGCCGCTTCGCCTCGCTCGTCAAGCTCGAGCACACGGTCTTCGCGCTGCCGTTCGCCTACGTCGGGATGCTGCTCGCGCGTCGGCGACGTGCCCGGCCGCGCGCGACTGGCTCTGGGTCACCGTCGCGATGGTCGGCGCCCGGACGCTCGCGATGGGCGCTGAACCGGCTGATCGACGCGGAGGTCGACGCCCGCAACCCGCGCACGGCGACGCGGGAGCTGCCCGCCGGGACGCTGATCTCGCGCCCAGGTGCTCGGCCTCTGTGCGCTCGCGCTCGCGCGTCTTCCTGCTCGCCGTCTTCCAGCTCGACCCGATCGTGCGCTGGCTCTGGCCGTCCCGGTCGTGCTTTCGTCGTCTACCCGTACCTCAAGCGCGTCACGTGGCTCTGCCACCTCTGGCTCGGCGCCTCGCATCGGGCTCGCGCCGGTCGGCGCCTGGGTGGCGGTGACCGGCGAGCTGCCGTGGCAGGCGTGGGCCGCTCGGCGGCGCGGTGGCGCTCTGGGTCGCCGGCTTCGACCTCTTCTACTCGCTCTTCGACCTCGAGCACGACCGCGCCGAGGGGCTGCACTCGTGGGCGATCCGCTTCGGCGAGCGCGGCGTCTTCATCGGCGCGCGGCTGTTCCACCTGGGCACGCGTCGCGCTGCTCGTGGCCGCGGGGCTCGGGCTCGACGGTCGGGTCGTCTACTGGCTCGGCGTCGGCGGCCGTGGCCGGCGCTGCTCGCTCTACGAGCACTCGCTCGTCCGCCCCGGCGACCTGCGCCGGCTCGACGCGGCGTTCTTCACGGTCAACGGCGTGATCAGCATCGTCTTCTTCTCTTCGTCCTCGCCGACGCGCCTGTCTGTGATCCAGGGCCGCGCGGGCTCGAGAAGCGCTACGGCCGCCGGCGGGCGCTGCGGCCGCTCGACTTCACGCTCGAGCGCGGCGGCGTTCCTCGTCGTCACGGGCCCGAACGGGTCGGGCAAGACGACGCTCCTCCGGCTCGTCGCCGGGCTCGCCGCACCGACGGCCGGCGACGCTCGACGTCGATGCGCGAGCGGGGCGAGCTCGGCTACGTCGGCCACGAGCCGCTCGCTCTACCGCGACCTGACGGCGCTCGAGAACCTCGATCTCTACGGGCGCCTCTACCGCGTTCCCGAACGGCGCGAGCGGATCGGGATGCTGCTCGAGCGCTACGGGCTCTGGGACGTGCGCGCCGAGCGGGTCGCGTCCTACTCGCGCGGGATGACGCAGCGGCTCGCGCTCTGCCGCGCGCTGCTGCACGAGCCCGGCGCTGCTCGTGCTCGACGAGCCGTTCACGGCGCTCGACGCGGAGGGCGCCGAGCTGCTCGACCGCGCAGCTCGCCGAGCTCGCCGGCGTCGCGCACGATCGCTGCTCTCGACGCACGAGCCGCGCCCGGCGTCGACCCGCTCGCCACCGGACGGCTGGTGCTGGCGTGACCTACCTCTCGCCGACGTCGCCGCGCTCGCCCGCAAGGACCTCCGGCTCGAGCTGCGCGCCCGCGACACGCTGCCGGCGATGCTCCTGTTCGTCCTCTCCACGCTCGTCGTCTTCCACTTCGCGCTGCCGAGCGGCGCCGACGAGGTCGCCGCGCAGGGACTGCTCTGGGTCGCGCTCGTCTTCACCGCGCTGCTCGGCCTGGCGCGGGCCTGGGCGCCGGAGCGCGAGGGCGGCGCGCTCGACGGGCTCGTGCTCGCCCCGTCCGACCGGAGCGCGATCTGGCTCGGCAAGTCGGCTGCGGTGCTTCGTCGTTCCTCGTCGCCGATCGAGCTCGTCGCGTTGCCGGCATTCGCGCTCTTCTTCGCGCCGCTCGAGCCGCCGCCGTCGTCGGCGGTCGTGCTGCTCGCGAACATCGGGATCTGCGCCGTCGGCACGCTGCTCGCGGCGATGGCGGCCGCGAGCCGGACGCGCGAGCTGATCCTGCCGCTGCTCTTCCTGCCGCTCGCGATCCCGCTCGTCGTCGGCGGCGTCGGCGCGAGCGTCTCGACCGACCCGGCCGCTACCTCACGTTTCTCGGTCTGTACGACGCGGTCTTCGCGATACTGTGCTGGGCGTCCTTTGAGTACGTCGTCTCCGAATAGCAGGCCCTCCCGTCTCCGTCCCGGTGCTCGCGGCAGCCGCCGCCGGCCTGATCGGGCTCGCGATCGTGCTCGCGTTCTTCGTCGCCCCCGAGGACGCCGACCAGGGGATCTCGCAGCGGATCTTCTACTTCCACGTCCCGATCGCGCTGACCGCGTACGCGTGCTTCGGCTGGGGCGCCTGGAAGGCGCTGCGGCTGCTCTGGAAGCGGCGAGCGAGCGGTACGACCTCGAGAGCTACGTCGCGATCCACCAGGGGACGATCTTCGGCGCGCTGACGCTCGCACCGGGTCGATCTGGGCGCAAGGCCTCGTGGGGCAAGTGGTGGGTCTGGGACTCGAACCAGCTCGTGCTCTTCCTCGTCCTCTTCCTCTTCTACTCCGCCTACTTCATGCTCCGCTTCTCGATCGAGGACGGGCCGCGGCGCGCGAATATCTCCGCCGTCTACGCGCTGTTCGGCGTCGCGCTGATCCCGGTCAGCTTCTTCGCGATCCGGCTCGCCGAGGACTTCATCCACCCGACGACCTTCACGCGCGACGGGCCCGCAGATGACCGGGACGATGTTCTTCACGTTCTGCGTCAGCTGGCTCGCGATCACTGTGCTCGCCTACGCGCTCTACCGCGTCGAGCTCGCTCGGCAAGCGGCTCGACGCGAACCTGCGCGAGCTGCGTGAGGCGCTGTCGATGAGCCAGAGCAGAATACGTCGTCGCCGCCTACGCGCGTCGTCTTCGTGACGTGCTCGTCTACGTCGCGATCATCGCGGCGAAGCTCTCCCGGCTCGAGCGCGAGACCGGCCGAGCTGGCGGAGCTGGCGCAAGAGTCGGCGCGCCGATGGCTGAGCTCCTCGTCGTCCCGGCGCTGCTCGCCTACGGCGAGGCGGCGTTCGCCTACGCCGGCGAGCTGCGCGGGCCCGGGCCTCGCGGGCCGGCTCGCGACCTGGGGCGTTCGGCTCGGCTGGCTCGCGCAGACCGCGCTGCTCGTCGGGCAGGCCGCCTCGCGCGGAGGGGTTCCCGTGGGGCACCTGGGCCGGCTCGCTCAACCTCTTCGTCTGGCTCGTCGTCGGCGCCTACCTGATCTGGGGCTGCACGCCCGCGCTACCGGCTGCTCGGCCTCGACGGTGATGCCGGTCGCCGCCGTGCTGCTGGCGCTCGCCTGGGCCGGCGGCGGCACGGCGCTCGACGAGGGCGACCGCTCCGGTGCCGTGCTCGCGATGCACGTCGCGCTGATGCTCGCCGGCTTCGCCGGGCTTACGCTCGCGGCCGGGATGGCTGCGCTCTACCTCTGGCAGGAGCGCAGGCTGAAGCGGCACGAGCGGCGGCGTGCTCCGCGTGCGGGTGCCGCCGCTCGACGCGCTCGACCGGCTCGCTGCGCGCGACCGTGCTCGGCTCGCTCGTCGTGCTGACGCTCGGGATCGGCGTCGGCGCCGCCAGCTTCGAGCGCGGCGACTTCGACGCGGCGATGGCGGTGACGTTCGCTGATCTTCGGCACTCTACGCGGCTCTGCTCGTCGTCCGGCACGAGGGCTGGCGCGGCCGCCGCGCGCCCAGCTGAACCTGCCGGCTTCGCGCTCGTCGCGATCGTCCTGCCCCTGACCCACTTCGCGTCATGAAGCTGACGCTCGCCGGCGTCTCGCACCACCGCGCGCCGATCGAGCTGCGCGAGCGCGTCGCGATCGACCTCGACGCCTGCCGGCGAGCTCGCCGCAGCGGTCTCGGCGGCGAGGCCGTCGTGCTCTCGACGTGCAACCGCACGGAGCTGTACCTCGCCCGGCGAAGACCACGACGGACGAGCGCGCCGGTCGCCACGCTCGCGCGGCTCGCCGGACGACCGCGGCGGCGAGCTTGCGTCCGCGCTCTACCGGCTGCGGGACGAGGCAGCCGCGCTGCACCTGTTCCGCGTCGCTGCCGGGCTCGACTCGCTCGTGCCCGGCGAGGGCGAGATCCTCGGCCAGGTGCGGAGCGCGTTCGAGGCCGGCGCGACCGGCCCGTTCCTCGACCGCCTCTTCCGCCAGGCGCTGCATGCGGGCCGGCGCGTCCGGGTCGAGACGGCGATCGGCGAGAGCCCGGCCTCCGTCCCGTCCGCCGCGGCCGCGCTCGCGCAGCAGGTCTTCGGCGACCTCGCCGGCCATCGCGTGCTCCTGCTCGGCGCGGGGAAGATGAGCGAGGCGGCCGCGCGTAACCTGCGTCTCGCGCGGCGCCGAGATCGCCGTCGTCGCGAACCGGACGCTCGCTCACGGCGAGGACCTGGCAGCGAAGCTCGGCGCGCGGGCGCTCTGCGCTCGACGCGGTCGCCGCGCGAGCTCGCGCACGGCGGACGTCGTCGTCTCGGCGACGAGCGCCGCCGAGCTCGTGCTCTCGCGGGACGCCGTCGCCGCGGCGCTGCGGGCGCGCAAGGGCCGGCCGCTCCTGCTCGTCGACCTGGCGGTGCCGCGCGACCTCGATCCGGCGATCAACGAGCTCGACGGGCTGCTTCCTCTACGACGTCGACGACCTCGAGGCGGTCGTGGCCGAGACGCTCTGCCGGCCGGCGCGGCGAGGCGCTCCGACGCCGAGCAGCTCGTCGCGGAGGAGGCCGAGCGGTTCCGCGAGTGGCAGGCGTCGCTCGACGTCGTGCCGACGATCGCCTCGCTGCGCGCGCTGCGCCGAGGAGATCCGCGACAGCGAGCTCGCCGCGGGCCGGCGGCAGGCTCTCCGAGCGGGAGCGCCGGCACGTCGAGTCGGTCACCTCGCAGATCGTCGCCAAGCTCCTGCACCTGCCCACGATCCGCATGAAAGAGGCAGCCGCGGCAGCCGATGGCGTGGTCTATGCTGACGTCGTGCAGGCACCTGTTCGGGCTCGGAGAGGAGGAGCGGCGATGACGACCCGGTTATGTCGGCAGGCCCCTTCCGCTGCAGGTGCCGACGGCGTTCGTCCGCATCCGGCCGACCAGCCGAGCGGTGCCCGGGGCTGCGGCGAGTCGCAGGCCCGCGTCGCGGCGAAGCTGTGCTGCATCCGCGTCGGTTCCCGCGGCAGTAGGCTCGCGCTCACCCAGGCTGAGCGGGCGGCCGAGCGCTGCGCGCGCACGGGGTGAGCGGACGGAGCATCGAGATCGCGCTCGTGCCGATCACGACCGCGGGCGACCGCGACCGGACGAGCCCTTCGGCGAGATCGGCGAGCGGGGCGTCTTCGTCAAGGAGCTCGAGGAGGCACTGCTCGCGGGCCGGATCGACGTCGCCGTCCATTCGGCCAAGGACATGACCTCGACCGATACCGAGGGGCTCGCGGTCGGCGCGTACCCGCCGCGCGAGGATCCGCGCGATGCGCTCTGCGGCGCCGACGCGATCGGGCCGGGCATGCGGATCGGCACGGCATCCGTCGCGGCGCCGCGCGCAGCTGCTCGCGCTCGAGCCGACGCTGTCGATCGAGCCGCTCCGCGGGCAACATCGACACGCGGCTGCGCAAGCGCGGCGAGCGCGGGCTCGACGCGGTCGTGCTCGCCGCGTGCGGCCTCGACCGGCTCGGGCCTCGAGCGCGGAGATCGGCCTGCGCTTCGATCCGGACGACATGCTCCCCGAGGCGGGCCAGGGCGCGCTCGCGCTCCAGGTGCGCGCCGGGGAGGAGGAGCTCGTGGCGGCGCGCCGACGACGCCGAGACCCGGCGACGCGTCGAAGCGGAGCGGCGCTGCGTCGCGCTGGTCGGCGGCGGCTGCCTCGCCCCGGTCGCGGCTCACCACGACGGCCGCATCCTCACGGCGCTGATCGCGGCCGAGGACGGAGCCTGGATCGAGCGCCGCAGCGGCGACGACCCGGACGTGCTCGCGCCGCGAGCTGCTCGCCTTCGTCGCGTGAGAGTCGTCGTCACGCGTCCGCACGGCCAGGAGGAGGAGCTCGTGCGCGGGCTCGTCGCGCTCGGCCACGAGGTCGTGCACTGTCCGCTGCTCGAGGTCGAGCCGCTCGGCGACGAGCCGGTCGACGTCTCCGGCTACGACTGGGTCGTCGTCACGAGCGTCGAACGGTGCGCGGGAGCTGCGGCGGCGGCTGGTGGGCACGCCCCGGCGGGTCGCTGCAATCGGCCAGGCGACCGCGGAAGCGTTCGGTGGCGCCGATCTCGTTCCCGCGGTCTCGACGCAGGAGGGCCTGCTCGCGGAGCTGCCCCGTCCGGCGGGCCGGGTGCTCTTCGCGGGCGCCGAGGGCGCACGGCGCCTGCTCGCCGACGAGCTCGGGGCGGACGTGGTCGCGCTCTACCGCACCCGCGAGCTGGAGCCCGAGCAGACGCCGGCAGGCGACCTCGTCGTGCTGGCCTCTGCGTCGGCTGCGCGCGCGTTCGGCCGCCTCGGTGTCGAGATCCCTGCGGTCAGCATCGGGCCGCAGACGACCGCCGCCGCGCGCGCAGCAGGCGTCGACGTCGTGCGCGAGGCGGCGACGCACGACGTCGCCGGGCTGCTGGCGGCGATAGGCTCCGCCGCGTGTTCGTCACCTTCCTGAGCGACTTCGGGCTCCAGGACGACTTCGTCGGCACCTGCCACGGCGTGATCAAGCGGATTGCGCCCGAGGCCCAGATCATCGACATCACGCACGGGATCCCGCCCCAGGAGGTCCTGCAGGGCGCGCTCGTGCTCGCGAACACCGTTCCGTACATGCCGGTCGGGACGCACCTGGCCGTGATCGATCCAGGCGTCGGCAGCTCGCGGCGTGCCGTCGCCCTGCGCGACCACGAGGGCCGCCACTACGTCGGTCCGGACAACGGCCTGCTGATCCCGGCCGCCGACCGCGCGGGGATCGACGACGGTGCACGAGCTCGCGAACCCGGAGTACGCGCTCGAGTCGATCTCGCGGACATTCCACGGACGCGATCTCTTCGCGCCTGCGGCCGCGCATCTCGCCGCCGGCGTGCCGATCGCGGAGCTCGGGCCGCCCCTCGATCCCGACGCGCTCGTCCGCCTCGACCTTCCCACTCCGGAGGTCCGACCCGACCGGATCGGGGCGACGATCCTCTACGTCGACTCGTTCGGGAACATCGCGCTCAACCTGACACGGGAGCACGTGGCCGACGTCGGGATCGTGCCGGGGACGCAGGTCGAGCTCGAGCTCGGCGGCGAGCGTTTCTACGCCGTCGCCGCGCGCACGTTCGCCGACGCACGGGCGGGCGACATCATGCTCTACGAGGACAGCTACCGGAACATGTCGGTGGCGATCAGCGAACGGCAACGCGGCCGAGATGCTGCACGCGCGCGCGGGGCAGTCGCTGCGGATCAACTCGGCGGGTTGTAACTGGCGCCCGGCGCGCGGGTCTGTCAGTGTCCCCTCCACAAGGGCGTTCGCGGAGCGGTATCACCGTCCCGGACGTCCTTCTTTCGTGCCGGTCAAGCGTGCGCCGGCCGGCGGTCGGCCCAGGGGCGGGCTGCCTCCAGCTGTGACGAGACGCGGAGCAGCAGCGCCTCGCCGAGCGGCGGGCCGACGAGCTGGACGCCGACGGGAAGCCCATCCTCCGTCCAGTGCAGCGGCAGCGACACGGCCGGCTGCCCGGTCACGTTGAAGGCGGCGGTGAACGGCGTGAAGCGCGCGGCGCGGTCGAACTGCTCGCGCGGGTCGTCGGGCTCGGTGTCCCAGCCGAGCGGCACCGGCGGCAGCGCCAGCGTCGGCGTCAAGCAGCAGGTCGTAGTCGGCCCAGAGCGCCGCGATCTTCCGGGCGCGGAGCTGCAGCCGGCCGATCGCGCCGGCGTACGCCGGGCTCGACGTCGTCGGCGGCGCCCTCGAGGTACCACTGGTTCAGGAGCGACAGCACCGACGGGTCGGCGATCGGATAGAGCGCCGGGATCGCTTGCCAGACCGGCAGGAAGTCCTCCATCATGTCGCCGCCGCCCCAGTCGGGCGCCGCCTCCTCGACCTCGTGCCCAAGCGAGCGGAGCAGCTCGGCCGCGTCGCTCGCCGCGGTGATGCACGCCGGGTCGACGTCGGCGTCGAGCGGCGGTTCCGTCGTCAGCGCGATCCTGAGCCGGCCGGGGTCGGCACCGATCTCCTCCGCGAACGGACGCGCCGGCGGCGCGGCGCGGGAAACGGGTCGCCCCACTCGTAGCCGGAGACGACGTCGAGATACGCCGCCGCATCGAGCGGTCGTCCGTGCGAGCGGTCCGGTCGTGCCGAGGCCGATCCCCGGGACGAAGGGTGCGTTCGAGACGCGGCCGCGCGACGCCTTGATCCCGAAGAGGCCGCAGCACGAGGCGGGGATGCGGATCGAGCCGCCGCCGTCGGATCCCTGGGCGATCCCGACGAGACCCGCCGCAACCGCCGCAGCGGCTCCGCCGCTCGAGCCGCCGGCGTTCCGGCCGAGGTCCCACGGCGTCCTGCAGGGACCGTTCAGGGGCGAGTCGGTGAACGCGGTCGTGCCGAACTCGGGGGTGTTCGTCTTGCCGAGGACGACGAAGCCCGCCGCCCGCGTCTTGACGACGTGTGCGAGGTCGAAGTCGGGCACGTTGTCCGCAAACGCGCGGCACGAGAAGGTCGTCCGGATCCCTGCGGTCGTGTCGAGGTCCTTGAGCGCGATCGGGACGCCGTGGAACGGCGCCTCGGCGGGCTCGCTCTCCTTGCGGCGGGCCTCGGCGAGCGCCTCGTCGGCGCGCACCGTGACGAATGCCCCGAGCTCCGGGTCGAGCCGCTCGATCCGCTCCAGGTAGAGCTCGACGAGCGCGACCGGCGAGACCTGCCGCTCCCGGATCAGGCGAGCCTGCTCGGTCGCCGGGAGGAAGGCAAGCTCCATCCCGGCGACCGTAGCAGGCAGCTACTTCAGATCCAGCTGAACTCGCCCTGGAGGAACGGCACCGCGAAGTACAGGAGGAACGCGGTTGCCGCGATCCACATGAACGGGTGCACCTCCCTCGAGCGACCCTGCGCCGCGCGGACGACGACGAAGGCGAGGAAGCCCATCCCGATCCCGTCGGTGATCGAGAAGGTGAAGGGCATGATCATGATCGTCAGCGCCGCCGCGAGGCCGATGCCGAGATCGGTGAAGTCGATGCCCGCGAGCTTGCGGCCGTCCTGCCTGCCCTCGGCGTCCTCCTGCGCCTCGGTGAGCGCGGACATCATCAGGAAGCCGACGATGATCAGGGCGGGGGCGGTCGCCTGCGGCGGCACCATGCCGATGATCGGGGCGAAGAACATGAACGGGAAGAAGAGCGCTCCCGCCACGACCGCCACCCAGCCGGTTCGGCCGCCGACGCCGACGCCCGAGGCCGACTCGATGTAGGTCGTCGCCGACGACGTCGAGGCCGCGCCGCCCGCGACCGCGGCGAGCGAGTCGACGAGCAGCGGCTTGCGGATGTCCGGCATCCGCCCGTCCTCGTCGAGGTAGCCCGCGGGCTTGCCGACGCCGACGAGCGTGCCCATCGTGTCGAAGAAGTCGGCGAGGAAGAGCGAGAACGCCCAGACGACCGCCGAGATGAACGCGAGCTCGGTGAACGCGTCGAAGTTGAAGTTCGCCGAGCAGCGAGAGGTCGGGCGTCTCGTAGACGTCGTTCGGCCAGCTGGCGCCTGCGGTGAAGCCGGCGCCGTTGTCGCGAGCCTCGTTGATGACCGTGGCGAGGATCGTCGTCGCGATGATCCCGATCAGCAGGTCGCCGCGGACGCCGCGTGCCCGCAGCGCGATCGTGAGAACGAGCCCGAAGAACGTCACGAAGATCGGCCACGTCGTCAGGCGGCGCGAGGTCGACGATCGTGCCCGTCGCCGCGGACGACGAGCCCGGAGTTGACGAGGCCGATGAAGGCGATGAAGAGCCCGATCCCGATCGCGATCGCCTTCTTCAGGTCGAGCGGGATCGCGTCCATGATCCGCTCGCGCATGCCCGTCAGCACGAGGATCGTGACCGCGATGCCCTCGACGACGACGAGGCCCATCGCGGCGGGGAAGGACAGCCCCTCGCCGGCGACGAGGCTGAACGCGACCACCGCGTTGAGCCCGAGGCCGGGTGCGATCGCGTAGGCCTTGTTCGTGTACAGGCCCATGATGATCGTCATCACGCCGGCGACGAGGCAGGTCGCGGCGAGGACCTGGTTGAACGGGAGCCCGATCTCCTGCAGCCCCTCGATCCCCGCGAAGCTGAGGATCTGGGGGTTCACGAAGATGATGTACGACATGACGATGAAGGTCGTCACGCCGGCCATCGTGTCGCGGCCGAGCGTCGTGCCGTTCTCCGCGAAGCGGAAGCGGCGCTCGAGGAAGCGTCCGCCTCCGCCAGGCGCGCCGCAGACTCTGACATTGTCGTCTCCTTCTCGTCGGTTGACCCCTGACGAGGAGACAATGAGCGGCGCGGCGGACGGAGCAACCGCCGCCGGGAGGGACTAGACGATCGGAGCGCAGGCGGCGCTCGAGCGGCAGCTCGCGGAAGAGCTTGCGCGTGCGCTCGTTCAGCTCGGACGAGTAGGCCCAGCCGACGTACTCGCAGCGCGGGCAGTCGCCTGCTTCGTCGCGACGCCGCGGGCCGGGCTGAACGCCCGAGCATGTCCGCACCGCAGACACTCGACCGTGAGCCGCTCCACCGTCTTGTTGTCGGCGCAGACGGCACAGCTCCGCGTCCCCCGCGACGAGGGACTCCTTGTAACAGTCTGTTACTTGGTGCGGGCGGCGGCGAGCAGGGTCTCCCAGCTGTCGAGCTTGATCCGCGGGCGGCCGTGCGGCTCGCCGGCGGCGCGCTCGGCGCGGTCGATCGCCTCCCAGCCCGCGTAGAGGACCGCCTCGACGCCGCGTCTGCTCGAGCAGCGACTCGAGCGTTCCCTCGCCTCGCGGCGGCAGCGGCGCCGGCGCGCGCGTCCTCGAGCAGGAGCGTCCACCGTCTCGGTCGCGTCCTTCTTGTTCGTCCCGATCACGCCGCTCGGGCCGCGCTTGATCCAGCCGGCGACGTAGAGGCCCGGGCTCGACGCGGCCGCCCTCGTTCGGGATCGTGCCGCGGCCTTCGTCGAACGGAACGCCCGGGAGGGCCACGCCGTGGTAGCCGACACTGCGGAAGACGATCCCGCACTCGA
This sequence comes from uncultured Actinomycetota bacterium, assembly GCA_963787165.1. GTDB lineage: Bacteria > Actinomycetota > Actinomycetes > Propionibacteriales > Nocardioidaceae > Aeromicrobium. The sequence goes on from CAWBBT010000006.1 coordinate 627,857, forward strand.
TCGTCTCGCGCTCGTCGGTCGCGACGCGCGCGGCCGTCGACGAGCTCGTTGCGGCACGAGCTCGATCGCCTCCACCGCGCTCGTCGCCGAGGATCGCGACGGGGGAGCGGAAGAAGCGCAGCCGGATCCGCGCGCGGCTTGCCGGCGGGCGCGCGGCCGGCGTAGTCGCGCAGGTGCTCGACGTTCCGCTTCACGGTCGGCGCCGCGGCCTCGAGCTCGGCGGCGCTGGCCGCGTCGAGCTCGAGATCGGCCGGGTCGACGACGATGTCCGCGCCGGCGAGCTCGCCGAGCTCCCCGACCTCGACCGGCGTCCAGGCCGCCTGGACGGGCCCGCGGCGGCCGACGACGACGATCTCCCGGATCCCCGCGTCGTTGATCGCCTCGATCGCGGCGTCGGTCGTGTCGGTCGGCGCGAGCTCCTCGGGCGTCAGCGCCAGCATCCGTGCGACGTCGAGGGCGACGTTGCCGTTCCCGATCACGACCGCCCGCTCGCTGCGAGAGGTCGAACTCGAGCTCGCTGGAAGTCGGGGTGGCCGTTGTACCAGGCGACGAACTCGGTGGCGGCCCACGAGCCGGGCAGGTCCTCGCCGGGGATGCCGAGCCGGCGGTCGGTCTGCGCGCCGACGGAGTAGACGACGGCGTCGTAGAGGCCGGCGAGCTCCTCGTGGGTGACGTCGCGGCCGACCTCGACGTTGCCGAAGAAGCGGAAGCCCGGGCTGCTGGGCGATCTTCTCGAACGCGCGCGAGACGGCCTTGATGTTCGGGTGGTCGGGCGCGACGCCGAGGCGGACGAGGCCCCACGGCGTCGGCAGCCGCTCGATCAGGTCGACCTCGATCGGCAGGTCGCTCGCGAGCAGCGCGCGCGGCGGCGTAGAAGCCGGCCGGGCCGGAGCCGACGACGGCGACGCGGAGGTTGGCAGGTGCGCTCACCGGCGCGATGCTACGGAACATGAAGCCGGTCCTCGCAGGACTGCTGCTGCTAGCCGTGCTCGGGTGCGGCGGAGAGCGCGATCCCGGCGAGGCGTTCGCGATCTACCACCTCGAGTCTGCGATCGGCCGGCCGGGCAGCAAGGGTGACCTGCGCTGCGGCCCGCCGAGGCCGGTCTGTCCGGGAGTCGTACGGCAGCCGCCGCCGCGCACGTTCCACTACGCGATCCTCCAGAAGCCGGCTCTGACGGAGGAGGGCGTCGTCCGCGCGTCGGTGCGCAGCGCGGGCGCGACGGTGATCTTCCCTTCACTGCGTCTGGGAGCCGGGCGTTCGCCGCGGTGACGAAGACCGCGGCGCGGATCGGTGGCCGCGACCAGGTGTGGCATCACGTCGCGGTGGTCGTCGGCGACGAGATCGTGGCGTTTCCGGAAGTCGACTTCGACCGCTATCCCGACGGGCTCGTCGCGGCACCGAGCATCCACGTCGTAGCGGCGGACGCTGCCGAGGCCGACGACCTGGTCCGGCGGCTCCGAGGCGGCTAGACGGCACCCGGGCGCACGAGCCCGGACTCGTACGCGAGGATCACGGCCTGGATCCTGTCGCGCAGGCCGAGCTTGCCGAGCACGCGGGCGACGTGGGTCTTCACCGTGTGCTCGCTGACGACGAGCTCGGCGGCGATCTCGGCGTTCGAGCGGCCGCGGGCGAGCGAGGCCGAGCACCTCGAGCTCGCGGGCAGTGAGGCCGTCCAGGGCGGGCGGCGCCTGCTGCTCGCCAGGCCGGCGAAGCGCTCGATCAGCCTCCGCGTCACACTCGGCGCGAACAGCGAGCCGCCGTCGGCGACGACCCTGATCGCAGCGAGCAGCTGCGCCTCGGGGCGTCCTTGAGCAGGAAGCCGCTCGCGCCGGCGCGCAGGGCGGCGAAGACGTACTCGTCGAGGTCGAACGTCGTCAGCACGAGCACGCGCGGCGCCGCATCCGTCGCGGCGATCTGTCGGGTCGCCTCGATTCCATCCACGCCGCGGCATGCGTACGTCCATCAGCACGACGTCCGGCTGCAGGGCGCGCGCGTGCGCGACCGCCTCGACGCCGTCGCCCGCCTCGCCGACGACCTCGAGCCCGGGGTCGGCGCCGAGGATCATGCGGAAGCCCGAGCGGACGAGCTGCTGGTCGTCGGCGACGAGGACGCGGATCACAGGGCAACCGCGCTCGGACCGAGAAGCCGCCGCCCTCGCGGGGCCCGCTCTCGAGCTCGCCGCCGAAGACGGCGACACGTTCCCGCATGCCGGTGAGCCCGTGGCCGCCGCCGTTCGCGGCGGCGCTTCCCTGGCCGGTGTCCGAGATCTCGAGCTCGAGCCCGTCTGTGGCGTAGCGGACGCGGACCTCGGCCCGCGCAGGGCCTGCGTGCTTGAGCGCGTTCGTCAGCGCCTCCTGCACGATCCGGTACGCGGAGACGTCGACGCCGGGGGGCAGCTCGCGCGGCTCGCCCTCGACGTGCAGGTCGACCGGGAGCCCGGCGTCGCGGACCTGGCTGACGAGCTGTCGAGTGCGAGCACGGACGGCTGCGGTGCGAGGTCAGCGCCCTCGTCGTCATCGCGGAGAATCTGCAGCAGCCGGCGCATCTCGGCGAGCGCCTTCGCGCCGGTCGACTCGATCGCGTCGAGGGCCGCGTCGCGCTCGGCGCCGTCGGCGTGCCGCGCGCCCCGCGCCTGGAGCACGATCACGCTGATCGCGTGCGCGACGACGTCGTGCAGCTCGCGGGCGATCCGGGCGCGCTCCTCGGCGACGGCGGCGCGGGCACCCTCGTCTCGCTCGACGATCAGCTCGCGTTCCCGCTGCGCGGCGGCGCCGGATCGCTCGCCCCGCGAGCCAGAGGCCGCCGAAGATGGCGAAGAAGAAGATCGCGTTGCCGAGGTAGTCGAGCAGTGTGCCCTCGTTCGCGTCCCCGATCGTCCCGGCGACGGCGAGCGGCGGCGACGAGCGCAGCCGCCGCCCACGGCGTGCCGGCCGGACGTGTGGGCGGCCACCGAGTAGACGGCGATCGCGAGGGTGATCGCCAGCGCGAGCGGGTCCTCGTTGAGCGGGCTGTTCGATGTCGATCACCACCCAGGCGGCCATGTTCAGCGCGAGCACGACGCGCGGGTGGCGCCGCCGCCAGAGCAGCGTGAGCGGGCAGCGAGGACGGCGAGCGGCAGGAAGATCCGCCGGTCGTAGTCGGGGTGCACGGTCAGCACCTCGGCCACCGCCGCGACGCGAGGCCGAAGGGCAGAAGCGCGTCGCGTTGCGGCGGAGCATGTCCACGTTCACGCGGCCGAGCGCTAGGACACGACGCAGGCGCCTGCGTCACCCGCCGCGGGCGAGAGCGGATCGCTCCCGCGGGCGATCGAGGAACGCCCGCAGCGCCGATGTGCGCCGCCTCCGCGCGGCCGCAGCGCTGAGGGCGTCCCTCGAACGAAGGAGCCTCCGATGCGCAAGCTCACAGCACCGCTCGCCCTCGTCGCCCTCACGCTCGCCGGTTGCGGCGGCGACGCGGCGACTGAGAACGTCGTCGTCGTCAAGGGCGACGAGTACGCCTTCGTCATGCCGCAGCAGATCGCGGGCGGCTGGACGACGCTCCGCCTGGAGAACGTCGGCGCCGAGCCGCACGAGTTCGCGCTCGCGAAGCTCGAAGGCGGCAAGACGCGCGCCGACGTGATCGACGTCATCTCCGATCCGGCAACCCAGGAGCAGGGCATCCCCGACTGGGTCTCGATCCGGGCGGGAATCCCCACGCTCGCGAAGCGACGGCAGCGCCGGCTTGACGCAGAAGCTCGAGCCGGGCCGGTACGCGCTGATCTGCTTCCTCGACGGGCCGAGCGGCAAGCCGCACGCGCTGGACGGGATGATCGGCGTCATCGATGTGCGCGGCGACGCCGGCGCCGGCAGCCCCCGAGGCCGATGCGACCCTCGCGCTCGGCAAGCGCCTCGAGGCGCCTCGGCTGGAGGCGGGCGAGCGGACACTCGAGCTGCGCAACGACGCGAACGAGCCGAACGCCGTCTTTCTCGTCTCGTACGCCCCCGGCAAGACCGATGCCGACCTGATCGCGTGGGAGGAGAACGGGATGAAGGGCCCGGCGCCGGGCGAGTTCCACGGCGGCGCGATCGACGTGCCGCCGCATAGCTCCGTCTACTACACCTACACGTTCGAGGCCGGCGTCGACTACGCGCTGATCGACGACGCGAACGAGGTGGAGCGACGCTTCAGCGTCGAGTGAGCCGGACGATCAGTGCGAGCAGCCGGAGCCGCAGCCGCCGCCGTGCGCGTCGGCGTGCGCTCGGCTGCGCCCTCCTCGACCGTGAACGAGTGGCCGCAGCCGCACGAGGCCTGGGCGTTCGGGTTGTCGATCTTGAACCCGGACTCCTCGAGGCCGTTCAGGAAGTCGATCGTCGCGCCCTTGAGGTACGGCGCGCTGTGGGGGTCGATCACGATCGTGACGCCGTGCTGCTCGAGCGTCTCGTCGTCGTCGACCGGGCCGGCGTCGAAGCCGAGCCCGTACTGGAAGCCGGAGCAGCCGCCGCCCTGGATCGCGACGCGCAGGACCGAGCGTCTCGCCGTCGGGATCCTCGGCCATCAGCTCGCGGATCTTCTCCGCGGCCGTCGGCGTGAGCGAGACGAGGGTGTCGGGGCGCTCGACGATCTCCATGCACGGATGGTAGCAGGGCGGAAAGTCGTGCACCCCGGAGGGCGGACTTTGTAACAGCGTCTACACGCGCTTGGCTCGCTGCGATTGCACCTCTCTTCGTGCGCCCGTCGCAAGCTTGGTAGCGTTCGCGCCGACTCGGATGCTGCGGCGACTACTTTCCGTTCCTGGTCTACGCGTTCTTCGCGGCCGCGATCCCGGCCTCGATGATCGCGTTCTCGTTCATCTTCGCCCAGCCGCCGCAGCGCCGCGTGAAGGCGCGCTTCCTCCCGTTCGAGTCGGGCGTCTCGCGAGGGCCCGCCGACGCAGCAGCGCTTCACGGTCAGCTTCTACCTGACGGCGATGCTCTTCATCCTCTTCGACATCGAGATCGTCTTTCTCTATCCGCTCGCGATCGTGCTCGAGCGCGCTGGGCTGGTTCGGGCTGATCGAGTTCCTCGTCTTCATCGCGATCCTCGCGCGTGGCCTACGTCTACATCTGGCGCAAGGGAGCGCTCGAATGGCGCTAGACAAGTCGGTCGACCAGTCAGCGCGCTTCGAAGCGGCCGCTCGCGAAGGCCGGCCTCCAGTCGGAGCGGCTGCTGTGGCCGACGAAGACCGGGCGTCTTCGAGGACGAGGTCGAGAACCTCGAGGACGCGCTCGGGCTGACGACGCTCGAGAAGGCGGTCGCCTGGGCGCAGACGAAGTCGATGTGGCCCGACGACGTTCGGGCTCGCCTGCTGCGCGATCGAGATGATGTCGATCGTCTCCTCGCGCTACGACATCGCCCGCTTCGGGATGGAGAAGTTCAGCTCCTCGCCGCGCCAGGCCGACCTGCTGATCGTCTCCGGCCGCGTCGCGCACAAGATGGCGGCGCCGCTGCGCCAGGTCTACGACCAGATGCTCGAGCCGAAGTGGGTGATCGCGATGGGCGCCTGCGCGAGCTCCGGCGGGATGTTCAACAACTACACGATCCTGCAGGGCGTCGACAAGATCGTCCCCGTCGACATCCACGTGCCCGGCTGCCCGCCGCGGCCCGAGGCGCTGATGGAGGGGATCGTGCGGCTGCACGAGAAGGTGCATGGCCGGCGTGCCGCCGGCGTACCAGATCCGCGGAGCGGCGTGCTAGTGCCGCTACGAAGGGGTGCCCGGCCTCGTCGAGACGCAGCGAGGCGCTCGGCGAGACGACGCTCGTCGTCGACCCGGCCCGGCTCGTCGAGGCGTGCACTGCACCTGCGCGACGAGGAGGGCTTCAACTTCCTGCTCGACATCACCGCGACCGACTACCTCGGCTGGGGCGAGCGCGGGGTCGCCGGCTACTACGGCACGGCCGGCGGGCGCGACCTGAACGACGCCGGCGCGCGCAGGGCTACGCGCGCACGCCCGACCCGAAGCCGAAGCGCTTCGCGGTCAGCTACCACCTGCTCCGCGTCGCCGACGACTCCGCGCGGGTGCGCGTCCAGGTCTGGCTCGACGACGGCGAGGCGGTCGCGACCGTCGTCCCGGTCTGGCCGACCGCCGACTGGCACGAGCGGGAGGCCTGGGACATGATGGGCATCGCCTTCGACGGGCACCCGAACCTCACCCGGATCCTGATGGAGGACGACTGGGAGGGGCACCCGCTGCGCAAGGACTACCCGATCGGCGGCGAGCCCGTGCGCTTCTCGGAGGAGGAGTAGTGGCCGTCGATCGAGCACCGCCGCGCGCCGATCTACGCGGGCTCGCGGATCCCGCAGCCCGATCCCGACGGTGCTCGCAGACCGACCCGCCGAGCCGCTCGAGGACGTCCTCACCGTCAACTTCGGGCCGAACCACCCGTCCACGCACGGCGTGCTCCGCCTGATCGTCGACCTGCACGGCGAGCACGTCGTCGGCATCGCGGCCGTGATCGGCTACCTGCACACCGGCTTCGAGAAGACGATGGAGCAGAAGACGTGGTGGAAGGGCGATCACCTACCCGGCGCGCGATCGACTACGTCTCCTTCCAGTACAACGAGCTCGTCTTCGTGCTCGCGATCGAGAAGCTGCTCGAGCTCGAGGTGCCGCGCAAGGCGACCTGGATGCGGATGGCCTCGGCGAGCTCATCCGGATCCACTCCCATCTCGTCTGGCTCGGCACCTCCGCGCTCGAGATCGGCGCGATCTCGATGTTCTGGTACTGCTTCCGCGAGCGCGACCTGGTGCTCGACCTCTTCGAGATGGTCGCCGGCGACGCGCATGCACACGCGCTACTTCCAGGTCGGCGGCCTCGCCGAGGACATCCCGCGCGGCTTCTACGACGAGGCGCGCGACGTTCTGCGAGCGGATGCCGAAGGCGGTCGACGAGTACGAGGCGATCCTCGACCGCGAACAAGATCTGGCTCGAGCGGACGAAGGGAATCGGCCTGCTCTCCGCCGACGACGCGATCGCGCTCGGCCAGACCGGCCCGATGCTGCGCGCCTCCGGCGTCGACTGGGACCTCCGCAAGCGCGAGCCGTACCTCGCCTACGACGAGGTCGACTTCGACGTGCCGGTCTACGACGGCGGCGACGTCTACGACCGCTACAAGCGTGCACATGGACGAGATGCGCGAGTCGACGCGGATCGTCGCCCAGTGCCTCGACCGGCTCGAGGAGATGCAGGGCGAGCCGTGGATCGCGGACGACCGCAAGGTCGTGCTGCCGCCGCGCGAGGAGCTCCACACCTCGATGGAGTCGCTGATCCACCACTTCAAGATCGTCACCGAGGGCTACCGCGTCCCCGAGGGCGAGGTCTACGTCGGCGATCGAGTCGCCGCGCGGCGAGTTCGGCTGCTACGTCGTCTCCGACGGCGGCCCGAAGCCGTGGCGCGTCAAGTTCCGCGCCCCGTCGTTCGCCGCGCTGCAGGCGACCGCGACCTGCATGACCGACGCGCGTCGCCGACCTGATCGCGATCGTCGGCTCGCTCGACGCCGTCATGGGAGACGTCGACCGGTGAGCGCCCGCACGCTGTACGACGAGATCCAGGAGATCCGCGCGCTGTACCCGCGTCTCGCGCTCGGCGATGCTGCCGGCGCTGCGGCTCGCGCAGGAGCGGTACGGCTGGCTCTCGCCCGAGGCGTTCCGCGAGGTCGCCGACGCGCTCGACGAGACGCCCGCGTACTGCATGGCGGTCGCGTCCTTCTACGACATGTTCCACCTGAAGCCCGTGGGCGGCACCTGGTCGAGGTCTGCACGAACATCTCGTGCGCGCTCGTCGGCGCGCAGCAGGTGCTCGAGGCGTTCGAGGCCGAGCTCGGCGTCCGCGCCGGCGAGACGACCGACGACGGCGAGGTGACGCTGCGCACGGTCGAGTGCCCCGGCGGCTGCGGCTGGGCACGGTCGTCGCCGTCGACCACCGCTACCGCGAGCGGCGTGACCGCCGACGACGTGCCCGCGATCGTGGCGGAGCTGCGCGACGGTGGCGACCGATGCGACGAGCAGATCGTCCTCGCAGGGCGCCGAGGAGCAGCGCGCTCGACGAAGCTCGCCGACTACCGCGACGGTCGGCGGCTTCGACGGCGCTCGCGAAGGCGCGCGCGATGGAGCCGGACGCAGGTCGTCGAGGAGCTCCTCGACGTCGAGCCTGCGCGGCCGCGGCGGCGCCGTTCTTCCCGACCGGCCGCAAGGCGAGCTTCCTCGCCGAAGGGCACCGGCAAGCCGACCTACCTCGTCGTCAACGCCGACGAGTCGGAGCCGGGCACGTTCAAGGACCGCGAGATCATGTTCCGCGTCCCGCACCGGCTGCTCGAGGGCTGCCTGATCACGGCGCACGCGATCGAGTGCGACCACGTCTTCATCTACATCCGCGGCGAGTACCTCGGCCGAGTTCGAGGTCCTCGTCGCCGCGCTCGAGGAGGTGCGCGACGGCCGGAGCTGCTCGGCGACGTCACGATCGTCCTCCACCGCGGCGCCGGCGCCTACATCTGCGGCGAGGAGACGGCGCTGCTCGAGTCGCTCGAGGGCAAGCGCGGCCAGCCGCGCACGAAGCCGCCGTTCCCGGCCGTCGCCGGCCTCTACGCCTCGCCGACGCCTGATCAACAACGTCGAGACGATCGCGACCGTGCCGAAGATCGTCGAGCTCGGCGGCGCCGAGTACGCGAAGATCGGCGTGCCGCCCGACTCGTCGGGCACGCGCGTCTTCTCGCTCTCCGGCAACGTCGTCAACGGCGGCAACTACGAGCTGCCGATCGGGCGTCACGCTGCGCGAGCTGATCTACGACATCGGCGGCGGCGATCCCGGACGGGCGCGAGCTGAAGGCGGTGATCCCGGGCGGCTCGTCGGTGCCGTGATCTGACCGCCGACCAGGTCGACGTGCCGCTCGACTGCGACTCGATCGGCCGAGGCCGGCTCGATGCTCGGCTCCGGCGCGATCATCGTCGATCGACGACCGCTGCTGCATGGTGCAGCTCGGCCTGCGCGTCGCGCAGTTCTACATGCACGAGTCGTGCGGCAAGTGCACGCCGTGCCGCGAGGGGACGCGCTGGATGGTGCAGATCCTCGACGCGATCGAGGCGGGCGACCGCGGCGCAGGGCGACCTCGACCTGCTGCTCGACGTCTGCGACCGGATCCTCGGCAAGTGCCTCTGCCCGCTCGGCGACGCCGGCCGCGATGCCGGTGGCGAGCTACATCGACAAGTTCCGCGCCGAGTTCCAGGAGCACATCGACAGGGCGGCTGCCCGATGCACGGCGAGTCGTCGCTCGAGGGCGTCCTCGCCCCGGTCGACCAGCACACGCACGCGCCCGTGGCCGAGGTGCCGGCGTGAGCGCTGCCGAGCGAGCCGTCAAGGTGACCGTCGACGGCCGCGAGGTCGAGGTCGCCGAAGGGCACCGGCCTCGTCGAGACCGCCGCCGCGGCCGGGATCGAGATCCCGGTCTTCTGCTACGAGCCGCGGCTCGGGCCGCCGGTCGGCGCCTGCCGCATGTGCCTCGTCGAGATCGAGGGGATGCCGAAGCTCCAGGCCGGCTGCACGCTGACCGCGCAGGACGGGATGGTCGTGCAAGACGGCGCGCGTCCTCCGACGAAGGCGGCCGAGGGGCAGAACGCGACGCTCGAGTTCATCCTCGTCAACCACCCGCTCGACTGCCCCGTCTGCGACAAGGGCGGCGAGTGCCCGCTCCAGGACCTGACGTTCCGCTACGGCCCCGGCTCGACGCGGATGACGTTCCCGAAGCGGACGTTCGACAAGCCGATCCCGATCTCGCCGACGATCGCGCTCGACCGCGAGCGCTGCATCCTCTGCTACCGCTGCACGCGCTTCTCCTCCGACGTCGCCGAGGACGGCCAGCTCGTCGCGCGCAACCGCGGCGCGCAGTCGCTGATCGCGACCTTCGAGGACGAGCCGTACCGCGCGCCGTTCAGCGGCAACGTGATCGAGCTCTGCCCGGTCGGCGCGCTCACCTCGACCCAGTACCGCTTCGAGGCGCGGCCGTGGGAGATCCAGAACGTGCCCACCGTCTGCGGCCTCTGCCCCGTCGGCTGCAACATCTCCGCGACGACGCGCGAGGGCAAGGTCAAGCGGATCCTCTCGCGCAACCACCCCGAGGTCGACCAGGGCTGGCTCTGCGACAAGGGCCGCTTCGCCTTCCCGCATCTCTACGCCGACGACCGGATCGTCGACCCGCTCGAGCGCGTGCGCCGGCGCGGCTTCGGCGAGCTCTCCTGGGACGAGGCGCTCGACCGCGCCGAGGCGCTGCTGCGCGGCGCGCAGGGCCGGATCGTGACCGCGCTCTCCGGCTCGGAGACGGTCGAGCAGGCCTACGCGCTCGGCAAGCTCCTGCGCGAGGGCCTCGGCGCGCACTCCGCCGTGCTGCCCGAGGCGACCTCGTCCGCGCTCGATGCCTTCCGCGCGCCGCTCTCGGCGATCGCGGACGCGGAGATCGTGGTCGTCGTCGGCGAGGAGCAGGTCGCCGACCGCGCGCCGATCGTCGACCTCTGGATCAAGCAGGCGCGCCGCAACGGCGCCGAGGTCGTCCGGCGTCGCCGGAGCACGAAGCTCGGCGACGAGCTCGAGGCAGCGCGTGCCGGCTCCGAGCGCGCGATCCTGATCTGGTCGGGCCGCGGCGGTGGCGGCGGCGCCCGGCTGGCGGAGCTCGCGCACCGGCTCGGCCTCGACGGCAAGCCCGGCTGCGCCGCGTTCCACCTGCCCGTCGACGCCGAACGGCCGCGGCGTCGCCGAGGCCTGGGCCGCCGCCGCCGACGGCGAGGAGGACGAACCCCGAGCCGATCGGGCTCCTGATCGTCTCCGGCGACGAGGCCGCCGCCGACCCGGCCGTGCGCGCCCTCGCCGAGCAGGCCGAGCACGTGCTCGCGATCACGATGTTCCACGGGCTCGCCGTCGGCTGGGCCGACCTCGTCCTGCCCGGGCACGAGCTACCTCGAGCGCGACGGCTCGATCGTCAACCTCGAGGGCCGCGTGCAGCGCCTGCGCCGCTCGGTGATCCCGCCCGTGCCGGACGAGCTCGCCTGGATCGCGAAGCTCGCCGAGCGCTTCGGCGTCGAGGTCTCGCCGCACGCGTCGGTCGTCTTCGGCGAGCTCTCCGAGCGCGCGTTCGGCGGCCTCGTCCTACGGCGAGGTCGGCGAGCGCGCACCGCTGCCGGCCCGCACCGCCGTACGAGCCGCCGCCGCCCGCGCCCGTCGCGCCGCTGCCGCCCGCGGAGGCGCCGACGCCGGGAGCACTTCCTCGGCACGCTGACGCTGCAGCGCTACCGGCCGCTCTTCTCCGGCCCCGCCGTCGAGCGCGTCCCCGAGCTCGCAGTTCCAGCGCCCGGGCCGCGAGATCGAGCTCGCCGCCGACGACGCCGAGCGCGCGCCAGATCGCGCAACGGCGACAGGTCACCGTCCGCTCGAACGGCACGTCGGTCGCAGCTGCGCGCCCGGGTCAGCCGCGCGCTCGCCGCCGGCACCGCCCGGATCGCCGAGGAGCACGCGGCCGACCTCCACCGCGACGTCGAGGTGGTGAAGGCGTGAACGAGCCCTGGTGGGTCAGCGTGATCAAGTCGGTGATCATCATCAACCTCGTCCTCGGCGCCTTCGCCTACCTGACGCTGGCCGAGCGCAAGGTGATGGGCCGGATGCAGCTGCGCTACGGGCCGAACCGCGCGGGCCCGTTCGGGCTCCTGCAGCCGATCGCCGACCTGATGAAGCTGATCCGCAAGGAGAGCTTCTTCCCCGGCTCGGCCGTCGACGTGCTCTACATCCTCTCGCCGTTCGTCGCCGCCTTCACGGCGCTCTCGACGTTCTCGGTGATCCCGTTCGGGCCCGGGCTGGGAGATCTTCGGCACGCAGGTCGACGGCCAGATCGCGGACGTCCCGATCGCGCTGATCCTGATCTTCGCGATCGGCTCGATCGGCATCTACGGCTTCATCGTCGGCGGCTGGGCCTCCGACTCGAAGTACGCGCTGCTCGGCTCGATGCGCACCTGCGCGCAGCTCGTCTCGCTACGAGGTCTCGCTCGCGCTCAGCGTGCTCGGCGTCGTGATCATGGCGCAGTCGCTCTCGCTCACCGAGATCGTCGCCGCGCAGGACGACGGCTCTGGTACGTCGTGCCGCAGTTCGTCGGCTTCGTCGTCTTCATGTTCGCCGGCACCGCCGAGACCGCCCGCGCGCCGTTCGACCTGCCCGAGGCCGAGCAGGAGCTCGTCGCCGGCTACCACACCGAGTACGGCGGCATGCGCTTCGGCCTCTTCACGATGAGCGAGTACATCAACCTGATCACGCTCTCCGGCCTCGCGCGTGACGCTCTTCCTCGGCGGCTGGCACTTCCCGCGTGCTCGAGGGCCTCGGGCCGCTCTGGTTCGTGCTCAAGCTGCTCGTGCTCCTCTTCGTCTTCATCTGGATGCGGACGACGCTGCCGCGCCTGCGCTACGACCAGCTGATGCGCTTCGGCTGGAAGGTGCTGCTGCCGGTGGCGACGATCAACGCCGTCGTCACGGCGATCCTGGTGGTGGCGCTGCTAGATGGCGCTGCGTCGTCCCGAACACGCCAAGGGCTTCGGCGTCACCTTCCGGCAGATCTTCAAGAAGCCGATCACGCAGCAGTACCCGGAGTTCAAGCGGCCGGTCTACCCGCGCTTCCGCGGCCGCCACCGGCTGCACGTGCACGAGAACGGGCTCGAGAAGTGCGTCGGCTGCTCGCTCTGCGCCGCCGCCTGCCCGGCCGACTGCATCCGCGTCGTCGCCGGCCGAGAACACGCCCGACAACCGCGTCTCGGCCGGCGAGCGCTACGCGCGGATCTACGAGATCAACATGAGCCGCTGCATCTTCTGCGGCTACTGCGAGCTCGCCTGCCCGTTCGACGCGATCACGCTCGGCAACGAGTACGAGATCTCCGAGTACTCGCGCGACGACCTGATCTACACGAAGGACATGCTCCTCGCCGAGCCGATGAAGCGGATCCCCGTCGCCGACCGCGACCTCTACGACACCCCGATCCCGGCGTACAAGTCGGACAGCTCGTAGCATGGGCAACTTCCTCGTCTGGGTGATCTGGATCGTGGCCGCCGCGGCCTGTCTCGGCTCGGGCCTCGCCGTGATCACGTTCACGAACCCCTTCTACTCGGCGCTCGCGCTGATCGGGAACCTCGGCTCGCTCGCCGTCCTCTTCCTGCTCGCCTCGGCCGAGTTCCTCGCCGCGGCGCAGGTGCTCGTCTACGCGGGCGCGGTGATGGTGATGTTCCTGTTCGTGATCGCCTACCTCGGCGACCGCGCGCGAGGGCGCCGTTCTCGGGCGGGCCCGCGTGGGTGCGGATCGGCGCGGTCGTCGCCGCGGCGGCGCTGCTCGTCGAGATCGTCGTCGTGATCGGCCTGGAGGCGGGCGACGCGGCTCGCCGACGCGGCCGAGGTCGCAGCGCTCGTTCGGGAGCCCGGAGGAGATCGGGCGCCTCTTCCTGACCGACCACCTGCTCGCGTTCGAGATCACGTCGATCGTGCTGCTGGTCGCCGCCGTCGGCGGCGTCGTGCTCGGGCACGCGCGTCGCGCGCCGAGGACGAGGAGGAGGACCGCGCGTGCACGGGCCTGACGTCGCCTGGTACCTGATCGTCTCGGCGATCCTCTTCTCGATCGGCGACGCCGGCGTGCTCCTGCGCCGCAGCCCGCTGATCGTGCTGCTCTCGCTCGAGATCATGCTCAACGCCGGCGAACCTCGCCCTGATCGCGTTCGCGCGCCTGCACGGCGACCACGACGGCCAGATCTTCGCGCTCGCCGTGATGGCCGTCGCCGCCTCCGAGGTCGTCGTCGGCCTCGGCCTGATCGTCGCGATCGCGCGCCAGCGGCTCGACCTCGACGTCGACCGGCTCGCGGGTGCTGCGCGGATGATCGCCGGCGCCTGGATCTGCCTGCTCGCGCCGCTCGCGGGCGCGCTCGCTGATCACGCTGCTCGGGCCGCGCGATCTCGCGGCGCACCGCGGCGTGGATCTCGACGCTCTCCGTCTTCGCCGCCTTCGGCGGCGCGGTCGCCGCGTTCGTCGGCCTGCTCGGCCGCGGGCACGAGGAGCGCGAGCACGGTCACGACCGCCTGGACGTGGCTCGCCGCCGGCGAACTTCGACGTCGGCCTCTCGCTGCTCGTCGACCCGCTCTCGGTGACGATGATGCTGATCGTCTCCGGCGTCGGCGGCCTGATCGTCCTCTACTCGATCGGCTACATGGACGGCGACCACGAGGAGCGCCGCTACTTCGCCTACATGGCGCTCTTCGTCTTCTCGATGCTGCTGCTCGTGCAGGGCGGGCAACTTCCTGCTCCTGCTCGTCGGCTGGGGGCTCGTCGGCCTCGCGTCGCTACCTGCTGATCGGCTTCTGGCACGAGCGGCCCGAGGCGGTCGCGGCCGCGAAGAAGGCGTTCGTGATGAACGCGTTCGGCGACGCGACGATGGCGCTCGCGTTCTTCGTCCTGATCTGGCAGACCGGCACGCTCGACTTCGCGGCGGCGTTCGAGGGCGCCGGGCGAGCTGTCGAGCACGCTCGTCAACCTCGTCGCGCTCGGCCTGCTCGGCGGCGCGGTCGCGAAGTCGGCGCAGATCCCGCTGCACACCTGGCTGCCGGACGCGATGGAGGGCCCGACGCCGGTCTCGGCGCTGATCCACGCCGCGACGATGGTGACCGCCGGCGTCTACCTGATCGTGCGCGCGCACCCGATCTTCGAGCTGGCGCCGTCGATCGCCGGACCTCGCCGCCGGGCTCGGCGCGCTGACGCTGCTCGTCGCCGGCCTCGATCGCGCTCGTGCAGACGGACATCAAGCGCGTGATCGCCTACTCGACGATGTCGCAGATCGGCTACATGTTCCTCGGCGCCGGGCTCGGCGCGTACGGCGAACGGGATGTTCCACCTGATGACGCACGCCTTCTTCAAGGCGCTGCTCTTCCTGGCGGCCGGGCTCGTGATCCACCACCTCGCGGGCGAGCAGGACATCCGCAAGATGGGCGGGCTGCGGCAAGCGATGCCGCGGACGTACATCGCGTTCCTGTCGGCTCGCTCGCGCTCGTCGGCATCCCGCCGCTCTCCGGCTTCTTCTCGAAGGACGCGATCCTCGCCTCGGCGCTCGCCGAGCGGCGGCTACGGGCAGCTGCTCTTCGCCGCCGGGCTCGTCGGCGCGCTGCTGACCGGGCATCTACACCTTCCGGCTCTTCTTCATCGTCTTCCGCGGCGAGCCGTCGCCGCTCGTGCAGGAGCACGCCCACGGGCACGGCGCACGGCGAGGGGCCGTGGACGATGACCGTCCCGGTCGGCCGTGCTGACGCGTGCTCGCGGTCGTCGGCGGCTGGGTGCAGATCGCCGGCGTCTGGCATCCGTTCGGCGAGTGGCTCGACCCGGTCGCGTTCGGGCGCGAGCACTCGCTCGTCGAGCCGACCGTGACGCAGGACTACGTCACGAGCGCGCTCGCGGTCGCCCTCGGCCTCGCTCGGCGATCGCGGTCGCGTGGCTCGCTCTACGGCGCCCGCACGCGGCCGGTGCCGCGCGTACGCCGCCGTGCAGGACGACGCTCGAGCACAAGCTCTGGTTCGACGAGCTGTACGACGCGATCTTCTTCCGGCCCGCCGTGCTCGTCTCCGGCCTGCTTCGCGGCGCGGCGTCGAGGAGCCGCTGATCGGCGGCTCGATCGGCGGGGTCACGCTCGGCGCCCGCAGCGCCGGCGGCGCCGTCGGCGAGGCCCAGACCGGCTACCTGCGCTCCTACGCGCTCGCGATCGCCGCCGCGGTCGCCGTCCTCGTCGTCGTCTTCCTCGTGCGGTGCCTGCGCTGACGACCGCGCTGATCGTCCTGCCGCTCGTCGGCGCGCTCTCGTCGTCTGGCTGCTGCCGCTGCCCGGGCCGGGCCGCCGGCGCGCTCGCGCTGCTCGTCGCGCTCGCCGAGGTGGCGCTCTGGGCCGTCGGCCGTCGCCGGCTTCGACTTCGACGCAGGGCCTGCAGCTCGCAGGACCGCCAGAGCTGGTTCAGCGACCTCGGCGTCTCCTACCACGTCGGCTTCTACGGCTTCTCGCTCTGGCTCGCCGGCCTGACGGTCGTCGTCGGCGCCGCGGCGATCGGCTACGCGCTCGTGGGTCGGCCGCGAGCGCGGCGCGCGCCTACCACGGGCTGCTGCTCTTCCTGACCGGCGCGATCGTCGGCGTCTTCACCGCCCAGGACCTGCTCCTCTTCTACGTCTTCTTCGAGGCGATGCTGATCCCGATCTACGTGCTGATCGGCGTCTGGGGCGGGCCGCGGCGCGCGTCGCGCGCGACGGTGACGTTCGTCATCTACACGATGGCCGGCTCGCTGCTGATGCTCGCGTCGATCGTCGTCTTCGGGCTCTCGCAGGGGACGTTCTCGCCTGGTCGACGTCGGGCACGTCGGCGAACGACTGGGTCTTCCTCGGCTTCCTCGTCGCCTTCGCGGTCAAGGCGCCGATCTTCCCCTTCCACGGCTGGCTCGTCGACGCCTATCGCGAGGCGCCGCCCGAGGTGGCCGCGATCCTCTCCGGCGTCGTCTCCAAGGCGGCCGTCTACGGCCTGCTGCGGATCGTGATCGCGAAGTTCCCGGAGCCGGTCGCACGACTTCCAGGTCGACGATCCTCGTGCTCGCGGCGATCGGGCTCGTCTACGGGTCGCTGCTCGCGTTCCGCGCACCCGGACATCCGCGCGCGTCATCGCCTACTCGTCGATGGCGCAGATGGGCCTGATCGTGCTCGGGCTCTTCTCGCTCAACGAGCTCGGGGTCAACGGGGCGATCCTCCAGTCGGTCGCGCACGGCCTCGTCTCGGCGACGCTCTTCCTGCTCGCCGGGATGGTCGAGCCGCGCACCGGCACGAGCGCGTTCGCCGCGCTCGGCGGGATGGCGCGCGGGCCGGCCGGTCGCTCGCGACCGTGCTGATGACGACCGGGATCATCGCGCTCGCCGTGCCCGGCTCGGTCGCGTTCGCGGGCGAGTTCCTGATCCTGGCCGGGGTCTACGGCGAGGGCTGGGGCTGGGCGGTCGTCGGCGCCGGCGCGATCGTGCTCGCCGCGATGTACATGCTCCGCCTGATCTCGGCCGTGCTGCACCAGCGCCCGCGGCGCGTCGGTGCGCGACGAGGCGCCCGACCTCCGGCCGTCGAGCTCGTCGCTGCTCGTCCCGCTCGTGGCGCGCTCCTGCTTCCTCTCGGCGTGGCCGGCGGCCGTGTCCGAGCGCTCCTTCCCGCCGATCCTGGACGACCAGACGGAGGCGGCGCCGTGATCCCGACTCCGAAGGTCGACTGGCTCGCGCTCTCGCCGACGCTGGCGCTGCTCGGCGCGTCCGGCGTCGCCCTGCTCGGCAGCGTGCTCGTGCCGTGGTGGCTGCGCGCGCGGCGTTCGCCGCGTTCGTCGTCTTCGCCGGCTTCGTCGACCGCCGGCGTGCTCGCGGCGATCGTCTTCGACCGCAGCGCCGAGAGCCGCAGCGCTGATCGCGGAGTCGATCACGCGCGACCGGCTCGGCGCGCTCGCGGCGATCATCGTCGCCGGCGCCGGCGCGCTCACCGTGCTCGTCTCCTGGGGCGAGCGGCGGCGCGACCACGCGGGCGAGTACTACGCGCTGCTCGCCGCCGCCGGCGCCGGGATGGTCTTCTTCGTCACCGCGGCGAACCTGATGACGCTGTTCCTCGGGCTCGAGTGGTTCTCGATCGCGCTCTACATCCTCTGCGCGCTCGACACGCACCGCGAGCGCTCGCTCGAGGCGGGGCTGAAGTACCTGATCGTCGGCAGCTTCGGCTCGGCGATCCTGCTCTTCGGCTCGGCGCTCGTCTACGGGGCGACCGGCGAGCTCGGCTTCTCGGAGATCGCCGCCGCGGACGCGCGGCGACGACGACGCTCCTCCTCGCCGGGCTCGCGATGATCATCGCCGGGCTCGGCTTCAAGGCCTCGGCGGCGCCGTTCCACATGTGGACGCCCGACGTCTACGAGGGCGCGCCGACCTCGGTGACCGCGTTCATGTCCGCGGCGACGAAGGTGGCGGCGCTCGTCCTGACGCTGCCGGATCCTCGTCGTCGCGTTCCCGGAGCAGGAGCGACCTCTGGACGGTCGCGATCGCCGTGATCGCGATCGTCTCGCTCGCCGTCGGCAACCTCGCGGCGCTCGTCCAGCGGGACGTGAAGCGCCTGCTCGCCTACTCGTCCGTCTCGCACGCCGGCTTCATGCTGATCGCGATCGCCGCCGAACAACGAGCTCGGCGGCCGGGCGCTCCTCTACTACCTGATCCCCTACGCGGCGATGTCGATCGGCGCGTTCGCCGTCGTCGCCGCGCGCGAGCGCGAGCTGCGGCGCGCCCGTCACGCTCGACAACCTCGGCGGGCTCGGCTGGGAGCGGCCGTTCCTCGGCGCCGCGATGTGGGTCTTCATGCTCGGCTTCATGGGGATGCCGCTCACCGGCGGCCTGATCGGCAAGTTCTACGTCTTCTCGGCCGCGTACGAGGCCGGCTGGTGGTGGCTCGATCGTGGCCGGCGTGATCGCGACGGCGATCTCGCTCTACTACTACCTCGGCGTGATCCGCGCGCTCTACATGCGCGCCCGGCAGCCGGAGCTGCGGCCGGTCGTCGCCGGCGGCTCGCCGCCGCGCGACCCGCTGCTCGCAGGGCGCGGTCGTCGCTCTCCGTCGCGCGTCACGGTCGGCTCGTTCTTCTTCGTGCAGCCGCTGATCGACCTCGCCCGCGACGCTGCGGCTGCCGTTCTGCCGCTTCTAGCGGTCGCTACGGGCGGAAGCGCGGCGCGGACACGGTCGCGAGGCGGCAGCCGTCGCGCTCACGAGCGCCTGCACCGCGAAGATCGCCAGGGCAGGCGACGACGGCGGTGATCCCGATCGCCGGCGGCGGCGCCTCCGCGATCAGCGGCGCGCGCACCGCGGCGCCGAGCAGCACGAACGGCAGCGCCAGCGCAGTCAGCACGGCGATGCCCCGGTCGTGCGGGTCGGCGGCGCGAGCCGTCGAGCACGTCGCCGAGGCTGCCGAGGGCGGCGACCGCGACGACCGGGACGGCGGCGACGAGGGCGTAGTAGGCGAGCGCATGCAGCGACGGCGGCGTCGGCGATCGCGGCGCCGAGGACGAGCGTCACGGAGGCGAGGCGCATGGTCATGCCGTCGATGTTCGCCACCGGTGCGGACGGTCCTCTAGGCTCTCCGCATGGCCACCACACTCACCTGGCTCGGGCACTCGGCCTTCCGCGTCGACAGCCCGGGCGGCAAGCGCATCTACATCGATCCGTTCCTGAACGGCAACCCGAAGTGCCCCGAGTCCGAGCAGGAGCCGGAGCGCGTCGACGCGATCTTCATCACCCACGGCCACGACGACCACGTCGGCGACGCGCTCGCCTCGGCGCAGAAGTTCGACGTGCCCCGTGGTCGCGCCAGGTCGAGCTGCGCGGCTAGCTCCGGCGCAGGGCTCGAGCCGGACATGGCCGCACGACCCGAACAAGGGCGGCACGGTCGACCTCGACGGGATCAAGGTCACGCTCACGCACGCGCAAGCACTCGTCCAGCTCGGCCGAGGACGACGGGTCGTAAATCGTCTACACCGGCGAGTCCTGCGGGCTCGTGTTCGACTTCGGCGAGGGGCCGAAGCTCTACTTCGCCGGCGACACGAACGTCTTCGGCGACATGGCGCTGATCGCCCGCCTCTACGCGCCGGACGTCGGCGATCCTGCCGATCGGCGACCACTTCACGATGGGCCCGAGCGAGGCGGCCGTGGCGCTCGAGCTGCTCGGCGTCAAGCGGTGCGTTCCCTGCCACTACGGCACGTTCCCGATCCTCACCGGCACGCCCGACGAGCTACGCGCGCTCGCTCCCGGCGTCGAGGTGCTCGCGCCCGAGCCCGGGGAGTCGATCGAGCTGTGAGGGAGCGCTGGTTCGGCGCGACGGGCCGGCGGGTGCCCGAGCTGGCGCTCGAGGGCACGGTCGACCTCGAGGGCGCGCTCGTGCTGGACGACGTCGCCGACGACGCGCCTGCGCGAGGCGCATGCCGAGGGCGTTCCCGTCGTCGTCCGCGCGGCGACGCCGGAGGCGGTGAAGGCCGCGCTCGCGCGGCCGGAGGTCGCCTGCGTGCTCGTGCCGACCGAGGAGCTGCTCGACGCTCGACCTGACGGACCTCACGTATGGCTAGAGCCGTCGCGACGTACTCGATCGCCGCCTGCGACCTCGAGCGGGGCAGTGGGGCGTCGTCGTCGCGTCGAAGTTCCTCGCAGTCGGCTCCGTCGTCCCGTGGGCCGAGCCCGAGGCGGGCGCCGTCGCGACGCAGTCGTACGCGAACCCGCGGTACGGGCCGGACGGTCTCGCTCTGCTGCGGCAGGGGCTCTGGCGCCGGGGAGGTCGTCCAGCGCCTCACGGATGCGGACGACGGGCGCGACGAGCGCCAGCTCGGCATCGTCGACGCGGCGGGCCGCGGCGCGACCTTCACCGGCGCCGGCTGCCACGACTGGGCCGGAGGCCGCACCGGGCCCGGTTACGCGGCGCAGGGAAACATCCTCGTCTCCGGCGACACCGTCGACGCGCTCGCCGAGACGTTCGAGTCCGCGACGGCGGTCGCTCGCGTCACGCCTGCTCGAGCTCGCTCGTGGCCGGGCAGGCGGCGGGAGGCGACAGGCGCGGGCAGCAGTCGGCCGCGCTGCTCGTCGTCGAGCGCGACGGCGGCTACGCCGGCCTCTCCGACGTCCTCGTCGACCTGCGGGTCGACGACCACGAGGCGCCGATCGAGGAGCTGATCCGGCTCGCCGGCCTGCACGACCAGCTGTTCGGCCAGACGCCGCGCGACCGCTGGCTGCCGGTCGACGAGGGGCTGCGCGCCGAGATCGCCGACCGGCTCGCCCGTCTCGGCTACGAGCGGCTCGAGGACTGGGCCGGCGCCGCGAACCTCGAGGAGCGCGTCGACGGCGACGACGCGATCGACCCTGTCGTCCTGACCGAGCTGAGGAGGAGCGAATGAGCGGCTACCAGGTGGCGAGCCTGACCGGAGATCGAGTCGCTGAAGGCGGCCGGGCAGCCTCCGCTGGACGCCGGTGCGCAAGCACTTCGGCATCACCGCGTTCGGGATCAACGCCTACACGGCGACCGAGGTGGGCCAGGACGTCGTCGAGGAGCACTCGGAGGAGCGGCTCGGCCACGAGGAGCTGTACGTCGTCGTGACGGGGCGGGCGCGGTTCACGCTCGACGGCGAGGAGGTCGACGTGCCCGCGGGCTCGGCCGTCTTCATCTCCGACCCGAAGGTCAAGCGCTACGCACGCGCCGAGGAGCCGGTCACGACCGTGCTCGCGCTCGGTGGCAGGCCGGGCACGCACGAGGTCTCGGCCTGGGAGTACTTCTTCGCCGCCTATCCGAAGGCCGACGAGGGCGACTACGACGGCGCGCTCGCCGAGCTCGACGCCGGGCTCGAGCAGAGGCCGGAGCATCCGCCCCTGCTCTACCACCGCGCCTGCATCCTCGCCCGCGCCGGGCGGATCGACGAGGCGCGCGGCTGCCTGGACCGCGCGGTTCGCGGGCGACCCGAACCTGAAGCAGTGGGCCGAGGAGGACGAGGATCTGGCGCCGCTACGCGTCTCCGGGGAGGCGTAGGCCGGCCGCACTGGCCCGCAGCGCCGGCACCGGGTCGGCCTCGGGGCGGGCGACGACGAGCACCGCGCCGAAGCCCTCTCCCGCGAGCGCGCCGACGAGCAACTCGAGCCCGATCGCGAGCGCGAACGCTTTGTGGGACTGCGCGCCGCCGAACGGGACGAGCTCCTCCGGCGCTGCGGCGCCGCGGAGCACGTCGCCATAGGTGACCGCTCCCATCGAGACGTCGGCGACGAGTGGGCGCCCGTCCGAGCTCGGGATCGCGAGGGCGAGCGGATTCGTGCCGGCGAGCGGCTCGCCCCCGTCCGGGTGCGGAAGTCGCGCCGGCGAGGTGGCGGTGAGCGCCACCGCGAGACCCCCCTCTGCGAGCCGGCGCGCGTACCAGCCGAGCATGCCGGTCGGGAAGCAGTTCGAGGCGACGACGACGCGAGCGCCCGCCGGCGGCTCGGCGAGCTGTGCCTCGACGATGGCGGAGAGCGTCAGGTAACCGACCGCACCGTTCCCGTCCCAGCGCTCGTAGCCCGGGTCGGCGTGCAGCCGTTGCGGGCGCGCGTCCGGGTGCAGATCGGACAGGGTCTCGAGCCAGTCGATCCGCGAGAGCCCGTGTCCCAGCTTGCCGCGCGCCTCTGCGTCGAGGAAGTGGGCCGTCAGCGTCGCGGTGTCGGCCTCGGAGAACCCGAGTGCCGCGATCCGCTCTTCAGGCTGCACGCCTGCGCGCCGCCCACACGGCGGCTCCCGCCCCGAGCACGAGTGGGATCCCGACCAGCGCGGGACGCAGCCGCCTCACACCGGGGTAGGCGAGCTCGTCGAACTCGAGCACCTGCCAGCCGCGCTCGGCTGCGATCCTGCTCAGCTCCCGGTCGGGGTTGACGGCGACGGGATGCCCGACCGCCTCGAGGAAGGGGATGTCCGTATGGCTGTCGGAGTAGGCGGTCGAGGCGGCGAGATCGATGCCCTCCGCCTCGGCGAGCTCCCGGATCGCGGCCGCCTTGCCGGCGCCGTGGGCACCCCGCAGCGAGCGGCCGGTGTAGACGCCGTCGACGATCTCGCAGGTCGAGCCGATCGCCCCGTCGAAGCCGAGCTCGCGCGCGAGCTCCTCGACGATCTCCTGCAGCGTTGCGGAGACGATGTAGACCGGTTCGCCGCGCTCCTGGTGCCGGGCGACGAGGTGGAGCGGCTCCTGGTAGACGAGCGGCTTCAGCACCGGCTCCATCGCGCCCGCGACGAGGTCGCGGAGGTCGTCGACGCGGAAGCCCTTCAGGATCATCAGCCCGTCCTCGGCCGCCTTCCTGACGGTCTCCGCACCTGCTCCCCGGGCCGCGAAGAGCAGCTGCCAGGCCGCGGCCTTGGCGAGCTGGCCGCGCCCGATCACGCCTCGCTGACGGAACGATCCGGCCAGCGCGAGCGCGCTCGAGCGCCGCAGCAGGGTGCGGTCGAGGTCGAAGAAGGCAGCGGCGCGCATTGTTCGAGTGTACGCGCGGACGTCGTGGCTCAGGTCGGCGTCACAGGTCGAGCCCGAGGCCGCGTGCGAGCCCGACCCAGACGGCGTACGCCAGTGCGGTGACCCCGCAGGCGAACGCGACTGCCGGCCAGAACCCGAGTGTGCGCAGCGCAAGCGGCAGCGCGACGAAGAAGACGAGCGAGGGAACGATCACCCACAGGATCGACCACGACAGTGCTGCGACCTCTCCGGTGTCGCGGGTGTCGCGGTAGAGCCAGATCGCCGCGAGGATGGACGTGAGCGGCAGGGAGATGAGCACCGCGCCGAGCAGCGTCGAGCGGCGCGCGAGCTCGCTTGCAGCAGCGACGACGGCTCCGGACAGAAGCGCTTTCAGCACGAGGTACACGCGGCAACTCTAGTCTCCCGCAGCCTTCACGAAATCCTCACGAACTCCTTACCGGGGCGTGCGCACGGATCGAGCAGGCTTGGCATCTGGAACTGTGTACCCCCGACAAGGAGACGACTTCGATGAAGCGATTGATCCTGATCACCGTTGCGCTGAGCGCCCTCGTGGCGACGGGCGCAGCCGTGGCGCACCTCAAGGCGGGTGACGTCACGGCGGTGAGCGCGACGATCTCGGCGACGACACCGGCCAACGTCCAGACGCGCACCTACACGTGTGACGGCCAGACGTTCGAGATCACGACGGGCCGGTGGACGGGCACCTCGACGAGCACCACGCCCGACCTGAACGGCGCGGCCACGCTGCACGCGAAGAGCGTCTACAACGTGACCAAGAAGCTCGGCTGGATGAGCGGCTGGGTGAAGATCGACGGCGCAGACGACCGCGCCAAGGGCTCCTTCTCGGCGGTCAACACCGACGGGAACGTCGACGGCTGGGTGCGCGGCCACGCCGGCCGCGGTGACGGCAGCCTCTTCGGCAGCCTCACCGGCTCCTTCTCGAAGACGGGCGGCTTCACGAACGGCGCCCTCGGTTCCGGCACGAGCGCCAACGCGGCGTTGATCGCGAAGCGGGCTGAGTGCTCGAAGGGCGAGGACAAGATCCGCCCGAGCGTGCGCCTGCTTGTTCGCGGCGAGGTCGACTCGGTCAGCTCGAGCGCGATCGCGGTCAAGCCGAAGGACGGCTCGGCCACGCAGACCTGCGCGGTCACGAACGCCGACCAGGTCAAGCGGGTCGAGAAGGGCGACAAGGTCGAGATGACCTGCATCCAGGTCGCCGGCAACTGGACGCTCGCGAAGGTCCGCAACAAGAAGTAGGCAGTCTCCCTGGAGAGAGACGGCACGAAGGGCGCCTCCGGGCGCCCTTCGTCGTTCTCCGGGTCAGGAGAGAAGCGTGAGCGGCTTGCGGATCGCGGCCTGACGCGTCGCCGCGACGGTCTCGGCCAGGGCGAAGAGCGCCCGGGCGGACTCGGACTCCGGTGCGGCCTCGACGACGGGTGTGCCGGCGTCGCCTGCCTCGCGAAGCGCGCGGTCGAGCGGCACGCTCCCGAGCAGCGGCACGCCGAGCTCGTCTGCGAGCTTCGCCCCGCCGCCCGACCCGAAGGCGTCGCCGGTCATGTTCTCGACGACGCCGAGGAGCTTCTGGCCCGTCTTCTGCGCCATCATCGCCGCGCGTGCCGCCACCTCCTGGGCCAGCGGCTGCGGCGTCGTCACGACGAGCACCTCCGCGCGCGGCAGGAGCTGGCCGAGCGAGATCGCCATGTCCCCGGTGCCGGGCGGCATGTCGATCACGACGGTGTCGAGCTCGCCCCAGTGCACGTCGGAGAGGAACTGCTCGAGCGCGCGGTGGAGCATCGGGCCGCGCCACATCACCGGCGCGTTGTCGTCGAGGAAGTTGCCGATCGAGATCAGCTTGATCGAGCCGCGCACGGGCGGGACGATCATCTTGTCGACCACGATCGGCCGCTGGTGCACGCCGAGCATGTGCGGGATCGAGTGGCCGTAGACGTCCGCGTCGATCACTCCCACCTCCTGCCCGAGCAGGTCGAGCGCGGCGGCGAGGTTGACGGTGAGCGAGGACTTGCCGACGCCGCCCTTGCCGCTCGCGACCGCGATCACGCGCGTGGACGGGTCGAGCGAGATCGACTTCTCGGGCCGGCCGCCGCGCAGCTTCGTCGTCAGCGCCGCCTTCTCGTCGGGGCTCATCACGTCGAAGCGGAGCTCGACGCGCGCGACGCCCGGAAGGGCGCCGACGTGCTCGGCCACCTGGTCCTCGAAGGAGTTGCGCAGCGGGCAGCCGGCGACCGTGAGCGCGATCGTCACCGACACGTCGGCGCCGTCGATCTCGACGGAACGAACCATGTCGAGCTCGGTCACGGGCTTGCGCAGCTCGGGGTCGATCACGCGCTCGAGGGCGCGCAGCACGTCGTCGCGATCCAGCGTCATCTCCGGAGCGTAGCGGCCGCTCCCTAGCCGACGAGCCGGATCACGACGAGGTCGCGGACGGGCTTCGTGGCGGTGCGGGTGACGGTGAGCGAGCCGCGCGCGTTGTCGTACAGCCCGGTGCCGCCGAGCACCGCGAGGTCGTAGAACTGCCGGTACAGGATCGAGCCGCCGACGACGATCTTCCCCTTCGGCAGGAAGTACGTCCCCCGGCAGATGCGGGACCGCTTGTCGTCCACGAACGTGCACGCGAGCTCGCCGCGGCCGATCGTCGCCAACGTCCCCCGCTGCAGGAGCCGGACGCGGATCAGCTCCTCGTCGCCGGGCGACGTGCCCTTCCTCCCGAGGTCGAGACGGGTCACGGACAGCTGCCGGTCCGTGATCCGGATCAGCGCCGGCCCGGTTCCTGCCTCGGAGCGGTTCTGCCAAGGACCCATGGCGACGACCCCGACGACCAGCCCGGCCAGCAGCCAGATGGCGCTCCTGTTCATCCCCCCGCCTCCTTCGTCACGTGCGCTGTCAGATCTCCGTTTCCTGCGGGCAGCTCGAGCCAGAACGTCGAGCCCGCCCCGGGGTCGCTGTCGAACCCGATCCTGCCGCCGTGCGCCTCGACGATCTCGCGTGAGACAGCGAGCCCGAGCCCGGTCCCGGTGATGCCCGTGGCGCCCGCGTCGCCGCGGAAGAACTTCGTGAAGATGCGGCTCTGCTGCTCCTCGGGGATCCCGAGGCCTTCGTCCCGAACGGCGATCCGCACACCATCGCCGTCTCGGGCGGCTGCGAGCCCGACCGTGCCCCCCTCCGGGGAGTACTTGATTGCATTCGACAGCAGGTTGCCCAACCACCTGCGCGAGCCGGCCGGGATCGCCGCGCACCGTGAGCGGCTGCTCCGGCAGCTCGACCTCGACCCGGTGCTTCGGGCTCTGCGCCGCGTAGAGCTGCGCCTGCTCCGCGAGCAGGGCGGCGAGGTCGACACGCTCCGACGCCAGGTCGACTCCCTCGTGCTCGATGCGCTGCACGTCGAGGAAGTCCTCGAGCAGCGCGGCCAGGCGGCGCGCTTGCGTATCGACGATGCCGAGGTAGTGACGACGGGTGGGCGGGTCGAACTCGCGCTTCAGCAGGAGCGCGGTGAAGCCGAGGACGCTCGCGAGCGGAGTGCGCAGCTCGTGCGAGACGATGCTGACGAGCTCCGTCTTCATCCGTTCGCTCTCACGCAGCTCCTCGTTCTGGGCCTCCAGGTCGTGGCGACCCTGCTCGAGCCGCTCGGCCATCGCGTTGAACGAACGGGTCAGCTCGCCGACCTCGCCCGGCCCCCGGGCGGGCAGGCGCAGCGAGAGCTCACCGCCGGCCAGGCGCTCGGCGCCGGATGCGACCGCCCGGATCGGCCGCCCGATCGACCGGGCGAGCACGATCCCGAAGAGGAAGATCAGGGCCATCGAGGCGCCGACGGAGATGCCGCCGACGATGACCGCAAGGTCCGTCTTCCGCTCGGCGTCCCGCGCCGCGCCGGCCGCCAGCTTCTCCTCCGCGGCCCGGAAGTCGGCGAAGAGGGCGCGGATCTCGTCGGTGTACGCCTTGCCGCTCTGGACGACCCCCGAGTCTGCAGTGAGCCCCGGGGTCTCACGCAGCAGCGGGATCAACGGGACGACGAAGTCGTCGAGGTACCGGCCGATCGCCTGGGCGAGCAGGAGGGCCCGCTCGCGCTGACGCCGCTCGTCCTCCGCCAGCGTTCGCAGCTGGGTCAGCCGCTCCGGCAGCGCCCGGCGAGCCCCCTCGAAGGTGGTGATGAACTCCGCGCGGCGCGTGACCGCGAAGCCGAGGAAGCTGGACTCGACGTCGGCGACGAGCTTCTCGAGCTGCAGCGACGCAGCCGTGACGTCCTTCGAGTGCTGTTCGCGCTCGGTCGCCTGGCGTTGGGCGGAGACCGCGAGGATGAGCGCGATGAACGCGGCCCCGACGAGCATGGCGAGCACGGCGCTGGCAAGCCACATCCGCCGAGCGAGCGTCATGCGAGCATCTCCTCGACCGCGGCGCTGAGCAGGTCGGGGTCGAACGGCTTCGAGACGAACCGGTCTGCGCCGGCCACGTGGGCCTCGACCTCCGCATGGCTCCAGGCCGTGATCACGACGACGGGCAGCGAGCGCAGGGCGGCGTCGTCGCGCAGCTGCTCCAGCACCTCGATCCCGGACAGGCCCGGCAGCATCACGTCGAGCACGATCAGATCGGGGCGGTCCTCGCGTGCGAGTGCGAGCGCCTCGACCCCGTCGGCTGCCTCCACGAAGCGGTAGCGGGGCCCGAGCACGGCGCGAACGAGCTCACGCAGGCTCGGGTCGTCGTCGCAGACGAGAATCGTCGGCGCGGCAGGGTCGGATGTGGTTTCTGCTCTGTCGTCCACCGTGCTTGGAGGGGCGGTGGCTCGGTTCTGTCCATTGTACGGCGCGCGCTGCCGTGCGACAGCGCGAAGGACCTTCTTCCACCGTCCCGGCGGGGATCCTGCCGCGCGGCGGCCGTCTCGCCTAGGCGGTGAGCGCGGTCTCGAGCGTGCGGCAGAGGTCGGTGGTTCCCGCCGCGACGACACGCGAGCGCCCGATCAGATCGAGCGGAGCCGCGTCGAAGGGCGGCTCGTCGAACAGCTCGATCGCGAGCCCGCACTCGCGCACGAGCAGCTGCCCGGCCGCGATGTCGACCGAGCGGGCGGGCTTGAGCGAGCAGACCGCATCGACGCGCCCGGCGGCGAGATGGCAGAGCGAGAGTGCAAGCGAGCCCATGATCCTGAGGCGGTAGGCCGTGCCCACCATCTGGGCGGCGCGCTCTGCTACCTCGGCCGTCGTCGTCGCCTCGAAGGAGAGGATCTCGATCGTGTCCTTCGGCTTGACCGCGCCGAGTCGCTCGCCGTTGCGGAACGCGCCCTTGCCGCGCGTGGCCGTCCACTCCTCGCCCGAGCCGAAGTCGTAGACGTAGCCGAAGACGACGTCCCCCATGGTGGCGCCCTCGGCGACGGCGAGCGACAGCGAGAAGAAGGGGATGTCGCGCTTCGCGTTCAGCGAGCCGTCGATCGGATCGACGACGACGCGTAGGTCGCTGCCGCCGTTGAACGTGCGCTCGCCGAGCTCCTCCGAGACGAGCGTGAAGGCCTCGTCGAGCCGCTCCAGTCGGTGCACGACGGCGGTCTCGGCGGCGGCGTCGATCGCGGTCGTGTCGTCGCCGCCCTCGCCGGTCTGGAGCACGGGCTCGCGCTCGACCCGGGTCGGCAGCTCGGCGAGCACTCCCTTGATGTCGCCCACCGCGTCGCGGCAGACGTCGAGCCACGGCCTCAAGGTCGCGTCACAGTGGGTGGAAGAGCAGGCCGGAGATCAGCTTCGGGAAGAAGTAGGTCGTCTTCTGCGGCAGCACCTCGCCGCGGCGCGCATGGGCGAAGACGTCCTCGATCCGGGTCGGCTGCAGCAGATAGGCCACCGCCGCCTCGCCGTCGCGGACGCGGCGCTCCGCCTCGGCGGCGTCGGCCGAGTACGAGATCCCGTCGTGCCCGAGCGTGTCGACGAGCTGCACGTCGAGCATCCCCTCGGGAACGCGCACGGTGCGCGAGCCCTCGCGCGTGACCTCGGTGATCTCGCGGCTCCCGTCCCCGCCTCCGTCCAGGCGTCTCGGCTCCGCGAAGAGTCGATGGGTCGGGAAGATCTCGAGGCCGGGATCCTCCGTCGAGACGAGCACGACGGGCATCTGCGCGCTCGCCGGCGTTCCCTGCTCCTGCGCATAGGCGACCGCGGTCTCGTAGCGGTGGTGCCCGTCGGCGATCAGCAGCTGCTTGTCGTCGAAGGCACGGACGACCGTGGGGTCGTCGATCCGCCAGAGCTTCGCGCCCTCGACCTCGAGGTCGGGCTCGCGCTCCGGCCGCGCGAGCGGCGCCGGGCCGTCGTAGAGGAGGAAGATCGGCTCGAGCTGCACGCGCGTGGCTCGGAGCAGGCGCAGGCGTCCCTCCTTCGGGCCGCTGTGGGTGCGCTCGTGCGGGAGCACCGTCTTCGTCTCGTACGGCTCGACCTTCAGCGACCCGACCACACCGAAGCGGCTGCGGGCGATGCCGTCCGGGCCGACGTAGTCCTGCTCCAGCGCCCAGACCGCAGGCGGCTCCTCGACGAGGATCCCGCCGGCGCGCCACTGCTCGAGCTCGCGTGCGGCCTCCGCCTCGTCGTCGGGGAGCGTGAGGCGGACGACGTTGTAGGGGCTCTTGGCCAGCAGCGTCTCGCGCTCGCCCGCCGAGATGACGTCGTACGGAGGCGCGACGAGCGACTCCAAGGGGCCTGCGGCGTCCTGGTCGTAGCGGAGGGCGCGGAAGGGCTTGACGACGGCCATCGGGCGAGCCTAGCAACGCCCTACACTCACGCTCGTGAGCACCATCTCCGAGTTGACGGCCGACCGCACGGTCGAGGGCGTGTACGCGGTCGCGCGCAAGCAGCGGCGGACGACCCGGAAGGGAGCCCCCTACCTCGCGGTCGAGCTCGTCGACCCGACCGGGCGGATCGAGGCGCGGATCTGGAACGACGTCGAGCTCCTCGACGGCCGCTTCGCCGAGGGCGACGCAGTGCGCGTGCTCGGAAGGGTCGAGAGCTTCGACAACCGGCTTCAGCTCGACATCCGATCCGTCGAGGCGGCGGACGAGGATCCGGCCGGCCTCGCGCCGCAGATGCGCCGGGACGCCGACGAGCTCGACGGCTTCCTCGAGTTCCTCGCCGGCGAGATCTCGCACCCGGGTCTCGCGGGGGTCGTCGGACAGCTCCTGGGGGACGGGGAGCTGCGCAACGCGCTGCGCTCGCTTCCCGCAGCCGAGACGCATCACTCCTACGCGGGTGGCCTGCTCGAGCACACCGTTGGCGTGGCGACGCTGGCGCGGGAGACGGCCCAGCTCCATCCCCGTGTGCGATCTGACCTGCTGCTGGCGGCGGCGCTGCTGCACGACGTCGGCCGCGTGCGCGAGCTCGGGCGTGGCCCGTCGTTTCGGCCGACCGACGAGGGGCGGCTGCTCGGCCATGTCCACCTCGGCCTGCGCCTGATCGAGGAGCGCGCCGCGGGCCTCGACGCCGGCGTGCGGGCCGAGCTGCTCCACGCCGTCGCCTCGCACCACGACCGCAACGCCGCGCGCACGGCCGAAGCCGCAGTGCTCTACCACGCCAACCAGCTCGACGCGGTGGCCGCCACCAAACCCGTCGAGTGACCGCGATCGCACTGGCGCTCGGCGCCGCCTGCGCGTGGGGGCTCGGCGACTACCTCGGCGGGCTCACCTCGCGCGCGCTGCACGTACTGGCCGTGCTGGCCGTCTCGCAGACCGCCGGCTTCGCGGCCGTCATGGTCTGGGTCTCGGTGTCAGGTGACGGCTTTCCCGGCTGGAGCGCAGCGACCTTCGCCGTTGCGGCCGGCGTCGGGGGATTCGTCGGGCTCGCCGCGCTCTACCGGGGAATGGCGGTCGGTGCGATGGCGATCGTCGCTCCGATCTCGGCCGTCGCCGCCGTGCTTCCCTTCGGCGTCGGGGTGGCCTCCGGCGAGCGCCCGAGCCCGCTGCAGCTCGGCGGGATCCTGCTCGCGCTGTCGGGTGTCGCGCTGGCGGCGCGCGAGCCCGGTCACCGGGGCGGCGGTCGCGCGGCCGGTGTCGGCCTGGCCCTCGTGGCGGCGCTCGGCTTCGGGCTCTACATCGTCTTCCTCGACCGTGCCGCCGACGAGAGCGTCGCCTACGGGGTCGGGATCGCCCGCGGCGTCTCCTCGGCGCTCGCGGTGGCGGCCGTGCTCGCGGTCGGCGTCTCCCTCCGTCCGGTCGTCGGCCATCTGCCGGCTCTCGTCGTGATCGGGCTCTGCGACGTCGGTGCGAACGTGCTCCTCGGTCTCGCACTCACGCGCGGGTTCCTCAGCGTCGTCTCGGTTCTCTCCTCGCTGTATCCCGTGGTGACGGTCGCGCTGGCGGCAGTGCTCCTGCGGGAGCGCATCGCGCCCTCGCAGCGAGCCGGTGTCGGCGCCGCGCTCGCCGGCGCCGCCCTGATCACCGTCGGCTGACTAGACGTTGAACCTGATGTTCAGGACGTCGCCGTCCTGCACCTCGTACGTCTTGCCTTCCAGCCGCTGCGTCCCCCGCTTGGCCGCTTCCGCGTGTGAGCCCGCCTCGAGCAGGTCGGAGGTCAAGATCGTCTCGCAGCGGATGAAACCGCGCGCGATGTCGGAGTGGATCGACGCGGCCGCCTCGAGCGCCGTCTGGCCGCGGCGGAGCGTCCACGCGCGCGTCTCCTTCTCGCCTGCGGTGAAGAACGTGATCAGGTCGAGCGCGTCGCGCAGGCGCCGCACGACCTCGTCGAGCGCCGACGGCCCGTCCCGGAACTCCGCCGCCTCCTCGTCGCCCATCTCCGCCAGCTCAGCCTCCAGCTGCAGGTCGATGCCGCCCGGGCCGTTCTCGACGGCCAGCAACGGCTTCGTCGTCAGCGGCTCCAGTTCCGCAGGCAGCTCACCCGAGTAGTCCCGCAGCGTGTTCCCGGCCTCGAGGTGCGCCAGCAGCGCCTGCAGCTGCTCGACCTCCTTCCGCAGCGAGGCGTCGCCGGACTTCGCCTGCTTCTCGACCCGCTCCAGCCGCCGTTCGACATGGTCGCGGTCGGCGACGAGCAGCTCGAGGTCGAGCGTCTCCAGGTCGCCCTTCGGGTCGCCCCCGGCCGAGAACCCGTCCGCGACTGCGAGGATTGCGTCGACCTGGCGGAGGCCGCCGAGCAGTGCCGGTCCCGTCCCGGGGACGTCGACGACGCGGATCGTCGCCGGGGTGATCTTCCGTGCGCCGACGAGCGCTGCCAGCGCCTCGAGCCGGTCGTCCGCGATCTGGGCCATGCCGACGTTCTCCTTGCCGAAGCCGGCGCCGCCGGTCTTCGTCAGCGCGGTGAACAGCGTCGTCTTGCCCGCGCCAGGCAGGCCGACGATCCCGACCTCGAGTGCCATCTATTCCTCTCCGGTGCCGGCGATCTGCTTCTGCAGCGAGACGAGCGCGCGGTGCTGCAGCGACTTCACGGCGCCCTCGGTCTTGTCGAGGATGGTCGCCGCCTCGGCGTTCGAGAAGCTGAAGACGAACTTGAGCGTCAGCACCTGCTGCTGCTCGGACGAGAGCGAGTCGATCAGCTCGAGCATCGACTGCCGCCCGATCGACTGGAACGCCTCGTCCTCGGCCGAGCGCTCCTCGGAGTCGTGCGGCTCCGGCACCTCCTCCTCGGGTTGCCAGCGCCGGTTCGCCCGGAAGTGGTCCATCGAGAGGTTGTGCGCGATCCGGAAGAGCCAGGCGGAGAAGGGCGCCGACTGGAAGCGGAACTTGCCGATCGACTCGAGCATGCGCATGAAGGTCTGCGTGGTCAGATCCTCGGCGTCGTGCCGGTTGCCGACCGTCATGTGCAGGTAGCTGTAGATCCGGTCGAAGTGGATCAGGTACAGCTCCTCGAGCGCCGCCCGGTCGCCCTGCTGGCCGCGCTCGACGAGCTTGCGGATCTCGGCCGGCGCAGGGCCTTTCTGCGTGGTCTCGCTCATCCGGAGGAGGGTGCCCTGCCCGTCAGATCCCGAACCCGACCTGCGACCCGCGGGCGTAGCGCTTCATGTAGACGACGCGGCCGAGGACGACGGTGTAGCGGCCGTCGCTCGCGTCGAGCATCAGCGTGCCGCCCGCGTCGGTCGCGAGCGCGCGCTCGAGCTCGTCCGCGCCCTTGATGGTCACGGTCGCTCCCATGATCTGGCCGCCGTCGAAGCACAGCTCGACGCGGACGGAATCGGGTTCAGTCAACGGACACCACCTCTGTCAGGACGCCGTGGACGGCGTCGGGATGGACGAACGCGACCTGGAGGCCGAAGAGGCCCTGTCGCGGTTCGGGGTCGATCAGCTCGGCGCCCGCTGCTGCGAGCCGGTCGAGCTCGGAGCGGACGTCGGCGACCTCGTAGGCGACGTGGTGCATGCCCGGGCCGCGCTTCGCGAGGAACCTGCCCACGGGCGTGTCGTCCCCGAGCGGGGCAAGCAGCTCGACTCGGCCCGAGCCGACCAGCACAGCGGCCGCCTCGACCCCCTGCTCCTCGACCCTGGCGCGGTGCTCGAGCTGGGCGCCGAAGAGGCGCTCGTAGGTGCCGACGGCCTCGTCGAGGTCGTGGACGGCAACGCCGAGATGGTGAATGCCGCGTGCGACCACGGCAGCGATGCTACAGAGCGTCTACGCCTCGACGGCGCGCACGGTGCCGACGGTCTCGGAGGCGCGGGACTCCGCCTCGATCGCGCCGAGCAGCTCGTGGAGCTCGTCGCGGGTGAGCGTCTCGCGCTCGAGCAGCTGGATCGCGAGCCGGTCGAGCGAGACACGGTGCTTGATGAGCAGTCGCTGCGCTTCCTCGTAGGCGTGGTCGGTGAGCCGGGCCTGTTCGGAGTCCCGCAGCCGTTTCGTCTCCTCCGACAGCGCATAGTTGTCGGCCCGCATCGTCCGTGACGGTGACGCTTCGGACATGCCGTACTCGAAGACCATCGCGCGGGCGATCTCGGTCACCTTCTCGAGATCGTTGGCGGCGCCGTTGGTGACGCGCCCGAACACGATCTGCTCGGCGGCGCGGCCGGCGAGCGCGACCTTCATCACGTCGACGAACTCCTCCTTCGTGTGCAGGTAGCGCTCCTCGAGCGGGAGGTAGTAGCGCGTAGCCGAGCGCGTCGCCGCGCGCGATGATCGTCACCTTCTGGATCGGGAGCAGGTCGCCCATCAGGTGGGCGATCAGCGCATGTCCGGCCTCGTGGTAGGCGAGGATCCGCTTCTCCTTCTCGGTGACGACGCGCCGCTGCTGGAGGCCGGCGACGACGCGCTCCATCGCGCCCTCGAAGTCCTCCATCAGGATCGTCGTCCGCTCCTGGCGGCCGGCGAAGATCGCGGCCTCGTTGCAGAGGTTGGCCAGGTCGGCGCCCGTGAGGCCGGAGGTCTGGCGCGCGATCACCGAGAGCACGACCTCGGCGGCGAGCGGCTTGCCGCGCGTGTGCACCAGGAGGATCTCCTCGCGGCCCTTGAGGTCGGGCGGCGAGACGAGCACCTGCCGGTCGAAGCGGCCGGGGCGGAGGAGCGCGGGATCGAGGTCCTGGAGCCGGTTCGAGGCGCCCATGACGATCACCTGCGCACCCTCGTCGAACCCGTCGAGCTCGACGAGCAGCTGGTTCAGCGTCTGGTCGTGCTCGCGGTGGAAGCCGCCGCCCTGCCGTGCGGTGCCGACGGCGTCGAGCTCGTCGATGAAGACGATCGCGGGCGCGTTCTTGCGCGCCTCTTCGAACAGCTTGCGGATCCGGGAGGCGCCGAGGCCGGCGAACATCTCCACGAACGCCGACGCGCTCTGCGAGTAGAACTTCGCGCCCGACTCGCGGGCGACCGCCTTCGCGAGCAGCGTCTTGCCCGTGCCGGGCGGCCCGTAGAGCAGGATCCCCTTCGGAACGCGGGCGCCGAGGCGCTGGAAGCGCTTCGGGTGGCGCAGGAAGTCGACGACCTCCTGTAGCTCCGCCTTCGCCTCCTCGACACCGGCGACGTCCGCCCACGTGACCGAGGAGCTCGCGCTCGCCTCCAGCTTCGCCGGCTTCACGCGCGGCATGTACTGGAGCGTGCGCCAGAGCAGGTAGATGATCAGGCCGAAGAAGACGAGCGGCAGCCACGTCAACGCGTAGTTGCCAACCTGATCGAAGAAATCCCCCACCATCGCGTCTCCTATCGGCAGCAAGTCACCGGGGCTGAAGTGTGCCGACGATCACGGCTTCGCGCGGGCTCACCTGGAGCTCGACGGCGTGCACGCGTGGGTGGTGGAGCCAGAGCTCGCGGACGGGGTCGCCCTCGACCGGCCGCCCCGGTGTGAGGTCGTCCATGACGAGGGTGCCGCCCGGGGAGAGCAGGTCGGCCATCCGCGCGTCCGCCTTCGACCTACCGCCGTCCGCAAAGAGGAGGTCGAACGGCGCCTCCGGCGGGAGCACGTCGAGCCACTCCCCGTGGAGGACGCGTGCGTTCCCGTCCGCCGCCAGCAGCCCGGCCACCGCTGTCGCCAGCTCGCCGTCGGGCTCGACGGTGACGAACGGCACCTCCGGCGCGAGCCCGGCCAGCAGCCAGGCCGAGCCGGCGCCGCAGCCCGCGCCGATCTCGGCGACGCGCGTGCGCCCGCGCTGGCCCGCCAGCAGCTGCAGCAGCCGGCCGGTTTCCGGGCTGCACGACTTCTCGAAGCCTCGATGCTCCGCGAGTGCGAGCGCTTTCTCCACGAGCGGCGGCACCACGTTCCTACACTACTGCCGTGCTGCCGCTGCCCCCGCACTGGGACCAGGACCGCGTCGGCGAGGTCTGGCGCGTCGACTACGCGGCCCGATTCGAGGACGCCGAGCGCTGGCGTGGACAGCACGCGATCGCGCCGGCGGCGGACGACCGCTTCCGGGTCGCGCTCGTCGCCGTCGACGTCCAGAACACGTTCTGCACGCCCGGCTTCGAGCTCTTCGTCGCCGGCCCGAGTCGGCACGGGCGCGCTCGACGACTCGCGCCGCCTCTGCGAGTTCGTCTACCGCAACCTCGACACGCTCACCCAGGTCGTGCCGACGCTCGATACGCACCAGGCGCTGCAGATCTTCCACCGGCTCCTGCTCGTCGACGCGGAGGGCCGCCATCCCGAGCCGTTCACGCTCGTCACGGCCGAGGACGTCCGCTCGGGCCGCTGGCGGATCAGCCCGGAGGCCGCGGCCGGGCTCGGGCTCGACCCCGACTACGCCGAGCAGCACCTGCGCTACTACACCGAGACGCTCGAGGCGGGCGGCAAGTACAGCCTCACCGTCTGGCCGTTCCACGCGATGCTCGGCGGGATCGGCTACGCGCTCGTCTCGGCGGTCGAGGAGGCGCTCTTCTTCCACTCGGTCGCCCGCTACGCGCCGCTCGACTTCCAGCCGAAGGGCGACAACCCGCTCACGGAGCACTACTCGATGCTCGGCCCGGAGGTCGCCGTCGACCTCGAGGGCGAGCCGCTCGGCCGCCGCAACGCGCCGCTCGTCGAGCGCCTGCTCCGCTTCGACGCCGTCGTGATCGCCGGCCAGGCGAAGAGCCACTGCGTCGCCTGGACGATCGAGGACCTGCTCTCCGACCCGAACGTGCGCGAGCGCGGGCTCGAGGAGAAGGTCTACCTGCTCGAGGACTGCACCTCGCCCGTCGTCGTCCCGGGAGCCGTCGACTACTCCGACGAGGCGAACGCCCACTTCGCGCGTTTCGCCGCCTCGGGCGCGCACCTCGTCCGCTCGGACGTGCCGATGGCAGAGTGGCCGGGCGTGGTCGGCGAGTCGCTCAGCTGACGAGCTCGAGCCGCGCGTTCGGGCGGTAGTGCCGGCCGACCTTCGCCGACGGGCGGCCGTCGGTCATGACGATGTCGGCGGTGAAGTCGTTCTGGCCGCGGATCAGCGACGAGCCGATCCCGTACGCGTCCACGGGCACGCCCTTCGCCTCGAAGTCCTGGATCTTGTCGACGGTGAAGCCGCCGGAGACGACGATCTTCACGCGCTCGAAGCCGTCCGCGTCGAGCGCGTCGCGCACCTTGCGTACCAGCCGCTCGTTGACGCCGCGCGGGTCGAAGTCGCCCATCTCGGCCCAGAGCGAGCGGTCGACGAGCTGGCCCGACGTGTCGAGCCGGACGCCCCAGAGCCGCGGCCCGAGCGCGCGCGCGACCTCGAGTGCGGTGCGCACGGAGTCGTTGTCGAAGTCGACGAGCACGACGACGTTCATGTCCTCTGCCGCCCACTCCGCGAACTTCGTCGCCGCGAGGACGGTGTTGCCCCCGTAGGAAGCGATCAGCGCGTGCGGCACGGTGCCGACGCCGCGGCCGCCCCACCACGACGCCTGGGCGTCGGAGGTGACGCCGATCTCGGCCCCGATCATCGCGCCGGCGACGTAGGCGGCGTAGCCGTCGCCCGTCTGGACGCGGTGGTGGTCGTGGCGCGCGGGCATGAAGATGATCGGCTTGCCGTTCGCGGCTTCGACGACCCGGGCCGTGTTCGTCGTGATCAGCGTCCGGCGCGTGAGCACGCCGAGGTAGACGGTCTCGAGGTGCGCGAAGAGCGTGTAGTCGCCCTCGATCGTCATCACCGTCTCCCAGGGCTCGACGCGGTCGCCGTCGTGGAGCGCGTGCACGGTGAGCGCATCCCAGTCCTCCGAGCAGAGCTTCAGGATCGCGATCGCCTCGTCCGTGCCTCCGAGCATGGCGCGGTTGCGCTGGAAGACCTGCATCACGACGCGCGGGTGGCGGCCGTCGCGGAGGAGCGTGTCGCGCGTGTGGTTGAAGTACGCGTCGGTGTAGTAGCCCTCGCGCATCTTCTCCACCGGCAGGTCGAAGACCTCCGGCGGCAGGCGCGTCGGCCTAGTCCCCTGCTCGGTCGCCATCTTCCAGCTCCAGACAGGCGGCGAGCGCCGCCTCGGCGACCTCGAGCTGCTCCGCGGACGGCTCGGCCGTCGCGAGCCGGTGCTGCAGCTCGTGGCCCGGACGCGCGAGCGCCTTCGCGAGCGGATGGCCCGGGTGGCGCGTCATCCAGCCGAAGACCTCGACCGCGACACCGACGGCGCCGATCGCGCTCGCCGTCCGGGCGGTCCCGCGCAGGTGGGCGGGAGCGCGGGCGGCGAGGACGTTGCCGGCTGCGGTGGCGGCGAGCAGCGGCCCGATCAGATGCGAGCCGCAGCGCTCGTGCTCCTTCGCGCGCTTCTCGCCGTGCTCGTACGTCCCGATCGAGACGTGCTCGGCGCCGTGGTAGGCAGCGAGCTCGCCGCCGCGAAGCGCGAGCAGCGCGGGCCCAAGCGACAGCAGCCCGGAGACGAGCTCGCGCGCCGCGTCGCTCAGGTGCTCGGAGCGGCGCACGACCTGAACCGTGACGGCGCTCGCGAGCGTGGCGGCGAGCACCGCGGGAC
Organism: uncultured Actinomycetota bacterium; assembly: GCA_963787165.1. Lineage (GTDB taxonomy): Bacteria > Actinomycetota > Actinomycetes > Propionibacteriales > Nocardioidaceae > Aeromicrobium. The sequence continues at coordinate 666,228 of CAWBBT010000006.1, forward strand.
GCTCGAACGGGAGTCGCGCCTCCGGCAGGCGGCGCCGCAGCTCCGGCAGCATCGCGAACGCCTCGGCGAGCCGGAGTGGGCCGCGCAGGAACGGCTGCTGAATCCCGGGAGCGAGCAGCCGCTTGCGCGCGGAAGCGATCTCGATCTCGCCCTCGGAGTTGCGGATCGCGCAGGCCCACGCGGTCGGTCCGTGCACGAGCACGCCGTTCGAGAGTGCCATCCCACCGAGTCGGAGCTTGCGCATTCGCGAAGCCTAGCCCCCGGCAGCGGCCCTGAGCGCCGCCTGGAGCTCGTCGGCCGCCGGGCCCCGGGGAACCGGCGCGCCGTCGAGGTCGGTGACGGGCATCACCTCCCGGATCGAGGAGGAGGTGAAGGCCTCCTCCGCGGTGGCGAGCTCCGCGAGGGCGTAGTGCCCCTCTTCGACCGTGTAGCCCGTCTCGGCGGCGAGCTCGATCACCGTCGCCCGGGTGACGCCGGCGAGGATCCCGAGGTCGAGCGAGGGGGTGTGCAGCGTCCGGCCTCGCCGCCACCAGACATTGGTGGTGGGGCCCTCGAGCAGCGTGCCTTCGGCATCGACGAAGACGGCGTCGTCAGCGCCCTGACGCTTCGCCTCGGCCTCGGCGGCCATGTTGACGGCGTAGCTCGTCGACTTCACGCCCGGCAGCAGCCAGGGCTCGTCCGCGCGGACGCCTCGGAGCGCGATCAGCCGCTGGCCACGCACCCGGAGGTCGTCGTAGTGGCTCGCGACCTCGCTCACGAGCGCGAGTGCGGTCGGCGTCGGCGTCCAGTAGAGGCGGAGGACGGCATCGGGCACGGCGGCAGCCTCGAGCGCGGTGCGGGCGAGCTCCTCGAGCTCGCGCTGGTTCACGTCCGGGAGCCCGATGCGCTCGGCGGACGCCTGCGAGCCGGTCGAGGTGCTCCGCGAGCTTGAAGGGCACGCCGTTGTAGACGCGGATGGTCTCGAACGCCCCGCGGCCGCGCAGCAGCGCCTCGTCGTCGGCGCGGAGCACGGGCTCGGCCGGGTCGACGACGCCGCGCCCGCCGACCGCGACTGCGAGCAGCGTCACCGCGCCAGCTCCTCGACCGGGGCTCCGACCGCGGTGAGCAGCGGTCGCGCCTTCGTCCACGACTCTTCGATCTCGGCCTCGGGGTCGGAGTCCCACACGATCCCGCCGCCGACCCAGAGGTGGATCCGCCCGTCGGCGACCGCGAACGTCCGGATCGTCAGGGCGAGGTCGAGATCGCCGTTGCCGCGGATCGTGCCGAGTGCGCCCATCGACGCGCCGCGGCCGACGGGCTCGAGCGCCGCGATCAGGTCGAGCGCCGCAAGCTTGGGTGCGCCCGTGACCGAGCCGCCCGGGAACGTCGCCGCGAGCAGCTCCGCCAGGCCGACGCGGTCGCGCAGCGTCCCCTCGACCCGCGAGACCAGGTGGGTGACGCCCGCCAGCTCGCGCTCGGCCATCAGCTCGGGCCAGCGGACGGAGCCCGGCTCGCAGACGCGGGAGAGGTCGTTCCGCTCCAGGTCGACGATCATCACGTGCTCGGCCTCGTCCTTCTCGCCCTCGACGTGCTCGCCGAGCGGCCGTGTTCCCTTGATCGGCATCGTCCAGACGCGCCGCCCGCGGCGGGCGAGGAAGACCTCCGGCGACGCCGAGACGATCGCCCAGCCCTCGCCGGCGAGCAGGCGCGCGGTGAACGGGGCGAGCGCCGACGCGAGGGCGGCCGGATCTCCGTCGAAGGCAGCGGCCAGGTGCTGCACGAGGTTGACCTGATAGACGTCGCCGCGCCCGATCGCCGCTCGGACGGCCTCGACCGCGCCCGCGTAGTCCGCGTCCGACCACGACCGCTCCCAGCGGCCGATCCGGACATGGCCGGGGTCAGACCCCGTCGTGTCCCTCACGGACACGGCCGCGAGGGGCAGCCGGCACGGCTCGGGCGGCGCCGGCAGCGCAGTCCGCCGCAGCGGCTCCGAGAGGCCGTAGCCGAGATAGAGGTCGGCCTCGAGGTGCTCGCCGCCGGGAGCGAAGAAGCCGTGCTCGCGCAGGTACTCCTCGATCCGCTCGAAGGCACCGTCGGGGGAGCGCAGCTCGAGCACGGCTACGTGAGCGCGCGGGCGGCCGCGCGGAGGAAGTCGACGCCGAGGCCGACGTCGTCCACGTGCGTGCGCTCGTCCGCGGAATGGATCAGCCGCGCTGCGACTTCGACGTCCATCGTCCGCATCGGGAAGAAGCCGTACGCAACCGTGCCGAACGCCTCGCGCAACCAGTGCGAGTCGGTGAAGCCGGAGCAGCAGAGCGGCGCCAGCTTCGCGCCCGGCTCGGTCTTCTGCGACCCAGTCGGCGATCACGCGTCCAGAGCGGTGTGTCGAGCTGCGAGCGCGTGCCGCCGAAGCGCTCGATCGTCTCCAGCTCCCAGCCGCCGCCGTTGCCGAGGACCGAGCGGACGATCGCGTCGACGTCCTCCGGCGTCTGGCCGGGCAGCAGGCGCCGGTCGACGACGAGCTCGCACGTTCCGGGGACGACGTTGCGGCGCTCCGACGCGGTGATCATCGTCGGCGAGAGCGTGAAGGAGAGCAGCGGCTCGATCGTCTCCACCGCGAGCGGGTCCACCTCGGCCAGGCGTGCGAGCACGTCTGCGGGCTCGGGGCGATCGCCGAGCACGGCGTCGAGGAAGCCGCCTACCTCGGGCCCGATCGACGGCTCCGGCCGGTAGGCGGCGAGCCGCTCGATCAGCGGGGCCGCCTTCACGAGCGCGTTGTCGGCGATCCCGGGCATCGAGGCGTGGCCGCTGCGGCCGTGCACGCGGATACGGAACGGCGAGCTCATCTTCTCGGCCGCGGCGCAGAGGTAGAACGCGCGGCCGCCGAACTCGACGCGCTCGCCGCCGCCCTCGTTGACGGCGTAGTCGACCCGAACGGCGTCCGGGTGCTCCTCGCAGAGCCACTGCAGACCGTAGTTCTCACCGACCTCCTCGTCGGCGGCGGCGACGAAGACGAGGTCGCCGGCCGGCTTGAAGCCCTCGCGGGCGAGTGAGGCGATCGCGACCGCGCTCGCCGCGACCTGGTTCTTCATGTCGAGCGCGCCGCGGCCCCAGACGTGGTCGTCCGCGAGCTCGCCCGACCACGGGTCGCGCGACCATTCGGCCGGGTCGGCGACGACCGTGTCCGTGTGCGAGAGGAAGCAGAGCGACGGCCCGCTGCCGCCCTTCAGCCGCGCGACGAGATTCATCCGCTCCGGTGTCCGGCCGTGCAGCTCGACCTCGACGCCGTTCGCCTCGAGGTAGTCGCGTAGAAGCTCGGCGGCGAGGGTCTCGTTCCCGGGCGGGTTGACCGTGTTCAGGCGCAGCAGCTGCTGCAGCAGCCCGACTGCCTCGTCGCGCAGCGCGGGGTCGCTCACGAGGGCCTGGTCGTCAACGGCGGGTGCCGATCGTGCGCAGGTAGAGCCGGTGCAGAGCGGCGCCGTCGCCCCCGTCCGGCCGGAAGAGCGCCATCCACGCAGCGCGCATCTGCTCGCGCCGGTCGTCGTCGAGCGACTCGGCCAGCGTCTTCGTCGGGCCGTAGGAGGTCGACGAAGACCTCCCAGCCGTCCTCCGGCTGCTCGACGCGGTGAACGGAGTCGCGGACGTCGAACTCGAGCTCGAAGGCGTCGCCGAGAAGCTCGCGCACGTACGTGCTCGTCGCCCCACGCGAACGGGTAGCCGACGCCCTCCGGCGGCGGCGCGGGCTGGAACGGCTTCATCACACGGAACATGTCGCCGACACCGCTCTCGTCCTGCCAGCAGGCGAGGCCGAGGCGCCCGCCGGGCCGGCAGACGCGCGCCAGCTCGCGGGCGACCGCCCCGTGGTCGGGCGCGAACATGACGCCGTAGGTCGAGACGACGACGTCGAATGACGCGTCCTCGTACGGGAGCGCCTCCGCGTCGCCGACGTCGAACGCGACGCGAGACCCTGCGGCCTCGGCCTCGCGCTTCGCAGTCTCGATCAGGTCGGGCGCGAGGTCGAGCCCGGTGACGTCGGCGCCGGCGCGTGCCGCGATGCGCGCGACCGCGCCCGTGCCGGTGGCGACGTCGAGCCACTTCTCCCCTGCCTGCGGGCCGAGCGCTGCGACGAGGTTCTCCTGCGCCTCGACGAGCGTGTCGCTGATCCGCTCGTACGGGCCCTGCCCCCACATCACGCTCTGCTTTGCCTTCAGCTCCTCGAACATCAGCCCTCCTGTTGCGAAACGAGCCGTGAGCTCGTTGCGGACACGCCACAGCTCCGGGAAGAAGACGTGGTGGACGAGCCGGCCGAGCACCTCGACCGGCGTGCCCTGCGTGCCGACGACGGAGTCGCCGATCACGCGGGCGACGACCTTGTAGTGCCGGATCCGCCAGAAGTTGATCCGCTCGTCCCACTCGATCAGCGCCTCGGCGAGCTGGTAGAGCTCCTCGTGCTCGCGGCCGTCGCACGTACACGTCGGCGAGCGAGAGCCCGGCCTGCTCGCGCAGTGCGTGGAACGCCTGCCCGAGCGGCGGCGTCACCCGGCGGATCTCCCGCCAGCCTGGCGAGTCGAAGCCGCTGCCGTGGCCGAGCACCTTGCGGATCTCCTGGTACTCCCACGGCGACATGTGCTCGAGCATGTCGAGCTGCGTCGGTGGCGTAGACGAGGCAGAGCGTGCTCGGCGCAGCAGCCGCAGCGCCGCGGCGATCTCGCCCGCGCGGACGTGGTCGCCGGCCGCCTCGAGCGTCGTTCCAGGCGAGCTTGAGCCAGAGCTCCGAGGACTGGTGCACGGTCTGGAACAGCAGCTCGTCGCGGTGCACCCACTCGTCCGCCGTCTTCTGCAGCGAGAGCAGGCCGACGGTGTTCAGGTAGCGCTCGTAGTCGCTTTCGCCCTCGCCTTCGAGCACCGGCTCCGAGAAGTCCTCGTGCGTGGCCACGGGCGGAGCATACTGACCCCATGTCCGACCTCTTCGCCGACGCCGCGCGCGAGCGCACCGCCGAGCTCGCGCCGCTGCCGCAGCGGCTCCGGCCGCGCAGGCTCGCCGAGCTCGTCGGTCAGAAGCACGTGCTCGGGCGAGGGCTCCGCGCTGCGTCGGGCGATCGAGCAGGACCGGCTGCGCTCGCTGATCCTCTACGGGCCGCCCGGCGTGGGGAAGACGACGCTCGCCCGGATCGTCGCCGCCGAGACCGGCGCCGCGTTCGAGGAGCTGTCGGCGGTCGTCGGCCCGCGTCGACGACGTGCGCGGCGTGATGCAGCGGGCGCGCGACCGGCTCGGCGGCAACGGCCAGCGGACGATCCTCTTCCTCGACGAGATCCACCGCTTCAACAAGGCGCAGCAGGACGCGCTCCTGCCCGCCGTCGAGGAGGGGCTCGTGACCCTGATCGGCGCGACGACCGAGAACCCGTACTTCGAGGTCAACTCGGCGCTGCTCTCGCGCTGCCAGGTCGTCGAGCTGCAGTCGCTCTGACGAGGACGAGCTGGCCGAGGTCGTCGCGCGCGCGGCGCCGACGCGCTCGGGGCGGAGGTGCCGGAGCCGATCGTCGACCCTGATCGCGAAGCGCGCCGGCGGCGACGCGCGGACGGCGCTCGCCACCGTCGAGCTCGCCTGGGAGACCGCCGACGCCGAGGGCGCCCCGCTCGAGGAGCGCCACGTCGACGACGCGGCCCGCAAGCGGCCGCTCCGCTACGACAAGGGCGCCGACCAGCACTACGACTTCGTCTCCGCCTTCATCAAGTCGATGCGCGGCTCCGACCCCGACGCTGCGGTCTACTACCTCGCCTCGATGCTCGAGGGCGGCGAGGACCCGCGCTTCATCGCGCGGCGGATGGTCGATCTTCGCGTCCGAGGACGTCGGCAACGCCGATCCGCGCGCGCTGCAGGTCGCGGTCGCCGCCGCGCACGCGCTCGAGCACGTCGGGCTGCCCGAGGCGCAGCTCAACCTCGCCCAGGCCGCGATCTACCTCGCGCGCGCGCCGAAGTCGAAGGCGCAGCGCGAACGCGATCTGGTCGGCGCGGGAGGAGGTGCGCAAGGGCGGCAACCTGCGCCCGCCGGCGATGCTCCGCGACGCGCACTACGCGGGCGCGAAGAAGCTCGGTCACGGCGAGGGCTACGTCGACCCGCATCGCGACCCGCGCGGCTTCGAGCTCGACTACCTCCCGGAGGAGCTGCGCGGCCGCCGGTTCTACGAGCCCTCCGGCAACGGCGAGAGTCCGACTGACCTCGACTGGGTCAACTGCTCTAGGCTGGAGGCATGATCGAGACGGGCAGCGAGGCGCCGGACTTCGACCTCGAGGGCGTCGACCGGTCGCGCGTGCGGCTCGCCGATTTCCGCGGCCGGCGCAACGTCCTGCTCGTCTTCCACCCGTTCGCCTTCACCGCGCTGTGCGAGGAGGAGGCGCTCGATCTGCAGGAGAACCTGCCCGCTTTCGAGAGCGCCGACACGGACGTCGTGCTCGTCTCGTGCGACTCCGCCGCGGCCGCGGCGGCCTGGAAGGAGAAGCTCGGGCTCACGTTCACGTTGGCGTCGGACTTCTGGCCGCACGGCGCGGCCGCGACGGCATACGGGGTCTTCGACGAGCGCAAGGGCGCGGCCGTTCGCGGCACGTTCCTGATCGACAAGGACGGCGTCGTCGTCTGGAGCCTCGTGAACGATGCGGACACCCGGCGCACCGAGCTCGTATCCGGGCCGCTCGGCGTCGCCTCGCGTTGACGCTCGTGCGCCGCGAGTGGGGCGACGCGCAGCTGCCGCCGCTCGTCTGCCTGCACGGCGTCACGAGCCACGGCCGCCACTTCGCGCGGCTGGCCGAACGACTCGTCGATCGCTTTCACGTCGTCGCGCTCGACCTTCGCGGTCACGGCGACTCGCCGTGGGAGCCGCCGTGGCACCTGGAGCAGCACGTCGCCGACGTGCTCGAGGCGGCACCGGACGACCCGCTGCGCCTGGCTCGGCCACTCCTTCGGCGGCCGGGTGGCCTACGAGGCCGCGGCAGCGGCGCCGGAGCGCGTCGAGCGGCTCGTCCTGCTCGATCCTGCGATCCGGATCCCGGCTCACGTCGCGCTCGTGTCCGCCGAGAACGCGCGGCGTGACCGCTCGTACGGCTCGCTTCGCCGAGGGGATCGACCGCCGTTACGAGGAGAGTGTGCTCTCGACGGCTCCGCGCCGACTCGTGGAGGACGAGCTGCGCGTGCACCTGGTCGAGGACGAGGACGGCCGTTGGCGTTACCGGTACAGCCAGAGCGCCGTCGTCGCCGCGTACGGCGAGATGAGCCGTGAGCCGCCGCCGTTCGAGCGCGTGCGGTGCCGACCCTGCTCGTCGCTCGGCGAGACGTCGTACCTGCCCTACGACCACCTGCTGCCGGCGCACGAGGCCGCGCTCGGCGATCTGCTCGAGGTCGCCCGGATCGCGGCCGGGCACACGGTGTTGTGGGACGCGCTCGACGCCACGGCCTCCGCGGTGGCAGGCTTCCTGCCGTGATTCGCGGCGTCTACGAGACGGTGCTCTACGCGGAGGACGTCCAGGCGACGGCGTCGTTCTACGCCGGCGTGCTCGGGCTCCGCCTCGTCGAGGAGCCGGACGAGCTGAGCGCGGCGTTCCGGCTCCCCGGCGGCGCCATGCTGCTGCTCTTCGACCCGGGGCTCGCGTCGCGGCCCGGCCGGCCGGTGCCCTCGCACGGAGCGTCGGGCGCAGGTCACGTCGCGTTCGGCGTCGAAGCGGGGTCGCTCGAGGACTGGTCCGCGGGGCTCCGCGACCGTGGTGTCGAGGTCGAGCGCACGGTCGAATGGGACGGCCGCGGGCGCTCGCTCTACGTGCGCGATCCCGCGGGCAACTCGGTCGAGCTCGTGGACGGCGACATCTGGCCGGGCTAGGCGGCCTGCAAGCTCCCCTGACGCGCCGCGACGGCATCGGCAAGCGCCGCGACCACGGTCCGAAGCTCGTCGCGGAGCGTCTCGTCGACGCCGTCGGCCAGCCGCTGGTCGGCCTTCGCGACCGAGATCGTGTCCTCGAGCGTGCGGGCGCCGAGGGCGCCGAGCACCTTGCGGGTCTCCGCCGCCGCCCAGACACCGCCGAACATGCCGGTGCTCGAGGAGAGCACGGCCGCCGGCTTGTTCCGCACCGGCGACTCGGCGAGCGGGCGGGAGGCCCAGTCGAGCGCGTTCTTCAGGACGCCCGGGATCGAGGAGTTGTACTCCGGCGTCGCGATCAGGATCGCGTCAGCCTCGGCAAGCGCAGCCTTGAAGTGCTCGACCGCGGTGGGCTGGGCGCCGGGCATGTCGTCGTCGGCGTCGTAGGGGGGAATCTCCTTCAGCCCGTCGTACAGCTCGATCTCGACGCCCGCGGGCGCGTCCGCGGCAGCCGTCCGCAGGAGCTCCGCGTTGTGGGAGCTCTCACGGAGGCTGCCGCTGATCGCGAGGATCTTCATCGGACTACGCCTGCACCAGCGCGAGGTTGACGAGGATCGTGACGTCGGTGCCGAGCGCGGGCTCGCCGTTCGGCAGCTCCATGTTCCACTCGAGACCGAAGTCGCGGCGGTCGACGGTCGTCTCGACGTCGAACGCGATCCGCTGGTTTCCGTAGGCGTCCGGCTTCGGGCCGACGAACGTGCCGGCGATCGTGACGGGCTTCGTCGTGCCGCGAATCGTCAGCTCGCCCTCGATCGAGACCTCGTCGCCGTCCCGCTCGATCGAGTTCGAGCGGAAGCGCAGCTCGGGGTGCTGCTCGGCGTCGAAGAAGTCGGGCGAGAGCAGGTGGCCGGCGAGGTTCTCGTCGTCGACCCGGATGCTTGCGACCTTCGCGACGCCCTCGAGGCGGCCGTCGACGAGCGTGGCGTCGACGTCGGCGAACGAGCCGCGGAACGTGCCGGCGCCGCTGTAGGCGACCTTGAAGCCGACGTCCGAGTGGACGGTGTCCGTGCTCCAGGTGCCGGTGGGGATCTCGGTGATCTGTGCTGTCGTGCTCATTGCTGTCCTCCGCATGGTCGTGTATGATTGAGTACGCAACCAATATAGAGGAAAACACTTGACCCGTCAAGTATCAGTATCGCAAACCGTAGAGCTGGACGCATTCGCCCGCCTGGTGCGGGCGCACTCCGTCTTGCGGCGCGAGCTGCAGGCGGAGGTGCTGAGCGCCGCGCGGGCTGACGCAGAGCGACTTCGAGGCCCTGCTGCACATCGCGCGGGCGCACGAGCAGCGCCTGCGCCGGATCGACCTCGTCGAGGCTGCTGATGCTGACGCCGTCCGGCGTCACGCGGCTGCTCGACGGTCTGGAGCAGGCGGGCCTGATCGAGAACGTCCAGTGCGACTCGCGACGCGCGCGTGCACTGGGCGCGGCTGACCGACGAGGGCGCCGATACGCTCGAGTGCGTCGGCGTCCAGCACGCCGAGCTCCTGCGCTCGCTCTTCCGCGGCGCGCTCGACGAGGACGAGGTCGCTCAGCTCTCCGAGCTGCTCGGCCGCCTGCCCGGCGTCGGCGCCGGCTCCTGCACCGGCTAGCTAGGCGACGTACTCGTCCGCGATCGCGAGCGCGTCGTCGAGGATCGCGAGGCCCTCGTCGAGCTCCTCGCGCGTGATCGTCAGCGGCGGGCAGACCATGACGACGTTCCAGTGGGCCATCAGGTAGAGGCCGCACTCGAGCGCCGCCTTCTGCAGCCGCGCCACGGGCGCGCGGCCTCGCCGCCGCCGTTGAAGGGGACGAGCATCTCCTTCGTCTCGCGGTTCTTGACGAGCTCGAGGCCCCAGAAGAGCCCGAGCCCGCGCACGTCGCCGATCGACGGGTGCTTCGCCGCGAGCGCCGGCAGCGCCTCGGCGAGGTAGTCGGCCGTCTCGGCGGCGTTCTCGACGATCCCCTCCTCCTGGAAGGCCTCGATCGAGGCGACGGCGGAGGCGCAGGCGAGCGGGTGGCCGGAGTAGGTGAGCCCGCCGGCGAGGAAGCGGTCGCGCAGCTGCTCGGCGATCGGCTCGGAGACGATCATCGCGCCGAGCGGGACGTAGCCGGAGTTGATCCCCTTCGCGACCGTGAGGATGTCGGGGACGACGTCCCAGTGGTCGCACGCGAACCACTTGCCGGTGCGGCCGAAGCCGGCCATCACCTCGTCGCAGATCAGCAGGATCCCGTGCCGGTCGCAGGTCTCGCGGATCGACTGGAGGTAGCCGTCGGGCGGGACGATGATCCCGTTCGTGCCGACGACGGTCTCGAGGATCACGGCGGCGACGGTGTGCGGCCCCTCGTACTGGAGGATCTCCTCGAGGTGCGGCGCGCCCGTGCAGACGGGGCACGGGTCCGGATGGCCGGCGGGGCAGCGGTAGGTGTACGGGTCGAGCATCCGCACGACGCCCGGCATCCCCGGCTCGGCGTGCCAGCGGCGCGGGTCGCCCGTGAGCGTGATCGCGCCGGCCGTGGCGCCGTGGTAGCTGCGGTAGCGCGCGACGATCTTGTGGCGGCCGGTGACCCAGCGCGCGACCTTGATCGCGTTCTCGTTCGCCTCGGCGCCGCCGTTCGTGAAGAACGACATCTTCAGGTTCCCGGGCGTGACCTCGGCGAGCAGCGCCGAGCGTCGAGCGCGGCTCGGTCGCCATCGGCGGGCCGATCGTGCGCGAGCTTCTCGGCCTGCTCCTTGATCGCGGCGACGACCTTCGGATGCCCGTAGCCGATCGAGACGTTGACGAGCTGCGAGGCGAAGTCGAGGTAGCGCTTGCCGTCGTAGTCCCAGAAGTGGCGGCCCTCGGCGCCGCGCGACCGGGATCGGGTCGATCGCGTCCTGCACCGACCAGGAGTGGAGGACGTACTCCTTCGCGTCCTCGCCGTTGACCTGCGGCGCCCAGCTGCGCGGGTTCGTCTCGATCGTGGCCATCGCCTCGATCCTAAGCGCGCTCGCTAGGCTCGTCGACCACTCAGGAGGCCCGCATGACCGAGCTCGCCACATCGCCGACGAGCAGAGCCGGATCAAGCCGATCAGCCACTGGATCGGCGGCAAGCCCGTCGCCGGGGACGTCGGGCCGCACCGGCCCGGTCTTCAACCCGGCGCACCGGCGAGCAGTCCGGCGAGGTCGACCTCGCCACCGTCGAGGAGGTCGGCGCCGCGGTCGCGGCGGCGAAGGCGGCGTTCCCGGCCTGGCGCGCGACGTCGCTCGCGAAGCGCGCCGAGATCATGTTCGCGATCCGCGAGCTCGTGCACGAGCGCCGCGAGGAGGTCGCGCGCATCCTCACCGCCGAGCACGGCAAGGTGCTCTCCGACGCGATGGGCGAGGTCACGCGCGGGCTCGAGGTGATCGAGTTCGCCTGCGGGCATCCCGCACCTGCTCAAGGGCGGCTATCGCGAGCAGGCCTCGACCGGGGTCGACGTCTACTCGATCCGCCAGCCGCTCGGCGTCGTCGCCGGGATCACGCCGTTCAACTTCCCGGTGATGGTGCCCATGTGGATGTGGGCGCCCGCGATCGCGTGCGGCAACACGTTCGTGCTGAAGCCGTCCGAGAAGGATCCGTCCGCGTCGATCTGCACCGCCGAGCTGCTGCAAGGAGGCCGGCCTGCCGGACGGCGTCTTCAACGTCGTGCACGGCGACAAGGTCGCGGTCGACGCGCTGCTCGAGCACCCGGACGTCGCGCGGTCAGCTTCGTCGGCTCGACCCCGATCGCGCGCTACATCTACGAGACGGGCACGAGGCACGGCAAGCGCGTGCAGGCGCTCGGCGGGGCGAAGAACCACATGATCGTCCTGCCCGACGCCGACATCGACATGGCCGCCGATGCGGCCGTCAGCGCCGCCTACGGCTCGGCCGGCGAGCGCTGCATGGCGATCTCGGTGCGTCGTCGCGGTCGGCGACGCGGCGGACGAGCTCGTCGACGGCGATCAAGCGAGCGCATGCCGAAGATCAAGGTCGGCGACGGCCTCGAGGACGGCGTCGAGATGGGCCCGCTCGTCACGCGCGAGCACCGCGACAAGGTCGCGGCTACATCGACGGCGGCGCCGCGAGGGCGCGACGCGTCGTCGTCGACGGCCGCGAGACGCGCGCCCGAGGGCGACGGCTTCTTCCTCGGCGCCGACGCTGCTCGACGACGTGACCCCGGAGATGGACGCCTACAAGGACGAGATCTTCGGCCCGGTGCTCGGCGTCACGCGCGTCGGCACCTACGACGAGGCCGTCGAAGCTCGTGAACGAGAACCCGTACGGGAACGGCACGGCGATCTTCACGCGCGACGGCGGCGTCGCGCGGCAGTTCCAGCTCGAGGTCGAGGCCGGCATGGTCGGGATCAACGTCCCGATCCCGGTGCCGGTCGCCTACTACTCGTTCGGCGGCTGGAAGGCGTCGCTCTTCGGCGACACGCCACATCTACGGGCCGGAGGGCATCGACTTCTACACGCGCGGCAAGGTCGTCACGTCGCGCTGGCCCGACCCGGCCACGTCGCGGGTCGACCTCGGCTTCCCGCAGACGCGGTGAGACTCGAGCTCGCGGCGACGCTAGTGGTGGCCGCGGTCGCGACCGGCGTCGCCGCCGCGGAGGAGGAGCGGGCGATCCCGACGCGGGACTGCCGCTCGCGGATCGAGAGTGGCCACGCGCCCTTCGCGTTCGTCACAACGCACAGCATCGTCGCTGGTCCGCTCGCGCTCGGGAATGTCCCGCGAGCAGCGAGTCGCGTCGGGTTGGGGCGCCGCGCGGACGACGGCCGCTTCTTCGTCAAGGCGCCGACGCTCGTGCTAGCCGGACGACCGATCGAGCTCTCAATCCCGGAGCGGCACCGGCACCGGCTCTTCCTCCGCTACACGCGCGACCCGCAGGGCACCCACATCGTCCGGTTCGAGCCATGCCCGCCCGGCACGCGGGCGTTCTCTTACCCAGGCCGAGTCGGTCGAGTGACGGGCTTCAACGGCGGCTTCTCGCTGACGCGGCCGGGTTGTTATCCGCTCGACGTGCGCGTCGAGGGGGGCCGCACCTACCGCGTCCGCATTCCGTTCGGCTACCCCTGCCGCTGATCGGCGAGGGCGAAGCGCACCTCGCGCCGCGCCACGTCGGCGTGCTCGAGCCGCACCCGGACGCGCTCGCCGAGCGGTAGCGCGCCTTCGCTGCGTCCGGTGACGGCCGGCTCGCGCAGCTGCACCGTCCCTCCGTCACCGTCCTTGTCCACGTCGACGACGACGGCGTCGAACACCGCGCCGACACTGCGCTCGAGCACCGCGGCCTCGACGGTCGAGACGATTCCGGCCTCGTACTGCTGCGCGCGCCGGTTCGACCGCTCCATCGTCTCGGGGAGACCGGGGAGCGCCGCGCGAGCCCAGTCCGGCACCTCGTCACCAGCGGAGAGCGCGGCGCAGACCTCGCCGACGTAGCGGTCGACAAGCCGCCTGATCGGAGCGGTCGTGTGTGCGTAGGGCGCGCCGATGCCCGCGTGGATCGGCGCCGGCGGTGCCTCGCCGTCGAAGGCGGCGTAGCCGGAGCCGCGCAGGAGCACCGTCGACTCGACCAGTACCGCCGCGTGCGTGGGGACGCTCGGGTCGAGCGTGCGGATGAAGTCCGGGTAGGGCACGTCGTCGGCCCAGGCGACGTCAAGCGCCCGGGCGGCGCGGCGGAGCCGGTCGACTGCGCCCTCGTCGGCCTTCGGCAGCGTCCGCAGGACGCCGATCCGTCCCGCGAGCATCAGCTCCGCGGCGGCCTGACCGGCCAGGAGCGAGATCTGGGCGTTCCAGCCCTCGACCGGATGGGGCGCCCGGAAGGAGAGCTCGTATCCGTTCGGCCCCTTCGTAACCTCCTGTTCGGGCAGCTGCAGGGCAAGGCCGCCGCGGCGAGCCTCGCGCTCCTGGCGCAGCCGGCCGACCTCGCGCAGGAGCTGGAGCGGCTCCGCCGCGGTGTCGTCGTCGAGCGCCCGCTGCACCGCGGCGTAGTCCAGCTTCGCGCGGCTTCGGACCAGGGCGCGCCGCACGTCGACCTCGGTCCCCTCGCCCTCCGCGTCCACCGTCATCGTCCAGACGAGCGCCGGCCGCGTCTCGTCCGGGAGCAGGCTGGCCGCGTCCTCCGACAGCCGCGGCGGGTAGAGGCGCGCATTGCCGTCGGGAGCGTAGAGCGTCTCGCCGCGCTCGTGTGCCTCGGCGTCCAGCGGCCCGCCCGGTGTGACGAACGCCGCGACGTCCGCGATCGCGTAGCGCACGATGTAACCGGAGCCGCTGCGCTCGAGGTGGAGCGCCTGGTCGAGGTCGAGCGAGCCGGGCGGGTCGATCGTGACGAACGGGATCGACGTCTCGTCCGCGTCCGGCAGGCGCGGCGACCGGGCCGACGTCTCCGCCTCCTCGAGAGCCGCCGGCGGGAACTCGACCGAGACGTCGAGGCTCGCGCGTAGCTCTGCCAGCGCCGAGGCGATCTCCGCGGCGTCGGGTGGCACGAGACGGAGGTAGCGGCCCTGCACGAGGCCAATCTAGTCGTCTCCCGGTTGAATCGCGGGCGGTGACCGCGCAGGATCAGGGCATGTCGGAGCTGCTCGAGCGGGGCGATCTACTGGCGCAACTCGCTGCGTTCCGCGCGGAGGGCGGGCGGCTCGTGTTCGTCGGCGGCGAGGCGGGCGTCGGCAAGACCGCGCTCGTGCGCGCCTTCTCGGACCGCGTCGGGGATGTCGCCCGAGGCTCGTGCGAGAGCCTCGCTGCGCCGACCCCGCTGGGGCCCTTCCTCGACCTCGGCCTCGAGCCGGGCGAGCCGCGCGCGGTCGCGGCGGCCGCGCTCGGCCGCGGCGGCGTGCTCGTGCTCGAGGACGTGCACTGGGCGGACGGCGCCACCCTCGACGTCCTGCGCGTGCTCGGCCGGCGCGTCGACGGCTCGGGGACGCTCGTGATCGCGACCTACCGGGACGACGAGGTCGCGGGCGACCATCCGCTGCGGGTCGTGCTCGGCGAGCTCGCGTCGGCGCCCGGTGTCGTCCGGCTCGCCGTGCCACGCCTCACGGTCGATGCCGTCCGCGAGCTGGCGGAGCCGCACGGCCTGGACGCCGAGGCGCTCCACCGGCTCACGCTCGGGAACGCGTTCTACGTCACCGAGATCCTCGCCGCGGGCGGCGACGAGCTTCCAGCGACCGTTCGCGACGCCGTGCTCGCCCGGGCGGCGCTACTCGACGAGCGGCGCGCGCAGGCTGCTCGACTGCGATCTCGGTGGTGCCGACGCGAGCGGAGCTCTGGCTGCTCGAGCAGGTCGCCGCGGTGGGGCTCGGCCGGCTCGACGACTGCCTCGCCTCGGGCGTCCTTCGCGCCGAGGGCGACGGGGTCGCCTTCCGGCACGAGCTCGCGCGCCTCGCCGTCGAGGCGAGATCGCGCCGCACCGGCGCCGTGCCCTGCACGCGTCGATCCTCGCCGCGCTCGAGCCCGGCGGCGACCTCTCGCGCCTCGCCCACCACGCCGAGGAGGCCGGCGACGTCGAGGCGGTGCTCCGCTACGCGCCGGCGGCGGCCCGCGCCGCCGCCGCGGCGAGCTCGCATCGCGAGGCGGCGGTGCAGTACCGGCGAGCACTCCGCCATGCGGACGGCCTGCCCCGCGGGAGCGGGCCGAACTGCTCGACGGGTACGCAGAGGAGGCCCTGCTCACCGGCCTCTACGAGGAGTCGGTCGAGGCGCGCGGCGCCGCGCTCGCGCTGTACCGGGAGCTGGGCGACCGGCTGAAGACCGGCGAGACGCTCTCGCGGCTCACGAACGCGAACACGAGGCTGGGACGCAACCGGGAGGCCGAGGACGCGAGCCGCGAGGCGATCGAGATCCTGGAGACGCTTCCGCACGGCCGTGAGCTCGCGTGGGCCTACGCGGTGCAGGCGTACATCCGGATGCTCAGCCGCGACAACGAGGAAGGGGTCGCCTGGGGGCGGAAGGCGGTCGCGGCGGCGCGCGCCGCCGGTGATCTCGAGGTCGAGGCATACGGGCTGAACATGGTCGGAACGTCGCTGCTGATGGCCGGACGGATCGACGAGGGCGTGCGGGAACTGGAGCGCAGCCTCGCCCTCGCCGGCGCGCGGGCAACGAGGTCTTCCAGCTGTCCGCGCTGAACATGCTCGGCACGGGGTTGGGCGAGATGATGGAGCTCGAGCCGTCCGAGCGCTGGCTCCGCGAGTGCATCGACTTCGCCGAGGCGCACGAGCTCTGGCCGGTCGTACCCGCGCTCGTGGCTCGCGCTCGTGCACGTCTACCGCGGCCGTTGGGACGAGGGCGCGGCGCTGGCGCAGCCGTCCTGCGGGGGTTGAACGACCCGATCAGCCGGATCGGCGCGCTGATCGCGCTCGGGCGCGTGCGCGCCAGGCGCGGCGACCCGGGCGCGTTCGACGCGCTCGACGAGGCGCTCGAGCTCGCGGCGCCGGGCGGGCACCTGCAGCGGCTCGGACACGTGCACGCGGCCCGCGCAGAGGCGGCCTGGCTCGCGGGCGACGAGGAGCGGACGGTCGCGGAGGCACGAGCCGCGTACGACCTCGCGCTCGAGAAACGGCACCTCTGGTACGCGGGCGAGCTCGCTTACTGGCAGTGGCAGGCGGGCGCGCCCGCCGAGGCGCCCGAGCTGGATCGCCGAGCCGTACCGGCTCCAGCTCGCAGGCGACGCGGAGAGCGCCGCGGCGGCGCTGGCGCGCGCGCGGCTGCCCGTACGAGGCCGCTCGCGTCGCAGGCCGACGCGGGCGACGAGACCGCGCTCGCCGAGCTCGACCGGCTCGGCGCCCGGCCCGCGCGTCGCACGGAGCTCGCGCCGGCGGCTCGGGCTGCGCGGCCCGCGCGAGTCGACCCGCGAGAACCCCGCCGGCCTGACGGCGCGCGAGCTCGAGGTGGTCGCGCTCGTCGCCGACGGGCCTGCAGAACCGGGAGATCGCCGAGCGGCTCGTCGCTCTCGGCGCGCACGGTCGATCACCACGTCTCCGCCGTCCTGCGCAAGCTCGGCGCCCGGACGCGCGGCGAGGCCGCGGCGCGCTTCCGCGAAATGTAGGCAGCGCCGGCGGCAAGATGGGCGGTCCCGCCGATGTCGGCCGCCGCGGCCGCCCGTACCGTCGAGACAACCGACGAAAGGAGTCTCGATGGAGACCTACGTGATCCTCCGCCGCGGCGGCTGGCGCTTCCGGCGAGGAGCTCGGCGAGGCGGCGGCACGCTCGACCGCCGAGGGCGAGCGCATGTCCGACGACATCCGCTGGATCCGCAGCTACGTGCTCGAGGAGGGCAGCGGCGTCGGCACCGTCTGCATCTACCAGGCGTCGAGCCCGGAGGCGATCCGCGCGCACGCCGCGGCCGCCGGCCTGCCCGTGGACGAGATCGTCCGCGTCGTCGACACCGTCCTCGTCCGCCCCGATCCGGCCCCCGTGGCCGCCTAGGAAGGAGTTAGAGATGAAGAAGCGCGTACTCATGCTCACGCTCGTCGTCCTGCCCGTGCTCGTCGCCGTGAGCGCGGCGATCGCCGCCGGTGCATTCGACGGCGCCAAGAGCTCGACGGCACGGTTCCACGACATCGACAAGGCGATCGAGGCCGGCTACACGGTGAAGGTCGCCGATCTGGCGGGGATCGAATGCATCTGCCGATCCCGGCGGCACCGGTTCCATGGGCGTCCACATGCTCAATCCGGCGCTGCTGTTCGACGGCGGCAAGATCGACGCCGACCAGCCGGAGCTCCTCGTCTACGAGCCTCGCAACAACGGCACGATGAAGCTCGTCGCGCTCGAGTACCTCGTCTTCGCGAGCGACTGGGCGGGCGCGTCGAAGCCCGAGCTGTTCGGGACGGAGTTCGACACGCTCCTGCCCGGCAACCGCTACGGCCTGCCGCTGTCCTATGCGCTGCACGCCTGGATCTGGAAGCCGAATCCGAGCGGGATGCTGAAGCCGTACAACCCGCGGGTGGACTGCGGCTAGCCCTGCCAGCGGAGTGCGGCGGCGGGCTGCGGGATCGTCACCGACCGCAGCCCGCCGCCCGTGTCGTCGTAGCGCTCCAGGCTCGCCACGTCGAGGACGACGACCGCGAAGGGCCCGGCGAGCGCCAGCAGGCGCTCGTCCGGCGACCAGGCGAAGTCGCGGGCGCTGCGGAGGTGCTGCGGCAGGCTCACCTGCGAGCCGTCGCCGCGGAGGATCACGTCCGGCGTGCGGGTGACATAGGTTCCGCGCGGGCTGGTGCCGAGCCGTCCGCCCGTCGCGCGGAAGTACGCCTGTGTTCGCTCCAGCCTGCCGTCGGTGAAGAACGCGATCTCGCTCAGCGGCCCGAGGCGCTCGAAGCGGCCGCCGAGCCGGATCGAGATGTCGACCACCGCCCGTCTGAGCGAGAGCCACGCCACCCCGTCGACGAGCGCTCGGACCCGCGGTGCCTCGTCCGGCACTTCCGGATGGCGACGTGCAGCGCGCTCGAGCTGCTCACGCGGGATCAGCGTGGTCGTGCACTGCTCCGGCTGCGCGCACCCCTCGAAGCGCACGACTTGGTCGTCGACGACCGACGTCAGCTCGCCGTTCGGGCGCCAGGCGGGGACGCAGCCCGGGCTGAGCCGCTGCAGCTCACCTGTCGCGGTCGAGGCGACCTCGATCCCGTTGTCCGGGCAGCGGGCAGCGAGGCCCCCGTCCGGCGAGACCGCGCCCTGTGGAACGCAAGTCCTCGGCGACGGCCGCCGGTCGAGCACCGGCAGGGTCAGTCGAACCTCCCGGCAGACGCCGTCGTGCAGCGCGAGCTCGCCGTGCGCACCCAGGCGCGCCAGCGCGGCGGCCGCTTGCTCGCGACCCTCGAGCTCGGCCTGCGTCGTAGCGGCCGGCGCGGGCGGATGCTCCCGCCGCACGGCGTCGACGATCGCTGCCGCGGCGACGGCCGTGACCGCTGCAGACGCGAGGAGCCCGAGCCGGCTTACCCGGCGACCTCCGCTTTGGCGGGGGCGAGCTCCTCGCCGAACTTCGCGCGCTGCGACGAACCGGCCGACGCCCGGCTTGCGCGACGAGCTCGCCGTCCTGGACGAGCACGTTGCCGCGCAGGAGCACGCGTCTCGGACGTCGCCGACGACCTCGGTGCCCTCGTAGAGGTTGTAGTCGGACTTCGAGTGCTGGCGCCGCCGCCGTGATCGTGCGCTTGCTTCTCGGGGTCGAAGATCACGATGTCGGCGTCCGAGCCGACGGCGATCGTGCCCTTGCGCGGGTAGAGGCCGAACAGCTTCGCCGGGTTCGTCGCAGAGCAGCTCGACCATCCGGTTCAGCGCGATCCGGCCCTCGCGGACGCCGAAGTGGTGGATCATGTGCAGCCGGTTCTCGAGCCCCGGGCCGCCGTTCGGGATCTTCGAGAAGTCGTCGCTGCCCGAGCGTCTTCTGCCCGTCCCAGATGAAGGCGCAGTGGTCGGTCGAGATCGCCGATGAGGACGTCGGTGCGGACCGCGTTCCAGAGCACGTCCTGGTTCGCCTTGTCGCGCGGCGGCGGCGTGTAGACGTACTTGGCGCCCTCGAAGTCGGGCTGCTCGAGGTACGTGTAGTCGATGAAGAAGTACTGCGTGCAGGTCTCGCCCCAGACGTCCCAGCCCTTCTCGCGGGCGAGCGCGATCGGCTCGACGGCCTCCTTGCACGAGACGTGGACGACGTAGAGCGGGCGCCGGCGACGCGCGCGAGCTGGATCGCGCGGTTCGTCGCCTCGCCCTCGGTCTCGGGCGGGCGCGTGAGCGCGTGGTAGTGCGGCTCGGTGTTGCCCCTCCGCGAGCGCCTCGCTTGACGAGCACGTCGATCGCGTCGCCGTTCTCGGCGTGCACCATCACGAGCGCGCCGGTCTCGGCGGCGACCTCCATCGTCTTGAAGAGCGTCTCGTCGTCGACCATCAGCGCGCCCTTGTAGGCCATGAAGAGCTTGTACGAGGTGATCCCCTGGTCCGGCAGCGTCGCGAGCTCCTCGAGCGAGCCGCCGTCCTTCAGGTCGGTGACGGCGATGTGGTAGCCCATGTCGATCAGCTGCTTGCCGTCCGCCTTCGCACTTCCAGTCGGCGAGCGCGTCGGCGAAGCGTCGTGGCCCGGCGCCTGGATGCAGAAGTCGACGTGGCAGGTCGTGCCGCCGAACGCGCCGCGGCCGTCTGGCCCGACTCGACGTCGTCGATCGTGGTCGTGCCGCCGAACGGCATGTCGAGGTGGGTGTGCGGGTCGACCGCGCCCGGGCAGCACGTACTTGCCGCTCGCGTCGATCACGGTGTCGGCGGCGACGTCGAGCGACTCGCCGATCAGGGCGATCCGCTCGCCCTCGACGAGGACGTCGGCGACGTAGTCGTCGGCCGCCGTGACGACGCGGCCTCCCTTGATCAGCACGGACATGCCACTCTCCTTTCGCAGTGCGCGAGTCCACCGGAGCCTGACCGCGGAGGGCCGGCGTGACCCGGCCCGTCCGGACGCTACTTGCCGCCTGCCGTGCATCTGTCACGACCTCGCGGCCTTGTAGTCGCACCGTTCACGTCGACGCCCTCGTCTTCGAGCGGCGAGCGCCGCCTTCGGCGTAGGTCGGTGCGGAAGGCGCCGTCGTCGGCGCGTTCTTGATCACCGTAAGTGCTTGGCGATCTGTCGCCGTCGTGGTCGTAGCGCCGTCGGCGTTCATGATCCCGATCCCGCTCGCGTTCGGCCAGATCAGCTTGTTGATCTCGTTCATCATGCCACGTCTGGTGGCCCTCGCCGAGCGTCGGGCCGGCGTCGAGCACGATCGCCGACGCAGTCGTCCGGGTTGTCGCGGCAGTAGATCCAGCCCTTGAACGACGCCGTCAGGAACGCGCACCGCGATCGTCCTGGTTCGCGCGTCCTGCGAGCCAGCTCCTCGGTCGACGAAGATGCCGTCCTCGAGCATCGCCCGTGCCGACGTTCTGCATCTTGATCACGTTCAGGTCGGTCGAGCGTGTAGAGCTTGCCGGTGTCCGGGTTCTTCGTCTCGAGCACCTGCGCGAGCTCGTTGTAGGTCATCGCCGCCGCCGCGTCGACCTCGTGCTTGAGGAACAGGTTCATGTCGAACGGCTGGTTGACGATCTTCACGTCCTGTTCTTGCGGGTCGATCCCGTTCTTGTCAGCGCGGCGAAGAGCTCGTGCTCGTTGCCGCAGAGCCAGACGCCGACCTTCTTGCCCTTCATCTCGCGATCGAGGTGATCCCGCTGTCCTTCCAGGTCAGCTCGGTCATGCCCGAGCGGGCGAAGACCTGGGCGATGTTGACGAGGTCGCCGCCCTTGTCGCGCGTCGCGAGCAGGGTCGGGAGCCAGTCGATCCCGAACTGCGGCCTGGCCGCCGAGCGACGACCTGCTCCGGCGATGATGTCCGGGCCGCCGGGCTTGATCGTGACGTTCAGGCCCTACTTCCTCGTAGTAGCCCTTCGCCAGCGCCGCGTAGTAGCCGGCGAACTGGGCCTGCGGTGACCCACTTCAGCTGCAGGGTGACCTTGTCGGCTCCTGCGGCGCGCCGTCGGCGCCGTCGCCGCCGGTCGCCGGCCGTCGTCGTCGTCGCTGCCGAGCCGGCGCGAGCAGCGCGAGCGACGACCGACGACGCAGCGCCACCATCCGATCCTCTTCTACGATCCCTCCATCCGTGCGATCGCTCCTACCGTTCTGATTGCCGCTCTCAGTTCGACCCGCTCGCCGACGGGTGCCAGCGCATCGTCACCGCTCGGCGAGCGCCACCGCCGAGGTAGAACGCGATCCCGAACAGGCACGCGACGAGGATCGCCGCCCAGGCCGTCTCGAACTGGAAGAGCGCGGCCGAGTTCTTGATCAGGATCCCGAGCGCGTCCTGCGAGCCGCCGAAGTACTCGCCGACGATCGCGCCGATCATCGCGAGCACGGTCGCGACCTTCAGCGCCGAGAAGACGAACGGCAGCGACGTTCGGGAACCGGACGCGCCGGAAGATCTCGCACTCGCCGCGCGCGTAGGAGCGCATCAGCTCGATCGGCTGCGGCCGCACCGACGTCAGCCCGCGCAGCGTGTTCACGAGCACCGGGAAGAAGCAGAGGACGGCGGCGATCACCATCTTCGAGAGCGGGTTGAGCGATCCCGAACCAGTCGTTCGTGATCGGGGCGAAGGCGATGATCGGGACGCGTTGGCGGCGATCGCGTACGGCATCAGCGCGCGCGCCGAGCGTGCGGAAGCGCGCGAGCAGCGAGCGCGACGAGCGATCGCCGAGCACGGAGCCGAGCACGAAGCCGCCGAGCGCCTCCTTGAACGTGAACCAGCCGGCGTGCAGAGCGCTCCGGTCGTCCCAGAGCGTCGCCGCGATCGTCCGACGGCGGCGGCAGCAGGAAGCGCTGGACGCCGAAGCCGCGCGATCGCAGCCCTCCCAGAGCGCGATGCCGAGCACGAGGACGAGCAGCGCCGGGCACCCAGTCGCGCAGCCGCTGGCGCGCGACGCGGCCGAGCCCGCTCGCTCGAGCGCACCGCTCCTCGTCGACCTCGTCGTCGGCCTCGAAGCCGCCGCCGCGCGCGCAGCAGCTCGCGCACCTCGCGTCACGAGCTCGAAGAAGCGCGGGCTCCTCGCGCGTCTCGGCCGTCCGCGGCTGCGGCAGGTCGATCGTCGACGATGCCGGCGATCCGGCCCGGCCGCGGGCGACATCACGACGACCCGGGTCGAGAGGAAGACCGCCTCGCGATCGAGTGGGTGACGAAGACGACGGTCGAGCGCGCTCGCCTGCCAGATCCGCAGCAGCTCGAGGTTCAGCCGCTCGCGCGTCATCTCGTCGAGCGCGCCGAACGGCTCGTCCATCAGGAGCAGCGACGGGTCGAACGAGAGCGCGCGGGCGATCGAGACGCGCTGCTGCATGCCGCCCGAGAGCTGCCACGGGTGGTGCGTCGTCGAAGCCCGTCAGCTCGACGAGCTCGAGCATCTCCTGCGACCCGCTCGCGCCGCTTCGCCGCGGTCCCAGCCCGAGCATCTCGAGCGGCAGGGCGATGTTCTTCGCGACGGTGCGCCAGTCGAACAGGACGGCGTCCTGGAAGACGATCCCGTAGTCGCGGTCGACGCCGGGCCTGGCGGCCGGCTTGCCGTTGACCGTCGACGTCGCCCGCGGTCGGCTCGATCAGGTCGCCGATGACGCGCAGCAGCGTCGACTTGCCGCAGCCCGAGGGCCCGATCAGCGAGATGAACTCGCCCGGGCTGGATCTCGAGGTCGATGTCCTGCGAGCGCGGTCACGCCGCCCTTGCCGAACGTGCTTCGTGACGACCTGCGATCGAGACGACGGCTGCGGCGGTCGCTCATGCGACGTTCTCCGGCGCGCGTCGGACGACGAGCTCTCTCGGCGGCGACGACGACGAGGAAGAAGGCGATCCCGAGCGCGGCCGCGACGATGTTCGTCGCCCAGAGCGCGTGGGGGCGCGAGCGAGTAGTACTGGTTGAAGTTGAGGATCGCGCCGCCGAGCCCGTCCTGGATCGAGACGGGCAGCTCGCCGATGATCGCGCCGACGACGCTCGCCGTCGCCGCGACCTTGAGGGCCGCGAAGAGATACGGCAGCGACGCCGGGCACGCGCACCTTCCAGAGCACCGCCCAGCGGCTGGCGGCGTACGAGCGCATCAGCTCGAGCGCGCGCGGGTCGGCGGATTGAGGCCGCGCAGCGTGTTGATCGCGACGGGGAAGAAGGTGAGGAAGGCGGCGATCAGCGCCACCGCGCCCCAGTCGCGGAAGCCGGCCGGCAGCTTCGGGTTGACCCAGACGACGACCATCGGCGCGATCGCGAGGATCGGGATCGTCTGCGAGGCGACGATGTAGGGCAGAAAGCCCGCGCTGCAGCAGGGTCGAGTGCGCGAGCACGACGGCGATCGCGAAGCCGAAGGCGGCGCCGAGCAGGAAGCCGGCGGCCGCCTCCTTGGCGGTGAAGAGCGCAGCGTCGCCGAGGATCTCGATCAGCGGCGGCCCGTTCCGGCGCGAGGGCTCGAAGAGCGTGCTGACGATGTCGTGCACGTGCGGCAGCGTGCGGTCGTTCACCTCGAACGGCCGACCCTCCGGCCGGTCTCCTCGCCCACCCACTTGAACGCCTCCCACAGCGCCCAGAGGCCGCCGAGCACGGCCACCGAGAGCCCCGCCTGGGCGCCCATGGCCCGGAGGCGCTCCGACCTTTCGGCCGGCGCGCGGCCCGCCGTTGCAGTCGCAGCCCCCACCGGTAGTGCTTACCACATCGGATCGGAGGGCGTTAGATTCCGCCCGTGGCCCTGGACCCGTCCAGAACCGTCGCCGAGCTGCGTGAGCTGCGCGAGCTGACCGGCGACGAGAACGGCGCCCAGCGGGTCGCCTGGACGGACGACCTGGGAGCAGGCGCGCGCCTGGCTGCGCGGCAAGCTCGAGGGGCTGCCGCTCGAGCACGAGCTCGACGAGGCGGGCAACCAGTGGTGGACGCTGCGCGGCGAGTCGGAGCGCGCGGTCGCTGCATCGGCGGCCACATCGACTCGGTCCCGAACGGCGGCTGGCTCGACGGCTGCCTCAACGTCATGGCCGGCGTCGAGGTGCTGCGCCGGATCGCGGCGGAGGGGACGCCGCCGGTCACCGTCCGGCTCGTCGACTGGGCCGACGAGGAGGGCGCGCGCTTCGGCCGCTCGCTCTTCGGCTCGTCGGCCGCTTCCGGCTCGATGACCGACCAGGACGAGATCCGCGAGCTGCACCGAC
Source organism: uncultured Actinomycetota bacterium (assembly GCA_963787165.1). Taxonomy (GTDB): domain Bacteria; phylum Actinomycetota; class Actinomycetes; order Propionibacteriales; family Nocardioidaceae; genus Aeromicrobium. Next base: position 690,759 of record CAWBBT010000006.1, read on the forward strand.
GCGGACGGGATCCGCTGCGCGGATGCGCTGCGCGAGCACGGCGTCGACCTCGACCGCGCGACCGAGGCGCGGCAAGCAGCTCGAGAACGCCGCCGCGTATCTCGAGCTGCACATCGAGCAGGGGCCGGTGCTCGAGTCGACTGGACCTGCCGCTCGGCGCCGTGCTCGGCACCTTCGGCGTCGAGCGGCACCGGATCACCTGGCGCGGCCAGGCCGCGCACGCCGGCTCGACGCCGATGGACCAGCGCCGCGACGCGCTCGCCGGCGCCGCGAAGCTGGCGCTCGAGATCCGCGAGATCGCCGCGCGGGTCGGCGACGGCGCCGTGTGCACGATCGGCGGCGTCGTCACGCAAGCCGGGGATCGTCACCTCCGTCGTCGAGACCGCCGAGCAGCTGCTCGACCTGCGCCACCTCGACGCGGCGCAAGCTCGCCGCGATGTGCGAGCAGGCGCGCGAGGCCTGCGAGCGCTTCGCGCGGGAGGAGCAGCATCGAGGTCGAGTGGGAGCGGATCTGGGAGATCCAGCCGATCCTCTTCGACGAGACGCTGGTCGGCTTCGCGGACGAGGCGGTGCGCGAGGTCGCGGGCGACGTCGCACCGGCTGCCGAGCGGCCCGCTGCACGACGCCGCCGAGGTCGCGCGCGGCCGGCATCCCGACCGTGATGCTCTTCGTCCAGAGCCTGCGCGGCCTCATCCACACGAAGCTCGAGGACACGAAGCCCGAGCACCTCGAGCTCGTCGGTGCAGGCGCTCGACCGGCTGGCGGCGAAGACGATCGCCTGGGTCGCGCAACGCTGAAGCCCGGGACAATCCCGGAAACGCGACGGCTTTCGTCACGGACCCGCACGGTGTTCTCTGCGCTAGAGTCTTCGCCATGATCACGGTGACGCTCCGTGGCCGTTCCGCGACGCTCCGCAGTCGGAGCGGCCGGCCGGCATCTCCTTCGCAGTAGCCGCTTCGCAGCCGGGCTCGTCGCCGACGCCGCGGTCGCGCACGGCGATCTCGTGATCGAGATCGGCGGCGGCACCGGCATGCTTACGCGGGAGCTCGTCCGTACGGGGGCGACCGTCAGAGTGATCGAGCGTGATCCGGCCCTCGCTCGTCTGCTGCGCGCGCGCTTTGCCGCCCAATCGCCGGTCGAGATCGTGGAGGCGGACGCCCGGACTTACGAGTGGCCGACGGAGCCGTTCGCGATCGTCGCCAACCTGCCGTTCACAGGATCGGGCGAGATCCTGTCGAGCCTGCTCGGCGATCCGGCAATCCCCCTGCGCCGCGCTGACGTGATCGTCCAATGGGAGTTCGCCGCCAAGCAGGCGGCTGTCTGGCCGTCAACCCAGCGAACGATCTACTGGCGAGCGTGGTACGAGCTCTCGGTCGCCCGGCGGCTCCACCGCTCGGCGTTCACGCCCGCACCGACGGTGGACGCAGCCCTGCTCCGGATCGAGCGACGTAGCCGGCCACACGTCCCCGAGGAGCTGCAGGCGGAGTATCTGGCCTTTCTGCGCGCAGGCTTCTCGTCGAGTCAGCCCCTCCGCGCCGCGCTGCGCGGCAAGCTCTCGCCGCTCCTGCTCAAGCGGCTCGCCCCGACGCTCGGCTTCGATCCCGACGCCAGGGCCAGAGATCTCGACGCCCGTCAGTGGGCGGCGCTCTTCGCTGGCTCGGACGTGGACGTCAGAGGAAGCGCACGGCGGCCACGCCGGCGGCGACGAGCAGGATCCCGAGGAGGCGGCCGGGGGTGACGGGGTTCTCGGCGAAGCCGACCCAGCCGTAGTGGTCGACCGCGAGCGACGCGAACGCCTGCCCGGCGAGGATGAAGGCGAACAGCGCGGCCGCGCCGAGCCGGGGCGCCGTGACCACCGACCCGAGCACGTAGAACGCGCCGAGGAAGCCGCCGACCCAGACCCACCAGGGCGCGCCGCCGAGCCGCTCCGTCCCCGGCCAGCCGCGCGCGAAGAGCAGCGTCGCGACGAGCAGGACGGCCGCGCCGACGACGAAGGAGACGAGCGTCGCCCGCAGCGGGCTACCCACCCAGGTCGCCAGCTGGGCGTTGATCCCGAACTGCAACGGGAGCATCGCGCCCGCCGCGACGGCGAAGAGGTAGTACGGCCACGTTGCCACGAGCCGGGATTCGCGAGAATATGAGGTGTTCCCTGCCCACGACCGCCCGGGGGTTCCAATGCTCGAGCTTCGGCGTCACCGTTCTGCCCGACCCGCCGTACCAGCGCCTGATCGAGCTGACGAAGCTCGCCGAGGCGCAAGGCTTCGCCTACGGCTGGACCTACGACTCGCACGTCCTCTGGCAGGAGTCGATGCCGGTGATGGCGCTCCTCGCCGATCAGACGAGCGACGATCAAGCTCGGCCACATGGTCACGAACCCGGCCATCCGCGACCCGACGGTGCTCGCGAGCGCGTACGCGACGCTCCAGGACATCTCGAACGGCCGGATGATCATGGGCGTCGGCCGCGGCGACTCGTCGGTGCGCTACGTCGGGCGCAAGCCGATGAAGGTCGCCGAGTTCGAGGAGGCGCTGCAGATGGTGAAGCCGTTCATGAACGGCCAGGAGGTGACCTGGAACGACAAGCAGCTCCAGCTCAAGTGGGTGCGGCCCGAGCTGCCGGAGATCGAGATGCACGTCGCCGGCTACGGGCCGAAGGCGCTCGCCGTCGCGGGGCGGCAGGGCGACGGCGTGATCATCCAGCTCGCCGACCCGGACATCATCCAGTGGATCATGGCCACCGCCCGCAAGGCGGCGGAGGAGGCCGGCCGCGACCCGGCCGCGCTCAAGTGCATCGTCAGCGCGCCGAGCCACATCTCCGACGACCTCGCCGACGCGCGCGAGCAGGTGCGCTGGTTCCCGGCGATGGTCTCGAACCACGTCCAGGATCTGATCGACCGCTACGGCACCGACGGCTCGGTCGTGCCGCAGGTGCTGACCGACTACGTCGAGGCGCGGAAGTTCTACGACTACAACGAGCACTCGCGCGTCGGCGCGAAGCACGGCGAGTTCGTCACGGACGAGATCTGCGACCGCTTCTGCGTGCTCGGCAACGTCGAGCAGGCGATCGCGAAGCTGCGCGAGCTCGAGTCGATCGGCGTCGACCAGTTCAACATCTACCTGATGACCCACGGCCAGGAGGAGACGCTCGAGACCTACGGCCGCGACATCCTGCCGCAGTTCAGCGGGGTGACCGCGTAGACGCCGACGAGGAGGTCGCGCGCCGCTGGGATGCGTGCCGCAGCGGGCTGGGAGAGCGAGCGCGAGCGCGCTCGCCGCGGTCAACGCGAGCCGGTGACGGCCGCACTGCTCGCTGCGCTGGAGCCGCGGCCCGGACGGACGCGGTGCTCGAGCTCGCGCGCGGCACCGGGGAGCTGGCGGCGGCGCTCGTCGCGGCCGGGTCGGCGCGGATCCTCGCCACCGACCTGGCGCCGGCGATGGTCGACGCGGCCCGGCGGCCGGGCAGTTGCCCGGCGTCGGGCACGAGGTGATGGACATGCAGGCGCTCGACCTTCCCGACGCGAGCGTCGACGCGGTCGTCTGCCGCTATCGGCTACATGCTCGTGCCCGACCCGGCCCCGTGCCTTCGCGGAGACGCGGCGCGTGCTCAGGCCGGGAGGCAGGCTTGCTTTCGCGACGTGGGCGGTCGCGAAGCGCAACCCCTGGGCGACCGTCTTCGGCCCGGTGCTGGTCGAACGCGGGCCTGCTGGAGCCGCCGGCGCCCGGCGAGCCCGGGCAGTTCGCGCTCGGGGACGCGGCGGTGATCGAGGAGCTCGTCCGCGCCGCCGGGCTTCGACGAGGTCGCCGTCGACGAGGTGGCCGTCGCAGTATCGCGCTTCGCCGAGCTGGGAGGAGTACGTGCGGCTGCAGTCGACCGTCTCGGACGCGTCGCTTCGCGAGACACTCGCCGCTGCTCGAGCCACCGGCGCGTGCCGCGGTCGAGGAGGCGGCGAGGCCACGGCTCGAGCGCTTTCGTCGCGAGCGACGGCTACGTCCTCCCGGGCGTCGCCGCTGGTCGACGCGCGCCGTCTAGAGGATCGTCTTGCCGAGCGCGCTCGCGACCAGCTCGACGGCGAGCGCGGCGGTCGCGTTCTCGCGGTCGAGGATCGGGTTCACCTCGACCACCTCGAGCGAGCCGGCGAGGCCCGACTCGGCGACGAGCTCGAGCGCGAGGTGCGCCTCGCGGTAGGAGAGCCCGCCGCGGACCGGGGTGCCGACGCCGGGCGCGACCTCCGGGTCGAGCGCGTCGAGGTCGAGCGAGACGTGGACGAAGCCCGGGCCTGCGATCTGCGTCAGCGACTCGCGGATCGCGCGCTCGATCCCGATCCGGTCGATGTCGCTCATCGTGTACGCCTTGATCCCGAGCTCGCGGATGCGCTCCCGCTCGCGCGCGTCGAGCGAGCGGATCCCCACGAGCGCGACCCGGTCCGGCGTCGACCGCCGGCAGCGTCCAGGCGTCGCTCTCGAAGCGGCCGTCCGCGAGCCCGAGCGCGGCGGCCAGCGGCATGCCGTGCACGTTGCCGCTCGGCGAGGTCTCGGGCGTGTTCAGGTCGCCGTGCGCGTCGATCCAGAGCACGCCGCCCATGCCGCGGCGAATGCGCGAGCCCGCCGAGCGTGCCGAGCGCGACCGAGTGGTCGCCGCCGAGCACGAGCGGCAGCGCGTCCTGGCTCGAGCGCGAGCTCGACGAGCTGCGCGACGCGCCCGCAGGCGGCCTTGATCTCGGGCAGGTAGCGGGCGGACGCGTCGGTCTCCTCGGTCGCCTCGAGCACCGCCGTCTCGACGTCGCCCCAGTCGAGCACGCTGTAGCCGATCGCGGTCGAGGCGATCGTGCAGACCCGGCGTACCGGATCGCCGACGGCCCCATGTCGACGCCGCGGCGGCCGGCGCCGAGGTCGAGCGCCGCGCCGATGATCGCGACCTGCTTGCCGGCAGCCACGGTGCGAAACCTACTGGCTACACTCCGACCGCCTGAGGCGAGGTAGCTCAGTTGGTAGAGCACACGGCTGAAAACCGTGGTGTCGCCGGTTCAAGTCCGGCTCTCGCCACTCTCTTGCGCAGGACGCCTGATCCGCGGGGAGTGGATCAGGCGTCGCGCGAAGACCCCTGAAGGGGTCGGCCGCCTCCCACGACCCGTGGGTCGGTTCGTGGCTCTGGGCCGCTTTGGGCGCCGGTAGACTCGGGGGCTGTGAGCACCGAGATCAAGCGGGAGCTGTGGGGCGGCGAGACGCGCAAGGCGGTCGCCAACTTCCCCGTCTCCGGCGAGCCGATCCCGGCGCCCGTCGCGCGCTGGCTCGGGCGGATCAAGGCCGCCGCCGCGCGCGCGAACGCCGAGCTCGGGCTGCTCGACGCCGAGCAAGGCCGAGCGGATCGCCGCCGCCGGCGACGCGATCGCGCGCGGCGAGCTCGACGACCAGTTCCCGATCGACGTCTTCCAGACCGGCTCGGGCACGAGCTCGAACATGAACGCGAACGAGGTGATCGCCGCGCTCGCCGGCGAGGACGTGCACGCGAACGACGACGTCAACATGGGCCAGAGCTCGAACGACGTCTTCCCGTCGGCCGTCCACCTCGCCGCGCTCGGCGAGGTCGAGCACGACCTGCTGCCGGCGCTCGACGACGCTCGCCGCGTCGCTCGAGGCGAAGGCGGAGCGAGTTCGACGACGTCGTCAAGTCGGGCCGCACGCACCTGATGGACGCCGTCCCCGTCACGCTCGGCCAGGAGTTCGCGGGCTACGCCGCGCAGGTGCGCGCAGGGGATCGCGCGCGTCGAGGACGCTCGCAAGCGGCTCGGCCAGATCCCGCTCGGCGGCACCGCCGTCGGCACCGGGCTGAACACGCATCCCGAGTTCGCCGCGAAGGTGCGCGAGCTGCTCGCCGCCGACACCGGCCTGCCGATCTCGGCGCCCGCCGATCCGTTCGAGGCGCAGGCGGCGCGGGACGGCCTCGTCGAGGCCTCGGGCGCGCTCAAGGTCGTCGCCGTGTCAGCCTGACGAAGATCGCCAACGACCTCCGGCTGATGGGCTCCGGCCCGCGCGCGGGGCTCGCGCGAGATCTTCCTGCCGGAGCTGCAGAAGGGCAGCTCGATCATGCCCGGCAAGGTCAACCCGGTCATCCCCGAGGTCGTGACGCAGGTCGCCGCGCAGGTGATCGGCAACGACCAGGCGATCACGGTCGGCGGCATGCAGGGCCACTTCGAGCTGAACGTCTTCATCCCGATGATGGCGCGGAACCTGCTCGAGCTCGATCAAGCTGCTCGCCTCGCGCCTCGCGGCTGCTCGCCGAGAAGTGCGTCGACGGGATCGAGGCGAACCGGGAGCAGTGCGAGCGCTACGCCGAGCTGACGCTCTCGGCCGCGACGGCGCTGAACCCGTACATCGGCTACGACAAGGCCTCCGAGATCGTCAAGAAGGCCGCGGCCGCGCGGGCCGGTCGCTGCGCGAGGTCGCGCGCGAGGAGGGCGTCGACGACGCCACCCTCGACGAGGCGCTCGACTACCGCAAGATGGCCAAGCCGCACGCCACCTAGCTGCACCGCATCTAGCCGCGCGGAGCCTTCTTCGGCGGCTTCTTTGCCTTCGGCTGCTTGCAGGTCGAGGTCTTCTGGAGGATCGCGCGGCTGCCGCGGTTCCCGACCGCGCGGATCGTGAGCTCGGCGCACTTGGCGACCCGGAGCTCGAAGCGCGTCGAGAAGCGGCCGTTGGGCTTCGCCGTGGTGCGGGCCGTCGTCACCACCCCGTTCGCGGCTGCGGTCAGCCGAACCGTCTCGCCGCCGCCGAAGCCGGTCCCGCGGACGACGAGCGGTGACAGCGACTGCAGCCGGAGCTCGGCGCGGGGCTTCGCCGCCCCCGTCGCCGAGAGCGTGAGGACGAGCAGAACGACGGCGAGAGCGCGAATTGGCGTTCCTCCTACGCTGCATTACCTCACGCCGCGACGCGTCGCACCACCACCAAGAGGGTGATCTGTCGTCCTAGTAGGCGACGGCGCCGCGGCCGGTCTCGGCGGCGTGACGCTGCTCGTCGGCGCGGTAGCTCGAGCGCACGAGCGGGCCGGCGAAGACGGAGCCGAAGCCGAGCGCCTCGCCCTGCTCGCGGAGCCAGCGGAACTCGTCGGGGTGCACCCAGCGGTCGATCTGCGCGTGCTTCGGCGCTCGGCTGCAGGTACTGGCCGATCGTGACGACGTCGACGCCGTGCGCGCGCAGGTCGCGCATCGTCTCGACGACCTCGTCGTTCGTCTCGCCGAGGCCGACGATGATCCCGGACTTCGTCAGCACCGGATAGTCGGCGAGCTCCTTCGCGCGGCGCGAGCAGCCAGAGCGCCTTGTCGTAGCTCGCCTTGCGCGCCGCGCATGCTCCGGTGCAGGCGGCGCACGGTCTCGATGTTGTGGTTGAAGACCTCGGGGCGGGCGGCGAGCACGGTCTGCGAGCGCCTCCTCCTCGACGCCGAGGAAGTCGGGCGTCAGCACCTCGACGCTCGCCTCGGGCAGCTTGGCCTTGATCGCGCGGATCGTCGCGGCGAAGTGGCCGGCGCCGCGGTCGGGGACGTCGTCGCGGTCGACCGAGGTGACGACGACGTGCTTCAGCTCCATCTGCGCCGCCGCCTGCCGACGCGGAGCGGCTCGAGCGGGTCGGGCGCGTGCTCGCGGCTTGCCGGAGTGGACGTAGCAGTAGCGGCAGGCGCGGGTGCAGGTGTCGCCGAGGATCTGGAAGGTGGCGGTGCCGCGGCCCCAGCACTCGGCGATGTTCGGGCAGCGCGCCTCCTCGCAGACCGTGTTCAGCGAGAGCGCCGTGCATGAGCTTCTTGACGTCGAAGTAGCGGCCGTCGGCGCTCGGCGCGCGCACCTTCATCCACTCGGGCCGGCGCGGCCGCTCGGCGACGGGGAGCGAGGTCTCCACGTCTGGCAGTGTACGGACGTGACCGTCCCGGAGGCGCCGCTCACACCGAACCAGCACGGCGGTCTCGTCCCGCAGGGCGAGGGCTGGTTCGTCGTCAACGCGCGTGAGGCGCAGTGGCGCGACCGCGGCCCGCGCGGGGCGCTCTGCCACTTCGAGAGCGACGCGCACGAGTTCCCGCAGCTCGGGATCAACCTCTTCGTGCTCTGGCCCGGCCAGCCGATGTCGATGTACCACTGGGAGGCCGACCAGGAGGACTTCCTCGTCCTCTCCGGCGAGGCGCTCCTGCTCGTCGAGGGCGAGGAGCGGCCCCTCCGCCGGTGGGACTTCGTCCACACCCCGGCCGGGGTCGATCACACGATCGTCGGCGCTGGCTCCGGGCCGTGCGTCGTGCTCGCGATCGGGGCTCGCGAGCACCAGGGCGGCGAGGACTGGGGCGGCTACCCGGTCGACGAGACCGCGTCGAGGCACGGCGCCGGCGTCGAGCAGGAGACGATCCTCGCCGAGGAGGCGTACGCGCGCTTCCCCCAGAGCGAGCCGTCCGCGTACCGCGGCTGGCTGCCGGGCGACGAACAGACTCGTTGCTCAGAGCAACTAAGTCGGGTACCGGCGCTCCTCGAGCTCGAGCCCGAAGACCTCCGCGAGCGCCGCCGCGCGTGCGGCTTCACCTCGTCGACCGCGACCGGGCGGCCGAGCTCGCGGGCGACCGTCGTGAACGCGGCGTCCTCGAGCCCGCAGGCGGTGATCCACTGCGTGAACGGGGCAGGGTCGAGGTCGACGTTGAGCGCGTAGCCGTGCGTCGTCACCCAGCGGAGATGTGGATCCCGATCGAGGCGATCTTCCTGGGTGGCCGGGTGAGCCAGACGCCGGTGAGCCCGTCGATCCGCTCGCCCGCGACGCCGAGCTTCGCAAGCGTCAGGATCAGCGCCTCCTCGAGATCGCGGCAGTAGCGCTTCACGTCCTGGCCGTGCCGCTTCAGGTCGAGGATCGGGTAGCAGACGAGCTGGCCCGGGCCCGTGGAAGGTGGACTTGCCGCCGCGGTCGGTCTCGACGACGTCGACCTCGGCGCCCTCGGGGAGGTGCAGCTCGCCCTCCTCGGTGCGCCGTCCGAGTCGTGACGTCGGCGGATGCTCGAGCAGCAGGATCGTGTCCGGGATCGCGCCCCTGCGAGACCGCCGCCGGCGAGCGAGCGCTGCAGCTCCCACGCCTCCCGGTAGGGGACGAGGCCGAGGTTGCAGTGCGCCTCACGCGCCGCGTCGGCCTAGTAGTCCGATCTCGCCCCAGGCTCTCGAGCTCGTCGCGCAGGTCGCGCAGGAAGCGGCCGGCGAGGGCGCCGTCGACGAGGCGGTGGTCGTACGTGAGCGTCAGGTTCATGATCGGCCGGATCGCGATCACGTCCTGGCCGAGCTCGTCCTGGACGACCCACGGCCGCTTCACGACCGCGTAGGTGCCGAGGATCGCCGGCCTGCGGCTGGCTGATCACCGGCGTGCCGTGGAAGGTGCCGTAGCCGCCGGGGTTCGTGATCGTGAAGGTGCCGCCCTGGACGTCGTCGGGCATCAGCTTCTTGTCCCGCGCGCGCTCGGCGATCTCGGCGACCGCCACGCGCCATCCCGAGCAGGTTCAGGCCCTCGGTGTTCTTGACGACCGGGACGATCAGCCCCTTGCCGTCGGCGAGCTCGACGGCGAAGCCGAGGTTGACGTAGTTGCGCGTGACGATCTTGTCGCCGCGGATCTCGCCGTTGATCCAGGGGTACTCGCGCAGCGTCTCGACCGTGGCGCGGGCGATGAACGAGAGGTAGGTCGGGTTGACGCCGTAGGAGGCCTCGTACTCCTTCTTCAGCTTGCCGCGGATCGCGACGACCTTCGACATGTCGACCTCGATCGCGCTCGTCACGTGCGCGGAGGTGTCGAGCGAGCGGCGCATGTGCTCGGCGATCCCCTTGCGCATCGCCGTCATCGGCTCGAACTGCTCACCTGCGGCCGGCTCGCGCGTCGGCGGCGGGCGCGGGAGCGGGCGTCGGCGCCGGCGCGGCCTGCCGCGAGCGGCCGGAGCGGCAGGTGCCGGCGGGGCGGCGCTGTGCCGGCGGCGCGGCGCGGCAGCGGGCGGCGCTGCGGCGCGCCGGCTGCGGCGGTGCCGGCGCTCGGGTGCGCGCCGGCTGCGGCCGGCCTGGCCGCCGCCCTCGACGAACGCGAGGATGTCCTTCTTCGTCACGCGGCCGCCGGTGCCGGTGCCCTGGACGCGTTCGGGTCGACGCCGTGCTCGGACGCGATCCGGGCGACGACGGGCGAGACGAAGGTGCGGCCGTTGCCCGACCGGCGGCGTCGGCGGCGGGCGCGCGGAGCAGGTGCGGCGCGGAGCGGGACGCCGGCGCCGCGGGCTCCGCGCGTCTCGGAGGCCGCGGCCTCGGACGCGTCGGCGGCAGCCTCGGTCGCGGGCTCCGGCGGGCGCCTCGGCAGGTGCGGGCGCACGACCTCGGCGCCCTCGGGCGCGATCACCGCGAGCACGGTGCCGACCTCGACCGTCTCGCCCTCCTGGACGAGGATCTGCGCGACGACGCCCTCGCCGGGGCTCGGCACCTCGGTGTCGACCTTGTCGGTCGAGATCTCGAGCAGCGGCTCGTCGCGGCCGATCGGCTCGCCTTCCTGCTTGAGCCACTTGGTGACCGTCCCCTCGGAGACGGACACGCCCATCTGCGGCATGACGACCTCGATCTGCGTTCCGGTGGCCATCGCTCTCCTAGTACTCCGCCAGCTCTCTGAGCCCTGCGACGACGTCCTCGACCTGCGGGATGAACGCCTTCTCGAGCACGGGCGAGAACGGCACCGGGCAGTCGGGCGCTGCGATCCGCTTCACCGGCGCGTCGAGGTCCTCGAACGCCTCCTCGGCGATCGTCGCCGCGATCTCGGCCGCCGAAGCCGCCGGTGCGGGTGTCCTCGTGCAGCACGAGCACCTTCGAGGTCTTGCGCACGCTCGCGAGCACCGCCTCCTTGTCCCACGGCATCACCGTGCGCAGGTCGATGATCTCGACCGAGACGCCGTCCTGCGTCGAGCTGCTTCGCGGCCTCGTCGGCCGTGTAGACCATCGCGCCCCAGGTGATCACGGTGATGTCGTCGCCCTCGCGGTGGTGCGCGCCTTGCCGATCGGCGTCGTGTAGCGCTCGTCGGGCACCTCGCCCTTGATCCGGCGGTAGAGGTGCTTGTGCTCGAAGAAGAGGACGGGGTTCGGATCCTCGATCGCGGCGACGAGCAGGCCCTTCGCGTCCTCCGGCGTCGCCGGGCAGACGCACTTGAGGCCCGGGATGTGCGCGAACGAGCTCTCCGGGTTCTGCGAGTGGAACGGGCCGCCCGAGAAGCCGCCGCCCGACGGCAGCCGGACGACGATCGGCACCGGGGTGCCGGCGCGGAAGCGCTGCTTCGCGGCGACGGTGACGAGGTGGTCCCAGGCGCAGGAGACGAAGTCGGCGAACTGCATCTCGGCGACCGGGCGCATGCCCATGATCGCGGCGCCGGTGCAGGCGCCGACGATCGCCGTCTCGGCGAGCGGCGCGTCGATCACGCGCCACGGGCCGAACTCCTCCTGGAAGCCGAGCGTCACCTTGAAGGCGCCGCCGTAGACGCCGACGTCCTCGCCGATGACGAAGACGCGCTCGTCGCGGCGCATCTCCTGCGCGGAGCCCGTCGCTGATCGCCTGCAGGTAGGTCTTCTCGGCCATGCTACTTGTGGTGGGGCGTGTCGAGGTCCTCGGGCGTCGCGTAGACGCCCTCGAGCAGCGTCGCCGGATCGGGCAGCGGCGACTCGTCCGCCCGCGTGAGCGCGTCGTTCAGGAGCTTCTTGACGCGGCCGTTGATCTCGTCCTCCTCCTCGTCGGTCAGCTCGGCGTTGTCGCGCAGCCAGGTGCGGAAGCGCTCGATCGGGTCGCGCTTCGGCCCACTCCTCGAACAGCTCCTTCGGGACGTAGAACGCGTCGTCGTGGACGGCGTGGCCCTCCATGCGCAGCGTCATGCAGCTCGAGCAGCGTCGGGCCGCCGCCCTCGCGCGCCTTCTCGATCGCGACCTTCGCCTCGCGGTAGACCGCGAGCACGTCGGTGCCGTCGACGACGACGCCCTCGAAGCCGTAGCGCGGCGGCGCGGTCGGCGAGGTGCTCGACGGCGTAGCCGAGGTGGGTCGGCGTCGAGTAGGCCCACTGGTTGTTGTCGCAGATGAAGACGACCGGCAGGCTGGCGGACGCCGGCGAGGTTCATCGCCTCGTGCGCGTCGCCGCGCGCGGCGGCGCCCTCGCCGAACCAGCCGACCGCGACGCGCTTCTCGTCGCGGATCCGGAAGGCGAGCGCGCAGCCGACCGCGACCGGCAGCATCGCCGGCAGGTGGCTGACCATCGCGATCATCCCGAGCCGCGCGTCGGCCATGTGCACGTTGCCGTCGCGGCCGCGCGTGCGGGCCGTCCTCGCGGCCCATGTACTGCGCGAAGATCCGCCACGGCTCGACGCCGCGCGTGACGTGGACGCCCATGTCGCGGTGGAGCGGCGTGCCGACGTCTTCGGGGCCCATCGCGGTCGCGACGCCGACCGCGGCGCCCTCGTTGCCGCGGCCGGTGTAGAACGAGCCGGGGATCTTCCCCTGCTTGTAGAGGATGTGGCCGCGCTCCTCGATCCCGCGCGTGACCAGCAGGTTGCGGTAGATGCCGAGCAGGTCCTCGCGGTCGAGGCCCGCCTCCTTCACTTCACTGCAGCGAGCCGACCGGCTCGGCCTCCCGTACCGCCATGGGCGCGAAACGATAACGACGCGCAGTAGGATCCCGCGCGGATGTCCGACTGGCTCTCCGCGGATCGCTTCACGATCGACCAGCTGATCCGGCCGATGGCGAACCTCTACCGCATCTCCGCCGGGCCGCTGCCGGTCGCCTTCGTGCGCCAGAAGAAGCTGGCGATCAAGGAGGACATCCGCTTCTTCGCCGACGAGGGCGCAGACCGAGGAGCTCTTCCGGATCAAGGCGCGGGCGATGATGGAGTTCGGCGGCCGCTACGACGTGACGACGCCGGCGGGCGAGAAGATCGGCGTGCTCGGGAAGGTCTTCGGCAAGTCGCTGCTCCGCTCGACCTGGTCGATCATGGACGCGGACGAGCGCGAGCTTGCGATCGCGAAGGAGCGGTCGGTCCTGATCGCGATCCGCGCCGGGTCGATCGACGTCGTCCCTACGGCGACTTCGTCCCGATCCCGTTCCACTTCACGATCGACACGGCGACGCGGCACCTCGGCGATCTGAACCGGCGCTTCGGCGATCCGCGACACGTACGACCTCGACCTCACCGGCGACCACGAGCGGACGATCGACCGCCGGCTCGCGATCGCGCTCGGCGATCGCGCTCGACGCGCTGCAGAGTCGCTAGGCGGCGAGATCCGTCATCGGCCGGTCGACGTCGACCTGGGCCTCGTCGGAGCGCTTCAGCATCGTCACCATCACGACGATCCCGGCGACGAAGAAGGCGGCGCCGCCCAGGTAGGCCGCGTGGAAGCCGGTCACGAGCGCCTCACCCTGCTGGACGGGCGTCGGCGCGCCCGGGAGCCCGCCGAGGTGGTTCTCCGTCCGGTTGACCGCGAGCGTCGAGAGGATCGCGAGCCCGAGCGCGCCGCCGACCTGCTGCGAGGTGTTGAAGAGCCCCGAGGCGAGCCCGGCGTCCTCGTGCGTCATCCCGCTCGTCGCGAGCAGGGTCACGGGCACGAACGTCAGCCCCATCCCGACCGAGATCGGGCCGAGGCCGGGCAGGACGTCGGACAGGTAGGTGCCGTCGGCGTCGCTCGTGATCAGCAAGAGCATCCCGACGGTGGCGATCGACATGCCGATGATCGAGGTCGTGCGGATCCCGATCCGCTTGATCAGCGGGCTGCGAGAGCCCGGCGCCGATCCCGATCCCGGCGGTCACCGGCAGGAAGGCGAGGCCGGCCTGGAGCGGCGAGAAGCCGAGCACGCGCTGCACGTAGAGCGTGGTGAAGAAGAACATCGCGAAGAGGCCGGAGGCGACGAAGCAGCATCGAGATGTTCGCCGTCCGCAGCGTGCGGACGCGGAAGATGCCGAGCCGGACGAGCGGGGCCCGCTGGCGCTGCTCGATCAGGACGAACGCCGTCAGGAGGACGACGGCGACGGCGCCGAAGCCGATCGTGCTCGCCCGACATCCAGCCGCTCTTCTGCACGTTGACGATCCCGTAGACGAGCGCGATCAGGCCGGCGGTGACGGTGACGGCGCCGGGGAGGTCGAAGACGCGGTGCTCGGCGTCCGCGCGGGACTCGGGCACGTAGCGGAGCGGACGCTGCGAACGCGGCGATCCCGACCGGGACGTTGACGAAGAAGATCCAGGGCCAGGAGAGGAACTCGACGAGGATGCCGCCGAGGAGCAGGCCGACGGCGCCGCCGCCGGTGGCGATCGCCGCCCAGACGCCGAGCGCCTTCGTCCGGTTCTCGCCCTCGGCGAAGGTCGTCGTCAGGATCGAGAGCGCCGCCGGCGCGACGAGCGCGGCGCCGAGGCCCTGCAGGCCGCGGGCGAGGATCAGCATTGTCGACGAGTCCGCGAGCCCGTTCAGCAGCGAGGCGACGGTGAAGACGACGACGCCGGCGAGGAAGACCCGCTTGCGCCCGATCAGGTCGCCGGCCCGGCCGCCGAGCAGCAGGAAGCCGCCGAAGATCAGCGTGTAGGAGTTGACGATCCACTGCAGGTCGCCGTCGGCGACATGTCGAGGTCGCGCTGGATCGACGGGAGGGCGACGTTCACGATCGTCGCGTCGAGGACGACCATGAACTGCGCGATGCAGACGAGCGAGAGGACGAGCCAGGGGTTTGGGCTGCGGACGGTCAAGACGCGCGTTCTACCAGCCGGCGCTGCCTTCGGGCGCCGCTTGGTGCGTCAGACTGTCGGCGATGGCCTCGCTCTGGTCGTTCCGCTCGCAGGACTCGATCCTCTCCGTCGGCAGCCGCGGTTCGATCCTCTCGGTCGGCTCGACCGGCTCGATCCTCTCGATCGGCTCCGTCGGCTCGGCCGGGTCGATCCTCTCGCTGGGGTCGGCGGGCTCGATCGCCTCGGCGCTCTCGGCGGGGTCGCTCTGGTCGGTCGGCTCCTGACGGCGCGCGCCTCGGCCTCTTCGGGCGTCGCGCCACCCCGCGCGAGCTTGCGCCCTGGGCGGCGTGCGCAGTGGCGCTCGCCCTCCTGGTCGCGAGCCTCTGGCCGGCGCGCTCGGGCTAGAGTCGAGCCGTGGCAAGCGCAACTGGATCCAGGAGGAGCGCCGCAAGACGCTCGGCGACTAGGTGTCGTTCTGCCTCGGCTGCGGCTGCCGTGCGGCGCTACTTCCTCGAGGGCGAGCCCGAGCTGCCGGCGGCGTGTCCGCAGTGCGGCGGCGAGACGCGCCACCGCTGTCCCGCCTGCGCCGCGCCGTTCCCGTCGGCGTTCGCGGTCGAGTGCGAGGAGTGCGGCGCCGCGGTGCGTCCCGCCCGAGGTGCTCGGCGTCCGCATCCGCAAGCCCGGCCGCTAGCCACTCCGGCGAGGCCGCGCGCAGGAGCAGCACCTCGACCGGCTCGGCGCGGCCCTTCACCGTGACCGTGCCGAGCGGCCTCAGTGGTCGCCCCGGAGAGTGCCGCACGCGGTCGCCGCGCTGAGCGCGATCGCCGCCCGGCGGCGCGAGCCCCTCGATCCGCGAGCCGAGGTTGACGGTGTCGCCGAGGGCGCTGTACGTCCGGCCGCTAGCCGGTGCCGAGCGACGGCCGAGGCTCGACCTTGCCGGTGTGGAGGCCGACACGGAAGCGGGGCCAGTCCGGATGCGCCTCGCGCGAGCGAGCCGCTCCGCTCCTGCAGCGCGAGCGCCGCCCGGGCCGCCGCTCGCCGTGCCGTCACTCTGAAGAGCGCGAACACGGCGTCTCCGATCAACCGGTCGACTCGCCCGCCGCGCCGCTCGATCGCCGGGATCACCGCGGCGAAGAGCGACGTCGAGCATCGCCGAGACCTCGCGCGGGTCGCGGCCGCTCCGACCAGCGTCGTGAACCCCTTCAGGTCGGCGAAGAGCACCGTCAGGACCGGCTGCGCGCTCGCCGTAGAGGCGGCCGAAGCGCTCCTCCGGGCCCTCGCGGTGGGCCATCACGGCGATCAGGGCGAAGGCCGTCAGCATCAGGACATGCCACTCCCACCACGACGCCTGCCAGTTCCGGCCGAACGCGATCGCGACCATCGCCTCGGCGAGGAGCACGAACGCGAGCGTGAACCCGAGCACGAGCTGGCGAGCGGCGCGTCCGGTAGAGCGCGAGGTAGCGGGAGACGGCGAAGGCGTAGAGGACGGACGCCGACGGACGCAGAGCACGACGAGCGGCAGCGACAACCGCGCCGGGATGGCTGCGTCGTCGACGTCGGGAAGGAGCAGGCAGCGAGAGCGCGGCCCAGACGGCGAGCGAGGCGAGGACGCCGGCCTCGAGCAGCGCAGGGCGGACCCGCGCGGTCTCGACGCGCCGAGAACGCGGACGAGTGCGCCGGCGACGAGGAGCCCGATCGGCGTCGCGATCACGAAGCCGAGGTTCGACTTGTCGAGCAGGACACCGGGGGTCGCGAGCGCGTGCAGCGCGAGGAAGCCGGCAGCGGCGAGGAACGCCAGCGAGACGAGATGGACTCGCCGGTCGCGGCGCTTGCGCGCAGCGACGCCCGTGCCGTAGGCGAGCGCCGCGTTCAGCGCCGCGGTCGACGAGCACGAGCCAGAAGTGGGAGGGATGGTGCTCCCAGCGCACGTCCACGCCTGGAGCGGCCAGGAGCAGCGCCAGCCCGAGCAGCGGCACCGCGAGCGCACCGAGGAGGATCAGCCGCGGGCCGCCCACCTGGCCGTCTCGTCGACGAGCCAGCCGTGCACGCCGGTGACGGCGAGCGCGCCGTCCCCGACCGCGCCCGCGACGCGCTTGACGGAGCGTGAGCGGACGTCCCCGGCCGCGAAGACGCCCGGGCAGGCGTCGTCTCGAGCGGCCTGCTGCTCCCGGCCGAGCTCGCCCGTGAGGATGTATCCCCACTCGTCACGCTCGATCGCCTCCGGCAACCACTCGGTGTGGGGCAGGGCGCCGATCAGGACGACGAGCGCGGCCGCCCCGACCGGCTCGGTCTCACCGCTCCGCCGGTCGCGCAGAACGAGCCGCTCGAGTCGCCCGTCTCCCTCGGCGGCGGCCACCTCGGTGTGGAAGCGGACGTCGACGTTCGGCGTTGCGTCGATCGCGTCGAGCAGGTACTGCGACATGCTCGAAGCGAGCGAGTCGCCGCGAACGAGGATCGTCACGCAGGCGGGCATAGCGGGCGAGGTGCAGCGCCGCCTGGCCCGCCGAGTTGCCTCCGCCGACGATGACGACGTCCTCGCCCGTGACGGCCTGCGCCTCCGACATCGAGGCCCCGTAGAAGACGCCTGCTCCTTCGAGCTCGTCGATTCCGGGCGCGTCGAGGCGGCGGTACTCGACCCCGAGCGCGAGCACGACGGCGCGCGCCGACGCCTCGGCCCCGTCCGCCGTCCGGACCATGAAGCCGCGGTCGCGCTGCTCGAGCGCGACCGCCCGCTCGGTGAACCGGAAGCGCGTGCCGAAGAGCCACGCCTGCTGGTACGCGCGCTGCGCGAGCTCGCCGCCGCCGAGGCCGCGTGGGAAGCCGAGGTAGTTGCGGATCAGCGAGCTCGAGCCGGCCTGGCCGCCGACTGCGCCGCTGTCGAGCACGATCGTGCGCAGGCCCTCCGAGGCGCCGTACACCGCCGCGCTGAGCCCCGCGGGGCCGGCCCCGACGACGATCAGGTCGGCCTCCCCGGCCTCGAGCTGCGTGGGGAAGCCGAGCGCGCGGGTGAGGTCCGCGGCCGAAGGGTCCTCGAGGACGGAGCCGTCCGCCAGCGAGATGGAGGGGGAGCCGGAACGGTCGAGCAGGCGGTGGGGGATGCCGAGGCCCGCGAGGATCGAGCGCAGCTCGTGCGCACGCCGGGAGCCGGGTTGGCGTGCACGGCTGCGCCCGCCGGCCCCTCGCCCCGAAGCCGCGCGGACTCCTGCAGCAACTCGGTGATCGTGCGGTGGAAGATCTCGTCCGGCGACTGCGACGGTCGCAGGACGTACAGGTCGATCGCGCCGCGCGCCATGCTCCGCAGCACGAGCGCCGCCACCTCCGGGTCGGCCCAGCCGAGCCACGGGATCAGCAGCCCGCGCCGCGCAGCCGGGAAGCGGGCGCGGACGCCCCCGAGCAGCTCCGCCCCCTGCTCGCCGGAGGCGAGCACGACGGCGACCTCGACGTGCTCCGCCTCGGCGCGTGCCAGCTCGGTCTCGAGCGATCCGACCGTGCAGCCGAGCACGCGGTAGTCGGCCTCGTAGCGCCGGCACAGCTCGGCCACGATCGAGCGCGCTCGACCGGGTCGTCGTCGGCGACTACGAGCAGCGGCTTGGCGTCGGCACCTGTCATGGACGCTCCGCGCCCATCCTACGGCGGTCTAGAACATCGAGCCGATGATCTGCGAGAAGCGGATCACCGTCACCGTCTCGTCCTCGGCGACCTCGCGGTTGTAGAGCTGGCCGAGGAAGCGGGCCATCTCGTCGGGGCGGCGGATCTCGGGGTTGTCGTGCTCGATCTCGCGCGGCGAGAGCTCGCCGACGCGCTTCACCTCGACCTTGTCGATCACCGCGTCGAAGATCTTCTCGCGCTGCCCGTAGCGCGACGCCGACGAGCACGGTCACGATCATCCCCTTCTTGTACTTCGCCGGACTTGTCGCCGAGCCGGATCGTCGCCGTCTTGCGGTGCGTGCGCAGCTGGTCGGCGACGAGCGGCGAGTAGAAGTTGAGGGCGTACGACGGCCACGGCCGCCGATCATAGAGTCGGCGAGCCGCGCAGCGCCTTCGCGCCATCTCGCGCTCGCCGCCGTAGGCGAGCAGCCGCGGCGCGTCCTCGAGCGGCAGCCAGCGCGCCTCGGCGACCTCGAGCTCCATCCCGGGCGGGAGCTCGCCGATCCGGCCGCTCCGGTAGCGGAGCAGGAAGAAGCTGACGACCTTGAAGATCCGCTCGCCCTGCCGCGGTGTAGACGTAGCGGACGTCGCCGAGCTTGCGCTTCGAGCCGTCCCGGCGAGGCCGGTCTCCTCCGCGACCTCGCGGACGGCCGTCTCGGCGCCGCGACTCGCCGGCGTCGATCAGTCCCTTCGGCAGCGCCCAGATGCCCTCCGGCTTGCCCTGCGGCCGGATCGCGGCCAGCCACCAGCGCCCGCGCAGCCGCCGCACGAGCGACGCCGCCGGCCGAGAACTCGCGCTCCATCCGGTCTTTGTAACAGAGCGTCGCGACCAGCGGGCCCGCATACCGCTTGCACGCCGCTCCGAGACTGGTAGCATGCTGCTGGCACTCGCGACGGTGAGAGTGCCAAGTTGTGTCACAAAGTCTGACGAGGAGGCAACACTATGAATCTGCAGCCTCTTGGTGACCGCCTGATCGTGGAGATCCTCGAAGAAGAGGAGACCACGGTCGAGCGGCATCGTGCTGCCCGACACCGCGAAGGAGAAGCCGCAGCGCGGCAGCGTCCTCGCAGTCGGTCCCGGCCCGCGTGACGAGGACGGGGAGTACATCAAGATGGACGTCGAGGAGGGTGACGAGATCATCTTCTCCAAGTACGGCGGCACCGAGATCAAGGTCGGCGCCGACGACGTCCTGATCCTGCGCGAGTCGGACGTTCTGGCGAAGGTCGTCGGCGACCGCGCCGCGGTCTAGTCGGTCAAGGAATGAGGAGGAACACAGAAATGGCTCACAAGGAGCTCAAGTTCAACGAGGACGCACGCCGCGCGCTCGAGCGCGGCGTGAACATCCTCGCCGACGCGGTCAAGGTGACGCTCGGCCCGAAGGGCCGCTACGTCGTGCTGGACAAGAAGTTCGGCGCGCCGACGATCACGAACGACGGCGTCACCATCGCCCGCGAGATCGAGGTCGAGGACGCCGTTCGAGAACCAGGGCGCGCAGCTCGTCCGCGAGGTCGCCACGGCGACCAACGACGTCGCCGGTGACGGCACGACGACCGCGACCGTGCTCGCCCAGGCGATCGTCCGCGAGGGCCTGAAGAACGTCGCCGCCGGCGCGAACCCGATGGGGCTCAAGCGCGGCATCGAGAAGGCCGTCGAGGCCGTCGTCGAGGACCTCAAGACGCAGTCGAAGGAGGTCTCGGGCAAGGAGGACATCGCCCGGGTCGCCACCATCTCGGCGCGCGAGCGCGAGATCGGCGACGTGATCGCGGACGCGATCGAGAAGGTCGGCAAGGACGGCGTCGTGAACGTCGAGGAGGGCCAGACGTTCGGCCTCGAGCTCGAGTTCACCGAGGGCATGCAGTTCGACAAGGGCTACCTCTCGCCGTACATGATCACCGACGCCGAGCGCATGGAGGCCGTGCTCGACGATCCGTTCATCCTGGTCGCGAACCAGAAGATCGGCGCCGTCAAGGACCTCCTGCCGGTGCTCGAGCAGGTCATCCAGGCCGGTCGCCCGCTGCTGATCGTGGCCGAGGACGTCGAGGGCGAGGCGCTCGCGACGATCGTCGTCAACAAGCTCCGCGGCACCTTCACCGCCGTCGCGGTCAAGGCGCCGGGCTTCGGCGACCGCCGCAAGCGCATGCTCGAGGACATCGCGATCCTCACCGGCGCCGAGGTGATCACCGAGGAGATGGGCCTCAAGCTCGAGAACACGAAGATCACCCAGCTCGGCCGCGCCCGCAAGCGTCGTCGTCGACAAGGACACGACCACGATCATCGACGGTGCCGGCGACGCCGACGGGATCAAGGCCCGGATCAAGCAGCTCAAGGCCGGAGATCGAGAACACCGACTCCGACTTCGACCGCGAGAAGCTCCAGGAGCGGCTCGCCAAGCTGGCCGGCGGCGTCGCCGTCGTCAAGGTCGGCGCTGCCACCGAGACGGAGATGAAGGAGAAGAAGCACCGCGTCGAGGACGCGCTCCAGGCCACCCGCGCCGCCCTCGAGGAGGGCATCGTCCCGGGCGGCGGCGTCGCGCTCCTGCAACGCGGTCGACGCGATCAAGCTCGACGACGTTCGAGGGCGACGAGAAGACCGGTGCGCAGATCATCCTCCGCGCGCTCGAGGAGCCGCTGCGCCAGCTCGCCTACAACGCGGGCTCGAGGGCTCGGTCGTCGTCAACCAGGTCCGCTCGGCCGAAGCAAGGGCCAGGGCCTGAACGTCGACACGGGCGAGATCGAGGACCTGGTCAAGGCCGGGATCATCGACCCGACGATGGTCACCCGCTCGGCGCTGCAGAACGCCGCGTCGATCGCGAAGAACATCCTCACCACCGAGGCGATCGTCGCCGAGGCGCCCGAGAAGGCCGGCGCCGGCGGCGGCATGCCCGACATGGGCGGCATGGGCGGGATGATGTAAACGGCACGGGGGAAACCAGGTTTCCCCCGTGAGCCCCCTTCTTCCTCGCAGCCGCGAGAGGGAGCGGGGTTTGGGCTCCTGCCGGGATGAACCCGGCTCCGCCCGCCACAGTCGGCTCGTTGGCCGACGGAAGACCCGGAGGGCCGGCACCGCGCCGGCCCTCCGCCTCTGCACGGGGGAAACCAGGTCTCCCCCGTGAGCCCCCTTCTTCTTCGCAGCCGCGAGAGGAATGTGGGGCTGGGCTCCCGCCGGGATGAACCCGGCTCCGCCCACAGCAGTCGACTCGTCGACCGACGGAAGAACACGAGGGCTGGCACCGCGCCGGCCCTCCTTCGTTCTTCGGGCGTAAGTGACGCTCGCGCAGGCGAGCCGCCCCGGGGTACGGAACCGAACGACGTATCGTTCCCGGCATGGAAGTCGCCGCACTGGTTCGTTGGCTAACGCCCGATGAAGGCGGCTGGAGTGAGCTACCACTGGGCGGCCCGGACGTTTTCGGGGTCGCGCAGTTGACCAGCAGGGGAGTGGAGGAAGCCCACGGAGAGCACTTCAGTGTCGTCCTGAACTGGGAAGGCCCGGCAACGTCGGCCGTTGCGATGCCCACACGCGTCAGCACACTGATTGACAACGCTTTCTCACGGCCAGGTCAAAGGTTCGTCTTCAAGGACGGCCCGCGGCCACTCGCCATCGGCGAGGTGCTTTCTCTCTCCTAGTCAGGGACATGGACGCTGGCCCAGGCGGTGCTGGCCTCACCGCTATCGAGGGCGCGGCTTGGCGGATTCGCACGGAGGGCATGTCTCCAGGCGTGAAGCGGATCGGGCTGACTCTTCTCGGTGTTGCGCTTGCGCTCGCCAGCTACGGAATCTGGTTGATCGTTACCGAGGACCTTCAAGGCGGTCGCGACCTAGCAGGCAGCATCTTCCTGGCCGCCGCTGCTGTCGCGGCACTTCTCGGATCGGTGGCGATTAGGGGCGCTAGTCGCCGGTAGGTCGGCTCAAGGGACATTGCCGAACACTGGCCCAGGCGAGCGTCATCGGCGATCAGGAACCGGAATCTCGAGCTGGCGGCAGATCGCTCGCACGAGTCCCGGACGATCTCGGTGTGACGGGGAACCGTCGTCGCCCGTTCCCCGTCGTCGCTGCGCCACTTCGTGTGACTCGCGCCCTCTGCGACTCTCCGCGCGCCGTGCGTGCGAAGGTGACGCTCGAGGTCGCGAAGCTTCACCCGGTCAGCGTGAGCTCGAGCAGCTCGCTCTGTCCATCGACTATGCGCTTGTCGTCATCGTCGGGCGACAGCATCAGGCGAAGCGCGTCGATGAGGTTCACACGCGCCTCCTCCCGACTCCGGCCCTGACTGATTGCACCGGGCACCTCGATCACGCGTGCCACGATCCAACCCTCCTCGTCGGGCTCGTCGAATGTGACCGTGAGGCGGAGCCGCTCGCTCATCAGTCCAAAGGATAGCCCCGCCCGGCTTCGCTGCAAGGTGTCCGAAAAGATGAAGACCCGGTGGGGGCCGGGTCTTCAAGGGGGTGAAACTGGGGGAGGTGGGTAGCCCAGGTATCGGCGTCCGGGCGTTTGCCTGTAGTCACTCCTTCGAGTGATTTCCCTGCAGTTGCCTTTCTCGGACTGTCAGGGGTCCGAGTTCGTCGGCCGGAGCCGGGTTCATCCCGGCGGGAGGCCCGCTTCCGCCGTCGGGCTCGCTGCGGCGAAGGAGGGGGCTCGTGGGGGAACCATGGGTTCCCCCACGTCAAAAGCCGTACCGCTGCTCCTCGAAGGGGTCCGCGTCGTTGTGGTAGCCGTAGCGCTCCCAGAAGCCGGGCACGTCCGTCGCCGAGAGCTCGATCCCGCGCAGCCACTTCGCGCTCTTCCAGAAGTACTTGCCGGGGATCACGAGCCGGAGCGGGTAGCCGTGCTCGGCGCCGAGCGGCTCGCCGTTCGCGTGCGTCGCGAGCAGCGCGTGCTCGTCGCGCAGGAACGAGATCGGCACGTTGGCGGTGAAGCCCTGCTCGGCGTGGGCGATCGCGAAGTGCGCGCTCGGCTTCGGCCGGACGAGCGCCTCGAGCTCGCGCCAGTGGATGCCCTCGAAGGTCATGTCGAACTTCGACCAGCGCGTGACGCAATGGATGTCCTGCGTCGTGCTCGGTGCGCGGCAGCGCGTTCAGCTCGTCCCACGAGAGCGTGACCGGGCTCTCGACCTCGCCGGAGACCTCGAACGTCCAGGTCGCGAGGTCGGTCGACGGCACCGAGCCGGCGTGCAGCACCGGCCACTTCTCGGTCAGGTACTGGCCGGGCGGCAGCCGCGCAGGGTCGTAGCCCGCCTCGAGCACCTTCTTTTCCGCCTTGGAGCGAAACATCGTCTCTACAGTAAACGGCGACATGCGCATCGCATTCCGGCCCCGGTCGTTCGTCCGCGTCTCCGGCCGCGACGCCGAGTCGTACCTCGACCGGATGGTCTCGAACGACGTCGCCGCGCTCGGCCCCGGCGAGTCGTGCCAGGCGCTGCTGCTGACCGCGAAGGCGCGTGTGATCGCGCCGCTCGTCGTCCTGCGCCGCGGGCACGAGGACTTCCTGCTCCTGACCGAGCCCGAGCTCGGCGAGCGGGTCGCGCGCCGAGCTGCTCCGCGTCGCGCTTCGCGGCGAAGGCGCGAGATCGAGCTCGAGCAGCACACCTCGCACGTCGTCTTCGGCGGCGACGGGATCCCGACCGCCGACTACGGCGAGCCCGCGGCCGAGGTGCTCGACGCGGAGCTCGAGCCGACGGTCGTCCGCCGAGGAGCTGGAGCTGCTCCGCATCCGCGCGCGGCACGCCCGCGTGGGGCAAGGAGATCGACGACCGCGTCCTTCCCGCCGAGGCGGGCCTGACCGAGCGGGCCGTCAGCTTCACGAAGGGCTGCTATCCGGGCCAGGAGCCGATCGCGCGGCTGCACTACCGCGGCCACGCGAACCGCGGCCTGCGCGTGCTCGAGCTGCCCGAGCTGCCCGAGCCGGAGGCGGAGCTCCTCTACGAGGGCAAGGCCGTCGGCCGGATCACGAGCGCCGCCCCGTCGGCGGCGGCGCCGTCGCGCTCGCCTACGTGCGGCGCGAGGTGCCCGAGGACGCCGAGCTCGACGTCGGCCGCGCCGTGGCGACCCAGCTACACTGACGCGCTCCCGAGCGCCCGTAGCTCAGGGGATAGAGCGCTGCCCTGCGGAGGCAGAGGTCGCACGTTCGAATCGTGCCGGGCGCATGTTTCTTCCCTCGGTAGGACTCGACGGCCCGCAGGCGAACGGGATCCAGCATGGCCCGGGCACCCGAACTCCTGACGCTCGCTCGTAACCGCGACCTCGAGGGCGGCGACCACCGCCCCTGGGTGCGCTGGGCGCTCCTGACCCTGCTCGGGCTCTTCCTGCTCGCGGGGCTCGCCAACGCCTTCGGCCAGCAGCCGCAGACCGACACGGCGACGGCCGACGGCGTCGAGCTCGAGGTCTACGCGCCGCAGCGCCTCCGCGGCGGCCTCTTCTTCATGGCGCGCTTCACGATCACGGCTGAGCGCGAGGTGAAGGCGGCGACGCTCGTGCTCGATCCGGGCTGGCTCGAGGGGATCACGCTGAACACCGTCGAGCCCTCACCGGTCGGCGAGGCGAACCGCGACGGCCGGATCGCGCTCGACCTCGGCCACGTGCCGGCGGGCTCGAAGCACGTGCTCTTCCTCCACTTCCAGGTCAACCCGACGGAGATCGGCCGCCGCTCCCAGGACGTCGAGCTGCTCGACGGCGAGGCGCCGATCCTCCGTCTCGACCGCACCGTGACGATCTTCCCCTAGCGATGGATCTCGTCCTCCGAGCCATCGTCGCCTTCGGATTCGTCCTCCTGCTGACGCGGATCGTCGGCCGGCGGGAGCTCTCCTCGCTGCAGCCGTTCGACGTGATCATGCTCGTGATGCTCGGCGACCTCGTCCAGCAGGGCGTGACGCAGAACGACTTCTCGCTCACGGGGATGGTGCTCGCGGGCGGGACGATCGCCCTGCTGACCGTGACGGTGTCGTACGCGAGCTTCCGCTTCCCGCGGCTGCGGCCGGCGCTCGACGGCATCCCGGTGATCGTGGTCGAGGACGGCAAGCCGATCGACCGCAACCTGCGCCGGAACCGGATCACGCTCGAAGAGCTCGCGGCGGCGGCCCGCTCCAACCAGCTCGAGTCGATCGACCAGGCTCGCTGGGCCGTGCTCGAGACGAACGGGCAGATCAGCTTCGTCCCGAAGTCCGGCTGACAGGTGGGCTAGACGCCGGCGCCGCTGGTGTTCCGGGCATCGGAAATGGTGTCGTTCCCGATCGCCTTGATCACCTCCGGCCGGTCGAGCAGGCGGGCCCGCTGTTCGGGGCCGAGACGGTTCTGGACGTAACGGTCCTCGAGGATCTCCGCAAGGTCCCGGCCGCGGTCGTGCTCGCGGATCACGTATTGCGCGACGCTCTCCTCCGCGGTCGACCGCTGGAAGAACGACGAGAAGAGATTTCGGAGGGCCACCGCGGTCGATTGTATCCTCCCCAACGATGCGTCGTAACACGTCCGAAGGGCGATGCGCGGAGCGGGTGCTCCAAGGCGTCGACGACGCGGGTGACCAGGAGCGGATCGTGCTCTGGATCGAGCGCAAGGCGGGCGCGCTCTGGGCGGTCGGCCGCGCGGTCAATCCGCAGCACCGCCCGAGCGACGAGCCGCACCGCGACGACTACCTCTTCGAGGGCTACGAGCTCGGCGACGCCCTCGACGCGGCGAACGGGGCGCTCGAGGACGACGTGCGCGTGCTCGAGGACGACGGTGTCGGCGGCCGGGTGAAGCCGTTCACGCGCAAGGAGGTCCTGCCCGTGCTCGAGCGCTTCTTCTTCGGCCGCCGCTAGCCGCCCTCATCCGGCGGGACGAGCGCGAATCGTCCCGGCGGCCGATGACGAGATCGGGGTCGGCGGCGTAATCTCCTTGACAGCGCAACTACTTTCAAGGAGTCCCGAAATGACCCGCCTCATCCACATCTCAGCTCTCGCAGCCGTCGTCGCGGCCATCGTCGCCGGAGCGGCCCTCGCGGTCGCCCCGACCGAGGGCGTGATCTTCAAGTCGGTCGGCAAGTCGGGCGTCGCCGGCCGTGCCGAGCTCGGCGCCAACGGGATCGGCACGAAGGTCCGCGTCGAGGTGACCGGCCTCGAGCCCGGTACGACCGCTCGCGTGCTCGTCCGCTACGGGCGCTACCCGAAGCTCAGCGCGAGCTTCGCCAAGGCCGTCTACGTGAAGGCCGACGCCCGCGGCGTCGCCCGCGCCTCCAGCGCGGTGCGGTTCCGGAACGAGCCCGTCTCGTGGGGCGTCATCGCCGACGGCGACCACGTCCTCACGGTCGTCGCAGGCGGCAAGCTCGTCGCCTACGCCGAGATCCCCGGCATGGACTAGACGCGGGAAGCCCGGCGCCTCCTTCAGGCGCCGGGCTCCTCCGTCGGCCACTCGAGGTTCGCGTTCGGGATCGGGTCGCCGTGCGGGTCGTGCGTCGGGAAGCCGAGCGCCTTGTCGATCCGAGCCTCCAGCTCCTCCGAGAGCGCATGCTCGAGCCGGTCGGCCTCGTCGTGCACGTCGTCGACCCCGATCCCGAGCGTCTCGGCGAGGTACAGCTCGAGCAGGCGATGGTGCCGGATCACCTCGAGCGCGACCTGCTCGCCGGCGTGCGTCAGCGTGACGCCGCGGTAGGGGGTGTGCTCCGCAGGCCGAGCGCGGCGAGCTTCTTCACCATCGCGCTCGCGGAGGCGGCCGACACCTGCTGCCGGCCCGCGAGCGCGGACGTCGACACGCGTTCGCTCTCCACTCCGAGCTTGTAGATCTCCTTCAGATAGTCCTGGATCGCGTCGCTGAGGTCGACCTTCGTCACGGAGCCAGTGTAGGCCGGTGGTAGCCTCGCCCCGTGCTGATCAGGCTCGGACACAGCCCGGATCCCGACGACGCGTTCATGTTCTGGGCGATCGCCGCCGGGCGCGATCGACACGCGCGGCTTCCAGTTCGAGCAGGTGCTGCAGGACATCCAGACGCTGAACGAGTGGGCGCTCGAGGGCCGGCTCGAGGTGACCGCGCATCTCGCTGCACGCGTATCCGTTCGTGCAGGACCGCTACGCGCTGCTGCCGCACGGCGCGAGCATCGGCTCCGGCTACGGGCCGATCCTCGTCGCCCGCGAGCCGCTCACGTTCGAGCAGCTCCGCTTCGCCGAGATCGTCGTCCCCGGCCGGATGACGACGGCGTTCCTCGACGCTCCGGCTCGCGCTCGGCGAGTTCGGGCACCGCGAGCTGCCCCTTCGACCGGATCCTCGACGAGGTCGCGTCCGGCAAGGCCGACGCCGGCCTCGTCATCCACGAGGGCCAGCTCACGTACGAGGCTTCCGGGCTGCACAAGGTGCTCGACCTCGGCGAGTGGTGGCTGCTCGAGACCGGGCTGCCGCTGCCGCTCGGCGTCAACCTCGTCCGCCGCGACGTCGGCGAGCGCCTGCACGACCTCTCGGCCGTCCTGCTCGAGTCGATCCAGGCCGGGCTGGCGAACCGGCGCGAGGCGATGCGCTACGCGATGCGCTTCGGCCGCGGCATCGACGCGGCCACGAACGAGCGCTTCGTCGACATGTACGTGAACGAGCGCACCTGCGACTACGGCGACGAGGGCCGCGCCGCGGTCGAGGAGCTGCTCCGCCGCGGCGACGCGATCGGCGCCTTCCCCGAGCCGGTCCGCCTGGACTACGTCTCCTAGTGGCCCGCGCGGTCGTCCTCTCGGCGGTGCGCACGCCGGTGGGGCGGTACGGCGGCGGGCTGGCCGGCGTGCGGCCGGACGACCTGGCCGGGATCGCGATCGCGGCAGCGGTCGAGCGCGCCGGGATCGAGCCGGCCGAGATCGAGGACGTCTACCTCGGCTGCGCGAACCAGGCGGGCGAGGACAACCGCAACGTCGCCCGGATGGCGGCGCTGCTCGCCGGCCTGCCCGAATCGGTGGCCGGTGTGACCGTCAACCGGCTCTGCGCCTCGGGGCTCTCGGCCGTCGTCGGCGCCTGCCACGCGATCGCGGCCGGCGACGGCGACCTCTTCGTCGCGGGCGGCGTCGAGTCGATGAGCCGCGCCCCGCTCGTGACCGCGAAGCCGGATGCGGCGTTCCCGCGCGGCGACCGCACCCTGTACGACACGACGCTCGGCTGGCGCTTCCCGAACCCGGCGCTCGAGGCGATGTTCCCGCTCGAGGCGATGGGCGAGACCGGGGAGAACGTCGCCGAGCGCTGGGACGTGTCGCGCGAGGACCAGGACGCGTTCGCGCACCGCTCGCAGCAGCGCTGGGCGGCGGCCGACTTCGCCGACGAGCTCGTGCCGGTCGGCGAGCGCTCGACGCGCGACGAGCATCCGCGACCCGAGACGACGGTGGAGAAGCTCGGCACGCTCCGGCCCGCGTTCCGCGAGGGTGGCACGGTGACGGCCGGCAACTCGAGCGGGCTCAACGACGGCGCCGCGGCGCTCGTGATCGCGTCCGAGGAGAAGGCGCGGGCGCTCGGAGTCGAGCCGCTCGGCGCGTTCGTCGCGAGCGCGGTCGCCGGGGTCGACCCGCGCGTGATGGGGATCGGCCCCGTGCCCGCGGTCCGCAAGCTGCTCGACCGGGCCGGCATCGGCGTCGGCGACGCTGGACCTCGTCGAGCTGAACGAGGCCTTCGCCTCGCAGAGCCTTGCGGTCGTGCGCGAGCTGGGGCTGGACGAGGACAAGGTCAACGTGAACGGCGGCGCGATCGCGATCGGCCACCCGCTCGGGATGAGCGGCGCGCGACTCGTCGTCACCCTCCTGCACGAGCTGCGCCGCCGGGGCGGCCGCTACGGCGTGGCGACGATGTGCGTCGGCGTCGGGCAGGGCCAGGCCGCGCTCTTCGAGCGATGAGGCTGACCCACCGCAACACGATCATCGCCGCGGCGGCGCTGCTCGGCGTGCTCGTGATCGCGCTCTCCCGTGGCAGCGAGCCCAGTCAGCAGCTGCAAGCGCTGCGGGCGGACACGATGGCGACCTACGTGCCGCCGAACGGCACGCTTGCCGACACCGACTCGCAGAACGAGGGCTCCGCGCTCGGCAAGCCGGTGTTCGCGCGCGTGGGCAGGTTGTTCGAGCTCCCGGCCGGAACGGCGGACGCCGCGTTCAAGGCCGCGAGCGACGCTGCGATCGCGTCCGGCTGGATCGAGGTGACGAGCTCCGACCCGAGCGTGTTCCTCGCAGACAAGCTGCTCGCCGACGGCCGGGCCGAGCTCGGCATCACCCTGTTCCTGGACGCGCGCGTGCTGCCCGACGGCGTGAAGCCGCCCGTGCTCCGCGTCAGCCTGCGCCATCTCGGTCCGTAGCGCTATCGTCCCGCCGTGGCCGTCGCGACACACGAGTTCGGGCTCTTCATCAACGGCGAGACCGTCGAGGGCGCCTCGACCCGCGACCTCGTCGAGCCCGCCAGCGGCGATCCGCTCGGCACAGCGCAGCTCGCCGGCGAGGCCGAGATCGACCGCGCAGTCGACGCCGCCCGCGGCGCGCTCGCCGGCGACTGGGGCAAGACGCCGGCCAACGAGCGCTCGCGGCTCCTGCATGCGCTGGCCGACGCGGTCAAGGCGAATCGCAACGAGCTCGTCGAGCTCGAGGCAAGGAACGTCGGCAAGGCGAGCTCCTCGGTCAAGGCCGAGCTCTTCGGCGCGATCGAGCACTTCCGCTTCTACGCCTCCGCGATCGGCTCGATCGCCGGCCGCTCGAACCCGATCGGCGGTTCGCTCCTCTCCTACACATTGAAGGAGCCCGTCGGGGTCGCCGGCCAGATCGTGCCGTGGAACTACCCGCTCCTGATGACGACCTGGAAGCTCGCGCCGGCACTTGCGGCCGGCTGCGCAGTCGTCCTCAAGCCCGACCCGCAGACGCCCGCGACCGCGCTCCGGCTCGCCGAGCTCGCGGCGGAGGTCGGCTTCCCGGCCGGAGCGATCAACATCGTCACCGGCGACGGGCCGACCACGGGCGCCTACCTCGTCCGCCACCCGGGCGTCGACAAGGTCGCCTTCACCGGCTCGACGAAGACGGGCGGCGAGATCATGCGGCTCTGCTCCGATCCGATCAAGCGGCTCACGCTCGAGCTCGGCGGCAAGAGCCCGAACCTCGTCTTCGCCGACGCCGACCTCGACTCGGCGATCCCGAGCGCGGTCTGGTCGATCTACTACTCGGCGGGCCAGAGCTGCGAGGCCCGCTCCCGCGTGCTCGTCGAGCAGCCGATCTACGACGAGTTCGTGAGCGCGTTCACCGAGCAGGCGGGGCGCGTGAAGGTGGGCGACCCGCTCGACGCCGAGACGCAGATGGGCTCGTTGATCTCCCAGGCGCACCAGGCGCGCGTGCACTCGTTCGTCGAGAGCGCGCGCGAAGCGCGGGTGCCGAGGTCGTGCTCGGCGGCGAGCCGGGCGAGCACGCCTTCTACCCGCCGACCGTCGTTGCCGGTGTCGACAACTCTGCCGCGATCGCGCAGGAGGAGGTCTTCGGCCCGGTCGTCACGGTGATCCCGTTCGCGGACGAGAAGGATGCGATCCGGATCGCGAACGACGTCAAGTACGGCCTGATGGCGTCGGTCTGGACGGGCGATCCCGCCCGCGGGCACCGGCTCGCGTCGCGGATCAAGGCCGGCACGGTCGGGATCAACATGCCCTACACGGCGTTCCCGGGGCTGCCGTTCGGCGGCTACAAGCAGTCCGGCTTCGGCCGCGAGCTCGGGATCGAGACGCTCGACCTCTACCTCGAGACCAAGAGCGTCACCGTGAACACGGGCGCCCGCCCGATCAACCCCTTCGGGCTCTAGGTCGTTGTCCTACCGGTGGGCCGTCCTCGCCGCGGGGACCGCCGCCCAGGCCGCGTTCTCCACGATCTCGTTCGCGATCGCCGTGCTCGCTCCGGCGCTGCGCGACAAGTACGACCTCAGCCTGACCGAGATCGGGATCGTGCTCGCCGCGGAGTGGATCGGGCTGACGTTCGCGCTGCTGCCGTGGGGGTTCGCGGTCGACCGCTTCGGCGAGCGCTGGACCCTCGCGGGCGGGCTCGCGGTGTGCGCCGGCTTCCTCGCGGCCGCTGCCTACGCGCCGAGCTTCCACTGGCTGGTCGTGCTGCTCGGCCTCGCGGGGATCGCCGGCGGCAGCGTCCAGTCGGGGAGCGGCCGCGCCGTGATGCGCTGGTTCAAGGCGAGCGAACGGGGGCTCGCGCTCGGGGTGCGGCAGACGGCCGTTCCGGTCGGCGGGGCGGTGGCCGCGCTCGTGCTGCCCGCGCTCGAGACGCCGAAGGCGGGCCTCCTCTTCGTCGCCGGCTTCGTGCTTGCGGGCGCGGTGCTCGGCGCGGTCATCCTTCGTGCGGGCACGGAGGAGCACATCGAGGCAGTGGACGTGGAGCTGACGCTCCGCGATCGCCGGCTCTGGCTCGCCTGCTGGGGCAGCGGGCTCTACCTCGTCGCCCAGGTGGCGATGATGGGCTTCGTCGTCCTCTTCCTCCACGACGAGCACGGCTTCTCGACCGCGCAGGCGGCCGGCGTCTTCGCGGTCGGGCAGGGCCTCGCCGCGGCGCTGCGAATCGGAGTCGGGCGCTGGTCCGACCTCGTCGGCTCGCGGGTGCGGCCGCTGCAGGTGATCGGCCTCGCCGTCGCGGCCACGGTCGGCGCCGTCGCCGCGCTGACGGGCGCCTCGACGTGGGTGCTCGTGCCGGCGCTCGTCGTGGCCACCGGGCTCTCGATGGCCTGGAACGGCCTCTCCTTCACGATCGCCGCCGAGCTCGGTGGGCGGCGCAGCGGCGCGGCGATCGGCTTCCAGCAGACGGTGCTCTCCGCGATCGGCGTCGCCGCGCCGGTCGCGTTCGCGGCGGCTGTCTCCGCGACGTCGTGGGGCGTGGCCTTCGGGCTCGCCGCGCTCTTCCCGCTCGCCGGCGCTTGGCTCCTCCGCTCGCTTTAGGCTGCCGGCATGCGGGTCATGGAGCGTCTCGAGCAGCTGGCCGTCATGGGCGACCGGATCGGCTACTCGGCCGAGGAGGACGCGGCGCACGAGCTCGCCGCCGGCTGGTTCCGCGAGGCCGGGCTCGGGGTCGAGGTCGACGCAGCAGGCAACCTGATCGGGCGCGTCCCCGGCGGCACGCGCCAGGTCTGGACGGGCTCGCACCTCGACACCGTTCCCAGCTCCGGACGCTTCGACGGCACGCTCGGCGTGCTCGCCGGGCTGGAGGCGGTCGAGCGGCTCGGGACACCCGGGCTCGCCGTCGTCGTCTTCCGCGACGAGGAGCGCGGCTGCGCCGGGAGCAAGGGCTGCGCGGCGCGCCCGGATGCCTACGTCGAGGTGCACATCGAGCAGGGACCGACGCTGCTGAACGCGGACGCGCCGCTCGGCGTCGTCACGTCGATCGTCGGCTACGTCCACGGGCGGCGCACGTTCACGGGCAGTGCCGGCCACGCCGGGACGACGCCGATGGACGTGCGCGAGGACGCGCTCGTCGCCGCCGCCGAGTTCGTCCTACACGCGCGCGAAGTCGCCCGCGGGATCGAGGGCGCGGTCGCGACGGTCGGCCGCGTGACGGTCGAGCCCGGCGGCACCAACGTGATCCCCGGCCGTGTCGTCGTCTCGGTCGACGCACGCGCGCCCGATGCCGGGCGGCTCGACCGGCTCGCAGCCGCGCTCGAGGTCGAGGAGCCGATCCGCACCGAGCCCTCGCCGATGTCGGAGGAGATTCGCGCTGCGCTGCGGGCCGCGGTCGGGGAGGCGGGAGCGCCCGTCATCGAGCTGCCCTCGGGCGCCGGGCACGACGCGGGCATCCTCGCGACCGCCGGCGTCCCGTCGGGGATGCTCTTCGTCCGCAGCTTGAACGGCGGCGTCAGCCACAACCCGGCGGAGCTCAGCTCGGAGGAGGACATCGCGCTCGCAGTGGACGCGCTGACCGGCGCGCTCGGCAAACTGGTGGCATGAAGGCTGTCGTCGTCGGGCCGGGCGAGGGCCATCGCGTCGGCAACGTCGAGTTCCTCGCGCGGAGTGCCGACACACCGCGTTTCAACCTCGCCGTGATCGAGATCCAGCCGCACCGCGGCGGCCCGCCCGAGCACCTGCACGAGGCGGAGGACGATGCGTTCTACATCCTCGAGGGCGAGCTCACGTTCGGCGTCGAGGGCGAGGAGGTTGTCGCAGGCCCGGGCACGTTCGTGCTCGTCCCGCCCGGCGTTCGCCACACCTTCCGCAACGACGGCGACGCACGCGTGCGCATGGTCAACATCCACGCGCCGGCCGGGTTCGACCTCCGCCTGGAAGGAGGCTAGAGCTCGCGGAACGAGATCGGCTGCGCGCCTTCCCAGAGCGTCAGCCGGCCGAGCTCCTTCAGCTGCTCGGCGCCCTCGACGAGGGTGGCGAAGTGGTTCGCCCACAGGTGCCCCGCCTTGCTCGCGAACGAGCAGTAGCCGTACGGGAAGAGCAGCTCCGTCTCGCTCTCTCCGCCCGGGTAGAGCGCGAGCTCGCCCGGATGCGGGTAGCTCGTGGCGTTCTCGGGGCCGAT
The DNA here is from genome assembly GCA_963787165.1 of uncultured Actinomycetota bacterium. Lineage (GTDB taxonomy): Bacteria > Actinomycetota > Actinomycetes > Propionibacteriales > Nocardioidaceae > Aeromicrobium. The sequence continues at coordinate 724,580 of CAWBBT010000006.1, forward strand.
CCCGAGGTCGCGGTCGCCCCAGGGGATCCAGTTCGACTCGCCGCTCCAGCGGCAGTGGATGATCCGGTCCTCGAGCGGCAGGATCGCCCTTGAACGCTGCGACCGTCTGTGGCGCCAGCTCGTCCTCCCAGCGGGCGACGAAGCGCATTCCGGCTGCGGTGATCTCGAGCACGGCCGGGACCCTACCCGCGCGCGGCGGCCCACGCGACGAGCTGCGCGCGCTCGTCGTCGGTGAGGCCGGTTGCATTGCCCGGGCGGCATCGCACGGGAGCTCACCTGCGCGCTCGATCCGCCGCTGCGTGCCGCTCGATCTCCCGCGAGGTCCTCGAGCCGCACGCCGTTCGGCGCCGAGACGCCGGAGTGGCACGTCGCGCACCGCTGCGTGACGATCGCCGCTGCCTCCGCGTCGGTCGGGACGCTTGCGGTCGCGACGATCGTCGGGCGCCAGCGCGACGACGAGCACGGCCGCGCCCGACCGCCGCAGCGCCGAGGATCCACCACTCCCGCCGCCCGACGTGCCAGCGGTTGAAGAAGTGCCGGATCGCGGCGACGAGCGCGAAGATCGCGAGCAGGACGAGCCAGGCATGGCCGGCGCCGAACGCGAGCGGGAAGTGGCCCGCGAGCATCGTGAAGAGCGACCGGCAGCGTCAGGTAGTTGTTGTGCACCGAGCGCTGCTTCGCGCGCATGCCCGGCGCCGGGTCGGGCTCGCGGCCCTGCTGCTTCGCGCGGACGAGCTCCCAGTGGGCGGGGATGATCACGAGGAAGACGTTCGCCGCCATGATCGTGCCGAGCATCGCGCCGACCTGGAGGAAGGCCGCGCGGGCTGCGAAGAGCTCTCCCGCGCCGCAGGCGGCGAGCGTCACGAGCCGAGCGACCGCGAGGCCGCGAGCCGCGGTCGTCGCGGAGCACCGGCACGGCGCGTCGTAGACGAGCCAGGCGAGCGACGAGCCCGCCGACGCGAGAGCGCGACCGCCTGCCAGGGCGCGAGGTCGGCGACGGCCGGGTCGACGAGGACGCGTGCCGCGTCGAGCCAGTAGAGGAGGACGAGCAGCGCGAACCCCGAGAGCCAGGTCGTGTACGCCTCCCACTTGAACCAGTGCAGCGTGCTCGGGCAGCCGCGGCGGCGCGACCTTGTACTTCTGCGAGTGGTAGAAGCCGCCGCCGTGCACGCCCCAGACTCGCCGCCGACGCCGCGTCGCGCGTCGTCCTCGGCCGCCGGCGGCTCGCAGGCTGAGGTCGAGCCGGATGAAGTAGAACGACGCCCCGATCCACGCGATCCCCGCGACCACGTGGAGCAAGCGCAGGAGGAGGTCGGCGACGTCCTTCAGGTAGTCCGCGTCCACCGCGCTGCCATCGGTCCTCGCGATCGCGACGAGCTCGCTCACGCCGGTCTCGAGCTCCTCGTCGCGCGTCCGCTCGAGCCGCTCGCGCAGCACCTCGAGGATCTCGCGCCTTCGGGCGGCGGTCGACGAAGACGACGAAGCGGAAGCCGAAGCTGCTCCTCGTACACCTCGTTCAGGTCGCGCGAGCTCGGCGAGCACGACCGGATCGTCGTCGGCGCCCTGCTCCGCCGCGGAGCGGGCGGAGAGCCCGCTCGCGCGCCGATCGCGGGGTGCGCGGCGAGCGCCTCGACCTGCTCTTCCTCCGGCAGCCCCGCGACGACCTCGTCGCGCCTGGCCGAGCGGGTCGTCGACGCTCGGCGAGCCGCTCGACGAGGCGCGTGCGCCCCTCGAAGAGCTCGGCGAGCTCCTCGACGCGTCAGCTGCCGCGGTAGCTCGCGCACGAGTAGGGCGAGACGAGGAGCGGGACGTGGTAGTGGCCCTCGTCGAGCTCGACCTCGAGCTCGACGCGGCGGAAGAACGGGGACGGCGGGTGGAAGACGAGCCGGTACGTGCCGGGGTCGAGCGACTCGGCGAGCCGCGCGCCGGCCGTCGTCGTCGGTGCGCGTCTCGGCCGATGAGCATGTCGCCGCGGTAGAGCACGACCAGCACGCCGGCCGCGGGCTGCCCGGCTCGCGTGTCGAGCACGTGGGTCGAGAGCGAGATCGCTCACGCAGCGAATCTACGCGCCTGCACCCGGTGCGCGCGCGCGATCTCGCGCCTCGTCGGCGCGGACGAGCGCGCCGCCGCGGACGACGAGCTCGCCGCCGACGTAGAGCCGGTCGACCCGGTGCGGCGCCCGCGAAGACGAGCCCGGCGACCGGATCGTCTGCGCCGCCGAGCTCGAGCCCGTCGGTCGCGCCAGACCGCGAGGTCGGCGCAGCTGCCCGGCTCGATCGAGCCGATGTCGTCGCGGCCGAGCACGGCCGCGCCGCCGCGCGTGCCGAGCCGGATCGCCTCGCGCGCCGTCATCGCCTGCGGCGCCGCCGCGCCCGCGCGCGACGAGCAGCGCCTGCTTGACCTCGATGAAGAGGTCGCTGCGCTCGTTCGAGGCGGAGCCGTCGACGCCGAGCCCGACCCGGACGCCGGCGTCGAGCATCGCCCGCACCGGCGCGACGCCTGCGCCGAGGCGCAGGTTCGACGTCGGGCAGTGCGCGACGCCCGTGCCCGTGGCCGCGAAGCGCCGCGATCTCGCCGTCCGAGAGGTGGACGCAGTGCGCGCACCAGACGTCGCCGTCGAGCCAGCCGAGCGCGTCGAGGTACTCGACCGGCGTGCAGCCGTAGAGCTCGCTGGCAGTAGGCCTCCTCCTCGACCGTCTCCGCGAGATGCGTGTGCAGCTGCAGCCCCAGCCGGCGGGCGAGCTCGGCCGACTCGGTCATCAGCCGGCCGGTGACCGAGAACGGCGAGCACGGCGCGACGGCGATCTGGACGCGTGCGCCGGGCCGGTCTCGTGCAGCTCGCCGGCGAGCCGCTCGGTGTCGGCGAGGACGGCGTCGATCTCCTCGACCAGCTCGTCGGGCGGCAGGCCGCCGTCGGAGACGCCGAGGTCCATCGAGCCGCGCGAGGCGACGATGCGGCAGCCGAGCTCCGCGCGCCGCCTGCACCTCGGCCTCGACGAGCCCGGTGCGTCCGCGCGGGAAGACGTAGTGGTGGTCGAAGACGGTCGTGCAGCCCGAGAGCATCAGCTCGGCGAGCCCGGTGCGCGCGGCGGCGTACTCCGCCTCGGCGTCGATCCGCGCCCAGGTCGGGTAGAGCTCGACGAGCCAGTCGAACAGCGTCGGCCTCCTGCGCCCGGGCGCGCGTGAGCGTCTGGTAGAGGTGGTGGTGCGTGTTGACGAGGCCGGGGGTGACGACGCGCGCCGCCGAGGCTCGTCCGCTCGTCCGCCTCCGGCTCGGCGCCGGCGCCCGACCTGCGGCGACGAAGCCGTCCTCGACCAGGATCCAGCCGTCCGCGTGCTCGGTGCCCTCGTCGTCCATCGTCAGCGACGTGCGCGTCGGCGAGCAGGGACTTCATGCCTGCGTACCGTATCTTTGCCCTCGTGGACGTGATCACCCCCCGCTCGCTCGACGAGGCGCTGCGGCTGAAGTCCGAGCACCCCGACGCGCGCGCCGATCCAGGGCGGCACCGACCTGCTGGTCGAGCTCAACTTCGACCGCACGCGGCCCGGAGGCGATCCTCAACCTGGACGAGGTCGCCGGAGCTGCGCGGGCTGGACGCGCGAGAACGGCACGCTCGGCTCGGCGCCGGCCTCACCTACACCGAGGCGATGCGCGCCGAGCTGGCGCGAGCTGCTGCCCGCGCTCGCCGAGGCGTCGCGCACGGTCGGCTCGCCGCAGATCCGCAACCGCGGCACGATCGGCGGCAACCTCGGCACCGCCTCGCCCGCCGGCGACGCGCACCCGCCGCTGCTCGTCGAGGACGCCGACGGTCGAGCTCGCGCAGCGTCCGCGGCGTGCGCACGCTCGCCGCTCGCGAGTTCCTCCTCGGCCCGAAGCGGAACGCGCTCGAGCCGGACGAGCTCGTCGCTCGCGGTCCGCATCGAGCCGAGCGGCGCAGCCGCAGACCTTCATGAAGGTCGGGCCGCGCAACGCGATGGTGATCGCCGTCTGCTCGCTCGCCGTCCTCGTCGACCGCGAGCGCGGCGAGCTGCGCGCGGCGTACGGCTCGGCCGGCCCGGTCGCCCGCGCTCGTCACCGCGCCGCTCGACGACGCGCGACGCTTCCCCGAGCTCGTCGCGGACGCCGCGAGCCCGATCGACGACGTCCGCGGCACCGCCGCCTACCGCCGGCACGCGCTGCGCGTGCTCACGCGCCGCGCGCTCGACGGGTGCCTCGCATGAAGATCGCGGCTGACGCGTCAACGGCGAGCGCGCGCGAGGCCGACGTGCTGGGCGGGCGAGAGCCTGCTCTACGACGCTGCGCGAGCAGCTCGAGCTGCCCGGCTCGAAGAACGCGTGCGAGCAGGGCGAGTGCGGCTCGTGCTCGGTGCTGCTCGACGGCGACGCTCGTCTGCGCCTGCCTCGTGCTCGCCGCGCAGGCGGACGGGCACGAGGTGACGACGGTCGAGGGCCTCGCGCGACGGCGAGCGGCCTGCACCGCGTGCAGCAGGCGTTCGTCGAGGCGGGCGCCGTGCAGTGCGGCTTCTGCACGCCGGGGCTCGTCGTCGCCACCGCCGACCTGCTCGAGCGCGTACCCGAGCCCGAGCGACGACGAGATCCGCGAGGCGCTCTCCGGCAACCTCTGCCGCTGCACCGGCTACGCGAAGATCTTCGACGCCGTCCGGCTGGCGGCGCGCGCGCATGACGCACGACGGCAGCAGCGACGCGCGCAGCTCCAGCGCGGCACGCGTCGGCGAGCGCGTCGCCGCGCGCACGACGCGCCGCCGAAGGTCACGGGCGAGTTCGCGTACTCGAGCGACCTGCATCGCGGCCGGGATGCTCTGGGGCCTCACGCTCCGCAGCCCGCACGCGCACGCGCGGATCGTCGAGCTCGACATCTCGCGAGGCGCTGACGATGGCCGGCGTGCACGCCGTGCTCACGCACGCCGACGTGCCCGGGCGCAGAAGACCTACGGGCTCGAGTTCGCCGACCAGCCGGTGCTCGCGACCGACCGCGTCCGCTACTACGGCGAGCCGGTCGCGCTCGTCGCCGCCGAGGAGCCCGAGCAGGCGCGCCGCGCCGCCGCAGCCGATCCGCGTCGAGTACGAGGTGCTCGAGCCGGTCGCCGACATGGAGCGCGCGACCGAGCAGCGCGCCGCTCCATCCGGAGCGGCCGACGATGGGCCACGGCTACCGCGAGGACGACCGCGGCCGAACGTCGTCCGCCACATCGTGATCCGCCACGGCGACCCCGAGGCGCGAGGGCGACGTCACCGTCGAGCGGCGTCTACGAGATCGGCATCCAGGACCAGGCGTTCCTCGGCCCCGAGTCGGGGCTCGCGGTCCCGGACGGCGAGGGCGGCGTCGACATCCACGTCGCGACGCAGTGGCTGCACGTCGACCGCGACCAGGTCGCGCCGTGCCTCGGGCTCGAGCCGGAGCAGGTGCGGATCCACCTCGCCGGCGTCGGCGGCGCGTTCGGCGGCCGCGAGGACCTCTCGATGCAGATCCACGGCGCGCTGCTCGCGCTGCACACGAAGCGGCCGGTGAAGATCGTCTACAACCGCGAGGAGTCGTTCTTCGGCCACGTCCACCGCCACCCGGCGCGGATCTGGTGCGAGCACCGCGCGACCCGCGACGGGCGAGCTCGTCAACGTGCGGATGCGGATCCTGCTCGACGGCGGCGCGTACGCGTCGAGCTCGACCGCGGTCACCTCCAACGCCGCCTCGCTTCGCGATCGGGCCGTACCGGGTCGCCGAACGCGCTGATCGAGTCGACGTGCGTCTACACGAACAACCCGCCGTGCGGCGCGATGCGCGGCTTCGGCGCCGTGCAGACGTGCTTCGCCGCCGAGGCGCAGATGGACAAGCTCGCCGCCGAGCTCGGGATCGACCCGGTCGAGCTGCGGCTGCTGAACGCGCTCGGCGCCCGGCGACGTGCTGCCGACCGGGCAGGCGATCGAGGGCTCGCTGCCGGTCGCCGAGGTGATCCGCCGCGCCGCGCGCGAGCTGCCCGTGCCCGAGCCCGAGCAGCTGCCGCGCGACGCCGATCCGCCTGCCCGGCGGCGCCGGGAACACGACCCGCGGCGAGGGCGTGCAGCGCGGGGTCGGCTTCGCCGTCGGCTTCAAGAACATCTGCTACTCGGAGGGCTTCGACGACTACTCCGCCGCGCGCGTGCTGCCTGCGCGCCGACGGCTCGCGCCGAGATCCACTGCGCCGCCGCCGAGGTCGGCCAGGGCGTGACGGACGTGATCCTCCAGGTCGCGCGCACCGAGCTCGGGACCGACGACGTCGCGCTCGCGCCGGCCGGGACGGCGACGGTCGGCTCGGCCGGCTCGGCGTCGGCCTCGCGCATGACCTGGATGGCCGCCGGCGCGGTGCGCGACGCGTGCCGCGCGGCGCTCGAGGAGCAGGAGCGCGGCCGGGCGGCGAGGTCGACGTCGAGCGCGTCTACCGCCACCCGCGCACGACGCCGCTCGACCCGGAGACGGGCCAGATCACCGGCGAGCGCGCGCACGTCTCGTTCGCGGTCGCGCGCGATGCGCGTCGTCGCCGAGGTCGACGTCGACCTCGGGCTCACGCGCGTCGTCTGGATCGGCACCGCGCAGGACGTCGGCAAGGCGGTCAACCCGCTCGCGGTCGAGGGCCAGATCGAGGGCGGCACCGCGCAGGGCCTCGGCCTCGCGCTGATGGAGGAGATCCGGACGCGGGACGGCCTGATCACGAATGCGAGCTTCACCGACTACCTGATCCCGACCGCGCTCGACATGCCTCCCGTCGACGACGCGTGCTGGTCGAGGATCCGGAGCCCGACGCGCCCTACGGCGTGAAGGGCGTCGGCGAGCCGCCGACCGTCGTCTCGACCGCCGCGGTCGTCGCCGCGCTGCGCGCCGCGACCGGCCGCGCGCTGACGCGCGTGCCCGGTGCGGCCCGACGACATCGTCGGGCTCTAGGTCGCTGGCGATCCTCAAGCCCGTCGCGCCGTGACCGATCACCCGGCGGACGTGTCACTCGTCTCCGCCGCATCGATGCTGCCGCAGCTGCGTGGTCTGCTCGAGGTGAGCCGGCTCGTTCGCGACGAGCGCGACCCTGGCGCGCTGTCCGACCGGATCGCGGAGACGATCTCGACTCGCTCGGCTGGCGCACCGTCGCGATCAGCCTGCACCGGCCCGCCACCGACGACTTCGAGGTGATCACGGTGCACGGGAGCGAAGGCGCACGGAACGCTCTCCGTGGCGCGGTGCGGCCGTTCGAGGCGCTGGCGCCGTACCTGGACGAGCGCTTCTGCCGCCGCGGTGCCTACTTGATCCGGCAGGAGGAGATGGACTGGGAGGAGCGGATGCCGACGCACGTCCCCGACCTCGTGCCGCTCGCCGAGCCGGATGCCTGGCAGCCCGAGGACGTGCTCGTGGTGCCGCTGCGCGGGCAGGCGGGCGACCTGCTGGGGGTGCTTTCCGTCGACGAGCCGGAGGCCGGGCTACGGCCCGGCAGACGAGGAGCTCGACGTGCTGGTCGCGTTCGCGGAGCACGTCTCGTGCGCGATCGAGAGCGCCAGATCTCGCGGCGGCCGCCGCGCGGGACCGGGAGTCGCTGGGCAGCTGCTCGAGGTCTCGGCCTCCCTCGTCGAGCTCGAGTCGGTCGAGACCGTCCTCGACACCGTCGCCACCGGCATCCATCGCGCGCTCGGCTTCGAGAAGGTCGCCGTCTGCCTGGCCGCCGACGACGGCCGCTTCGTCCCGACCGGCACGGCCGGGCTGGGAGCTCGACGCGCCCGGGCTCGACTTCGCCATCTCACAGGCGGACCTCGATCTGCTCTTCGTTCCCGAGTTCGAGCGGGGCGGGTGCTACCTGATCGAGAGCGATGTCGCGACCGCCCTGACCGAGGCGGGTCGGACTATCGCTCGCAGCGCAACGGCGCCGGCCCGCTGCGCCTGGTCGCACCATTGGCTGCTCGTGCCGCTGGTCGAGCGGGACGGCGTCGCGGAGCGGCTTTCTCTGGGTCGACGATCCGACCGACCGGCTGCTGCCCTCGCGCGCAGCGGCTCCAGGCGCTTCGCACCTTCGCGAACCAGGCGACGGTGGCGCTTCGTGCGACGCTCGACTTCGAGACTGCTCGCCGCCCGCAACACCGAGCTCGCGGCGCTGCACGAGACGACGATCGCCCTGCTCGACCGGATGGACGTCGACAGCATCCTCGCGACGATGCTCGACAGCGCCCGTGGCCTCGTCGGCACGCCCGACGCTATCTCTACTCGCCGATCCGGACGGGGAATCACTCCGCCTGCGGTGGGTCGGGCATCTTCGAGCGACGTCGGTCCGCGATCGTGAACACGAAGGGCGCCTCCGGCCAGGTTCTGCTGAGCGGTGAGACGTCGTCGTCGACGACTACAGCACCTGGCCCCACCGCCTCCCGGAGTACGCCGAGCTCGCAACGCTGCATCGGCGTGCCGCTGCGCGCGGGGGGCAAGTCGTCGGCGTGCTCGGGTCTGCGTCACGAGCGAGCGCCGTTCGACGCGCGGAGGTCGACGCTGCTCGAGCGGTTTGCGCAGCTTGCGTCGATCGCGCTCGAGAACGCGCGGCTCTACGGCGCCCTCAGCAGAGGAAGAGCTGCACGCCAGATCGTCGACGTGCTCGACCGACTTGATCAGCGTCGTCGACGGCGAGGGCACGATCGTCGTCATGTCGCCTCGGCCCTCGAAACACTCGGCATCGAGGCGCAGGAGATGGTCGGCACATATTTCGCAGGGCTCGTCCACGCCGACGACCTTGCCGGCGCGGAGGAGATGTTCGCCAAGGCGATCGACGGCACGCTGGCGACACCACCGTCCGCGTCCGTCACGCCGACGGCAGCTGGGTGCTTCTCGATGCGATCGCGAGCGTCATCGTCGGTCCGGACGGCAAGCCGCAGCACATCCTCGCCACCGGCCGCGACGAGACGGAGCACGCCTCGAGGAGCAGCTGCGCCAGGCGCAGAAGATGGAATCGGTCGGCCGGCTCGCCGGCGGGATCGCACACGACTTCAACAACCTGCTCACTGCGATCCGCGGCTACGCGGAGCTGACCCTGCTCGACGTCGAGGCGGCTCAGCCGCGGCCGCGACAACCTCGATCAGATCGCGCGCGCGGCGAGCCGCGCAGCCGACTCTGACGGGCCAGCTGCTCGCGTACAGCCGCAAGCAGGTGCTGCGGCCGCAGGTGCATCGACCTGAACGCCGTCGTCGGCGCGATGTCGCCGATGCTCGCGCGGATGCTGGGCGAGGACGTCGTGCTCTCGACGACGCTGGATCCCGAGCTCGGGCCGACACTCGCCGACCCGGCGCAGATCGAGCAGGTCGTCCTCAACCTCGCCGTCAACGCGCGCGACGCGATGCCGAAGGGCGGGAGCTGATCGTGCGCACGAAGAACTGGAGCTCGCGAGGACGACGAGCTGCCGCATCCCGACTCGTCCCGGCCTGTACGTCACGCTGGTCGTCGCGACACCGGCGACGGCATGGACGCAGGCGTCGGCGACGCAGATCTTCGAGCCCTTCTTCACGACCAAGCCGGTCGGCGAGGGAACGGGGCTCGGGCTCGCGACCGTCCACGGGATCGTCGCCCAGAGCGGCGGCGCGGTCTGGACGGTCGATCTCCGAGCCCGGCGTCGGCACCACGTTCTGGCGGTCCGGCAGCTGCCGCTAGCGCACGTAGCGCGAGCAGGCGCCGGCGGCGAGCAGCAGCACGCCGAGCGCCCGCGGCAGCGTGAGCGGCACCTTCTCGACGCCGAACGAGCCGTAGCGGTCGATCGCGGTGGCCATCGCGAGCTGGCCGGCGATCAGCAGGCCGATCGTCGCGGCGGCGCCGAGCCGCGGCGTCACGACCGTGATCGTGAGGACGACGACGACGCCCATTCCGCCGCCGCCGACCCAGTACCACCAGGGCGAGCGAAGGGCATCGCCGAAGCCTGCGAGGCTCTGGCGGAGCACGAGCAGCACGGCGGTCGCGATCAGCGTGGAGAAGAGCAGGTTCGCGGCGAGTGCCTCGAAGGAGCCGATCCGCGTCTCCGAAGCGGCCCATCACCGCCACCTGGACCGAGCCCGCGAGCCCGGCCACGAGCGCGAGCGACGCGGCGGCTGCGATCCCTCCCGTCACGGGCGCAAGCTATACGCTCCGGCCATCCCGAGTCAAAAGGAGCCGCCGAGATGGTCCGAGCCTTCGTTCTCTACGAGGCGCGCCCGACGCGGAGCGCTACGAGCAGCACGCCGAGCTCTGCCGCAAGGTGCCCGGCGGCGACGTTCCGGCACGGGCCCGTCTTCGGCTCGCCGGCGGGCGAGCCGCAGTACGCCTACTACGCCGAGTGGGAGTTCCCGTCGCGCGACGCCTTCAAGGAGGCCGCGCGCACGCCGGAGTTCGCCGCGACCGGCAAGGACGCGATGGAGATGGGCGGCCGCTTCCACGTCCTCTTTGCCGACGTTGACTGAGCCCGACCAGCCCCGCCCGCTGCCGCCCGAGGAGCTCGGCTTCGAGCGGATCGTCTACGAGAAGGACTACCCGCGCGCGACGGTGACGCTGAACCGGCCGGAGGTCCTGAACGCGTTCGACTTCCGGATGCTGCGCGAGCTCGCGCGCGCCTTCGAGGACGCGTCCTGGGACGACGAGATCCGGGTCGTCGTCGTCACCGGCGCCGGCCGCGCGTTCTGCGTCGGCGCCGACCTGCGCGCCTGGGGCGAGGACCTGCTCGGCAACTCGAAGGAGTACTGGAAGTGGTTCGGCGCCTTCAAGGACATGCACGACCGGCTGCGCGAGATCGGCAAGCCGACGCTCGCGCGCGTGCAAGGGGATCGCCGTCGGCGGCGGCAACGAGCTGCAGATGGCGTGCGACCTCGCCGTCATGGTCGACGACGCGTTCATCCGCCACGTCGGGCTCGAGCACGGCTCCGTGCCGGCCGGCGGCGCGACCCAGTGGCTGCCGATCATGATCGGCGACCGTCGCGCCCGCGAGATGATCCTGCTCTGCGACGAGGTGCCCGGCGGCGCAGGCGGCGGAGTGGGGGCTCGTCAACTGGGCCGTCCCGGCGGCCGAGCTGGACGCGAAGGTCGACGAGGTGGTCGAGAAGCTCGCGCGCAAGCTGCCCGAGACGACGCGCTACGCGAAGCAGCAGCTGAACTGGTGGCGCGACATCTCGTGGCACGAGACCGTCGGACACGCTCGCGACTGGCTGGCGCTCTCGATGCTCGGCGACGAGGCGCAGGGCGCGATCCGCGCGTTCCTCGACCGCAAGCCGCGGTAGGCTCGGCGCATGAGCGAGGTGCTGACGTCGCGCGACGGCGCGGTCCTCACGATCACCCTCAACCGGCCCGAGGTCTTCAACGCGTTCAACGCGGCGCTGCACGCGGCGCTGCGCGCGGCGCTCGAGGAGGCGGCGCGATCCGGAGGTGCGCGCGGTCGTGATCACGGGCGCCGGCCGCGGCTTCTGCGCCGGGCAGGACCTGAAGGAGTTCCAGGAGGTCGCCGGCTCGATTCGCGACCGGCTCGAGCAGACCTACCACCCGAACATCCGCGTGATCCGCGGCGCTCGAGAAGCCGGTGATCGCGGCGGTCAACGGGCCGTGCGCCGGCGCCGGGCTCTCGCTCGCGGCCGCCTGCGACATCCGGATCGCCGCCGACGTCGCGACCTTCGTCCCCGGCTTCATCGGGATCGGGCTCGTGCCCGACTCGGGCGGCTCGTGGTTCATCCACCGCCTGCTCGGCTTCGCCCGCGCGTTCGAGTGGATGACCTCGAACCGGAAGCTGACCGCGGCCGAGGCGCACGCCTGGGGGCTCGTCTCCGAGGTCGTCGAGGCGGACCGGCTCGCCGAGCGCGTCGCCGAGATCGCGGCGACGTACGCCGCGCTGCCGACACGCGGCGATCGGGCTGACGAAGCGGCTCTTCGATCACGCGTACACGCGCGTCGAGCAGCAGCTCGAGCTCGAAGCCGAGCTGCAGCAGGAGGCGACCGGGACCGCCGACTTCACCGAGGGCGTCACGGCGTTTCTCGAGAAGCGCCCGCCGCGCTTCAGCGGCTCCTAGCGCTAGCAAAGCCGCGACAGGATCTCGTCCTCCTCCGGGAAGCGGCCTTCGGCCTGCTTCGAGAAGAGGAGCTCCCCGTCGGCGAGATACGTTGTACCGGAGCTTCGCGCCCTCGACGATCGAGGGCGGTGGAAGCCCTTCGCGATTCAACGTGGCCGCGAGACTCGCGGCCCGGCGGTCGTAGCCGCTTCAGACGGGGCAGTAAAGGATCTC